>NZ_FOJF01000007.1 GCF_900110995.1 Chitinophaga sp. YR573
GACAGCCCTTTATAATAATCGGTGATATTACCATGTGTGATCATCACTCCTTTAGGATGACCTGTAGTACCCGATGTATAGATTACATAGGCCAGGTCTGTTGATGATACTTCTGCTAATACAGGTGGCGTTGTTAGTTCTTCCAGTTGAAGGTCTACAGAGAATACGGGAATGTTAAATGAGATTACATCAAACAGTCTTTCTGATGTAATCAGCAATACTTTGATACCTGTATCATTGATAATATAATCCTGACGTTCGGTAGGAAGGGAAGGATCTATTGGTACATAAGCAGCTCCTGCTTTCAGGATACCCAGTATGGCGATTACTGACCAACTACTGTTTTCCATGAGGATACCTACCAGATCATTAGCCTGTAAATTATAGGTTTGTTTCAGGTAATGCGCCAGCCAGGTTGAACTGTTGTCAAGTTCCTGGTAGCTGAGCTGTGTCTCACCAGAGATCAATGCCACCCTCTCAGGGTTATTAACTACCTGGCTCCTAAAAAGAGAAATTATTGTCTCTGATTCTCCTGAAACAAATCCATGATTTACCCCTTCAGATAACAGGGCTGCTTCTTCCTCTGGTAACAGCATCTGTAAATGACCTACCGGCTGACTTTGATCATCCGCTACTGATGACAGCAACTGCAAATAATGATCTTTCATCTGCTCAATCGTCGCTGGAAGAAAAAGATCCGTACAATAATTTATAGAAATGCCAAAGCCTTCTGCTGTTTCTTCTACAAAAAACGTAAGATCGAATTTGGCTATTTTATGATCCAGTGATTCCGGAGCTACTGTGATATCTCCCAGGTCCTGTACTAAAGCCGAATCATTATTATTCAGTACAAACAACACCTGAAACAGGGAACTCCGGCTCTTATCCCGCTCCTTCTCGACCCTATCCACCACTTTCTCAAATGGAACTGCGATATGGGCATATGCTTCCAGTGTTGTTGTCCTTACCTGGGATAGTAGTGACCTGAAATCAGGATTGTCTGAAAGATCGCTACGCAACGCAAGGGTGTTTACAAAAAAGCCGATTAGTGGCTCCAGTTCCTGTTGAGGGCGATGCGCTACTGTTGTTCCTACACAGATGTCCGTTTGGTTGCTATAGCGGTATAACAACACCTTGTATACGGCCAGCAGTAGCATAAATGGCGTAACATCCTCCTGTTGCGCCAGTTGTTGTAAACGGTTACTCAGCTCTTTGCCTACTTTGAAATTCAGCCGGTCGCCCTGGATACTTTGTACCGCAGGTCTTGGCAAATCTGAAGGAAGCTGTAGCGGGGTTACTCCTTTCAGTTTCTCTTCCCAATAGCCCAGCTGCTGATCAAGCAGGTCGCCTGTAAGGTGGCTACGTTGCCATAAGGCGTAGTCTGCATACTGCAATGGCAATACAGGTAATGCCACTTCACGATTCTGGTATATTTCACAGAATTCCTGTACAATCAGGGATACAGACCAGCCATCTGAGGCAATATGATGTCTTACCAGCACCAGCAGATGTTCATCTTCCTGCAATCGGAACAACCGGGCACGCAGCATATGATCTGCGGACAGGTCAAATGGCCGGTCTATTTCGGCAGTTATCGCCGCATGCAGATCGTTGGGGATATTATCTACTATATTCAGACGCCAGCCACCAGCAGATAAGATCTCCTGGTATGGCACCCCATCTTCTACTTTAAATACTGTTCTCAGTGATTCGTGACGGTCCACTATCATGCGGAAGGCTGCTTCCAGCAACGATACATCCAACTGGCCTTTCAACCTGAACAATGTAGGCATATGGTAGTGCGTGCTACCACGCAACTGGTCGATAAACCACAAACGTTCCTGTGCATATGACAGCGGTATCCGTTCTGGTCTTTCCTGTACGGTAATAAGCGGTAATGTATATACCTCTTTGCGATCTGCCAGGTATTCAGCCAGCGATGCTATCGTTAAGTATTCAAACAAATCTGTTATGGTAACATCGATACCTGCATCTTTTTTCAACGCAGATAATACTCTTATTGCCAATAATGAATGCCCTCCCAGTTCAAAGAAATTATCATATATACCTACACGTTCTACATTCAATAGTCCAGCCCAGATAACGGCCAGCTGTTCTTCTATTTCATTGCGTGGTGCTACGTAATTATCGTTCTTACCTGCAACTGTAGCAGGAGAAGGTAAAGAACGACGATCTATCTTACCATTGGACGTGAGTGGTAATGATGGTAAAGGAATATAGAACGATGGCTGCATGTAGTCCGGTAGTCTGTCCTTCAGGTAGGTTTGTAATACTTCCTGATTAAACACACCTTCCATTACCACATAAGCGATCAACCTGGGTTGGTCTGTACTCTCCGTTGTCACTACACATTGATGTACTCCTTCACATCCTGACAATACACGGCTTACCTCTCCTGGTTCTACCCGGTAACCACGGATCTTTACCTGATCATCCACACGACCCAGAAAAATGATTTCTCCAGATGGTAACCGCCGTACCAGGTCGCCTGTACGGTATAGACGACCTCCGTCACGAATGAAAGGATGAGTTATAAACTTCGCTGCACTTAGCTCCGGCTGATGCAGATAACCAGGAGATACGCCTGCTCCTCCTATCAGTAGCTCTCCGCTTACTCCTGGTGGGCAGAGTTGTTGCTGGGCGTTTACTATGTATACTTCACTAGCGGAGAAAATACGTCCTATAGGTATGATGTCATACTTAATATCCCGTTGTATGCGATGTAATAACTTTCC
>NZ_FOJF01000006.1 GCF_900110995.1 Chitinophaga sp. YR573
TTTTCAATAAATATGGCAGCTACCTACTCTCCCGCATGATTGTGCAGTACCATCGGCCATGAGGGGCTTAACTTCTCTGTTCGGAATGGGAAGAGGTGAACACCCTCGGCAAAACCACCATAAGATCTTGAAGGATCTTTTGTTACTATCAGCCTATCGTTTCTCTGTATCAGTTTTCCTATCCTTTTCTCAGATAAGATCCTACCCAGATCACTCCACGCTCTCGCAACGCAATAATTTACATATTGGGAAGTTGATAATACATTTACAAAATAAAATTAAAGCTTACGGGCAATTAGTACTACTCGGCTTCGATGTTACCACCCTTACACCTGTAGCCTATCAACGTCGTAGTCTCCGACGGCCCTTAAAAGTAAACTCATCTTGAGGTTGGTTTCACGCTTAGATGCTTTCAGCGTTTATCCTGTCCGTACATAGCTACTCTGCATTGCACCTGGCGGCACAACAGATACACCAGCGGTACGTACGACCCGGTCCTCTCGTACTAAGGTCATGTCCTCGCAATTTACTAACGATCACAACAGATAGGGACCGAACTGTCTTGCGACGTTCTGAACCCAGTTCACGTGCCACTTTAATCGGCGAACAGCCGAACCCTTGGGACCTTCTCCAGCCCCAGGATGTGACGAACCGACATCGAGGTGCCAAACCTCCCCGTCGATATGAGCTCTTGGGGGAGATCAGCCTGTTATCCCCGGAGTACCTTTTATCCTTTGAGCGATGGCCCTTCCATACAGAACCACCGGATCACTTTAGCCAGCTTTCGCTCCTGCTCGGCTTGTTTGCCTCACAGTCAAGCACCCTTTTACTAATGCGCTCTGCGTACGATTACCAACCGTACTGAGGGTACCTTTGCGAGCCTCCGTTACTTTTTAGGAGGCGACCACCCCAGTCAAACTACCCACCAAACAATGTCCACCTTGCGGTGTTAGACTCTAAACAACAGAAGGTTGGTATTTCAACGTTGACTCCACAACTCCTGGCGAAGCTGCTTCATAGTCTCCCAACTATCCTACACATCTGTGGTTCAAAATCAATGTTAAGTTGTAGTGAAGGTTCACGGGGTCTTTCCGTCCCGTTGCGATTAACCGGCATCTTCACCGATACTACAATTTCACCGAGCTCGTGGTAGAGACAGTGTCCAACTCATTAGACCATTCGTGCAGGTCGGAACTTACCCGACAAGGAATTTCGCTACCTTAGGACCGTTATAGTTACGGCCGCCGTTTACTGGGGCTTCAGTCAGAAGCTTTGGATTGCTCCGAACATCCTTCCTTAACCTTCCAGCACCGGGCAGGTATCAGGCTCTATACGTCATCTTTCGATTTTGCAGGGCCCTGTGTTTTTGTTAAACAGTTGGTTGGACCATTTTACTGAGACTGCATTACTGCAGTACGCCTTATCCCGAAGTTACAGCGTCAATTTGCCTAGTTCCTTTACCACGGATCACTCGAGCGCCTGAGGATACTCTCCTCGACTACCTGTGTCGGTTTACGGTACGGGCTGCTATAACCGAACCTTAGAAGTTTTTCTTGGAAGTCTGATTAGGGACATTATCAACGCGGCCGAAGCTTTGTTGTACTATCGGGTTCATCATCTCATGCGGATTTGCCTACACAAGATATAACTACACCCTTTAACGCACTATTCCGTAAGTGCGCAGTCCTTTCACTACTCCGTTACTCCATCGAAGTTATAGCAGGTAATGGAATATTCACCATTTTGCCATCAGCTACGCCTTTCGGCTTTGCCTAAGGACCCGACTAACCCTGATCCGATTAGCGTTGATCAGGAACCCTTAGTCTTACGGCGTCTGGGTTTTTCACCCAAATTATCGTTACTTATGCCTACATTTTCTTTTCTAAACGCTCCAGCATTACTCACGTAACACCTTCAATGCAGTTTAGAATGCTCCCCTACCGATATACTGACATCGCCAGCAATCTTAAAGCTTCGGTTGTACGTTTGATGCCCGATTATTTTCCGTGCCCAAACCCTCGACCAGTGAGCTGTTACGCACTCTTTAAATGAATGGCTGCTTCCAAGCCAACATCCTGGCTGTTATAGGATTTGAACTTCGTTTGTTCAACTTAACGTACTATTAGGGACCTTAGCTGTTAATCTGGGTTATTTCCCTCTCGGCCATGGACCTTAGCGCCCACAGCCTCACTCCCGCAGATATATCATAGCATTCGGAGTTTATTAGGGTTTGGTAGGCGGTGAAGCCCCCTAGCCCAATTAGTAGCTCTACCTCTATGATAACTCTATGTACGAGGCTGTTCCTAAAAACATTTCGGGGAGAACGAGCTATCTCTCAGTTTGATTGGCCTTTCACCCCTATCCACAGGTCATCCCATAGCTTTTCAACGCTAATGGGTTCGGTCCTCCAGTTTGTGTTACCAAACCTTCAACCTGCCCATGGATAGATCACAAAGTTTCGCGTCTACCCCTACTGACTAAGCGCTCTGTTAGAACTCGCTTTCGCTACGGCTCCGCAACTTAAGTGCTTAACCTTGCCAGTAAGGAGTAACTCGTAGGCTCATTATGCAAAAGGCACGCCGTCACATATTACTATGCTCCGACCGCTTGTAGGCGCACGGTTTCAGGAACTATTTCACTCTCCTGTTCGGAGTACTTTTCACCTTTCCCTTACGGTACTGGTTCACTATCGGTCTCTAGGGAGTATTTAGCCTTATCAGATGGTGCTGACAGATTCACACAGGATTTCTCCGGTCCCGCGCTACTCAGGATACTACGCGTCCATCAGAATTTCTGCCTACAGGACTATCACCTGCTATGGTTCATCTTTCCAGATGATTCAACTTGATCTGACTTTCTAAATGTAGTCCTACAACCCCCGGACAGCACGCCATCCAGGTTTGGGCTCTTCCCCGTTCGCTCGCCACTACTTAGGGAATCATTATTTATTTTCTTTTCCTGCAGGTACTTAGATGTTTCAGTTCCCTGCGTTGGCCCCCTTGCGGGTAATACACCTTCAGTGTATTGGGTTGTCCCATTCGGAAATCTACGGATGTAACGATCGTTTGCATCTCCCCGTAGCTTATCGCAGCTTACCACGTCCTTCTTCGCCTCCTAGAGCCTAGGCATCCACCATGCGCCCTTATTCGCTTTAAAAATCTTTG
>NZ_FOJF01000005.1 GCF_900110995.1 Chitinophaga sp. YR573
CTGTCAAGAGAAGTTAGTATGAACAGGATGCGCTACATTATAGACGCAGACATGCAAAACTACTTTGGGAGTATCAATCACCAATGCCTGCGGGAGTTCCTTGATCTGAAGATAAAGGATGGTGTGATAAGGAAAATGATCGACAAGTGGCTAAAGGCAGGCATATTGGAAAACGGTCAGGTGATGTATCCAACGGAGGGCACACCTCAGGGAGGAAGTATCTCTCCGTTGATCAGCAACGTTTTTCTGCACTATGTACTGGACGAATGGTTCAAAGAACAAATCCAGCGATTACTGAAAGGAGAGAGCTTTATCATCCGTTTTGCGGATGACTTTCTGTTAGGTTTTACCAACAAGGAAGATGCACTACGTGTGATGGAAGTACTCCCAAAGCGACTAGGAAAATTTGGATTGACGCTGCACCCTGAAAAGACGAGACTACTAGATTTGGGTGAAGAAAAGGGAGAGGATAAACATCCAAATAAAACGTTTGACTTTTTAGGCTTTACCCATTACATGAGTACAAGCAGGAAAGGGAAATCTATTCTGAAACGCAAAACAAGCAGTAAGAAACTGAATCTGGCTTTGAAGCGATTAAGTGATTGGATCAAGTTCTATAGGCAGCAGCTTCCCATAGCGGTGCTTATAGGCGAGTTGAACCAAAAACTGCACGGCCATTATGCCTATTACGGTATTGCATTTAATTGCAGGAAACTACATACGTACTATAACCGGACAAAACACCTGCTCCATAAATGGCTAAACCATCGTGGTGGCAAACGTGTATGGACATGGAATAAAATTGCAAAGCTGACTACAGAATGGATACCTCTTGTAAGACCCAAAATCTATCACAGCTATCAATTGGCGAAGCCGTAGGCAGAGGAACCGTGTGCAGGAAAGCTGCTCGCACAGGTCTGTGGGGGAGCGGGGAGGTAACGAACCGCTCTACCCAGAACCAGTTTATGTTAATTATCAATAGGTTAACGTTATTAGCTCTTAGATACTAACGGAGCAAGCCCGGAAATCTGCCACTAAAAATGAAATAGTTCAGGGAATTGGATAATTTTGAAAAAACGGGTTGGGGCTATGGTGAAAACTGTAGCAAATAAAGTTCGAAATGAACCCAGGAGAAGAAAAAAGATGCTGATAAACAAAATAATAATTAGATAACCAACATTAATTAATAATGTCCTCAGGTAATATTGCAAGATTGATATTCGGACTTGGATGTTACGTTATTTTTTTAATTACTGGCAGAAATCACCTGGAGTATAAAACTGTAATAGAAAAGGATAAACCAGTCAAATATGTTGTAGAAAAAACATTCTATAAGTCCTCAGGGAGAGGAAGAACCTATCATATGAACGTAGTATTTGAGGGAAGAAGCTACATTACTGATATTACAGAAAGAATTGCAGATAATATTGAAAATAATATTTTCCCGGATGTCTACTATGTAAAAAGAAAGGATATGCTAATCAATAGTTAGTATGTTACCCGTTCTCTAAGAATTCTAATAACATCGTTTACAGTCGTTCTTATATGTATTGTTCCCTGGGGTAAGATCAATGTAAAAGGAAAAAAATAGATGTGCTGTTTGCTGTTGAAAACGATTGTTCAATTAGTAGTCACTTTCAGCAAACATGGAAATAGCTGGTCGATATACTGGCAGCTGAAACGCTTGAAGAACTGGTCAATGAAAAAATTGGCTGTCCGTTTGGATAACCAAGAAACTGTAAAAAGCAGAACAGGAATACTAATATTCTGGGCATCAATATTTTATAAACTCTGAACGTCAAATGAATGGCAAGATATTTAAAACTCTGAAAAAACGTGCCTGTTTTGCACAATTTCCAACTCTTTCTACCTGTCGGAACGAAGATAAGAAAATTAATCAATTTACCAGGTTTATGCGGATTTCCTGATTTATTGGCAGAATGGCTTTCCAAAGCAATTATCTAGCGGATTGTTAAAAGGCAAAATATTTTTAAGGTTCGAATCTTGTCATCTCGAACCGAAAAATTAAGAAGCCCCCAAGCCATTAGATTTGAAGGCCTCTTAATTTTTAAAATTTAAATATGTTATCTAAAGTCTTTTGGAGGATCAAGGATCAAGTCGAATGTCATCTATCTAGGTTGTCCTGCTTAAACGTTACTGAAGACTTTTTACAGGCAATAGAAAGGGCTAATACTTTTTCTTTAAATTTCAAATCCATTTCTACTCCCAAATTAGGTTTGTAAACATCGAGATAAGATACCAACTCTACCAAAGATCGCTCTACCAAACTATCCTCTACGAGGGCCAGTTCACCGTAGTAATGTGCCAGGAATTTCTTCTTTTCCTGTTCAAATACTACCTGCTCAGCCAAATTAGCTGCCATGGCGCCAGCGTTATTACATATTTCAGCGTAAAGCTGATTCTGCATCTGCCAGAAGTTCTTTCTAACTTCCAGTTCACTGGTCGCATTTTGTTGACTACTAAACTGCCAGGCACCCAGACATATGGAAACTGCAGTAGCTAAAAACCCAAAAAATTTTATCCGAATATCCAGCAGTTCAAAATTGTTATTTTGCATTATTAATTAATTAACTGAAATCAGGTTTATCATTAACCTCCTTGTTTCTCTATTCGCAGGAATGCTTCTCCATATCATTTTAACCTTCGGTTGTCGCAAGCAGGGTTTAACGATATCAATTCTCATCTCACTAATATTGCGATTAGGGGCAAGCCTGAGCGATTCACTAAAAACGATTTTATATTCCAATGGACTGCTGGTCTCCAACTGAATAAACCACTTCAGTTCCTTGTAATAAGAATCACCTTTTTCGCATCTGCTCCAGCGCAATGTTCCATTCTTAAATAACACAAAAAGCTGACCATTTCCAGAACAGTCTCCCAGCTTTTCCTCATATCTTCGTAAGATCCATTCCCTACTATCTTCGTTTGTCAGGAACCCTATTATTTCATCTTTTGACTGTGCATTAGCCTTAATACTAATAATTGTCAATATCACTAATCCCCATAATCCATTTTTTATCATAAAGCCAAGTTTAGTAATAAAACACTTTGTAAAAAATATACATATATTATATTTTTTTTACCTCCGAACTATATATCCACCTTAATATACTAAATTAGTATGCCCCAATACGTATCACAATATGAAAAAAATCGTCCATCTCTATCTTGGATTATCGTTCTTGTTCTTTTTTCATTTGAAGTCACTAGCACAGGATATCAAAAACTTGCTTCCTATGGTATCCATGCATGAGAATAACAAAGAGTATGATCAGGCTATCCGTATTACACATGTCATAAAAAATATACTAATAAGGCAATCAGGTGATCAAACAGAACCCTATGCAGAAATATTGTTATTATTAGGCAATCTACATTACAAAGACGGTCACTATCCAGACTCAGTTCAACAATATTACATTGCCGGGCTAAATATACAAAAAAGCATAGTAGGGATAACAAGCCCAACGTATATTGAAAATACAAGAAATCTTATAACGATTTACATAAGCTATCATAAATACAAGGAGGCAATAAATCTCTATATCCCCATATTAAGCCATCGGCAAAAACAGCCTGTCGTCGACTGGAAAGAGTATATAATCGAACGGAACGATTTAGCATGGCTTTATGGATGCCTGAATGATTTCACCCATGCATCCGAAGAATGGAATAAAACCTTGCAATTGTGCAGTGACCATTTAACACTTAATGATGATATATATGCTGCAGTGATCACTAATTTTGGAGAATATTGTATAAATAAAGGAAGGTATACTCAGGGGAAATATTTTTTTGAAAGCCTTATTAGTCAGATAGAACAGAATGGCAACCAAGATAGCGTAGTGTTTATAACTTCTCTGTGCATGGCTGCCAATCTATACCTGGATATAGATGATACAGAAAAGGCAAGATTAATGTTAGACCGCATCGCAATCTTGCAAAAAAATTTCCAATACAACAACTCCTATAGCTTTATGGGAATAATGGCTTATGCCGATCTTTTTATCAAAGAAGGTAACTTCGGCAAAGCCCAGGAATATTACGAAAAATGTTTATTTTATCTACAAAAGAACAACCTGACAGACAGCCTTGACCACGCAAAAGTTCTTGCCAGGATAAGCAACGCGTACCGGCTCAACAAAAGATATGATCTGTCATTTGACGCACTGAATAAATCATTTCAACTATTCATCAAAATAAAAGAAACCGACTCACATGAATATGCTCAGCTGATGTATACTTATGCCGCACTGTTTCAAGAGAACAACCTGAACACAACTGCTGAGTTTTATCTGGAACAGGCACTGGTCAAAGAAAATTTCGTTAATGGGAAAGAGAATATGACCTTTTTAAATGCTGCTAACGAACTTGCGAGCCAATATAAAAAAAGGGCTAATTATAAGCACTCCATACTGCTCTATGATGAAATGGAAAACATTATTGAAGGTTTATTCGGAAAAAGGAGCAAACTATACCTGACATTATGTATAAACAAATCAGCCTTTTATAATGAGATCACTATGTATAAAGAGGCTGCAGTATATGCAGGCCAGGCGCTTGGTCTTTCATTTATTCTAAAAGAACCTGAAAATATAAACTACGCGATACTTATAGGTAATCTCGCAACAATTTTGATGGAACTTAATAAAAAGAAAACAGCAGAATGGTATTTAGAATGGTCAAAGAATGTTTTGAAAAAAGTCGATAAGGTTGAAGATCATCAATTAGCTGCGCTGTACAACAACTATGCAGTCATAGAAATGAGATTGAAAAAATATGAAGAAAGTGAGCAGCATTTTAGGGAGGCTGTAAGAATTGAAGCTGTCACTGTCGGCAGAACCAGTAACACTTATCCCCAGATACTTTCCAATCTGGCGCTTATGTATTCAACCAGAAAAAAATTTGAAGAAGCCCAAGAAACAGCTATTGAATGCGAAGAACTGATTACAGAATACTTGAAAGAAAACTTTATAATATTGGGAGAAAATGATAAATATGATTTGTTGCTAAAATTTAGACCTCATTTCGATTTGGCTCCATCTATTTTATTTGATTGGGGACCAACAAAATGTAGTACCGAATTCTTGCAAAAATCCTGTAATCAAGCCCTTTTAGCAAAGGGTATGCTACTAAGTAATCAACAAAAAGTCTTGCAGCAATTAAGAAACATTTCTGATGAAAATATAAGAAAATTGATTGATCAATGGCAAGAGGATAAGAAAACACTGGCTCACCTATATACATTGTCTCAAAATAGTCGACTGAATGAGGAAAATCAGCTTAAATTAAGCATCAAACATAAAGAAAAAGCTATTAATTATTATGGCAACCAACTCGTAGATTATAAACAATTTGACTTCAGACAAATTGTCGACAGTTTGAAAAAGGACGAAGTGGCCATAGAATTTATCAGTTTTAACCACGCTCAACCCAAATGGTCAGATACAATTATTTATGCCGCCTATGTCATGTTGCCAGGCGATAGTATTCCACATTTTGTTACGCTTTGCCATGAAAAAAGCATAGTTGACCTGATTGAGAATAAATCTCGACTAAGTTCAGAAGAATATGCTAAACACCTATATGGTAATGGTATTAATCCTGTTGAGAATAAAATTCATGACAGAAAAAGTGACCTTCTATATGAATTAATCTGGGCGAAGTTAGAACCCTTTCTAGAAGGGAAAAATAGGGTCTACATTTCCCCAACCGGATTCTTATGCCGTATTAACTTTAATGCCCTTCCGGTTGACAACAACCATTACTTAATCGATAAATATGAAATAAGACAATTTAACAGTTTAAGAGCAATTACTTCGCTCCGCAGGCCTGTAGAAGTTCAGAATACGGTACTGTTTGGAGACATTAATTATGGCGTTGGCAAGAACGCAGTTGGATTACCCAATCTAACGCCATCGGCATTTGCTGAAACCCAATATGTATATGATTATTTGCAGCGAAGCAACAAAAATAGTCTACTAATATCTGGTAATGATGCAACAGAAGCTGCCTTAAAACAATTCAGCGGTCACTCTCCAACCATCTTGCATATTCTCACACATGGCTTTTCTTTCCCTCCTTCTAAAAGAACCAGCAAAAATAGCGATACTACTAATCCATTCAAATCAGCGGAAGATCCGATGTTTCGCAGTGGTATTATGATGGCAAATGGAAATAAAATATGGTCTGGCATATTGCCCGACTCCGGAAAAGAGGATGGCGTGGTCACCGCCTATGAAATTGCAAATCTGGACCTAAGTAAAACTGACCTGGTTGTACTGACCGCTTGCAAAGGAGCCCTAGGAGATTTAAAAGGGTCGGAGGGTGTTTTTGGCTTACAAAGGGCTTTCAAATTAGCAGGAGTTGGCAATATGATTTTAGGCTTATGGGATTTATACACTACACCAACCAATCAACTGATAAAAATATTTTACATAAATAAGTTTAATAATAAATCAACTCATGAGGCTTTCCGGATCGCACAACTGGAAATGCGTAGAAAAACCACACCGTATGAGTGGGCGGGTATGATTTTAATAGAGTAATCTTTATTTGTAATAGCTACTACTTGATCTGACAATCAGTCATCAATTGACCCCAGCCATGTTTATATTATAAGGCATCAAACATGGTTGCTGAGTTTTGATCGAACCTATTTCAGGTTGAATATGAAATACTTATAAAATAGGAAGAGATAATATAAATAGCAAGACCCGCTCTAAGAGCGGGTCTTGCTATTTATGTGCCCAGTAGCGGTAAATTATCGATTGCGCTGTGCAAAGTCCGTGAGGTGGGGATTTACAAATGAAACACCTCGAAATTACCCGGCAGGTAACCAAACCTGTCCGACAAGGTCTAGTCAACCACCGGAAGCGAGTCTTGCGTAGTCATTAGAGATGATGGCACGAAGCGTAGACAGCGACTGCTGAAGGTATGCGATAGAGCCTCGAAACTTACGGAACGTTGAAGCCTTGGTAGTTCGAAATATTAAGGCAACATCAAACCTGCGCTATTGACGAGCAGGGGCGATTCGACCGGGGTCTGAGAACATATCAAAGGCAGACAGGGGTAATACGGGAACAC
>NZ_FOJF01000004.1 GCF_900110995.1 Chitinophaga sp. YR573
CGGATGGTGTAAGCCGCGTTGGCAGCACCAGCATCCAGGGTGAGGGTGTTTCCACTACATATTGAAGTGTCATTACCCAGGTTCACTACAGGTTTGGCAGTGTATTGCAGGTCATAAGTCACCGGATCAGATACACATCCTGTTACACCGTCTGTCACTGTGAAGGTAGCCTGAGTAGCACCTTTCAGATCGAACACGTTGCTGGTTTGTGTCAGCGGTGTGGTTACGGCTGTTGCTGGTGTGATACTAACGAGCGTGAATTTAGGTTTGCTGACTTTGTTTTTCAACAGGATGGCAAACTTGGTATTGTTAGAACAGTTGACAGGCAGGGTAGGATCCAGTTCTGGTTTAGGACAAGGATTCACCGTGATGGTCTGTACACGTTCTATTGCCTGGTTACCACAAGCATCTGCAATGGTCCATCTTCTGATGATGGTATATCCGTTACAGATATCTTTTACATAAGGATCTTCCTTCATGGTAGCCTTCTTCGGGAAGGTCCCATCACAATTATCGCGGGCATATAAGGTAGCCGCAATCTGGATAGATTCCCCACAATTCACGGTGATGTTAGCCGGAGCCGGATCAATCACTGGTTTGGTGGTATCTACAACTGTGATCACCTGGCGAATAACAGTACTATTACCACATTCATCTCTAGCCGTCCAGGTACGGATCAGTTGATAGTTGCTGGCACAAGCACCGGTGATGTTCTGCCTTGTCTGTGTGTAAGCGATTTTCACATTGCTGGTAGCGCTGCAATTATCGATAGCTTTCAGATTAGTAGCAGGAGCTGGTATTGCATCGCAACTGATGGTAGTATCTGCCGGAGGTACTACGGTGAATGTTGGTCTGGTTGTATCCTGTACCACGATTACCTGAGACATGATGGTAGTATTACCACAATCGTCTTTGGCGGTCCAGGTACGTGTTAATTTGTAATTATTAGAACAGGTAGTTGACAGGAATTCTTTTTTCTGACCTACGGTAACAGTAACAACAGCGGTACAGTTGTCGGTAGCGGTGACAGTTGGCAGAGCAGGTACCTTATCGCAATCTACGGTTATGTTTGCAGGTTGTGGGATAGAGAATACTGGTCTGGAAGTATCCTGAACAGTGATTGTTTGTCTGAGTATGGTCGTGTTACCGCAGTTATCAGTAGCTATCCATTTACGGATGATACGATAGTTCTGCGTGCAGGTGCTTCCTGTAATGGTGGCTAGCGAATCTGTAGGCGTCACTGTGATAACACCAGGTGTACAATTATCAGTAGCGGTGAGGTCTGTTTTAGCAGGTACCTTATCACAATCTACGGTGATGTTTGCAGGTTGTATCATGGTAAACACAGGCGGCGTTAAGTCTTTCACAGTAACGGTCTGTCTTAAGGTATCACTCACATTACCACAGGCATCAGCGATCACCCATTTACGGATCAGCAGGTAGTTGCTGGTACATGCTCCGACAATATCCTGTCTTACTTCGATCGGCACAACAGTGAGCATCCCGGCGCAATCATCTTTTGCAGTCAGGTTTACAGCAGCAGGTACGGCATCACAATTCACCGTTACATTAGCAGGAGCGGCAGTAGTGAATACCGGCGCTGTTCTGTCTACCACAGTAATGGTTTGTTGAGCAGAAGTATTTAATCCGCAACGGTCAGTAGCAGTCCATGTACGTCTGATAGTAGTTGTACAGGCATCTACGACTGTTGTCAGATCAGCAGAAGTTACTGTCAATACTTCTTTACTGTAAGGTTCATGACTGAAGGTAGGAGTACCAAACAGTGTCGTGTAATCTTTACCCTGTATACAATCAGTAGTGATGGCAGCAGGTACGGTTACAACTACCGGCGGTTTAGTGATCAGCGACAACTTCACAGCGTTGCTGGTATCAGGAGCGCATGCACCGGAAGTGACTACACGTTTAAACCAGGTGGTGGCGGCAATCACTCCTGATGAGTAAGTGTTGTTAGTAGCACTGGCAATAGCCGTGTAGTTAATGCTGTCTGTGCTCATCACCCACTGGTAAGTATATGTTCCTTTACCACCACTTACAGCACCACCTGTGAGAGTAGCAGGAGTTTCGGTCGCACATAACGTTTGGTCAGCAGTGATGGTGTTACCCAGAATCGGACCAAAGTTAGTGAGTGTGACATTGGAAGAGGTCGAACATGTTAAGTTAGAAATAGTCCATGTCAGTGTTGCGGTAACACCGGCAGGTACATTCACCGTCGCATTTGTTTTGTGGATGTCAGCTGCGGCGATTGTTACAGAAGCAGGCGACAGAACAGTCCATGTACCAATAGCAGATGGCAGATCAGGTGTGTTACCAGCCAGGATGAAGATAGGATCTCCGCAATGTTCCTGTGCGGTACCCGCATCGGCATCTACCGCTTTTTGTGCATTCCTGAGAATAACGGTATCTGTTGAAGTACACGAACCGTTAGTGATTGTCCAAACCAGGTAAGCAGAGTCACCGGTGGCAACTGTTACAGCTGATGTTGGACTGGTTGGTGTTGTAATAGTAGCTGTTCCTTTTAAGATTGTCCACACACCTGTGCCAATACCTGGTGTGTTAGCCGCCATGGTAAAGTTTGGATCCACACAGTGTGACTGATCGGGGCCAGCAACTGCTGGTATATTCATTGCATTGCTCAGGATAATATCATCACTGGTAGTACAAACACCATTTGTGATAGTCCATCTTAAAGTAGCCGTATTACCAGCTTTTACAAAGATGGTGGTTACCTCACTTGAAGGAGTTGTGATGGTTGCTGTTCCTGAAACAATTGTCCATACACCCGCACCGAAAGTAGCCTTGTTGGCGACCATGGTAAACAGTGAATCAGAACAATGAGACAGATCCGGACCAGCTGCTGCATTAGCAGGCTTCATATAGTTGGTCAGTACAACAGTTGAAGAAGAAGGCGGACATGTTCCATTGGAAATAGTCCACTGGAGGGTAGCTGTTTTACCCGCTAACACGAACACCGTACTTGTAGGACTGGTTGGCGTAGTGATAGTAGCAGTACCTGACACAATTGTCCATACACCTGTTCCCACAGTTGGCGTATTAGCCGCCATGGTGAACAGAGAATCAGAACAATGTGATTGTGCTGATCCGGCAACTGATGTTGATGGATTAGCGTAGTTTCTTAAAATTACTTGTGAAGTAGTTGTACAAGTACCATTTGTGATGGTCCATACCAGGTAAGCGGAATCACCATTGGCCACTGTTACAGCTGATGTAGGACTAGTGGGTGATGTGATAGTTGCCGTACCTGAAACGATTGTCCATACACCTGTTCCGGTACCGGCGCTGTTAGCCGCAAGTGTAAAGGCAGGAGAAGCACAATGAGCCTGATCGAGACCAGCAACTGCCTGTATATTCTGATAGTTATTCAGTACAATAGTAGAAGTAGAAGGTGTACAGGTACCATTAGAAATGGTCCATTGCAGGGTAGCTGTTTTACCCGCTAACACGAACACAGTGCTTGTAGGACTGGTTGGTGTTGTGATAGTAGCAGTACCTGAAATCACTGTCCATGCACCTGTTCCTACAGTTGGCGTGTTAGCAGCCATAGTGAACAGAGAATCAGAACAATGGGATTGAGCAGGACCAGCAACTGATGTTGTTGGCGCTGCGTAGTTCATTAAAATTACGGTAGAAGTGCTGGCACAACTACCATCTGTGATGGTCCATACCAGGTAAGCAGAGTCGCCGTTGGCCACTGTTACAGCTGATGTAGGACTAGTGGGTGATGTGATAGTTGCCGTACCTTTTACAATTGTCCAGGCACCTGTTCCCGTACCCGCGTCGTTAGCCGCAAGTGTAAAGGCAGGAGTAGCACAATGAGTCTGGTCGGGACCAGCAGCAGCTTGTATGTTTTTGTTATTAGTAAGAACGACAGTAGAAGAAGAAGGCGTACATGTTCCATTAGAAATGGTCCACTGCAGGGTAGCGGTGTTACCTGCTAACACGAACACCGTCGTAGTTGGACTGGCTGGTGTAGTGATAGTAGCAGTACCTGAAACAATTGTCCATACACCTGTTCCTACAGTTGGGGTGTTAGCCGCCATGGTGAACAGAGAGTCATTACAATGTGTCTGAGCAGGACCGGCAACGGATGTTGTTGGTATATCATAGTTGGTTAAAACTACATCATCTGTTGTTGTACAAGTTCCGTTAGTGATTGTCCATCTCAGGGTGGCGGTGGTACCATTTGCAACAGTCACTGCTGAAGTAGCACTTGCTGGCGTTGTGATGGTAGCAGCACCTGAAACAATTGTCCATACACCTGTTCCGGTAGCAGGCGTGTTAGCCGTCATGGTGAAAGCAGGCGTAGCGCAATGGTCCTGGTCTGCACCTGCAGCAGCCTGGATCTTCATATTATTTGTCAGTACAACATCGTCTGTTAATACGCAGGTACCGTTAGTGATCGTCCATCTCAGCGTGGCAGTATTACCTGCTAACACGAATACAGTACTTGTAGGACTGGCTGGTGTGGTAATAGTAGCAGTTCCAGAAAGGATGGTCCATACACCAGCACCCACACTTGCAGGAGTAGCTGCCATTGTAAACAGGGAGTCTGAGCAATGTGTCTGGTCAGGAGCCGGAGTGATTGGCGTTGGCGCAGCATTATTGGTCAGTACAACCGTTGTTGAAGAAGCAGTACATGTACCATTTGAAATAGTCCACTGCAGGGTAGCTGTTTTACCTGATAATACAAAGACAGTCGTAGTTGGACTGGTTGGTGTAGTGATAGTAGCCGTACCTGAAACAATGGTCCATAAACCTGTTCCTACTGTTGGCGCGTTAGCCGCCATGGTGAACAGAGAATCAGAACAATGTGATTGAGCAGGACCAGCAACAGAAGTTGTTGGTGTAGCGTAGTTAGTTAATACTACATCATCTGTTGTTGTACAGGTTCCGTTTGTGATAGTCCACCTCAGGGTAGCGGTGGCACCTGTCGCAACTGTCACTGCAGAAGTAGCACTTGCTGGCGTTGTGATGGTCGCAGCACCTGAAACCAATGTCCATGTACCTGTTCCGGTACCTGGGGTGTTAGCTGCCATGGTGAAAGCAGGAGTAGCACAATGATTCTGATCAGCACCAGCAACAGCCGGGATACTCATATAATTGGTCAGTACGATGTCATCATTGCTGGTACAAACACCATTTGTGATCGTCCATCTTAAAGTAGCCGTATTGCCAGCTTTTACAAAGATGGTAGTTACTTCACTTGAAGGAGTAGTAATGTTTGTACCTGCACCTGAAACAATGGTCCATACACCTGCACCGAAAGTAGCTTTGTTGGCTACCATGGTAAACAGTGAGTCGGAGCAATGAGACAGATCCGGACCAGCTGCTGCATTTGCAGGCTTCATATAGTTAGTCAGAACAACCGTAGAAGAAGAAGCGGTACATGTACCGTTGGAAATAGTCCATTGCAGGGTGGCTGTTTTACCCGCTAATACAAACACAGTACTTGTAGGACTGGAAGGTGTAGTAATAGTAGCCGTACCTGAAACAATGGTCCATAAACCTGTACCTACTGTCGGCGTGTTAGCCGCCATGGTGAACAGAGAGTCAGAACAATGTGACTGAGCAGGACCAGCAACAGAAGTTGTTGGTGTAGCGTAGTTAGTTAACACTACATCGTCCGTTGTTGTACAGGTTCCGTTGGTGATTGTCCATCTCAGGGTAGCGGTGGCACCACTCGCAACCGTCACTGCAGAAGTAGCACTTGCTGGTGTGGTGATGGTAGCAACACCTGAAACTAATGTCCATAAACCTGATCCGGTAGCAGGCGTATTAGCCGCCATGGTGAAGGCAGGCGTAGCACAATGAGTCTGGTCAGCACCGGCAGCCGCTTGTATATTTTTGCTATTGGTTAGAACAACAGTTGTTGAAGAAGCGGTACATGTTCCGTTGGAAATAGTCCACTGTAATGTAGCAGTATTACCCGCTAACACGAACACCGTACTTGTAGGGCTGGTTGGTGTAGTGATAGTAGCCGTACCAGAAACGATTGTCCATACACCTGTACCCACTGTTGGCGCGTTAGCAGCCATGGTGAACAGAGAGTCAGAACAATGTGACTGAGCCGGACCAGCAACAGATGTTGTTGGAGTAGCGTAGTTCGTTAACACTACATCATCCGTTGTTGTACAGGTTCCGTTGGTGATAGTCCATCTCAGGGTAGCGGTAGCACCATTAGCAACCGTCACTGCAGAAGTAGCACTTGCTGGTGTAGTGATGGTGGCAGCACCTGAAACTAATGTCCATGCACCTGATCCGGTAGCAGGCGTGTTAGCCGCCATGGTGAAAGCAGGAGTCGCGCAATGGTTCTGGTCAGCACCGGCAGCAGCCTGGATCTTTTTATAGTTGGTCAGTACGATGTCATCTGTTAATACACAGGCACCGTTAGTGATGGTCCAGCGTAAGGTAGCAGTGTTACCCGCTAACACGAACACAGTACTTGTAGGACTGGCAGGTGTAGTAATAGTAGCAGTACCTGAAAGGATGGTCCATACACCAGCACCTAAACTTGCAGGAGTAGCTGCCATTGTAAACAGGGAGTCTGAGCAATGTGTCTGGTCAGGAGCCGGAGTGATTGGCGTTGGTGCAGCACTATTGGTCAGTACAACCGTTGTGGAAGAAGCAGTACATGTTCCATTGGAAATAGTCCACTGCAGCGTAGCTGTTTTACCAGCTAACACGAACACCGTACTTGTAGGACTGGTTGGTGTAGTGATAGTAGCCGTACCTGAAACAATGGTCCATACACCTGTACCCACAGTTGGCGTGTTAGCCGCCATGGTGAACAGAGAGTCAGAACAATGTGACTGAGCCGGACCGGCAACAGATGTTGTTGGAGTAGCGTAGTTCGTTAACACTACATCATCCGTTGTTGTACAAGTTCCGTTAGTGATTGTCCATCTCAGGGTAGCGGTAGCACCATTCGCAACCGTCACTGCAGAAGTAGCACTTGCTGGCGTTGTGATGGTAGCAGCACCTGAAACCAATGTCCATGCACCTGATCCGGTAGCAGGCGTGTTAGCTGCCATGGTGAAAGCAGGCGTAGCACAATGGTTCTGGTCTGCACCGGCAGCGGCCTGTATATTCTTATTATTTGTAAGAACGAGAGTCGTTGAAGAAGCGGTACATGTACCATTTGAAATGGTCCATTGCAGGGTAGCTGTGTTACCAGCTAATACAAAGACAGTCGTAGTAGGACTGGCAGGTGTTGTGATGGTAGCAGTACCTGAAACGATTGTCCATGCACCTGTACCTACTGTTGGCGTGTTAGCTGCCATAGTGAACAGGGAATCGGAACAATGTGTCTGAGCAGGACCTGCAACAGATGTTGTTGGTGTAGCATAGTTAGTTAACACTACATCATCTGTTGTTGTACAGGTTCCGTTGGTGATTGTCCATCTTAGAGTAGCGGTGGCACCATTAGCAACAGTAACAGCAGAAGTAGCACTTGCTGGCGTTGTGATGGTAGCAGCACCTGACACCAATGTCCATGCACCTGATCCGGTAGCAGGCGTATTAGCCGCCATTGTGAAAGCAGGCGTAGCACAATGGTTCTGATCAGCACCAGCAGCAGCCTGTATCTTTTTATAGTTGGTCAGTACGACATCATCATTGGATGTACAAACACCATTTGTGATCGTCCATCTCAGCGTGGCTGTATTACCCGCTAACACAAACACCGTACTTGTCGGACTGGCAGGAGTAGTGATAGTCGCCGTACCAGAAACAATTGTCCATGCACCTGTTCCTGCAGTTGGTGTGTTAGCAGCCATAGTGAACAGAGAATCAGAACAATGTAACTGATCAACTCCGGCGGCAGCAGCGGCAGGTTTGGTGTATACAGTTACGGTTCCGCTTGCGCAGGCAGTATTACCGCAGGTTCCTTCTGCTCTCACATAATAAGTAGTGGTAGCGCTGATACCATGAACAGCGATAGAAGCGCCACTATCGATAGCGGTACCACCACATGCTCCTGCATACCATTTCCATTTTGCATCCGCGCTGCCGTTTGCTTTCTTTCCGAGGTCCCCACCTACAACTGTCAGGATGGTAGAACCAGTATCGCAAATACTTGGTGTACCCACGGTAACGCCTGTAGGAGCGGTAGGAGGAGAAGAAACATTTAAAGAGAACGGAATATCTGTCGTACATCCCGGGTTGGCAGTAGATACCGTGAGGATGAAGTTATAAGTATTAGGAGCTGGTAATGTACCTGTAGGATAAGTAACCGTGATAGGCCATACAAGTGCATCAGTCATTGTTACAAAACCAGGCAGTGCAGGTGTACCTGCTTTCAGTACATAATTAGTAGGTGCTCCCGTGGTTGAAACTGAATCCACATTGAAGGTACCCGCTGAACTACATATAGTAAGAGGTGCTTTCAGTACAGCAGATGGAGGAGCTGTTTTATGTAAAGTAACAGTTCCAACATTACCAGAACAACCTGCAGCATTGGTAATTGCCCAGGTTAACACTACATCCTGTATACCAGCAACGGTAACGGTTGTAGTAGGGGAGGTAACATCTGCGATAGTAGCTACACCCGATACCAGTGTCCATTTACCACTTTCTGCTGCAAGCCCCGTTAATGTAAGATCCGGTGCAGAAGCTGCCATCGTGAATACATTCGAAGTAGCACACTGTGTCTGATCCGGACCTGCATCACTGAAGGTAGGATTGTTCACCAGGGAGAGTGTATCCGTAGAAGTAATCTTACAGGTTCCGTTAGCTGTAGGCTGAGCCGTCCAACCGATTACCACTGTACTACCATATGGCATACTCACTTTGGTATTTATCTTGGCTGGATTGTAGATCTTGACATAGTCATTGATCGTTTCACCTGCCTGAAGGTCAATACCAGTATAAGATACAATAGACCATGAACCGATTACCCCTGTCTGAGTAGAATCAGGCAGATTGAATACACCAGTTGGGTTTGCACTGGAACAGTTTATAATCGCAGGGAACTTGATCTTAGGTGGTGTTTGCGTAATGATCACCTTTAAAGGAAGTGATTGTACCGAACAGGTCCCAGACCTCACCATCACGGAATAAATACTGTCAGCCAATGATCCGGGTTGCACCTCAATATCTGTGGCGCCATTCCACTCAGGCATCAATGTAGTATCAATAGCAGAACCATGAGAACCGCGATACCACCTGATATCCTTACCAGCCAGTGATTTGTTGATTTTATAATCTACCACTTCTCCCAGACAGATGGATACCGTATCAGGTGTTACATCCACAACGGGTTTAATATCTGTTTTGATGACGGCACTATTTGAGTCGATACATGTTCTACCGCCGCCTTCTCCATAATACACATAACCATATACCCAGATAGTAGTATCCATTGTTAACGTGACCGATCTTGTTGCGCCCGTATATCCCGGAAGGTCCTTCCAGGAGAAAGTATCGAAACCACCGGATGCTTCTAAGTCAACCGCATCTCCCACACAGACCTGACTCTTGGTAAGAGACAGGATAGGCATTGGTAAGATCGTAATTTTAACCGGACTTGAAGGATTAGCACAACCTAAGGAATCCGGGATCCCTTTATCATATACACGAACGCGGAAAAGGTAGTCTGCGGCTACCGTTTTAGTACCTTTTAATGATCCTGCAGGAATCTTGAGTAAAGAATCCCTTGCCGTACCATAAGGTACATTAAACCATGAGATACCACCATTATCACTCATTTCCCATTGATAAACGGGTTTAGTGAAATACCCGACAGGTAATATAGAAGATGATAATGTATCTGGAGTTCCTTCACACAATACTTCTTTCAGATTGGTATTATTACCTACCAGACCAGCCGTAATAATTGGACTACAATAAGTAAAGTTAATATCATCAATGGCGATATCGTTACCACAACCACCGGGCTTATTATTAACAATACGTACCAGTACGTCTGCTACACCGGATGGAATAGTAAATTGTCCACCGTATCGCAACCATTTGGCGCTCGTATCAGGGAGCTTCATTGATATCGCATAAGTCCTGAAATTAGCGAGTACCTGATTCGTATTAGCCGCATTTACCACCTGGAAGGTCACACCTGCATACTTGTAATCACTTACACAACCACTTTCAAATGTACTTTGAGTATTTAAGTTCAGTGCCCATGCGCTGAAATTATAAACAGATCCACTACAAAGCCCCGTTACTTTCTTCTGATAGAATCTCTGAGGCAGCGCCGCAGAGTTCACCACCATCATGGCGCCATTCGTATTACCTGTATGATCCTTTAAATTTATCCATTCACCACGCAAGCTGGTGGTATTCGAAATTGCATAATATTCATCCGCCAGAATACCGGTAGCCTGATATGGATAGAATACCACGCTATCTACAGGGTAAGCCCTGCGGACAGTGGTAGTACCAAAGTCTTCATTGAAACCTGCCATCACAGCATATCCACCATTACAGGTATTAATAGTACAGTTAACAGCTACCAGCTTTTTAGTAACGGTATCATACTGAGTAGTACCGTTATTTATCTTATAAGGTAAGGCTGCCTTAAACGTATAAGTACCTGGTACCAGAAACTCCAACGTCAGGGACTTTGTATTTGTTAGCTTTGTTGCCTTAACAGGAGAGGTATTTGCCGAGTATAATATATTATAATCTGCGGCAGAACCGCTGGGAGTTATAATCACCCAGTTAGCATCTGCCGGATAAGTGTATTTATTACCTCCGGTCATAATAGCATTGATACTGGTAAACTTCGCCTGATCAGCAGTACTGCTGCTAGTCGACATACACACCGTATCTGGTACGTTCATGTACTTTGACTGAGCCTGCACCATGCCTAGTGCACAGAAAATGCAGAGAATTAATAATGCTACAATCTTTCTCATTATCGAGTTGTTTATTAAAAAGTATCAGGTTATGAATACTAGGTTTGATATTCATTTCCTGATTTATTGTTTTTACCAATGAAATGTTCCTCCGAACCCCTTATAGGGATGGCATTTTAGAAGAGTAAAGGCATTTCACAGGTTAGGTTAATTTCTATCGATATGGCTAAAAGTGGAGATATATTAACATTAAAGGTATGGATAATATATTTAATATAATAGATGTGTATATAATTTAATATAAATAACACAGTAATAAACGAATAGAGAGATACCTTATAACGAAAAAGGCGCCCCGGGATTTCCCGGGGCGCCTTGCCTATTTGTATTTTGACTTCTTATCGGATAACGGTTATTTCACCTTTCACTACATTAACAGGTCCGCCCATTAATTTCTTGTAGCTCAGCATCCACACATAAGTTCCGTTGTCTACCAATCTTCCACCATACTTACCATTCCATCCGGTCTGGGAGTCTTTACTGATGAAGATCATTTCACCCCAACGGTTGTAGATACGTAAGTCGTAATCATACATTGGTCCGTTAACAATTGGTTTGAAGGTATCATTGTTACCGTCACCATTTGGCGTGAAGGCATTCGGGAATTGTGGTCTTGGATCACAGTCTTTAAATGTTACGGCTATCTGGTCTGTAGCAGTACCGCAATCATTGTAGACTGTAACTGAGTAATAACCGGATACAGTTACAGGGTAAGTTGGTGTGGTCGCACCATCCTGCCATTTGATACTGTTACCTGTTCCAGCGTTTACAGTCAGGGTGAGTGTCTGGCCTTTACACAATGTGGTGTCATTACCGAGCAGTACCGCAGGGATACCTGCTACATTTACACTAACACTATCCATTGTGATCCTGGAACAGAACTTATCCATTACAGAGATGATATACTTACCAGGTTGTGTAATTTCCTTCACCGGATTAGTGTCTCCATCATTCCAGAGGTAGGAGATAGCGTCCGGATTAGATCCGTCTACCACTACACGACCACCGATACAAAT
>NZ_FOJF01000003.1 GCF_900110995.1 Chitinophaga sp. YR573
GGAAAGTTATTACATCGCATACAACGGGATATTAAGTATGACATCATACCTATAGGACGTATTTTCTCCGCTAGTGAAGTATACATAGTAAACGCACAGCAACAACTCTGCCCCCCGGGAGTAAGCGGAGAGTTACTGATAGGAGGAGCAGGCGTATCACCGGGTTATCTGCATCAGCCGGAACTAAGCGCAACAAAATTTATAACTCATCCTTTCATTCGTGACGGAGGTCGTCTATATCGTACAGGCGACCTGGTACGGCGGTTACCATCTGGAGAAATCATATTTCTGGGCCGTGTGGATGATCAGGTAAAGATCCGTGGTTACCGGGTAGAACCAGGAGAGGTGAGTCGTGTATTATCGGGATGTGAAGGAGTACATCAATGCGTAGTAACAACGGAGAGTACAGACCAACCCAGGTTGATCGCCTATGTGGTAATGGAAGGTGTGTTTGATCAGGAAGTGTTGCAAACCTACCTGAAGGACAGATTACCGGACTACATGCAGCCATCATTCTATATTCCTTTACCATCATTACCGCTCACATCCAATGGCAAGATAGACCGCCGTTCTTTACCTTCTCCTGCTACAGTTGCAGGTAAGAGTGATAATTATGTGGCACCACGCAATGAAATAGAAGAACAGCTGGCCGTTATCTGGGCTGGACTATTGAATGTAGAACGTGTAGGTATATATGATAACTTCTTTGAACTGGGAGGAGATTCTATAGTAGTGATACAGGCAGTAAGCAGGGCTAAAAGGAAAGGACTGCATCTGCAGGTACAGGATATGTTTGATTACCAGACAGTAGCTGGCCTGGCAGATATGGTACGACAAAACAATATATCGTCCTTAAAAGCAGAACAGGGGTTGTTAACTGGTAACTGCGAATTGTCACCCATTCAGCATTGGTTTTTTGAACAGGAGAACAGCCGCTTATCTTATTTTAATCAGTCAATACTGTTGCAGCTTGGGAAAGACGTGACATCAGACGAATTACATATCGTATTCCATGAGATCTTACTTAAACACGACGCACTACGTTTTGTCTACACGAAAAATGCTGTGTGGGAGCAACTATATGGAAACAATGAAGGGAAACTGGAAGAGGTTGATCTTTCTGTTATTGAAATGGAACAGTTGCCCGGATTGATCACAGAAGTATGCAGCCGTTTTCAGGCAAGTCTTGATATCGAAAAAGGAGAACTGGTTCGCTTCGTGGTAATAAGAACACCCGGAAGTGATGAAGATGACAGGCTGTTTATTGCAGTACATCACTTAGCCATTGATGGTGTTTCCTGGCGCATATTGATAGACGATATGCAGAACCGCCTGGATTACCTGAAGGAAAACAAAGATGTAGTAGAACTAAAGACAAGCTCTTATCGTGATTGGATAAATGCACTGATAGCATTCTCAAATACTGAAAGGGTCACCTCACAACTCACCTATTGGGAAAATGTATTAGGTGCTTTCAGGCCATTACCTGTAGATATAAAGCGAAACGGTGTATTACGCAAAAGTCTGACCACCGTAGAAACGGCCCTGGATAGCGAACTCACTGCAGCGTTGTTAAGGGAAGTAAACCAGGTATATAATACGGAAGTAAATGACTTGCTGTTATGTGCATTGGGAATGACAGTCGCCGCCTGGTCGGGAAGTGATCAGGTACATATAGGCCTGGAAAGTCATGGCCGGGAAGATATATTACCTGATATTGATATTACTGGTACGGTAGGTTGGTTTACAAACAAGTTTCCGGTACGATTGGATATTGAAAGGCATGTATCAGAAGGAAGTCTTATTAAATCAGTCAAAGAACAGCTAAGAAGTATTCCCGATAAAGGTATCGGATATGGATGTCTGCGCTACCTGAATAACGCAACTTCTCTTCGTAATAATAGTTGGGATATAGTTTTTAATTATCTCGGCCAGCTGGATAATGTCGTTAAGAGTAGCAGATGGTTCAAAGGGGCAAATGAATACTCAGGTGATCATATCAGCCCTGAATATCCTGTCCGCGATCGCTTTGTAGTAAAAGGCATTGTTACAGGAAATACATTGAAAATATACTGGACGTTTTCCTCAGAGCAATATTATAGTTCCACTGTAGAAAAATTGGCGGCAGACTATATAGCTCATTTAACAGCATTAATCAGGCATTGCTCAAATAAAGAACAAAAAGCGATCACACCTTCCGACTTTGGACTCAATGGTAAAATAGATTATAAAGAACTCGACGCCCTCTTGGGTATTACTGAATCGGAAGATGAGGATGGTATCATAAAATTCTAAACCTATGGAAAAATTTGTAAAAGAACTTGATGATCTGGGACTCTCACTCAGAGTCCGGAACGAAGAAATTATCCTGTTCGGGAAAAACAGTAAACTGAATACCCGGGAAATATTAAATAGCAGGGATAATAAACATATTCCGGATTTTATCAGGGAAAATAAGACACAGCTGTTAGAGTACCTTAACAGGAAAAGAGAGGCCGAGTATAGTAGTAAACTAAGCCTGGACAAAATTTCTGCTATCTATGAATTAAGCCCTCTGCAGGAGGGAATATTATTTCACAGTTTGTATGACCAGAATATTACCACATATATCACGCAATTCCGGCTGGAATTACCGGACAAACTGAATATCCCGGCATTTAAAGCAGCATGGGAGCGTCTGATCCGCAACCATAGTATTTTGAGAACTGCTTTTATCCATGAGAAAGTAAGCATCCCGGTCCAATGCGTATATAAGCAGGCAATACTACCTTTTGAAATTATTGACTACAGCCACTTCTCAGAAGCAGAACTGGAAAACAGGTTCGAAAGATTACTGGCACAGGACCGGATGAAGCGCTTCAATTTTGAAACACCTCCGCTGATGAGGATCACACTAGTGAAAATATCAGAGATGTCTTACAGAATGATATGGACTAAACATCATATCCTTTGGGATGGATGGTCCGGGCAGGTGGTCATCAGTGAGGTACTGAAAGCATATGAACAATATGCCGCAGGATTACAGCCAGAAGAAATGGAAGAAGACCTGTACGAAGATTATATCAAATACATCAACAGGATAGATCCATACAAGGAAAAATATTTCTGGAAACAGTATATGGAAGGATTTGAGGAGGCCTCGTTACTCCCCTTTGTATCGAATACCATTGTAAGGAACAAGGGCATAGGTACCTTCATGGAAGTGTCATTGGTTTTTGATGAACAGATTACCAGGCAGCTACATCAATATGCGCAGTCATTACACATTACTCCCAATACCTTTCTACAGGGAGTCTGGTCCTTTCTATTGTCAAGATACAGTGGTAAACAGGATGTTGTATTCGGAGCCACAGTATCGGGCCGGCCCGCAGAAATGAAATACGACAGGAAAGTCGGATTGTATATCAATACATTGCCTTTTCGTGCAAAGATTAATCCGGAACGTAAAGTGGCAGATTGGTTGCAGGAACTGCAGCAGAAACATGTGGAAACAAGGGAATACCAATACACTGCAATTAACCAGGTTCAGCAATGGATAGGCATTTCAGGCGATTTATTCGATTCAATACTTGTATTTAATAATTATCCGCTATCAGAAGTCTCCAGGTCCGGAACCCGGCCGGTAAACATCGGGAGTGTAGAAATAGCAGAGAATAACAACTATCTGTTGTCCGTACAACCAGTATTGCAGGATAAACTGATAGTGGCCTTTAAGTACAACAGTTCCTTACTCGATACAGCCTATGTGGAAATGATCAGCCGCCATTTCAATCAGGTGGTCAGGGAACTGATAGCCAAACCGGAAGTCGTATTGTCGGATATATGCTGGTTAAACGAAGAGGAAAGATTACAGCTGCTAACAGAATTTAATAACACCGCAAAGCCTTATCCTGCAGAGAGTACAATAGTCGATATTTTTGAAAAACAGGTGCGTAAGACCCCTGATAATATCGCTCTTATCTTTAATGACGAAATACTCACTTACAAAGAACTGAATGAACGAAGTGACAAACTGGCGTGGCATCTCCGTAATAATTGCAACCTTAAGACAGGAGACCTGGCAGGAGTAATGATGTCCCGCTCTGTCTGGTCCGTGGTAGCCATACTGGGTATCCTGAAAGCAGGAGCGGCTTATGTTCCGATCGATATCAACTACCCTGAAGAACGCAAACGGTATATTGTTGAGGATACCGCTCTCTCTATTCTTCTCATAGAGTCCGCAGCTATGTTTGATGTACTGGAATGGAACGTGCCTATTCTGGCATTAGATATCCAGTTTGACAGTTTCGATACACCGGTGGATTATACCAGGAATTATAAGATAGATCCTGCAGATACTGCTTATGTGATATATACGTCCGGATCAACAGGCAAACCCAAGGGAGTGATGATAGCGCATACCAGTAATGTAAACATGTCGCTGGACCAGATCATTAAGTTCGGTATTGAACCCCAGGACCGTGTTTTACAATTTGCTTCATTGTCTTTTGATGCGTCTGTGTCAGAGATTTTTATGGCGCTGTATTGTGGTGCCTGTCTGGTCTTGATACCGGAACAGGTTATCGCAGATGCAGACAGGTTCATAAGGTATCTTGTCAAAAAGGAGGTAACTGTAGCAACCTTACCGCCATTATACCTGCATGCACTGGACCGTGACAGGTTTGATTTCTTACGTGTAATCATAACCGCAGGAGAAGCAGCGCTACCGGCAGACGTGTTTCATTATGCGCTTGTAAGCGAATATTATAATGCATATGGACCAACAGAATGTGCGGTCTGTGTATCTATATATAAAGCCGAATCTTCTGATACACCGGGTAAACAAATACCAGTCGGCAGACCACTGGCCAACATGCAGGTATTCATACTCGACCCGGAGATGTCACTGCTGCCTATAGGGGCGGAAGGATATATATATGTCGGAGGAGTAGGGCTGGCAAAAGGATACCTCAATCGCCCTGAACTCACAAAGGAAAAATTTATTGATAACCCGTTCGGAACAGGTAAACTATATAAGACCGGGGATCGCGGACGTTGGCTGCCGGATGGGAATATAGAATTCCTTGGCAGGACCGACGACCAGGTGAAGATCCGTGGATACCGCATAGAGTTAGGCGAAATCAGCAACATACTGGGTGAGTCTGCACTCATTAAAGAGCATGTGATCATAGCAAAGGACGACAAAAGTGAAGGCAAACGGTTAATTGCATATGTTGTAACTGCCGGCGAAAGTTATGATAGAGAGACATTGCGGAAATGGTTGGCAGAAAGACTGCCAGAGTACATGATTCCTTCCCTGGTTGAGCTGGAAGAACTCCCCCTTACCGTAAGCGGAAAAGTTGATAAGAAAGCCCTGCATGACCTGGATGCGGTAGGGCAACAGCAAAATGCTTACGTAGCACCGCGTAGTGAAACAGAAGAAAAACTGGTCAGCTTATGGCAGGATTTATTGGGCATCAAACAGGTTGGTATCTATGATGATTTCTTTTCACTTGGCGGACATTCATTGCTGATAATACGAGCGGTTGCTGCTGTACAAAAAGAATTTAATGTGAAAATCTCAGTGACCGCCTGGTTCGAATTGAATACCGTCGCCAATCTGGCTGGTTATATCACCTATGCCGGTACCCTGAAAGATAAAACCGGGGCAGAAGCAGCTGAATTTGAAACCTACGATCTGTAAACCACACACCAGTTCCAATACAATGAGTGATTTTGCAAAAGCTGTAAGTATTTTGAACACCGCCCATGAGAAGGGTATTGACCTCTTTATCGAAGATGGAAGGCTAAAATTCAGAATAGTCACAGGAGATAATGTGGATGCCGCATTTATCTCACATTTGAAAGAACATAAGGAGAGGTTGTTTGATTTTCTTAGCAACCACGGAGGCAATCTTTCCGGCGAACCGGAAATGAAAGCTGTACGGGAGGAACATCGTGGGAGAATTCCACTTTCTTATTCACAGGAACGCCTGTGGACGATAGACCAGCTGAAAGGTAGCCGGGAGTATCACTTGTATAATTCGTACAGATGTTATGATCAGCAGGAAATAGAGGCGATTGCCTATGCCCTGAACGAAATGGTGAACAGACATGAAGTGTTACGCACAGTCATTAAGGAGGAGAATGGAACACCTTATCAGGTGGTATTGCCACGGGATACATGGTCTGAAAAACATTTCAATACAGAAGACGTATCAGAAGAATCCCTGCAGGAAAAAGTGGAGACTGAAAAATACAAACCTTTTGATCTCGCGATGGATCACATGCTGCGGGCAAAGTTATTCAGAATAAAGGATAATGGATACCTGTTGACAGTACTCACGCACCATATTGCAGCAGATGGCTGGTCAGAGAATATTCTGATGAGTGAAATACTGGCCATCTATCAGGCCCGCAAAACTAACAGCCTTCTCTCGTTGCCTCCACTAACCCTGCAGTATGCAGATTATGCAATATGGCAACGTAGTTATCTGAATGGGGAAGTATTGAAACAAAGACTTTCTTATTGGACCAAACAACTTGCAGGGACACCGGTACTTGAATTGCCGTTTCGTTACCCTCGTCTGCAAACGAGAGGAAAGAAAGGACATGCCCGGGAATTTGAAATAGAGAAGGAACTCACTGCCGGTTTACATCGTCTGGCGAAAAAAGAAGGAGTCACCTTATTCATGTTATTGCTGTCGGTTTTTAAAGTGTTGCTCTACAGGTATAGCGGACAAACGGATATTTGCCTGGGAACTCCATCTGCTAACAGGACCCGGAAGGAAATAGAACCGCTTATAGGATTCTTTGTTAATACACTGGTAATTCGAAGCGATTTAAGCGGCAACCCTGTCTTTACGTCATTACTCTCGCAGATAAGAAATACTACACTAAAAGCTTATGAGTATCAGGATGTTCCTTTTGAAAAAATAGTTGATCAGCTGGCACCGGAAAGAGAAGGCGATGTTAACCCCCTGTTCCAGGTAATGTTCGACCTCCCGGATATAGCTACTACGTCTCTTAAAGGAAATGATGCATCTCAGGATGAAATGACCAAATTCGACCTCTCATTTAGTATTCGCGAGAGAGAAGGTAAATTGCATGTTAAAGTAAAGTACAGCAGCGGCATCTTTGATACCTCAGCTTTAACAGCCTTTTGTATGCACTACAGGGATCTGCTTTATGCAGTAATAAAGGACCCCGCTGTACGTATTGACGACCTGAATATCCTGACTCTGGAAGAAAGCCATAGGATACTGCGTGATTTTAATAATACCGCTATGGCGTCTTCTCATTATGGGACCATTGTAGAAATGTTCAGGGAACAGGTAAAACGTACTCCGGATAATATAGCACTGGTAGCAGGAGCAGAAGAATGGACATATGCCCGGCTTAATGAAGTATCTGATAGGCTGGCCGTATATCTCAGGGAGCTCCGGGGCATTGGGAGGAACGACCTTGTTGGCTTACAACTAGAACGTGATAGCTGGATGATCATCGCAATATTGGGCATCCTTAAATCGGGAGCAGCTTATGTACCGATCGAACCTGATTATCCGCAGGAAAGAGTTACGTTTATTCTGGAAGATAGTCATTGCAGGATAGTCATTGATAAGGAAGAACTGGAGCGGTTTAATAGTACACCGTTGAAGTCCGGGACGGAAATAACTTGTAGCCCGGATGATCTCGCATATGTGATATATACTTCAGGCTCCACCGGATATCCAAAAGGAGTGATGGTAGAACATCATTCTGTTGTCAATCTGATCATCTCACAGCTTCAGACATTTGGTATTGATCATACAGAAAATATCTTACAGTTTTCTAACATTGCTTTTGATGCTTCTGTTGAGCAGATATTACTCGCATTGCTCAGCGGGGCACGCCTGACCTTAGTCGATAAAGCCACACGGGTAGATCCTGAACTGCTGGCTGCGTTTATTTCCACTCATAAGATAACTCATATACATATGGTGCCGGCAATGTTGAGAACATTGCCCATCAGGCATTATCCGGCACTACGAAGGGTGATTGCAGGGGGGGATAGTTGCCCCCGCACACTGGCGGAGGCATGGGGCAGACATTATCCTTTCTATAATGAATATGGTCCCACAGAAACCACCGTTACCGCAACGGAATACCTGTATGTAAACGGTAATGACGATCAGATGGTTTTGCCAATAGGACGACCACTGGGTAATACCGCCATTTATATCATGGACAAACAACAACGGTTGGTTCCCCCCGGAATTAAGGGCGAGATATATATTGGCGGTATAGGAGTAGCAAGAGGATATCTGAACCGGCCGGAACTAACTGAACAGAAATTTATAGCAGATCCTTTTATTCCGGGAGACCGCATGTACAGAACAGGTGACCTCGGGAAATGGTTGCCGGATGGTAATATCATGTTTCTCGGTCGTTCTGATGATCAGGTAAAGATCAGAGGGCATAGGATTGAGCTGGGAGAAATAGAGGCAGTTTTACGGACCAATGATCATATCAGCGATGCAGTGGTTACTGTAAGAGACCAAAACCGTTTGATGGCTTTTGTTATTCCGGCAGGTACTTTTGATGGGATAGCCATCCGGGAATGGTTGAAGACAAAATTGCCGGATTATATGATCCCGGTATCAATAACAGCACTTGATACATTCCCCTTGAATGCCAATGCGAAGGTAGACAGACAGGCATTGCCGGATGTTTACATAAGTACTATCGCATTCGAAGCCCCGCGTAATGAAATAGAACAGCTGCTGGCTCAGATATGGTGCGAACTCCTGAGGGTAACAGCAGTTGGCATGCATGAAAATTTCTTTGAACTGGGTGGCGATTCCATTACCAGCATCCAGATGGTAAGCCGCTTGAACCGTTATGGTTATACGCTACACCCGCAGGACATATTTGATTGCCAGACTATCGCTAAACTGTCGGCAAGGTTGCAGCAACTGAAATTACTTCCACCGGCAGCAGAACAGGGTATGCTTAGTGGAAGGGTCGGACTGTTACCTATTCAACGTTGGTTCCTGGATCTTGATTATAAAGAAAAGTCGCACTTTAGTCAGGCACAGTTATTCAGACTTGACAAAAACATACAGTTATCATGGTTGTCATCTGTAATAGATGCACTCGTAAGACAACACGATACGCTAAGGCTTACATACAGCAGGAATGAGGATGGATGGTACCAGTATTATGGAGATATAATACCGGATGTAGATGTAGAAGACATGACGGAAGTACCGCAGTCGGAATTTAGTACGATGGTGACCAGCATATGCAACCGGTATAGAAGAAGCCTCGATATTGGTACCGGGCGTTTGATAAGAGTGGTCCTGCTAAAAACTCCTGCATACGAACCTGCTAACAGGTTGTTTATCGTGATACATCATCTGGCTGTTGATGGTGTCTCCTGGCGGATTTTACTGCAACAGTTCCAGGAGGCCATCAGCATGATTGCAGCCGGAGGTACTATAGAACTGGGTACTAAAAGCAATTCTTACCGGGAATGGGTAGATGCACTTAAACGTTATACCACCACCGATATACTAATGTCGCAACTGGAATATTGGAAAGGTGTTGTTAAAGCCTATACCCCGTTACCATTAAGCAGAGCAAAAGGAAAAGAAAAGTTGAACTACACGGTAATACTCGATAAAACACACACAACTTCCTTATTGCATGAAGTTAATCAGGCATACCATACAGAAATAAATGATATACTCCTGGCAGCCCTCGCTTATACCTTTTGCAACTGGACAGGAAAGAAACATTTGGTGGCAGGTATGGAAGGACATGGCCGCGAATATATTAACAGGGAAATAGACGTAAGTAATACCGTAGGATGGTTTACAACAGAATATCCATTGCTGCTTGAAGTAGAAGCTGGAATGGATATCGCAGACCTGGTAGTGGCTGTAAAAGAACAACTGCGGAGAATCCCGCAAAAGGGCATAGGTTATGGCTTACTGCGTTACCTGCATCCTGATCAGGAGATCAATAATGTATTGGCGGATGGTAAATGGGATATTGTTTTTAACTATCTCGGACAGATAGATAATATTATTACAGAAAATAGCCAGATAAGCCAGGCTGCGGAAAATAAAGGAGAGAATTTTGATTATTCTTACCCACCGGCTGCATTAATAGATATTACAGGTATTGTCAGGGGAGGGGAACTCATTTTGCACTGGGGATATGCAGGAGATGATAACACAGTTATCTCGTTAGCAGATAAATATATTGATCATCTTCGTCTTATCATTGAGCATTGCAGAAATGTAGAGAATAAAAAGTTAACACCCTCAGATTATGGATTGGCTCCTGAAGTCGGTTACCGTGAACTGGACGGCTTTATCCGCAGTAACGAAAGTAGCAAAGGAAAAATAGTAGATTTATACCGCCTCAGCCCATTGCAGAAGGGATTGCTTTTTCATCACCAGTATGATGATAATGATAAAGCTTACCTGGAGCAGATGTGTATAGACTTCACCGAAGGACTGGACATCGATATCTTTATCCGTTCCTGGAATCACATTATAAAGGAGCATACTATTCTACGGAGCAGTTTTATTGCAGACGCATTTGATATTCCCGTACAATGTGTTTATGAACATGCAACGATCCCATATACCGTTATAGACCTGTTACATCTTGATGAAACAGCGCGGCAACAGGAAGTAGAAAATATCCTGAAGGAAGACCTGGGAAAAGGAATGGATTTCTCCAGGGCCCCATTAATGCGCATAACGCTGATAAAACTATCTGCGCAGTATTACAGAATGATATGGACACATCATCATATTATCCTGGATGGCTGGTCTAATCCGGTACTCATATCCGGATTCATGAGAGCATATACCGCATTTACAGCCGGACAGTTACCCTTATTATTGGAAGAAGACAGATACGGAGATTATATCAGGTACATTGGCAAATCTGACAGGCTTTTAGCAGAGACATTCTGGAAGGATTATCTTTCGGGCCTGAATGATAAAACATTGTTGCCTTTCACTGCAGCTGATGCAACAGTACGTAACAGAGGTGGTTCAAAGATCTCCTATAAAAAACTGACTATAGATAGCGGAATTACAGGACGGATCAGGCAATACTGTCAGGAACACCAACTCACCGTTAATACCTTCATACAGGGAACCTGGTCGTTGCTTTTAAGCAGATATACAGGGAACCCTGATACAGCTTTCGGCGTGATCGTTTCTGGTCGTCCGGCCGATCTGGACAATGTGGAACATCGCGTTGGATTGTATATCAATAACCTGCCGCTACGGAGTGTTATAAAGAAAGGACAGCCTGTAAAAGAATGGCTGAAGACTATCCAGAATGGACATACAGCTGCCAGGGACCACCAGTATGTTGCATTAAACGACATACAGCATTGGAGCGGATTCTCAGGTGATTTTTATGATACACTACTGATCTTTCAAAACTATCCCGCCTATGCCGGACAGGAAGACAGACAGATACTTAAAGTGGCAAAAAAACACCTCGATGAACGTACAAACTACCTGCTGACCATCATGGTCGGTTTGCATGATGAACTGTCATTCAATTTTGGATATAATAGTGACATATTGGACGGCAGATATGTGGAACAGATAAAGGGACATTTTGAGTGTGTGATTACTGAATTGCTGGACCAGCCAACCGCTGATCCTGTTGATATCAATATTCTTTCTCAACAGGAACAACAACAATTGTTGCGCGACTTTAATGTTGCCACTATAGCTGAAGATTGTGATGAGCCTATAACAAGTATGTTTGCCAAGCTGGTCGAAAAAACGCCACAGCATACAGCTATAATATGCGAAGGCCGGCATATATCATATCTGGAATTGCAAAACAAAGCAGACCGGATGGCATTGTACCTGCAACAACAGTATAACTGCAATAGTAAACACCTGGTGGGCATCAGCCTTCAGGCGGATGAATGGCTTGTAATCTCAATACTGGCAGTCCTGAAGACCGGTGCCGGTTATGTACCGATGGATACAGACCTGCCGGAAGATCGCATCAGCTTTATACTTTCAGATGCAAATTGTCAGCTCCTCATCAATGAAGATATACTCAGGTCGTTTAAAGAACAACAGGACAGATATCAAACCGATCGGCCCATCCTGCCAGATACACTATCGGATACATTAGCGGTTATTTACACTTCCGGCTCCGCGAGTGTACCCAAAGGTGTAATGCTTTCACATAGTAATATGTTAAATCGCCTGCACTGGATGTGGAAAGAATATCCTTTTGCGCAGCATGAAACAGCATGTTTTAAAACGTCCATCAGTTTTGTAGATCACATGTGGGAATTGTTTGGCCCATTGCTGAAAGGAGTCCCATTGGTAGTTTTTCCTAAACAGGTGTTGTTGGATACCGACCGGTTTATCAACGATCTGGCTGCTTATAGTGTAACAAGAATAGTACTGGTAACATCTCTTCTGAAGGAAATACTCGTCCATAAAGACGCAGGTAAACTATCTGCCCTGAAGTATTGGACCTGTAGCGGAGAAGTACTCCCGCAGAAAGTGATAGCTGCTTTTTATGAAAGATATAAAGAGCATATACTGCTTAATATCTGGGGAGCCACAGAAGTAATGGCTGATGCCACCTGTTATGATACTTCCATGGTATCAGCTGCTGATGTTTATGCCACTGCCTTAACCGGTACTATAATAGGAAAACCTATCGCGAATTTTAAACTGTACGTATTGTCAGATGACCTGGCATTGTTACCGGTTGGAGTTGCAGGACAGATTTGTGTAGCAGGTAAAGGACTGGCAATAGGGTACCTTAACCAGCCTGAACTCAACAAAACAAAGTTTATTCCCCATCCTTTTGATCCGGATAGCCGGCTATACCTCAGTGGTGATATGGGAAGATGGTTACCCGACGGGAATCTGGAGATTGTAGGAAGAAAAGATACCCAGGTGAAGATCCGGGGGAACAGAGTTGAATTGGCTGAAATAGAGCATGCGCTGTTGAAACAGAAAGATATTGTTCATGAGGCAATAGTGGATGCAAGAGAATGGAAAGGACAAACGGTAATAGTGGCATACATTGTTTCCGGAGGCGTTCTGCAAAAGGACATACTGCGGGAACGGCTGGCAAGAGAGCTGCCCTCATACATGATACCTGCATATTTTGTAGAAATAGCAACTTTACCAAGGACCATAAGTGGAAAGATTAACAGAAGGGCCTTACCGGATATCAGCGAGACCGATATGGTGAAGAAGCAATACATGGGCCCACGCAATATAAAAGAGAGCGTATTGGTGACCGCATGGGAAAGTATATTAGGCGTGACTGACATCGGTGTTATGGACAATTTCTATGAACTGGGTGGTAACTCCATACGGGCTATGCAAATAGTGTCCAGGTTGAAACAGGAAGGATGGATGCTGGGTATTGTGCAATTGCTGCAAAAACCGCAGATAGCAGAACTGGCTAATTATATACAGCAGATCAGTATACAACAGACGGAAAAGCTACAGCATTTACGGGGTCCGCTATCACTCGCACAGGAGGGGTATTATAGCAGAACGGATTATATACATGCTGCCGGCTTATTCAGTTTGCGGCTGAAGCCCTACGATAAAGAAAAATGGATGAGGGTGTTACGTACAGTTTGTGAAAATATTGGAGTCCTCCATATGATGATCCTGGATGATGGTAAAGATATTATTCAACAGCCGGTGCAGACTGCAGTTGTTACACCAGATATTACCTTCATAGAGACATCGGGGTACAGCAATAATGAGCTGAAAGATCTTTTGATGAGTGCCAGGTGCAAACCCTTCGATCTGGCAAACGGTAGAGGAATGAGAATATACGTTTGTGAGGAAGGACAACAGGCTGTAGTTTATATCCTGATACATCACGTGCTCACGGACGATATCTCTAACAGATTACTCAGAAATTACTTCGAACAACTGTATTATAATAGCAATATTGTAACTCCCCTGGATGGTAATGCGAATTTTGCTTTTGCCAATTCCATCCGTAGCTTGATGGCATCGTCACAGGGAGAAAAACAGCTGCGGCGCTGGATGGAAATACTTGAAACAGCCACTTCTCAGAAACTTGCTTTCAAATTGCCTGATACATATAAAAACCCTATGATACTGCCGGTTAGCGGGTGTAATTTGAGAATACAAAAGACCGGCTATAAAAACATCCGGCAATATTGCGCTGCAGCAGGTGTCACAGTCAGCAGCTGGATGTTGTCAGTCCTCGGATTGTATCAATACCTCACATATCAGCAGACGACAGCGCTACTCATTGATATCATCACAGACGGAAGGGAAATACCCCTGGAAGGATTTGCCGCAGAAACAGCGGTTGGACAGTTCTCCAATATAGTTCCGGTGTACCTGTTGCCGGAGATGGGTATCACTTTCAGAACATTTCTTATACGCACACACGCAGCACATCTCAGCACCAGAGAATTGCAGTTGGTACCGGGTAAAATTATCCGGGATACTTTTAACAGAGAACAAGGGAAAGACCTTAGCCAGCACATTTCAGGTCTGTTAAACTATCGCGAAATGACGGACCAGGAGATGCCGGCAGAAGACCCTTCATCAGTAGTAATAAGAAATGGGGACAGCAGATACCCAATGAACATGAAGTGTGATGTTTATGCAAATGGTGTATTACTGAGGATGATGACCAAAGGAGAATGTTTTAAAGAGATGACAATACTACAACATCTGATAGATCTCTTTTCGGCAACAGGTTTTATGGACGTTGCCATCAGAGAACTTTCCAATATCACCTTAAAAGAACCCATTTATTAACCCGATAATCTTACCCGGTATGAATAAAGCCAAACATGAAGTCCTGAAGAGACTCAGAGACTGGGCTACCTCCACTAAAGATATATCCTGTATAGTTGTTGCAGGATCACATGCAAGAAAAGATCATCTGCCAGATGAGTTTTCAGATATTGATGTGGTTATATTTTCCAGTAATGTCAAATTTTACGAAAGGAATTTTGATTGGATAAACCAGATCGGTGAACCGGTATTATACTTTAAGGATCAGCTGGGCCGGAATATTACCGGCAGAAAAGTATATTTCTCCAACGGAGTTGGATTAGACATTTTTTTTCTGGATGAAAAATCCGTGCGTTGGTCATATCTGTATACTAAGGCTAGTGAAAGAAAATGGTTGTTTGCTCTGCTGCCCGGAGCGGTAAAAAAAATGATGAGGGCTGGGGTTCTCTTTTTTGCTGAATATATCCGGCGGGGTTTCTATTGTCTGGTGGATAAAGGAAAGTTTAACGACAGACTCTGTTATATAGATGCACGGTTTAAGTTCAGACAGGAGGGGTTTGACCGCGAAAAACTGGAACATGTGATCAATTCCTTCTGGCGATATGCGCTGCATACAGCTATAAATTTGCAGCGCCGTGATTTTTGGCATGCTAAAATTACCTGCGACCATGGAATGAAGAAAATGCTGCTTGTACTGGTCGAGATATATACAAAAATTACAAACGGAAGGGATTATGATACCTGGCATCATGCCCGCTTTTTAGAACAATGGGCGGCCCCGTTCATCGTAGAAAAATTGCCGCTGATTTATGGACATTATGAAATGGAAGATGCGTGGAAATGTATGAAAGAGACTGCTGATCTCTTTAGCGAGATTACCCGGCGAATCGCAGATCATGTAACTGATCTTAATCTGCTTAATCCGGAAGAATATGTCAGACAATGGATAGAAGCAATGAAGGTAGATAAACGCGTTTTAGTATGACAATTTTTAAATACTATAAAAATGACTATCGTGAGAGATGTAAATAATATTGTCCCGGAAAGCCAGTATGTCTGCCCGGAAGCATTCAAAGAGCCTTTTGTTTTGAAACAAAAGACAATAGCAGAGTATAAAGACTTTCTGAAGTATGAGCTGCGATCTTCCCTCGTAGATGTATCTTCTCCCAAGTTCATTGGTCATATGACTGGCCCGGTACCTCCTTTCATCCATGAATTACAACAATGGATTGGCCAGCTGAATCAGAATATGGTGAAATTTGAAACGTCCGGTGCAGGCACTTTCATCGAACGGCAGGTACTTGGATGTTTCCATCGTCTTTTTTACAATGAAACTGCTGCTTTTTACGATAGCTACATCCAGGAGCCGGCAGTTTCCTTAGGAAATGTTACAAGCGGAGGTACCTTGTCAAACCTCACTGCACTTAGCTATGCGCTGTCAAAGAAATTAAATGATGCCGGTGCAATGTTTAAGGAGGATGGGTTAGCAAAAAGCCTGCAGGATACCGGGTACAAAAGGGCTGTCATAATGGGTTCTTCGCATTGCCACTATTCTCTTCAAAAAGTAATGCGCCTCCTTGGATTAGGGACCAATGCATTCATTTCCCTGGATACACATGAACTGCAAAGCAACAATGGTCGTCAGATGCTTGATGCAGAAATCCGGAAGCTGAAGGCGGATGGCGTACTCATAATAGCTTTGGTAGGTGTGGCAGGTACCACAGAGGCCGGAAAGATAGACCCCCTTGAAATGATGGCGGAAATTGCCGCGGAAAATCAGATCCACTTCCATGTTGATGCTGCCTTTGGCGGTGCATTTTCTTTCTCTGACAGACTGTCTGCCAGGTTGAATGGCATCAGCAGTGCGGACTCAATTACACTTTGTGGGCATAAACAATTATACCTCCCTATGGGGACCAGTTTATGCCTGTTTAAATCTCCGGGATTGGTGAAACAGGTAGAGATCAATAGTTATTATCAGGCACGTAAGGGTAGTGTGGATCTGGGAAAATATACCATCGAAGGCTCCAGGCCATTTTCCGCACTTATATTTCATGGTGCATTACAGGTAGTAGGAAAAGAGGGATATACTGAAATACTGGAAAGCAATTATGACCGCGCCCTGTTATTCACCGGCATGATCCGGTCCGACAGCAACTTCCAGTTATATATGGAACCAGATCTGAATATTGTACTATACAGATATGTTCCCGACGCCTTGCGGGAAAAAGCAGTAAACAACACCCTTACTGATGAGGAAAGGAACAGTCTGAACAAATTAAATGTATACCTCCAGCAGGAGCAATTTCGCCGGAAAATATCTTTTGTTTCATATACGGAATTACCTGATCCGTCCGGGAAAAGACATGTTTGGTTGCGGTCTGTATTTATGAACCCTGACACCACGCATCAACACCTGGAAGAGATCTTGGAAGAACAACGGAATATCGTTAGCTCATATAAAAATAAGAACCACGAATAAATATAGCAATATGGAAATCAATAAAAACGACCTTGTTTACATTAAACCCAATCTCGCCATTGAACCGTTGGTCGATAACTGGTACGCCTGGGCTCATCTCATTTCACCGGCAACAGCTGCAATGAATATCAAAGAGAGACACCTTAAGATTATGAATTCATACGTGCAGAGTCCAATGATCCATGCCGCGGCTGTTAAAAGCCCCAAAATGCTGGGAGGGCCCTTCATTGATTATGGTGGCAAAAGAGTAGATGAGATAAAAGCGCTGATCAGCAATACCGAAACTGAATGTGCAGAATTACTGGGACTGAGAGATGATATTCTCGCCCTTAATGAACTGCTCAAAAAAGAGGCAAAAGGCTATTCCCTTACCGAATTGTACACAAAGATACCGGTAAGATTACAAGGCCTGGTAGAACTGATGTATGACGTGAATAATAATCCTTCCTTCCGCTTTTTTGAATCATTATTGTATCAAACTGCCTACTACAACGAATCACTGCAAAGCTTTAATCTGTTCCTGGTACAGGACGACGATTCCCGGTCCTTTGTACTGAGTACGCCCAAATTGCCTGATGATAAGATTTTGCGTGTTAATCTGCCGTTTAAAAGTGAGAAAATAGATACCCTTTTCAGAATGGCGCATAAACCCTGCTTATTTGGAGAGATTATGGATTTGTTTTATATTGAGCCCGGTAAAGAAGACTTGTTTAGAAGTTTTTTTACCACAGAAGCGCCCCGGAAATACCAACGGTATGCAGGTGAAGGTATTTTAACCCGATATTTTGGCCATGCATGTATACTGACTGAAACCAAAAGCACTTCTATCCTGGTTGACCCGCTGGTAAGCTATGGTTATGAATCAGACATATCACGTTTTTCGTTTGATGACCTTCCGGAAGAAATAGATTATGTATTGATAACTCATAACCACCAGGATCATATTCTCTTTGAAACATTATTGCGCATCAGATCTAAAATCAAACATATCGTTGTGCCCCGTTGTAATGGCGGATCATTACAGGACCCAAGTCTTAAACTAATGTTTCAGAAATTAGGCTTCAAAAATATTATTGAACTGGGCGAAATGGAAACCATTGAATTTGATGATTGCGCTATAACCGGATTGCCATTTATTGGAGAACATTGCGACCTGGATGTAAGAAGCAAACTTTGCCATCGTGTGAAATTTAGAGACGGCTGGAAAATGTTATTCGCGGCTGATTCATGTAACGTTTCACCCCGCCTTTATGAACGTATCCATAACGTGATTGGTGATATTGATGTGATCTTCCTTGGTATGGAATGTGAAGGCGCACCGCTATCCTGGCTGTATGGCCCGCTGATGCCGGAACCACTGGCAAGAGATAAGGATGAATCCCGCAGACTGGCCGGTTGTAATTTCGAACAGTCACGGGCAATGATCGATGTGTTTAATCCAAAGAATGTTTTTGTATATGCAATGGGAATGGAACCCTGGTTGAAATATATCAGCTCTATTAAATACACAGATGAGTCTAAACCCATCGTAGAATCGAACAAACTACTTAAGTATTGCAGTGAAAAAGGGATGGATCCCGAACGACTTTTTGGAGAGAAAATAATTGAGTATAGTGTAGAGGCAGTATCAGCTTAATATTTAAAAAATTAATATTCTAAACGGTTAACCAGATGAAGAAAATTCTCACTTTGCTGATGCTGCTATCGGGCTTAGGACTTTATGCAAGACAGGTACAGCCTGCCAAACCATCCACATATCCTGGTATTATATCAGGCAGGATAACCGATAGTACTTCCGGCAAAAGTGTACCCTATGCAACCGTAGTGATAAAGAATGATAGTGCAAAGGTATTGGCAGGAGCCATGACCAGCGAAAAAGGAACATTTGAAATAACAGATGTTCCGGCAGGAAACTTTATACTGGAAGTACAGTATATCGGATATGGACGGTTTTCTATACCTGTTAGCATTACTACCGAAAAAACAAAGGTGAATATGGGTACACTCAGACTGTCTGCAAACGCCACCACACTTAAAGAACAGGTGGTCGAAGGACAGGCATATGATGTTGTGGTGAAACTGGATAGGAAAATTTACACAATGGGCAAAGATCTCCTTTCTCAAAGTGGCTCCGCAAAGGATATCCTTGATAATATTCCATCGGTTACAGTAGATGCAAAAGGAACGGTAAGCCTGAGAGGTAACAGCAACGTAAATGTTCTCATCAATGGTAAAACATCAGGTCTTACACTCGGTAATGCACTCGATCAGATACCCGCAGACAATATCGATAAGGTAGAAGTGATCACAAGTCCTTCTGCCAGATATGAAGCCGATGGTTCTGCAGGTATCATCAATATCATACTTAAGAAGAATAAGAAAAATGGACTTAACGGACAGGCAAGATTAGTCGGAGGTATACCGGCAGACTATAGAGCGAATGTCAGCATTAACTATAAAACCGGTAAAATAAACCTGTTCTCAACGCTGGGATATCGGTACTCCGATTACATTGGGAAATATTCCTCAAATCAGGAAATCACAGACCCGGTTAGTAATAACAAAAGTGTGATGAATTTCATACAGGACGAGAAAAGGCATGATGATGGCAAATTGCTGTACATAGGGGCAGACTATCTCATCAATAGCAAAAACTCTGTTACAGCTGCCTTTTTCAGAAATAGCACCACTGATTCAGATGATGACAAACTGAATTATGCTTATGGAACAGCTGGTGAAAATGACAGCACTATATTCCGGAAAGGAGATTCCAAAGAATGGCGAAATTACAACCAGGTGGAATTCAACTACACGAGGACCTTCAACAAAGAAGGACGTAAATTCACGGTAGATATGCAGTATGACTTCTGGGACAGCGATAAGAAATGGGATCTCAGAACAGAAAAGATACTACCCGTAAAAGAACAGTTCCCTGCTATCCGGACAACCTCCATTGGCTCCAGCAAAGACTTCCTCCTGAAATCAGACTATGTAAGCCCTGTAGGCAAACATTCGTCACTGGAAGCGGGTATTCAGCTGGAAAATCGCCTGGTAACAAGCGATTACAAAGCAGAACAGTTACAGGGGCAGGATTGGGTAATATACAATGGTATAAACAATGTATTGGATTATAAAGAACAGATAGGCGGTGCATATCTGCAATTTCAAAGTAAGATCAATAATTTTACATACCAGCTGGGGCTGAGAAATGAGTATACCCTGGTGAAGATCAATGACAGAAAGGGCGAATACAGTAACAAAAAGGAATATGACCGGTTGTTCCCGACTGCTAACCTGGCCTATCGTTTCAAAGGAGGAACCTCCATTCAGGTTAACTACAGCAAAAGGATAACAAGACCTTCACTCGAATTTATTTATCCATTTGTTGAACTTACAAACCTTAATTCCCAGTATGTGGGAAATCCCGACTTGAATCCCGCTTATACAGACGTTGTTGAATTGGATCTCCTGCACCGGTGGCGTAAAGTCTCTCTCAATCCGTCTGTATATTTTCAACATACAAAAGACTTTTTATTGTTTTATACCTATCTGGATAATAACATGTTCATTACCATCCCCATTAACCTGAAAGGGGAGAACAGGTACGGGACTACGATATCCTTAACTTATGATCCGGTAAAGACACTGAATCTGGGAAGCGAATTTAATCTGTATGGATTTAGTCAGTCCGGGGAATATAAAGAGAAGGATTTCAATTATTCCGACTACTCCTGGAGTATTCGGCTAAACGGCCGTCTGAAACTACCTTATAAATTTAGTTTGCAGGGTCGCTATAACCTGATCGGTGCACAAAATAATGCACAAACAAAAACAGAATCATATTATTATGTCGATTTGGGATTAGGAAAAAGCCTTCTCAAGGATAAAATGATGATCGTGTTTGACGTGAGTAACGTGTTCAACACAAGGCAGATAAAGAAAGATACAAAATCCCTGAACTACGTTTTTCATCAGAATATCAATAGTAATGCCGCCAGATACAGGCTGAGTATTTCATACCGCTTCAATAAGAAGGATGGCCAGAATGACCGGCGGGAAAAAGACACTAACCGCCAGTAATAACCCAATATCATATGTTTAAAATTACACGGAGGAATCTCGCCTTTCTGTGCATAGTCGCTATTCCCAATACATTCTTTACATTCGGGATCCTATACATCATAAATAGTATCGTTGCAGGACGCAAAGTTATATTTGCAGAGTATCAGGCACCGGTTTTCTTCTTAATGGTGTTGCTTTCGTTCGGCCTGAATGTTTTCCTGCAAAGAAAAGTAATCGTTTTTACTTTCAATTCTATTTACGAAAATGAAATGAAAATATTCCGCTGTCTGCAACGTACCAGCTTGCAACAGCTGGAGAAGATAGGAGCTGAACGCATCTATGGCGTTGTGGAAGATGTCAGATTATTCGTTGCTTTTCCCGGTGTGATCACCACTACCATCAGTTCCGCTCTTTCTCTGGTGATCGGAATCATATATTATTTTGTTCTGTCGGTATATTCCGCGCTTATCGTAATTACACTCATAGGCTTTATTAGTATTGTATACAGGCTGACAAAAAAACGCTTATTTAACAGGGTATTAATGCTTCGTTCGCTCAATGATAAATATTTTAAAGTGGTCGATGATATAATCCGTGGCTTTAAGGAACTTAAAATGAACAGCGTTAAGTCAGGCAATCTTTTTAATGTTTTCCTGGCAGGGAACAGACTTTTTGTTAGAGATGAGGAAACTGCTGTAGGCAGCCGGTATTCGGTTATAAACCTCTTTAACCAATACGGACTTTACCTGCTTATCGGGATTATTTTGTTTGTACTTCCAATATTCAATCTGCTGAAACCTGCTGACGTTATTTCCTTTGTTGTGATATTATTATTTATTCTCGGGCCGCTCACCAATCTGCTCAACACACAGACTTTCTTTACAAAAGTTACTGTCGCCAATAAACGCATTGCTGAGTTCATGCAGGAGCTGGAGGTATTGAATCTGTCAACTGCTGATACCGGGAAGAAAAACAATACTGAAGAAATCGAAACAATCCGGTTTGAGGATTTCTGTTATCAGCATCAGGATGATAATGCTGAATCCTCCTTTGTATTAGGTCCCCTGAATTTCACTATCAGGAGAGGAGAAACAGTTTTTGTGATCGGGGGTAATGGCAGTGGGAAAAGTACATTTATTAATTGTTTTACCGGATTGTATCAGCCATCAAAAGGAACCATATACCTCAATGGAAAGCCATTGCTTAATGACGACAACCATTATAAAGACAGTGTTTCTGCAATCTTTACGGATAACCATCTTTTCTCGCGTAACTATGACGATTATTCTCTGAGCGGTAATAAGGAATATGAGCGTTTACTGGCATTAATGAAACTGGAGAAAGTAGTTATTAATGATGATGAAGTATCCGCACGCAGAAAATTCTCCAAAGGACAAAGCAAACGTATGGCAATGATATTTGCGCTATTGGAAGAGAGACCATTTATAGTACTAGATGAGTGGGCGGCAGACCAGGATCCTCACTTTCGTAGATTTTTCTATGAGAAATTGTTACCCATGTTGAAGGAAGAAGGCAAAACTATCATCGCCGTAACACATGATGATGCTTATTTTAAACATGCCGACAGGATCTTAAAGTTTGACTATGGAACCATTGTAAAAGACATCAGACCCCGGGAAAAGGAAATAGAGGCCAGATCCCTCTGGGAACTATAATACAATAGTATTTTTTATGAAATTGATAACCCTAACCTCACAACAACAGGATATTTACCACGAAAGCCTGTTATACCCGGCTACCCCGGTACATAATATAGGTGCAAAGATTGCCATAAGGGGACCACTGCATATACAGTCCCTGCAGAAGGCGTATGTGGCACTTATAGATCAGCATGATAGCTTCAGAGGCTCCATAATCACTACCGGTAAGGTACATCAGTTCGGGATTGCAGATGAGTGGCATGCTCCGCTTGGATGGCTTGACTTCTCATCCCATCCGGATCCTGATGCAGCCGCCACACAATACATGCAACAGGAGTTTGTAAAACCATTCAACCTGAATGAATGTAAAGTGTTACATCGTTTCTGTTTGATTAAAGTAGAGAACGATTTTCATTACCTGTTTTCGGTATATCACCATATCATCACTGATGGCTGGGGTACTTCCCTGATGTTTCAAAGACTGATCAGCAATTACAACGAAATAATGGCAACAGGGGAAGTCAGGACAGAATACCCGTTCTTTTATGAGAACTATGTTGCGGATGAGATAACTTATAATACCAGTACTACATTTGAAGAAGATAGCATTTATTGGAAAACCCAATTTAATACTTTACCCGATCCGGTTATCCCTCGAAAAGATAATACCACTTTTGTTGCTGTAAGCAGGAGAGAGGAACTGATATTGAAGAGGGAGCTGTACAACCGGTTGAATAATCTGGCAACTAGCTATAAAGTCTCTACATTCCACATGCTGTTGGGGGTATTGGCTGTATACCTGGGAAGATGTTATCATACCAGTGATCTGGTAATAGGGCTACCGGTACTAAATCGTGATAAAGCATGGCATAAAAAAACAGTAGGATTGTTTATGGGCGTATCGCCCTTGCGCATCGCATTGTCCTGGGAAGAAAGTTTTGAGGAATTGACTGTTCGCATCCGCCAGCAATTGAGACAGGATTACCGTCATCAACGTTTTCCCATGGGCCGCTTACTGCAGGGAATTGGTGTTGTACAGGAAAAACATAGGTTATACAATGTAGCTGTATCTTACGAAAAACATAATTACGCAGATGCATTCACAGGAACCCGGACCAGTGTCATTCCATTAACACATAATGCAGAACGTGCTGCGCTTGCGATATATGTACGGGAATTCAGTCAGGAGGAGGATGTAAGATTAGACTTCGATTATAACCTTCATTATTTTGACCCCCAAAGTATGCAACGCCTGACCGGCCACTATCATGCTTTGCTGGAAGCTGTATTGCTGGAGGATGGTCGTAAATTAAAAGATTTATGTCTTTTAACATCCCGTGAAGAAGAAGAGATTTTGTACAGGTTTAATCCCGTTCCTGTTACGGGCGCAGGAAATCATATCGTAACAACATTGATTGCAGAGCAGGTAGATCGTGTACCATATAAAACCGCCTTGTGGGATGAAAATATAAGATATAGTTATAAAGAACTGCAGGAAGTATCTGACAACATCGCCCGTGTGCTGTCGGCAATGGGAAGGAAACCTGTAGCAGTAATGATGGACCGGTCGGCAAAGATGGTGGTATTGCTGTTAGCTATTCTGAAATCAGGAAGGTCCTATATACCATTAGATCCCTCTTTCCCTGCTGCAAGACTGTTATATATTCTTGAAAACAGCCGCACAGATATACTTATTTATGAGCAGGATAATATAGAATGGCAGCTTGATTCCATACAATTACTGAGTTATGGATCATTGATACATCAGACAGGGATCAGCACGGAAGATGTAAAACTTCCTTTGCTGACACAGGAAGACACCGCATACATTATCTACACCTCCGGGTCCACAGGTAATCCTAAAGGAGTAGAAGTAAGTCATCGTGCTTTGGCCAACTTTCTTGTTAGCATGCAATCGCGGCCGGGTTTGTGTGAGGATGACATCCTTTTTAGTGTTACCTCCCAATCTTTTGATATATCTATACTGGAATTTTTCCTGCCACTGATTACCGGTGCAGCTGCTTATATAGCGGATAGAGAAACATTATTTGATCCCCATAAGACTATCGAAAAACTGAAACAGATAAACCCGACTATAATGCAGGCAACACCTGGGTTTTATCAGTTGTTGTTTAATGCAGGATGGCAGGGGAGTGACACGCTTACCATTCTTTGCGGAGGAGATCTGTTAAGTACTGTTTTAGCAGAAAAATTACTGCAACATGCATCGGCCGTATGGAACATGTATGGCCCTACCGAAACAACGATCTGGTCGGCAGTGAAGAGGGTCCTGCAGCCGGAAGATAGCAGCAATATCGGTCAGCCTATCAATAATACAGTTATATATATATTGGATGCCTGTCTGAAGCCCTTGCCGGTCGGCGTTACCGGTGATATTTATATTGGTGGTATGGGAGTGGCCAAAGGTTATTACCATCAGGAATCTCTTACCCGTGAGAAGTTTATCATCAGCCCCTTCGATGAAAGCCAGCGGATTTATTTTACTGGTGATATTGGTAGATGGAATGAGCAGGGAGAAATCATTTTTGGAGGACGTAGCGATACGCAGGTGAAGGTGAGGGGGTACCGCATAGAGCTGGAAGAAATAGAGAAGAAAATGACAGATTTGCCGGATATCGATGAAGCGGTGGTAGTAGCCCGAAAAGGAGATAACCAGGATGCGTTTTTGATTGGATTTGTAAGGACCGGTAATCGCGATTTTATACAGGCAGAGGTAATTACCGCATTGGAAGCAGTACTACCGGATTATATGATCCCTCAACTCATCGTGCCGTTGACAGCCTTCCCCCTTACACCCAACCAGAAGGTGGATCGCCGTAGCCTGGCTACATGGAATATATCAGACATGCACGCAGAAGAAATCTTGCATACTCTGACACAACCAATTGAACGATTGCTCGCTGCTCTTTGGAAAAGAACACTGGGTGTAACCATCGAAGATAAACACAGTAATTTCTTCAGATTGGGAGGGCATTCTATCAAAGCGATGGAACTGGCAAATTACATCAATGAACATTTTGACAGCGGAGTAGGATTGAAAGATATCTTTGAAAATCCGACAATCGAAAAACAGGCTGAATTATTATCTGCACGGGGAAATACTTCGATAGATGTCATTCCGCTCACCTTACCAGCCATACATTACGAAGTGGCACCAGTGCAACGGATGATATGGTTGGCATGTCAGCGTCCGGTTATTTCTGCAGCATATAATATGGATGCTATTTTTAGTGTTGCCGGACATTTTAACCTGACCGCAATGGAGATGGCTGTACAGCAGATCATTAACAGACATGAAATATTGCGGACAAACTTTATTGAAGTTGCCGGTGCTCCCAGGCAAAAAATACAGACCGGAGATAACCCCTTATTCAATATCCAACAGGTTGAAATTGCACACTCAGAAGATGTGGACACCTTTGTTGCAGATATAGTGACTACCCCTTTTGACCTGGAATCAGAGTTGTTGTTGAAGGGATTCCTGATAAGGATAACAGATGGCCGGCAGTTATTTGTATTTATAACCCACCATTTGATACTGGATGGATGGTCTCTGGAGATCTTTATAAAAGAAGCACTCACAGCTTATCGCGGTATCCTGCACGAAAACATGGAAAGCTTGTCAACGTTGCCATTCCAGTACCGTGACTATGCTGTATGGAGCAATAATCGGCTAGGGGAACCAGCCACCAGGTTATGCATTGCTTACTGGCAGGAAGTACTGAGGGATTTTGTGCCGGTAGAAACATTTAAACGTATAGGCAATGAACAGTCCTTCCGTGGAAATAAGATCTACACTGGTTTGGGACAAACCATCAGTAATTCACTCTATGCAAAGGCATCCGAAATGAATCTGTCAGTATTCAATATGTTGCTGGCTGCCGTGCATGCACTGATTGCCCGTGTTGCTAAACAATATGACTTCTGTACCGGTATCCCGGTTGCCGGACGTGGACATCCACAACTGCAAGACTTGCTGGGGATGTTCGTGAACACCATACTGATAAGGAGCCAGCTTACTATAGAAGATAGTTTTGAAAGTATTTGCCATCATGTAAAGGAGGTGCTTATTCAAAGTATGGACTATCAGGATTTACCGCTTGAAGAATTGATGAACACCCGGAGAGAAAAGAATACCATGCTTTTCGATGTAATGGTTACCTGGCAACATCCTGATTTCAATATGGAGGAATTGAAGGTGATGGATGATCTGGTATTATCCAGGAATAAATTCACGCAGGGAGGAAGCAGGATCCCGGTCACGTTTAACTTTTATGAGAATGGAGAGCAGCTAATCTGTGAGACAGTGTACGATACCGGACTATTTGAGGAAGGACAGATGATGCTGATCACAGAGCGTTTTAGAAAACTCCTGCAACAGATGATCAGCCAGCCACAAACCCCACTCAATGCTCTCGACATAGAGCTGGAGTTAGAAAAAGAATTACGCCATAATAGTGTTGAAATTGAATTTGAGTTCTAATACTGATTTATAACCCACACATATATATGAAAAATAATTGTTCCAAAATTTTCGCCATCCTGTTTGCCTGTACATTGTTGGTACTGGAAACCTCCGCACAACAAAGGCAACCCGTTTACAAAAAAACTGATGGTTTTCCCGGACTAAACATTACGGACCCGGATGTACAATGGGGATATTTTACGGTTCCAGAAAACTGGGATATAGACAATGGTAACAGTGTTCAATTAGCTGTCGCCGTTATCAAAAGTCACAATAAGCAGTCCCATGAAGGAGTAGTTTTTCTGGCTGGTGGCCCGGGAGGAAATGCCGTAAGAGGAATTCGCAAATGGCTCAATAACCCCATACTGAATGATCATGATATTATTCTGGTGGATGTCAGAGGTGCAGGACTTTCAACCCCACAGCTTTGCCCCGAACTTGGTAAGGAGTTTATGGGTGTGATGGCGGAAAATGATGATGATGACAAGGAAATTGCAGACAGAGTAAAAGCTGCGGTGGCATGCCGTGATGAACTGCTGAAGAGGAAAATTGATATAAGCATGTATAATAGCCATAGTGTAGCCTCGGACCTCCATGCGTTGAAACAGGCATTGGGCTACGACAAATGGATGGTATACAGCGTATCATACGGAACAAGAATGGCTTTGGAATATGTCAGAGATTTTCCGCAGGAGGTGACTAAAGTAGTATTCGATTCTCCTGTTCTGCCTGTCGCAGGTCTTTATGATAACAATACCAGTAACTATGTAAGGTCGCTGGAAGTATTGTTTGAAAAATGCCGTCAGGATAAATCCTGTAGTAGTGAGTATGGTGATCTTAAAGAACTTTATCAGAAAACAGTGTCAGACCTGGAAAAGAACCCCATTACGATCAAAGTACCTCAAAGCCTTGTGAGTACTGGCAAGTTTACCCTCAATGCCCAGGATTTTATGATCGCTGTGCAGCAGGGTTTATACGATCCGCGGTTTTTCGAAGTATTACCCTTGATCATAAAAGAGTTTAATCACCGCAATGAAGAAATGATCACATCGTTGTTTTTTGCGTTACGCAACAGGCTTTCTCTCGACTATGGCACTTACTATTGTGTCTTATGCAAGGAAACGCTGCCATTAAACTCCATTGACACTTTCATCGGCGATGCCGCCAAAAACCAGCAGCTTACTTCAGGTGGTCTTCCATTTTACAAAGGGGATTATTCTATCTGTGAAAAATGGTTTGGGGGTATTGGCAAGGATACTGTCGCCGGCGGACCTCAACTGATAACGAATATCCCCGCCCTGATTGTATCCGGCGAATTTGATCCTGTAACACCACCTGCCGTTGGTAAAAAACTGCAGGCCTTAATACCTGGAAGTGTGGCTGTGGTTTTTCCCGGGCAGGGTCATGTACCGGGTTATTCTTCAAAAGGAACGGAAGTGATCCATGCATTTTTCAATGGCACATTGAAAACTACGGACATCAGCAACCTGCAATCAGATAATATGCGGTTTATAACACATGTCCGCATCAATGGTGGTCTGTCAAGGGTAGCCGGCATACTGAACAACCCGAAGTTATCTTTGATCTGGCCGTTGACGTTATCGCTGCTGGTGCTGGTACTGTATCTGTTCATTCAGTTAATCCGGAAGAAAAAGCTCATTATACATTGGGTAATCATATTGGCCATCCTGGTGACCATACTTGCAGAAATAGGTTTTATCTACGCCATTAATGCCACTGCTGCGATAAATCCATATGTCTTATCAGTTGGGTTGCCGGTTAAGTTCTCCTACTTATTTGTTGTGTTGTATTTGCTATTAGTGATTGTACTGTTGGCATTTGCACTTTTGGTAAGATTTACAGGAAGATTGGGCTTTAAGAATACGGCGTTTTCCTGGACGGCGCTGACTGCATTACTTGTGATTAATGCTTACTTTTTTTACTGGGGCCTACTTTTTTAAACACAATATCAATATGAGAAAGGAGTCAGAAATTATATCAAAAATAGAAGGATTTAACACTAATCTGTTAATCATAGAAGAACGGATCAATGAAGAACTGCAGAAACATTACGAAAAAAGAAATAAAGCCCTGCTGCTGTTTCTGAACAAAGAAAGATGTGTATGGGAATTTGCTGTTGAACAGATGAAATGGATGCTTGAGGAATAATAATTCATTAAATATTATATATGAAAAGAAAGGTTTTCAGAATTGTGGTCAGAGGCGGACTGGGAGATGTTTTATTGCTAACCCCCACAATGAAAGCAATTAAGCAGACATTTCCTGATAGTAAGATTAAGCTGTTCTGTTTTAATGAACGACAACAGCTGATATTTAAAAACAATCCACACGTAGATAACGTAAATAGCACCTCCTTTATAAGCAACCCCATATCATTTATAAGGGCTACAATGAAGTGGGGTAAATATTATAAGGATTTTTATGGTGGCCTGATACCTACCGTATTTTATAAGGATAATGCAAAAGTACTCATCGCAGGTCTTTACGGAGTGGAACTGAAGGATGATAAAGTACAGATATTCCTTACAAATCAGGAGGAGGAAACAGCGAAGCAGCTACTGTCAGAGTATAAGAATCCGGTATTACTGCATATTACTTCAAAGACGTCTAAAAATCAGGAATGGGAGCATGATAACTGGGACAAGCTGATTACCTCTATGCCTGAATATACGTTTATCCAGCTGGGAGTAATGGCTGAAGCCAAAGTGGAAAAGGCAGTTGATCTCAGAGGGAAGATTTCCTTTCGCGATACATTGGCACTTATCAAACATGCCAGAAGTTTTGTAGGTGTGAATTCTTCCTTTTCACATGCCACCAATGCGTTTAATATCCCGGGAGTAGTAATATTCGGCCCTGCTCAACCTGATATCTGGGGACACCCTAACAACATAAATATCTATAAACCTTTACGTTGTTCTCCCTGTCTTGATCTGATATTTGCGGCTAAATGTCCTTATGATAAACGCTGTATGAGCAGCATTTCCGTAGAAGAAGTAAAAGAGGCACTCTTATCCCAACTGCTTAAATAAATCACCCGGCCGGGAATCATTAATAAGTAATGAATTGAGAACGATCAATCTTTTTTGCCTTCCTTTCGCTGGCGGTAATAAATATTCTTATAGGGAATATGAAAAGTATGCACCGCCTTTTCTCAATATTATACCGCTTGAATATCCCGGCAGGGGTGGGCGAATGGGAGAAGCATTTATTTATGATATGCATCAGCTGGCAGAGGACCTTTATGAAAAGATCAGATATCGGACAGATGGTAATGATTATGCTATATATGGACACAGTATGGGCGCACTGGTAGCCTATCTGCTTGCAAAAAAAATGATAGTATTCAATCACAGACTGCCACTGCATCTTTTCCTGACTGGAACCGTTGGTCCATCTGCTATTTCGAGAAGCCTGAAAAAAAGGCATTTGTTGCCTAAAAATGAATTTATAGAGGAATTGAGAGTGTTAGATGGCAGCCCGCAGGAGGTATTGGAAAATGAAGAATTACTGGCATTTTTCGAACCTGTTCTGCGGGCAGATTTTAAAGCCAGCGAAACTTATCAGCATAAGGCATCTATGAAGTTAAATATTCCGATGACAGTGATTACCGGGGATAAAGAAGATATGACGGAGGAGGATATATTGTTATGGGCGAATGAATCATCTGAAACAGAATTTATAAAAATGACAGGGTCACATTTTTTCATCTTCTCCCATATACCTGAGATAATGGGAATTATTAAAAATAAGTTAATCCGTCAGGGATAAGGCTGGAACATATAAAAAAAGAAAAACCCGCGATTATCGCAGGTTTTATCTATTTAGTGTGATCCCGCTGGGACTCGGACCCAGGACCCATACATTAAAAGTGTATTGCTCTACCAACTGAGCTACGGAATCATTCCCTCTTTTTGTAATTGGGAGTGCAAAGATAGGAAATATTTTATCACTACCAAATCTTTGTAAAAAACTTTTTAAAATAACTTTCCCGTTGTTGCGTACCCGTTACTAAATCACGGTCTCAAAAACCCTAATCCAAAGGCCGTACCGGCCCCCAGCGCAGCTCCCGCTATCACATCCGAAGGGTTATGCACACCCAGATACATCCGGGAATAACCGACCGCACCAGACCATAACACAGACGGCACAATCACATACCACTTAGGATACGCACGAATTAAGGCAGTAGCAGAACTAACTGCTGCAGACGTATGCCCCGAAGGAAAAGAATAGGAGGAGGGCTGATACACAGCCGTAAGGTGCGCATTAGTAATAAAAGGCCTGGGCCGCTTCACAATCTTTTTAATAAGGATATTCAGCAGCGCAGTCGTAGCTGTACTACTCGCCACATACAGCGCATTCTGACGCATATCAGGGTTATGATCTATAATACCGGCAACAAGTAACCCGGCAGGAATCGCGAGGTTCACATAGTCATTTGTATTCGAAATAAAGAGCATTGTTCTGGTCTGTCCCGGAGTGCGATGCGCCTCCAGGTATTCTAATGTATAGTCATCCCGTTTTTGAATCTCTGATTGGCCATAGGTAGCAGATGAAGCCACCAGCAAAACAATTAAAAATTGAATCCTCATTTCCCGGAAAAGTTTACTGATTATAAATTATCCTCGCCAGCACAGCGGCCTCCGGTATACTGTTCTTCGGTAACACAACAGACCAGGCATGATCGCCGGAAAGCCATGACAATGCTTTATACTGTGCAAAGTTGGTAAAATGGGCTTCTATCACCCCATCTATATGAATAATATAATTCACCTCATATACCTGCAAAGGAGTCATTAATCCTGTCCTGAGCGTTTTAGACAACGCCTCTTTCATCGTCCATAAAAGCGTCATATCAGCACCAGGTAACATAGGTTTTGCAATTGCTTCCCGTAAACCGGGTAACAACCGCCTTTCCTCTTCCGTAATAATCCCGTTAATCGTTTCATGGATCTCAGGGGTAATCATCTCCACATCTATTCCCATAGGATGTGCCTCGGGGAATACAACCACCCCACACCAGTTATCCGTATGCGAAAGGCTCAGCTGAACATTGGATACACCGGGAATCTCCAAAACAGGCTGCTGGAAAATACCTGCTGTTATTTTTATCCTGGTTGGCTCAGGACAGAATACTTCTGCTGCCTGTTTGGCGGTATATCTCCCATGAAGATAACTATGCTGTCGTTTAGGGGCAGAAAGTGTATTGAAATAAGTATGTTCATCAGGATGAAGGATACTGTCTTTTAATGCTAACAGCTCAGGGAATGTTGCACAGGATGTGGCAATATACGCAGCAAAAGTACCACCTGTTCTGTTTAAAAGAAGGGTTTCGGTATTCATACCGGAAAGATAAAGATTATGATGCAGATGGTACTGGTATCATTGAAGCTTTTAGAGAGATAAACGGGCTGCCACCCCTGTAATACCATTATTAGCAATTACAATACTGGTTACTTTACCATTTTCAATAATAAATGATATTCTAAAATCCCTGTTTTCACTGAGATAGAAATGAGTCTCATCTATAGCCCTCAGCACAGATCTTGGGCCCCGGGAAGGATATGACACCAACTCCCCGTTTTCGATTTTCATTTCGATGACCAGCTCATGCGGAGTAGTAAGCTTATAAGTACCGGCATAACGTTGAAGAACATCTTCACTTAGCTTAACGAATGCTATTTTCTCAGGTATCTGATAAGGTTGATGATAGAGAATAGCAAAGATCTTTTTTGTAATACCATCAAGCGCCATGGTCTCTGTATTACTTAGTAAAATTACGCAGATGTCATCTGCAGGTACCCTGGCAAAATTGCTTCTGAAACCCCATATCCCTCCACTATGTGAAACTTCTTTGTGGCCATAGATGGAATCTATCTGCCACCCATATCCATAGTTATTCTTAAACGGAGTAAGCGCCTTATGTGATGAGGTCTCATTTATTACTTTACCAAACCCTTCATGCCATTTATACAAATCAACTACAGTAGAATAAATAGAACCCGCTGCATAGGATACGGAAGAATCCACAATAGACGCTACGTTAAAAGAATCCGAATTATATCCCGTTGCTCTATTTGCTAAATGAGCAAAATCAAAACCACTGCTATTCATTTTCAAAGGATGGAAGATATATTTTTTAACAGCTTCCTGATAAGATAAATGTGTTACTTTCTGACTGATATACCCCAGCAACATATACCCTGAATTACTATAATTCCAACCAGTACCTGGAGAAAAATCAAGTGGTTGGTCTTTAAATAATGATAACATTCCCGCTTCATCAGCCGGTTGATCGGCATGTCTCATAAACTCACCATTCATCGTATAATTATACACCCCGGAAGTATGGGTCAATAGACTTTCAATAGTAATACTATCCCCTTTAGGATAGTCAGGATAATATTTACTAAGTTTATCTGTCAATGATAACAGGTGTAATTCATTCAGTTTTAAGATAAGAGCAGATGTAAATGTTTTGGTGATGGAAGCAATCTGGTAAACAGTATTTTCATCATTCATCTTATTGGATTTTACATCAGAAAACCCATATCCCTTTTTTAGCAATATCTGCCCATGCTGTGCTACCAGCACAGATCCATTAAAATCATAAGCCTTCATTAACTGATCTATATCCTGGGAGAAGGCAGGTTGTACAGCAACCAGTAACAGGATAACTATTTGTTTTATCATATTTCAATAATAACCTTAACCCATAAAAGGGTAAAAAAAATGTGATGGAAATATTAAAACATGTGATATATTAGCTTAAACCCACTATAAATATGACCAAAAGACTCATACTACTTTCATGCCTCTTCCCTTTGGCTGTCAACGCACAGACACCCGGCAAAGCATGGATAGTGAAATCCAACCAGTACACACAACAGCTGATCGATCTTGATAAGAAGTATTCTCCTGAATATGGTTCTTCCCAGGGCCTTGCTGCTTATGATACACTCATCACCGTTCCCACGCTCGCCAATTTACTGGCAGAAAGAAAAGACGAAGAAGCCCTGGCAAAGAAATATGCAGCCCTCGCCCTAACGGAAAAGGATATAGCAGTAAAACAGGACCTGAACATTCTCATCACCCATTTGAAACTGGGCTTCCGCCAACAGGATTTCAGTCAGCAAAGACAGGTGCCTTTCCTAAATGCCGCTTCATTCGTTTACGGCGGACTGGAATCATTGCTGGATGACCAGACTCCTGTAGAAAGAAGGGCGGCAGCAGTTGCCCGCATAAGAAAGTATGCCGGTCTGGATGGTAAATTAAAACCCCTCACCACTATTTATAAAGAACGTGTAGAATTACAGGTGAAGAAGGGGGCTAACATGGTATACCCTTCCAAACAGCAAATGGAAGTGGATTTATCGAGGAACGCCAGCATCATCGATGGAATAGCCGACTTATGCAGGAAATACCAGCTAACAGGCTGGGAACAGCCTTACTCCGTACTTAAGAAACAACTGGAAGACTATGACCAATGGACAAAAGAAAACATTCTTGTCAAAGCAAGGGCAGATTTCAGGCTCGTTCCTGAAGAGTACGCCCTGCAACTGGAGCAATATGGTATAGATATCCCATCCGCACAGTTAGCTCAGATGGCACACAAAGCCTTCACAGACGTACAAAACCAGATGAAGCCTATCGCAGAGAAGATAGCCAGACAACATAACTGGAACTTTACCGATTACCGTGCAGTAATAAAGGAACTGAAAAAAGACCAGGTCCACGGCGACTCTATCATCCCTCTCTACGAACAACACTTAAAGGATATAGAATCGATCATCCGCGATCATCAGCTGGTAACCTTGCCAGATCGTCCCGCTATCATCCGCCTGGCTACTGCTGCTGAAACAGCACGTACTCCGGCCCCACATATGGTACCACCACCATTCCTGAATAACACTGGCCAGAGAGGTGTATTCGTACTGCCATTGAACATGCCACCGCCTCCCGGAGAAAAGCTGGTGAACAAATACGACGATTTCACCTTTGACGCCGCTTCCTGGACTATCATCGCGCATGAAGCTCGTCCGGGTCATGAGATGCAGTTCGATAAGATGGTGGAAGAAGGCGTTTCTCAAGCCCGTACGCTATATGCCTTTAACTCAACGAACGTAGAAGGATGGGGCTTATACTCCGAATACATCACCCGTCCCTACATGCCGCTGGAAGGACAACTGGTATCCCTGGATTACCTGTTGTTAAGAGCTGCACGTGCCTTCCTCGATCCTGAATTACAGGCAGGGAAAATCACACAGAAAGACGTCATAAAAGTATTAACGGAAGATGTGGTACAATCACAGGCGATGGCCCAGCAGGAAATGGAACGTTACAGCATCCAGGCACCCGGACAGGCAAACAGCTACTTCTATGGTTTTACAAAAATGATCGGTTTAAGGAAAGATGCAGAACAGGCATTAGGAAAGAAATTCAACGCATTGCATTTCCACGACTTTATCCTCTCTCAGGGTTTACTCCCACCCGTGTTAATCAGAGATGCGGTGATGAAGGATTTTATTCCGCAGGAAAAGAAACTATAAAAACAAAAGCCCCTGCAACAACAGGGGCTTTTTCAATATTATAAACGGCGGTCTTCTTCTTTAATCGCCAGATCATTAATACTCGCATACCTTTTCCGCATCAGCCCATTTTCATCAAACTCCCAGTTTTCATTGCCATAAGCGCGGAACCATTGCCCTTCCTTATTATGATATTCATACTCAAATCTCACCGCAATACGGTTATCCATAAATGCCCACAGCTCTTTCTTTAATTTATAACTCAGTTCCTTCTGCCATTTACCGGTTAAAAATTTAACCACTTCTTTCCGCCCATTCACAAACTCCGACCTGTTACGCCATTCGGTATCGATAGTATAAGCCAGAGAAACACGCTCAGGGTCCTGGCTATTCCAGGCATCTTCAGCCAGCTGAACTTTCTTGATAGCAGTTTCAAGCGTGAAAGGCGGTAACGGTAATTTTTGTTCCATAAAAATTATTTGCACAAATATATAACTGATGTATATTGTTGAATGGTACAATTTACCGATTGTATAGGATTAATCCGGTATTAATATGAAACAGAGAATAGCCCATATTGCCCTGGTAGTAAAAGACTATGATGAAGCCATCGCCTTTTATACCCAAAAGCTACGCTTCAGATTACTGGAAGATACAAAACAAAGTGAAACCAAACGATGGGTACTGGTAGCTCCTGAAGGATCTAACGAATGTAGTCTGCTGCTCGCAAAAGCGGCCAATGAAGAACAGGCCAGCAGGATAGGTAACCAGACTGGCGGCAGGGTTTTCCTCTTCCTGTCTACGGACGATTTTAACAGGGATTATTACCGTATGCTGGAGGTAGGAATAAATTTTGTCCGGCCGCCAAAAGAAGAACCATATGGTATCGTAGCTGTATTTGAAGACCTTTACGGAACCCTATGGGACTTAGTGCAATTTAAAGAGCAGTAATCGCCTTCTCGGCAGCTTCCGCAGAAATATCATCATGCAATAACAACCTGTTACTTTTAATAAGTAATAAAATTGCACTTACCTTATCCTGATATTCCTTGCAGGTTATTCCCAGTTTTTTAAGCGCCTCAATACCTTGTTGCGCATACACAGGATTCCTCAGATGTCCCACCATATCACCCAACTTCTCACTTAAATAAAAGGGTTCTTTGGCAGTGGTGAAAACCTTATATACATAAGGCCATTGCGGATCTCCGCCACTGGTGGTATAAATGCCAAATATCACATCTGACAAATTGCTTTTACAATCTTTCTCACATGCCTGCGCCAACATCATGGCTTCAGCAGGATCAGTCTGACTGATAGCCCATAACGCCGCCGCACGTACTTCATCTTTATAATCATTCTGAACAATAGCATGTAATGCAGGGTATATACTATCAGTACAGCACTGGGCATGTACCTGTAAAAACGGAATAAGTATGAATAGGATCAGTGCTTTCATACTGCAACGTTAGAAGAACTCTGCCAGATAATTAAACGAAAGTGATAAAAGTGCAATTCTGTGTTATAGAAAACAGAACATGCCATTTACCAATATCAGTTGATATATGCAAATAATCCCTTGATTAATGCAACAGTGGTTCTGAAACGTTTTTATAATTTTGACTTTGAAGCGTTTAATCTATCATTATAAACATATACCATATGGCATTAAGCCCTGGAAATCATTCCCTGTTACTTATAGATTACCAATATTTACAGTTGCTTACCATACGTTCCCATACTACTGCTGCAGTGATTAGCCATGTGATTGCTCTTTCTAAAGCCAGCAGGATATTCGGTTCCCCTGCATTACTGACTACTGCTTTTGCCGAACAACAGGACCTTATCGGGGACATCGCACAGCTGTTCCCCGAACAGGTCCCGCTCGACAGAAATACTATGAATGCCATGGAAGATCCCTATGTGGTGGAATGGGTAAGAAGGAGTGGAAAGAAGAAAGTAGTGATGGCTGGATTATGGACAGAAGTCTGCCTGCAATTATCAGTATTAAAAGCCCTGGAAGCAGGTTACGAAGTATATATTATTACAGATGCTTCGGGTGGCGCCTCTCTGGAAGAACATCAGAAAGCAATAGAATGTATGGTGGAAGCCGGTGCCAAGCAACTCACCACCTGGTCTTATATCAACGAATTACAGCGTAACTGGGACAGAGAAGATACAACAGGAGCATTGACAACGCTGTTAGAGGAATATGATCCTTTGGGAACAGGATTTCGTTGGGAAGGACAGCTGCGTAACTACTTATTCTCCCGGAAACTACAGGATTGTTATCATTAAAGATTTGGCCGGGTATTCACGGCCAAATCTGATAATTTATGCTTCTTTTTTAGGCTCGTCCTCATCTCTTTCTACAGTAATTGTACATTCTCCAAGTAAAGCCGCTGCTGCACCTATCGCTGCAAAGATGGGCGCTACTAATGCACCTACCACACCAAAAGTTAAAGGAAAAGACATGATCTCTTTTCCGGCTTTATCCGTAATAGTGATTTTCCTGACATTACCTTCTGCTATCAGCTCTTTTACTTTCTTAAGAAGGTTTTCTCCATGTGTGATGAATGATTCTTTTGTGTTCATAAGAAGTGTTATTGTGTATAAGGAATATTATTCAGGTCTAACAAATTACTACGAAAATATACAAAAAGAGGGGTAATACAGGAAATAATCTTTGTAGTACCATTTACAGGACAGAATACTCTGTAAAGAGGATGTAAACAGGATTAAAAGAGCAATATCCTACGCTTATCCTTCGCTTTTAAGCGAAGGATAAGCGTAGGATATTGCTCTTTTGTTGCTTTTAATGAGCCTCTAGATACTCTTTAAGAGCAGTCTGATAAACGGTTTTCCCTTTGGGTACCGGGTATGCCGCCTTCTTAACCGGATCATTGTTAATATCCTGAGCATACCTGACAGCCGCCGCAAACCGCTCTCTGTACTGCAACTGTAACTCGGTGGGCTTCACTTTACTCATATCCGGATACTTGCTTACAAAAAGCAGACCTCCCCGGATCCTGTAAACGATCTGTTTTCTGATTGAGCCCCTTTTACCTGCCCATGGTGTAAAAGCGGGATTGTAACATCTTGCCATAAAAATTTTTATTTGAAATGTAACAATTTCCCTTGCTCAATATTTATTTTCTGTGCGACGGAGATACAAAACGTTCGCGAAGAACGGAGAATCGTATCGTGAATGAATTCCGCTAAGGATGAAATTATAATTTTCATTTATAAGTCTAAAAAGGCTGGTTAATGGCAATTGGGTTTTTAAGTATAAAAAGGGCTGCAGGAGATGCTAATAGGTTGAAAGTTCGAATCCCTCTTCGCCCGCTTCGTATCTTACTTTATAAATGTGATAGCTACTGTTTACAAGACGGTGGCTATTTTCATTATATACCCCCCTGTAATAAACCCCCACCTTATACTACTTTCTCAAACCTATTTGGTAACGGATCAAGTCAATTAAAGCAGACTAAGCAGGTTATTCTCACTCTACTTCTTTGGCCAATAATTGTCCCTTAGGTAGACGAATTGCGTCAGAAGATATTCTGAATTTTTGATCCTACGCAGATAGGTTACGCAGGTATGATGTATCTTGGCAATATCAAATTCTTTACCTAATAAAATTGCCATGTATTAATCCATAATTATCAAGTTATTCTGCTGAAATCTTTTGCAATACTGAATTACGCACTTGTGGTTTGTTGTTGGCTTGAGCCTGATCCTACACCTATTGTGCTTTTCAGATTATCGGCTCTTTATACCTATATCAATTTTTAAGGACAATATTAAACCCATTCACATGTTATATAGTGCCAATTACTTCATTGTAGCACTGATCAGACCTTATGTTGTTTTTGCTGGTCAGCTTTTAATCCGGAACAGTCTTGCCAGCTACGTGTTCTATTTGCCTGCGAAAATATATAGTGCAGGTTAAGTATAAATCGAATCGAATAACCTTACAGGTGATCCAGAGGCGGGGTAAGGAGGTTACCCTAAGCTAAAGCAGATTGTGATGCCGGTGAAATCAAAGCTAATTACCAAAAGATAATTTCAAGTAACATCTTAGCTATATGCTTTAACAAATCAATAAAACTTAGCCTTAAATTTCAACGGATGAAATCAAATTTTTTCATGTTATCCCTTTTCTATGTCTTACCGGTAGCAAAAGCACAGACCAATGTTTTTCCAGCCACTGGAACTGTGGGCGTAAGCATGTTAGCCCCACGTGCAACAGTTAATACCAAGGTTAGCTGAGAGGGATTATGCAGGTCTCAGTGATCAGTTGAAACAATAGCATTCCTTTCAAAAAATATCATTATGACACGAATCCTTACCTTAATTTTATTCTTCTGTATTGTGTTTAATGCTGAAAAAGCATCAGCGCAAAATACCTCTACGAATATTGGCGATTTTAATAAACTAGTAGAGGTGCTGCCCCCTTCTCCTAATGCGAGTTCATTAGGGAAATATGGTGGGATTAATGTAGGTTTAAACTCTGGTACGGCGAACTTTGAGATACCCATTTTCACTTACAGTTCATTCAACATTCAGCTACCTGTTTCTCTCACCTATAGTAGTAACGGAGTGAAAACTGACGAGATTGCATCGAGGGCGGGCACGTCCTGGAATCTGGAAGCCGGAGGTGTAATAACACGTACGGTATATGGTGGAGTAGATGAAAATGTAACCCGGTTAGCACCGCCTGCCACTTATCCTGCCAGAGATCAGGGAATGTTGACCTTTTTACAAGGTCTTTCTGCGGATCTAAATCATGCAAATTTTGATGCCGAACCGGATGTGTTCAATTTTAATCTCAATAAGTATTCGGGAAAATTCATATTAGATAGTGCAAATAATATTGTACTGTTAAATTATTCTGCGCTGAAAATAGAGAAAGATCTTAACTCCGGAAGTGCACTAAACTGGAAAATAACTGATCCGGAGGGTGTTCAATATTACTTTGGTGGTGATTCGGCAAGGGATCAGTCACATAAGCTTGTGTGGGGGAATGGATGTGGGAAGAGTTTTGCAAGTGGAGCTGTCACTGCCTGGTATCTTTCAAAGATAATTCATCCTAACAATGATACCTTGTACCTGGCTTATTCAAGGGTAGGAATGACTTACAATACAGGTATCAGCCAGACCATGTTTGCCAAATCCGATGATGTTCCAAGCTGTGTTACCTGTGGCGCTATACCTAATACGACCTGTGTAGGTTCTACTACTTGTAATATGGCTGTTTTAAAGGAGATTACCAGTACGGGGGGGGCTAAAATTAAATTTACCTATACAGACCGCAAGGATGTGGGAGATAAACTGCTTTCCAAAGTAGAATTGTTTGCACCCGGAGCTTCTATTGCGCTGAAAACATTTGAATTAAACTATACCTATTCATATAACACTCAATTTCTGAATGTATATAATAACATTGATTCCAGTTATCGTTTCAGACCATTCTTAAGCCGGTTAACAGAACGCGGAGAAAATGCGAGTGGTGCTAAAGAATATCAGTTTAATTATTATAACCTGAATAATATCCCGCCGCGTCTTTGTTATGCGCAGGACCATTACGGCTATTTTAACGGACAGAATAATACGTCTTTAATGCCAAAACCTGCACAGGTTTCTATACAAACAAAACTTCCCGGCGCTACTGCAAACAGGGATGTTTTTCCTGAATTTGCAAAGAATGGTATGTTGTCAAAAATAATCTATCCGACAGGTGGTGAGGATAGCATTGAATACGGCGGTAATAAGGTGTATAAGACGTATGAAGTATTACCAACACCGGTATCTTATAGCATAGGCGGATTGGGAAAAGGGCGATTTAGTCAGGTGACATATACATCTCCGAATATGCCGGTTCAGCTAGGACAGGAAGTGAAGTTTGAAGGCTATTGCTCCTTTAATCCGGATGCTGGTTATGAATATGATGATACGCATCATCTAACAATGATAAGAGTAATGAATGTAACCGATAGTACGAATGAATACAGTATTTATGCTATTACATTAAAACCAGGAGAAGATGTAACTAAAATATTGAATTTTGTTCAGGGAGAAACCTATAGAGTGGTGGTGGTTACAGCTGGTCTTCCTGTTTCGGGATTTGTAGATTTTTCATATATGCCGGGGCAGAGAGCTTATCAGCAAGGCAACCGTAATGTAGGGGGAATGCGAGTTGAAAGATTGATTACCAAAGATCCTGTAGCGGGGAATATAAATATAAAGAAGTATTCTTATGTAAGTGTGGATAATGCAGCTATTTCCTCAGGAGGAGAGATTTTTGAACCTTCTTATGAACAATACCTTGAAGTAAAGCAACCATGTACTACTGTTCCTGGTTGTTCTTTCGCGAGCTGCTTTTATTACAGCATTTATTCCAACTCTATTAATAATATATATACCTATGCACAATCTCCTGTTTCTTATAGCTATGTAGTGGAATCATCAGGCGATAATAACCAGGGTGGAGGCACATCGCATACTTATACGCTGGTGGCCGATGATCCCGGTAACAACGTAATGGGTAATAATATTTCATCTGCGCCTTACACCAGTCATGCCCTGCAGAATGGCCAGGAACTGACCACACATCAATTCAGATATGAAAGCGGTATAATGTATTCTGTGATGCGGCAAACTAATCATTATAAAGAAGATACGCGCGTGAATCGTGAGATCCGGGCCTTTGTGGTTAATGAACGCCACGCGCAGGTTTGTTCACATACACCCATTGTGTTTGAAGATTTTGATGGATACGATTTGCAGGCTTATTCCTATTTCCCGAAATGGATATATATTGATTCTACACGAATATTATCCTATTCTAATGATGGTCAAAGTTATAATGAAAATATCCAGGCGTTCACCTACGGGAATAAGGATCATGCATTGCTCACTTCAACAGCATCAATAGCCAGTACAGGTGAGGCAATAAGAGTCGACAATTACTATGCTTCAGATTTAAGTTATACGGGAAATGATGAAACCGTTCGTCAGTCGCTTATAGCCAAGCATATCTTGTCCCCCTTATTAGAGCAGAAATCATTTCTTGCAAATATCCAGACTCATGCCACCAGGAATCAATACCAGCTGTTTTCAAATGGATTGATATTGCCGTCTGCCAATTATTTACAAATTGCCAATTACGGTGTGGAAAAAGGGGATACGTTCTATCGATATGATCCGAGGGGAAGAATACTTGAGCGTTCCAAATCCAATGACGTACACGAAGTATTTGTTTGGGGTTACAATAATCAATACCCAGTTGCAAAAATATTAGGCGCTGACTACACTACGGCAATTTCCTATGTAAATCAAAGTGTGCTTCAATCTCCGGGCAGCGATCAGCAGCTAAGGGATGAGTTACAGAAGATACGTACAAATCTGCCTGCAGCCCTGGTCAATACCTACACAGTTAAGCCACTGGTGGGTGTAACGAGTGAAACCGATGCTACTGGTAAAACGACGTTTTATGAGTATGATATGTTTGGAAGATTGAAAATTGTGAGAGATAAAGATGGCAACATCCTAAAGCAAATCGATTACAGGTATAAAACACCCATTGCACAATAAAACAGAAATTTCTTTTATGAAAAATAGTATTTCAATCATAAAGCTAAGTTTGTTATTTCTAGCGTGTCTGTGCAAGTTGAATTTGTCCGCACAGACAATCCAACCAGTCATTCCAGTTACTAGTAGTAGACCATCAGCTTCTCCTGTTACGGTGCCTGCTGCATATTCTGGTACATCTGTTAACTATGTACGTGTATGGGAACCTAATATGCCGACAAGCGATACAAATGTGGTCCTTTCAGCTGCACGTACTATCGCTGAAGTAAAACAGGCAACAAAATATTTTGATGGTATGGGGCGACCTTTACAAAGCGTAATAAAGGGAACCAGCCCGGGAGGAAAGGATATCGTAACGCCTGTTGTCTACGATTCATTGGGAAGAGAACAATATAAATACCTGCCTTATGCACAGCAAACCGGTAATAGCAGTGATGGCAAATTTAAAACAGACCCTTTTAATAGTCAAAAGATATATTATCAGAATGCCAGCCTGAATCCTAATGTCGCAGGTGAAACAGTTTATTATAGCGCTGTAACTTATGAGGCGTCACCCTTAAACCGGGTTCTAAAGGTTTATGCACCCGGAAACAGCTGGGCTAAGGAAGGTGGCAATCATCCTACGGAAAATCAGTACCAGATTAATACACTCGCCGATTCAGTACGAATCTGGAGTATGGGTACGGACCTTCCAGTAAGTAATAATATTTATGCTGCCGGTAAATTGTATAAGAATATTACGCTGGACGAGTCAGGAAGTAAGGCCATTGAGTATACGGATTTACTGGGACGTATTGTGTTGAAAAAAAGCCAGTTGTCAGCTGCTCCCGGTACGGGACATATAGGATGGTTATGTACTTACTATGTGTATGATAATTTAAGTAATCTGAGAGTAGTTATTCCTCCGTTGGCGACTGAAATCAGTATGCGGTTAGCTTGGAATTTAAGTACTGTAGCTAATGAATTGTGCTTTCAATATAAGTATGATAGCCGTAACCGATTGATGGCTAAAAAAATACCTGGTGCCGGAGTTGTTTATCTCATCTATGATGTCAGAGACCGGCTGGTTTTTACACAGGATAGCATTCAGCGAACAAAGAATCCCCAAGAGTGGTTTACCACTTTTTATGATGACTTGAACCGTCCTACCATGACGGCTATTTATAAGGCAAATACAACCCCGTCTTCTTTACAGGCTAGTTTAAATACGGCTGTTTCTGGAACACAAAGTATTTCTTATACCTATCCTGGTATAGCGAATCTTATTCTAGGCAACTATAATGGTGACAGTAGTTACACTGCTACTCAAAGTATCGAATTTCAAACAGAATTCGATACAGGAAGTGGAGCTACCGTGACTGCCTCTATAAATTCGGCTGTTACTGGCGGCACGACAAACTTGATGGTTACCAACCCCTTGCCTTCCATAGCAGCTAGTGATCTTACCCCACTTGCTTATACATTTTATGACGATTATAGCTATGCCGGTGCTTTAAGTTATCAAACCGCAGATCTTGGTAAACCGGATGCTGGAGTAGGTTCCTATCCTGTAGCACTACCAACTGCTTTTAATGCCAGGATCAAAGGAATGGTAACAGGGACTAAAGTACGTATATTGGATAGTGACCAATGGCTTACATCTACTATATACTATGATGGGCTGAATAGAAATATACAGGTTTCGTCTGAAAACAGTGTCGGTGGCAAAGATATAGTTACTAATCTTTATGACTTTGAGGGAAAGCTTTTGAGCAGATATTTAAGGCATACTAATCCAAGAAGCATTGGCATTCCACAAGTTTCCGTGTTAACTATGCTGGCTTATGACGCTACAGGTAGGCTATTAACTGTCAAAAAACGATTGAATGATGTTACAGGTCAGGACAAAACGACTGTGGCAAACACTTACGATGAACTCGGTAGGCTCAAACAAAAGAGGCTGGGAGTAACAGGCACTAATACACAGCTGGATTCTCTGAACTACAGCTACAATTTGCGGGGCTGGATGGACGGCATCAATAAAACGTTTGTGAATACCACCGGTAGTAATGTAAACTATTTTGGTCAGGAAATAAACTATGACAATGGTTTTACCATTAATCAGTATGATGGCAATATTTCAGGAACCAAATGGAAAAGTAAATCTAACGGTATTGCGCGTGCTTACGGCTACAGTTATGACAACAATAACAGGCTAACAGCGGCAGACTTTTCACAACAGAACACCAGTGGCGCAGCCTGGACAAAGGACTTGATGAATTTTACGGTAAGTAACCTTAACTATGACGCCAACGGAAATATCATCACATTAAAACAAGTTGGATTAGTTGGGGCTGCGATAGACACTATAGATAGGTTGACCTATACGTATGCTTCCGGAAGCAATAAGTTAATGGCCGTTTCAGATACAAGTCATACAGCTAATGCAAACCTGGGCGACTTTATTAATGGGACTAATTCAGGAAACGACTATGCTTATGATGGTAATGGTAATTTGACCGTTGATCAAAATAGGGGCAGTGCGATTACGTATAACCATCTTAATCTTCCCGCTACTATTTCGATTGTAGGTAAAGGCAGCATAAGTTATCAATATGATGCTACTGGTAATAGACTAAAGAAAACGGTGATAGATTCCAGGGTATCTCCTGTAAAAACAACTGTAACAGATTATGTTAATGGATTGGTCTATAAACAAGATACGCTTCAATTTATTGCACATGAAGAAGGCCGTATCAGACCTGTTTATAAAACCGGTCAGGCTGTGAGTTATAGTTTTGATTATTTTGAAAATGATCAACTTGGTAACGTAAGATTAGTATTGACTGACCAAACAGATTTTACGATGTATACCGCTACGATGGAAACCGCAGTAGCCGCTACAGAAACCGCATTGTTTAGTAATATAGATGAAACCAGAACTGAAACGCCGTCAGGATATCCCAAAGACCAGGATACAGCTCGTAATGCTTCTGTGGCAAAATTGAATGCAAAATCGGGCAGCAGAAAAATTGGTCCTTCGTTAGTATTACGTGTAATGGTAGGGGATACTGTCAGAATGCATGCACGGGCATTTTATAAATCAGTAGGGCCAAACGATCAATCGACGCAGCATCCCGCAGAAGAGATGATAGCTGGTCTTTTACAGGCATTTGGTGGTCATGTTACTAATGATGCACATGGTTCGGAACTGAGTAATAATACGCCCTTAAATAGTAGTTTTTACAATGGGGATTATCAGCGGTTAAAACAGAGAGAGCCGGATGGTACTGCCTCCAACCGGCCTAAGGCATATTTAAATTTTGTTTTATTTGATGATCAGTTTAAATTAGTAGACGAAAATAGTGGTGTACGGCAAGTGAAGGCCACTCCGGATGAACTTCAGGAGTTGGGCACCGATCAGATGGTGGCCGCTAAAAGTGGTTTCCTATATGTTTACACCAGTAACGAAACCGAGCAGGATGTATTCTTTGATAATGTAACCGTGGCTGTGGTTAGTGGTCCTGTACTGGAAGAAACCCATTATTATCCCTTTGGTTTAGCAATGACCGGAATCAGCAGTAATGCATTGAAAGGTATGAACTATCCTGAAAATCGTAAAAAGTTTAATGGAATAGAGTATACGGATGATCTGGATCTGGATATGTATGATGCGCAGTTGAGAAACCTTGATCCGCAACTGGGAAGATGGTGGCAAATAGATCCCAAACCTAGTGAGATCACTAGCCCCTATGCCGCTATGGCAAATAACCCATTGCTATATGCAGACCCGGTAGGCGACACGACCTGGGTGTTTGGCGCAAGTGGACAGTATTTGGGAGTTATTAATGATAATTTAACCAATCAAGTTCATTTTATGGAGAATAGTGATCCTAATACTCCTGCATTTGATGCAAGTAAACTTAGCCTCAAAGCGGCAAATAAACTTGGACAGGCGATGAGAGATGTGTCCATTGCATTTATGGGTGGTAATACTGCTGCCCAATTAAAATCTATTTCTAGTCGCGCTGATAAAGAAAGGAAAGAAATTGCATTTGTTGGCACAATAGGAGACGATAAGGAGATACGTATTACGGCTATGCCAATGGATAAATCTAATAAGGTAGATAGAGTTGACATTTCTGGGCAAATTGAAAAGAATTATTCAAAGCAAGAACAATCTGATCTCTTCCTTTTTGGACATGTGCATGATAAAGCAGCGGGTGAACCAGTTTTATATCCTACTGCAAAAGAAAATCAACTATTTCTTGGCGAACCAACCTCGTATAAAGGACTTTTTGATTATCAACCGGCATTATACAGAAGTCCAAATGCAACAAGCCAGGGCAGATCTGTTGCGCTCATAGCAACATCTTATGGTGTTACAGTGTATGGAACGGGTGCTAGCGCAAAAACAATATCAGGTACTTTAATAGTAGAAGATCCTGTTTATGCAAATCAACCTAAATCCTATCTCATATACAGTAATATAAAAGGTAAGTGATAGTATATGTTGAGTTTTTATATGAGATATTCTAAAAAACGTTATTTATAGCTTTTAACTTCTAAACGTAAACTATGAGACGAATCTATTTTTTAATTTTAGCTTTATTCTTTGTTTCCTGCAAACAAAAGGTCGTTGATAATAAGGCTGTTGATAACAGTAAAACTGATTCGACAGCAAAATTTGTATTATCGCTGTTAGACCCGTTTTCACTTCCGCTTAGTAAAAATTTTCCAGATAGTAATACTTTGCTTTTTGTCTGTGCACCAAGTTTTGGAACATCTTTCACCATATTGTGCCAGAAAAAGAAGGATGGTATTCGTGGTGTTTTATATGAAGTGGCGCCTGTTAATCATACTGCAGTATGGCATTTTGAAAATGGGGATAGAAAAGCTCTTCCATTTAATGGCTATTCTTTTAATATTGAAGGAAACTCAATGCAATTTAGTAGCCTGATCAATAATGCAAGAAATGCTATGAAAGAAAAATCAGCTATTAAGCAAGAGGGGGCGAGATGTTTTGATGGAACTTCTTATTACCTGGTATGCGATAAAAAATTAATAGCAGCTGATGATTGTAAAGATAGCATTTTTACAAAATTTTCTATCTACCTACAGGATTCGTTGATAAATAAATACGTAAAGATAGATGTAAGTAAAGCGATCAATTAACCAAGGGGTATTAAATTTTAAGTTCAGCCAAAGCCCTTTTATACAAATGGTTTTGCCTAATAAATGTCTGAATTTCAGATAAATCATCTGCATACTGGTTCGAACTTCGTCCCCAGTAGCCCGCTAAGCGGGACAAATCATCTTCAGTATGATTTGTCCCGTTTTCGTTTTCGGGGGGATTACCCGATAGGTGGGTAATACGGGCCCCCCTCTTTCTCCGCAGAAATTATAAAAGCCTTCAAGGCTGGGCTAAAAGAAGATCACCTTTGTCATGCTACCAAATAAATCTCCCTTCTCCAAATGCAGTGTATGATTTGTCATTCTTCTTGTCTGTAAGAATAAATTTGTACTTATGCGCTTCAATATTTTCAAAACAAAAATGGCCGTTATCCAGGTCTTTGATCATTAGTTCATATCCTTCTCCATTTATTGCAGACCTAATTCTTCTTTTGGTAATTACCCCCAATTACATTCATCCTTTTTGTAAATAATTAATCCAATCTCATCTTGCGGAAGGCCTTTGAGCTGAGCGGCATAGTTTGCTTCATTTTCTTCGGTGATAATTTTTGTAAGCTTGCCTTCGCTACCCATATTATTGAAGACCTTTAAAATAACATGAGACTTTTTTCTGATTTCCAAAGTTAGTGGTTCATGGGTTACTCTTTTTCTTGCCCATTCAGCAACTCTTGAAGCCTTCAATAATGGATTGTTTATCCTGTCGGCATCTTACCCACCTTGTATAGGTTAAGCAGCTTTTACTAAAATAAAAGTCTTGGCCGGGTACCTCATTTTTGAACTTTTTCATTGGAACTGTTGTTTCAATAGTGAATAACAGTCGGAAATTATATTATGATCGTTTAGATCATATCCCTCAAATTAGTTGATTATTAATCAAATCACTCTTTGAATTATTTGCTCCATTTATTTCATGTCACTTAAAATTCTCATTCTATGATAACCTTTTCACTGGCGATCTTGGCATTTGTTTCTTTAGTAATGAAAGCCCAGAGTACTATCCACTAGTAGGTTATAACAACTACGCCTGATGGCCGATATACATGGGAACTTCAATTCAAACAGGAATTAGGTTATGCTGAGATAGCTATCGCGATGAAGGCAATGTGCTATACCTGCCTACACCTAATTTATCTTATCACAGGTGAGGAAGAAGCCGATCCCCTGGGAAGAGCCCAACGTGTGCACTGACGATCAGTAAGGAGATGAACAATTACGTGATAGTAATACCACGGCAGCAGAAATAACATCATGGCTTATAAATGTCGTGTTGCAGCGTTATACAGGTTGTTGTGCTTTGCCTAACAATATACAGCACATTTATAAATAAATATTTTTTCACCCAAAATTGCGAATGCTATGAAAAACAAACAGAACATCACTAGTTCAAAAAGCGCCCTTGCTCATAACAAACAGGTAATAGGGTACATTACACAGTATGATGCCTGGAAAGATATTCAGGACATAGTGCCCAAAGCAGGGTACACCCACGTGAACGTGGATTTCAGCCAGTATACCATACTTAACTTCTCTTTTTTCGGTGTGGCAAGGGACGGTTCCCTGCACAGCGGCGATTTTCGAAACAAGCAGATCTATGACCCCGGCCAGGTACAGGAACCAGCGCCTATGTTATATGAAGACCCATACAGTAGTTTTGATCTTTGGATATTGTACGGAGAGCTGGATACGGTCTGGTATATCGGCACGGATCATTGGGCCTATCAATTGGGTTACAGGAACAACCCCGGTTCATGTGAAGGCTCTGATGGCTGGTTGAATGTAAATAGTCAGCTTAGGGGGTGTTATCCTCTCGTTCTGCCGAAGCCCGGTGGTGAGCCTGGTCTACTACAAAAAGGTAAGGATGAAGGTGTAAAGGTGATGGCTTCTATCGGAGGCTGGAGTATGTGCAAACACTTCCCGGAAATGGCTAAGGATAACACCAAAAAGAACCGCTTCCTGGATGATTGCGAAAAGCTGATCAGTATGGGTTTTGATGGGATCGACATTGATTGGGAATACCCGAATGGCAGAGGAATGAATATTATCGACTACGGTGAAGTGGACTATAACAACTTTGCCCAGTTGATGGACGATATTCGGGAAAGAATCGGAAGTGATAAGCTCTTAACGGCTGCCTTCTCCGCTGTTCCTGAGCTTTTATCCGGATTTGACTGGGCAAGGCTGAACAACAGCATGGATTATTTCAATATGATGACCTACGACTTCAACGGCGGGTTCTCGGATATAGCCGGGCACAACTCACCCTTATACGATTACCCAGGCCAGGAAGCGTCCAACAGGTCACTGGATGCATGCATACTTGCCCTGAGAAACTTCGGCGTTAACATGAGCAAGGTAACCGCAGGTATCGCAACTTATGGACGGGGTGTAATTACCCAGGGACAAGCAGCTCTCAATTCACCACTCGTAAAACGTAATGAAACCGTAGACCCAGACGGGCCGATCGAAACCGGCTCAGATTTCGACCATTGGCCAGAAACTCAAGGTACGCCCTATTATAGCATGGTGCTGCACCGCGCAACCGTGGTCAATGGCTGGACGGAACATTGGGACGACAATGCCAAAGTGCCATACCGTACCAAGGACAAATACTTTATCAGCTACGATGACGAACGCTCTGTTGGGGAAAAAGCAGCATATATCATTGACCAAGAACTGGCAGGCTGCATCGTATGGCAGGTATTTGGCGACATGCTGAATATGAGCTCCCAGATAGTGCCGATCGTTCCTGACAAACTGGTGCACTGCCCCAATACGCGCACACCACTGGTAAACAAGATAAATGAGGTATTTACCAGTGGAAAGGAAGCTGCTATGGCTCCTCTTACCTCATCAGCCAATGGCTAAGAATTCGCGCGCCAGACATTATAAGATGTTGCAAATAGAACTGATACAAATAATACCCGCTCTGGTAGCTACCAGAGCGGGTATCCCTGTTTTGGAATTTCAAAATAATACAGGCAAATTATCAGATCAAATAATACGCTAAAAAACAAAAATCAATATAAATAATTAACTATCAACAATCTGTCATGCCGTCAATCATTCTTTTCCTTCTAAGTTTGTTTTCATAGTTGCTCGCAAGGAACTGCATGTTCCGACTAAAAACACCACTTTCATCTTTAACGCTGGAAGAACAACGAATTGCAAATCCCTCGAATTTCATTTGACATGATTTATTTGAATATCATGCTTTTTGAAAAGGATTTTACCTATTTTAACAGACTCACATGATCTTAGAAGTTTCACTAATTAATACTTGCAATGATTTTTGAATTTACAGCAGCCCCAGGTTTTGACTTTATCACACTGTTTGCAAAACAGATCAATGCCCCTGTGAGAGATAATTTCCTGGTAATTCCAGGTCTGGAACAGATAAACAAAATACCGTATTACAGCAGCAAATCAGTACTTTATCCGTATCCAGGAGCGCAGAATTTTTATTGATTCCTGTTGCTCCTCCTGAGCCAATAATAATACAATTATTAATTTCAATATCATTATTTGATATCCTAATTCCATGTTGGGAAACTGGAAAATCTAACGCTCCGCTGCTCAAATAGTGCCTGGAATAATTACGCGAATTGTCTGTCGAAAGGAGCGAGAATGTTGGATCGTCATATATTTCAATTTCCAGATTTCCAAATTTCAGCTTTATCATTAGAGTTTAAATGAGTGATAACCAATTTTAAATATAGTAAATAATGTTCATGCTCTTCTAATTGCCAGAATGTTGCATTGGGAAATTAACATCAGGGAAGTCGACATGTTTGGGTCAAGTTCTAAACAATATGTAGCTGGTTCTGCCTAAACATATTTGACACTATTCATAGTATTAGAAAATTTTATCTCGACTAAGTTTTGGGGATTACAATAAACTTGTGGCGATCACGTAATACCTCTAATCTTTACTCTATTGAAAGGCTGTATAGAATACCGTATCAATAAAGAAAAGTGTATTGGCTTTCACGATAACGTTTTCATCATGTATATCTTCGAGAATCAATCCTAACTCTTTATTGTAATAGTTATTTGTAGAAAGTCCATTCCTTAACGTATTTTCAAAACCATTGTATGCCAGTAAATTTTTAACATCGGCCAGATCAACTGCATCGTCAGATGTAACAAACGGTTGTTTTAACACGGTGTAAAATGTATCTTCGATTTCAATAAATCCAAGAAGACTATAAGCTGTATTGGGGAAAAGAAGATTGTGAATTACAATACTGTTAAAGAACTCCAACCAGGTAGCATAATAAATTCCATCATTTAGTTTAATTACACTATTAGTTTCTGCTTCAAAATAAACTTTGGATTCACCACCTCTGGCAAGATATTGGGATTCGTTTGGGGCTTGTTTTATCGAAAGATTTTTTTCCGACGCATAGGTTTTTAAGAATTCGACCTGCTCTTTTTTTGTGATTGCTTTACTTTCGAAATCTCTTTTAACCGTTGTACTTGTGCTAAAGCTTGCGCATAGGATATTCCTGGTTGCTGTGCAATTATCTGCTGCCCCCTCAATGATAACTCCGTCAATGATATTTTTAAGTTTGCTTCTGGTATCATTAGTATCCATTTGAAGTAAAACTACTAAAAATCAAGGAAATTTTGAATTCCATGTCGGATATGCCTTATAATAGGCTGATTTTCAATAAAATAAGAATATTCTTAACTAGACCTAATTGAAAAATTGCGTCCTTTAAACTACAATTTTGTTTAAATAATCTCGTGGGCCAACAAGAAAATTTTCTCCAGATCTACCATGAAAAGGTTCGAAAGTTGTCCCTCTTTGCCCGCACTTAATAAGCCTCCAGATTTTACATCTGGAGGCTTTTAACGTTTGAATTCGTTGCTTTAATAATTTGTAGTTCCGTTTTTTAGGCTTTAATTATTGTCTCATTAGTTACCATTATTACAACATTGGCGATATCAAAAAAGTTAATATGGTCGGGATTTACTTTGTTCAAAAAGTTTTCGCTCGAAAAGAATTGTTGATAATCGTCAAATGAATCAAAATATATATCTGTTATACCATCATATATAGGTGCAGGAAAACCCGGTGCTTCTACCGGATGATTTACAACATACCTGCGTACGTATTGCTTCGTCTCGGGTATGGAAGCAAATAAAGGAGCATGTTTATTTTTGTGATAATCCACAAATTGTTCAAAGCTCATCTCAGGAATTCTTTTAATTAAAAATGAAAACTTAATCATATTTTTATTTATTTATATCAAAATTATTTCAAATCATGCCTTAGGGCAAGTACGCATAAATTAATCCCTATAAGGGTGGAGGCACTATACATATCGAATATGAAATATGAGAAGAAAATTCCGCTTCGGAAAGACTGCGGGCTTCATTTATTCAAAGAATTATTGAACGGAAAATGGAAACTCATGTTGATTTACTATATATCAACAGGACTTAAAAGACCGGGGGAATTACAACGAAAAATTGGCACCGCGGATAGGCGTGTTCTGGCTAATCAACTGAATGAATTGGTATTGCACAGTTTTGTCAGTAAAGTCATTTTCGATACCAAAGTTCCTAAAGTAGAATACGAACTTACAGATTTAGGGAAAAGTTTACTTCCTATCATTTTAAATTTGGAGGCATGGGGTGAAAACAACAGGGCCGTGCTGGAAAAAGCTCTTCCGGTGTGAGTTAAAACATTTAACGAAAAGGCTGCCACGATCTGTGTTGGCATTTTTCATTTTCAAACTGTACATAGACATTTGTTGGTGTCCTCACAGACACTGAGTTATAATCACTTTAGTTTTTCTTTTAATTCTGCTGAGCTTGGATCGAGTGTGGCTGCTTTCTGGTAATAACTCAGCGCCTTTTTTCTGTTTCCTTTTTTCACATAAACATCTCCTAGTGTGACAAGTGTTTTAGAGGAGGTAGGGTATACATTCGTAAGCATTTCTAAAAGGCTGATGGCATTATCAAGGTTTTCAGGTTTGCTCGCCAGCCACAATGCCCAGTCGTAGATATTCTTCTCGTTTGGTAAAATGGTATATCCATATAGTTTCGTCAGCATGGTATAATGCTTTAAGATCCATTCACCACTCACTTCTTTTTCGCTTATAGGCGGAAGCGCCCAGGGTTTAAAGATAAATCGCAACGCTTCTGCATAGGCAAACAGGGGTTCACTCATGTGACTCTCTTCCGGATAGTAAACATATTTATTACTCATGCCGGATAAAGCTCGCGTGTTTATCAATGAATCAAACGTTAAAAGGTCTGAATGAAATGTGGATTTATCGTCAAGCCCTTCATTGCCATCGCTGTAAAAAAGAATTTTATTGAGTGTAGTGCCTTTCTTTAATTTTTGATCAGCGAGTTTCAATAAATAACCGTGGTCCCACCAAAAGGAAGGACTTACTGCCACATAGGCATTGAATAACTCAGGCCGCGTCAGCAGACAATTAACCACAGTGATCCCACCAAAGGAATGACCAGCAAATATTTTGAATGGCTGTGTTTTATAATGAGAATTAATATAGGGCATCAATTCATTTTGTATGAATTGAAAAAACTTTTCATTATCTCCGCTAGGTTTCAGCCTCGATGTGGCAGTTGTATCCGCTTTTCCATAATAGTCGATGACGGAATGCGTTGGAGTAAGGTCACGCACACGGTTAGTATTCACAATTCCCACAACGATCATTTCCGGCATGACATTCACATCCCAGCGACTCAAGTAAATACATTGCTGTGAAACGAGATCGAAATGACTTTCGCCATCCAGCAAGTACAACACCGGATATGCCGCTTCCGGCTTTGTTGGGTTCATTGGATATTGAATGTAAATAGAACGATTCTCTCCCAAAACTTTGGACTCAAGAGTAATGCGATCAATGCTGACCTGGTCGTTACCTTGCGCGAGGAGGAAGGCTGGAAACAGCTGAAAAATAAAAAGGATGTGCTTCATAGTGGTCTTTATGAAAGTTGTCATTAGTTGTCTGGATGAAATGGCTGCCAACGGGCAGGTATTGCCGGTGGTGGGGAATTTTATATTCTTCCACCCGGAGCCACTGCCTGGCTTTTGATAAAGTTAAATATTAAGAACTAAAGTTAGGCTTTATTCGTCAAGCCCCGAACCATAGTACAACAGAATTAACGCTGCTGATTGTTTCAATGTCAGGGCATATCTGAAGGCTTTCTTATTTAGTGATTTAATCCATTTTCAGCCATAATGCTGGACGAACACCACCACCATCTCTGGGCTTACCATGAACCCCATTACCACGAACGTAGACATGCCCATGCGAATTGACACTCGCACCAGTTCGTCCATAATAGCCGGGTGACCGTAAGCGCCACCAGTGGAAATCGTCTCCTGATTTTGCCTGTCTGTTACCATTATTTTCGTCGTCTATAGACCATTTCTGTCTCCCCTTATTCTGCAACCTTGATATGCTGTCACCAAAATATGTGCATACCTCTTCCAGACTTAGTAAAAATAAGTAGTCATTAGTATCATCTCCTCCTTTCGTTTTAAACCATGGGTTACCTGGATTAGTGTTAGTGATCTTAATAATCCGTGCTTTTTCACTTTGGCTAAATTGATTGTAGATTTTATCGTTCAGGTACATTCTTAATTCACAATCTGCCCAGGTGATATCTGCAAACCTACTATGATACCACCGAAGTTCGATGATATCTTTTGTAACGATGAGCGCTTTGCAATCTTTAATGTCAAGCACCTGCCAGCTATACCCTCCAAAAATTATTATGTCGTCTTTAACCATGTTTATTTTATTCAGCACCAATAATATCGTGACTACTTTTAGCGGGTTTTCAAATTTATTTCACCAATAATCACTCCTTTAAACACATAAAATTAATGCCACTTGACCGGTTGTATGGCAAATAACCCATGCGGCCTGCGTTTGAGGTAGCTACTATACTGTAATATAGCAATAACGTTGCTGTAGATTGTTTAGTATTTCTTTAATTCTACTTCTAAAGAATCATATTCCTTTTGAAGCTTAATTAACGCAACTGATTTTTTTCCATCAGTTGAAACAAACTCTTCTGCAATTTTCTGGCGTTTTGCGGAATTGGTATCAGTTTCCTTTACACTTTCTAAACTGTCTAACTTTTTATAGTAAAATGTTTTTACCTCTTCCATCTCTTCCTTAATAGTTTGTTGTCTATTTACAATTGTTTCTTTCTTGTTTTCACAAGAAGAAAGTATAATGATACTTAGCAAAAGAAAAAATCTCATAAATTTTGATTTTAATAACATTTTGAATTTTTATGCCTGAAATGTACTCCTCAAATTGTATTTAATAGCAGGATGCCAAATTGCTATTTCACACAGTATATTTCCGCTATTATACGCTTCCGATCAATGATTTATTCTAATTTTTTTGACGCTTAAAAAACTCAATTCGTTTCTTATACTCCGTTTCACTTTGTTGCTTTGTCCTGGAGTCCCAATTTGTTCTCTTTTGATCTATTGAAATAGCCAGAGTAGCACAGTCAATCGCTTCTTCATATTTCTTTTGCATTTCCAGAATGTCAACTTTTTGCCTGTAGTACCAGGATTCCCTTTTCATTGCAATTGCCTTGTCAATGAGTACCACCGCTCGATCCAAATCCTTATTTAGGTAGTAATAGTACTCTGCAGCCTCCGCGTATTCGTCTGAATTTTGTGACTTATCTGTCAACAGATATTGTTGAATAAAATCATTGACTAGTTTGTCTGATTCTGTTTTTACCTGGAATGAAATCTGGGTATTCTCCCACGAAAGGTAGACGATGGCATTGTTTGGTACTATGTCGATGTCTATGGTTAGTGATTCGTAGTATCGATCTGTCGGGTGTGCCTTTACTTTGAATCGAATTATATCCTTTGTCGCGTCGTACGACGTTACTCCGTAAAGAGTCGTGTCCTTATTCAATATCACAGTCCATTCGCTGGTGCCTGGAATAGTAAAGATTGAGTAAGTCCCTTTGCTTATGTTTTTATTGCTGATAACAACAGGCTTACTGAATCCAATCTTTGTACAATTTCCTGCACCAGTTCTCCACAATTTGTCGTACTTGACTAATTCGCCAAATACTTTGCGCCCTCTGGCTGCTGGTCTCTCGTAGTCTACTGAAATGTTCGTTAGTCCAATCTTTTGCTCAATTCTTCCTTTCGGACTTAGACTAGGAAAGATTGTTTGTGAAAAAGAAACAAATGGCACAGTTAGAAAAAATATAATTAAAAGTGTCCTCATTTTTAGTCTTTTTCGATACCACAATCTCGGACAGCACCTTGCCCATAACATTTTATTTCCGTTACTATACACTACTTTCATAAGAAAAAAAATATTACAATCTTTGCCTGCAGATAAAATGGAATAATTAAGTATGATTATGCTTGGTTATTCCCATTTCTCTTTTACAGTTGCTTTTTAAACAGAAGGCAATCAAGACTCCATTTGCCTGAACCTGCAAAAAAGAATGTCGCAAATAATAATAGCAATAAGAATGGCAATGTCTCTTCTCCTAAAATCTTTGCGTTTCCCATTATAAAAGTTATAACTGACATGTTTATAAGCAACAGAATAGATACAACCCTTGTAAATAGCCCAGGAATCAGGAAAATTCCCCCCAATAATTCTGTTGTTTTCCCAACATAGGCCATGAATGAGGGAAGAGGAAAGTGGATATCTTTTAACCATGCTGTATTCCCCTGCATGTGGTCCTTGTTGAAAACTTCCAATCCGTATTTCATTATAATAATACCGGTAATCACCCTGAGAATAACAAGCCATTTATCAAGGTAGAGGCTGGAAGTAAATAGTTTTCTGATCATAAGTTAATGTTTAAAATGATTTTGATAAGGCAAACCTAATCTAGCTCATTTTGAAACCCGGAAATTAATTGTAAAAAAGTGTAAATTGTAATGTAAAATCTTTGTAAACATGCATTCACGGGTGTTTTCACTGATTGGAATCATCGTTGTCCCTGCTACAATTTTGGCTTTTATTAATATGAAAACGTCTACTTCTTTTGATGAAGCTGGAACTAACAGCAAAAGAGTCAAAACTGCCAGGCATATTTACGCGCGATCAGAATCAGCTTATTGATCGGAATAAATTACTGAAAGAAGGATGGGAGGATGAAGGGGAATTCCTCTGTAATTTCTTCAATTTTACATCTTCTTCATTAAATTTGCCTATATTATATAGTAAGGTAATCAATAATTGTGTTTACTTTATTTTAATACACCCGTTATTGCAGTTCCAATATACAGAACTGCAGCTATAGCTTTCCCGGAAAGGGATGTTTATAGTTTTGTAATAATAAAACATGGAAAAACTAAGAAAACATATTGAGGCAATAACACCTTTAAACGATGAGGAATTTGAGTATATCAAAACTTTTTTTTCATTAAAAAAGGTACGAAAAAAACAATACCTCATTCATGAAGGAGATGAAGTGAAATATGAATATCTGGTAATAAAGGGCATTTATAAGGTGTTTTATATTGACAATGATGGGAAAGAACATATTTTGCAGTTCGCCCAGGAAAACTGGTGGATGTCTGACTATATTGGTTATTTTAAGCAAAAGCCTGCAAGCATGTTTGTTGAATGTTTAGAGAACGGTGAGGTACTGTGCCTGACACTTTATGGGAGAGAAAAACTATCTGCTGATCTTCATAAAATGGAACATTTTTTCAGGTTAAAGCTTACCAATGGGTTTGTTGCTTTACAACAAAGGATAGCATTATTACTTTCGAGTACACCGCAGGAACGTTATGAAGAGTTTTCACAATGGTATCCTGATTTGCTACAAAGAATTCCTAAAAAATATATCGCAGAATTTCTCGGTGTTAGCCGTGAAACATTAAGCAGGTTGCACTCTGATAGCAAGTAAGGGAAATACTTTGGCATTCTCCCTTCATAATGCCGGTTATATTATTTCTAATGAATCTGTTCTTCAAATTCCAATACAATGATCTTTCTCCCCGGATGAAGTCGATGCCGTCATTCTGAAAATGTGTGATTTGGATCACTCGTTAATTGTGATTCAGATCCTTTCTCTATGCCTTCCACGATAGTAATTTTGTTGTATAAAAATTATTCAATTAGATAATTGCATTACAATTAAAATTATTTAAAGATGAAAATTCTGATCATTGTTTCAAACGCCAATACTATTGGTCCTAATAACAGAAGAACAGGTGTCTTTTTACCTGAAGTGGCACATCCTTATGCCGAATTCAGCAGAGCGAATTACCAGATAGACTTTGCGAGCTTAACAGGCGATACGCCATATTTAGATGCACTTAATCTGGCGGATGATCCTGATAACCTGTCGTTTTTAACTGGCAAAGGATGGGCCTCGATGCAAAAAGCAGTTAAACTTTCAGATGTAGATGTTAGCGGTTATGATGCTATTTTTGTACCTGGTGGTTTGGCACCTATGGTTGATATGGCCGAGAATCCATTGCTTAAAAAGGTAATCGCAGAAACATATGAACGTAATGGTGTCGTTGGTGCAGTTTGTCATGGTCCGGTGTCTTTCCTGAATGTAAAACTTAGTGACGGGTCTTATCTGGTCAATGGCAAGAACATGGTTTCTTTTACAAATGAAGAGGAGGAGAACTATGCCAGGGCAGATGTGCCTTTCTATCTGCAAACAGCGCTCACTAACCAGGGAGCAATATACCATACTGCAGCCCCGTGGTCTGCTAACAGCATTGCAGATGACAATCTTGTAACTGGCCAAAACCCTGCCTCAGCTAAAGGGGCAGCCGAGAAAATGATTGCTATTTTAGAATCTTCGAAAGCATAAGTTCCTCATAACATTGCTCCTTTTTTGGAAGAGCAGCAATACTAAAATTTATTACATAAACTAAATATCAAAAAATGAATGAGATCCCTGTTTATACATTTGCCAAATGGCAGGTTAAAGAAGGTCAGTTGGATAGCGTGTTGAAACTTCTTACTGAAGTGGCTGAGCAAAGTAGCAAGGAAGAAGGGAATTTATTTTATAAAATCCACCAAAGTAAATCTGACGCAAACACATTGATATTATTTGAGGGATATACGAATGAAACTGCGTTGGAAGGACACCGCAATTCGGAACATTTCAAAACGCTGGTCATTGGAAAGATAATTCCAAAACTTGAAAACAGGGAAGTTATTATAACATCACAGCTTATTCCTGATTAGAGGTCATTCCATGGGGAATCTTAGTTTATTACCAATCCAATGAGGTCTTTCATCTGATAGTTTTGTTTAGAATGAGTTTGGTTAATAAATGCCTGGATAAAAAGAAGGAGCCGTTCCTTTCAGGGAACGGCTCTCATAATAAATCTTTACAGAATTACAGTCCCAAATGGCGGACAATAAGGAGGGCATGGTACACCACCATCTATAATCGGTGGATCAACGAACAGCATGCCTGCGCCTGTTGTCAACTGACATTTGCCAATTGCATTTTGTGCAGCATCCACTGGTACCAGTACAAATTTATGATCTCCATCTTTAGCAATACCATTGAACAAACGAATGCCTGCACAACCGGGAGCACTCAGTAATGTTTCAAAAGCTTCTCTGCCATATAAATTTGACTTGATAGTACCCGGTTTCAGATCCTGGTATGCTTTGATCATATCAGTAGCAACATCTTTACTGATAAAGTCACCTGTTTTATCAACATTACAATTACTCTCCCAGGGGTTATAATAAGGACTGATGCTTCCCTTACCTGCTATCACAGTAGTGATGTTTACGTTGTGGTTGTCTACAGCTACCAGCACTATTGAGTGATGACCTTCATGCATGGCATTTACTAAACGTATGCCTGCACAACCTGGAACGTTTAGTAACTTGTCAAACAATTCCCTGCGGTATAGAACAGCTCCGATACCATCGGGTGTCTGATGTTGATAAGTTGCCATCATTTCAAGGGCTTCGGTCATCGTAACGATGCTGCCGATTTTGCTGATGTTGGAAAGTAAGAGTCTTCTTTTCTGTGTGATCATAAATGGAAATTATGGGAGGGGATTATAAAACAGCGAGATCAGGTTGCGGACAATAAGGAGGGCAGGCCAACGTACCATCTCCAACAGGGAAATCAATGAAAAACATACCTGCATTTGTTGTTAGCTGGCATTTAACAATAGCATGATGCATAGCATCTACAGGTACCAGTACAATTTTTTGATCTCCTTCAGCAAAACCATTGAACAAACGAAGTCCTTCACAACCGGGAGCACTCAGTAGTGTTTCAATAAGTTCCCTGCCACATACATTTGACTTGGTGGTACCGGGATGCAGATCCTGATATTCTTTGATCATGTCAACAGCATCTGTTGTGCTGATGAATTCACCTGTCTGGCAAATTACGGGACAGTTTGTTTCCCATGGGTTATAATAAGGGCTGATGCCACCCTTACCTGCTATGAGAGCAAGGATGTTTTTGTTGAAACTGTCTACTGCTACCAGCAGAGGAGTGTGTGTCCCTTCATGCATAGCATTTACTATGCGGATGCCTACACAACCCGGAACGCTTAGTAACTTATCAATCAGTTCTTTGCTGTACAAAACGGCGCCTATGCCATTGGGCACCTGGCTTTGATAGGTTGCCATCATTTCAATGGCTTGGGTGAGGGTAATGAGCTCACCGATTTTCTCAATGTTGGACAGGAGAAGTTTCCTTTTCTGTGTGATCATAATGAGGATGTTTAGGAGGGTTAAATAATAATTTGTCTTCTTCTTGGCACTTCCTTTATTTGGGCAATTACAGCTGTCGGGTTGACCATTCTTTTGAGGAATGGTTTAGATAAGATACTTATTTTCCTTTGTATAAGCAAAAAAAATCCCTGAATTGTTAGTAAAACAACTCAGGGATGATCTATAATAACATGATACCTAGCTTTTTTCGCTATGACTCATCTTACCAACATACTTACCAGTAATGGTATGTTTGCTGTATTTAAGATTGTAACTTACTCCATAACCATCGTCTGTCTTTTTAACAGTAACGACGCCACTCACCAGCTTATCTAATATAGCTCCTGACTGCGGATACGCTACACCATTTTTGTAAGTATATCCAAGATATACGGCTGCGTATTTGAAGTTTTTAACAGGATTGTATCCTACAGAGTCTGAACTGGAGTAGGTGTAAGTCTGGCCATCAGCCAGAATCATAGAGTCGAGGTGAATATATACCTGACTGGCAGTACCTGTAAAAGTACTCGTTACGGCATCTGAAAAGATAAATCCATTTGAATATTCACTTCCGAGAGTAGTAAGTATGGTGGTATCACCCTTGCCTTCACCCATAGTGAATGAACTTACTGTGCCGAGTGTTGCTTTGTCATTGTTTTTTTTGCATGCAACTAAAAGCAAGGTTGCTGAAAGCAAACCAAGTCCTAATTTTTTCATAGGTAATTTGTTGTTTGAATTGTGATTTTACGGTTTTCTGATATGGTATAAAATATTGGGTCGGTTAACTATAATTATAGTTTTTTTGCTGATTGCGATGCAAATGTATGAAGAATTTATAATTTGTATGCTGTTGCTTAGTAATTAAAGTTTTGATATTTGGAATTTATTTTATTAATATCCAGGCTGACATCTCCATTTCTAAATGCCTCATTATTAAATAACTTTGAAAAATGTTGAGTAAACAGGAGGTTATAATTATTCAGCAGAAACTTTGTACGCAGGTCATTTTAGTACCCATATGCTTTTTAAGATTTTAATTTGATTAATTATCTCCTGGTAAAATTATAACAGGTACTGTTGGATGCCAGCAGATATGTACCACAACACTTTTGTGAAATAAGTCTATGAGTAGATTTCTTGACCTTGATGTTAAAACCAGTAAGTTGATGTGATGATCTTTTACAAACTGATTAATTCCAGTTTCAACATTTTAAATACCGTTTTTTAATGGTAAAACTATGGGGAAATTATACGATTATTGCAATGATATCAAATGCAATAGGCTTATGATCAGGCAGTAATTTATACTGCAGGCTTGTTAGTCGTACTAAAATGATTTGTTAAATCTCAAAAAAAACCATGGAACAAAATCAACACAGCCCACAACAATCATTTATTCCCGCAGGATGGATTGGCGGATTTTCTACACAACCCCCCGAACAACCCTATCCAAAGTCCGAACTTCTTTCATCCCTCCCTTTTGAAGGAAATATGGATCACATTCCAAGTATTAACCGTATGTTAAGGGCTAAGTGGCCGGAATTTAGCTGGGAGGTAATTAAAGGAGACCCCACTACAAGAAAGTATCAGATGTTTGCGCCGGATATATCCAGACTTGGGTATGATAATACAGGAAGAGTCTGGTCCATAATATGTCCTCAACAAGGTGTTTATTTTCCAACGGTTGGCGTTACGTTGAACGTTGAAGTTACTGTTACCGGAAACAGAGGTTGGATCAACGAGCTTGCATCTGTAGAAGATTTATTTGCAGCAGATGTAAAAATCCAACCTACAATTTGGTTCAGTTCGGACAGTGATAGTGGTTTTTTATGGGAACTGCTTCAGAAATTGAACAAAAAATGGTCTGACAAGTTACCCCTTAGCAAATCCAAAGGGATCAGGTTAAGTACATCTAATGAGGACGGCACCAATGACATAATTCAGGTACGGATGGGTGAATACCCTGATTACCCTTTTCCTGAACGAGCCAACCATTGGGGTGAGTATGCATGGGCCGTTGCAAATTTAGCAGTAACAATTGGGAGTATAAATTCGACTTCTGATTCAAAAGTGGACGATTTTAACAGCAAGGTCATGGAGCTTTTCAATTTGGGTTCCGGTAACCTGCTACAGGAAAACAATATTTTGATCTGGAACCTCTGGGCTGGGTCGCCTGAGTTGGTAAATCAGGAGGAATGGGCTGATCATGCAAATTATTGGCGGCATTCCATTGATGTAAACCATCGCCCACCTGAAGGTGAAGGGACCAGCATAACAGATATTAATGGAGCACCGTTTGACGTTAGCGAAATTAGTTTAGGAGTTAAAATTGCCGAATTTGCAGCATGGATTGCATGGCAGCTGGCATAAAGGAGCCACCTGAAAATATGCACTTTAGATCAGGTTGTTTTTAGCAGCTATTGTGTAGCTACTAATAGCAAGTGTTTAAATTCATTTCACTAATGAATTTCAGATAAATTATCTGCAAACAGGTTCGAACTTCGTCCCCGGTAGCCCGCTCTTAAAGGGTCACAGAAATGTGATCCTTTTTTCAGTATATTTGATAAAGACACGGATATGGCAAAGAGGATACTTTCTTTTAAAAGCAAAACGTTAGCCATTATATAAAGAAATGATAGGGAAGGCATTTCTGTAGAAGAGATTACAGAGAGACTTGTAAAAGAATACTTACAACCGGAAACTATTATAAAGATACCTGCACGGCCCTTGCCAGGACGATAAGCGCAAACCCATTAGAATGGCTGATCCCGGATAGTAATAATTATACCCCTCAAACCCTCATTGTATGAAAATGCTCCTTTTGATGCTTATGCTATTATCGACACCCAAAGCCGATAAGCCGCCGCATATTGCCGTCACTATTCAAAACACTACTACCAATACCGTAAACATTGGCCTGGCCTATTACGATGCCAGCAATAACTTCCTTGGCAGTGGTTCGCATAGCGTTGCGGCTAATGCATCGGCCACAGATACCCAAACTTTCGTAGCTTATAAGGTTGTTGTTACAGTAATCAGTGGCAGTTGTACCACACTGGATTTCTGGGATAGCAGTTATACTTACGACGGTGGCTGTGCATCTAATGTTGGTGGCGTAAGTGGTGGTACTTTTTATGCGTCCAGTTATATTAATTATGTTTTGCTGGTGAATAATAGGGGATGCCGCTAAAATAAAAGGCTTTCAACCTGAAAGCCTTTTTCTCCATAAACTTATCTGTCAGTTTCATGATAAGATCTGAAGGAAGGCTTCTGAAATAAATAAAGGCACTACGTTTAAAATATTACTACTTCCCGTCCATAGGAATTAGCCAGTCACTATGGTTAGCGAAAACCTTTGTCCGGTATTTAATTCCTTTAGGCGTACCGCCATCTGTATAATGTAAATGGCCGATTTGTCCAAAATACTGATCATTTAATCCAACACCAGCAACTACCATCACCTGCTCATATTCCTGCGTATCATACTCGTGACTTGTTCCAAGTGCATATTCATGATCACCAATATAAGTAGTAGCAACTACCGTAAATCTATGCGTGGAATATACAATGTTATCATTTTTGCCATGCTCCTCTCTATTATAATCTTTAGAGAAGTCATTCAGTAATGCCCACCTTTTGCTATCATCTGCCACTATTACCGTAGACTCATCCAGTCCATCTTTTAATCCACGCTGTACTGATCTAACCCTTGCATCAAGGCTACTAAACGATAAATGCCTTGCTGTAAAATCTTCAGAAAAGTCCATTTTGTTATAGTCCATCCATTTTTTATTCAGCTGGACAACCCCCGTATTTTTTAATTGAAAAGGAGTATTCGTACTGCGTGTATCTAAGGCAGAAACAGGCTGGTCCTGCATTGAAGATAATGATGGAGTAACTGCAGGGTAGCTTTTAGCAGCAGCAGAAATGTTATCTGCATTGGAATTGTTAGCAATAACGCGGTCTCTTTTATGATTGTAAATATTGGGCATAACAGTATTAACAATGTTCACTTCAAGATACGAAATTATACAATAATCTGTATTATACAGATTACAGCTTTAATCTGCTTATAGCTAATACGTGCTATGGCAGTCCCAGCTGAAAGAACGTATAATAGGGTTATTATTATGATGAGGGTTTATATGACATCGGTTAACAACAAATTTAAATCAAAAAGGGATAAATAGGGTAGTACCTCAGTTTGATTGCATAATCTTCGTGCCAGATGTTATTGATCAATAAATACACCTTATCTGACGTGAATATTAGGTGAAGTTAAATTGAAAAACAAATCCTGAACCCATATTCCCAAGCTAAATCAGAGAACTAAACAGTCAGATGTAGTGTATTTATGATCAATAACCTCTGGCAATCTACGCTGCCATAACATTCACTACCATAAATAGAGATTATGTCGTGAAATTTTTCATAAATCATGGTATAGAATATGCATAAATATGTTACTCTATCTTCAAACTCTTCACCGGATTCCCCAACGCCGCTTTTATCGTCTGCAAAACAATCAATACCCCTGTTATCGCAGCCAGCAATACTAAGGTAAGCAGAAACGGTGTCGCCGTAATATCTACCCTGTACACATAATCATCCAGCCATCTTTTCATGATCAGATAAGCTACCGGACAGGCAACAATACCTGCCACTGCAATCACCAGCATAAACTCCTTCACAAACAACGCTACAATACTGCTGATAGAAGCCCCTAATACTTTACGGATACCGATCTCTTTAGTCCGTTTCTGAATACTTAAAGAGATCATTCCCATCACGCCTAAAAGAACAATAATGAAGGAGAGGAGGGTAGCTGTATAGGCAGCCTGTTTAAGCTGTATTTCTGTCTTATATACCCTGGCAAGGCGGTCGTCCATAAATTTATACTCAAAGGGAGTTCCTGGCATTAACGCCGCCCATTTCTTTTGTACTGCAGCGATAGAATTGGTGCCTTTTAGTTTAAAAGAAAAATACCGGAAGATAGGATTCATCTTTAAATGCAGGATAAGTATCGGTTGTACCGCCTGCTGCATAGTAGTAAAATGAAAATCTTTTGTTACTCCTGTTACAGTAAATACTGTTCCCGAAGATTTATCCTTCACCTTTCTGCCTATCGCATCTGTAGGATTAGCAAACCCCAATGCTTTCGACATAGCAGCATTGATCACTACTTTACTGCTATCAACAGGCTCATTGAAAAACTGACCGCTTTCCATGGGAATACCATAGGTGTCTGCATAGTATGCATCAGTTGTCAGCAGAATAGAAGCGACGGATGTATTGGAATCAGCTTCCGCCCTATGAACACTCATACTACCTGAACTGGCGCCATCAGGGACTTCATACGATAAAGCTACATTTCGTACTTCCGGCATATCAGCAAACTGATTACGTATTCCCCGCATATGGTTGACACCTGCAGGCGTCCAGTCTCTCGGTACCTGTGCAGAGACTACATACTCTTTATTATACCCCAGATCTTTACTAAAGAACAACTGTACCTGTTTTGTAATAATAAAAGCGCCTATCAGCACAATAGCAGCTATAAAGAACTGAAAAGCTACCAGCGATTTCCGTAACAATACATTTTCCTTCACTGTCTTTAATTTCCCTTTCAGGGAATCCACAGATTTTAAAGAAGATAAAACAAAGGCCGGATACAACCCTGCTGCCAGACCGGTTAATAGTATCAGCAACAATGGGAAAGCAATAAAGTACAAAGGAAAAGAAGTAGGGATCTTTTTATCCAGCATTTGTCCGAAAGCAGGACTGGCCAGCTGATATATTACATACGCCAGCAATGCAGAGAAACAAACCAGTATAGTGGATTCTATCAGGAACTGCCATATCAGTTGCCGTCTCAATCCTCCTAATACTTTACGCATGCCGATTTCCTTCATCCGCGAAGAAGAACGGCTGACAGACATATTAATGAAGTTGATCACCGCCATTAACAGGATAAATAAAGCAATAGCAGATAACGTATATAACATCCGCTTCACCAGGTTATTATCTTTTTCAAGATAATAATTCTTCAAGGGAACAAGAAAAGGATGCAGATTTTCATATATCTGGGGAGATGTATTTGTCTTTAGTAAGGACGCAATAGGTTTCTCAAGACTAGCTGGTTGAACCCCATTCTGCAGCTCTACATAACTTACCGTAAATATATTATTCCAGCTATCAATATTTCTCCCAAAAAAAGAGAGCGCACTGAGAGGAAGATAAAAACAATTCGCATTATCATCATTCAGGCTGGATACAGAATTTTCTCCCGGTATCTTTACCACTGCAGTAACCAGGAAGTCGTGTTTGGAGCCAGCAAAGTTTTCCAGTGTAATTGCTTTCCCGGTCACATCCGTAACACCGAAATACTTTTTAGCCATTTCATCCGTCAGTACTATAGAAAAAGGATCATTCAAAGCCGTTCTGGCATCACCATACAATACTTTGAACCCATACATATTCAGGAGAGTACTGTCGCCGACCTGTAAACCCTGCCGGAAGCTCTTTTCGCCCACAGTAGCATTGGTTGTAATACCATCGAAACGATAATAATTCTTTACCAGAGAAGGATATTGTTCTTTTAATGCTTTAGACAAGGCCCCAACAGTAGCCATATCGTACCCCATATTAGGGTCTTTCCATTTACTTTCGATAATATAATGATTGCCGGCATTTTTCAGATGGACATTCACCTGTAATTCACTCCATACATAAGCCATAATCAGCATCGCAAAAGCAATACCTGTTGCCAGCCCGATGATATTCAATAAAGAATAAAAACGGCTTTTAATGATATTCCGCCAGGCGATCAGGATGTAGTTCTTCAGCATGTGGGTTATGGATTTTGGAAGAGTGCCATCAAACAAAATGCCGTGTTTTTATATATTGATAATGAATTGATTATGATATTAAAGTAGCTCAAAACTGTCCGTTTATGATACATCCGTTGTCCGGTTATGATAACGTTGTACCGTCTGCGTAGTAATGATATTTGTCCATTTTATAGCACATAAATCATTTTAGCAAAACAAAAAAAATAAAATATTGAGAATGGAATTCTATTTTGCAATTGTATTTAACCCGTATAAATTCCATTATCCAAATTGAACGTTATCTTATGTAACCCTTAACGCCACTCAATTCATGTAAACCCGAAAATGTAAGGACACAACAATGTCTTAAGGAAAATTTATTGCCCTCAGAATAATTCCACAATCCTAAAACCATCATCCCATGTCCAGTAGTGTCCATTTCACTAAAGGTAAAGGCATACGCCTCTACACGCCCCAGAATGAAGAGTACATTGATGCCGTATCCGGAACATTTAACCTCGCATTGGGTTATAGTCACCCGGAATTAGTAGACGTACTCAAAACACAGGTCGAAGACCTCATCCACGTCTCATCTTCCTTCACAGGAGAACTTGCTCAAAACGTATTAGACAGTATCCTCGATCATGCACCGGAACACATTACAGACGGCTGGATGCGGGATATTATCGGCTCCACTGCCAATGAAGGCGCAGTGAAAATTGCCAACAAGTATAACGGGAAAAATGAAGTGATCAGTCTGTCCATGTCTCACCACGGACAAACCCTGTTCGCTACCAGTATTTCCGGAAATGCTTTCCGCCGTAAATCATTCTCTAACACCATCTCCACTCAGAATGGGATCGTCCCTGCTCCCTATTGTTACCGTTGCCCGTATTCCGCAAAAGGAGCGCCTGCATGCGGCTTTTTATGTACCGAAGCTATCCACGATTATGTACAGTATTCCAGCTCCGGTAATGTCTCCTGTCTGATCATAGAACCTATTTTGGGTAATGGTGGCAACATCATCCCACCTGAAGGTTATTTCGAAAGGATCAGGAAGATTTGTGATGAACTGGACATCGTACTTATTGCAGATGAAGTACAGACAGGCATTGGCAGAACAGGCCATATGTTTGCCAGTGAATATTACGATATACAACCAGATATCATCACACTGGCCAAAGGATTAGGCGGTATCGGTATCCCGGCAGCTGCTATCCTGTACCGTGCTGAATATGCGGTGCTTGAAAAGTTTGAACATTCTTACACATCAGGTGGTAACCTGCTATCATTGACTGCCACACAAAAAACGATGGAAGTCGTTTCCAGAGAAGGATTTCTGGAAGATGTCCGCACAAACGGGAAGATCCTCGGTGAACTGCTGAATACGCTGAAAGAAGACTACGGACATATCATCGGAGATGTACGTGGTATCGGTTATATGTGGGGACTCGAAATCGTTGATAAAGACGGGGCTCCTGATGTAAATCTATCTAACAAAATCATCGACTTAGCGCTCACAGATCATAAAATGATTTTAAGAGGATCGCGTTATGGCTTTGGTAACGTCGTAAAAGTAAGACCCGCACTCACCGCTACAATAGACGATATAGAAGAGATCTATCTCCGTTTAGACAAATTATTCAGCCAGTTATAAACCACACCCCATGAAAGCAATCGTATATAACAACCCCTGGGATATCAGGATAGAAGAGAAGGAAGAACCGGCTATCATCTTACCGGATGAAGTAATTGTAGAAATACGTGCCACTGGTATCTGTGGTACAGACCTCAGTATTATTTCAGGAGAATACCTCGCAAGGCCACAGGTGATCATCGGACATGAATCTGCTGGTGTGATAGTAGAAAAAGGTAAAGGCGTAGATAATTGTAACGTAGGTGATCGTGTAATCATAGATCCCACTTACTATTGCGGTTACTGTGATAACTGCCGCAAAGGATTACGTAATCATTGCCTGCTGAAATCTACTACAGAAGCGGGCGTATCCATCGATGGTACTTTCACCCGCTATTTCAAAACTACCCAGCGTTTCATTTATGGTTTACATGATAACATTCCCTTTGAACAGGGCGCTATGTCAGAGCCATTAAGCTGTGTATTAACAGCTGTAAAGAAACTGGCTGTAACTCCCTTCATGCGTACTGCTATACTCGGTGGCGGTCCTATCGGCCTGCTATTCTACATGGCGTTGAAACAACACGGTATCCGGGAAGGTGTGATCTATGAAACATCAAAGAACAGGATCAAGCTGATAGAGCAGAACAACGTCCTCTCCAAAGGCTGGCAAATAGCGCCGGAATTCATCCCGCAGAAAAACCAGTACGACCTGATCATCGATACCACTGGTAGTTTACTGGAAAAATCCATGTTGGCAATTGCAGATGGCGGAAAAATTTCCCTGATGGGCTTACGTAACAATCAACAGACCATCAACCCCCGCGAGATAGCAGACAGAAGTATCTCTATCATCGGTTCCATCGATTCTCAGGATACTTTTAAACATGCGGTAGACCTCATCAACAGTGGCAGATTAGAACTGGAAAAGATCATCACCAATGGGTACAGTCTGAATGATTTTACCACAGCAGTGAAAGATCTCGGCTGTGATGTGGGTACCAGACAACGGAACAATAATATCTCCAGTCTTAAATCTTTTATCTCAATAACATGAAATACATCATCTTCGACATTGACGGTACTTTAACAGATACCACTGAAATAGACGATCAATGTTTTACACAGGCGATAGAAGATACATTTGGCTTCTACGACTTTGAAACAAACTATGGACATTATAAGAATACCACCGACTCAGGTATCATAGACCAGCTCTTCCGCGAAAGACTGGGCCGTTCTTACAACCCAGAAGAACAGCACAAATTCATTTTGCATTTTTGTAACTTACTGGAACAGGCGTATAAAAACAACCCGGACTGTATCCGTGAAATAAGCAAGGCTGCTAAGATCATAGAACTCCTCTGTCAGCAGGAACATCTCAGCATAGGACTGGCAACAGGTGGCTGGCGTGAATCCGCATTATTCAAGTTACGTTGTGCCGGCATCAATATTGATGGATGTACCGCAGCTTCTTTTGCACAGGACGCCATGGCCCGTCAGGATATCATCGGGCATACTATCCGCAGGATGAATGTAAAGCATCATCGCGAACAGCACGTATCCGATATCGTATACATAGGAGATGGCAACTGGGATTACCTGGCTACGATTGAATTAGGTATCCGCTTCATCGGTATAGAAAATAAAAGACTGGCTCATCTGAACGATATCATCAAAATTGCTGATTATGATGATTTACATCAGCATATCGGCATGATGCAACACATTGATTAAAACATATGACCATTAACACAAAGCGGTCTTACCGTATTGCCACCAGCATCTTTTTCTTTATAGCAGGCCTGACTTATTCAAGTTGGGCCTGCCGTATTCATGATATAAAAGCCCACTTCGGCCTTAACAACGCAGAACTGGGCAGCGTATTATTCTCCTTACCCGTAGGACTGATGATCAGCTTACCCATCTCAGGCTGGATGGTTACCCGTATCGGCAGCAGGAGAGTCCTCATCACCGCAGGTCTCTTTTTTCCTTTCATGCTTTGCATCATTGGCCTTAGTACACAAATCTGGCAACTGGTCATCGTTCTTTTTTTGTTCGGTTTCATGAACAACGTATTCGAAATAGCGATGAACACCCAGGCTGTAGGAATAGAATCCTTATACAAGCGATCTATCATGGCTTCCTTTCACGGACTCTGGAGTTTGGCAGGATTCACCGGTATCGGTATAGGGACGCTGGCAATCGCCTTAAAATGGCCAATACACATACATTTTATCACCATCGGGATCATCTGCTGGACATTGGTATTAATCTGCTGGAAAAACTTATTACCGGAAGATGAGGTATCTGAAGGATCCCAGCCCCTTTTCGCAAAACCAGACGGCCACATCTTAAAACTGGGATTAATAGCTTTTGCCAGCCTGGTAACAGAAGGCACCATGTTCGACTGGAGCGGGGTATATTTCCAGAAGATCATCAACGTCCCCGAATCACTAACAACAGTAGGATACATTGCCTTCATGGGTACAATGGCAGGGGGCCGCTTCGCAGCAGATTACATAGTCACCCGGTTTGGCGTGAAACATGTATTGCAGTGCAGTGGTATCATCAGTACCAGCGGACTATTACTGGCAATAATATTCCCCAACATATACACAGCTACACTGGGCTTTCTGTTAGTAGGTATCGGGGTCTCCTCTGTAGTTCCACTAGTACTGGCATTAGCCGGCAAATCCAAAACATTACCCCCGGGAGTCGCCATTGCAGCAGTATCCACAGTAGGTTTCCTGGGCTTCTTACTGGGCCCGCCACTCATTGGATTCATCGCAGAAGCAATGGACCTGCGCTGGTCCTTTGCACTGATAGCCATTCTGGGCTTTGGAACAACTTTACTGGCATCTAAAATAGAGTAGTGCCTCAGTTTGATTACATAATCTTCGCACCAGATGTTGTTGATCAATAAATACACCTTATCTGACGTGAATATTAGGTGAAGTTAAATTGAAAAACAAATCCTGCACCCATATTCCCAAGCTAAATCAGAGAACTAAACAGTCAGATGCAGTGTATTTATGATCAATAACATCTGGCAATTAACATTCAAACTGAGAATCGACGGGTAAAAAATACAAACAAGTTGGTATTTTTTACCTGTTATAAATTCGATATATTGTATTCCAAAGAAATGTACCCCAATGGATATGCTTGTCCCCAAAACAAAACTAGCTAAGCTCAATAAGCCAGTATCGCGCAAATTAAGAGCTTATGCCTTCGACCCTTCTCTATCATTGTTAACAGATACTGTACAGGTTAATAATATTGTTTACAAAGTTGAATGGGAAGAACTACAGCAGGCTGGAACAAAAACACTGCCTGCCGGTGAGTATATAGAGATCATTGATTATGACCCCGCTTCCGGTGTTTTTTATCCACCGGTAGATCTGAACGATCCATACTTACTGGCTCAGGACGGACTAAATCCCAGTGTCAGTAATCCGCAATTCCATCAGCAGATGGTCTATGCCGTGATAATGACCACCATAAAGAATTTTGAACGGGCATTGGGCCGGAAGATCCAATGGTCTCCTCATATTTATCTTACTGAAAGTAACAAAATAGGAGGTAGCAGTTTTGTACAAAGGTTGCGTATTTATCCGCATGCCTTAAGACAGGCAAACGCCTATTACAATCCTCAGAAAAAAAGCCTGCTCTTTGGATACTTTCCTGCAAAACCAGCAAATGTGCAGTTACAGTTACCCGGTGGTACTGTATTTACCTGCCTTAGTCATGATGTAATCGCACACGAAACAACACATGCCATCCTGGACGGACTGCATCAGCGATATATTGAAGATACGCATCCGGATACCCGGGCCTTTCATGAAGCATTTTCAGATATTGTAGCCTTATTTCAGCATTTTACTTTCCCTGAAGTACTAAAACACCAGATTGCCAAAACAAAGGGCGATCTGAATGCCCAGAATCTCCTTGGACAATTAGCCCAGCAGTTCGGCCTGGCAATGGGAAGTTATGGTAGCCTGCGTGATGCCATTGGGAAAACAGACCCGGTAACAGGAGAATGGACACCTCAGAAACCTGATCCGGAAGAATACGCTACTAAAATGGAATTCCATGATCGTGGCGCTGTACTGGTAGCTGCTATATTCGACGCATTCCTCAATATTTATAAACAACGTATCAAACCATTGTTAAGGGTCTCCACAGGCGGAGAGGGAGATCTTCATCCTGATATGGTCGATCTGTTAGCGAATACAGCTTCAGACACTGCTTCCCGTATCCTCAAAATATGCGTCCGGGCACTGGACTATTGCCCTCCGGTAGATATCAATTATGGGGATTATCTGCGGGCACTCATTACCGCAGATGTTGATATGGTAGCTGAAGATGAAAAGAATTACCGCGTTGCTTTCATAGAAAGCTTTCAAAAACGGGGCATCTTCCCTACAGGTGTAAAAACAATGTCCGTGGAATCATTGGTGCATGAGCCGTTCCCTGAATTTGAACTCGCAGAAGATGACGAAGAAATATTTATTAAGTTCCTCAAAGAGTTTAAGGAAGCGGTTGCCTATGAAACAAGCAGGGAGAAAGTCTTTGATACAACTAAATATTTTATCTCAGGAGATAAGAAAAAGAAAATTACAGGATTATATGATCGTATTAATTCAAAATTCATTTTGAGCAATGCCGGTAAAAAATTTGCGGAACTCTCCGGTTTATTATTCCCGGAAGGTACAATGGCTTGTGAGGGCCTGGGATTCGGTCATTCGGATTACTCTGATTTAGCTAAATATTCAGTAGAGAATCTCTGGCTGGCCAGCAGGATCACACCGGATGATAAAATAATAAATCATGTGATCATTAACCTTGTGCAGAAAAGAGGCATAAGAGTAAACATTGATGCAGAACAGAATTTTTCAGTCGCAGGTTATTTTGATCCCGGAAAAGATAAACCGGATAATGGATTTATTTTCCGTGGCGGATGCACACTGATCTTTGACCTTGATAAAATGCAATTGAAATATGCTATAAAAAAAGGGATTGATGATGTTGAGCGTATGGAACGTCAGTATAAATACAAGAACAATATCGGCGCAGATAAAGGCGAAGTATACTTTTCTGATAAAACACTCGCAACGCTTTCAGGCCCTTTCGCATTCATGCATTCATTTACCCATCAACATTAATTAAGATGAAAAATATTGATTCTATCAAAGTGCGAATGTACAGGCATGGCTTTGGAGATTGTTTCTTACTGCAATTCTTTGCCGGAGCTACCCGCAACTTTACCATGCTGATCGACTGTGGTTTAAAGCTGAATGATAGTGTAGAGGGAATCACGCTGGATAATGTAAGAGATGATATTGTAAAAGAATTAAAAGGTAGCAGGAAAACCGTGCCTCAGCTGGATGTATTGGTAGCTACCCACGAACACTGGGACCATGTATCAGGATTCCATCCGGATAAGAAACTGTTTGATAAATTGCCTATCGGTAAGTTATGGCTGGCATGGACAGAAAACCCTGAAGATAAAGATGCTAAAGTATTGAATAAAGGTCTCCGGAAAAGAGTAAAGGCGCTTAAAATTGCCGCAGAACATTTGAAGAAAAAGACAGATGAAAATGCGGCTGCTTTTAAGCTGCAGATAGGTGGAGATAATATGCTGATCCAAAGAAAAGCGTTTAATAATTCTTTGGATGGATTGCTTGAATTCTTCGGGCCCCTGGCATTAACAACAACACCGGGAGGAATAAAAGTGAGCGATCAGTTTAAGATCAGTCTTGATACGCAGAATGCGATGGACCATCTGCGGACTTTAGCAAAGAAAGGTGAAGCAGGAATAGTCTATCTGGACCCTGGTGAGTTAATTGAAGAGAAAACAAAATTGCCCGGCATCCGCATGTATGTAATGGGGCCACCCAAAAACAAATTATTGAATAAAGCCGCGCCATCAGGTGGTGCAAAAAAAGAAGTCTATTTTGGCGATAGCTCACTGGCTGGATTTGTAGAAGGGATCTTTGGAATGGATGCCCAGGATCCTTCACTGGATGGTGGCCGGCCATTTGGGACTGCAACAACCATATCACTGGCAGAGGCGGAGCAGCTGGATTATATGAAAGCCTCCTATTTTGATCCTGAACAGTCTTACCGCAAAATTGATGACGACTGGCTGGATATGGCGGGTGCATTAGCAATGCAAATGGATGCTGATACGAATAATACCAGCCTGGTGCTGGCAATAGAATTCATTGATAGCGGCAGGGTGCTTTTATTCCCGGGAGATGCACAGGTAGGGAACTGGCTTAGCTGGCATGAACACGAATGGGAGGTAAAGAACGATGGGAAAAAGGAAACGGTGAATGCGGAACATTTATTAAATAATACCGTATTCTATAAAGTAGGGCATCATTGCAGCCATAACGCAACATTGAAGGAGAAAGGTCTGGAGATGATGACACATGAGGATCTTGTCGCTTTTGTTCCTGAAAAAGAACACCAGTATAAAGGCATTCCTCATACACCGCTTTTAAACACGCTGCTGGAAAAAACGAGAGGAAGGACAGTAGTTTCCGCAGATGTAAATTTCCCTGCGGGAAATGTACTTAAAAAGAAACCACAAGGGTTGAGCAGGGAAGAATGGGCACGTTTTAAAGAGCAGTTGACAATTACAGATTTATTCGTAGAATATATAGTAAAATAATATGGCCGCTTACATCGAATGATGTAAGCGGTTTTTTACTTTTTCAGCAATATTCTTCAATTGATGGATATGCCTTTGTGTATGCACTATTATAAAATGATTCCATTCCATCCTCGTCAATTCTCCAAATCCGGGCATAGCAAATTCCAGACAGGTAACACTTTGATCCTGCTTTTTAAGATTCTCACCCACTTCATCAAGTGTTAATGTCAGACACTTTAGCAATAACTTTTTATCATGTGGATGATCAGAAGGAATAATAAACTCCGGAGATTTAAATTTCTCATTGAAGTTCAAAAACAGGTCCTCTATACTTTTGATCTTTTCTCCGGGATTTCTTTCAGTAGGAGCTACAGCACCCTGTAACACCTGGGATACACCGGATACAGATTTATAGATATGTTCACCTACCTGTCCGGCAGTCCAGCTACCTTCAAAAGGGACCATATTCATTTCTTCTTCATTGAATGAAGACAGGATCTTTATAAGTGCCGCAGCAGTATTATGTAATTCCATAACGATCTCAATTATTATGAACCAAATGTCTATACTAAAATGGACAATACAGGGGCGTATTCACGACTTCTTAAGGGGGGATTTAGGACATTAATTTCCAGTAGTACCTCAAGTTCCTCAGTTTGATTACATAATCTTCGAGCCAGATGTTATTGATCAATAAATACACCTTATCTGACGTGAATATTAGGTGAAGTTAAATTGAAAAACAAATCCTAAACCCATATTCCAAAGCTAAATCAGAGAACTAAACAGTCAGATGCAGTGTATTTATGATCAATAACATCTATAACATTCGAACTGAGTCTCTACCTAATTTTCCTACATTTGCCCTACTTTTAAAACAATCGTTTATGAGAAAAACCCTTTTATTCGTTTTCGTACTTAGTTTTTGTATTGGTAACCTGCATGCTCAAAATCAATCTCCTGTTATGAAATGGTTTAATGAACCCGGCAAATGGACCGGCAACGCTAAGAAACTGGATGTAACCGTAGACCCTGCCACCGATTACTGGCGTGTAACCCATTATGGCTTTATCCGCGACAATGGCCCTTTTTATTTCCAGGAACAGGAAGGTGACTTTGAAGCCAGTGTAAAGATCACCGGACATTACCAGGAACTCTTCCACCAGGCTGGATTGATGGTAAGAATTGATAACAAGAACTGGATCAAAACAGGGATTGAATATGTAGATGGTGTACAGAACGTAAGTGCAGTAGTAACAAGAGAAGTATCCGACTGGTCAGTAGTACCACGTCATGATAGTCCGGAGTCCGTTTGGCTCAGATTATTGAGAAAAGGGGACTTCGTAGAGATAAAATATTCTTTTGATGGAATAAAGTATGATATGTTACGACTGGCATACTTCCCGCCCAATGTAAAAGCACAGATAGGAGTAGTAGCTGCTGCTCCCGGTAAAAAGAGTTTCCCTGTAGTGTTTGAAAATTTTGAAGTAAAAGCTGTAGAGAAGAAGTAATGATATAGAAATCAGAAAAAATCCCCCTGCAACACAGGGGGATTTTTTTTTGATCATACCCCGCTAAATTATTTGTTTTGAACATTTTTGAGCCTTTACTGTTAACTAAGAACTAATAACCATTATAATCCCTCAATAACAACTGTATATCATGGATTAACATCAGCTCAATTTCCTACTCTTTTATAACTCCAATTTACTCACCTCAAAATTTACACTTATGGATGGTTTCGTTGGCGAAATCAGGGCTTTCGGATTCAATTTTACACCTAACGGCTGGCTTGCCTGTGATGGTACTACGTACAACATTAGTGCGTTCCAGACCCTCTTCGCAATTATCGGTATACAATTCGGCGGTAATGGCACTACCAATTTTAAAGTGCCGGATCTCCGCGGAGTCGTATTAACAGGCGTTAATCCGGCTGCAGCCGGTTTTACTGTACCAGGAGCCAGTGGGGGCAGTGCACAGGTCACCATTACAACGAACACAATGCCCGCCCACAATCACAACATCCAGGCAGTCACACGTTCCAGTCTGGCACAGACAGCCCTGGCCACCGCTACGCCGGCAAGTAATGTTTATCTCACCAATGCCTTTTCATCTGGCTTGTCACAGGGCATTGTTGTGTATTCTAATAATAAGAATAGTGGCACAGTATTGAATCCGCAAACGATAATGCCTGCCGGTTCCAGTATACCACACGATAATATGTCGCCTTATCTGGCACTGACTTATTCCATTTGCGTGAGTGGCATATTCCCTCCGCATCAATAGCATTTCTTAACCTTATCTTATTTTTTTCATATGGATAATTATTTAGGAGAAATCCGGCTTTTTGGTTTCGGAGGTATTCCCAGAGGATGGATATCCTGCAGCGGACAGCTTTTGTCTATTGCTCAGAACCAGGCATTGTTTGCGCTACTCGGCACATTTTATGGCGGAAATGGCACAACAACCTTTGCGTTGCCTAATTTAAACGGTAGAGCCATTCTTGGACAAGGTACTGGTAGCAGCGGTACTTATCCGATTGGTAGTATGTCGGGCTCAGAGAGTGTTACATTGCTCTCGCCCAATTTACCCGCTCATAATCACCTGGTAAATGCGAACATTTCATACGATCTCGGTAGTCCTTCCACTAACTTTTTTGCAAACTCCAATACGGCTGGAAGTGGAGTAACTGCAAATAAAGCGGGTGTAAATCTGTACGCTCCTGCGGGAGGTGCTCTTACTCCACTTGCGCCTGCCATTACACTTTCGGGAGGAAACCTGCCTCATGAAAACCGGCAGCCATTCCTTGTTATGAACTACTGTATAGCGTCTGCAGGAATATTTCCTTCCAGACAGTAACCTCATTTACCTCAAAACGTTTAATTGATTTATATGGATAATTACCTTGGAGAAGTAAGAATCTTTGCGGGCAATTATGCCCCTCAGGGATGGGCATTCTGTAATGGCGCACTGCAAAGTATCGCTCAGGAATCTGCACTGTTTGCCTTACTCGGTACCACTTATGGTGGAGATGGCATCACTACATTTGCATTGCCGGATCTGCGGGTAAGAATACCGCTGAATCAGGGGAACCTGGCGGGTGGACAAACTTATATCATCGGACAACAGGGTGGTACACCAAATGTGACACTGTTGCAGAATAATATGCCTGCACACACGCATGCATTATTAGCCACCACCAGCGCAGCTACTACCAGCGATCCTACTAATAATTTACTCGCCCAGACAAACGGGAATAATAGTGTAAAGCAACCACCTTATCCGGATGTTAAACTCTATACAACACTACCATTGCCATCAGGGCCCAGCGCACCTAACGTTATGCTCGATCCTACTGCACTAACGATGACAGGAGGGACTCAGCCTCATGATAACATGATGCCGTATGTATGTATTAACTACATTATCGCACTGAATGGTATCTTCCCATCTTTCCAATAAAAAAACTAAAAGGGTCATGTTTGAGAACATGACCCTTTTAAAAATTTCTACTCTGTTTTTTCAGAACCGAAATCAGTTCCGGCACCGCCATTACCAGGAGTGATACCATTTAGTTTGTTTTTCATGTAATTTATTTTAGGTGTTAAGAAATAGTGGAAAAACTGTACCCTTTTGCATGTAAATCAGAAAGTATAGTACTGGCAATTACACCCTGTGTGGTACATATTATATCTTGCACATCATTACTGCCGGTATATCCTTCCCTGGATAAATAATGCTTAAAGCCAATTGCATATTTTTCGGATGTGATTACCTCCTGAATAAATCCGGCATGTTTCATCGTACGGGAAACGTAATCAGGTGAATACATTCCTTTATCATGTCTCCATAATACTTCCGGAGGCATTATGCCAGCCATTGCATGCCTGAGCAGACTTCTTTTATAACCTCCGCGAACAAACAGCTGCTGTGGCACATCGATCATAAATTCCAATACATGTTTATCGAAAAGTGGTACTGCAGACTGCATCCCAAATCTTTCATTTCGTTTTGCCAGCATCGCAGGAAATATCCCTGTTCGTCCATTCCGGATTTTATTACACATAAAAGAAGTAATATCCTTTACAGCATCAAAATTCAGGTCCTGTTTATATTTATTGAAAAATCCATTTTGCAGCCATGCGGCAGTTACTTCATCTGATTTTTTCTTTCTCCATCGTGTATGAGATAAATATTCTCTTTTGATGATTTCCATCAATCCTTTACCTTCTGTTTTTGAAAAGCCTTTTATCAGCTTCCAGGCATCTGTGACACGTCCTTTGTTGATCATGTTGCGAATAACGGGATTTCCTTTCCATGATACCCAATGATCTCCGCCATAGCCCGTATAAAGCATACCTATATGTTTATCTCTGGCAGCATTGAGAATCGCATAGTCCATATAATAAAAAACATTCGGGAACGTTTCATCATTTTCAAAGGCCGCTACAATATTATCAAAGGGACCGTATTCTTCCGCTGTTACATAGGTTTGCACCAGGTTTGGGCAATGTTTGCCAATGATATCAATATATTTCTTTTCATCCTGTTCATCTTCTGTATGAGCATCTGGCAACACAGATGAAAAAGCATACAATGGTTTGTTAACACGTGCCAGCAAATCGGACAGGATACAGGTTAATGCAGAGGAATCAAGTCCGCCGCTTAAGGTAATGCCTATCGGCTTATCTGTAATCATCCTGTTCTTTACCGCCTCAAATAGTAGTTCTTTGAGACATCCTGTCCATTCTTCATCTCTCTTAAATGAATATTTTCCACCCTCAGGCACCCAGTATTTTTTGATGCAGATATTGTTGTCTTTTAATATCAGCATATTCCCGCCGCACAATGCAGATATATCTGCATCGTAAGTGCCGGAAGGATCTGACTGCCGGAAGTAGTATTCCATCAGGCTGATTTCATTAAATTGATAAGGACCAGGCTTTACAGCCGCTATACCTTTCTGCTCGCTGCAGAAAATAAAAGTATCCGGGGAGTCGTAATAATATAATGATCTGAATCCGATATGATCTGTGGCAATAAAACATTGCTGTGTGATGCGGTTCCATATGCAAAAAGCATATTCGCCTTCCAGGTGCTGCACACATTGTTCTCCCCATTTAAGATAAGCATGGTGTAACAATACAATGTCCGTAAGGGCATTTTGTGCACCCGTTTGTTGTATGATGTATGCGCGGTTATCAATACGGATATCTGCGGAGATGATAAGGTCCTGTGTCACAAATGGCATCTTTTGTTGCTGTTCTATCGCCACCATCAACAGTTTACAATGCCCTATCATAACGTGTTCATCCTGCCATATCTCCATTCCATCGATAGCCCTGTGTGCTAAAGAAACCTTCATACGATGAATGGTTCCCTGGTCTACCGGCTTTTTATTTTTATGTATGATGCCAAAAATAGCACTCATGATATGGACGTTTGAACACTTTATAACAAAGTATTGTCTGGAATGTTCAAACAAAAAAAGGAGGAGACCAGCAGTTCTTTCGAACATGCCAGGTCATCCCCCTCTAATAAGCTGTATAATTAAATAGATGCCGCTTTAATAATCACATCTGCTACTTCTTCAGGCTTCGTCATAAACAACGTATGCCCACCAGTCATTTCTGTAACAATGCAACCTGCGCGTTTATACATAGTACGCTCCAGTAATGGATTAATAGTACCATCATCCGTAGGAAAAATAGCAAAGGAAGGTTTGCTTTTCCAGGCAGCCTGCGTAACCGGTGTTACAAAAGACTTCACCGTTAAAGGAATCTGCGAATCATACATAAAGGCAGATTTCTCCGCAGACTGGCCTACCGCAAACGTTGAATTAAACAATGCCTTATCAAGATATACATTGCCCTTTTCATCCGGAGCCAGAATGCCATTCACTTCCAGTATCGCTTCAGACTGCACCAGTGCCAGTGTAGATTCTCCTACCTCCGGAATAAATGCTGCTACGTACACCAGACTGGCTACATTCGGATGTACACCCGCTTCTGTAATAACAGTACCGCCCCAGGAGTGACCCACCAGTACAACCGGACCTTTCTGCCTGTCAATGGCCGCTACAGTAGCGGCTACATCATCTTCCAGCGTAGTCGTTGGGTTCTGTACAAGCGTAACATTGTACCCTTTTGCCTTCAGGATCTTATAAGCTGGTTCCCAGCCGGAAGCATCCGCAAAAGCACCGTGTACAATAACAATATTCTTGATCATAATATTTTATTTTAAGTATTTCCTTAACTCTGCTGCTGCATGAACAAATACCGATTTAGACTGAGGTGTTTCTGCCAAAGGATTTAACAAACCAAAATCATGAATAGCACCATTATAACGGACAGTAGTCACCGTTACACCTGCTTCATCCAGCTTACGGCCATACGCTTCACCGCCATCCCGGAGTATATCCGCTTCTGCTACGTGTATCGATGCCGGAGGAAGACCCTTTAATTGTTCCAGCGTAGCATTAATAGGAGATGCATAAATCTCTGCACGTTGTTTAGGATCTTTTGTATAGTTATCATACATCCATTTCATCAACGGCGTTGTCAGGAACCTGTCTTTTCCAAAACGTTTATAGGAATCATGCTCAAAGTCAGCATCTACGATAGGCCAGAGCAGTACCTGTAATTTAATCTCAGGTCCTTTATTCTCTTTTGCCTTCAGCGCAGTTACCGCCGTCATGTTGCCGCCAACGCTGTTCCCAACTACAGCCAGTCTTTTACCGTCTACATTAATCTCAGCGCCATGTTCAGCCACCCATTTGGTAGCAGCAAAGATCTCATTCACTGCCTGTGGGTACTGTGCTTCCGGAGAAGGTGTGTAGTTAACAAATACACCCACCGCGCCGGATAATACAGTAAGATCACGTACCATACGTTTGTGTGTAGGGAAATCTCCTAATACCCAGCCACCACCATGGATGAAAATAAATACGGGTAACACATCGTTATTCCCGGCAGGACGAACGATATCCAGTTTGATAGTGAATCCATCCGCTGTGATAGTCTTCTCAGAAAAATCCACTCCCGAGTAATCTACCTTCACAGAGGCCTGTGCGCCTACCAATACTTCCCTGGCAGCTGCCGGAGATAATGTTTCCAATGGGGCTCCGCCACCACCATTAAGCGCCGCTAAAAACTTTTTCGTATCTGCGGACAATGCCGGATCTTCTGCTACAGGTGGGATAATGATCTCACCTTGTTGTTGATTTTGACTCATAATCACGGGTTTATTGTACGGTACCAGTGTCAAAGCCCGTACCATTCATTTAAACAATTGATATTCATTTTATTAAGTCCGATATCGGATAAAATTAATCTACGGTATATCGTAATTTTATGAGAGCTTTACGCTCCGTCATTTACCGGAACAATGTAACTTTGCACCCAATGAAAAAAGAGAGTTCACAGGAAAAAGAGAAGGAGCAGACAGTATTGCTCTCCTTCAGCAATGACCTTTCTGATACCAGTTTCTCAGAAATAATAGGAGCGGGTACTGAAATGCAAAAGATCTTCCACCTGATATCACAGGTGGCTCCTTCAGAATCTACCGTGCTGCTGATGGGAGAAACAGGTACAGGTAAAGAACTGATAGCACGCGCTATCCATAATGGTTCTCCCTATAAAGGCAAACTGATGGTGAAAGTAAATTGTGCTACTTTACCACCTAATCTTATAGAAAGTGAATTGTTCGGACATGAGAAAGGTAGCTTCACCGGCGCTACAGAACGTCGCATAGGTAAGTTTGAACTCGCCAATAACAGTACACTGTTCCTGGATGAAATAGGGGAGCTGCCTATGGAATTACAGGCTAAATTATTAAGGGTATTACAGGAGAAAGAGATAGAACGTATAGGGGGAAGAGGAAGTATAAAAGTAAACGTGCGTATCATCGCTGCTACCAATCGTCATCTGCAGAAAGAAGTGGATGCCGGCCGGTTCAGAAGCGACCTGTTTTACCGGCTGAACGTTTTCCCTGTTACATTACCACCCCTGCGCAACCGTAAGGAAGATATCCCTGTACTGACTACCCACTTTGTTGCCCGTTATGCAAGGAACGCCGGCAAAAAGATCAATAATGTATCTCCTAAAGTAATGGAAAGCCTGCTGACCTACTCCTGGCCGGGAAATGTACGCGAGCTGGAACACCTGGTAGAAAGGAGTGTACTGCTTACCAATGGAACGACTATCAGGGAAATGTATCTTCCTGCCGGTAATCAGAAGGAAATGAATACCGGTGAATTTACGATAGTACCACTGGATGAAATGGAACGCACGTACATCCTGAAAGTATTAAAAGTCTGTAAAGGGCGTATTTCAGGCCCTTTTGGGGCAGCAGTTAAGCTGGGGCTGCCATCTACCACCCTGATCTCTAAAATGCAGAAACTGGGCATTAAAAAGGAGCATTTTCACGATCCTTTGTGATACTCAGGGTCCAGCTGATGATTATACTCCGGATGTTTGGTCAGGAATTTCGCCACAAAGGGGCAATACACCATCACGGGCTTTTTATGTTGCTTTGCATAATCAAATGCCGCTATCGCCAGGGTACTGGCAATACCCTTTCCTTCCATCGCTTTGGGTACAGTCGTATGCATCAGCGCGATATCCTTTTTATAGAACCGGTAGGTCAGAGAGGCTTTTTCTCCATCCTGCTCAATCTCAAACTGCTGTTCCTTCTCATTATTGACAACTTCCATAGCCATAAAGAATTTATACATACCCCTGTTTAATACCTAACTTCTTCATCTTGGAATAAAGGGTAGTAGCAGGCAAATTTAATATTTCTGCGGCACCACCCGGACCGAAAACTTTTCCGTTACAGGTCTTCAATACCTTCATGATATGCTCCCTTTCCATTTCTTCCATCGTTTTTACACGACTCTCATCCTCATAAGCGGTAGTAACTACTGGCATTTCAATCCTGTTGATTTCACTCCCGGTAGCCATCAGTACATTCCTTTCTATCAGGTGCTCCAGCTCGCGTACATTCCCCGGCCAGTTATACTGCATTAACTGCATCATTACCTGTTCAGAAATATTGTCTACATTTTTACCTGCCTTCCGCGCATATTTCTGCAGGAAATAATTAGCCAGTTCTTCAATGTCTTCTTTGTGTTTACGCAAAGGCGGCAGTTCTACCGGGAATATATTCAACCGGTAATAGAGGTCCAGCCGGAAGCGCCCTTCTGCCACTTCTTTTTCCAGGTTACGGTTAGTAGCTGCTATCACCCGCACATCTATCTTCAGGGTCTGATTACTACCCAGTCGCTCTATTTCCTTCTCCTGTAATACCCTTAATAATTTGGCCTGTGAATCCAGTGGCAGTTCACCTATTTCATCCAGGAAGATAGTACTCTTGTGGGCCAGTTCAAACTTTCCAATGCGCCTGTTGTTAGCGCCCGTAAACGCCCCTTTCTCATGCCCGAATAATTCCGATTCGACCAGTGAGACAGGCAGGGCTGCACAGTTAATGGTCACAAGCGGCATATTCCTGCGCCCCGAAATATTATGAATAGCATGGGCTATTTTTTCTTTGCCGGTACCGCTTTCTCCCAATATCAGTACAGCGCTTTCAGATGGTGCTACAAGATTAATTTTTTCAAGGGTATCTTTAAGCCCTATGATCCCTTCAGTATTGGAAAGTGCCGAAGGAATACTATCTGTCTGTTTTGTTTCAAGAGTATACCTGTAACGGGCAATGTCCAGCATCACCAGCAGGTCTCTTTCCCGGAAAGGCTTTACCATAAAGCCATAGGGCTGTGTTTCCTTCACGGCTTCCAGTATACTCTGATTCGTATTAGCGGAGATGTACAGGAATGGTATTTTCTTTTCATGCAGCTCCCATGCAAGATCAATGCCGGTCTCTTCACCTCTCAGTATGATATCCAATAGCACCCAGTCGGGCTTTTTAGATGTTATCAACAGTTTTGCCGCATCAACAGAAGAAGCAGTTCCACACACATTATAGCCGGCTTTAACCAAAATTATCCTGAGATCATTTGCTACTATAAATTCATCTTCTACGATCAGTATTTTTTCTTTCATATACTAACTGATGATTATTAAAAACAATCTCTATTTTTAACCCGTTATCGTTTTTTATATTAAATGTCCCCTCTAATTGTTCGCTCAATCCATGCATCAGACTCATACCCAGAGAATCGGTGTTTTCAGGCTCAAAGTCTTCAGGTAATCCCACTCCATTATCCGATATATTTAGCTGGTAAGTAGTCCCATGTAATCTTTTCAGTGATATGATCACTTCTCCTGCCCGGTTCCCGGGGAAGGCATATTTTATGGCATTGCTGATCGCTTCATTCAGTATCAGTCCAAGTGGAACAGCCTTCGCTACATCCATTTCTACCTTCTCTACCTGTAACATAAACACGATCCTGTTCGTAGTATTAAAAGACTCCTGCATATAACTCACCAGTTCCCTGATATACCAGCTCATCTCAATACAGTCCAGGTTATCCGACTGATATAGTTTCTGGTGAATGAGTGACATGGCATGCATTCTATACTGACTGTTACGGATCGCTGTTAACGCATCTTCATTATCTAAATAAGCAGATTGTGTATTCAGTAAACTGATCACGATCTGCAGATTATTTTTTACCCGGTGATGGATCTCTTTCAATAACCATTCCTTTTCTCCCAGCAGTTTTTTTAATAACTCATTCTGATCATTGATCTCTTTCTGCTGTAGCTCCAGTTTCGTATTACTGCGTTCTTTGGAACGATAACTGATATAAATCAGACCAGAGAACAACGATAACAAAATCACCCCGGCAATGATCACATTCCTGATCGTTCTTTCTTTTTGTAAGCTGTTATATTGCAGCTTACTTTTCTGGGTTAATAATTGAATATCCTTGTCTTTCTTTTCTGTCTCAAACTGTAACTGTAAACTGCTGAACTGTTTACTTTTTTCAATATTAAAGATAGAGTCCGATAAAGATTTATATAACTGCTGATGCTGAATAGCGGATATATAATTACCCTGTGCAGAATCTACGCGAAACCAGTCCAGCTGGTTCAGAGACCTCACCAGGTTATCGCCTAATACTTTACTGGTATTATCCAGTTCTTCGAGATATTTATAAGTTTGATCGTATTGTTTAGTTTGAATAAGGTACCTGATAATACTCCGGCATAAAGTAGGCTGAGCAGCATCATGATCACTTAGCTCATTGTGAAATTTTACTATTTCTTTATAATAAACAGCAGCCTTATTATAATTTTTCATATCCATATAGATATTGAAATAGATATAAGGAATTCTCAGTCTTATTTCAAGTGAGGAAGGTGGATATTTTTTGATCATAGCATCCAGTAACGCCAGTGCATCCTTGTATTGTTCCACCATGAGCAAGCCTGATGCAATATTGCTTGTAATGAGCTGGTAGGATGCTGTATCCTTATGTGTGATGGCTACTTCCAGGGCTTTGTTCCAGTAATCGCGTGCTGGCTGATATTCCCGTAAGTTATAATAGATCAGTCCCACATGATTGTAGATCGCACCCATTTGTATACTGCTGTCTTTTAATGTTTCAGCTGTTTTTACAGCCAGCAGTCCATACTTTAACGCCTGGGTGAAATCGCCTTTCTGCTGATAGGCATTACCGATCAGATCATATATCCCCTGTACATCTTTATATCCTGCTACCTTTGAGTATACAAGGGATTCCTGTAGATAATTCAGTGAGGTAGCTATATCTCCTTTAATATGGCAGAAGTCCCCCAATACCTGTAACGTAATGGCTACCTGTTTTAAATCGCCGGTTTCCTTAAAAAGCGGTAATGCTTTGTTATAATAGTAAATGCGTTGTTCAAGATCGTTCCCTTCGTTGTGATAATATTGTGCAGATTCGATGTAACCTTCAGCCAGTAAATGTTTTAAATCATAAGTGGTATACATGGCAAGGGCCTCTTTCAGCAGTTGCGCTGCTTTTTTCCATTCCCCTTTCTCTCTGTAAATCTGTGCCTCCAGCAAAAGCCCTTTACCGCTACCTTCCCGGTACTGTAAAGCAGCGCTTAATTTTAACGCTTCTTCATTCAGCAGTAATGCACTGTCAAGGTCACGCTTAAGTTCTCCCTCTTTCATCAGGTAGTACCGGCTGTTAGTCTGCAGTTGCTTCACCCTGTTTGTATCTGCTGTATGCTGTGCATATACAGATACATGAACGAAAACCACTGCTGCGAACAACAGTGGTTTTAAAAATATATTGCTCATACTATTCTAAGTGGGCTCTAAGCATCCAGGCCATCTTTTCGTGCGTCTCCATTAAACCGGTGATGTAATCACTGGTACCTGCATCATGCAGTGCGGTTACATAATTGTTGATATTCTCACGCAGGTGGATCAGGATACTTTCATGATCTGCCAGTAATTCCTTAATAAAACCAGCGCTGTTATTCTTTTCCCTGGATTGTTCGGAAAGATGTGTCAGTTCCAGGTATTCTTTTAAAGAAGCGGGTGCATAATGCCCCAGACTTCTGATCCTTTCAGCTACATCATCTACGATCTGTTCCAGTTGTCCGTACTGTTCTTCAAAAAATTTATGCTTGGACAGGAAGTCTATACCTATGACATTCCAATGCGCCTTACGTGTTTTGGTATACAGTACAAATTCATCTGCCAGGATTCTGCTCAGCGATAGTGCTACTGCGGCAAGATACTCCTGCTTAATACCGATTTTTGCTTCCATTTGTGTATATTTTATTAGTTGTTAAATGATGTTATTGCTTCTTTGATACCCTGTCCAGCAGTGGTGTAGAAGGATGGTCCGGCCAGCAAAGTTACTTTTACCAGAGGTTTATATGAAGACATCTTTTTTTCTCTAAGATAAGCTTCCGTACGGTAAGCGTTAAACATACCTTTCACTACATTGCCTGCTACCAGTGCTGTAGGAGAGTCTATCCCTGCATCTTTCAGATCGCTGGCAAAAGCAAAACCGGTGACCCCTAAACGCAGGGCTTCCCGCATGGCCACACTGGCGATATCTGTCATCAGTTCCGGTGTAAATTTGTTCCTGTCACCCAGTCCTATCAGCAGTACTTTCTTCGGACTTATCGCTCCCGCTGGTGGAGTGATAAGCAATGTTTCAAATGTATGCCCCGTAAATTTTCCGCTTTTCCTGATATCTGTGATAATGCCGTTCAGGTCTTTGTCCAGATGTACCATACCATTCACCGCTGCTGGTAAAGCTGGTGGTGCATTAAAGATATCTCCTTCTGTGTATTCGAACACACAGGCTATCTGCAAAGGAGTTATTGCTGTAGAGGGGCCTTGTACCATTCCTTCTATGGCTACACCATCTATCTTACCCCAGATGGTGGAAGTGCCGGTGGCTGTGACCTGGGCAAATGTGCCAAAACCTGTAAATAAGAGAAGACCTGAGACGATAAGTTTTTTCATTGTGATGTAACGCATTAGCTTTAATGAATATAATGCGGAGAATGAATAGTTATTCAATAAAGATGCCATGCGGTTAACTAATTGATTGTTATTTATTTATACTAATTTTGGATAAGGATGAATTTACGATATATCGTTAATTGACGAACCATACTCGAAATATAGATGATATCCCGTTCCTGCCCGGCATAATTTTTAGACTAAATTCGCAGTACTAATAAAAGTAAGATCATGCCTGAATTACCGGATTTGCAAGTTTTCAGCAATAACCTCGATAAGAAACTGTCCAGGAAAACAATAGACCATATCACCATTTCCAAGGCAAAAAATATAGTCGCTAACGCAGCTACTTTCAGAAAAGCATTTGAACAGCAGAAGTTGTCGAAAGTATACAGGGAAGGTAAGGAACTTCGTTTTGAATTCAGAAATGGTAGTATTCTGGGGATGCATCTGATGTTACATGGAGCACTACACCTGTTCAAAGATGATAACGAGACCAAACATACGATTGCTGAGTTACACTTTACAGATGGTACCGGTCTTGCATTGACCGACTTCCAGCGTATGGCTGCCCTCACAGTAAATCCTCCAAAGAATGAGGCACCGGATGCGATGTCGGAAGACCTTACTGCTGCTTACCTGGAAGAGAAAATGTCCGCTACCCGCACGACTATCAAAAAGCTATTGCTGGATCAGCATATTATCCGTGGTATAGGTAATGCTTATGCAGATGAGATCCTGTGGCATGCACGTCTTTCCCCGTTCTCCATCTCCAACAAAATCCCGCCTGCAAAGATTAAAAAGCTGGCGCGTACCATCTATTCCGTATTATCAGATGCGATAGATAAAATCCAGAAAAAGAACCCTGATCTTATCAGTGGAGAGATAAGAGACTTTATGGAGATCCACAATCCCAACCTTGAAAAAAGCCCTACCGGAGTAGAGATACAACAGCAGGCTGTTGGTGGAAGGAAAACTTATTTCACAGATGAACAGGAATTATTTGAGTAGTATATATAATAACACGAAAAAGGCCGCCAAAAATGGCAGCCTTTTCTCACTTGACAATCTTAAAAATATGTACTATTGAGCAAGAACACTTATTAATTTATCCTTCAGCGCATTACCCTTTAAGTTACGGGCAACGATATTCCCTGAAGGATCTATCAGTACATTCTGTGGTACTGAAGTCACATCATATAATCCGGCCACCTCATTCTTCATATATTTCAGATCGCTTAACTGCAACCAGCTGGTACCATCCTGCTGAATCGCATCTAACCAGCTATCTTTACGTTCTTCCAATCCAATCCCAAGCACAGTGAAATTCTTTCCTCTGAACTGTTTGAAAGTCTCTTTCATTTCCACATTAAGTGCTCTGGAAGTAGGAGACCAGCTGGCCCAGAAAACAAGCAATACATACTTACCTTTGAAGGAAGAGAGCGTTACTTTATTACCATCTGTATCTTTCTGTGTAAAATCAGGAGCGGTAGTACCAACTGCCGTCGTCTTAAACTGATTCATCTTTTTCAGGAAAAGTTTTCCTCTTACAGATTGTTGTGTGCGATCACTCAACGCAAGGTAAGCAGGTTCCACATCCTGATAGTCAATGAAATGACCGGCATATTCTTCCAGTATATCCAAACTGATATACATATCACGATAGGTCAGCACAAACTCCTTCATCATTTTCCTCTTCTCATCCATGGCAGCACGGAAGCGATCCATATAGTTCCTGCGTGTAGCAGTATCTTTCTTCGCGTTGCTGGAAGCCCCTTCTAAGGTTAAAGCATTTAGCTTAGCTTCAATAGGCGCCATATAAGCCTGGTACACCTTGTAATCTTCCTGGGATTTAGACCCGCTTGATTCAAAATTGACAATATCTTCATTAGATGTTAACCAGATAGTTGCGCCTGGTTCAACATACAAACGCGCGATGTTATTGCCGTCAAAAAAACTTTTTGGTTCTCCGTCTTTACTTACTGAAAAGATAGCACATACAGGATAATTAGTATAGTGTACCATTTCGAAAGTACCGTTATTAATGTCTGCAGAATCATATACAGCCTTACCATCCACACTGTACCCGATGTAAACTTTAGCAGGAGCTTTCAGACTACCTAATTTTCCTTTGATAGTGAAAGGTACCTGTGCAATAGCGGACAAAGACATACAACATACCGCCAGAACCGTTAAACTTCTTTTAATCATTCTATTTACTCTTTAGAAAAACTATTGTTCACTGTTCGAAAAATAATCCCTTTGTATATAAGACAACTTTTAATAGGTGATATGCGTACAAGCTTTAAAAAAAAATCTAACATATAGATTTTGGCCTTTTAGTACTCATAGATATTAAGGATATCAGAAATGTGGCAACAGTGTGGTCTAAAGGGGGTTATATGAAAAACTACTCAAGCTCTCATTTTACTCCTCAGAAAGGTAAATGATTGAGGCTCCGTTACTTAATTTTTTTTGCCGGAAATACTCCACTCATATAGAAAATATTTTATGTAAGTATTTAAATAAATGTTAAATTGTATGGAGAAGGCAGATTATTAATATACAATTAGAATCTATGAAGAAACTATTACTATCCCTGGTTATCATCGCTGTCGCATACACGCTCTTTTCATTTACTACTTTACAGAAAAAAGTTGCTACACCAACTGTTACTGAAATCGGTTATCAAAAAGATGGCTCTTACCTTTATACCTTTTACGCAGATCTGTCAAAGGCTTCTCCGAATCCAATCACTTACATGCAGGTACAGAAAGTTACCAATGGTAAAGTGCTGACATTGGACGATTTCTCTGGTACTGTACTTTTCCAGAAATCCCAGAAATTCACCATCAACAACAAAATGACCGTTTCATTCTACGATGGAGATAAATTAATCTCTAAAGATCTGAAAGGATTAATAGAAGGCGGAATTTTACCTTAATCATTTACCCAACCAATATTCTGAACGATAAGATATAAAAAGAAGGGGGAGTCTCAATCGAGACTCCCCCTTCTTTTTATAATAAGACGCATATTCATAACCCAGACTGTCTGCAATCTCCGCTACACTCCAGGTAGTATGCTGCAACAGTGCCTTCGCCTCTGCAATACATGATCTTCGTGCCAGATGTTATTGATCAATAAATACACCTTATCTGACGTGAATATTAGGTGAAGTTAAATTGAAAAACAAATCCTGAACCCATGTTCCAAAGCTAAATCAGAGAACTAAACAGTCAGATGCAGTGTATTTATGATCAATAACATCTGGCAATCTACGCTGTCATAACATTCAAACTGAGGCACTATGAACTAAAAATCAGTAGCAGTAGCCAAAGATCTCAACCTTTCAGTATCCTTCCTCACGGCATCTATCTTCACATCTATCAGCTTATAAGCATCCGCACCTATGAACAGATGTACCGGCGGATTAGGCTCTTCCGCAACCTTTATCAGCAGCTCAGCTGCTTTTTCAGGATCTCCGGGCTGATTACCATTAATCTCATTCTGATGCTGCGCCTGTGAATCCCTGGCTGCCTGATAAACATCCAGTTGTTTAGCAGATAAAAGCAAAGAATCCTGAGATAAGAAATCAGTACGGAAATAACCTGGATACACCACGGTTCCATACACATTAAAAGGTAACGCTTCCGCAGCAAAAGACTCCGTCAATCCTGCTACCGCAAATTTCGAAGAAATATAACTGGACCATCCCGGGAAATTCCCAATGAACCCGCCAACAGAAGAAATATTATACACCCTGCCGGACATTTGCGCACGCAGGTGAGGCATCACACTGCGCATCACATTCAACAACCCAAATACATTGATATCAAAGTTCTTGCGTACTTCCGCATCACTCATTTCCTCAATAGCGCCAAGCTGTCCGTAACCGGCATTATTCACCACTACGTCAATCGTACCGAATTTCGCCAGTGTATCAGTAATCGCTTTCTGTACACTCTGTTCATCCGTCAGGCTCACTTCCAGCGGAAGAAAGTTATCAGAAGCAGCAGTACCCACCGCTTTAATTAATGCATCAGCTGTTCTTGAAGTAGCAGCTACTTTATATCCTGTTGCAAGGAGTTTCTTTGTGATTGCAAGTCCGAGGCCTTTGGATGCGCCTGTAACTAACCATACTTTGTTGCTCATAATTTTAAAATATTATGATACAAAGGTAGATGGTACATAAGGTCTGATCGTTGTACAAACCAAACCAAAAGTTGTAAAAATCAAACAATAGCCATTCTGAACGACTTTGGAGTAATCTGTGCGTTCTTTTTAAAGAAGTTAATAAAATGGGGGAGTTCTTCAAATCCCAGGCACCAGGCAATCTCTGAAATATTCCAGTCGGTATGCTTCAGTAATGCCCTGGCCTCCTGTACAATCCTTTCCGCAATCAGCTGGGAAGTCGTTTTGCCGGTCACTTCCTTCAAAGCCCGGTTTAAATGGTTCACATGTACCGCCAGCTGACTGGCAAAGTCTGTGGGAGTGCGGAAGCCTACCTGCTGCAGGGGAGATTCTATAGGAAACTGTCTTTCAAGCAGTTCCATGAACAGGGAAGCTACCCTGGTAGAAGCATTGGAATGCGTATAAAGGGTGGAAGTCGCAGGTTGCATCTTCTGGGCACTATGGATCAGTTCAAACACAAGGTTCCTTAATACATCATATTTATAGGTATAATCCGAGTTAATCTCCACAAACATCCTTTCAAAAATATCCCTGATATGCTCAGCCTGATCCACCGGCAGATCGAAAATAGGATTCCCTCCCGGCTTAAACACAGGGTAATCTTTCAGGTTCCCGAACTGATTAAAAAACGCTTCTGTAAAAATGCAGAAAATACCGGACTGCGTATCTTCCAGTTGCTCCCAGGTATAAGGAATATGCGGATTGGCAAACAATAAAGCCCGCTCATTGATTTCCACTATCTTATCAGCATAATGAATCCTCGTTTTCCCTACAATCAGGCTTATTTTAAAGAAATCTTTACGGCTGTAAGGCAGCGGTTTCCCCGTATGCGGGGCACAATCCTCGATTCTAAACACATTGAAATGCCCCATTTCCTTTTGCAGGTTATCCGGCATCCAGTTCATCTTGGACTGATAAAATTCCTCGATAGATTGCATTTTCTCCATGCCATAAAGTTACAAAAATCAAACAGGCCCGCAAAATGGTAGTACCTCAATTTGATTACATAATCTTCGTGTCAGATGTTATTGATCAATAAATACACCTTATCTGACATGAATATCAGGTGAAGTTAAATTGAAAAATAAATCCCGAACCCATATTCCAAAGCTAAATCAGAGAACTAAACAGTCAGATGCAGTGTATTTATGATCAATAACATCTGGCAATCAACATTCAAAATGCCAATAAGAACGTAATTTGCAGCCTATGTCAGTAGCAATGGATATCATCCGGGCCTTAGACCCGTCAGGATTGGAGCGTTTTAAAATAAACCTGGATACACCTGTTCCAAAGGAGAAAATAGGAGAGGTATGGACAATAAAGGTAGTGCCGCACGAAAAGGCGGAAGTCAGCAGGAAGGAATTCAATAAGCTGTTTGATAACAACAAGGTGTCAAAATCCTGGGTAGTGGAAAGCAAACCGGAAGCAATAGCCGTATTGCAGGAAGTATACCAGCAGTTTGCGGATAAATTAAGCACACCTTTCAGCGAAAAGCAATTGAATATAGAAGATTTACCAGACGTGGGGCGTTATACTATCCTGATTCATATCGCGGATGTATGGGAGTAACTGTTATAGCTGCTCCGTGTCTGAAGCATGGCTGAGCCATAGATGCGCCGTATCTGCGCCCTATTAACCGCGCACTTTGCCGTATAGGGGGTATTTTAAATAAAGACTTAACAGGTTTCAGATATTCCCTCTCCAGCTTCTCCTTCACAACATCAGCAGGAAGCCCTTCTTTCAGCCATAAAATGGCCTTCCCGGTCATTTCCCTGTATAACGGAAACACCTTCTCCGGAAGCTGCCTGTACACAAAAGAAGCAATCCCGGCTGCAATCTTTAATCGCATTGAACTATCCCTGAAGCCTTTAAAAGCACGGTCTTTTTTAATCCTTTTACCGGTAATGGAGCTTTGCATCCGCACATAGTAATTCCCGTCCTGTAATTGATATACAGTAAGACCTTCTCTTGTACCCGTAAAAGGGGGAGGAGTACTCCCTATCCACTTTGCCATAACTAAATTTACGGATAATATCCGGTATAGATTCGCTTTAACCGCGCACTTTTTAAAGGCAAAAAAGCAAGACAGGGCCGCATCCTACGTTGATCCTTCGTAAAGGAACGTAAGATGAACGCAGGATCACTATATCTTATCAGAATAAAAATAAAACTACGCCTCCGGTGAAGGCAGTCAGTAGAAGGGTCAACCGGTTAGCTTTTATAATCTGATCTCCTGAAGGATAAATTTTCAGACAGATATACCTCGCGGTGAGATAGGAGAGAGAAGATACACAAAGTACCAATAAAAATAACCTCAGATAAGTGGCAACAGGCACAGACAATCCAATCCCTGTGCCTAATGCCACATAGGCTGCCAGGCATAACGGGCACTTGGGAATAAGCACCAGTACAATCCCCGGCAATAACCAGCGTTTAGAAGAAGGCTGTTTAATATGACAGCAACTGTTCATTAGTGACAACAGGAAGAATGTGCAGGAGCAGTCTCATATTTATCATGATGTTTCATCCAGCTGCCCATATCTCCTTCTTCATTCCTGCCCTTAGGCATCAGATCGAGAATACCATAAGTACCGATCACCTGTTCCACACCTCTTGCAAAAGTAGAATAGGTATGATAAATAGTACCATCCTCATCTTTATAAAAAGTACTGACACCTGGTAACTCTTCTCCTGCCCAATTGATTGTACCATAATTATAATTCACCTGATCGGCCTTGTCAAAAGAAACATGATAATCAAAATTAAAATCATTTTCGTTGGATGATACCCAGGTAAAGTTCCATCCCATTCTTTTCTTAAAAGCTTCTATCTCCGGTAACGTAGCCCGGGAGATCACCACTACAGATACATCATGATGCTCCAGATGAGGTAATGTGCCATCAAGATGATCTGCCATAAAAGAACAGCCCGGGCATCCTTCTTTCCATCCCGGCCCCAGCATAAAATGCTGAACAAATAACTGACTGTTACCCTTAAAAAGATCAGATAATGATTGTTTCCCCTCTGGTGTATCAAAAATATATTCTTTCTCTACTTTCACCCTGGGCAACTGCTGCCTCAGCTGACTTAATTCATCTTTCAGATGTGTAAATTCTTTCTCTTTAGCAAGGAGTTGCTTACGTGTAGCAATCCATTTTTCTTCAGAAACAATGGGAGTATTTATCATAACAGGCAATTTTTACAAAGTTGAGATAGAATAGCAAATAAATAGCAGGGTAAATGGGACATTATGAGGGTGTGATTGGGACAATAAACAGATAACTATTTTAACGGTCCGGGCAGAATGCTGACTTCCATACTGCCCGGCATAAGAAATGTCTCTGTTACATCAAAAGATCACGTATATCCTGATAGTGGGACCACCACTGCGTATGTGGTGAAAATACGCAGGTCGATCAGGTAAAAGGATAACAAATGCTGCTATTGTGACAACAGGCCGGCAATAAACCTATAGGAGGTGGCCTGAAAGTTGATGCCCTTTATCAACCATGAAGGATTGCATACTAACTATCAACGGAGGTTCATCCAGCATTAAGTTTGCCTTGTACAAAGCACAGGAGAGACTGCTGTACGGAGAAATAGAACGCATAGGTATTGCAGGTACAACACTTGCCTGGAACAAAACAGAAAGTATAAATATAACAGCAAAGGACCTCAGCACTGCTGCTGAGGTCCTTATAACATGGCTGGAAAAACAACACAGCTTTACAAATGTAAAGGCCATAGGACATCGCGTGGTATACGGTTTGAAGCATACCAAACCAGAAAAGATCACCCCGAAATTATTAGAAGAACTAAAGAAAAGCAGTCTGTTAGACCCCGAACATATGCCCGGGGAAATCAAACTTATAGAAGTCTTTATGAAACTGGGTCTTCCTCAGATCGCCTGTTTCGATACTTCCTTTCACGCTGATATGCCCGCTATTGCAAAGTTATTACCCATCCCCAAAAAATATAATTTACAACGATACGGTTTTCACGGCCTCTCATATACTTATTTAATGCAGGAATTAGGCAAAGATGCCGGTGATAGAACCATCCTCGCTCATCTGGGGAACGGGGCCAGCCTCGCTGCCATAAAACAGGGGAAAAGTGTAGACACCACAATGGGGTTTACCCCCACATCAGGTCTCCCCATGAGCACCCGTACCGGCGACCTCGACCCCGGTGTTGCCTGGTACCTCATGAATAAGGAAGAATTAACACCAAAACAATTTAATCACCTCATCAATCATGAATCCGGTTTGTTGGGTATTTCCGGTATCAGCCCTGATATGCGGGAATTAAGCAAACATGAAAAAGGCAAAGAAGCCATTGAATACTTCTGCTACCAGACAAGAAAATGGATAGGCTCCTACGCCGCAGTATTAGGCGGATTAGACACATTGGTATTCGCAGGAGGAATAGGAGAGAACTCAGCAGCAGTAAGAGAAATGATCTGCGAAAATCTGGAGTTCTTAGGAATAAAATTAGATAAAGATAAAAACGTAAATAACGAACGACTCATATCTACCGGTGAAACAAATGTCTATGTCATTCACACCAACGAAGAGTTAATGATAGCAAAAATGGTTTCTGATTTCTCATTTGAAGATTAATAATTTTTTATGGAAACAAAAGACATGCAACAAGTGATTCAATTATCCACTGACACACTCACAAAGATGCACGCTTATTGGCGGGCCGCAAATTATTTGTCCGTAGGACAAATATACCTGATGGATAACCCCCTGCTTAAAAAACCCTTAACGCTGGAGCATATAAAACCCCGGCTCTTAGGCCACTGGGGCACCACTCCCGGCCTGAATTTTATTTACGTTCACCTCAACCGTATCATCAATCAGTATGATCTTAACATGATCTACATTACCGGTCCGGGACACGGTGGCCCGGGAATAGTAGCCAACACTTACCTGGAAGGTACTTACAGCGAGTTCTTCCCCAACATCTCCGCAGATGCACTGGGCATGAAAAGACTCTTCAAACAGTTCTCCTTCCCCGGTGGTATCCCCAGTCATGTTGCAGCGGAAACCCCAGGCTCCATCAATGAAGGTGGGGAACTCGGATACTCCTTACTACACGCTTACGGTGCCGCCTTCGATAACCCCGATCTCATCGTTGCCTGCGTAATAGGAGACGGAGAAGCCGAAACCGGCTCTCTCGCCGCCAGCTGGCACTCCAATAAATTCCTGAACCCTATGCACGACGGTGCTGTTCTACCCATCCTGCACCTCAACGGGTATAAAATAGCCAACCCAACGGTCCTGGCCCGCATTCCAAGAGAAGAGCTGGAACAACTATTTTATGGCTACGGCTACAAACCTTATTTCGTAGAAGGAGAGGACCCCGAGCTGGTACACCGGCAAATGGCAAACACATTAGATACCATCATCCACGAAATAAAAACTATCCAGCAATCTATCCGCAGCAACGGCTTCACAGAACGTCCCCAATGGCCCATGATCATCATGGTTACGCCTAAAGGATGGACAGGCCCCAAAGAAGTAGACGGACTGAAAATAGAAGGCACCTGGAGGGCTCACCAGGTACCATTGGCAGCACTAAGAGAAAAACCGGAACACATAAAGATTTTAGAAGAGTGGATGAAGAGTTACAAACCGGAAGAACTCTTCGATGAAAACGGGACTTTCAACCAGGATCTCGCCGCATTAGCACCCAAAGACAAACGCCGCATGGGGGCAAACCCCATCGCTAATGGCGGACTGCTAATACAAGATCTCAACATGCCCGAGTTCAGGAAATACGCAATAGACGTTCCCCAACCCGGGAAAATCACCAGCGAAGCCACCGTTGTCATGGGGGCATTCGTCAGAGACGTCATGAAACTCAACTGGAAAAGACGCAACTTCCGGGTCTTTGGTCCGGATGAAACAGCATCCAACCGCCTCACTCATCTCTTCGATCTCACCGGCAAAACCTTCACCGGCGAAATCGAAGAAACAGACGAACATATCTCCCCGGACGGCCGCGTGATGGAAGTACTCAGTGAAAACCTCTGCCAGGGATGGCTGGAAGGCTACCTGCTCACCGGCAGGCACGGACTATTCTCCTGTTACGAGGCATTCATCCACATCGTGGATTCCATGTTCAACCAGCACGCTAAATGGCTGAAAGCTGCTAATAACATATCCTGGCGGGCGCCTGTAGCCTCACTCAATTACCTGCTCACCTCGCACGTATGGCGACAGGATCACAACGGCAACAGCCATCAGGACCCCGGCTTCCTCGATATCGTTGTCAACAAAACCGCTGAAATAGTACGCATCTATCTGCCACCAGACGCTAACACCTTACTCTCCGTTACAGACCACTGCCTGCGCAGCCGTAACTACATCAACGTAATAGTCGCCGGCAAACAACCCGAACTGCAATGGCTGGATATGGACACTGCAGTGAAACATTGCACTGCCGGCCTGGGCATCTGGGAATGGGCCAGCAATGACGCTGGCCAGGAACCGGACGTAGTCATGGCCTGTGCCGGAGACGTGCCTACCCTGGAAACTATCGCGGCCGTGGAACTACTCCGCCAGCAATTCCCCGAACTAAAAGTGCGTGTGATCAACGTCGTAGACCTGATGACCCTGCAGCCTAAAAGCGAACATCCACACGGCCTCAGCGACAAAGAATTTGATGCGCTCTTCACAAAAGATAAGCCCATCATCTTTGCCTTTCACGGCTTCCCTTTGCTGATCCATCGCCTCACTTACCGCAGAACAAATCATGATAACCTGCACGTAAAAGGTTATATAGGCGAAGGCACTACCACCACACCTTTTGATATGGTCGTATTAAATGAGCTGGACAGGTTCCACCTCGTAGGAGAAGTCATAGACCGGGTTCCCGGCCTCGGCTCACGTGGTGCCTACACCAAACAATATATAAGAAATAAACTGCTGGATCACAAAGCATACGTCACTACCTACGGGGAAGACATGCCCGAGATCCGCAACTGGCAATGGAGACAGTCAAAAGGGTAGCCCTGCAAACTCAAAATAATACATAATCTTCGTGCCGGATGTTATTGCTCATAAATACACCTTATCTGACATGAATACTAGGTGAAGTTAAATTGAAAAACAAATCCTGAACCCATATTCCCAAGCTAAATCAGAGAACTAAACAGTCAGATGTAGTGTATTTATGAGCAATAACATCTATAACTGAAAAGGCTAAGAAATAAGATTCAACGCAAAAAGAATAGTCGTAATAAATAAAATAAACAAACCACCTAAAAACAGATAGTCGGCAATATTCTCATATTTTCGGATATCACCCCTGATGGAAAGAAAAGAGAGAATACAACTAGACATAAAAAAAATAATAGCGGCAGTCGTACTCTCATCGATTGCCGTTTTTTGTGAAATGTTCAGTAATTTTAAAGAGGTAAGCACCACAAAACAAAGTCCTAACAAATTTGATGACGCATTCAGTATATGCGGTGACTTATGATTATCTTTCATAGTTATCTAGTTGTTTTTTTAGATAGATGTTCCACCGCCTAAAAAGACCATTTTCACTCATTTAACGATTCTTTTTGCCTGTCTGGCTACTAAAAACCGTCTTACTTTTTATGAAAAGTACCTTTAACGGATAGATAAAATTATGGTTTTCGGAATGTAAGGCTTTGTTAAAATTTATTGTAATATGGGTCGCACCGCGCTTTTTCTTTTAATTATTTTGAGTGCATGTCATAGTAAGAAACCAGATGCAGATAAGCGTAACGGGGCTCCGCCAACTGCTGATGTCATGATCGCCAAACCGCAATCCGTCAGCAATATTGTTGAAGCAAATGGTACCGTTGTCGCCAATGAATTTGTACAGTTACACCCGGAAGCCAGCGGACGTATCACTTATCTGAATGTACCCGAAGGCGTGTTCGTAAATCAGGGGACTGTTATCGCCCGTATCAATGATGCCGACTTACAGGCACAGCTCAGCAAATCAAAAGTACAACTGGAACTGGCAGTTAAAACAGAAGAACGCCTGAAAAAGTTGTTAGCCATCAACGGGATCAACCAGGCAGATTATGATTCCGCTCTCAACCAGGTACAAAGTATCAAAACAGATATCGCCTACTACCAGGCACTCATCGATAAAACAGTGGTGAAGGCGCCCTTCTCAGGCACCGTAGGACTGAGATTAGTAAGTATAGGGGCATACGTTACACCCACAGATGTGATCGCTTCTATCCAGCAGTTAAATACATTAAAAATCGACTTCACACTCCCCGAATCATACGGGGCGCTCGTGCATAAAGGCAATGTGGTCACCATAGAAACGGATACAGATGATTCTGTAAAACAGAAAGCTACCATCATCGCCGTAGAACCACAGGCCAACACTACTACCCGCAACCTTAAAGTACGGGCCAGCTTACAAAATGCAAAAGCACATCCCGGCAGTTTCGTAAAAGTATATGTAGATGCCGGTGAAAATAAACATGCCATCATGTTACCTTCCAGTGTACTCATCCCCAACGATCAGAACAATCAGGTGGTGATACTGAGGGATGGCAAAGCAAAATTCGTAAGCGTGGAAACCGGTATCAGAGAAGCATCCAATGTAGAAATTACAAAGGGTATCAGTGAAGGGGATTCAGTGTTGATTACCGGGGTATTGTTTGCAAAACCCGGCGCAGTTATTAAAGTACTAAGTGTTAAGAACTAGCAGATGAATATATCGGAGTTGTCGCTTAAAAGACCGGTGCTTGCAACGGTAATGAACCTGGCTTTAATCCTTTTCGGTGTAGTGGGATTCACCTTCCTGGCCGTAAGGGATTATCCCGCTATTGATCCGCCTGTTATCACAGTTTCCACTTCTTATACCGGTGCAAACGCAGATATCATAGAAAGTCAGATTACCGAACCACTGGAAAAACAAATCAATGGTATTCCCGGTATCAGAACTATCACTTCTTCCAGTTCCCTCGGTGCCAGCACCATCACGGTAGAATTCAACCTGGGCATAGACCTGGAAGCTGCTGCCAGTGATGTACGCGATAAGGTGAGTCAGGCTACCCGTAACTTACCACAGGATATTGACGCGCCGCCGGTAGTAACGAAAGCAGATGCCAACGCAGACTTCATCGTGATCATGGCCGTGCAGAGCCGCACCAAAAGCCTGCTGGAATTAAGTGATTACACAGAGAACGTATTACAGCAACAGTTCCAGACCATCAACAACGTAAGTTCCATCAATATCCTCGGTCAGAAACGCTACTCCATGCGCATCTGGCTGAACCCTGATAAAATGAGTACGTACAACGTGGCCTTTACTGATATCAGTACCTCTCTCAACAATGAAAACGTAGATCTGCCACCAGGTAAAATATATGGTAACAAAACAGAGTTAACCATCCGTACCCTGGGCCGTCTCACAACAGAAAAACAATTCAGCGACCTGATAATAAGAGAAGACAGCAGCGGCATCGTTCGTCTCTCAGATGTCGCCAGAGTAGAACTGGGTCCTGAACAATATGAGCAAAGCTGGAAATACAATGGTGTAAACGCGGTAGGGCTGGCCATCATCCCACAACCTGGTGCTAACAACATCCAGATAGCAAACGACTTTGACAAGCGTTTAAAAGAAATAGAAAAATCTAATAAAGATGATATCCAGTTTCGTGTACTGGTAGATAACACACGTAATATCCGTCTCTCTTTAAAAGAAGTACAGGAAACATTACTGATCGCCTTCGGCCTCGTAGTACTCGTGATCTTCCTGTTCTTCCGTAACTGGCTCATTGCAATTAGACCATTAATAGATATCCCGATATCACTTGTGGCTACCTTCTTCGTGATGTACGTAGCTGGTTTCACCGTAAATATCTTAACATTATTGGGGATCGTACTGGCAACAGGGTTAGTGGTGGATGATGGTATCGTTGTCACGGAAAATATCTTCAGGAAGATAGAAGAAGGGATGTCTATCAAAGAAGCTGCGCTGGAAGGTAGTAAAGAGATTTTCTTTGCCGTTATCTCAACCTCTATCACATTAGCAGTGGTATTCCTGCCGGTGATCTTCTTACAAGGCTTCGTAGGCCGGTTGTTCCGTGAATTTGGGGTAGTGCTGGCAGCGGCCGTATTAATCTCCGCCTTCGTATCTCTTACTATCACGCCTGTACTAAACGTAGTCCTCAACAGGAAAAACGCAGAACATGGCTGGTTCTACAAGAAAACAGAACCTTTCTTCGTAGGCATGGAGAACGGCTACAGACGCCTGCTGGAAAACTTCATGAAACTACGCTGGACGGCATGGCTGATCATTGCTGCCTGTTGTGTGGCAATAGTACTCACAATGGCAGGATTAAGAAGCGAGATCGCTCCGCTGGAAGACAGGAACAGCATCCGTTTCAATGTCACCGCAGCAGAAGGTACCAGTTTCAGTCGCATGCAATCCATCACCGACAAAGTATCCGACTATCTCTACGATTCCGTCCCTGAAAGAGACTTCGTGTTCAGCAGAACACCCAGCGGTGCTACCGGTGCGGTAAATGCTTCCCAGCCGAGGATCGGTCTTGTGGATCCCGAATTCCGTGATCGCAGTCAGAATGATATCGCTACAGACCTGCAGAAGAAACTGAGCCGCTTTAACGATGCCAGGATCTTTGCCATCCAGGAACAAACCATCTCCGTAGGTTCCGGTTCCAAATCATCAGTACCGGTGCAATTCGTATTGCAGAACCTCGATCTCAATAAACTAAAACAAGTCATTCCTAAATTCCTGGAAGAAGCACGTAATGATAAAACGTTCTCCAACGTGGATGTGGACCTGAAATTCAATAAACCTGAGATACAACTGTCTGTAGACAGAACCAAGGTAAAAGATCTGGGCCTTTCTACTGCCGATGTAATAGGTGCTGCACAAGCCGCCTTCAGCGGTGGCAGGCTCGCATATTTCATCATGAACGGTTACCAATACCAGGTAATAGGACAGGTAGAAAATAAAGACCGTAACAAACCTTCAGACATAGAAAAGCTCTATGTAAGAAGCAGTAACGGCAACAACATCCCTCTGGATGCCGTGATCCATTTACAGGAAAGCAGCAGCCCTTCTATCCTGTATCACTACAACAGGTATAAGTCGGCTACTATTTCCGCTTCCTTAGCACCCGGCAATACGATCGGCGATGGTATCAATGCCATGCAGGCTATCTCTGCAAAAGTACTGGACCCTACTTTCCATACTTCTCTCGCTGGTTCTTCGAGAGACTATGCTGAAAGCTCTTCCAACACCGCTTTTGCATTTGGTCTGGCTCTTATTTTAATCTACCTGATCCTGGCGGCGCAGTTCGAGAGCTTCATCGATCCGTTGACGATTATGCTCACCGTGCCATTGGCACTGGCAGGGGCTTTACTCAGTCTCTGGGTATTCGGACAAACACTGAATATCTTCTCTGAAATAGGTATGATCATGCTCATAGGACTGGTAACCAAAAACGGTATCCTGATAGTGGAATTCGCAAATCAGAAACGTGAACTGGGCATGGACAAAATGGAAGCCGTAATAGAAGCTGCACAACAGCGTTTACGTCCTATCTTAATGACCAGCCTCGCTACATCACTGGGTGCATTACCAATTGCATTAAGCCTGGGTGCAGCAGCTGCCAGTCGCGTTCCATTAGGTATCGTTGTAGTAGGAGGGATCTTATTCTCACTGATCCTCACCCTGCTGGTAATACCTGCAGTATATACATTCATCTCAGGCAAACATAAACATGACCATAAGTAGACTGAAATATATATTATTACTGTTCCCATCTTTAGCGATGGCACAGCAAAAGCTGGATTTACCAACAGCTATTAACCTGGCGTTGAAAAACAGCCTGGATATCCAGCTGTCTAAAAATAACCTGGAAGCAAACACCATCTACAACAACTATGGTGTAGCGGGTGGATTACCTGTCATCTCTGCTTCCGGTACACAAACATCGCAAAGTACAGATGTGAATCAGCGGCTGAATACCGGTGTTACAATACAGCGCAACGGTACTACTACAAATACTTTAAACTCCGGTGTAGGTGCCAGTGTACTGGTGTACAACGGACGTAGAGTAATAGCTACCAAACAACGTCTTGCCACATTGGAGAAACTCAGTCAGCGTGAACTGGATTCCATGATCATCAACGTAGTAGCTAACGTACAACTCAAATACTTCGATATCGTTCGTCAGCAGAGTTATGCCAATACCCTGCAGACATCTATCGCTGTATCCCAGCAAAAATTAGACATCGTAAAAGCAAAGAGGGAACTGGGATTATCCAATGATGCAGACCTTTTCCAGGCACAGGTAGATATCAATACACAAAATCAAACCTTACAGGCACAACAACTGATCATCGATCAGGATAAAACAGATTTACTTCGTCTCCTTACTTTAAAGGCAGATTCGGGTATCCATGTCAGTGATACGATCATCATCGATAAAAACATTTCCCTGGATAGTGTATTAGCGAACATGGAAACAAAGAATCCGCGTCTGTTAGCGGCAGACTTACAGATACGCATCAACGAATTAAGGGAAAGGGAAACCGCTGCACAGCGTTATCCTTCTTTAACGCTGAACACCGGGTTTAACTACAACCGTACAGAAGCAGGGGCGGGTAACGTATTATTTAACCAGAACTATGGCCCTTATATAGGGGCCGGACTGGTAATCCCCATTTTCAATGGAACGGCGTACCGCCGGCAATCGCAGGTAGCAGCTATCAACACAAAAAATGCAAAGATCGAAAAGGATATCTATACAAGAGATTACACGGCCAATGTCATCAAGCTGTGGCAATCATATAACAACAACCTGCAGCAGATAGAGACTTCCGGTAGTAATTATGATCTCTCTTCCAAACTCCTCAACCTGGTATTACAACGTTTCCAGTTAGGACAGGCTACTATTGTAGATGTAAAAACAGCTCAGCAGAGTTTTGAGAACGCGGGTTATATACTGGTGAATTTATCCTATGCTGCAAAGGCTTCAGAGATTCAACTGAAGTTATTAGCCAATACATTAGATTATTAGATATTAAATAATTTGTATATTTTAGAGGTTTTAAACTCATTTGATGAAAGAAACCTTTAGAATCATCCGTCTGTTTAGTGAATTTACCAATCCCTTTAAAATCGTATCAGGAGGCATCCTGATGGGTATTCTGGCATTCATAGTGGCGTTAGTGTTAGTGATCTTACTACGCAGGTACATGCTGGTGCCCCGCCGTTATCCGGTATTAAAGTATATCGCCTGGACCTACTTCCTGTTACTCCCCCTGTTAGCTGGTTTCTTCGGTTTTAAATGGGGATTATTCAGTAGTCTCAGGAAAGACATTAAACAGCATACCAGCACTTATATAGAACACATCCCTGCTTCTTTTGATGATCAGACATCCGGGGCTATAAGAGCGTTCTTTAAAGATGATATTACTCATTATACTTCCAATCAGCTGATAGATACCGCCGCAGAGATCATCTACAGGCAGTATTACGCCACCCTGGATAAACAGGCATTGCTGAAAGATAAAAGCAACATGCTTGTAAACTTCATCGTAGGTATTACCAAAGGCAAGGGCGTAGCCTATTTCATGAAGAGATCCATTCATAAGCTGTTATCAGAAAAAGCAGGATTAGATGAAGATGTCAGTAAAGACTTAATGGCTTCGCGGATAGATGAAATAATTAAAGCAGGATTATTTGCAAAGATCATCCTCATTCAATTAGATCATTTTTTACAGGGCGTACAAAAAGGAATATTAGTTACTTTTTTCTTAATACTCTTAATACCCGTAATAGAAATCCTGATTGCTCATTATCTTCACCGGAAGAAAATAAAAGCAGAAATTCAATAGTATGGATCAATACGGGATTATTTTATTACTCCTTGCTATCATGCTCGGGTTATCAGCAATTGCTGAAAAAATAAAACTGCCATACCCCATATTACTGGTGGTAGCGGGCATCGGCGTGGGTTGTATCCCCGGTATGCCCAAAATAGAACTGGACCCGGAAATCGTCTTCCTGCTGTTCCTGCCACCTATGCTCTACGATGCAGCATACAACATCTCATTAAAAGAGTTCAAAAATAATATCAGCACCATCATGACCCTGGCCTTTACGTTAGTCTTTATGACAGCTTCAGGTATAGCCGTGATGGTGCATTACCTAATCCCAGGTATGACCTGGCCGCTCTCATTTGCCCTGGGAGCTATCCTCTCTGCCACAGATGCCGTAGCTGCCATGAGCATCACAAAAGGATTAGGGCTGTCACATAAAACGATGACCATCTTGGAAGGAGAAAGTCTTATCAACGATGCTTCCGGCCTGATTGCTTATCGCCTGGCTGTAGCAGCAGTAACCGGTTCTTCCTTCATTTTATGGAAAGCAGGTGTGCAATTCCTTTTCCTGCTCGTTGGAGGTTACCTGGTAGGATTAGTATTAGGGTTGGTATTAACTTTCCTCTTAAAACATACCCATCGTAAAAGCGTCGTCGCTATCAGCTTCACTTTATTAATGCCATTTATCGCTTACCTGACGGCAGAAGAATTACATGTATCCGGAGTAATTGCAGTAGTGGTAATCGGGTTTATGATCTCCAGGCTTAGCAGGGCAAAGAATTTAGCGGGAGAGACGAGAGCTTCTTACAAATCAATCTGGGAAATCATCGTATTCATCTTAAATGGATTGATCTTCGTACTGATAGGAATAGAATTCCCATACGTAATAAAGAATATAGATCCGGCACTGATCTGGCCACTGATAGGTTACAGTTTCCTGATTTGCCTGCTGGCACTTGTTATCCGCATGCTGAGGATCTTCCTGCAACGGGTAAACCTGGAAAAAACTTTTCAGCGGAAAAGTATAGCCCGTCACAGGCGTGCATTACTAAACTGGAAGGAATGCCTGATCATTGGCTGGTCCGGCATGAGGGGTATTGTATCGCTGGCCACAGCATTGGCTTTACCGCTTACTTTAAGCGATGGCACAGCATTCCCGCAAAGAAATGTGATTATTTTTATCTCTGTGGTGGTAGTATTGATCACACTGGTGGTACAGGGGCTGAGTTTACCTCTGCTGGTCAGGTTCCTGAACGTTAAACATCAAAATCATTGAAGACCAGCAAGATGTTTACCGGTACTCTTAAAAATAATATTATCTACATCTTCAATTGTCAGCACATTTTCCAGTGAGGCAAACTGCATGGGCAGCGGAGAAAATAACCATACACCTCCCTGAGGCACAACACCATACGCCGCATTACCTACTTCAATTTTATAGTATTTCTTGGTCTCCTGGAACGCAAATCCATGCTCAATCAATATCTCCGGGCTGATCGGTCTCATGTATACTGTTTTTTGTAAATATAACGATTGTTTCATATAAATACATCTTTTGGTAGTGCCTCAGTTTTGATTACATAATCTTCGTGCCAGATGATATTGATCAATAAATACACCTTATCTGACGTGAATATTAGGTGAGGTTAAATTGGAAAACAAATCCTGAACCCATATTCCAAAGCTAAATCAGAGAACTAAACAGTCAGGTGCAGTGTATTTATGATCAATATCATCTGGTAATCACATTCAGGCTGAGTCTTTTTAGACAACCCCAGTGAACCTAAATACGTAGATAATTGTTAATCAATCAGGACAAACAATTTTATCTACACCACAACAATGCAGAATTTTTTTAAAATTATTCTGGAAGATATTCAGGCAGGATACTGGACACTGGATTTTCCGGATTTTTCCACTTATTTCAGCCCTGGTTTTAAAGCCAGACTGGGGTATGAAGAACACGAAATACCTGATACCCTGGAGACCTGGAAATCATTAGTCCATGTAAAGGATCGTGAACATAATTTCAGGTTAATAGAAGAACATCTGCAAAACAAAGGCAAAACCCCTTACTCCGCCGAAATACGCTATTATCATAAAAATGGCAGTACCATCTGGACAGTCTCCACCGGTCGTACCCTGGAATGGGATAGTGAAGGGAATCCTTCCCGGATGGCGGGCAGTATCATCGATATCACCCAGAGAAAACTGACAGAAGAACACCTGGAAGTAATATTTGAATACTCTACAGATGCTCATTTACTATTTAGTAAAAGAGGGATCATAGATTGTAATAAGGCTGCCTTAAAATTGCTGGGCTTCGAATCCAAAGAAGCATTGCTGGAAATGAACCCGCATCCCGCTGTCTTTTCTCCTGAATACCAGCCGGATGGACGGCTCTCTATGGAAAAAGCAGAGGAGATGGACAGGCTGGCCTATGAAAAAGGGTTTCATCGTTTTGAATGGATGCATAAGCGCATTACAGGCGAAGAGATAATGGTTGAAGTCACGCTCAACCCCGTATTTATCAATGATGAAAAAGTACTGCTGGTTGTCTGGCACGATATCACTGAACAGAAGCTGTCAGAAAACAAACTCCGCCGCAGTGAAATCATGTTAAACGAAACCCAGCAGCTCACTCACAGCGGTAGCTGGGAACTGGACCTTGTCACCGGCCGTAATTACTGGTCAAAAGAGGCCTGTAATATATTCGGACTGGAAGATCATGAGGAAGGACCACAAACCGCCGAATTCGACAGCATGATCCACCCGGACGACCGGGAATTCTACCTCAACGCTATCAGGGATGCACTCCGCGAAGGTAAAACCTCTAACCTGGATGTTCGTATCATACTAAAAGACGGTACCATCAAACATATCCACGCAATTGGCAAACCACAGCATAATGAACAGGGAAGAGCAGTGAAACTACATGGAGCAATTATGGACATCACTGAATGGAAGGATGCCAAGGAAGCATTAATTAAAGCTAAAGTCCAGGCGGAACAGGCTGCCATTGCAAAATCGCAGTTCCTTTCCACCATGAGCCATGAGATCAGGACACCCATGAATGCCGTCATAGGCTTTACCCATTTACTGATGCAGGACCCTCGTGAAGACCAGAAAGAATATCTGAAAACCTTAAAGTTCTCGGCAGAAAATCTGCTGGTACTCATTAACGATATCCTTGATTTCAGTAAGATAGAAGCCGGCAAGATAGAGTTCGAAGATGTAGATTTCAGCGTTCGGGATCTGATCAGCAATATCAAACAGGCTACCAAACAAAAGGCCAGTGAGAAAAACATCCAGTTGAAACTCCTGGTTGATGATGATATCCCGGAAATAGTAACCGGAGATCCTGTAAGACTGGGTCAGATCCTTACAAACCTGGTCAGCAACGCCGTAAAATTCACCAGTAAAGGCAGAGTTACTATCTGTACCACACTGATAGCCAACAACAGCAGCAAAACAACCATCAACTTTGAAGTGAAAGATACCGGTATCGGCATTCCAAAGGATAAACAGGAATCCATTTTCGAAAGCTTCACCCAGGCAAGTTCAGACACCACCCGCAAATATGGAGGCACCGGCCTCGGACTCACCATTACCCGCCGCCTGCTGGAATTACAGGGTAGCGAAATCCGCTTGAAAAGTGTAGAAGGAGAGGGCTCCGTTTTCTCTTTCGACCTCAGCTTCGGAAGCAGCACCAAAAAGATCAGCAAATCAAAGACATCTCACAAAATGTATAAAGAAAGTCTGAAAGGTACCCGGGTATTGATTGCAGAAGACAACCAGATCAACGTTGTGCTGGCAAAGGAATTCTTCCGTCGCTGGGACGTGGATTGTGACGTTGCCGAAAACGGGATCATCGCCCTTCAGCTGGTAAAAACAAACGACTACGACCTCGTACTCATGGACTTACAAATGCCCGAAATGGACGGTTACGAAACCACCGAACAAATCCGTAAACTAAGTGGTACCAGATACAAAGACCTGCCCATCGTGGCCCTCACAGCCTCTGCCATGCTCAATATCCAGGACAAGGCCTTTATCGTAGGCATGAATGACTACATCAGCAAACCTTTTAATCCCGATGAACTATACAGTAAGATAAAACAGTATAGCAGGCATTTCAATAACTAATATTGAAGTAATATTGCAGGATATTAGGGTCATATGGATAAAAGCATCAATAAATATATTAGTGAAACAGGCTTTTGCAGCCGCAGGGAAGCAGATAAGTACATAGAGCAGGGCCGCGTTACCATTAATGACAATATCGCTTCTAAAGGGAACCGCGTAGAGGACGGAGACGTAGTGGAAGTAGACGGGGAACCGCTCAAAAAGAAGAAAGCCACCGTCTTAATCGCCCTTAACAAACCTAAAGGCATCACCTGCACCACCGACCTGAAAGATAAGACCAATATCATCGATTACGTCAATTTCTCCTCCCGTATCTTCCCGATCGGGCGACTGGATAAACTCTCTGAAGGACTCATCTTCCTCACCAACGACGGGGACATCGTAAATAAAATATTACGTGCTGGTAATCAGCATGAAAAGGAATACTACGTAGTAGTAGATAAACCCATCAACCTGGAATTTATCAAAGCCATGCGCAACGGTGTACGCATCATGGGTACCACTACCCAGAAATGTTTTGTTCACCAGGAAGGCAGCGACCGGTTCCGGATCATCCTCACACAGGGACTCAACCGGCAGATCCGCCGCATGTGTGAAGCCCTCGGTTACAATGTGAGAAGCCTGAAACGTATCCGTATCATGAACATGACACTGAAAGACCTGGCTCCCGGCAAATGGCGGTATTTTACCAAAGAAGAGACCACTACCATCAATGAAATGGTAGCTACCAGCAGCAAAACAGCAAAAGGCAATAACGATAACGACGGAATGGATGAATAGAAGATCTTTCATGAAAATGAATACCGGTCTTCTCACCGGTGTTATGGTACCTGGAACAGTCAAAAAACTGTTCAGCAACAAAACGGCTGAAATCACCGTTCACCCGGAAACCGTCACCGGAGATATCTCTCCCAATATTTACGGCCAGTTCATAGAACACCTGGGCAGAGCTATTTACGGAGGCATCTACGATGAAAAAGGCTTCCGCAAAGATGTATTAAGCAAAGTACAGGCATTACACACGCCACTGATGCGTTACCCCGGTGGTACCGTTACAAAAATCTATCACTGGAAAGACGGCATAGGCCAGAACAGGCCCGTACGTAAAAACCTGATCTGGGGTGGTAACGACAACAACCATTTTGGTACAGATGAATTCATGGAATACAGCCGCTTAATAGGCGCTGATCCCTTCCTCACCGTAAACATGTCTACCGGTACCGCAGAAGAAGCTGCCGACTGGGTAGAATACTGCAACGGGGCAGATACCTACTACGCCGGCTTAAGAAAGCAAAATGGTCACGAACAGCCTTATAAAGTAAAATACTGGGGTCTCGGTAATGAGGAAGCGGCAAAAGAAGATGCCGGTACCTTACAGGACCCGCAGGACTACATAAAAAAAGCCTGGTATTATGCCAAGCTGATGAAACTACAGGACCCGGAGATTGCACTGATCATGGTAGGGGATAAGGAAAACTGGAATAAACAGATCTTACAGGAACTCCATCCTATCTGCGATTATATCTCCCTGCATCTCTACGCCAGTACCAAACCCGGCGATCCGGCATCCCTGTTCACTTCCATTGCAGAAATGGAAACGAATATCCGGGCTACTGCTGCTCAAATCAAAGCATTCACGCCGGAAAAAGTAACGAACTTCAGTAAATGGTATCGTTTCCCCGCCCGTCAGCAACCAGTGAAGATCGCACTGGATGAATGGGGTATCTGGGAAGCAGGTGGAGAAGGGGCCTATGGCCTGGAAATGAAGTACAACTGGAACCATGCCCTGGGCGTTGCTACCTTCCTGAATATCTTTCAGCGTAATGCGGATGTAATCGGACTGGCTACCTGGGCGCAAACCGTGAACGTACTGGCTCCCATTATGACAGATGCTACTTCTTCTGTTTGCCAGACCATCTTTTACCCCATGGAACTCTACAGAAGGCTCTGTGGCAACAGGAGTATCGCTAACGAAATGAGCGATACAAACAATGCCCTGGACATTGCTACTTCTATCAATGATAAAACAGGCATGATCACTGTTGCTATCGTAAACAGGGACAGTAAAGATGCCATAGACGTAAAGATCAATGCAAAGATTACAGGCAGCTGGACTGCCCACGAACTGAATGCCCCGTCTATAGATGCTGTAAATACACTAAAGGGTCCAAACGTAGTGGATTATAAGCAACGGACGGTAAATTCAAAGAATTATACCATCGCTGCACACAGTATTGCCATCTTACAGGCCAGAGTATAACTGTAGCTTATGCTGTAACAGTTCCATCTCTCTCTGCATCACCTTAATCTTTTCCAGCAGGTATTTGATGATATCAATACCTTCTGTATTGATGCCCATCTCTGCATGCCAGCGGGTATAAATCTCAAGGTCGGACAGCTGTTCGGGTTCTATATAACTGCCTCCTTCAACAATGGTTACCGCTATCAGTCCTTCATCAGCCAGAGCGCTGATAAAAGAACTGTCTATATTATGTACGCTGCAATACTGACTGATAGCTATTAATTCTGTTTGCATAGAGCGTGGATTTTAATATTAAGACTTCGATAATTCCCTGAATAATTCTTTCTGTTTTTCAGTAAGGTTAGTCGGTATCTTCACATTATACGTAATGATAAGGTCTCCAGACTCACCCTCTTTTTTATACACAGGAAATCCTTTGCTTTTCAATCTTACTTTTGTTCCATTCTGCGTCTCTGGTTTCACTTTCAGCTTCACTTTACTATCCAGCGTATCTATCATTACATCTCCACCTAATACCGCTGTGTAAAGATCAATCTCAACAGTTGTATAGAGGTCATTCTCCAGTCGCTTAAACACCGGATCTTCCGTAATTACAAAAGTAATATACAGGTCACCGTTAGGTCCGCCATTAGCGCCGGGCGCCCCATGTCCTTTCAGTTTAATTACTTGTCCGTTCGCAATACCGGCAGGAATAGTGATTCTCACCTGTTTGCCGTTAACGGTTAATGTCTGTTGATGTGTTTTATGTGCATCACGCAGGCTCAGGTGTAACTCTGCATTAAAATCCTGACCACGGTATTTACGTCCGCCACCACCGCCACTGCTGCGGTTGCCAAAGAGGGATTCAAAGAAATCTGAGAAATGTTCATCTCCAAAGTCGCCGGAGAAACCGCCACCACTGGCATAACCAGCCTGGGACCTGCCACCACCCTGAGATCTCGCCTGCTCGTATTGATCAGCATGTTTCCAGTTCTCCCCGTATTCATCGTATTTCTTACGCTTCTCGGGATCACTCAGTACTTCATTCGCTTCGTTAACCTGTTGAAATTTGGTATTTGCTTCCTTATCGTTAGGGTTAATGTCTGGATGATATTTCCTGGCCAGTTTACGGTAAGCCTTTTTAATATCTGCTTCTGAAGCCTTTTTATCAACCCCCAGAATCTTGTAATAGTCAATAAAAGCCATATGTAATTTTTATTCTCCCTGCAAAATTACAAAAACTAATCCTCTTCAGGGGGGCCTATCTCGGTTACACGACCTATTTGCCCATCTTCAAGACGTACTTTTATACCCCGTGAATGAAACGGAGAGGAAGTTAGAAGATCCTTAACAATGCCATAAGTGATCTTTCCGCTACGCTGATCTTTTTTGAGGATAATACCGACTTCTAAACCGGGGTATATATCCTTCCTGTTCTGACCGTCCATAAAATAAAATTAAGCTCCAAAGCTAACTATTTTGTTCAGTATGGCATAATGTGGCACTCTTTTTTGAATTCCGAAAAGTTAATGCCGGTGGTGTTCTTGAAGAATTTACTAAAGTGTGCAATGTCTGAAAATCCCAGTTGCCACGCTACCTCTTTCATACATACATCAGAGTAGGCCGCCTGTCTTTTTGCTTCCAGTGCAATCCGCTGACGGATATGATGACTGGCAGGATAACCGGTGATTTTCTTTACAATTTCGTTCAGGTAATTAGGTGTTACGGATAGCAGCCTGGCATAGTCTGCAACTTTTTTCTGTGTCCGGAAATTCTTCTCCAGTTGTGATTTAAACTTCTCTGCCAGTTCAATGTTTCTGGATTGCATAGTATTTTTCAATACAGTAGGAAACTGTCTTGTCAGGTAAATGAGGAAAATCTTAAAGTAACGTCTGAGTATTTCTGCTTTAAACAGGTAGAGGTTCCCGCATTCTTTCATCATCTTCCGGGTGATCTCATGCATTTCGGCAGAGATATCATTTTCAATCCGGATGCTGGTTGATCTTGAGAAGGTCTCAAAGAAGCCGGAATGATACATCGGATCAAATTCATGCTCATTTTTAAACAGGAAATTCTCTGTAAAGAGAAAGATATAGCCTTCCATATCATGCTCTCCTTTTAACTGGTGCACCTGCCCGGGAGTGATACAGAATATGCTGTTTTCTGCGAGCGGATACTCTTTCAGATCTACATTCAGACTACCGGTCCCTTTTGTGATCCAGATTAGTTCCAGATAATTCTGCATATGTGGCATCTCATTGTGCAGTCTTATATTTTCTTCTGTCCGGCAAAATTCCATGATCATAAATGGTAGTTCAGTTGGCTTGTTTTCAAAGCTTAACAAAGGAAAGAATTCAGGATACTTCATATGCTAACGGTTTGGCCAGATGAAGACGAAATACGTGCCTGGATATAATGTGTTGTTAGTCAGTAGTTTATTAGCATTCACGACAAATGAAAAAGACGGTATTTCGCTGTTTTACTATTTTCTTAACGATATTTCGTTAATCCCTGGTGCCGGGATAATGTTGCCGTTTAATCCCCAGTTTTCTCATTTTGGATTCCAGGGTAGTAGGAGGAATGCCCAGCGCCTGGGCCGCTCCTTTTGCCCCGCTTACCTTGCCATTACACTTCGCCAGTACATAGAGGATGTACTCTTTTTCATGCTCTTCCCAGGTTTTAATGGAAAACCCTGTTTCTGAGCGGATATGGGAAGATGTCTGCAGGTGCAGCTCCTGTATGTAGTTGCCTTTACATAAAATGGCATTCCTTTCAATCACATGTTCCAGTTCGCGGATATTCCCCGGCCAGTCGTAGGCTGATAATTGCTGTAACACTTCAGGACTGATCCCGCTGAAAACCTTTCCCAGTTTAGTCCCTATCTGTTGCAGGAAATGTGTGGCCAGCAGGGGAATATCCTCTTTCCTTTCCCGCAGAGGAGGGATATTAATAGGAAATACGTTCAGGCGAAAGTAAAGGTCGGCCCGGAACCTGCCTTCCGCCACTTCCTTATCCAGCTCTCGGTTCGTGGCGGCTATAATCCGCACATCCACCTTAATCACTTTATTGCTGCCCAGGCGTTCTATCTCTTTCTCCTGCAGGGCGCGCAACAGTTTCGCCTGTAATTCAAGCGGTAATTCTCCTATTTCATCCAGGAACAGTGTGCTGCCATTCGCGACCTCGAATTTACCAATACGTTTATCAATGGCACCGGTAAAAGCCCCTTTCTCATGACCAAACAATTCAGACTCAATCAGCTGCGGAGGCAGGGCCGCACAGTTCAGCTTTACCAGTGTTTTAGTACTACGGGACGACAGGCGATGAATAGCCTGTGCAATCAGCTCTTTTCCGGTTCCGGTTTCGCCCAGTAAAAGCACAGAAACATCCGTTCTGCTTACCATGCTGATATTATCAAACACTTCAAGCAGAGGTTTACTTTTACCGATCATTTCTTCAAAAGGATAGCTCTCAGGTACAGAAGAGGGAATTAGCTCATTGTTCAACTTCTCATGTAACAGAATATAACAGGCTTGCATGGCTATAGGGTCCGCCAGCTTCTCAAACATCTCAGGAGAATGAAAATGGTTCTCCTGAAAAGATTCCATCACCAGGTATCCGGTTAATACATTATTTACACTTAAGGGAACAATACAGGCACTTTTAAAACCATTTTCTTTATGTAACAGGGATAGCGGAAAACGGGAGAATATATTGATTTGATGATGTTGGATAATAAATGGCTTCGACTGTGTAAGTGCGCCTTCGCAGATGAAAGTATTCTTAAATAAATTCTGTTTTACAAGAGGATGCATATTCTCTGTAAAACAGGAATAGTGAATATATCCTTCAGAGTACACGACAATATAAGAAGAATCAAAACTGATAATTCTGCGCAACTCTTTTTTAGTATTATTCATGAACTGTTTCCTGTTAATAACAGGCGTAACTGCATTGTTGACATTATAAGTTTGATCCTTTCCCGACGGTTCAATTCTTGTTCTTTTCATGGTTTGTGTATAAAAAATATAGCATCCTCAATGCAGGTCTGAACTGTTTCATGGATCATAGTTATCAGTTCTGGAGTATGTGCTGGCCTAAGCACCGTGAAAATAATCAAAAAATCCAGCCCCGGATATTCACTAAATAGAGTGACATGAATTAGTGAATTCACTTTATTTAGTGAGTTAATACTGAGTAAAGTCGATTTAAATAATTGATAATCAATTTATTAAATGGGTGGTATGTATTTTGCCTCTTAGGAGAAAAAATCTGAGACCCATGAAAATGCCTTGTTCCTTAACCAAGCCAGTTTAGCGTTTTATTAACCATTAGCACACATCAATTAACTACCTCACTATGACAAGTATGATCCGGTACTCCTCTAAACGGCAACCTGGGGATAGATCCTGGTTTGCAATGCAACACAAAAACTCCAATATGCCCTCTTTTGAATTACATGCTATCGAATGTGGGGAAGATCTTTTATGTATTAACAACGATGCACCGCATCGTAATAACTGCTTTAAAATAGTATGGATCACCGCAGGTTCAGGTACCTGCCAGGTAGATCTGGAACAGATGGAATTAACACCTAATCTTGTGTACTGTATCACTCCCGGCCAGTTGCATCATTTCAAAGCCAATGATGATGCAAGAGGTTATGTGCTTACCTTTAGTCCGGACTTTTTATTGATACCGGACGACACGGCCTCTCTCATCTTTCATGCAAATTCGCTGCAAAAGAACGCCTATACAAGGGTGATAAAAGTAAATGAAGAAATGCAGAAAGAGATGCTGGACATGCTGCATAAAATGCTGAAAGAGTATGATAACTTCTTCCTGTTAAGATCAGAGATTTTGCGAGGCCTGCTGAAGATCTTCCTGATTTATTTAACACGGCAGTACGAACCCTCCACTGCTAATGTGGTAAAGCCCAAGACAATAGACCTGGTCAACAAATTCTTCGATATCGTTGAGAAAAAATACATGACCCATAAACTGGTATCCGTATACGCAGAAGAATTATGTATCACTCCTAACCATCTCAATGAAATTGTAAAGAAGGCTTCCGGTTTCCCTGCCAGTCATCACATCCGCCAGCGTGTACTGCTGGAAGCAAAAAGACAGGCAGCTTATTCCGGGGCCAGCATGAAAGAGATCGCGTATAACCTGGGCTTTGAAGATATCTCTCACTTCAGTAAGTTCTTTAAAAATCTCTCAGGACTCAACTTTACCAATTACAAAAAGACGGCTATTCAATACGCACGTTATTAATTTGATTTTCAGGTGCAGGGTGAAGCTCTGCAAAACCCCCTTCAATTTTTTGGGATGGTGAGAAGCACTGTCACAAAAACATTACTCTTTGATCAAAATAAATCAAACCGGGTCACTACTGAAAACAACCCGTAAATTGTTTAAATTGTGCCTGATTATAGACATTGAACAATGAGGGATGTTATCATAGCGGGAGGGGGACTTGCTGGGCTCACCAGCGCTATCCACTTGTCCCGTGCGGGTTTGCACGTTACTGTCGTCGAGAAGCACCCATATCCCAGACATAAAGTTTGTGGAGAGTACATCTCTAATGAAGTATTGCCTTACCTGCAATGGTTAGGGGCAGACCCTGCTGTGCTGAACCCGGCACAGATCAACCGTGTAAGTATTTCTGCCGTTACCGGTAAGATGGTGGAAACCATATTACCCATGGGCGGCTTTGGCATCAGCCGCTATACCCTCGATCAGTTCCTGATGCAGCAGGCCGTTAATAATGGCTGCGAACTGCTGGAAGATACGGTAACGGATATCCTTTTTGAAGATAACAGCTTCAATGTCAACACCGCAGAGAACGGGAACTTAAAGGCCCGCTTCGTACTGGGTGCCTATGGCAAACGTGCCATATTGGATCAGCAACTGAAAAGATCATTTTTACAGGAACGCTCTCCCTGGCTGGCAGTGAAGGGGCATTACAAAGGCCACTTCCCGGACGGACTCGTAGCCCTGCATAACTTCAGTGGCGGCTACTGCGGTGTATCTAAAGTAGAGAATGACATCATCAATATCTGCTACCTGGTGAATTATAACACCTTCAAACAATACAAAAACATTGATACACACCGGCAGCAGGTACTGCACCGGAACAAACACCTGAAACAGGTTTTTGAGAACAGTGAACCTATATTTGATCGGCCGCTGACCATCAGCCAGGTATCCTTTGCTACAAAGAAGAAAGTAGATCAGCACATTTTAATGACAGGCGACACCGCCGGTCTCATTCACCCGCTTTGCGGAAACGGAATGGCCATGGCCATCCATAGCGCTAAAATAGCATCCGAAGAAGTACTACAATTCTTTGCAACAAATTCTCCTTCCCGTAATACACTGGAAAATAACTATATTAAAAACTGGAACAATGCTTTTGGAAAGAGAATCGCTGCCGGTAAACTGTTATCTGCCCTGTTCAGAAAACACCGGCTCTCAACAGCTATTATGAAAGGATTAGTATTGTTCCCGGCGCTGTTGCCGGTGATCATCCGGCAAACACATGGGAAAGAATTAAACGTAACTGACTGATGTTTATAAACACCCGGCAAAGGACACTGGCGCCTGAGATCATGGACGACTTTCTCCTGGAAGGGGAAGAGTTAAGGGATAACCTGGACGAGATTGCACAGATCAACCGCCTGCTGGGAGGCAATAAAGCTACTTTGAGCGGAGTAGCTACCCTGTTGCAGCAGCTAACTCCCGGACAAACAATCACCATCGCAGACATCGGCTGCGGCAACGGAGATATGCTGAGAGAGTTATCTGATTACGGAAAGAAACATCAGCTGCAACTGAAACTATTGGGCATTGATGCAAATAACTTTACTGTCACACATGCAACTGCCTTATCCGCAAACTATCCGGATATCAGTTACGAATGTATAGATGTCATGGACGAAAAATTTGAGCAGATCTCCTATGATATCCTGTTATGCACCCTCACCCTCCATCATTTTAAAACAGGGGAGATCATACAGTTAATGAACAGGTTCCGCCGTAAAGCCAGGGTAGGTATCGTGATTAACGACCTGCAACGCAGTGCTTTGGCTTACCGTCTGTTCCAGCTGGTCTGTTTGGTATGCCGGTTGGGGAAGATTTCAAGGGAAGATGGGCTCACCTCTATTCTCCGGGGCTTTAAAAGAAAGGAGATCATTGAATTGTCAGAGAAACTAAATATCGTACATTATACCATCAGATGGAAATGGGCTTTCCGTTACCAGTGGATAATTTCAAATTTATGAGCGTTAAAATACAAGCTGTCGCGAAAGCCTTACCTCAGTATTCAAGAACTACAGAAGAGATTATACCTTTCCTGGACCTCTGGTTAGCCGGACAGGAAGACCGCTTCATCCGCAAAGTGAAGAAGATTTTTGAGAATGCTGCAGTAGATAAGCGCTATTCGATTATGAGTCCTGAAGAAGTATTTAACAGCACTTCCTTCGAAGATAAAAATGACATTTACGTAAGGGAAGTAACCATCCTGGGCAAAAAATGTCTCAAAGATGCGCTGGAAAAAGCGGGTTTACAACCCCACGACCTGGACTATATCATCACCGTAAGCTGTACAGGGATCATGATCCCTTCTATGGATGCTTACCTGATCAATGAGATGCAGTTACGCCAGGATATCGTTCGCCTGCCCGTTACAGAGATGGGTTGTGCCGCCGGTGTATCAGGTATGATCTACGCCAAAAAGTTCCTGGAAGCCAATCCAGGTAAGCGTGCAGCCGTTATTGCGGTAGAATCGCCTACCGCTACTTTCCAGCTGGACGATTTTTCTATGGCTAATATTGTAAGTGCTGCTATCTTTGGGGATGGAGCGGCCTGTGTAATATTGTCTTCCTTTGAGGAAGATAAAGGCCCCGAAATCATTGCTGAAGAGATGTACCACTTCTTTGACGCCGTACATATGATGGGTTTCAAACTCACCAATACCGGCTTACAGATGGTACTGGACGTGGAAGTGCCGGAACGTATCGCTGCACATTTCCCGGATATCGTGCATCCTTTCCTGGCAAAAAATGGCACTTCCATCGAAGCCGTAGATCACCTGATCTTCCATCCCGGTGGTAAAAAGATCATACAGACTGTAGAAGAGCTGTTTGGAGGGCTGGGTAAAAATATAGATGATACGAAAGAGGTTTTGCGCTTATATGGTAATATGTCCAGCGCTACCGTTCTGTATGTACTGGAACTAATGATGGACAAGGGGATTCCCGCTGGTGATAAAGGACTGATGCTGAGTTTTGGCCCGGGCTTTTCTGCACAGAGAATCTTATTACAATGGTAAAGGAATTTGTAACCCATCAGTACTGGGCAGTTGTGCTGGGAGGAAGTAGTGGCCTTGGCCTGGCTGCCGTTCGTAAACTGGCAGAACATGGCATGAACATCTGTATCGTTCACCGCGATCCGCGTATGGACATGGAGAAGATCAATGCGGCTTTTGAGGCTGTAAGAGCCACAGGTGTCCAGCTGATCTCCTTTAACGCAGACGCCATCAACCCGGAGAAACGTGCAGAGATCCTGTTAGCGCTAAAGGAGCAGATGAACGGGATCGGAAAGGTGCGTTGCCTGCTGCATAGCATAGCAAGGGGCAACCTCAAGGCAATGGTTTCGGAGAACGGACCTGTGCTGGGTATAGACGACTTCCGCCTCACTATGGAAGGTATGGCCTTCAGCCTGTACGAGTGGACACAGGAGCTGGTAAACAGTGGTTTGTTTGCACCCGATGCCCGGATTATTTCCTTTACCAGTGAGGGCAGCAGTAAAGCATGGAAGCACTACGCAGCCGTATCTGCGGCCAAAGCGGCCCTGGAAGCCATTACACGGAACATAGCGCTGGAATATGCAGGACAGGGGCTCCGGGCAAATTGCATACAGGCGGGAATTACAAATACCCGTTCTTTGCAAATGATACCAGGAAGTGAACAATTGATCAGTTATGATAAAACAAGGAATCCTTTTCAACGTTTAACCACACCGGAAGATATCGCCAACGTAGTGTATCTCTTATGTAAAGATGAAGCTGCATGGATCAACGGTGCCATTATTCCTGTTGATGGAGGATCACATATCAGTTAATATTATTTAAATACCTATTATTTTTGCTAAAGGAGCATCACATATCAGCTTATACATGACTATAGAAGAAATTTTGCAATGCTTGCCCTATGGACCCGATTTTCTGTTTGTAGACGGACTGGATTATATCGATCAGAACAGTGTCAGAGGTCATTATACTTTTAATGCAGAAATGGATTGTTATAAAGGGCATTTTAAAAAATACCCGGTTACGCCAGGCGTGCTGCTTACAGAAACAATGGCACAGATAGGACTGGTTTGCCTGGGTATCTATATCACGGCTGATATGGAATCCTGCAGAGGAAGATCGTTTGCACTCACTTCCTCAGAAGTAGCGTTCAGATTGCCTGTTTTCCCGGGAGAAAAAGTAACGGTCATTTCCGAAAAAGTGTATTTCCGTTTTGGTAAACTGAAGTGTAAAGTAAAACTGCAGAACAAAGAAGGAAAAGAGGTATGTAGCGGTACTATTTCCGGTATGATTCTCAAAACCGATGCGTAAACGGGTTGTCATAACAGGATTAGGTGTAGCTGCTCCCAACGGGGTAGGCATCCCTGCATTCAGAACTGCTATCAAGACCGGCCTCTCCGGCATCCGTCATGATCCTCAACTCGAAACCTTACAGTTCTCCTGTCAGATCAATGGCAAACCCGATGTCCCTGAAAGCCTGCAACTGGCTTACTTAGACCCATTAGAACTACGCAACTTCAATAGCAACGGTATCCTCTACGGTCTCATCGCCGGTATAGACGCCTGGAAAGATGCCCAACTGCCCATCAGTTCCGGTGAACCCGACTGGGACAGTGGTACTATCTTTGGCGCCGGTTCCGCCGGTGTAGATAAACTGCGGGAGGCCATCTATAAAGTAGATGACCTGCAGGTACGCCGTCTGGGCAGCACCGTAGTACCACAGACCATGGCCAGCGGTATCAGCGCCTGGCTGGGTGGAAAGCTGGGACTGGGTAACCAGGTCACTACCAACTCATCTGCCTGTATCACCGGCGCAGAAAGCCTGCTGATGGCGTATGAACGCATCGTATCCGGACGGGCAACACGTATGCTTGCCGGTAGTACCAGCGATAGCGGACCTTATATTTGGGGCGGCTTCGATGCCCTCAAAGTATGCACCTTCAAACACAACGATAATCCTGCTGCGGGCTCACGCCCGATGAGTGCTACTGCCAGTGGCTTCGTACCGGGCAGCGGTGCCGGTGCCCTGCTTTTGGAATCGCTGGACAGTGCCCTGGAAAGGGGAGTACCTATCTATGCAGAAGTGCTGGGTGGCCATGTCAATTCCGGTGGGCAACGCGGAGATGGTAGCATGACAGCGCCTAACAGCATGGCTGTGCAACGCTGCATTACCGGGGCTTTACACCATGCCGGTGTTAGCGCCCAGGAAATTGATGCTATCAATGGTCACCTTACTGCCACCGGTAAAGATGCGCTGGAAATAGAAAACTGGAGTGTGGCACTGGGCCGTAAGGGAAAAGATTTCCCTTATATCAATGCGTTGAAATCTATGATTGGTCATTGCCTCAGTGCTTCGGGAAGTATAGAACTGGTAGCGGCAGTGTTACAGTTAAAAGAAGACTTCCTGTTTCCAAATATCAATTGTGAAGACCTTCATCCTGCTATCAGCGCCATTGTTGACGAAGAAAAAATACCGATGCAGTTGCTGTATAAAGAATTAAATTTGATCGCCAAAGCCAGTTTTGGATTTGGGGATGTCAATGCCTGTATAATTTTAAAGAAATATAAATAGATGAATAAAGAAACGTTGATCGCTGCAATCAAGGATATCGTAAAGCCTTATACGAAAGATGAAGAGGCACTGAATAACCTCAGCGAAAACACTGACTTTGTAACAGACCTTAAGATCAATTCTGCTAACCTTGTAGATATCATTCTGGATGTAGAAGAGAAATTCAATATTGTTATTGATAATGATTCCATGGAACGTATGCTTACTGTAAAAGCGGCCATGGAGATCATCGAAACAAAACTCGCCGGGCAATGATTATAAAACTCTTCATACAGTGATAGGGAATGATATAGTAGATCTTGATCTTGCTGCACAGGAGAGCCACTGGCAACGCCCCGGTTATCTGGATAAAATCTTTACTACTCAGGAGCAATCAATGATTGCAAATGCTGAAAATTCCACGTTAATGGTATGGCTCCTCTGGAGCCGCAAAGAAGCCGTTTACAAGATCATCAACAGGTTATCTCGTATAAGAACTTACGCCCCTCTTAAATATCAATGTTCAGAAGAAAACTTCGTTACTTACGAAGGCACATTATACCCTTTTAAAACTTATCAGACAGGTAACTGTATTCATACCATCGCAGTAGAAAGATCTGAGTTATTTGATACCCTGGAAGTCTATACAGGGCAAAGGGAACAATGGAACATCAGCAAAGATGAATACGGGATTCCTTTTTTAGAAGGCAAACCTGTATCTGTTAGTCATCATGGGCGTTATGCAGCCATGATAGTTTATAATGATAACAATCCTGGTAACTCACTCATATCATAAAAAACTTTTGCTCCCTCTTTCTCCAGCTCTTTCCCATTAAAAGGTTTCGCATAACCATAAGGAGTAAACCCACCTCTCACTGCTGCTGTAATCCCCGCCTTACTATCTTCCACCACTGCACAAACAGAAGGATCAAATCCCATCTTCTCCGCCGCATACAGGAATACCCCCGGATCTGGTTTCCAGCTGCCAATATCATATCCACTAAAAATCCTGTTCTCAAAATAAGGAATCAGACCAGTCACAGTAAGATTCAGTTTTATCTTCTCCACCGGCCCGCTGGATGCCACACAAAAAGGAATCTTCAACCCTTCAAGCACTGCTTTTACTCCCGGTACGGCCTTCATCTCTTTCTTAAATATCTCATAAGTCCTGGCCCGGAAATCCTGCTCCAGAGTCTCCGGAAAAGGGCGGCTGGCACGTTGCTGTAAAGCTTTGATAGCCTCTTTCAGCCTGATCCCGCTAAACTCTTCAACAGCCTCTGTAAGGTCCATACTCACTCCAAATTCGGCCGTCATCTCCAGTAACACCCTGTTGTTGATCACCTCACTATCTACCAATACACCATCACAATCGAAAATGATACATTCCATATATTAAGCTTCTTCTTTAACATGTCTTATCAGCCAGCTAATCACTAAGCCCAGGCAGGCCACAGTGGCAAATGCCCAGCGTAATCCCGCTGCTTCAGCTAAAAACCCTACCACAGGTGGTACTATTAAAAAACCAAGATACCCCACTGTAGATACCGCCGCTATAGCTGATCCGCTGCTCATATTTTTAGACCTGCCTGCCATACTGAATACCAGTGGTACCACGCAGGATGTACCTAAGCCTATCATCATAAATCCTATCCCCGCAGGAATGGGAAAAGGCATTGCTGCTGCCAGCAGCATCCCACACAATATAAGCAGGCCGCTGAATTTTATAATAACAGGAATCCCCAATCTGTTAACAAGTATATCACCGCTGAACCTTCCGCCGGCCATAGCGATCATAAAGGCCACATATCCCACGGTTGAGATAGCATGTACCGCTTTCTGGAAATAGATCCCGCTCCAGTCGTACATAGTACCCTCACAGGCCATCACCGCAAAAGAGATGAAACCGAACTTTAACAGGTGTTTATCCGGTAATATCAGGCGTTTGCCACCGCCTCCGGTAGAAGGAGGCTGATGTAAGGTGGTAGGGAAGAAGAAAAGTCCTAAAATGATCATGGAAGTACCTGCAAAAAGCAGGTGCCAGTAGGTAGGGAATTGCATGTACACCATGAGTAACCCAAGTAAAGCTCCGGCAAAACCAGCCAGGCTCCACACCCCATGAAAAGTAGTAATGATAGACCTGGGGAAGAGCGCCTGCACACCCACAGACTGTGCATTCATAGAGATATTCATCAGGTTGCGGGAGGATCCGAAGCAAAACAACACGATCACCAGTTGCCAGCTCTTAGTCACAAATCCCAGCAGGCATAACATCAGGTTAAATATCATGGCGCCCAGCATCATAATATTACGACTACTAAACTTCCTTAAAAGCATACCGGTAACTGGCAGGGTAAGAATCAGCCCCAGCGGTAAGGCAAACAGGACAAACCCCAGTTGCGCCTCATTGAGCTCTAATTTCCGCTGGATATCAGGAATCCTCGAAGCCCAGGAAGAATATCCAAACCCGGAAATAAAGAAGAATAATGTAATCGCTATTCGTGCCGCCCTCGGAGAATCCATATAATTGTACGCTGATCCGCCGGTAAAGGTAGAAATATTAAAAACAAAAGAGGAAGGAGTGAACTAAAAGCCAGAATTTATAACAAAACACAATAGGCTCCGGTAGGAGCCCCGTGTTTGTAGAAAACAGATTAAACAACAAAACACAGACTCCGTAGGAGTCCCCTTCTATTAGTTATTTAGAAGGGGACTCCTACGGAGTCAATTAAAGAGATATAGATATTGCTACAAACACGGGGCTCCTACCGGAGCCTGTTGAATGGAGCTTTTTAATCCTTAAAAAGTATCTTCTACACGTCCCACGCGACCATCTTCTGCAATCCCTTCTACAATCACCCTGAAATGCCTGGTGAAGTCATTATTATAAAAAGCGATCTTTGCCGTATGAGAAGCAGAATCCACATTCACACTTGGATTCCAGTAAAGTGTCAGTCGTTTATCTGCCAGCGCATGTACTTCTTTCCTTACAGAATAATCCGGTGAGTAAAACTCTTTCAGTATACTATATCCACCTTTCTTATACAGCTCAAAGCCCTTCACTGCCGGATCATTACTATCTCCGCCTTTCTTGGTATAAATGGCAATCGCTCCACCGGCGCCACCGCCAAAACCTCCCATAAAAGGAGGACGGAATACCTTGATCAACGCAATGTCATTGATATTCAGACTGCTGATCATATCCTTCTGTGTCGGCATCTCATTCAGGTACAAAGTGGGCGTACCACCTCTCCAGGATAAGGTCGGGTTATTATAATCCCCGGTTATCTGCAAACCAGCTACTCTCGACTGTAAATACTGAAACACGTTAAAGGAAGTAGGCGCTTCTTTAGTCAGGTCAAATGAATACCCATCACCACCGGCAAACATACCCGAAGCATATTTCTTATCAATCGTCTCTTCAGGAGCAACACGTCTTTCCTTGATATTCACTTCTTTCAGCATGATCGTTCTGTTACTGATAGCCCTGTTTACCCGGTTACTTTCATTCGCCGCATTCAGGAAGTTGGTCAGCACGCTTTTATCTAAAGGAGCCGGAACCCGGAAAGGGTAGGGAGACTTAAGCGCTACATAGTTATCAAAGAAATGAGAATTGAATTTTACGTTTACCGCTTTCGATTTGTCTTTGTCACTGCCTTTATAATATATATCCAGTGTATCCATGAACTGTAAATTATCTACAGTAAATTCTCCCATCTGGTTGGTAGTAGCAGAGGTAAAGGCAGTAGTACTATCCAGCGGATGTTTCAGGATCATAGAAATCTTTCCGTTGTTCAGCGGAACACGACCTTCCACATAGGCAGTACCCTTTATAGCAATCCCCTGTTCATAAGGGAAGCGGATCTGAGGTAAATCATTATTGATGATCTTTTCCCAGCTGAACCTTCTCCATCCATTGGTCATCATCACCAGGTCCAGTGCATCTGTTGCCAGTTTAGACGTATCTGAGAAATACCAGGCCGGATTATAAATATATCCTTTCAGGTCTGAAGTGAGCAGGAGATTGGAGTAGATATTATTCTCATCAGGATCTTCCATCACCAGGTCTGCATCCGTAACAGAAATAGATAAACTCGTTTTTAAAGTATCCGGTATTTCTATCTCAATCTTATTCTTGGATCTTTCATCCGTATTGATATAAGGATTTTTCAGATTGATCACCAGCTGATCATTCTTCTTTACAAATACCAGTCGTTCAGACAACGGTTTCCCATCAGCGCTGAATAATGTCAGCTGTAAAATGCCGCTTGGGATGCTGGCTGTAGGAATAAAGCCGCTGATTCTGCCGTCAGAGACTTTCAGAGAGGCCCTGTACACAAGCTGTTGCTGCATCTGAGCCACTAAGAATAAGCGGTCATAGGTCGTATCTTCTATATTTGCAGGTGAAGCCTGGTAGAAAATGCGTGTGCCCCTGTTGTATACTTTCAGACCGGCCCCGGTATTTTTAGCCACAGGCAGTATCACATCCTTCTCCTGGCCATTCGCGCTCTTCACTGCTGCATGGTAAGTTTCCCCGGCAATTGCTGTCAGTTCGAAAGAACCCATACCATCGTGTAGCGTCTGTACGGTGGCAATGGTTTTGCCCTTATTATTCTGGATATTTCCGCTTACCGCAATAGGATAGCCATTCTGATCGACCGCCTTAAAGGCTACCTGTGTAGGTATATTTTCCAGCAGGTCACCACCTTCGGGGAAGAACTGCACGGCAAAATCGCGGGGCAGCACACTATCCTTAGTGGTAGAAGGGGTACGGTTCCTGGCATCAAATACTTCGATGTTCCTGTAGTACAGGAAAGCAGGGTCGAAGTTCAGCATCCAGGCGGTATATGCCCTGATCTGGTACTGACCAGGTTTCTGATTTTCAGGTAGTTCGATATCGCCTGCAGCGCCGGCGCCACCTGCCATAATACGTTTCTTCATGATAATGGCCCCGCTTTTGTCCAGCAGTTCCACGTAAAGGTTACTGGCGCCAAGAGAGGGCAGGCCCTGTACCATGATATATGCTTTGAACCAGATCGTTTCGCCGGAAGCGTAATAATCTTTGTCAAGGTGCAGGTATACTTTTTCCTGTGGGAAGCGTTTGCCGAATAAATCCAGAGCATTGGTCACCTTATCGGGCCATTCTGTAGGAAGATAAGCAGCACTGGTTAATACTCCCAGCAGAATGACTGGTAAGATCCACTTTAAACGGGATAACTTTTTAACTCGTGAAGATTCCATGCGGAATTATTATTTAGTACAAAATTATGTCAAAATATATGCTAAGATAGAATAAGCAGATGATTTATACAGGAGTGGTAGCTCATAGATACGCTTCATTTGCTTATTATTGTAGTTAAATCGGATATTTTAAGACAATTTTAAGACAACTTATGTTCGAAAGGATAGACCAGTTTGTAGCGAGGGACATACAACTTACACCAGAAGAACTGGAAGTATTCCACTCCCTGCTGCAATATAAAAAGGTGAAAAAGAAAAGTTTCCTGCTGAAGGAAGGGGAGGTCTGTGACTTTGAGGCTTATATATTAAAAGGGTGTATCCGTACGTATTACGTCAACAAAGAAGGGGTAGAAACAATATTGTTATTTGCCGTGGAAGACTGGTGGGTAAGTGATTTGTCCAGTTTCTCAGAAAGAAAACCTTCCATACAGTTCATCGAAACACTGGAAGATTGTGAACTGTTGATGATCAACTACGAAGATAAAGCGAAGCTTTTTGAAGAGGTGCCGAAGTTCGAAAGGTTGTTCAGGCATATGGTACAACGCTCTCTGGGCGTGCTGCAGCAACGTTTCTATGCCAATGTCTCCCAGACGGCAGAAGAGAGATACCTGGCATTTATAGAGAAGTACCCGCATATTGTGCAGCGGGTGCCTCAGCATCAGATTGCCAGGTATATCGGGGTATCTCCTGAATTCTTAAGTAAAGTGAAAAGTTCGATGTATAAAAAGCTTTAGAAGATCAGCTTCGTCGCTTGTTCAATCTCATCCTGACTTACAGTATGTCCCATATTCGGATATACCTTCACTGTTACAGCTGCATGCATCTGCTGTAATACTTTCTCACTGGCCAGTACTCTGTCCACCGGAACATGAGGATCAGGATTACTGGTCCCGATAAATATAGGCGTACCGCCAAAATCTCCTGTATAATTCTCCGGATAAATCTTATCACCAATCAACCCACCTGTAAACGCTACCGCTCCACCATATTTAGTCGCATTCCTGGTCACAAATTCCAGCGTTAAACAGGCTCCCTGGGAAAAGCCGAGGAAGTATATATTTTCAGGTAAGATACCCTGTGCAACAACATCTGCTGTAATCTCTTTTATCACAGATAAAGCGGATGATAAATAAGGCTCATTCTGAGCCGGAGGCGCCATAAAAGAGTAAGGATACCAGGTACCACCAGACGCCTGTGGCGCTATCAGCGCAAAATCTTTTACCGGCAGGTAATTCGCCAGGGAAAGAATATCTTCTGCACTGGCACCACGTCCATGAATCATGATCATCACTTTGGATGCTTCACTGATCTTCTTTCCTGCTGTAACAACTTTCTTCGTATGCATATTATTTATTCTCCTGTTTGTTTCTGCCATATATCGGCATATGTATCCGGATGTTTTTTGAACTGTGCATGTACATAAGCACATAACGGTATCACCATCAGGTGATGTTCGCGGGCATATGCCACCATAGCATCCAGCAATTTCACGGCAAGGCCGTGACCTTCTGCCTGTGGCATAATTTCCGTATGATAAACCGTCAGGTTTTTATCATTCACGCCAATCACCATTTCTCCCACCTGTTCGCCATTCTGCATCAGGTAAAAAGCCCCGTGATTTTTCTGATTTAATCTTAATACTACTTCTTCCATAAAATTAATCTGCAAGTGTACCAAAAATACCATTCTTATAATCTGCCATCGCCTGATCAATCTCCTCTTTTGTATTCATTACGAAATTATCTTTCGCAGCCACCGGTTCATCTATCACCTGAGCAGAAAGGAACAATATCTGACTATCCTCATTCGCTGCCACAGAGAACATGGTGCCCTCTCTTTTAAATACAATCAGGTTATGTTCCGCTACAGGAGTGATCTCATCAATTGTTACTCTTCCATGCACAACATACAACAGCGTCCAGTAATCTTCTGTCACTTCAAACTCCACTTCTTTACCATTGGCAATCTCACCCACAGCGCTGATCACAGGTGTAAATGAGATATTCACTGGTCCGCTTTTCCCGTCAAAAGATCCACTCACCAGTCTTATATTCACCCCTTCCTGTTCCAGTATTAAAGGCATTTCTGCCTTATGTACAAACTGATACCGGGGATCATCCCACTTATGTGCAGCAGGCACGTTCACCCATAACTGTAACAGTTCAGTTTTTCCACCTTCTATGTGTAATTTCTCAGAAGGCCCTTCACTATGTAAGATCCCTTTTCCGGCGAACATCCATTGTGCATCTCCTGCATTAATGATCTGATCATTCCCTGTGCTGTCTTTATGATGTGCCTGACCCTGCAACTGGAACGTAACCGGTGCAAATCCACGATGTGGATGTGGCATGATCCGGTTATCCGAACCCGGCGCAATAGTATCCGGTCCGCCATGATGCAATACTATGAACGGGTTGGCAAACCTGAAATCCGCATGAGGGAGGGGCTGTAATACCTTCTCTGTTGGAGTGATATGCTTTTCCTTTCCTGCAAGGATATGAGCAATATTCTTTTTCATGAGGCCAATTGAATATTTTCCTGGTCTAATACAAATTTGATTTCGTTGTTCAGCAACCCGCTGCCACCACCATAATGCCGTCTTACAATAACTGCCGGATTAAGCGCCAGCAGTTGTTCCTTTAAATGTACTTCTTCTTCCGGTGTTACACCAGCACACAATAATACAATGTGGAAAGAAGTTTTGGCAAAAGCTGCCAGCACTTCTTCCTCTGTGTTTGCTGTTACACCATACCATCCGGCAGGAGCATTCAGCAGCCTGTTCATGACCAGCATGATTTCCGGATTACGGCCCAGCGCCAGTATGTTCAATTGATCGATCTGCATATTCTTTAGTCTAACAAAGTGGTAAATTCACCCAGCGACTTACGGCTGCGTGGCGCCAGCTCTCTTGATTTATACGGCTCTTCCAGTTTCTCTGCTCCATCCAGGTAACCCAGTGCTATGATACAAACCGGCTCTTCAGTCTCGGGCAGCGACAGTTTTTCTGAGATCTGCTGTTTGCTGAATCCTGCCATCACATGACTGTAAATATCCATGCTCGATGCCTGTAGTAATATAAAGGAATTAGCCATCCCTATATCATGCAGGTAATAAGCGTTCTTCTGTTGAGTATCCGGTAATTCCCTGATACCAATCCCTGCTATCAGTACTGCTGCATTTTTAGCCCATGGCTGATTACCCGGAGCCAGTGTAGACAGCAGTTTCTCAAATCCTTCTGTTCCCTTATGAGCATAGACGTAACGCCATGGCTGGGAGTTGTTAGCGCTGGCAGCCCATGAACCGGCTTCCAGTATTGTTTGTATATCCTTTTCTGATATCGCCTTTTCTGCAAAAGAGCGGGCGCTCCAGCGGTGCTTAATCAAATCTATTACCTGGTGTTTCGTATGAGCAAACTTAATCGACATAAATAGTATAGTTTTTATAATGTTTTTTATTAAAGCATTGGTACATCCATGATCAGCAATTCGGCATTGTCATCGGTAGCTACAATACTAATATTCTCCGCACCACTAACGCCTATACCATCCCTTGTAGCTACAGCCTGCCCATCTATTGTAAATGAGCCACTTAATACAAATACATACACACCGTTACCTTCTTTTTTTACCTTGTAATCAACCTCTTTTCCCTTATCAAACAGCCCCATATTAAACCATGCATCCTGGTAAATCCAGGTCCCGGCATCATCTTTATCAGGCGAAATGATCTGTTGCAGTTGATTCTTCTTATCCTTAATGTCCAGCGATATCTGGTCATACCTGGGCGTCACATTCAACTGATTGGGAAACAGCCATATCTGTAAAAAAGACACGGGTCTGTCCTTATTGGCATTATACTCACTATGGAACACCCCGGTACCGGTACTCATCACCTGTACATCTCCCTGCCGGATGATCTCGGTATTCCCCAGATTATCCTTATGCTCCAGATCCCCTTCCAGCGGAATGCTTATAATCTCCATATTATCATGCGGATGGGCATCAAAACCTCTTCCACCGGCTACCTTATCATCGTTAAACACCCGCAGGGCGCCGAATTGCATCCTCTCCGGGTTATAGTAATTGGCAAAACTGAAGGTATGATGACTACTCAACCATCCATGATCCGCATGTCCCCTTGTATCTGCCTTATGTAAAATGTAACTTGCCATATCTGCTTTGTTTGTTACAACAAATATCGTATAAAACAGTGAGTAAAACCATTAACATAGCTTAAGAAATAAAATTTGTCCATTCTGGATAATAGAAATTTCTTATTTTAGATTTATAATATCCATTGTCATGTTACTCAATATATCTGTGAATAATGCAGCCCTTAGAGCTGTATTAGTATTTCTCGCTTTTCTTTTATTATTATCTCTTGCTTTTTATCTACACATGGAAGAACCTGATCTGAAAAAATCAGAGATCATTAAAATCATGAACAGTGGTTTAGTGATCATAGGGATCATGTATTCGATTCTCACTTACGAATTTAACCAGGTGAAAACACGTAATGATATTCGCATCAGTAAATGTTCAGCAACTTATAAAATCATGGGAGAATGGTATACTTCTCCTATGATAGAGTATGTGAAAATTTGTAAAGAATTTGAAAATAGATATGAGTATCAGTTATTGAAAGATGACATTGTGATTTTCACTAGAATAGTAGAGAACAATATCAATTATGAATTCAGGAAATCAATATTCTGCATTCTGAATTATTTCGAAGTAATAGCAGTGGGCATTAACGAGGATTTGATGGATGAACAATTTGTAAGAAAATATTTCAGGAAAATATTTTTTGATTTTTATGATACCTATTTTTCCTTCATTGAGCAAAGAAGAAAAATAAAAAATGATCATGAAATATGGAAAGAGTTTACTAATTTAGTAAACAAATGGAAGAATTAGTTAACCAATAAAAACCAACAATTATGTTAGCAATTAAAGGAGGAGGCATTATTAAAGTCGCAGATACTATTCCTGGCGCAGACACTATTCCAGGCGCAGGTACTATCTAGGCCAAAACAAAAATTAACAAATAAAAAAGAGAAGCACCTGCTTCTCTTTTTTATTAAACTATACTTCTTTTCTATACACCGCGGAATATATAAACCGGCCATAATGAAATTTCTCAAAGATTTTCTGATATTGATAACGGCTGAAAAGGTCATCCATATCATTCAGTTTCCCGGCTTCTATTCTTGCAAACACCTTAAAGAAGAGGTACATTGTTTTCAGCATGATCTGCTGCCATAACTGTTTAGGATCATCAATAAAATCTGCAAATAACCAGTTACCACCGGTTTTCAGAGAAGCATGTAGTTTATCAAAAATAGCAGCAGCATTAGTTGCAGAGAAGTTATCAAAGAGGAAAGGAGTGAGGATGATATCATATTGATGAGAGGGAGTAAAATCTTCAATAGATTGATGTATAAATTCAACATTGTTATGTTGAATTCTTTTCTTAGAAAGCTCCAGCATGCTTTCAGAGATCTCTACATAAGTGATTTCAAGACCTGCAGGCTGGAACTTTTCAAGTATCCAGCCTGTCCCTCCACCTACAATCAATACGCTGGTATTGGGTTTTATATAGGATAAAAGACATACCTGCGCATTGATAATAGAACGCCGGAAGATTGTCCTGCTAAGGAAATCATAATACCTGGCTATTGTATCGTAGTTATTTTTCATTAATGATCCGACAAGGCCACCTGTACCGGTTTACCTTTTCTCCTCGAAGCTAATAAAAGAATAGGTAACGAAATAAGGAAAACAAGTCCTATCAGCAGATAAGCATCATCAAAGCTCATCAGACTGGATTGTTTGGTTACATTCAGATCCATCAATCTCAAGGCCCGTGCTTTAGCTTCCAGTAATCCGGCACCTTTACTGATAAATAAGTTGGTATAGTCAGCCAGCCTTTTCACGGCCAGCGGATTATCCGTAGTAATATTGGCTACAAGGTCAGAACGATGTACAGCATTCCGTTGTGTAAGGTAAGTATTCACAATTGCCAGTCCGAATGAACCGCCCAGCTGTCGCATCATATTATTCAGCGCAGCCCCCTGCGGAATATCCTTCGGTTCCAGTGAAGAGACGGCCAGCGAAGCCAGTGGCACTGTAATGACTGCCAGTCCTATCGCTCTCCATATCAGTGATACCGTGATATCCGTTGCATTGGCATCCAGGCTCAATCTCGACATTTGCCAGCTAAACAGCATAAACAGCAGCATCCCGGTGGTGATCATAACTACGGGAGAAATGCCACGTTGTAGTAATTTAGCTGAGATCATCAGTCCGCCAATGGCCAGCAATGCCCCTGGTAGCAATAGTAACCCGGTTTGTGTAGGCGTGAAGTTAAGCAGCCGTTGTGAAAATACCGGCGTGAGGAATACGGAGCTGAACAACCCTATGCCGGAGACAAAGGTAAGTATAGCCGCCACACTCAGGTTTTTACTTCTCAACACCCTTAAATTGACGACAGGTGTTTTTGTTCTTAATTCCCACCAGATAAACAGCAATAATCCAAAGAAAGCCATCACGGAAAGAACAACGATATAATTAGCATCAAACCAGTCATCCACTTCACCTCTTTCTAATACTGTCTGCAGAGAACCTACCCCGATAGCCAGTAAAAATATCCCCAGCCAGTCTACTTTTCCGGCTGTTTGTTTAATCAATGGTTCATGTAATAATGAATAACATATAGCTGCCGCAGTGATACCGATAGGGATGTTGATATAAAATATCCAGGGCCATGAATAGAATTCAGTGATATAACCACCTAAAGTAGGGCCAATTGTAGGACCAATGAACACACCTATACCGAACAACGCACTGGCCACATTTATTTTCTCTTTAGGGAACAGTTCATACACAATTGCCTGTGATACGGACAGTAAAGCACCGCCGCCTATACCCTGTAAGAAACGGAAAGCGATCAGCATCCAGATATTGCTGGCTTGTCCGCACATGAAAGAGAAGAAGGTAAAGGCGATGATAGAGCCGATATAATAATTACGTCTTCCCAGTTTGGTAGCCAGGAAACCGGTGATAGGGATGATGATCACATTGGCGATAGCGTAGGAAGTGATGACCCAGGAAGTATCTTCCAGGGTAGCTCCAAGATTACCGCTCATATGCGATAGCGCCACATTAACGATAGAGGTATCTATCAGTTCCATTACTGCAGCAGCAATAACGGTAACCAGCAATATTGTTCTGTTCATGGTTGAAACTTAAAAGACTCTTATTATACCAATCGGTATAATAAGAGTCAAATTTTTTATCTGTTTGCGTTCATACCCTGCAGCGCATCGGCAGGAGAGGAGAGGTAGAATTTGTAGAAGTCTTCTGTACCAGCTACACGGATTTCGTAGTTATCAGTTTGTAGTGCCTGCAGCAGTTCATCTGCCACAACTTTAGGAGGGATACCATTTTCACCACCTATTTCAGCAGAGAAAGTTGTGTTTACAAGAGGAGGCATTAATTCGAATACTTTCACATTGCTTTTTTCCTGTGTTAGTCTGAGCGCCTGTGTATAAGAGTGTAGCGCAGCTTTGCTGGCACTGTAACCGGGAATATTAATACCAGGAGCAAACGCTACTATAGAGGATACGTTAACGATCGCTGCTTCTGTTTGTTTCTTCAACAGCGGTAATAATTTTTCATTCAGATCTATGATAGCGAAAAGATTCGTCTGCATTTCTTCTTTTGCTTTCTTAGCAGCATTTACACCTTCTTCCAGTTTATATGTGTATGCATTACCTGCATTATTGATCACTACATTCAGCTTTGGAAACTGCGTGTTTAGTGTCTGTACCAGTTTATCAAGGTCCTGTTCATTGGCCACATCAGAAACGATAGGTGTTACATTTTTTAATTGCGCAGCAGCCTTTTCCAGTCTTTCTGCATTTCTGCCGGTGATGATCACATGATTACCCTGTTCAGATAAAGATTTAGCTATTTCAAAGCCAATACCAAGGCTACCGCCAGTAATAAGAACGGTATTGTTTGTTGTTTTCATTTTGTTTGTTTTTTTATTATACCGATCGGTATAATTATAATTAAAAAAAGAGTTATAGATCGAGGATCATTTTTTCTACTGATTGTAACACCAGTTTCCTGTAGTTCAGTTTACCGGTTGCCTGTACCAGCATGATAGCACCTTCTATGGTAGCTATTAGCGTCAGCGCCCACTGATCAGGGTTTGCCGGCATTTTGAATTCTTTATTCTCTGCGCCTTCTTTCAGAAAATCTGTCACTTTATTTTTCCATTTGGTAACCGCCTCGCCTACTTTTTCTCTCAGCAGCGGATGTGTATCATCTGCTTCAGTAGATGTATTCAGCAACGGGCATCCTCCTTTTGGGAAGGGCAGTTTCATGAAGTTCTCATACACATATATGTACGCCAGCAATTTACCTTTGATGGTCTTCTCTTTGTCCATCTCCTGGTTAATAATAGCGACCACTTTCTTAAAATTATAATCAAATGATGCTAATGCTACTTCATCTTTATTGGCGAAGTTTCCATAGATGCTCCCCTTGGTTAAGCCGGTAGCCTCGGTCATATCTGTTAAAGAAGTTCCCGCATACCCTTTGGTATTAAAAATGGGAGCGGTCTTCTCCACAATGTATTGCCTGGTTTTTTCTGCTTTACTCATATCAATCACTTAAGACGATGTAAAATTATACCAATTGGTATAATTTGCAAAATATTATTTTGGATAATGTTCAATTACGGACAGTTTCCGTACCAAAGCCGGACATTATTCTACAAAATAAATATCTTTACTGATTGATTATCAATATTATATCAAAGTGGCCCTTTTTTAGCTCTCTGCCCATTAAATAAATTATCCGCTATGTTCCGGAACTATTTAAAAACAGCTTTTCGTAATCTGATCAGGAATAAATTATTCTCCGGATTAAATATCATTGGGCTGGCTACAGGGATGGCCTGTAGTATTCTCATTTTTTTATGGGTACAGGACGAGCGGAGTTATGACCAGTTCAATACGAACGCTAATCATATCTATCGCATTACATCACACGTGTCGGATCTGGATATGGCGATCACGCCCATTCCAATGAGTATAACAGCGAAGAAGGAGATTCCGGCTGTTAAAATGGCCACAACTATTTCTCCCTTAAAAAGTACTATTATCATCGATCATAAGAAGTTTGACGATAAGAATATCTTTTACGCAGATTCGAACTTTCTCAGAATGTTCAATTACCCGGTTGTTAAAGGAGACCCAGCTACCCTACTTACCGGTCCAGATGAAATAGTAATCACAGAAAGTGCAGCTAAGAAATATTTTGGAAGTATTGGAAATGCAATGGGGAAAGTGATTCGTTTAGAGAATAATGCCGGAGGTGCGCCTTTGACTTTAACAGTGAATGCTATCCTGAAAGATATTCCACATAACTCACACCTGCAGTTCGACATGCTGCTGCCCAAACAACAGTATGATAAGAAGAGGAACCCCACCGAGATATGGGGGAATTTTGATGTATACAGTTACCTGTGGATAGATGAACACGCAGATGGAAATCCTGTGGCCATCGCATCCCTGGAAAAGCAGGTAAATAGTATGCATGACCGCAATGATAATTTTCATATAAAAAGTACGTATAATTTGCAGGCCCTTCCCGATATTCATCTGCATCCCGGTTTATTTATGGATGTTGCGGGTGGAGGAAATAAGCAGTATGTGACTATTTTTTCATTGGTAGCCATATTTATTCTGTTGATTGCCTGTATTAACTTCATGAATTTGTCTACAGCTATTTCAGGCCAGCGGGCAAAGGAAGTAGGACTGCGTAAAACAGTGGGAGCGCAACGTTTTCAATTGATACTCCAGTTTTTAAGCGAGTCATTATTATTGTCACTTGTTTCCCTGGTGATCAGTATTGGCCTGGTGATATTATTGCTGCCTTTGTTTAATACACTTGCTGCAAAATCCATTTCTATCAACCTGTTAAGTATAAAAAATATAGGATTGCTTTTAGCCATTGCAGTAACAGTGGGAGTGATATCAGGAAGTTATCCCGCTCTTTTCCTGTCTTCTTTTAACCCGGTAAAGGTGTTAAAAGGAGTAAAGTATTTACATGGACGTACCAATTATTTCCGCAACGGGCTGGTAGTATTGCAGTTCTCTATTTCAGTGATTTTAATCATCAGTACGCTTGTAGTATATAACCAGCTGCAGTACATCCGTCACCGTGATATCGGGTTTAATAAGGATAACCTGTTGTATACCAAGGTTCCTGATGCGGGTGATTTCGGTGCAAATTTCAGAGCCCTGAAAACGAAATTGAGTGAACAATCCCAGATCACTGATTATACACTGATCAGTCATTTGCCCACAGATCTGCAGACTGGTCAGAAGGTAACCTGGCCGGGTATGAATCAGGAAACTTTACTGATTGCTCCGGAGATCTGGGTAGATGAAAACTTTGTTCGTGTATTTGGAATGAAACTGCTGGCCGGGAGATTTTTTCGGAAAGATGATATAGCAGATAGTAAGAATTATGTAGTGAACGAAACATCGCTGAAGAAATTTAATATGGATATTGTTACTGCAGTTGGTAAAAAGATAACAGTAGATGAGCAGGAAGGAGAGATTATCGGTGTTGTGAAAGATTTTAATTTCAGACCTATACAACAGAGCATCGAACCGCTTATCCTTAGAACTTATGATGGTTATGCCAACGGTACCGCCGGCTTCATTGTTGTAAAGACCAGGGCCGCAGGTATTGAGCGCAGCATGAGTGATGTCAGAAACATATTGCAACCTATATTTCCCGACTTCCCCTTTTTACAGGGTTTTATTGATGATGACCTGAACCGCTTATATATCGCAGAACAACGCATGGGTAAACTGTTTAACGTATTTTCTGTACTGTCTGTTATTATTTCCTGCCTGGGATTATTTGGCCTTGCCACTTTCGCTACCCAAAAACGCATTAAGGAGATTGGTGTGCGGAAAGTACTGGGCGCCAGTGCCACCGGCATTGTGGCTATGCTCTCAAAAGATTTCATCAAACTGGTAGCGGTGGCCCTGACCATCGCTTTTCCAGTTTCCTGGCTGATCATGAACAAATGGCTGGACAATTTCGCTTACCGTATTTCTATCAGTTGGTGGATGTTCCTCTTTGCTGGTGTAATTGCCATACTGATCGCGTCCCTTTCTGTTAGTTACCAGTCTGTAAAAGCGGCGTTGTCTAATCCGGTGAAGAGTTTGAGGTCGGAGTAATAAGCTCATTAAAAGCTTCGGAACACTCCCGGAAGATACATCTGTTCCGTTTATCCTCCGTAATTAACGGAAGATAAGCGGAACAGATGTATCTTCCGAAGCCTTTCAGAGAGTCTTAAGGCATAATATTCATCAACGTTGCAATCTTTTATCCCCTTATAAAGTACAGAATATTTTATATTTGACCCGGTTTGAAGATACTTACACTCATATTATCCATTTATGTACTGCTGATGGCAGTTATTCCCTGCTGCGCTTTCGATAAGTGTACAGAAGACCAGGAAATGAGTGCCGGAAGTCATAAAGAACCACAAGGGAGCTGTTCTCCTTTTTACAGCTGCCATAGCTGCTCCGTTCCGGTAATCCTCGAAAAGCCATTACAGATGGCTGCCGTTGAAAGTACAAACGAACCACATTACGCGGCTTACCAACCTTCTACCCTCCAAAGCTTTAGCTTTTCCTGCTGGAACCCTCCACGGGCCTGATCTCAATATCACAGGAATCATCTATTATTAAATTAAATCAGTTGCATGCTCGATAAGATCATCAGCTATTCCATACGGAATAAGCTGGTCATAGCATTGTTTACACTGGTGCTGATCGTATGGGGAATCTCCAGTTTAAGAGGATTGCCCATCGATGCCGTACCAGATATTACAAATAACCAGGTACAGATCATTACTACCGCGCCTTCACAGGCCGCACAGGATATTGAAAGACTGGTGACTTTCCCGGTAGAACAGTCAGTGGCTACTATCCCGGAGATTACAGAAGTACGTTCTTTTTCACGCTTTGGCCTTAGCGTGGTCACTGTGGTGTTTGAAGATAAAACAGATGTTTACTGGGCCAGACAACAGGTAAGTGAACGCCTGGCATCAATAAGGGAACAGATTCCGGCAGGAGTGGGGAACCCTGAACTGGCTCCGCTTACTACCGGACTGGGGGAGATTTACCAATACGTAATACACACCAAACCCGGCTATGAAAAGAAATACTCTGCCATGGACCTGCGCACTATACAGGACTGGATCGTGCGCAGACAGTTACTGGGCGTACCCGGAGTAGCAGATGTAAGCAGTTTGGGTGGATACCTCAAACAATACGAAATATCCCTGGACCCGGAGAAACTCCGTAGTATGAACCTGGGCATCAGCGACGTATTTATCGCCCTGGAGAAAAACAACCAGAATACAGGCGGAGCTTATATAGATAAAAGACCGAATGCTTATTTCATCAGAAGCGAAGGGTTGATCAGTAACCTGGATGATATCAGTAATATCGTAGTCAAAAATAATAACAATGGTATTCCGGTACTGATTGCCAATATAGGAAAAGTGAGCTTCGGACATGCCATCCGTTATGGAGCTATGACGCGGAATACCGAAGGCGAAAGGGTAGGAGCTATTGTGATGATGCTGAAAGGGGCGAATTCCTCTGCCGTCATTGCTGATGTAAAAAAACGCATCACACAGATAGAAAAGACACTACCCGAAGGAGTACTGATAGAACCCTTCCTGGATCGTACCAAACTGGTGAACAATGCCATTGAGACAGTCACCCGTAACCTTGCAGAAGGAGCATTGATTGTCATCTTCGTACTGGTATTGTTGCTGGGCAACTTCCGGGCAGGGCTGATAGTCGCTTCCGTGATCCCGCTGGCAATGTTGTTTGCCGTTTGTATGATGCGGCTGTTTAACGTATCCGGGAACCTGATGAGCCTGGGCGCTATAGATTTCGGGTTGATAGTAGATGGAGCGGTGATTATTGTGGAAGCAACGATGCATCACCTGGGACTACGTAACACCGGTAACAAACTTACCCAGAAAGAAATGGATGAGGAGGTGTATCAGTCGGCCAGTCGTATCCGTACTTCCGCAGCCTTTGGAGAAATTATCATATTAATCGTTTATCTCCCCATTTTAGCCCTCGCAGGCATAGAAGGCAAAATGTTCCGTCCAATGGCGCAAACGGTCGCATTTGCGATTGCAGGGGCCTTTATTTTATCGCTTACCTATGTGCCAATGGTAAGCGCCCTGTTTTTAGATAAAAACATCTCTGCCAAACGTACCTTCTCCGATAAGATCATGGACTTCTTTTACCGGGTATATAACCCGCTGATCCGCTTTGCACTGCGTTTCAAAAAGAGTATCGTGATATCGGCCATGCTGTTACTGGGCCTTAGCCTGTTACTATTCAACAGGCTGGGCGCAGAATTCATCCCTTCCTTAGACGAAGGTGATTTTGCAGTAGAAATGCGTGTATTAAAAGGCAGCAGTATGTCTGAAACAATTGCTGCCGCAGATAAAGCCGCAGGCATTATCTTAAAAAACTTTCCCAACGAAGTGAAAGAAGTGGTAGGCAAAATCGGAAGTGGGGAAATTCCCACAGATCCGATGCCGGTAGAAGCCTGCGATCTAATCGTGGTGCTGAAAAACAAAGCTACTGCTACGCCTGAACTGGCAGAAAGGATGTCCGCAGCCCTGGAAGAAATACCCGGTGTTACTTTCGGCTTCCAGCAACCGATACAGATGCGTTTCAACGAACTGATGACCGGTGCCCGTCAGGACGTAGTGATAAAGATTTACGGTGAAGACCTGGATTTACTGGCTGCCTACGCTCAGAAAGTAGGGGCAGTTGCAGGAAAGATCAAAGGAGCAAAAGACCTCTACGTAGAACAGGTAACCGGACTGCCACAGATCGTCATCAACTACAAACGGGATTTAATAGCCCGCTTCGGACTAAACATCGAAGACATCAACGATGTCATCAACACCGCATTTGCAGGTAAAAGCGCCGGCATTGTATACGAAGGCGAAAAACGCTTCGACCTTGTAGTACGACTGGATAAAGAAAACCGCCAGTACCTGGATGATGTAAAAGGACTATACATCACTGCTCCCAATGGTGTACAGGTACCCATCACCGAACTGGCAGACATAGAACTGAAAGTAGGACCTAACCAGATACAGAGAGACGATGCCAAACGCCGCATTACTGTCGGCTTCAATGTCCGTGGCCGCGACGTGGAAAGTATCGTCAGAGAACTACAGAAAAAAATAGGAGAAAAGGTAAAAATGTCGCCGGGGTATTACATCACCTACGGAGGAACTTTTGAAAACCTGCAACAGGCAAGGACACGTTTAAAAGTAGCCGTTCCGGCAGCACTATTACTCATCTTCGTGTTACTCTATTTTACATTCGGTTCTATCAAACAGGGCCTACTCATCTACACAGCTATCCCGCTTTCTGCCATCGGCGGTATCATCGCGTTATGGCTGAGAGATATGCCTTTCAGTATCTCCGCAGCTGTAGGGTTCATCGCATTATTTGGTGTAGCTGTACTAAATGGTATCGTATTAATAGCGGAATTCAACCGCCTGAAAAAAGAAGGACTTACCAGTCTGAAAGAGATTGTGTTACAGGGAACACGTACCCGCTTACGCCCTGTAATCATGACAGCCACTGTAGCCTCCCTGGGATTCCTGCCAATGGCCTTGTCGCACGGCAGTGGGGCAGAGGTCCAGAAGCCGCTGGCTACTGTAGTCATCGGTGGATTGATCACTGCCACCATCCTTACTTTACTGGTATTGCCCTGTCTTTATGTGTTATCTGAAATGATTAAACCAAGAAAAAATGAAACGTCTCATATACAGTAGTTTATTTTTTATTATTACCGCCTGTGGGAGTAAAATACCCAAAGCAGAAACTCCTCATGAAGAAGGAGCATCCTCTGTCGTTGAATTAACATCCGCTCAATATACCAATGCCGGTATAACTACCGGTAAAATAGAATTAAAGCAGATCAGCAGTAATATCAAAGCCAACGGAAAACTGGATGTACCTCCGCAAAGCCTGATTACCATTGCAGCTCCTTTTGGGGCATTTATAAAAAACACAGAGCTGTTACAAGGCTCTCTGATAAAAAAAGGCGAGGTTGTTGCTACACTACAACATCCGGACCTGATCCAGCTGCAACAGGATTACCTGGAAAATAAGAGTCAGGAAGAATACCTGCAAGCGGATTATGAACGGGAAACAACGCTGGCAAAAGAAAATGTGAACGCAAAAAAAGTATTAGAGCAATCAAAGGCAAACTATTTCTCTTTAATGGCAAAGATCAATGGACTTAAAGAAAAATTAAAACTCCTGAATATTGATCTGAAAGCATTGGAAGCAGGAAAAATACAGAGCACTATTTCTCTGTATAGCCCAATTACAGGCTATGTTACAGAAGTAAATACCAATGTAGGTGCTTTCGTAAACCCCAGTGACAAGTTGTTTGAAATCGTAAATACAGAACATCTGCACGCTGAATTAACCGTCTTTGAAAGAGACCTGCCCAAACTGAAAGAAGGGCAACGGGTGCGATTCACATTGGCGAATGAAAGCAAACAGCGTACAGCAAAAGTACACCTGATAGGCCGGCAGATCAGTGATGAACGCACGGTACAGGTACATTGCCACCTGGATAATGAAGATAAACAACTACTGCCAGGCATGTATCTGACAGCCTGGATAGAAACAGGCAATGCTATGGTAGATGCCTTGCCAGATGAAGCCATTGTACAGTTTGATGACAAGCCTTACATCTTTATTGAGAAAGGACAATATCAGTATGAAATGATAGCTGTAGAAAAAGGTAGCAGTGAACTGGGGTTCACAGAAATTATGTTGCCGCAGGGCTTTGATAAATTAAATACAAAGGTTGTTTTGAAAGGCGCTTATGCCTTATATTCGAAAATGAAAAATAGTGAAGAAGAGGAAGAACATTAAACTATGAAAATGGAACAAAAGCATAATTGTAATCATGATCATGAACATACACAGGGTCATAATCATGAACATGGGGGATGGTTCGGTAAAAATACTGAACTCATTTTTAGCCTGATCTGTGGCGGCTTGCTGGGAACTGGTTTCGCTTTGTCATTCATCACTAATGTTCACTGGGTTCCTCTTGCATTTTATATAGGCGCTTATTTCTTCGGCGGGTTTTACACCGCAAAAGAAGCCATTGAAAATATCAGATCAGGTACTTTTGATATCGATTCTTTAATGCTGGTCGCCGCCGTAGGCGCAGCCATCTTAGGCGACTGGGCAGAAGGTGCATTATTATTATTCCTCTTTAGTCTGGGGCATTCGCTGGAACACTACGCCATGAACAAGGCGCGTAAATCAATATCTGCTTTGGCAGAACTGGCGCCTAAAACGGCCTGGCTGAAAGACGGTAAGGAAGTAGGGATAGAACAGTTAAAGCCCGGGGATATCATTGTAGTGAAACCTAATACTAAAATCCCTGCAGACGGAGAAGTTGTACAAGGTAACAGCAGTGTAAACCAGGCACCCATCACAGGAGAAAGCATGCCTGTAGAAAAACAGGTAAACAGCAATGTATTCGCTGGTTCTATCAACGGTAATGGTTCACTGGAAATAAAAGTATCAAAACCAGCATCAGATTCTACTATCTCAAGATTAATAAAACTCGTTAATGAAGGGCAGCAGCAAAAATCTCCCACTCAACGGTTTACTGATAAACTGCAGAAGGTCTTTGTACCGGTTGTACTGATATCAGTAGTGCTGTTATGTTTTGCATTCCTGGTGATAGACGAAACGTTCAGTCAGAGTTTCTACCGCGCCATGTCTGTGCTGGTAGCTGCCAGTCCATGTGCATTAGCAATATCTACCCCCAGTGCGGTATTAAGTGGTGTAGCCCGTGCTGCCAGAGAAGGGGTGCTGATAAAAGGCGGCAGACCATTGGAAGACCTTGGTACACTCACCGCCCTGGCATTCGATAAAACAGGTACACTCACTGCCGGAAAGCCCAGGCTGACTAACATAATCCCCTCAGAAGGAGTAAACGAAGAGGAACTGCTGGAGGCTGTTGTAGCCGTAGAAGCATTGAGTGATCATCCGTTGGCAAAAGCGCTGGTAACAGATGGAACAGAAAAGCTGAAAGGTAAGACCATCACTCAGGCGCAGGAACTGGAAGCAGTACAGGGAAAAGGTGTGAAAGCAAAATGGCAGAACAGCACCATTTACATCGGCAACCGGGCAATGTTTGAAAACGCATTACCGGCAGCACTAAACGACAAACTCAGTTCCCTGGAAAGCCAGGGTAATACTTCGATGATCGTAAAAAGAGATGATCAATACTTAGGGATAGTGACAATGATGGATACCCCCAGAGAAGAAGCAAAGGAGGCATTACAACGCTTAAAAGAAGGGGGTATCAGGAAGATGATCATGTTATCTGGTGATAGCCAGCAGGTGGCAGATGCTATCGCTAAAGCAATCGGTCTGACGGATGCCTGGGGCAACCTGTTACCCGAACAAAAAGTAGATGCCATCAAAAAGCTGATCGCTTCCGAAGGGAAAGTTGCCATGGTAGGAGATGGAGTGAATGATGCCCCGGCAATGGCGAACAGTACCGTAGGCATCGCTATGGGAGCTGCCGGTTCTGATGTAGCCCTGGAAACCGCGGATATTGCCCTGATGGGTGACCGCCTGGACAAGCTGCCTTTTGCCATCGCTCTCAGCCGTAAGGCCAACGGTATCATCAAACAGAACCTGTTTATCAGTTTGGGGATGGTGGTGGTGTTAATCCCGCTCACCCTGCTGGGTATAGCGAGTATAGGCCCGGCTGTAATGGCACATGAAGGATCTACTATTGTAGTGGTATTCAATGCTTTACGATTATTGGTGTATAAGCATAAATGATCATATTGACACTACGCTTTGCAGAATGGCCTCTTTTTTGTTATATTTGTATCATAGGTATCAAATTAATACTTTATGAAGGCAAAGATTAGTAAACTCGGACTCGCATTTCTCCGCAACAGTAAAGCTGCAAATGCTTTATCAAAGGCGGTGGATAATAACAGTGACCGGATTTCAAACGGGGAGCCGGTAAAATTCAAGGCTGCCCTGGACAATACGAATAAAATTATTGAATTCACTGTGCGCAAGGTAAACGTTTCTCTACCCTGATATAATACATGAATATTGCAATAGGTGCATTCCTTATAACATTGCTTTTTATACCCGCCATTTCTTTTAGGTTAGCCCTCAATAACCATCGCCAATTAAAGGAATTATTAGGAGCACTTTCCATCACAGACACTATCTGGCTTTTTATATTAGTACCCATCTGTACGCATCTCGTATTGCTGCCAATCATCTATTTATTGGGCATACAGGTGAAGTATGACCTCATCCTGAATATCATCTATTCTAACCGTGATTTTCATATCAGTAATAAAATACTGGGATGGGATATCGTAATATTCCTGTCGTATGTACTCTTTGCATTTGGTGCGGCATTCCTGGCAAGCTGGCGCATCGTTAAAAATGAATGGCTGAGTAATAAGATCATCTCCCTGCTGGGAGCCGGAAATGAATGGTATGAACTATTCGATGGTAAGTATGCAGATAAGAACTTTGATGTGATCCTGCTGCATGTAGTGACCGTCTCCAAAGAAGCGACGCTGATCTATTCAGGTTATCTGGAAAACTATTACTTCCAGACAAAATCCACCGAACTTGATTATATTGTACTTACCCAGGTAATGAGGCGGGACCTGCGCCGCAGGGCCGTTTCTGATCAGAACGAAGCAGGTACTGAGAAATACAGTTTTTATGCCAACGAACCCGGTGATCCTATCCGTTTACCCGGTGACCTCGTGATCATCCCTGCCAAAGAGATCCTCAACATCAATGTCACTTATCTGGAGATGGAAGGGGATACAATTGAAGCAGAAGAATAAGTTTTAAACTATACATATGAAAAGGATATTACTCCCTGTATTATTATCTTTTATCACTATCACCGCCTTTGCCCAGACAGGTTTTCATACTGCCATAGGTAATAAAGTACCTGTTTTTTCTTTTGAAACAGAAAAGGGTAAAAAAGTGAAGATCACTGATTACAAAGGCAAACTGGTATTGATTAATTTCTTCGCTACCTGGTGTCCTCCCTGCAATATAGAGTTGCCGGAAGCACAAAAGAAAGTATGGGATAAACATAAAGACAATCCCAAATTTGCCTTTTTTGTTTTTGGCAGAGAAGAAGGCTGGGAAAAACTTACACCTTTCAAAGCAAAGAAAGGCTTCACATTCCCTATTCTCCCTGATTTAGACCGTAGTATCTTCAGCAAATTTGCAACGGATGGTATCCCCAGGAATGTATTGATTGATGCCAGCGGAAAAATCATTTATCAGTCTATAGGATATGCACCGGAAGAATTTGATAAACTGGTAGCCCTGATAGATCAGCAGTTAAAGAAATAACTAAAATCCCTGCTTCTGTACATAATACAATGTAGCAGCATGGCTTGTACTACTCTCGCAACTCATAAAGAACCTGCCGGGAGTAATATAATCCAGTCCTTCTGTTTGCCAGTCGGACTGATTCCCGATATTAAACCGTTTGGTTGTGCCACTGAAAAAATTATCCGTGGTATAACCATTCAATAACCAGATGAACGGCTGTATTTTCTTATTCATATAACCCAGTAAAGCCACTTCTTTTGTGTCAGGATTATAGGCAGCAGCGGTAATCTTCCCCTGTGAATCAAATGCTGTAAAAGGAGAGACTGCATAAGTGCCGGGTATAGCAGGCATTTTATAACAACGGGTTTTCAGATCACCGGCATCCTTGGTGAAAATATACAGGCTGTCATGAATAACCAGCAGCGATTCACAATCAAAATTACTATTGTCATTAGCACTGAAATCTGTCTGGTCTGTATAGGAGAAGTTAATCGCTTCTGCATTCACACTGGCAGCATTATTCAAATCTGATTTTTTAACCCGCAGGATTTTAAGATCAGTTCTGTCTCCACTGTTATTTCCAAAATCGCCAATGTAAATATACAAGGAATCAGCAGTTATATCTTCCCAATCGACATTAGGATAATTAACAATTGTTACCGTTTGCAATATAGCTCCGGTAGTAGTATCAATCTTATAAATAGCATTAGGATTGCCACTATCTCCAAAGCTCCATAACTGTCCATCTGTATAACACAATCCTGATGATTCTTTCAGCACAGCCGGTAAAGTGGCTTTTATACCTGTTATAAGCGTAGTATCAGGATGAACTGTAGTAACCGGAGTAGTATTTTTCTTACAGGAAACTATCAACAGACAAAGAATAATAAAATTTCTCATACACCAGAAAAAACAAGCATGGCAATACAATGTACTGCCATGCTTTTATTGATAAATATTAATGCTGATTGCCTGTACCATCTAACTGGTAACAACCTAAGTCTTTACCCGGACCAGTAATCCCGCTGGAACCAAAGTTCGCATCAACAGGTACATTCGTGATCGGAGTGAAGGCCAGGTAACCTTTACCAACAGCTGGTGAAGTAGCCTGTAAATGGAAATTATAGCTATCTACAGAAGCCTGTGTCTGGTAGTTCGCATTCGGAAGCGGATAGTTTACGAACAAAGGATTGTTCTGGCTAACGAGTGAAGTACCATCATATTGCATACCGAAAGTATAAGAAGCACCCAGGAAAGCAGCCATATTTGGTATACCTGTAGCCTGTGGATGAGTTACTACTGCCTGTGCAATATTTGTTGGTAAGAACTGGTTAGTCAGTGCTACATTATCTCCGTAGAAATAATTATAACCATATGCTGTCTGAACGATCGGATCTCCTGTGTGCGGGCCTGTTGTATCTGCCAGGTAAACTTTGGCAGTTACATTGTTACCACCTGCGATTCTTACACCAAAGGCGCACTCAACGATCAGGTTATTATAAACAAGCGCTCTTGAGTTGTTCTCTACTTCTACAGAACCACTTCTTGCGCCAAATGTACCTGTATTTCTGAAACCGTCATTTACATATGTATTGTTATACATAGCGATCATACACTGTGGCTGGATACCACCGTCATTGGCAGATTTTGTACCATTGGTAGCACCACCTATAATCAGGTTGTACGCCATGTTACCTTGTGTACCACCTTTGGCATTGAAGCCGTCTCCACCTGTACCACCACATTTTTCAAGGGTGTTACGCATGATGTTAACATGACCACCATAGAAACGTACCGCATCATCCGGTGTACCATAAATCCAGGAATCCTCCAGGATAAAGTTACCATTAGGATTACCAAAGTAGATACAATACTGATCTCCTACAGAAGGACCTGTAAAAGGAATAGTCTGTATACCTGCTCCGGAGAAATCAAGATGTGTCCACTTGATCACTAACAACGGACAGGTTTTATCGCAATAAATACCTGACCATCCACCGGCATAAGCAGAGTCTGAAGTAGCAGTAGATGAACCGGTAGTTTTTGTTCTTGATGGATCTGTGATTGTTACCGGGGCATCTTTGGTACCCAGACTCACAAATGTTCCTTTTACAACGATAGCAGCTGCATTGGTTACTTTAACAGTTACACCCTTTTGAATCAGCAGGGTATCACCAGCGTTAACAGTTACATCACCACTGATTGTGTAGGTTTCGCCAGTCAGCATAGTTCCTTTAATAGCGCCGGATAAAGGTGTGGAAGCACTTACTGCTTGTCCTACCTGTATCTGCCCGACAGAAACATTAGAAGAATCCGACTTTGAGCAGGATGTTAATGCAATTGTAAATGCCAGTAAAGCATAGATACTGCCAATTTTAATTTGTTGCATGTGTGTTTATTTTGTTTTTAAAAATTAAATCTGAACCCTAATGAATATGAAGCATAAAATTTATCGTATTGTACTGTTACATAATCCGGACTTTCCTGGAATGGCAGTTTGTATTTACCGCTGTAACTACTGTTGTTCTGTTTGATAATTAAATGGAAAGGTGTATTGAGAATATTATTCACTTTCACATAAAAGATGAAATGATGGCCAAACTCCTTTTGTGCGGAAAAGTCGAGGTTCACCGTAGGTTTCTCCCAGTTGTCAAGCCCCCTGTATAAAGAAAGTGTATTGATTCTTTCGCCGGTATATACCAGTGCCAGCTGTGCATCTATCTTGTTTTTGGGACTCTTATACAGCAGGGAGAAATTGCCTATATGAGCGCTCTGTCCCTGTAAGGGTCTTCTTTCACCCACCTTTGCATTAATAGCTTCGCCTGATGCAGATTGATAATAGAAAAATTTGGAGGAGTTGATAACAGAGTGGGTATAAGTGTAGTTGCCGGATACTCCAAAGTTGCTGAAGTATTTTCTGAATACTACCTCAAATCCAAAGTTGTTAGCGTTCCCGAAATTGTTGGGAGAAAGTATAATATCACCAAAACCGGTTTGTGTAAAGGCATACTCAATCGGGTTGCTGATAAACTTATAGAATGCACCTACCATGAACTGATCAAGTCCTTTAGGGAACATCTCATAACGTAGATCGATATTATCAATAACAGTATGCTGTAAATGTGGATTACCCTGCGTTTCATAATTGTCATTGGAACTTCCTCGCTCAGGGAATGCGATCAGATCAGCATAGGCAGGGCGGAAGATGGACCTGAAATAAGAGAAGCGTATGGCCCTTCCTGCATCAAGGGAATATTTACCTTGCAGACTGGGCAATACGTCCAGATAACTGATATCTGCCGACTTCCCATCTACGGTTACAGGCAGAGACGATACATAATTTTGATGTGTATTCTCCACCCTTACACCTCCCAATAATTCAATATGGTCATTCACGTTATACTTCAGGTCAACATAGGCGGCACCCACATTCTCTTTGAAATTGTATATACCCGGATTCCCAGCTGCATTGCCTAAAGCTCCATTGGCAGGAACAAATGTAAACTTCGAGGCAGGTATGGATACATACTGCTGATAATTCGAATTGGAATCACTTACGGGTGTAAGCTTATATGCGTTATCGTAGTTATCTCTCTCTTTATGGCGGTACATACCACCAAACCCAAACAGGGAAGTATGTCCTTTGATACTTGCTTTATAATGAAGATTGAGATAACCCGCAAGGTCTTTATCTGTATTATGAATCCATTCACGGGATTCATTACCTACCACTGGTGGGGAGATTGTAAAAGTACCGTTGTTGGTATTTGGATTTACTGCTCGTGCTGTTGAAAATTGTGCATTATCAGGTATTTCCCGTTTAGCCTGTGATACTACCAATGACCAGTCTGTAGTCAGTTTATTCGTTAATGTATTTTTACCCTGTAACGTAACATTGAAAATGTTTTGCAGGTCTGTCCTTATTTCCTGGCGCTGATAAATAGCATAGGGACCTACAAAATTATAAGCAGTAGAATATCCACCTAAGAGAGAATCGCTGGTTATTTTTACCCTTTGTTCATTTAACTGCAGGTAAGTAGCAAACAGACTGATAGAGTTGCCCGCGTTAAAGTTATAATCAATCTTTGTTTCAAGTCCGGAACGGTCTGTACGTGAATTAAACTGCCGGGCAAACACATCAGAGAATGCCGGTTGCTGCTCATGACTGGCATCAGCGGCAGGTGGTACTGTAGGGCTTTGCAGCAATGAACTAGAGTTGCTTCCTCTATATGCATTCTGATAACTGCCTGAAAAAATAATACCTAATTTATTATCTAAAAACCGGTTTCCCAGTGTAAGATTCACATTCTTATTCACGGGGGCTTTGCCGGTACTTGTCATTACATTCTGATAAGGGAATGCTGAGATAGGTGCATATACACCGGGTCCTGTTATTTCGGAAGGCGATTTACTACTTATATGAGATCTGGAATAAGAAACAAAATCCCTGTTCAGCATAATCTGGCTGTAACCTGTACCAATGTTGCCTTCCAGCTTAAATTTATCTGGTGCATTTTTCATCACCAGATTGATTACCCCACCGGCAGCATCTGCCTCCATATCAGGTGTCAGTGATTTGATCACTTCTATTCTGTCTAGTAATTCTGCCGGGAAAATATCCAGCGGAACATACCTGTTCCTGTTATCCGGACTAGGGATTTTTACACCATTTACAAGTGTGGTATTATACCTTTTATCCATCCCTCTGATGATAGCATACTGACCATCACCAGAGCTGCCGCGTTCAATGGAAACACCGGATATACGCTGCATTACATTGGCTACTGTGATATCAGGAGATATTGCAATAGCATGTGCAGAGACAATATTTACAATGTTGTTGGCTGTCTGTTCTCTTCTTTTGGCATATTCATCAGAGCCTTCGTTTTTCCCTGATTTAATCACAACATCAGACAGGTTATAAATACCCGAAGAAAGATAAATATTGATGTTGCTGATACTATTGTCTGTTACTTCAATACTGGTATCAGCAGCAGCATAACCAACATACGATATTGATAATTTGTAATGCCCTGCGGTAAGGTCTTTGAAGCTAAAGCTGCCATCCAGGGAAGACTGTACTTTTTTACCTGAAGGTAACAGTGTAATAGCTGCGCCTATCAGTTGTTCTTTTGTGTTTTTATCAAAAATGTGTCCCTTGATATCTCCCGCAACAAGTGTCTGGCAAAAAAATAATAATGTAATTAATTGAATGTAGAAGAAAGAGCGTCCCTTCATGTTAGCAGTAGATTTGGTTGGACAATACTACGAAGGGGGCATATTAATTTTTAGGGCAAATAACGAATTAATATAAGCGTAATCTTTCCTTAACGCATTGGTAACGTTGACTACAGAAAGAATTCAGAATTGGAAATTTATTAAAAAAGCTTAATTGGTTTTTAATCTGGTTTTAAGAATAAATCCAGAAAGAATTCAGAATTAGGTATTTTTATTTTTTGTAAATTCGTTTGATACATTTTTTAATGCCGGGACTCAACACATGCAGTGATCAGGAATTACTTTTACTGTTAAAAAAAGGGGACGACACTGCATTTACAGAAATTTATGCAAGATATTGGGAAAAGATGGCAACTTATGCCATCCGGCTAATAAAGTCCGAAACTGAAGGTGCAGACATTGTTCAGGAAATCTTTGTTTCATTATGGAACAGGAGAGAAACCATAGAAGTAAAGGGTACATTGATCTCCTACCTTATAAAAGCTACCCGTAACTTATCCCTTAGATATATAGAGAAAAATATCTCTACCAACAACTTCCTGGAACGCCTGTCTGATAACATGAAAGGCATATCCCTGACCATTGATGACCAGATATCAGTAAAGCAGTTGCAGGATGAGATTGATAATGCTATTAATAAATTACCTCTCAAAATGAGAGAAATCTATGTTTTAAGCCGTTATGAGCAATTATCCCATAAAGAAATAGCCCAAAAGCTGGGAATTGCCGAAACGACCGTTAAAAAGCAGATCAGTAATGCTATAAAGGTGCTTTCTTCCTCTATAAATAGTGAGTTCCTCACCGCTTTTGGCGTCATTTTCCTTCATTTTATAAAAAATTAAAGTTTTTTCAGGATTATCTACTACCAAATGCCCTTTTTCGGAATAGTATATATATGAACGAAGAACAGGCAAAGCATTTATTAGCACGTTACAGGCAAGGTCTGTGTTCTGAGGAGGAAAATCAGGCTATTGAAGCCTGGATAGCAGAGGAACAACGGCTTTATACATGGGATAAAACGGACCATGAACGGGTGCTATTCGGTATTTCCTTAAAAAAGAGGATCGATGCAAAGCGTGATAAGCCCATCAGGCGTTTAAATAACTCATGGTTGAGAGCGGCTATTGCGGCGTCCGTTATATTACTGCTTTCTGCTGGTTTCTACCTCTTTAATAATTCGCATACTACTCCCCGGATAGCAACAAACGTTATTACGCCGGGTTCCGATAAAGCTATATTAACCTTAGGCAACGGACGACAGATTCTCCTGGACAGTATTAAAAATGGTGTTATCGCCGATGATAATAACGCTACTATACAAAAAACAATGGGGGGGACAATTGTATACAGCGGTAAAGGCGGAACTTCCTGGAACACCATTAGCGTGCCTAGAGGTGGTCAATATGCGATTATCCTGTCTGATGGTTCAAAAGTGATGCTGAACGCGGCATCAAGCCTTAAATACCCTGCTACCTTCATCGGTAAGGAGCGCAGTGTAGAACTGACAGGGGAAGCCTACTTCGAAGTAGTACATAATAAAGCCCAACCATTTAAAGTAGTATCGAACGGACAGGAAGTAGCCGTATTAGGTACGCACTTTAACATTAATGCCTATACAGATGAAGACAATACAAAAACAACCTTATTGGAAGGGTCTGTTAAAGTATCGAACGCAACAGGGTATAAAATTATAACTCCGGGAGAGCAAACTATTTTACAGAATAAGAGTTTTATAATCAGAGTGGTGAATGCAGAGCAGGAGGTAGCCTGGAAGGATGGCTACTTCCGCTTTAACAATGAAAAGATTGAAAGCATCATGAGGAAACTCTCAAGGTGGTATAATATTGATGTTAAATATAGTGGAAGAGTACCGGTAGAAAACTTCTATGGTAAGATCTCCCGCTATAAAAATATAGATGAAGTATTAAGTATACTTGAAAATACGAACAGTGTCCATTTTAAGATAGAAGGAAGGGCTGTGATTGTCATGGAGTAAGTCTCAATAAAACCATCCCGGTTGCCGCCGGGATGGTTTAGCCGGGATTAATTTTTTGTAATAAGTAAACCTATTATCAACCACGAAGTGCCCGCAACATCGGAAATGGGGAGGCACAACGTATTAAACCAATGCCCAGCAAATGTACAGATTTTATCCCGGAATCTTTGTGCAGCCACCCGGCTGTATAACCAAAATCATGTTGATTATGAAGCTGATTGCGTTGCTCATGGTCACTGCCGTTCTTCATGTTAGTGCAGGTTCATACGCACAGAAGATCTCGTTATCTGAGAAGAATGCACCATTGGTGAAGGTATTTGATGATATCAGTAACCAGACTGGTTTTGATTTCCTGTTTACCGCTAAAACATTACAGGGAGCAAAACAGGTAAGCATTGATGTGAAGAATGCAGATCTGAGTGTAGTATTGAATGAAATATTCAGGGACCAGCCTTTTAGCTACAGTATAAAGAACAAAACGATTGTCGTTAGCGAAAATCGTCTTCCAAAGCTACTTACGGTGGAAAATTTCGGTGATCTGAAAGGTACTGTGGTGGATTCCCTGGGAAGGCCGTTGTTTGGTGTAAATGTGAGATTGGGCAGTGTCCCTTCATCAATGTCTACTACCAACGAAATGGGGTATTATTCCATTAACCAGATTCCCGCAGGAACTTACAAAGTGACGATCAGTTATGTAGGTTACCAGACAGTTGTGAGAACGGTGAACATCGCGAATGAAATTGGCGCTAATACAACTGTAGAATTAAATATAATGCTCCGGGCAATCGCTTCAGATCTGAATGAAATTGTTGTTAGCACGGGGTACCAGACACTGCCAAAGGAAAGAGCAACCGGTTCTTTTGAAACACTGGACAATAAACTGTTTAACAGAACAGTATCTCCCAACCTGCTGGACCACCTGGACGGATTAGTATCAGGTGTTCACTTTGACAACAGGCAGGAGAGTAGTAATTTTGGCAGTTCTTATACACGTTATCCGCAGGGAACACCTCAATTCAGCATCAGGGGATTAAGCACTATTACCACTTACATCAATAATACGGCTACCACCTCTCAGCAGCCATTGATCGTGTTGGATAATTTTCCTTATTCGGGAGATATCAACAGCATTAATCCGAACGATGTGGAGTCACTGACCATATTGAAAGATGCAGCTGCAGCAAGTATCTGGGGGGCCAGAGCTGGTAATGGTGTACTGGTGATTACTACAAAAAAAGGAAAGTATAATCAGAAACCCGTAGTGGATTTTAATACCAGTCTTACAATCGGTAGCAGACCTGATCTGTTCTCTCAACGCCAAATGTCCACAAACGACTATATAGGTTTGGAGAAAGATTTGTATACACAGGGTAAATATGATGCTTACTACAATCCGGATCCGGCTAACAATTATAATGGAGGAAAAGCAGTCAGTGATGTAATAGACATTCTGTTTGCTGTAAAAAGCGGTACCATAACCCAGGCACAGGCGGATGCTCAGATCGCTGCGCTGGCTAAAAATGATATACGTAATGACCTGAAAAAATACTTTTTCAGAAATGCCATTAATCAACAGTACAATGTAAATGTGCGCGGTGGTTCTACATATAGCAGGTATTATCTTTCTGCTGGTTATGAGAACGATCAGGCAGTGGATTTCAGCTCTCAGAAACGTTTCACCCTTTCAGGTGGCAATACATTTAGGGTATTTAAAAATCTGGAGATAACGATTCCGCTTTATTTTACCCAAAACAAAACGATCAATAACGCAGCATATAATTCGGATATAGCTTCCATAAGCCCATATAGCCGGCTGGTGGATAATGCCGGCAATCCGGTTAGTGTGAAGATTGCCAACGGTTATAGTACAGATTTCATATCCAAAGTAAATGCTGCCGGATTATATGACCTCAGTTATTATCCTTTAACGGAACTGCATGCTAATCAATTTGAAAATACTACACTAACACAGTTCAGGATCAGTCCGGATATCAGGTATACACTTCCGCTGGGATTCTCCGCTGAATTTCAATACCAGTACAGCCGGGCAATGACCAATACGACTAATCTGCAGGACGAATCCACTTTCGCCATCAGAAACCTGGTTGATCAGTACGCCCAGATCGCTGCAGATGGTAGTATTACTTATCCTATCAGTAAAGGAGGGATATTGAAAACTGCTAATTCAGCACAGGTGGAGAATTTTTTAAGGGCGTCACTCAGTTATAATCATGAAATAACACCTAATCACAGGATAGACTTTATCGGTGGGTTTGAAAGTAATCAAACAGCCATTGATGGCAGTTATAACAGCATGTACGGATATAATACAAAATCCGGGACATTCCAGACGAATGTGGACTATAACACTTATTATAATAATACGATCTATAGTTTATCCGGACTGCCATTCTCATACACTCAGCAGATACCTTCACTGCAACAGGGAATAACAGGCTATTTCACTGCCTACAGGTCGTATTTTGGGAATGCTGCTTATACATTTAAAAGCCGTTATATCCTGTCAGGAAGTGCCCGTGTAGACCAGGCAAATCTGTATGGCGTAAATACCAACCTGAGGAAAAAAGCATTGTGGAGCATAGGTGGTAGCTGGATCATTAACCATGAGGATTTTTATCGCGTAAAGTGGCTCCCTTCTCTGAAACTAAGAGCAACTTACGGTTTCCAGGGTAACCCGCCGTCCAGTGTCGTTACATCACTGGCCACTGTCAATTATTATTCTCCTACATCACTATCATCAGGATTGCCTTATGCCACACTTACCGGATTGCCTAATCCAAACCTGACCTGGGAGAAAGTGAGTCAGTTGAATCTGGGACTTGATTTTGGATTGAAAAACAATATCCTCTCAGGATCTGTGGAATACTACAAAAAGAATTCAAATAACCTGATCGCCAGTTATGCAATAGATCCAACAACAGGTGCCAGTACCCGCACAGGCAACGTGGCTAACCTTACAGGCTACGGTATTGATATTAATCTGGTCTCTCAGAATATCGATACGAAAAATTTCAAATGGTCTACCCGGTTTCTGTTTGGCTACAATACAGATAAAGTAACAAAATACCTGGCTGTACCCACCACGTATTCTGCCATATATAATGCTCCCTCACCTATCGTAGGGAATGCAGTGTATGGTGTATATAGTTATAAATGGGGAGGACTGGATGCATCCGGTAACCCACAGGGATATGATACAGCCGGTAAGCTAAGCGCAGATTATAATTCAATCGTCAATAATACTCCCTTAAAAGATCTGGTGTATAACGGCAGAGCAACACCTTCTATATTCGGCTCTTTCATAAATAGTTTCACCTACAGGAACTTTACTGTTTCAGCAAATATTACCTACGAGGCAGGTTTTTACTTCCGTGCACGATCTGTAAACTACTCCAATCTATATGGAAATAATATGCTGGGTTCAGTACTGGATGGTGTTGATTATAATAAAAGATGGCAGAAGGCGGGAGATGAAAACCATACTTATGTACCATCAGCACCAACCCTTGCCAATATCGATTATTACCGGGATCAGTTCTACCAGTATTCTTCCGTACTGGTACTAAAAGGAGATAACATACGCCTGAAAGATATCAGTGCAAATTATAGTTTTGATAATCTAAGTTGGTTCAGGAATACTCCATTCAGCGCCTTTCAGATCTATAGCTATTATAAACCGAATACCCTTCTCTGGAAAGCAAATAAGCTGGGCATAGATCCGGACTTTCAGGTTATAAAACCTGCTAAGACGATCACTTTTGGTATCAGGGCTATTCTTAAATAACTGACATATGAAACTTAATAATATAATATACATACTCTCTGTGGGAGCGCTTACTTTCTCCGCCTGTAAGAAAGATGCACTGGACCAGAAAACAGATATTCATTTAACAGTTCCTTCTACCGTAGATGATTATCAGCAATTGCTCGACGGATTATCCAGCGGTACAACCAACAATACTGCAGGTCTGTTTTCTTACAGGTCGCTGGGAGATTATATGTCGGATGACATTTATCTTACTGATAATAGTTACAATAACTTTTTCTCTTCTGTTCCTTTTATAGCGAAACTTTATGCCTGGGATAAAAATCTGTTCAGTCCTTTAAGCAAGTTGAATGAATGGGAAGTGCAGTATAAAACCGTCCTCACCGCAAATGTTGCATTGGAAGGAATTGGGGTTATTACACCGGACAATAACAATCAGGCTGCCTGGAACAACGTAAAAGGATCTGCCTTGTTCCTGAGAGGGCAAATGTTTTATAACCTGGCCCAGTTCTGGGCACAGCCTTACAATAGTGCATCTGCAACTAAAGACCAGGGGATCGTATTACGTTTGTCTTCTGATGCTGATGTAGCTTCTGTACGATCTACTGTGGACCAGACTTACAAACAGATCATCAGTGACCTGACGGCTGCCGCAGAGCTTTTGCCCAATACCTCTTCACAGAACACACAGGTAAGTAAGGTACGCCCTTCCAAAGCAGCAGCCTTTGCTTTGCTGGCACGCACTTACCTGACGATGGGGGATTATACCAATGTGATCAGGTATACAGATTCTACTTTGAATCTCTACTCTTCCTTACTCGATTATTCAACATTAGGGGTGACTAAATTTTATGAAGTACCTAATTTCCACAGTGAGATACTTTACTATTGTATGGACCAGAGCGGGGAAGTAGGTGGAACTTTCGGTTTCTGGAATGCCAGTCAGGACCTCTATGATTCTTACGCTGATAATGACCTGCGTAAATCAATGTTTTATAATAACAGCTTCTTCTACGGACTCCTCTTCGTAGGGGATTATTCCGGTGATGCAGGTCGTAGGTTCATGGGGGTGGCTGTAGACGAATTGTACCTGATGCGCGCTGAGGCATATGCCCGTACAGATGATCCTGCATCCGCCATGGCAGATTTGAACACCCTGCTGGTTAAACGCTGGAAAGAGGGCACTTTCATTCCCTATACAGCGAGTAGTGCAGATGATGCATTAGTGAAGATCATCGCAGAAAGAAGAAAAGAACTGCCGGGAAGAGGATTGAGATGGACAGACCTGAGAAGACTGAACACAGATGCCCGTTTTGCAGTAACGATCACTCACACATTACTCGGGCAAACTTATACATTACCCGCCAATGATAGCCGGTATACACTTCAGGTACCTGCTTATATTATTGCAGCATCCAATGGTAGTATAATACAGACTCCATAACATATTCATTTTGTATTGCTTACACCGGTATTTTACCGGTGTAAGCAATGCTTTTGTGCCTTTTAAAATAGTATAACATGAATAAGGAAATAGTAAAAGTTGACAGGCTCTCTCATCAGTATGGAGGAACACAATGGGCTATAAAAGATATCAGCTTTGAAATCAGTCAGAGAGGTATTCTTGGATTACTTGGATCAAACGGAGCAGGCAAGTCTACCACCATGAATATTATTTGTGGTGTGTTAAGCCAGACATCAGGGGATGTATTCATCAATGGCATTAACCTTCGCGATAATCCTACTGCCGCTAAGAAGAACCTGGGATTTCTGCCGCAGAAACCACCATTACATCCGGATCTTACTGTAGATGAATACCTGCATTATTGTGCCGGATTAAGGTCTGTCAGCGCTGCTGATATTCGCAAAGCAGTAGACCGTGCCAAAGCAAAATGTGGTATTACCCACTATAGCAAAAGGCTGATCCGTAATTTATCCGGGGGGTACCAGCAAAGGGTCGGCATAGCACAGGCCATTGTACATTCTCCTGAATTCATTGTGCTGGATGAGCCTACAAATGGTCTTGATCCCAATCAGATCCTGGAAATAAGGCATCTCATTAAAGAGATTGCAGAAGACCATGCCGTGTTGCTCTCCACTCACATTTTATCAGAAGTACAGGCTACCTGTGATCAGATAAAAATGATTGAGCATGGGAATATGGTATTCTCCGGAACACTAAAGGAATTCAACAATTATATAGTACCGGATACCTTCCTGATGGAATTACAACACCCACCTGCTGACAATGAGCTGCTTGCTATAGAAGGTGTTTCCAGCCTGGAAAAATTAAGCCCAACCCTGTTCAGGATTAAATATGCTGATTCCGTTGATATCATTAAGAAAATAGTGGCATTAAGTGTACAGCGTGAGTGGGATCTGATAGAAATACAGGCAGAGAAGAGTTCTATGGATGCTGTATTTGCTAAATTATCAAAAAACAAACCTAATAAATGAAGAAGATATTCAAGATCGCCAGAACGGAATTACAAACGCTTTTTTATTCACCTATAGCCTGGCTTATACTGGTTATATTTGCAGTGCAGACGGCTTTTGTGTTCACTAACTCCGTAGACCAGGTATTAAAAAACCAAATGCTTGGGTCACATTTTACAGGGCTTACTTTATGGATGTTCAACTTCGAAGGCATGCTGGATTACCTGTATGCATACATGCCTCTTTTAACCATGGGGCTTATCAGCAGGGAACTGGGTACAGGTTCAATTAAATTACTCTATTCTTCACCCATCACTAATACACAGATCATTCTGGGCAAATTTCTGGCCATGACGATCTATGGATTTTTGTTGATAGGTATACTGGTAGTCTATGCAATTTTCGGTGTTGCCGTTATTAAACAGGCGGATATACCTGTGCTGCTTGTTGCACTGTTAGGTATCTATTTACTGATATGCGCGTATGCCGCCATTGGCTTATTTATGTCCAGTCTTACCTCTTACCAGGTAGTGGCTGCAATGGGTACACTGGCGTTGTTAGGGGTATTAAAATATGTAGGTTTCGCAGGGCAGAATATCGACTTTTTAAGAGATATCACTTACTGGTTATCTATCAGCAGCCGCTCAAGATTATTCATGTTTGGTTTGATCAGCAGTGAGGATATCCTATATTTTGTAATTGTAATATCCCTGTTCCTGGTATTTAGTGTACTGAAACTAAACGCTACTAAAAACAATAAATCTTTTACCTTGAATGGAGTGCGGTTTCTGACCGTATTCATTGTTGCTATGCTACTGGGATATTTATCCTCCAGACCAGTACTCAAAGGCTATTATGATGCTACCCGCACAAAGATGAATACACTTACGCCTAACAGTCAGCATATCGTTGAACGGTTAAAGGGAGGCCTTACTATTACTACTTACGTAAATCTGTTTGATAAGGAATACTATAGGGGAACACCGGAAGCTGTGAACATAGATAGGCAAAACTTTCTGCAATACACATGGTTCAAGCCGGAAATAAAAATGAAGTATGTGTATTATTATCATCAATCTGATAACCCTTCTTCTGCTATGGAAGGCGTAAACGGATATGGTAAAGATGCAATGGAAAGAATTTGTATGATACTTAACCTGGACCCAAAATTATTTTTATCCCCTGATGAAATAAAAAAACAGATCGATCTTGAACCGGAACATTATCATTTTGTAAGACAGATACAGCGTGATAGCGGTCAGAAAACATTCCTTAGGATCTACAATGACATCTCAGTAACACCTTCGGAAAGAGAGATCACAGCAGCATTGAAACGACTGGTAATGGAATTACCGAAAGTGGGATTTCTTACTGGTCATGATGAACGTAGTATTGATAAGGAGAATGACAGGCAGTATTATGAAATGGCTAAAAATGTATCTTATCGACAGGCATTGATCAACCAGGGATTTGATGTACAGGATATTGATGCAGACAAAGACATTCCTAACGATATCAATACACTGGTGATTGCAGAAATGAAGAAAGGATTATCTGCTGCTGAAACTGAAAAACTGAATTATTATATAACTAAAGGTGGTAACCTGTTCATCCTGGGAGAACCAGGGCGGCAGGAATTCATGAACCCGCTGGTCGCACAGTTTGGTGTGCAGTTTATGCCGGGAGAGCTGGTTAAACCAAGTGAAAGTAATTCTCCTGATATTATTGCAGTAAGACCAACTGCAGCGGCGTTGGGCATGTCAGATATGTTTAAGGAGTTTGAATTATATAAAGGGCTTGTGTTGATGCCCGGTACAACCGGATTAAGTTATGATACTACTAAGGGATATCATGTGACACCTTTATTTGTATCAGACAGTACAGGTAGCTGGAATGAGTTGCAGACAACCAACTTCAATGATGATAAACCTGTGCTGGACGTAAGCAGTGGTGAGCAGGAGAAATCGTTCCCTGTCATTCTTGCACTTACCAGGAAAACAGGCGGTAAAGAACAAAAGATAATCATCTCCGGTGATGCAGATTGTATCAGCAAGGCCGCATTGAATGCTCAGTTGAAAGGCATTAATTCAATGAATTTTGGTCTGATCAATGGCGCATTTTTCTGGCTTTCCAATGGAGAAGTACCTATCGACGTCAGCAGGCCCGGCCTGCCGGATGATCATGTGAATCTTACATTAAACGAACTTTCCTGGCTGAAGCTCTGGTTCATCTGGATATTGCCATCCCTGTTAACGTTGGCAGGTATTCTCATCTGGGTGATCAGAAAAAGGAGATAAATCAAAAACCAAGTATTAGAGAAAGAGGGTGTAGCTTTATACACCCTCTTTACATTATTTCAATATCTCTCTCAGCGCTGCTTCCAGATCCAGTGGTTTTCTGTGTAACAGATTCTCCAGAGCAGGATCTGCAAAGTCCAGTTCCCCGCTGGAAATTGTTTCTGCAATACTGTTCAGCAATCCTATAACGAATTCTGGTAAACCAGCCTGTTTCAGTGCAGCTGTCTGGTCATCCAGAGATACAGGCGTATAGTTAAGAGTCTTTCCGGTGATCTTGCTGATGATACCAGCTACTTCAGGTAATGAATAAGTTTTGCCTGATGTGATCTCATATATCTTATTCTTGTGTGCGGATGGATCAGCAGCTACATTCGCCAGGGCTTCTGCCATCTCTTTACGGGAAGCAAAGTTAGCTTTGGCAGTACCACCTGCATAGTACCAGTTACCGCTTGTAAGTGCGTCGCCAGCCAGCATGGTAATTACATCTGCATAGAAGGTGTTGCGTAATACTGTGTAAGAAATACCTGAATTTTTCAGGGAAGCTTCTGTATGAAAATGATCAATACCGGCAGTAAATTTGGATGTAAGAGAAGTGCGCAGCATACTGGTGTAAATGATATGTTTTACACCACTTTCTTTGGCTGCATTAATAGCATTATTATGCTGTTGTACTCTGCCTTCCAGGGTACCTGAGGATACCAGTACCAATGTATCCACACCTTTAAATGCTTCCACCAGGGCAGGGTAATCGGCATAATCACCCTTACGGAGTTGTACAGTAAGATCTGTTGCTTTGGCAGTATCTCTTACTAAAGCAGCAATAGTATCTGAGGATTGTTTTTTCAGCAGGAAATCGATGGTAAGTTTTCCTAAATGGCCGGTAGCCCCTGTTACAAGAATCATAAAAATTGTTTATTTAGTGACTATATATAGTATCTTTACGTACCCGACGGTAGTAAGTTACCTTTGGTAAGTCAAAGGTATTAAGTTGTTGAATATCAAACAATAAGGTACTCTGAGGTTTGCCAATTACCTTGGGGTAAGTAATACTGAACATCAACTGATTAACATGGAAAATAATTTGAAAAATCGTAACAGAGATCCTAATTGCCCGGTAAGAAGTGTGCTGGACCGTATCGGTGATAAATGGGCTGTACTGGTGATCACGACCCTGGGAGAGGAAGGGACCATGCGTTTTAACCAGCTGCATGAAACCATTGGAGATATCTCTCAGAAGATGCTGACAGTAACGTTGAAAAAACTACAGGAAGACGGGTTAGTATCCCGTAGGATGTACCAGGAAATACCGCCAAGGGTAGAGTATACTTTAACCGATACAGGTGTAACGCTGGTACCGTTGCTGAATGCCCTGGCTGAATGGGCAAATGCTAATATGAAGGTGATTAAAAAGTCGCGCAGTGTATATGCTGAAGTTAGTTAACAGGGGTTACTAAAAGCCAGCAACCCCTGATATCTTATTTACATTCTCCATCCGGAGTACAAACTTCTCCTTCTATTGTTTCAAATGCTGCCGCAGGATTTTCCTTACGCCATTCAGCAAAAGACTTATTCAGTACATCCAGGAATATTTCAGATGCCTGCGCTCCTGAAACAGCATATTTACGGTCAAATACAAAGAAGGGAACTCCTCTGATACCCAACGCCTGTGCTTCATTAATATCAGCATTCACTTCTTTCGCATAGGTATCGCTGGCCAGGGTTTCCTGTACACTTGCCTCATCTAAACCAATCTCCTTACCCAATTGCGCCAGCACCGCATGATCCCCGAAATCCTTACTTTCCGTAAAATAGGATTTGAATAAACGCTCTTCTGCTTCATCTCCCAGGTTGTTCTTCTTGGCAAGATGAATCAGTCTGTGTGCATCAAAGGAATTGGCCACTACTGCATTAGCCGGATTAAACGTAATCCCCGCAGCTGCTGCCATTGTTGCCACCTGAGCATTCATCTGCACTGCCTGTTCGTAAGGGATACCTTTTCTTTCAGATAAATACTGATACAGATCTTTACCATGCCCGGATTCAATAGTCGGGTCCAGCTGAAAACTGCGCCATTCCAGTTCTATACCGGCGGCATCAGTAAATTTACTCATGGCAGCCTCAAATTTACGCTTACCTATATAACAGAACGGACACATAACATCCGACCAGATTTCTACTTTCATTTTCATAATTGCAAATTTCGGTAACATACTTTACTTTTGGAAGTGCTTTCCAACATGAAAGTGCTTTCTTTGAGGATACTAACTTAGATGTTATGAGTAAGAAAATAGAAGCGAGAGAAATGACAGAAGCCTGTGTAGGCCAGCTGAGAGCCATTCATGATACCCTGGACCTGCTTAACGGTAAATGGAAAATAGCCATTATTGGCTCGCTGAGCTTTGGTAAAAGACGTTTTATGGAGCTGCAACGTGAAGTAGAAGGCGTTGGCTCTAAAATGCTCTCCAAAGAACTCAGAGATCTGGAAATGAATGAGTTGGTGAAGAGAACGGTATACGATACCAAACCGGTAACTGTAGAATACGAACTCACCCCTTATGGTAAAACCCTGGAAGATATTATAGGAGAATTAGCCAAATGGGGACTGAAACACCGTAAGCGCATCATGCACGCTGATAATTAACGATACCGTTCAAAGAATGCCTTTTCCAGTTGCTCCCTATGATCAGGATGGGCTATTTCTATTAACGCCTTTCCCCGCTGTTTCAGGCTTTTGCCAAACAGGTTGGTAATACCGTATTCAGTAATCACCCAGTGTACATGCCCACGGGTAGTGACTACACCAGCGCCTTCTTTCAGAAAAGGCACAATCCGGGAAATCCCTTTGTTAGTCACTGAAGGCAGAGCAATGATAGGCATCCCACCATCAGACAAAGACGCACCCCGCATAAAGTCCATTTGTCCGCCTATACCAGAGTACTGATAAGTACCAATAGAATCAGCGCATACCTGTCCGGTAAGGTCTATTTCAATCGCACTGTTAATAGCCGTAGCCCTGGGATTCTGACGAATTATACTTGTATCATTCACATAACCGATATCCATCACCCTTATAGCCGGATTATCATGCACAAAATCATATAGCTTACGCGTTCCCGCCATAAAAGCAGTTACAGATCTCCCTGTATTCAGTTTCTTCTGCGTATTATTGATCACTCCACTTTCTATCAAAGGAATTACCCCATCAGACAACATCTCTGTATGTAATCCAAGGTTTTTAAGATGACCTAAATTCCTTAATACCTGATCAGGAATACTCCCTATACCCAACTGCAAAGTAGCCCCGTCTTCCACCAGGGAAGCCACATTCCGGCCTATCTGAGCCGTTACCTCCGTACTCTGGGAATAGTCTAATTCCGGTAAAGTTGCGGATTGCCACACCGCAGCATGAAACTTAGACATATGTATAAACCCTTCTCCATGCGTCCTGGGCATTAACGGGTTCACCTGCGCCACCACATATTTAGCCATTTCTACAGCAGCCCGGGCAATATCCACAGATGTGCCAAGTGAACAGTAACCATGTTCATCAGGTGGAGATACCGACACCAGCGCTACATCTACCGGTAATATTTTTTTCCTGAATAACTGAGGGATCTGACTCAGAAATATAGGCACATAATCGCCATCATGACTATTAGCCACTGAACGTGTAGCTGCTGAGACAAATAAAGAATTTACAAAGAAACTTTTGCGGTAAAGCGGGTTATCAAAATCAACATTTCCAAGCGTAGTAATACTCACCAATTCCACATCATGTAACTCTGCGTGTCTGTGCTGGAGTTCCTGTAACAGGTATTGTGGAGTAGCTGCGCTACCATGGATAAATACCCGGTTGCCGGATTCCACGCATTTCACGGCTTCTGCTGCTGAGATATAATTTGCATTGAACATAGTGCAAAATTATGCAGTAAATGAATACCGAAATATGATGGTGATCAGAATAAGAGATGATCTTAGTTAAACATAGATAATTGCAGCGGTTTGATGTTTACTACCGGGGGAGTGGCCTGACTGATATAATACACTTCCGTTTCCTCATGCCTGGAAGCAACAATGATTTTGGTATCGCCGGCATGCTGATTAAACAGATTCAGTACCAGTTCGGGGTTATTATTATCCTTAGAGAGATGAGATAATAGCAGATGACTCATATAAGCAGGCTTATGCGTCTTGAACAATTCCAGCGCCTGTGTATTGGATAAGTGGCCATGCCCGCCACGGATACGCTTTTTCAGGTAATAAGGATAACGCCCCTGTTCCAGCATCTGTTCATCATAATTCGCTTCTAAAAAAGCAGCATGGCATTGCTGAAAATGTTTGATGAGATGTTCGCAGGGTGCTCCTATATCTGTAAATACCCCGATCCTTATTTCATTACAGGCCACTATAAAACTATGAGGCTCTGCGGCATCATGAAATTTAGGGAAGGCCGTCACTGAAATATCTCCTATCTGAACAGGGACATACGCCTGAAAGGACAACACTTGTTGTTCATTCAGGGTAAGTCCGCCATTCAGTAAAGTATCATTAGTAATATAAACGGGTAACTGGTATTTCTTGGATATCACCTGTACACCTTTGATATGGTCCGTATGTTCATGAGAGATAAAGATCGCCTTTATCTTATCCATACTCAATCCCAGGCGACGCATGCGCTTCTCCGTTTCCTTGCAGGAAATGCCGGCATCAACAAGGATAGCTTCCCTGTCATTCCCGATATAATAGCAATTTCCGTTGCTTCCCGAATTCAATGATGTGATGAAAAGTGACATGTGGCTACAAAGTAAACTAAATTTTTTAGTATTACTTCACAATCCATTCATGAATACCCGAAGCATTTTCTACAGGCAGTTGTATTTCCAGTTTTAAAGCGGTTGTTTTCACCGGTTCAAACTGCACAGAATTGTATTTATCTTTTGCTATTTCGTAAGGAGTAGTATTTACAACAGGTACCCACTCATCACCTTTCTTATAAAGAATCCTCCAGCTAAGAGGTACTCTGCATCCGCCAAACGGACCATCATCATACCAGTATACCTGTGAAGAAGAGACGGTATACTCCTGATCGAAAGTGTACTGTACCCATTCCAGTGAATTCTTCTTAGGCCACCAATGCATATAAAGGGCGCTGTTATCTTTTGAATCTACCGGCTCGTACTGATCGTTCAGTGCCATGTACATCCGCTTATTAGGTACAGAAGCGGTAATTGTGGCTTTAGACGCAATGCTGGGCGCAGGTTTTGGCCTGGCGGCAGAAGCCTCATAAGGAATCCATACGGTCATTTCACTGGCACCGCGGTTAGCCCAGGCATAATAGGGGATAGCCGTCACCGTCTGTACAGAATTGATCAGCGCATCGGTATTTAACTGCCTGCTGGCAGAAGCACCCTGCATTTCCAATACGGTAACACCATTCAGCATACCTGGTTTGTACACGGCGCTGATCGCCGCATTTTTATCTACTACAATATTCTGCACGGTAGCATCTTTGTTATCAGGTCCTTCCAGGCAATACATGATAGGGCCGCGTTCCAGTGCAAAGCGGTTCTTATCCTCTTTCACATTGCTGTTGGCCAGTACTTTCTGTACTTCCATCGGGAAATTAATATTGATCTTATCTCCGGCTTTCCAGTTTCTCTGTAATACAGCATAGCCTTTTACCAGTTCATACTTTACCGGTTTACCGTTTAATGTAATGACAACCGGTGCAGAAGTACTGTCCTGATCATGATAAAGATCTCCCGGTACCGGCTGACCTTTAGCCCATTCCGGTATCCTGATATGCAACGCAAAGGCGGCTGCTTTTGCTGGCGTAACGGTAATGCCTACCGCTCCATTCCAGGGATAATCTGTTTTTTGTGTTAAGCTAACCTTAGTGGCTGGTAACTGAATGCTGGCAGTGCTGCCTACAAACAGATTCACGTACAGGTTATTCTTATCCTGCGCATAAATATAGCCAGGCATAGACGGCAGGAAACGTGTCATATTGGATATACAGCAGGCGCATCCAAACCATGCACTACGCTGGTGTTGCCCCATAGACGCTAATGGGTTTGGATAGAAAAAGCGGTCGCCGCTGAGTGAAACCCCCGACAGCAGACCGTTATAAAGGGTTCGTTCCAGGATATCGATATATTTTGCATCTCCATGCAGCAGGAACATCCTACTATTCCAGTAAACATTTGCTATTGCAGCGCATGTTTCTGCATAAGCAGACATATTAGGCAGTTCATAATCTTTCCCAAAAGCTTCTCCATTACCGGTAGCACCGATACCACCAGTGATATATAGCTTTTTATCCACCACATCTTCCCAGATATCATCTATGGCATGCAGGTATTTCTGGTCGCCTGTCAGGGCTGCTACATCGGCCATGCCGGTGTACATGTAGGTAGCCCTAACGGCATGTCCTACTGCTTCATGCTGATCTGTTACTTTTTTATACGACTGATTATATTCTCCGCTATTAGGTGTGCCCGGTCCGCGTACATCGAGGAAGAACTTTGCCAGGTCCAGGTATTCCTTTTTGCCGGTAACGCGGTACATTTTAGTGAGACCGGTTTCCACGATCTGATGACCAGGGAATTTCTCTTCTTTACCAAATCCGAATGTCTTCACCAGTAAATCTGCATTTTTGATAGCGATATCCAGCAGGTTACGTTTGCCGGTAGCCTGGTAATGTGCTACTGCAGCTTCAAATAAATGGCCTGAATTGTATAGCTCATGGCTCAGGTCTTCTTCCATTTCCCAGCGTTTGCTGCCCATCCAGGGATGAGGAGTAGAAGAGTTAACGGTACGGAAAGTATACAGATAACCGTCTTTTTCCTGTGCCGCACCAATGATAGCGATCAGTGTATCCAGGTACTTCTCCAGTTCAGGGTTCTTCTTCATTTGCAGGCCGTAAGAAGCTCCTTCTATCACTTTATAGAGATCAGTATCATCAAAAGTATATTCGGTCATTTTATCACCCGGAATGGTATGTGCCGCCCTTTTAAAGTTATCAATGCGTCCTGTTTTCCGGCATTGTTCCAGGGTATATGGAATGGTCACATCTGCATTCACTCTTATTTTAGGCGCCCAGAAACTATCAGACACATGTACTTGAGTAAACGCTACAGGTTGAATAGGATAATCCTTTTTAAGCTGGGCGCTTGCGCAGGTCCCTGCCAGTAAAAAAGCAATCAGTATTTGTTTCATGGTTGTAAATTATTCATAGTTAGCATAAATGATAGAATAAATATTGATCAGATTTGGTCATATCTTAGCAAGATGAATGATTCGGGACACCGGTACTTTGTAATACACAAACCTTTTGAGATGGTTTCTCAGTTTATCAGTCCTGATAAAGTGCGGCTACTGGGCGATCTTGATTTCGATTTTCCTGAAGGGACACATGCTATCGGCCGTCTGGATAACCATTCTGAGGGATTGCTCATCCTCACTACCAACAAAAAAGTGACAAAGTTGTTATTCCAGGGAGAGGTGCCGCATAAGCGAACTTACCTTGTGATGGTAAAAGGTGTGGTGACTCCGGAAGAACTGTTACAATTGCAAACCGGTATCACGATTGTTATCGCTGGCGGGGCGGATTATGTCACTACCCCTTGTCATGCAGCGATTGTAGAAAAGCCTGCCGGACTATTCCACCGGCCACAGGCATACAGAGAGTTATTACCGCATACCTGGCTTGAAATTACGTTGACAGAAGGGAAATTCCACCAGGTACGTAAAATGGTAATGGCCATCGGGCATCGTTGTCAGCGCCTGATCCGTACCTCTATTGAAGATCTTGAACTGGGGGACCTTGCTCCCGGTCATATCCGTGAAATCGAAGAACACCTGTTTTTCGAACTGCTAAAGATTAAGTATAGCGCGAATATAACTGCATAAAAGAGCAATATGGCATCAGTTTGCTGTTGATATTCTTGGTATTTTGCCTTCTTCCTAATCATGCAATAAAGAGAGAATTTATGTTTAAACCAGTATGGTCTATGGTACTTTGTGTATTACTGCATTCCGCAGTCAATGCACAGGAACGCTACGGAATTATTCCATATCCGCAGCAACTGGTACCGCAACAGGGTGAGTTTGTAATTACCGCGAACACAAAATTAGTAGCACCGGCTATGTTCCGTAATGAAGCGGTACAGTTACAGGCGCTGATTACACAGGGGATTGGCAAGGTTTTACCAGTAGCTGCCAAAGGCAGTATTGTATTCCAGCAGGATAATCAGCTGGAAGGTGAAGAAGACTACAAATTGAATATCAGTACTACCCGGGTGCTGATCTCCGCTAAAACAGCTACGGGTGCTTTCCGTGCAGTGGAAACGATCCGTCAGCTGATGCCGCCTTCTGTTGAGGGTGTGAAAATCGGTAAACAGACAAAGATCTCTATTCCTGCAGCAGATATTACCGATCATCCCGTATACGCCTGGCGTGGTATGCATCTGGATGTTTCCAGGCATTTCTTCTCCGTATCATACCTGAAGAAATTCATAGACCTGCTGGCATTGTACAAAATGAATAAACTTCATCTCCATCTTACTGATGACCAGGGCTGGCGTATTGAAATCAAAAAATACCCACTGCTGACACAACAGGGAGCCTGGAGAGAATTCAATAACCAGGATTCTATCTGTATGGAAAAAGCGAAAACCAATCCTGATATGGAGATGGATAAATCTCATATCATTCACAGGGACGGCAAAACTTTATACGGCGGCTTTTATACACAGGTACAGATGAAAGATGTGATTGCTTATGCCGCTGCGCGTCATATCGAGATCATTCCTGAGATAGATATGCCGGGTCATATGATGGCAGCTATCAATGCTTATCCTTACCTGAGCTGTACTGGTGGCACAAGCTGGGGTAAATTCTTTACAACGCCGATCTGTCCTTGTAAAGAAACTACCTTCACTTTTGCAGAAAACGTATTTACCGAAATAGCGGCTTTATTCCCTTCTCAATATATCCATCTTGGTGCTGATGAAGTAGAAAAGAGCAGCTGGAAAACCTTCCCTGGCTGCGAAGAGGTGATGAAAGCGAACAACCTGCAAACAGTAGAAGAGTTACAAAGCTACTTCGTAAAACGTATGGAGAAGTTCTTCAACTCCAAAGGCAAAAAGCTGATCGGCTGGGATGAGATCCTGGAAGGTGGTATCAGTCCAACCGCCGTACTAATGTACTGGCGCAGCTGGGTACCTGATGCTCCCATCAAAGCAGCTAAGAATGGCAACTTCGTGATCATGACTCCCGGTAATCCATTATACTTCGATGGTATCCCTGATCGTAACTCTGTCTCCAACGTATACCATTTCGAACCAGTACCTAAAGTACTCAACGCTGAAGAAGCGAAATACATCATCGGTGCCCAGGCCAACATCTGGACAGAATGGATCCCTAACGAAAAACGTGCGGACTTCATGTTCATGCCTCGCATGACTGCCCTCGCTGAAGTGCTGTGGACGCACCGTTCAGATTACGACGGTTATCTCCAGCGTCTCAATACCCAATACAAACGCCTGGACAGACTCAATGTACATTATCGTATGCCAGACCTCGAAGGCTTCACAGAAGACAACGTCTTCGTTGATAAGACTGTCTTAAACATTGCGAAGCCAATGGCGGATATGACTATCCGTTATACTACGGATGGTACTGCACCTAACATACACTCTACCGAATTCCCGGCTAATTATATTATTCCAGGTACAGTAAGCATTAAGCTGGCAGGGTTTAGCGCTTCAGGTAACCGCAGTGATATCTATACACTAAATTACCGCAAGCAATCTTACTTTAAACCTGTGGATGTTTCCGGTTTACAGCAAGGCTTACAATTGGATTACTACTATGGCGAATACAAGAGTGTTACCAAATTAAAAGAAAAATCAGACAGCGTTATTCACGTACATAATGCGATCATGCCTGATAGTTTAGGTCATGGTGGGCATTCTTTCGGTGCAAAAATCACCGGCTACATAGATGTACCATCTACAGCTATCTACAGCTTCTTCCTCACTGCAGATGACGGTGCTAACCTCTACATTGAAAACGAAAAAGTGATTGACAACGATGGCTGGCATGCCCCTCTGCAAAAGAGCGGACAGATTGCCTTGCAGAAAGGCTTACATCCTTTCGAAATCAAGTTCGTTGAAGGCGGTGGTGGTTACACCCTTAAACTGGAATACCGCGTTAATGGCGGAAAAATTCAACCCATCCCTGATGAGTGGCTGCAAAGCGTAAAATAGAAAAGTGTAAAATAATAAGGGCCGTCTCAGTATTACTGAGACGGCCCTTATTATTGTGAGGAAATATTATTAGTACGTACAATGTACAGAACTTCCCGATAGAGTAATCAAGCTGGTTGTTTTATCTTTTTGCGAACAGACATCGTCTTACTTGCATGTTTTTTGGCCTGTTTTGTTTTATACTCACGGATATATTGGCTAATTGCTCCCTTTTCCTTTTGGGTTAAAGGCTTAGAATCTACAACAAAATCAACATCTAAAGGCTCTCTTATCAATCCCATTGTTTTATGATTTAAAGTATTTATCAATTAATTTTTTTGCTGCCTCAGAATTAATAATCATAAGGCTTCCTCCAAAATGGTGTGCTCCAAGTGACTGTACATAATGATCAATCAATTTTGATTTTGCATGAAAGGAAACGAATCCTTCAAAACCACGTTGAAAAGAAAGTCGGCAGGCATATGCAAGAAGGTTTCCTGGAACACCTAAATAAACTTTGCCTTTACCCTTGTTAAAGGGAGCACTTTCTATAAGATGCATATACACATGATCCTCTTGTATTGTTAAACTTACCAATCCTTGAATAATATTGGAATTATTTTGAATTGTCAGTTTATAAACTTCTCTTTCGACCAGGCTTAATTCCTTTTTCCAGTCAAAGCTCCAGCCATTTTTCTTTATTACCGATTTTAGATCACTTTTGGTAAGATACGAAATTTCTGTGGGAAAACTATCTCCAGTGACCACATTTTCGATAGAACGGGTCAGTTTATCTACTTCAAAATCAAGGTATTGAATGTTTTTCTTCTTCACAATGCAAATTTATGAAAAATAGGGCATTCTCTTAGTATTGAAAGCATATTCATCCTTCTTCGTGAATTTATTTACACCAGCTAATCTTCGTAAGTGTATGGCCTGGACAGCATTGTTCCGTTGACGTGTACAATAGATCTTTCTGATTGCAAGTCTATCAAAGGTTTGGGGAGATTCTTAAATAAGGGACGGAATTACACCTCATAAAAATTATTAACTTAGAATCCGAAAACCTCTCTTCATGAAGAAATTACTGCTGATCCTTATATATCTCCTGCCTGCAATCAGCAGTTTAGGGCAGCACCTGCTAAAGGGTACAGTAAAGGGTGAGGACAGCATCCCAATAACAGGTGTATCCATTACCAACAAAACTTCAGGAGTAATTACCACCAGCGATACTACCGGACACTACACCATTCCTGTCAAAACAGGAGATACCATTTTTTTCAGAACATTGGGGTATCTGCAATCTGCCTACGTAATGGCTGCCGGGAAAACAACCCATAATCATATCATGGTAAGGCAGTCGATTCAATTGCAGGCGGTTAGAATAGCAGGCAGCAATTACAAAAGAGATTCGATACGTTTTCATGAAGAATATGAGAAGAGTTTTGGCTTCCGGCGACCTAAATGGTATGAAGTATATAAAATAACAGCAGTAGATATTCATCAACTGTACAAAGCTCTCTCCATCAAAAAGAATAACAAGAAGTCGAAGTTTAAGAAGCAGTTAATAAACTATGAACATGATGAATTTGTGAATTATAAATACTCTCGTGAGATAGTAAATAAACTAACAAATCTAAATGGAGATACACTCTCTTTATTCATGGAGCAATATCATCCTACCTATGATTTTATGAAAGATGCTACTGATTATGATCTCTACGAATTTATAAAGAAAAGCTACAATGAATACCTCAGTAAGAATAAGTAACCTGGAAGAAAAAGATTGGCCACAGGTCAAAGATATTTACGAGAAAGGCATTGCCTCGGGCAACGCTACCTTCCAGACAACAGCCCCTACATGGGAAGAATGGGACAGGGGGCATGTCAAAACCTGCCGTTTGATTGCAATTAAAGATAACATCCTGGGCTGGGCAGCCCTCAGCCCGGTATCTGCAAGAGCGGTATATGCCGGTGTAGCAGAGGTAAGCATCTATATTCACCCCGATGCCCAGGGGCAGGGGATAGGAAGTCTGCTGATGGAGGCATTGATAAAAGAAAGCGAACAGCAGCATTTCTGGACCTTACAGGCCGGGATCTTCCCGGAGAACATCGCCAGTATCCGCTTACATGAAAAACACGGTTTCAGGCTGGTAGGGCGTAGGGAAAGGATAGGGCAAATGAATGGTATCTGGAGGGATACCGTGTTGATGGAAAGAAGAAGCAGCGCCATATTTCAATAAATTGGGGTAATTTTGCGCTTTATCAATAGTAGTATGAAGGATTATAAGAAACATTTTGTGGTTCCTGCACCACCTGAAGATATATACAAAGCATTGACGAACCCGGCTACCATTCAGCTGTGGACAGGCGAACCTGCAGAGATGTCTGACGTAGCAGGCTCTGAATTCTCCCTGTGGAGCGAAAGCATCACCGGTATGAACCTGGAGTTTGAAAACGATAAGAAGATCGTGCAGGAATGGTATTTCGGAGAACAGGAAGAAGCATCTATCGTAACCATCATCCTGCATCCCAGCAAAAAAGGAACTGATGCAGAACTAAGACATACCAATATCCCCGACGAAGCATACGACGATATTGTAGAAGGATGGAACGATGCTTATTTTGGTGCTTTGGTAGATTTTTACTCCTGATGAAAGCTGCCGGTCTTACCGAAATAAAGAAAGAATTAAATGCTGTGCCTCCTGCCCAACTGGTAGAGTTATGCCTGCGACTGGCTAAATTCAAGAAAGATAACAAAGAGCTGCTTTCTTATTTGCTTTTTGAATCGCATAACCTGCAAGGCTATATCGAGGCTGTAAAAGAAAACATAGATACTGAGTTTGCCGCAGAACCCGGTAGAAGTCATGTTTATTTTATTAAGAAACACTTAAGAAAGATACTTCGTAATACTAATAAACAGATCAAATATACAGGCTCTAAACAGGCTGAAATAGAACTGTTACTGTATTTCTGTACCAAAGTAAAAGAAGCTGGTATTAAAGTGAATGATAGCCTGGCATTATCTAACCTGTATCAGCAGCAACTCAGGAAAATTGAAAAAGCTATTTCAGCTCAACATGAAGATCTGCAATATGATTATCTCCGGCAACTAGAAAAGTTATAATGCCCGAAGCCTTGCCACATAACCACCACCTTCTTTCATATCGATCTTAATCTTTTCCCCCGCCTTTATTTTTTTAGTAATCTTTGTCAGATGTGTTGGTTGTTCTCCGGCATCTTTCGCATCCTGCCAGATCTCCATTTCATAATCCCCGGCAGACAGAAAATCTAACTGCACCGTCAATGTCCTTTTAGACTCATTGGTCATAGCTCCTATAAACCAGTCATTTCCACTTCGTTTAGCCAACGCTATATATTCACCGGGATAACCATCCAGTACTTTAATATCATCCCATACAGTAGGTACAAGTTGCAGAAAGTCAGCTCCTGGTTGTCCGGTCACATGCTCCGGATCTTCACAGAAGACAGTAAAAGGACTCTCATAGATCACAAATTTGGATAACTCTGCACAACGCGTATTCATGACCTGCGTAGGCGACTGTTTTTTAAAATCTTTGGGAGTTACATTAAGAAACCCGCCGGGTGTATAGTCCATTTGACCCGCCAGCATACGTGTAAATGGTAATGTTACATTATGCCTGGGTGTAATTTTATCAGAGAATTTGGAATATTCTTCTCCCATCACCCCCTCCCGGGTGATCATATTAGGATAAGTGCGGATGATGCCATCTGGTTTATAAGCCCCATGAAAATCTACCATCAGATGATGTTTGGCAGCCGCTTTTATGATATCATGATACCAGTTCACCATCTCCTGATCATCTCTATCCATAAAATCTATTTTCACACCTGCAATCCCCCATTTCTCATATTCAGGAAAGGCTGCTTCAAAATTATTATTACTGTTTACGTCTGTATTATACAGCCACACCCAGCACCGTACATTTTTCTCTTTTGCATATCGCAGTATTTCAGACATATCAAGCTGCGAGGCTGTTTTGGTGATGTCTGCTTCCGGCTTATCAAAAGTGCCGTACCATTGCCAGTCTATCAGCATATAAGGCCATCCCATTTGTGAGGCGAGATCTATATATCTTTTGATAGTAGGCATATCCATTTTCACTTCACCGCTCCACCAATGGTCCCAGGCGCTCATACCCGGTTTAATCCATGAGGGATCTTCAATCGCACAGGGTTCATTCAGGTTCTGAATGATCTCAGAGGCGATCAGGTCACCTGGTTTTTCAGCCAGCATTACCACGCGCCAGGGAGTAAACAATGTATCTGAAAAGCGGACCTTCACACCATCTTCTGGTTCACCCGGTAAGGGGGCGAGTTTGGTCGTTAAGCCAATTGATTTACCTAAATAGAATCCCGGATAATTATTGATATTCGCTTCTGTAATGGCTGCGTAACTGCTTTTGTTCAGTTCTATCAGCATGGGTAAACCTGCAATGGTATGCTCGTTTACTGAATCAAGAGGACGTGCATTAAATAATCCTTCCTGTGAAGTTGAATAACCCCCATATTCCGCCATCCATGCTTTTGTGCTACTGGTAAACCTGAAACCAGTGAGTTCTTTTGTAATCTCACGATTACCTGTTTTCCTGCTTCTGTATAGTTTATACCGGAATGCGATACCATCATTATAAGCCCTGAAAAAGAGATCCATCCGGCGCATTAAACCACCTTTTTCTTTTAGTCTTATCTCAATCTCACGATAATTATTATTGATACTGGCATGTTTGGATTTTACTACAGGTGTCCAGGTATCGTTTACTAAACGAGTGATCGTATCGAGTATTGCCATATCTGCCCCCATTGCCGGTTCATGCTTAAACTCAAAACCCAGTGAAGAAGGAGATATCAGCGGAGTTGCATCCTTATTGATACTATACTCCAAAACGCCCGCTGTATTTATGTGAATGGTAATCCTGTTATCCGGAGAATTGATAGAGATATCCTGAGCAAATACACGACAACTAAGAATGCAAAGAAGGAATAACAGTCCTTTCATAGTGGAAATATTTATTAAGTGTGCATGTGACACAACTGTAATATACAAAAAATCGCCTGTTTCAATAGAAGAAACAGGCGATTTTTAATATTACTGAATGAGCAGCTTCTTCGTAAAGCTCTTATCTCCAATAACATATTTCACAACATATACCCCCTTCGGTAATTGCTGTAAATCCAGCAATACCTGAGGTTGTGCTTTCGTTGTATACACCTGTTTACCATTCAGGTCATACACAAACAAATGCCCGTTAGTTGTGTTCCCTGATATCAATACTTTCGCACGTCCGTCAACAGCCGGATTCGGCAATATCTTCATATCAGGTTGTACTATTTCTTTGGCAACAGCTACCGCTAAAGCGGCAGGTAAGGCAGACGATAATACCACGGTGCCATAATCAGCTGTACTCAGATAATTATTAATCGTACCAGCCCATACTGCCTGACCATCTCTTGCTCCGCCATTGTCATCATCGTCATAACCTGCATCAAACCCGAATGTCAGACCAGCAGCAGGAGTAAGGCTCAGTTGTGACCATGGAATACTGATTTCTACTGTATAACCGCCAGAGATAGCAGCATAGGCATGTTGTACACCTGTAACCGCTACCTTACTGAAAAGCGTGCTGCTGTTATATGCTTTAATGAACTGGTTATCCCTTCCATCAAAGCTACTCAGCTTGTTATTATTGGCATCAATAAATATTTCCACGGCATCATTATCCCATGAATCCGGCGAATCACTGTATAATGAAGCATCCAGTACTTTCACCCCAACATACAAATTAGTATTATCCCATAACACGCCAAAAGTGGCAGTATTATTAGGAGAACCTATAGTAGTTTTGGCAATGGATTTGGAAAGATTCCAACTGCTCTCATTTAAATTACCATCCACAGTAATAGTACCTGCAGGATAAGCGGTTAAAGCATTTGGATTGCTCACCGTACCAACAGTCACCTGTACCTGATCAGCAGCGGTTAAAGTACCATCGCTGACAGTCAGCTGGAATACATAAGTACTGCTATTCGTCAATCCTGTGATAACCGGATTAGCAACAGTTGTACTGCTAAACGTCACAGCAGGACCGCTTACTTTCGTCCAGCTGTAAGTCACTGCATTGCCTTCCGGATCACTACCGGTACCCTGCAGGGTTACCGACGTTGTATTCGCTGCCAGTGTCTGATCATTACCCGCATTCACAACAGGGGGCTGATTAGCCGTACCATTGCAGGTAGTGAGGTATACAGTACCAAATACGGCAGGGTTCTGGAAAGCGGTTGTATTGGCCGCAAAAGAGGCAATCTGCGCATCGCGGGTACCACCATTATCATCATCATCGATCTGTACATCCAACCCCAATGATTTCCCGATGGAAGGAGAGACGCCGATAGTAGACCATGGAATAGCTACTTCCAGGTTGTATCCTGTAGTGGTAGCATATTGTTTAAAGTTGATACCGGTAGTTCTGTTGACAGAATAACCACCTACATGAACGGTATTATCACTCCAGCGGAAACCCAGCTGGAAATCATTGATACCATCATACGCAGTTCCTTTGCTGTTATCTCCATCAATAAATATTTCCACTACATCATCTTCCCACCAGCTATCCCCGGAATCTGCATATTTAGTGGCATCATTTACTTCTACCAGTAAATAGAGATTCGTATTATCATACAATGCACGCCATTTACCGGCATAGTCAGCAGGCAGAGATCCCAGTATTACATTACTGATATTCTTCACTGGCGCAATCGCCCACGCTCCATCAATCGTCTGATCGATAACAGGAACTGTACCGGATACCTGTGCAATAACAGGTGCCACACAAGGCGGGTTATCATTATCTGCAATAGTTATCACCGCAGTGGTATCACCACCAAGATTATACGTACTATCTTTTATAAGGGATATCCGCAATGTCTCAGGGCCTTCGAAACTGGCATCATCTATCGGAGTAATAGTGATAGTTGCGGAAGGATTCGCTGCTGTAAGTGCAATTGTGCCACTCAAAGCAGGCGTATAATCGCTACCGGAAGCTGTACCACTAACCGTATATTTCACATTGATAGTTTGTGAAAGAGAAGATGTACTGATCGTGAACACACCGGCAGCACCTCCTTCAGCTGCCGCAGGAGTAGTCGCTACTACGTTCACACCGGGCTGTATCGTTACTTTACGTGTAGCCGTAAAGTTACCGCTGACGGTAGTGACAGTAATGATAGCAGTACCATAACCTACCGCAGTAACTTTCCCGCTGGCATCTACAGTAGCAACTGCTGTATTGGAGCTGCTCCAGGTAACATTCTTATTCGTAGCATCCACAGGTAATATATCCGCAGAGAGCTGGAGTATTTGTCCTGTTGTTAGCGTAGTATCATTGGCAGGTTTGATGCTCACACCGGAAGTAGGAATATTAATATTCTGGATGATGAGCTGGAAGCTGTTATTTTTATTGATATAAGCACCGGATTCCGCATTCGTCACTGTCAGATTATTAAACGTGGCAGTTTGTGAACCTGCCTGCACATACAGGCCAAATCCGCCATATACGTCCGCAGGTACATCGCGTACTACAGGATCAAGACCGGTACCATCAATTGTAGTATTGTTGAATACCAGGTGATGAATACCGTTCCCATAAATCTGAATAGCATCACGCTGGGAACGTAAAATAGTATTGTTATCAAACTGCATATTGAAAATTCCGCTGCCGCCTGCATAGAACTCTATGGCACCGCGTTTCTGGTCCCACAGGTCATAGCTGCTACCACAACCGGACATGGTATTCTCGTACACTTTAATCACATCCCCTGGATATTCGAATGTAAATCCGGGAAAGTCATTTGTAAAGCGGATAGCAGATCCTGCTATACCATCTTTGATGAGGTTATGATGTATCTCATGACCAGTACCTCCAAACAGTGCAATACTACCAGCTCGCCAGTTATCTTCAATCGTATTATATCTGAAGATATTATTCCGGCAAGTCTGATTATTACCGGCAGCATTAGCTGGCCATACCGCTAAACCATCATCTCCGTTATTACGGACACTGGATTGCTCTACAACAGAATTGGAAGTACCCTGACAGAAATTCACACCATCTGCATAGTTATTCCTGATTCGGCATTTAGAGATCACCAGGTCTGTGGTCACATCAATAGGATATGGAGGATCGTATCCAGCTATCCAGAACCCGCACTCAAAGTGTTCTACCCATATATCATGAATACGTGATCCTGATCCGTAAGTACCCATAAAACCTTTGTAGGTCTTATACATTTCTCCTGGTAAACGGGGATTGGCTTCATCATATTTCAGGCGATCATTGTTGATAGTATTTAATGAGAAATTAGAGATCTCTACATTACTGGCGCGGGCCATAATACCACCATAGAATTGTTTGTCGGTAGAGAAATACACTTGTGTATACCACACACCTGCTCCCTGTATTTTCATATTGCTGACATTCAGTGGCAGCTTATCACTCAGCAGGAATCTACCTGTGGGGATATACACGTTTTTACCCTGAGCGGCAGCAGCAGCGATACATGCATTGAATGCGGCAAAGTCGTCTGTCTGATCATCTGCTACAGCGCCATAAGCTGTAACGGACAAATAATTAGCAGGTTGTGGTAGTGCAACTGGTACCGGTTCCAGTTCAATAAAATCCACACCATAAGTAATAGCATCGCCATTATCTTTTTTAATAGCAATGGTAGCGCCGGCATTAATGGCATTGTCCAGTCTGAAGTGTACTTCATCAAACCGCATGAAGGTTTTACCACCAGGTGTTTGTACGGGATCTGCCTGTGGGAAGTACTGATACGCCCAATAAGAACTAAGCGCAATCGTCTTCACTTTAGTGCCATTGACATACAATCCGAGGGAGCCGGTCAAGCCAGCGCCGGTATTGTCATCCGGCATGGTAAACCGAAGGTTTACACCTTGTGCAGATTGTGTGGCCGTCCATTCAATACTGGCATTGTTAGCGGCCAGACTCACATACTTTTGATCGGATGCTTCCGATGCGATGTCTGTCTGGATGAACTGCGGTGATTGCTGTAATGCAGCACCGCCGCTTAAAGTGCCGTTATCCGCCTCATAACGGACGTAAGGCAGCTGATAGGCGCCGCGTGGCAGTCCGTCGCTTTGTGCATGGGCGTTGGTAAATAAGAGCAAAAGCAATATCCAGCCGGGTAATTTTGGCAGGACCGAGGGAAAAGAGTGGGTCTTTCTCATTGTTGATAGGTATTTAAAATGGATAACAATTGTATCAGTATTTAACGTGGTAATACCAAAGGAAATGAAGAACTGCTTACCCGGCAATTAATACAGGGGAAATATAGAAAACAGGCAGCCGATAAAGAACAGAATCTACTGAATAATAAGGGTATACGAATTTTACAAATATAGACGGGTTATGAGCCATAAAGGACTATTAATTAGAACGTGTTAAGGTGTAAACCTATTTTAGGACTAGATAGATCATATACAAAGAAATGATGTAGAATTAATAAGTTCCTGAAACTCATTTCATGACTGCTGTATCATTGCTGCATAAGGAACTAATTTAGTGTTTAAACCTATAATTGTTGAACATATTGAGAGCCCAAATATTGTTTCCCCATTATTAATCTTTAAATAAAACCAATGAGAACTAAATCCATGTATGTAGCTGCATGTTGTATTTCCATGCCCCTACTGTTTGGCGCCTGCTCCAAACAGATGAAAAACGATCCACTGTCCCTTAAAAGCGGCATCGCCGCCGCAGCTCCTGATCCTGACGGGGCAGCCTTGCATAAGTTCCTAAGGCAAAATGGTCCTGCATTTGAAACATTTACCATCAGCACACAGGAGCAGAGTGTGATTAAAACGAGATCAAGTACCACCTATACGATCTCAAAGAACTCTTTGATAAAACCTGATGGTAGCCCTGTATCCGGTAGCGTGCAGATTTCTATTAAGGAAATAAGTACCCCTGCCAATATGATTTTTGCTGATAGACAAACCGGTACTAAGAACGGAGACGCTCTCGTATCTTACGGGGAGTTCTTTGTCCGCGCGCAGCAAGGCTCCACTACACTTAAACTACGAGCAGACAGTGCCATCAAAGTACAGGTTCCTGCCAGGGTAGACATCAAACAAATTCCAATGTGGGACGGAGATACCACCGTAACCGTTTCTACTTCCGGTTATGACTACATTAATCAGTTTATCACCATCACTACCCAGGTAAGTGCAAATAAAGGAATAGACTGGCAACAGGTTACTACTCCCGGTTCCGCCTATGCGTTATTTGATGGTACCACCAGTACGCTCAATTTCCGCCTGGATAGCCTGATTAAATGGAGAAACTGTGATGCGTTAGCCAGCAGTCCGAATCCTAAAACAACCGTACTGGCTTATTTTAATACCAATTACAATCCTGCCACCGGAACCAGCTATAGTGGAGAAGAGCCTTCTATGCTGTATTTCAAACCTACAGGTCAGAATACGATCATTAAGTTCTACAATACTATCTTTACGCCACCAGCAGGTTTTGAAGGATTCCTGAGTTATCAGAATACCATTCCTGTTGGTCAGCAGGGGACTTTCTTAGCTATTTCTTCTATTGCCGGTGTATTTTATGCAGAGAAGAAACTTGTGACGATAGCAGCTCCCGTAGGTAGCTTAAATTATACCACTGTTAGTTTTAATCCGGTTCCTGTTTCAGCAACTGCATTAGTAGCACTGATTAACAGTATGAATTGATAAAAAGAAAGGGCTAAGAATACAAGAGTATCCTTAGCCCTTTCCATAATGTAAAACACTAACACTCGCCGATAAAATCTCCCTATTAATGGATTTCTTAACTTAACACTTTGTTAATTATAATAAGTTTAACCTCAGATTCCTGCCAATTAATCTTACCTGTAATTTTAGCGCACAACAACGGTTTTTTGCAAGTAAACATGCAACCAATAAGCTTATGATTTAACATCTAAGAGAAACGTAACTTTCTTCCAATTACCCATGTATTTTATTTAGTGAACTGAAATCAAGATCTGGTCAATAAGGCCGGGGGGATAACTATTGCCTTAAACACAAACAAAAAAAATGCAAAGATCGTTAATTGTATGTACGGTCCTGTTCCTGCTATGCACCTATGCCGCCATAGCCCAGGAAAAGAGATCCATTTCGGGAACTGTTCAGGATGAAAAAGGAATGCCATTAATTGGCGTAAATGTTCAGGAGAAAGGCAGCACAAACGGTACTACCACAGACGCCGCCGGTAAGTTTCACTTACAGGCAAAATCAAATGCAATACTGGTTTTTTCTTACATCGGATTCCTGAAGCAGGAACAACCTGCTACAGATAATATTACTGTTAAACTCGCGGCAGACAGTAAAGGATTAAATGAAGTGGTAGTAACCGCCATGGGTATTAAAAAAGAAGTACGCGCATTAGGTTATGCTGTCAGTACCATCAGTGCAAAGGAAATCACACAAACAGGGAGTTCAAATTTTGCATCGGCTTTATATGGTAAAGCAGCAGGTGTGAAAATTGTATCTGCTCCGGGTGGCGCTTCCAGCGCGGTTTCCGTACAGGTGAGAGGAGTATCTTCTGTAGGATTAAGCACACAGCCTTTGTATGTAGTAGATGGTGTGCCCATCAGGAATTACAGCGATCTTACTTCGGGTTCTTTTGGTACTACCAATTCAAGAATTGATGGTAATGGTGCTTTAGACATCAACCCTGAAGATATTGAAACACTCACTATATTAAAAGGCGCCAGCGCCAGTGCACTCTATGGATCAGAAGCTACAAATGGCGTAGTAGTGATCACTACAAAGAAAGGTGTGAAAGGAAAAGGATTAGGCGTGGAACTGAATTATATTGTCAGCCAGGAGAAACTCGCTTCCAGTCCGGATTATCAGAATGAATACGGTCCTGGTTATGATGCACAGACAAACATCACCAACGGTATCGCAGACGCAACAGGATGGATAACAGATTCCGATGGTTCCAAACATCCTTACTACCGTGCCTACGACCAGTTCGGCCCTAAATTCGATAACAGTACAGTAAAGTATTGGGATGGCAGTAGCAGGACATACGCCGCACAGAAGAACAACTACAAAGACTTCTATGAAACCGGTTACAACTCTGCACTGAACGTTGCGGTATCCAATGCCAGCGATAAAGGAAGTTTCCGTTTCTCATATACCCGCACCGATTACAAAGGTATCATGCCGGGAACAAATCTGAATAAGAATAACTTCAACTTCAACGGTACATTAAAACTGAGTAACAACGTAAGCGTAGACCTGGTATCTACTTACAATAACAACTTTACACATAACCGTGCTTATGTGATGAATACTATCTTCGGCTCTTATGGCGGATTCTTCAGTCGCTTCGATGATATGAATACTTATAAGAATAAGTATAAAACTTCCGATGGATATAAATACGTTGCTTATAATAACAGCAGTTATGATCAGGATGAAAAACTGGCCTATAATATCCGGGCTACAAACATACTGGACTACTTCTGGACTAACCTCAGAAACAGCTACGACGAGAATCAGAACCGCTTCATCAATAGCGCTACTTTAAATGTAAGTCTGCTGGATAACCTGAAATTCAGGGGTAGAGTAGGGAGCGATTACACCGGCTGGAATGCTACCGATAAAGAATATAATTCACAGCCTGCATCACTGGGTTATACCGGTGCATACGGTGTGGAATCAAGAGCCAACAACGTTACTTACGGTGATGCATTGTTAGTGTACAGTCCTAAAATAACAAAAGACCTTGGCCTTTCTGCGACAGGTGGTTTTACCGCACGCAGACAAAAATATACCTACAATAAAATCTCAACAGTAGATGGTCTTGTATCAGAAAACTGGTTCTCTCTGGCTAACTCTGCGAGTGCATTGTCCGCTTCATCTGCCCGCGCAGAACAACTGGATGTAGCCAGCTTCGGTACCTTAGACCTCAACTATAAGAGCTTCTTATACCTGGAAGGGACTGCCCGTTATGAATCTACTTCAACACTACCATCAGGCGCTAACAGCTATTTTTACCCATCCTTCAATGCAGGCTTCATCCTGTCTGATGTGGTGAAAATGCCAAAGTATGTTGACTATGCTAAATTAAGGGCTTCCTACGGTTTTGTGGGTAATCACCCTAACCTTTACCAGTCGAATGTAATGTATACACAGTCTACTGTGTCCTACGACGGATCCAACCTGTTGTATCAACAGTCAAACAGCAGCGATTTCGGGAATGAGAAATTAAAGTCTGAGAAGAAACGTGAAATGGAGTTTGGTCTGGAAACAAGATTGCTGCATAACAAGATCACAGTAGATTTCAGTTACTATAACAACAAGGTAATGGATCAGATCCTGACCCTCAGTACTGCAGCATCTACAGGATCTACTTCCAAACTGGTGAATGCAGGTGATATCTCTAACTATGGTTATGAGGCAGCTATCAGCGCTACGCCAATCGTTGCTAAAAACTTTTCCTGGAATACACGATTCAATTTTGCTATCAACAGGAATAAGCTGACAGCACTCTCTTATAATGCTACCAACTTAACCAGTGCTTCTTATGATGGTGGTTATCTGATCGTTCGTTCTGACGTGGGAGATGCATTAGGTAATATCTATGTACACCCAAGAACAAAAGATGCAAGTGGTAATGTGCTGGTAAATGATAACGGTATTTATACTACCAATACCAACGCATACGAATACGCCGGTAACATCATGCCGAAAATAGTAGGCGGTTTCTCCAATACATTTACTTACAAAAGCTTTGCTTTAGATGTAACACTGGATTACCGCTTTGGTGGTAAACTGGTATCCATTCCTACCTACTACCAGATTGGCGCCGGTATGTATGAAAGTACCCTGCAATACAGGGACGCAGCACATGGTGGTATTGCCTACAACGTGGTAAGCGATGCTACTGCTGAGTATACAGCTGCTACCGGTGGCTCCCGCAACGATGGTGTTATCCTTAAAGGTGTAACAAGCGCGGGTACAGCCAACACCAAAGTAATTACCGCAGCCATGTATTATGAGAATAATTTCGACTGGGAAACAAACGGGGATTACGCTGCGGCAGTATTCAACAACAGCTACATCAAAGTACGGGAAGTAGCACTCACTTATAGCATGCCTAAAAGCATCGTTTCAAAACTGCATTTCCAGGGATTACAATTAGCGCTGATTGGACGTAACCTGTTCTACATCTATAAAACATTGCCTCATGGTTTAGATCCTGAAGTAGCTGTAGGTTCTTCCTGGCTGAGTCAGGGTGTAGATGGTGGTACTGCTGGTCCTACCAGGAGTTTAGGTGCAAGCCTGCGGGCACGTTTTTAATCAACAACAAAACAAGAAAAATGAAAAGAATTCTGATCAATATAACCGTCCTCTTTTTACTTATAGGTACTTTCAGTTCCTGTAAAAAAAAGGTAGATGCTGAGTACCTCAATCCGGAAAAAACAGCCACTGGCTCTCTGGGAAAACTGCTTTCGGGCATGTACCTGAATAAAAGGATTCACCCTTCTTACTGGGATTATTATACTTTCATCATGCCTACGCTGGCGCTGTATACACAAACTGTTGGAACAGCACCTTCTACGGAGATGTACATCCCTTCGCTGACTTATTCAGAAGGTCGCTGGACAGATTACTATGCTGGTTCCAGTGGTACAGATTATAACTATAACGGTCCGGGTATCATGAGCAATTATCGCGAAATGCAAACTACCTATGCCGCATTGTCTGCTTCAGAACAAGCCGCTAACCTGGTGTTCCTGAAATGTGCACAGGTGGTATTATATGACCAGACAGCACAGATGATAGATCTCTGGGGAGATATCCCTTTTTCCCAGGCAGGCTCTCAGAATACGGCTACCCGTGATATCAGCAATTCGCCTTTCCAGGATGCTGCCAGTGTGTATGATACGCTTATCACAGGACTCAAAGACCTGAACACTTATTTCGATACCGCTACTTTGTCTACTGTAATAACAAAAGAATTACAGACACAGGATATTGTCCTTGGTGGGGATCTTTCCAAATGGCAACGTTACGCAAACTCTCTTCGCCTTCGTCTGCTGATGCGTATTTCAAATTATGATGAAGCTACTGCAAAAACAGAAGTAACGACTATGCTCAATGATCCATCTGCTTATCCACTTATTTCTGACAATACCTACAACGTAGAATTACAGGAAAGTCCCAGTGGTTTAAAAAGTGATTTGTATGATGTATTCTCAAACTTTAGCTTCGGGCCTGCTTACCTGATGGATACACTCATGGTGGCCAATGATGATCCCCGTACAGCTGTATATTGGGATACCAACGCTTCAGGCGAATACAAAGGTTTCCCTTATAATGGAACAACAGCAGACTATGAGGGTGGGGGATATGCTACCTACGACTCCGCTACCTTCTACTACAATTATAACTTACCAGGCGTCATGTTCACGGCTTCTGAAGTAAGTTTCCTGAAAGCAGAAGCAGATGAAAGATGGGGACTGGGAACTGCTCAGACAGATTACGAAACAGGTATTACCCAGTCGGTTGATTTTTACTACGGCATCAATCAATCCCATATCCTGAGATCCGGCAGCTGGTCCGTATTAGCAACACCTTCTTCTGCCACGATTACCAGTTACCTGGAACAATCGGCCATCGCCTATAGTGGTACTACTACCGAAAAACTGGCGAAGATCTATACGCAGAAATGGATTCATTTCTTCATCCTGCAGGCCGGACAGTCATGGGCTGAATTAAGAAGAACAGGTTACCCTGTATTACAATATGCTACCGCTACTGCTTCCGGCGCTACAACGCCACCGGTACGCCTGCTCTATCCTTCTACAGAACAACTGTACAACAGTGCAAATTATTCTGCTGTCTCTGCCAGGGATACAAGAGACACGAAAATATTCTGGGATGTGAACTAAAAGTGACTCCGTATAAACAAACTGAGGCACTACTCAAAAAGTAGCAGTGCCTCAGTTTGTTTACATAATCTTCGTACCGGATGTTATTGATCAATGAATACACCTTATCTGACGTGAATATCAGGTGAAGTTAAATTGAAAAACAAATCCTGTACCCATATTCCAAAGCTAAATCAGAGAACTAAACAGTCAGATGTAGTGTATTTATGATCAATAACATCTGGCAATCTACGCTGTCATAACATTCAAACTGAATCTCTACCCCCAAAGCATATAATTGTTAAATTGACATTTATATTTTAAATTCATATAGAAATTCAACGTTAGCAAATGAAAAACGCCGGGAGTACTGACCGGTAGTAGATTGTATTGTAGTAAACCTAAATCTGTATTAACCCGGAAATAATAACCCAAATTCCATCACACATAAAAACAATCGTTATGAAAATGCTTTACGCTTTTTTAGCGCTGTTGCTTCTTGTATACCAGCAAGGATATTCGCAGCAGGGCACTCCTAAAACCTATAGCGGTATGATCACAGATTCCTCGGGTATTCCCATTCCCGGAGCCACTGTTTCTGTGAAAAACTCCAGTAAAGGAGTGGTGACAAAAAACGATGGGTCTTTCTCCATCCAGGCTGTCCCCGGCACAGTAGTCGCTGTCAGCATCATCGGTTATTTATCCAGAGAAGTAACCCTGGGGAATGATAACAGGGTGCAGATCACCATGACTTCCCAGGCCAGTAACCTCACGGACATTATCGTAGTGGGATATGGTACCCAGCGCAAAGCCTCTGTTACAGGCGCTGTAAGTACCGTAAAATCGGATGATCTGATACGGACACCCGCTACCACTACTTCATCTGCGCTGGTGGGCAAAATGCCGGGTATCACGGCCCGCTCTGCGGATTCCCGTCCGGGTAATGGTACCAGCATACAGATCCGTAACCTGGGTAGCCCGCTGTTTGTAATAGACGGTATTCCCTATACCGGAAGTACGGGTACTACTGCCTTTGGTTACACCACCGGCTCCGGACAGGATATCTTTAACAACTTAGGATTGGATGATATTGAAAATATCACCATCCTGAAAGATGCTTCTGCTTCTATTTATGGTCTCAGGGCTTCCAATGGGGTAGTGCTGGTCACGACTAAAAAAGGGAAGAAAAACGAAAAACCCAGCATCAACATGTCCGGCTATTATGGATTCCAGAACTTTACCCGGTATCCTCACCCGGCGAATGCAGGGCAATATGTAAGGGCGCTGGTAGAATCTGAACAGAACCTGGGCAGGGACCCTTCACTGCTTTACTCCCCGGCAGAACTGGCTAAATGGGAAGCCGGTACAGAGAAAGGATACAAAAGTTATGACTATTATAAAGAGGTATTACGCCCCAACGTACCTCAGTATTACATCAGCGCGAATGCGTCCGGTGGTACCCAGCGCTCTAATTATTATATGTCTGTCAGTCGCCTGAAACAGGATGCTGTTATCAAAGACTACAACTTTGAACGTACCAACCTGCAGGCGAATATGGAAAGCAGTCTGGCTAAAGGTCTGAAAGTAGGTACACAAATCAGTGCAAGACTGGAAAAGAGACACAATGTAGGGGTACCTGGTCTGGATGACTATTTTAACCCCTTCCTGAGCATCTTCAGTATGTGGCCTACCGAGAGTCCATATGCGAACGATAACCCGAAATACATCAACCAGACGCATAATGTGAACGTAAATCCGGCTACTTACACAGATGACATCACCGGTTATGTAGATGAAACCTGGAGAGGTATGAACGTAAACCTCAACGCACAGTATGATTTTAACTTCGGATTGAGCATTAAAGGGATTTACTCTTATAATTACCTCAATGAGGAATTTGATGGCTTTGAATACACCTGGGATGCCTATAAGTATGATCCTGCCACAGATAGCTATCATACAGAAGCAGGATTTGGTAACCAGAACCCCTGGCGCGAACGCCATAAAAGGAATGTAACTTCCCGTTACGGCCAGTTCCAGTTAAGCTATAACCATAAATTCGGGGGACATAATATCTCTGCCGTAGCGGCATATGAACTCTCCGATTATGATAACTCCTACTATGTCGTACATACCATTCCAACCAATAATTATGTACCTACACAATACCTGGTAGAAGAAGATTATTTATCTGATGAATGGAACCTGGAAGCAAGAGCAGGATATATTGGAAGGATCAACTACGATTATAAATCCAGGTACCTGGTAGAAGTACTGGGTCGTTACGATGGCTCTTACCTCTATGGAAAAGGACATCGCTGGGGCTTCTTCCCGGGCGTTTCTTTAGGGTGGAGAATCTCTGAAGAACCTTTCTTCAAAAACAATATCGTAAATGATCTGAAAATACGTGCTTCCTATGGAGAAACCGGTAGTGAACTGGGATTCCGGGATAACAGTTATCCAGGTGGTTACAGACCACCGGATGCTTTCGGTTATCTCTCCGGTTATAACTTCAACCAGGGTGGTGCGGTTGTCAACGGTAGCTATGTCATCGGTTTACGCCCGCGTGGCTTGCCTGTGACTGAGTTATCATGGGTGAAGAACCGCACGTTAAATGCAGGTATCGACTTCACCGTATTAAACAACAAACTATCCGGACAAATAGACGTATTCGAACGCCGTCGTACCGGTCTGCCTGCTGCAAGATACGATGTGTTGTTACCAAGTGAAGTAGGCTATGGTTTACCCAATGCGAACCTGAACGCAGATGCTACCCGTGGTATAGAAGGCATGGTCGCTTACACAGCGAGCGCAGGCAAAGTAAACTACTCCATTGCTGTAAACGCTACCTATGCAAGGTTAAGAAGCCTCAGCAGCTATAAACCACGCTTTGGTAATGCATACGATAAATACAGGAACTCCATTGAAGACAGATGGTCTAATGTAACCTGGGGTTATCAGCTGGATGGACGTTTCCAGTCGGAAGATGAAATTAAAAATTATAAGATTGATAATGATGGACAAGGCAACCGCACAGAGCTTCCCGGAGATTTTAAATACAAAGATGTAAATGGAGATGGGATCATTAATGATCTTGATCAACGCCCTATCGGCTATGCACAGGGCGCACAACCATATGTGAGCTTCGGGTTAAATGGAAGTGTAGGTTATAAAGGCATCACACTACGTTTCGACTTCGCCGGCGCTACCATGCAGTCTTTCCTGCGCGATTATGAACTGCGTTATCCTTTCCAGAACAACGGTTCTTCTCCTGCATATATGCTCACCGACCGCTGGCACCGTGCAGACCCTTACAACCCCAACAGTAATTGGATCAGTGGTAAATACCCTGTTATCCGCAAGGATAATACCACACACGTTAACTACCGGGTGAATGATTTCTGGATTACCAACGTACACTACATCCGCTTAAAGAACCTGGAACTGAGTTATAATTTCAATAAAGAATTAGTGAAGAGAATGGGACTGTCAGCATTGCGTGTATACGTAAATGGTACTAACCTGTTCTCACTGGATAATGTAAAACAGTTTGAGATAGATCCGGAAATAAGTGCTGTAAATGGATTGGTATATCCACAGCAACGCTTGTACAACTTTGGTTTTAATGTATCCTTTTAATCATTACAGTTATGAAACGACTACTTATTATATGCATTTTGTTCATGAGCTGTCAGAAAGACTGGCTCGACAGAAAGCCCCGTACTATTATATCAGATGAACAGGTATGGAATGATCCTAAACAGATCGTAGCACTGCTAGCTAATTTCTACGACAGACTACCCACAGAAACCGGACTGGTAGACGTATCCGACGCGGCTGATGGCCGTCTGGCGCAATGGCGTAACATGGCTAATTATGATGATGCCATGTGGAGCGGTCAATCCAATGAAGATGGCCGTAACAACATCACTTCATACAATTATAACAGCTGGTACCTGTGGAATTATACTTTAATAAGAGATATCAATCTCTCCCTCGAAAATATAGAGTTGTACGGAAAGGACTTAACAGCTGCACAGAAACAACAGTTCTCCGCAGAACTCCGTTTCGTAAGAGCCTTTAATTATTTCGAGCTGGTGAAGAGAATGGGCGGGGTGCCACTGGTAACAAAACAACTCGTATATGATTACAGCGGTAATGTAACAGATCTGCAACAGCCACGTGCCAAAGAATCAGAAGTCTATGATTTCATCGCCAGCGAAGTAGATGCTATCAAAGATAATTTAGGGAATGATGGCAGTGTATCCCGTGCAAACAAATACACGGCATTGGCATTGAAGAGCCGGGCAATGTTGTATGCAGGCTCTATTGCAAAATACAATAACCTGATGGCGGCGCCTATTACTACCCCTGGTGGAGAAGTAGGCATCCCGGCATCTATGGCCAACGGATATTACCAGAAAGCACTGGATGCTTCCAGGGAGATCATTAACAGCGGGGTATACTCTCTTTATAAAAACAATCCTGATCCGGGAGAGAACTTCTTTGAAACAATAGCGAAGAAAGCATCTAACAAAGAAGTGATCTTTGTTAAAGATTACCTGCTTCCCACAAGAAAACACTGGTTCTCTTATGATAACATTGCAAGAGGGATCAGGGAAGATAACCTGGGCTCTTCTTCTGTAGTGCCATCTCTCAACCTGGTGGAAAGTTATGAATACCTGGATGGTACAAACGGGACATTGAAAATCCGTACAGCAGATAATAGCGATTTTATTTACTACGATAACGTCGCAGATATTTTTGCGAATAAAGATGCCCGTTTATACGGTACGGTTATCTACCCCGGCACTACCTTCAAAGGATTACAGGTATCCATACAGGCAGGTGTAATGGCCTGGAACAGCAGCCGGAATGCATACGATGTAGTAGAAGGAAGTGACCTTGGTACTACTTATACAGATGGTAAGCTGTTAACGGGCACTTCCGGCCCTCACCGCTCTATACAGGAAGTTTCCAATACCGGCTTTTATCTGAAAAAATATATTGATCCCAATGATAAAACCAGTACCCGTGGTATCCAGAGTGATATGTGGTGGATCTGGTTCCGACTGGGAGAAATTTACCTGAATGCCGGTGAAGCAGCTTTTGAACTGGGACAAACAGGAGATGCACTCACCTATATTAATGCGCTGAGAGAAAGAGCTGGTTTTGGTGTCAACAGCTTAACCATTTTAACAATAGACCGTATCCGTAATGAACGCCGGGTAGAGCTGGCCTTTGAAGATCAGCGCCTGTGGGACTTAAAGCGCTGGCGTATGGCAGATAAGGTATGGAATGGTAATGCTTCCGGTGCGGATGCAATGGTGTATGCATTATATCCTTACAGGGTGGTTCGCCCGGGAGATGCTGCACATGATGGTAAATATGTATTTGTGAAGATGGTGGCGCCGCGTTTCCGCGCACCCCGGTTTTTCCAGCTCGGGAATTACTATACTTCTATTGATCAGTCGGTGTTGAACAACAATCCTAAAATCGTTAAAAACCCTTTCCAATGATGAAGTACATATTACTCATAGCAATACTGATTGCCGGATGTAAAAAGGATAACTACGAAAAGCCCACGTCTGTGCTGACAGGCAGGGTGGTTTATAATAAAGAAGCACTTGGTTTGCGCTCTAATGGCGTACAACTGGAATTATGGCAGCATGGCTTTGAGCTGTTCACCAAAATACCGGTGTATGTGGCCCAGGATGGCACTTTCTCTGCTTCATTGTTCGATGGTACCTACAAGCTGGTGTTGAGGCAGGGAAACGGTCCCTGGAAGAATAATACAGATTCTCTGGATGTTACTGTACAAGGTACTACCAATGTGGATGTAACAGTGCAGCCGTATTTTATCCTGAAGAATACCACCTTTACTAAGAATACAACGAATATTACTGCGGTAGTAACAGTAGAATCTGTGAACACAGGGCTGCCACTGGAATCAGTATCCTTGTATGTAGGTAATACAGATATTGTAGATCAGGTGAATAATGCGGGATCTGTTACGGTAGTCCCGGATATCTCAGCACCTGTTACACTTTCTGTCACGTCTTCGGCGCCTTTCGCCAGAGTAGGAGTGAAGACCGCCGGAGTAGCAGAACTGGTATATTCACAGGTAGAAAAATTACAATGATGTTTATAACAAAACTTAATAGGCCCCCGTTTTTTAACAAAACATAATAGGCTCCGTTAGGAGCCCCGTGTTTGTAGAAAACACATTAAACAACAAAACGAGACTCCGTAGGAGTCCCCTATTATCCGCGAATTAGGGGACTCCTACGGAGTCAATTAAAGAGAATATTAACATTTGCTACAAACACGGAGCTCCTAACGGAGCTAAATAGAGTAGCTATTAATTGAGCTTTTGGTCAGCGTCTTTATTATTTTATCATTATCACCTATTTTATCAGCATCACCGATCCTTTCACAATCTCCGTAGATCCATCAGAGAATTCCACATTTGCAAAGTAGATATAAGGACCCGTAGCGGCATCAGTTCCTCTCCATCCATAACTCCTGTCATTTGCCGGAATGTTACTTGTTTCAAACATCTTATTCCCCCAACGGTTAAATACTATAAAGCTCTTGATGTTCTTAATATCCTTACTACCGATAATATAAAACACATCATTCACGCCATCTCCATTAGGTGTAAATGCAGAAGGTATTACAAAACGCGTGGTAGTAAACATCTGTAAAGAAATATCCGCAGTATCCGTACAATAATACTCGTTCTTCACTTCTACCAGGTATTTTATAGAAGTAGAAACGGTGGCTGTAGGACTGGGGCAATTACCACAGGATAAGCCTTCCATAGGCATCCAGGTGTATACTTTTCCTATGCCGCCCGTAATTACAGGAGATAATTTCACAGTAGCTCCCGGTCTGTTAACCACTTGTACAGATGGCTCAAAGTTAACAGTGAAAGGAAGGTCTTCCGCATTATCCGTATCATTATCATACAGCGTTTCTTTCACTACATGCTGATCATTTACTACAGCATATAATTGTCCTGTAGCAGGAGAACCAACAATATGCGTATAATCTTTACAAACGGCATCCGCTGTTAACACAGTAACAAACACTGGTGTTAACAGATGGGCTGTATCATTCAGGGGATCACCATCATAAAAAGCTACCGGTAGTGCTTTATAAATACTATCATATCCGTTAGCAGTACAGATTTTGAAGGAGACGATAGAATGTGCATTGTCATAACACTTTACATCTGTAATCTCTACCGTGTAGTCTGGTGGTACTAATTTAATAATACCTGTAGGCTTTAACACACAACCATACAGGCTGGTAAGTGTTACCGGTACAATAGCACTGTCCAGCATTTTGATAGTAGGTATCAGGCAATCTGTACAACTTAAAGTATAGGCATCCGCTGTTTCCCATGCAATAGTAACAGGGTCAAATGCATTCGTCTGGAAAGTGATGGGGAATGTTACCCCTCTGTAAACAACCGTGTCAGCAGGTACTACAGACGCAGAAGGGAAAATATATACCCCCGGATTCGTATTATTCGTGGTGTTCGTTTCCGCCCATGCAGCAGTACTATTTACCGCTGCAAAGAATCCGCCATTCGACGTGTTCTTAATAGTTTGAGAGAACGTTTCACAGGTCCCTGAACTATACGCAGCTGTTATAATAGTAGTATCCAGCTGCTGAGAAGAAGCATCATAAAAATTTACGGATAACCCTTGTGGGATATTCCCTTTTGCATAACTGTTACAGATGTTATAGGTGAGATAGATACTATCACCTTTCGCACATTCAGTAGTCAGTACTTTTACCGTGTAATCATCTACGGTAGCAGTATGTATTGTAACAAAAGCACTATCGTAACAATTATTATCGGTGTATATTTTTACCTGTTGTACAAACAGGGTGTCTTTCCTGTAAGGCGCGATAAAGTTAGTAGAAGTACAGTGGTCGCAATCCACATGAGATAAAGGCCACCATTCACCGTCCAGCATATTACCATTCGCCGTCGGTGCCAATGTTACGATCTGATCAGGTACCAGGTATAAATCCGATGGCGAGAACTGCACCTTGAATTTGAAACTTACAGTAGAAGCATAATTGTTACCGTAATTACTTTCTATCAGGGTATCTAAAGGATTTGGCAGTACATATGGGCTAGAAGTACCGTCATCATTAAACACAGCTACTAATGTATCCAGTCCTGCACTGCCTGCATTCAGGATATAGGTCTCGAGATAAGAAGCACATTTTCCTTTGATATCGTATGGCAGTAAATAAGAGGCTCCTAATTTGGTAGCGCTACCTGTTCTTGGATCACGGTTGTAAAAACTAACAGGGGTATTTTTAGGAATGGTTTTATATCCGAAGTTATTAAAGAACAGAGAGATCTTTAACTGATTCTGATCATAACATTGCACTTTCGTAACATATACCACACCATCTGCTGTAGGATCATCCACTACGATGTTCACAGCATTGGTGGTATCAAAACAGCTGCCGTTATCAGCAATCAGGCGTACTTTGTAAGTACCAGGTGTATTGAATACGTATGTCAGGTCTGTATTGGTACTTACCACCTGTTCTGTCATACCGGTGTTACTGCTCATTAACCAGCGGTAGTTACTGGCATTCATAGAGCGGTTTGTAAAGAGTACACTATCCAGCTCTATGCCTTGTTTTGAAGCGATCTTTCTTTTATCAGGATAAAATCTTGATACTACACCACAACTCACCACCAGCATATCCTGTGTCATTGTATAACAACCAGGTGCAGAGTATGCCCTCAGTGTAATTTTATAATTCTTCTTCGCCGTTACCTGGTAACTGAAATCGGTAGTAGTAGCAGTGACTACATCATCTACCAGCCATTCGTAATTAGTAGCGCCGGTAGAGGTATTGGTAAAGTTAACGATGTCATTTATAAAAGGATAATCGATATCTTTTGTAAAGGTAGCCACAGCAGCAGATACACACGGAGGCGTACACACGGTACTACCAATCATTCCCGTAAGACTGCTTGCTATAAAATTGCGCATACGTGTTCCTTGTCCGTCTGTAAAGGAAAGTATACAGCCTACACCACCACCATAGTCCATGAAATTATCCGGAAGATCTGGTACATCTGTAGAAAATCCGGAGAGTGTATCTGTACTACAGGAGTTTTCCGGGCTGCTGCAGGCAAAACCACCGGCAATAGATCTGTCGGGAGGTGTATCGCAGACCATATCCCCATCTGTGGTACAATCGTCGTTTTTACAATCCTGTGCCGCAAATGTGTGAATCAGACTCAGATAATGCCCCATTTCATGTGCAAGGAGATCTACCCCTAGTCCAGATACCACCACTTCTCCACCTGCACTGGCATAGCCCGCCATTTTCAACCTCGTCCACGTTCCGCATTCAAAGGACTGCATAAACTCCGACTTGATATCTGACACCACCCATATGTTGATGTAACGGGTAGGGTCCCATGTACCAAGCGCAGTAAGATCACTGCCTTCCATATCCGCATCAAAATCAGTCAGGTATGATTTGGTACGCAGAATGCCTGTCGTCAATCCACCGGAAGGATCTGTTTTAGCAAGGCAGAAGCTGATCTGTGTATCGGACCTGCCGCCTGCAAATGCACCGGTTTTGCCGTATGCCTGGTTCAACATGTCTAGTGCATTCGTCACATCAAGGTCCGTAATGGTAGTCGGATCATCCTTAATGATATGAAACACAACGGGCAGCGTATAAACAGCTGCTCTTGCAGCCTGTTGCCGCACCGCTTTATTCATGTTAATTTCCTTCTTTACAAAGGTGGCATCCTGTCTCCAGGTCTTCAGCATCACGTCCGTTCCACAGGAACGGGGATGTCCAGCCTCCCAGATGGAAGCTCTGGAAAGTTGCCCTGTTTGACGTGGCAGAGGCATTTGTGCATTCACAATGTTATAAATAACAAGGAGATATGACAACGTTAGTAATAGAAGCTTCTTTAGGGACATAGGTATAGTGTGGTGTAGTTGGTTGTACTTAGTTTAAGTAAAGTTATAATATGATTGTTACATTCTCACCAATGTTTTATTTTATGATATAAAATATTATTTTTATTCAAAATGCCGACGATGGACCTGGAACTACAGAAGCAAGATTTACTCGCAAGATGGAAGCAAGCATTTAATGAAATTGAGCTAATCCAGCAATACAAGGATAAAATCCAGACTGAAAGATATATTCCCGGTTTCAGATACGATCTGAAAGATTATGGTACCCCTCTTTTCCTCAAACCAGAAGAAAAACTTTTTCCAGAAGCACGTTCCCGCGAAATCAGTGATTATCATTTTTATGGATTTGCAGCAGATGGATTACCCTGTTACACTTCTTTTGGTCACCGTGTTAATAAAGTGAGCTGGGAGGGTTATTACAGCTATAGTGATAACGTAGTGGAGTATATAGAGTTCTGTATGGAAACAGGCATTCCTTCTACCATCAAACGCTTTATTTACAATAACGGAGAAAAGGCGATTTATCAATCTTTATCAGTAAACAGCAGGGGAAGTATCCCTGTTTACAAAGGTCTGCCTAAAGCGCAGATTATCACTAATATCATTGAAGATCAGCATTCACTGTTTTGTGCAGTAGAAAAATACACAACAGAACATGGAAAGATCCTGAAGGCTGATTGTATTGCGATTGCACCAGGATCAGGAGAATACAGGTATGAAGAGATTTACAGGTACGATGATGCAGGCAAGCTGGATGAAATACGCACAGTGTATGAAGATGGAAAATCATCACTGGCCTATGTGCAGTTGAATAACGTTGTCAATATAAACCAGTTATCCAACGAAGTTTCTGAAAGCATGGCGGAGGCTATTATTGAAACACTGCTGGAAGCTAAGATAGAAGTGCCGATATCGTTACTGGAAATTAATTATAAGTTCGTAACGGAATATATGCCATTGCTGACTCCCCGTTCTCTTGCTTTTACAGATCAGATATCTGAGGAGCATATGGATGAAGATATTTTCGATCTTATTTTTTTATCAACGGAAGTCTCACATGCTTATTTGCACCTGAATGCCGGCAAATTTGAACGCGTGTTCCGTCAGTTCATTCAGATCATAGAAAGGGAAGAAAAGTGGGATATGGGCACTGCAATGCTCAGGAAAGTGGCTTATCTGTTAACCACAGGTAAAATGAACAACCGTATTCCTGTCAGTGATGAATTTGCCGCTTATGCGATTGACTGGGAATCAGATATGGAGGAATTCGAAGATATCCTTGTAGAATGTGGTGTAACCAACCCCGTTATAGCCTCCTGGAAGGACAGGGGATGGTTGTGATCATCCTCAGTTTAAAAAATACTGGGAAAGTATTTCTTCCATCATAGCAGAAGTTAACGGCTTACATCTGAAACCCGCTATAGCCGGGTTGTTATCAGCACGTTTTCTGTCGTCCGGATTCAATGAGGTAGTCAGCATCACTACTACTACCTTACCTTTTTCTTCCTCTTTCAGTTTGGAATATTCATCCAGGAATTCCCATCCATTCAATCCTGGCATATTGATATCCAGTAGAATTAATTCGGGTTGCTGACAGGCGGCATTGTTACATTGTTTAAGGTAATCCAGTGCATCGGCTCCATTCCAGGCTACCTGTACATGATTAGCACAATCTAATTTTTTAATAATCATCTGACTGATAAAGTTAGTAGCTTCATCATCTTCCACAAGTAAGATAGAATTCAGTTTCTTCATAGGATCTATGCTGGAATAGTAAAATAAAATTGACTGCCTTTTCCGGGGGCCGATTCCACCCAGATTTTTCCATTATGCAGTGTTACGATTTTCTTGCAATGTGCAAGACCAATACCAGTGCCTTCGTACAACTGTTTACTATGCAGTCGCTGGAAGATCTCAAAGATTTTTTCTTTGTAACGGTCTTCCATTCCTATGCCATTATCACAGCATGAGAAAAGCCATCCATCATCAATTTTACAAGCTGAAATATGGATTCTGGGTGATTGATCTGGTTTTTTAAACTTGATAGCGTTACTGAGCAGGTTCTGAAACAGTAGTTTCAGTTCTACAGGATACGCATTTAATATGGGAAGATCTTTCACTGTCACTCTTGCTTTACTCTCTTCTATCGCCTTGCGGAGGTCGGCTTTTACGGCTTCTATTACTTCATTACAATCCACCTTTTCCGGCACTCTTTCTTTTCCTATACGGGAATGGTCGAGCAAAGCGATAATCAGTTGACTCATACGGTTGGATGATTGGGTAATGAACCGCAGGTATTTGTCGGCCTTTTCATCCAGCTGTCCGGTATATTCTTCTGCCAGTATTTCAACAAGACTGGTAATAGAGCGTAATGGTTCCTGCAGATCATGGGAAGCGATATAGGTGAATTGCTCCAGCTCCATATTTCTGAGTTCCAGTTGTTCAATGTATAAACGCCTGTTTTCTTCTGCCAGTTTTTTCTCCGTCAGATCATGTGTGATCTTTATAAATCCGCTGATAACACCTTCTTCATTATGTATAGGAGTGATGGCCACGGTACCCCAGAAAGTAGTGCCATCTTTACGTACGCGCCAGCCCCGGTGTTCTACGCGTCCTTCTTTGATAGCAATGGATATCAGTTTTTCCGGTAGAAATTCCTGTCTGTCTTTTTCTGTGTAGAATAATCTGAAGTTCCTGCCAAGTATTTCGCTGGCCGTATATCCTTTAATCATTTCGGCGCCTTTGTTCCAGTTGAGGATATTGCCATCGATGTCCAGCATCAGTATGGCATAATCCTTTACTTCTGCTACCATGTTATTGTAGCGCTGCCGGGATGTTAACAGTTGTTGTTCTGCTGCTTTTAGTGAAAGTTCTGCTTCTTCCAGTTTTCTACCGAGAATATGAATCCCTGTAGCCAATTCCATCTCATTGGTTACTTGCTGATGCTCTGTGTTGACATATTGTTGCACTATTTCCAATAACTCTTTACGGTTGGCCGTATCCCCGTATTCCATACACCGCTGTTTAATTTTCAAAACCAGGTAGGTAAACAAAAAAACGGTTACAACCACAAATGGGTTGTAACCGGGCATTCTTGAATTACCACTCTTCTGGGGGGATGTATAAATCAAAAAGTTTACAAAACTGCAAAACGAAATGTACTTTCTTATTTGCAATAGGTATAGGTATAAACATATTACGATTGTTCGTTTTCTTACTTGAAAACAAGGCAGTCACTAATTATTTTATTGTTCTAATTTGCTGATTATAAATGCTTATTGTCCCTTGTGTCTATACTTTAACAGATATAGATAATTTATAATAACCTATGTATATACGTAAGCGGGTTTCTTCCGGATTTTGAAAAGGGAAAAAAAGTAGGGATTTTTTTTGAGATATTTGTGTGATGGAATTAGCACAACCCGATCCTGAGATCTTCAAACAACTGGTTACCATGAAAATGCCTTTTGGCAAGTATAAGGATGTACTGCTCTGCGACCTGCCGGTGTCTTACCTGGAATGGTTTCAGCGGAAAGGTATGCCACAGGGTAAACTGGGTATGTTATTGAATACGATATATGAGATTAAGATAAACGGGCTTACCGGCCTGTTGACGCCTTTAAAAGGGAAATAAAGCAAAAACTATTAATCAATTTGGCTCCGTCAGGAGCCCCGTATTTGTAGCAAATATTATATAAAATAAAAAAGACTCCGTTAGGAGTCCCCTATTTATAAGAATTTAATAGGGGACTCCTAACGGAGTCTGGGTTTGATAACTTATCGTATACTACAAACACGCCGCTCCTAACGGAGCTTTAATTATCAGTTTACTTCTCTGAACAGCACAATGCCATTATGCCCGCCAAACCCGAAGGTATTGCTCATGGCCACACGCACTTTCTTCTCTATGGCTTTTCCTAATACGATAGGCATCGTAGCCGGAATCGCCTTATCCAGTTCTGTAGTATTAATAGTAGGAGGTATGATGCCGTGTTTGATACTTAAGACAGCGGCAATCGCTTCTATCGCACCGGCAGCTCCTAACAGGTGACCTGTCATGGATTTGGTAGCGCTGATAGACAAATGCTTAGGATCTTCCCCGAACAATTTAGTAATAGCAGCTATCTCGCTCAGATCGCCTACCGGGGTGGAAGTAGCGTGACCATTCAGGTAATCAACATCTTCCGGTTTCAGTCCTGCTTCGCCTAATGCATTCTGCATAGCCCTTAAAGCACCCAGTCCTTCAGGATGAGTAGCTGTCATATGATAAGCATCAGCCGTCATGGAAGCGCCTACTACTTCCGCATAGATATGTGCACCTCTGGCGATAGCGTGTTCGTATTCTTCCAGCACCAGCGCACCGGCACCTTCTCCCATGATAAAACCATCCCTGGTCACATCAAATGGTCTGGACGCAGTAGCCGGATCATCATTCCTGGAAGACATGGCCTTCATAGCACAGAAACCGCCGATAGAAGCCTCTGTTACAGGAGCCTCAGATCCACCGGTGATAATCACCTTTGCTTTTCCCAGACGGATATAGTTCAATGCGTCCATAATGGCCGTATTGGAAGTTGCACAGGCAGAAACGGTGGTGTAGTTGATACCCATCAGTCCAAAACGGATGGAGATCATACCGGAAGCCATATTGGTAATGAACTTTGGTACGAAGAAAGGATTGAAGCGGGGATTAAATCCGCCCAATGTATATTCTTTTACCTGTTCTTCGAAGGTTTGCATGCCACCCTGACCGGAACCCCATATCACCCCTGTATCAAAAGGGTCCATCTTGGAGAAATCCAGTTTAGCATCATCTACAGCCTGTTGAGCCGCGATCAGTGCATATTGTGTAAACGGATCGGTTTTGCGGATATCGTTTCTGTCCAGCCATGCGGTTGGATCATAATCTTTTAATTCACAGGCAAATTGTGTTCTGAAACGTTCAGGATTAAACCTGGTGATACGGGCAGCCCCACTAATACCGGTTGTAAGATTATTCCAGTAGTCAGCGACGTTGTTGCCTATGGGGGTAAGTGCTCCTAAACCGGTTATTACTGCTCGTTTTAACGTGTATGTTTCCATTGATTCTATATAATATTTATAAAAGGTCTTTTAATAATTGATTACTTATCTTTTCAAATACTTCTTTTCCCGTTACCCTGGCTAAAAGCAGGGATGAAATCATGTTGGATACCACCAGTAAAGCCCGGTTGTATGCATCTCCTTCAAAATGAAAGAGTTGCTTTTTGCGCCCGTTTTCCAGGCACAAAGTGACCCATTCCAGCACATCTTCACTCATATGCTGCACTTTTTCCTGCATTGCTGCCGATAAAGTTTCATAATCGGGGGAAAGAGAGCCCATCAGGCATATATAACCCTGCTTACTTCGTTGATAAAACACATCAAAAAAGAATTGCAGCTGTTCATTTTCCGGAAAAGTAGCCCAATATAGCTTATTGATTGCCAATTTTTCTATTTCCTGGTTAATAACAGCAATTCCCAGGTCGGTTTTTGATGGAAAATAGTAATGTACAGCAGCATTCTTAATCTCCAGGGGATCAGAGATATCCTTGTAACTGAAAGCATTAAACCCCCTGGTCCTGATCAGGCGGTCAGCCAGCTCAATAATTCTTTCTTTTGTATCCTGCATATATAAAGGGCAAATTTACTTACTTGTAGGTAAGTAAGCAAATTAAATTCCATTGGCACCTTTCTTGAGCGTGGTAGGAAAAAAAATCGCCATGTCAAAGAATACCAAGGAACTGGTAAAATCACTGAAGGAATTACTGACCGGAGGGCATGCACATGCTACCTTCGATGATGCGATAAAAGGACTGCCTGCCAAATTACGTGGCGTAATACCGGAAGGGATGCCATACAGCATCTGGCAACTGGTAGATCATATCCGTATTACCCAGTGGGATATCCTGGAGTTTTCCCGTGATCCCAAACATACATCACCTTCCTGGCCGGAAGGATACTGGTCTGAGAACCCTGAGCCACCGGATGAAACTGCCTGGAAACATGCTATTGATCAGATTAAAAAAGATACTAAAGCATTTATTCATTTACTGGAAGCACCGGATGCAGATTTATTCACGCCTTTTCCGTATGGGGATGGTCAGCATTTGCTGAGGGAAGCCTTACTAATAGGAGATCATACCAGTTATCATACAGGGGAGATCATTGTGGTAAGAAGATTGTTAGGTGCCTGGAAATAACAAAAAAGCCTCTTTGTGAAAAGAGGCTTTTTTAATTAGCTGCATAACCACACACAATCCACAAACCATTTCTTCTCATCAAAGAAATTAGAGACTGGTTTAAAACCTGTCTGTATCGCCAGTGTTTCTGTTTCTGCCAGACTATATTTCTGAGAGATCTCCATATAAATGGGTTCATGTACGGCGAAGTCGAAAGTATGTGTACCGATATGTACCTGCTGATTTTCCAGGCTTACCAGGTAACTTTTACAAGCGCCTGTTCCGGGATCGTAAGTAGGGTAGTGGTCGAATTTACTGATGTCGAAATCTGCTCCTAACTCCTTATTCATCCTATGTAACAGATTCAGATTGAAATTGCGTGTAATGCCTTCTGAATCATTATATGCATTCAATATTATCTGCGGATGTTTCTTTAAATCAAAACCTGTTAACAGGATATCTCCTGGTTGCAGATAATTGCGCAGCTGCCTGCAGAATTTCTTTGTTTCAGCTGGCGTAAAGTTACCGATATTGCCGCCCATACACAGTACCAGCTTACTTTTGGAAGAGAGTATATTAGCCTGGTGCAGCATCTCGAAATATTCACCATTTAATCCATGTAATTGCAGGGACGGTAATTTCTCCGGCAAGGATTTTTCCAGTTGATGAATAACGTTAGCGGATATATCAACAGGATAATAAGTGAAGTCGGGATCAATCTGTAACAACTGTTCTAACAGGTGTATTGATTTGGTAGCATCACCGGCGCCCAGCTCCACCACATCAAACTGACGGCCGTAAGACTGCACAAGCTCCATGATCTGAGCAGACTGCTCACGTAATATTTCCATCTCACAATTAGTTGGATAATATTCATGGCAATTCATGATCTGCTGAAAGAGAGCATCTCCTTTAGCATCATAAAAATATTTTGAATCGAGATACTTGTTGGTAGCTGTAAGACCGCGTAATACATCCTGATAAAAAACTTCCTGTGGGTCCTGTAGCTCTACAACTCGCTTACATAATAACGGGTTCATTACGGTGGTGGTTGCCATAACAATTTTGTATTAGATGAATAAGTTTTGTTTTGCCAGTCTGATACCGGTAAACTGCCATCTTAAAGAAGGATTGAAGAAGTTCCGGTAGGTGATACGGCTGTGATTTGGAGGAGTAACCTCTGAACCTCCACGCAGTACCATCTGACTGATCATAAATTTGCCATTATATTCTCCGATAGCACCAGGTGCTTTAGTAAAGCCGGGGTAGGGCAGGTAAGCGCTTTCCGTCCATTCCCATCGTTGTCCCCACGATAGTTTAGGGGCTGCTGCTTCCCATTCAAATTCTGTTGGCAGGCGCATTCCTTTCCAGGCGGCATAGGCAGCTGCTTCATAGTAACTGATATGACAAACAGGCGTTTCTGGTGTAACAGGTTGTAATCCCTGCCAGGTATAATGCTGCCATTTTCCATCCAGGTGATGCCAGTACAGTGGTGCTTTTACCTGGTTTGTTTTTACCCAGTCCCAGCCTTCTGCATGCCAGTGACGGAAGTCGCTGTAACCACCTGCTTCCATGAAAGCAAGATATTCTGCGTTGGTCACCAGTTGTGTACTGATGGCATAATCCTGCAGATATACGGAATGCCTGGACAACTCATTATCAAAACAGAATCCTTCTCCTTCATGACCTATCTGGTAAATACCAGCCGGCATGATCAGGAAATCTTTATTTTTCTCTTCAATCTTATTTACCCCTGCTTTGCTTTTATCATAAGCTGGTAATAAAGGATTATGTCCGAGAATGTATTTGATATCTGTATATAATAATTCCTGATGTTGTTCTTCATGATTCAAGCCTAATACGATCAGTGTTTCCAGCTCTTTCGAAACAGGATTATCCAGCAAAAGATGCATGGCTTTATCCACGTATTCGCGGTAGCGCATCACATCTTCAACCGCCGGACGGCTAAGGTTACCACGGTCTGTACGTACTACGCGGGTACCTACGGATTCATAATAACTGTTGAATACAAAGTTGTAATCAGGATCAAATTCTGTATACCCCGGAAGATGAGGTTTTAGCAGAAAGGTTTCAAAGAACCAGGTAGTGTGTCCGAGATGCCATTTCGGCGGACTTACATCCACTATTGGCTGTACTACGTAATCTTCCGTTTTTAGTGGCGCGCATATATGAATGGAGCGCTTCCTTACTGTTTCAAAATTATTTTTCAGTTGCATATACCTGGTGGTTAGTGATGCACTAAATAGTTTTTAAGATCTGATATTGATGTGATATTCAATGTTGCGGCCTGTTGCCTGCGCATCATTAAGGCATATGTGTTATTAAACCCGATGGGTGCCAGCCATTTGATATTAAATTTACGGGAGAATTCTTCAGCTACATAGTCATATACTTTTTGATTATCGGAGATAAGTGAATCTATAGTGGGCTGACTGGCCTGTAACAAGACCAACAGGCCGGTGCCGGTATATTCCGGGTAAAGATCTATCTGACCGTTGGTAAGGGCTTCAAAAGCGATCTTTGTGCCCCCCAGGCCTGTTTTTGTGACAGCCTCTATGTCGGTATATCCATTCACAAGCATTTTGTACATGTTTGCCAGTATATATCCATCTCCGAATATTTTAGCCCCTATACGAATACTTCCTTTAGTTCCATGTTTTTCCGGCTGCCATAAATGGTTGGCTACCAGGAAATCTTTTGCTACTACTGCCGGGTCCTGTTTCAGGTAATCTACCCGGTAGTTGAGCTCCGTCATGATACTATCATTAATTATACCAGACAATTTATTCAGCACACTTGTCAGTTCCGGATACTTATCGAGTGTTTCCTGGCGTATAATCGGGGCGGCGTAATAAGGGGGAAAGATGTGTTTATCATCTTTCAGTACTACCAGGTCATAAGCCTTCACACGCCCGTCTGTGCTGCTTCCGCTGATGACATCCAGTTTCTTTTCGTAAATGGCTTTGTACATGACCATGTCGCTGATAACGACGGTCCTGATATCTAATCCGTAGGTTTTTTTCAATCCCAGGTTACCGTCTTTTCTGCCCATGAATTCCGGTGTAAATCCCGCCAGTAGCTTAGTTCCGAATGCGGCAGGCAATAAATAGAAAGCCGATAGCCCAACAAATAGAACAGGTAATATGTACAAGCCTTTTTTCGCTTTACGCAGGTTCAGCTTTTGGAGTAGAGACAATAACCAGTCGAAAATAATCGCCAATAAGGCAGCTGGTATCGCTCCTGCGAGTATCATGTTGGTGTTGTTCAGGGCTATACCTCCAAAAATGAATTCGCCGAGGCCACCGGCGGCAATATATGCTGCCAATGTGGCTACGCCTACATTGATAACGGTAGCGGTACGGATGCCTGCCAACAGCACCGGCATGGCTAATGGCAGCTGTACTTTATACAGGAGCTGGCGTTTGCTCATACCCATGCCTATGGCAGCGTCTGTCACGGTAGGGTCCACCTGTTGAATGCCTGTGTAGGTATTGCGGATAATTGGTAACAATGCGTAGAGGAACAGCGCAACAATGGCAGGTTGTGCGCCTATGCCAAGCAGGGGTATCATAAAACCGAGCAGGGCGATACTGGGGATGGTTTGCAATATCCCGGCTATTCCGAGTATTGTGCCTGCCAGTTTTTGTTTGCGGGTGATGAGGATACCTAATGGTAAACCAATCAGTACTGCCAGTAGTAATGAGATAAATGTAAGGCCGATATGCTGCAGTGTTTGTTCCAGCAATTTACCTGATTGCTGTTGTACAAAGTCAAAAAAGCCCATGCTTATATTGTTTTACTGCATCCATCAATGCGTTTGTGTTTATGGTTGATATTTTATCTTCAAACTGCACAGTTACAGTATCGTGTTCTGTAGTTTGTTCAAGCGCTTCCCAGCAGGAATTATTGCCATTTAATGTGGCATTTTCCAGTGTTCCGTTATTTAACCACTGACGGATGGCTGTCAGTTTTAATGCTTTTAATTCCAGCAGCAAACGTTGTTCTTCGAAAAAAGAGTGTACAAAATCGTTGGCTGGTTTAAATAATAATTCTGCGGGCGTGCCTACCTGTTGTACAATACCTTTATCCATCAGGCAGATGTAAGTACCCAGTTCAAATGCTTCCTGTACATCATGGGTGACGATGATCACGGTTTTGCTATGTAATTCATCCAGGTTACGGAACTCTTTTCTTACACTGGCTCTTGTGACGGGGTCTAATGCCCCGAATGGCTCATCCATCAGTAATACCGGCGGATCTGCGGCTAGTGCACGTGCCAGGCCTACACGCTGTTGCTGCCCGCCACTCAGTTGATGAGGGTAGGCATGCAGGTATTCATCAGCTGGTAAGTGCAGTTTTTCCATGAGGGCGGCTGTTCTGTCAGTGATCCTTTTTTTATCCCAGTTGGCCAGCTCCGGAACGATGGCGATATTTTCTGCTACTGTGTAGTGCGGAAATAGTCCGTTATTCTGTAGTACATAACCTATGCTTCTGCGTAAAATTTCAGGTTGCTGTGTGGTAACGGATGTGCCATTCACATAAATGCTACCGCTGCTGGGATCTGTGAGGCGGTTGATCATTCTTAAAGTCGTGGTTTTTCCACTGCCACTGGTACCCAGTAATACCATGGTTTCTCCCTCATTTACCGTAAAGGAAACATTACTTACTACGGTCTTTCCATTACCGAACGACTTACTTACATTATCAAGTTGTATCATAGGCAAGCTATTGGGTATTTATATACTCAGATTGTTACCCGGAAGTAAATTAATAACTTAATCTGCTATAGTGGCAAATAAGTTATTCAGAGATTCTGTATAAAGTGGATGTGCAAAAACCATTTCCTTTAGCTGGGTGGCGGTGAAGCCAGCTATAATAGCCATCTGGAGTACCGACATGACTTCTCCTCCTTCTTCACATAAGATGGCAGCACCTAGTATTTTATTTGTGTCTGCATCTACGATGGCTTTCATAAAGCCCTGGGTATGGCCTGTTTCTATGGCTCTTGCTACTCTTTCCATGCCCAGGCACGCTACCTTTATGTTGAGGCCTTTGTCGCTGGCTTCTTTTTCTGTTAGGCCTATTCTTCCTAACTGTGGATCTGTGAACATGCAGTAGGGAACGGGTCTGTCTTTGATAGAAGCTTCTTTTTTATCCACAAGGATTTTGAGCAGGATCAGGTGATCATTGTAAGCGATATGTGTGAATGCGGGACCGCCTTTTACATCTCCGAAAGCATATATTCCCGGCACTCCTGTTTCCAGTTTATCATTCACTTTAATATATCCTCTATCATCTGCTTTTACACCTGTTTTATCCAGTTGCAGGGCTTTTGTCTGTGGTTCTCTTCCGGTGGCCACCAGCAGGTGAGAGCCGGTTAAAATATGTGATTGTCCGCCGGAAGTGAGTTCCATACGTATGACGTCATTGCCTGCCTGTTCTATCTTTTTTACATTTGCGCTGGTGTGTACGGTGATGCCATCTGTTTCCATAATCTTTCTCACTTCGACGGCTACGTCCTCATCTTCTCTTGATAACAATTGCGGCTTCGTTTCGATGATTGTCACCTGACTGCCGAAACGGCGGAACATTTGTCCGAATTCCAGTGCTATATAGCTACCACCTAATATCAGCAGGTGGGAGGGGAGTGTTTTATTATCCAGTAGGGTTGTATTGGTGAGATATGGAATGGTGTCTATTCCTGTTATATTTGGGATCTTAGGCAGTGTACCGGTATTAATCAGTACATAATCTGCGCTGATTTCTTCCTGACTGCCATCATTTAATTTTACCGACAACGTTTTATCACCGGTGAAGACAGCTTCTCCGTATAAAATCGTCAATCCTTCCGTTTTCTGCAATCCTCTTTCTGCGCCGGATCTGAAGCTGTTGACCACCTGGTTTTTCCGTTCTATAATCTTTTCCAGATTTACTTTGCAATCGCTGACGGTAATGCCCCATTCCTGGCTATGAGAGATGGTATATGCTGCTTTGGCACAGGCGACCATTGATTTGGTAGGAGTACAGCCGTCATTCACACAGGTCCCGCCGATGAATCGTTTCTCCACCAGGACTGTTTTCCAGCCGGCTTTTGCTAATTTTTTTGCAAGCGGGGTTCCGCCCTGGCCGGAGCCAATGACAATTGCATCAAATTTTTTCATGCTTAATAGTTTATTTGGTTACTTCTACACCTTTCCAGAAAGCGATGCGGTCTTTTATTTCGGCTGCTGCTGCTTTAGGGTCCGGGTAGTACCAGGCAGCGTCTTTGTTCACTTTACCGTCTATTGTAACATTGTAATAAGATGCTTCTCCTTTCCATGGGCAATGAGTATGGGTGCTGGAAGGACTTAGCAGAGACATGTTTACTGCTTCTTGTGGAAAGTAATGATTATTCTCGACCACAACTGTTTTATCGCTTTCCGCTATTACTTCATGATGCCAGATTGCTTTCATTTTTGTTGTAGTTTAATAAGTTATAACATGGACCAAATATTATACCAGCAGGGTATTTTTAGTGAATTTAAACAATTAAAGGGGGAATTGTTGCAAGGAGGAGGAAAGAGATATAAAAAAGCCGCTTGAGAGCGGCTGGTGTTTTTTGTTTAGAGGTGTAAGTAGTCTTTAACCGCTTCTATTTCTTCAATTGTCATCTTGGTAATATCAGAAATGAGTTGTGGTTCAAGTCCTTTTTCTTTCATACGGATGATAACTTCTTCTGCCCCCTACAGAGATCCTCTTATATAATTATTTACCAGAATTAATATATGCAGTTCCTTAAATTGGGTATCAAATCCTATCTCAAGCCATTATAAAAAGAGAGAAGAAGGGGAAAAGAATGAAGGCAACAAACACCAGCTGTATAGGGCTGTAATTATCAAATGCTTTAGGAGAAAGCAACTGATATAGTAGTTTAAAGCTTTTCTATTGCTTTAATAGGTAGTTCCGTAATATCTGAAATCAGACTTAACTCAAGTCCTCTTTCCTTCATTTTTAAGGCAGTTTCCTTTTTATTTTTCTTTACACCTTTCTTTTCTCCTTTTTTTACGCCTTTCTTTACTCCCTGCTTTTCACCTTTGGCTTCACCTATTTCCTTTCCTCTGATATAAAGGAAATCTTTTTCTTCTTTGAAAAAACTTGCTACTGATATCATGTCTGCATATTTTACATCTAAATTACGTAATTGTAATAAAACACGCAACTGAGTTAAGTATTTATTTTCTGTCTCTTCTACTTCTGCTGTAACCTTCACCCCATCCATGATAGCTTCTATTACTTTTTTAGGATCATCTTCTCCGAAATCAGCAAGAATAGCCAGTATTTTTTCTTCCGGCCACTTCGATTTTAAGAATATTTTATAATCTATCTGTTGGGGAGAGACGATATTATACCTGAACTTAAAATCCTCTTCGTCAATGCTGGAAAGCATTGTAAGCTTACCCTTACCTACAAACAACACATACTGTTTTACCGGTAACCGGTGTTTACGCTGAAGCATCACACGGTATTCCACCATACGGTAGACCATATCTTTTTCATTCTGAGATTGCAACTCTACATGTAAGATGTAAGTACGATTATTCTGATCCGTTACCTTTTTAAGCACATCCGGTTTTCTCTCTATTGTATGCTGAAGATTATGGGAAATCTCTTCTGCCTGAACAATAGTAAGCCCCAGAATATTCTTAATAATACCCGGTAACGCATATTCCATATTCTCCTTAAAAATCTTATCATACTGATTCGCATGACTACCCTCCATTACCATATCTGGAAATTGACAATTATAAAACGATAGAAGAGGGGAAAATTCTGACAGGCTTAACAAAAAGTGATCAAATATAATAAAATTATTTGCACGATTAAAATACTTTCACTTACTTTGTATCTCAAAGTGAAACGCATCAATTGGCTACTGCCAATTTTTTTATAGTTATATACTTTGTAATGCAAAGTACTTTAATGCCCTATATTATGAGAATTATCAAAGCCCAGCTTAAAGATACTGTATACAAATACGGACTAATAATGTTAGCCCTGTCACTGGTTATTTTTTGTATCCCAGAATGTATCAAAGTAGATAAGGATAAGCTACCAGGCTGGTTCTTCGGTAACTTTATCCTCACCATATCCTACTTCTGCGCACTGATGGGAGGAGGCCGTCTGAAAAGGAATAAAGGACGGGGAGCAAGAGGAATATTCATGGTGTTATTACTCATCAGTGCATACGCATTAAACAGGGTAATGAACGTTTTTGAATCGTCCACCAACTGGTTCTCTGTTTTGTTAATCGTCAGCTGTATTAATTGCCTGGCATTTCCGTACATAGGAATGTTACCACCATGGGGGCGGCATCTGCAAAGCTTCCTGTTAGCCATCTCCCTGTGCTGTTTCGTTTACCTGTCCTGTTACCTGCTACCTATGTATGCCTTCGGCGTCCTCCTGTTTTTTGTATTGGGGATCTCCCTGCATGCTTTTGTAGCACTGTTGTTTGTTATCTATATTATTGCCCTGGCAAGAAAAAACCGTCGTTTCCTGATCAGCTTCTGGTGGGGAATTGGTACCGCCATGCTTATACTGATAGTTTATTGTGCAGTATGGTTATACGCTGTAAGTACAATGAACACCCTTACGTACAAAGCATCTAAAACCGGACTGCCAGCCTGGGTAACCGTAGCACAACAGGCCCCGCATCATTTTATAGCACAAAGAATTCTTAAATCGGAATTAGTGTATACCACTCCTTCTGAATGGGGAGATGATATCTGGTGGCGCACTCCTTCCATATCATTCGATCAGCAAAAAGAACATGATCCATTGGTGGTGACAGCTGTTTTTTTATGCGGTAAGTCAAACCTGGATGAAGAAGAGCGGATCAAAGTACTGAAAGCCATGTATGACTCCCGTCATCAGGCGGAAGAACGTTTGTGGTCCGGAGATGATTTGTATACATCTCATGTGAATACAGCTGCACAGATATGGCCACGGTTACACATGGCCTATACGGAGAAGACAGTCACCGTTGCGAATGAAGGCACTAATACATGGCGCTCACAGGAAGAAGCTCTCTACACTTTTCATCTGCCGGAAGGTGCCGTTGTAAGTTCTCTCTCACTGTGGATTAATAATAAAGAAGAGAAGGGGATATTAACGACTAAGGCCAAAGCAGATAGTGCATATAAAAGGATAGTAGGATATGAAAGCAGGGACCCGTCTGTTGTTCACTGGCAGGAAGGGAACAGGGTGACTATACGCGTATTCCCCGTAGATCAGGGTAAAAGCAGGCAGTTTAAAATAGGGATCACCGCCCCGCTTACAAAAGAAGGAAATCAGCTGGTGTATAAGAATATTTATTTTGATGGCCCTGCTACACGTTATACCCGGGAAGATATAGCGATCAACTTTGAAACAGCACCGGTAGATTTGTATACTCCGGGGCTATTCGAAACAGATAAACAAAAACTGGAAAGACATGGGGGATATACGCCCGACTGGCAAATGGCTTTTAAAGATGAAGGTATTACGCCAAATATTTTTGGAGCTAACGGAAAAATATATAGTATCAACTCTTATAAGAAAGAGTTAACTACCACCAATATCCGGGATGTTTATCTGGATATAAATAATGCCTGGACAGAACAGGAATTTGAAAACGCCTGCACCTTATTTAAAAAGGAACAGAAATGGGTATATAATGATGGGCAGTTGATAACATTAACTGATAAAAATAAATCAACGTTGTTTTCAATGTTGCATGATAATCATTTTTCCCTGTTCCCGCTTTATATGATTAAAGATGTATCAACAGCATTGTTAATTACCAAAGGAACAGATGCCTCTCCTAATATCACAGATCTGGAAGGAGAGTTTGTAAACAAGATGAAAGGATTTTTATCTCAGCATCAGAAAATAATGCTCTATAACCTCGGCGGGGAACTATCTCCCTATATGCGTTCTCTAAAAGAATTCCGGGCATTCCGCTATGAACAGGGAGATGCAGCACAATTAAAAGAACTGGCAGATCATCATCAATTCCCTGCCGATATAGAGAATGAACAACGTGTAGTTGTAGAACCGGCAGGTATTACTATCTCCAGGGCAGAAGGCACCTGCGTACCTACAGCTCCGGACCATCTGCAGCGCTTATTTGCTTACAATCATATCATGCAGCAGACAGGTTCTCAGATATTATATGATCTTCCTGATGGGGACTCACTGGTAGAAGAAGCTAAAGCAGCCTATATTGTTACACCTTTCTCCAGCCTGGTAGTACTGGAAAGGAAAGAAGATTATGACCGGTTCAATATTAAAGACAGTGAGGATAGTCTGAAGAATGCTTCCCTGCAATCTAAAGGATCGGTACCTGAACCTCATGAATGGGCGCTGATCATTGTTACATTACTGGTATTGGTGTATGTGAAATTTAAAAAGTAGGTATATGAGAATGCTCCGGTTATGGCCTTTGCTGATAGTTGGTATTTATGCGGTAGTAATGATAGTAGGATTAAACAATTATATCCACTGGTCTTCTATCGGTTGTATACTGGGAATGATTGCTTTGCCGGTGACAGCTTCTTTTAACAGGAATGCTAAAGGTAGTCAGCGCTTCTTTTGGGCATCGCTGTTGCTTTTTGCATTGTTCATGCTGATACCGGCAAAGACGTTTTTGTATTTGTCTATTGCTGCTGCCGGGTTGTTCTTTACAGAGATATTTTATGGACGTATTAACCTGTTACCGCAGCTGGTACTGATAAGCATGTCTTCATGGGCAGATGCGGTTGCAGACCTGTTTAGCTTTCCTATACGTCTGCAACTGACCAGATGTGCCGGAACGTTATTAAGTTTTACAGGTACGCCTGTGAAAGTACAGGGAAATATGATTAATGAGTTCTCTGTAGATCCTGCCTGTATGGGTTTACAGATGATCATCACCTCTTTATTATGTGGAATGATCCTGCTGGGATTTTATCAGAAAAAATTCGGGAAGACGTTAAAGGGATGGCAGGTGATCAGTATATTATCTTTGATCATCTTATTGAATATCATCGCTAACCTTTTTCGTATTATTTGCCTGGTGAATTTTCGTGTTCCCCCGGATACTTTTACGCATGAGATAATAGGGATTATTTGTCTGGTAGTGTATGTGATTTTACCGGTCATGATAATGAGTAAATGGAGTGTTCAACGTTATGGTATAGTAAATAAGAATCTGAGAGGGACTTATTATATCCGTTCTGCCAGCGGGATGTTAGTACGTCATGTTGTATTGGCGGTATGTCTTTTAATTGGAATGAAACGTACTGGAATTGATAGCCAGGTGGCCACAGGTATTCCACAGGTGGCGGGGTATAATACTTTCTCTTTACCAGGTAATGTGATTAAACTTGAAAACAGCCATTCATTAGTTTATATTAAACATATTCCGGGATGTTATTATACAGAGCATCATCCTATGATATGCTGGAAAGGAAGTGGGTATGAGTTTCAACAGGTGGAGGAAAGATGGGTGGATGGGACAATGGTGTATACTGCCCTTTTGCAACAGGGCAATGATAAATTATATACTGCCTGGTGGTATGAGAACGGGCAGCAAAGTACTACAAGCCAGGTGAAGTGGAGATGGGACGTTTTTAGGGGGGGACATCCTTATTCATTGGTGAATGTAACTGCTATTAACCAGGAACAACTGGAAAAGGAGATAGGGGAGATCAGGCATCTGAAGCCTTTCAGGTTCTTGTTATAAGTACCTGAACAAATTCTGAAAAGCACTTGAACAGGAACAAAACAGGAATTGAACAGGATTATCCTCCGTTTATCCTCCGTCTTTTAACGGAGGATAAACGGAGGATAATCCTGTTCAGAAGCCGATCAGATGCTTGTCACTGCCTTATCAAGGATAAGACGTACAGGGTACACTTATTATCTTCTATTATTTTTCCTGAAAAACATTACCTTAGGTATATATTCCCACGTATGAGTTTGGATCTGCTGACTGACGATCTCCTGTTACGGCTTCTAAAGGCCGGTGATGAAAATGCATTCCGCACATTATATGAACGGTATTGGAAAAGACTGTTCGCCATGGCTTGTTACAAGTTAAAGAATAAAGAAGCAGCAGAAGAGATTGTGCAGAATATATTTGTCAGTCTGTGGGAAAAAAGAGCCGCTTTGCAGATAGAAAAGCTGGAACACTACCTTTTTACTGCAGTAAAATATAAGGTGATAAATTACGTGGATGCCATGCTGGTAAGGCAAGCCAGTCAGAAGAACCTGCCAGGTATTACCTCAGATGAATCTACAGAAGCTACTATCCTGATTAATGACCTGCATCATGCTATCCAGCAGGCCCTGGCCAAATTACCCCCAAAAACAAGAGAAGTCTTTACCCTGAGCCGGTTTGAGAAATATTCCGTAAAGGAAATAGCCCATCATATGAATCTTACTGAAAAAGCAGTAGAATATCATATTACCCAATCCCTGAAATTAATGCGTATAAGTCTGAAAGACTTTATGATCATCAGTGTCCCGGCCATTATTACCCTCCTGAAATAAAACTTTATTTTCTTTTTAGGGGTTTTCTTCCCTGGACTGACTACCTCTATATAACCTTTCTTCCATGGATCGTAATGAATTTCACCTTTTCCTGAAAAAATATGCGGAGAACAGATGTACTCCGGAAGAAATGGAGCTGGTAGACCATTGGTATGAGCTGATAGGAGATGATACTGAGCTGTCTTCCATGCAGGAAGAAGAATGGCAGGAGACTGAAGAAAGGTTATGGGAGAAGATCCAGGAAGATACCCGTAAGCCAGTTCGTAAAATGAGGCCTGTTTACCGCTGGGCAGCAGCAGTTGCCGCTGTATTAATAGGTGCGGCATTTTTCTTTACCAGCCGGGACGCTGACCAACGTTATGTGAATGCCGGCGACGGTAACTACAAAGAAGCCATCAATAAAACAGCTGCCAGTTGTACTTTGAAGATGGAAGACGGAACAGTGATTACACTGTTTCCCGGTGCATCTATGAAATATCCTTTACATTTTGCCGGTACTAAAAGAGAAGTATATCTCAAAGGAAAAGCATTTTTTGATGTGGGGAAAGATGCTAACCGGCCATTTTTTGTATACAGCAAAAAACTGGTGACACATGTATTGGGTACCAGTTTTATGATCTCACCTGCATTGAACGATGAAGTGGAAGTATCCGTGAGAAGTGGCCGTGTAGAAGTATATGAAGATAAAATTATAAAGCCTAATGCCAGCACCGGCGTCATCCTGACGCCCAATCAGAAAGTGATATACCGGCAGTCGGAGAGCAGTTTTGAAACTACACTGGTAGAATCCCCTCAGCCTGTAATACAAAAGAGTGATAGCACGTCTCTGATCTTTAATGATGAATCGCTGCGTGTGGTAATGCAATCACTGGAAAGCTATTATGGGGTAGAGATTGTTGTAGAGAACGAACATTTATATAACTGCCCTTTTACGGGTGGTCTTACACAGGATGATTTATATGCCAAACTGGACGTGATTTGCCAGGCTGTTGGAGCAAAATATGAGATAAAAGGGACTAAGATATTATTGAGAGGTAAAGGATGTTTCTAAAGAGATAGATATTATATAAATTTCACTGATACAAACAACACGTTATGAACACCACACTGCTGTCGGGGTAAGCCCCGTTACTCCCTGTATAAAAAAACCGGCAATGGTTGCAACATTACCGGTCTTCATTCCCATACAGGAAAGATTTCACCGCCAACGCATTATTAACGATTAAATCCACGTAAAAATATGAAAAAAAAGCAACTTGTTGCTTTAATGCTGATTGCAATGAAAGTAACTGCCGTGCAACTCGCGTTCGCCATTCTTTTTATCTCTTCCGTACATGCCACCGCACAGGGGATGCTGGATAAAACTATTTCCATCAACGCTGAGAAGAAAGAGCTAAAGAAAATCATTGCTGATATACAGGGGCAAACGGGCATCCGTTTTATCTTCAGCGCTACAGCTATTCAATCGGAACGTACCATCAGCCTGTCTGTGAAGGACCAGAAACTGGGTACGTTCCTCCAACAGATCTTCCTTCCGCTACATATAGGTTATAAAGTAGTGAATGATCAGCTGTTGCTGTATAACACCGATAATGTGCAACTGGATAGAGAGGTGAGTATCTCCGGTACAGTAAAGAGCAATAAGGGGGAGTTGCTGCCGGGTGTTACCATCCAGCTCAGAAATACCGGATCTTCTGCATTAACGGATGCAGAAGGCCGGTTTGAGCTAAAAAGAGTAGCGCCAGGCAACTATACGCTGGCCGCTTCTTATATTGGCTATATCTCTAAAGAACTGCCGGTAGTAGTGGGAGATGTACCCTTAAACATCAATGTGGAATTAACAGAAGACGTCCTGCAATTGCAGGGCGTAGTGGTTACCGGTGGTAACCCTAAAAAGAAGATAGAGTCCAGCGTGGCGATAACAACAGTGAGCAATAAAGATATTGAGGCCCGGGCGCCACTCAACAGCACAGACCTGCTGAAGGCTATACCCGGACTCACAGTAGAAAGCACCGGTGGTGATGGCCCCGGTAATGTATGGGTGAGAGGCTTCCCGCAACAGGGCGGATATATCTTCCTGGGGATCATGGAAGACGGACTGCCCGTAATACCTACCGGTTATAACTCCGTTCCTTCAGCTGATCAGTACTACAAAACAGACCTTACTGTGAAAAACGTAGAAGCAATCAGGGGCGGTAATGCGGCTATCCTGATGGCGAATACGCCAGGCGCAGTAGTGAATAACCTGAGCTATACCGGTGCAGATCATGCCTATGGAAAAGTGAAACTCACCAGTGGTTTATCACAGGATTTATACAGAGCGGATGCTAATGTAGGTGGAAGAATCAGCGAAAACGTGAAGTATAATGTAGGCGGATTTTTCAGAACAGACAAAGGTATTGTGTCTCCTGGATACACAGCTAATCAGGGCGGACAAATCAAAGGAAATATGACCTTCGGTTTCAAAAACAAGAAAGGCTTTGTAAGAGTATACGGCAAATACCTGAACGATAAAGTACAGTGGATGCTGCCCGGTTATTACTCCTACGACGGTTCCGGTAAACCCCGCGCTGTGGATGGGTATGACCTTTTTAGCCAGTCGCTCGCTACCATAGATACCAAATGGAGTTATACCGATCCTTCCGGTAAAACACATAACTACGATCTCTCAGATGGTATCCATACCAAACTGGGATATGGTGGTTTCCAGTTTAATTACATGACAGACAATGGCTGGCAGATCAATAACAACTTCCGCTACCAGACTGCCAAAACCAACTACACAGTAGGCATTCCTATCGGTGCCAGCGCTTATTCGTCCGGCAACTATTACTATACCGATGGTACTGCTGCTGCATTTAAAACAGGAGAGAACATCGTTACAGCAGTAGCATTGGCGCAGAACAATCAGGATAAACAAATCATAGATTATCTTGATTTCAGAAAAAAGATAAACAATCACCAGCTGACACTGGGTACAGGGATCTACCAGTATAATGTGAATAATAGTCCGAATAACACATTCCTGTTCTTCCAGGAATTAAAGGAACATCCCCGCCGTTTACTGGCTGGCAGCGCTACCGGCAATGGTATGATACCTTTGTCTACCACTACAGTGATAGGTAATACCCGCACACTGTCCGCTTATGTGAGTGATGAAATTACATTAAATGAAAAATGGCGTTTGGATGTAGGTTTCAGGGCAGATAACGATCATATTACAGGTAAAAGACCTTATTACGGCGTGAAGGCTGATGGCAGTGGAGATCCCTCTGTAGCGGCTACTACCACTATCGCAGGATATACTGATTATACAGAGAACAATACTAACTGGGCTGCTTCAGTAGGTCTGAACTATAAAATCAATGAGGCCATAGCCATGTTTGGCCGTGCTACAAAAGCATATAACAGTCCTAATATTACTGATTATAACGCTACTACTTTCGATCCGACAACGATCAAGAAAAGACCTGTTTACCTGGGAGAGCTGGGCGTGAAATATGCACAGGGTAGTGTATCCCTCTTTGCATCTGCCAGTTACTCTGCTATCAAAAACGTATCCCTCACCATCGCAGTACCTACTACTACAGCAGGTCTGCAGAACATTCTTGCATTCGGTTCTACCCGTACGTATAGCGCGGAATTTGAATTGTCTTACCGCCCGGTTAAACAACTGGGGCTCAGATTAACAGGTACTTTACAAGACTCAAAATACACTGACTATAACGCTTCCACCAAGACCAATCCTTCCGTATTGGCAGAGATGGGCGACACTACCTACAGTTTCACAGGAAAGAGAACAGAAAGAGTACCCGTGCTGAACACGGAGCTTTCTGCTACCTACGACCTGAAACGTTTTAACATCAACCTCTCTGCTAATTACATCGGCAGCAGGTTTACTTCTCCTTCTGATAGTTATAAACTGCCTGCCTATGTAGTAATGCGTGGTGGAATAGGATATGATATCACAAAGAAGATCGCGTTAAAAGGTTGGGTAGATAACCTGTTAAACTCGAAAGTACTGACGGAAGGTGATGTAAGAGGTGACCAGTTCCGTAATTTCTCTACCGTAACCAAAGGTACTGTGATGGCAGGCAGAACAATCCTTCCACGCAGCTTCTGGGCTTCGGTTTCTTATGAATTCTAAAACCCATTAAAGATGAAAACACAAGGTCTGATAATTATCATGATCACGTTGGCCCAAGCAGCTTTCAGTCAAACCGGTTATGAGACGAAAGCAAAAGAGCTGGTCGCAAAAATGACACTGGAAGAAAAAGCATCCTTATGCTCCGGCAGGGATTTCTGGAGTACCAAGCCAATAGAACGGCTGGAGATCCCTTCCGTTTTTATGACAGACGGGCCGCATGGCCTGCGTAAAGCAGTAGGCACGGATTTTACGAACAGCGTTCCCGCTACCTGTTTTCCTACAGCGGCCGGACTTGCTTCTTCCTGGAACCCGGCACTGCTGAATGAAATGGGCATCGCCCTGGGAGAAGAGTGCCAGGCGAATAATGTACAATTCCTGTTAGGACCGGGTGTTAATATGAAACGTTCTCCGCTGGGGGGCAGGAACTTTGAATATTTCTCCGAAGATCCTATACTGGCAGGCAAGATGGCAGCAGCGCTGATCAATGGCGTGCAAAGCCAGGGCGTGGGTGCTTCTTTGAAACATTTCGCCGCCAACAACCAGGAGTTTGAACGCCTGAGTAACAACTCTGTCCTGGACGAAAGAACATTACATGAGATCTATCTGCCGGCGTTTGAAATAGCAGTGAAAGAAGCACAACCCTGGACAGTGATGTGTTCCTACAATAAGTTAAACGGGACCTATGCTTCTGAAAACAGCCTGCTGCTGGATAGTATCCTGAGGAAACAATGGGGTTTCAAGGGATTTGTGGTGAGCGACTGGGGGGCAGTAAGTAACCGCGTAGCGGGTATTAATGCAGGACTGGATCTGGAAATGCCAGGTAACGGCGGACTGAATGACAAAAAGATCGTAGAGGCAGTGAACAATGGACAGATAAGCAAAGAAAGACTGGATGAAGTAGTAACACAGATAGTAACAGAATTACTGAAAACACATGACCTGCATAAAGAAGGAGCTACTTATGATAAAGACAAACATCATGAACTGGCCAGGAAAGTAAGCAGCGAATGTGCAGTACTACTCAAAAACAACAGCAGTATCCTGCCACTGGATAAATCAAAAAAGATAGCATTGATAGGAAACTTTGCCAAAACACCCCGTTATCAGGGAGCAGGTAGCTCACAGGTAAACCCTACACGCATTGCGAATGTTTATGACGCATTGAGTAAAACGGCTACGGTTAGTTTTGCGCCGGGATATACCGCTGATGCCACTACCGATGCCAAACTGATAGCAGAGGCGCAGGAACAGGCTAAAAACAGCCAAATAGCGGTAGTTGTGGTTGGGTTGCCTGATAGCTATGAAAGCGAAGGCTTCGATCGCAGTAATATGGATATGCCGGAAGCTTTTAATACACTCATTGAGGCCGTTGTTAAAGTGCAGCCAAATGTAGTAGTTGTGCTGATGAATGGATCAGCGGTAGCTATGCCATGGGCCAATAAAGTAAAGGGGATTATAGAATGCTGGCTGGGCGGACAGGCAGGTGGAGAGGCATTGGCAGATATCCTTACCGGAAAAGTAAATCCTTCCGGAAAATTATCAGAATCTTTTGCCGTGAAACTGGAAGACACACCTTCTTACCTGAACTTCCCCGGCAGAGATGGAACTACCATCTACGGAGAAGGGATCTTCATAGGCTATCGTTACTATGATAAAAAGAAAGTAGCGCCACTGTTTCCTTTTGGCTTTGGACTGAGTTACACCACTTTTGCCTATACAGGTATGGAGATCAGTAAAGGTGCAGCCAGTGATACAGATCATGTGAAAGTAAGTGTGAAGGTAAAAAACACTGGTAAGGTAGCAGGAAAGGAAGTAGTGCAACTGTATGTACAGGATGAGAATAAAACGATCATACGGCCGGAAAAAGAGCTGAAACATTTTGCCAAAGTATCACTGCAACCCGGAGAAGAAACGACTGTCACCTTTGAATTAAACTACCGTGATTTTGCGTATTACAGTGAAAAGGTACATAACTGGCAAACCAGCAATGGGAAATACAATATCCTGGCCGGTGGCTCTTCTGCTGATCTGCCGTTGCATCAGTCGCTGGATATCACCGCTACCAACATGCTGTATCCTCCTTTAACACGCAATTCCCTGCTGAAGGAATTTGCACAACATCCCAAAGGAAAAGCAGTATATGCTAAACTGATGGAAAGCATGGGCAGTATGTTCGGTGGTGGCAACAGTACAGAGAAACTGACACCTGCCCAGGAAGACGCAAAGAAGAAAATGCAGACAATGATGATGGCTATATTGAATGAGATGCCGGTAAGTAAACTGGTATCAATGGGAGGAGGAAAATTTACGGATCAGATGCTGGATGCTATGCTGTTGCAGGTACAATGATAATTAATTGATAATTAGTGCAGTTGGCGGTCGCATTTTATCTAGCTATAGCAACGGTTTTTTCATCTTCTGGAAATTCATACTTTTGGTTCGGGTGATTAATGAATATCAGAACACGATGATTTAGTATTACCCAAACGGCCGGAGATGCGACCAACATCGGCGGTCATTTTCCCATTCACCTGCTGGTGGATGGGAATTTTTTTGTGAGTATAAAAAAAAGTACAGCCCGCATTACGCGGGCCATACTTATTATTCAGAGGGGGAAGAAGTGGTTATTTATCTGGCTTTTTTGTAAGTAAACTTCTCATTAAAGTAGGTCCTTGGTGAACCATTCTGTGTCATGATATATTTTACCTCGAAATAAAGCATGTGTCCGTCTGTATCAAAAGTGGCCTTATTGATACCGGTAGGATCGAGTACTGCATTTCGTTTATTAGCACCGGCAAGATCTCCGTAGTAGTTGGTAACGGTTACATTTCCACTGGCATCAAATGCAAACACAGGACTGAATGCGCCATAATAGGAACCGCCCGTACCGCTGTGGATAGGATGTCCGTAGTTACTGGCAACATTTGGGTCCCATAAAGCAATTGAATTACCAGAGTAGGTGATCAGATTCATATCAAGCGGATAATATCCTGTAATAGTTGCATTAGCCTGATCTGTCATTGTGCCGCTCATTGTATAAACACCATCATACACATTACGCACTGCAAAGGAGTAAATAGCCGTACCATAATTTCCACTGATTTCACCAGTCGATACAGATGCTATCTTTATCGGTAATGCATAGTTGACGTTGAAGTCAAAGTCGCTGTTATTTATGATAGGTAACTTCACCTGAAATAACTGTGTACCTTTTTTAATGACAGCCGTAGAAGTGAAGTGATATACACTGGCCGGAGGCAGTACATATTCTGTTCCCTGATCTTCATTATAGGCATCCAGTGCAGCAGTATCTATCTGCAGTGTTACAGTAATATCAGATGGTGCCAAATTTGCACCTGAATAACTTAAGTTGACATTGAATGTGGCTGAATCTCCGCTTACAAGACTACCCAGGTCACTTGAAAACCTAGGGTACACAGCACCTGCGGGAGATACATTGTTACCTGTGTTGGCAAATTCTACCACATTGTTAGACTGTGCAGGGTCCATCGCAAGATGGTCTTTTAAACAGGAAGTAAACACTACCATTACAGCTAACAAGGGCAATGTGTTCTTTATTATATGTTTCATGATTTTCCCCATTTATTATTTATTGTAAAGCCCAGAAGATAAAGGATGAGAACGGATTGATACCTTTAGGCATGTTGGTGGTATTGTTAGATGATTCCGTCAGCGGATACAGTATCCTGGTAGGGAGCCTGTCCGCACGCGTACTGATGGATTGCGTAGATGCAAAGCTCAGATTAGCGTCGGTAGAACCATTTACAATAGCAGGGTAATGTGTTCTGCGGTATTCATTCCATGATTCAGCACCATTAATGAAATTCAGCGCGATATATTTCTGGGTGATGATGGCTTCAATCTGTTCTTCCTGAGAAGTAGCCAGATCAAAATGCACAAGGTAACTGGTAGGGTTATTTTCCAGGTAGCTGTCATAATCTAACTGAGGGTCCCAGTTACTGTTATAAGTACCATCCGGTTTCTTATACAGGTATTGGTAAGAAGCCAGTACGCCATTATCAAACAGGGATTTTGCATCACCTGTGATGGTTCCGCGGACTACACCTTCTGCCTGCAGTAAATAACTTTCTGCAGCCAGCATGATAGGTACTCCTGCATTTGGGCCTTTCAGGATACCTATGCTTTTACCGGCAGAAGTGCTGCCTCTGTCTGCTTCACCTGTATTGGCACCAGACAGCCATGCACTACCGGCAGGAGAGGCGGGTACACTGCTGCTTTCATAACCAAGCTGGTTTGAAGCAGTACTTGGAAAGTTATAATAGCTGGCATCGCCGCGGTAGTCAGTCAGTTTGTATCCGTTATAGAAATCCAGGATGAATTTGGCAGGTACCCATGATTTGAGACCAGCAGCACCTGTATAGGTGAATACCCAGGTGTTCCATGCAGGGTTCTGTTTTCCGTTATCCCTGGAATAACCCGGATTTACAACAGCATCTGTGGCAAGGAAACCTGCCGCATCAAAAGTAGTATTGGTAAATGCCACCTTGCTTCCTCCACGGATGATCAGGCGTAGTTTAATAGAATTGGCAAACTGGACCCATTTAGTCATATCACCACTGAACATAGGATCGGAAGTACTCAGCACTTTCACATTACTGGTGCTGTTGGTTTCTTCGTCATTCATCGTCCTGTTGATTTTAGCAATCGCAGAATCCAGTTGAACAGCCAGGTCCTTGTAGATATCTTCAGCCTTATCATAAGAAGGTGTCAGGTTAGCAACTCCTTTTAATGCTTGTGAGTAAGGAACATCGTTATAAGCATCTATCAGCATCTGGAAATTAAAAACTTTCATGATCCTGGCGCTGCCATTAAAGTAACCATAGTCCGGTAAGCTATCCGTTTGTGCGATTACGTATTGAAAGTCGTTCAACACATCGTATGAGCTGGTCCATAATCCGGAATTTGTAGCGTTACTGTAATCGTATGTAACAAAGGCACCAAATGCGCCATAACCACCTGCGTTGGCCATATAACCTACCAACTGGGAACCATAGGTATTGTAGCTGTTCATAGTTGCAGCAGTAGCCACTAATGCCTGTGGTAATACTGTTTCTGGTGTACCAGAGGTTGCAGTGTTAGGATTTTGGTTGATGTCGAGATATTTCTTACAGGAGCTGCCCAACACAATCAGTCCCGTAGCTATAATAAGTATTGATTTTTTCATTTGTCGAGTTTTTAAAATGTCAGTGACAGCGTAGCACCATAAAAGCGGGAAGGAGGTGTTTGTCCAAGGCCGGTAAGACCGATACCATTACTATCGTTACCTGCATCGCTATATTCAGGATCAGTATAATAGTTTGATTTGGCAAGCCATACAAACAGATTACGTCCCTGTACACTGATAGTGGCGTTTTTGATCACCCTTGTTTTGCTTAATATGGAAGAGGGGATATCGTAAGAAATAGAGATCTCTCTTAATTTCCAGAAATCGCCTGAAGTAACATAGTTAGATGCTACCGTCCTGTTTTCATCATTTGTCCAGAAGCCTGAGTTACCATTACCATCAGCTACTGTGATGTTCGTGTTTTTGATATAAGTGCCAGGCTTGGTAGGGTCTTCGTATACAGAGTTAGGGAATACAAAGCGGGTGCGGTTGAAAGCAGCAGTTCTGTATCCTGTACCTGACCAGTCCAGCTCAGGTCCCATGTTGTTATATACTTTGTAACCACCACGGTATTCAAATAATACAGCCAGGCGGAAACGCTTGTAGCGTGCGCCAAGGTCAAGGCTAAGACGGTCTGTAGCTACTGCATTACCCAGTACTTTGATGGTGTCGTCTACGAGGGGAGTACCTGTAGTGCGGTTTACGATCACGTGTCCGTCTTTATCGCGGGAGTAGTCTTTACCCATGATTACTGGGAAAGATTGTCCTGCTACTGCATAAGAACCTGTTCCTGATGCATAGGTAGCCAGTGACAGGCGTGGCAGATCAGCGCTGATATTATTTACTTTGTTGTTGAGATGTGTATAGTTACCACCTACTGTGATGTCCAGGTCATTGGTTTTAACCGGCGTAACATGCAGAGCTACTTCAAGGCCGCTGCTGCTTGTTTGTCCGGTGTTTACCCTATAAGATGAAAAGCCGGTAGCATTTGAAACGCTGGTGTTTACAGTCTGGTTAGTAGTTTTAGTACTGTACCAGGTTACTGTAGATACGATACGGTTATTGAACATATTCAGATCAAAACCTACTTCATATCCTTTGGTGATTTCAGGTTTCAGGTCGCTTGCCACCAGTGTATTGTTAACAGTATAACCTGCTACACCATTGAATGGATAACCATTTGCCTGGCTGAAGGTTTGTTGCAGGTAATAGGCACCAAAATCTGTGCTTGAACCAAGGTTCACCTGGCCTACTTTAGACCAGCCGCCTCTCAGTTTCAGATAAGTGATGGTACGGCTGTCTTTTAATGCTTCAAAAGCGTCGCTGGCCACAAAGGAGAGGTCAACGGACGGATAGAAGAAAGACCGGTTGTTGGCAGCAAGGATAGATACCCAGTCTTTACGGCCGGTACCATGCAGGAACAAAACGTTCTTGTAGCCGATACGTAAATCACCGTATACACCCATCTGGCGGGTCATATAGTTCGATTCAGAAGCGGATGGATTAGACGTACTGTTACCAACGTTATAGAGGTCTGGTATCGTTAAACCGCTGGCGCCAATGTCTATGAATTTAGACTGGTCCTGGCGCCATTGTCCGCCAACTATCAGGTTAAAGTTAAAGTCGCCGAATGATTTACGTGCCTGGGTAAACACATCAGTCAGTAACTCTGTGGTGAATCCGCTCTGGTCAGCAACGGAAGCAGAGATATCTGTTTTGGATGCACTTGTTACTTCTGCATAAGTGGTGTAGTTAAATGCGCCTACAGTGGTTTTGGAAGATAAATTCCTGGCAGAGATACCCTGACGGGCGGTGAAATCCAGCCATTCCAGTGGAGAGAATTTCACTTCTATGTTACCAACTAAATAATCGTTTCTCTGTTTAGAGCGATTATTGTCCAGTGTGAAATAAGGGTTCTGGTACCAGGGATTATAGAAACCATTCGGGTTAGCGAATTTATCTGTACGCCAGTTCTTATATTTTGTGATATCCACGTTCTGTGGCATGTTCAGCAGGTTGCTATAGATACTTGCCGTAACCGGAGTGATATCGTACCTGTTCTGCGTATAGGATATACTGAAAGTTGTGTTGATGTACTGGCCTGTTTTATGTGTTCCGTTGGCCCTTAGAACGGTACGGTTGTATTTATCTTTAGGTGTTGTACCTGTTACACCGGCATATTGACCGGAAAGGTAAAAAGTTGATTTATCGTCTCCTGTAGACACGGAAAAATCAGTCTGGTTAGTCACCCCTTTTTCCCAGAAGTTATTATGTGTATTGTTACCGATATAATAAGCAGAGTCCTGGCTGCCATCTTCCAATGGAACACCCACTGGTACTTTTTGGCCATTGAATACAGGACCATATGACTGGTTCTCCAGGTTAGAGAATAATGGCTGACCATTTACATCAAAGCCATAAGCACTACCACCTGCGCCGTAGTTATACTGGAGCTTAGGGAAGTATGCCACTGATTCAATAGTAGTAGTGTGAGATGCTTTTACCTGTGTAAGACCTCTTTTACCTTTTTTGGTCGTTACAATGATCGCACCGTTGGATGCCTGGGAGCCATACAGCGCAGCTGCACCAGAGCCATTCAGTACCACCAGTTCGTCCACATCTTCAGGGTTGAGGTTACCTAAAACGGCATTAGGCACTATCACGTTATCGAGAACGATCAATGCCTGGTTATTACCTGTTAAAGAGCGTTGGCCTCTTAATATTAATCTGTAGTTAGGGTTTACACCGCTGCTGGTAGCATTGATCTGTAAACCGGCTACTTTACCCTGTAATCCACCGGCAACATTGACAGCTTTACCGGCTATAAGGTTTTCTGCCTTAATCACAGTGTTGGAAGTACCTAACTCCCTGCGGTTTGATTTGATACCACCTGGTGTAACGATGACTTCTTCCAGCTGGGAAGTACTTATTTTCATTGTTACTTTGATTGGCGTTGTGGCGGATTCAATCTTGATATCCTGTGTTTCATATCCCACTATCCTTACTACCAGTGTTTTTCCAACGGTAGTACTCAGTTCAAAATGTCCGTAAGCATCAGTAACAGTACCTGTGTTAGTACCTTTAATCTGAATGTTAGCACCGGGAATGGGTGCGCCATCAGGCCCCACCACTGTACCTGAAATGCGGGGATCGGGAAACTTTCTTTTGATGATTACCACGTTATCAACAATGGTATAGGTAAAGGGCTGTTCTTCAAAGCAGATGTTCAATACAGCTTCTACGTTTACATTCCTGACTTCAAGATTTACGTTCCTGGTTTTTTCAATATCCTCCCTGGAATACAGGAAGGAATAACCTGTTTGCTTCTCTATTTCTTTAAATGTTTTTTGTAGCGAAGCATTTTTTAAAGAGAGCGTTACGGTTTGAAGTTTACCGGCACTTGCAGACAGGCTGAATGCAAGTGATAGGATCATTAAAGAGCATACAGTACCAAGCCTGTGTTGGCACCAGACAGTGAAAGGCATAGATTTTGGATTTGGTTGATTAAGGAATTTTCAGAACACGATGATTTAGATTACCTACAGAACCTGGGATGCGACCAACACCCTCATGTCCCCCATGCAGGATTAAGATTTGTTGTTGTTACATTAATTGATTTCGATTTAGGTGAACAATATGTTTATAGTTGTGCTTGTATTACTGGGTTACGATAATTTTTCTTCCATCAATTCTAAAATGCAGGCGTCCTGTTAGTTCGAGCATGGTTAATAACTTCGAAATTGGCACTGTCCTGGGTATACTACCCATAAAATGTTGAGAAACTTCACTCTGATATACTATTTCCGCATCATACCATCTGTTTACCTGCCTCATTACAGCAGGTATATCCGCATCATTAAAAGAGAACATGCCATTTTTCCAGGCAATTACTGATGCTGTATCTATATCATTTACGATTTCAATTTTTCCATTGGGTAATAGCTGTTCCTGTTGCCCGGGCATCAGGAGCTGGTCATTATTACCCCGACTTACTTTTACGGCTCCTTCCAGCAGGGTTGTGGTGATGGAAGGCTCATCCTTATAGGCATTTATGTTAAAGCGTGTACCTAACACCGTTATCTCTACGCCATTGACGGATACTTCAAAGGGCATATTCTCATTCTTTGCTATTTCCATATACACTTCTCCAGTGACAGTCACCTTGCGCCTGTTGCCGGTGAAGGCGGTAGGATAGGTGATAGAAGAAGCTGCGTTCAGCCATATGTCGCTCCCGTCTGGCAGGCGGAGTCTGTATTGTCCGCCCCGGGGGGTCGTTAACGTATTCAGGCCGGATACGGTTTCCTGTTCCTTCTGCTGGTACTGCAATTGCCCGCAATGCTCGTGTATAGCGGTATTACCCTGTTTTATGGCCCTGGAGCCGGTGCTGTCCAGTATAATGACAGATCCGTCTGTGAGGGTCAGCATCGCTTTATCACTACCGGGAAGGATCTCTCCGTTCGTTTTTTCTTTCTCAGAGATGAATGTATCGTTTGTTTTCCTGAATGTATAGACAGCTACAGATATAAGCAGGAGGATTGCAGCGGCGGCGGCTGTTATGTAACGTAGTCTCCGGCTGATGAATGGTTTACGATATACCTGCCCGGCTTCGGTAATTTTGTCAAACAATGCCTTTGCCCTGTCAGGATCTGCCAGACCGCTTATTTTTCCTTCGAGGAATCCGTTATCGATTATTTGTTCCAGTTCAGATTCGTAATCAGAAGATTGAAGCATCTCAAAAAGCATAGCTTTTTCAGACTCGCTGATTGAATCTGTCAGATATTTTTCAAGTAAGCTTCTAAACGTAAATTCCATATTATCGGATAAATTGAGCAGTGATCTGGCTGATAACCAATTCCCGGGCTATTTTACTACCTGCATATAACTAAAGACGCAAAAAATTGCCCCAGGTATTGGTCATGGGTTAAAAAAAAGTGATTATTTTTTTATAGCGATCAGGATAAGCCACCAGAGCAGGGTGGGTTTATTGGAATTGATGGATAACTGGGTCCTGATAGATTGCAGGGCTTTGGTCATATGACCTTTTATGGTTGATATAGAGATATCCAGTTCCCGGGATATTTGTTCCTGAGATAATCCTTCCAGCCTGCTCATCTTATAAACGCGCTGCTGCTGCACTGGTAATTTCTCTATTGCTTCATCTATTAATGTCTGGAACTCTTTCATATCGAGCTGCTGGTCGGGTGCCAGTACTTCTTCGGTCAGTTCATCGCTGAGATATTCATAAAAGGGAGCGTGTACGATCTTTTTCCTGAGGGTACTGATAATCTCATTGCGGGCGATGATAAAGAGGTAGGAGTCGAATTTGCGTACCGCTGTCAACTGCAGACGGCTATTCCACAACTTCACAAAAACCTCCTGTACGGCATCTTCTGCGTATAAGGGAGACTTCAGGTAAGTCAGGGCCATAGAGTATATCCTGTCCCAGTAATGGTCAAAAACTAACTTAAAGGCCACTCCGTCATTTTGCGCGATCTGGAGTAGTAGTTTATGCTCATTTTCAATATTATATACAGGAGGATTATTCACGGATACCAGTCAGTTCGTTATTTGTATAAATTTAACTAAAATCATCAAACCATCAACCTGTGATATATCATCTAAACAAGGCATAATATAGAATGCGGGTAACTTAAAAGAAACCCGCTTCATTTACGATAAAATCTAAATCGTAACTTATTAGTATCAAATCGCACAGAATCAGTGCAAAGAGTATAATGTTTAATGGTACATATATATAGACGCAGGAAATTTGCTAAAGTACTGGTCGGTGCAAAATTATTTTTATCATGTTGAGATTTAATCCACGGAATTGATGAAGTTATTGAACATTCTGATGTATTCCTGCTGCAGTTTACTATCAGTATCTGCAAAGAAATAACCATGAAAGCCTCTGTCCAGCTTATGTTCGGTTGTCCCCTGCAGCTTTGTATGCCGGGAGCCGGCAACGCCTATCAGTTTATTTTTATAGAATATCAGTACGGTGCGGTAAGCAGGGGAGGGATTATCTACGGTACTTTCGTAGTTGGCATATTCCAGGAAGGGTTCGTTGAAACCGGTGGCTTGTAACTGGAACTGTTTGATGAAGGACTGCATATCTGGCAGTGTTCTGCCGGGATGCTGCCGTAAGTATTCGCTGAGGGCTGTTTCTATGATGGAGCCGGCTTTGATTTTACCGGCGGGCATATATCCGTAAAAGAGACCTGTTCTGGCGCCTTCTTTATTCTGCCCGGTTAGTTCCAGCTGAATGTCTTCCAGTGTTTCCCCAACAGGTTTGCCTTTTATCAGTAGCTTTTGTCCTTTTTTCAGCATCAGGCTTTTATCCTGTACCGGGGTGATTTCTGTTTCGATGCCTACCATTACCCAGTTGCCTTTAGGTATACCGGCGTTCAGTAACACGTTATCATGAAGGGTGGCTATCCGCCGGCCATTGATGGTATCCAGTAAAGTAACGGTGCCGCTGAGCCTTTCAGCGATTACTTTTTCTGGTAAGGCCTTTTGCTTTGATGTTGTAACGTTCTTTGTGATAGCAACTGTGTCAGTATCATTATATATAGGTGCTTTGCTGTTTTCAACGCATCCTGCCAGGACAAGTGCCATTGAAAAATAGAATAGTTTGGGCATGACTGATAAAGTATGGTTGTAAATGTAAGAGGAAAAAGTGGATAGCCTTAACGGATATCCACCTTTTTTAGACCTTCTCTTCCCATAAACACAGGGAAATATTGTAATTCCACCTTAGCCGGGTTGAGATAATAACTACCTGTATACCTTGGCAGGAGTGAAACAGTAAAAGTATGTTTGCCTTTTGTGAGGCTGCTACAGAAAATGCTTACTTTATGTTTGAAGTATTCGCGATGTACTTCGTTGTTGTACCATGATTGTGGTTTGTCTTTGTAGGAGCAGCCCGCAGGGATCGGGATCTCTACCATTACATAATCTCCTGATTCATTTACATCCACATCTATGGTGAGTGTTACCGGCTCTCCTGCTTTGAGTTTTTGTTTATTGAAAGATGATGTTACGGTGAATGGTTTGGACAACTTTTCCGGTTGCCTGTTATGATATTGCTGGTAGGCAGTGAAATATACCGGCAACTTACCTTTCTTACTAACACTTACAGGCGCATTTAGTTCTGTTGCGTAGGGGAAGGTAGTAATTGTTTTGCCGTTGATGGTCAGTTCGGGGGCACCGGCCTGCTGTTCTGCCATTACATCGGGCAGGATGGTTTCCAGGATGAGACTCGACTCGTAGGTATTACGCCAGTAGCCATCTTTTCTTTGTTCCAGGAAGTAACCGCGGATCTTTTGTAAGAGATCTTCATAACCACCCTGTTTGCGAAGGATCTTATAGACCATCAGGGTATGTTGTATGCTGTTGTCTGATAAGCGATAGCTGTTTTCTCCCCAGTAAGGATTACCGAATAAGGTATGTTGCTGACCGGATAATACACTTTGTATGTTTACCGGTAATCCTGTTTTTTGCTGTAATAAGGCGATGCGCAGGTTCTCGTATGCACTTACTTTAGTGTGGGCTTTGAAACTATCTATATAACTCTTGTAATCAATTTTTGCATTGAGTTGAGATAAGAGCAGCATACAACCGATGCTATCTCTTTCTTTGCCACTGTTTAACTGGTATACCAGGTAATCTAAGGGGATTTGTTTGTTCATATTAGTGGTGTATCCCATTTCCTCTGCCATCAGCAGCGCTTCTATTACATGCCTGGATACCCATATGGAAACGGGGGTATTTTCCCACCAGCCCCAGAGTGCATCTTTCCTGCCTTTGTTCAGGCGGTTGATCAGTTCTTTGATATCCTTTTCGCCTTTTTCTCCTTTAAAGATTTTCTTTTCCAGCAGGAAGGCTTTTAGTTTAGATGCCAGTTGTTCATTACAGAGGTATTCATACCGCTGTACATGTTTTATTTCATCTTCTAATATGGGTAGTATTGCTGATGAAGCATATATTTTAACCGGTTCTGTATGTACCGGTGTGTAGGTAAACGAAGTGTCTTTATACAGGGCGGCAAAGAAGCCGGTAGTTTCTGTAGTACCCTGTTCTATTACAGGGATCTTCCTTTCTTCTCCATCGAAATAACCGTCTTTCAGGGTGGTGTATTTAAATGCTACACTATCGGCAGGGTGGATGTATACCGGCATGGTATCAATGCCTGCATTTTTAAAGCTCTTAGGCCCTGATTTATAGATGCTGTCGTTGACGGTGAAGGTTCTGGTTACCGTGATGCTATCGGGCATGTAATTCAGCATTTTGCCGATGATGTTTATAGTGTCTCCTTCTACTGCAAAGTTAGGCAGCCCCAGGTTGGCGCTGAGCGCTTTGAAGGAGCGGATCTTTGTTTCTGCGATGCCGCTTTGTTTGTGGGCGGTCATGGCGATGACGAAAGTGCGCCAGTTGGTGATATCATCAGGGAAGGTGACGTCGAAGGATGTTTTGCCGCTGGCATCTGTGCGAAGGCGTGGTTGCCAGAAAGCATCGTCATGGAAGTTTTTGCGCAGGGTGTTGCCGGGGGCGGGTTGGTCAGGAGTGGCTGCGTCTGTACTGGCAGCTGCGTTGCCGGTTGTGACAATGATCACACCTGCTGCGCCCCTTGCTCCATAAATGGCAGTAGCATCTGCGTCTTTTAGTACCTTCATGGATTTGATCATTTCTGGTTTTAGATCGTCCATTTTGCCACTGAAGGGCAGCCCGTCTATTATAATCAGCGGTTGTTGATTTACGCCGAGAGAGTTCGTACCTCTTATCTGGACGCCTGCTACTCTTCCTGCCAGATCGTTCGTAGATATGGTAGAGACGCTATAGGATAGTGAGCGTTTCTGCGTTGTGCCATAGCCAATAACAACTACCTCCTCTAGTGCTGAAACAGATTCCATCAGTGTAATCTTATAACTATCAGCGTCGGTAATTTTTATTTCCTTTTTCAAATATCCGATAAACGCCACATACAGTATTCCTTTCGGTGTTACATTCAGACTAAATGCACCGTTTTTATCGGTAATAGTGCCAAACGATGTTCCCTTTAATCTTACAGGAACGCCGGGGAGTGGATCACCTTTGTTATCCTGTACAATTCCGCTTATACCACGTGTAAGGCTGGCGGCACTCATCTGTGTCTGGTTAAACGTCTCTGCAATTCTTTCTACGGGCTGATTACTCCATCTGCTGATATATGTAGCCGTTTTGAGGACTTCCTTCAGATCTGTTATCATTTTGCCGTTCTGTTGAAGAGGGAAAGAGGATATATTATAATAGTTAATTCCATTCTCCTTTACATGGATACTGTCTGTTATAAAATACCGGTTATTGGTAAGCAGCACGAGTAATTTATAACTGCCTGATTCCAGTTTCCCAAAACTGGTAGCATTACCTGCCAGCGCTCTTATATATTGCGGATCATCGTATCTGAATAAAAAGAATTGTAAAACATCTTTTCTCCAGGATAATGTATCGTTTTGTAAATGGATATTTAAACGTCCTTCATACTGGCTTCCATTGCTAATGTATCCAGATAGATTATTCGTTCTTAAAGTTGATTGTTGTTTTTCTGTCAGGATGCTGTCAATGGCGCCTTCTGTAATTGGCTCTCCGCTCAAATTTTCTACTGCCTCGCCAAACGGAAGTACATTTGAGAAAAGGTTGGTGGGGTAGGACTGTTTTTGTTTTATCAGTCCCTTCCGTATGTTGAATGTATATCCAGATTCAGGAACAAAAAGCTGATCAAAGTTATCTTTTACAATAAGTGTTGCATCCGCTCCGGTTAATGGTCCGGTTAAAAAGCTGTTATTCCGATAATTATAACGATTTGTTGATTCCGCATTCATCCAGTAATAGCGATTGTTTTGTCTGATATATGCGGGATAATCATAGATATTCTCCACCCTGATCATATAATTTCCCAGATTCATCACTTCATGATCTGTTAGTATAAATGGTCTGCGAGTGATGCTTACATTTTCAGCAGTTCCCGATGTATCGAAACTAAGGAAGTTTTTTACCCCTTCTCTTATCAGTACACTGTCGAAAGTGATCTGTTGGTAAGGTGTGCGCAGCGCTATTTTATTCCAGCCCGGGTGGATGGCAAAACTATATGGCTGTAGCTGATCGGCCTGACTGAAATACACCGGTAGCTCATTGATATAAATAACATGTACAGGGATGAAGTTTCCTTTTCCCATTACAAAAGGGGCCACCTGAGTTACACTATCCCCGGCAGATTCATAATAGCGGAAGATTGGATCGGGATGACGAAACTGGAAATAACGGATACTATCGAGTCCCATTTCCCTGCGCCACTTTTCCCAGTTGAGTTGTGTATACAGGTCAGCAATATTTGATTGCTTCTGTGAATATTCATAAATACCTTTTCTTCCGGGATAATATCTACCCAGGTAAGGAATCTGTGGTGTATTTGGATTATCAAACTTAGACGTAAATGCATATGCTGTTATATCTGCATCTGCCACGGGGTCATTATTGGCATCTGTTACCGCTATTCCTATATGTGCATGTTGACCTGGATAAACGTTAGCCGGAGCAATAATGTCTATGGCCAGATTTTTTTCCATATAAGGAATAGTGGAGTTTTCTTTATACACTTTATCTGCCCATATGTACTGGATGGCAAGGAAGTAATGTTTATCTGTGATAGTTGCTGCGTTCCATTGCAGTGAATTTCCGTAACCACGTTGTAGCACTTTTTTACCGGCAAAAATGGTATACCAGAAATATAAATTGCGGGGATTACTGATTTGTATGTGAATGGAGTCGCGGGTGCGGGTGCTTATATTTTGTATGCCGGAAATTTCATCTTTCAGTTCATAGGTTTCATACAATGTGTCATTGTTCAGTTCATATTCGGTAGCAAATGGATTTACTTTGATAGTAGCAGGAAGTAGCAGTTTTGTAGCCTGTAGGGTATCTTCCTTACTATTGAGTGCGTACAGCCAGGCTGATTGTTGTACGGGATTACCTGCATTGCTGAAAGTCAGATGCAGGCTGTCATTTATGAGCTTAAACTTAAAGCCTTTTGTATCATATTTATACTCCTGTCTTATTGTGCTACTCCTTGATTCGTTATTGCTGTTGAGAAATTCGCATTCAATATTATAACTGAGTGAAGCCGGTGGAAATATACTATCTGGTATCAGGATCTTCGTTTCACCCAGCGCATCCATTGGTTGTGAATATTGCCATAATGTATCAGGAATGAAAAGTTTAGGAGCATAATAGTTACTGATAGTTCCGGTTTTAATGACTATTGATATCTTTCCATCCATTACCGGCAGATCATTTTCATCTGTAGCTTTTACATACAGCGCTACGGGTTCATGACGGGTATGTTCTTTTTTATCTGTTCTGGCTGAGAAGGTAATGGAATGCAGTTCATATTCCTCATAGGTAAATTTCCCTTCCATCAGTATATGTCTGTCTTCTAATTCTTTTCCTTTGTTATCAGTGGTTTCCAGGGAAATGATGTAATCATCATCCAGATCAATGTCAAGGCTGTCTGTTAATACAAACTTGTATTCATAAGCGCCGGGCCTGTATGGAGAGATAGTAGTAAGGATGGTGTCTATATCAGGGTCATTACCGCTCACTCTTAATCTTAAAAGTAATTTACTATTAATAGGAGAACCTTTTTTATCTACTATAAATCCTTTTACTTTTATTGTATCTAAAGGCTTGTAGATTGGTTTGCTGAATGCAATGAAACCTCTGTTAGTTGCGCGATTTGTATAGTAGTAATTATTATTTCTCCTGTAATTTTTCCTGTGCCATAGGCGGGCAATTCTTTTTATTTTATACCAGCTCTTTTTCCAGAAGTTTGGGAGTGGCTGATGCTCCATGGCCACGCAGGTTAATAATCCCTTATAATGAATCTGTAAGAACCCTTTTTTATCATAGTTATTCAGTCGCCAGGATTGTGTTGCCTCATCATAAGTTAAAGGATGTTTGCCTGTTTGTACGCTTGCATCTTTTATCAGTTCACCTTGCCGCGTATGTAATACAACGACCAGGTCTTTATTGTTATTGACCAGTTTGCAGATGAGATTTGATATGATTAAAGGCTCCATCTGCAGGGTATTTTCCTTTACATATACTTTAAGATAGTTCCCCGGGGTAATGCTTGCCGGAATTTCTCCGCCGGTAGGGAAGGAGTCTATGAGTGTATGCAACAGCTTTTCATCTGCATGATCAAATCCTTTGTTATATAACTGTATTGTTTCTTTATCATTCAGTGCATAGACATATGTATAAGGACTGGTATGACGGCTCTGGGATAAACGTTGTTGCGCATAAATAACTGTACAGTTAAAGAATGCGAGCAGTAACAGGGATAATTTTGGATGCATATAAGTATTAAGAATAACAATGATACTGTTAATATATTCAATATATCTGTATTATCCGCTAACTTTGTGCATTCAATCGATAGCAATGGAGTTATTCATAAAAAATATGGTTTGCAACCGTTGTATCCTGGTGGTACAGCAGGAACTGGAGAAGCTGGACATGGGTTTTACGCATATGGACCTGGGAGAAGTGAGCCTTACTTCAACACCTTCGCCTGAAAAGCTGAAGGTACTGGGTGAACGCCTTCATGGGCTTGGGTTTGAGTTGCTGGATGATAAAAAAACAGCGCTGATAGAGAAGCTGAAAACCACTATTATACGCCTGATCCATGGTAAAGATAATGCCGCTCTCAATACTAAATTATCTGTAGTATTACAGGAAGCGCTGGACACTGATTATCATTATTTGTCTACTGTTTTTTCCAGTATGGAAGGACTGACCATTGAGAAATATGTGATCCTGCAACGCATTGAAAGAGTGAAGGAATTGCTGCAATATGATGAAATGAACCTCAGTGAAATAGCTGATAGTCTGGGTTATAGCAGTGTACAGCATCTGTCACAACAGTTTAAGAAAATTACGGGTTTAACACCTAGTGGTTACCGTCAGTTAAAGGGGAATGACCGCAAGCCTCTGGATATGGTATAGTCATAATTATATACATATTATTCCTCATCGTATAACAACCCTTCTTCGCAGCCATCCTAACTTTGTAGTATGGCTGCAAATACAAAACATATTATAAAGGAAACGTTCCCTGTACTGGAAATGAGCTGTGCCGCCTGTGCAGTGAGTGTAGAGTCTATGCTTTCTTCTGTGCCGGGAGTAGAAGGGGCTGCCGTTAATTTTGCTAATCAGTCTGCCCTTGTTACCTATGATGATCATGCGGTGACCCGGGAAGTGCTGAGGACGAGTGTAAGAAGTGTGGGGTATGACCTGGTAATTGATACGGAGAACAGGGAAGAAGTGCAGGAAGCTGCACAGCGGAATCAGTATAATGCATTGAAGAAAAGAACGATTGCGTCTTTGATATTGTCTGTGCCAGTGGTGGTGATAGGGATGTTTTTTATGGATATTCCTTATGCCAACTGGATCATGTTTTTGTTATCTACACCGATGGTATTTTATGTAGGTCGTGGGTTCTTTATCAATGCATTTAAACAGGCGCGTCATGGCAAGGCTAATATGGATACACTGGTAGCGTTGAGTACCGGTGTGGCCTGGTTATTCAGCGTGTTTAATACATTGTACCCGGAATACTGGCATCAGCGCGGGTTACATGCACATGTATATTATGAGGCCGCGGCTGTGGTGATTGCGTTTATTTCTCTTGGTAAGATGCTGGAAGAAAAGGCGAAGTCGAACACTTCTTCTGCATTGAAGAAACTGATAGGCTTACAACCTAAAATGGTAACGGTAGAGTCTAAGGGAGAAGTGCCGCTTGGGCAGGTGATGGTGGGAGATATTATTCTGGTAAAACCAGGAGAGCGTATACCTGTTGATGGACAGTTAACAGGTGGCTCTTCTTATGTAGATGAAAGTATGATCAGCGGGGAGCCGGTGCCGGTACTGAAAGAAGCAGGAGCTGCTGTATTTGCCGGGACTATCAACCAGAAGGGGAGTTTCCGCTTTAAGGCAGAGAAAGTGGGTGGAGATACTGTGTTGGCGCAGATTATTAAGATGGTGCAGGAAGCACAGGGCAGTAAGGCGCCGGTGCAGCAGTTGGTAGATAAAATTGCCGGCATCTTTGTGCCGGTGGTGATAGGTATTGCGGTACTGACTTTTGCAGTATGGATGATAGTTGATCATTCATTTACGCATGGGTTGCTGGCGGCAGTGACGGTACTGGTGATTGCTTGTCCGTGTGCATTGGGTTTAGCTACGCCTACTGCTATTATGGTGGGTGTAGGGAAAGGAGCGGATAATAATATCCTGATAAGAGATGCGGAGAGTCTGGAGCTGGCGCATAAAGTGAATGCGCTGGTATTAGATAAAACAGGCACGATCACAGAAGGGAAACCTGCGGTGACAGATGTATACTTCTTACCTGAAGCAGATATGGGCGTGTTGATGGCGATGGAGGAGCAGTCGGAGCATCCGCTGGCGGGAGCGATAGTAAAACATTTAGCTTCATTGGATGTTATTGGTAAAGAACTGGACAAAATAGAGAGTGTTACCGGTAAAGGAATTAGTGCAACATATCATGGTGAAGCGTACCTGGCAGGTAATGCGGGGCTGCTGGAAGATCATCATATTTATCCTGAAGACGTGATGCTGGCAAAGATTTCAGCATGGCAGACGCAGGCTAAAACAGTGATCCTGTTTGCCGCCGGTAAAAAAGTAGCCGGTATCATTGCTATTGCAGATAAGATCAAAGAGACTTCTGCAAAGGCTGTTGCAGCGTTACAGGAACAGGGTATTACTGTGTATATGCTTACGGGTGATAATACGCAAACAGCAGCAACGGTAGCATCAGCAGTAGGGATCAAAGATTATAAGGCAGGGATGTTGCCCGGGGATAAGGCTGCATTTGTGAAAGAGTTGCAACAGCAGGGCAGGATAGTAGGGATGGTCGGAGATGGGATCAATGATAGCCAGGCGCTGGCACAAGCAGATGTAAGTATTGCGATGGGCAAAGGATCGGATATAGCGATGGATGTGGCAAAGATGACACTGATCACATCAGATCTGAACAGTATTCCCAAAGCATTGAACTTATCCCGTAAAACGGTGAGGACTATCAGGCAAAATCTCTTCTGGGCATTTATCTATAACCTGATAGGTATCCCGCTGGCAGCAGGTGTATTGTACCCGGTAAATGGTTTCCTGCTGGACCCTATGATTGCCGGCGCAGCGATGGCACTTAGTTCTGTATCTGTGGTCAGTAATAGTTTAAGATTAAAATTTTCCTCATTATAAAAATAACAGATCAATGGAAACATTACAGTTTAAAACGAATATCAAATGTGGTGGCTGTGTAGCCAAAGTAACTTCTGCACTGAATACAACGGCAGGTACAGATGGATGGAAAGTAGATACAGAGAATCCTGAGAAGATTTTAACAGTATCTTCTGATAAAGGACTTGTTGCAGAGGATGTGATCAAAGCTGTAGCAGAGGCTGGTTTTGTCGCAACAAAACTGGGTTGATTTTTGGGTGCAGGGCGAAGCCCTGCAAAACCCCTTCAATTTTTTTGTAATGGTACAAAGCGCCATCACAAAAAAATCACAATAAATAAAGATTAAAGTACGTTATTGATAATGGACAGTAAACCCCCAATAAACATGTTTAAATTACGACAACCTGCCTTCATGCTGCTACATACATGTATGATGGCAGGCGTTGTTGTATTAAGCAGCTGCGCATCCAATCATGGATATCAGAGTCCTCCTCCGCGTATGGGGGCAGAATATCGTTTTGAAGATGGATTGCGCAAAGAGAAACATCCTCAGTATCTCTTTGATGCTAAAACAAGAAAAGAGATGGCAAAGATGGGATTACCTGCGGGTAGCTCCAATGAAGCCACTTCTGCCGCTGTTCCGTCTTCCTCTTTTTCCAAAACTCCCCCTGTTACAGACAGTATTCACAGAGACACTACTTTTAAGGTACTTCCCCAGTAATTCTCATTTGTTCATTTAGGTATGAATTACTTACATTTGTAAGAATTTTAAAATATCCTGTATGATCAAGACCATTTACATCACCTGTCTGCTGCTTGCAGTACTCTTAGGAGCCAGCAGTAATTCACAGGCACAATTGAAAAGGTTCAGCATTGGCCCTTATGTAGAAGCCGGATTCCCTGTTGGAGATCTGGGCGACACACATAATACCGGTATCGGTGCAGGCTTAAATGCAGATATTAAACTGATCGCTGGTTTCGGCGTTACCGGTTCCGTTGGTTACATGCGTTTCCCTGGTAAAAAGGGTGTTACCATGAGCGACGGTGAAGGTGGTACCATCAGCACCGACTACACCGCCCTGCAGGCTATCCCTGTAAGAGTAGGTGTGAAGTACAAATTCCCTTTCCCCCTGCTGTATCTGAAGGTGGAAGGCGGCCTTGCCAACAGAGTAGGTAAAGACAATGATGGTGCACCGGTTATTTTTGCACCAGGTATCGGTATCCGTTTCTTAGGACTGGATGTTGAAGCCAAGTACGAAGCCTGGATCAAGGATGGTACTGCTGGTTTCTTCGGTCTGAAGGCTGGTTACAATTTCTAAACTACACATTGTCACATTGTTTATACAAATGAAAAGTCCCGGACAATTGTCCGGGACTTTTTACTGTCCACATGATTTCCGTTCATGATTTTTGTTCCTTAGTCCTTAGCCTTCAGCGCGTGAGCTTTAGGGGCCTTAGACGTATCAGTAGGTTGCGGAGTTGTAGTATCCTTACTGAAAGAAACGATATTTTTTCCTAAAACTTTTGCTGTATCCTGTTTAAAGGAAGCAGTGTCTTTGATAGCTTTCATGGCAGCAGTATCTCCCATAGCTGCATTCAGATGGGCAGCGAAACTGGCAGTATCTGCTTTGAAGGCAGCTGTGTCTGATTTAAACGCTGTAGCTGTATCGGCAACTTTGAAAGTAGCTGTATCCGCCTTAAAGACGAAGGTTGCAGTGTCTTTCAGTAATGCAGTGTCACGCACAAAACTTGCTGTGTCGCGTACAAAGCTGGCAGTGTCATTTTTCATACTTACAGTGTCTCTGTAAAAGCTGGCGGTGTCCGTCTGGTTGGCTGTGAGTGTGTCTGTTGCCTTAATGTTGTTTGCAAAACTCGTTGACAGTACGAATGCTCCCATGCCGGCCATCAGGCCAAACGTTAATAATTGCTTCTTCATGGTTTTTCAATTTTAACTGGTTAAATAAAAAATCAATAAATTATGGTACAGACTATCTTACTAAAACCTTGCTTGAATACTCTAAAGAAATGTTAAAAGGATTGTTATGATAATTAAGTCATTGATTTTAAGAGATTTGGATAATTATCTTTTTTGAGTAAATTTGAACATAATTTGCACTTCTACTTGAAGGAGTAGGTAAGAAAGTCTAACAGTATGTAGAACAGGGGGCACATAACCGGGTATCAGCTACCCGAATCAACCAAAAAACTCTTAACGAAATGTTAAAGCATTATGTAGCATAGGTAAAATAGTATCAACTTATCTTTAATTGTTCGCTTACTTTTAGCTCGTTGTCATTTGCATAAACAGAACAGAACAGTGAATGTATTGTAGAAGCTGATAGCTCGGACACTTGTATTATAGTCGTATTCCTAACACGTTTGATCATTTATTTTTTCCTTTATGAGCCACACATCATTTTTTAGAAAGCAAAGCTTTCTGGTTATCCTTTTATGCCTGTTCGCAGGGGTAGCGCTTGCGCAGCGAACTGTTACCGGTAAGGTTGCAGATGCCGCAGATGGCAGTGGTCTGCCGGGCGTGAATGTTACTGTGCCAGGCACCAGCGTTGGTGCAACTACAGATGGTAGCGGGCATTTTAAGCTCACCGTGCCAGATGCAGGTAAAACGCTTTCCTTCTCTTTCCTGGGTTACCAGGCACAGACAGTTACTATTGGTGAGCAGACAGTGATCAATGTATCCCTGCAGGCTACTTCCAAAGGACTGGGAGAGGTAGTGGTAGTAGGTTATGGTGTACAGAACCGCCGGGACGTTACCGGTACCATCTCCACTATTAAAGGATCAGATATCAAAAACCTGCCCGTGAGCGATGCCGCTCAGGCGATACAGGGTAAAGTGAGTGGCGTGGATATCGTTCGTTCAGACGGATCTCCCGGAACTGAACCTGCTATCCGTATCCGCGGTACAGGTACTATCAACAATGCAGATCCGCTGGTAATCATCGACGGGGTACCTGCAACAGGATTAAGTGATGTGAGTCCTAATGACATCGCCTCCATGGAAATCCTGAAAGATGCATCTTCTTCTGCGATCTATGGTACACGTGCTGCGAATGGTGTGATCATCATTACTACTAAAAGAGGCGGGTATGGCGAAAAACTGAAAACATCTTTTAATATATATAAAGGCGTGTCCAATGTACGCCGCTATATTCCTTTACTGACTGCTCCTGAACTGGTGCAGCTGAAGCAGGAACGTTATACAAACGACGGTGTTCCTATTAATACTTTCTGGCAGGACCCTTACTATGCGGTACAGCGTACCGACTGGCAAAAGGCGCTGCTGCGTTCCGGTCAGACTACCAACGCTGATGTGAGCTTACGTGGTGGTAATGCTACTTCCAATTATCTTTTCAGTGGTGGTTATTACGATGAAAAAGGGTTGATCGAGAATACCTATTTCAAACGTTACAGCGTGCGTATCAACTCCGAACATAAGATCGGTAAACGCGTGAAAGTAGGAGAGAACCTGCAGCTGACCTACAGACAGTCAGAAGGACAGGCAGATGGTTTTGATACTTATTCTACTCAAACAGGACTCATCTTCAGTGCCCTGCGTTTCAACCCGGCTATCCCTGTAAGAAATGCAGATGGCAGCTATGGTACCGGTAAGGCAAACAGTGAACTGGGGGATATTAATAACCCTGTTTTTACAGCAGAAACTACAGACGGAACTTCCCAAAATTACCGGATGCTGGCTAGTATATATGGAGAGGTACAGATCCTGGACGGTCTTACCTTACGCGCCAACTATGCATATGATGGTACGATCTTCAATCAGTCTAAGTTTACTCCTAAAGTACTGGACCAAACCCGTACAACTGACCATGCTGCTCTTATTAAACGTTCAGAAACAGATGGTTCAGAGCTGGCGGAAATATTTCTGACCTGGAATAAAATATTTGCCAAGAATCACCATGTAACCCTTACCGGTGGTTATTCACAACAAACAACACAGGGTAGCTATTTCAGGGCAGAACGCTGGGGTTATAACGATGAAACTACTCCACAACGTGTGCTGGATAATGGTACCGATATTCATGATGCTTCTGGTAACTATGTTGCGGAGACTGGTATTGCTTCTGGTTTTATGCGTGCTTTTTATGGCTTTAAAGACAAATATCTGTTCACAGCTACCTTTAGGGCTGATGGTTCTTCCAAGTTCCCTAAAGATAACCGCTGGGGTTATTTCCCTGCGTTCTCTGCCGGTTGGAGGATCTCTGATGAAACCTTCTTTAAGGACAATGTTTCTTTCGTGAGCAATCTGAAAGTGACCGGTGGCTGGGGTGCATTGGGTAATCAGCGTGTAGCAGATTTCCAATACCTGGCACTGATCAAAAAAGACCGGAAATATGCTTTCGGAGATAATACTGCTACCGGTATCTGGAACTCAGCACTGGCTAATCCTGATATCACCTGGGAAAAGGCAGAAATGACCAATATCAGTCTGGAAGCAGGTTTCTTCCAGAACAAACTGAATACTACCATCACCTATTTTAACAAAAACACCAAGGATATGCTGGTGCCTGCTCCTTTAATGGATGAGCATGGAACTTCTACTATTCCTGATCGGAATATTGGTGCGCTGAATAACAAGGGTTGGGAAATAGAAGTAAGTTACCTGGGTGGTAAAGGTGAATTCCGTTATAATGTAGCCGCGAATGCTTCCTTTATAAAGAATAAGATTACACAGCTCTATGAAGCGGGGACTTTCATCAGCTCTACTACGTATGGCAGGCAGAATCAGGAGATCTCCCGCACTTATGTAGGTCAGTCTATTGCTTCCTTCTATGGCTGGAAAACGAATGGTATTTACCAGAATCAGTCTGCTATTGACAATGATGCCAATATCGCAAATGATCCTAACAAGGCGAATATCAAGCCAGGAGATGTACGTTTCTTAGACGTTAATGGCGATGGTATTGTAAATGATCAGGACCGTACCTACCTGGGTAATCCTAATCCTAAGGTGACATTTGGTGTACAGGCTGGAGCTTCTTATAAAGGATTTGATCTGAATCTTTCTTTTGCAGGTGTATTAGGCGTAAAACTGTATAATGCCGACAGGATGCAGGGTCTTGATCCTACCTATCCATATAATATGTATGCAGAAGCGATGCAGCGCTGGCATGGCGAAGGTACCAGCAACAGTATGCCACGTATGACCCTGACAAGTGACAATCAGAATTATCGTACTTCCGATCGTTTTATAGAAAGTGGTAATTACCTGTCGCTCCGTAATGCTACACTGGGATACACTATTCCTTCTAATGTGTGGGGACATTCCGGCGTATCAGATGTTCGGATATATGCAACTGGTCAGAATATATTTGTTATTACTAAATACAAAGGTCTGAACCCTGAACTGGGTTATCCTAATTCTACCGATGGCAACAGACAGCGTGGTGTAGATGTGGCTACCTATCCACAGGCAAGGAGTTTTGTTTTCGGTGCAACACTTAATTTTTAACCTGCTTAATGATGATGATTATGAAACGTATGAAATATATATTACTGATAAGTGGGGTTGTACTCTTTACCAGTGCGTGTAATAAAGTACTGGATGTTGATTCGAAGGGTGTTTATACAACTGGCAACTACTGGCGTAATGAAAGTGATGCTGTAGATGCAATCACTGGTATCTACAATATTTTACTGGAAGAAGATTATACCGGCTTCGTTGATTTCACTTATGATAACTGTTCTGATGATCAATATCATGCAGGAGACCATCCGGAGGATGCCCTTATAGAAACTTTCACTTTCGATGCTTCCAATCCTTCTTTAAAAGCACCCTGGAAATGGAAGTATGAAACGATCAATCGTGCTAACAATGCACTGATCTATATTCCTAACATTACGGCTATTGACGCGGATATCAAAAACCGTTGTCTGGGAGAAGCATACTTCTTCCGTGCTTTTGCTTACTGGCGTTTGTCGGTGGTTTACGGAGAAGTTCCATTGGTGTCTGAAGCGGATGTACTGGCAGGGAATTACAATAATCCAAAATCTTCTGTGGATTCTGTGCATGCACAGATAGAGGCCGACCTGTTAAAAGCAGCCGACCTGTTACCAGAGGCGTATAGTGCTGGCCGTGTGAATAAAGGCACTGCCTGGGGATTGCTGTCCAAATTATACCTCTATGAGGATAACCTGGATAAGGCGATTGAGTACGGCACAAAGGTAACCACCAACACCAATTATGCGCTGGCACCTACTTATGCAGCCAACTTCACTGCAGCTACCAGCAATAACAGCGAAATGCTATTGAATGTACAGACTACTGATGGCTGGGGCTATTCCGACTTTACTACCTATCATGGTCCGCGTGAGTGGGGTGGCTGGAACTTCTTCCAACCTGTAAAAGGATTGGTAGATGAATTTGAAGCAGGTGATCCACGTAAGGATGTATGTATCATGAAACCGGGAGATCAGATCAACATAGGAACAGAAATAGCTACCTATACAGCGAGCCTGTCAACAACCGGTTATCATTACCATAAGTTCAACGAATGGAAAAGCTCCGGTGGATTGAACTATTCACTGAAATATCCTTTATTACGCAGTGCTGATATTTACCTGGTGGTAGCAGAAGCTAAAATCCGTAAATCAGGTGCTGGTGCCGGCGATGCTGAGATCAATGCTATACGTGCACGTGCTTCTGCCAGTCTTACTCCGGTAAGTGGTGCAGGGATGACTGCATTAATGCATGAAAGAAGGGTAGAACTGTGTGGCGAAAATGAACGTCATCAGGACCTTATGCGTTGGGATAAAGCAGGTCTTATTAATATTGCTACTATCTATAATCAACCTAAGCTGGGTTCTGACGGACAGGTAATAGAGGCTGCGCGTACATTCACCAAGCCTAAAAACTACTATTTCCCGCTGCCTCAGTCGGAAATAGACAGGAGTAAGGGTGTGTTGGTACAGAATTCGAACTATTAATAATCAAAAATAGTACCTTGTATAGTAGTCAGCCGGATATTCCGGCTGACTTTTTTTATACTTTATATATGAAACCATTAGAACTGCCTGTTAACATCAGGGTACCAAGGATAGATGAAGTATCTTCCGATCCTATAATGCTGATGAGAATGAAAGCGCGGGAGTCCGCAAAGATTGTAGAAGGATATGCTTTCAGAGGAAATGATATAGATGAGGGTGAACCTTATACGATTTTCAGTGAAATCAATATTGATAATTCAAGATTATGGGCCTTATTTGAGCGATTAGCGGAAGTGGTATGTTATCCCAGGATGAAGTTGTTGTATAAGAATATAGATGACGAAAATCAGTCTAATACTGAATATGTGGAAACGAAGGAGATCATTGCGAAGCTGGCGAAATATAAGACGGAATTAACGCAGGACGGATTTCTTGAATTCGGGCTTTTTCATAAGGATGAAGATGTGTTGATAGTGCTGTATGTTAAGAAAGGAAAATTTATTCAACACTGGGGAATGGATGCTGCACTGTTTGAAAGTGTGATGAGAGAATTTTCGCTGGAGCATATCCCTGATTTAAATTATGTGGATCAATATCCGCTCATTACTGAGTCGTTGAGGCAATATAATCCTGATGTACTGGAGACCTCTGAAGTGATTGGATATCTTAAGTCATCATTTTAACGGGCTGATAATCTATTGCAGTGGGATGGGTTAATTTAAAGCTATTAAAACCTCTCACACATGAAAAAGGACAATTCAAAAAAGTTAAAACTGGGGAAGATTAAAATTGCTAATCTGAGTACGGCCAATACTGTTAAGCAGCAGGCCATTACCGGATCATGGATTTGCTCTATCACTATCATTTGTGCCGGTGACACACCTGGTGACACGCTGTAATTCCGTTTAGTTATTGAAGGCCCCGCTGTGCATTACCAGCGGGGTTTTTTATGCCCTGAAAGGGTGAGTTTCACTGAGATCTTGTTGCAGTGGTATCTGGTAATTTACTTTGTATAACCATAAAATCATATCATCATGAAAAAGGAAAGTTCAAAGAAGCTGCAACTTGTTAAGATCACAATTGCTACGTTAAAGGAAACTTCTGCAGTGAAGAGTCCTACTCAGCCAACCACGACAGTTCAACACACGTTTGATTGCAGAAAGGGCTGATTTTTTTGTAACCATCAACTCACACAATTATGAAAAAGGAAAGTTCAAAGAAACTGAACCTGAGCAAAATCAAGATTGCTAATTTAAGTATGACTACAGCGTCAAAGAAACTGGCGGCTCCAACCACAACAGTGTGGACGTCTAAATGGACGATTTGCTAGAAATCATCTAAACCGTTTTATTGTATTTGAGTCCTGCCGGGGTTACTGGCAGGACTATTTTTTTGTATTTTTTGTTATATGTGTCAGATATACATTAAAAATAGCTGTAAGTGTTGTGTATGTTAAATTCTGTCAGTACCTTGTTGCTGGTTAATTCCACCGTTATGACAAAAATTACATCTTTCGTTTATCTGTTATTTTTTAGCTGTATGTCGTTTGCACAGACGATTACTGTGCAGGTTTTGTCCCCTAAAGCCGTTGTTCAGCCAACGATGTGGGGGATCTTTTTTGAGGATATCAATTTCTCGGCAGATGGGGGATTATATGCTGAGCTGGTAAAGAACCGGTCTTTTGAGTTTACGCAGCCGCTGATGGGGTGGAAGCAGGTAGACAAAAAAGGGAAAATACTGATCGTGAACCGTGCCGATAATAAGGCGAATCCCCGTTATGCGCATGTTACCGGAGATCTGGCCCTGGTGAATGAGGGGTTCAGAGGGATGGGGCTTACGCAGCAGGAGCAGTATAATTTTTCTGTGTGGGCACGTGGGAATGCCGGGGTAAACGTGGTATTGGTAAATGAGAAAGGGGAAGATATAGGGCATGGCAGTGTGGCTGTTGCCGGTACTGAGTGGCAGAAATACACGGTATCCCTTACGGCTGCGCAAACAGTGGCAAAGGGTGCTTTACGCATATCGTTTTCAGGGGAAGCGGATGTGGATATGATTTCCCTGTTCCCTGCTAATACCTGGAAGCAGCGTCCCGGCGGTTTAAGAGCAGATCTGGTGCAGCTGCTGGCAGATCTGCATCCGGGGTTTGTACGTTTTCCGGGGGGATGTATCGTAGAAGGGCGTGACCTGGCGAATCGTTATCAATGGAAGAATACAGTAGGGAAGGTGGAAGACCGTACCCTGATCGTGAACCGCTGGAATACGGAGTTTAGTCACAGGGCACCGGGGGATTATTTCCAGAGTTACGGGCTGGGGTTCTTTGAGTACTTCCAGCTGGCTGAGGATATAGGCGCTTCTCCATTGCCTATTTTGAATTGTGGGATGGCCTGCCAGTTTAATACGGGAGAAGTGGCAGAGGATGTGGACAGTTACATCCAGGATGCGCTGGATTTGATAGAATTTGCCAATGGGACTATAGATACACGCTGGGGAAAATTAAGGGCAGATATGGGGCATCCTGCACCATTTAACCTGAAGATGATGGGAGTGGGGAATGAGCAGTGGGATAGTCAGTATGTATCCCGGTATAAACTCTTTGAAAAGGTGTTGAAGGGGAAACATCCGGAGATTAAGCTGGTGTCCAGTGTGGGACCTTCTCCTGATGGTGACAGGTTTGATTACTTATGGTCGGAGATGAAAGCAGCACATGCGGACCTGGTGGATGAGCATTATTATATGTCGCCCGACTGGTTCCTGCAAAATGCCCGCAGATACGATAATTATGACCGGAATGCGCCTAAGATCTTTGCAGGGGAGTATGCTGCTCATGTGAAGGATAAGGAGAAGGATGGGGCGGAAACGCGTAATACCTGGGGCAGTGCCCTGGCAGAAGCAGCGTTTATGACCGGATTGGAAAGGAATGCGGATGTGGTGCAGATGGCTTCTTATGCGCCTTTACTGGCCCATGTGGATGCCTGGCAGTGGCGCCCGGACCTTATATGGTTTGATAACCTGCGCTCTGTGGGTACGCCTAATTACTATGTACAGAAGCTGTTTGCGAATAACAGGGGCGTACAAACTGTTCCCGTATTGAGTAACGGACATACCCTGGCAGGGGAAGATAGCCTGTATGCCAGTGCTACAATTGATTCTGCTAAACATAAGGTATTCCTGAAGGTGGTGAATGCATCCGGTAAAGCCCAGACTTATACTATAAAACCACAAGGACCAAGGGGGTATCATATAGAGGTGATGCAGGTATTAACAGCCACGGATAAAGGAGATTTTAATACACTGGATAATCCCGGGGTAGTAAAACCTGTGGAAATCAATAAAGTAGGAGATAAGATGGGTAAGGTGGTGCTGGCGCCAAATTCCCTGAATCTGATTGTGATGAGTTATTCCCTATAAGGAAAGTGCGCGGTTAATACGGCTTAGACAGGAAGGAGATAGGAAGGAGACAGGAAGGAGGGTAGGCTGAGTAGATTGAAACAGGATGAATAGGTTGAGGGGTTAGATTGGTAAGTAGGTTTGAGAGATTGAGTTGAATCCGGCCTACTGTTAAGTACTGTTAACTAACATTAATTATTGTTAAACACAAAGCCCGCCACTGGCGGGCTTTGTGTTTGTAAGAACCCCTGCCACAAACATTCTGGCCATCTCTGTGTTATAATCAGAGCCATCCTCCTCCAATGAAAGCCCTTTCCTGTGGCACGCTTTTTATGACTTTATCTGTGTAGAATGACGAGTATGACAGAGGGGTTTGGGAAAAGTATTAATATGGTCAATAAACACATGCGCAGGCTTATCCTTTATCTTATCCTTTTCAAGGCATTTCCTTTATACGCACAGGATAGTACCACCGTTACAAGATGGGACCTGCAGCAATGCCTGGATTATGCAAAGCAGAATAACATCACTTTAAACAGTCTTCGTTTAAATGCACGAAGCGCGGAACAGGACCAGTTATTATCCAGATCAGCCGTATTGCCTAATCTGTCCGCTTCATTATCACCTACTTTAACTCACGTTAAATCTACCGGTAACGGAGATTTTGTTCCTTCATTCAATACTTCCGCCAGTTCTTCTGTTACCTTATATAATGGAGGATATCTGAAAAATGATATCAAACAAAAGGACCTGCTGGCAAAAGTAGCAGGACTGGACTTACTGGCTTCAGAAAATGATATCACCTTACAGATTACCCAGGCTTATCTCAATATTCTCTTAGCTAAAGAGAATATCGTGTATGTACGGGATGTAGTGGCTACCTCTGAAGCACAGCTGAAACAGGAACAGTATTTCTATGATGCAGGTTCTGTGGCAAGGAAAGACCTGGTACAGATACAGGCCCAACTGGCCAATGACAAGTATACACTGGTGACTGCACAAAACACCCACCGTCAGAATATACTTACATTAAAACAGTTATTACAACTGCCTACGGATACTGTTTTTGAAGTAGTAGAGCCGGATACGCTAATGGCTACTTCTCTTTCTCCGTTAAGGGAAGTACAGCAGTATGCACTGGCCAACAGACCGGAAGTAAAAAGCAGTGAGCTGAGTGTTCAATCCGCACAACTGGAATTGCAGAAAGTGAGGGCAGGGTATTTACCTACACTGACCGCCGGTGCTGGTATAGGATCAAGCTTCGGCGCCAATACTTATTACTCGTATCTGAAACAGCTGGATAATAATTTCTATCAGCAGATAGGGGTTACTTTATCTGTTCCTATTTTCAGCAGAAGAGCAAACAAAGTAAATGAGGAGAAATCAAAACTGGAAGTAGGACAGGCACAACTCACCTTGCAGAATACACGTACTGTTTTATCTCAGGAGATTGAACAGGCTTATATCAATGTAGAAAATGCGCAATCGCAGTATGATGCGGCAGTGGAACAACTGCGTTATACGCAGGAAAGTTACAGGATCGCGAATGAGCAGCTGAAGATCGGGGCCGCGAATACTGTGGAAGTGCTGCAACAGAAAAACCTGTACGTGCAGGCATTACAATCTTATATCCAGGCTAAATACAGCTCGGCGCTTTATATCAGGATCTACGATTTTTACAGGGGTATTCCCGTTAAGTTATAAAATTATCTACGGATGAAGAATAAGAAGGTGATTATAGCAATATTGATACTACTGGCGGGAGTAGCCGTGTGGTATTTCTATTTCCGGAAAAAAGAACAACTAGTTGTGATTGACACACAGAAGCCTACCTATGGGCATATCTTCACCAGTGTTACTGCTACCGGTGCAGTACAACCGGTAGATACCGTGGCGGTGGGTACGCAGGTGTCCGGCACACTGAAATATATCTATGCTGATTTTAACTCCACAGTAAAAAAAGGACAATTACTGGGAGAGCTGGACAAGATCCTTTTACAGGCGGAAGTAGACCGTAATAAAGGATTGTTAGCCAGTGCACAGAGTCAGTTGATTTACCAGGATGCACAGTTTAAAAGAGAGGACCAGTTATATAAAGTGGGGGCGGTAAGCAAAGCAGATTATGATAACCAGTATTATCTGTATACTGCGGCTAAAGCCAGTGTGGAAAGTGCAAGGGCTTCTTTACAATCTGCACAAAGGAATTTGTCTTTTGCAGATATTTATTCTCCTATAGATGGTGTTGTATTAAGCAGGAGTGTGAGCGTGGGACAAACAGTAGCAGCTAGTTTCAGTACACCTACTTTGTTTGTTATTGCAAAAGATATTACTAAAATGCAGGTACAGGCAAACGTGGATGAAGCGGATATTGGTAACGTGGCAGATAGTCAGCGGGTATCTTTTACCGTAGATGCTTATTTAGATGATGTATTTGCGGGGAAGGTACAGGAAGTAAGATTACGTCCTGCTGTATCTTCTAACGTGGTAACGTATACGACTATGATCAGCGCTCCTAATGATGATATGAAACTGAAGCCGGGTATGACGGCTACTGTTACTATTTATACGAAAGAAAAAGAAAATGTGATGCTGATACCTGCGAAGGCGCTGATGTTTAAACCGGATTCTTCTATGTCTAAGCAATTTGTGGTGATAGCTACGGCGCCGGCGGCAGCAGAAAAACATAAGAGTTCCAAACCGGTAACAGGTGGCAGCAGGGATACGGTACGGACTAAAACAACGGATCATGTAAAGTCTGTTGCTAATTATGTGTGGGTGCAGCAGGGGGATACTTTATTGCAGAAGAAAGTGGTGATCGGGTTGAATGATAATACACATGCAGAGGTTATATCCGGCTTATCGGATGATGAATTAGTGATCACAGGTATGCAACGGCAAACGAAAGCGGCTGCTGCGGCAGCGGCGAGTGGTGCCAGTCCGTTTATGCCACAACGCAGAAGACGATGAGCAAGAAGATACTTGAATTACAGAATATCAAGCGTTCATTTACTATGGGAACGGAGACTGTGCATGCTTTAAGAGGGGTGTCTTTTGATGTGATGGCGGGTGAGTTTGTGACTATTATGGGGAGTAGTGGTTCGGGTAAGACTACTTTACTGAATACACTGGGATGCCTGGATAAACCCAGTGATGGGGTGTATATGCTGGATGGAGTGAACATAGGTGGATTATCCCGGGATGAGTTGGCGAGGTTGCGTAATCGTAAAATCGGATTTGTGTTTCAGTCGTATAATTTATTGCCACGTACGTCGGCGCTGGAGAATGTGGAGTTACCGCTTTTTTATAATTCCTCTGTCAGTTATGAGGAGCGTAAGCAGAAGGCGATAAATGCGCTGGAAGCGGTGAAACTGGCGGACCGGCTGGACCATACACCTAACCAGCTTTCCGGTGGGCAGCAGCAACGTGTGGCAATTGCGCGGGCGTTGGTGAATGAGCCTGTGATGATACTGGCGGATGAAGCCACCGGTAACCTGGATACACGTACCTCTTACGAGATTATAGCACTGATGCAGGAGTTGAACCAGGTGCAGGGGAAGACGATCGTGTTTGTGACACATGAACCGGATATAGCGGCTTTCAGTACACGGACCGTGATGTTACGGGATGGGAAGGTGGTAAAGGATACTGCAAATACAAATATACGTTCAGCAAAAGAAGCGTTGGCAGCATTGCCACCGGCAGATGATTATTGATTATGAATATCTTCAATCTCATAAGAATAGCTTTTAAGGCACTGCAACGTAATAAGTTGAGGGCTTTCCTGACCATGCTGGGTGTGATCATCGGGGTTGCTGCGGTAATCGCTATGGTGGCAATAGGGCAGGGTTCCAAGCAGAGTATTCAATCGCAGTTGTCCAGCATGGGATCTAATATGATTACGGTCCTGCCTGCCAGTAATGTGACTGGTGGGGCCAGGTTAGGCGGGTCCACTGTGAATACATTGACGCTCGATGATGTAAAGGCATTACAAAAGCAGGCGGTTAACATCAGTTCTATCTCTCCTGCTGCTACTTCCAGTGGTCAATCTATTTTTGGTGCATTTAACTGGCCAACTACCATCTATGGGGTAAGTCCTTCTTACCTGGATATACGCCAATGGGAGTTAACAGATGGTATTCCTTTTTCTGAAGATGATGTAAGGGCTTCTGCAAAAGTGTGTTTAATAGGGCAGACAGTAGTTGCTAACCTGTTTCCGAATGGGGAAAACCCTATAGGCAAGATCATCCGTTTTAATAATCTTCCTTTCCAGGTGATAGGTGTACTGGTAGCAAAGGGACAAAGCTCTTTCGGGCAGGACCAGGACGATGTGATCCTGGCACCTTATACTACAGTGCAGAAAAGAATACTGGCCACTATCTATTTCCGCACTATTTATGCGTCTGCTATTAATGAAAGCGCATCAGATGCGGCTACAGATGAAATCACTACCATCCTGCGTAAAACGCACCGGTTACGTACCAGTGATGAGAATGATTTCCAGGTGAGGACGATGGCCGAACTGATTACCGCATTAAGCTCTACCAGTAATCTGCTCACGATACTTTTAACTGCTATTGCGGGTATTTCCTTAGTGATTGGTGGTATTGGGATCATGAACATCATGTATGTATCCGTAACGGAACGTACCCGTGAAATAGGGCTGCGTATGTCTATTGGTGCAAGAGGAATTGATATCCTGATGCAGTTCCTGATAGAGGCTATTATGATCAGTATTACAGGTGGGTTGATAGGTGTAGCATTAGGTATTACCGCAGCTAAACTCATTACTATATTTTTATCCTGGCCTACACTGGTGTCAGAATCTTCTATTATTCTTTCCTTTGCCGTATGTGCTTTTACAGGTGTATTCTTTGGATATTATCCTGCACAAAAGGCATCCAGGTTAGATCCTATTGAAGCGTTGAGGTATGAGTAATTATAAATTAATAATCATTGCAAGTTATGATTCTCAAATTGCCTGCTGATAATTATCACGATGCCATTCCATATAGTCTTTTTCCTGTCGTGGAATGAAAAAACCCTTAATACAATTAAGATTACGGATGCAAATCTGGATATGAGTCTTTTCCAATATGCCGGCACCTTCAAAAGCTGGTCCGCCTTCAGTGAACACTCCCCTTACAGAATCAAAGAGCTTTATATCAGTAAATCCTCTTTTTTGTGTATCAATCTGGATATCGGAATATATTTCAGAATGCATATATTCAATAACTGAGCAGTCTAATTCTCTCAATACTTTATCTTTATATGCATCCTTGGGAGCGTCTACATTTTTAGGGAGGGTTTTGTTGGATTTACTGTAATCGGCCTCCATCAAATTATAGTATGGTGGGAGCATTTTGATATACTTGGAATCAAGCATGTCAAAACATAACCCCAAATTAATTGTAGCACCAACAACAGCAGGATCTTTAATTTTACCTCGTTGTCTTTTGGCTTCTGCCCAATCTAACGCTCTTTCATAATTATTTTCCCAGAAGTACATACCATGTCCTAACCAATCAAAAGGTTCCTGGCTAATTTTGACTGTATCTGGATTTGTAACTAATGCATCTCTTGTGGCTTTATCACAGCCGTGGAAACCTATAATAAGGTTAGGTCTAACATCATACATGAAAAAAGGTAATTACTTCTTCGCTGATTCAACAGCTTTAGCAAGATTCTGGTAAGGTGCAGTAAATTCACCATGCTTGTCAAGAAGACCAGCTCTTTGCAAAGACTGCAAGGCCTGCTCCTTAGTCCTATCCTGCTTTAGCTTGGATTGGGCTAATTCTATAAGGCGCTGTATCTCTTTATCGCTCATGGTGACTCATTGTTGTTTTACAAAAATAAACATTTTTCGCATTAATAGGTATTAGAAAATGGATAAATTATTAAATTATCATATTGATAATCAATTTATTATGATTTTCATATTTCTGTTCCAACATGAAATTGATACCAGAGAGCATTGAATTAATACCCGACAAATACTTTCTTAGATCGCAGTCCTTTCTGCGAATAGTAACTTACGATGTAGACGCCACTGCTGAATGAAGGCCCCAGGTCGTGATAACCAATGCCTGACAGCTGCTGGCGCAGGATTACCTGTCCGGACATGTTACTTAAAGTAATACCGGCTTTATCGCCGGAGGCGATATCCGCTGATACATATATTTTACCACCTGCACTGTAAACATTGAATGTTTCACCAGCATCTTCCGGTGGAATAAGGTCTTTCAGACTGAATACCAAAGAGAAGCGTTTGTTGTACTCTCCTGTTTCAATCAGCTGGCGATAACTGGGATTACGTTGCAGGTCCTGGGTGATATTTGTTTTTTCATCACGCAGATAAATATGCAGACCGGCAGGTATTCTTTCAAGGTCCTGTACTTTAAAAGTAACCCAGCCTGATCTTTGTATAAGGAGTCCTAATGGTATGCTGCTGGTACTATCCTGCACATAAGGAAGGGCATGGATAGATAGTTTTGTCGTATCAGATAATGAATAAAGATTAGGCACTAAAGGATCTGTATTGATCAGTTTAAGTGCATCCATTTCAGGGTCTGTTGAAAGGGTAGCGGAATGATCAAAATAGATAACCGCTGCATCTTCCGGCATGGCTTCATCTGCAAAAGAAGCATTGAGGCGAAGTAATGGAACGGTTGAAGGTGCATCTCTGTGATAGCTGGGCGTCAGGTTATTTACCCTGGCAGTGTTGTTAACAGCAAATGTTGCAGTAACAGGATAAGTGCCATTGGTTACGTGAACAAAAAATCCCTGCATACTCGGAATGATATTATTGGCCACACCATCACTGGAAATACCATTGATATAAGTGCTGTATGTACCCGTGTATTGATTGGTAGTACCTGGATTAAAATAATAGAGCGCGTTATCGACGTTTGTTTTTGTCCATCCACCGGCAGCGTTCCAGTCTATTGGAGAAGGGTAGGGATTGCCTGCCAGGTTAAAGCCTAACGTATATGGCTGGTTATGATTATAGATAGTAGGTGAAGTTACAGTGCCATTATTCACCACCCCGGTCATATCAACTGTTTTAGGCGATGAAGAACTGCCAAAGTTTGCAACATATCCCAGCATGGGTGTTAGTGGCCCCGTAGTCGTTGTATAGATAGTATATCCTGAAGAAGCCTGGTTCTCTATATACGTATAAAAAGTAGGGAAGGTAGCTGCCAGATTCAGGTCATTAGAAAATTCATTCACTGTAGCGGATGTGAATGGAGAGCTGACATATCTGTAACCAAAACCCGAAGCCAGGTAACGTTGCATGGTTACGTTTCCTGTAACAGATCCCGCTCCGCTGCCATCTATCAATGCTGTTTGTGTAGCTGTAGATAACAGGGTAAGGAAACCGCCTGTGCTGAACTGACCGGTGGTGGCTTTTAATATGCCGGAAACTTTTAACGTGCCGGATAATGTTACACCTGCACTATTGTTTGTTGTAAGGTTTTTGATCAGGTTACTGGCAAATACGGCCGCAGGTATTGTTTGAGCCGTGATACTTATAAATTCGATACTGCCGTTGCTGGTAGTGAAAGTACCACTGTTTGTAATAGTACCTGCTATTTGCATGGCTCCACCATTGACAGTGACAGAAGCGCCACTTTGTATGGTGATGCTTTGTACGGTGGCTGTACCTGTGGTAATAAGCGGATAATTGGTTAAACTGGAAGGAATGGTCGCATCAGTGGTAATGAGCGGTACAAAATTAGCCGACCAGTTCCCGTTAAGATACCAGTCGGTGCTTATGGCGCCTGTCCAGGTATCACTGCTTACCAGTTCTCCTACAGCAATATCTCCAACGAAGCTGAGTCCTGTTCCCTGTATAGAGGTGGAAAGAGGAGAGACCGTTGTAGGTAATGACCAGGAAGAGCCATTATAATTAGCCACCTTAAAGTTTGCAGTAGTGGCTCCTGCATCCACGTCCGCAGCAACCCAGTTAACTGTTACAGATGCCGTTGTAAAAACAGTAGCGCTGTTCGTAAATGACCAGTAACGGTTTACACTTTTGATGGTGTTAAGCCCGGAAGTACCTATGTTAGGATGATCCGGAGTGGTCGTTACCGCACTGAGATTACCAGTAGTGGAGACAGTAGCGTAAAGAACGGTAGCGGGTGTATAAGAAGTATTATCGCCTATTTCAAACGTACGGGACACTGCCGAGCCGGTAGCGATATTCTTTTGTAATTTCCCATATACCCATCCGGTAGCCTGTGAGGCACCTGTTACGCTGCCGCCTGCCGGAATGATGACACGAAAACTGCTGCCTGTTTGTATTTTGCCTGCGCTGAATTTAAGGATCCCGTTTGCCGTCACATCTGAAGTGAGTGTGATGGGATTTGTCGTTTTATTTACAGTGAGATTATTAAACGCACCGGTGGAAAAGATATTCTGTGGCGCTGCGCCGTTAAAGATAAAGGTACTACCAGTGCTGGTGAATGTGCCACTAGTCATATTCCAGTTGCCATTGATGGTATCCGGAAAAGTACCTGGTACAAAGGTACCGTTAGTGAGAGTGAAGTCGCTTAATATGTATAAGGTATCAGTAGCTGTTTTGGTACCGGCAGTTGAAATGGTGAGATAACCATATGGCGTAGCGCCGGATACGGTCTGTGTAGTGCCATTATATTCCACGGTGCTTAAAGTATCCAGTTCATATGTGCCGAAGGCGGGCAATGAATTAGTACCACCTATTTTTAAGAATGCGTTATCATCAATACTAAGCGTACCTCCGGCTACGTCCTGGGCGATGCTGAAAGTGGAAGCGTCCAGGATGCCAGTGTAAATATGCAGGTCGGTAACAGCGGTTACATTTTTAGCCAGTGTAGTGGTGGCACCTGTATTTTTGCTGATGGCAAATTGTGCCAGATCAAAAGGGGAGGCTGTTCCTCCTATTACAGAGGCGCTGGCGCCCGTCATTATCAGTGTACCTACGGTTGCATCAAAGGTATTGTTATTGGTAAAGTTATGCGATACATTAAAATCACTGTTGGCCATGAGAGTACCAGTGATAGTCAGGTCATAAAAAGTTGTTCCCGGGCTACCGGTAAGCTGTGCACCGGCGCCACTCAGTGTGAATAAAGAGGTGCCACCGTTTAATGTACCATCACTTTCCATATCCCCTGCCACTGTAAAAGTATTGCTGCCCGCGTTAAAAACAGCATTATTCGCTATTAAAAAGTCGCCCGTTATGTTCCAGTTGGCAGATGGTGTAACACCATTGGTATTGGTGACCTTTACATTATTTAAAGCGGCAGGTGTACCTGTAACAGTGATAGCACCTGAGCCCCCGAATATAACGGTCCCTGTGCTTGAGAAACTGGTACCTGCCAGTTTGATGGTTTGTGTTGTACCTGGGATGAAATTCATCGTTCCGCTGCTAGTAACGGTACCGTTGTTGGTGAAGCTGCCCAGGATAGTATGTGTAGGGGCCCCGCCGTTAAAGATAGCTCCGTTACTGATGTTGAATGCAACTCCTATTATCCAGTTTACACTGGGATTTATACCAGCTGTATTATTGACGTTTAGTGTGGCAAAGGTAGGGGTACTGGTAGAATTCAATACAGGGGAAACATTCCCGTTGAAGTTGATAATACCGCTGGAGTTTGAGGTAATAGCATTTAAGAAACGGATGGTTTGTACACTGGTACCTGTGAAAGTGGTGGTACCATTACTAGTCAGCGAACCGCTGTTGGTAAGATCTCCGCTTACTGTTGCCAAACCGGAACCACCATCATAGGAGCCGGTGGAAGTAACGTTTAACAGGCCATTGTAGGTGATGTCACTACCACTTACCGCATAACTGCCATACACCGTTAACTTGTTAAAGGTGGTATTGCCTGTAATGGTTTTGGTGCTTCCATTCAGGATTATAGTACTTGTACCAGGAGTAAAAGTGCCGCTGTTGGCCCAGTTGCCGCTCAGGTTTACCGTATTGCTACTTGCGTCGAAGGTGGCGCCGCTGTTGATGGTAAGGTCACCGTTCACCGTAAGAGGGCCCACTAATGTTTTGGTACCGCTGTTACTGAAGATCGCATTACCCAGCACTACGGGTGGTATTGTTTGGGCTACCGTCCCGTTAAAGTTTACTGTACTTGAACTACTGACGTTATATGTGCCAAAGTTGGCCGGCAGATTATTGGCGCCGCTTACCAGCAATACTGCTCCGCTGGATGCTGTAAGTGTGCCTCCTACAGAACTTCTGTTACAGTTAAAGGTGGATATATCAAATGTACCTGCGGTGGACGTTAAATCACCATTGATAGAAATGTTACCGGTAAGTGTGGCGGTACTGCCTGGTTTGTTAATTGTTATATTATTAAATGTAGTGGCAGAAATGGTTTGTGTACCGCTTCCATTGAATAAAACGGTGCCACTTAATGACAGGAATGTTCCGCTGTTGTTCCAGTTGCCGCCTACGGTAGTGGTGATGCCATCGCCATTCAGGGTTGTACCTGAAGCAATGTTTACATCCCCGGTTATGGTGGAGGCTGCGTTGATATCCAGTTCACCTGCTGTAACAGTCAGATTACCATTTACTGTAGCTGCGGAACCAATAGTTGCGATACCCGCTGTTTTGTTGACGACGAGGTTGTTGTAAGTCAATCCGGCGACGATTTGTACTACATTGCCATTATAAGTAACTGTACTGGTCGAAGGGGTGAAGGTACCGCTGGTATAATTAAAGTTGTTGCCTATGTTCAAAGCCCCTGCACCTGTGAATGTGACGTTAGCCCCGCCGGATTCTGTCAGCGAACCGGCCACAGTAGTGGTGCCGGTTCCCATGTTGAGATTGATTACATGGTTTGCTGTACCATCACTTAGTGTAAGGTCTCCGTTTACGGTAATATTCTGATTATTGGCATTGATGGTATGTGTAGCATTGGCAGACCAGGTACCGCTGATATTTCCCTGTGTGGTTAAAGATCCACCCGCATTTAATGTAAGGGTGGCTGCCTTTGCGCTTCCGAATGTGATGCTTTTTGCTACAGCTGCACCGCTGGCAATAGTGGGTTGATTGGTAAAGGTGGCAGTACCTATTTCTACGATATCTGTGGCAGCCGGTGGTTTTGAGGGACTTCCCTGTACGGTAGTCCAGTTAGCAGCATTGAACCAGTCACTGCTTACAGAGCCATTCCATCGTACTAAATTAGTATTATCAGAAATGGTCCATCGGTTGCTTACATCCAGTGCGAGTCCGGTCAGCTCTACATAATTATTAGTGGTACTACGGTTCAAGGATCCAAGTATCGGCGTAGCTACTGCGCCCCATGTAGAGCCATTGTAATGCCATAAGCCCATAGTGGATTCATTATTCCCGTTCAGCTCTGCATCTTCGTAATGTAAACGGAGAGTCGTATTCAGGGAGACAGATGTACCTGTTACAGTAATAGTATACACCCTGTTAATGGAACCTCCGAAGGGGAAGTCACTTATCTGACCTTTTACTACGTTTACAGTCACCGAGGTAATTGCATTTATGCCAAAGAAACCTATTTGCATATTGGGCCCTTCAAAAGCATAGGTACTTAGACCAAAACCATGCGTATGACGTATGGTACCTAATATGATCCCGTTGCCAGACCTGTTGTTGGTGATGTTAACCAGGTTACTACCCGTATTCATACCGCCATTGGTCATGTTGAGGGTCACCACATTCACATCATTCAATAATGTGATCTGGTTGGTAGTAGCAGATTTGTTGATGGTGAGAATATTGAAAGAAGTAGCGCCGGTGATAGTAACATCTGTAATCCCCGTAAACGAAACAGTGCTGGAGCCTGCTGTAAATGTGCCTGAATTGGTCCAGTTCCCAAGTATGGTATGTGAAGAAGATCCGGCGCTAAAAGTAGTAGAAGCTGCAATCGTAAAATCACTGTTCACAGTAATAGCGCCACCGGCAGTCTTTGTGTTTCCGTTGGATACGATAAGATTGCCGTAACTACTACTGGTAACGGTTTGTGCACCACTCCCATTATAGTTGACAGTATTAGGTGTAGTGGCCGTCACATTTAAAGTGCCTGCGGTGATAGTATACGCACCTGCGATACCCAGAATTGCATTAGTAGATAACTGAAGTGAAGTGCCATTCAGTGTTACATTAAACAGGTTGGCTGTTCCGTTAAGCGTACTGGTACCGGTAAAGGTAGCAGTACCCGCGCTGGCAGTGAGACTGCCGCTTACGTTCAGTGAATTATTCACTGTAAAACTATTGGTAGTGGTAACTGTACCTGCAACAGATAATGCACTGAAAGTTATAGTACCACCTCCTGCAATAGTTTTAGTAGTGCCGCTCATGATAACAGTGTTGCTGCTGTTTGTAAAACTGTTGCTGACAGATAAATTACCTGTTATGGTGATGCTGCTGGTGGAACTTACAGTACCGGAGATCGTGAGGTTATCAAATATAAAGCCTGTACCTGCAATTGTTTTTGTTGTACCGGACATCGTGAGTGTACCGCCTGCTGCATGTGTAAATGATCCTGGTCCTGTAGTAGACAGATTCCCTGCTACGGTAATACTGCTGGTAGCCGCGCCGGTAATATTGGATGCCGTAAAAGAAAGATTATTGAAACCATGTGTACCGGTACCGCTGATAGACATTCCGGCCCCTGTCATATTAACCGTGCTGGTACTTCCGGTGAAAGTGCCATTATTTACCCAGTTGCCTGAAACGTTATTAGTGAAGCTGCTTCCATTGAAAGTGGTGGAAGCTCCTATAGTTACATTACCGCTTATTGTGATATTGGAGGCTGCTGTGAAGCTCACCGAAGTTCCTGCACCTTGCGTACTGGTGAGGTTACCTACAACTGTAAAGTCTGTGGCGGGCATTGTTTTTATAGCGGCCCCGCTGGATGAGGACAGTGTTAAATTACCATAGGTCTGGGCAGAAACGGTCTGGTTGGTACCGGAATATTCTACTGTGCTGGTTAAGCTAAGGGAGCGGGTAGCGTAATTAGCCGGAAAGGTATTTGTACCGCCTATTTTCAGTGTGGCCCCATTGGATACGGTTAACGTACCACCTGTAACAGTTGTACCTCTGTTAGCAGTGAATGTGGAGAGGTCCAGTGTCCCCGCGCTTACTGTAATATTACCCGTGGTAGCAGAACTCGACACCAGTGAGTTTAAATTCCCTGCTACTGTTTTAGTTCCAGATCCGCTTATTCTAAGAGTGGAATACGTCAGTGTTTCCCTGACCGTTTGATTCACCAGGGTAGCGCTGTATTCAACTGTTGATCCTGCGGAGAGAGTAACGGACCCTGATTGAGCATAATTGCCCACAAAGGTGGATGCATTCACTTTTAGTACACCTGAAGCACCAACACTTAACGTGGTGGCGCCTGATATTACGAAAGGAGTGACATTCTCCGCGGGGATGAATGTGCCGTTCACTGCAAATGCGTTGGTGATAGATGCGTTTATATTCAATGTAGTGGTACTGCCTGCGTTCACGGTCACTTTTCTGAAGGGAGTGGCAACAGAACCGCCTATTGATTGAGCAGTACCTGCAAATGTCACTTTTGAATTGGTGCTTGTGCCTGAATAGGTACCATTGTTCGTCCAGTTACCTTTGGCAGTCAGCGTAACACCTGACTGGTTGATCCTTCCATTGGAAGCAATGGTGAGGTTACCGGCAACCGTCAAACTTCTGCTCTGCGTAAGTATGGGAGATCCTGAACCACCGCCTATAGTCAGTGATTTACAGGTAGATGAAACGTTTACTGTAGGCTGGAAGGGGCCGGTGAAACTGGCATCGCCAATCACTGCATCTACAGTAGAAGTAGGTACGCCGGCGGTCCAGTTACTGGCATTATTCCATGAAGTACTGCTGGTCCCTTTCCAGCTTGTCTGGCCCATAGTGTAGAGGGGAAAGAGCAAAAGGACAGACAATAATATTTTTATCTGAATGCGCATATATTTTGCTATTAATGCTCCTGGTGATCACGGATCTTAGAAGTGGTAAACTCAAGCCCATCTATTACATCTCCATCTTTATTGTTTGTTATCTGGAAAGGGATCATCGCCGGGCTTACCTTCATTCTCAGGTTATGTATCTGTTGCCTGGAGAGTTCTGCAGTATATTTACCGGGTGGAAGTCCCATGAAATTGAAATATCCATCGGTCTCGGTCTGAATACAGGCTGCCTCTGAGCCATCTTCCCTCAGAATACATACTTTCATACGGCCCAGTCCTTTCTTCTCATTATTACCATCTATCTGATATACATAACCGGATACTTCCCCTATAATGGAAACAGGTACCTCAATCAGTCTTAACTGGTTAGGTTCTATCATTACACTGATCACCGGTTTCTTTATCTGCCAGGCTATATTTTCAAAACTGCTGCGTTCCAGCTGAATGAAATAGTTTTCATAGGCTTCCATTTCGGTGATACGTATAGAGGTATCACGCAGATCATGGAAGACCCTGCCTCCGTTGGAATTTATTCTAAGGCCGTATACTCTTGGTTCACCGGCGTCTCTTTTTCCATTGCTGTTCAGATCCAGGAAGGGGAGCAGTACCACGCCTCCTGTACCCACACGGCTGCGGTTGGAGGCATTGGTGTAGCCGGTCTCGCCGTTATGCATCACACTTCCCCTGGCTGATTGTACCAGTGTAGTTACACCGTTGCTGCGTAATGCAGAGAACCCGATCTGTGAAAATGAGAAATCATAGCGGAAACCGATACTGATATTACTGATGTTGTTTCTGAAGTTTTTTTCATAGGATGCATTGACATATCCATTGCGGGAAAGATATTTCCCTACTTCGCATCTTGCTGTCATCACTCTGTGTGCATTATATTCGTACTGTACCTGTGGTGTAACAATCAGTTGTCCGGGCAGGCGGAAGGCTAATGCCAGGTTACTGTACACGAATGCTTTTTCCTTTGGCAGAAAAACAGCATAGGTGGTAAGGTTGGTGCCTACTTTAAACAGTGCGCCGGATAACAGCCATTCAGCTGTAGTGTATTTGCTTTCAGGTAAAATAATCTGGTCGAGTGTAATCCTGGTGAATAATGAAAAGATGCGGTTCGAAAAAGGTTTGGAGATAACAACTTTCCGCTCTTCCCGGTAGTTGTAGATAATTGCTTTCTGACCTTTCGCATAATGGGTGTAATCCAGGTCCAGCTGAAGGTTGGATGGTAACCGGTAACTGAATATCCCTCTGGTTCTTACACCATGTGTATACTCACCGGAAAATAACATGTTAGGCGCTAGTCGTACGGATGTATTTGCGAATGGCATTATTTTTTTTCCGTTTGAAACAGAGGAGAGGTATTCAACACCACCTCCTACAGTTATACGGGTAGTAAGGCCATAGTTCATTTGTATACGTGAGAACCGGCTGTGCACACTATCCTGTACAATACCTCCGCTGGCCGTATATTCAAATTCATGTAAGGGAAGAAAATTAAAGGGAATACTGACGTTTACCTGGTTGATACGTTCTTCTCCCCAGGGGCCATAAAAGCGGAGTTTCAGGATAGAGTTCCCATATACCAGTGGTACCTGGAAAGTAAAAAATCCGGATGCATCAGCTATGGTATAATCTACAAGGGCATCATTTACATATAGTTCAACTGTCCAGCCCGGGCCGGTGAAATTACTTAAGGTGTAGGAGCCAAATGAACGGCGGTAGGAAGTAGAAGTATTGGTGAACTGAAATCCTACTACGGGGTTAAAGAGTGAGGAAGTAGACTGTGTAAAGAGCTTTCCTGCTATGATCTGCCTTAATGCACGATGATCATTATTTACATAACGCCAGCGGTAATATTGTTGTCTTTCATCAAAAGGTCTAACCGCATTGCTATCATGACTATTGCGCTGCTGCTGACGGGCATAATCATTATAATTAAGAGATACGGTTGCTTCTCCGCCGGCAAGGGCTGCGCCCATTGACAGGTTCAGCCAGGTATTATGTACGCCTGGCAGCTGTTGTGTGGCCACTACCGACCAGTCGGCAACGCCAAACTTAAACAGGGGATAACGGCGGCGGATAACCGTATCTGCTTTTACCTGTCCTTTTAAATGGTTAATATTCCGGCGCATCATTTCCTGTCTCATTTCACGGATAGCAGGTAATTCTACTTTTGTATTGAGCGACATGGAGAGGTTCCGGAAATTGAATTTACAATCGAGCCCAAAGACTTTATTGAAGTACTCAACTTTCAGATAAAGGCTGGTTTCTGTCTGTACAAAATCAGTCTTATGCAGGTTAAATACTTTACCCTGGTATTGAATACGTTTATTGACTTTATCTATCAGAAAACCGGCGTTTTCAGTAATAAAATATCCGGATACGCTATCCATGCCCGGGGATATATTATTCCTGATCTTTAAAAAATTGAATACGTCTGTAATAGAGAGGTATACGGAATCATTATTGATAACACCGGAAACTTCCTGTCCGCCAAGGCCCGGCACTACCAGGAATACGGATGTTTCATAAAAAGGAGGATCGTCTTCATCGCCGATTGCATGAGCTGTGGTCAGCGTAATGAATATCAATAACAGCACACACGCTATCATACGCAGGAATCTGCATATAATTGAAGCGTAGCTGTTATTGGTGGATATCATTATTGCTGTATAAATGTGACCGAAAATGTGCCGCTATAAGACCCTGCCGGATTTGCGAGCGGAACTCCTACTGTAAGTGTGCCACCGATCTTTACCTGTGTCCGTGCAGGAGAGGTGGCGGTGGCAATGAATGGGGAACCTGTACTGGAAGTGCCTATATGCAGGGATAATGTACCTCCGTTGCTGCCGGCAAGTGTTACATCCGAACCGTTCATTATCGTAATGAGGGTACCAGGATTAGCATCCACTTCAAATATGGCAGGAGAGAAGGGGAAACCCAGATTAGCCTGTACGATGCTGCCTGTTACTGCCCGTGAACCGTCAGGATAAATAATAACAGTGCCACCTGTTGGTCCCTGAAAGAATGCTCCAAAAATAAGTCCCTGTGCAGGATTTACGAATACGGAAATAGGCCGTGGTGGTGGCTCCTGTGCATGAACTGGTAATTGTGCAAAGAATAGAAATGTTATTACACCTATCAGCGTATTCACTGTGTTACTGCCAGATGGAATTTTAAGGATCATCATTTAAGGTGTATGGTATATTCAGTTGTATTGTTCGTTATTTTAATTCGAGCCACGCTTGCCCCAGTTCAGATACAGCTGCATTATCAGTCTTTGCGGTATATATTACCTGTAACCTGCCTTTATGAAGATTAATCCCGGCTTTATCATCAAGCTTCATTTGAAAATGGCGTATTGTATTGGGGGTATAAAGGGCCATACCGTTTACGATACCTGCTTTTGTTATTTTCCCCTGTGGAGAAACATAATTGACCGTAAGGTCCCCATATACTGAAAAATTCCCTGTACGGTAAAATGACATGTCCAACTGGTAAGGAATACTGTCATTCATAGACAGGCCAGAGATAGTCACTTTTGTGGTAGAAGCGCCTATCCTTATAATGACAGGAATTGTAATCCCAAAAACGGGTATCAGTTTTACAGATATTCCTGTGGAGTCCGTTGCTGGTATTTGCTCACCCAATGGCTTTTCATTGGGTACAGCCCGGAAATAAATATGAGAGCGGTATTCACCCGCAGTTAACTGGTTGGTTTTAGTCGTTTGTATTTTTATTAATTGCGCTTCACCAGGTGCAAGTATGACTGTGCGTGGGAAATAACGCAGATTACCACTGGCGAAATGTTGTCCTGAATCCGGCACATTGATCTTGTCAAATGTTCCATCTTCATTCATCCTCATTTCAACGAAAGAAATAAGATATTTTGCACTGTCCTTCCCGGTATTTGCCAGGTTCAGTTCCTGCATTTTTTTTTGCCCTTCAAAGACCACTCTCACCGGAGTGATTAATAAATTTCCCTGTGCTATTGTTTTTATTGGCAAGAAACCAGCAATAATAATTGTAAGATTAAGTAGAGTGGATTTCATGAAATGGATTAATTGAAAGTACCGGGTACAATACCTCTGTACCGCACCCGGTATAGGATATGGTTAGTTATAGATAGTTTACAGTTACATCAAAAGGAGTATCTGAAACATAAACGCCTGAAGGTTGTGCAGCTCCAACATTTAATGTTGCTCCTACTTTTAATTGTTGTGTTCCGCCACTCAGCTGACCACCGGCTCCTGATGGAGTACTGGTAAACGCTGTTACTGTCATAGTATTAGCGCCACTGCTGATTGTATGAGCTGAAGAAGGCAGCGTAATAGTGTAAGTGTAAGCGCCGGTACCGTTTACGGTAAAGGATGCAGCAGTGACAGTTCCCGTAGTGGTAGGTAGTGTAACACCAGCTGTTCTGGTACGTCCGCCTGCAGGTGTTAATACTACTGTACCACCTGTTGTGGATTGAACGGCAACATTACCAAAGTTCATATCAACGTCCTTAGTAATGCTGATAGGTGTTACGATGGTGGCGGTAGCAGTGGCAGAAGCAGTTTCCTGAGCATGCACACCGGTTGCTATACCCGCCAGCATAAAAGTTGTTAGGAAAAGTTTGTTTTTCATGTTCATTTAAATTTTCAGTATGAAAGAAATAATAATTGCGCATAAGGAAGTACAATGACTGTTCATCATCGCATAGAGATTTGTTCACTATATATTTGACTATGGATTCTTGGGGGATATACGCTTAGTACAGCATTCTCGTGTAGGTACAGAGTGCTTCTGTGGAATATTGCTTTATTGCATATCAGACAATGCATATTACAATTTTTTCCCAGTATAAAAAAATTTACTTTGTTGATTATCAATATGTAAGCGAGCTTAAACGATTACTTATATTTTAAATAAACATTGCATTATAACCGTATTATTTATTTTATTATCATCATGTAATGCATGTATTCAAAAAGTGAATGAGATCATTGATCAAATTTTCCTTAATTTCGACATCTTTAATTTTTATTATCTATATGCCACAACCGGATACCTCAAATACTATGTTCCATCTGGCGGCAGACTACATCAATCACACCAACTGCCATCTTTTTTTAACCGGTAAAGCCGGTACAGGGAAGACTACCTTCCTGAAATATATCAAGGAGCATACTACCAAAAATACGGTAGTAGTCGCGCCAACAGGTGTTGCTGCAATCAATGCAGGCGGGGTAACCATGCACTCATTCTTCCAGTTGCCGTTTGGGCCTTATGTACCGTCCGGTGCGCATCTTTTTGGGGTAGATAACGGGGTGACAGATGCACATGCGCTGTTCCGCAATATCCGCTTCAACTACGAGAAGAAAGAACTGCTGCGTGAAATGGAACTGCTGATCATAGACGAGGTGAGTATGGTACGTGCTGATACACTGGATGCTATAGATGCTATTCTGCGTCATTTCAGAAGCCAGCCTCTGCTGCCTTTTGGTGGAGTGCAGGTGCTGTATATCGGTGACCTTTACCAGTTACCTCCGGTAATGCCGGATGATCAGTGGCGTATGCTGAAAGAACATTACGAAAGTGTGTTCTTTTTTGATGCAAGAGTGATCAGGCAATCTCCGCCGTTGTATATAGAACTGAAAAAGATTTACCGTCAGAATGAAGCTACGTTCATAGACCTGTTGAATGGAGTGCGTAACAGTACACTGGACTGGGAACAGCTGGAAACACTGAACGAACGTTATGATCCCAAATTTAACGGAGAGGGTGACCAGTATATCGTATTAACTACACATAACAGGCGTGCTGATGAGATCAATGCGGCCAGACTGGCTGCCATGCAAGGCAACCTGCACCGTTTTGAAGGGGAGATAAAAGGGGATTTCAGTGAGAAGGCGTTGCCTACGGATATGGTGTTGCAGATTAAACCCGGTGCACAGGTGATGTTTATCAAAAATGACCTTGCCGAACCCCGCCGTTATTTCAACGGGAAACTGGCAACGGTGAAATCGGTGATCAACGAGGATAAAATAGTGGTGACGCTGGCAGGTAGTGAGGAAACGCTGATCCTGGAAAAGGAGACATGGCGCAATATCCGCTACTCCTGGAATAAAGCGGAGAACAGTGTGGATGAAGAAGAACTGGGCAGTTTTACACAATACCCGATACGGCTGGCATGGGCTATTACCATCCACAAAAGCCAGGGGCTCACTTTCGAAAAGGCTATTATCGATGTAGGGAATGCATTTGCTCCGGGGCAGGTGTATGTGGCTTTGAGCCGCTGTACTTCCCTGGAAGGACTGGTACTCCATTCCCGTATTCACCCGGGGGCTATCAGAACAGATCTGCAGGTGCAGGAGTATTCATCCAAGTCTGAAAACACAGACAGACTGGAAGATGAGCTGGATAGTCAGAAGCAGGTTTTCTGGGCAGGGCAGCTGGTGAAATTGTTTGGTGCGGAAAAAATCCTCACAGAATTGCAATTGCATGCTTCCTGGCTAAGAGATAAGAAGATGAATGGGATGGAGAGTGCAATGACACTGAGTCGTAACATGCAACAGCGGGCGGCACAACTGCATCAGGTGGGAATGAAATTCCGTCAGCAACTGGAACCACTGGTAGAAGAGGTATTACGTACCGGAGAAACAGCATTACTACAGGAACGTGTGAATAAAGCGATCGCGTATTTCACACAGGATATCTATGAAAGCCTTATTAAACCTTTAAAGCGTGAGATAGATATCGTAAAAGATATCCCTAAAATTAAGAAGTACGTTGTACAGCTGGGTAGTCTGGAAACATTCCTGTGGAACCGTTTGGAGTTGTTCCTGCATGCCCGTTTCGGAGAACTGACATTTAATGAAGGATTACCGGATTATAGTTCATTACGCAGCCCTGCTTCCAAAGAAAAAGAAGCTGTTGTAAAGGAGAAAAAGAAGAAGGCAGAAGCCGGTAGCAGCCGGCGTGGTAGCCTGGAGCTTTTCCTGGGAGGGAAAACCCTGCAGGAGATCGCTACAGAGCGTTCGCTGGCGGTAAGTACCGTGGAAAGTCATCTGGCGGATGCGGTGGCTTTCGGGGAATTGGAGCTGGATAAATTCATAGATGAAAAGAAAATCTCTCTGATACTTCCTCTGGTAAAGGAAATGGGGGTAGCCTCTTCTTCTCCTATAAAGGCTAAATTAGGAGATACGGTTACCTGGGCGGAGATCAGGGCGGTACAGAATTATTACAAGAAGATGAATCCTATAGATACGGAATGAAGTTAAATTCTTATCTTGTATAAGAGCTGATAGCAATTCCATGTTAAAGAAGATATACCTGATTCCACTGTTGCTTTTTGTGGTGAACTATGCCGATGCACAAGAGTTTTCGTCTTTGAATGTCAACCACGGACTCTCCAACAACCAGATAAACTGTGTCTATAAAGATACTAAAGGGTTTATGTGGTTTGGTACACTGAGCGGGCTAAACCGCTATGACGGCTATACCTTTAAAATCTTTCACCATAGTCCGGCCGATTCCATTTCATTGGCTGATGATTTCGTAGATAATATTTATCCCGCTCCGGGGAATAAATTATATATAAAAACCAGGAATGGGGACAATTTATATGATCCTGTAACAGAACAGTTTTCAGATGGGGCTTCCTGGCTGCAAAAAGCAGGATTACCTGGTTATGGGGTGAGGTGTATCACCCAAACTGGCAACACTTTCTGGATAGCCTTTATGAATGAGGGACTTTACCGGGTTGATAGCGCCGGGAAAGTGGTGAGGTTTATCCGGAAAAACAAGATTGCAGATCTGAATGTGACTTCGGGAAACAGGCTGGTTATCCTGTACATGAATGGGGACCTGGAAATGCTGGATATACATTCCGGTAAAACTACTTTTTACAGTCAGGCATTTACCGGCTTCATCACAAAACCCCCTATTACATTAAAGCTTTTTATTGATTCAGCAGATGATATATGGGTATATATGCCCGGTTCTGATTTCGGTGTGCTTTATTTTAACCCTGTTACAGGTATTTTAAAACCATTATCCAGTAGAAATGGTGTTTTAAATAATGATGTTGTTAACAGTATAATAGAGGATGATCAGGGAGAGATGTGGATAGGGACTGACCATGGTGGCATTAATGTGGTAAACAGGCATACATTCACTTCCCGTTTCCTGATGAATAGTGAAGAAGATGCAAAAAGTGTTGCAGAGAATGCGATTTATGCGATGTACAAAGATAACCTGGGCATTATCTGGTGTGGTACTTATAAAAGAGGCATCAGCTATTGTGCAGAGGACATGAAGAAATTCAGTCTTTACAGGCATAAAAATGCAGAGAAGCAAAGCCTGAGTTATAATGATGTGAATTGTTTTGCGGAAGATAAGAAAGGGAATTTATGGATCGGTTCCAATGGTGGTGGGCTGATGTATTTTGATCGTAAAGCCAATACATTCACCCGGTTTAAACACGAACCGGGGAATGATAACAGCCTCAGTACTGATGTAATTCTCAGTCTTCGTGTAGATAGTTATGACCACCTCTGGATAGGTTATTATTTCGGAGGGATGGATTATTACCGGAATGGTAAATTTACGCATTACAGGCACGATGACAAGGATGAGAACAGCCTTGCCGGTAAATCGGTGTGGAAAACATACAAGGACCAGCGGAATAATTTCTGGGTAGGTACTTTAGGAGCAGGGCTGGACAGATTTGATCCGGGGAATGGCATTTTCTATCATAATAATGTCAATCTTCCTAATTCTGTACATTCCAATTATATCTCTGCTTTCGCAGAAGATAAAAACGGAGATCTCTGGATAGGGACTGCCTATGGGGTGGATGTACTTGATAAAGCCAAAGGGATTTTTGTGCATTATCTGCATTCCACTCACCAGTTAAGTAATGACAATGTGAGTTCGGTTTTATCTGATAGTAAAGGGAATATGTGGGTAGGTACCAGAGAAGGACTGAATGTATTTGATCCCACTACGCAGCAATTCAAATCGTTTAGGGTAGAGGATGGATTACCGGACAATAATATCATCAGTATCCTGGAAGATAATGAGCATCATTTATGGGTAAGTACTTCCAATGGATTGGGGAAAATCACGGTACAGCAGGGGAATAACGGGATTACGATCCATTGCAGGAATTACGATGATAAAGATGGTTTGCAGGGAAAAGCATTTAATGTGAATGCTGCTTTAAAGTTAACATCCGGAGAGCTGGTATTTGGAGGGGCAGATGGCTTTAATATCTTTAAGCCGGCAGATATACAACAGCATAAAAAGGTGCCTTCACTGGTGTTTACCGGTTTGCAGTTGTTTAACAGGATGATTGATGTAAATGAAAAACTGCAAAACCGTGTCATATTGCCGGTAGCATTACCGGAAACAAAGGAGATCGTACTCCGGTATAATGAAAATGATTTTTCCATTGATTTTGCAGCCTTAAATTTCCTTAATACAGATAAGGATAAGTATGCCTATAAACTGGAAGGCTTTAATAAAGAATGGTTAACCACAGATGGTAAAACCAGGCGGATCATTTATACCAATATCAATCCCGGTGATTATATACTACACCTGAAAGCAATCAATGATGACGAATCATTGGATGAAGAGGGAATTACCTTGAAAATCAAAATCTTACCCCCTTTCTGGAAAACACCTGTCGCTTATATCCTTTACGGGCTGCTGGTTATAGCGGTCTTATTCTTTATGAGAAGACGGGTAATCACGCGTGCACACAGGCGTTTTGCACTGCAACAGGAGCGGAGGGAATCACAGCAGCTGCATGAGCTGGACGTCATGAAGATTAAACTCTTCACGAATCTGAGTCATGAGTTCAGGACACCGGTATCACTGATCCTGGCACCGCTGGAAGAAATCATTACACATGCAAAGGATGATACTGATAAAGAGAAACTGCACCTGATACGTCGTAATGCCAAAAGATTACTGAACCTGGTGAACCAGCTGATGGACTTCCGGAAAATGGAGATGCATGAATTAAAGCTGGCAACGGTACCAGGTGATGTTACCCGTTTTGTGGAAGAGGTAGCCAGCTCTTTTACTGATCTGGCAGAAAGAAAACGGATCGCCTTTTCTTTTGCGGTGAATAATAAGTCGTTATATACCCTGTTCGACCAGGATAAGGTAGAGCGTATCTTATTCAACCTGTTATCCAATGCCTTTAAGTTTACACCGGAAGGGGGGACAGTCACCCTGCAGGCCGATGTCAATGAAACTGAGGGGAAAACGTGGCTGGAGATCAAGGTAAAGGATACGGGTATCGGTATACCTAAAGAAAGGCAGGACAAGATCTTTGAGCAGTTTTTCCAGAGTGATACTCCCGGAGGCTTCCTGAACCAGGGAAGCGGGATAGGACTTGCGATTACGAAAGAATTCGTGAAGTTATGCCAGGGTACTATTGTCGTAGAAAGTGAAGTGAACAAGGGCAGTTGTTTTACACTGAGGTTACCGTTTGTGCTGTTGCCGCCGGTGGTCACTACCATACCTCCTTTGGAAGCAAGGACCAGGGAAGTGCCTGTGCTGACACCTACAGCAGGAAAACAAACAATTCTGCTGGTAGAAGATAATGACGATTTCCGTTTTTACCTGAAGGAGAACCTGAAAACGTATTATAATATAATAGAAGCGGTGGATGGCCGGGCCGGATGGCAGGCGACCTTATCTGCACATCCCGATCTGGTAGTGAGTGATATCAATATGCCGGTGATGGATGGGTTAGAACTGTGTAAGAAGATCATGGAGGATAATCGTACCCGGCAGATCCCGGTGATCTTATTAACTGCCATGACCGGGGAGGAGGAGCAGTTAAGGGGACTGGAAACAGGAGCTTCCGATTATATGGTGAAGCCATTCAACTTTGAGATCATGTTATCCAGGATCAATAATATCCTTATTCGTAAGGTAGCGGTAAAACATGTTATCGGGAAGCCAGAGGTGGCAGATAGCTCACATGTACCTACTCCGGATGAGATTTTTATGCAAAAAGCGCTGGATATAGTGGAAAAGAATCTTTCCAATACCTCTTTTTCCGTAGAAGAGCTAAGCCGGGAGTTATGTATGAACCGGGTATCTGTATACCGGAGAGTATTTTCCCTTACCGGACTTACACCTATCGAGTTCATCAGAACGATCAGGTTACAGCGGGCAGCACAATTGCTGTCGAAAACGGGCATGAATGTCACGGAAGTAGCTTATGAAGTCGGTTTTAATAATCCTAAATACTTTACCAAATACTTTAAAATGGCCTATCATATGCTGCCTTCCGCATACGTGGCTGCGATGCGTAAATAGTCATTGTAACTGAAATTACCTCCTAAGTATACATTTAATACCCCTCACGCAACATTTTATCCTTAAATAATACACAACGGGCAACCCTGTTTCTTGCCGTATGAGGATATATTTATCCCATCGTTATGAAAGTATTATTTCCACTTATGAATTAGCATACCAAAATCACTACGCTATGAAACGAGCCAGTATTACTGGAACATTTTACCTGATCTTATGGGTAATGGTTACCGTCTGTGCATATAATATGCCAGCCAGAGGACAAAATTTAGTACACAAAATTGAGGGTACAGTCACTGCCAGGGAAACAGGATTAATTATTCCCGGGGCGACAGTTTTTGTAAAGGGTACAAAAACAGCTACTGCAGCAGATGACAAGGGCAACTTTACGATTTCCGCATCACCTGGCCAGGTACTGGTCATTACGTCAATGGGTTTTATGTCCCGGGAACTGAAGGTAGGTAGTAGCGGTACCGTAAGTATTAGTCTGGAAGGAGACAACCGTACACTGAACGATGTAGTTGTGGTAGGGTACGGTAAAATGAAGAAGACAGACCAGAGCAGCGCCCAGGTATCTATTACTTCAGCAGACATCAACAAAACTATTAACTCCACACTTGACCAGGCTATCCAGGGCCGTGCAGCAGGTGTGTATGTTACACAGAACTCAGGGCAGCCCGGTGGTGGCATTTCCGTGAACATACGGGGTGTCAATACGTTAAGTGGCACCAATGAACCGTTGTATGTAATTGACGGGGTGCAGATGCAGCCAGCTACTGTTTCTTATGGAAACACCAGCTCTGTGAATGCGCTGGCAGGGATTAATCCTTCTGATATAGAGTCGATGGAAATCCTGCAGGGGCCTTCCGCTACCGCAGTGTATGGGTCCAGAGCAACAAATGGTGTGGTACTGGTGACCACCAAAAGGGGTAAATCCGGGCAGGTAAAAGTGAGTTACAACTTCTTATACACGCAACAGGGTAAACCGGATGCATTACCTACCATGACGCTCCCGCAATTTGCACAAATGAACAATGAGGTGGCTGTATTGCTAAACCGTACCCCTACAGCGGAGTTTAAAAACCCAAGTGTGTTAGGGCCGGGTACCAACTGGCAAAACGCCCTGTTCCAAACGGCTCCTTTGCGGAAACATCAACTGGCAGTAAGTGGTGGGTCCAATACGACCACTTTCTATATGTCCGGTGAATACTTTAAACAGGATGGGGTGGCAATAGGCTCTGATTTCAATCGTTATTCTTTCCGCCTGAACCTGGATAACCAGTCATTCAAATGGTTGAAACTGAGTACATCACTCAATTTTTATCAAACCAAAGAAAAACTGGCATCTTCCAGTGAAGACGTTATCAGGAATGCGATCAACCTGGCCCCTAATATTCCTGTAAAGAATCCTGATGGCAGCTGGGGTGGTGCAACTTCTAACGAATTTGGCAGCAATGCCAAGTATGCACCTTTAAATCCGGTGGCTATCGCAAGCCTTATCAACAATAATTACAAAAGGACCGGTGGTTTGGGTGGTGCTTCTGCAGAAGTGAACATCATCAAAGGGCTGACTTTCCGTACCAGCTTCAATGGCAACTTTGAATATGCGGATGGCAGCAAGTTTATCCCTACTTACCAGCTGGGTTATAATTCTAACGAAACAGCCAACTTAGCAGTGAGTAATAACAGGAACTTTTACTGGAACCTGAATGAACTGCTTCAATATAATAAGGATATTAAGAAACACAGCTTTGGTGTAATGGCCAGCCATGAAGCGCAGGCCTGGGATTACCAGAGTTTCTCTATACAGCGTTTCGGCTTCAGCAGCAATGATATACAATCCCTGAACCTGGGTAATTCATTGGGGCAAATAGTAGGAAGTGGTAAAGGGTCCGGTGCGCTGGAATCTTACCTGGGCCGTGTGAATTATTCTTACAATAATAAATACATCGTACAATTAGCCGGCAGGGCAGATGGATCGTCCAACTTTGGTTCTGACAACAGGTGGGGATTTTTCCCTTCTGTATCCGCAGCATGGCGTTTGACGGAAGAGCCATTCATGAAAGGGATACCTTTTATCAATGAACTGAAACTCCGCGCAGAAATTGGTACTACCGGTAATAATGGTAGCGGTGGAGCGCAGTATTCAGCTTTATCCGCAGTGACTACCCCCTGGGGTGCTGGTTTCCGTACCGGTCAGTATGGAAATGCTAATCTGAAATGGGAGTCTACTGAAACCAAAAACATCGGGTTTAACCTGGCGGTGCTGAAAGATAGAATTCAGCTGGAAGGTGATTTCTATATAAAGAAAACGAATAACCTGTTAATGCCTAATCCATTGCCGGCTTATATGGGTACGCAGGGAGAAGGAGCTATAAATGCGCCGGTTGTGAACATTGGCGCAATGCAGAATAAGGGTTTCGGTATCACCCTGAATACCGTGAATATTAACAACAAGAGTGGATTTACATGGAGAACGAATTTCAATATCTCCTCCTTCAAAACAAAGGTCACCAAGTTCTATTCTGATGCTGCTTTCCTGTCGAGGAGCGCCTGGTATATGAATAACTTTACTGCCCGGTCTGTAATAGGACAGGCACCATGGCAGTTCTACGGATACGTTGCTGAAGGCGTGTTTAAATCACTTGATGAAATCAACAGCAGCGCTATCCCTACACAGTCTGATGGCAGCAGGTTACCTGTAGCAAAAGAAGGGGGTGTTTGGGTAGGAGATATCAAATATAAAGACCTGAATGGTGATAATGTGATCGATTCAAGGGACCAGACTTTCATCGGAAATCCATGGCCTAAACTGACATTCGGTTTAACGAATACCTTCTCTTATAAAGGGTTCGATCTGAGTGTGCTGTTAACCGGTGCACAGGGTAATGACATCTTCAATTATCTGCGTTTTGAAAATACCAATCCAAGTAATATTAATCTGGGCAGGAACCTGTTTGCAGAAACATTTGGTTACGCACGTGTGGCAGGAGAGGACAGCAAGCCTTATCTGACTAATCCGAATGCCACCATACCGAGGATAACAGGTAATGATGTGAATGGTAATGGTAACCGTTTCACTAACAATTTTGTGGAAGATGGGTCCTATATCAGGATTAAGAATGTACAACTGGGTTATAACCTGCCACGCACATTACTGCGTATGCAGAATGTAGTAAAAGCAGTGCGTATAACAGCCAGTGTGCAGAACCTGGCCACTTTTACAAAGTATAAAGGATATGATCCGGAAGTAGGCGCTTACCTGGGTAAGGAAGTACAGCTGAGCAGTCAGCTCATTGGTGTGGATGCAGGCCGTTATCCGTTAACAAAGCTTTATTCCGCTGGTGTTGCGGTTGATTTCTAAAGCCCATTAAAATTAAAATCATGAACAGAATATATCTTGTATTCATAATAATCATACTGGCTGGCTGCAGCAAAGACTTTCTTAACAGGCCGCCACAGGATGCTATTGTAGACGCTAACTTTTATCAGTCGTCCGATCAGGTGCTGGCAGGTACTGCACCACTATATAATATTGTATGGTTTGCCTGGAATGATAAATCATCTCATGGTATTGGGGATGGCAGAGGCGGATTGCTGATGTCCGGCTCGTATGAAATAGATAATATACGGATGCAAACGACTGATATTACACCGGAAGTAGCCAGTTCCTGGAACTCCTTCTTCAATGTAGTGGCACAGTCGAATATGATAATCAATAACCTTACAAAATATACTGCGTCTTCTGTACCGGAAAATGTAAAACAGGCGGGTATTGCAGAAGGCCGTTTTATGAGAGGACTGGCATATGCTTACCTGGTGCAGAACTGGGGCCCTGTACCTGTTATCACCAATAATAATGTACTGCTCACAGATACTTCCATCACGAGGAATACAGTGGAAACAGTATGGGAGTTTGTGATCCGCGAAATACGTTTTGCCGCACAGAATTTACCGGCTACTCCTTTACAGAAAGGCCGTTTAACAAAATGGGCCGCAGAAGGTGTGCTGGCAAGGATGTTCCTGACCCGCGCAGGTGTTGGAGCAAGTGGCAGTCGTAACCAATCGGACCTGGACAGTGCCGCATGGTATGCCAATGATGTGATTCAGAACAGTGGTGCTTCACTGATGACGAATTACGAAGACCTGTTCCTGATGAAGAACAATAATAACCCTGAAAGTCTGTTCGCTTTACAATGGAAATATGATGGCGACTGGGGAACACAAAACAGTGTGCAGGCATTCCTGGCTTATAGTTCTGATATCACTGGTTTTGGTGATGGATGGGGCGGAGACATTGGCGCTTCTTACGACATGCTGAAACAATATGATCCTGCTGATAAGCGTCGTAAGGCAACGTTTATGTTCCCGGGAGATCATTATTCCTATATACATCAATCAGTAGATGATCCGAATAATCCCGGTAAAAAAATCATACAGGAATTACAGGTTCCCTGGAATTATGTAGGAACTGAAAGGTATAACGTACGCGCCTGGGTGAAAAAATATGTGGTAGGTCGTCCGGAAGATAATGATGGCAAAGTAACCCAGCAGCATACAGAAATAAATACCTACATGTTGCGTTTGGCAGAAGTATACCTGATCTATGCAGAAGCGTTGCTGGGTAATAATCCTTCTACAGGAGACGGACAGGCGCTGAAGTATTATAATGCGGTACGTACAAGGGCAGGATTAGCGGCTAAAACAGTGATCACCTGGGATGATATCTATAATGAAAGGAGACTGGAACTGGCTATGGAAGGACAGCAATGGTATGATATTGTACGTCTCCATTATTATGATCCTGCCAAGGCCCTTACTATACTGAAAAATCAGGATAAAGGTACTTACAGGATTGTTGCCAATGCGGCTACCAATGCTACTTCCTGGACAGTTACTTCTGATGTTCCGGCTTATTATCCTGTATCAGAAAGTAATTTCATGATACCATACCCGGCATCAGAATTAACGGCTGCGCCTAATCTGAGAAAACCACCGGTGCCTTACAAGTTTTAATCTAAAAAAAGAAACGTTATGACTAAGTATAATTTTCTGTTTTTTCTGCCGGTAGTTTTCTGCCTGCTGTTATCATGTTCCAAAGATCACGATGTATCTGGTCCGCCAATTATTAATGGGGTGAGCCTGCTGGATTCAACAAAGACAGATAGCACCTTTGCAAGGGCTTTACCGGGTACTTTGATCCTGATCACAGGGGAGAACCTTAGCGGGGCTGTAACGGTGTCTTTTAACGGACAATCAGCCTATTTTAATCCTACTTATAATACCAGTACGCATATCATCATGACGATCCCGAGTAACGCACCTACAGAAGCGACGGACCCGAATGTGCCTAATAAGATACGTATTGTAACAAATCATGGAGAAACGGCTTATAGTTTCGTTATAGATATTCCGCCTCCGGCCATCTGGGCTATTTCTAATGAGAATGCGATGCCGGGAGATTCCCTGATCATTCGCGGGGCCAACTTATGGCTGATAGAAAAGCTTGTTTTCCCTGGTGGCAGAGAGATCACTGACTTTGCCGGTAATGATGCCGGTTCAAGAGTAGGGCTGCTGATGCCGGACCTTGGCACTGATACAGGCCGCCTGGTCATTGTAGCGAAATTTGGTACAACGTGGTCTGACGGGCCTTTAAATGACCATCAGAGCGGGGATGTGATCAGCAACCTGACGAACGCTGGTGAAGCGGGAGAAGATCCGGTATTTAACTGGGGCTGGTGGGGTGCTAACAGGACCAGCGACGCTACATTATTCCCTGGTACGAGAGGCGCTTACCTGCAGAATATTTTTGGTGGTGTAGGAGCTAAAGACGTGGCCTGGTGGAATGGTAACCGTTCCGGTAATTTCAGCGATGTGTCTACTATTTTTACAGCAGCTGTGATGTCTGAACAGGCCAGTAATTATGCGTTGAAGTTTGAGATAAATACGAAAGAACCCTGGACTGCCGGCGTGAATGTGCTGCGGTTGGGTGATAATTATGCATACCGGTATATGCCATGGGCAGATGAAACCAGTGGTTCATTTAATACCGGAAATACATGGGAGACTGTTACGGTCCTGTTGTCTGATTTTAAAACAGCAGCTAAAGATGCAGATGGTAATACTGTAGAAGGTACCGGCGCTGGTGCTATGACAATGGGCAACCTGTTAAAGACTGGTGGGGTAGTTGCATTTGGTTATCGTTTTATCACAGAAGCCGCTGCGGTAGATGTGTATAATGCAGCGTATGATAATTTCAGGATCGTTAAGGTAAAATAAAATATATCAGATGAGAAAAATTCCCGGTATTAGGTTCCTTTGCATGGCACTCATGATTTTTCCAGCATGTAATAAGGGTACTTCAGACAAACAAAGCGGAAACGGTGGTACAGATACGATAGGGGGAACGGTGGTGATCCCATCGGATCCTTCCGTAGCAAGTAGTATTGGCTTCTTTATGAATGAGTGGGTACAAAAGAGTTTTACAGCACCTGCTTATACAGAAATGACACCGCCTTCCTCAGCTACTTATACGGTGACAGTAGATGCATCTACCGTGGTAACGAAAGTATCTCCTTCATTATTCGGGAATAACAGTAATCTGTATATGAGCCAGATGGTGACCGAGTCGGCATTAATGGGGCATATCACAAAGTTACATCCGGGTATTATCCGCTTTCCGGGCGGGAATCTGAGCAGCGTTTATTTCTGGAATACCACATCAGGCAATAAGCCTGCGGATGCTCCGGATAAAATTAATGATGCTGACGGGAACAGTATAGATCCTGGTTACTGGTATGGTGGTACTACAGACGGCTGGACGTTATCACTGGATAATTACTACAAGATGTTACAGCAAAGCGGTAACGAGGGTATTATCACGGTGAATTACGGGTACGCCAGATATGGTACGGGGACTGATCCTGTGGCTGCGGCAGCTCATCTGGCGGCCGACTGGGTACGGTATGATAACGGACGTACGAAATACTGGGAAATAGGGAATGAGAGTAATGGTACCTGGCAGGCCGGGTACAGGATAGATGTAACACAGAATAAAGATGGTCAGCCGCAGCTGGTGACAGGAGATCTCTATGGCAGACATTTTAAGGTGTATGCAGACTCTATGCGTAAAGCGGCTTCGGAAATTGGTAAAACCATTTATATAGGCGGACAGTTACTGGAACATGAGCCGGCATCATGGGCTACAGCTACAGATAAAAGCTGGAACAGTGGCGTATTGAAACAGGCGGGTAGTACAGCAGATTTCTTTATTGTGCATAGTTACTATACGCCTTTTAATACCAACTCCAATCCGCCGGAAGTACTGGCGTCTGCGGTGGCTGTTACAAAGGCGATCTCTGATTATGTGTCATTATCCTTAACAACAGCTGGGGTTGCGTCTAAGCCGGTGGCATTAACTGAATGGAACATCTTTGCAGTGGGCTCTCAGCAGATGGTATCGCAGGTAGCGGGTATGCACGCAGTGATGGTGTTGGGAGAACTGATGAAGAATAAGTTTGGTATGGCCAGTCGCTGGGACCTTGCTAATAGCTGGGATAACGGGAATGATCATGGGTTGTTTAGTCAGGGTGAAGCTGCTTCCGGTGAAACAAAATGGGCACCAAGACCGGTATTCTATTACATGTATTTCTTCCAGAAGAACCTGGGCGACCGGTATATAAATGCAACGGTAGCAGATAGTAGTGCCGGTATCAATGCATACGGGTCTACTTTTGGTTCCGGAGAGGTATCGGTTACATTGGTGAACAAGGCTGTTAGTGCGAAAAGCGTACAGCTGGCTTTTAAGAATTTTAATCCCGGTAGCCGTTATTACTGGTATGTATTAACGGGAGGGGATGGTGTTACAGGCTTTTCGAGGAAAGTGTTTGTAAATGGCACCGGGCCTTCCGGTGTGGCCGGAGGGCCTGATAGCTATGCTACGCTGAAGGCATATTCTGCCAGTGCACAGCAGGGTGTGAAGGTGACATTACCGGCTATGTCGGTGGTGTGCCTGGTTGTAGAGAAAAAATAATAGGGGGATATGTCTGATAAGCTCCGTTGGCTTTTATGCCGGCGGAGCTTTTAATATTATATTTACAGCATGGTTAATGATTATCTCGATAAATATTTCCCACAGTTTGAGGTTGATCTGCGTAAGCAGATAGCAGAACATAGTACGATGAAATCTGTATTAAAAGGGGAAACGATGATACAGACGGGGCAGTATTTCCGTTCTACCGTGCTGGTACTGGAAGGGCGTTTAAAGCTTTACCGTGAAGGAGAGGAAGGGGGTGAGTTTTTTATGTATTACCTGGAGCCGGGGGATGCCTGTGCCTTGTCTATGGTTTGTGCACAGAAGCAACTGACAAGCGGTGTAATGGCCAAAGCACTGGAAGACAGTGTAGTGCTGATGGTGCCTGTGGCCATGATGGAATCATTGATGCAGGATTTTAAAAGCTGGTATTCATTTGTAGTGGAAACTTACCGTTCACGGTTTGAGGAATTGCTGGTGATCATTGATAATATTGCTTTCAGGTCTATGGATGAAAGGCTGGTTACTTATCTTGAAAATCAGAAAGAAAAGTTAGGTTCCAGTCAGTTGTATATCACCCATAATGAAATAGCTACTGACCTTAATTCTTCAAGGGAAGTGATTTCCAGATTGCTTAAAAAGCTGGAACAGCGGGAGAAGGTCCGCCTGTTCAGAAACTATATAGAACTCCTGTGACTTTAGTCACCGTCAATCATTGTTAACTCCACGAGCTTTGCATGTATAATACATCGTGCAATGGTCATATTTGGTTATCTGGCTTCGTTATTAATTGGTATTTCTCTTGGTCTGATAGGGGGCGGAGGCTCTATTCTCACGGTACCGGTACTGGTATATATCTTTGGGATCACTCCTGTTTTAGCGACTTCCTATTCATTGTTTATTGTTGGCAGTACCAGTTTAATAGGGGCATATGGCAGCTACCGCAAAGGAGACGTAAGTTTTTATACGGCTGTATTGTTTGGTCTCTCTTCTGTTATAACGGTATTTGTTACACGTAAATTTATCATTCCTGCTATTCCTGAACAGTTGTTTACACTGGGGCATTTTACGGTTACATGGTCTCTTGTAACGATGACCTTATTTGCCATATTGATGCTGGCAGCTGCGTTGTCTATGATCTTCAGTAAAACAAAGGAGCATGTAGTGCCGGGCAGGAATTTATTCAGGCTTGTATTGTATGGAGTGGGGATTGGTATTGTAACAGGATTGTTAGGTGCCGGTGGCGGGTTTTTATTGATACCTGCGCTGGTGATGCTGGTAAAATTGCCTATGAAAAAAGCGGTAGGTACATCTTTGTTTATCATTGCATTTAATTCTTTATCGGGATTTTTAGGGGATCTGGGACATTATCACATCGATTGGTTTTTCCTGCTGAAGATAGCGTTGATAGCGGTTGTTGGAATAATGCTGGGAGGGTTGCTGGTACCCAGGATACAGGGAGGGAAGCTGAAAATAGTCTTTGGTTGGTTTGTATTGCTGATGGGGGTATATATTCTTGTTCATGAAATCATTTAATCATGTTTATGCGATCGTTTTTAGAACAGCCCTGGCCATGGTATGTAGCAGGGCCACTTGTAGGACTTACAGTACCTGCTTTGTTATTGTTAGGGAATAAGTCATTTGGTATCAGTTCCTCTTTGCGGCATGTGTGTGCGGCTTGTATACCGGCAAAGATCCCTTTTTTTCAGTACGACTGGAAGAAGGAAATATGGAATCTTTTCTTTGTGGCGGGGATCTTAATGGGTGGTTTCATCACTTATTATTTTATGCATCCCGGGCCTGTGGTTGTTAATCCTGCGCTTGTGAATGAATTGTCGGGTTATGGGATTCATGATTATCATTCGCTGGTACCAACGGAGTTGTTTAACTGGTCTGCCTTATTTACGCTCAGAGGAGCTTTGATGATGATCGGTGGAGGATTCTTAGTAGGTTTTGGTACGCGTTATGCGGGAGGTTGTACCAGTGGACATACTATTATGGGGTTGTCTACTTTGCAATGGCCTTCGCTGGTGGCGACGATTTGTTTTATGGTTGGTGGGTTTGTGACGGCTAATCTTATTCTTCCTTATATTTTAAAATTATAATGATGTTATATCGGAATGTAAAATTTCTTATAGTAGGTATATTGTTTGGTATCGTGTTTATAAAATCTGAGGTGATCAGTTGGTTCAGGATACAGGAGATGTTCCGGCTGCAATCTTTTCATATGTATGGTATTATTGGCAGTGCTATATTCGTTGGGATGATCTCAGTATTTATCATTAAAAAATTTAAGATTAAAACGATTAGTGGTGAGGATATTCACTTTCATACAAAGATATTTAACAAGGGACAGGTATATGGTGGTTTAATATTTGGTGTAGGTTGGGCAATAACGGGGGCCTGTCCGGGCCCCCTGTTTGCCCAGATAGGTACAGGAGCGACTGTTATTATTGTTCCATTGCTGAGTGCTATTCTGGGTACCTGGGTATATGGGAAGTTCAGAGAATCATTAACACATTAATTATTTATATGAAGATTCAACAATTTGAAGATAAAGGACTGGCACATTATTCTTATGCTGTATTAAGCGGAAAGACTGTTGCTTTGATTGATCCTTCCCGTGATGTAAAACCTTACATCTTATATGCGGAAGAGCATGGGGCGCAGATAGTAGCGGTGATAGAAACACATCCGCATGCGGATTTTGTGAGCGGACATCTGGAGTTATTTAAGACTGAGGGGGCTACTATATATTGTTCTGCTTTGCAGGAAGCGGGTTATCCGCATAAGGCGTTTGATGAAGGAGATGTTATTGATCTTTCCGGGATAAAATTAAAGGCGCTGAATACACCGGGGCATTCTCCCGATAGTATCTCTATAGTGCTGGAAGAGAATGGGAAAGATAAAGCAGTATTCACTGGTGATACGTTGTTTATAGGTGATTGCGGTCGTCCGGATTTAAGGGAGAATACAGGTGCTGTAAGTGCTAAGAGAGAAGATTTAGCAAGGCAGATGTATTATTCTCTTAGAGATAAGTTGATGGTGCTGGATGATGATGTGATCGTTTATCCTGCACATGGTGCAGGTACCTTGTGTGGTAAAGCGTTGAGTGAAGCAGCGAGTAGTAGTATTGGTGAAGAGACTTTAACTAACTGGAGTTTACAGGTGATGAGTGAAAAAGATTTTGTGCGGGAGTTGATATCAGAACAACCTTTTGTACCTGTGTATTTTCCTTATGATGTGAGTGTAAATAAGGAAGGGGCGGAGAAGCTGAATGTAGCATTGAGTAAAGTGGTAAGAGGTATTCCTGATGATGAGGATACTATTTTGATAGATACAAGACCGGCTGCTGCTTTTAAAGAAGCACATTTACCCGGAGCCATTAACTTACAGGATGGGGGTAAATTTGAAACATGGTTAGGAAGTATAGTTGCTCCCGGAGAGGCTTTTTACCTGTTAGCAGAGAATGATGCAGCATTGGAGACAGTGATAAAAAAGACTACTAAAATAGGTTATGAAGGGTTTATCAAAAAAGCATTTACAGGTGATAAGGGAAATATTTCAATGGGATTGATAGATCTTGACAGATTTAAAGCAGATACAAGTAAGTATACGATCATAGATATACGTAATCCCGCAGAAGTAAAAGCACATCCTGTTTTTAGCAACGCTATCAATATACCTCTGTATGAGTTAAGGGAAAAAGCAGATACTATACCTGTAGATAAACCTGTAGTAGTACATTGTGCCGGTGGCTATCGCAGTGCTGCTGGCAGCAGCATAGTAGATGCTGTGTTACATGGGAAAACACCTGTCTATGATCTGGGAGAAGCGATCAATTCGTTTTAGATCTATCCATTCAATAAGAAACTGTGTTAAAGGTTAAAAAATTAAAACCTTTACCACAGTTTTTTTTATGGGAAAAAAGATAAATTCGATTCAGGAAAAAGGCCCTGGAACAGCTCCGGGTATATATATCAAATCACTTCAGAAATTCTTAAAATGGATTTAATTACAGTTGACTTAGGCCCAGTAATTAAAATGATTATCGTGGCCATAGTCGCGACAATCGTAATCATTGTTTACAGAAGAAGAAAGCAAAACCGCTGATTCTTTTAAGCGGTTCTTCTGTACACTGTTAAAACTCCCGGCCTCAACAATCTAAAACAGCCCGTTATCTAATACCAGCCAGCGCTTTCATCGGGGATAGTACTGCTTATATCCCTCTTTATCTATAATTCCTTAATTTTGGAACGATAATTCTGGAATCAAATGAATAAACTAAGACTCAGCGTATTGGATCAATCTCCCATCAGAAGAGGCAGCAATGCGGTGGAAGCCTTGCAGGAAAGCGTGAAACTGGCGCAACTGGCAGACAGGCTAGGTTACACCCGCTATTGGCTCTCTGAGCATCATAACACCCGTTCTCTGGCCGGTGCCTCTCCGGAGATCCTGATAGCCCGGCTGGCTGCCGCTACGAAGCATATAAGACTGGGTTCCGGTGGTGTTATGCTACCCAATCACAGCACATTAAAAGTAGCAGAGAATTTTCGTCTGTTGGAAGCGCTGTATCCCGGTCGTATTGACTTAGGCATTGGCCGCGCACCAGGAGGGGACAGACTAACAGCGCACATCCTCAATCCTTCCAATAACTTTGAACCCCGTGAATTTGTACAGCAGGTAATAGACCTGGAAGCCTATCTCACAGAAACCGGAGAGCCTGGTACAGTACATGATAAAGTAAAGGCCATCCCACATATAGATACGATGCCAGGGTTATGGATGCTGACTTCCAGCGGTGAAAGTGGATTGTTGGCAGCCCGTCATGGCTGGGCATTATCTTTCGCACATTTCATTTACCCGGTAGGTGGGCCGCAGGCTGTAAAAGCATACAGGGAAAGATTTGTACCGTCTTTATTCATGAAAGAACCCCAAGCCAACGTAGGTATTTTTGTATTCTGTGCAGATACGCAGGAGAAAGCAGATGAGCTACAGGCAATGATGGACTACCGCCTGTTAAGCTATGAGAAAGGCCAGTTTGAGGTATATCCTACTTATGAAGAGGTAAGGGATTATGAATATACTGATCAGGAGTTACAACGTGTATTAGCTAACAGAGCCCGTGTTGTTTCAGGAACACCGGAACAGGTAAAAGCCCGTTTACTGAAGCTGGCATCGGAATATGGTGTAGAAGAAATAGTTGTATCTACTATGGCGGACAAGGCAGAAGATCGCTTCCGTTCTTATGAATTATTAGCCGAAATGTTTAGTCTGGAAAGCAGGTAATTACACAAAAAATTTGACGTAGTATTTCAGGATAACCCTTATTATTGTTGTTTTACAGGGATTATTATACATGGAACAACATATAGATAAGGGTATACATAAGGGGGACAATGAAGAATGGATGCGTTTTGCATTGGTCTCTTCTGGTTTCGGGACCTGGGAACTGGATCTTGCAAGTAACCAGGTAATATGGGATGATCGTTGCCGGGAATTGTATGGTTATCCTGCAGAAGGAGATTTATCACAGGAAAACATTAGAAAGAACATTCATCCGGAAGACAGGGAAAGAGTAATTGCAGCTGTTGATAAAGCATTAAGACCGGAAAGCGGCGGTTTGTATGATATTATTTTCCGGACTGTCAGTACTACAGATAAACAGTTACGCTGGGTGCGTTGCATAGGTAAAGCATATTTTAATAATGGGGTTGCATGTCGTTTTGCAGGTACTATACAGGATATTTCAGCAGATATAAAAGACACGGAAAAAAGGCAGCTATTATTATCCCGGGTAGAGAGTTATCCGGATGTGATGGGCGCTGTTACAGATCCGGAACCGGATGCGGCAAGAGAACAACAGAAATTATTAGCGTTACTGGAAAACTGTCGTGATTTTGTAAGTCTGTCTGATGAAGAAGGCAATGTGAGTTACGTCAATGCTGCCGGGTTAAAACTATTAGGATTAAATAGTCAGGAAGAAGCCCGGAGACATAATAGTGAGTACCTGATGCCGGAAGAGATCGGGAAGCTGAAGGACGTGATTAATAAGCAGTTGTTCAGCAAAGGAGCATGGTCCGGAGAAGTATTATACCGCCATTTTAAAACAGGGGAGGCCATCCCGGTAGAGGGCACTACAATGCTGGTGTATGATCCGGTAACAGGTAATTCGCAGGGCAGGGCCACTATTTCCCGCGATTTAAGGGAAGAGAAAGCAGCCCATCAGCAACGTATTGAAAACGAGCTGGAATTGGAGAAGATTGTGGAGATGAGGACCAGTGAGCTGAAAAAAGCCAATATAGATCTGAATATCGTTAATCAGAACCTGGAACAGTTTGCTTATGTTGCCAGTCATGATTTACAGGAGCCACTCCGTAAGATCAACATGTTCTCCGCATTACTGGAAGATAAATTCAGGGACCAGCTGAATGAAACGGGAATGAGGAACCTGGGTATTATCAGGAATGCCGCTACCCGTATGACTACCCTGATCCAGGATTTGTTAGCTTTCTCCAGGGTATCCCGTCAGGACCATCTCTTTGAAGAAATAGATTTATCCGCCACGGTACAGCAGGTGCTGGGCGATTTTGATATGCTGATACAGCAGAAAGATGCAATAGTGGAATGTGATGGTTTGTTTCATGTACAGGGAATCCCCCTGCATATGACGCAATTATTCCATAACCTGCTGAGTAACGCATTGAAATTCAGTCAGGCCGGTATATTTCCCCTTATCAAGATTACTTCCAGGATGATGGAAGCGGGAGAAATAGCCGGGCATCCACAGTTAGAGAATGGCACCCGGTATGGAGAAATCAGGATTAGTGACAATGGGATAGGGTTTGCACCCACTTATGCCAAAAAGATCTTTGTGATCTTCCAGCGGCTGCATGGAAGGGGTGAATATGAGGGTAGCGGGATAGGGCTGGCCCTGTGTCAGAAGATAGTTACGGCCCATCATGGGGTCATATACGCTGATTCTGAGGAAGGTAAGGGGGCTACCTTTGTGGTAATACTTCCTGTGTACACTTGATTAAAATATTTCATATTTTTGCAGGAACTAATAGAACCTATCCTATGAAGAAATTCTTCCTGCCTGCTGCAGTTGCTATTGCGCTGGCTTTTGGATCCTGCACAAAAGATGCTGCCCTGGAAGGCAATAAAGGTAATAACACTGACACTACTGATACCAGTAATCCTGTAATTGGTAAAGACAGCGTGGTTACTTTCACCGATGTGAAATTTGGACTGGCACCGGGAGATAACAACTACGGACGTGTATTCTCTTCAGTTACCGGACTGGTATACCTGGACGATGCCATTCCTGATTCAATGGGTAAGTACATCAACCTGGCGTTCGCTTATCAGGCTTCATTCTCTATGTTCTTTAGCAGCGCAGATCCCAACAGTTTTGATATCACTATACCAAATGTTACCAAAACAAATGTGCGGAACTATGTTGATTCCTCTTTTAAAGTGACTTCATTTGATACATTAACACATGCTTCTACCTTATATAAACTGACGGTAGCAGATGATAATCAAACAATTGATGCGGCTGATTTACCGGTAGTGGTGTTCTTTAAGAACAGCGATGGTAAAATAGGGATTGTGAAAGTGAAGTCGTTGTCTGATAGCTATCTCACGGTAGATGTAAAAGTAGCTTACAAGTAAATTCTAATAATAATAATAATGCCCGGTTCTGGTTATATCAGGGCCGGGCATTTTCTTTATTTGTATCTGTATACTGAATCAGATTCGATAGTAATTGATGTATGGATGCTAATGTGGGTTGTTATTGTGTCAGAGTATTCATATTCATCAGATGGCTGCTCTTTGTTCTGCACTGAATCCGCAGGATGGAACGTTTCTTCCACACTTTTGGATATTTGTTTACAGCCAGATAATGTAATAATGGTGATAATCAATATAGCGTGCTTCATTGTATTTAATTGATGTTATCCAGATCTTCGGCAAAGGCAATACGTGTAGGATCATCCTTGAGATAAAAGATGTCTATGTTTTTCTGTTTGATCATATCCAAACTGAGCACACCTATCAATTTTTTGAAGGTGGTCCTGTGTGCCTGATGTTGCTCATCGATATATTCCAGTTCAAACCGCATCATGGGTTGTTCATTAATATAGGTGCCGGTTTCTTCTACATGGAGTACTTTGGCAGTAGTTCGTATGCCTTTAAACTTTATGAGTGCCTGATCAGAAGCGCTACCGGTAAAATTTTCTATAAACAGCCCTAAGAACCTGTAAAAAAGAAGCACCAGGGGGCAAACAAACAATGGATGGCCGAAGATCACAAAGCGCCAGCCTGCGCCATCGCTTTCCTGTTGGTAGGAAAAAAGGTAATATCCCACCACTAACACCACGCACAACAACCAGCCTGCGATATTCAACAGCATTATGCCCGCCCTGATACTGGCTTCCGAACCAGCAAACATAAAATAAGGGATACGTTTCATCTGGCTGTCAATAAGCAGGTCTACTTTTTTACCCACCTCAAAACGGTGTTCCGCAGGTCTGACATCATTTACCGCCGCATTTTGTATTATTTCCGTATTTACGAGGTTTTTAAAGGATAATTTGAGTTCATAGATGTCATACTCAGCACTCTTGTTATGGATTTTCGTTGAGCTGAGGATTTCTGCTTCCCGGGGTACACCATCCTTCTTTAATAACTCCATATTACGTTTTGCACTAAAAGCGGACAAGATCCAATGACGGAAATATCCTGTCAGCAGGAATAGCCAGAGTCCTATTGACAATACTACAAGGCCGAGCGCTATCCAGGGATTCGCTCCTGCAAGATCAGGTGGGTCCTCATTTTTAACATTGTAATATAAAAGCATGGGGAAGGGGATCGCAAAAAAAAGCGTAAACAGTATTGAGAATGAAGATAACAGGTATTTCATGTTTTCAAGATTGATAGTTCCCTTACAGTTGTTTCAAATGTACAGATTCCACTATCTTAGTGGCATCTACAATACGTCTACATCCTGTTTAATGTACTGATTATTATATTTTTATAGCTTAACAACGGATATTTGTAATTGTTTTTGGCATAAGGCTTGTAATTTTGGCGTCTATGAGATCTCTGTTTCTGATTCTTTTTATGTTTATGCCATTGGGCAGCTTTTCACAGGTTATGTTGGCGGATAGCTTACGATCAGTTGTTGATAATCCTGCATTGGGTGAAAAGGAAAGACCTGTCTTATTAAGACAATTAGCTGAAATATACCGGATCAATAAAAATTATACCCAGGCGGAGGCCAGGGCCAGAGAGGCCATTATTATAGCCTTGCGGAATAAGAATTATACGGATGCCGTTAAAGCATATACTTTAATAACGAATGTAAAAGCCAATACCCGGGAATTAGCTGCTTTGAAATCCATCAGTGATTCTACTTTAGCGCTTGCAGAGAAGGCCAATGATCCTTTAGCAATGGCTTATGCTTACTATGGAATTGTATGGCTGTATAAAACACTGGATGATGCAGATGCCGTAGTGAAATATTGCAATCTGGCTTTAAAGCAATTAGAAAAGGTAAAGGACCCTTATGTCTCAGCCAAGATGTATTACCAGTTGTATACGATCTATTCCAAATGGAATAATGATTCGCTGGTAAATATTTATGCCCGGAAGGCCACTGAAAGTGCGTTACAGACAAAAGATTATAATCTCCTGAGCAATTGTTATGCAGCGTTATCGATAGCGCATGAGTATAATTACAATGCATCTAAAAGTAAACCTGAGCTTGACAGTGTTTTATTTTATCTGCATCAGTCTGAAATGTTGTACGATAAATATCCGGGGCAGGTGGCACATTATACCGAAGGTATTGCCTGTATCAATATTGCCGATTATTATTTGAAATATTTTCCTGCAACGGATAAAGAGGCAAAAGAACAGGCGGTGCAGTATGCGAATACTGCCAGGATGATCATGAATAATGTAGATGGGAGCCGGGAAGTTCAGGCCAGCAGTCTGGGTATACTCAGTGAATATGCAAAGAGAGAGGGGCATGACGAGCTTGCGGAAAACTATCTCCTGGAAGCCTATGCGCTAATGAAAGCAGAAGAACTCCCTTATTACCATACAATGATCAATGTGGTGCAGGGGCTGTCTGACTTTTACGGGGAGAAAGGCTTGTATAAAAAAGCACTGGATTTTCAAAAGGAAGTGACATTATATAATAAGAAGAATTTCAACGAGCAGCAGGCATTGAATGCGCAGAAACTGGAGATACAATATGAAACGGAGCGGAAGAATGAGGAAATGCGTTCACTGAAAGAACGGGAGCATAATCGCAGATTGCAAAACTATTTATACGGCTGTATTGCTTTGGCCTCCTTATTTGCATTACTGTTTGTGTTCAAATCCTATCATTTTAAACTACGCTACTCCCAGCAAAGGGAAAAACGTCTTGAACTGGAAAAACTGGATACAGTACTGCAAATGAAGCTGGAAAGAGAGGAACAGGCAAGACTCAAGGTTGAACAGCAATTGCTGGAAAGCCAGCAGCAACAGCTAAAGACAGAAGCAATGGCCAATGTATTGCAACTGGAGCATAAGAACCAGATGCTGCTTCAGATAAAGGATAAGTTAAACGTTGGAGATGCTGTGAACATTCAGAAAATATTAAGAGAAGAGATGGCGCTTGACAGTGATTTTGAACAGGCAAAATCACAGATACAGCAGGTACATCCTGATTTTTTTAACCTGATCAATGAGAAGGCAGAAAAGAAATTAAGTTTACTTGATTTAAAACTTTGTGCTTATCTGTATCTTAAGATGGATACTACTCAGATTTCCCAACTGATGAATATCGAAGCGAAGAGTGTTCGTATGGCCAAGTACAGGGTTAAACAAAAGCTTGGATTGGATAAAGGGGAAGATTTGAATAGTTTTTTGCAGGGGATATGGAGCTGAGATGCTTCCGATAATAGAAAATTCCACGTTATTAAGAAAGTTTTATTGAAAGGAGATTATGATACCCAACTGTCTGTAAATGTGTATTCTCAGTAAATGCACTTATTTTATTAAAGTAAACATAACTTTGAGTTAACAACAAATTCTGAAAAGCACGTTATCATTGCACCCTGTTTCAAAAAGGACAAATCGCCTATATGTGTTTTATGCGCAACAAGACAAGTTGCATGCCGTCTATGTCTGGTAGCTTTAGGGTAGCTCACGTTTCGAAATAATACAATAATGATGATCCAATCGTCAGAAAAAATGACCAACAGGTCATGATTAACTATGCCTTTTAACATCAACCGTAATATAAGATTGAAATGAACAATCAATTTCTTTTAATGGTCGCGGTATGGCTTTCGGCCGTAAGCCCTTCCATGGCCCATGAGGCATCTCATCGTAACTATTACCAGGTAGCTCGACAGGAACCTGTAAAGGGAGTGGTCGTTGGATCAGACGGCACTCCGATACCCGGCGCCTCCGTGAAATCGCTGACCTCCAAAAAGGTGACAACGACAAACGAGCGCGGCGAATTTAGCATTGAAGTTGCCAGTGGTGAAAAGCTGGTTATCTCTTCCATCGGTTACACCTCACAGGAAGTAACTGCCGGTACCAAAACGCTGAACGTGACACTGCAATTAAGCAATAGTCAGTTAGGAGAAGTGGTAGTGGTAGGTTATGGTAGTCAGACCAAAGCCGATGTAACAGGTGCATTGACGCAGTTAAAGGCTGATAATATTAAGCAGGGTGTCAACATTTCTGTTGATAACATGCTACAGGGAAAAGTTGCCGGTGTGCGCATTGCACAATCCAGCGGTGAACCTGGTGCCGGCGTTGATGTATTCATCCGCGGTGTTGGTTCTATCAGGAGCGGTAGTACGCCACTTTTCGTTGTGGACGGTGTGCCGTTAAGTAATGATAATGTGAGCGCTGGTGGCCCGGACTTCGGACTAGGTAGCTCTGAACCTAAAAACCCTCTGAACTTCCTGAACACCAGTGATATCGAAACTATCACCATTCTGAAAGATGCTTCTGCTGCGTCTATTTATGGTGCCAGAGGTTCTAACGGTGTGGTACTGATCACTACCAAACGCGGTAGCAAGGGTGGACCTTCACTTACTTACGATGCGTATTTAGGTACTTCTAAAGTGATTAAAAAACTGGATGTACTGAATGCTGACGAATATCGTAAAGCATTGGCAAATCCGGCTTACGATCATGGTGGTAATACCGACTGGCAGGATGTGATTTACCGCAATGGCTTTGTACAGAATCATAATCTGTCTTTTGCCAAAACTTCCGCTACCGGCAGTTACCTGGCATCACTTTCTCATATGGCCCAGGATGGAATCGTAGAGAAAAGCAGCTTCAAAAGAACTACTGCAAGGCTGAATGCTGAGGAGTCATTCTTTGATGAGAAACGCCTGACCGTTAAGATGAACCTGACAGCCAGCGATATCAATGAAACAGCTATTCCGAACGGTAATACCGCCGGTTCTGATGGTCAGCTTATTATACATGCCCTGATGGCAAATCCTACTCGTTCTTTACGTGATTCAACAGGTGGGTATACCAACTTCAACATGAATGCGCATTACAATCCGGCTTACCTGCTGAGCATTTATGATGACAAGACGAATACGTTCCGCGTGCTGGGTAACATCGAAGCTACACTCAGACTGTTACCAGGATTAAATTACCGTTTCAATTATGGTATTGATAAATCCACTTCAGAACGTAATTCCACTATCTATCCGAACGTAACGGACAGACAGCCAACCGGTGCTTATGCACAGAATAACCTGTCGTCTTTATCTACCTTACTGGAACATTATCTGACATATAATCTTGCAATCGATAAGCATCAGTTTGAATTACTGGGTGGTTTCTCCTACCAGCAGTTCAGGTTCTCCGGTACTACTTTTGGTATGATTGGTATCACTAAGCAGGGACAAGGTGTAGATCCGGAATACAATCCTGGTTATGCAGGAACAGCAACCAGTCCAAGCGGTTACGCACAGGAAAACGAACTGCAATCTTATTTCGGACGTGTCAACTATAATTATGACAGCCGTTATATGTTTACAGCTTCTATCCGTGCTGATGGTTCTACCCGTTTCGGTAACAATAAGAAATATGGATACTTCCCATCCGTAGCATTGGGCTGGACTCTTTCCCGTGAAGATTTCCTGAAAGATATCAGTGCTATCCAGGAGTTGAAACTTCGTGCCAGCTGGGGACAAACAGGTAACCAGGAAGTGCCTAACAAGATCACTCAGGCCAGTTACTCATTGTCTACAGGTGCAGGATATTACCTGTATGATAACCTGAACCTGGTGAATGGTACTACCGTAAACCGTACTGCTAATCCGGATCTCAGATGGGAGCTGGTAGAACAGTATAACGTGGGTGTGGATTTCGGATTCTGGAAAAACAAGTTATACGGTTCACTGGAATATTATAACAAGACCACTAAAAATCCTATCCTGAATATTCCTTCTGGTCCGCTGAGTCCTACCACTACTATATGGAAGAACGTAGATGCCCAGATCGTAAACAAAGGATTTGAAATCATGCTGGGATCACAACTGATCCGTACTAAAGATTTCAGCTGGACATTGGATGTGAACGGATCTACATTGTCCAACAAGATCAAAGACCTTCCGGTTTCTGAGCTTTACTCTGGTAGTATCTCTGGTCCTGGTCTTTCCGGTGTGAACGCAAACATCTATAAGAATGGCTATGAAGCAGGTTCTTTCTACATGTTGAAGCACCTGGGTTATGATAAGGATGGTAAGGATATTTTCGAAGATAAAACCGGCGATGGTGTTATTAATGCCAGTGACAGACAGATTTTTGAAGGTGCTATCCCTAATTTCAACTTCGGTTTGAACAGCCAGATGCGTTATAAGAAATTTGACTTTTCGTTTTCCTTCATCGGACAAACAGGCGGATACCTGGTTAACAATACAGCGTTGGACCTGAACATCAACAGTCTGGCATCTGACCGTAACGTACTGAGGAAATATTATGAAGCGAAAGCCAGCACTACCAACCCTGTGCAGCTGTCGTCTTTATACCTGGAGAAATCAGATTTCGTTCGTTTAAACAATCTCCGTCTCGGATATACTTTTACATGTGACAGACTTACATGGCTGAAATCGTTTAACCTGTATGTGAGTGCCCAGAACCTGATGACCATCACTGGTTATTCTGGTTATGATCCATTGGTTAATACAACGAAAAATTCAGGCGGTAACCAGTCCCTCGGTATCGATTATACCACCTATCCGGCTGCAAAAACATTCCTTTTAGGCGCAACGGTTAAATTTTAAGAAATATGAAATCATTACAACTACATAAATTAGCGGGTATCTTCCTTACTGTGGCAATGGTAGGATGTACAGACCTGCACGAGAAAGTGATCGATGAGGTATTAGGCTCTAACAATTCAAATCCGGAAAATGCCATTGCTGCAGCATACGGACAAATGGGAGATGCTACTTTTGTGGATCATGGTAACGTGTTCGGATTACAGGAATATTCAACAGATGAAGCATTACTGCCTACCCGTGGTAGTGACTGGGGTGATGGTGGTGTTTGGCGTGCCGTTCACGAGTTCACCTGGGGCCCGGATAACTCCGTGCTTACCAATACCTGGAATAACCTGAACAGCGGTATTACCAAGTCGCTGACTGCTATCAGCAGTATCAATAACGCACAGAATTTTGCCAATAAAACACTGTTCCTTGCTGAAGCAAGAGGCTTGCTGGCGTTTTACACTTACCATACACTGGATCTTTTCGGACAGGCTCCTTATAAAAATCCTTTCGTTGCAAATGCGCCACTGGAAGTTAAAAAGGCTGATACTGCCATCAATGGTCTGATCAAAGAGGTAGAAGCAATATTACCTGATCTGGCTAACCTGAAAGAGCAGAATACACATAACGGAAGATTCACCAAACAGGCTGCCTATGCTTTACTGGCTGATATGTATCTGAACCGTGCAGTGTTCAAAGACCGTTATGCTACTACCGGCTTCAACTTCTTAGAGGCGGCAGTTGACAACAATGGTACGGATATGGACAAGGTGATCTATTACACTTCCCTGCTTATAGACAACCCGCAGTTCTCTCTGGAAAGCAATTATTTCAGGAACTTCGATATAGACAATGCCGGCAGACCGGAACTCATTTTCGTAGTATCACAGGATGTTAATACCCTGAGAAACAGCGATAACGATTTTGCTTATATGACTATGGAAAGGAACCAGAAACCTTCTCCGCTTAACAGGGGTACCAACGCAGTATGTACTACTCCTGAATTTTATGCTACCTGGAATGGAAAACATGATGATCCGCGTTTTTCCAGGAAGTATCAGTATCCTGATGGCACCTGGTTCATGAACGATGGTACAGATGTAAGCGTGCCGGCTACGAGCACTGTACTACAAAGTACTGTACCCTGGTTCCACTTCAACCGTGGTCTCCTGGCAGGACAGCAGTACGGACCTAAACTGCTGAACGGTGGTTTTGAGATGACAGCTGATAACCGTATCAAAGTATCAATGCTCTATTGTGAAAAGAATACCTCTCTTCCGGTTGACTTTACTCCTGAGCTTACTTTTGACAATCCTGCACAGGCTGTTTTTACACAGGCACAGATCAACCGTGGCGTGCGTGTTTTCAAGTTCGAATTCGATCCGGAAAGGGGTAGTAATAGTACCAGCAATGTAGATATCCCGCTGTATCGTTTGGGAGTTATTTACTGCTTACGTGCTGAAGCTTATTTCCGTAAAAGCCAGTCAGATCTGGCAATGGCAGATATCAATAAGTTACGTACCAGCAGAACCCGTGAAGCACTGTATGCCAATGCACCAGGTGTAGCTATTACATCTCTTGACGAGCAATCGCTGTACAATGAGATAGGTTATGAGACTTATTGGGAAATGTACAGAAGGAAACAGATGATCCGTTTCGGAAAATTTGATGCTGCTGGAACAGCTAAAGCTGCTTCTCAGCCTTACAGAAGGATTTTCCCGATCCCACAGTCTGCAATGGATGCTTCTAAAGCGTTTACACAGAATGATAAATACTAAAGAATTAGGATACACTAAAAGGCTCCGTTAGGAGCCCCGTGTTTGTAGAAAAATATCTATATTCTCTTTAATTGACTCCGTAGGAGTCCCCTAATATTCACAATTCAGGGGACTCCTACGGAGTCTGTGTTTTGTTGTTTAATCTGTTTTCTACAAACACGGAGCTCCTAACGGAGCTTTTAATTTACTACAAATAAGGAGTTTGATTAAACCCTTTTAGATGATCCCCTTAGCTTCATCCCTATCCTCATTTCCATAGCTCAGTCCCCGCTACTATATACTCAGTTCTGATTTTTGTCAGTTCAGTCAGTTTAAAAAAAATAAAGCGTTTACAGCGCCCATTTTTGCATCAAAATACCAGCAAATGGGCAGTAAATACTTAAAAGCGTTAGCCGTACTATTATTTTTGGCGGCTTGCAGCAATGGGAAAAAGTCAAGCGAAGAAGGTACAGATAGTACCATCGCCGTACAAACAGAAACACTGACGGGTACACCATTAAGCAGTGAAATAACCGTTAGCGGTACTATAGAAGGCAGTACGACTGTAAAGCTTGGCTTTATGGTACCGGGTAAGATAAATCTTATATCGGGCAAAACAGGGCAATTTGTGACCCAGGGGCAGCTAATCGCCAGCGTTGATCCTACCAATTATGCGCTTAACAAACAGCTTGCAGATTTGCAGCTAAATGAAGCAAACGATGAATACAATCGTTTGAAAATCCTGCATGGCAGGGGCAGTCTTAGCGAAAGTGATTTTACAAAAGCAGGCTTTTCTCTGCAAAGCGCACAACTGAAACAAAAGCTTGAATTAAAGAACCTGAACGATACCAGACTTTACACACCGGTTGGTGGTGTATTACTGAGCAAAGAGGCTGAAGTAGGCGAAATTATCAGCGCAGGCACGCCGCTATTTGTGGTGGCAGATATCCGCAAAGTAAAGGTATTGGCATTTATACCCGAAGGCGAACTGAATGGATTACATATAGGGCAGGATGCCAGTGTTAACATTACAGCATTGGATAAAACTATTACAGGTAAAATAACCGAAGTAGGGGCAGTAGCAGATGCTGCATCAAGGGCTTTTATGGTAAAAATAGAAATAGATAATGCCGGCCTGCAGGTACGTCCCGGTATGGTTGCCGAAATAAGTATTGCTGGTAGCAGTCAGAAGACAGGCATACAGTTGCCGGCAGAATGCATTATCAATGAATTAGGCAACCAAAGTTATGTGTACGTGGCAGATAAGGTAAGTCATAAAGCTTTCAAACGCAGGGTGAGCCTGGGTAAAATGATGGCTAACAAAATCGAGATCCTGTCTGGTTTATCCCTTGGAGAAGAGGTTATTATATCCGGGCAAACCAAACTTTCTGATGGTTCTTTCATCACAATCGTAAAGTACTAATCGATATGAATTTTATAGAAGCAGCACTTAAATATAAACAACTGACACTGGCTGTTCTGTTGATGCTTTTTGCGGTGGGAGTCAACTCGCTTTTGCATATGCCCCGTCGTGAAGATCCTAAGATTACCATCAGAACAGGCCTGGTGATGGCCACATTCCCGGGTGCATCATCTACACAGGTAGAAGAGCAGGTTACCAAAAAACTTGAACAGTATCTTTTTCAATATGAAGAAGTAGATAAAACCAAAACCTACTCTACGTCTAAAGATGGTATTGTGGTCATCAATGTGGAACTGGCGGAAAGCGTAAAACAACCCGATATTTTCTGGAGTAAACTGAGGCACCAGCTACTGGTATCTAAAGAAGTGGACCTGCCACAGGGTGTGCAGGGGCCGATTGTGGATTCTGACTTTGGGGATACAGAAGCCATGGTGATAGCGCTGGAAAGTAACGATGCCAGCTACGAAGAATTGAAAGGTTATAGTGAAAAGGTAGAAGAGCAGATCCGTACTATGAAAGAGGCTTCTAAAGTGAAGCGTATCGGAGAACAACAGGAAGAAGTGGTCGTATCATCTACATCGGGAAAGCTATCGCAATACGGTATTAATATAGGGCAGGTAACGCAGGTGTTGCAATCACAGAACAGTATTAATGCTACCGGAGAAGTAAAGACCAGCAGCAGTAAAACGCCGCTGTACACCAATGGATATTTTCAAACCGAAACAGCACTTGCCAACCAGATTGTAGGTACATCGCCTGCCGGCTCACCGGTAAAACTGGGAGATGTGGCTACGTTGAAAAGAGATTATGCAGAGCCGGAAAGCATCATTACCGTAAATGGTAATAAGGCCATGTTGTTGTCTATACAAATGCATGAAGGCAACAATATTGTAGATTTTGGAAAAGAGGTAGAGAAAAAGATAGCAGATGCAAGGAAACTGATACCATCAAATGTGAAAATTACTACGTTGGTATCGCAACCTGCACTGGTAAACGAAAATATATCACACTTTATTAAGGAATTTTTACTGGCGATATTATCAGTTATTGTGGTGGTTATTCTGCTATTGCCTTTCCGCATAGCATCAGTAGCTGCAATGGCGATACCTATGACGGTAGCCTTAACCTTTGCCATTTTAAACATGCTGGGTATTGAGTTGCATCAGGTTTCGCTGGCAGGACTTATACTGGTGCTGGGTATGGTGGTAGATGATGCCATCGTAATTGCGGACAACTATGTGGAACTGCTTGATGAAGGGGTGGACCGCTGGACGGCGGCATGGCGCAGCGCACATGATCTGCTTATTCCAGTGCTGGCTGCCACCGTTACCATTATAGCCTCATTTATGCCCATGGTGCTTATCAAAGGCTCTACCGGTGAGTTTATATTTACATTGCCTATAACAGTGGCTGTTGCACTTATAGCATCATACTTTGTGGCTTTGTTCCTCACACCTTTGCTTTGCTATACTTTCATTAAAAAAGGATTACACACTCAAACTACTTCATCCAAAGAAAAAAAATCGATACTTACCTATATGCAGGATGGCTACAATGCTGCACTGAGCTGGTGTGTAAAACACCCTGCACTTACCATACTTACCAGCGTTGCATTTGTGCTGCTTACAGGTCTGGTGTTTAAGCTGGGTGTACGTGAATTGTTCTTTCCTCCTGCGGAGCGTAACCAGTTTATAGTAGAATTATGGATGCCCACGGGTACCAGGCTGGAAAAGACGAATGCTGCTATTTTAAAAGCAGAGCAGTTGGTAAAGGGTGATAAAAGGGTTACCTCTTACGCTACGTTTACCGGTACATCGGCCCCAAGGTTTTACTACAATTTTTCGCCTGAGGTACCCACCAGCAATTATGCACTGATCCTGGTAAATACCACTACTGATGAAACCACCGAAGAAATGGCGGAAGAGCTTACGGACAAGGTAAAAGGGCTGGCTCCCGACGGAACATTCTTTGTGAAGTTGATGCAGCAGGGAACAGACTTAAAAGCACCGGTAGAAGTACGTATCATAGGAGAGGATGTAACCCAGTTAAAAACCATAGCCGCTCAGGTAGGTGATATATTGAAGAAAGCGAAAGGCAGCTGTCAGGTACGCAGTGATTTTGGAGAGGATTATTACGGGCTGCAGATAACTCCCAGTGAAGATGCCGGACGATTGGGCTTTACCAGCACAGACATTGCACAGTCGGTGTACACAGGCTTCAGCGGCAGCGCTATTTCCACTATATACGAAGGCAGCAGTCCTGTAAAGATTGTATTGCGTTTAAATGAGAATGTCCGCAGAAGTACGTCAGACCTGCAAAACGTATATCTCACATCGCCGGTAAACAATGCCCAGATACCGCTAAGGCAAATAGCAGCACTGACACCACAATGGCAGAGCGGAAAAATAATGCACCGCAACGGCGTAAAAACATTAACAGTGCAGAGCGAAACCAGGCCCCATGTATTGCCGGCAGAGCTGCTTGAAGAAGTAAGGCCGGCCATAAACAAGCTGAAACTGCCCGGCGGCTACCGTATAGAATATGGCGGTGAAGAGGGAGGAAAGGAAGAGGTGGAAAATGACATGATAACTGCTTTATCAATAAGCCTGGCACTGATATTCTTTATCCTGTTATTTCAGTTTAAAAACTTAAAAGAGGCATTGATTATAATGGCCACCATTCCATTGAGTTTGTTTGGCGCTATACTGGGCCTTGCGGTTACCGGCAATAACTTCAGCTTCACTGCATTCGTCGGGCTTATCGCGCTGTCCGGTATCGTGGTGCGAAACGCTATTATCCTGATAGATTATACCAATATCCTGCTAAAGCAGGGCATGGATATAAAAACCGCCGCTGTAGAAGCCGCCAAGCGCAGGCTGCGCCCCATTTTTCTTACCGCCATGGCGGCAGCAGTGGGCGTATTACCCATGATTATTTCCAGATCGCCTATGTGGGCGCCGCTGGCAAGCGTACTGGCCTTTGGGGTAGTGTGGAGCATGATAATGGCCCTGCTTACTGTACCTGTTATGTACATAGGTATCATCAACAACAACGATAAAAAAAGTGCAAAAAATGAAGCTTAGTATATTGCTATTGGTCTTGATTCTACTGGGATATTCCCGCTTATCCGCTCAGACAAGCCCTGGATATTCTTTGCAACAGCTGATAGATGCTGCAATGGATAATAGTCACCTGCTTTCTATCAGAGAATACCAGGTGCAGGAAAAAATGAGTAAGCTAAAAGAAGATGAAATTAAAAGATATCCTTCTGCCACTGTGGACGGTAGTTATCAATATAATTTCAAGCTACCTGAAATAACTCTACCTGCGGGAACAATAACTACGGGACTGCCTTCGGAAGACAGGAAATTTGCCATAGGCGAAAAGAATACTTACAATGTAGGGCTCAATATTTATCAGCCCATCACCCAGCAATTTAAAATGGGTACGGGACTATCCATTGACAAAACTGATATAAAGCTGGGGCAAAAAGAAAAGGAAAAAACAGCCCTGCAAATGCAGCTGGCGATTGAGCAACTGTATTACGGGGCGCTCATTGCCCAAAAGCAGGTAGAAGGTACAATGGCCAGACTGGAACTGGCTCAGGCCAGATTATACGATGCTGAGGGCGCACTGGCAGCAGGGAAAAGCACAGGGGTAAACCTTTCCGGCTTACGGGCGGGTATATCCGGCGAAGAACAAAACCTGTTAAAACTCAACATTCAGGTGGAGGATTATCTGACCGAACTGGAAAGGCTTACCAGCCTTCATGCAATAAAACTGGAAGCCGCAGAACCGGGCAGTGTGACCGTTAACCCTGTAGATGAGTATAAGCTGGCTGCCACCAGCAACCCTGATATAGAAATAGCACACCTGAATAAAGAGAAAGCCCTTCTGGGGATAAAAGCAGCAAAACAAAGTAACCTGCCGGATTTTGGCCTGATAGCGGGGTACTATGTGCAGCAGGGCAGCCCTGTATTGCCAGGTAACAGCCCTTATGTGGGCCTCAACCTGAAATGGAACATACAAGACCTTTTTTCCAATAAGCAGGTACAGTATCAACGGCAATACCAGCTAAAGCAGGCAGAAGAGGCTATCATCTATACTCAACAACAGGTAGAAAGCGATATTGATAAAGCATGGCGAAAAGTGAAACAATCGGATGCCCTGATAACTGCAGCTCAGAAACTGGCAGGCTACCGCAGGGAAGCACTCAAAGAACAGGAGGACAGGCAGGTAAGCGGACTGGATACAAAAACCGTCTTGCTGGAAGCAAAGTCGCAACTGGCAGAGGCAGAAGCTGATCTATATGCGGCACAGTTGTCGAAGGCGCTGGCTATTGCAGCACTTAGAAATCTGACGGGGCAACATAGGTAGTGGGTGCAGGGCTTTGCCCTGCAAACCCCCTTTTTGAGATAGTGCTTCGCATCATCAAAATAAATCAATAATGAAAAACAAGTTCCTTATAACATTCCTTTGTATCGGCGCTTCGCTTACAGCTAAAGCACAAAGCGACAGTTCAAACTGGATGATAGACTTTGGTGGTTCAGTAGGGCTTTTTATCCCGTTCAACCAGGTAAATGGTGAAGAAATGTTAATTGGTACTAATTCGACAACATCAGTACAGTTCAATTATAAAAGACACTTTTTTGCCCGTTTACAATTTGGGGAACTATCCGCAGATTTTAAATATAAAACTACTCTTGGATCTTTAAAATCAGAAATTAATTCCAATACAAACAGTCTTAACCTGGCTCTGGATATCGGGTACCAGTCCAGGTTACGTAAATGGCAACCACTTTTTTTTGTCGGTGCTGGTCCGTCCTATGTTACTATCCCTGCTATGACCTATGATATGAACACCAATACGGCACATTATACCACTAATTCAAGTATGCAACTATACATGAATGCAGGTGCGGGGGTGAATTATTATCTGTCAAAATCGGTCATCCTTGTGTTCGAATTACAAACATCGACGATACTTAATCTTCCTCAAAAACCAAGTGCCAACCTTACGGGTATCAGTGCACTTGTAAATATTAAAATCACTTTATAGTTAAAATCAAATAGTATGTTTAAGCATTTTCTTATTACAACAGCCGTTTTAGTATTTTTCAGCATTAACTCATGGGCACAACAGGCTACCTTAGTTGGCAGGTGGATAACTCCCGATAAGGATAAAATAGAATTTTATATCGAAGGACAAACAATTACGGGCAAACAGATCAGTACAGAAACGGAAAAAGACAAAAAGAACAACAATAAAATTATAGCTACAGGGCTTAAAGCTACCAGTCCAATGGTTTTTGAAGGAACGATCATTGACCCCAAAGACGATAAAACATACAAAGGCCGCTTTATTATGAATGAAGCCGGAACAGCAATTGAACTAAAAGTAAAATGGGGATTGTTGAGTTTTAATGAAACATGGAAAAGGGTAAAGTAATTAAAGTTATTTATTTTAGCAGATGCATAAACACAGCTACAGATTATTCCGGTTGTATGGTTATCCTGGCTTTGGGTTAATATTGTACCTGATTATGGTGCTGATTAATCCGTACGAACGCGTTTATAATAGCTGGCGCTTTTATACGATGCCCGACTTTGTCCTGGAATTTTCATTCAGTGTTGCTTATGCAACGTTATTATTTGAAACAGGTATACAGTTAACAGGGCTGCTCAATAAATGGTATCCCTGGGGGAATCGTATTAAAAGCAGGTTTGGTATTCAGCTTTTATTGCACATTACTATTATTTACATTATACTGAACTTGTTTTTTAAATTCAGGTTCCCGGATCATTTTGATTACGATGAACTAATGTTAAGACAGACCGTTATTATCGGTATCATATTCTCTATCCTAATAACGGCTGTTTTTGCTGCGGAATATTTCTTTCACAAATGGAACGATGCCAATCTGCAATCCCTGGAAATGGCGCAGCATACTACAAGGGCGCAGTTGGAAGCACTCAAGTTACAGCTTGATCCGCATTTCCTGTTTAACAACCTTAGCATTGTTACCGCATTGATAGAAGACCAGCCGGTAACAGCAGTTTCCTACATTGCCAAACTATCATCCATCTACCGGTATATGCTGACTAACAGAGTGCAAAATGTAATTCCTGTAACAGAAGAACTGGAATTTATTAAAGCGTATCTGTTTTTGTATGAGATCAGGTATGGAGAAGGTATTAAAGTAAATATTGAGGAAAATAAGCAGGCATTCCGTTTAGGTATTCCGCCTTTAACATTACAGTTGCTGATTGAAAATGCGATCAAGCATAATGTGTTTAGTACAGCATCGCCCCTTAACATTCATATATATTTCCCGGATGAAAAATTAATGGTGGTGGAGAATAATAAAATGCCCAAAATGATGAAGGAAGCAGGGGCAAACATGGGACTTAAAAATATCAGGGAACGATACCATTTGATGAACCAGAAAGCTCCCGTTATATTGGATGATGATCACTTTTTCAGGGTGGAGATTTCATTGATAACTGTCGAATAACTATTAATATGACAAGTGTTTTAATCATAGAAGATGAGCTTCCTAATATTATAAGGCTTGAAAAGATGTTATCTCTTTTAGATAGTGACATTACTATTACGGCAAAACTTCAAACAGTGCAGGATAGTATTAAATGGTTGAAAGAGCATCAACAGCCGGATGTGATATTTATGGATATCATGCTTACTGATGGATTAAGCTTCGAGATTTTTAACCATGTTACGATAACATCCCCTGTCATATTCGTGACTGCTTATGATGAATATGCGCTTAAGGCTTTTGAAGTGAATGGTGTTGATTACCTGCTGAAACCACTGGAAGCTGATAAGCTGGCAAAGAGCCTCCGCAAAGCAAAGTCCATTATCGGGACCGGAAGTGATGCCAGTATATTACAGCTTATTAAAAACATGCAGGCAAAGCAACAAATATATCGCACACGTTTTTTAATTGCATATCGCGACAGGCATATTCTGATAATGACGGAGGATATTGCTTATTTCACTTCAGAAAATAAAGCAACGTTCCTTACAACCTTTACCTCTCAGCGATTTGTGGTAGACCAGACTTTAGAAGTGCTGGAGAAAGAACTTGACCCCGAAGTTTTTTTCAGGGTAAGCCGCCAGGTGATTGTTTCTTTAAAATCTATCCATCAGATACATCAAACGTTTAATGGTCAGCTAAAGATTGAACTTTCTCCAGCTTTAGATGAAAGTGTAGTCCTGAGCAGGGAAAAGTCGAACCAATTGAAGAAATGGTTGGGGCAGTCCGGGTTGTAGTCCTATTTCACCCCATCCTGTAATATCAGATAGCTGTCAGGTTTTAATGCCGTATTGAAATCTACCTGTTTATTCACGTTTTTATAGTGATTATTATGAATGAGAATGTTGGAAGACATATTGCCTGATCCGCCCAATGAAATGGCTTTATCCGCATTCGTAAAGGTATTATCTTCGATAATGACATCGGTTATTGCATTGGGATTTGCTCCGGGGGAAGTACGGATATAGCTGAAATCGTATAATTTATTTCGTCTTACCAGTGTTCCGATATTCATCGCTGAACCACCGGAGCCAACGATATTGATATTCTGATAACTGGATACTTTAGTCTTTATAGCCATCTTTGGAACGTTATTATTCCCTTCATTTAACTCACAGTTTACAATATCAGTATACCAGTTAGGTTGTCTGCCCTTATAAATGAGGGAACCTCGCCCTATTATACCAATACACCTGCGCATTTTAAGCCCGGAAATCACGCAGTTCTCTGCGGAACCATAGAATTGATAGGCGCCACCATCAGCCACGTCATTATCGACAAAAAACAGGTTTTTACGGATAGTGGTGATACTGATCACAGAGGTCGCATCAGGATCTACCAGGAAGGGCTGGTCCAGTTGGATAACATCCAGCGTATGACTGACAATCCGCCTGTACTGCCCGGCACCTTTCCCTTCGAGAATAAATACACCGCCTCCGACCCATTTATTGGGCGTCCATTGGTTGGTAGTAGCGCCGGAGGGCAATGTAATGGTGTTACCTTTCACACTGCCAACAGGCCCTGCATATGCACCGCTGCCACCATCAAAGGTCATCACTTCCCGGTCATTGATATAGTTGAAAGGGATGGTGTTCCTGGCCTCATAGAGGTTATTACTTTCGTCGATGGAAGTGGCATAGCCATAACCGTTCATCTGTTTATAACAATCTTCAAATATTAAGCCTTTGGGATGAATAGCCATAAAGGTTTTGTCGGTTCCATTCTTTTCAAACCTGCAATGTTGTATAAAGCCACTGGCAGCAACGAAGTTGTACATACCGCTGCAATTAAATGAACAGTTCCTGACTTTTAAGTTGCTCCCCCTCAGAAGAATCCCGGTTTTGAACCATTTACTGTCTATTTCTGCTTTTGCAGCTTCCACATTGGCTCTTGCCATGAATGAGGTTACTTCCGGTTCAACGGTTTGTTTAACAACCAGGTTTTCAAGGGTGATATTACCCTGTTCGGGAACAGGCCCTGTCAGCATAATAATGCCCCAGGCCCTGGTAGCTGATATACTGAGGTCTTTGATGGCAAAGTGATGTGTGCCGCTGATTAGACTGGCGGGCATTTTGCCAGTCGCCCAGTTGGCCGGGTTCCAGAATAACTGGGTAGTTTCTTTGGAAGCACCTTTGAGTAGGGTGAAGGGGGGAAGGATGAGTGCATCTGTTAACATATAACGTCCTGCGGGTGCGTATACAGTTCCACCTCCTTGTTGTTTGGCCGCAGTTATAGCAGCATTAAAAGCAGCTGTTTCATCATTTGTACCATCACCTTTTGCACCATAATCTTTTACGTTGAAGGTCTTTTTATCCCATTTATTTGTGGAGGGATTCACAACGGTTACCTGTAGCGGAGCGCTCCAGGCTGTTTTTCCGCCTAAGCCGTTATGATAATATAAGTTGTAATTACCGGATGGTGTATTACCCGGAATGTTTACATTAACAGAGAAGTCGTCAAAGGCATTGGCCACTGTTGCTCTTATCACCTGTTTTTTATCAGAAGAAATGATAACCACCTGACCAGTAGCCCCTTTCCGGAATAAATTCTTTCCCTGGATGCGCAGGTTACCTCCGGCAGTTATATTTAAGCCCTCTTCACTAATCACCCAGTTCACCTTGGGAACATTGACATTAAAGCCGCTGATGTGGTTGTCACCATCCGTTAATCTGACACTGTACACGCCTTGCTGATAACTGGCAGGGATAATGAATTTAACGGATTGTGTATTGCTTTGAAGGGGCTGGACTGTGATGCTCTTATTGTCCAGTGGATTTATGCCACCACCATCTGGTCCGGCGTCTTCTCTTGGTAATGGAACATATGCAGGCAATACATTATCTACGTTATCGTCGGGCAGGCGGCTCACCTGTATCTTCGTGATCTTATCCAGGTATTCGCCTCTTATGAGTACGGCATCACCTGGGTTCGTTGCGGCTGTTGTTACCTGGAATAATTTGGATTGGGAATATACGCCGGTAGTCAGCAACATAAAGAAGAACAGCAATTTTTTCATCGTATTCACCAGGTTTAAATTCAGCGTTATAACGTTGTGTTGAGGTAACACATTGTGTTCATGCAAATTATGCTTATTTGAACCTGGTTTTGTTACTTAAATGAGGTAGTTTTACTAAATTGTACGTATGCACACATTCACGGCTGAGATAGAGATTATCGGAATAAATCCATTTGTATTTGTCCCTGAAATAATTCTGACTGACATTTTCAAACAGGCAGGGAAGGACAAAGGAGCTATCCCTATTCGTGGCACGATCAATAAATTGCCTTATAAACAGACGCTGGTAAAATATAGTGGGGCGTGGCGACTGTATATAAATACACTGATGCTTAAAAATTCACCCAATAGAATAGGGGAGAGCATACAATTGACAATTGAATTTGATCCATCAGACAGAACGATAGAACCTCATCCAAAATTGGTAAAAGCACTTCATGAAAACAAACACGCAAAAAAAGTATTTGACAATTTGCGCCCTTCTTTACAGCATGAAATTGTCAGGTATATAGCGCATCTTAAAACTGAAGTGAGTATAGATAGAAATGTTAACAATGCCATTAATTTTTTAATGGGAAAAGGCAGGTTTATAGGAAGAGATAAACCATAGTGAACTATTAAGCGTTAATTCTGTTTTATTTTCTGATATTAGTAATCCACCAAAAAAAAAGTTATGAAAGCAATTCATTTTTTAGCTACACTATGCCTTATTTTTAGCTTTGCCAGTCTGGCCCGGGCACAATCCAATGACGAAATAGCGAAGGAATGGGAAAGAGCCAAAGCTTATACAAAGGAATATCTTGATGCAATGCCAGAGTCCGGGTACTCCCTGAAACCGACTCCTGAAATGCGGTCTTTTGCAGAACAAATGCTCCATTTAGCTGATGCAAATTATGGTTTGGTTGCTGCGGCTACAGGAGAGAAAAGCCCGATAGAACATGGAGACGTAGAAAAGACCAGTGATAAAACCAAAGAAAATGTAACAAATAAAGTAATGGAAAGCTATGATTTTGCCATCAATACTATCCGGAAAATGACGCCTGCCCAGTTAGGAGAGAAGATAAAGCTGTTTGATAAATTTGATCTGAGCAGAGAAACGGCATTAGCTAAGGGATTCGAACACCAGACTCACCATAGAGGCCAGACCACCGTTTATCTTCGTTTGGCGGGGGTAAAACCACCTCAGGAGAAATTATTCTAGAAATGTTACATTCGTTAACGGATTTCTAAATCGTTAGCGTGGAAAGAGATATTACTAATTATGTATTTAAACCTGGTTTGCCGGTAGAGTTCGAGATTCTCTCACTTGCTGACCTTTACCGTGATAAAAGAGATATCATCACCAGGCCACACCGGACTGCTTTTTACCATATCATCTGGTTCCGGAAAGGGAATCCAATGCATCTGGTTGATTTCAGTCCGGTTGGCATTGTGGATGATACCCTGTTATTCATGACTAAGGATACTGTGCAGGTTTATGATGATAAAGACGGTATTGAAGGATTATCCATTCTGTTTACAGATGCCTTTTTTTATCAGACCGCAGCTGATGCTCGTTTTCTGAAAGACAGTATCCTGTTTAATGATCTTTTATCTGTATCCACCATTCAGCTCAACAATCAGGATACCCCTTTTCACGAATTGCTCCATCTCATGCAAAATGAGGTAAAGCAAGGGAAAGACAGCTTCCAGCCCTCCATACTTAAAAATTACCTGCATAGTTTTCTTTTACAAGCTGAGCGCCTCCGAAGAAATCAGGATTTTCAGGAAGTGAGGAAAGGCCCCGACTTTGATTACGTTATCCTCTTTAGAGATTTATTAGAAGCAGGTTTTAATAAAAACAAGCAGGTCAGTTATTATGCAACTCAGCTCAATGTCACCGAAAAGCGACTTAACCTGGCTACAGCTAAAGTGCTTGGAAAAACACCTAAGCAGATGATCGACGACCGTGTAATGCTGGAAGCCAAACGCCTGCTGGCTCATACCAATGATTCTATCAAGGGAGTAGGTTTTATCCTGGGGTTTGAAGAACCCACTAATTTTATCAAGTACTTCCGGAAGCATAGTCAGCAGACACCTGTGGAGTTCCGGGAAAGCTTTCTTATCTCCTGATGGCGTAAAAGTATCATACAAACGCCCGTTTACACCTTTTCAGACAGCGCTGGCTTATAGACCTTTGTGTCATAAAAAAAGACAGACATGAAAAATGTAGTATTAACAATGGGCGCTGCCCTGGCTTTCTCCGCCAGCTCTGCACAGCATAAGCCTGAAGTAATCTCCTTACTTAAAGCCATCGAAACCGGTGAAGCAGCGCCAGTCGCTGTGATCAATCCGGGAAAATACACCCAGCATAACCTGGGCGTTGCAGATGGGTTGGCAGGGTTTGGTGCGCTTTTGCAGCAATTACCTAAAGGTTCTGCTAAAGTAAATACGGTAAGAGTATTTCAGGATGGGAACTTTGTTTTTGCACATACCGATTACAACTTTTTTGGTCCGAAGATCGGTTTTGATATCTTTCGTTTTGAGGATGGTAAGATCGTAGAACACTGGGATAATCTGCAGGAAAAACCAACTGCTGCAAATCCTGCTGGACATACAATGACAGATGGTCCAACTGTGGCTGCTGATCTGGATAAAACGGCTGCTAACAAGGTACTGGTCAAATCTTTTGTAGAGGATATTTTAGTGAACGGCAAAATGGATAAACTGGCCGGTTATTATAACGGGAATAACTACATCCAGCATAACCCGCAGATTGCAGATGGTCTGAGCGGACTGGGTGCTGCATTGGACGCAATGGCCAAACAGGGTATTACCATGAAGTATAACACTATTCATAAGGTATTGGGAGAAGGTAACTTTGTGCTGGTAGTAAGTGAAGGTGTATTCGCCGGAAAAGCGACCTCATTTTATGATCTGTTCCGGGTGGAAAATGGCAAGATCGCCGAACACTGGGATGTGATTGAAGCGATTGCTCCGCAAAGTGAATGGAAAAACAAAAATGGAAAATTCAATTTCTAAAATCAATAAATGCAGCTATCCCCGTGATAGCTGTATTTAGTTTTAATAGAGTTTTGTAATATATTTGCTCCTATGCAAGAAGATGTTCTGATTCAGATCAGTAATCGTATAAAAGACCTTCGCCGTGAAAAAGGTATTACAGTGCAGGAACTGGCTGATAAAGCAGATGTAAGCAAGGGGTTAATATCACAAATCGAGAATGGTCGTACAATTCCTTCACTGATAGTATTGATTGATATTATAAAATCGCTGGAAATTAACCTGGATAGATTTTTTAGTGAAATTACTACGAAACGGGACAAGAGCCTGATTCTTGTGAAACGCAGAGAGGAATATCAGCATTTTGAAAAAGAACAGGCAGAAGGGTTTCATTACCATCGTATCTTTACCCAGTCTATTAAAAACTCCACTATTGATATTGTACTGCTTGAGCTGGAAGAAAAAGCCAGGCGTCCGCTTATAAGTACGGAAGCCTATGAGTATAAGTATATTATATCAGGCAAAGCAAAATTCATCTTTGAGGATCAGGAAATCGAATTTAATGCAGGCGATTCCATGTTATTTGATGGTCGTCTTCTCCATAGTCCCCGTAATATAGGGAAAGGCAAACTTTCCATGTTAGCCATCTATTTCTTTGAACAAAGTAAATAGCATAATCTTAAGTTAATATTGGTTTTGTTTACTTTAACTAAACTTTGTTTAGTATTGCTGTTCTGATACTAAACAAAGTTTATGGGAATAAAACTGGCCGTTTTTGACATTGCAGGCACCACTTTAAAGGATAATCACGACGTGAGTAAGGTCTTTCAGACTGCACTCAGTCATTTTGACTATCAACTCTCCCTGGACCAGATAGACCCTCTCATGGGCTACGAAAAAGCCTTTGCTATCAGGCAATTGCTGGAAGCACATTCTCCAAAGCCAATAGAAGATCAACTGGTAAAATCCATTCACCAGCAATTTATGGAGCTAATGATGCGGTATTACGAAACCGCAGATCTGCAACCCCTGCCTAATGTGGAAACCACCTTCAGGAAATTACAGGATGCAGACATCCGTGTAGGTATAAACACCGGATTCTCCCGCAATATTGCTTCCATTATTATAGATCGGCTTCAATGGGAAAAGAATAAACTAATTGATCTGCTGATAGCCTCAGATGAGGTTCCGGAAGGACGCCCACATCCTTATATGATAAGGTCGATGATGGAAACATTACAGATTTCAGATCCTCTGGAAGTGATGAAAACCGGAGATACGGAAGTAGATATCAGGGAAGGACAAAACGCCGGTTGCAGATATGTAATAGGTATTACTACCGGTATCTTCTCCCGCGATGCACTGGCTATATATAATCCCACTCATATCATAGACGATATTGCTGATGTAGTAACAATTGCAAGCCTGTAAAATGAAACAGCTTCTACAAAAATGGCCATATAGTGTGGTTTCCATCATCACTGCATTAGCGGCTTTCGGCGCTTATACAAGTATGTATGCTTTCCGTAAAGCCTTTTCTGCGGCCACTTTTGAAGGCTTACATTATCTGAACGTAGATTATAAAGTATGGCTGGTGATCTTTCAGGTATTAGGTTACACCTGCAGTAAGTTTTATGGCATTCGTTTTATAGCTGGTATTGATAGTAGTAAAAGAGGAAAGACCATCTTGTTCCTTGTTGGAATAGCCTGGTTAGCGCTGCTCTTTTTCGCTCTGATACCTGCACCCTGGAACATCATTTTCCTTTTTGTAAACGGATTTCCGTTAGGGATGATCTGGGGACTGGTATTCGGCTATCTGGAAGGCAGACGCGCTACAGAATTTATGGCTGCAGTGCTGTCCGTAACCCTCATATTTGCTTCCGGTTTTATTAAGACGGTAGGCCGTACCTTATTAAGTAATTACCATGTGAGCGAATACTGGATGCCTTTTTTAACAGGACTATTATTCGTTATCCCCTTAGTGTTTTTTACACGTGTCTTAGACAGTTTGCCGCCTCCTTCCGAAGAGGACAAGTTACTCCGCACAGAAAGAAAACCGATGACAGCTGCAGACCGTCAGAACTTTGTCCGCAGCTTTCTTCCGGGTATTATCCTGACCTTAATCATTTATACGCTATTAACAGTTACCAGAGATCTGAGAGATAATTTTGAAGTAGAAATCTGGAATGAACTGGGTATAAAAGATGTACATATTTATGCTACGATCGATTCACTGATAGCGATCGTTGTGCTTGTAGCGCTTAGCTTGTTGATCCTTATCAAAAATAACTTCAGTGCTTTTAAAGTCATTCATATACTGATCATTACAGGATGCATTTTAACCGGGGGATCCACCTGGTTATTCAGTCTGCATTATATAAACGGTATAAGCTGGATGAGCCTTGCAGGATTGGGTCTGTATATGGGATATATTCCCTACAACGCTATCTTTTTTGAGCGTATGATCGCCACGTACCATTGCAGGGGCAACGTAGGTTTCATTATGTATATCGCAGATGCCGCAGGATATCTGGGCAGTATCAGCGTATTACTGTTTAAAGAATTTGGAGGTGGTGTGAAAATAAGCTGGAGCCATCTTTTTCAGCAAAGCCTTATATGTATTGCTGTTGTAGGAGGTATAGCCGCTATCTGCTCACTGGCTTTTTTTGTGCATAAAAAGAGAGAAGTCCCTAACATTAAAATATTACCAGTATGAAGCAAAAATCCGCAATCATTATTGGCGCAGGTATCGTCGGCCTGGCAACGGCAAGAGCACTGGCCTCAAGAGGTTACCAGGTAACTGTTTTTGAGCGCAACGAAGAACCGGTAGGTGCATCTATTCGTAATTTCGGTATGATATGGCCGATAGGACAAACTTCCGGTGTCCAGCTCGATCAGGCCATGCTGTCACGCAGTATCTGGAAAGAGATCTGTACGGAAGCTGGTATATGGCACAGCGAAAAAGGATCTCTGCATCTTGCCTATCATCCGGACGAATTAATGGTGATGGAGGAATTTGCTGAAGCAGAAAGTAAACATAGAAATTGCAGATTACTTACTCCTGAACAGGTATTAAATATTACAGGGGCGGCTCAGCAACAGGGTCTGCTGGGAGGCTTATGGAGTGAGAGTGAAATGATAGTGGAAGCACGTGCTGCCATTAAAGCGGTAGCAGGATATCTGGCAGAGAAATTCAACGTTGAGTTTCATTACAACACGGTTATCAGTGCAGTTAATCATCCCCATGTATCTTCCGGTAAAAGATCCTGGCAGGCAGACGAAATATTTATATGCAGTGGCGTAGATTTCGAAACATTGTATCCCGAAACTTTTTTAAACGCGGCTATTACTAAATGTAAGATCCAGATGATGCGACTGGCAGCACAGCCGGATAAATGGGAGATAGGTCCCTCTCTTTGTGGTGGTCTTTCCATGATCCATTACAGCTCCTTTAAAACTTCCTCTTCTCTTCCCCTGTTACAGGAACGATATCAAAAAGAATATGCGGAGTATATTAAATGGGGGATCCATGTAATGGTATCACAAAATGGGAATAGTGAACTGACTATCGGGGATTCACATGAATATGGATTAACACATGACCCTTTTGATAAGGTGTTTATTAATAAACTGATTCTGGATTATCTCAAAACCTTTGCGACTTTTAAAGATGATACCCTGATACAATCCTGGAATGGTACTTATGCAAAAATGACGAACGGACAAACATCGTTTATAACTATACCGGAAGATGGAGTTACCGTTATTAATGGTATGGGTGGAGCAGGAATGACACTATCGTTCGGTATGACTGAACATTACTTTAGCAGGAAATAACCGCCAAACATAGATAAGAGCCCCTGAATGGGTGCAATGCTTCGATTGAAGTGTAATGGAACAACTCATTAATAAATCAAAATTATGCGAACACGAATGAAATTACTGGCAGTAATACTGCTGGGCATGTTTTTATGCACACAAGATGCTATGGCTCAGGGTAGCGGAAGCATTTCCGGAATTGTAAGAAATGAACAGAATGAACCTTTACCCGGAGTTACTGTACAAAGTAATAAACGTATCGCTACAACAGATACCGGCGGATCATTTTCTTTCAATAGTTTACCCGAAGGAAATTATGATCTTTCCTTCTCCTATATAGGGTATGCTAATCAGCAGTTAAAGAATCTTCAGTTAAAGGCGGGTGAGCAGCTTAAATTTAGTATTACTTTACAACAGAAAGAGTCTGCACTGGGTGAAGTAGTAGTCACTGCATTGGGTATTAAAAGGAAAAAAGAAACCTTGGGATATGCCACTCAGAAATTAGATGGTGCGCAACTAAACGAAGCGCCGGCTACCAACTTTGTGAATGGGCTTTCCGGTAAAGTCGCTGGTGTTAACATTGTGACAACCGGTGCGTTGGGAGGTTCTTCAAGAATAACGATACGGGGAGAAACTTCATTAAGCCTGGATAAGAATCAGCCATTATATGTTATTGATGGAGTTCCTTCCGGTAATGACGGTGTTACTAATTCCAGTGGCGGTGCAGATTATGGCAATAGCAGTGCAGAAATCAATCCTGCTGATATTGAGTCTGTAAACGTATTGAAAGGCCCCGCAGCAGCTGCGTTATATGGTTCAAGAGGGGCAAATGGTGCGATCATTATCACTACAAAAAAAGGTAGCAGCAGAAATGGTATAGGCGTTAGCTTTAGCAGTTATTATACAGTTGAAAAAGTAGCAAGGCTTCCTAAGTTCCAGAATAAATTCGGACAGGGAAACAACGGTGTCTACAAAGGATCTAATTTTGGTGCATCATGGTCTATCTATCCTGATGGAATAGAAGATAGTTATGATGAAAGCTGGGGGCCCCGTCTGGATAATGGCACCAGTGAGGCACAGTTTGATTCTCCTACCACTAACGGATATCGTGGCGCTGATGTATCTATTAACAATAGGGGGGATATTATAGCATCTCCATGGGTTTCTCATCCCGATAATATAAAAGACTTCTTCACGACTGGCCGTAAATTCTACAATAATGTAGCATTTTCCGGCGGGAATGACAAAGGCACCTACAGGCTTTCACTGACTTCTCTGGACGAAACAGGTGTGATCCCTAATAATGATCTTAAACGTTATCAGGTAAGTCTGAATAGCAGCTACAACCTATCAAAAAGAGTAACGTCTGGCTTTAATGTCAATTATGTAAAACAGGAAAGTGATAACCGTCCGGATAATGGATACGGCAGAAATACGTTTATGTATTTCTTTACCTGGATGGGCAGGAATGTGAATATCAACAGTCTTAAGAATTACTGGCAACCAGGATTGACAGGCATCCGTCAGTTTCAGTACAATTATGGAGAAAACCATAATAACCCTTTTTTCATGATGCATGAGAATACAAAAGGGCAGAGCAAGGACCGTTTATACGGTAACATCTATCTTGATTATACAATAACAGATCATCTCAAACTTAAATTGCGTACTGCACAGGATTTTTACAATGATTTCAGACCTATGAAATGGGCGGTAAGTACCGTTGATTATGAAAGCGGACGTTATGAAGAAGTAAACCTGAAATACAGTGAAAGGAATACCGACTTCTTACTGACCTACAATAATAATACAGTATCTGCTCTTGGTTATAACATTTCAGCTGGTGGTAACCGTTTTGATCAGTCAGGCGCTTTTCAGTCGGCAGCCACACCTCAGTTACTGATACCTGGTGTGTATAATCTGGAGAATGCCGCCGGTACTAAAGACGTATCCTCTAACCGTTCTAAAAAAAGAATCAATAGTTTGTACGCCCTGGCAAGTATTAACTATAAGGATTACGCCTATCTGGATCTGACGGCAAGAAATGACTGGTCCAGCTCATTACCTTCTCAGCATAATTCTTATTTCTATACTTCCGCAGCCTTAAACACCAATCTGAGGAAATTGCTGACCATGCCGCAGTTTATCAGTAAATCAGAATTAAGATTGAGCTGGGCACAGGCAGGTAATGATGCCGCTCCCTATAATATTCAGAACACTTATGGCTATGGAGTACCCTGGAATGGTAATTATTCACTGACGGGGCCATCCACTTTACTGAACTCCAATCTTAAATCTGAATTAACTACTACCTATGAAATCGGAACAGCCTTAGGTTTTCTGAACAACCGTATAGGCATAGATTTTACGTACTATGAAAAACGTACTAAGAATCAGATTCTGGCGCTGTCTCAGGCACAAAGCTCCGGTGCTACAGCAAGGGTTATTAATGCCGGTGAAATTAAAAACAATGGTATAGAAGTGATGCTTTCCGGAACTCCTGTAAGCATTCCAAATTCATTGCAGTGGAATGTGATGCTGAACCTGTCGCATAATGTAGGTAAAGTAGTATCCCTGACAAACGATGTAAAAGAGATTGTACAATCAGCGCCCGGAGAAGATGCTTCTATCAGGGCTAAAGTGGGAGAGAAGATGGGTGCTATTTATGGCCCGGGTTATCAGAGAGTGGAAAGCGGTAGTATGAAAGGACAGGTGATTATCTTTTCTGATGGCGCACCACGACCAACAAGTGACGATATCTATCTGGGTAATCTGAATCCGGACCTGATTGCGGGTATTAACAACCAGTTTAACTACAAAGGTTTCAGTCTGAATTTCTTATTTGCCGGACAATTTGGTGGTAAATTTATTTCCCGCTTTTATAACAAGGCAGCAGGCGCAGGCCAGCTGGAAGAAACTACCAGGGGAAGAGGAGCCAGAGCCGCAGGTGCAGAATATAATGATCCTTATTATATAGAAGGTGCCGCACAGATGACAGATGGTTCTTACCAGAAAAACTCTACCAGCACAGATGGTACCTATAGCGCTGGTGTATATGGTACAACTGCCCGTGGATTTATCAAGAAACCATTAGACCATATTTCAGAAGCACAGCTTTTCAGTGCCACTTATATCAAACTGAGAGAACTGTCGTTTGGTTATTCCCTTCCTGCTAATATCATTGGCAGGAGCTTTATCAAAACAGCGAAAATTGCTTTGACAGGCAGGAATCTGTTCTTGTTCACGCCTAAAAGCAATCGTCATTTCGATCCTGAAGTTGCCACAGCAACATCCGGTAGCGGTCTGGTGCCAGGGTTTGAGAATATGAGTACGCCAAGCACACGGGAAATGGGAGTTAGCCTGAACCTGAATTTTTAATTGAAAAAATCATTCAACATGAAAATGTTACGATCAATAGTATTATTGTCAGTTATCTCACTGGCAGGATGCACAAAGAATTTTGATGAAATAAATACGAATCCTAATGCGCCTGCTGTCATTTCAAATCCCGGGTTATTATTGCCGGATGCAATGAGAGGAGCCATTAATGCGAATTATTCCGGTGCTTATGACAGAGGTGGTATTGTGGCTAATCTGCTGGCCTCTGATTATGCGAGTAATTTCAGTAACTGGTCAAGGTCTGATGCAAATGGTTATTTTCTATGGAATAATTATAATTACATCAGAGATCTGAATGAAGTGATAAAATTATCTGAAGCCCAGGGATTGAATAATTACAAAGGAGTGGCCCTTGTGCTCCGTTCCTGGATGTTTCAGTGCCTTACAGATCTCTATGGGCCTATACCCTTCAGACAGGCCTCAAATGCCAAATTAGGGGGTATTAATACCCCTGTATACGAGCAGCAGGATGTTATATACAAGGGATTGCTGACTGATCTGGAAGAAGCGAACAATTTGCTGGGAAGTTCTGCTGAAACAATGGTGGGTGATATTCTTTACGGAAGTGATGTTACTAAATGGAAGAAATTTGCGAACGGACTTGCATTAAGGATTTTATTACGTCAGTCAAAACGTGTAGATCCTTCTGCTGGGATGAAAAACATCGCAGAGCATCCTGAAAAGTATCCCTTGTTTTCGTCTAATAAGGAGCAGGCTGCATTGCAGTATATTACTGAAAGGACAGCGAATGAATCCCCCTTTTACAGATCGAATAACAGTAGTACTGATACCAAGGCGTCAAAACAGCTGGTAGACTATCTGACATCCATGAATGATACCAGGTTAAGGGTATATGCACAGCCAACACCCGCCAGCAGTGCACCCGATGCTAACGGTGTACGTCCTGATCCATCTGCCTTTCAGTATGCAGGGGACCTGAATGGAATAGGCAGATTCCCTGATGCGAATCTGACTTCATCGCCTGGTCCTTTCTGGGCATCTTTGCAGGCTAATCCTACTCTGGCATCTGCTACTGCCGGACAAGGCATATTACTCAGTTATTCCGAGGTTCAGTTTACCCTTGCAGAAGCGGCGGAGCTGGGATATATAACCGGTGGGTCTGCGGCGGCAGCTGTTTATTATAAGAATGGTATTGCAGATCAGTTTGCATATTATGCAGACCGAATTCCATCAGGATATGCTACCACTTATATCAAGCTGTCTGCTGCTGATGTTTTTGCCAATGATGATTACTATGCACAGTCAGGGGTAGTATATAGCGGCACTACTACAGAGAAACTGGATAAAATATGGTTGCAAAAATGGATTTCCCTCTATATGGTAGGATATGAAGCATGGTCTGAATGGAGAAGGACCGGTTTTCCTGTTATTCCTATTGGGACTACTGGTCCGGGTTATATTCCAAGAAGAGTTTTGTATCCTGCTGATGAAATGCGGGTAAACAAGGTGAATTATGATGCTGCAGTGTTGTTGCTGGATAAAGGTGATGCACTGGATTCCCGTGTATGGTGGGATAAATTATAAAGATTATTAATGCCCCGCAATAGATCTTGCGGGGCAATAAACATGAAGTATGAAGAAAATTATTGCGCTGTTACTGATGAGTTTTTCCGCCATGGCACAGGGAACTTATCCGAATGGGATTGAACATGTGGTCGTTATCGGGGTGGATGGAATGAGTCCTGACGGGATTCGTACAGCATCCACACCAGTAATGCATAAAATGATTGCTGATGGGAGTGTAAAATGGAATGTACGTACGGTATTACCATCTTCCAGTAGTCCTAACTGGGCTTCCATGATCATGGGAGCGGGAGTGGAGCAGCATGGTATTATTGATAATGACTGGGGGCGCGGAGAATATTCCCTTCCTGCTATTGTCCGTAATGAGGAAGGAATTTTCCCTACTATATTTGGTGTAATACGAAATAGCTATCCGAAGGCAGAAATAGGCGCCGTGTATCATTGGGATGGCTTTGGCAGATTATTCGAAAAGAGTGCTGTCAACTACGATAAAACATTTTCTACGGAAGATGCTACCACTACCAGTTTTGTGCAGTATCTGCAACAGAAAAAACCATTGTTTGCTTTCCTGCACCTGGATCATGTAGATGGAGCTGGTCATGAACACGGACATGGGTCTGATGAATATTACCATGCTGTTGCCAGGGCAGATTCCCTGATAGGGGAAGTACTTGTTGCGATTAAAAAAGCAGGAATGGAAAAAAGCACCCTGGTGATTGTAACCGCAGACCATGGCGGTGTGGGATATGGACATGGTGGCGCTACTGTGGAAGAAGCTGAAATAGCGATGATCCTTTATGGGAAAGATATAAGGAACGGATATCTTATTCCGGAACAGGCGGCCACCTACGATCTTGCTGCCACTATCGCTTTTGCTTTAAAAATAGTACCGCCGTATGTGTGGATTGGCAGACCACTGAAAAGTGCGTTTCAGGGATTTAATCCGCCTGCTAATTTATGGATGGGAAGAGCTATGATTACAGCACCTGTTATTGAACCCAGACGTAAGTTATACCAACAGGCGGGCGGTCTCTATCTCAATGCTGCAGCAAACGTTGTTATACAAACGGTAGCGCAGGATGCTGTTACCAGATATACACTTGATGGCACTGAACCGGATAGCACATCAGCAGTTTATACAGCTCCTTTTATAGTAAAAACAACCACTGTAGTCAGGGCAAAGTCATTTGACAGGAAAAAGAATGAGAGTACTACAACGATTGCTTATTTCAGGATTATTGATACAACTGGGGGAAATGGTTTGCATGTGCAGTTTTATAAAGGGAAGAACTGGAAATATGTGCCGCTATTTAAGGACCTTACTCCGGTTAAAGAATGGAAAACTTATGAGTTCGCATTAAATCGTGAACAGATCCTTCCTTTATTAGACAAGGAAAATGCTACTTTCGGAGCTGTCTTTAATGGGTATCTGCAAATAGATAAAGAAGGAGAATATACTTTTTACAATAGTTCTGATGATGGGAGTAAGCTGTTTATAGATGGGGCAGAAGTAGTTAATAATGATGGCGATCATGGTGTAGTTGAACGTTCCGGATCTATTAAATTAAATGAGGGAAGACATCCTGTCCGTATAGAATATTATAATGGTGAAGGTGGTTTCTGGCTGGATGCTTTTTACAAAGGACCTGGTTTATACAAACAATTGATACCTGCTAATAAGTTATTTTTAGATAAGAATTAATCAGTGTTATGCAATTAAATAAGCAAGAGATTGAAGTTAGGATAAACGCTATTTTCAATTTATACAAGCAGTATGGGGGAGAGGAATACGGTGAAGGGGTTACACAACTGATGCATATGGTGCAGGCGGGTAAACTGGCGCAGCAGGAAGGGTATGATGAAGAGATGATATTGGCTGCTTTTTTTCATGATATAGGCCATTTTTTGGAAGAAGGGGAGGATATGGGTGTTTACGGAAAATTAGCACATGATAAGCTGGGGAAAGCTTATCTGGTAGCGAATGGATTTCCGGAGAAAATGGGGGTACTGGTTGCCAGTCATGTGGATGCGAAAAGATACCTCACCTATAGTAATCCCGAGTATTATAATCTGCTTTCTGATGCCAGCAAAAAAACACTGGAATACCAGGGCGGACCAATGACTGCAGAAGAAGCGGCTGTGTATGAAAAAGACCCTTTAATTGACAGTTATATAAAGCTCCGGTATTGGGATGATCTGGCGAAAGAAACGGATATTGCGGTAGATCCTGCTGATGTTGAAAGATTCAGGGAAATGGCGACGAGATATCTATTGAATCAAAACGGAATTTAAGTACCTTAGTAATACTTCTTAAAGAGCTTCTGAAAGTTAATATCCTACGCTTGTCCTTCGCTTTTTAGCGTAAGACAAGCGTAGGATATTAACTTTCAGAAGCCGTCTTGTTCCTGTTTGGTTGCTTATAAAAGTTTTGGAAATAATTATTAAAACTGTATTTTTTTGTATGAAAGGGCAAGTACATCTCCCCATTGATTTTGAGTTATATGATGAAAAGGATGATGATATATTCCTTTGGGATGACTACGGTGAGATTAAAGAAGATGTAAAAGATGCAATATATCTGAAACCTTTTTTTTCACACTTATTTATTGATGACGGACTTTATTGCATAGTATGGTGGAATGATGAGCTGGGCTACTGGTGTGGTGAAACATATGTGAGTTGGGACTATGTGCATACGTATATCTACGAATCACTGGATGAACTGGCAGATGAATTTCTGAAAGATTATAATCGTACGTAATCAGTCAAGTCCCCATTGCTGTAAGATCGGATTGGTGAATACTTTGATACTGTTAGCATCCAGCAATTTGTTCCGTGCCGCTTTCCATGAGGTGGCAGCGCCTCCATACATGTTGCTGATTCTTGCCGGAGAGAGCTCATTCACCTTACCCCAATGAAAGGTGAAAGGGATATTGTTATCTTCCAGCGTTTTCCAGATCTGCGAGTAAAAGTTATAGATACCGCTGGAATAAGTAGCATCGAGCTCCATCACACAGGTATGCGCAAATTTTGTAAAGCCAAGCGTCGCCGTGGACTGCTTCACAAAACGGAACGAGAAAAGGCCGGCAAACGGCCCGATCTCTTTATTAGCCTTCAGCATAAGGTCAATGACCTGATTGGCCTTGTTAATGGGAAAGCCTACTGCTGCACTAAGCAGTCTGCCACGAAGAGTCGTATTCTTGAAGATCTCACCTACCGTACCAAGCTCCCTGATGGGCTTATTTTGAGCATCCAGCTTACTGACTGCCAGGCTTGCCCCCAGTACCTTATTGACCAGCAGAGGTACTAACGCGGGTATGGAGTCTGTCAGCAGGCCAATAAAGGTGGGAGCATCATCACCCGGACCAATACCTGCCGCATTATCCACCGGAGGCTTATAATCTTTGGTATAAGCCCGTTTGTACATCGAGGTCACATAGACACCCTTGCCCATGTCATAGGGATTTATCAGTACAGAAAAATGATAAGGTCGTTCATTGCCGCAAGGCAGCTTGGCATTGCTGAAATCCAGTGTTTCCATGATCCCTTTTAAGGAATCATCATAAGGCATCTGCTGCATATACGTTTCCAGCAGGAACAGGTCTTCTGTCTCTATCATCACCCCGTGGATAATGCCAAAGCTTCCAAAGCTCACCAGCGCCGCATTAAACAAATCATCATCCAGGATATGCTCCGCCCGGATGTTTTGTATAAAAGCATCCGAAACCACCGGCGCAGAGGCTCGTTCCAGGTAAACATGCCGGGTAGGGCCTACCACGATATGCAAGCCCACCACAAATTCGGGCATCGCACCAAAATCAAATGCGGAGCCGTGCACGCCTGTACTGATGGCGCCTGCGATGGTTTGCCCGTTGCTTGCTCCGGTTGTTTTCAGTGACTGTCCTCTTTCCTGCAGAAACTCATCAATTTCCTGTACGCTCATGCCGCTCTGGGCGAAGAGCAGATGCCCCGGATCACCGGTATAGGCATCCGAAACACTGGCTTTGGAAATGGTGAAGCGGGTATTCAAGGGTTTGGTATCCAGCATGACGCCGCTGTGGACCGTTGCGATCTTAGTCCAGGACCAGCCTCCACCCAGGGAACGCAGGGGTGTTTGAGTAGCGATGGCTTCTCCTATCATATTCAAAAATGAACGTGTAGCATCGTTATAGCTGTTCAATGCATCGAGATCAGCTTCGTTGCCCAGTTCATAAAGGTCTTTGATGTTTTCTGTGAAAGTATCATGCCTGTTTGTCCAGGTATTCCGCCTTGTTTTAATGATTTTCATATGATAAGGGTTTACAGGGGTCCGGTTTTAGGGCAAGGTTTACTGCATTTCCATTTTAATGTAGCGGGGTTATAGATCCCAATGGTCACCGCGCTTAGCAGAAAGTCCCCGAAATTCCGTCTGATATAAACTTCGGACATCCCGGAAGAGCCAAGGGAATCGCAAACAGGAGTGGTCACCACTTTCGGGCTTTGCAATATGCCCCATAAAATGGAACTGACCCTTTGCTGTTCGTATTCCGTACCCTCCAGCTTTTTAGTCTGGACACGGTAGGTTACGCAACTGCTGAGAGATAAGGAGGCAGTGAGTAAGATCACTGTCAGGTAATAACGGGGAGCGTACATGATCGTTTTATTTGGGGTTGATTAAAAAAGGCAGACTACAAAGTCCCCTGCTTATCCTGTGACAGTACTGATTTGACCTCTTGGGAAATATTGGAGGTAATGACAGTGGTTCCGGCATTGACATTCGCAGGGCTTACGGGAGCATTCTTGTTCTCCGAGGTTTTCAGGCCCAGGTAGGCGCTGGCGCTTATCCCCATCAGGCCAAGCAGCTGGTTGCTAATGATGTCGTGTTTGGGCAACATCTTCGTATCATATACCGCACTAATGTAAATGAAGCCCACAATGATCGTCCAGAGCACATTCTGTAGCCGGTGTATGCTAACCCCTTTTTCATCAGAGATCAGGTCCATAAAAAAGCCCTTGGAAGGGTAGTCCTGCTGGGGGATGCTGAGCCCCTGATTGTTCTGTTGGCTGCTGTCGATGACCTTAGCCACGGCGGTTGTGCCACCGGCAATTCCCAACAGGATCAGGTTGACCGGGTCTATCTCTGGTACCGAAATGCCGGATGTGCTGTTATAGTAGACCACATAAATAAAGGAGCTGATAACAATGACCGTCCAGAACGCCAGTTGGGTCCTTCCCAGGCTGAAAGCCGGCCGTGGATGCTTAATACCTTTTGTCAGGGTCAGTTGCTGAAAGTTGGTGATGTTGAAGATCTCTGTGCGTAACATCGCGGACTTTTGGCCGATTACAATCAAAATAGTAGTTAGAATCAATAGAATAGCGGGGTAAATCATTGTCAATGAATTTGGGGTACTGTAAATATTCTGCTAACCGAATTTACTAAGAAAAAATTTCAAATGATATCCTTACAAGGTAGATGAGAATCGTGAATGTTAAAATACCAGGTAGTTTGTATTTTCAAACTTTAGTTGAATAGGTGCAATGTTCTGATAATAAATTGATAATCAATATATTAATAAATATCGTAGACGCATTGTAGTCCCCGTTTTAAAGACAAATAGACGTTTTGTAGTAAGCTGAAACTTGCAGGCCATTGTTCTGCATCACATATTTGTGATGGCAATAAAAAACTCCATGGCATTACCATTTATCGAAATTATTGAAGAAACCACACCCGATCCAAACCTGCTCATGTGGAAATTCGCAGATGAGGATAAAGAGATCAAGAACGGCGCTGTGTTAACCGTAAGGGAAAGTCAGTCAGTATTATTCCTGAATGAAGGACAACAGGCAGATGTATTTACCGCTGGTAAGTATGCCCTGGAAACCGAGAACATTCCGGTACTGACCCGTCTGAAAGGCTGGAAATACGGCTTTAAAAGCCCTTTCAAAGCAGATATCTACTTCTTTAATACTTTCCAGTTCATTAACCTGAAATGGGGGACGCCGGTACCGGTGCTGATGCGGGACAATCAATTCGGTCAGGTGAGAGTGCGGGCATTCGGAACATATAATGTGAGGATAGCGGATGTGGGGAAGTTCTTTAAGGAATACGCCGGTACATACCCAAGACTGGGTATCAAAGAACTGGAATTACAGCTGCGTGATTTTATCGCCCCTAAATTCGGAGAGGTGCTTGCACAGGAAGGGATTTCGGTAGTGGATATCGCCGGGAACATTTCCGTATTGAATGAAAAAATACAACCCTCCATACAACCCTGTTTTACTGACCTGGGCCTGGAAGTGACCCGCTTTACAGTTACCAGTGCCACATTGCCGGAAGAAGTCCTCAAACATTATGATAATGTTACGGGCATGAATATGGTGCCGGATATGAATAAATTCACACAGTTTAACATGGCCAATGCCATAGACAAAGAGAACAACAGAGTAGCAGATGCTGCCCAGCAGGCCATTGCTTTGGGTGTGATGTTGAATCAGATGAAACAGCCTGAGCCTATTCAACAGGAAGACGTAACCTCACGGCTTAAAAAGCTGAAAGGTCTTTTTGATGCAGAATTGATCACCGAAGCAGAATACACTACCAAAAAAGAAGAGTTGCTCCGGCTGCTCTGATATAACTATAGGAACCATGAGCGATGAGAATAAAAATAAGATGCTGAGTTATGTTGAAAGGCTTAAGCAAAAAGCTGTTGATCAGAAAAACTATGGGGGAGAGGTTAACAAAGAAGACGCAAAGATAGATGCACGTGATTGTCCCAATTGTGGTGCCGGCAGGGCTTACAGGGATGGTTTGACCAACTGTGGCTACTGCGGTTTTACATTTATGCAGGTAAAACTTACGGATGGTATCCATATAAAAAAAGAAAATAACTCTTAACCTATGTTCGACTTTTTTAAAAAGAAATACGACAACCCGATGCTGGCCGAAGAAATGAGGCAAACTCAGGAACGTTGGTTCGCTTTTTTACAAAAGCTGGAAGAACGTATGGAAGAAGTATGTGAAGCAGCGATTCCCCAGTTGAAAGAAATATTTGAACAGGATGCCGATCCTTATAAACGTGCGCATGGGCGGATGCTGGCTGGTTTGCTTGGACAGATAAGACAAATGCGCCAGAAAGCAAATGAAGTAAGGGAAGAGAAAATTAACGGTTTTTCCTATGCGGCCGAAGAGGCATTTCCCAGTATCACTTCCCCCGGGGGCAGCACTTACTATGATATGTTGTACAAATTCAGGCAGGCTTGTTACGACAGACATAGAGTGTTTGAAGAAAATGAGCAAAGGTATGAAAAGCTGCTGCAGGATGCCGCGGGTGAACAGGACCTTGAAACACCCTACAGAAACCTGCTGAAGGACTTTGAGACAACCAGGGACCGCTATACATGTAAGCAATGCAGTGGTAATATCACTATCCCAAAATTGTTCTTTATCGCCACTTATGTTACCTGTCCCCATTGCCAGACTCAGAATACATTTCATCCATCTACAGAAACACAGATGGTGCTGCACAACGCGCGTGCCCTGGCCGAGCAGCGTACAGCCCATTTACTGAAAGAATACGAATCGCATACTCCCAAAGACCCCGCTTTATACCGGCAATACCTTCGGGCTATGTTCGACGAGTGGAACAGTATCGTGCCTGATATGGCAGAGGAGAATGAAAAGTTCCACGAACGCCTGTTAAAAGATCAGCAAAACTATCATCATTATTAATAACTATTCATTATGTCAGAGAATCCATTATTAGCACCCATCCACGGCATTACACTGGAAGATTATAGTGCAGCCTGTGCAAAGCTTGGCAACGGCCTGAGCGAGCAAGCAATAGCTAAAGCGCTGGGCGTAGAATTACCTGTATGGCAGGAAGTAAGTCTGCTTTGGCCCGAACGCATGAAACAAGATGAAACCTTTCATATTGTAACACTTTTCGGCCAGCATTTCGGTGCAGCAGAACAACATCCTAAACTAGGCAGTCTGCAACCCGATGCTTCTTCTTCAGGCAATGCCGGAAACATCGAACGTATCAAAAATGACAAAGCCTTTTATCAGGAACTTGAAGTCGCCCGTCAGGTCGCATATGATTATGGTATAGACGGCGCACAATGGATTGTTGATGAATACGGTATTTCTATCGGCGACTTCCAGATAGCTGCTATGAACTGGAATGACGAGATCCAGAGAGACATACAGGCCGACTTTAATAACTATAATGAAACACAGGCTGCCTACCAGGAAAAGTATCGCAAACAATTTGCGGATGCCCAGGGTGGGGATGTAGCAGATGATATTACATTCTAGATACTGCATATTCATCCATTGTTTATCCCCGAAATACCAGATTTCACAACCGGACGTATATCTGTAGAAAAATAGATAATGACTTGAGAACCAAACTAACAATTTTAACAGCTTTTTTAATGCAAACGGCTTTCGGACAAATCAAAACGGGAACCTATCATATAACCGGGGATACGAAAAATTTTGGCGGAGGTAATTTATTTTCTGAGCTGATCATTAAAAAAAACAACACGTTCATCTATAAGTACAGAACATCATCAGGTCGCCGTTTATGGTACGACGCTGAAGGTAAGTGGAAAGTCAATAAAGACAGATTAACACTCATAGATACAATAACAAGTTATCACTCAATTTTAACCTTAAGGAATCAACGAACTAATGACGGCCAGATTTTCATATCAGCAATAACAAAGCAGCATAAGCCTGTTGCGGGCATTAAAATATCATACTTATTCAAAGGCACTAAAGATACCTTATCTGGTTTTACAAATTCAGAAGGCATATTTGTTATAGATACAAAAGATAGAGTGGCGACAAAAAGTGAGGTTATAGATGATGTGGAAATATGGGTCGTTTACTTTAATAAATACACTACAAGTACATTCAGCGACCTGTCGGCTAAAATAGAATGTATAATTGATGATGATGCGAGGAATGAAGAGGTAGTCAGAACAACGATTTATAAAATTGAGAAGCTAACCCTGGTTTATTTGTCTCAGCAGTTTAACAAAGAAGATGTACAACCGGGACGATATCTATATGGGGACTTTACATTTAAAGAAGAATAAGCAGTCCCTGAACATTGTGAAAATAAGGTTCCGCTGAGTTGTCTCAACGGAACCGGTTGGATTACAATTTCTGTATCTTTCTCACACTCACTTTTCCGTTATAATTCAGTGACAGTATATATGTGCCTGTTGGTTTACTGCTGGCATCAAAAGGGATATTATATGTACCTGCTGCCAGGCGGGTATTTATCAACACTTTCATCCATTTACCATTTATGTCATACACTGTAAGATTAACAGTACCGGCTTTTTCCAGGTTGAAGCTAATCGTTGCATGGTTAGTAAATGGATTGGGATAACTGTTTAAGGAAGAGGACTCCGCAACAGCAATCTTACCCGCTGTGCGTGAGCTGCTGCCTGTTTGTACCTTTACTTCCGTATAACTGTTCCATGCATTTACACTATTACCCCGACCCACTATCCGCACATATTTCCCGTTTCTGGGGGTAAAAGTAAATGTTTGCAGGCTAAGGGAAGTACCACTGCTGACTAATCCCGTTGCTGCTGTAGTCCAATTGAGGGTATCATTACCTACCAATACGTCAAAAGTAGACGTCCGTACATTACCACTGTAGAATGCGATCTGTACACCTGATACCGCCACAGTATCATCGAGACATAATTGTATCCACTGTCCGTTACCGCTGGCAGACCAGCGGGTATTCAGATCTCCGTCCAACACATTCGCAGCTACATTACCGTCATCGGAACTGGCAATTACCGGCTGACAGGCGGGTGCCAGGTCGCTGGCAAAAGGGCCTACCATCGCAGGAGTGAGGATGCGGGCGATAACAGGAGCAGAAGAAACCTCATCAGCCCCTGCATCCTTGGGAGAAGTTCGGGACTGCCCGTCCATATCAGTTGTAACGGCCGAATAAGAGCCTGTAGCAGCGTTGATAGCAGGACTACCACTCTGCAGGTGGAAAGTGCCGGTAGCGTCTCTTGCCAGCAATGGATTTGCGGTTGTATATCCGCTACTGGGCATATCACCATCGCCATTGGTGTTATAGAGTATATTCCCGGACCATACAGCGCCTGTGTAAGGCCCTGCAATGGAAGCAGCCGGGCCACCACCCTGAATGATATTATTAACAACGGTTTGGGCAGTAGCACCCAATCCATCTGTACGGCCGGCCTGCACTATATTCGTCGTATTATTCACGAGTGTATTAAAAGCGATCAGTGTCCGGTCTGGACGATCATGTGATGTAAGCGCAGCTCCATCTGCCACTTCTCCATCACCATTCCCAATATTAATAGCGGGATTACAATTTTCGAAATGGTTGCTGAAAATGTTGTGATCATCCCCGAAAATGCGGATTCCCGGTGTGTTAATGAAATAGTTACCATATACGGTGCAATGATTACCATGCCTCAAAGTAAACTGGGCAGGGCAATTGCGGATGGTATTGTAACGGATGGTAACTGCAGATGATTTGATAGAGATCAGTTCATTTTCACCGGCACAATCTTCAAAAAGATTATACTCAAAAATACTGTTGGAAGAGGAGAGACTATAGCCACTCAGCCCGAACTGCACTGTTTCAGCACCATTACCTGTTTGTGGTTGCTGATCCAGGAAGTAGTTGTGATGAATATGCAGGCGTTGTGCAATCTGGCTGCCACTGCCGCGTACAGCAATAAAACGTCCCAGGGCATTTTTATGCTGAAAGGTATTATGATCAACTTCATGATCATTTCCGTTGATCAGCAGATTCTCTCCTTCACCAGGTGTCTGGAACAGGTTGCCCGTCCACCGGCAAAAGCTGGTACCACTGGCCATGGTAGCCTGAGATGCATTGTGTGTAAATTTGAACCCCCTGATGATGATGTATTTTGCGGGACTCAGAATACTAAAACCGGCGGTTCCTTTTATTTCAGCACCACCTGTTGTTTGTGCCGCAATAGTAATGGGCAGTGCAGCAGTACCCTGTTTACTGATAGTAATGTCTGTTGATGCGGTATAAACACCATTGGCGAGAATGATAATATCCCCTGGTACCGCGTTGTTGATAGCTGTTTGTAAAGCCGACAAAGAAGAGACATTAATTGTGGCTGCAGAGAGCCTTGCCGTTACGCATAACAGCAGCATTAATAACAATGAGTAATTTTTCCGATTCATTTTTGATCGATTTAGAGGTTAATTTGAGTGAAGCAGACATGGGATTTCGTAACATCACGGGGAATAATGCAGAAAATACCTGGGAATCCTGGAATTGCGCGCAATACATTAATAATCAACAGTCTTACTCGTGGAATTTACGTTGATCCTAATCTAAAGTAAGTATTTTCTCTCAAATTGCAAACGATTGCATAAACTTTATAAAGAACTATTCACATGATAATATTATGGAGGGATGACGCTATTTGATAATTTGACTGGAATCCGAATGGTAACATAAAAAGGCCATTTTAAAACATTTATTGTACTATTTATAATATGGTATCATGGATCGTGTATGTTTGTCTAAGCTTAATATTTAGACATGAAAACATTCCGCGTTTTTTTATTATCGGGATTTATTTTGTTGACAACATTCCATCATTCATTTGCCCAGGAAAGCAAGTCGACACACAACATTTATCGCGAAACTTCGCCAAGGATCAATGATCTGATTCATACTAAACTGGATGTGCGCTTTGATTATAAAAAGCGTTACCTGTATGGGAAAGAATGGATTACTTTAAAACCTCACTTTTATTCAACCGATACTTTGAGGCTTGATGCAAAAGGAATGGACATCCATTTGATCGATATTGTCAAAAAGGGTAAGCTCAGCCCTTTAAAATTTAAATATGACAGTCTTACACTAAATATCTGGCTTGACAGAACGTACACACGGTCTGAAACTTATACCATTTTCATTGATTATACAGCCAAACCTAATGAGCGCAAAGGACTTCGCAAAAATGAAAAAGGGTTATATTTTATCAACCCGGATGGCACTGAAAAGAATAAGCCTACTGAGATATGGACAGAAGGTGAACCCGAAAGCTCCTCCGGTTGGTTCCCTACCATTGATAAACCCAATCAGAAAACAACTTCTGAGATCAGTATGACTGTGCCTGCTAAATATGTTACTCTGTCAAACGGCAGGCTGGCCTTGCAAAAGACAAATGCCGATGGCACCCGCACCGACACCTGGAAAATGGAACTGCCCAATGCTCCCTATTTATTTATGATGGCTGTGGGTGATTTCAAAATTTATAAAGACCAATGGCATGGCAAAGAGGTGAGCTATTACCTTGAGCCTGCATATGCGCCTTATGCAAAAGATATGTTTGGTGATGTCCCCGAAGCAATTGGTTTTTTCTCAAAGATTACCGGGGTAGATTATCCCTGGAATAAATACTCTGTGATTGTGGTTCGCGATTATGTCAGCGGTGCCATGGAAAATACCACCGCTAATGTATTTGGCAGCCAGAGCACCCGGAGGGAGCTATTGGACCAATATTATAACCCCGGTGTGGAACATGAATTATTTCATCAATGGTTTGGTGATTATGTGACCTGTGAAAGCTGGAGCAATTTAACATTAAATGAATCGTTTGCGGATCTTGGGGAAATCCTTTGGCTGGAGCATAAATATGGAAAGGATGCGGCTGATGAACATCTGTATAATGGCTTACAGGGCTACCTTGGAAATCAGGGAAACCATATGATACCATTGGTAAACTTTCATTACCAGGCTATTCATGATGCATTTAATGGAGTAACCTACCAAAAAGGAGGACGGGTGCTGAACATGTTGCGGAATTATTTGGGAAATGCCGCCTTCTACAAAGGTTTGAATATCTACCTGACATCAAACGCTTTTAAAAATGCCGAAGCTCAGCAATTACGATTAGCTATGGAGGATGCCAGCGGACTTGACCTGAACTGGTTTTTTGATCAGTGGTATTATGGGGCCGGACATCCTGTTTTAGACATCAGCTACAGCTGGGATGAAAATGCTAAAACAGAAAACGTGTACCTCGCTCAAAAACAGGATGGCCAAATATTTAAATTACCGATGGCAATCGATATGTATGTTGGAGGTAAAACAGAACGGCACCAGGTTTGGGTCAATGAAAAAGCAGATACCCTTTCTTTCAGATTATCATCAAAACCAACACTCGTCAATGTGGATGCGGATAAAGTACTGGTGGCTCAAAAAACCGATCATAAAACTTTGGAGGAATACGTTTTTCAATATGCCAACGCTCCGTTATATCTCGACCGCTTCGAAGCGATCGAATTTGCATCGAAGAACCAGGATGATAAAAGTGCTCAAAAAATCTTAGTGGCAGCTTTAAACGACCGGTTCTCTGGTATACGTATGAGAGCATTGCAAGCGTTAAACAACAATAAGGAAGACATCAGAAAAATCAATAAAGATTTGAAGGATGCCGCATTGCCCCAAATCATTGAACTAGCCGGTAAAGATACCAATACGCTGGTCAGGGCATCAGCCTTAAGAACCCTCGCAGCGTTGAAAGATCCGGCCAATTTGGATGTATTTAAAAAAGCATTAATCAGCCCATCATATCAGGTAGAGGCATCTGCTCTTTACGGAATAAATGAAATTGATCCTGTCGTTGCTGTTAAATATGCAGAAGACTTTGAAGATGATAATGTTGGGGATCTGACACAAGTAATCGCAAGGGTTTACGCATCTAACGGCGGAGACGCCAAATGGTCCTATGTTTACCAGCGCTATGTAAATGGGACATTGCAGGAGCAGATCCATTTAACGGAAAAGTTTTCGGACATGATTGGAGGGTTGAAAAATCAGCAATATGTCCGTCAGGGTATAGCAGAGTTAAAATTTATGGGCATAACTTATAAAAAAGATGGTGCAGCCCCCTACATTGTAAAATACCTGAATATTATTAAAGAGGCACGGAATAAAATAAACGATCTGGCATCCTCACGGGATATTGAAGAAGCGATTGAGCAGATTAATAATGCGAAATAACAACGATCAATTCCCTGCTTTGTTCATCTGCTGAACCAGATTTACTTTGGGATCAGTGGATGAACTGAGCAGGAATAGAATTTTGCACTAATTCAGGATCATGGCTAAAAATATACGGAAATGATTCAGAATATTTCCTTAAATTAGAATGACAAATACCCAAAGACACTCGTAAGCCCCGGGAGACTATCCCGAAACTATTACAAATCTCCAATTATGTTTACTTACATGCCAGAACGTTATGAGAGTTTAATATAACTTGTAAATTCATAGTCCATGTTAAGAAAATTGACCCTGGAGACGATCAGTCTCTTATTCATCCTATTGTTCGTGTACACAGCCGTTAGCAAGTTCCTCGATTATGAAAATTTCCGGGTTGTGATAGGACAATCTCCTCTGATTACCAGGTTTGCGCCTATACTGGCAATAGCAGTTCCTGTAGCTGAAATAATTATCGCATTACTGCTGGTTATTCCACGTTACCGGCGTGCCGGACTCTACGCATCTTTTGCCATGATGCTGCTTTTCACTACCTACATTATTGTGCTGGTAACATTGTCGGAAAGAGTGCCCTGCTCATGCGGAGGCGTCATCTCCCGCATGACCTGGAAGGAACACCTGTATTTCAATATCTGTTTTGTGCTGCTGGCACTGTTGGGTATGTGGTTACATACCAAAGATAAACAACTCGTTCACACATAACTGACACACAATGATGCAGAAGCCCTTCCAATTTGCCATGCTTTGCGTAGTTGGCTGCCTCGCCCTTGTCCTTATCCTGTACGCCTTTGCAGATAAGCCCAACGATCATAAAAACGGGTTTACCCGCAGGGTACCCGCTGTGACGGCCATGTTTCAGCATTCATTGACACTAAAATACCCGGCCTATTATATTGCAGGTTATACCAATCAACATATTTATCTGGGTAACTATTCCGCCTCCTTACATCTGTTGGCAGTAAACCAAAACTTACAGGATACACAGGAATTGACACTTAAAATTTCCCCGGAAGAACGTTATGCATGGAAGCTGACACGGGTAATGGTAGATTCTCCTGCTGTGTATATGGCGGAAGGAAATACCCCCGCTCTCTACAGGGGAAAACTGGATGACCTGATGATGGACCGGTTCCTGTCTCAAAGCTGTTTCTTCAATATGCTACAGAATATTTCTACTACTTCTTTTATATCGCGTAGCATTCATATAGATTCCCTGGGAAACAGTCAGAATATATTGGCAAAAGTAAAAACGGATTCGCCTTATGTAAAATTAGGAAAGAGTATCCTCACAAAACAGGTAGATGGAATCTTTTGTACAGATGGAACGCTGGACTATGACAAACAAACAGGGAAGCTGGTCTATCTGTATCACTACCGGAATGAATTTGTAACACTGGATACCAACCTGCAGGTGATCTATACGGCACATACCCTGGATACCAATGCCAGGGCCAAAATAGAGGTAGCTCATATGTCTACAGGTATCAGTAAGTTTTCAGCACCTCCTACATATGTAAACAGCAGGGTCAGAATTGCTGATAACAGGATTTATGTACTCTCTTCCCTGCTGGCTGACAATGAAGACAGGAAGACCCGGCAGCATAATGAGATTATAGACGTATTCTCACTGGATAACGGGAAATATATCTATACGTTATACATTCCGCTGAAAGGGGAGGGTCGTATTACAGACTTTATTATAAAGGGAGATCAGTTGTTTGCTCTCCATGATCAAACATTGAATACGTATTCAATATTGCAATAGAACAGGCGAAGCCGAAAACCTGTAGAAAATAGTAGGCATGTATTTAAATTAAAATTTTACTGTCATGAATTTTAAAAAAACTGGTTTATCAGTAGCTGTATTTGCGCTTGCCATCGCCGGCGCTTTCGCTACCAATTTCCGATCCGCAGGAGATGGATATACTAATCTCCAGCAAGTTCCCAGTCAGGGTTCACCTTGTGTGTACAGACAATACTGTGCAGGCGGGTTCAACACTTGCAGGGTTACGATATCAGGAAAAACGCTTCAGCTTTTACAGCTGGAGCCCAATGGGACATGCAGTAGTACGGTGCTCTCTCAACCTTAATTAAGTAAAAAGTAAAACCTTGCAATTCAGCAAGGTTTTACTTTTTAGAACGTCTAGATAACTATGCTGTAAAAAAGCAGGCTGTTTACAATTACATCAAAAAAAAACCATTAAATTAGAGATAAATGTATACACCTGTATATAACCTGTAAAGCCCGACCCTCAAATTTCTAATAAGGGATAGCTGAAAACCTTCAGAAAAGAGTAAGCAATTTTTCCCCCTAAATAAGCCTGATTTATGAAAAAGAAAACCAAGAAAAAATTAGACCTGAGTAAAATGAGAATTTCAAACCTGAGTGAAATGACGGCAGATAAAAAAATGAAAGCTGCTACTATTCCGCCTAATACATTCTGGTGTACCACCACAGGTTTATAGAAACAATAAAGTAAAGGCTAACCCAAGGTTAGCCTTTACTTTATTGACGCCCCTTAATAATACGTTTTACTAATGACTTCTTAATTTTCCAGGTACGCCGGAGTTTACTTACTGTAAGCATTCCATATTTTTCCTGCCAGAATGTGGTGTTATAATCAGACCATAATTTATATCCGGAATGAGTTCTCTTTCCAAATAAATCCCAGGGTTTTGGAGCACCTGCAAAATGCAGAATAGAGTTATGATAACTATGCTTGATAGGCAGTGCCCTGTTAGGATACCACAGGTTATTAAAACGATCATCGATATAATGAAAATTGCCATTGCAAAGTGCATTTAATATAGTTTGATCATGAGAAATCAATTCGAGAGGATACTGATCACACATTTGATCTATCTCATGTGAAATGCTTTTTGAATTCCAGTTTTTGATATTAAAAATTAATACTCCTGAATTAAAGCTTTTTTGCTCTTTATCGAGTCCTAATCTGTCAATTAAGAACTTCCTGTCTAAAGCACTCATAAATGTTCCTCCGGGTACTGCTGCCAGGAATTGATCGGTAAATTTGATCTCACTGATAGTCAATACATCTAACAAAATAAGCAAGTCAGCATCAAGATATAATGCATATTCGCTATCAATCAGTTTGGGTATAATGAACCTGCCATATATTGCCCAGTTGCCATGTAAAGAATTTAAATGGCCAAACATTTCAATAGCATTAAAATCATAAAAAGAGGTAGCCCCGCAATAGTTTTCCATTTCGAGTAATGTCAAAATGTTATCCTTATCACGGATATCTACATTAGAACAAAAAAAATGCAGGGTTAATTTTTTTGTGTCTGAGCAGTTCCTGATTAACGAAGTTAATGCAGCACCCAGACCTTCAAGTCCCAGGATGTCAATTACGAATACGATATTCATACACAAGAGTTATAGGAGTTATCCTAATAAGAAGGATACTATATCAATCAGTTGGCTAATATTTGAATAAGAAATACTACTACAGGATTATTTATATTATATTAATTTACAGTATTAAATTAAATTTAATTCAATCAGTTAGCTGGCATAACTCAAGATAAGAACTCTAATTCAATTTGAGAAATAACTGTTATAAAGATGTGTTGATAAGCCTTTTATGCTTTTCTTAACAATTGTATTTATGGAAAAGAGGTTTTCTGTGAATCCTATAAGGGATCACCTAAAATCACTTCCCCATGAATCAAAAGTTTATCATTCCTGTTGTAGCAATTCTTAGTGCTTCATTATTTATTAATTTCTTATATCCTCATGTACAAGGAGATCAGGTATTGCCTGACAAGGTTTTAGATAAACCGGATTCCGTTCAATCAAGGATCCAGATAGTATTTGCTTTGGATGCTACCGGAAGTATGAGTGGCCTCATTGGTGCTGCTAAAGAAAAGATATGGTCAATAGCGGGAAGTCTTGCTCAAGCTGATCCTGCCCCCGTTATTGAGATCGGGTTGTTATTTTATCGCGACAGAGGCGATGCCTTTGTTACCAGGCAGGTTGCTTTATCCAGTGATATAGATGATGTATATGAAAAATTGATGCAGATAAGTGCCGATGGGGGTGGAGATAGTCCGGAAAGTGTTAATCAGGCTTTGCATGAAGCCATTACACAGTTTAAATGGGATAGTTCTTTCAATACCTATAAAACAGTATTCCTGGTAGGAGATTGCCCTCCGCATATGGATTACCGGAATGATGTAAAATATCCTGTTAGTTGTTCTCTTGCTAAACAAAAAGACATTGTATTAAATACTATCCTGATGGGCAATAATCAGATCGCGATGCGTGTATGGAAGGAAATTGCGTTATGCAATCAGGGTAGTTATACACAGGTAGATATGAATGCAAATGATATAGTTGTGAATACTCCTTATGATTCTGTAATTGCCGATTTATCCGACAAACTGGATGATACAAGAATTTATTATGGGAATGCAGAAGAGAAATCTCTTTCATTTGTAAAAGTATCCAAAAGCAAATCGATAAGTAATGCCGTTAACGTAAATATAAAGGCTCAACGGGCAGAGTATAATTCAACTAAAGCTGGTAAGGATGCATATTATGGTAAAAAGGAATTACTGGAAAGTTATAAAGGAAAGTCTGTTAGTCTCGATACTATTAAAAAAGAAGAATTACCTGATGCTATGAAAAATATGACCGCTGCTCAGAAGGAAAAATACATGGAACAAAAAATCGCTCAGCGGGATAGCTTAAATAATGAATTGAAGAAGTATACCAGACAAAGACAGGAATTCATTGAAAAAGACCTTAAGAGTCGTAAAGCAGGAGAGGTAGATAGCTCGTTTACGAATAAGATATATAAAAGCATTCAAAAGCAAACAGAAAAGAAGAAGATCTATTTAAAAGCTGATGCAAAATATTAAATATGATAAGAAAGTCGCGGGTAACCGCGACTTTCTGAACTTTTATTGTTCCGCATGTAATCCGACTTTATTTCCTTCACTGTCTATGATAACGGCGATATACCCGGCAGGCATAGGCGTTCTTTGTACAATTACTTTTCCTCCTGCTTTTTCAACTTTATCCAGTACTGTTTGAATGGAAGGACTGGCATTGATATATACCATTGTTCCGTTGGCAGATGGGCTATTCCCCGCAGATTTTGACAGCACACCGGTAACTCTGCCAGAAGTAGCTTGTATAATTTCAGGATTATAAGGAAAAAAGACAGCTTCATTTTCTCCATCATTGCGGTTAACCATTTCGATATCTAAAATATTCTCATAAAACTCCTTTGCTCTTCTGGTATCCGCAACAGGTATTTCGAACCAGGTAATAATGTTTGTCTGAGTGTCTATTTTCTTAAGCTTTCCCATCTTAATAATTTTATTTGTTAACTAATACATTTGAATGGATAGACAGTCAGCACGTTCGGCCCATGTACTGCCGGGATATTCCTGCATTAACTTTTCCCAATAAGGATAGAGGCTTTCAGGCGCTCTTTGCTGTAGGAAAAAGGCAGCAACACCACACCAATACAGCACTTCCTGAATAATCGTATCTCCGGAAGATGAAATAGAAAGCCCTTCCAGTAAATTCAAAGCATCTCTGGCTTTGGCCTTAAACAATAAAGCCATAGCCCTCCCCAGATCCATTTCATCAATAAATTGATCAGGAGATAAATACCCTGTGACTTTTCGGATTTCTGTTCCATCATTGGCATATACCATGAAACAAGGTGTCCATAAAACAGCAGAGGAATGAAAAGTACCCCGCGGGACCTTGTTTTTAGCCATTACATTGAACTTTATGAAGATAAAGGTGTCTTCAATGTAACTCAGTACTTTAGGGTCCTGGTAGGTTGAAATGTCCATCTTCCTGCAACCTTTACAACCTGGTGCCCAGAAGTCAATCAAAATGGGTAGTTGCTTTTGTCTGGCTGTTTCAAATGCTTCGGAAATGTTTTCTTCAGTGAAATGATTCTTCATAGAACGCTGCTTTTACAGTGTTTTACAAAGGTCTGAATTCTTGCAAAGATGTTCATGTGACGATCGTCACAAAATTCTGCGCTTTCTTATCCGGCTTAATGTTTCTCTGGCAATTCCAAGGAAGGAGGCCAGTTGGGTTTGCGATACTCTTTGCAAAAGCTGTGGGTATTTATTTTCGATATAAGATAAACGCTCTTCAGCAGAATAGATATTGAACAGAACTGAAAATTCTTCCTGCCGGGAGGCAAATAAGCGAATACAGTTTCTGCCAAGTACTTCTATTTCAGGCAATCTTTTAGCCGCCTCGAATAATTTATCTTTGTCTAGTATTATTGCTACAAGCGGCTCACAGGCAATAATACTGGCTTCGGATTTTTGTCCGCTTCCAAAGCTGCGGAGATTGGTCGCAATATCATTTTCAAAGAAAAATGCTGTGTTTTTTTCCAGGCCATCCCTTTCATAGTAACTCCTGCAGTAACCGTTTTCAATGAAAAATAATGAATTGCAAATTTGATCTTCCTTCAGCAAAAAATCCTTTTTTTTAAATATCCTTTTGGATAATGCGGGTTGTAACTGTATCCAGCTTTCTTCTGAAAATGGTGTAATGGAATGAATATATCTCAGAAGAGGTTCCATGGAATATAAATTAGTTTTGAAAGTTAAAATACTACTTTTCTGCATCTAAACGCACTATTCCATCATGGAAATCCGTATCTGACAGATGGTGTTACCCTCGTTATTTTCACGATGACTTGATTCATAGTCAATGTTTTATTATTTACAGACTGAACACATCAGCAATTTTAAATGAGTTACGATATTTTTATTTCTCTCAGATTAGTAACTTTGCGTCGAAAAATACGAGGCATCCTGTTTCGGAAACAGAATGTTTCGTTCCCTTGAATTACACCATATTAAATGCTATGAAAACCAGAAAAAAAGTACTGTTTGCATTACCCATGCTACTGAGCATTCTATCCTGCTCCAAAACCGAAAAAATTAATTCATTACAATCAGAAACGCTGGCAGCAAAGCAGGCTAAGGCTGCTATTGATTACAGGGCAGAGATGCGGAACTTTGTGATCGGTATCAGTCAGTATGCGAAAGCACAGAATACGCAGTTTGCCATTATCCCGCAGAATGGGATAGAACTGATTACCACCAACGGAGAATCCGATGGTACCCTGGCACAGAGCTACATTAATGCCATTGATGCCGTAGGACAGGAAGACTTGTTCTATGGTTATAATGACGATAATGTGCCCACACCTTCCGATGATAATCTGTATATCAGAGGATTCCTCGATAGGATCAAGACCAGCAAAAAGGTGCTGGTAACGGATTATTGTTCCAGTAAGACGAACATGGATAAATCCTACAGTTCCAATAACACCAACGGCTATATTTCTTTTGCCGCGAATCACAGGGAGCTGAATAACATTCCAACTTACCCGGCCACGCCATATGGGGTGAACAGCAATAATATCACCAGCATATCCCAGGCAAAGAATTTCCTGTACCTGATCAATCCGGAGAACTATTCTACCAAGACGCAGTTCATCAACGCTGTAAAAGCTACGAACTATGATGTGATCCTGATGGACCTGTTCCTGAATGATACAGAGTTTACCGCAGCAGAGATTGATCAGCTTAAAACAAAGGCCAATGGTGGTAAACGCCTGGTCATCTGTTATATGTCTATCGGAGAGGCCGAAGATTACCGTTACTATTGGCAGAGTACCTGGAAAGTAGGTACCCCATCGTTTATCGTAGCAGAAAATCCTGACTGGCCTGGTAACTATAAAGTGCAGTACTGGAACACCGACTGGAAAAGTATCATTTTCGGTAATGATACTTCCTACGCAAAGAAGCTGCTGAACAGTCATTTCGATGGAGCCTATCTGGATATTATAGATGGCTTCGAATATTTCGAGAACTAAGATCACTCATTTGATGCAGTAGGGGTAACCCTGCTGCATCATTTTTTTCTTGCCCGTTTAATGATATTTGCTTAAATTACTATTATTAAACCCCTCAAATATGGCAAAGAAAACCAAGACAAATCCTCCATTGTCACCAGCAGCTGCTGAGAAACAAACAAAAGTAGCGGCAAGTAAACGCCAGATCCAAATAGAACTAACAGCAGAACAGATGGACGCATTTACCAATCAGTACAAAAAACTGAATCCATCAGAAGCAGCAGAACTGGTTTTTACATTTTCTAAAAAGCCCACTTCAAAACTTAAAATAGCCGGCTATAGCTATCATGGAGACAGTTGTTGCGTCTAAGCCCCGGTTAATTCGAAGAGCATATAGTCTGTTACAATATTGGGAAGATGGTCAGATGACTATCGAAAACTACCTGACGAGGACTTCGTTAGAGGCTAACTTATTAGTCCTTGACATGTTGTCCGCGGCAACAGACCCTATTTGTAATAATGTGCTCAGCGGTCAATTCTCGCACATTCCGGCAGTTGAAGAAATTGTTGGCAAACTGACTAAGCTAAACTTATTATTGGTTGTCGGATCGAGACTGGAAAAGCGTGACAGGGCTTTGGAAGATAGCTGGAAATGGGACCTCAATGCAAGATATTTTCATTACAGCACAGGATCGGTAAAGTACAATTTCGATTTGGAGGCAGTAAGGAAACAGCTTGAAAAAAAGGCTATCACAAATCCTCCCCCTTCTCCTTTTAAAACAAGTAGCGCGGATTCCAAAATTATATTGGACGATCCGCAGTTACCTGATGTGAATTTTTGGGAAGTGCTTTATCAACGAAGAACGTGCAGGCATTTTGAAGATGCTCCCATATCAAAAGGTGTGTTTAGTTCTTTTTTAAAGTTAGTTGCTGGTTATACCCATTTTTATAATGATTCAAAAATCGATAAGAGGATTATCAAAACATCCCCATCCGGTGGAGCCAGACATCCTATTGAGATGTATGCTTTTGTCAGGAATGTAGCTTCGATAGCCCCCGCAGTATATCATTATGAGGCTGAAACTAACTCCCTTGCCTTTGTCAATCACCTGCCTGATCAAAAAAAAGTACTTGATTTTTTCTCCGGACAGAAATGGGTCAGCAATGCTGCTGTTATTTTTGTCTTCACTGCCGTATTGGAACGGAGTATGTGGAAGTATGACCATTCACGTGCGTACAGGGTATTATTGCTTGATTGTGGGCACCTGGGTCAAACATTCCATCTTTCGGCAACTGCGCTTAAATTAGGGGTGTTTACGACGGCCGCTATTCAGGACAGGAAAATAGAGAGCTATTTGCATCTTGATGGTATAAAAGAGGTGGTTTTATATGGCGGAGCAATTGGTGTAGCTGGTCTTTAATCTTTATCATTATATATAATTTATTAGTAACCACGTGTGATATTACATCGCTATTGATATAGGGTGTTATAACCTGGTGACATGGCATAAACCTGTATCAAGGGGTTTTTAAGCTACTCATCAGGTAGTATTAGCCCCCTCATAGCCCTCTCATAGTCCCCTATAAGCCCTCTATAAGCCCACCTTATATAGAGGGGGCTTATAGAGGGCTTATATTTGTTGTAATCAGGTAATGAACCTGAATTTCCCTTACTTAATTCCATAACAAACTTTAGATAAATTACCAGTAAATTCATAGTCCGGATTAATGACGCTATATAGATTTTGATTATTAAAATATAGAGTTAATTGATTTTGATTATATCTACAATGTCTTACTTTTATCATCCTGCACGACAAATAACATGTGTTCAATCCATACTCTAAATTAAAAAAAATGGAAAAAGACTTAAATGACATCAGTAAATGCCCGTTTCATAACGGCAGTATGAAGCACAATGTTGGCGGTGGTGGCACCAGAAACCATGATTGGTGGCCTAATCACTTAAAATTAAACATCCTGCGTCAACACTCATCGTTATCAGACCCAATGAGTGAAGATTTTGATTATGCAGAAGCCTTTAAAAGCCTGGACCTGGAAGCAGTGAAAAAAGACCTTCATGCACTCATGACGGACTCTCAGGACTGGTGGCCTGCAGACTTCGGACATTATGGTCCTTTGTTCATTCGCATGGCATGGCATAGTGCTGGCACCTATCGTGTTACTGATGGCCGTGGTGGTGCAGGTGCAGGACAGCAACGTTTTGCTCCGCTTAACAGCTGGCCTGATAACGTGAGCCTGGATAAAGCCCGCAGACTGCTTTGGCCTATCAAACAAAAATATGGCCGCAAAATTTCATGGGCAGATCTGATGATCCTTACCGGTAACATTGCGCTTGAATCAATGGGCTTTAAAACATTTGGTTTTGCGGGTGGACGTGCTGATGTGTGGGAGCCGCAGGAAGATGTGTATTGGGGTGCAGAAACCACCTGGCTGGGTGGCGACCTGCGTTATGCTCATGGTTCCCATGGAGTGACAGAGAATCATGGTGTAGTGGTATCAGATGATAAAGCGGATGGCGATATCCATTCCCGCAACCTCGAAAAACCGCTTGCTGCCGTGCAGATGGGTTTGATCTACGTAAACCCTGAAGGCCCGGATGGTAATCCGGATCCTATTGCAGCCGCTAAAGATATCCGTGATACTTTTGGCCGCATGGCAATGAACGATGAAGAAACTGTTGCCCTTATTGCCGGCGGACACAGCTTTGGTAAAACCCATGGTGCAGCTCCTGCTACCCATGTAGGCAAAGAGCCTGAAGCTGTTGACCTTGAAATGCAGGGCTTCGGTTGGAGCAATAGCTATGGTTCCGGTAAAGGAGCTGATACTATTACAAGCGGACTTGAAGTAATATGGACAAAAACGCCCACTCAATGGAGCAATAATTTCTTTGAAAACCTGTTTGGATTTGAATGGGAACTTACTAAAAGTCCGGCTGGTGCACACCAATGGGTAGCTAAAAATGCAGGAGATATTATTCCTGATGCATATGATAGTTCAAAAAAGCATGCACCAACCATGCTGACCACCGACCTGTCTTTAAGATTTGATCCTGCTTACGAAAAAATATCCAGACGTTTCCTCGAAAATCCTGATGAATTTGCTGACGCTTTCGCCCGTGCATGGTTTAAGCTAACGCATCGTGATATGGGGCCCCGTGTACGTTACCTCGGTCCGGACGTACCCAAAGAAGAATTGCTCTGGCAAGATCCTATTCCTGCAGTTGACCATGCATTAATAGACGAAAATGATATTAAAGCGCTGAAGGCAAAAGTATTGGAATCCGGGTTGAGCGTATCTGAACTCGTTTCCACTGCATGGGCTTCGGCTTCTACTTTCCGTGGTTCTGATAAACGCGGTGGCGCTAATGGCGCCCGTATCCGCCTGGCTCCTCAGAGATACTGGAAAGTAAATAATCCGCCCCAGTTACAGAAAGTATTGGGTGCACTGGAAAACATTCAGAAAGGATTTAACAAAAAAGTTTCACTTGCTGATCTGATCGTACTGGCCGGTTGCGCAGGTATTGAGAAAGCAGCGGGAAATACTATCACAGTTCCTTTCACACCTGGTCGCATGGACGCATCACAGGAACGTACCGACGTTGAATCAGTTGGTTACCTGGAGCCCATTGCTGACGGTTTCCGCAACTACCGCAAATCAAAATACCCTGTAGCTACCGAGGCCCTGCTGATAGATAAGGCACAGTTGCTCACGCTTACTGCACCTGAGTTGACAGTATTGGTAGGTGGTATGCGCGTATTAGACACTAATTTTGATGGCTCCAGAGAAGGTGTTTTCACTTCACGCCCAGGCCAGCTTACCAACGATTTCTTTGTACATCTGCTCGATATGAATACTGCATGGAAAGCAATATCTGCAGACAGGGAACTCTACGAAGGCAGCGACCGTGCTACCGGTAAAGCAAAATGGACGGCTACCCGTGCAGATCTGGTGTTTGGTTCTAACTCAGAACTGAGAGCTATTGCAGAAGTGTATGGAAGCGCGGATGCTCAGGATAAATTTGTGAAAGACTTTGTTGCAGCCTGGAATAAAGTGATGAATCTGGACAGGTTTGATTTAGCCTGATTGTAAGATTCAACGAATAATATAATAGAGAGCCTCCGGTAACGGAGGCTTTTTTATGTAGATATGAGTTGTTGTCTGTTATTCCAGTTACTTTTAAAACAGGTTAAAATATGTAAAGTCATTCTTTAATTTATATTATACATTTGATCAATATAACCATTATTCTTTTTTAATAACCCGTATACCTCCTCCCGTTTCCTTGAATAACCTAAATAAATACAAGAATGAAAAGCTCAGTAATTAAACCATTTATCCTATTATTAAACCTATTCTTAACAGCGTATGCCTACGCACAAACACCAGTATCTGTTAATGGTCAGCTTAAAGTAGTTGGTACAAAAATATATAACCAGAATGGTTATCCTATCCAATTAAGAGGTATGAGCACCCATGGTATTCAATGGTATGCCGGTTGTCTTACAGATGCCTCTCTGGATACCCTTACTCACGACTGGGGCGCGGATATATTACGGCTATCCATGTATGTTCAGGAAGGTGGCTATGAAACGAATCCGTCCTACTACACCTCCCTGGTTAAACAATTTGTAGATAAGGCCACTGCCAGGGGATTATATGCCTTGATCGATTTTCATATACTTACTCCCGGTGATCCTAATTATAACACCAGCAGGGCCATAACGTTCTTTACCGATATTGCCAATACTTACAAGAACAATAACAATGTGTTGTATGAAATATGTAATGAACCGAATGGTGTAAGCTGGGCAAGTATAAAAAGTTATGCTGATCAGGTTATTCCTGTGATCAGGGCTATTGATAACGATGCCATTATTTGTGTAGGAACAAAAGGATGGTCATCGCTGGGCCTTTCAGAGGGGAGTAGTGCACAGGATATTATAGACAATCCACTCAACTATCCAAATATCATGTACTCCTTTCACTTTTATGCTAAAAGTCACCAGGATTATTATTTAAATCATCTGGATTGGGCTTCTGACCGCTTACCCATTTTCGTTACAGAATTTGGTACGCAGGAAGCATCCGGTGATGGTGCCAATGACCTGGTAATGGGACAAAGATATATGGACCTGCTGCGGGCTAAAAAGATCAGCTGGACAAACTGGAACTATAGCGATAATCCGCTCAGTGGGGGAGTGTGGATCAGCGGTACCTGTTCCGGTAACACCTGGACAACAAGTAAACTTAAAGAAGCGGGTGTTTTCATTCGCAATAACATGAGAAGTCCGGCGGATGATTTCGGTGCTGCGGGCAATAACCTGGCATTAGGGAAAACTGTTACCGTTTCATCAACGGAAACATCTGCACTCGTTGCCGCCTATGCAGTAGATGGCAATTCATCTACCCGTTGGGCCAGCACATTAGGAGTTGATCCACAATGGATCACTGTTGATCTCGGCAATACCTACAGTATCTCAGAGATAAAAATAAACTGGGAAGCTGCCTATGGTAAGAATTTCCTTGTGCAGGTATCTGCTGATAATACAAACTGGACTACCCTGCAGAATGTTCAGAACAATACATCGCTGAGTAACGACTTCACAAATCTCAGTGGCAGCGGACGTTATGTTCGTATTTACGGTACTGCCCGCGGTACAACCTATGGTTATTCTATTTACGAGCTGGAAGTATATGGAACGCTGGTATCCTCACCCAACATTGCCCTGAGTAAATCCGTAACAGTATCCTCTGTAGAAGGAGCGGGGCTTGAAGGGAATTATGCTGTTGATGGCAACACGTCAACACGCTGGTCGGCTACCATGTATACAGATCCGCAATGGATCACAGTTGACCTGGGCAGTAACTACAATATCTCACGAGTTAAAATAACCTGGGAAGCGGCCTATGCAAAGGATTACCTGTTACAGGTCTCAACAGACAATACGAATTGGACTACGGTGAAAACCATTCAGGGTAATACGTCGCTCAGTAATGATCATAGCAGCTTGTCTGCAACTGGAAGATATGTTCGTATGTATGGAACTGCGCGTGGATCGGATTACGGGTATTCTATCTACGAACTGGAAGTATATGGAACAGCCAGTACGAGTCTGTCAACCCTGGCGTTAACTAAAACCAGCAATGAACGACCGATTACCGTGTATCCTGTTCCTGCACATGATCAGCTGTTGATCACTATTCCAAATGGCAATAAAAGCCAGATCAGCCTTTGCGACATTAACGGAAAGGTATATTTTTCAGGATCTGCTACAGGAAATACTTATAACATGAATGTCAGCAAATTACCGGCAGGCATATACATTGTACAAATTATCAACGGAAATAAAAAGACGATAAAGAAGATAGTGAAAGAATAATATTTCTTTGAACATAAAGCCACGCTCTTAAGCGTGGTTTTATGTTTTTAAATAGATTGATTATCTATTAAAGCCCCGGAAGGTTCCTCTGCTGAATATTTTCCGGAATTTAGCGTAACAATGCTTCATCCACGTCTGAAGGATATACCGCATCCAGCATTTCGCAATAAACATCAGACAGGTGAAATCCTTCCTTGTATAAACGGGCCGCATTTTTGAATTGCTGTTTCGCCAGCTTATGTTTTCCGAGAGAACGGTAGGCTATTCCTTTGTAATAGCTGGTTTCTACATAGTTCCTGCACAATTTTTCCTGCTGATCAAGATCTGATAATGCGCCGGTGTAATCTTGCTGTCTTAGTTTTAATACAGCCCTGTGTAAAAAGTCGAACAGTCCTATAAAGTCTTTCCCTTTAGTATAAAAAATACTATCAATGCCTTTTGAGAAATAAAGGGAAGCATTGGAATAATTCCCCAATTCTCTTTCGCATAATGCCATTACAACATTTAAGCTGTAAGTACCGTCTCCGGTATGTTTGGAGGAAAAATGGGATAAGCTGTCGAACCTTCTCAGGTCCTCAAGGGCGCCTTCATAATCTCTCAGGAATTTGAATCTGCACCAGCCTCTTATATCCAGGACCCTGCCGGGCTGTAAGGCAACTGCTTTATCTATGTACTTACGCCAGGTCGCAAAATCACCTCTTTTCAAATAAGGAACACTTATTTCACGCCAGGCATCTACCATGTCGGGACATAACCGGATGGCACTGTCAAGATATTCCTGGCAGCTCCGGGAGCCTTGTGGAAAAGTACCGGCCAGGTTGGATAATCTGCAGGCAAGATTACAGATGGAATCCGTATAAATGCTGCAATTCTGCTGGGCTTTGGATGTAAGGGCAATAAGGCAAAAATATAGGAGCAGGTATTTATTTTTCATGGACTGATACTTATTATTTTACCATTCTTCATACGGAAAGTGATATACTGATAGCTGTCATATACTTTCTGTTTATAAACTGCCGGCTGCCACCCACTCACCTGTTTTACCAGGTTAAGTAACTGCTGAGATAACGCTTCTTTGAAATGAATGGGCTGATAATTACTGTCTATCTCAAAGAGGCGGAAGCGACCGGTATTGCCATTGCAATTAATAATGAACCTGATAGTGAGAAATCCGTTCTGGTCCTGAAAACTATCCTGTGTGTTGAAGTTATCAAGCAGGTATTTTATGATCTCCTTTTTATGATCCTTATAGTAAGCTGTTGTATTGTAGTATTGTAGCACCTGTTTAGGATTGCATACAAGAAACCCCGGATCGTCCTGCAGACTATCAAAGGGTATATCACCTACATTTTCAGGGAAAGTTTGCTTTTGCGCAAAGGTTGGTATGATAAGGAATAAAAGGATAAAAGATAGTAAAATGCTTTTCAGTTGATACATAGCAGAATAGGCAAATTGGGCTTATCATTGCAATTTCAATATAACATTTTCTGATATAATTATCCTGTTTGATGTGACTAAAATTGGGATTAATAATTTATCTTATATTTGGTCAGACACGTATCATAAACCTGACGGATAATGGAACATTTAAAGAAAATATTGAAGGAAAACGGATTCCCGGTTACAGCCATTGCTGCACTTGAAAAACTGGACTCACGGGATGGATTTGAACCCCTTGAAGCGGATGATCTGGAAGAAACGATGGAGTTCTTTGAAGAACAGCCTGTTTTGGCGGAATTAGTACCAATACTGACCGATAACAATTCCAACTATATCTGTGCTTACAAAAGCGGGCCGCTGGCAGGGAAAGTCTGTTATTTCAGTCATGAGGAAACAAGTCTGGACCCTAAATTCAGGAATATTGAGAACTTAGTAACTGCGATATCCGGCAACCCCGATTCCGGGGATTTCACCGAACTGCCGGTAGAAATACTGGATTATCCATTGAAAGACAAAGAGCGTTTAACCGGAGAGGACAGCAACATCAAAGAACGTTTATATGTAATGTATAATCAGGAAGAAGATGATGAAGTAAAAACGCAGCTTGCATTCAGCATTATGTCATTAACGCCGCCAGACAAACTGGAAGAATTATATCCATTCCTGGACAGTGATGACATGTATATCCAGGAAAGAGCTATTGATATCCTGGGATTTCACCGGTATGTGCCTGCTGTTGGTAAACTGACGGAATTACAGACTACAGCTTTTCACAATGGGCAAGGCGCAGCCGCAAGAGCCTTGAAACGGATAAATGCATAGAAATAAGGGTATTCAAAACATAAATGTAAAAAGTCGCGGGTAATCGCGACTTTTTGTTTTGTGAAAGTATTATAGCTGCTTATTTGATATTCTGCGTGTGAGTTCAGGAAAACGGATTACGGCAGTAATCCATACCAGGGCTTCAAAAACCATTGGGAACACAATGTTCTGCTGATGTTGTAAATGAGTGGCAATGGCACCACCTAAATAGGAAGACAATAGTAATGTTCCGAGAATTCCAGTTCTGGAATAAAGGAATAATACAACGGATATAATCTCAATTACTCCCAGCAGGGAATAAGTTGCGCCTGATAATCCAAATGATGCGCCCATCTGTATAGCATGTCCGCTTTGCATAATTTTGTCAATTGCAGAGCCTCCCAACAATAAGCCGGTTAGCCCGCTCAATATCCATCCGATTATGTTTTTTGTCCTGGTTGTCATTTTTTTAACTGTTTATTTATGAAGCACAAAGATTATTGATTAATACGGTACATTTGTAACCAGTTACCGAAATGTAAGTAGTTACAAATAGAATAGTATATGAAAGACAAATCAGATGCTACATGCGAAAAAGTACATTTCGCTATTCAGGACACTTTGTACGTAGTTAACGGAAAATGGAAGCTGTTAATCCTTTCAATATTGGTAAACAATGGAATGAAGCGTTTTGGGGAATTGTCAAGAGAGTCGGGAATTTCTCCAAGAATATTGTCTAAGGAATTGCATGAACTCGAACTGAATAAATTGATAACCCGGACTGTTTGCAATACAAAACCTGTTACCGTTGAGTATTCTTCTACAGCATATGCTGAAACACTTAAAGAAGTAATTGATGCAATGATCCGCTGGGGTCAAAACCACAGGAAAAAGATTATCGAGCAATAAATGATCCGTAGGATAAACAATGTCAAAGGTTATAACCTTTGACATTGTTTATCACATGCTTATTAAGCGCAATCAGCAGTTAAATGGCAACCAGGACAGGTGGTTTGCTCCAGGGATGTCAGGCAAATAGCTCCTTTTTGTTTTAATTGACTGAGACTGGCAATTTTGATCTTCACCAGTTGGAGTTTTTTGGGAATTGCGTTCTTTTTCATGGTGGTAACGTTTAATGAATAGTCCTCTCCTGTCTTTAGCTGGAAGCAATGCCATGGAGTGGTTGTTCAGCATATAATCGAAGTGCTAATAAATATTACAGGTGAAGAGGTCAATCTCTAAGGAGACAACAAGTAGGCTTTGGCCTTCATGGGTTAAGCATTTGGGGTTAAGACTAAGCTAGTAGTTATTACTAATTTAGTAAATTTTTTCTAATGTTGAAAGTTTTATTGAAGGACGGAAAATTTATTGATTACTAAGCGTTGCAGGTGGAACTATCCCACACATTCTGAGATAAATCGTCATCTGACCATAATGTTCATTCGCGTGGGTAAGTGCGTAAAACGCAAGATCAAGCCTGGGAAGTTTTCTCCATCTAAAATCAATCATATCCATTGCATTTTGATTTGTCAATGTTGAAATCGCTTTACGTCCAATTGTGAATGAGCTTTTGAGGTATTCGATAATGTCTTTTTTGGTTTTAATACTTTTGGGGCCGTTTACATCTTCAATGTCTGCACGTACTGAATCGCCGGTAATGGCACTCCAGATGAGAATATTGTCGGTGGCCAGATGCATTATCTGTCCGGCAAATGTCCGGACTCCTTTAAAAGTGCTGTTTTCTATATTGAGACTCTCAGGTGTGAAATTAAACCTGCTTTCAGGCATGGCTTCGGCAGTTGTCAAAATATCATTTTCAATTTTATTAAATTGTCTTTCTATTGCAGATGAAAGAGACTGTTGCCCAAAACAGGTAGCTGCTGTGATAAGATTGAATACAGAAAAAAACATTATTTTTCTAAGAGAGGGCATATGATAATATAGTTTTATTGGTAGAGTAAATATAATGGTTTTCAAAAAATTTAATCCGGCAGCATTTCGGTCTCCGGAACTAATCTTGCCGGTACCATGCTGCTGAGTATCTGGCCATCATTTTCAAACAATTGCAGCACCCACTCCGGAGGGTCCTTTTTTGTAGTCGAAAAACCAGCCGACTGTACAATCTCTTCCAGTGTATTCTGTTTATCTTTTCGCCAGAACAGGCCCCTGGTTACACCAATGGCTTTTACTTCATCCTGCTGCATAAAAGTATGAACATGATAAAACCAGCGGTTATCCCAACCTGCAATTTCCACATGCATTGAAACCTTTGTACCACGTTTAATCGGTTTCCTGTAAATAATTTTTTGCGAACCGAGGGAGGGGGCTAACTTCCTGCTCAGTACAACGCTATACAAATCTGTCCGGATAAACTGTTCCCACCGCGCATAGTCCATATAAAGAAAGTATTTGTACGCAGCCATTACCCGAAGTGCATCACAATCAAATGTTTTTACCCTGAATTCTTTAATTAAGGGCTTATTAACATCAAGTCTCTTTTTAACATATCGTAGCAATAATATTCTAACGACATTGTACCAGTAAAGCAGCATAAAATTTTATTTTATGACAAGAAAATAAGCAGATGTATAAGTCTTTATCTTATTTATGGGTCTAATGATTAAACAAGTTTACCCTAAGTTTTAATCAGGATCTATAGAAAAGTTTCTAGTTTGCAGGTAAAGGAAGAGTGAGCCATCCAGACAAGTAAATTGAGCCGTAAAGGAAATATGTCATTGGTTATAAATGACAATCTTTGTATCGTTAAATAATAGCAATGACAACAATAACAAAAATGCCTCTGGGTAAAAATGGTCCGCTTGTATCTAAACTTGGATTGGGCTGCATGCGTATGTCATCTGTTTGGGGAAGCCCGGCGAATGACGAAAGTGAAAGTATCGCTACTATTCAGATGGCACTGGACAATGGCATCAATTTTTTGAATACAGGAGATTTTTACGGCAGTGGACACAATGAGCTGCTTGTAGGCAAAGCCATCAAAGGCAGACGGGACGATGCTTTCATAAGTGTCAAGTTTGGCGCAATTTTCTATGGCAATCAATGGCTCGGATTAGACTTGCGTCCTATAGCCATCAAGAACTTCATCAATTATTCTTTAGTGCGTTTGGGTATAGATACCATTGATCTTTATCAGCCGTGCAGACTTGATAACAGCGTTCCGATAGAAGATGTGATCGGTACAGTCGCCGACCTGATCAAAGAAGGAAAGGTGCGTTACCTGGGCGTGTCCGAAATCACTGCAGAACAATTGCGCAAAGCCCATAGTGTACACCCTGTAACAGCATTGGAAATAGGCTATTCACTGGCAGACCGGCAGATAGAAAGCGACCTGCTTCCTGCGGCCAAAGAGCTGGGTATAGGGGTGGTGGCTTTTGCCAATACGGCTGAAGGGTTACTTACAGGTGAGATGAAAGCTCCGCTTGCGGCCAATGATTATCATAATCATTTCTCGCGTTTTCAGGGAGACAATCTGATAAAGAACCTGGAGAAAGTTGAGGTATTAAGGAAAATGGCGCAGGAAAAAGGATACACGCCCACACAACTGGCAATCGCCTGGGTGAATGCACAGGGTGATGATATCATGCCGTTGGTAAGCATGAGCCGGAGATCTCGGCTACCGGAAAATATTCAGGCCATGGGAATCGTCTTTACTCCTGAGGAGACGAATATCCTGAATACGCATTTTTCGTCAGGTGCGATCGTTGGAAGTACATATCTGCAGCGGTAGCATCCCATCTTTTTTATACTTTTGAATAGTGAGGAATCCAACTGAAATAATACCGGGTATCATCTTTTACTCTTATCTCTCTACCATGAGAAAAGAGAAAGTGGGCTTTTTAGGGCACAATACCCTGGTATTGCTGGTTTCCGGGCAGTTTACTTTGGAAACGGCCAACCAGAAAATTTCGATGAGGAGGGGGGAGATGCTGCTGATCGGCAAAAATCAGCTGGGGCAGATAACCAAAACTCCTCTGCCTGATGAAGATTATGAAACGATTGTCATTTCCCTGCAGGAAGACGTGCTGAGGAAGATTGCACTGGAGGAACAGATAGAGATACAGCAGAAGTATGCTGGTCCGCCTAACATTCTTATTCCCGCAAATGACTTTCTGCAGGGCTATTTTCAATCTGTAATGCCTTATGTCCGCAATCCGGAAGAGAAGATACCGGCTGCCATGGGTGTTCTGAAAGTGAGGGAAGGAGTGAAGTTGCTGCTGCATGCCATGCCCGGGCTCCGCACATTTTTGTTCGACTTTTCGGAGCCTTATAAGATCGATCTGGAAAAATTTATGCTCAGCAATTTTCATTTCAATCTCCCGGTTGAAAAATTTGCGGAACTCACAGGGAGAAGCCTTGCGGGGTTTAAGCGCGATTTCAAAAAATCATTTGGTGCGCCGCCCAGGCAGTGGTTACAGGAAAGGCGGCTGGTAGAGGCACGTCACCTTATAGAAAAAAAGAACAGGAAAGCCTCTGCCATCTACCTGGACCTGGGGTTTGAAAGCCTCTCTCATTTCTCACATTCTTTTAAAAAGAGGTTCGGCAAGGCACCTTCTGAGTGGTTATAATCAAAGGGCCTTATAGTCCTCTCTCACGGGACTGAATATATCAAATATCTTACAATCCGTTAATGCAACGCCTCCATGTTCGGTCATTGATGGAATGACGGCTACCATACCTTTGGTATAAACCCTTGTTTTTCCGGCTATCGTTAACTCAAACTCACCATCCTCTACCTGGGTTACCTGTTCATGGATATGCTTATGAAGCGGAAGTACGGCTCCTTTGTCAACATCCCAATAGCTCAGGGTCATACTGTCAGTATGTACAAACCTCGCCTGGAAACCCGGGATAATCTCTTTACGATCAATATCATTTAAATGAAACACGTTGGACATTTACCTACATTTTGTACAGATAAAATTAGGGCAAATAGAATTACGTATTACATAAGAGACCACTTAATTTTCTTTATCTTATCCCCAAAGAGTTAGCATGCATGCAACCTTTTTATATTTAAGGTGTCTTTCTAAGAGGAATATTAATGCGCAAACCCTAACTTATTAAACCGATAAATGAATATGTCACAACTACCAGTTAAAACGGCTAGCATTTTCATATTAGGTGTCCTGTTTTGTCTACAATTGTCAGCCCATAATGGCAAAGTAGCTTACGCTTATCCACTCGGGAAAATCAATGTAGATGGTGATTTATCTGATTGGCCTCCAACAGCAGTGAAATATTTAATCAAGACAAATATATCAGATACAAAACCTAATGGTGACGCTGACTTTAGCGGCTTTTTTCAACTGGGCTACCGGATGGAAAACCATTCATTGTATATTGCCTTTACGATAACAGATAATGATTTCGTTGAAGATACTACTGAAAATGTACGCTGGAACACTCAGGATGCGTTGCAGCTAAGCGTTGATGCAAGACATTTGCCATTTGGTTCAGGGGTTGCGTCTTTTATGTATAGCAAAAAGCTACGTAACATTGATAATGCTTTTTATGATTCCTTTGCTAAAAATGCTTCCTGGGATATGACTGAGGTCGCCTTTGTCAGAAAGGGCAATAAACGTTACTATGAGTGGCGTATCAGCCTGGGTGATCAGTTGGCCGTGAATAAGTCTATTGGCTTTGACTTCCTGGTTTTTGACAAGGATACAGATAACAGTTTTTCTTTTACGGGTTGGGGTAAGGGAGAGGCTAAATACAGGAACCCTAAAAGTCTGGGAGATGTTATCTTTTTAGCTGCTGATGAAAAACTGGCAACTGTTTCAGGTAACGTTAGCCGGGATAAACCAATGACGACGCCACTACCCGGTGAAGTTCATCTCCATTCGGTTCAAAATCCGAAATTATGGGTGGCAACTGATCTGGATAGTTCCGGCAATTATTCCGTAGAGGTCCCGGCCGGTAAATATGAACTCCTATTGCCATATACTTATTTTCAAAATGGAAAGAATGTGTATGCGCTTGAGCAGAAAAAACCAACAGTGGTGTTGGTCAGGACCGGACAAAAAAACAATGTGCCCAGGCTTACCATTTCAAGTTCTCCTATAGCTGATCTGATTCCTGAGAAAGGCATCCTTCATCAGTTTGGACCGGAAAGTTTTAGCAAGATTGATCATTTCATAGAAACATACCAAAAGTACTATCAAATCCCTGGTGTTTCACTGGCATTAATAAAGGATGGCGGTTTGGTGTACTACAAAACATACGGCGTTCGAAATACATTCACTGGTGAGAAAGTTGACGAAAACACACTTTTTGAAGCAGCTTCAGTTACGAAGCCGGTGTTCGCTTTTGCGGTTCAAAGGCTGGCAGAACGCGGAGTAATTGACCTTGACAAGCCACTGTATCTCTATCTTCCATACGCGGATATTGAATATGATGAACGATATAAACTGATGACGGCAAGGCATGTATTAACTCATCGTACAGGCTTTCCTAATTGGCGGTCGATGAATGAAAATGGGAAATTGAATCTTCTGTTCACGCCGGGAACAGACTATAATTATTCCGGTGAAGGCTTTGAGTACCTCAAAAAGGTAATCGAAAAGATTACCGGCGAAAAAGTGGAACAGGTTTTACAGGAAGAAGTAGTGAAGCCAATTGGCCTTTATCATACGTTTTTTTCCAGGAATGACTCTTTAAAGCACATGGCTGCTAATGGTCACTATGATATGCTGCCCACATACGACGAATTACCAGAATCTCCGGGCATGGCTTACTCTATGTATACTGAGGCCCGCATATTCACTAAATTTATGCTTTATCTGCTTGATCAAAAAGGATTAAGTGCAGAAACCTACCAGACTATGTTTCAAAAACACTCCGATTTTCACTACAAACCTGGAGATAAAAAGCCCAGATATCCTGCTTATATGGGAGAGAGCCTTGAAATAAGAGAAACACCCTTTGGTAAATCTTTCGGTCATGGAGGAAACAACGGTGATTTCAAGTGTCACTTTGAAGTATACAAGGATCTGAAAATGGGCTATGTGATTTTTACGAACTCCAATACATCGGATGCACTGTTAGATGCGCTTCGCGATTTTTTAGTAGAGGGGAAGGAGAATGAGTAATTTAAGTTATGCCTTGGGTTTTATTTTGATCACGCTACTGCGGATCACCTCATAAGTATAGAGCGGAACAGCCCAACCCATCCAGAAAAGAGGAACAGTAACTTCTTCAAAACTGCCCAATTGCTGCACAAATGGGATCTTATAGGCAAAACCTGAGATCAGGAAAGCGACTGTAACAATATAGCTTCTGATCATCCATTCTTTGTGAAGTTTGAATTGTTTCTTTACAGCGGTATAGAATGCAATAAAAGTTGTACTGATCCAAATACTAGCCCATATCTGCAATGTGAATGCATAAGCCCAATTCACTGCATATGCGGTTGTTGAGGCAAGTACAAGCGCACTGCTACTGCTTACGAGGATCGATAGCAGATACAAATAGCCAATGGCACGGTGTAATTTCCGGCTATAATCACGTAGTTTAGGCCAGAACTGAACAATACCGGTAATTAATGCTCCTCCGCCAGCTGTAATATGTGAGATCAGAAACCATCGCTGCGGGTAATATCTGCCCAATGCTTCCGACGTCATTTGTAGGTAAGGATCTGCTCCATGCATGAACAACCAGGTCATGAAGAAAACCGATATCCATATCAGTAAAGGAAAGATATCCTTCCAGTTGAGTTTAACATTCTGCATTTCCTGTGTTTAATTAATTGTGATAAACAATAGCACAAATTTCCCCGGAAGATAGCAGGGAGACAATAACCGAAGAAAGATTCGGTATGGGTTGACCGAAAGTGTTGGGAAGGATTGCGTAATTTTAGCCAACAATAGTAAAACATGTACACGAGAAAAATAGAAGAAGATCCGGATTGCGGTCTCTACTTAGCGATGAGAGTATTGGGCGGTAAATGGAAATGCTGCATTCTGGATACTATCAACAGGGGTATTTCGCGGCCAAGTGATATTGCCAGGTATATTGCTGATGCATCCACACGTGTTATCGAGATGCAATTGGCAGAACTGCTCTTTTATGGTCTTGTTGATAAATATACGGAAGATGTTTATCCTAAAAGAACTGAATACAAACTCACCAGCCTGGGAGAAACCTTATTGCCTGTTCTTTCCACAATAGATGAGTGGGGACTGGAACATGCGCAGGTGATCAGGGAGCGAATGAGCGAACTGGAAGAAGATGAACAGCGGCCCAGGTAGAGAAATAAAAAGGGACAAGCCTAAAGATTTATCCCTCTTTGTGCCCCTGTCGGACAATTCTCCAACTGGTTTGAAGGCGCTTTATTTGTTGAAGATGCTTCTTAAAGAAGGGCTATTTCCCCGAAATTTTCCGACGGTGATTTTGGCCCCATTTGATCATTTCATCAACCAGGGGCTTTAGGCTTTTACAGTAAGGAGACACAGTGTATTCAACAGTTTTTGGCGCGTCATAGACCGTCCTTATTACCAGTTTGTTTTCCTCCAGATCTTTTAACTCCCTCGACAATACACGGGTGGTAATAGGCAGCACGCTGCGCTGTATATCCCGGAAGCGATAACAACCCTGGTTCATCGCGATCAATATCGGTAATTTCCATTTACCACTGATGACAAACAGTGTATCCTGAACGTATTTTATTTTCTGCTCGGTAGTCAGTTCTTTATCCTTCATATTGGTATCCTATAGGTTATTGATATCAAATGTATATCAATTAACAAATAACTTTGTAGAAAACAGGATGATATATGAACGATAAAATTGTATTGATTACAGGAGCAACAGGTGGAATTGGTAAGGCAGTCGCCATTGCATTGGCGAAACAGGATTTTACAGTAGTGATACACGGACGCAACCGGCAAAAAACAGAGCAGGTTTGTGAAGAAATAAAAGCTACAACGGGTAATGACAAAGTAGACATGATTGTGGCCAATCTGTTTTCATTACAAGACGTGCGGAACATGGCCAATACCTTTAAGCAAAAGTATAAACGCCTGGATGTTCTTGTTAACAACGCCGGAGGAATTATGGGAAAAGATAGGGAAACAACGCCGGGTGGAATTGAAAAGACAATGGCAATAAATCTATTGGCCCCCTTTCTTTTGACAGAGCTGTTGCTGGACATATTGAAAAACAGCAATGATGGCCGTATCATCAATGTTTCATCCAATTCGCACAAGTTGAATGCAAAACCAGACTTTGACGATTTATCATTGGAAAAAGGATATAACCCATTAAGGGCTTATGGAAATGCCAAACTGTTTTTGATATGGATTACCCAGCACCTCAGCCAGACATTAAAGCAGCAAGGGATCAAAAGCATAACTGCAAATACCGTTCATCCCGGAGCAGTGGCAACAAACTTTGGTGTTGAAAGTAATCTTGGAGCTGTGCTCAATTTTATTGCGAAACTGGCAAGGCCATTGTTCAAAACGCCGGAGCAGGGCGCAGATACAATAGTTTATTTAGCCACATCGGGCGAAGTAAACAATATCAGCGGAAAGTATTTTGTGAACAGAAAGCAGGCAAGCGTAACAGAGACGTATTATTCTGAAAAAACTGAAAAAGCCGTTTGGAATTATTGTATGGAAAATACAAAAGTGTTCAGAAGTTAGCATTATATATAATGATTGGGATCATAATCCCCCTCTTCATTTTTTCTCAGTCCAGATATAGGCTCGCCTGCTTTGAAATTTCGCATCTTCATGCGGACGCCTCTCTATGGCTTCAATTATATTAAAACCCGTTTCATGAAGTAACGCTATGATGTCATCTGTTTTAAAGAAGTATAAATCAATATCTACTTCTTTATCATGAGCTTTGTCATAATGAACTATTTCATCTCCTTCGTGAAAGGAAAATAAAAAATCTCCTCCTGGTTTCAATACCCTGTTTATTTCTTCGAAACACTTCCGGATCTGGTCATTAGTAAAATGTACTATTGAATAGAATGCAATTGCACTTCCAAGATACTCTGACGGATAGGCTATATTCAACAGGTCTCCGGTTTCAAATTTAATCTCAGGGGAAAGTTTCCGGGCAGCGCTAACCATCGCTGGCGACAGATCAATGCCGATGATGTCTTTCAGGCCATTGTCGTACAGAAATCTTGTTGTTTGTCCGGGGCCACAGCCAAAGTCTGCACATAGTCCTTTGTTGTTATTGACAGCTGCAAATTCCTTCAGTAACAATGTGTCAAGGTGTTTTTTTGAGAGTTCACCCCAACGCTCAGCAGCATACTCGTCGGCTACCTGATTGTAACAGTGTAATACTTTTTCCTGTGAATTCATTTTAATCTTGGTTATGAGGCAAAATGATCAAATGGTATTTCTTCGTCGATCCGGCAATGGTAAAAAAAGATACGACTATTTTCGGAAACCCCTTTTTGTAGTCTAACATATATTGGCGGGTTTTCGGAAATTTCCCTAGATTGTGTTTCATTTAACAGGTGTCAGCCAATCAAACATATAACGAAAAAGAACTATTGTCGAGAATAGCAGAAGGCGATGAGCAGGCATATGCCATCATTTTCGACCAATATTACCCCTTACTTTACACATACGTCAATCGTATTATCCAATCCGCCCCGGAAACCGAAAGTCTTTTACAGGATATTTTTATGAAGATCTGGCAGGGACGTGAGACTTTGCAATATGTAGAGCGATTCAGTCCTTATCTCTGGGTGATGACCCGTCACCATGCCCTTAATGCCATGCGCAACCTGGCACGCCGCAATGTATTGTTAGATGATTTTGCCAGGCAAGTCCCAACCGTCGAAACGGAGGAAACCAGGGAATGGCATCTTTCCCTCATAGACCAGGCGATTACACAGTTGCCGGAACATTGTCGCCAGGTATGGACCATGAACCGAATCGGCAAAATGAAGCAGGCGGAAATAGCAATAGAGTTAGGCATTGCACTACCGACGGTCAAAAAATACATGCAGCAGGCGATCAGCCTGATTACACAATACGTAAAAGATCGTTCTTCACTGGGTCTGGCCTTGACCCTTCTACTTTCTCTCTTTTTTGAAAAAAAATAGGTTTCTCATATACTTTTTGAAAACTCAGGTGTCATTTATATATACAGGTTAATTTATTCTACATGAATGAACAGCTGACTGAATTATTTAAGCGTTATTTCGAAGGTACGGCCACTGAGACCGAGCGCCAGGAGTTAATGGAGTTGGTGATGGAATCGGACGATGTACTGCTGGAATCGGTCATGCGTCAGCGCTGGGAAGCACTGCAGGGAACCACGGTTCAGACGCCCAGTGGAGCCCATGTGTTGGCAGCTATTCTTGATAAACCGGTACGGATGAGGCCTGTAAGGCAACGTTGGTATTGGGCAGCAGCAGCGGTATTGCTTCTCGTGAGTATTGGCGGCTATTTTCAGTTAAAGAATCACACGGAAATTAGGGGCGTTGCAAAAATAGGAAAGGTAACACCGGGTTACGAGCGTGCTACCCTTACCCTGGACGATGGCTCCATGGTGCAACTGGATAGTACGGGTAATCGTACGCTGCAACAGGGCGGTTCTTTAATACGGCAGCAGGGTGGACAACTGGTATATACGGCTTCGGCGGCTAAGGATGCGATGACATATAATACATTGCGCACCCCCCGTGGCGGGCAATTTAAAGTCACCCTGCCGGATGGTACCACGGTTTGGTTAAACGCAGCCAGCTCTATTCGATACCCAACTACTTTCCCGGGGAAGGAGCGCCGGGTGGAAATGAGCGGGGAAGCCTATTTTGAAGTGGCGAAGAATGAGGGAAAGCCATTTAAAGTAAGTGCAAATGGCAAGGCTGAAGTAAAAGTACTGGGTACTCATTTTAACGTAGACGCTTATCCAGAGGAAGGTATCATTAAAACCACTTTGCTGGAAGGCGCCGTATCGATGTCGACCCCAGCCAATCCACCTGTATTACTCAAACCAGGCCAGCAAGCGACGGCCGGACTAGCAGATATTAAGGTCGTAAACGATGCCAACATCGACCAGGTAATGGCCTGGAGGTACGGTCTATTTAACTTTGACCGGTCTAACCTGCAATCGGTCATGAATGAGCTGAGCCGCTGGTACGATGTATCTGTACGTTATGAGGGACAAATTCCATCGCGGACATTCAGAGGAAAAATCAAACGTGATCTCAGCCTGACACAGGTACTGGAAGTACTCCAGGATGTGAATATTAAATTTAGAATGGAGGGAAAAACAATAGTAGTATATAATTAACAATCAAAAACCAACTGTTTAAAAAAGCAAAAAGCCGGAATGCGTCAACATATCCGGCTACAATTTGGCAATAGTCAAGTCTGGATAGATCCTGTTATTTACCAAACCAACCAAAATTATGCAAAAAAATGCGAAAAGCGTGCAGGCCCGCAGCTCTGGGCCTCGTTGTCTCTACCAAACATTGCGAGTTATGAGGATTACATTCATTTTAATGCTTATTGCCTCTCTGTATGTTAGTGCAAACGTAGCAGCGCAGAGCAAAGTGTCTATGTCAGTTAAAGACGAAGACCTGTCAAAAGTATTGGCGCTTGCAGAAAAACAAACCGGGTATGTTTTCTTCTTTGATGAAAAACTGCTGTCTATCGCCAAACCGGTGACAATTACAGCCAAAGACTTACCGTTATTGAAGTTTCTTGACCTGCTCTTTAAGGAACAACCTTTAAAGTACACGCTTAGGAACACCTCCGTCACACTTTCAATGAAGGAACGCAATGATTTGGTTTTGCAGGAAAACAATATCGTCAATACCCTGATGGTAGTAAAGGGGATTATTGCCGATGCGGATGGTAAACCACTGCCTGGTGTATCAGTAAGACTGAAGCCATTAACAATTGGCACATTTACCAATGAAGATGGGGTATTTATATTATCGAATATACCACAGGGTACTTATATGCTGGAAATGTCCAGTATCGGGTACTCCACCATCAGTAGAAAACTGATCGTATCCGATAAGCCGGTAGAACTGGCCTTCACGCTCCAGCGGGAGGTGATAGAACAAAAAGAAGTAGTTATCTCTACTGGTTACTCGGTTAAAAAACCCGGAGAGCTAACCGGGGCTGTACAGAAAATATCGGGAGATGAAATCAGAAGGGGCATTACCTCTTCCGATCCTGCATCTTTACTGAAAGGAAGAGCAGCGGGTCTGTATATTTCCGAACAGAATGCCGCCGATCCAACCAGCAGTGGCGGACAAATATTTGTAAGAGGGCAGAGCAGTGTAGCAGGCGTTGGTGTAGATCAGATCAATGAGTTTGTAATACCTGCACTCAACTATGGGCCACTTATTGTTTTGGATGGAGTAATTATGCCCAATCAAAACCTGAAAGAGCTGGTTACGCCGCAGGAAATTCAGGACATCATTATACTGAAAGATGCAGCAGCTACTGCAATCTATGGATCAAGAGCAGCAGCGGGCGTATTAGTGGTCACCACTAAAAGAGGGAATAACGCAAAAACAAGAATAAGCGCCGATGTGAAATATGGTGTTAATCAGCCTAACCGGGGTCGTATAAAGTACCTGAACGGCCCTCAGCTTTTTGACTTACAAAAACGATTCTATACCGAAGATTATTCGCAGAACAACGCCAGCTTATCTTCCATGTTCCCCACATTGGATAATTACCTGGCATATCGCCTGCCAACACAAGCGCAGGTAAATAATTCTTACGATTGGGCGAAATACGCTTTTATAACCAGTAATACCACAGAAGCAAACCTGTCTGCCAGCGGAGGAAATGACCGCACCAAATACTATATGGGTGGTTCGTACTACAATGAGCAAGCTACCGGTGTCCTTAATAGTTTGATCAGAAAAACCTTCCGGCTGAACCTCGAAAGTCGTTTAACAGACAGGGTTACAGCCACAGTATCTATTAATGGCATTATGAATGATGGTCGCCGGGACCAGGGTAATGCTATTGATAACATTCAAACCTTTGTTCCATGGGCAAACCCATATGGTGCGAATGGCGTTGTTACAAAGGCGCTTGAATTTAAAATGGGAGGTACACAGCAGATCACTGACAATCCGCTATTCAGCAGGCAATATAATTTTTCAAAAAGGCAGTCACAATTGTTTTTTGGATCTTTTAAATTAGACTATAAAATTACTGATTGGCTGAGTATTTCCAGTACTAACTCAGGTAATCTTAATTATAGCAAAAATACCCAATATACAGATGTGAGAACTTATAACGGTGGTAGTTCCTTTTTTGCCCCACAGGGATTTTTAGGTACTGCCAGCAGCAACCTCATGTCTTACCTCACTTCTAACCAGTTGACCTTTAACAGGAATATTGGCAAACATATGTTTCGTGCCCTGGCCGGTATGGAATTCGGACAAACCACTGTTGAGGACATACTTGTAAATGTAAATCATGTGCGTGCGGGTTACCCGGTTATTTCTCTGGGGAGGGAAATAGGTGGTGCGGCGGATTTATCGATCTATGGTATCCCCATTACCAAAGCGGGTAATATCGAGGGAGGAAAGGATATAAAGGCCATTTATTCCTGGTTTGGTGAAGCTGGATATACTTATAAAGGCCGGTACAGCTTAAGCGCTTCAGTACGCAGGGATGCATCCAGCAGCTTTGGCCGTGATAATCGCTATGGTACTTTCTATTCCGGAGGTGGCGCCTGGGTCGCCAGCAACGAAGAATTTCTCCGGAATGTAAAATGGATCAGTTACTTAAAGCTACGCGCCAACTATGGAACCAGTGGCTCCCAGCTTGGTGATAATTTTCTTACAAGAACGTTGTATGATCCCAGATATACATACAGCGGCGCTGGTGCGGCCACAATTTCAGTATTAGGTAATCCAGACCTGCGATGGGAAGTAACCAAATCATGGAGTGCCGGTGTTGACATGGAGTTCTTCAAACGTTTAACCGCAACAGTGGATCTCTATAAACGCCGCTCTCAGGATCTGTTACAGAAGGTGTTGCTGCCAGCTTTGTCCGGCTTTCCTTCACAATGGCAGAATGCAGCCACGGTAGATAATAAAGGCATAGAACTGGTGCTGAATTCTCAGAATATAAACAAGTCTAATTTCTCCTGGAGTACCTCTTTCAACATCAGCTTTAACAGGAATCGGATTGTTAACGTAGCCAATGATTCATTGAGGCAGGGATATTATTCACAGAACAGTTACTATCTTTTTAAAGGAGATGATATCAACGCATTAAAAGCTGTGAAGTACGCTGGTGTAGATCCGCAATCCGGAAAGCCCAGGTTTGAAAAACTGATCTTCGATGCAAAGGGTAATAAAGTGGGGGTGGAGTATGTAAATACAATTGCGGAAGTGGATGCCGCTTCAGATAGCAGGCAGTTGCAAACAATCGGTTCTTTCCAGCCAAGATTCTATGGTGGTATCACCAACAACTTTACCTACAAGCAATTTTCGTTGAGCGTTTTAATCACTTTTGCATTCAAATATACGATCACCGATAGCTATGCCGCAGCTTTCCAGGTAGCCAATATTGATCAGTATAACCAGATTGCCTACACTAAAAATCAGATTCCCTGGACAACACCCGGGCAGACCAATGCTACTGAGCCGGCACTTTACTATCAGGCAACTACCGACTATTTGGGATCAAGCAAATATATGCATGATGCGAGTAACGCCTCGCTTCGTAATGTTCGGTTAAGTTATGATTTGCCGCAATCGCTAATCAACCGTATGAAGTTATCAAACTTCACGGTGTATGCCAGTGGCGATAATTTGTATACGCTCTACAATAAACATATAGTTGCCTCCAGTCCTGAAGGACCTTCTGTGGGTGACGCACAGAACTTTGGCAATTCAGGCGGCCCGTTAAGCATTCCACGACGGTATGTATTTGGATTACAGGTAACATTTTAATTGAAAGCTAAAAGTATTAAAATGAAAAATTACGCTATCATATTTTTAATCATTCTCGCCACAATGGGCTGCGATAAAAAGATTGATGAAATCAGCCCGCTGATTAAAATTGATAAGGATGGGGAATTGTCCTCTGCCGCCGGGATTGTAGAAGCCACAGTAGGCAATTATTCCTTGTTGCGCGAAAATTCCAATGCGTCTTACGATGAACCATTGGTAAACTTATCCGAAAGCCGTGGTAACAATGTAACCTTGCGGATTTTCGGCCCTGCAGAAAAAACGACTGATGGGTTCTTCTATCAAAACAGTAACAGCCCTACTCTCGGTTTCAGTAATGACTTTTATCGTGGCTCCTACCAGTTAATTGTAAGCATCAATACTACTTTGGAAGGGATCGCTGATTTCGAGAAAACAAGTCTCGCCTCATCACCAGAAGCCGACCAGAATAGTGTGTTGTATGCGAAAGGCGAAAATCATTTCCTGAGGGCGCTTACCTACTTTAATCTGATCAGGTTATACGGTAAGCCTTACTATCAGAATGCTGCAAGCAGTACGGGTGTTGCGTTAAAAAAGACAAGTGATTTAAAAGAGATACCTGCACCATCTACTGTTAAGGAAGTGTATGATTATATCACAGAAGAATTGAAAATAGCTGCGCAATTGATGAAAACCCCCGTGGTAAAAACAAACAGCTTTGCCAGCAAAGAGGCTGCATGGGCATTGTTATCAAGGGTGTATCTGTATATGGGCGGTAACATGACGAGTCCGGACGCTACTTATAACCAGGCAGCCATAACTTATGCAGACAGTGCATTGACTCAAAATGGAGGAAAATTAGCGTTGCTGCAGGGGAACGACTATAAAAACCTGTTTGCTGATGACCAGGATGGATCTATTGGCCGCGCTAATTTCGCCTCCAATAAAGAAATCATCTTTGCCTTCGACAACATGACAGGCAATACCCGCATCGGCATTCTCTATAACTATGATCCAACGTACGGTCTGGGAGGGATTTTTATGCCCTCCTCAGATCTTAAACAATTGTTCGTAGCACAGGATATCCGCAGTGATTTTTTTAGGGTTAATACTGCAACGGGACTCACCGAGACCACTAAATTACTGGTCTTGCTTAATCAGCTCCTCACCCGCGCTCCCAACATCTTTTTACGTACCGGTGAATTGTACCTGAATAGGGCTGAAGCCTATGCTAAAATGAAGAATTACGCTATGGCCAGGGCCGACCTCAGCACAATCCATACACGTGCAGGACTGCCCGAATCGGACATCGCCAGCATCGCTGATCAGGACCTGCTGATCGCTATTCTCCAGGAAAGGCGTATGGAGCTTGCCTTTGAAGGACATGCCGGATATGATTATTTCCGCAATGGATTGCCAATGATCCGGAAGGCTGCCGACAACAATGGGAAAGAGTTGATTATTCAACCTGATGATCCCAAAGTGGTGTTGACCATCCCAAACTTCTAAGGGACATTATTTACGGTAAACCTCTTTTGATAGAAGCTCACGGGCTTCTACATGATATCTTTTTGCATTTCAAATTTCAAAATCCAACAAAAATGAGTTACAGTTTGAAGATTTCGAGAACCTTGGGTCTGACCTTTCTTTCCATCCTTTGTTTTACGCTTGTTTCATTGGGGCAGGAAAAAGCCAGATTATTTGTGGGCGACAAAGCACCTGAACTTCGCTACGGAAAATGGTTAAAAGGAACACCTGTTAAGCAGTATGAGAAGGGGCGTCTTTACCTCTTCGAATTCTGGGCTACCTGGTGCGGGCCCTGTATTGCATCTATGCCCCATCTTTCAGAATTTGCCCGGGAACATAAAAAAGAAGCGACCATCATTGCTGTGAATATTTGGGAAAAAACCGGTGACAAACCATATGAATCTTCCCTTCCAAAAGTCAGCAAATTTGTAAAGGGTATAGGCAACAAAATGGACTTCAATGTTATCACTGACAGCAAAGACGAGTTTATGGGAAATGAATGGATGAAAGCTGCCGGACAAGGTGGTATTCCCTGTTCATTTATGGTGAAGGATGGTATCATACTGTGGATAGGTCATCCAATTGAACTGGATTCTGTGGTAAACGTTGTAATGTCTGGTCATTACGATGTCGCCGCTACAAAAAAGGCGTTACAGGAAAAAAATGAACAGTCAGATTCCGCAGCGCTACCTTTCCAAAACCTATATAAAGCTTACGAAAAAGCTATCGCTGACAAGCAATTTGACAGGGCTTATCAGCTCCTTGATTCAGGTATTGCTATCATGCCTAACTTTGCCGGAACACTTGGTTTTTTTAAGTTCAATACTATGATCGAATATGGAAACGAAGATACAGCAATGGCTTTTGTAAGACCATGGCAAGCTACCAAGCCTGGATATGTAGGTTCTACAGCAGCTGTTATTGCCAGGAAAAAGGGCTTGAAGAAATCAACTTACGGTTATGCCTTAGAGTTATTGAATGCACAACTGGAAGTGGCCCAGTTTCCAGCATCTATGGTTTACGAGGAAATGGCCGGTGCATATGCAAATATGAATGATTACAAAAGCGCTGTGCAATACCAGGAGAAGGCAATTGCAACTGCCAGACAGCTGCTGAAGGAAGGTAAATTCGCTGGTTTCATTATGGAAGATACCATTAAAGAATCTGAAAAGAAACTTGCTGATTATAAAAAGATGGAAGTAAAATAACAGGATACTATGGCTTAGTGTAATATGAACAATTTAGGGCTCCCCATCAGGAGACCTAAGTTGTTCATCCTTTATTGTATCAAACGAAATGAATTTACTGAAAATCAACTCTTCCTAATCCAGGATTGCTGTAAATCGAGATTAATAGCTCCAATGAATACTCTATTGCTATTCCTTTCCACAAATTTGTTAACATCATTGATCATTTTTTTGCTGAGCTTGGGTACGAATTTAGCCCAGGTATAAAAAATAAAGTAATCATATTGGCTTAATGTTTTTTCATCAGGCCAGACTCCTGTTATTGGAACTAATGGAGCTAACAGCTTTTGTACTGTAATCTTTTTACTAATCATTACAGAGGTATCATTTCCCCGGTCATTCAAAGAGTCGAGATACCGTATAGTTGACCATGGGCAGGTGCGATCGGCAAAAATATTTACCTGATCCTTATTGAAGATCAAAATAGCCGGAAGATGATTGACTATTGTATCAGTGAAAAAAACTAGATTTTTCTCATCTTTTGCAACAAAGAGCGTATTGTATTCTGCTTTTTCATTTAATGCAAAGCTTTTCACAGTTATTGAATCTTCATATTTGAGCTTTTTAATGTCCCCTGTTATATAGAGAATGGGAGTACAGCCATACTGCAGCAGGAGAATTGAAAGTACCTGAAGAAGATGCTTTGGCCTTAAGGAAAAAAGCATAAGATTGTATTATAATTAATTGGGGCAGAGTGTAACCTCCGCCCCATCTGAAAAAATTTAATTTGTAGTAGTCTGTAACCTTACTGTACCAAATGGGGATGCACTATAATCAACAGTATAAGTTCCGGGAAGAAGTGTAATAGAACTTTTACCGAATGCCTTTGCTACTTGTGTTGATAAGCTAATGCTCTCATCATCATCTATCTGTATAGCAGTCAGATCTTCGCCAGAGGAAAAGAAAGGATGTAAATCTTCTTGAAATTCAAGTTCAAGATCATTGTTCTCAAATAATGTTCCAATAGTTACTGCATATCCAGGTGTTACACTAATAGTAACATCACAAATGCCAAGACCTCTCTGGCAATCTCTCTTAGGCCGGTAAGGCTTAGCCGATATAGTTACTTTGATAGGGAAATTTTTTATTTCATGAGATTTACTTTTAGAACTTTTACTTGCTTTATGGTCTGTAATCTCATGGTTAAATCCTTGTGCATTTACATTTAACAATATTGAAACAAAGGCTAACAGAAAAATAATTGTCTTTTTCATTTTGAGGATTTTGGGTTTAGAAATATATTTTGCTGGAGGTAAAACCGGCCGGGTTACCAAACAAGTATAAACGCACTATCTGAACGTTTTATTATTTTTACTTTATAAATTTAGATTGTCCCAACTATCGTAAGGTCTTTTTTATGACGCCCTGAAATGTACAACAGTTCATTCAGAGTTAAAATCGTACCTATACCTATTAATATATAGGTAAAGTTATCCAGTTTTTCTTGTCACTTTAGCCCTGAAATATTCCCTCAAATTAAAACCTAAATTATGCAGATGAAAACCATGCACCTGTCGTGTGCAAATCCGGTATTAGCTATTGTATTATCCGTTTCCACCCTCTTATTCTCCTGTAAAAAAGAAGAAACCGTTACAAAACCACAGGTTACAGAGGGAGAGATTGCTTCCCTTACATCTTATCTCACTAACCAGGGATTTAAAGCTGAAGACATCCTGTTTAAAGACGGGAATTTTATAGTACAAGATGACATTTTAATCTCCCGGGAAGATCTTGCAGCACGGATGAAGGATGAAAGCAATTCCGACGTGCCTCAAACAGAACAATGGAGAAGCCCGTATCGTGTTAATAAGGACTACAACAACAATGTAAAGATTTACATTGAGCCATCTGTACCTGCCGCATGGAAGACTGCAGTAAAGGGTGCTGTTGCTAATTGGAATGCGGTAAATAATACCAGACTTAGTATGTCTATCGTTACAACCAAGGCCAATGCACATACCCGGGTATTTATGGGTTCTGAGGATGCCAACTGGGTTGCACGCGCTGTTCTGCCAACATCAAATGGCAAACCAGGCGTAAGTGTAGAAATTAACACGAAATTCAACAGCATGGCTGCCGATCAGAAGCTATTTGCTATTACACATGAATTTGGTCATACTGTTGGTTTTCTCCATACCGATCAGACCAATGGTATATTTATACCAGGCACTCCCAGTGTAGATGCCAAGTCTGTTATGAACTCATTCGTATTACCGTGGGCTGGATTTACAGCTGGTGATAAACTGGCCATTCAGCTCATCTATCCAATTTAGTATAACGAAACAATATAGAAAAATCAAAAGCCGTGTAAATCATATGATTTATACGGCTTTTGATTTTTCTATATCTTGTTTGTAATCGGCGAATCTTTCCTTTCTCATCTAAATCAGGAGTAATCTATTTATTTGACGAATTTACCTGTTATTTTTGTGCATAATGATAAAACCTGTACTTGCGGAAGAATTGAGAAAGTTACATAATCAGTTGTTAGATGGTAATATGTTTCCTGAATCTCTTCAAAAGGTCATAGAGATACTAAAGAAAAGTACTAGCTATTGGCCTTATAATCCTATATTCAGGAATTATCTTTATAACGCCTACCTGCTATTGGAAGATAAAAGACTGCGAAAGCAGAGTTGTGTGAAACAATCAAGTTGTTTACGGATCATCTAATAGCAAAAGCCATCTATACGGAATGGCTTTTGAGTAATGGCGACCAGGAGAAATGCCATAATTCACCTCAAATCATTATTTCAGAATCTTTTACAGCATAAAGAATGGAAAGTCAAATTATTATTTATCAATCCGAGGATGGCCAAACAAAAATTGAAACCCGTTTGGAAGAGGAAACAGTTTGGCTGACAATTGACCAGATGGCTGAATTGTTTCAGAAATCCCGTTCAACTATAAATTAACATATATTGAATATTTATAAAGAGCAAGAACTTGAGTAGCAATCATCTAAGAGAAAAAACGGAATTTCCGATTTTTCTACAAAGCCTACTAACTTTTATAATCTGGATGTGATTATCTCAGTTGGTTACAGGGTAAAAAGCCACCAAGGCACAAAAGATATACTACAACATGCGGGTACAGTAAGTCACCAACAAGCTTTAAAAAAAGCCAGCGAAGAATATGAGAAGTTTAAGAAATTAAATAGAGATGAAATTAGTGAGACTGAAAAACATTTTATGAAGCAAATTGAGCAAACTATCCAAAAGCTTGACCCAAAGAAAAACAATCACGACTAGATAAGAGCGTCAAACAAAACATCAACACTAATCCCCCCACTGCGACTCGAACCTGACTAAACTTTGATAATGAATATAGCATATCAAAACTCTAAAAACAAAAAAGCTCCAAGTCCTTGAACTTGAAGCTTTTTAATTCTTGTGACCCCAACGGGATTCGAACCCGCATTCCTGTTTCCAGGCAGTATGGCTGTAAATACGCTTCCCTAATTTCATCTTCCAGATTTCGGTGCACTGTAAATTCTGATCATTGCCGGGAAAACCAACAACGATATGTTCCACACACTCCACGGTTAGTAATTTTTCCGCAGCTTTGTCCCTTTAAGCTACAGGGCCGGTAACAATACAAAGATGAAAGGTATGTGCGTAGTCTTTCTGCGCAGTAGAATAAAATAATAGGTAGGTATAGGACAGTTCCTCCCTTCCCTTTAATTATTTTTGAAGGATACCCGCTCTTTGAGGTATGTTATTCCACAGTTAAATGAACCAATTCCACAATTATGCAAGCTATTTTAGGTGTTATTTTTCACTTCATCGGAGGATTTGCTTCCGGTAGTTTTTATATCCCGTTTAAAAAGGTTAAAAATTGGGCATGGGAGAGTTACTGGATAGTAGGTGGATTGTTTTCATGGCTGATAGTGCCTTTCCTCGCCGCTCTCATCACTGTACCGGACTTTATGGGCATCATCCGGGAAACAGACAGCACTACCTTATTCTGGACTTACTTCATGGGCGTTTTATGGGGTATCGGCGGACTCACATTCGGCCTGGCCATGCGCTACCTGGGCATGTCTCTGGGGATGTCCGTAGCCCTGGGTTATACTTCCGCCTTCGGGTCTTTGATCCCACCTATTTACCGCGACTTATTCGTTTCCGACAATCCGCATACTTTCTCAGCCATGCTGCACAGTACGAGCGGTCAGATGGTACTGGTCGGAGTGGTAGTATGTCTGATAGGCATTGCTATCTGCGGTGCAGCAGGCGTATTGAAAGAAAGGGAGCTGTCCGATGATCAGAAGAAAGAAAGCATTAAAGAGTTTAATCTGAAAAAAGGACTGATCGTAGCGACCATATCCGGTATCCTCAGTGCCTGTTTCAACTTTGGCATAGAAGCAGGAAAACCGATGGCGGCAGTCGCGATACAACATGGTGCCAACCCTTTGTTTCAGAATAATGTGATCTTTGTAGTATTGTTATGGGGAGGATTGACGACGAATCTCTTCTGGTGTCTTTTACTGAATGCACGTAACAAAACATTCGGAGATTATACCAATAAGAAAACGCCGCTGGCAAACAACTTCCTCTTTGCCGCACTGGCAGGGACCACCTGGTTTTTCCAGTTCTTCTTCTATGGTATGGGAGAAAGTAAGCTCGGCAATGGTGCCAGCTCCTGGATCCTGCATATGGCATTCATCATCCTGATATCAAGTCTGTGGGGGATTACCCTGCACGAATGGAGAGGAGTGAGCAGAAAGACGTTCAGTACTATCATGGCAGGAGTGATCACCATCATGATCTCCGTACTGCTGGTAGGATACGGCAATTCATTAAATTAAAATATTAAACCTGATATATGTCTGCAACAATTAATTTCAAGCACGTAAGCTATCTCTGGGATGAGCAGAAAGCTGCAGCACTGGCTGGCGATGAGGTAGCCCTGCTGATTTACCGTTCTAACCTGCTGGGGGCTGATCTCCGGCTGACTAACTATGGTGGCGGTAATACCTCCTGCAAAGTGGAGTCTACAGACCCGCTTACAGGAAAACAAACAGAAGTGATGTGGGTGAAAGGCTCCGGTGGTGACCTGGGTACGCTGAAACGCAGCGGACTGGCAGCATTGTACGTAGAACGTCTCCATAGCTTGGAAAATATTTACAAAGGTATTGAACATGAGGATGAAATGGTAGAACTCTTTAACCATTGCATTTTCGATCTCAGTTCAAAAGCGCCTTCTATTGATACACCGTTACATGGCTTCCTGCCATTCAAGCATATAGATCACCTTCATCCTGATGCAGCGATTGCTATTGCTGCTGCTAAAGATGGAGAACGCATCACGAAAGAACTCTTTGGTGGTACCATAGGATGGGTGCCCTGGCAACGCCCTGGCTTTGACCTGGGATTACAACTACGTCAATGCTTAAATGATAACCCCGGTATCAGGGGTATTATGCTGGGCTCTCATGGCCTGTTCACCTGGGGGGATACCGCTTACGAAAGTTATATCAACACCCTGGAAGTGATAGAGCGTTGTGCTGCTTACCTGGAAGAAAATTACAGTAAGAAAGGGCCTGCTTTTGGTGGATCACGCATTACTTCTCCTGCGGCTGAAGTGCGTAAGAAACAGGCATCTTTGTTAGCGCCTGTATTACGTGGATTATGTTCCGGTCATACCCGTATGGTAGGACATTTTACAGATGATGCACGTGTGCTGGAGTTTATCAATTCTAAAGATCTGGATAGATTAGCGCCATTAGGTACCAGCTGTCCGGACCACTTTCTAAGAACTAAAATCAGTCCGCTGGTATTACCGCTGGAGCCTGGTGCTGCTTTGGAAGATGCAGAGGCGTTAAAAAAAGAATTAGCACCTCTGTTCGCTGCTTACAGACAGATGTACACGGATTATTACAATACCTGTAAGCATGCTAATAGTCCGGCTTTACGCGATCCTAATCCGGTGGTTATTTTATATCCTGGGATAGGTATGTTTACTTTCTCGAAAGATAAACAGACAGCAAGAGTAGCAGCAGAGTTTTATACCAATGCGATCAATGTAATGAAAGGAGCAGAGGCGATCTCTGAATACACCGCTTTACCAAGACAGGAAGCATTCGATATCGAATACTGGCTGCTGGAAGAAGCGAAATTACAGCGTATGCCTAAGCCTAAGGCTTTATCAGGACGTATTGCCCTGATTACCGGTAGTGCAGGTGGTATTGGTAAAGCTATTGCGAAGAAGTTTGCAGATGAAGGCGCCTGTGTGATTATCAATGATAATGATGCGGGTCGTTTAGAAGCTGCAAAAGCAGAATTCGGCAAGCAATATTCTGCGGACGTATTTGCTACTGCTATTTTAGATGTAACACGCAGTGCAGATATCAACGAAGCATTTAATGTGGCTAGTCTGGCTTTTGGCGGCGTTGATATGGTGGTAAACTGTGCAGGATTATCTATCTCTAAACCCCTGGAAGCTCATACTGAAAAGGATTGGGACCTGTTATATGATGTGCTGGTGAAAGGACAGTTCCTGGTAACACAGGCTGGCGTGAATATCATGCGTAAGCAGGATATGGGTGGAGATGTGCTGAACATCGTAAGTAAGAATGCGCTGATGAGTGGGCCTAATAACGCTGGTTATGGTTCTGCGAAAGCCGCACAGCTGCACCTGAGCCGCCTCAATGCTGCTGAACTGGGTGCTTATGGCATCCGTGTGAACGTAGTGAATCCTGATGCGGTGATTGCAGATAGTAAGATCTGGGAAGGTGACTGGGCTGCTGGCCGTGCGAAAGCATATGGTATTGATGTATCTGAATTACCTGCCTTTTATGCGAAGCGTACTTTGCTGAACCAGGTGATCTTACCGGAAGATATTGCGAATGCATGTTTTGCTATTACCGGCGGATTGCTGGGTAAATCTACAGGTAATGTAGTGAATGTAGATGGTGGTGTAGCAGCAGCTTTTGTAAGATAAAATATAGGCTTTAGTAAGAGCTTCGTGTTTGTAACAAAACATAATAGGCTCCGTTAGGAGCCCCGTGTTTGTAGAAATTGATTAAACAACAAACACAGACTCCGTAGGAGTCCCCTCATATCCGGGATTTAGGGGACTCCTACGGAGTCAATTAAGAGGATATAAATGTTAGCTACAAACACGGAGCTCCTAACGGAGCTAAATAAAGCTTTATCAGGATAAATAAAACTCCTGATGGAGTTTATTAGTCATTTTAATTTTGTATTTTTCCTTCAACCCACAAAGATTCCGTTATGAATATAGAGAAATCTCAGATAGCTGAATTTAATCAGAGTCTTCAGCAATCCCACGAAAGAAACTTCAATCACATCGCTGAAAATATTAAGAACCTGCCCGAGATATTGCAGAAACTGCAGGACTTCCAGGTAGCTATTCCCAGTTGGGCATTAGGTACCGGTGGTACCCGTTTCGGCCGTTTTTCCGGTGGTGGGGAACCTCGTAATATCGAAGAGAAAATTACAGATGTAGGTTTACTGCATGCTTTAAACAGAAGCAGTGGTTCTATCTCTCTCCATATCCCCTGGGATATTCCTGAAAATGCGGCTTCTATAAAAGCATTAGCTGCGCAACATGATATACGTTTTGATGCGGTCAACTCCAATACTTTCCAGGATCAGCCGGACCAGGCCCATAGCTACAAGTTCGGTTCTCTCCACCATACGGATAAGGCGGTACGAAAACAGGCAATAGAACACAATATAGAAGTGATCCGTTATGGTGTGGAGTTAGGCTCCAATGCTTTAAGCCTATGGCTGGCAGATGGTTCCTGCTTCCCTGGTCAACTGAATTTCAGAGGTGCTTTTAAACGTACGCTGGATAGTTTAGAAGAAATTTATGCAGCTTTACCATCAGCATGGAAATTATGGATCGAGTATAAAGCATATGAACCTAATTTCTATTCTACGACTATCGGAGATTGGGGTCAATCCTTGTTATTTGCTAATAAACTCGGACCTAAAGCCCAGACATTAGTAGATCTTGGTCATCATCTTCCTAATGCTAATATCGAACAAATTGTATCGTTGTTATTAATGGAAGGTAAACTGGCAGGTTTCCATTTTAATGATTCCAAATACGGAGATGATGATTTAACGGTAGGTAGTATCAATCCTTATCAGCTGTTTTTAATTTTTAATGAATTAGTAGAAGGGATGGATGCACGTAGTATGAATCATGCAACTGATTTAGGTTGGATGATAGATGCTTCTCATAATGTAAAAGATCCTTTAGAAGATTTATTACAATCCGTAGAAGCTATTATGATTGCTTATGCGCAGGCATTGCTGGTAGATACAAATGCATTGCAGACAGCCCAGCAGAACAATGATGCAGTAGCTGCACAGGAAATCTTACAACATGCATATCGTACAGATGTACGTCCGCTGATTGCACAGGCCCGTTTATTATCTGGTGGTGTATTAGAGCCGGTGTATTTCTACAGGAAATTAAAAGTAAGAGAAGGATTGATTAAAGAAAGAGGATTGAAAACGGTGGCTACAGGATTATAGTTACAGGATTGTGGCTACGGGATTGTAAATAAACGTGATCAGACTTCTTCTACATTAGGCTCCGTTAGGAGCCCCGTGTTTGTAGAAAATACATTAAACAACAAAACACAGACTCCGTAGGAGTCCCCTGATATTCGAGATTTAGGGGACTCCTACGGAGTCAATTAAAAGAGATAAAAACGTTGCTACAAACACGAAGCTCCTAACGGAGCTAATAAATGTTTGTTATAAACAGGACGTTAAAAAACGATGTCTGATTGTACAAAAGACAGGACTATGAACTGTATAGCGATATTGGATATAGGTAAGACCAACAAGAAGTTGTTCCTGATAGATGAACATTACAGGATCGTATGGGAACGGGGTGAGAGCTTTCCTGAAACAACAGATGAAGATGGAGATGCCTGTGAAGATGTGGCTTTGCTGACCCGTTGGGTAAAGGAAAGTTTACATGAATTAACACAGTTACCTGGATTTACAGTAAAAGCGCTGAATTTCAGTACTTATGGCGCCAGCCTGGTATACCTGGATTATCAGGGTCAGGTGGCTGCACCTTTATATAACTATCTCAAGCCCTATCCGGAAAAGGTGCAACAGCAGTTTCTGGATAGCTATGGCTCTCTTAGCTGGGAAACAGCTTCACCTGCATTAGGCAGTTTAAACTCAGGGTTACAATTATATCGTCTTAAACAATCTTCTTTATATGGGAAGATCCAATATGCCTTACATCTTCCCCAATATATCAGTTACCTGGTAACTGGTCGTGCTTTGGCGGATATCACCAGTGTAGGTTGTCATACCATGTTATGGGATTTTACAACTAAGGATTATCATCAATGGGTGAAAAAAGAGGGTTTAACAGATAAACTCCCTCCGTTTTTCTCTTGTAGTGAAACGATGACGATAGGTGATTATCAGGTAGGGGTAGGACTGCATGACAGTTCATCTGCCTTAATCCCTTATCTCACCAGTTTCTCAGCGCCCTTTGTTTTAATCTCCACAGGTACATGGTGTATTACCTTGAATCCCTTCAATAAACAGCCATTAACAGCTGCGGAATTAGAGCAGGATTGCCTCTGTTATCTCACCTATGAAGGCAATCCGGTGAAGGCCGCAAGGATCTTTGCCGGTAACGAGCATGAGCAGCAGGTCCGCAGGCTGGCAGAATATTATCAGACACCGGTAAATTACTACCAGCAGGTTGCCTTTGACCCAGCTATATTTGCTCTGTTGCATCCGGCAGATATTTCCCGGTTTGCAGACAGGTCTTTAAATGACTTTGCCAGTTATGAAATCGCCTATCACCGCCTGATGATGGATATCATGGAACAGCAAAAGCATTCTACAGAATTAGTTACTACCGGTACGCCGGTGAAGCGTATTTTTGTAGACGGCGGTTTTGGCAGGAACCCGGTGTATATGCATCTGCTGGCAGCAGCATTCCCACAGATGGAAGTGTATGCAGCTTCAGTAGCGCAGGCAACGGCCATAGGAGCGGCACTGGCTATCCACCAGCGCTGGAACCCGCAGCCATTACCCGGAGACCTGGTAGAGATGAGGTTGTATACGCATAATAAGACGATATAGATGAAAGTAGGACTCTTCATACCATGCTACATAGATCAGTTTTACCCGCAGGTGGGCATTGCCACATTATCCCTGCTGGAGAAACTGGGTTGTGAAGTAGTATATCCGCAGGGGCAGACCTGCTGCGGGCAGCCCATGGCCAACTCCGGCTTTGAGCATTTGACAACAGGTTGTAATACGCTGTTCGTTGATCATTTTAAAGATTACGATTATATAGTGGGCCCTTCGGGCAGTTGTGTACTGCATATCAAAGACCATCTGCATGTACATGGTCAGGAAGATGCGGCAACGCATGTGCGTCAGCATATTTACGAGCTGGCGGAGTTTTTAACGGATGTATTGCATGTAACGAGTCTGTCGGCGAAATTCCCGCATAAGGTGGGTGTGCACCAGAGTTGTCACGGGCAACGTGGTCTGGGCCTGGCCCAGATGAGCGAATTGGTGGCGGCGCCATTCTCCAAGCCACAGCAGTTATTGCAGATGGTGGAAGGACTGGAGCTCGTGAATCTGAAACGTACGGATGAATGCTGCGGTTTTGGTGGTACTTTCTGTGTGTTTGAAGAAGCGGTATCTGTGAAGATGGGGAAAGACCGTATCGTAGATCATGTGAATAACGGAGCAGAATATATTACCGGAAATGATGTGAGCTGTCTGATGCACCTGGAAGGGATTTTGCGTCGTCAGCAGAGCCCAGTTAAAGTGTTGCATATTGCGGAGATCCTGAATAATAGTTTATGATAGAACATAAAGAACACGCGGAGCTGGCGGAGAAATTTAATGCCGATGAGGCCAGGGTGGACTGGCACGATGAAACGTTGTGGTGGGTACGGCAGAAAAGAGATAAGATGGCCTGGAGTATTCCTGAATGGGAGAACTTACGGGAAGCAGCGTCGCGGATCAAACATAATGTGCTGGGCAACCTGCACGATTACCTGCTTGAATTTGAACGTCATGCGCAGGAGAATGGGGCGGTGGTACATTGGGCTGCGGATGCGGCAGAACATAACCGTATTGTGCTGGGATTACTGAAGGAGCATGGTGTGCAGCGCATGGTGAAGAGTAAGTCTATGCTCACGGAAGAATGTCATTTAAATCCTTATCTGGCGGAGAATGGCATTGAAGTAATTGATACTGATTTAGGGGAGCGTATTGTACAGCTGGCGAAGGAAGCCCCGAGTCATATTGTACTGCCTTGTATTCATAAGAAGAAAGAGGAAATAGGGGAGTTGTTCCATGAGCATTTAGGTACGCCTGCAGGTAATGCAGACCCTAAGTTTCTGACAGCAGCAGCGCGTTTGCATTTGCGTAAGGAGTTTATCCAGTCGCGTGTAGCGATTACCGGTGTGAACTTCGCTGTAGCGGAAACAGGGGAGATGGTGGTTTGTACGAATGAAGGGAATGCGGATATGGGCGCTCATCTGGCGGACGTGCATATTGCCTGTATGGGAGTGGAGAAGATCATTCCTAAGCGTCGTCATTTAGGGGTGTTTTTACGGCTGCTGGCACGCAGTGCTACCGGTCAGCCTATTACGACTTACAGCAGTCATTTCCGCAAGCCGAAAGAAGGGCAGCAGTTGCATATTGTGTTGGTGGATAATGGCCGGAGCAGACAGTTGGGCAGAGAGGATTTCCGTAATTCATTGAAGTGTATCCGTTGTGGAGCATGTATGAATACTTGTCCGGTTTACAGGCGTAGTGGTGGTCATAGTTATCACAATGCGATTGCGGGTCCTATAGGAGCTATATTAGCGCCTAACCTGGACATGAAAGAGTATAAGGATTTACCGTTTGCTTCTACTTTGTGTGGGTCTTGTTCGAATGTTTGTCCGGTGAAGATTGATATTCATCAGCAGTTATATAAATGGCGGCAGGTGATTACCCAGGAAGGGTATAGTGATACTTCCAAGAAGGCGGGGATGCAGGCGATGAATTTTGTCTTATCCAAACCGGCGGTATTTAAATTTGCCGGTAGTGCGGGTAGATTAATGATGAGAACATTCCCGGGGATGTTGAATATTAAATTAAACCCCTGGGCTAAGCAGCGGGAAATGCCGGAAGCACCGAAGTTATCGTTTGCGGAATGGTATAAAAAGAATAAAAAGTAGATTATTCATCAGGAATTTTTATTTCTGATGCTGACAACCTAATTTAGATAACGATTAACATATCCATCGTTATCCATGCATATCGGTATTATTTGCAATTCGGATGAATGCATCCCATTGGCTTACACACTTGCAAACCAGGGTTTGCAGTTGTGTATCTTCTTTTCTCCTCCTCCTGATAATTATATCTGTGAAAAAGTAACAAAGTTGTTGGAGGTTGCCAGGATCCCTTATACAACCGAAAAAGACCCAAAGAAGGATGTATATGACTGGATGGAGAAAGAGCGTCCTCCGGTAATATTCGTACTGGGATATAAATACCTGCTTGATGTAAAAAAAATAGGGGCGCTGAACATTACGGCATTCAATATTCATTATGGGGCATTGCCAGCATTCAGAGGCCCTGTACCTGTATTCTGGCAGCTGAAACAGGGACAACCATCCCTGGAAATTTCCATTCATCGCCTGTCTGCAAAATTTGATGATGGTGAAATTGTCTGGAAAAAAGAAACACCCAATATGCCTTATTATAATTATAGCTATGTACATCAGCTATTCAGCAGATTATGTATAGAAGGGGTACAGTTTATTCTTCAGGTAATGCGATCCCAACTGCCATTGCCTGGTATACAGGAAAAAAATAAGAAGTCTGAATATTATAAACGTCCGCAGTTAACAGATGTGATGATTAACTGGCAGATGATGACCGCAGAGGAGATCTGTAATCTTGCACGGGCGTGTAATCCCTGGAATAAAGGAGCACAAACGTTTTTTAATAAACAGGAAGTAAAATTCATGGATGCAGTAGTGGTACATACGCCTGTCTCTGATGTGGCCGGTACCATACTACAGGATGATGAACGTTTACTGGTAGCATGCGCTGACGGGAAAATGATTAATGTAAATATGCTGTATACAGGTGATTTTTTTGTGCCTGCCTATCATGCAGCTGCATGGGGATTTTTAAGAGGAAAGATATTCGGATAAATAAACACAGCCTCCTGTAAGGAGACCGTGTACTCAATACATTGGAAAATCAATCAGCTTTGTTCTGAAGCAAAGTCAGTACCGGCACCGCCGAGACCTAATGTTTCATCGTTAATAGACAATACAGTGAAGGCTGGGGTTACCCAGGTTTGCTTAGGATGTGATTCGGTTGTTTCGTTTTTCATAGTACTTTTTTTGAGGATCCTTTATATAATTGTAACAAGTATCTGATATTTTTGTTCAGTTTTTCATAATCCATGTGCTGAATAACTTCAGCTTTTAAAAGCCGCTATTACTGAAAACAGGGATGAGTTTCTTCCACCAGTAACAGTAATGCCACCACTTTCCAGCCATGCATGCGCCAGAGTTGTGTTCTTTTTACGAACGCCGAAATATACAATTGAGACAGTCTTTCTGTTTTTCAACATAATCTTTGCCGCCAGGGCCTGTTCAAAACAGGCAGTTCTCCATGGAGAAAATTTACTGGCCCTGCTGATAGCAATACGGATGTTTTGTTGCAGGGGCTGCGTGCTTTTTGTTGATGGTAGTGGTAATTGTGTGGCAATTTTTTCCCCGAGCAGCCGCGCGATTTTCCTGAAAGGAATAAAAATGAGGATCAGTCTCGCCATTGCCAGTAATAACCAGGCCTCCGCAAAAAGAAGCAAGTTTCTGATAGATATTTTATTCCGCATGTTAAACTAAAGAGGATATTACTGATAATAATTTTTCGGGTCTGCAATTGATGGGTCTGTTGATATGGTAAATTTCCACATGCTGTAATAGTTTACTGATGGTTAGAAAACTCAGTGTCCGTAAGGATTGACTATGTAGTAATACCGGTCTGTAGATCTGATTGGATATAGCTTCAAAGGCTTGTATCCCTGTTAATATTTTACTTTGTACCTCATTATCTTCTCCTATATCCAGCAGTAATATTTTTTTTACAGGATATTCATTACGGTTAAAGTCGTCATGAAAGAAGATGCCATATTTATCCATACCAGGCCTTACAGGGAAGGACCTGTCCTGGGAAAACATAAGTAAAGAGTCTTCCCATAACTTGATCATAGGGTAAGAAGCTGTACCGGTTATCATGTTCGTATCCGGGCGTTGCTGCAAAACGGTAATATCATCACTGAATATTGTATATCCCTGTTTGCGCAGTCCGGCCAATGTGGTGGATTTACCTGCACCAGAGCGTCCGCATATCAACACCAGTTCTCCATCGCTTAAAATAGCAGAAGCATGTAGTGGTAGTAATCCCCGTTGCAAGAGGATGGCAGCTATAGCAGTAGCCAGCACAAACAATCTTATGCTACGCATTTCGCGGTTACCTGTTTCCGGAGCAATAATAATTTCCCTGCCATAAGCAGCATAATAGGTAGCAATATTTTTTACAGAAAAGAGGAGTTCCTCTTCATTGATGATGTAAGAAATATCATTGCCTTGTAATCTTTTCCCATCTATGGAATCCGGCACATCACCGATCTTAATCGTTATGTCAACAGTATCAGCTGTTGCAGGAAGCAATTCAGGAAACTCGATTTCTGAAAGGATATGCAGGCCGAAACCGTAGTAATTATACATGAATACGCTTAGTATTTGAAATTACTTAGATAGTAACAATGTTCAGAGTATATTGTTCATTAATGGAATGGTAATATGAATTTTGGAGTTGTTGGTAATTGTTTTATAATAATACTTATTTTCGTATAAATAACCTGTAGTATTAACCCTCAAAATCTGTTATGGAGAAAGAATGTAACCTGACCCCGGACACATTTGTTTTACGTAATGAGCAAAATTTTCTTATCAGTCTTATTGGAGATGAAGTAGTGATGATGAATATCAATAAAGGTATCTACATTGGCATAAACAGCGTTGGATCTAACATCTGGAATATGCTGGAGCATGCACTTCCCGTAAAGGAAATTGTTTCTTCTCTTACTGCTAAGTATGATATCAGTTCTGAGCAATGTGAAAAGGAAACGCTCATGTATCTTCAGCAGATGCTGGAGCAGGATATGCTGTCAGTATTTTGATCATATATCAGTTACCATCTATTTTATGAAAGATGGAAAGGGACCTTTGATAGCCTGATAGCTGCAAATGGATTATTCCGGAATATGTATGATAAATAAAAACTCTGATTGTTGTGGAGATTAAAATAATTAAAGAAAGATATAATACCGAAATAGCATTTTTGGTATTGTGCTGCAGGATCTTTCTTAAAACAGCAGATAAAGAACTATTAGCGCCCTTTATTACTGATAACCGGGTTAACTGGAAGAAGGTGTATAACCTGAGTACTGCTCATCGTATCCGGCCCCTTGTGTTCAATGTATTATTTCATGTGAAGGAACTGGTGGAAGAAGAAACATTCATATTGTTCCGTTCATTTTGCATGAATTTCTCTTCCAGGATTTTTAGCAGGAAGGCGGAGTATGACAGAATTATGCATCTCCTTCAGCAACAAGGTATCAATGTAAGGTTGTATAAAGGTTTTGATCTTGCCGCCTTTATTTACAGGGATATCAGCCTGAGAGAATGTTCCGATATAGATGTTATTATTGCAGAAGAAGATATCGCATCTGTTGTGGATATCCTGAAAAAGGAAGGGTACGAGATGGGAAGTGAGGAGTTTTATAACAGATTTCCTAAACAGTATCATCAGGTACAGAAGGATATTTGTTTTGATAAAAAAGGGGCTTTTGGGGGTACATTTAATTTTGAATTCCACTACAGACCAACAAAATACAGAATGAGTACGAATGTATTGTTCAGCCAGTTACTGGGGGACGACTATTTATCTCCTGAACGGGAATATGATTATAAAGACTATTATAAATTACTGATAATTAATAATGGAGAAAGTGATTATTATCCTACATTCCGCTCATTACTTGATCTTACTTTTTTTTATGTGTGTGATCCTGATGCTGAATTGGAGCGGATCGACCTCTTAGGACGCATTTTATCAGGTCATCTTTTTAATATACCTCTTCCTGTTTGTCATGTGAATGATGATGGCGTGAATTATACAAGCAGGGTTTTGCTAAATAAATTATTAAATAAGCAGGATACAAATAAATCAGATGCGTTTAAGATTTTTTATCTGAACTTCAGGTTCAGTAAAAGTATGCGGTTGAAATGGAAAACCTTATTACTTACCCTGCGTTTTGTGATTACACCAAATGGCAATGATATCTCGGGTATTCAGCTTCCATATTATTTCCTTTATTACTTTACAAAGCCATTCAGATTGACAATGGGAATGTTTCGCAGACTTTCATTAAATAAGTAGAGGCCATATCATATGATACAGCCCCTTTACCTTGGGGTTATTAATCTTATTAAATTGTCCCCGGTTCATTTAACAGTAAGCACATTGTGTAATGTTATGCTTCTGCAAAGGGATAAGCCGGTTCTCCCATTCTAATAATGTATGATAGATTTCATCCCGGCAATCTGATAACAGATCGCAGGCGGGCTGATGTTCTTTATATTTCTCTATTAATATATTATACTGATTAAGGGATTTTGATTGATAGGCATCCCTTGCCTTTTTGATAATGCCGTTTAGTTGCCCTTTCCATTTTTCATGGTTGCCCTGTCTGTTTTTTACTATTTCCAGGTACTGTTCTTCCAGTTGCCGGAGAATATTGTCCCATTGTTGTTGTAAGCTGTCCACTTCTTCGGTAAGTCCTGGTGGCATCTTCTGTTGTCTACTTATAAAGAGTTTAAACATAGCTGCTGATTTCACGCTACAAATGTACGAGGGTCTTGAACTACCTGCTAATTCCGGGTATCTACATTTTGTATACAAAACGACTACGGAGCGTCTACGGGAAATTTCTGATATAATATATTTGCCAAAGTTTGTACTTTGAGCGGTATATGAGTAGCAGAGAAACAATTTTAGCCGCTATTAAGGGGAATCAGCCAGCACCTGAGTTATTGCCTGATATTGAGGGATTTAGAAATATCGCTCCCGGGGATGCTGCGGCTTTCCGGAAGGTGGTGGAGACGTTGGGTGGAGAGGTGATCGATATTGTGGAGTATGCGGATATTAAGAAGCATTATGCTTCTAATGCCCCGGCGCTTGTCGTGGCAGTAAACCCTGATTTCTACCCTGGAGCTCTTACCGAATGGCAAACCGGAGACGGTCGTCAACTGGAACAGGTAGACCTGGCTATTGTCCCCGGACAATTAGGCGTTGCGGAAAACGGGGCTGTATGGGTAACAGAAAAGGAGCTGGTTGTAAGGGTATTGCCTTTTATCGCGCAACATCTGGCGATTGTATTATCAGCTTCCACTATTCTCCCCACCATGCATGATGCTTACGACCATATCGGCGGACCAGAAACCGGTTTCGGCGTATTTATAGCCGGCCCTTCCAAAACGGCTGATATAGAACAGTCACTAGTACTGGGTGCGCATGGGGCCAAGAGTCTCACCATATTCCTGTTACCATGAAGATCGCCTTTAAAATGCGCCTGAAACCCGGGTGCAAAGAAGAATACCGCAAACGCCATGATGCTCTCTGGCCGGAGTTACGCCAGTTATTAAAAGACAATGGTGTGAGTGACTACACCATCTTCCTGGATGAGGAAACGAATATCCTGTTTGGGGTACAGCAACAATCCGGCTCACAATCATCCCAGGATCTGGGTACCTTATCAATTGTACAGCGCTGGTGGGCGTTTATGGCAGATATTATGGAGACCAATCCTGATAATTCTCCTGTAACAGTGCCTTTAACTGAAGTATTTCACATGGAATAATAAATGACTACAGATACCTGTTTTTATGCTGGTATCTGTAGTCATTTAAGTCTTTATTTTGTGAACGCTTTCCCTTCTTCTGTTTCTAAAAAGTTTACCGCATCATCATGATCTGTAGAAGCACTTACCGGTAACCACTTTTCAAATTCTGCTTTTCGTGCAGCATCTCCCTGTTGTAAAATCGCTATCGCTTCGCTACCTAAAACCAGATGGACTGGAGGTGCTGGATGATCTGCCAAATCCACCATTACTTTAGCTGCTTTTTCAGGATCTCCGATAGCAGTGTAGTTGTTCTTTATAAAATCTACCATCCAATCTACTGTATTCTCATACCCTTCCACGTGTTTGGCATAGGTCATAGACGCTCCGCCCCAATCTGTTCTAAACCCACCTGGTTCTACAGAGGTAACGAATATTCCTAATGGAGCCACTTCTTTTGCAAGGGCTTCCGTAAAACCACCTAAACCAAATTTCGCGGCCTGGTACATTGTTAAACCGGGATTACCTACACGTCCTCCGAGAGAACTAATCTGCAGGATACGCCCTGAGTGTTGTTCACGCATATGAGGTAATACCGCACATGTCAACGCTATAGGCGCGTATAAATTCGTTTCCAGCTGACTCCATATTTGTTCCTGGGTATAAGCCTCAGCAGCGCCTATAATACCAAATCCGGCGTTGTTAACCAGTACATCTATTCTGCCAAAATGCATGACAGTATCTGCTATTGCCTGTTCTATCTGATCCTGATCAGTAACATCCAGTTTAACAGCGAATATTTTCTCCTTATATTTCTCTACCAGGTCATTTAATTGCGCAGGATTCCTGGCAGTAGCTGCCACCAAATCACCTTTTGCCAGTACTGCTTCTGTAAGACTACGTCCCAATCCGCGGGAGCTTCCTGTGATAAACCAAACTTTTGCCATTGTTTTTAATTTTTATCAAAGGTAGAGGGGAGCAACCTAAGGGAGTTTGTTGCAAAGCTCAATTTGCTTTGTTCTAAGGAGCAGGGAATTCTGGTTATTAACGAGTAGTTAACTGATTTGGGTAGCTGTTTGGGTAAATTGCTATGATGTTATAACTCATTTTAAGAAGGGGACAACCAATACTACTAAAAAATGGATCATATACAACTAACTCAAATCCATGGGGGGCCTGGAGACAATGTAGGAAGAGATAAAATCATCAATACTACAATCGTCAACAATATATTTGGTAAATCAGTCGAGTACAGTGGCCTGGCAACCTATATAAGTAACCTCAAATTATATCTAAATGGGACAACTGATCCAGTAGTAAGGCTTAAGATATCGGGACAATTAAACGAAGCCGAAGATCAATTGAAGCAGTTTAAAGATGACATAATCCGGTTGGCTGAAATATTCACCAGAATAGAAGTAAATACAGAAAGGTTACGAATAGCTAAGGAACATTTTGAATCTGGCCGGCTACGGGAAGCGGATGCTATTTTAAAAGCGGAAGAACTAGCTGAAGACCAGCTATCCCTTTTAACAGCTAAGGAGTCTAAACATAAGGAGCTACAGGATATTGATGAAAAGTTAAGAAATAATGCCAATGAATACTTGGTAAAAGCTAGGCTCAGGGCCTTGCGTTATGATTCAAATGACCGTGTCGTCGAAACTTGCGAATATTTTGAGATGGCATTGAAATCGGCCCGACAGAATGAGATTATTTTCGAGTATGCTTTTTTTTTACAAAGGCATAACTATTTCAATGAAGCTCAATTGCTTTATGAAGAATTGGTTACTAATTATAGACAACTAGCTCAAACCAATCCACAAGATTATGAGTTAAATTTTGCCCACACATTGAATAATCTGAGTGTTTTATATTTAAATAAAAATGATTTTGAACAGGCGGAAGTAACTAATAGAGAATCTCTTGAAATTAGGAGGAGGTTTGCTCGAATTAATCCACAAAATTATGATCTGGATGTTGCTACATCGCTGAATAACTTGGGTGTTTTGTATTTAAATAAAAAAGATCTTGAGCGAGCGGAAGTAACCTTCAAGGAGGCTCTTGAAATTGGAAAAAGGGTTGCCCGAATTGATTCGCAAACCTGTGATCCAGAAGTTGCATTATTGCTCAGAAATCTGGGTGTTTTGTATGCAAATAAAAATGACCCTGAGCGAGCAGAGGCCTTTTTCAAAGAGGCTCTCGAAATATATAGGAGATTGGTCAACGTCGAACCGCAAATCTATGAGTCGGATGTTGCTAAAATCCAGAATAACCTGGGTGTTTTGTATTCAGATATAAATGATTGTGAGCAAGCGGAAATTGCCTATAAGGAGGCATTGGAAATATACAAGAGATTGGTCTGTTCCAATCCGCAAACTTATGAGCGGGATGTTGCTAAGATCCAGAATAACCTAGGTACTCTGCATTTGGCTAAAAATGATTTTGAACAAGTAGAAATTGCCTTCAAGGAGGTATTGGAAATATACAGGAGATTGGCAATTATTAATCCACAAGTATATAACCCGAATGTTGCCACAATACTTAATAATCTAGGGGCCTTGTATTTAAAAAAAAATGACATTGAGTGGGCTGAAGCCTCTTTCAAAGAGGCGCTGGAAATATATAGGAGATTGGTCAATGCCAATCCACAAACTTATGAGCCGGACGTTGCTAAAACCCAGAATAACTTAGGTGTTTTGTATTCAAATAAAAACGATTTTGAGCGGGCGGAAGCAGCTTATAAAGAGGCTTTGGAAATCAGGAAAAGATTTGTCAGTACTGATTCACAAGTCTATGAGCCATATGTTGCGAATACGCTGAATAACTTGGGCACTTTGTATTCAGATGAAAATGATTTTGAGCAAGCAGAAGCATCCTACAAAGAGGCCCTGGAAATCAGGAAAAGATTTGCTAGGACTAGGCCACAAACCTATGAGCCGCATGTTGCCGATACGTTGTATAACTTAGGTATTTTGTACAAGAATAAAGATGATTTTAAACTTTCAAAAATAGCCTATCGGGATGCTATAGAAATATCTAGACGATTAGCGAAGAAGATGCCACAACTATTTGAATTGAAACTAGCACAATTGTTATTTAATTACGGATTATTAGTCTTGATAGAAGATAATCTAATTGACTCTGCTCATTATGATATTTTCGTAGCTAAAGAAATAGCTATAAAATATCCTACCGTTCCTTTAGCTCAACAAATAGTCGATTCTGCCAATCAAATATTAGAAAGTAAATAAGTAGTTATTGCTACTAATTGTCAGATTATATTTAAAAAAAAAACTTTATCATGGAAAAGAAAAAGATTTTTCTAGCTTCTTCCTTTGAACTCAAAGATGACCGGGAACAGTTTGAGATTTTTATTAATCGTAAGAACAAAGAATGGATTGATAAAGGGATTTTTTTAGAATTAATAATATGGGAAGACTTCTTGGATGCAATGTCTAAAACACGTTTACAGGATGAATATAATAAAGCTATTATCGAAGCAGACATATTCGTTATGTTATTCTTTACTAAAGTAGGTAAATACACAGAAGAGGAATTTGAAAAAGCATTTCATCAATTTAAAGAAACTAATAAACCTTTTATTTTTACCTACTTTAAAGATGCCAATATATCAACCGGCTCCTTAACTGATGATGTACTCTCTCTAATGAAATTTCAGAAAAAACTAAGAGGGATGGAACACTTTCCTGGTTCCTATAAAAACATTGATGAATTGAAATTTAAGTTCAACCTTCAATTGGATAAACTGGCTGCTAATGATTTCATAAAGCTCGTACATGAGAAAACAGATCAGCCTACAAATGCAATGCAGATAAACCAACATCATAATGGTACAGGAGATAATATAGGTCGCGATAAAATTATAAATGGATAATGTATGGAGGAAATAAACCAGCTGCATAGTGGTACAGGAGATAATATAGGGAGAGATAAAATCACTATTATACTTGGAAAATCTGTTGAGTATAATAGTTTGAAAAGTCGCATTGATGAATTGCAGGAAGATTTGGGGGAGACGACTAACCCTGAAAGAAGACTTAAAAAGTCCGAGCTATTAAATGAAGCTACAGATCAATTAAAACAGTTTAAAGAAGGGGTTATCCAATTGGCGGAGATATTTACCAAAATAGAAATAAATACAGAACGCTTACGAATAGCTAAAGAACATTTTGAAGCTGGTCGATTGCGGGAAGCAGATGCCATTTTAAAAGCGGAAGAGTTGGCCATTGACCAGATAGCACTTTTAACCGCAAAGGAATCTAAACATCAAGAGCTACAAGATATTGATGAGAAGCTAAATAATAACGCTAATGAATATCTGGTAAAAGCGCGCCTCAGAGCTTTGCATTATGATTCAAATGATCGCATCATAAAGACTTGCGAATACTTTGAATTGGCATTGAAATCATCACGACTTAATGGAGTTGTTTTTGAATATGCTTTATTTCTGCAAGGTCATAATATTTTTGACAAAGCTACATTACTCTATGAGGAATTGCTTAATTATTACAAAAAAATGGATCAGAATAATCCACAAAATTATAAAGAGTACATTGCCAATACATTGAATAACCTGGGTGTTTTGTATAGAATAAAGAATGATTTTGAACGGTCCGAGATTGTCTATAAGGAAGCTTTGGAAATAAGGATGAGGTTGGCTCAAACCAATCCGAAAAAATATGAGCCTTATGTTGCCAGCACAATGAATAACCTGGGTGTTTTATACAAAAATAAAAATGATTTTGAGGATGCGGAGGTTGTCTTCAATAGGGCGTTGGATATATACAGAAGATTAGCAGAAACTACTCCGCAACCTTATGAACCAGATATTGCCATGATTCAAAATAATTTAGGTGTTCTATACAAAATTAGAAATAATTTTGAGGATGCAGAAGTTGCTGTCAATGAGGCACTGGAAATATACAGAAGATTAACAACGACTAACCCACAAACTTATGAATCGTATGTTGCCTTAACTCAAAATAACCTAGGTATTTTGTACAAGGTTAAGAATGATTTTGAGCATGCGGAAGTTGCTTATAATGAGGCTCTTAAAATATATAGAAAACTGGTTAGCATCAATCCGCAAACTTATGAGCAAGATATAGCAATGGTGCAGAATAATCGGGCTAATTTATATACCGATAAAAATAATTTTGAGGATGCGGAAGTTGCCTATAATGAGGCCTTAGAAATATATAGAAGATTGTCCTGCGCTAATGAACTGACCTATGAGTCTTATGTGGCCAATACATTGAATAATTTGGGAGTCTTCTACAATGCTAGAAAAGATTTTAAACAGGCAGAAATAGTATATCGGAATGCTATTGAGATTTATGAAAAATTAGCAAAGAGCAGACCACAACCATTTGAATTGGAATTGGCAAGATCGTCATATAATCATGGATTAGCATTGAAAAATAATGATCAGATTAAACTTGCTTACGATCGGATTTTAATAGCTAGAAACATTGCTGAAAAATATCCTAATATTCCTTTAGCCCAACAAATAGCAGATGGTGTAAATGAGTTATTAGTAGAAATGAACACCGAATAACTAGCCAGAAACTCCATGTATACAAAATTCAAATAGTAGTTAGAACCCTTCCTGATACAAATAAGTATCCACTACTTTATCATTTTTAAAATATAAGTACATATTCCAGCTATCATCATCAGTTAGGAATTTAAAGAATACTCCGTTGTCATTCTGTCCTGTTTCTTCTATCTCTTCTCCTTTGCCTAATTGGTCAATGATATGTTGCATAGATTTTCCAATCAGCATATTGCTTTTTACCAGCGTCTTAGCCATGCTGAATGGCTTAAGTTTAGATTGCGTCCATATTGCTTTTTGAAACGTCTGCTGGTAGTGGAGGTTTTCTGCATAAACCAGGCCGGTTTGTAAACAAATGCAAAGTGCAAATAACAAGGGGATGCTGATACCAACCGCTGAATATTTCCGCCCTTTTCTATATAGTCTATAAATGATACAAATTGTTATAACTGTTATCAAAAGTGTAGTATAAAAGAAGAATGCTTCTCTATTCTCTTTTTCTGTTAATCTTTCACCCGACAGGGAAAATGTTCCCATAACGGCAATATAAAGCAATACACCATATATAATACCGGTACACAGGAGGCCACCAAGGAAACTAGCAATGCGCTTGGATGTCATTTCAAAAGAGGATAAGGAATCTGGCATATGTCTTACATTTTTTAAGTATGTTCGTATCGGATACAACTATTATGAAGAAATATTCACTCTTCTTTTTGTTTATCAGCCTTTCTCTTGCTAATATACTACATGGGCAAAACCAAAAGGCAAAAGAGGACAGCTTATTTTATCATGTGAAGTATCTTTCAAAAGATAAAACAGATATATGGCCTTACCAAACATTTTTGATCAGAAAGTTGCGGATGCTGTTATTGAAAGAATTAACGGACTCACTCCGGATACACAGCCGGAATGGGGCAAAATGAACGTTTCACAAATGCTGGCTCATTGCTGTGTATCCTATGAGATGGTGTATGAGAAAGACAAACATCCTAAGCCTAAGGGGCTCATGAAGCTGATAGTGAAATTGTTTGTGAAAGGTAAGGTAGTGAGTGAAGAGCCATATAAAAGGAATAGTCCTACGGCGCCGGCTTTTATTATCAAAGGTGCCAGGGATTTTGGAACAGAGAAAACAAGGCTGATAGGATTTATAAAAAAGACACAGCAACTGGGGGCGAAAGACTTTGATGGGAAGGAATCTCATTCCTTTGGCCCTTTAAGCGTCACCGAATGGAGCAACATGTTCTATAAACACCTCGATCATCATCTGACACAATTTGGAAGATAGGGATAGTTTATTTCTCGAAGATGTAAGCTAATATTCCTGATATAAATGCAACGATCATAAAAGCAATGGCATAAAGGGTAAGCCCCGTTTCATATAAAAGAATACCGGAAATCCAGAAAAAACCTATCGAGAAAAACATTCTGTAAGGCATCTGTAGCCGGTTTTTGGATTTTGGAGCAGCAAAGATCCCCCACAACAATGCAGCTAAAAGGGGTAGTCCGATTCCGTACAGATAGGATGCATGATTATGAAAGCCCCAGTAGGATAAAGACAGTAGCATGCATATTTCCAGCAAGAACATAATGCCTTTATTGATAGATTTGAAATTTCCCATACGGGAAATATAGTGAATATATGTTATGAATTTCCGGGAGCCGCCGGAAAGTTCCGACGGCTCTTTTTGTAACTGGGAAAAGCCCGCCCGGAACATGAATGTTCACGGGCAGACTAATGGGGTCTTCTAAGGATAGAAGATAAAAGCTAACAAACAAACGTACCAACCATTTATTCAAACGAAAAATACCGGCGTGTCTTTCATGGTTAATTAACAACAACTGTGAGATGTGTGCTTACCGAGGGAGAGTAAGATCTTATAATCAATTTATCTGAATTGTATTGCTGGTGGTGGTATACTCCACTCCGTAAATACGTTTCAATGTTTCTAAAAGAACTGTAACCGGTTTGTTATATTCTATTATACCGTGAAATTGTATGTTTTGACGCAGCTTACTTATTTTCACATCCATCCTGAAATATTTACGGATAAGCCCAGCCAATTCTTCCATCGAAATCACATTCTCACACCGGTAAATACCATTTTCCATATCATCAATAATGAAGGAGTTCTTTTTCATACTGAGACCAGGTAATGTAAATACTTCTTCACCCGGATCCAGCATCATCGTATCTTTCCCTTTTATATACTCCACTTTCCCACTCATTAGTGATACTCCTTCTTTGCCATCATAAGTACTTGCTCTAAAGCGCGTACCAAGTACCTGTATCACACTATTGGGTAAATGGACTAAAAAAGGCTTATTGGAATTTTGAGCTACCTCAATATCTGCGTTTCCTGATAAACTGATTTCACGAGTGTCACCAAACGTAAGAGGAAATGTAACTTTTGTAGCCGCATTAATCATAACGGATGTTCCATCTGATAAAATAAGCTGGTAAAACTTGCCTGCCGGTACATATAAAACACCGGTCTTGCCTGCATTCTGTTCCAGATGATAAGTAAATGCGGAGCCATAATTTTCATTAACGGGCCCTACGACTGTCATATCATATTTGCCCATATTCAGAATCGTGCCATTATCTAATGCCAGCTGAATACTATCCCTGGATGGTATCACCACTTTACTTATATGATTACTTTCCCTATGCCGATTTATAATAAAAACACTCAGAAAGACAATGAACAAAGCTGCGACACTGACTCCTATATAATAACGGTCCAGGATCCTGCGTACCGGATGTTTAGCTTTAATAAATACAGGAGCATAATTTGATAATTGAGCCCTTCCCTTTTCCGCTTCCTTACTCATTAGTAAATCATATGTCTCATTATATAAATTCTGAGCATCTTTACTTTCTGCTAATTTTTTTTTCAATAAAACACGCTCTTCCTCCGTAATGTCATCGGAAATGTCGGAAATAATGAGGGCTAATATAAAATCTTTGTCTTCCATATCTGAACTATACATAAGTCGCTAGTTTAATTGAAACCATAACAGAATTAATAAAGAATTCTGCAAAATTGGTCTTAGGAATTGAATCGCCCTGCTAACATATACCCTGATAACCGGTACCGATATCCCCATTTTTTGGGCAGCTTCTTTGTAGTTCCGGCCATCTATATGAACAAGTATAAATGCGTCTTTATGTTTTTCGGAAGGTATTTTATTTACAGCAGCACGTACAAATTCGAGAGAGTCCTTACTCTCCATGTCATTATTGGGCGACTGCTCAGCGGGTAGTGTTTCTCCGGACTCCAGCGGTTGGTTGCCCTGTTTCTTTTTCGCCCTGAGTACATCCAACGCTTTAAACTTTGCCATTCCTGTAAGATAACCTTTCACAGTAGTTGTAATATTAATACTTTCCCTGTCTCTCCAGAAAGCTGCAAATACTTCCTGAACAATATCATTGGCTTCGTCGTTATCCTTTAATATATTAAAAGCCCAGTTGTATACATTAATACTGTGTAAGTTGAATGCTTTGGTATGTGCATCTTCATCTCCTCTTTTTAACGCGGCCAGAAAATGTTTATCCATATGTTAAAAGTTATTATTATGATTGGTTGACTGGCATAAAGAATATGACTCTAACGTGGACATTATAATCAAGAGTAGATTCATTTTCTTTAATATAATATCAAATTAATAATAGTGGAATCACTTAAGACGGCAAATGTAGCTGATAGATTTCTATGTTTTAGTTAATACGTTGTGAATGAAATAAATTTTCAGCAACCTCTTTTTATAAGTAATTTACCGCCCTCCGTAAATTGAAAAACTAAAGAAAAACTTACCCATTCCTGTTATGAAATCTATTATTTACCGACTACATACATACACCTTACCAATCTGTAGAACTTATGTCAAATGATATGAAATCTTATCATTTCTTATATAGAGGCGGTTTACTGACATTATTATTTCTTTACCTGCAGCTGATCCCATTATTCGCCCGGCAAGAGCAGCCGGAAAATAAACAGGTAACGCTTAAAATGGAGAATAAATCTTTTAAAAAGGTTTGTAATGCCATCGAAGACCAGGTTAAACTCTACTTTTCCTTAGATGGGATACAATTAAATCGTAATCAGAAGGTTTCTGTTAATTTCGTCAATACCCCTTTGCATACAGCACTGGATACGTTGCTGAAAGGCATGGGTGTTACATGGAGTATCAATAGTAAATCCATTGTTCTCAGGAAAAATGCTGAAATAATACCTGTTATAAATAAGAGCGATTCCATAACAGTTACCGGCAGAATATTCAGTGACAGAAATATTGGATTGCCCGGCGCTACTGTTATGGAGGACGGTACGGTTCATGGCATCCCTACAAATCAGTATGGACAGTTTTCTTTCCGTGTTAGTAAAACCGCCACACTGAAAGTCACTTATTTGGGTTATAAAGAGTACAAAGAAAAGGTAGCAGGGAAAAACAACTTTCTTATTACACTCTCTCCTTTGGAAAGTTCCCTCAATGAAACGGTTGTAACAGGTTATGGGACGGATGACAAACGATTTCTGACCGGAAGTATCAGCCGTGTAAAGGGAGAAATTATAGGATCTCAACCGGTACTGAACCCCTTACAGGCGATACAGGGAAGAGTCGCCGGTGTACAAATCACCCAGAAAACCGGTATTGCGGGAGGTGGCTTTGATATTCAGATACGGGGACAGAATAGTTTGAGACTGATTAACAATCCATTTTATATTGTTGATGGTATACCCTATATGGCAGAACCCCTGAATATTCCAGGTGTTTCCCCATATCCAACAATTACCAATAACCCATACAGTGGTATGAACCCACTGAATTATATCAATCCGGAAGATATTGCCTCCATAGAAATATTGAAAGACGGTGATGCTACAGCTATTTATGGTTCCAGGAGCGCAAACGGAGTGATATTGATTACAACAAAAAAGGCTGATTCTTCCATGGCAAGGAAAGGAAATCCCATCACATCATGGAAGAATTCCCTCCGGATAACTGCCAGTATTTATGGAGGGGGAGGTAAGGTGGCCCATCCCATGAAAATGATCAATACGCCGCAATACCTGGCCATGCGCTTTGAGGGGATCAAAAACGATCAGACAACGATGAAGGTTTCTGATTATGACATAAATGGTGAATGGGATACAACCCGCTATACCGACTGGCAAAAAGAATTAATTGGCAGGACAGTCCATATTAATAATGAATTCGTCACAGCTTCCGCAGGTAATCAATATACACAAGGGTTGATAACTTTTGGACATTACAGACAAACCATGCCTTTCCCGGGAGAGAATTTATTTGACCGGTTTTCTATTCATGGTAACTTAAATATTATTTCCTTCGATAAACGTTTTAAAGTCAATATTTCTCTTAACTATTCCAGTGGAGAAACAAAAAGTATAGGGCAGGACCTTACTCAATTTGCGCTCAATCTCGCTCCTGATGCCCCCAGTCTGTATGACTCATTGCATAATATAAACTGGCAGCATAACACCTTTTTTAATCCTGCTTTATTTACCAAACGTCCTTACTCGGGTAATACCTCTAATTTAATCACCGCCGGACAATTCAGCTATCAGATCAACAAATGGATCTCATTAACATCCAACCTGGGATTTGTACTGAGTTCAGTGAGGGAAAAGAGTAAGCGGTTCAGGACATCTTTCAATCCCGAAATAGCACCTCTCGTGCTTTTATCTACAATATTCGGGAATAGCAAAGTACATTCCTGGATTGCAGAACCACAATTAAATTATAAAAGCGCCATCGGAAAAGGAACATTAACCGGTTTACTGGGTGGTACCTTTCAGGATGAAGTCACCGATCATCTGAAACAAACTGCCAGTGGTTTCCTGACAGAGAAACAAATGGATGATATCCGCTTTGCCAATCAACTGACCATTCTTCCGGTACGCCAATATTCAGAGTATAAATATGCTGCCCTGTTCGGACGTGTTAAATATGAATGGGACCATAAATACCTGATGAATGTATCTGGCAGGATCGATGCCAGTAGCCGGTTCGGGAGCCGTAACCAGGTTGCCAGATTTATGGCAGTAGGGGCAGCCTGGATCTTTTCAGAAGCAGACTTTATCAAGAATGACCTTCTCTTTTTAAACTTTGGTAAACTGAGGCTTAGTTATGGTTCTACAGGCTGCGATCAGATACCTAACTATGAATACCTGGATGGCTACACTACATTGGATGGTACACAATATCAGGGAGTGCCTGCGATCGTTCCTTCCCGTCCGGCAAACCCTGATTTCAGATGGGAAGTGACCAAAAAACTGGAAGCCGCACTTGAATTTGAGTTATTCAAAAAGCGTATCTCAGGTACAGTGGATTTTTACAGGAATAGATCGTCTAATCTGTTGGTGGGTTATCCATTACCACCCACTGCCGGATTTACATCGGTTCAGTATAATCTGAAAGCTGTTATAGAGAATAAAGGACTGGAAATAGAGCTGGCAAGTGTTAATATAAAGTCAAAATTCTTTAACTGGACAAGCACCTTCAACCTCACTATTCCCAAGAATAAACTCGTTTCCTTCCCGGGGCTTGCTAATTCACCTTATGCAAACCAGTATGTAATAGGGCAGCCGGCATCTATTTTGAAATTATACCACTATCTGGAGGTAGATCCTCTGACAGGGCTCTACAAGGTAGAAGATAAAGATCTGAATGGGGTGTTTGATGTAAAAGACCAGCAATCTGTCAAAAGCCTTAAACCTGTATTCTATGGAGGATTGCAGAACGGGTTTGATTACAAATTATTTCACCTTGATTTCTTCATCTATTTTGTAAAACAGCAGGGTTATAATTATAGATATTATATGGGCCTTCCGGGCCAATTTAACCAAAATCAGCCTGTCAGTATATTAGATCGCTGGAAAGCAGCAGGAGATAATGCGCCTGTCCAGCAATTCAGCAGTGCCGATAATGCTGCCGCAGTACAGAGTTATGACAGATATAAGAACAGCGATATTTTAATTTCAGATGCATCTTTTGTAAGATTAAAAAACGTGAATATCTCTTTTCAGTTCCCGGAAAACTGGAAACCTAAAAAGATCAACGCCATGAGTATATTCTTTCAGGGGCAGAATTTACTGACTATCACCGGATATGAAGGACTTGATCCGGAGACCCAACAGCTTGGCCTGCCTCCTTTAAGAACATTTACTGCTGGTATTAAAATCACTTTATAAGTAAAGCTATGCAACCAAAAATGCTGTTATTTACCTTGCTGATCATTGCAACGGTCAGTTGTAAAGATATAGTTGAAATCGATCCTCCAAAATCGGAGCTGGTCATCAATACTGTATTTTCCAGTGATGCTATCGCTGAACAGGCCATAGCCGGTTTATATGCGTCATTATTAACCGGGTATGCTTCAGGAGATCTTACCAGTATTACCTACCTGGCCGGATTATCGTCGGATGAATTAATTACTGGTTCAGATGGAGGAATAGATTTCTATAAAAATGCGATACTCCCCAATAATGCAGTGATATTGAAACTCTGGAGTGATCCGTACAAGGAAATTTACATTGCCAACTCAATATTAAAAGGACTGGATTTACCAACGGCTAATATCTCCCAGACATTAAGGCAACAACTCTCCGGAGAGGCCCGTTTCATGAGGGCTTTTTCTTACTTCTGCCTGATCAATTTATTTGGAGATGTACCACTGACATTAACAACAGACTATAATATTAATGCAAACATAGCACGTTCTCCAAAGGAAATGGTGTATGATCAGATTATTACTGATTTGAAAAATGCGCAGATTTTATTGTCGGGAGACTATATTAAAAATGAACGGGTACGGGCCAACAAATGGGTGGCCACAGCTTTACTGGCAAGAGTATACTTATACCGGGGACAATGGAGTGATGCTGAAACACAGGCCAGTGCAGTTATTGATAATAATGCTACATTTAATCTCTGTCCATTGGACAATGTATTTTTAATGAACAGTAATGAGGCTATCTGGCAATTGAGCAGGGTGGATTCAAATAGTCCTGATGCTGCTACTTTCGTTATTTCTTCGACGAATCCGGTGAATGCAACAATAAGAGCTTCTCTTGTTGCATCATTTAGCAGTGCAGATAAGCGTAAAAAGAGCTGGATTACCAGCCGGAAATATAATGGCAATACATATTATTATCCCACTAAATACAAGGCAACGGAAGCTACACCTGTTACTGAGTATTCCACCATATTAAGATTGGCTGAACAATACCTGATCCGGGCGGAAGCGAGAGTCTGGCAGGGGAAATTTACAGAGGCTGCATCAGATATCAGCATCATACACCGCAGGGCAGGGTTAAAAGATATCAAAGCCGGCACAAAAGAAGCTATGCTGGCGATCCTTGAAAAGGAGAGGGTCTTTGAACTTTTCACTGAATGGGGACACCGGTGGTTTGACCTGAAACGATCACCCAGTCTGACAATCGCAGGGAATACAAGAGCGGATGACCTGTTACAGCCATTGGAGAAAAGCTGGCAATCCACTGATACTTTATATCCAATACCACTGGATCAGCTATTAAAAGATCCGGCTATGGCGAATGCGCAGAACCCGGGTTATTGAATAAGCTAATTGGCAAAACTGCCAATTAGCCTTTATCTGTTATTGTACCTTTTCTCCGATTGCTGACCATACGCAACCCGAAGTATACAACTGATAGGTAATGCCGTATGCGATGGTTGTGCAAAAAGCGCCATTCCCTTCGCAGAAGGCCCTGATCTGGCAATCCACATACTGGCCGGGGTAAAAATCTACCAGTCTGGTATAAACTGCGTATGACCTGGATTTAGACGCAAAGGCGCCTCCAACGGCCAATAAAATGACGGCGCTGGTTAACAGTACTTTTACTCGTTTCATACATTTTGATTTTACAGTTACGAAAATTGGATACCTACTTATTCAGTTTTAAGTTATATGCCACATAAAAATGGGAGTACAAGGCAATCAGTTTATCTTTTATAATACACATTTCAGTAAAACTTTCTTTATGCTGCATGGGGATGTAGTAGGTCTGGATATAATGGCCATCTGTCATTGAATATACATCCACCAGGTCATATTCTCTGAGCGCAGCAAGGCTTTCATTATCCCCCAATAAAGCAGACCTGATATATATATTATCTGCGTGCAGACATACTGTAGCATTCACAAAAGAAGGAGGGGCGGAGAATGTAGTACCCTGATCAGAAATTTGAGCAATTGAAATCTTAGCAACAGTTGTTGTATCAATAGTATGAATCGTTTGTATCAGGTTCAGGTTAGTATCTAATACCAGGCACTGGTTCCGGTAATAGTACATATATACCAGTTTATTGGAAGCCTTATCATATTTAAGCTGACCATCTGTACAAAATACCCCATCTATCTGTTTCTTTAAAGTATTTACCGGTGTGATAACATAAGGGGAATCTGATTGTACTTTCAATAACATATTTTCTTTAGCAACAGTATTCACTGCACGCACTGCAAAAGAGGCAGGAGAGATATTTACGGCAGTAGTGAAATAGCTGCTTTTATGCAGGAATGTATCCATTTTGAGGCTTTGCAGATCTCCTCTGAAAAATTTCGGAGAGAGGCCATCAGATAGATAAACATAAGGTGAATCAACGGATAAACAGGATGATTGCCACACTGCTTTGATCTTTTCAGGAAACTGTAATTTTAAATTTTTATTGCCCACCCACAGATCCAATGGTTTTTTTCTATTCCCCAGATAGATATTGGCAGATGTATGTCCTGCGATGTAAAAATTGCTGCCTTCTAGCGCTACTTCTTCAGCTACAGTTAGTTTCGTTATCGGGATACGCCGGGAAAACCCGTTTTTAGTTGCATTGGACCGTCCCATTGTGATGAACAATATGAACATTAACAATCCGCAGCATACCGTACAGATGCTTACAAACCGGATGATATTTTTATTCGACATGACGAATGTTTATTGCTTGTATATGCTGATTCCAACTAATGCGAGTATGACAAAAACAATGTTAAATATGAGATGCTGACTCCAGTTCATTTCTGCTATGATCCCGCCGCAGGAGCAGGGGAGATGTATGTTTAAGTTTAATAGTATGGCGATATAAAATGTAAATAACAACATGAGAGCGAAGCTGGCGCATAAGCCTATTATGCGATAGCGGGGTAGTACCAGTAATCCGGAAATAGTTATTTCTGCTATGGGCACACCTACGGCTACTGAGGGTGCAAACCTGGTAATCATTGGCGACTGACCAATAACAGCCTGAAAGTTTCTGAAATCAAGAATTTTATATACGGCGGTATATATAAACAGTAAAACGAACAGTAGGGATATGATTTCTACCAGCCATTTTTTGACCATAATGCTGTTTTTTAGATTGTCCCGTATTTTGAGGTCCCCTTTGCTTGTGAGTGTGAAGGTCGATTCAAAAGGCATATTACGGTATCGCGTTCCGTTCAATTTACTATCGCGTTGCGTTCTCTGATAATGCTGGGTGTATAACCGAAATGTTGTTTAAAAGCGTGTGTGAAGGCGGCGGCAGACCTGTATCCTACCTGTAGAGCGATTTCATGTATATGTTTGTTTGTATGGGCCAGAAGTTCTTCTCCTTTTTCCAGTCTTACTTTTTGAAGATACAGGGAGAAGGGGATGCCAAATTTCTTAATAAAACTTCTTCTGAGGGTGGATTCGCTGATGTAATACATCTTTGCCAGTTTGCTGATGGAGATCTCTTTATCGAGGTTATTGCTGATGAAGTCGAGGTATTCTTCTTTTTGGGGAGAGAGATGATCATCGAGGAATAAGATCAGTATTTCTCTCAGTTTAGTTTCCAGCCATATTTCGGTTAAAGAGGAATCTATGCGGGTGAATTTCACTTCATTGATCGCCTGTAATAGCTGGATGAAGATCGTTCTCGGATAGGTAGCTTTTGTGAGGTTGATTAAGTGTGTTTTTGTATATCCGTACTGGTGGAGTTCATAAATTCCCGGCTCCAGGTTTAGCAGCAGGGGAATGCTGTTATCGTTTATGAGGATGTATTGTCCCTGGTGTAAGCGTTTATTGATATTCATGCAGGCGTTGCCTGTGAGCATACAATAGAAGGCCATTTCTGCTTCTGCTTTGGCGGTGCAGAAAGAAGCAGGTTGTCTGACAAAAAAGGTAGTATTATTGATCATATAACCGTTGACAGCCTTTTGCTGGTATAGGATGTCTGCGGGGGGAGAAGTCATGAGAAAGGGCCTTGCGAAAGGGCAGATATGTTTGGAGTAGTAAGTGGGAATGTCATACGTTAATTTGATTAATTGTGAGGGTACGTCAATGACCTTGAATTCTAATGAAAGATTCATAATTGTTACTATGGTTCTTAAAAGGGATGTGTCTTCTCGAGGCTGCTGATAAAATATTGTAAATCAATTTACGAATTATAAGTAAATGCTTGAGTATTAGATATTAATAATATATCTTAGGGCTACAGATGAATTATATACAATTTTCCCAATTTTATGATACAGATCGGCTCCAGGCTGAATTAGCCGGCGTCTTAAAGGAAGAATGGCCTTTGCATTTTAATACACGGGATTTTAATGGCGATTGGCGGAGTATTTCTTTGCGCTCTGCGAGTGGAGAGAGTAATGATATTTACGCGCATCCCGACGGGGAGTATAAAGATACGCCGGTGCTTAAATTGATGCCTTATGTAAAGGAGATCCTGGATAGCTGGGAATGTGAGAAGGAGTCGGTGCGACTGCTATCTCTGGCTCCCGGGAGCGTTATTAAACCGCATAAAGATCCGGGATGTGGGTATGCGGATGGGATATTCAGGCTACATATCCCGATTGTGACCAATCCTTCTGTATATTTTACTATTAATGGTATGCAATTACATTTGAAAGCGGGGGAGTGCTGGTATATGGATTTCAGCACTACGCATAGTATTGTGAACAATGGGGATACTGCACGCGTGCATATTATCATTGATGGTATCCGGAATAGCTGGACGGATCAGCTGTTTGATGCACATGGGTATAATTTAGGGGCTAAAAAGATGGATGCGGCTGTAAAAGCCCGGATGATAGCTGAACTTGAGCGGATGGATACGGATACTGCCCGGAATTTAATTGCCAGTTTAAAAGCGGAGAAATAATGTGGATACCTTATAAGCTGACGGATGGGATGGTGAAATGGCTGGATCTTGGGGACAGGCGGATGACTGATCCGTTTTTTGATGAGACGATACAGATTTGCAGGTGTAGACAAAAGGAGCGGTCTTCTTTACAGAGTGTTTCCAGTGCGGAGTTTCTCCTGGAAGCGGGTAAGGGATTGGATGCTTTATCTCCCGGAGCGTTTATTTTTCATGTTTCCCGTTGTGGGTCCACGTTGTTATCTCAGGTGTTTTCACAGCCGGAGGAGAATATAGCGATTGCTGAAGCGCCTTTGCTGGATGAGATCTTACAGGTGGGGGATGCCTCTTTGTTTAAATCGGCAGTTGCGCTGATGGGGCAGAGGCGGAATTTCAAAGAGACGGATTATATTATCAAATTAGATAGCTGGCATATTCAGTATTATGCTACTTTACGGGAATGGTATCCTTCAACGCCATTTTTCTTTTTGTATCGCAGGCCGGATGAGGTGATTGCTTCTCATGCTAAACGCCGGGGGATTCATGCTGTTCCGGGGATGGTGAGTCATTCATTGCTTAAAACGGATGCGCCGGAAACGTTTGGCGGGGATTTTAACCGGTATACCGCGCAGGTACTGACCCAGTATTTTTTGCAGTTACAAGGCATTTGGGCTTTACATCATCCTAATAATTTGTTTTTTGATTATGCTTCCGGTGGGAAGGCGATGGTGGCCGCTTTTAGCGAGTTTACAGGTGTGCCGGTACGCGATAAGGATCAGGCGAATACCCGCTTAGGTTATCATAGTAAATCCACGCAGGAGGTGTTCAAGCCTGAGGAACCAGTTGATAGGAAATTCTTTTTTGAAGATTGTCATGCCGCTTATGAGCAGCTAAGAACTTTACATTTATGACGGATTTCCTGTTTGTGTTTTATGCTACTCATATGGGCAAAAAACAGAGCACTGCGATACCTGCATATGAGAATTTCTCGCGTGTGGAAGATATCTGGTTGAATATTTTTGGTTTAGGTAAATTCGAGACTTATCAGTTTTTGTATGGGGAATGCAGGGATATTGATGATTTCAAATCCTGGATTATTAATTTAAAGGGGGCTGAGTTTGTCCATCATGCTACTTTGCAGTTCGATAACTGGTTGACTTCTTCTTCTGTTTCAGATAACATTTCTCATACTTTACTAAATCCATCTCAACTATCATTCTGGCAAGAACAAGGTTATCTTAAAATAAGTGGTTTAGTGGAATCTGTTTTATGTGATGATGTAAAAGACCTGATCTGCTCTCATTTAAATCTCTCCTCTACCTGGTATCCTGCTCATCCCGACTGGCAGGGCCTGATGTTACAGGTGTTTCAGGATGTCCGTCTAGAAGCTATCCGGAAACATCCCCAGATTCATCAGTTATTCGCTGAGCTCTATAATACGCATAACATCATTTCCAATACAGATAAACTGAGTTTTAATCCTCCTGAGACGGGTTCCTGGAAATTCAAGGGCAGTGATCTTCACTGGGATCTCGATCTTTCCAAACCTATCGAATATTACATTCAGGGGCTTATTTACCTGGATGATGTTCCTGCAGATCGAGGACCATTAATTCTCGTTCCCGGTTTTCATCATCAGTTTGCTGATTTCATACAGTCATTTTCTTCCCTGGATGATGCTATGGTAGCTGTTCGTGCTGCGACTTCTCCTATACCTGTACCAGGTGTTAAAGGGGATGTGGTTGTCTGGCTGAGTACCTTGCCTCATGCGGCGAGTGCCAACCACTCTTCCCTGCCGAGATTTGTCCAGTACCTTAATTTCTCTAAACTATAATGGGGCATATTATACAGTTCACCGGTTTATCCGGAACGGGTAAAACCACTTTATCCAACTCCCTGCTTGCCTGGGGAGATTCCCTTGGTCTGCGTATTAAACTCATAGACGGGGATGTCTATCGTCAAACCCTTTGCAAAGACCTCGGCTTCAGCAAAGCTGACCGTCTGGAGAATATCGCCCGTTTAGGGGCATATGCCTGGTCTATTATCAATTCCTATGACTTCATTATCATTGCCGCTATAAACCCCTATGAAGAAGCCCGTATCAACATCAAACGCCAATACGGTGCTTCCCTGATATGGCTGCGATGCGACTTGCAGACCCTAATTGCCCGGGACCCTAAAGGTTTGTACCGGAAAGCGCTCTTACCCGATACCCATCCTGATAAGATCCATAACCTTACCGGGCTCAATGATACTTTTGAAGAATCTTTAATTGCTGATTTGATTGTGGATACTGATAAATTGAATGCGGAGGAGACGTTTTGGGTTGTTGTGGGGTTTCTAAAGGAGAAGTAATATTCTAAACCATTGAAAATGATTTAGAATATTTATTTTCAAAGGCTTTAATGGTGTTTTCTATGTTAGGAATCATTGACTCCAAACTTTAATTTTGTATTGGAAAAGACTAACAGACTAAAAGAATCACAATGACGAAATTAGAATCAACGAAGTACTCAGTATTAGACCTGGCCAGCGTAACACAGGGACACACACCTGCGGATAGTTTCAAGAACAGCCTGGATTTAGCGAAGAAGGTAGAAGAGTTCGGTTATACAAGATACTGGTTTGCCGAACACCACAACATGGCCAACGTAGCAAGTTCAGCAACCGCCATATTAATAGGACATATAGCAGGAGGGACGAAGACGATGAGAGTGGGATCAGGGGGGATAATGCTACCGAATCATGCGCCACTGATAGTAGCAGAACAGTTTGGGACATTAGCGTCGATTTACCCTGGAAGGATAGATTTAGGATTAGGGAGAGCGCCAGGGACGGATCAGACAACGGCCCATGCAATCAGAGGCGAGAATTTTAAGGCAATGCACAACTTTCCCAGGGATATCGAAAGATTACAGCAATTCTTCTCAGCAGAGAACAGTCATAGTAATGTGAGGGCGATACCAGGAGAAGGATTGGAAATACCGATATGGGTATTAGGGTCCAGCACGGATAGTGCCATGGTCGCAGCAGGATTGGGATTACCGTATGCTTTTGCCAGCCATTTCGCACCAACCTACTTTATGGACGCAATAAGACTGTACAGAGAGAATTTCAAGCCTTCAGCCAGTTTAGAGAAGCCTTATGTGATATCATGTGTGAACGTAGTAGCCGCAGATGCAGATGAAGAAGCAGAAAGGCTCGCAACATCAGTGAAACAACTCTTCATGGGAATAGTTACCGGAAGAAGGCAGTTATTGCAGCCACCGGTAGACAATATGGAAGACATCTGGAATATGCATGAAGAAGCAGCGGTGAACCAGATGTTGGCATATTCGTTCATAGGAGGACCAGCAAAGATCAAAAAGCAAATGGAAGTCTTCCTGGAGAAAACAGGAGTAGATGAAGTGATGGCAACATCTCACATCTATGATCATCAGGCAAGAGTACACTCTTATAAAATATTCTCAGAGATATTTAAGTAAAAACATCCCCTGGTGAGAGAACAACTCACCAGGGGAATAAATTTAACCCACCCACCTGATAACTTGGGGAAATAACCTCAAAAATAGCGCACACAAGGGCGGTTTTACAAGGCTCAAGCATACAATAAGGGAATTCAACAAACCACTCACAATCGCATATCCCCAATAAAAACATATTAAAAAAGAATTTATCACAATACCCCTTGAAAAATTGAATCGTTTCTGTATATTGTTAATCATTTGATAATATTATGGGGCAGATTCAGGCGCAAAAGACTAGGGTAATTTCTTATCTTAAACACTTATTAAATCCCCGGGGCGACTATTCTATAGAAAAACACATCTTCCAGATTATATCGATCGCGACCATCGTTATGCTCTGTGTTTTTATGCTCGTAGATACGCTCGCTAACATCCCCATCCCCCCATATCTGCTGGAAGTAGTGCTGATAATGCAATTTGTCTTCCTTTTTCTTTCCCTGGTGCGTCGCATTCATTCTTATATCATCAATCTCTACATATTCCTCGGCCTTATCGCCATCATGGTCAACTTCGTATTCAATGCTGGCGTAAATGGCCCCTCATTCGTCCTGTTTTTCATGCCTTTAACACTGGCATTAAGCATATCAGAGCGTAAATGGTATCCGGTTTGGCTGATTATACATCTTATCATGCCCATCTGCTGCCTGGTATTCGAAAGTATGTACCCGGAAATGATCCGGGGAAAGTACCCCGGTCCGCGTGAACAGAATATAGATTTCGGTTCCACAATCATCGTCGCTACGTTGTACGTATACTTCGTTACAACAAGGATCAGAGTATACATGGCCCAACAGCAGGCGATATCAGCGAATAAATCAGTGCAGCTGGCAGCGTCCGAACTTAAATTACAGGCATTTTTCGAAGGGCTCAGCGACCAGTTCTTCCTGTTAGATGATAAGATGAATATCGTTCACTTTAACAGCAAAGCTGCTGAACAGTACCAGAAACAATATGGAATAGAACCTAAAGAAGGGCAGGCTATCACCCCGATCCTGTTACCTTCCTACAAACCCAATTTTTTGGAAGATTTTAAGCAATCGATGTCAGGAGTGAAAATCAGCCATGAGCAGAAGTTTAATTTCGGAGATTGGCAGCAATTAACACTGGAACCCGCCAGGGATAAGAACGGAACGATAGTAGGAGTGACATTGATCCTAAAAGATATCACAGAGCAAAAACTCAATCAACAACGACTGGAAAACAAAAACGCATTACTGGAGAAGATCGCCTTTATCCAGGCACATGAATTCAGAGGACCCTTAACATCTGTGCAATCCTTATTACCACTCATAAAAGAAGAATATTCAGAAGTAGATCCTATACAGATGAATATGATGGAAGATGCATTGGCCAAACTAGACCAGAAAATCATAGAAATTATAGAACTGGCTAATGAAGCGATACATCTGAAATAGATCTAGAGAGAATTCCTCAATATCAATTTAAAAGGATTCTTCACCTTCTGCTGCGTCTTATCCATAATAATCTGAGCCGCTGTAATCCCCATCTGCTCATGGTCTGTAGAGATCACCGTAATCCCGTCCAGCAGAATCTCTTTCAACAAAGTTTCATTATAAGAAACAATGCCCACATCTTTCCCAATCCGCAACTTATTATTACGACAGATCTTCACCAGGTTAACAAGATCGGTTTCTTCAATCACCACATATGCCTGTCCTTTTTTCACCGGTGTATACATTTCCACCCCTTCAATCACGGAAAAATTAAAATCATGCATCCGGCAGAAATACTGAAACCCTTTCTTGATCTCCTCAGGATAAGGATCTATACCAGGATTCACGAAGATCATTTTTTCATATTTCTTCAGAGATGGCAAAGCTTCAAACAAAGCCTCATTAATATCTTTCTCAAAGTTCTGATATACAGAGGAATAATCGCCGGTAAGAGAAGGCAGATCTTTATCTAATAAGATAAGCTGATCAGCGGGGATTTGTTTGATAATACGTAAGACTTCTTCAGGATGATCGTAAAAATGAGGCATGATCACGTAATAATCATAATCGCCTAAATGATTATTGATCAGGTTTTCGAAGAGAGCAACACTGTGATGATGCATATGGAGATCCACAAAAACACTGTCCCCCAGGCTTTTCACAAAAGCATTATAGACCTGCTTTTTATAATTGCTGATCTTGTTAAAGAGAAGGAGTATCCGTAAAGGGATAACAACGTCCGTCCGGTTAATAAAGTAACCCTTTCCTTTAACAGAAATGATTACTTTTTTATCCCGGAGTTCTTTATAAGCTTTCTCCACGGTACCGCGGGAAAGCAGGTAATGTTCACTCAGTTCATTGATGGAAGGTATCTGCTGATCGCGTTTAAGTCCGCCGTCACGCACTGCGGCCATGATGGAATCCACTATCTGCAGGTAAACGGGAACTTTGCTGCCGGTATCTATATTCAACCCTTTCATCGTTGTAAAATAGGAAATTTATATTACTGATGGGCGTTCCAGTGTAGAAAGAGTTGCATCGCCCTGTTTAATCAGTAGTTCAGCCACCTTAACCCGACCTTCATCCCCATGCTGCAGGATATAATCCAGTTCTGCCAGGGTAAGCAGTTTAATATTCACCATTTTTACCGCTTCCAGGCTTAAGGTGACTTCATTGTTGAACCTGGTGCTGGGGAGCCCAAGGATAGCACCTACCGTGCCTCTTTCGGTCTTAAAAGGGACATCTACATCATAAAACTCTGTGGTGATGTAGGTCAGTTCTTCCAGCAGGCTAATCACATTCCCCTGTTCAGCCATTAACTGAGCCGCCTGGTATGCCAGCTGGAACTGCCAGGTGTTCTGCACAGAGCCTTCAATAGGCGTCGTTTCCACATATACTTCCATACCGAGGCCATTATAGTCATTGTCACCCTCTTCGTAAGGGTCGCTTAAGCCGTCACTGGCGATGATGGTCACATCCGGTCTGCGGATAGTCGCAAATGCCTGACGGAGGGAAGGCCAGACAGGGCCACCCATAAAAGAAGGATTGATAAGATGGGCAATGACATCGGGGTCTAATTCACCTACAGACTGCCAGAATTCGCTACGTAATTCACATGATTTGTCAAAATGTTCCTCGTAAGTAAGCATAGAATGTATTTTAGCACATACAAAATATAAATATTTTTAGATTTATTATATGAGGTTTAACAATGATCCATACTCCCTGTTTGTAGCAAATTCAAAGCTCCGGGCGACGTGTTAATATACTCTTTAATAAGGGGCCTGATTCCAAAGTCCAGTGAAATAAGTTCCGTGTTTGTAGTAACGTCTCAGAAAGAGCCTAAACTCTCCTGTAAACTCTCCATAACTAGTATTTCATTTCTATATAACCCCTATATAAGCGCCCTCTAAATAAGGTGGTCTTGTATACAGCTCACAGAGGACTTGTAGGGGGCTTATATGGGGCTTATACCCTCATATAGGTTGAATATCAGTAGGTTATTAGTAGTAGCTAAAATTTCAATACTTTTTATTACTGATTAGCAATACATTAAGATATAATGAAAATTATTATGGCAGGAAATGGTAAAAGATTCAATGTCATTTAAGCTAAACTTCGCAGGAGTTCCCTTCTGATATTAGCGATTATGTGTTGGCTACAAACACGGGGGCTTCAGAGCTTATTATGTTATATATACGGAGCTTAACTAAATAATATCTCCCATACTTCCTTAAAATCCTCATCCCCTAAAACATCTTCGAAATCATACTCGTAGTATTGAGTAGTAAACACGAATTTACACTCACGTAAAATATCAAGACATTTCTGATGATCGCCGGTTTTCAATGCCACTTTGGCCAGTGCTATATAAGGCGTACGGTAATGATTCTCCCCCAGTTCTTTGGCAATAAGTAATCTGGTCTCTGCTTCTTTCAGCAGATCAGGGGCATCGAAATTATAAGCCAGCCGCGCATATTCGATCAGAAACTCTCCCCAGCGAAGCGTTAAGGTGAGCCCCTTTTCGTATTCGTAGGTTATGAGAAAGATAGATTTTCCCGCTTCAAACAGCTCAATAACTTTAGCCTGATTATGTTCCTGCTTATAAATGCGGGCCATTGCTATTTGTACATTTGTTGCATATACCGGAAAGGTCCAGGCAGCCGGGTTGATGGATTGTCCTTTTATGAAATAATTCAGCGCAATCTGGTAATAATGAAGTGAACCAGTTTCCATCCGCTGAGCCGCCTTGTCAAAAGCAGATCCTAAGCTATTCAACAGCGAAGTATCATTTGTCTGATAGTCTGTTAATGGCTCCAGTAATTCAATGGACCTTTTATTCAGTTCATCAGCGTATGCAGGAGAAATATCATGATCCAGCATTCTTTTCAACTCATCTGACCATGTCAGATAAATAACAGGGTCTTTTTTTACAAAATTGGAGAGAGAGGCTGTAAGTTGATCAAAAAACTGAGCATGCCAGTAATGTTTCCTGTCAAAGGGGAAATGCAGGATCTGAAAACAGGCATAGAAAAAGGACCTGAAAACCGATTCTGAATATGCTGTAAAAGCGAGTTGAAACAACTGCAAAACTGCTATAAATTCATCGTCTGTAAACTGTTGATTAATCAACATTCTAGTTAACAAAGCATGAGCAAGCCGGGCATTCAGTTCAACAGATCCCTGATTACGTAAAGCGTTGTTATACTCATCAATGGCTTTCTGGATATAGTGCAGTTTTTCGTTTTTTATCTCAGAAAGATATTCATAACATTCAGCCCGCTCCTCATAATGGATCTTTTCCGGATCTATCTTTTCTGCCGATGAAAGGATCTCCAGAAGATCTGAAGTAACTCCCTCCCGGTCTTCTTCTCTTATTTTATCACACACCAGATATGAATACCAGATAGCAAACATACTCAGACAGGTATCAACCAATTCAGTTTTATATTTGCGAAGATCATCTGTAGAGAGGCTCTGAATCAGGGTATCCAGCCCTCCCAGATCTTGATTGATCCTTAATTCCTTCAATTGCTTATTAACATCCTTTTTTGCTGCTTCCATATTTGAGATTTCAAATTACAAAATTATTTTTACGCCGGATGAGCACCCAAACGTAAAAATGTATCAGTCTTCCGTACTTTTGAATAAGCAGCACACAAGGTTGTTCCGGTAGCTTTGCATCATCAGTTAAAATAAATAACAATGTCAAAGACTATTTTCATTACAGGAGCATCCAGGGGATTCGGAAAGATCTGGACAGAAGCATTTTTAAAACGTGGGGATAAAGTAGTCGCCACCGTGCGGGATCTCAATTCATTAAAAGATCTGGCGAAAGAATACGGAGAAGCCTTGCTGCCAATAAAACTGGACGTCACCAGTCGCGCAGGTTGTTTTGCCGCTGTAACAAAAGCAAAGGAACATTTCGGCACTATTGATGTGCTGATCAACAATGCAGGCTATGGACTTTTCGGCGCTATTGAAGAAACAGCTGAAGAGGAAGCCCGTAAGCTGATTGAAACAAATGTGTTAGGCTTATTATGGCTTACCCAGGCGATAATACCTGTAATGCGTGAACAGGGCCAGGGACACATTATCCAGCTGTCGAGTGTATTAGGTGTTGTGCCGTTCCCTGTGATGGGTGTTTACAGTACCTCCAAGTTTGCTGTGGAAGGACTCAGTGAAGCGCTTGCCGGTGAAGTGAAAGGTTTCGGGATCAACGTAACAATCGTGGAACCCAACGCCTATGCAACTGACTTCAGTAATGATTCAGCCGTACATGCCCAATCCATGAAGGAGTATGATGAGGTGAAAACAGCTTTTCGATCTGGCTTCACGGAAGACATGTTAGGGATTCCTGCATCTACAGTGAAAGCGATTTTTAAATTGGTAGATTCCCCTCAGCCTCCGCTCAGGCTTTTCCTCGGGAAGATTGGATTATCTTTGACAAAACAGGTTTATCAGGGCAGGCTTGCCACCTGGGAAGAATGGCAGGATGTGGCAGTAGAAGCACACGGAAAATAATTTAAAACAAATTAAGCAGGATCTGTGTATTACATAGATTCTGCTCATTTAATAATCAAATGAATCATTTCAAAAACCTCAGCGATCTTCATAGCTCCCATGGATTTCCTCCTCCGGAAAACCCGCTTATCAGCGTGCTCAAATGTGATGCAGACTACCATAAAAATGGCAATAATAGTGTTGCCGAACATACGAGCGACTTTTATACGATCGGTTTCAAAAAGATGATATCGGGTAGCATAACGTACGGCAAAACGAAATACGATCATGCCCTGGGCTCCATGTTTTTTATGCGCCCAAGACAGATCGTGGCACTGGAAGATATTGAAGTGGAGGAAGAGGGATTCCTGATATATTTTCATGAAGACTTTCTGAACGGCCATCCACTGCACCATGAAATCAGGAAATACAGCTTCTTTGAGTATGAAACGAATGAGGCATTACACCTTTCACCGAAGGAAGAAGGGATCATCGGGGAATTGTTCCATAAGATTGATATCGAATACCACAACAACCAGGATGAATACAGCCGGGATATCATACTCTCCCACATTGATTCTCTGCTGAAATATGCCAGACGTTTTTATAAAAGACAGTTCATTAACCGGACTGAATTATCAGGCAAAACCGTATCGAAGTTCAATGAAATACTGAGCGATTATTTTGAGAAAGGTTTTGTGAAAGAAAAAGGACTGCCAAGCGTTAACTACATGGCATCACAGCTCAACCTTTCACCACGGTATCTGAGCGATCTGCTGAAACAGGAAACCGGTAAAACAGCGATCGACCTCATTCATTTGTTCCTAATCTCAGCGGCAAAAAATCTGCTGACAGGAGGAGATCAGTCGGTTTCAGAAATTGCCTATGCATTGGGTTTTGAGAATCCGCCCTACTTTTCAAAGTTATTCAAAAAAGAGGTTGGTGTGAGTCCGAATGAATTTCGTTTTAAACTCAATGGTAATTAATTGACCACCAGCTATAGAATTCGTGTTGTAAAAATACTGATCAATTAAATTATTGATTTTTAACATTTTAAACAATAAAAGAGGCCGTTTCATTCTTTGAAACGGCCTCTTTTATTGTTTAAAAAACCAGGTTAAAGGTACCTAATAGAAAAACTTGTCCAATATATTACCAAATTGTTAACTGTCATTTTCAACTAGGAATATCCTGTGTAGAGAAACGTACTCTCTGTGTTAGATCCATTAACATGAAACTAAGCAAATGAACATGAAGGCCTTGTTGCGGAAATATTTCAAAGGTAAATGTAGTGAAGCGGAGCAACAAGTCGTGGAAGACTACCTTGCCAGCGGGGATACTCCGGAACTGGATGCCCTGTTTCTGGAAACCTGGCAGGAAATTGACAGAGATGTAAAGAGGATGCCTGTGAGGACCTGGTATAGCATTGCAGCAGCAGTGATGATACTGATAATAAGCAGCACAGGCTGGTGGTTGTCGAACAACGGGAACAAGGATAAGATGCAAGTAGCGGCTGTCACCTGGGACACCCTTTCGAATCAGAACAATGCCATACAGCGTTATCATATGCCAGATGGGTCGGTTGTCTTGCTGAATAGTTATTCAAAACTTGTATATAATAACGGTTATGGTGTAAATAACCGGGAATTGTGGCTGGACGGGGAGGCTTATTTCGAAGTAGCGCAACAGGCAGCTCATGCCTTTCAGGTGCATACTGCCGCAGTAACGACTATCGCTTTGGGTACCTCTTTTAATATCGCTACAGGTAACCGTGCAGACCATGGGATAGAAATAAGCCTTTTATCGGGCCGTGTAATAGCAGCCAGCGCTGATGGTTTCCGACAGATATTGACTCCTGGTCAGATGCTGGTATATCATGACGCTAAGGCACCGCAAATCACCGCTTTCAGGGAAGTGAATGTAATAGACTGGAAAAACGGGAATATGAATCTTGATAATGTAAGCATGGCGGATGTCTTTGCCAGGTTACAGCAACGGTATGGATGTCGCATTGTGCTGGAAGATAGTGTGCTGGCGCGTAAAACGATCACCGGGGAATTTAGTTCGGGCATGTCGCTGGAGAGAGTCATGAAATCGCTGAAATATGTACACAACTTCAGGTATATACAAGGGGAGGGTAAAACCTATATCATTAAGAGCCACTAGAAACAATCCTCATTTTTAACTAGAAAAACAAAGTATGCAAAAAATTGCCAAACGATTTTGTGGGTGGAAAATATTGTCAAAACATTGGCTGGTATGGGGGATTTTACCCACTGTGTCCGTAGCCCAGTCTTACAAAACACTTTCAGATAAAGTACTGTTGCAAACAGGAGATACCAATGCAGCCAGTATCGTAAAATCCTTACAGCAACAAACGAAATATATTTTTATATACGATCCGGAATACCTGAAAAAAATCAAAGTTACCGCATCACATTTTAATAGTAATTCTATTGCGGATGTACTGTATTATCTTGATGAAAATACACCACTTGATATTGAATTAACGGATGCCAATACTATTTCCCTGCGTACAGGACGACAGGTAAAAGATGGTAAAGTGACAGGCAAAATAGTAGATAGCAGAAATGAACCGCTGCCGGGAGTTACTATTAAGGCAGATGGCAGCAAAGGTACGGTCAGCAAGGTTGATGGCACTTATGAACTCTCCCTGTCACCTGGTACCTATACCCTTACTTATAGTTATATTTCTTTTGAAAGCAGGAAAGTAACAGAAGTAAAAATACATGAAAATGAAAATACCCCATTAAATATACTATTAGCAAGAGCTGCGAACTCCCAGTTAAGGGAAGTAACCGTTACCGCTAACTATCGTAAGGCATCCGTACAGGGATTGTATGCACTGCAAAAGAATAATGCAGCAGTAACGGATGGGATCAGTGCAGAGCAAATCAGCCGTACCCCGGATAAGAATATCGGTGAAGTACTGAAACGTGTGAGTGGACTAGCGACCATGGAAAATAAATATGTTATCGTACGCGGGTTAGGGGAGCGTTACAATCAGTCATTACTGGACGGACAGGTAATGCCCAGCACAGAATTAAACCGCAAAAACTTCAGTTACGATATTATACCATCCAACATTGTTGAAAATGTTACAGTCATTAAAACATTAACACCTGATCACAGCGCTGAATTTGGAGGCGGACTGGTAGAAGTGAATACCCTGAGTGTTCCGACAAGCAACTTTTTTAACATTACTGTTGGTGGTTCGGTAAATAATCAGACAACCGGAAAGGATTTTGTCTCTTTAAAGCTGGAAGGAAAAGAATATCTGGGACAGGTATCATCACACCGGAATTTCATGGGCAAATTGAATTGGGGGAGTATTACCGAAGCACTCGATGCTTATGGTAAAGGTGGAACACTCAGCAGTAACTGGGGGTTGTATAAGTTCAAAGCACAGCCATCACAAAATTATCAACTATCAATAGGACATATTTTCCCTGTTAAAAACGGAGGCCAGTTTGGGGCAATTGCTTCTGTAAGTTATCGCAATACATTGGCTGTCCAGGATATCAGGATGACACGTAATGGTTATGATGGAGGTCTGGATGATCCTAAAGCTGGCTTTTTAGGATATACCGGTAAACGTTATGGTTTTACCACAAATCTGGGTGGTCTGATAGGGATAGGTTACAAGGATAAGCGCAATATGGTAAGTTATCAGAGTATGTATCTCCGCACCCTGGAACAGCAATTATTGATTGGCATGTATCAGCAGGAATTTGGTTATTTTGATCTTACCACACAAACTTCTTTATTTACCAATCAGCTGAAAGGGGAACATACACTGGGTAATAAGGGCATCAAATTAAAATGGATGGGTAGTTACCTGCACCTCGACCGTGAAAAGCCGGATAACCATTTTGAAAGTTCTTTCGCTATCAAAGATTCTACACAGGTCAATAATTATAATATCCGGAATGCAGCCTTCCCTTCCAGTAGTTATGGTGCACTTCGCTCATGGAACCGTGCGCTGGAAAAGGATATCAACTGGGATGTTTCATTGTCGGTGCCTTTTGCCTTCTTCAATACAAACAATACATTAAAAGCAGGTTTTGCCGGCTGGTCAAAGGACCGTTTATTTTATGTACTGAACATGGGTACTTCATTCAGCAATGATGGTCAGAATTACCTGCCACTGGCAACAGCCTTTACTGCTGAAAACGGAGTAGATTTCAAACCCAGTCATTACGGAGATAACTCTCATCGTACCGCTTCATTAATGGCTCCTTATATCATGCTGGATGATAAAATCGGTAAGTTTCGTCTTGTATGGGGTGTAAGGGCAGAATATTATAATCTCAACAAAGTGAATGAGGCGCTGGAGAACGTTTTTGCCATGATAAACAGGGACAGGCCAAATGCAGAGAAATATGATTTCTCACTGATTAAAAATCAGGAACCGAACCTGCGGTTTTTCCCATCAGCAAACCTGACTTACAGTCTTACTCCGGCTATGAATATAAGACTTGCCTATTCTCAAAGTATTATACGTCCGGACCTGCGCGAATTAAATTATTTCCAGGAGTATGATTTTGAACTGGGAGGTAATTATACAGCAGGTTATGTAAGATCTTCTCCCATCCGTAATCTGGATATCAGATATGAATGGTATCCGGGAGCAGGAGAGGTGATGTCTTTATCCGTTTTTCAGAAGGATATAAAATACCCGATGGAAATTTATAAAGATGGCACCAACAATTCTTATACACTTACCAATAATAAATCAGCGAAGAATGTAGGAGTGGAAATAGAGATGCGGAAATCCTTAGCATTTACCAAAATACCTGTTATCAGTAATATCACGTTGTATGCAAATGGTACTTTGCTGAGTGCGCATGTGAAACCGCTGACGCTTGACTACAACGGAGTAGATCCCGGTAATCCATTGTTAATAGTTCCCCGTGAACAGGTAGGGCCATCACAACGCAGGCCACAAACAGGCGCCAGTAATTATATGGCGAATGCAGGCATCTATTACGATACCAAACCTGTATCACTCAGCCTGGTGTATAATTATGTCAGCAACCGTTTATTCCGTCCGTCGGCAGATTATAGTCAGTCTTTGTTTGAGCGTCCTTTAACAGCACTGGATGGACAGATTGCAGTACGTGTGCTGAAGCAGAAAGGTGAAATAAAATTTAATGTAGCCAACCTGCTGGATAGCTATCAGGTAGTTTACTTTAACATATATGGCGATGGTTTAACACGGATAGATAATCCGTCGACCAAAGAATTATTGTATCAGGCAGGTAAAGATAAAATAGATTACGAAGCAAGGCCAGGAAGGACTTACAGTATGAGTTTCAGTTATAAATTCTAATTATTTAAGACAGTATACACTCGATGTTCGTACGCGTACCATTTTACATACCCTGATCAGGTATTCATTTTTAACCTTGAAAAAACAAAAAATGAAAAAGAAACCCTTTATTTTAACCCTGGTAGCCATTTCTTTAGGTCTGTCTGCAATCTTTGTTACTTCCTGCAAAAAAGATCTGAATGTTAACAATGGCCTGAGACCACTTAGTGCAACGATCATTATCCCGGCTTCCCATACTCTTTCAGGGGTATTAGGAACGGGACACACTGTCAGAGATTCTATCCGCCTGAATGGTGGCGAATGGACCCTGAGTGGCCTGGTGTATGTTGATTCTCTAGATGTATTAATTATTGATGCAGGAACCCGCGTTGAAGGTTCTGTTGGCGACACTTCCCTTGGAGGTATCCGTGGTGGTGGTCTGATCGTTACCCGCAGTGCTAAAATTCTTGCACAGGGTACTGCTGCAAGTCCAATCATCTTTACTTCTGCCCGTTGGGATTCTACCGGTGTAAAAGCTCCAAGATCAGGTGACTGGTCTGGTGTTGCTATTCTGGGTAACGCTCCTGCTAACAACAATGGTGCAACTGTAGAAGGTATTGTAGGGTTACCGCCAGCTAATGTTACCTATGGTGGTAATATTGCTGCAGACAACTCCGGTATTCTTCAGTATGTACGTATCGATTACGCTGGTTATGCTGCCGTACAGGATCAGGAATTGAATGGTCTTACACTGGCAGGTGTAGGTAGCGGAACATTGATCGACTTTGTAGAAATCTTCAAAGCAAATGATGATGCAATAGAATTTTTCGGTGGTACTGTGAATGTAACGCACCTTATCGCAGTAGATCCATTGGATGATATGTTTGATACCGACAATGGTTTCTCTGGTTCCATCAATTATGCACTGGGCCTTGAAGATACTACCCGTGCTGATATCAGCTGGTCAAATGGTTTTGAAAGCGATAACGATGCTAACGGTTCTTCTCTGACACCGATCACGCATCCTAAGTACAAACACTTTACCGTGATTGGTCTGCCAAATGCTGCTAAAGCTGCTCTGGCAACCAGACCACCTTCCGGTGCCGGTGTTTATGGTCGCGCTGCACATCTCCGCAGAAATGCAGAATTCGAAATAGATAGTTCTATCTTCTTAGGATTCTCTTATGGTCTGTCTCTGGATAGTGCACTTGGCTCTACAAATCCAAAATACTTCGCCGGTACTTCTACAGTGAAACACACGTACGTACATGGCTTTATTAAACCATTTGTAACAGAAAGTAATAAGACTTTCAACACAGCAGGTGGTGCCACACATTTCCAGGCATTTGCTACTGCTGCCGGTAACTTTGGTTACACTACGTTATCTTCTCTGTTGTATGTTAACCCATTCAGCCGTACTGCTGGTACCAGTGCTTTCATTCCATTGACTTCTTCACCAGCTTATAATGCTGGTGCATTTGCTGGCGGTGTAAACTGGGTTCCTTCAGGTTCATGGGTTAGATACCGCTAATCTCTTTTAATCATCAAACTTAGTGATAACGTATAGGGCAGATGCCCTATACGTTATCTTATAAAAATGATATTCATGCGTTTTCTATTTATAGTATTGACATTAGTTACTTTAATAAGTTGTCGTAAAGGTGAATTGCCCGTATCAAAATACTATGGCAAAGTAGGTGTTACAGTGGCAGATCTGCCTAACTCACCTTCGATAGACGTATATTTCGAAGGACACAGGCTTGGTGAAACAAACGGTGCCGGTGTAATTACTTCTTTTGTACTGGAGTCTGGCAAACCTGGTAAACTGGCGCTTTTTAAACATGCAACAGATACACTGATTGCAGATACGATTATCACCGTACCTGTGAATAAACAAATTGATTTTAAAGTAGCTTTTAGTGAAGATCTTGGCATAAAAGGTTTTTTGGCCAGTCAGCCTGTAGCAGCAGATTCCATCGCATTCCAGTTTATTTATGATTTGGGAGATACTGATTATCCATCTACCAGTGTAAACCTTTACTTAGTGAGAATAAATTTCGAAACAGGTGAATATGATCCGGTGGATTCCCTCATGAATATGCAAAAAGGGCGATTGTACCCTAAGATATTAAACCTGCCTTTTGCAGATGCTGATGGGAATCAGTATTTCTATCTGACAGCATTAAAAGATGCTGTAACAGGTGAGGAGTTGGTACCACCTTCAGGATCCCCCTATTTTGTTACTACTGCTGATACACCGGGTACCTATTATATCCTTAGAATTTATAATCAGGGAGGTGAGATTGGCGTTACGTTTACGGCTATATAAAAATTCATCATATGAAAAAACTTATTGGGTTACTATCCCTGGCAATTTTAATAATAAGTAGCTGTAAAAAAGATGCCGAAGCCACCCACTCTTCCTGGAACAGTGAATTAATTCCTGTCAATGATACGTTATCCGGTACTATCACCACCAATACACTATTGACCCATACTCATCCATGGTATATTAAAGGATGGCTGTATGTAGCCAATGAAGCCACATTACGTATAGAACCAGGTACATTGATCAATATGCTCCCGGCAAAAAAAAATGGTGGCATTGTAATAACCCGCGGAGCTAAAATAGTTGCTGCCGGTACTCCCGTTTTCCCTATCTGTTTTTCATTTGATACAGTAGCCCCCGGTAGTGGCATTATCCTGCTGGGAAAGGCGCCGCAATTAAGTCCGGTTACAGTATTCGACGATCCTGCCGGAGCAGGCTTTCTTTCATATGGCGGAGACTTTGCCGATGACAGCTCTGGCATTTTGCAGCATATACAACTCTCATATGCGCCGGCTAATGCCCGGTTTAAAGGAGGATTGCTCTTATTGGGAACAGGTAATAAAACGATATTGAAGGATATTGTGCTAAAGTCTTCACCTGGAAGAATTGATACGTTTACCCGGCCAGCTTTACATTGATTTCTATTCTGATTTAATATCGTAATGCATTAATAACTCCTTTCTGATGAATTGTAAGGCAGTGGTCAAATGGTTTTTCACTGTAGCAGGGGAGATAGATAGTTTGCTCGCAATTTCTTTATGGCTATAGCCGAGCTTACGGCTGAGCTGGTATACTGTTTTACGTTGATCCGGCATTTTCTCAATCACTTTTTCCAGTTTTTGCTCATATTCCCTCATGAGTAATGGTAAATCATTTTCCTGTTTTTCAGGCGGTTTTGACAAAGCTGCCTTTGCCAGCATTTTCTTCTCCCGGTAAGATTGGCGGGAATTATCGATCACCAGATTTTTGACATACACGAATAACAGGGGAAATATATCCCGTTCGTTGTTTACCTGATCAATATTCTCCCATAACCGGATAAAACATTGCTGGGTAATTTCCTGTGCCATATTATGATCTTCTGTTAACTTAAGGGCAAAACGATACACTTTCTCGTTGTTTCTGGCAAAGAATTCATCAAATAATATTTGGGAAGAGTTAGCAGACATGGTAACAATTATACTCAATGATCAGGTAATGAAATTAAGTGTTTAATGTTATACTAATGTTATCTGCTCAATGAATAACAAAAAAGCCTGGTGTGAGCAATTACCGGAGGGAAGTAGAATAATATGTAGCTTTGAGCTAACTGAACAAGGCAGCATTCGTAATTGGAAATATTAGATTTAAAGGCTTTCTTTTGATGTTTAACTAATTAGAATAACTTTGAGCTTATGACAAGAATAGAACAGGCTTTTCATCTTTTTGATACTTATAACAAAAAGGACCCTTCGGAGATAATATGGGATGGACAGCATTATCCATCTGAATATTTTTATGCCATCCAATTGTATGAATGGGTAAAAAAACTTGATCCGGAAGCTAATGAACCTCTTCTGCTTGCCTCAAGATGCCAGCATATAGGAAGATGGGAAATTGCCAGAAGAACTTACCCGGAAGGCAGGGTAGGGTATCTGAAATGGAGAAGTGATCTGTCGAAATTTCATGCACAAAAGGCTACAGAGATATTGGAGTCACTGGGATATGAGGCAGGCATCATTGCCCATGTGAATGAAATTGTATTGAAGAAAAAGCTTAAAACGGATACTGATGTCCAAACGATGGAGAATGCGCTTTGCCTGGTGTTCCTGGAATTTCAGTATGATGACCTTATAAATAAACAGCCGGCGGAGAAAATGATAGACATCCTGCAGAAAACCTGGGGGAAAATGAGTGAAACGGGAAGACAGGCTGCTTTGTCCCTTACTTATAGCGAGACCGGAAAGATGCTGTTGGACAAAGCACTGGGAAATGCTTAAAAGAGTATCATGGGGTGGTATCGTCGGCTATCACCAGAAACGGCGTTCCCAGCGATACATTTCCTCGGGATCGTTGAAGAATTGCAACATCCCTTTGTTGTGGAAACGAGTGACACTTTCTATCGCATGTGCCACTGAAGCCAGCAAGGGCGTAGTTTGGTTGCAGTCGACGTCGCCGATCTCCGGGCTGTGACCCGCACGAATCAACAGGCCATGCACCCCGGGAACGACGGTGACACCTTCGATTAGCTTGCCGGCCAACTTATCGCGGCCGCCCAGTTCACCAATAAGCTTATTTGATAGCATAGTCAGCCAGCGGGCGCCCCGGCAACGATCCCCCAGTTTATTGACAACAAACATCGTGAGCCCGATGTCTAGTCCGTGGCTTCGCATCAGCCATGGCGTGATGTGAGTACCTGCCTCAGTGAAATCGGCCGGAGCGCCGGGAACCAGCGCGATCCCCGCATGACCGGAGTCACATTGTAAGGCCTCGAACATGTCCATCACCATGGCAACAAACGCGTCTTCGCCATATGAGGACAGGAACTCAACAGGAAACATACACTCGATCCCGTTCGTTTGGTCCAGAAAACCGCGTTGGCTTGGCAGCTTTAGTCCCCCAACTATCAGGCTATAGTCGGGACCCCATGCATCATGTCCATGCAGCCGAAAGTGGATGTCCTTTCGCTTTGCCGTCGCCACAGTAAGCATGGCCCGGCAGCGGGCAATGTCCTTGGTACCCAGGGGGGTGTTTGTATCTGCCGTACTCCCAATCAGTGACCACGAAAAGGCATCCTTCGGAATCATCTTCAGGTATTGGTCAACGCAGTAGGCTGCTCCTTCCACCATCTCGGCAAAGGGACGCTTACCGTAGAAAGCAACCATCAGGTTGGCTCTGAAAAGGCAAATTCCATCCTTAGTTTGCATTCGCAGAGAACCATTAAAAGTGTTTTCTTCCATATAATTTCCTTTTAATAATCATTGAAAATCTGGTTCCATACGAGCAGACTTAGCCTCGGAAGTTGTTTGATTTTCTGAGGGATAAAATTAGAAGAAGTACTTTGTAAAATGAATATAACAGTAACAATTAATGATCATGTAGATCATTTGTAGTATACGCTTTTTACAATTTCGTACCTTAGCGCCTATGCTTACAGTCAGCGAATTATATATTTATCCTGTTAAATCATTAGGGGGAATAGCATTACCTGCGGCTTCCCTGACGGATCGCGGTTTTGAATATGACAGAAGGTGGATGCTGGTAGATGAAAACAACCGTTTCCTCTCACAACGGGAAGTACCTGCCATGGCTTTTTTAAAAGTAAGCCTGCTGGAGGATGGGTTGTTAGTCCAAAATACGGGTATAGCAGATTCTTTTTACCAGATCCCCTTTCAATCTTTAACGACAGAGACTATGATGGTTTCTGTATGGAGCGATAGCTGCCCCGCCCAATGTGTAAGTGCTGAAGCGGATGCCTGGTTTAGTGAACAACTGGATATTTCCTGCCGGTTGGTGTATATGCCGGATAGTACACAGCGGGAAGTAGATGCATTGTATGCACATAATAAAGAAATTACCAGTTTTTCTGATGGATATCCTTTATTAATTATTGGTCAGGCTTCTCTGGATGACCTGAACAGCAGGTTAGCATCCCCTTTACTGATGGACCGTTTCAGGCCCAATATCGTATTTACCGGAGGATTACCGTTTCAGGAAGATGACATGAAACAGTTTAGTATTGGCGACATACAATTTTTGGGTGTTAAACCCTGCGCACGCTGTACCATTACTACCATCGATCAGCAAACCGGCGTAAAAGGGAAAGAACCCCTGAAAACACTCAGTACTTACCGTGCCAGAAACAAGAATATTTATTTCGGACAGAACCTGTTGTATCAGGGTGGTGGAATAATTCGTGTAGGCGACGCCATTACTAACACCATGTTAGACAATCATTAAGATAAATCCGGGAACGTTTGCATAAATTTAATATTGTGAATAGTATAAAAATTAAAAAATAATCAGCATTTTGTTGCGGTGAACAATTGTACGTAAACGAAAATTTCGACAAAGCAACTGTCGTTGCAGAGCATTTATTTATAACCATTAACCATAAACCGAACCTATGAGAAAGACCTGCTTTTTATTGATGGCATTACTATGCCATGCCTGTTTATTTGCCCAAAGTCAGTGTACAGTCGTTGGCTGGGCCAGCCAGAATGGTGGCGTAACAGGTGGCGGAACAGCTACACCTACAGTTGTTACTAATTACAACGATCTTAAAACTGCCATTACTTCTTCTACCGTGAAGGTTGTCCATATATCAGGGACCATCACCATTCCTTCCGCTGGCCGTATCAGCTTACAGGACCAGTCGGGAAAGACGATTTATGGTTTGCCGGGTTCTAAATTAGTGTCAACAGACCAGACAAAAGATGGCTCAGGTATACTGTATGTAAAAAGATGTTCGAATATCATTTTCAGAAACATCACATTTGAAGGACCAGGAGCTTATGATACCGATGGCTGGGATAACATGACCCTGGACAACAGCACCAATATCTGGGTAGATCATTGTGAATACCAGGATGGCATGGATGGTAACCTGGATATTAAAAACATGGCCGACTACGTCACTGTCTCCTGGTGTAAGTTTATCTACTTAAAAGCTCCCAGGGCAGGCGGCCCCGGAGGTTCGGATGATCACAGGTTCTCCGACCTGTTTGGCTCCAGTGACGGTGCTACCACTGACAGGGGACACCTGCGTGTAACCATGGAGCATTGCTGGTGGGCACAGGGTTGCAAAGAACGCATGCCACGGGTACGATTTGGGAAAGTACATATGGTCAACAACTTTTTCAGTAGCACTGTTGCATCAAAATGTGTAACGGCTGGTTTTGAAGCAGATCTGCTGGTGGAAAGTAACGTGTTTGAGAATGTAAATAACGCTATCACCACGATGGATAATACATTTACTGCCGTGACCTCCAGGAATAATATTTTTACCAATACTTCCGGTGACACCACAAACAGTGGCACAGCATTCACCCCTCCTTACACATTGACCATAACAGCTGCTGCAAATGTAAAAAGCCTGGTGACGGCAGGTGCTGGCGCTACATTAACAAGTCCTTACTGCGACAGTACCACCACACCTACACCCACACCTGTACCTTCTTACACCCTGCAAACTATAGCTGCGCCTACTACAGGTGGTAGCATCACAGGTGCCGGAACATACGATTCAGCAACTGTAGTAACCGTAAAAGCTATTGCCGCATCAGGATATACCTTCACCGGGTGGAGTGGCGCTGTATCAGATACTTCTGCCGTAGTGACTATAACCATGAACAGTAATAAATCTGTTACAGCTAACTTCCAGGTACAAAACACAGGTGACTCTACAAATACCGGTGATACAACTACTACCCCTACTCCCGATACTACTGCTACTGCTATCAGAATAGAAGACGATGCTTCTACCTCACAAGGGCTTTGTAGTTATGATGGTGCTATCAGCAGCAACAGCGGTGCTGCAAATGGCAAAGTAATCAACCTGGCGAATGCGGCAGGCAAAGGGGTTAGCTGGAAGCTAAATGTGCCTGAAGCAGGAACATACTCCCTTAACTGGCATTATGTAAACAGTAGCAGCAGCAATGCCTATACTATGGCGCTGATAATAAATGGTGTTACTGTCAACAGTGCACAGTCATTCCCTAAAACAAGCAGCAGCACCGTATTTGCTAATACGACTGCAACTGTGTCGTTAAATGCCGGAGACAATACCATCCGCCTGCAATCAGTAACAGCGAGTGCCACTGCAGATATTGACTGGATAGAGATTACCGGGAAAACACCTGTAGCTGCCAGCTGCGCCTCCACAACGGTAACTTATGTGCTTCCTGCATCAGAGATTGCTGCATCAACCCCGGCTATCTATCCCAATCCTACCACAGGAGCAGCCACGATAACAGTGACCTTGCAAAAGAATGAACAGGCTGTTATCAGGGTATATAATACACAGGGTAGTCTGGTAGATAACCTCGGTACAATCAAGTCTGAGACAGGTGGTACACAACAAATCCACTGTAACCTGAATGGCAAAAAGCCAGGGTTATATTATGTGGTGGTAACAGGAGATAAAGGATTCAAGTCTGGTTACAAATTATTTGTAGGAGAATAACTTTTCGATAAAATAGACTCCGTTAGGAGTCCCGTGTTTGTAGCAACAATTTATCTTCTACATAATAGACTCCGTTAGGAGTCCCCTAAAATTGCTAATATCAGGGGACTCCTAACGGAGTCTGTATTTGTTGTTCTATTTGTTTACTACAAACACGGGGCTCCTAACGGAGCCTATTATGTTTTGCCGTAAACATATAGAGGGCGTATTAGTTATTTTTGAGACGAGCTGAATCCTATTTTACTTTCAGCAGACTTGCATTAATGGCAACCACAATGGTGCTGACAGTCATTAAAACAGCTCCTGCGGCAGGACTTAATAAAATACCTTGTTTGTACAACACACCCGCCGCTAATGGCAATGCAATCACATTATAACCTGTTGCCCAGATTAAATTCTGAATCATTTTCCTGTAAGTAGTTTTACCAAATAAAATCAAACTTACGATGTCTTTGGGATTGCTGTTTACCAAAACGATCCCTGCTGTTTCAGCAGCAATATCGCTGCCGCTGCCAACGGCAATGCCAACATCAGCAATAGCCAGTGCGGGAGCATCATTCACCCCGTCACCTGTCATGGCTACAAACTCGCCTTTGCTTTGCAACTCTTTTATCTTCTCTAATTTTTGATGAGGTAATACTTCCGCAATGAAACTATCGAGTCCCAAAGTGTCACTTACACTTTTTGCTACTTTGTTGTTATCACCTGTAAGCAATATGGATTTGATATTATGTTGTTTCAAAGTTTTAATTGCTTCAGCTGATTCCGGACGAATCTCGTCAGATAACGCAATATATCCTGCTAACTGATTATTGATAATAACAAATACAACGGTTTCTGTATCATTAACAGTATATCCTTCAGGGATAGTGATGTTATTCTCTTTTAAATATCCCGGACTTACCACCAATATCTTCTTGCCTTCTACAGTTGCTTCAATACCCTTTCCTGTGATGGCATTAAAACCTTCTGCTGCAGGCGCATTGACAGATAAATCTTTTGCTTTCTGTAGTATGCCTGTTGCAATGGGATGTTCTGATTTTTGCTCCAGTGCAGCTGCTAAACGGATGATTTCATTTTCGCTTACATCTTTTTGTAATGATACAACTTTTGATACTTCAAATCTCCCTATGGTAAGTGTACCTGTTTTGTCAAATACAATGGTGGTGATTTTTCTCGCATTTTCAAATGCTGTCCTGTTCTTAATCAGTAAACCGTTCTTAGCAGATAACGCGGTTGATTTTGCCACTACCAGCGGCACCGCCAAACCCAATGCATGAGGACAACAAATAACAATGACCGTTACCATTCTTTCCATTGCAAACGCCAGAGATTGCCCGGTTAAATACCAATACAAAAATGTAGCAATACCTGAAATCAGTGCAATAATGGTGAGCCATTTTGCGGCCGTATCTGCCAATAGCTGCGTTTTTGATTTTGATTTTTGTGCATCGTCCACCAACTTTATTACCTGTGACAGATAAGAATCTTTGGCGGCATGAGAGACGGTCACTTTAATAGAGCCGTTTCCATTAATAGCACCTGCGATGACCTTATCCCCCTTTACTTTTTGTACGGGTTTAGATTCACCTGTTAACATACTCTCATTCAGATAACTTTCTCCTTCTGATATGATCCCGTCTGCTGCCACTTTTTCTCCTGGTTTTATAAGGATGATATCGTTCTCTTTCAATGTATCCGTCTTTACATCATGCACCATATCCGGCATAACCATATGTGCCTCAGCTGGCATTAACTGTACCAGTAATTCCAGTTCTTTTGAAGCACCGGCAACTGATTTCATTTCTATCCAATGCCCCAGCAGCATGATCAGAATTAACGTTGCCAATTCCCAGAAGAAATCCATACCCTGCAAGCCAAACACAATTGCTACGCTGTATATGTAGGCTACGGTGATGGCAAAGCCAATCAGGAACATCATACCGGGATTTTTCATTTTTACCTCATCCACCAGCCCTTTTAAAAATGGCCATCCACCATAAAAAAACACCACAGAGGATAAAGCAAACAGGATGTATTGTGAACCTGAAAACTGCCAGTTCACACCAATGAAATGTTGTATCATGGTTGATAACAACATAATGGGAATAGTAAGGACAAATACCACATAGAACCGTTTCCGGAAATCCATGATCATCATGGAATGGTGATCATGCCCTGCATGATTCATCTCGGGGTTAGCATGAAGATGTTGATGTTCCATATGTATTTATTTAATGGTTAATTGCCAGCAGACAAACTATCCGCTGTTTTTCGCGCCCAATCTATAATCGATATTTTCTCTGCTGCTGATAATCTTGCATTTTTATGCATCAGCGTGTAAGAAGACAAAGGCATGTTACCATCATTAATACTATTTGCAATGGCCTTTAACTTATTTATCTGCCTTCTTCCGGAATAAACTCCAAACTCACTAAAGTTGAGCTCTTCTTTGCCTTCTTTAATATGCCGGTCCAGCATCCATCTGACAGGTTGCACATCAGCATACCAGGGGTATTGAGTGTTATTGCTATGACAATCATAACAGGCAATTTTAAGAGTAGCCTGTACATTTTCAGGAAGGCTGTACATCTTTGAAATAGCTGTTGGTAATACCTGCCCGTTTTTATTACGGGCAGGCTGAATGAACTGGATAGCGATCAATATAATCAATATCCCCGGCAATATTTTCTTGCTACGGTTCATGATATCTATTTAAGTTCTTCCTTTACAGAACCACATGTCGGCATCTTTTCACCCAGGTATGGATTTTTTATTTCCTTTATTTCGCTGAGCCATGTAGCGCCCTTACCATCGTTATACATAGGGCAATAGTCCTGGTATAATGGCTGACCGCTGCCAAAGGTTTTTACCAGTTCATACATATCTTTGCTCAACATATCAAAATGTTCCCGTTGGTGTGGGATATTACTGGCATTTTTCCCGATGTGTTCAGCATGTTCTCTGGCATCCTCTTCCAGATCCTGGTAAGTTTTCTTTTGTCCGGTTGTCAATGAAGAGGTGTCAAACTTTTGGAAGGCTGATACCATTGTATTGCCGGCAGTGGCCGCTTCGTTACCATTATCGTTGGCCAGCGCATTTTTCATGCTTAGATAACCGGTTACGATTTCCTTTATTGAAGGGGATGGTTTAGCATCCAATGTATCTGGTTTTGTCTGTATGCTTTTAGATGGTGTATTGCTATTGCAGGCTGCGAATGAAACTATCGCAGCTAAAAAGAGTATATTTTTCATCTGTATTATTTTTAATTTTTGAACAAATAGAAATAGCCCATTGTTCAATGCCTTTAACGCATTGAATGGTATATGTTGCAAAAATCAAATCTGGAAGGATTGAATAGACACACGTATGTCAGGAGGATCGTAAAACAGCTGTCGGGGTATTTGTTTTTCTGTTTTAAGGGAAGGAGCTAAATAGGATAAATAAAATGAAGGGAACAATATTACTGCAACAGGGCTCTCGATTCCTGTATTTACAGAATGGGCAAGTAATTTATCTAACTGCGAAAATTGAATTACATTTTTATTGCAGCAGTGGTCAGCATGTTTGTCAGATGTTTTATGATGATGGTCGTGGTGATGATGTGAAATAAATTCCATACCTACAGCACAGGCAAACCCTACCATAGTATTCAGGGTGAACACTACAAGTAGAAAAACGGCTTTGATCTGTATGGTCCTGGTTCTTTTCATTCCTTACCATCCCAAAAGTACTGTTAAAAGGTTATATAATTATTGAAAAGATGTATATAATTATTATCTTAAAGGCATGCATGTTAACTTGATATCCACTATCGAACATTTTATTCATCTTGATGATACAGAAAAAGAATTTATATCCTCGATAGCTTTTAGTAAAACATATCAGAAGGATGATTATTTTTTACGCCCGGGGCAGGTTTGCCGGGAAGTAGGCTTTATTCAAAAAGGGCTGATCCGTTATTATACGGTTAAAGATAATGGTGAGGAGATGACCCTGCATTTTGGAAAAGAAAATGAATTCACCAGCAGCTACCAGAGCTTTCTGAACCATTCAGCATCAAAACGTGGTATACAGTGTCTGGAAGCCAGTGAAATACTGGTAATATCATATGATAACCTGCAAAGGTTATATGAGGAAGTTAAAGAAGGGCAAAAATTCGGCCGCCTGATTTGCGAGTTTATTTATTTACAGACTCAGAATCAATTAGATTCCATATATGCTGATAATCCCGAAAAGCGTTATCTCAACTTTGTAAATGATTATCCTGATCTGCAACAGCGTATCCCTCAATATTATATATCTTCTTATGTAGGCGTTAAGCCCCCTTCATTAAGCCGCATAAGAAAAAGGCTGTCCCTGTAATTTATTAACCTGGGTGAACGAACCGGCCAACAGCCGGTTTTATCTTTGTTGCATCAAATCAAAAATGCATCAAAATGAAAAAGACAATCTCTTCCATCGCTTTTGGATTCACCTTGATCACCGGTCTGTTACTGGTATTTATCGGCACACGTTTTCTCCTTCTGCCATATACGGCCGAACTGGCTTTTGGGATACAGACACCTACCGGAAATGACTATTCCTTTCACTATATAAAAGGCATCCGAGACCTGGCTGTAGGGCTTGCAATACTGGTGATGCTCCTTACACGTACACAACGTGGACTGGGCATATTGCTGTTGACAATTACAATAGTCCCTGTCACTGATTTCCTGATCGTACTTAATGCACCTGGTCATCTTACAGAACGGTTGTATCCACATCTGACCGCTGTGCTACTTGGTATTGTACTGGGTGCTTATTATCTTTTAGTATCACGTAAATCCTCTTCCAATGTTGCTCTTTAATATTATCCTTCTGATACATTTTATCTGTTTTGCCGTTTATCTCTGCACCTTATTAGCCCAGTGGCAGGATTATGACACCCGTGTACGAAGTGTATGGGGTTTAATACTGGGTATTATACTACTGGTGAGTGGTATTGTAATGGTGATAATGAAATACCCGCATATAAACTACTATAAGGTTATTCCTAAAACCGGGTTGTTTGTGCTGGTTACTATCATCAATGCACGTTTTGGAGGTAAAGTCTATACCCGCGGGGCTTATTATACCTTGATTGCAGCCACATTACTTGCAGCCTGTATTGCAGTGGTACGAGTATAAATATAAAAAAACGCCCCCAAAAGCGGGGGCGTTTCCAATGAGGTGTGCCTTCATTTATGGATGCGTATATAGTCGATATACAGGCTCTCCAACTGGTGGCACAGTTGGACCTCCGTCTGTATATCCTAACGCTACCAACGTTCCATTAGTGGGATCTGTAGTAGCATCGCTGACAACTTCAGCATTAAATAATGTACTCCAGGCGATAAACTGGCCGGCAGGATTGTACCAGGCATAGTTTACGATTGTAGCGTGTTTTGGCTCCTGTTTAGGGGTAAATGAGCTGAACAGCAACAACATGGCAAATAATGGGAGAGTCATGAGGACTTTCAAATTTCTCATTTGAGGGTGTTTTAATGATTAACAAAAATAGGGTTGTGTCATATTAAATATACAAAGGAGATTTCAATGATCAAAAACTACTTTATGCCAAGTTACCTTGCATATAAAAACCAACGTTTAAGGAAGCAGCCTGTATATTTAATTGTTCGGTACCGGTCCATTGAACAGAGGTTGGTGGGTTTTTAAATACAGTGTTTTATATCTGATTTTTAAAATATAGCGGGTATTTATACCTGTTTTTAGAGGAATGATTATGATTCCTGATTACTTGTATCTACATTGTAGCTCCTATAAAAACAACCCGGTTAATCATGAAACAAACACTACTTATCCTTACATTATTATCCACCCTTATGGGCTGTAATCATCAACCTGTCCGTTCAGTTGTAGAAGATGATTGTAGTCAGGCTGAAGACAGCATTCCCCACGTACTTTGCCGGTTAACGACCGCCAGGCAGAACATCCGGACGTATCTGGATTTTTGCAGGAAGCATGGAGAGGGAGACTCTGTCATTGAATCTTTTACCATTCGCGCAGTAGATTTATTAGGTGCTTTAGGCATGCCGGCATCATATGCAGATTCAGCTATATGCAAATACAAACATGTTAGAGTATACATGGGATATCAGGCAAAGGCGGGCTTTAAATTATATATTGTTCCGGTAAGGAATGCCTGTTTAAAGGGAAAAGATCCTTCAAAATGGAATGGAGGAGAGGATCTTCTGCTGGATGAGAGAGGAGAACCCCAGGAAGTAAACACGGATTCAACTGCTATGCTGGTAGATAATACATTTGTGCTGGATTTAAATGCCCCTTGCCCGAATACCTGTCCAACAAACTCCCCATTAAAAATACAGGATTAAACATGATGAACTTTCCGGAAGCTACAATAGTGTTATCTCACGTACCTATTCTGTTGACGGTGGTGTATGCTGCCATCTGTTACAAACAATTGGGTAAGGAGCTAAAGGTATTCTCCTGGTTTATCTTTTTATCAGGCATTATCCAGTTTACATCTTTAGGTTGCTGGTATGCCAGTAAAAATAACATGCCATTGCTGCATATATATGTAGCAACCGGATTTATCTGTTTAGCATGGTTTTATCAGACTTTGCTCAAGGGATTTATAAAATCAAAAATAATATGGTTAGTAGCCATATTATTTTTGATTTTTACGATTATAAATTCATTGTTTTTTCAGAGTATTTTTACATTCAATTCAAATGCGTTAACAGTAGAATCTATTCTCATTATCATATTAGCCCTGTTCACGTATAGATTCTTTTTAAACGACATTGTGAAAGAGACCAGCAGGTATGATATTAAAAGCCTGAACTGGATCAATTCCGGGTTGTTTATTTATTATTCTTCCAGTATGCTGATTTTTTATTTCGGCTCTGTTATTACGTCAACATTTACGAGGAATCTCAATTTATATACCTGGGTATTTCATTCATTCTTTTCTATTGTTATGTACACCTGTTTTTTTATTGGCTTATGGAAACGATCAAAGACCTGAGTTTTTTAGATACATTGTTGCCATTGGCTGTTGTTATTTTTATCATAGGTATAGGCGTAGTATTTTTGAACCTGCATTTTCAAAGGAATCTTACTGTCCAGAAACTTAAACAGGAAGCATTAAAAAACCTCTATCAAAATGATCTGCTACGTTCAAACATCCATGCCCAGGAGGAAGAACGTAAGCGAATAGCCCATGACCTGCATGATGAACTGGGAGCCGTTATTTCTATTATGCGTATGCACCTGATGGTACTGGAGCAACAAAGTACCGGCAACCTGCAGGATGGGTTACTGAATGTACGTCAACTGGCAGAAACTGCTTTGGGAAGCATACGAAGTATCAGTCATCAGTTGATGCCACCGCAATTGGAATCGTTTGGACTGCTAACAACGTTGGAATCGGTGATCAGTCAGATAAACCAGACGGATCAGATCATCATTGAACTTACTTATAGTGACGCATTGGAAGATCTGCCATGGATCGTGAACCTTGGTTTATTCCGGATAGTGATGGAACTGATCAATAATACGATAAAACATGCCAATGCAAAATCTGTAAAGATTGATTTTCTTCGTTATGGTCAACATCTTACATGTCACTATAGTGATGATGGTGTTGGCCTTACTAAGGATAACATCAATAAAGGACTGGGACATAAAAGTATAGAAGGACGGGTTAATTCTCTTGGAGGGAAACTTGAATTTGGGAATGGGGAGACAAACGGATTTTATGCAATTATTGAACTAACAGTTAGTATATGATATACACAGGATTAGTAGAAGATCAGGTGCTTTTCAGAGAAGGGATGAAAGCTATCATTGGCACCTGGCAGGATATGGAAGTGGTATTTGAATCGGCAGATGGTTATTCTGTGCTGGATAAATTAAAGGAATGCGCTGTTATTCCGGATGTGATGCTGGTGGATCTTTCATTGCCCCCTGATGGGAAAACAGAATACAGTGGCTTGCATGTAACCCGGGCATTGACCAGTGCTTTCCCTGACATGAAAATTCTTATTTTATCTGTTCACGAAGATGAGAATTTTATCAACCAGTTAATTGAATCTGGTGCACATGGATACCTGGTAAAAGACAGTGACCCGCAGGAAGTGCAGGAAGCGATTATTGCTGTATACAATAAAGGGTCTTATATTAATGAGCGGACATTAAAGGCATTACAGCATAAGGTGGTTAAAAAAACAAAAAACAAATGGGGGGATGTACCCATTACCAGGAGAGAAGAAGAGATTTTACAGCTGGTGTGTAAGCAATATACCGCAGAGGAAATAGCGCAGGAACTTTTTATCAGTGTAAAAACGGTGAATGGTCACAGGAATAATTTATTACAGAAAACAGGTTCGCGTAATGTCACCGGTTTGGTGTTGTATGCCATACGGAATAATATTGTGACCTTATAGTGATTCAAACAATTTGCATACTATATCTGTTACTCAAACCGGTAAATTATAAAAGGGGTAGATGCCGCCAGGTGGAAAACTATTTATAAATAAAATTTACCAAAAACTCAATTTTATTGATATTTTCTTTAACTTTATTAAATAATGAAGCAGTTAAAGAAATCGCTCCCGCATGTTTGTCCCAGTTGCCAGTCGCCACTGAAAGTGACGTCCCTGTCATGCGATGCCTGTGAAACAGTGGTATCCGGTTCTTTTGAGCTGCCTTTACTGTCAAGGCTTTCAGGAGAGGAATTACAGTTTGTGCTGGACTTTGTGAAAAGCAGCGGAAGCCTTAAAGTGATGGCCCAGCAACTCGGGTTAAGTTATCCTACCGTACGTAATCTGCTGGATGATATCATTCAGAAACTAGAGAATCTAAAATCAGAGAAATGACAACCTGGTTCTTTAATCCGTTCACATATATTGCCGGCTTTAAATCGCTGGTAATAGGCTGGATAATCATACTTGTTACTGCCTGTATCGCTTATTACAGTCATACACATTTTGATGGCGCTATTGATGCACATTTACATGCAGGTAATAAGATGTATCCTGCCTGGCATTATGTAGCAGAACCATTTATAGACTGGAGCAGTTTAGTACTTGTGTTTTTTATCACCGGAAGAATATTCTCCATTTCGACTGTACGTTTTATTGATATAGCAGGGACCTTTGCCTTTACCCGCTGGCCTTTTTTCTTTCTTGCGTTGATTAACTTTTTAGCACCGGAAACAAAAGATCTGTCCCACATATCACTACAGCTATTATTTTTTGCATTCGTCTCACTGGGCTTTTGTATATGGATGATAGCCCTGATGTACAACGCTTTTAGAGTATCTGCCAATATCAAAGGCTCAAAATCTGTTTGGCTGTTTATTATATCATTGATCGTAGCAGAAATGATATCAAAAATTATCCTTCACTATACATTACATTAACCATGAAAAGAGTTTTGTTTGTTCTCGTCATGCTGTTCAACACAGTATGCGTATTCGCGCAGGCGGATTATCCGGCTGCTGTTGCTAAATTCCAGAGATACTATAATCAGAAACAGGCCGACAGCCTTTTCAATATGTATGGCCCGAATATGAAAGCCGCATTACCGTTGGATAAAACAACGGCGATGATCAACCAGTTGAATAGTCAGGCAGGAGAGTTGAAAAGTGTAACACCACTCAGAAATGGGTATAAAGCCGTTTTTGATAAGGTTACTCTTAAGTTATCTATGCATCTGAATAATGATAATCAGCTGGAAGGACTTCATTTTACGGGATATGAAGAAATGAAGGATAGTGATAATGTTGTGCTGAATGGTATTCATGGTACACTGATAGCTCCGCCGGGGAGTAAGAAAGTCGTATTGTTTATAGCAGGTTCCGGCCCTACAGACAGGAATGGCAACAGCAGTATGGGGCTCCGGACCAACTGCACTAAAATGATGGCAGAAGCTTTGGAGAAAGCAGGTATTGCGAGTCTGCGTTACGATAAACGTAGTATAGGAGCTTCTGATGCCACACCTGAGAAAGATCTGCGATTTGAAAATATGGTGGATGATGCAGTAGCATTGATTAAAATGCTGAAAGAGCGTTATGCAGAGGTATACGTTGCCGGCCATAGTGAAGGCTCATTGGTGGGTATGCTGGCTTCAAAGACAAATGTAGCCGGTTACATCTCTATAGCAGGGGCAGGAGAGTCTGCAGATATTCTGCTCAGAAAACAATTAGACCTTTCAATGCCAAATAGTGCCGCAAAAGCATCTTTGCTGATGGATAGTTTAAAGAAGGGATATAGCATACAGGAACCTTCCGGAGAGCTGAGTGTGATATTGCATCGTTCTATACAGCCTTATATGGTATCCTGGATGAAATATGATCCGCAACAGGAGATTAAAAAACTGAAAATCCCGGTACTGATTATACAGGGTACAACAGATTTACAGGTGAGTACCCATGATGCGGAGTTACTGAAAAAAGCAAAACCTGATGCTACATTGCTGGAAATAGAGGGGATGAATCATATACTTAAGGAAGCTCCTGCTGAGAAGAACGAAAACTTCATTACTTATACTAAACCTGACTTACCACTGAAAGAAGAAGTGATGAAAGCGATCATCCCCTTTGTATTAGCTCAAAAGTGAACAGTCTAGTGTAACGAAACCGGACACTTCTATCAATTTAAATTATTTAATCACCTGTAAATCAGGTGATTTTTTATTGGCATACTTTTCATTGAAACAGCGGTAGTACAACCTATTCCCTTATGATCAGAAGCTATTTCAGAATTGCCTGGCGCAATCTTATAAAAAGCAAAGGTTACTCTCTTATCAATATCGGTGGATTGGCAGCAGGTATGGCCGTGGCCATGCTCATTGGTTTATGGATATGGGATGAGCTGTCTTTTGAGAAATACAACAAAAACTACGACCATATTGCGCAGGTAATGCAGAATCAGAACTTCAATGGAGACATTGGTACCTGGGAAACAATGCCATATCCAATGGGAGATGCGCTCCGCAACGATTACGGCAGCTACTTTAAACATGTAGTGATGTCTTCCTGGAACGGGGGCTCCCTGCTGATTACCGGTGAAAAGAAGATTGTAAAGAACGGTACATTCATGGAGCCGGGGGCGCCGGAACTGATGGGCCTTACCATGCTGAGGGGAACCTATGGAGGTTTGAAAGACCCGGGGTCGGTGATGTTGTCCGAATCGCTGGCAAAGGAGTTATTCGGAGAAACTAATCCTGTAGGCAAAACCATCACATTTGATAAAAAGAATACAGAGATCGTTACCGGTGTTTATAAAGACCTGCCCCGTAATTCTGTCTTTAGTGGTATATACTTCCTCAGAACATGGGCAGCGTATCTCAGTATTGAAACGTGGATAAAAACAAATGATAATCCCTGGGGTAATAATGCCTTCAGGGTATTTGTTCAGATAGCCGATAATGCGGATATGGCAAATGTTTCTGCAAAGATCAGTAGGGTAAAGCTGGACCATTTGCAGGCATTCGACAGGCGGTATAAGCCTGTGATCTTCCTGCATCCTATGAGCAAATGGCATTTGTACGAACGGTTTAATAATGGGATTAACAGTGGTGGCCGTATACAGTTTGTGTGGTTGTTTGGTATTATAGGCGTGTTTGTATTGTTACTCGCCTGTATCAACTTCATGAACCTGAGTACAGCCCGTTCCGAGAAACGTGCCAAGGAAGTAGGCATCCGGAAGGCGATCGGTTCTTTACGCGGACAACTCATCGGGCAATTCTTCAGTGAATCCCTGCTGGTAGTAGCCCTGGGGTTTATATTGTCTCTTTTGCTGGTGCAGCTGGCATTACCATTCTTCAACAGTGTAGCGGATAAGAAAATGTCTATCCTCTGGAATAGCCCTGTCTTCTGGCTGACAGGCATCGTTATAAGCCTGTTAACGGGCTTAATTGCCGGAAGTTATCCGGCAATGTACCTTTCTTCTTTTCAGCCGGTAAAGGTCTTAAAAGGCACTTTTCGCGCAGGGCGTAATGCCGCGATACCTCGTAAGGTGTTAGTGGTGTTACAGTTTACGGTGTCCGTCACGCTGATTATCGGTACTATTACCGTTTTTCGTCAGATCCAGTTTGCCCGGAACAGACCTGTGGGTTATACCCGTGAAGGGCTACTTTCCCTGCAAATGGATGCTACTATTATTCATGATCATTTTGAAACGATAAAAGCGGATTTAAAAAGTACAGGCGCTGTGGTGGAAGCCGCGGAGGCCAGCAGTCCGGCGACCTCTGTATGGGGTACAAACGGAGGTTTTAGCTGGAAGGGGAAAGATCCATCTCTGGCAGTTGATTTCCCTAATACAGCGGTGTCTAGTGAGTATGGCAAAACAGTGGGATGGCAGTTTAAAGAAGGGCGTGATTTTTCTCCAGCCTTTTTGACGGATACCAATGCATTTGTTTTAAATGAAGCCGCCGTAAAATTTATAGGTCTGAAAGATCCGGTAGGAGAAACGATTATATGGGATGATAAACCATTTAAGATCATCGGGGTAATTAAGGATATGATTGTGGAGTCCCCTTATCAGCCTGTAAGGGCTTCGTTGTATCATTTAATCAATCAGCAGGATGTAAATATCATCAATATAAAGATAAACCCTGCTGCAGGCGTTCCTGAAGCCCTTGGTAAAATAGAAACGGTGTTTAAAAAGTATAACCCTGATATACCTTTTGATTACAGGTTTGTGGATGATGAATATGCACGGAAATTCGGGAATGAGGAAAGGATCGGTAAACTGGCCAGCTTCTTTGCGATACTGGCGATCTTTATCAGTTGCCTGGGGCTGTTTGGTATGGCTTCCTTTATGGCAGAGCGCCGTACCAAGGAAATAGGTGTGCGCAAGGTGATGGGCGCATCTGTATTTAATCTCTGGCAGTTATTATCAAAGGATTTCGTGGTACTGGTATTTATCTCTTTGCTGATAGCCATGCCCATGGCGTGGTATTTTATGCACAGCTGGTTACAGAATTATCAGTACCGTTCCGAAATATCCTGGTGGATCTTTGTAGTAGCAGGAGCGGGCATCCTTATTATCACCTTACTGACCGTTAGTTTTCAGAGTATCAAAGCCGCGTTAATGAACCCGGTAAAAAGTTTAAGAGCAGAATAAGGGGAGTATGATACATGAGGTATCATTAATACCTCATGTATCATCTTATTAAAAACGGACTATCAAATCCATAGCAGCCGAATACTGATCTTTTTTAACGCCATTATCATAAGGAGTTACACCATCAGCGTAAGCACGTTCATATCTTACCTCCGGGCGTATTCTTATATAAGGATTAAAGAAGTGAACAACTCCGATAGTGTGACTTGAATATGCAGTAGCAAAGCCGGTGCGGTTTCCTTTAGCATCATTTAAATAATCATTGCGGATAGATAGGTAGTCTGTCCCCGAAAGTTTTACCTGGAAGTAGTTAACAGCACCAAGGGCATTCGATAATCCGGGAATAGGGTTTCCAGCACCTACTCCTTTAAAGAATGGTTGTGGTGGTCCATCAATGACAGTTCCTCCTACAAGTGCATCTTTCTGCCAGATATAGTATACTTCTGTCATCATATGTATTGTGCTGTTAAACCGGTGCCCCCAGGTTGCAACAATCATCTGCAAATCATCATGATTGTTTTTGTACTTACCGGCACCTAATGAATTAATACCTGCGTAAATAGAGTTGTTGTTGTTCTTTGAAACCCAGCGGGCCATTAATAAACCGTTGATGCTTGCCGAGTTGCTCCATGGAGCAACATCATTTCCGGCATGCACGCCAATTTCCAGTTGCCAGTATGATCCAAGCTTAAAGGTTGCCTGTGCTCCGGTGAATGTATAAGGATCAACAGTAAACATTAATGAGTGTGAGTAGAGATAGTTATCTGTTGCCCATTGCGCCTCAATATCAGCAGGAGAAATAAATCGGCCCACTTTTAAAATCATGCCGTCAGCTATCTTCGGAAAGTATATCAGTCCATATATTTCAGCGGGGTCAAACCCATATTTATTATTATGCTTTAGTAACTGATCACTAAAATAACCTTTGGCTGTAGTGAAGCGGTAATCAGTACCAAAGATGGTAGTAAGCAGGAATCCTGCAGAAATGTGATCTGTTTGTACTGTATTGGGTTGCAGGTCAAATTTGAGACCAATCTGGTCGAGTACTACATTGTTAGGAATGAGATCATACGATGTTGGTGCATTGGATGATTTTGACGAACTTATATTCACTCCGGGATCAATCCAACCATAAAACCTAAGTTTGGTTTTAGTTAATCCCAGGGCTTTTTGTAGCGGGTATATAGGCGCTGTGGCATCAATACCTATAAGAGGAGCCCCATCCCATTCACTGGTTGGAAATGGAGGAGATTCAAGTGGCGATGGCAGGGAACGTTTTACGGAATCTACCTGAGAAAATGTATTCAATGTGACAGTAGTCAGCAAAATAAGAATGAATAAACGTTTTTTCATACCACCCTTTATGCCATAGAAATGCCAGAATTAAGAGCGGGTCGTAATTGTGTCAAAACCAATATATTAATAACTATGCTTAGATAATTATTGAGCGTTGGCCATATCAAAATGAGAGGGTGAATTATCATTTTGGTATGTTCTCAGAAAAAAAAGATACCCTTCTTGATGTAACGTACGTTTAAATACGTACCTTTAAATTATGAAAGATGAAGTTGTTCCTACCAAGACCGAAATGGACGTATTACAGGTGTTATGGCAGTACGGGCCATCCACTGTAAGATTCGTACACGACAAGCTGAATGAGCAGAAGCAGGCCGTCATATATACTTCTACATTAAAGCTGATGCAGGTGATGAAAGAGAAGGGGATGCTGGACCGGGATGAGACAAACATGAAACATATCTATAGCGCCAACCTGGTGGAAGAAAAGGTAAAAGGTAGCCTGTTGGGACGTTTTGTAGATTCCATGTATAATGGATCTCCCAGCAGCCTGATGGTGGCTTTACTGGGCAATGATAAAACCTCTGCAGAAGAGCTGAAGAAGATAAAAGACTTACTGGATAACATGGATAAATAATAAACATGATAACAGATCAACTGGTACAGGCTTTCAGCTGGATGCTGATCCATTCATTATGGCAGGGATTACTGCTGTCCGTTATTACAGGTGTAGTACTGATGCTCACCAAACGATCGTCTTCGGCGATACGTTATAACCTGATATTACTACAGCTGTTGCTGTTTATAACAGGCTGCGTTTTTACTTTCGCCTGGGAGTGGCAGCAGAACCAGTTGCAGACAGTTGATTTCTTACATCTGCAAGCGGATAATATTAAACAATATACACAAACCGTGATCAGTTATTTCTCGGCAAATGCCCCGATGGTATTGCTGTTATGGTTTGTGTTATTTATAGCAAGAGCGGTGAAAATGATGGGCGGACTGGCATACATCCGTCGTGCCAGATATAAGAACATTTATTCTCCTGAAGATTACTGGAAGAACAAAATCGTGTTGCTCTGCGAGCAGCTACAGATAAAAAAAGCAGTTACTTTATTTGAATCCGGGTATGTGAAAATGCCCCTGGTAATAGGGCATTTCAAACCGGTAATACTGATACCTGTAGGCTTACTGGCCGGATTGCCTTCCAGTCAGGTAGAGGCCGTGTTATTGCATGAACTGGCACATATCCGCCGTAATGATTATTGTGTAAATCTCTTACAGAATATTACAGAAGCGATCTTCTTTTTTAATCCGGGATTATTATGGATCTCATCGTTATTACGTGATGAACGGGAACATTGTTGTGATGATATCGCTTTGGCACAAACGAAAAATAAAAGAGAATTTATAGAAGCGCTGATCAGCTTTAAAGAACATAGTAATAATTATGCAGTCGCGTTTCCAGGTAAGAAAAATCACCTGTTACAAAGAGTGAGCCGCATTATTCATAATAAAAATAATACGCTGAATCCAATAGAGAAAGTGTTTTTCATGACGGGGATATTGATCCTAGCCGTAATGGTGACTGCGGCTGGTGTAATGGAAGTGAAGACGATTGTAAAAGAAGAAGAACATGTTGTATCAGAGCAACAACAACCTGTGCAAAAACCGGTTATCGTTAAACATAAGAAGATAAAACCGGTGAAGGTAGTACGGGAAGTAAAACCAGTACAACCAACAGATGCAGAAGAAGCAGAAAGAGACAGGGAAGAGGCGATTCGTGATAAGAAACAGGAGTTAAGTGATAACGAACAGGAAGTCCGCGATAGAGAACTGTTACTCCGTGACAAGGAACATGCACGAGAACAGAGTATCCGTGATAAGGAACAGGCGCAAAGAGATCGTGAACAAGCTGTCAAAGATCGCGAACAGGCTGTTAAAGACAGAATGCAGGCAGACAGAGATCGTATGCAGGCCGACAGAGACCGCGCTCAGGCAGATAAAGACAGAGCACAGGCCCGCAGGGATATGGAACAGGCCAAAAGAGACAGGTTACAGGCCGATAGGGAAAGAGAACAGGCGATGAGGGATAAACAACCTCAATAAAAAAATCACTTCATTTTATTAAGCATAATTAACATTCACTGAAAAGTGGACTGGAATAGTATTGCCCTTTTTAAACCTTTTAAAAATTAGAAAACCATGAAAAGAATCTATGTATTCATCTTCGCAACATCTCTGTTTACAACAGCCGCGAATGCACAAAAATCAGTTAAAACAACTAACAGTACTTATAACACGGATGACCAGGTAGAAAACATCAACATGGACATGAATGGTGTTAGTTATAAAATGAAAACAGTGAAAGGAGAGATGACAGAATTTTCTGTAGATGGTAAACTGATTCCTGCTGCTAACTGGGGTGATTACCGCAGTGTTATCAATGAGATCAATGAGCAGGTAGAGAAGGATAAAATCCAGGCTAAGAAAGATCGTGCGCAGGCTGTATTGGACAGGGCACAGGCAAAGATGGACAGAGCGCAGGCGGATAAAGACAAGGAGCAAGCTGTTAAGGACAGGGCACAGGCAGATAAAGACCGTGAACAGGCGGTTAAGGATAGGGCACAGGCAAAGCGGGACCAGGAACAAGCATTAAAAGACCGTGCGCAGGCAGATAAAGACCGCGAACAGGCGGTTAAAGACAGAGCCCAGGCAGAGAAAGATCGTGAGCAGGCAAAATTGGATCGCATACAGGCAGATAAAGACAGAGCGCAGGCAGCAGAAGATCGTAAATTAATGGCAAGCCTGATCGATGATCTGATCAATGATAAAATTGTTCCGGATAAACAAAGTATAGAAGACCTGACTATTTCAAAAAACGGAATGGTAGTAAACGGGATACAACAACCGGAAAATGTATTTAAAAAATACAAAGAGAAATATCCCCGTTTTGCACATCTGACCTATGGCAATCACGGTACTAATATGAATATTAATAATTAAAGGGGGAGAAGGGGTTGACAAGAAAACTGTCAGCCCCTATATTTTTAAGGGCCTTCCTAAGGTCAGTACTTTCACTTTATCAGCAATCCCTTTTTGCGTAGCTGTTTTAAGTAACTCTCTCACCGGCATTCCCAGAGGTTCATCAGCCAGGTCAAATGTGCCGTAATGCATAGGGATCAACTGTGCCGCATGCAAATCATCAAACGCCTGTAATGCCTCGGCAGGCGACTCATGATTAGGACGCATAAACCAGGCGGGCAGATAGGCACCAATGCCCAGCAACACATAATCAAAGCCACCAAATATCTGCCCAAGATCTTTGTAATGCTCATCATACGCACTATCTCCTCCAAATAAAATCCGTTTATTACCGGCTTCGATTACAAACCCACCCCACAGGCGTTTATTATCATCAGCAATTCCCCGTTTAGCCCAGTGCCGGGCAGGCACAAACGTAATCTTAATACGGGTCGTATTGAATTGCTGATACCATCCCGCCATTTCAATATTATCAGATCCTGTAAAGCTTTTTACAACCGGCGCCATATTTAGCCCGGTAAGATAGCGGACAGAGGGGTTATTACGCGCCAGCAGCTGCAGGCTTTCTTTATCCAGATGATCGCGGTGGTCATGGGAGAGAAGGATGTAATCAGGATGCAGGAGGGAAGGATCAACCGGAAACGGTGTTTTCCGCCTCACCATGAGGATATCTCCGAAAACAGGATCTGTTAGTAGCCTGATGCCGCCTATACGTATATAAAAGGTGCTATGCCCCAGTAAAACGATGATATCATCAGTGTCGTTCAGCCAGGAAGTATCTGTAGCTATTTCCGGCTGCCATATTTCCGCTTTCTTTTCCTCTCTGAAAGGATTGGCTTCCAGTTTCCATTTCAGCACCTGCAGCAGGCCGGGAGCCTTAAAGGGAGAATAGAGATTTACGAATCTGCCGTTTTTATCTACCGGTGTACCTGGCCAGTCTACGATCGTTTTGAGCTGCGGATTGTTAATATTCATGGGAACTAAGATAATATCATTCTGCATAAGGTAAACCGGCCTGAGGGCTAATACTTATTTTCTACGGGTAACAATGATATAATGCACCTCATCTGCATTTAAAAATTACTTTCGCAAAAACCAAGGACAGGTTTCTACAAAAAAATCTTGCACAATCAGTCAGACAGATATAGAAAATTTACTGACCATTCTTTAAAGGAAAGCCTGCATTTAATAATAAGTCCCTTTTGACCATTAAGGGACACAACATAACTATATCCATGAATGATCAAGATGAAATGCAGGTAGATAAAGTTACCGGCAGCAAAGCCATTCTATGTCCAAAATGTAAACAGGCCAATCTGGAAGACAGAGTTCCCAGGGGTATGTTTATAAAGAAGTTATTATGGTTTTTGCCTTTAAGGCGGTATATCTGTTACCGTTGTTGCAGGAAGTCATACATCTGGTACAAAGCGGGAAAGTGAGGAATTTACTGTGAATTGTAGTAAACTTTACCCATTCCGGTAATAAGAGGGTTTAATCATATATGACATATCCAACCATTTTATATCTTAGTTATTCGTCAATTGTTATGTGTTTTTAACGATGTCCTTTTATGCAACTGAGAACAATTTTTCTATATTTTTTGTTATCTAAACAGAGCGTTAAAAATTAGAATATGATTTTATTGGTATAGAGTTTGTTTACTCTGTCTCAAACTCTAAAAGTACTCGAAAGAATAGTACTATCAATAGTAAGACACGCTTTAGAGTATAGTTAAATATGTTCAACTTTGTGCGAGTCATGCTTGAACTGAATATAGAGAACCACGTCTTTAACTGAATGACCCGATAGTGTGCAATTACGTATTTATACGTGATTTTGTTTTGAGCAAAGTTACTTCCTGATACAAAATTTAAATCCTATTTCTATTCCAATGCTGGGTCAGTGCTGTTTGTAAGGGATATAAGAAGAACGCATAGTTTTAATATTACCATAAATTAATATTGTTATAAAAAACATTTAACTCTATTCATTTATTCTTAACTAAAAAGTTGACAATATGTATTTATTTTGCACGCAGGTTAGAATCCCAAGAATATAAAAAGAGCAATAAGCTATTTCACGGAAATGAATGTTATGAAACACTGATACGTTTTAACCTTATCTATTAAACTGATGACTAAGAGATCTTGGATTACCCCGTCCTGGCTAATATTACTGTTAGATTTAGCCTGTTCTATTGTCGGAATGAGCATGGCCTTTTTACTAAGGCTGAATTTTAACCTTGAAGAGTTTAACCGCTACCCCATTCAGAGTATCGTAATGATGGTAGTGAGCGTAAATCTCTTGCTTTCGTTAATATTTCGCACCTATACGGGTATAGTGCGTTATACAAGTATGGCAGATATAGGTCGTATTTCGTGCCTTGGACTAATTAGTGCTGCAATATATTGCTATGTAGGGACAACTTCCTTACACTATAGTAGTATAAATATGTTCCCGTTCTCTGTCATAGCGATAAACTTTTTTATTAATACGTTCTGCTTATTATCGTATCGTCTGTTTGTAAAATGGGCATTCCGTTATTATGGTCGTTATGGCAATATAAACAAAACCAGAGCGGTTATATACAGTGCGGGACATTCCGGTTTAATGGTACGCAGAGCTATTAATGAAGATGAAACCGGTAACATTCGTATAGCGGGATTCCTGGATGATAAACTAACATGTAGTGGTAAACGCCTGGATGGATTACCCATTTATGCTACAAGTAAAGCTGTTCTCGAAAAACTGGCCAGACAGGATAAAATTACACTTGTAATACTTGCAGAAGAATCTATGGAGCCACATGTACTCAATAACCTGGTAGATAACTGTATTGCCCTTAATATTAAGGTACAGAAAGTATTGCCCGTCAATAAGTGGATCAGTACCGGCTGGAACCCTTCCAAACTGCAGGATATCAAAATTGAAGATCTGCTGGACCGCTCAGTAATAAATATCAACAACGAACAGGTGAGCCGCGAAACGAAAGGCAAAGCCATACTGGTTACAGGTGCTGCCGGTTCTATCGGTAGTGAACTGGTAAGACAACTGGTAAAGTCAGATCCTTCCGTAATAGTATTATGTGATAAAGCAGAATCCCCGCTACATGAACTGGAACTGGAAATGGGGGATGTTGCTCCGGGTATACTGGTAATCCCTTTTATAGCCAATATCTGCGACAGGGTACGTATGCAGCAGTTATTTGAAGTATATGAACCCGCTATTGTGTATCATACGGCTGCTTACAAACATGTACCGATGATGGAAAAAAATCCATCTATAGCGGTATTGAATAATGTATTAGGCACCAAGATACTGGCAGAGTTATCCGTAGAATTTGGTGTAGAGAAATTTGTGATGGTATCTACAGATAAAGCGGTGAATCCTACTAATGTAATGGGCGCCTCAAAAAGGATTGCGGAAATATTTACCCAATCCTACAGCAATCATGTGAATAAACAATATAAAAAATCTGGTCCGGTATACGGTGTTCCTCCAACCCGTTTTATCACCACCCGTTTTGGTAATGTGTTAGGCTCCAATGGTTCCGTGATTCCACGTTTTAAACAGCAAATCGAAAAAGGAGGTCCCATAACAGTTACGCATCCTGATATCACCCGCTACTTCATGACCATCCCGGAAGCCTGCCAGCTGGTACTGGAAGCCGGTGCAATGGGGCAGGGAGGAGAGATCTTTGTATTTGACATGGGACAACCTGTAAGGATCGCTGAACTGGCAAAGAAGATGATCCGTATGAGTGGCAGAGAGCCAGGGAAAGACATACATGTCGTATACACTGGTTTACGCCCCGGAGAAAAATTATATGAAGAACTGTTAAACAATGCGGAGAATACCATGAGTACCTATCATGAGAAAATCATGATAGCCCGGGTCCGTGAATATGATTTTGTAGAAGTGAATGATGATATTGATAGATTAATTGAATCTGCTCATAAACATTATCTTACCCCAACCGTGGTTCTGATGAAACAATTAGTGCCAGAATTTATTAGTAAAAACTCCGCTTACGAACAATTAGATAAAGATAAAATTAAACTATAACCTCATATCGTATGTTAATTCTATATCGGCATATTAAGTTATGACACGATATGAAAAATGTATTTAAACAGTTTTTTATATAATGAAGATACTCAATTGGGGTAAATACCTCCTTACGCATTCTTTTACCAGAAAGAAATTTTTGTTATTTGCCTTATCCAGTGCTTTTTTAAGTCTATTATTAAGCTCATGTGTAACTACAAAAAATGTTAGGTATTTTAAAGATGTTCCTGACACATTAAAGAAAAAAGTAGTTGATCAGGCGACATTTTATACTCCTGTTATCCAGCCTGATGACATCTTGCAGGTAACCATTCAGACGTTAGACCCTTCTACCAATACTTTGCTGAATCCACAGGCTAGCTGGCCTATTACAGGTAATGCCGCCCCTTCTGCGGGATCGACTGGTGTAAGCGGATACCTGGTTGGTAAAGATGGCTATGTGGTATTACCGTTAGCCGGAAAGATTCTCGTAAAAGGTAAAACAACAGATGAGGTGAGGGAAGATATCCGGATCAAAGCATCCGAATTCTATCATGACCCCCTGGTGAATGTAAGATATGCAAACTTCAAAATAACCGTGTTGGGGGAGGTGTCACGGCCCTCAACCTATGTAATGCCTAATGAAAAGGTCACACTTTTAGATGCTTTAGGTGCAGCAGGAGATCTCACTATTTACGGCCGGCGTGAAAATGTATTATTGATACGTGACAGAGATGGTAAGAAAGAATTCACAAGATTCAATCTGAATAACAGTAGCTTATTTAATTCACCATATTTTTATCTGCAACAGGGTGATGTGGTGTATGTAGAACCCAATAGATCTAAAGTAATATCTACTGATGCTGCCCGTTTGAGAGTAATAACGATTTTAACGACAGGTATATCACTATTAACATTAATTATAACGCGGGTTCGTTTTTGATTTAAAGTTTATACACAATGCAGGAGCATATTTTACATACAAATGGGAAATCTAATAATGACGTAATATTTCAGGAGTCATTAGCAGGAGCAAGTTTTGATCTTAGGAAATTACTTGATAAATTTTTAATTAACTGGTATTGGTTTGCACTCTGCATAATATTGGGGGTAGGGACCGCCTGGCTATATTTAAGATATGCAACACCTACTTATAATATAACGGCAAAGGTTTTAGTACAGGACCCAAGAAAGGATGGTGATTTACCCGGCAGCGAAGCACTGGAGCAACTACAGCTTTTTACTAATAAGAGCAGTGTTGATAATGAAGTAGAAATACTGAAATCCCGTTCTTTAATGGAGAAGGTTGTAAAAGATTTACAGCTAAACGTTACTTATTATGTGGAAGGTCGTGTAAAAGAAACAGAGCAGTATGGCATTCTTCCATTCACCATTCATTGGATCACGCAAAATGATTCTTTGAAAAAGGTTACTTATCTGATAAAGCCTAAGAATAATGATGAGTTTATATTAGGCATAGGTCATTTTGAACGGACTGTTAAATGGGGTGATTCACTACAGTTGCCGGAAGGGACTTTATGGTTGGAACGTACGGAATCCATACCTTTTAATAAAGATGAATATCAGGTAAAAATTGCTTCTGTTGATGATGCGGTAGCTTCTTATCAAAATAAGCTGAATGTTGGTATTACCAATAAGCAGGCTAGTACCATTGATCTTCTTCTTACTGCCACCCTTCCGCAAAAGGGGGAAAATGTACTGAATAAGCTTATTCAGGCATATATGGAAGCAAGCGTGGAAGATAAAAACCGTATAGCAGATAGTACAATTGCGTTTATAGATAACAGACTGGTGATTGTAAGTAAAGAACTTACAGGTGTAGAAAAAGAAATTCAGGAATTTAAACAGGATAATCAGCTGGCGGATATTTCTGAACAATCTAAATTGCTGGTGTCCGGTTCCAGTGAAAGCTTCAATCAACTTACCGAACAGCAGATAAGATTAAGTGTTGTATCATCTTTAGAAGAGTATGTGAAGGATGAAAAGAATAACAAACGGGTAGTTCCTTCCGCACTTGTAATACAGGACCCCTCTTTTTTATCTCTGTTGGAAAAATATAACACCTTACAGTTAGAACGTGCAAGGCAATTAATGGCCAACACGGAATCTAATCCTTTGATCAGAAATATTGATAGCCAGCTGGCAGGTTTAAGATTGGATTTAATTAATAATCTGGGTACCTTAAAAAGGACATTACAGATTGGGATTGATGAGGTGCAGAAGAAAACAAATATGTTCGAGCAAAAAATCCGGCAGGTGCCGGGTAAAGAACGTGTTTTCCTTGACTATTCCCGTCAACAATCAGTTAAGCAGGGATTGTACCTGTATCTTCTGCAAAAAAGAGAAGAGTCTGCGATTTCAAAGACCTATAATATGGCTATTGCCAGAATTATAGATTACGCAAAAAGTGATTCGCAGCCTTTCATGCCAAAGCGGGTTTTGATATACCTGTTAGGACTTATTATAGGTGTGTTAATACCAACTGCTGCTCTGTATTTACGTGAAATGTTAAGCAGAAGGGTTACTAAAAAGAGCGATATCACTAATACTATTCCTGTTCCCATATTAGCTGAGATAGGTCATAATAATGGTAAGGACCTGATCATTGCCGGAAGAGATACCCGTTCTCCTCTTGCTGAACAATTCAGAGCAATGAGAACGAATCTTCAGTTTATATTGGCAAATACAAATGAGAAGGTGATTATGCTAACCTCAAGTATGAGTGGAGAGGGTAAATCATTTGTTTCCGTTAACCTGGCAACCGTGCTGGCTTTATCGGGGAAAAAAGTAGTGCTGATGGAAATGGACCTTCGCAAGCCTAAGATTTCGGAAAATCTGGGATTGAATAATCAAACAGGGTTCAGTACTTATATAATTGGTTTAACTCCTTTGGAAGAAATAATTAAACCTTCAGGATTTCATGACAACTTCCATATCATTACTTCCGGCCCCATTCCTCCTAATCCAACTGAACTCTTATTATTCGAGAAAACAGAAAAGTTGTTTGCAGAACTTCGAAGCCGGTATGATTATATAATTGTGGATACAGCCCCTGTTGGTCTGGTAACAGATGCCCAGCTGCTTGGACGTTGGTCTGATGCTACATTATATCTGGTTAGACAGGGATATACCTTTAAACAACAGTTGCTTTTGTGTAAAGAGTTTTATCAGTTCAGAAAATTACCCAAAATTAATATTGTAGTGAATGATGTGAAAATGGGCGGAGGTGCTTATGGTTATGGATACGGCTATGGATATGGGTACGGTTATGGCTATGGATATGGTTATGGTACTGAGGTAGAAAAGAAGAAAAAAGGTTTGGCAAGAATCAGTGGAATCTTTTCGCGTAAATAACTGTAAAGATTTATAGCATAACAGTATAACAATTTATACATGGAATTAAAGAATAAAAAGGTATTGGTAACAGGAGCCGATGGATTTATAGGTAGCCACCTGGTAGAGAAATTACTGGAGGAGGGCTGCATTGTCAGAGCTTTTGTATGCTATAACTCTTTTAACAGCTGGGGATGGTTAGATAGCTTTCCTCCGGCAATGCAAAAACAAATAGAAGTATTTTCCGGTGATATCCGCGATCCTAATGGCGTGAGAACTGCTATGAAAGGAATTGACATTGTATTCCATCTGGCAGCTTTAATTGCTATACCATTCAGTTATCATTCTCCTGATTCTTACATAGATACCAATGTGAAGGGGACCTTAAATTTTGTGCAGGCCGCAAAGGACCTTGGTGTTGAAAGAATATTGGTTACCTCTACTTCTGAAGTGTATGGTACTGCATTATATGTTCCTATTGATGAAAAACATCCACGTCAGCCACAGTCGCCATATTCGGCTTCCAAAATCGGTGCAGACTGTATCGCCGAATCCTTTTATAGAAGTTTTGATCTGCCACTGACAATAGTAAGGCCATTTAATACTTATGGTCCCCGTCAATCTGCCAGGGCCGTCATTCCCACTATTATCACACAACTGCTGAATGGGAAGACGGAAATAAAATTGGGCGACCTTACCCCAACAAGAGATTTGGTTTATGTAAAGGATACTGTTAACGGCTTTGTAGAAATTGCAAAGTCAACAGCATTGATAGGACATGATTGTAACATTGCTACAGCATCTGAAATTTCAGTAGGAGAGCTGGCTCAAGAGCTAATTGATCAAATAAACCCTGCAGCAAAAATTGAATCAGATGAGCAGCGCCTGCGCCCGGAAAAATCAGAGGTGTTCAGGTTGTTTGGTGCGAATGAAAAAATCAGGGAGTATACCAGCTGGCAACAGCAATACAATTTAAAACAGGGCCTGGCCAACACAATAGAGTGGTTTAAAGTACCTGAGAATCTAAAACAATATAAAGCAGATATATACAATATATGATACCGTTGTCTGTACCTAACCTTGCTGGAAACGAATGGAAATATGTAAAAGATTGCCTGGATACTAATTGGGTATCATCAGTAGGTAGTTATGTAAACCGGATGGAAGAATTGTCTGCGACTTTTTGTAAAGTATCAAATGCAATAGCAACATCAAATGGCACAGCAGCTTTGCATATCAGTCTTATTTTATCCGGAGTGGAGAAAGGAGATCTTGTTATTTTACCTGATATCACTTTTGTGGCACCTGCAAATGTGATCAAATATATGGGAGCAGATGCTGTTTTGATAGATATTGATAAGGACACGTGGCAATTGGATACAGCTTTACTTGCCAGGTTTCTTCATGAAGAATGTTTGTTGCAGGATAATAAATGTTATCATAAACAAACAAAACGCCGGGTTGCTGCGGTAATTCCTGTACATGTGTTAGGGAACATGGTAAACATGGAGAAGTTGCTGGAATTGGCAGCAGCATATCATATTAATGTGGTCGAAGATGCTACTGAAGCATTGGGCTCTACATATAAAGGGCAACCAGCAGGCTCTTTCGGTCTTTTTGGTACGCTTAGTTATAATGGCAACAAGATCATTACAACTGGTGGAGGTGGGATGATCCTTACTAATGATGAGATATTGGGTAAAAGGGCCAAACATCTGACCACACAGGCCAAAGCTGATAATATGGAATATTATCATGATGAGGTCGGATATAATTACCGTTTGGTAAATATTCTGGCAGCAATGGGAGTAGCCCAGATGGAACAACTGGAAGGTTTTGTAAAACGGAAGCAGGCAATAACAGCTTTCTATAATCAGGAATTAAGGACATTACCAGGCTTCATGCCGCAGGTAGTAACAGAACATGTAGCGCCTAACTGCTGGTTATATACAGCTATGTTTGAACGAGCTAAGGAACTGCTGAATTTTCTGAATGCAAATGGTGTTCAGACAAGACCTTTCTGGGTGCCCATGAATAGATTGCCTGCATTTAAAAATGATTATTACTATAACGTCGCTGATGTATCAGGTGTTGTATATAATAACTGTCTTAGTTTGCCCTGTTCTACCAATATAACAGATGCAGAAGCAGAGCAGGTTGTTGTCAACGTAAAAAAATTCTATGCCTGAGAAGAAACTGGTATTGATTGGCGGCGGCGGTCACTGCAAATCGTGCATTGATGTGATAGAGTCTACAGGTGAATGGCAGATTTCAGGCATAATAGATTTGCCGGAACTGCTTGGAAACCGGGTATTGAATTATGAGGTGACCGGTGCTGATAATGATATTGACAAATGGATTAATAGTGATACATATTTTCTGATAACTGTCGGACAGATCAAATCCTCAGCAGTGAGGCAACGATTATTCGGCTATTTAAAAGAAAAGAATGCGCTGATCGCTACTGTCATATCGGCAAAGGCAACGGTATCAAAATATGCCAGCATCGGAGAGGGATCTATTATCCATCATCATTGTATAGTAAATGCAGAAGCCAGCATCGGAGTTAATTGTATTATTAATACTGCTGCTAATATTGAACATGAAGTGAAGGTAGATGATCATACACATGTTTCTACAGGCGCCTTAATAAATGGAAATGTAACAATAGGTAAAGGTTGTTTTATTGGTAGCGGTTCTGTTTTAACTCATAGTATCAGTATACATGATGGCACTATAATAGGAGCTGGTAGTCTGGCAATAAAAAATATAGAGGTCCCAGGTATTTATGTTGGTGTACCCTGTAAAAAAAGAGGAAAATGAAAAGAACACTGATTATCGCAGAAGCTGGTGTCAACCATAATGGTGATATCAACAACGCATTTAAATTAGTTGATGCTGCATTTGAAGCAGGTGCAGATTATGTTAAGTTTCAGACTTTTAAAGCAGGTGAACTGGTTGCTAAATCAGCAAGGCAGGCTGAGTATCAGATGAAGAATATGGGGGAGCAGGAAAATGATTCTCAGTTTGAGATGCTTAAGAAATTAGAATTGAGTGAAGAGGATCATGAGAAATTAATTGAGTACTGTAATAAGAAAGGGATAGCATTCCTTTCTACGGGTTTTGACCTTGAATCTTTGCAGTACCTGGCTGATCTTGGTATTACGCTGGCTAAGATCCCTTCCGGAGAGATAACCAATTTACCCTACCTGAGGAAAGTGGCAGCTTTATTTAAAGAAGTCATTTTATCTACGGGAATGGCGACTATTGAGGATATAAAAGCGGCGATTGATGTACTGGTGGACAATGGAATAGGAATACAGCATATTAGAATATTGCATTGTAATACCGAGTATCCTACACCAATGAAAGATGTTAACCTTAAGGCGATGCAACATATCCGGGTAGTAACAGGAGTTGAAATCGGCTATTCTGATCATACTGAGGGTATTGAAGTGCCAATTGCAGCAGTTGCCCTGGGGGCTACTGTAATAGAGAAGCATTTTACACTGGACCGTACTATGGATGGGCCGGACCATAAGGCATCATTAGAGCCATTGCAGCTGAAAGAAATGGTGTCGGCAATACGAAATATAGAATTGGCCATTGCCGGTTCAGGCTATAAAGAACCTTCAGCGTCCGAGAAGAAAAATATGGCTGTTGTGAGAAAAAGCATCATTGCCGTTAAGCCTATACAAAAAGGAGAAGAATTTACAACAGAAAATATTGGTGTGAAAAGACCAGGTACCGGTATTAGTCCTATGAAATGGGATGATGTTTTGGGTACCATAGCAGGAAGGAATTTTCAGGAGGATGAATTAATTGAAATATGAGAAGAAAAATTTGTGTAATTACTGGTACAAGAGCGGAGTATGGATTATTGTATTGGCTTCTGAAAGCCATTAAGGAAGATATTGATCTTGAATTACAGCTGGTAGTAACAGGTATGCACTTATCTCCGGAATTTGGACTTACCTATAAAAATATAGAGAAAGATGGTTTTATAATTGATAAAAAGATAGAAATATTACTGTCATCTGATTCTGCAACTGGTATTTCCAAAAGTATGGGATTGGGTATGATCGGCTTTGCTGAAGCTTTGGCGGAATTACAACCAGATCTTGTAGTGATGCTGGGAGACAGATTCGAAATTTTTTCTATGGCAGCTGCTGCTATGATCAGCAGAATACCGGTTGCCCATCTGCATGGAGGAGAAGCAACTGAAGGACTGATTGATGAAGCTATCAGACATTCTGTTACAAAGATGTCGCATTTGCATTTTACTGCCACAGAAGAATATAAAAACCGTGTTATACAACTTGGGGAACAACCTGGAAGAGTCTTTAATGTAGGGGCGATGGGAATTGAGAATATCAATAAACTGGCCTTACTTGATAAAGAAGCATTCGAGAAGAGTATAACATTCAAATTAGGAGTGCGTAATGCGTTAGTGACTTTTCATCCGGTGACCTTAGAAAAATCATCTGCTGAAATACAGTTTAAAACTTTATTGGAAGCATTAGATAGTATTACGGACCTCAATATAATTTTTACTAAAGCAAATGCAGACACTGATGGAAGAGTCATCAATGAGATGATTGATGAATATGTGAAGCATCATAAGAATAGTATTGCTTTTTCTTCCTTAGGTCAGCTACGGTATCTTTCAGCATTACAATATGTTGATGTTGTTATTGGTAATTCTTCCAGTGGTATTATAGAAGTGCCTTCTTTTAAAAAGGCAACTGTCAATATTGGAGACAGACAAAAGGGAAGGAGTAAGGCTGCCAGTATCATTGATTGTACACCTGATCTGTTATCAGTCAGGGCTGCTTTGGAACAGGCTTTAAGTGAGGAATTTAAAGAAGTATTAGCAGGAACTATAAATCCTTATGGTACAGGAAATGCTTCGGAAAAAATATTACCGGTATTGAAATCCGCAGATTTGGATAATATTTTAAAAAAGGAGTTTTATGATCTTAAACATGGCGACAAATGAAGATATTTTTTATTGGTACTGTTCAATTTTCTTATGATGCTTTGAATAAACTGATAAGTAGCAATGCTGATATAGTAGGAGTCGCTACAAAGGCCTCTTCTTCATTTAATGCTGATTATGCTGATCTGTCTGCGTTGTGTATTAAAAATAATATTCCATATAAATACGTCAATGATATTAATCATCCTGGTAATGTAGATTTTATTAAGAAATGTGCCCCGGATGTAATATACTGTTTCGGATGGTCCAGTTTAATTAAGAAAGATATTTTAAACCTTACAAAACCAGGCGTTGTAGGATTTCATCCGGCAGCACTTCCTCATAATAAAGGAAGACATCCTATTATTTGGGCACTGGCACTTGGTTTAACAGAGACGGCATCCTCTTTTTTTATCATGGATGAAGAAGCTGATAACGGTAAGATCATTTCGCAGGAGATACTTAAGATAGATTATGAAGATGACGCAGCATCTCTATATAAGAAAATAACATCAGTTGCTCTTGAGCAGATCAGTTCTTTTACCAGGGCACTTGAAAATGAAGGTGTATTTACAAATTTAAAAGACAATGGTGAAGGGAATAGCTGGCGTAAAAGATCTAAACCTGATGGAAGAATAGACTTCAGGATGACAAGCAGAATGATTTATAATCTGGTGAGAGCGTTGTCAAAACCATATGTTGGAGCACATCTTGAAACTATGAACGGAGATGTGAAAATCTGGAAGGTGAAAGAGGAGAACAGTGAACATAATAATATAGAACCAGGAAAGGTATTACGTGTTGATAATAATAATATTCTGGTTAAAACGGCAGATGCTGCCATCTGGTTGACGGAACACACGTTCGGAAATCAATTGCCTGAGATAAACGATTATTTTATATGAGAAATGTAGTTATAATTTCTGCACATCCGGATGATGAAGTACTAGGTGCGGGAGGAACACTGTTAAAACATGCTGTTGCAGGAGATAACATCTACTGGTTAATTATAACAAATATTGCAGTAAATACTGGCTTTTCAGAAGAACGTGTACGGAGCAGACAGATAGAGATAGAAGAAGTAGCAAAGCGTTTAAGGATAAAGAAAACATTTAAACTGGATTATCCAACAATGTCGTTATCCAGCAGCAGTTTATTGACGATGGTACCTGAAATATCAAAGGTATTTGAGGAAACCAAACCAGAAATTATTTATTGCCTTAACAGATCAGATGCACATTCTGATCATAGGGTTGTATTTGATGCGGTTGCTTCCTGCACTAAATCATTTCGTTATCCTTACATAAAGCGGGTATTAATGTATGAATGTATTTCAGAAACAGAATTTGCGCCCGCTTTACCCGAGAAAGCATTTATACCTAATTACTATGTAGACATTTCAGCATACCTGGAAGAGAAGCTTGATATTATGAAGTTATATGCCTCTGAATTGGGAGATCACCCTTTTCCAAGGTCACTTGATAATATAAAGGCACTGGCACATTTCCGTGGCGCAACTGCTGGCGTACAATATGCGGAAGCATTCCAATTACTAAAATACATCGATAAGTAATGAGTAACTATAAAAAACATCTGATTCATAAGGATAGTGGTATCAAGGTAGCACTTGCCCAATTGGACGCATTGGCCATTGATGCCATCCTTTTTGTTGTAGATGATGATGAAAAGCTGATAGGCTCGTTGACGGACGGAGATGTGAGAAGAGGATTTCTTCGTGGATTGGAATTAACAAGTCCTGTCCGTGACTTTATACAACCATCTCCCAGGTATATCAGAAAATCGGATTATACCATTCAGGAAGTAATCGAATACCGGGAAAAAGGGTTAAAGGTGATTCCTGTTATTGATGAAAATGATTGCATCGTCAATGTACTTAATTTTCGTTTTCATAAATCCTATCTCCCTGTAGGTGCCATTATCATGGCTGGTGGCAGAGGTGAAAGATTGAGGCCGTTGACAGACCAGATGCCTAAACCATTGCTGAAAGTAGGGGATAAGCCGATAATAGAACATAGTGTGGACCGACTGATAAGCTTTGGTATTGATGAATTATGGATATCAGTAAGATATATGGGAGAGCAAATAGAGGATTACTTTAAAGATGGATCTTCCAAAGGGGCCAGTATAAAGTATATCTGGGAGGATGCACCCCTGGGTACAATCGGTGCTGCCGGAAAAGCAGATATCAGTAAACATGATTATGTGCTGATCAGCAACTCCGATATTCTCACTAATCTTGATTATGAAGACCTGTTCCTGGATTTCATAAAAAAAGACGCCAAGTTATCGATAGTAACAATACCTTATAATGTAGATATACCTTATGCAGTATTGGAAACTACCAACGAAAATGTTCTTTCATTCAGGGAGAAACCGACTTACACCTATTATTCCAATGGAGGAATTTATTTGTTGAAAAAAGAATGTCTGGCTTTGATACCCAAAGGCGACTTTTTTAATGCCACGGACTTAATGGAGAAGCTTATTGCAAAAGGTGAGAAAGTAGTGTCCTATCCATTAAGAGGATATTGGTTAGATATTGGCAGACATGACGATTACACTAAAGCTCAGGAGGATATTAAATACATTAAGTTTTAATGAAGATTCTTTATTTAATAACAGCAAGAGGAGGTTCCAAAGGGTTACCTGGAAAGAATGTCAGAGAACTTGCGGGTAAGCCGTTAATAGCTTACACGATTGAAATGGCTAAAGCAGTAGCCACTGGTGAGGATGAAATCTGTGTTTCTACTGATAGTCCGGTAATAGCAGAGATCTCAACAGCTTGCGGGATAGAAGTGCCATTTCTAAGGCCGGAAATACTGGCTGCAGATAATGCCAGCAGTTATGATGTCATTTTACATGCAATTGATTTTTATGAACAGCAGGGGAAGATGTTTGATATGGTGATGTTGTTGCAACCAACTTCGCCTTTTAGAAATCGCCGGCAGATCTATGAAGTAAAAGATCTGATGCAACAAAAAGCAGAAACAGAAATGGTTGTTTCTGTAAAGGAATCCAAGGATAATCCCTACTATAACTTATTTGAGGAAGATGAGAGAGGGCTTCTGAATAAATCTAAACCGGGATATTATACCCGCAGGCAGGATTGTCCTAAGGTATATGCGTATAACGGATCGCTGTATCTGATGAAAGTGGATGCTTTGAAGGCAAAGCCAATGCATCAGTTGGATAAGGTGGTTAAATATCTGATGTCTGAAATATATAGTCTGGATATTGACAGTTTTGGAGATTGGGATGTGGCTGAATATCATGTGAAGCATAGGCTGATTTATGAGCAGCCTGATTTTCTATTGATTTAATATAATTACTAACCAAAACATGGTTTTATCCATAGGCTATTGCCAGCGAAGTTAATAGTACAGCTAAATGCTAAAAAAACTTTTTTCTCATACGATAATATATGGTCTTGCTCCGCAGGTTCCTAAAATAGCTGGTGTATTGGCTTTACCCATTATAACCAGGTATTTGACAGAAGTGGATTTTGGGGTGAGTGGGGTTATAACTGCTGTCGCTGCTTCTATTGCAGTATTAAGTACCCTGGGGTTAAGGATCACGCTTGTAAATTCTTTCTATAAAAGTCCATCACAATATAAATGGGCATGGAGACAGATTTATGGCTTTCTGACTTTATGGAATATTCCTTATGCTGTTGTGCTGGGGGCTATTCTCTTTTTCTTTATACCTCCGGAAGCTAAAATACATCAATGGCTTATTATCATTTTGAATGTATTGCCCATTGTGTTTTTTGGACCAACAAATTCTCTGGGAAATACTTATTTCCAGGTGAAGCAAATGCCGATGCAGATTGCTGTGAGAACAATGATTTTTGGTTTTTTGACAGTAACACTGAATGTATATTTTATAGCTTATCAGAAAATGGGGTATATGGGTTGGTTTACGTCTAACTGTATAGTCTCTATGTTGAGCAACATTTCATATTGGATACCATTAAACAGAAAATATGGCTTTTCTCCCATTTTCAATTTCAAATGGAGATTCATAAAACAGTCATTGAAGATCTCTTTACCAACGGTACCGCATTACTATTCCAGTTACCTGGTGGATACTTCGGACAGGTTTGTAATGAAACTGGTAAAGGTATCTACAGATAATATAGGGATGTATAATGCAGCCTATACAGTAGGGAGCCTGATACAGAATGTTGGTTATGCAGCTGGTTTGGCGATCGGTCCGCTAATGAACACTGCATATAAAGAGAATAATGATAAAAAGGCAAGGAATCTGGTATTCATTCTTCAGGTCGTATTTTTTGCCATTACATTTACGGTGTCTGTCTGGTTAAAAGAAATATTTCAACTCTTAATAAAAAATGCAGCACTACAGAAAGTATATCCTATAGGGATTGTAATCGTGATGGCATATAATTATCGCCCCATGTATTTTGGTGCGAATAATAAACTCTTTTATGCAGAACGGACCAGACTGCTAGTCAGGATCACTTTTATCGCTGGTATGATTAATGTTTTATTTAATCTGGTCTTTATCCCGATCTATGGTTACCAGGTAGCAGCATATACAACATTTGTGGCGTTGATGTATATGGGATATGCGGGTTATTATTTTAAAGTATTTAAGGAGATCAATAAAGTAGAGTATTATCCTTTTGTATGGATTTTATTAACGGTACTGTTATCCTTAATCGCTTATTTTATGGTAGAAGCTGGTATGCTGATTAAGATATTTAGTTGCTTAGCTTGTTCTATGACTGCGGCCTTTTTCGTTTATAAGTTTAACCGACAAATAAAATGACACGTAAGGAAATTATAGTCATGCTTCATAGCCTGGAAGAAAAATACCCGATAAATCAGTGGAGGGTAGATGATCTTTATTTATGGCCAATCATTAAAATTGACATCTTTTATAAACATTTTCACCAGCAAAATGTAAAGGATGCAGAGATCACCCAGGTTGACAGAAAAAAAGGGTTTGTACAGCAGCTGATAGAAACATTCAGATCGTTTTTCTATCTGCTCACATTGTTGCTTAAAAGACCAGAAGCAGGTATACCTGTTATTTTTTCAGGTGCTAATAATTACCGGGTGGATTTCGAAGGTGAATTTGTCAATAGGTATTTTCAACCTATGATGGAGTATATGGGAGAAACTTTCAAGGAAGATTCTCTGATCATTGAATATGAGAGAGAAGACAGAACAAAGAATTATAAATCGAGGAACAAACTACTCTTTCTAAAGCGATATTCTTATGCAGCCTGGTTGCTGCAGATATTGCAACGGAAAAAGAGAGTAATGAGATTAAACGGGTTGGAGGGATTTATTAAAGAGGTGAATGAACGTGCTGGCATGAATATTAATTATAACAGTTACATAAGTGAGCTTCATGGAAAACTGAAATTGCTTTTCGCATATACTTATATATATGAAACTATTTTTGATAAGTACAAGCCTCAATACGTTATAGGATTATGCTATTACAGCTGGCCTGTGTTTGCCATGAATTATGCAGCATACAGGAAGGGAGTGATAAGTGTGGATATGCAACATGGTGGACAGGGACTGCTTCATATTTCTTATAGTGGGTTTAATAATGTACCAGCAGAGGGATACCAGGTAGTACCCGGATACTTCTGGTGTTGGGATGAAGCATCTGCAGGAATAATCAGAAAATGGACTGATAAACAAACGGCACATAAGGTATTGGTTGGAGGAAACCCATGGTTATCTTATTTCCTTGCACAATCAAAAAAAACATATGATTTCCCGGACAAGAAGATCATTTTGTATACGATGCAGTTTAATGAACTGGAAGATTTTATTATAAAAGCCATGCAGGAAACCCCGGATGATTATCAGTGGTGGCTTAGATTACATCCAAGGAAACTGGATGCACAGCCTCATATTGAAAAGAAGCTGGAAAAGGCAGGGTTGTTGCATAAAGTAGAAATTAATAATGCGATTAACTACCCTTTACCTCAGATCCTGAAAAAATCTGTGGTGCATATATCAAGATTCTCCGGGTCTATTATAGAGGCCTCACAATTAGGCATTAAAACGATCATAATTGATGAAGTGGGTGTTGATAGTTATGGAGAGTATATCAGCAGTAATGAAGCGATCTGTTATCTGGAAGCTGATGGCAGCAAACTAATAGCATTAATTATGGGAGTACAAAAGGAACCTCACTCAGGTGAAAATGGCAGTATGTTTAAATATCGCCAGGTTATAAATGGACTTTTAAAAACTAACTAATTAAGGCGTGATATGAAAAAGATGATTAGCTTTTTCAAAAGGTTTAAAAATAGAATAAAAGTACAGCGCTATACTGATAACGTTAAAAAGACCTGTGGGTATTATGCTGGTAACATTATAGTAAATGGGAAGTCATCTATCGGGAAAAATGTCACACTGGGGAATAATGTGAATTTTAACGGGATGTCTATCTCTTCAGGTGGGAAGGTTGTTATCGGTGATAATTTTCATTCTGGAGTGGAATGCATGATCATTACAAGATATCATAACTACGAAGGAGAAAAGATTCCCTATGACAATACCTATATATCTAAAGATGTGATTATAGAAGATAATGTCTGGCTGGGTAACAGAGTACTTATCCTTGGAGGGGTGAGTATTGGGGAAGGCGCTATCATACAGGCGGGATCAGTGGTGGTGAAAAGTATACCTGCATATGCTATAGCGGGTGGGAATCCTGCTACGGTTTTCAAGTATAGAAATATAGAACATTATAATCGGTTGAAAGCAGAGAAAAAGTTTCATTAATAAGTAGTTAAATACGTTTCATTCTTTATGAGAATATTAAAGATTTTAGATAGCAATGATGGTGGCGGTGTTTTTACATGCGAAATGCAGTTTATAAAGGAACTGCGGAGGAAAAATGTTGTAGTAGATGCACTCATCGTTGGAGATGGAGAGAAAGTAGAACAATATAGGAAGATTTGTAATAATATCTATTTATTACCCGGATTTACGCCTATATATGCAGGCTCTACATCGGAAATCATACGTTCAATAATAGCATCTTATAAATATGGAGTTAAGCATTCGGAAAATGTAAGAAAGTTGCTTGAGAAAGATGCTCAGTATGATGCTGTTATTTTCAGACGGGCTACATTCATACATTTAGGCGGTAAGTTAGCCCGCATACTTAAAACAAAAAGTCTCTGGCATCTTCCCAGTGTTGTTACGGGTTCTCTTTCCAGGAATTATTACAACTTCTACTGTAAGGTATATAATATAGTACAGGTTGCTAATAGCATTTATACAAAAAATACTTTAGGTGGGCAATGTAAAGATGTGGTGTATCCCGGATTTGATAGTGAAAGACTGAGTGAAACTTCGTCTGTTTACAGGCAGAAACTTGCAATAGATAAGAATGTACCCGTGTTCGGAATGGCAGCAAGGATGGATGAAGAAAAAGCACAGGATATTGTGGTGGAAGCATTTATAAAGTCAAAAATTCCAGGTAAAGGTGGTCATCTTTTAATTGCCGGTGGTCCTTTGAATACGCCGTTTTCAGAGAAAGTTAAAAAAGTGGCGGGTGAATTTCTTGATAAACAAATTCATATTCTGGGAGGAATACAGGATATGGGGGGATTCTATTCAAGTGTGGATATTATTGTAAATGGCCGCAGAAATGCAGAACCATTCGGCATCAGTATTGCAGAGGCATTAGGTGCCGGTAAACCAATCATTGCTTATCATCTGGGTGGACCTGCAGAAATGATTAAAGATAATATCAACGGTTGGCTGGTATCACATCCTACCGTAAAGGATTATGGAGAGGCGATGAACATTTCTATAGATAACATTGATAACTGGCCTAAAATGGGGCAGCAGGCAAAATCAGATGCTAATGAATTTAGTGTAGGCACGAATGTGGACCGCTTAATGAAGATTGTGGCAAGAAACGGCAATTGATATTTAAATATATTCATCAATATATGGAGTTACTGAGAAATATACATCAAACAGATAAGGTAGTAAAACTACAGGTACTGCTTATTAGTTTGGGCTTGCTGGGATATGAACTTATTTCATTTGTTCCGGCCAAGCTTGGCCTGGATTCAAGGGTATTTACAGTTCCCTACCGGGCATTTTATCTTGGAGTAACATTGCTTTGCCTGTTTACCCTGAAAGAAAGAAGACGAATTGAATTTAATAATGCAACGAAAGTATTGTTTCTTTTTTGGGGATTATATATAATGCGTCTTTTTCATGATACTATTTTTGCTGCGGATGAAGTATACAGACCACTGGCAGATTACTGGCTATTTGCTATAGCATTATGTTTTTTGCCAATGATTGCCTTTTTATTTCCTGTAAATAGTAAAACTTTACATGCTGCTTTATTATACAGTTATATTTTCGCTGTACTGGTAAATGTGCTGGGATATAATAATAACCTTGGTACTACATCAGATGTTGACGTGGACACCCGTAAAGCCGGAAATGAGTTTTTAAATGCTATTTCTTACGGACAGGCAGGCGCGAATCTCGTTGTATTGGCAATTTGTGTGTTTTTCCGTTATAAGCAAAAATCGAAATATGCCTTTTTGCTGCTTTTGCCAATACCATTTGGATTGATAAATATTGGATTATCCGGTTCCCGGGGGCCTTTTATTCAGTTGATGATAGCTTTTTTGGTTTTCTTTTTTTTATATCTTAAATCAGGGAAAGGGAAATTCATTGTCATATTTTTAATGCTGGGATTTATAGCACTGTATTTTAGTTTACAGGATTCAGCTTTCTTTGATATCTTATTCAGAAGATTGAGCAGTACCTCAAATACCAACAACACAAGTGATAAGTTAAGATATGAGATGATGCATACTGCCTGGAATCAATTTCAGGATAATCCCATTTTCGGAGACTTGATTGAAGTCCGTAAATATCATTTTTACCCTCACAATTTAATTTTGGAAGCCATGATGGCTTGTGGATTGCTTGGTGGTATCTGTATGTTAATTCTTTATGTATCCTCTTTAAAAAATTCATTTAGGCTGATGCTTGACTTTGATATAAACTGGATAGCCATGATCTGTATTATGCAGGTAGTTGGAGGACTTACTACGGGATCGCTTTTTGGAAGCCAGAAATTATGGTTTACGATGGCGTTGCTTAATAATTATTATGTTCATACTCGGAAGAGACAGTCAAGGTTATTGCAATACAGGAGAAATGAATTCATAATAAATGCTCAGTAATTACATTATTTAAATTATTAAAATTGAAATTTATGAAGCGTTTAGGCACATTAATGCAATTCAAGTCAGCGTCTTTTACTATTATGCTGATTTTTGTAGTTAGTAATATAGTAAATGGGCAGAGCAAATTTAAGGTTGCAGGCGGGCCTAAGCTTTATATAGGAATGGAAGATGTTGGTCCTAAATTACAATCTTTTATGGACCAAAAAAATATTATGCGGGTCCATGTAATTTATCAGCGTTATGTAGAGCCCAAAGGGGACATGAAGGTAGATGAATCATTACTTGTTAGTACTATTGAACGGATATTTCCTGATAAAAATGCCAGTGGTATCGGGATAATGGATATTGAAGGCAAGCCTGCCGCTATTCTGTATGCTAAAGATGAAGATGATCCGGATTATCAATCCATTCTTAATAACTACTATCTCAAAGCATTAAGAATAGCAAAAAATACAAGACCCAATGTTTATTGGGGTTATTATAATCTTCCCTTCAATGCCTTCTGGAACAGGACTGATAAATGGAAAGCCAATTCAAAAAAAGTAGCGTCCCTGCTCAGGGAATGTGACATTATGTTTCCTTCATTATATGAATATTATCCTAATTCCCGTGTAATCAGCAATCAGAGTTACGTAAATGATAATCTTGCCAATGCTCTTAGCCTGGCCAAACAATTGGGTGTTCCTGTAATGCCTTTTGTATGGCATCGGTGGCATCCCAGCAATCATAAAATAGGATACACATTGATATCCTTAGACGACTTTAAGAGCCACGTTCAGTCTATATTATCAGCAGGTAAGGGAAACCCTCTGTTTGCAGGTATTGTATGGTGGGGGTATGATGCCTATTTGAATAAAGTGAAAAATAATAATTTAATGAAGGAGGTGGCAGTTAGCAGAGGAAATTTTAATGATTATCACGATGATATGACATTGCAATATGCGACTGAGATTATGAAACTTTTTAAATAATAAATTGCTCAGGACAACAATGCAGGAAAATATCTTTATATATCAAAGAATAATACCTCATTACAGGATTGATAACTTTAATTACCTGAATGAGGTATTGGGCGGAAAATTGATTGTATTTCATGACCACAGAATTAAATCAAACTCTTTAATCCTTGATGGGAAGGGCGTTACATTTAAATCTGAGCAGCTTAATTTATATACGTTATTCCGGGGCATCTTTTTCTGGCAAGGTATTCTTTCCCCTATTATACGGTTTGGAAGACCTAAAGCTATAGTAGTGGAAGGCAATTCGAGATTCCTGTCTAATTATTTTTTGCTGTTATTTAAGCTCATTAAAATAAAGATCATTTTCTGGGGACATGCTAAAGCAACAAGCACTGATAATACAGGTATCTCTGCCCGTAACAAACTTAGAAATATTCTTGCAGTAGCTGCTGACGGATATCTGACTTATTCGGAAGAAGGTAAAAGAGAAATCACCACTCATTGTAATCCCCAAAAAGTTTTTGTAGCTACCAATACAATTAATATTGAACTGATTTCAGCTATCAGAGAACAATTAGAAGAGCCGGCCATATTAAAAAAACAGTTGGGATTAAGCAATAGATATTATGCATTGTTTATTGGACAACTGATCCCGGATAAAAGGGTAGAGGAGGTGATTCAAAAGGTACAGTTATTAAAACATAGCGGGGTTGATATAGGCTGCATCATCATAGGAGATGGGCCAGAGAGAAAAAACCTTGAAGAACAGATAGCGCCTGATTTCAGAAAGGATTTTCATTTTATGGGGAGCATGCCTGATTTCAGAAAATCGGCACCTTATATCTATGTGACGGATTTCTTTCTTTCACCTGGTTATATTGGTCTGGCCATTAATCATTGCCTGGCTTTGGGGGTTCCCGCAATAGTGGAGCGTGATAGAACGAAAGCTATGCATAGCCCGGAAGTAGAGTACCTGGAAGATGGAAAAAACGGACATTTTATAAACTTTGATAATGAAGAAGAGTTTCTGGATGTTATTAAAACCTGCATAGTAAAAAGAGAAGAATACCGGCATTACTGTATTGATTATGCCAACAGGAATCTTAAGTTGAGCAATTTTACCAAAGGCTTTGAGGATTGTTTTCAATATCTGAAAGTGATATAAATATAAAAAGACTTAATTATTTATTATATGCGAGATAATATGTTTTCAAATAAAGTTCTGTTAATTACCGGTGGAACTGGTTCATTTGGTAACGCAGTTTTAAAGAGGTTTCTCCATACAGATATCAAAGAAATCCGCATTTTTAGCCGTGATGAGAAAAAGCAGGATGATATGCGCAATTTATTGCGCAATGATAAAATTAAATTTTTCATGGGAGATGTGAGGGATTTCAGAAGTATTAATAATGCAATGGATGGGGTCGACTATGTTTTCCATGCTGCCGCATTGAAGCAGGTGCCATCATGCGAATTTTATCCTATGGAGGCAGTAAGGACAAATGTATTGGGTACAGAGAATGTGGTAGAAGCTGCAATTAATCATAAGATTAGTAAACTCATTTGTTTAGGAACAGATAAGGCAGTTTACCCGATAAATGCAATGGGTATTTCAAAAGCTATGATGGAAAAGGTAGCTGTATCCAAGGCGCGGTTACATTCCACACCTCTTATTACCTGTACAAGGTATGGCAATGTGATGGCCAGCCGGGGCTCTGTTATTCCTTTATTTATTTCACAGATAAAGGCAGGGAAACCGTTAACCATCACAGATCCGGAGATGACACGTTTTATGATGTCTCTGCATAATGCGGTGGAACTGGTATTGTTTGCTTATGAAAACGCAAATCCGGGAGATATTTTTGTGCAGAAAGCGCCTGCTGCTACAATCGGGCAACTGGCTGAAGTGTTACTCGAAATTTTTGAAAGTAAAAGTGAGATACATGTAATAGGTACCCGTCATGGTGAGAAATTATATGAAACTTTACTCACGAGGGAAGAATTTGGAAAGGCAGAGGATATGGGAGAATTTTACCGTATTGCAGCTGATGACAGGGATTTGAACTATGCCAAGTATTTCTCGGAAGGTAACAGTAAAATAGCAGAGATGCAGGATTATCATTCTCATAACACGCATCGTTTAAGCAATGCGGAATTAAAAGAATTATTACTGAACCTGGATTATGTACAGGAAGAATTAAAGACTGACATGGCCGTATGGCATGGGTAACCGATATAAAAATGGCAATAAAAAAAATTGGTATTACTGGACAAAACGGCTTTGCCGGTTCTTATCTTTTTAATAAGATCAGTTTATTAAAAGAGGAGTTTGAATTGATCCCTTTTGATAAATCTTATTTTGAATCAGCCCCGGACCTTGTTGCATGGGTGAAGCAATGTGATGTAATCATTCATCTTGCGGCTATGAACCGCCATCCTGATCCGCAGGTTATCCATGATACCAATATACAACTGGTTGCACAGTTGGTGGCTGCCATGGAAACAGCAGGTCATATTCCACATGTATTATTTTCATCTTCTACACAGGAAGAAAGAGACAATTTATATGGTATATCAAAAAAGGCAGGCAGAGAATTATTTATAGAGTGGGCAGGGAAAAACCATGCCCGCTTTACAGGTATGGTGATACCTAATGTATTTGGTCCTTTTGGGAAACCTTTTTACAATTCCGTAGTAGCTACATTTTGTTATCAGTTATGTAATGGTCAGTTACCTGCTATAGATAATGACGGGTTTCTGAAACTGATCTATGTAGATGAACTGGCGGAGGTAATGATTAACAGTATCAGGAATGAGATAAATGAACCGGCGCTGGAAGTACCTGCTACCAGTGAATGTTATGTATCCCAGGTCCTGGATAAACTGAAGGCTTACAAAACATTGTATTATGATCAGGGTATTTTCCCTGACTTACCGGATAAGTTTAGTATCAACCTGTTTAATACCTTCAGGAGTTATATTGACCATCACACTTATTTCCCTTTTATATTGAAGCAACATGCTGATAACAGGGGTGTATTTGTAGAAATGATTAAGCTACAGCAGGGAGGGCAGGTGTCTTTTTCCACTACTCATAAAGATATTACAAGGGGTAATCACTTTCATACAAGGAAAATCGAACGTTTCCTTGTCATAAAGGGTAAAGCATTGATCCAGTTAAGGAAATATAATTCAGATGTGGTGCTGAATTTTGAACTGGATGGTTCAACGCCTTCGTATGTGGATATGCCGGTATGGTATACGCATAATATCAAAAATATCGGAGAGGAAGAATTATATACTGTGTTCTGGATCAATGAATTTTTTGATCCACAGGATCCGGATACATATTTCGAAGTAGTATAAAATCAATTTTTAAGTAGCCATCGTATATGAGCAACAGCGTAAAAAAATTAAAGGTACTGACTGTAGTTGGTACAAGGCCAGAGATAATACGTTTGTCAAGAGTACTGGCAAAACTGGATGAATCAGAGGCGATTGAACATGTATTGGTACATACTGGTCAGAATTATGATTATGAATTGAACCAGATATTCTTCGAAGACCTGGGACTTCGTAAACCGGACCATTTTCTGGAGGCTGCCGGTAAAACGGCTACAGAAACTATTGGCCAGATATTGATTAAAATTGATCCTATCCTGGAAAGCGAAAATCCTGATGCTTTCCTTGTGTTAGGTGATACCAACAGCTGTTTATGTGCGATCCCTGCTAAAAAGAGAAGGATCCCTATTTTTCATATGGAGGCTGGTAATCGCTGTTTTGATCAGAGGGTGCCAGAGGAGACTAACAGGAAGATCGTAGATCATGTTAGTGATATCAATCTTACTTATTCAGATATAGCCAGAGAATATCTTTTACGTGAAGGATTGCCGCCCGACAGAGTAATTAAGACAGGCAGTCCCATGTATGAAGTATTGCATTATTATATGCCGGGGATAAAACAGTCCCAGGTTTTAAATACATTGAATTTAAAGCCCGAAGGATATTTTGTAGTATCTGCTCACAGAGAGGAGAATATTAATTCCGATAAGAACTTTAATAACCTTGTTGTTATACTGAATGATATTGCGAAAGTATTTGGATTGCCTGTAATTGTATCAGCACATCCGAGAACACGCAAAATGATAGAGGCAAAGAATATTACATTTGATCCACTCGTCAGATTAATGAAACCTCTTGGATTAAAGGACTATATAGCTTTACAGATGCAGGCAAAAGCGGTTTTGTCTGATAGTGGCACAATATCAGAAGAATCGTCAATACTTAATTTCCGGGCGCTTAATATAAGAGAAGCCCATGAACGGCCTGAAGCGATGGAAGAGGCTTCTGTTATGATGGTGGGGCTTAATCCGGAGAGAGTACTGCAAGGATTGAAGCAGTTGGAATATCAATTGAAAGAAGAACGGAACTTTAGAGAAGTAAGTGATTACAGTATGCCCAACGTTGCAGATAAAGTGGTGAGAATAATTATCTCATACACGGACTATGTGAAAAGAACGGTGTGGAGAAATTATGAATAATAAGGGTGAAAAGTAAACATTTATAGCGATGAAATTATTTATTAACGTCTCCAATCTGAGATTCGGAGGTGGTAAGACTGTAGGGATGAACATTATTAATTATTACATGTTGCATCCCGACATTTCTTCTCTGGTGATAGCGGCTCCTGCGGGAAATGGATACGAAAGATTTGATGGTATTAGTGAAAAAGTGAAAATAGTCTATTTCCATAAAATTTTCAATACCTCTGTATTCAAACTTATTATAACTTATATACTTCTTCCTGTATACCAGGTTGCGTTTAAGGCTGATTTTATATTGAGTCTGGGGAATGTTGCAATCCCTACAAGGAAACCACAGTTATTATTAATAATGATGCCTTACCTGGCTTATCCGGAAAGTATCATGTGGGAAAGAATAAAGAAGAACAACAGGAAGTTTTATTTCTATATCAGGAATGTGTTAAGATTAATTAAAGCAAATCTGAAATATGCTTCCATATTATGTGTGCAGACTGAAGTAATGAAAAAGCGGATCAGCGCTTTGTATAATATTCCTTTAGATAAGGTATTTGTTATGCCTTGTGCGGTTTCCTTTACCAGTTCAAAATTGCCTGAAAGTGCTGTTAAGGCAGGTTCCTCAAATAGTAAGGAGATCAAACTTCTTTTTCTGAGTAAATATTATCTGCATAAGAATTTTGAAATTTTATATGAAGTAGGTAGAGAGATTCTAAACAGGAAGCTGGATATAAAAATATCTGTAACGATCGAACCAGAAGAAAATGAAGGAAGCCGGGAGTTTCTTGAGAATATTGCAAAACTGAATTTAGGCGCTGTAATTGTCAATAAGGGCAATATCACGCTTGAACAGATCCCTTATGTATATGATGAGCATGACGGGGTGTTTTTGCCAACTTTCCTGGAATCTTTTTCTGGTACTTATATTGAATCAATGTATTTCGGAAAACCAATTTTCACAAGTAATCTTGATTTTGCAGAAGTGGTTTGTAAAGATGCAGCGTATTATTTTGATCCTGTAGATGCGAATGATATTATTGATACTATAGTAGAAGCCTTTGATGATCCTGTAGAATTGACCCGGAAGGTGGACAGAGGTAATCAGATGATTGCCGAATCTCCATCATGGAACGATATCGGGAAGTTCATCGACGAGAAGATTTTAAAACTGTCTTAAAAGCTGGAAAATAATTCTAATGGTCGGAAGAAATATAAAGGTCTTGATTCTGAGCCAATGGTGTTATCCGGAGCCGGATTTAAAAGCACTCACCTTTGCCAAAGCCTTGCAGGAAAGAGGACATACAGTCCAGATTCTGACCGGATTCCCCAATTATCCCGGAGGCAAAGTGTATGAAGGGTATAAGATCTCATTATTTAAAAGAGAAAAGATTGATGGTATAGAAATATTACGCTGTGCTTTATATCCTAATCATGACAGATCTGCATTTAAAAGGATCTTAAACTATTTGAGTTTCGCTTTTTTTGCGAGCCTCATTGGCATATTTAAAGTAAATAAGGCAGATGTAATGTATGTATATCATCCACCTGCTACAGTAGCCATTCCGGCATTAATGATTAAGTTTTTCAGAGGAATACCTGTAGTGTATGACATTCAGGACATGTGGCCGGATACGTTAAAAGTTACGGGAATGCTCAATAATCCCCGTTTGCTTAAGATGATCGGGTCTTATATGAATGCTTGCTACAAACGGGTGAATCATATTACTGTATTGTCCGGGGGATTTAAGGAGTTGTTGATAGAGAGAGGAGTGCCGGCTTCTAAAGTGAGTGTGATCTATAATTGGAGTAACCCGATTAATGTACCCGATGTTGTTGATGGGGAGGAAAAGACAAAACGGTTTTCCATTCTGTTCGCAGGTACGATTGGGCTGGCACAGGGATTGGATGTAGTGATCCGTTGTGCAGAACGGTTAAAACAGGCAGGGGAAACGGAGATTGAGTTTGTTTTACTGGGAGGAGGAGTAGATGTAGCAAGGCTAAAAGAACAGGTAGAGAGCATCCGGTTGGATAATATCAGATTTTTGGGGCGTGTACCGAATAGTGAGGTAGGGAAATATCTGGCGATGGCAGATGTATTGTTGATTCATCTGGTAAAGGATAAATTATTTGAAATAACGGTACCTTCAAAAACACAAGCTTATCTGTTGGCAGGAAAGCCGATTTTAGTAGGTGTAGAAGGGGATGCCGCAAATCTCGTTAATGCAGCGGGTGCGGGGTATAACTTCTCACCGGAAGATGATCATGAATTAGCGGAAAAGGTTTTGTTGCTAAAAAATATGAGTAAGCAGGAGTTAGCGGTGTTAGGAGATAATGGTCGCCGGTATTATAACGATCAGCTGTCAATAGAGATCGGAACGAAAAAGTTTGAAGAATTATTTATGTTCTTACAGAAAGATAAATGAATAATAACCGGTACATCTATATGGATTTAATTAAACCCTGTGCAGACTTTTTATTGAGTTTGTGCGGGTTTATTCTGTTGTTGCCGGTTTTTTTCCTGGCAATGGTTTTTCTTTTTTTCGCCAATAGGGGAAAGGTGTTTTTTCTACAGGCACGTCCGGGAAAAAGAGAAAGGATATTCTACGTTATCAAGTTCAAAACAATGAATGATAATAGAGATGCGAAAGGAAATCTATTGCCGGATAATAAAAGGTTGACAGCGGTAGGGAAATTTATTCGGAAGACATCAATTGACGAAATTCCTCAGTTATTGAATGTAATTAAAGGGGAAATGAGTTTAATTGGGCCACGACCTTTACTGATTGAATATTTGCCATTGTACAATGATGTACAACGACGCAGACATATCATAAAGCCTGGTATTACAGGTTGGGCCCAGGTTAACGGGAGGAATGCTATTAGTTGGCAACAAAAATTTGAATATGATGTCTGGTATGTGGACCATGTCAATTTTTTGCTTGATCTGAAAATTTTGTTGATGACAATAAGCAAAGTATTCAAGTCGGCAGACATAAACCAGGGAGAACATATTACAATGGAAAAATTTACGGGTTAGCATGGAAAAGAAATACATCTACGGCGCAAGTGGTCATGGAAAGGTAATCCTTGAAATATTTGAAGCAAATAATATTGTTATAGAAGGTGTGTTTGATGACAATCCGGGCATTACGAAAGTGCTTGATTATCCCGTACTGGGAGGACTATCTATGATAAAAGCAATGGAGAATCCGGCATTACTTATTTCAATAGGAAATAATGTGATCCGGAAAAAAATAGCAGAAGAACTTAACAGTTTATATTTAAATGCGATCCATCCTGCTGCTACCATCTCACGACGCAGTAGTATTGGGAAAGGATGCGCGATAATGGCGGGGGTATGTATTAATAGTAATGTAACTATCGGGAATCATGTGATACTTAATACCAATTGTTCCGTAGATCATGATTGTATATTGGGCAATTACGTACATATTTCTCCAAATGCTGCGTTAGCAGGAAATGTAAGCATCGGAGAGGGGACCCATGTAGGTATAGGTGCGGCCATTATACCGAATATTAAAATAGGCAAATGGTGTACGATAGGAGCAGGTGCTGTAATTATCAGGGACGTGCCGGATTATGCTGTTGTTGTTGGCAATCCGGGCAGAATAATAAATTATAATAGCAAGATTGAATAAAAATTATGGCTGAGAAAATATGGTTGTCATCTCCCCATATGGGAGGCAACGAAAAGAACTATGTAAATGAAGCATTTGATACCAATTGGGTAGCACCACTTGGACCTAATGTAGATGGTTTTGAACAGGACCTGTCCAGGTATACTGGTGCCGGATATGTAGCCGCTTTATCTTCAGGTACGGCTGCATTGCATCTTGCATTAATATTGGCAGGTGTAGAGAGGGGGGATGAAGTAATTTGTCAGAGTATGACTTTCTCTGCTTCTGCGAATCCGATCGCATATCTTGGTGCTATACCAGTCTTTATTGATAGTGAGGAAGATACCTGGAATATGGACCCTGTTTTACTGGAAGAAGCCATAAAGGACAGGATTGCAAAAGGAAAGAAGCCAAAGGCTATTATTCCCGTTCACTTGTATGGAATGCCGGCAAAGATGGATGAGATCACTCACATTGCTGATAAATATGGAATAATAGTTATTGAAGATGCTGCAGAGGCTTTGGGTGCCACCTATAAAGGACGGGCCTGTGGCACGTTGGGGCAATTGGGTATACTCAGCTTTAATGGTAACAAGATTATCACTACCAGCGGAGGAGGTGCACTGGTTGGGAAGGATGCCGCTATCATCAGTAAGGCTAAATTTCTGGCCACCCAGGCACGTGATCCGGCACCACATTATGAACATAGTCATATAGGGTACAATTACAGAATGAGTAATATTTGTGCGGGGATTGGTCGTGGCCAGATGGAAGTATTGGATGAAAGAGTCAATCAGAGAAGAGCTAATTATGATTATTATGTACAGCATTTAGCTGCATTACCTGGTGTAAGTTTGTTAGAAGAACCTGTTGACAGCATTAGCAACCGTTGGTTAACCACTATACTGATCGATCCTGTAAAAAGCAATGGTATAACCCGTGAAACAGTACGTCTTGCATTGGAGCGGGAGAATATTGAATCAAGGCCATTATGGAAACCGATGCATTTGCAGCCTGTTTTTGCAACTGCCCCTGTTTATAAAAATGGTGTTTCCCAAAGGCTTTTTAATGACGGGCTTTGTTTACCCAGTGGTTCTAACCTCAGGCCTGAACAGCTGGACCTGATTGTTACCATTATAAAGGGATTATGGATATAAGATAATGTAAGATATTTATTTTCAGGTAGTTATAAAATAAGCCGTCACATTGTGATGGCTTATTTTATTTATATACCCTCTTGTTATATAATATAAATAATTACTATAAATTGATATTTATACATATATTTGAATAACTATTATATTTATGATAATAGTTATATGAAACATTACCGATATCCTATGAATTAAGGTGCCTTGTCCTATGAAAATGCCTTTGTGGAAGCCTGAGAATACTTTCGCGGGAGTAATTTGCTATTGCATTTTATTACTTGCAATGACTATATCATCACCTATTATAGCTCAGGATATTATTTTACGGAATCCTTCTCTTGAAGGTGAGAGTGTGGAAGGAAAAGTGCCGGATCCCTGGATCGCAGTACGTGAAACACCTGATATACAACCTGGGATCTATAAGGTTTCTTTACCGGCTTCTGATGGGAACACTTATGTAGGCATGATTTGTTATTCCTGGTTGCAGGAAGGAATGGCGCAAAAATTATCTACATCACTGCAGGCAGGAAAAACCTATATGCTTTCTTTTGATCTTGCTTATCCGCCAAATTACAGCAAAAAGATCTGCTATGGTTCATTTGTGATTTATGGTGGGAATAATGCTACAGACAAGGCAGAAGTACTATGGCAATCTGATCCTTTTTATAATATAAACTGGAAGAGATATACGGTGTTCTTTACTCCTTCTCATGATTATACTTATATTTCTTTTAGTCCTTATTTTTCCGAAGTATGTTCTTCTACTAATTTCTCAGCTGTATTAGTCGATAATTTTTCATCTATCCGGGAAGCAATTAAAATAGAATTGTTGTCTCAGAATACCTGCCGTGGTATATCCGGTGGTACCGCCATGGTTAAAATAATGGAAGGGCATGGGCCCTATTCATATCTGTGGAGTCCCGGGAATGATACAACAAGCAGCGTAAGTGGCCTTTCTCCCGGAAATTATGAAGTGACCGTAAAGGATGCGAATGGAGCTATTACCAAAGGGGACGTTGTAATTAGTGAATATCAGATTAAGGCGACTGCTGCCATTAAAAATATTGATTGTTATGGTAATAAGGATGCAGGGATCGTCTTATCTGCCAGTGGTGGAGGAACGCCTTATCTTTTTAGTATTGATAGTGGTTATTCCTATCAGGAATCCCCCTATTTTAATAGTTTATCTCCGGGCTCATATGATGTGTTCGTAAGAGATGCTTACAGCTGTATAGCGAACCTGGGAGATGTTGTAATTACCCAGCCAGATCCATTGGTGCTTGAATCGGTTAAAGTGCGGCCGGTAAGCTGCAATGAAACAACGGACGGGAGCATTACATTAACCGCCGGAGGAGGAACACCTCCTTATACTTACAGTATTCCCGGATACATATCTCAATCTGACAGTAGTTTGCGTCAGTTAGATGCCGGGCGGTATTATTACCGGCTTACAGATAGCCACGAATGTAAAGTAGATGGGGAGGCGGACATAAATAAAGAATGGCGCGACTGCCTTGTGATCATACCTAACGCTTTTACACCTAACGGGGATGGGGTGAATGATGTTTTCCGTGCTCAAATTCACGATGCAATCAGTGATTATCATATGGCAATATATGGGCGTTGGGGACAACTGATTTTTGAAAGCCGTGATCCCGAAAGTGGATGGAACGGCCAGCAAAATGGCATTAGTTTACCCATGGGAAGTTATCTGTGGTTAATTACATATACTGATAGTAAACACCAACCCAGAAAGCAAAAGGGGAACCTGGTTTTAATAAAATAGCTTTAAATTATCTTATTTCATTAACAAGGCATTAACGTGTTTTACATTTAGTTTAACTAACTTGTTGTTTAGTAGACTCTTAGATGAGGTAATATTCGTTAGGAAATAAGGTAACCTTACACCCTCATAACCCCAATAGCTTGTCTTTCCATTCCCCAAATTTTTATGTATGAAAAACACCCCTCATTATTTTAAAGTACTGTCCATACTTGCCGGCGTTGCGTTTCTTTTTAATGCCTGCACAAAGGATAAGGACCCTGTTGAGAAAAAATGCTGTACTGCCGAACCCCCAATAATCGAATGGTTGCTTACAGCCTTACAATTCCATTATGACTATGATAGCCCCGGGGCTTCTTATGGCAATATACGACATCGGTTTGTGTATAATGAATTCAATAAACCCTGGGTACATCAGGAAATACTACGGGTCTTAGATCCAACACATGCCCCCGCCAGGACTGATACTTTCTATTATAATAGCCAGCAGCAATTAATCCGGATTAAAAGCACGGATATCAGTGTTAGTACTGCAGGTGGACTATACTCTCATAAAAAAGAATTTTTTTATGATGCCAGTGGCCGGAAGACAAGCAGTCTTAAATATTCACTCGATAATACTAATCAATACCATTTAAGCGATAGTACCATCTTTGTATACCAGGATACAACGATCCTGAAGATCACCTATCACATTGCCACATCTGGTAAGGACACTGCTTCTTTTACCTATAATCAGCAGAAAAACCTTGTTAAATTTACGTTGGGAGAGTTCGATCCTCAGATGCAGGTATTGCAATCATATGATGACAAGGTTAATCCTTATAGATACAGTGGTTTGGAAACATTTGATATGGACCCGTACCCTGTTTCTCGTTGGGGTTGGGATGCGGAATTTCTCATCATGATGCAGGCTCCCCGGCTCCCCGTGAATAATTACCGGTATCGGTTTTCAGATTATGACATGATTGAGTATTTCTATGCTGTTTATTATAGTGCGCTTGATTCTGTAGTAGCTGGTAGATCCACAAATCATGTTGAGGATGTTAGATATTCAGAGCAATACGAATATACACCTGCTCAATAAAAATTTTTACTTCATCAATCTACAGTCATGAAAAACTCTAAATATTTTATCCGCATCATATTATTCTTTCTTACTGTCACCTTTTGGGGAATCAGTTGTAAAAAAGATACTACTACACCCACAAAGACTGAAAAAGGAAAATGGTTGCTCAGTAAAGTATATTACGCAGAACTGAGAGGTGGAACAACTCTTATGAGTTATCTCAGTGAGGAATATATTTATAATACTCAGAAAAGCCCCTGGCTGGATATTACTTATGACCGTTTACATGATACGGTCCGTATAGATACTCTTTTCTATGATGCCCAAAACCGGCTCTCGCAGATGGGGAGTGTTTTCTTCACCAATAAAACCAGAGTAGAATATCGAATAAAAACAATTCAGTATAATGCTACAGATGGAAAGATAGATACTATCAAAGTCTTTAATCCCGGTGGCATTAAACCTGTCCGGAATATATTTAATTACCAGTATAATGGCTCCGTTATTAAACAATATATACGTTCCGGAGGAGTAAATTCGCCTGTCATCGATAGCCTCGGATATACCTATGCCGGTGATAACCTGAGTCAATGGTATACCTTTACAGATCCCCAATATGGGAACATTGAAGAGGAATTGTATACCTATTCAGAGTATGATAGTTGTTATAGTGTGCTTAGCTATTTAAACATGAATGTTTACCTTCCTTATATTTCTCAGTTTGTATATCAGAGAGAATTCGTGAATGAACCACGGCTTTCTAAAAATAATTATGTGGTGAAACAAGTACAAAGTGCGGAGGCGCAAATTTATGAACAGGATTTGCATAGTACATCTGTTTCTGAATATACCAAAGACAGTATAGGACTTATCATCGGTAGAACAGACCGCTCACCTACCAGTGACTACGTTATAAAATATACTTACGAATATATCTCTGCGCAATAATTTTTTCCGGAATATAATTTATCATAATTTAGTTCAAAGAGATCGCTTCATATTAACATCTTTTGAACTTTATCATCATGATTACATTTAAAGATTGTTTAAGGACCCTGAGACGTGAATATCATGTCAGGGCTGGTAAATCTCCCAATACCCATGTGCAGGTTAGGGCTACAAAAGAGAAACATGGATCTGCCTATGGAGGTTGGGTAATTAATCCTGATTTGATTAGTAAAGACAGTATCGTATATTCTTTCGGTATAGGAAATGATATCTCTTTTGATTTATCAATCATCAATAAATATGGAGTGAATGTTTATGCATTTGATCCTACACCTAAGGTGAAAGACTGGTTAGCAGCGCAGGATCTGCCAGCTGAGTTTATTTATGAGGGAGTGGCATTATCTGATAAGAATGGTAATATGAAATTCTATAAATCAGCTAATCCAAATTATATATCACATTCCAGTGTGGCTATTAATGAGCAGGAAGATTTTGTTGAAGTACCTGCGTTAAGATTGGATTCAATTATGAAGAATCTTGGCCATACTTACCTCGATATATTGAAGATAGATATTGAAGGAGCAGAATATCCTGTTTTAAAAGATATACTTGATAGTGGGGTGAGGATTGATCAGATCCTGGTCGAATTCCATCATTTCTTCAGCGCATTTTCGAAAACAGATACAGAAGATATTATCAGACTGATGAATGTAAAAGGGTATAAAATCTTTTACATTTCCCCAAATGGGTATGAATATTCATTTCTCCGTAAGCAATAAGTAATAAAAAAACTACAAACCATCATGCATCATTTGCCAAATGATACATGATGGTTTTTTTATTGGCTAAAAGTCAAAATGAGAAATTACAGTTTATTATATTAAAATAATGTAATATATTTATGCCTGTTAACTGTATTTTAATGCAGGGAAACAGATGCTACCATCAAGACGTAAGACTTATATGAAACATTCGCCCTGGCGCTGTAGTTTGTACCTGAATATTTGTTTTATCACGATCTCTATACATGCAGACGCGCAGAAGGTCATTGATGCAACAGTACGTAATACCTGTAAAGGATCAAATACAGGCGCTATTACGCTGAATGTAACCGGACAACAAGCACCTTATTCATACAACTGGATACCTGCTAATTATACAGGTGCAGCTATCAGTAATCTGCCTTCGGGTATATACAAAGTAACAGTCACTGATGCGAATGGTGATACCATTTCAAAGCAGATGAATATAAGGGAATATGAAATGACGGGCTACGCTTTTGTTTCCTTCCAGGACTGTCAAACAACAATAAACTTAACGGTGAGCGATGGGGTGGAACCATATCAATTCAGTATTGATAATGGTAATTCATTTCAGGCATCTGCTGTTTTCAATAACCAGAAAAATGGCCTTTATTATGCAGTGATAAAGGATAATACTGATTGTACTTTGCATCTTGAACATTTTGCTACCTTCTCACCTGATGCTTTAAAAATAACAAGTGTACGCACTAAAGATGTGAGCTGCAGTGATCTTACCAATGGGCAGATTATTGTAGCTGTACAGGGCGGTACACCACCTTATACATACAGTATCCCTGGCTATGTTTCGCAACAGGACAGTGTCCTGGATCATCTTGATGGAGGACATTATCTTTATCGTGTAACCGACCGCTGGAATTGTGAAGCAGAAGGAGAAACAGATATCATCAAGGAATGGCGCGACTGTGCCGTGTTTATGCCAAATGCCTTTAGCCCGAACGGAGATGGCCTGAATGATATTTTCCGTGCAAGAGTGCAGGATGATATTACAGATTTTCGTATGTCGATATATGGACGATGGGGAGAATTAGTTTATCAGAGTAGCAATACGGATAAAGGATGGGATGGTAAATTAAAGGGTGTAAGTGTGACTGGTGGCAGTTATGTGTGGGTAGTGACTTATACAGACAATAAGCAACAGGCGATTAAACAACAAGGCACATTATTGCTGATGAGATAACTTAATGCAATAATAATTCATCGTTAACCAAGGGTTAACAACTTTGTACACATCAATTTATTAATATTGCATAACAAACATTGTAAGGGTAGCCCCAGCTGCTCAATCGGAATAAAAGATCAGCAGCTGGGGTTAACAAACAATGGATGAAAGACCGGCTTTCCATTCATGGTTGGCCGTTTTTTTTTGCTCATTATTCAACTCATTTATAGAAAAACGCCGGATGGTTAGTACCGTCCGGCGTTTATTTTAAACAGCAATTAAAAGTTCCTGGCGCGAGTCACGGCTGCTTTGCGGAATTAATATGTTAGCAGTGCTAACATTCCACGATTTGAAACCCGGATATATATCCGGGCAGATCGCCTTCGCTGCAAACAGTGCATCTGCTTTGTCTGCTATACCACCCAGGTGCATATATTGCATGCCAAGGGATTTCCCCAGTGCAGCAGCTTCAGCCAGTAATAATTTTAAAGGAGTATCCTGCAAATGGTTTTCGTGTGTTGCTGCCAGGTGTAACTGCATGATGTCATTACAGAAGGTTAATAGTACGCCAGCTACTATTACCGTACCACGGCAGGCCACAAGCAGACTGCTGTCGAACCCTGTGGGGCGCATCATCTGTCTGAACCAGGCTTTGTCATATACACTCCCGATCGTTTCATTTAAACGCAGCATGTTATGCTGAAAGATATCTGCAAAAATATCCACATCGTTAATCGCTGTCGCTTGCCTGATGGTATAGCCTTTCCTGTGCAGCATACTAACGACAGGTTCAAAGCTCTCTCCAAAATGTTGGAGCTGATGAATCTCTGCCGGATGAGAAAGATCTATCAGCAGGCTGTCATCACATTTATCCAGGCGGCCGGCATGTACTGGCTTAAATGCTTTGTGTATGGTAGGATGCAAACGGATGTTTACATGCATGATGCGTTCCCGTTCAAAGTAGTCAAGCAGGGAGCTCTCAAAGCGTTCCTGCATAACATAACTGGTTTGGGCAAAGCTTCTGCTGGATACAGGGCCTGCATACCCGGAAATAGTATAGGCTTCGTATATTTCTGTACCCGGAATATGCCTTTTTATGAGTGGTAAAGCAATGAATTCATCCTTTTCCTCATACACGAGTAAAACAGGTTCACCACTTGTGGCAGTACTGTGGTAATGCCAGGTATGGGAAAAATCAAATGCGTGTGCGTTACGGACAAGTCGGTCCCACCGCTTATTGTCAAAAATGGATACAGTATAAAAGGGCATAGAATGGATTTTTCAAAAAAACGTGTCAAAGCAGGTAAAAGAAATCCCCCCCGGCATGTTTAATATGGTTTAGTCAAGGTGAATTTTCTATCAATCGAAAACGCTAATACAATGAATATTAAGAACATGATTAATCTTGAGACAATTGTATTATAGAAAAAATGATAATATGGTATTATTTTTGCAAAATAGTCATATTAATATAGTTTTAACCATCCTCTGAAAAGCCAACTGACAAGAAGAGTTATTCCCGAACAAAGCTAATAGACCAATAGCTGGCTATGTCATGTGCCAGTGCTTAGACTTCTGGATTATCACTTATCCTTACCCAGGAAGACATATAAAGACGCAATGACTGTGCCATGCAGTTAAATTATTGTAATTCAGTGTATTGTGGTGCTTTCCCCCAAAAAGAAGCCTCCAATATATTGGATTAATCCAAACGGGAATACGAAATAATGGAGAAGTTAGTCCGGATACCGTAAGGTGTTCCGGAATCTTAATAATGCAAGTGTTGGGATCTATGGAACTGTTCGAGTTATTAGAATGGTTGCTGCCCGCAGGGAACGTATCGGGTATACAACCGGGGACAAAGTCAATTTCCGGAGAGGAATTTAAAAGTGAGGATGATTTATTTTCTTTTATACAGGCTGTATTACAGCCTTATCCGCATGCCTTCTCTATACTGATAGGTATGGCGGATACTAATGGTGTTATTGCTCAATGGTGGTTACAGAAGGAAGGCGCATTTAACCTGGGTAATCTGCCCGATAAGGTAAAGGAGTATTATCTGAAGGATGATATTGCCGGTGTGATGAAACTGGAAACTCCGGACAGGAGTGATGCGTTGAAATCTGTTTTATATAATGGTGGAGTAATGGAATTGCTGATCATTCCTTTGGGGAATACTTTCAGAAATTTTGGTTTTGTATGTCTGCTGTCTGATCAAAGAAATACTTTTTCGCAATCATTGCAATCGAAGTTAAATGAATATACCGCTGGTTTTTCTGTTGCCTGCCTGAAATTATTGCTGACCACTTCTTTGAAGAATGTACAGCAGGATTATTTAACACTGGAAGATGTTGCTTCGATTGAAGACGGCAAACTGATAGGGAATACATTGAAGCCGGTGATGCAGCTGGTACGGCAGGTAGCGCCTACCGATGCTACCGTATTACTCACCGGCGAAACAGGTACCGGGAAAGAGTTATTGGCGGAATCTATTCACTATAATTCTCAACGCAGGGATAAAGACATGATTAAAGTGAATTGCGCAGCATTGCCCGCACAACTGATAGAGTCTGAACTTTTCGGACATGAGAAAGGTGCTTTTACCGGTGCATTGCAACGTCGTACCGGAAAGTTTGAGATGGCAGACGGTGGTACTTTATTCCTGGATGAAATAGGGGAGTTGCCCCTGGAATTGCAGGCTAAATTACTGCGTGCCATACAGGAGAAAGAAATAGAGCGTTTAGGTGGCAGTAGAGCTATTAAAGTGGATGTACGGATCGTAGCTGCCACCAACCGTATACTGGAGGATGAAGTAAGGGCTGGTCGTTTCCGGCAGGACCTTTATTACCGTTTATTTGTGTTCCCTATTCATTTGCCTGCATTAAGAGAAAGGAAAGAAGATATCCCGTTATTGCTCCGGTATTTTACGGAGAAAGCAGCCAATAAATATGGTAAAGTTGTTAAGCATATTAACCGGGCATCCCTTGCTACGCTTGTTAACTATAACTGGCCGGGTAATATCCGTGAGATGGAGCATATGGTAGAACGTGCGGTTATCTCTGCCACATCCCCTGCCATTACAATTACAGCGCCTGATAGTCAGCAGATAAAGGCGTCGGATATTTCTCCGCCGCCTTTGCTTTCTCTGGCAGATGCAGAACGGGAAGCGATTATCCGCGTACTGAAATATTGTAATGGCAGGATACGTGGCCCACAGGGAGCAGCTGATATTTTAGACATAAAGCCGACTACGCTGGAAGCGAGAATGAAAAAACTGGGTATTGTAAAAGAACACATTATACAATAAAGTCTTTATCTGCCCATAGCTCCCGCATACCCTATAGCAAATTTTACAAGCGCATTAGGTCCTGAAAGTTGTAGTTTCTTGGTAATATTGTGCCTGTGATTGTCTACTGTTCTTACACTGATGCATTGATAAGATGCGATATCCCTGCTGCTCATACCTCTGGCAATCATATCCAGTATTTTTGCTTCTGTTTTACTTAACCTGTCATTGACAGGCAGGGTGTTTATTTCTCCGGCTGAAACAAGTTCTCTTGTTGTAGCGTGGTAGGTATCCCTGATATGATAAAACCTGCTGAGTCTTGACTGTATACTTTTCAGCAATTCTTCTCCGCTAAAGGGTGCCACCAGGAAATCATCAGCACCCAGGTTCATTCCTTTCCGCATATTGGCAGGGCCATTGGGTCTGCTGAAGAGGATAAAAGGTGTGTGTTTCAACATGGGATCATTCCTGAGAGTGATCAGGAACTGGTACCCGGTGGTATCATGCATCATAGAGTCACACAAAATCATATCAGGCTGATCGTTATAACCATGTGCAATGCCTTCAGCGACAGTGTTGGCAACCAATAATGTATACTGTGGGGTTAACAGCTGACGGAATTTGCGCAACATCGCAGTATCACCTGTCAGTAGTAAAATTTTGAGTTGGGCTGACTCACTGATCCCTAAAACTTCATTGTAAGGTGTGTTCATCGGTACATGGTTTTTTCTTGCAAAACCGCGTGCATGTTATAAGCAGCTTTACAAGGAATACTTTACAAAGTTGTAATCTTAATAATGGCTTGTAACGGACATATTTTTCATGTCCCGTCGATAGGGTGTACCAGGAATAATAACAATCTTAAGGGAGGCTTTTTTAAGAAAGATATGGGGTTTTTTAAGGCATATGCTGAGGTAAAGTTATTAAATAATTCTGGGTTACAATGTATCTATGGAAAGGAAAAATGTGATAAAACAAAAAAGAACCAGTATATATACCAGTTCTTTTAAAATATATAGGTGGTAACACTTATTTACCGTAGTGCGCTGTCAGGATAACAGAGTCTGTAACTGCTGCCTCCCCATCATGCTGTGTTGTTGTCCTTAAGGTCATAACTGCCGGATAATCATCTTCATCATACTGGTAAGTATTGTTGACTGAAGTGGTGATTGCTGTTATTGAGTCATAATAAGAAGATGTCAGCAGGTTATTGGCAGAAAGTAAACCTGCCAGATCTTCTACATTAAATTTAACCAGATAGTAACCCAATACCTTCGGAGCCGGGTTAATCTTATCGTCATAAGTATAATTGGTTACAACATAGTAATCTGCTATCGTAGAAGAAGTCCTTTTTCGTTTGATGATATTACCCTTTGTGTTCCAGGTATATTCGTATGAGTAAAGACGTTTCAGATTAGTATTGACATCCTTTTCAAAGTGGAAGAGCATTGCAAGTTTATTCTCTGTGTTATATCCCAGGGAATCCACACCAATCAATGATCCTTCTGAATCATAGGAACTGATTACGCTGGGCAGACCCAGATCGTTGAATGTAATACCCTGACGCTGATATATATTAGTGAGCAAAAGATCTGTGGTAAAATCTATGGTAACTATTTTCCCTGATGTATAAGAAGGTAGTGTAGCGGAAGGATTCTCTCCAAAAGTAAGATACCTGTACACCGATTTATCCATGTTAAACTCTATCGAAGTGCTGTCTCCGTTAGTAGCAATAGTACTCTGTAGATACTTTGTAACCGGAGTAGGAGTGATAGTAGTCGATGAGTCATCCTTTTTACAGGCCGCAAATAACAATGACAGCGTAGCTAAGCAAATAAGAGATTGTTTCATAGGCATCCTGGCACCAGATTAGTAATGCCAGTCAAATATACATATATTTTCAATTATATAAATAATCTTAATATATTATGCTTTTGTTTATGATACCTGGCCCTGGTATCATAAACAAAAGCATTGTTGGGTTTGCCTTATTTACCGTAAATGATTTTTATGCTAACTGAATCCTTTTGTGGTTCAGCGCCGGTATTCTGATAGCTTGATCTGGAAATTAATGAAGCAGGATAATTGTCAGCATCGTACACATAAGTATTGGTAGAAGAATATGTATAATCTGCTCCTGTTGCAGAAGTTGTCAGCATGTTGTTGGCAGACAGCAAGGTGGCTACATCATCAGGTGAAAACTCCATTAAATAATAACCTGAAACTTTAAGGACCGGATTGATTTTATCATCATAAGTATAAGTATATGTTGTAGTTGAACCTGTATTTTTAACATAAATCTCTTCCTGTTTGATGATATTGTCTTTAGTATCCCAGGTATATGCATACTTATACGTAAGTTCTTTCGCATTTGTACCTGAGTTATATTGATAGAGCAGGGTTGAATCCAGTTTACCATTGCTATCGTATAACAGGGAATCAACAGTCATAGGAGATCCGTCCTTGCTAAAATAAGTGATACTGCTTATTTGTCCGACGCTGTTGTAAGTAACTGTCTGATAATTGTATGTACTGCTAAACAGGCTATCTGAAGTAGCAACTGTTTTTGTTATTTTTCCAGCCTCATAGTTAGGCAAAACACCAAAGAACTGACCACCATTCCTGTGGAAATCAAGATACCTGTATACAGATTTATCCATGTTATATTCAATGGCGATACTGTCATAAACAGAAACAGTACTTTGAATATACTTTGTGACTGGCGTTTCAGTCGTAACAGTAGTCGTACTATCTTTCTTACAGGCAGCAAAAAACAGAGAAAGCGTAATTACGCTGATTAGAGATTGTTTCATAGAGTATAAGACACCAGGTTAATTAAATGTGCCTGGCAAATATACATATTATTCATAAATCTACTATAAGCGGCAATCTACAAGATTTCTGTCTATACAGGCCTTGGTATCGAAGATGACACCATTATTACGTTTATACTTTTTATAATCAAAGGTGAGGAACTCTTTATGTGCCACAGCGATAATGATCCCATCATAGATCTCATCATCTTTTAGCTTTGTTACGATCTCCAGCCCATATTCATGTGCTACTTCTTTAGGATCAGCCCATGGGTCGTAAATAGTGACGTCTGTACCAAATTGTTTTAACTCATGGTAGATATCTACCACCCTTGTATTACGCACATCCGGACAGTTTTCTTTAAAGGTAATTCCCATGATGAGTATTTTGGACCCCTTGATCTTGTGGTCCTTTTCAATCATGAGTTTTACGATCTTATTGGCAACAAAATTTCCCATATGGTCGTTCACCCTTCTTCCGGAAAGGATTACCTGTGGATGATAACCCAGGGATTCTGCTTTATGGGCAAGATAATAAGGGTCAACGCCTATGCAATGGCCGCCTACCAATCCTGGCTTGTATTTCAGGAAGTTCCATTTTGTTCCTGCCGCTTCTATCACGTCGTTGGTATCAATACCAATACGGTCAAATATAAGGGCCAGTTCATTTACAAAGGAGATGTTGATATCGCGCTGGGCATTCTCAATCGCTTTGGATGCTTCTGCCACCTTTATACTGCTGGCTTTGTGTGTACCAGCTTCTATAATAGAGGCATATAAGGCGTCTACTTTGTTCGCAATTTCCGGAGTTGATCCGCTGGTTACCTTTTTGATCTTTGTAAGGGTGTTCACTTTATCACCCGGATTAATACGCTCCGGAGAATAACCGGCAAAGAAATCCTTGTTGAATTTCAGTCCGGACACCTTTTCCAGCACGGGTACACAGTCATCTTCCGTACAACCAGGGTATACAGTAGATTCATATATCACAATGTCTCCTGCTTTCAGGATACTGCCCAGCATAGTAGACGCGCTGATTAACGGTCTCAGGTCCGGGGATTTATATTCGTTGATGGGTGTTGGAACTGTTACGATGAAGATATTGTAATCTTTCAGGTTGGCTTTGTCTGAGGAAAACAACAGGCCCTTATCTGCGCCTGGTTCTTTTCTGATACTGATGACTTTATTAAGGTCTTCAATATTAGCTTCTTTGGTCCTGTCCTGCCCTTTACTCAGCTCTTTTACACGATCTTCATTGATGTCAAAGCCAAGGACTTTGTACTTTTTGGAGAATTCAATGGCAAGAGGTAAACCGACATAACCTAATCCTATAACTGCTATACGGCTGTTTTCCAGCCCCTTTTGCGGTACAATGGTATTACTCATTTTGTAAAAATAGAAATTTTAAGGCAGATTTTTTACTTTATTGCCTGGGGTGAATGTGTGAGTGTATTATTTCTAAAGGGATATACTTCAAGCAGTTTTAAGAGCTTTTTATCTTTTCCTATGGACAGGATTGCCTCCAGATGTTTTTCATGGTGCAGATCTGTCCCGATGAAATCAATCAGCTTGTGTTCTATCAGCCATTCTGCTGCTTTCTGGATATGCCGGCCATAATAACCGGTAAGGGAAAGCAGGTTCACCTGCAGGTAGCAACCCCGCTGTTTGAAGGTCTTATATTCTTCCAACTGACTATGATAATAGTTATAGCGTTCCGGGTGAGCCATGATGGGACGGTAACCCTGTGCCTGTAACTCAAAGAGCCATTGATGAAGTTGAGGCGGGGCGCTCATGAAAGAGATCTCTACCAGCACTAATTCACCATTGAGGGTGAACAGGGGCTTTTTCATCAGCTCTTCAAAATATTCATCCATGTAATATTCTGCGGCGTGTTGAAACTGGATGCCCAGGCTATTTTCCAGCAGTTTTTCCTGTACGCTTTTGTAGGGCGTGCCAAGGGTCTCTATGGAATTGGGATACCTGTCCATCATGATATGAGGAGTGGTAATCACCTTTTTAATACCCAGGGAATGCAGGGTTTCGATGAAGCGTATGGATGTTTCAAGGTCCTGTACACCATCATCTACACCTGGTATCAGGTGAGAGTGTATATCTGTTTCAATGCCGGCAAGGAAAGGGACAACGGCCGTATTATTCTCTGATTTTTTGCGGAAAAAAAACATAATAATGTATTGGAAATGCTGTTATACTGCAAAATCCAGGCCTGCAATCAATTCTTCGAGGAATTGCTGGTCTGTTTCATCAAAATAATTCAGATGTTCGCTGTCTACATCTAACACACCTATCACCTGTCCATTGCGTATAACGGGAACAACAATTTCGGATTTAGAGAGACTGCTACAGGCAATATGCCCGGGAAAAGCTTCCACATCGGGAACAATCAGTGTACGGGCTTCTGCCCAGCTGCTGCCACATACGCCACGGCCTTTTTTTATGCGGGTGCAGGCAACGGGTCCCTGGAATGGAGCCAGTACCAGTTCGTCTCCTTTTACAAGATAAAATCCTACCCAAAACCATCCAAACTGTTCCTTTAATGCGGCAACAGTATTGGCAAGATTTGCAACCTGGTCTGGTTCACCATCTACCAATGCCTTTATTTGGGGAATTATAGATTTATATGCTGCAATTTTATCGCCTTGAATAATGCTAAGATCTTCTGCCATAGGGTACAAATATACGTTAAAGTTCAAATCGTGCGAATTACGCTGCGAAGAATAGATAGGGCAGAAAGATAAAATGAACAAATTAATTCGTAAATTAAGGCCAACTCATTTTAGCCTATCTCAACATTGTTGTCCCCGTTATACCCGGATATTGAAACTCCTATCAGATTAACTCATTAAAAGAACATTTATGATTACCATTCATTCTCCGCCTGCAACGTAAAGTTGTTATTATTGAAGGGGGGCTATGCCAGCCGGAATTTGTTTACTTAAATTGACAACAAGTATATTTGTTTATAGTATGGAAGCACAGGTTATATTAGTTAATGAACAGGATGAAGCTACAGGCGTAATGGAAAAGATGGAAGCGCACCGTAAAGGCATGTTACACAGGGCTTTTTCGGTGTTTGTAATGAATGATAAAGGAGAAATGCTGCTGCAGCAGCGGGCACTCGATAAATATCATTCAGGCGGTTTATGGACCAATACCTGTTGCAGTCATCCCTTACCGGGAGAAACGGTAGAAGCAGCGGCACACAGGCGGCTGTTTGAAGAAATGGGATTCGACTGTGCGCTTACAGGACTATTTCAATTCACCTATCGTACAGCATTCGGTAACGGCCTTATTGAGCATGAATACGACCATGTATTATCCGGTATCTATAATGGAATCATTAACCCAGATCCAACAGAAGTAAACGACTACCGGTATATGAGTATAACAGCAGTAACCCGGCTGTTAGAAGCAGAACCCTCTCAATTCACCAGCTGGTTTCAGCTGGCTTTACCCAGAGTAATTGAGCGCCTGACGGTTTGAGTTTTGACGATCTGAAAAGTTGAATAAAGTCAAACATTCAAACGCTCGGATAATCAACATTTAACCCACAATTTTCACTTATGCCAACGATCATTCTGCCTCGGATTAAATATCCGTTCCCATCTCTCATTAACCCACATGTAGAGGCCGCAAATGCACAAAATCTCCAATGGGTGCTGTCTGCCGGATTTATGAACACTCCTGAAGCATTAACCCGCTTTAACAGGTCGCGCTTTGCATGGCTGGCTGCCCGTGCTTTTCCTCACGCGGAACTGCACGAATTATGCATCATTGCCAATTTTAACACCTGGCTTTTTATGCTGGACGACCAGTGCGACGAAGCTCAACTGGGTAAAAAGGCTGTTTACCTGGAAGCGATCACGGATGGCTTTATGGATATCCTGAAACATAACAAACACATAGATACCGTGTTGGGTAACAGCTTCGCGGATATCTGGCAAAGGATGCAACAGATAGGAAGCCCCGCCTGGGAACAGCGTTTTATACGCAGCATGGAAGAATACTTTACTTCCTGTCATTGGGAAGCCGGTAACCGTGCTGTAGGGGCCACACCAACAGTAGCAGAGTATGTTACCATGCGCCCTTATACAGGGGCGTTATTTGCGGATGTGGAAGCTATAGAGATCATCGAAAGAATATACCTGCCCACGCATGTGCAGCAACATTTTATTGTACAACGTTTAGCACTGGCCTGCAATAATATTGTATGCTGGAGCAATGACATTTTCTCCTGTGCCAAAGAGGCCAAACAAGGTGATGTACATAACCTTGTGCTGGTGCTGGAACACGAAAGGAACCTGTCTTTGCAGGATGCTGTCAATGAAACGGTACGCATGCATGATGAGGAGGTAAAACTGTTCACTGCACTGGAAAAATTACTGCCCTCTTTTGGCGCTGAGACAGATAAAGAACTGGAACGTTTTGTAGCTGTACTGCGCTCATGGATTACTGCCAATTACGACTGGAGTTTCCACGATACAAAAAGATACCAGATGCAGGAAGTGGAAGTAGTGAGTCGCGTTGATTAATTTTTTAACTCCGTGGGAGAGGTTTCTCCTTCTCCTGCGGAGTTTCTTTTACGCATTCTTCGTTCTAATAATTTTCCTATCCACCAGAATGAAACAGCCAGAATGGCAAAGAATAATCCTTTATGGGTACGGTCCCAGAGGTATTCGAAATAACGGGTGTACATGTCCAGCAACAGGAAGAGCACACTGATATCCCTTACCATACTGTCCTGTGTTTTAATCCCGATCAATAACGTTATCACACATAATATCGTAAATGCAGCTACCCACCAGAGTAACTGTACCTGCCGTACATGCTGCCATTCATCCCAGGTACCACTATTACCAAAAATGGAAATGAGCCAGCCGGATAATAACAATAATAACCAGCTACCTACCCAGGTGATATCTTCTACCCGTTTGTACTTTTTAATGTTGCGGAAAATCAGGTCTACTCCCAGCATGATCACTGCCAGCAGGAACATGCGGCAGGGGAGATTCATACCCCAGAAATAAGGTTTATCAGCTGTGATGAAGTAAGTGAGCTTTACATAAGCGGGGATGAAACAAAGCAGTGTTGCAGACCATAATAATCTGGAAGACAGTACAATAGCCAGTGCTCCGTAACAGGCAGTGGCCAGTAACCAGAAGGCCCCGTAGTTGCCGTTTAAATATGCCAGGCTTTTGCCCAGGTATACCACGCTTACGCCTATGCTGAGCACCGGTAATAACCAGAAAAGCTCTCTGTTTAATGAATAAGCGGGGTGCCGGTGCTGTCTTCTATAACCATGCAGACATAAAAAAACAGTAAGTCCGGCAAATAGGGTGGCGATAATGCCATCATTTAAAGAGAATTTCAGCCTTAATACCTCAATCCACTTCTCATCCAGTACAAGGGAGCCAAAGGCCATCAAGGCACAGGAAATGGCGGCTATGAAGATATAGAGAGTAATAGCTTGCCAGTCGGCCTCCCGCACACGCCATGTCTTTTGCAGATCATTGGCCTGTTGAGGGCTGATCAATGCATTCTTTTCCCATTCAGAGATGGCTTTCTGTAATAAATCCGCTTCTTTTTTGTCTACTTCCAGCATAATCGATGGTAAATATAAAAGAAAAGATCAAAGTAAGAATTTATGAGATTATTTAATTATTTTAACGAATCTCAAGTTCCACTTATTAACTTTAGCGCGTTATGAATCATTTACAGGCTTTAGACTACTTCGTTTTTCTTATTTATTTCGTAGTGGTCGCATCGTATGGCTATTATATTTATCAGAGGAAAAGATCGGGTATTACCAGTTCAAAAGACTTCTTCCTTGCGGAAGGCTCTCTCACATGGTGGGCTATCGGGGCATCCCTGATTGCCTCCAATATCTCTGCAGAACATTTTATCGGGATGTCCGGATCGGGCTTTGCCTTAGGACTGGCCATCTCTACCTATGAGTGGATGTCGGCGGCTACGCTGATAATAGTGGCGTTGTTTTTTATACCGGTGTACCTGAAAAACAGGATTTACACCATGCCGCAGTTCCTGAAGCAAAGGTATAATACAACTGTCAGTACTATCATGGCGGTGTTCTGGTTGCTGGTATACGTTTTTGTGAACCTGACTTCTATTATTTACCTGGGCGCACTGGCAATATCATCTGTGTCGGGGATCGACTTCGGGTTATGTATAACCGGACTGGCAGTTTTCGCTGTCATAGTAACGCTGGGTGGTATGAAGGTGATCGGGTATACGGATGTGATCCAGGTGTTTGTGCTGATTGCCGGCGGACTGGTAACTACTTACCTGGCTCTTAACATGGTATCCAATCATTTTGGTTATGGGGATAATGTATGGAAGGGATTAGCCCTGATCCGCGAAAAGGCGGATACGCATTTCCATATGATCTTCCCGCCTTCTCATCCTTATTATAAAGATCTACCCGGATTATCTGTATTGATAGGAGGGATGTGGGTCAATAATCTCAGCTACTGGGGTTGTAATCAATATATTACGCAGCGTGCATTAGGAGCAGACCTTAAAACCGCCCGCAGCGGGATTCTCTTTGCGGCTTTCCTGAAGCTGCTGATCCCGGTGATTGCGGTGTTACCTGGTATTACAGCGTTTGTGCTGTATCAGCAAGGGGTGTTTAGTCATGAGATGCTGGATGCTTCCGGCGCTGTGAAACCCGATCATGCTTACCCAACTTTGCTGAACCTGCTGCCTCCGGGTGTGAAAGGGATGGCTTTTGCGGCCCTCACGGCGGCTATTGTAGCTTCGCTGGCAGGGAAGGCAAATAGTATCTCTACCATCTTCTCTTTAGATATTTATCGCCAGTACTTTAATAAAAACGCTTCTGAGAAGCACCTGGTCCGTACCGGGCGTATTGCCGTGATCATCTCTATGGTGATCGCCAGTCTGGTAGCGCCTGCTTTGCGTAACCTCGACCAGGCTTACCAGTTCATCCAGGAGTACGTTGGGTTCATCGCTCCGGGTGTACTGGCTATCTTCCTGATGGGCTTCTGCTGGAAGCGGACTACCTCTACAGCAGCGTTGTTAGGGGCTGTACTGACTATCCCGTTATCCACCGTGCTGAAGTTCCTGCCGGTGTGGACGGGCGGATTATTCCCTGATTTTGCTTTCCTGAACAGGATGTCTATTGTGTTTGTGTCGCTGATAGTGCTGATGACGGTAGTGACATTACTGGATGAGAAGAGTAAACACCAGGAAAGGGTGCTGATCATAGATAATAGTATGTTTAAGCCCTCCACGGCATTTGTGGTGGGTAGTGTGCTGATTATAGGGGTATTGACGGCTTTATATACTGTTTTCTGGTAACAGGATTTTGGGTGCAGGGCGAAGCCCTGCAAAATCCCTTCAATTTTTTCTGATGGTGCGAAGCACCATCAGAAAAACAGTCATTTTTTCATTTGTTGAAATCGATTGTAATTTGTAAATTCAGGGTACAAAATCCACGAATAATGAATGCAAATAACTTTTCCGGGGAGGAGATCAATCCACTACAGAGCATTGAAGATTGGGAAGACGATGTCGTACTACGCTACCCAGAAGCAGACCAGCCAGCCAAAAGTAAAGAAGAGTACCGCAACTATGACAGCCCTGTAAGGGATACTGTGCGGGAGTTCTACCGTCTTAATCACAAATATCAGACGTACGATTTTGTGCAGGAAAAGAAGAAAGATTTTCTGCAATTCAGCCGTAAGGAAATGCCGGTTTGGAAAGCAATGGAGTTCCTCAATACATTAGTAGATGATTCCGATCCTGATATAGAACTGGACCAGTTGCAGCACCTGTTACAGACAGCTGAAGCGATACGCGCAGATGGTCATCCCGACTGGTTCGTGCTGACTGGCTTCCTGCATGATATGGGTAAAGTATTATGCCTGTTCGGAGAGCCGCAATGGGCCGTGGTAGGAGATACCTTCCCTGTAGGTTGCAGGTTCTCAGATAAGATCGTGTATCCTGAGTACTTTGCAGATAACCCGGATTCTACCGACGAACGTTATAATACCAAATATGGTGTGTACGAACCTAACTGTGGTTTGAATAACGTGGATTTATCCTGGGGACATGATGAATATCTGTACCAGATAATGAAAGATTACCTGCCGGAACCGGCTTTATATATGATTCGTTACCACTCTTTTTATGCGCAGCACAGGGAACATTCTTATGAACACCTGATGAATGATCATGACAGGGAAATGTTTGAGTGGGTAAAGAAATTCAATCCTTATGATCTCTATTCAAAAAGTCCGAAACCGCCCGTAATTTCGGAACTGAAACCTTATTACGAGGCACTGATCGCAAAGTATCTTCCCGAAACGATCAGGTTATAAAAGAAATAATCCATCACAGGTGCCATCACCCGTAATGGATTATTTTTCCTTTTTTAAAGGATAGTCAAAAAAGCTGGTAGTATTAATGCTACCAGCTTTTTTTATTGCTGGTTACGTAATTCTAGTTTACCATCGTACTTACCAGTCAGTTTACCGGTAGGGAACACGAAAGAATAAGTAATGGAATAAGTATCTCCGTTCTTAGTGTAGGTTACTGTACCAGATGTGATTCCATCAAGGATACGACCAGTTGTCCCGTCAATATCTCCATCTACCCAATCAGATTTGTAATAGGCATAAGCATCAGGGAAATTTTTGCTTTTATTGTATGCTACAGAATCATTGGATAAATAAGTGTAAGTCTGACCAGATATCAGTGTATCGAGATCAAAACCTACTGCACTCACTTTACCCTTCAAAGTATCTGACAATACTACATCTGTAAATACTACACTAAAATCGCTCACACCATATACAAACAGGTAACCATTGTTGGCTACTACGGTAGTGTCGTTAAAGGAAAAGGAACCTCCTGTTGCAGGAGTAGTTGGTTTGTCGTCATCTTTTGAACAGGCAGTAAAAAACAGTGCTGCAGCCAGCACGGCGAATGATAATTTTTTCATGAAGTTGAGGATATAATATAGGTTATATATACAGGTTATAGGTTAGATCCATTACGCCTGTAATGGATTATTTATTATTCAACAACAGTAAGTGTATCAGAAAACTTACCGGTTATTGTCTTGGTATCAAATTGTAAGGAGTAATCAAAAGTATAAATGTTTCCAGTTATTTTCACAGTTACAGTACCGCCTGTTGGTTTATTATATTGGATACCTGTACTATCTTTCATTTCTCCATTTATTATGCTTGCATTATAGAAAACGCTTGCACCATAAAAGTTTTTTGTTTTGTTGTAGGTGCTGGAATCATCACGTGAGTAGGTGAAAGTCTGGTTGTTGATAAGTGTATCCATGTTAATGTCAACACCACTTGCCGTACCAGTGTAATTTGTAACAAGGCTGTCCGGAACCGTTAAAAATGAAACGCCGGCGCCACTGCCTGGAGTACCATATTTGTAACCATAAGGAGTCGTCGCTACTTTACCATCAATTGTAAATGAGTTGGCAGGAGTAGTTGTATTGTCGTCGTCTTTCGAACATGCACTAAAGAACAGTACAACAGCTAGTAAACTGAATGCTAATTTTTTCATGTAGGGTAAGTGTATATTATAGGTTCTATAATCGGGCCATAGGTTTATATGGTGGCATAATTCGGGACTGCTACGAAGCCAGGTTTCTCCGCGCAAAGATATTAATTATTTTAATATTACAAAATATTACTTCTTTTAGATGTTGTGTAACAATGCGTCATGTAGAATTTCAATGGGATGCAAGGCTTTACGGCCGGTACCGTCTTTTACCTGGTGCCTGCAACTGGTACCAGGAGCAGCAATAATTGTTTCTGAAGTGGCATTACGTACTGCAGGGAACAATACCATTTCTCCTATCTGCATAGAGAGGTCGTAATGTTCTTTTTCATATCCGAAAGAACCTGCCATACCACAACATCCGGAAGGGATCACTTCTACGGAATAGTTCTGTGGCAGGGACAAGATATTTTTACTGTGCAGGGCAGAAGACAATGCTTTTTGCTGGCAATGCCCGTGTAATTTGATATTTCTTTTCTCCGTTGTAAATAAGGATTTATCGATGTTTCCTTTTGTTATTTCATTACTGATAAATTCATCTACCAGGAATACGTTCTTTGCTAATTTTGTAGCATCCGCTCTCAGGTTTTCCCTTACAAGATCAGGATATTCATCACGGAAACTGAGGATGGCAGAAGGTTCTACACCCAGTAAAGGAACATTATCATTGATAACGGCGCTGAATATACGCACATTCTCTTCTGCAAAATTACGTGCCTTTCTCAGTAAACCTTTAGACATCCATGCACGTGCGCTTTCCGGGTGGTTAATGATGATAACATCATATCCCAGTTTATGCAGCAGCTGTACTGTTTTGATACCGATATGTGTATCGTTGAAGTTGGTGAATTCATCACAGAAAAGGTATACCTGTCTGGTAGCAGCAGGTAGTTTGGATTTCTGTGCCGGCCACTGTTTGCGGAACCAGCTTCTCAGCGTGGTATACTCTAATTCAGGGAGAGAGCGTTTCTGTGCAAACCCGGATATTTTTTTGATCAGGTTACCGGTGAAAGGAGTGTTGATCATCCAGTTGTAGATCCCCGGTGCTATTGTAGCCAGACCGTTTAATCTTGTATAGTTGCTGATCAGTTTTGCCCTGAAAGGAACACCGTTGGCATCATAATAATGTTGCAGGAATTCCATTTTCAGTTTGGCCATATCTACGTTGGATGGGCACTCTGATTTACAACCTTTACAGGCCAGGCAGAGGTCCAGTACATCATAGATTTCCTTATGATCAAAGCGGTTTTCTTTGTTGGAATGAGTCAGGAATTCGCGCAGGATATTCGCTCTTGCGCGGGTAGTGTCCTTTTCATTGCGGGTAGCCATGTAACTGGGACACATGGTTCCACCGCTGAGTTCTGTCTTGCGGCAGTCGCCGGAGCCGTTACACTGTTCTGCATGTTGCAGCATGGTTTGTTCCGGGAAATGAAACACCGTTTTTAAAGGCGGTGTTTTTTGTCCGGGTTCATAGCGTAACATGCTGTTCATGCTAGGCGTATCTACAATCTTATTGGGATTGAAGATATTCTCCGGGTCCCAGGTGTATTTCACCTGTCTTAAGAGTTCGTAGTTTTTATCACCTATCATCTGTTTGATGAATTCACCGCGAAGACGGCCATCTCCATGTTCCCCGCTGAGAGATCCCTTGTATCTTTTAACGAGGGTAGCAATTTCTGCGGCGATGGTATGGAAGAGCTTATTGCCTTCAACCGTTTTCAGATTGATGATAGGGCGCAGGTGGATTTCTCCGCTGCCTGCGTGCGCGTAGTGTACGCAAAAGAGGTTATGTGTTTTTAAGATCTCGTTGAAGTCCCGGATGAAGTCGGGTAAGTCTTCGATGGCAACAGCCGTATCTTCAATAACAGGTACGGCCTTTTCATCGCCGGGCAGGTTACTGAGCAAGCCTAGTCCTGCTTTACGCAGTGTCCAGATCTTCTTGGTATCTTCTCCGAACAATAAAGGGAAGTGGTACCCCAGTCCGGCGCTTTGCAGTTCCAGTATCAGGCGGTTGGCAATTTCGGTAATGGCTTCGCGGTTATCCCGGCAGAATTCCACTACCAGGATAGCGCCCGGATCTCCCTGTACAAAGAAGCGGTTCTGGCTTTGCTGGATATTATCCTTGGTGCATTCGAGGATGTAATGATCTATCAGTTCACTGGCGCTGGGTTTATATTGCATGGCAATAATATTCGCCCTCAGTGATTCGTCTACGTTATTGAAGTGGATACATAACAAGCCTGTCTCTTTGGGAGGCAGGGGATCGAAATGCAGTTTTATTTCTGTGATAAGTGCCAGGGTACCTTCAGAACCGGCAATGAGGCGGCAGAAGTTGAAGTTATCCGTACCTGCGGTAAAAGGCGCCGTTTCCAGCAGCAGGTCTACCGCGTAACCGGTGTTACGGCGGGTGATGCTGGGCTTGGGAAACTGGCTGCGGATCTCTTCCTGGTTGGCGTGGTTGCTCAGCATACTGCGTACCTGTTTGTACACAGCAGTTTCCAGGGTACCGTCGTTCTTCTCACAGCGGGCGTGAAATTCGTCGATGCTTATCTGGTTGAATACGGCTTCGGAGCCGTCGCTGAGCAGGGCTTTTACTTCAAGGAGGTGTTCGCGGGTGCTGCCATATACAACAGAATTGGAGCCGCAGGAGTTATTCCCGACCATCCCGCCTATCATAGCGCGGTTAGCGGTGGATGTTTCCGGGCCGAAATAGAAGCCGTAGGGCTTGAGGAACATATTCAGTTCATCGCGGATCACGCCGGGCTGTACCCGTACCCAATGTTCTTCTGTATTGATTTCCAGTATTTTGGTAAAGGTGCGGGAAACATCCACGATGATCCCGTTCCCTACTACCTGACCAGCGAGGGAAGTTCCTGCTGTACGGGGAATAAGTGAGGTTTTATTGGCACGTGCAAAGGCGATAAGTGTTTTAAGATCTTTTTCATTGGCCGGGATAGCTACTGCCAGCGGCATTTCCCGGTAGGCGGATGCATCCGTAGCATACAATGTCCGCATGGTTTCATCATCGTATAGTATGCCCTCTAAATCATGGGCCAGTTCACTGAGCTTGTTCCGCATAATTAAATCTTCCCTTTTCAGGCTTCAAAAGTAATATTTAGAATGATGGGAAACAATCTCCTTCTATCAGAACAATGTACTTTGCCTGCTGAGGAACTGGGGGCGGGGTACTTCTATACCACATACCTCTTTCAGCTTATCTGCCACATATCCAGCTACTTCCGGAGAAAAAGCCGTGTCATGAATGAAGAAATAGAGCTCTTTTAAGCCATGTTGCAGCCAGTAGTGAATACGGTTCATCCAGTCGTCTATACGGGTATAATCGGTGGGATGTGCGCCATTCCCCACGTACCGGATGAATCCCTTGGTGATGGGCATATGCATATGACAGCAATCCCGGCGGCCTGCCGTATCGGTGATCACAGCGCCTACATTCAGTTTGTGCAGGGTATCGAACAGCTCCTTACGTATGGCCAGATCGCTGAACCATTCCGGGTTACGTACTTCGAGGAAGAACTGAAGATCGTGGGGAAGGCTCTCCAGGTATTTGTACAGGTTATCCCTTCTGTTAGGGGAAAACCGCTCGCCCAGCTGTAAAAAGATAGGTCCCAGGTGATCCTGGAAAGCCAGGATACCTTCCAGGAAGGCAGTTGTCTGTACATACGTATCAATCAGGTTGCTGTAATGACTGATAGACTGCGGTACTTTAGGGCAGAACTTAAAATGTTTCCCTTTTGCCCGGGCATCCCATTTCTCAATAACATCCGCACCATAGATCTTGTAATGAGTGGCATTGAGTTCTATAGTATTGAAATGATGCATGTATTGATCTGGGAAGTCTGCTTCTCTGGTGCCTTTAGGGTAAATTTTACCCACCCATTCCTTCCGGCCCCATTTGGAGCAACCCAGGTACACATGTGGATGCTTCAAAGGAGTGCCTTTGAAAACCGTTTTATTGAGGGCCGGTTCTGCCGGCAGTTTGAAATCTATTTCATCCAGCTGGGCTGGATCAACGCGACCAAAATCCATATTCCGAAGGTAAGAATTTTGTCTTTTTCCCGCGTATTGTGGTTTCCCTGCCCCAGTTGGTGGTATAAATGCACATAGTTGTAATATTTTCTTCATTGGCCAGCAATCAAACTGCGAAGGGTACACGTTAATAGATGAATAATCTGCATGTGTGGGAGTGAGCCATACCATTGGATTGATGTGGGCTTACCCTACTTAAATCAGGCATGGAATTGGCTGTAGAAGCCTGTGAATAAAAATTGGACATTTCTTTGTAATATGCTTTTTCCAAGGTAATTTGAAGAAACAGACATAACAGATAAGCATGGAGATTTTACACGTTAGCGCAGAATGTTATCCGATAGCAAAGGTTGGAGGATTAGCCGATGTGGTGGGCGCATTACCCAAGTACCAGACCCAGGCGGGCTGTGTGACAAAGGTGGTAATGCCCGCATACAAGACCAGGTTTTTTGCCACACATGAATTCGAACTGGTCCACCAGGGAGGTACATGGCTGGGGCACGACTGGTACCACGTCAATGTATGGAAGGAAGAACACAATACCCTTGGATTTGATCTGTATCTCCTGGATATTCCGGGATTGCTTGACAAGGAAGGTGTTTACGGACACTGGAATGATACAGAACGTTTCCTGGCATTCCAGGTAGGAGTGCTGGACTGGCTGAATGAATGGTCGCATCACCCGGATGTTATTCATTGCCATGATCATCATACAGGGCTGATCCCTTTTATGGTCAGCTATGCACACAAGTATGAACGTTTAAGGAGTATCGCAACAATATTAACGATACATAATGCCCAGTACCAGGGCCAGTTTGGATGGGACCAGTTATACCGCTTACCGGGATTTGATCTCTGGAAGGCAGGTCTGCTGGGATGGGAAGGAGCGATTAACCCGCTGGCAGCAGCTATCAAATGCGCCTGGCGTTTTACTACAGTATCTCCCAGTTACCTGGAAGAGCTGTACACCAATGCCAATGGCCTGGAAACGCTGTTAAGCAGTGAAAGGAGTAAAGGTGTGGGTATCCTGAACGGTATTGATACCATAGTCTGGGACCCGGCAACAGATCCTATGCTGCCTGTCAACTATGACGAGCTTACATTTTTGAAAGCAAAAGAGAAAATAAAACAGCAACTTTGTGAAGAGTTTGACCTCGACCCCTCATTGCCATTAATCTCATTTATCGGCAGACTGGTAGGAGATAAAGGTGGTGATCTGTTACCTGAGATCATAGGACGTTCAATCTTTGAGCAACATAATCAAGTTAACTTTTTAGTGTTAGGCAGCGGCGATCCCCACGTAGAATGGTCGTTACAGCAAACAAAGATTTATACAGGCAAGAATTTCAATGTGCAGTTTGGATATAATGAAGGATTAGCTCACCGTATTTATGCGGGTAGTGATTTCCTGCTGATGCCTTCCAGGGTAGAACCCTGTGGGCTGAACCAGATGTATGCATTGCGTTACGGTACAATACCCATTGTTCGCAGTACCGGCGGATTAAGAGATACAGTCGTTGATTTTGGTGACCCCGGTGGATTTGGAATCCGGTTTATACAGCCTGCGGCATGGGACGCCTGCAGTGCAATAGCCAGAGCAATGGTGCTGTATAACAATAACTCCCTGTTCCAGGAAATAAGGGAATACTGCATGCAACTGGATCATTCCTGGGATAGTGCCGCAGAAGAATATCTGAAATTGTATAATAGTTTGTAAGAAAAACTGAAACAAAAGAATCAATATATGTCTAACGCAGTTATCTCCCTTATCTTAGGTGGCGGCTCCGGCACCCGCTTATACCCCTTAACACGGCGCCGGTCAAAACCCGCCGTACCAGTAGCTGGTAAATACCGCCTGGTGGATATTCCCGTTTCTAATTGTTTAAATGCAGATATGAACCGCATATTTGTACTAACACAATTTAACTCAGCGTCGCTGAATAAACATATCAAAAACACGTATTCATTCAGTCATTTCAGCAAGGCCTTTGTGGATATCCTGGCGGCAGAACAAACGCCTGATAACCCCACCTGGTACCAGGGAACGGCGGATGCAGTGCGTCAGTGCCTTCATCATATCGAAAACTTTGAGTACGAATATGTACTGATCCTTTCCGGCGACCAGCTATACCAGATGGACTTCCGCGAAATGTTACAGCATCATATCGAATCTCAGGCAGAAGTATCTATCGCTACCATCCCGGTTACCGCGAAAGATGCATCTGATTTCGGTATCCTGAAAACAGATAATAAAGGCATGATTACTTCCTTCACCGAAAAACCGAAACAGGATGCATTAGGCCCATGGTCTTCTCCTGTTAGTGAAGAGATGCAGCAGGAAGAGCGGAACTACCTGGCCAGTATGGGTATCTACATCTTCAGCCGTCAAACGCTGTATGATCTGCTCAATGACCAGGCAGCTGCTACCGACTTTGGTAAAGAGCTGATTCCGTATGCGATCAATGCAGACATGAAAGTGGTGAGTTACCAGTACACCGGTTACTGGACAGACATTGGAAATATCAGTTCTTTCTGGGAAGCTAACCTGGGCCTCACAGACGAGATCCCTAAGTTTAATCTTTTTGATGAATCAAAAACGATTTATACCCGTGCACGTATGCTACCACCGGCAAAGATTTCCGGTACACTGAAGAACACCATCATCTCTGATGGCAGTATCATTTCAGACAGTTACCTGGAACGTTGTGTGGTAGGATTACGTACACGTATAGGCAGTGGTTCTACCATCACCAACAGCTACGTAATGGGCAGTGATTATTACCAGACACTGGAAGATCTTGCTCGCGCCAAAGCCAAAGGAAATCCGCCTATCGGTATTGGTAATAACTGCCGGATCAACAATGCCATCGTAGATAAAAACTGCAGCATTGGTAACAATGTAGAAATCAATGTAGGCGAGCGCTTGCCGGATGGTGACTACGAATTATACGCCGTAAAAGACGGCATCGTGGTAGTGAAAAACGGGGTAGTAGTGCCGGACGGATATGTGATCTAAATACAACAATATGTTTTTTTGAGAGGCTGTTTCAGATTGCTGAAACAGCTTTTTTTTTAGTCATATAATGTAAAAAGAATTTGTACATTTATCAACGTTACTCTTTTACCTCACGTCAAAATTTTTGTGAATGTTAACCTTGTAGAAATATCCTCATCAGTATATCATTTTAATTTACCCTATTTCTTCATTTTAAATTTAATCTTATGGGACTCAGTCAGATTAGTCTTACTAATTATGATATGGTTGTTGCTGTGACTCAAACTGCCCTGAATGAAACATTGACCGAATATCTGTATGGATTGGATAAAACGGTTGCCCTCTATTTCAATGTAGATGATAACGGTAATTATATCCCCGCTCCCGATCCATCTACGGCCAATTATACCTTTACCGGTACGTTGGGTTATACATTAGATAGTGAGGGGCATCCGGTGGATATAGTACAGTTGTATACGGATATAGGGAACCAGACCATATTGTACAATATTACGTTCAACAATGCCACTTTTTCATCCACTGTTGCGCCTGGGTTCAGTATCTCCCAGGTTGAAGGTACACCCTGGGTAATCCAGTTTGCAGTGAGCCTGGCAACTGCCGAAGTAGATACTCCTGACGCACCGGCTGCTGTACAATCAGCTGTCAGCAAACTGAATAATTTTTCTTTTGTCATTCAGCAGCTTTATATAGACCTCAATACCGCCAATTATGATACTTATACAGGAATTGAAGGATTGACCGGTTCGGAGGAAAATATTCTGGCAGGAATCATGCAAGTATACCTGGCGTCACTTCAGCAATCAGGGGGAATCATTTTTGGATATACCGTTCAGCAAGTAGCTAAGATGGATTACACACCTACTTTCATACCTACCTCACTGGAATTTTGTGTAATGCCTTATACGGATGCTAACGGTAATTATTCTAATCCGGGTCTGGATACACTTACTTACCTGGTGATGTTTAATAATAATCCGTTGCCTGCAACTCCTCCTGTTACACTGGGATTTAATTTTGTGGATGATGAAACTGTGCAGGGAGCAATGGCCATCCGGCAGGACCTTTATACCAATTTCCTTTTGTCAGAATTGAATCCTATACTACAAGGTCTTTCCCCAGTGGCTTATGTTAGTCTTAGTTGCGATGCTGCTATTGATGACCAGACTATGCAGCTTAATGCCGGATCGCCGGGTTTTTTTACGGCAGTTACTCCATCAGCAGGTAATAATAATGTCGTTGCGCAATATTCTTATACTTCGCCTACTGCCAATGTTGCAAAAACATGTTTCGGAGGTGATCTGGGTGCAACGCTTACCTACACCATGAACTGTTCGCTGGCATTCAATGGCACTGCAGCTACGCTTTCAGGAGCAATCACTATTTCGGCCGATTCACAACAGTCAGATCAGAATGGCAATCTGCTGGACCTTTCCATGCCGCCAACAACTTATAACTGGAGCGTAGATATTGCACTACAGATGGACCTCACCAATAGCGGCCAGTTAGACCTTGTATTACAGAATGAGAATTTTAATAGTGCCCCCGTAGTGCAGCAACAAGATCAATCTGCCTGGGATAAATTCTGGGGTGCGGTGGCAGGTGCTTTTCAGGAATTCGCTTCGAATCTTGGTAATCTGCGAACAACCACCCAGTCCTCTATTGTTGATAATATACAACCCAGTCTCACTGTTGCTATCCAGTCGGCCAACCACTTTGTATTTCCCGCGGGTAATACTTTTGTGTTTTCAAATCCACAGTTCAGTGCTACCTGCGATCTTGTATCGGATATCACTTACCTGGCTCCCTGAATTATTTAAACCCTATTAACATGTATAACCTCACTACATCTACCGCATTGATGAAAAATCAGAAAGCGGCACAAGTACTTTCTGATCAGTCCTTATTTTCGGTATTACAGAATTCACAGGGGCAATCTCTGTTCTTTTCTATAGGAGACGATGCTATTCTTTACCTGAGTGCAGAACAGGATAATGCGACTACAGGCTGGACACCTATAGACCTTACCACAGAACTGGCTGCGGATTATACCGGCAAAACGGTCACTGCAAAAACTTTTGTGGTGTCCCAGGATGCTACAACAGGAGATATCCTGATCCTGCAGGCTATCCATGTGGCAGAAGACAATGCCGATTACCTGTATATGCTGTCCGGCCTTTCCAATGCGCCTGATGCTGCCTGGTTGACTGCTTCTTCTAACAGAAGCTGGACTGCCCGTCTTTATGATGATACTGCGGACCCGGTGAGTAACACGGATATTGCATATATTAATATTGCACTGAACCAGGACCCTATACAGGCACCTTATGTAATTGTTGGTTTGCAGGACCAGGCCACTACATTTATTCAAAATTATGTAGTCAGTATTGATCCCACCACAACAACAGGAATATGGACAAAGTATGAAACAGCTGAGAACTATGACCAGCTGTATGGAATGGCAATTGGAAAAGCCCAGGCGGCGATGTTTGCGGGTTTGTACGAATTATATACACTCAATGATAATACATCACTGACTTTTACCCCTTTAAAATCTGTTTTCGGTCCTCCGGATATTATCAAACTCACGCCTCCGGATGGTGCTACTGCGATTGCAACAATGCCTCCGGACAGTTCCGGCAATACGAATCTGTATGTAGCAGGTACAGGCGCTATTTACCTGTTTTCACCAGATCAGCAGCTGAATGATGCAACAGGTACTGCTGTCATCACTAATGACCTTATTGTAGGTGTTGAATACTTTAAAGTGCATCAGTCAGGAAACCAGGTGACGCTCTGGGGAAAGGATAATGAAGGGACCGTCTTTTATAGCCGCTGTGATGTTGACAACCAGACAGATCCCGGCTCATGGTCCTGTCCGTTGCCATTGCTGGTTCAAGTGGAGCAACTGGCTTCCCTGCTGGACATTCAGACGCAATCCAGTGTGCTGTACGCGCATACCACTGGTCAGTCGCTGGTTAAGCTGATCCAGGATGCAGTAACCACGCAATGGAGCAGCCAGTCTATCTTACTGCCTGCATTGAGTACAAGTGATATTTATGAGTATTATGCGTTTACGACCACGCTTAAAGTAACCGATGATAATAATTTGCCTATCGGTGGGCAAGCGGTACAAATAACAGCTACCAGCCCCTGTTCATTGTACATGGATAACCAGTATGTCACGCTTTTGCCCGACGTGCCATTAACCGTTACTTCCGATAGCACTGGTATGATCACTTTTGTGCAGGAGACACAAACACTGGGCGCTGTTTGTTATAATTTTCAGCAGGACGATAACAGCTGGCTGAATGTGAACCCGATGAATAATATTGTTCAGAGCATGAGTGGCATCACTCAGGGAAGTGATCTCACAGCCGTGAACGTGACCGATGAATATGGGACCACCACACCACTGGTACCGTCTACCATTCCGGCTGATCAGGCAGATGCTGTTGCAAAGGGGATTGCTCAATTTGTCAGTACTGCACAAACACTTCCTCAGGATGGCTCCCTCCAATCCACAGGATCTTTCGCAGCATCAGAGGGCCTGGTATGGGGACTTTCTTTCGCGAATAACAGTATACAGTATTTTGAAGGTAGTTCTCAGTATGCAGCAGCAGGTATCATCCCGGCAAGCGACATAGGGAATGCTATCGAGGCTTTCGCAGGAGATATTTTTAAATGGCTGGAGAATGCTGTTGATGAAGTAGCACAATTCGTTGTAAAGGTGATCGATGGTGTTACCCATTTTTTTATAGAGATAGGGGATGCAGTATATCACTTCATCATGCAGTGTATCAATGATGTGGTACATGGTATCCAGTTCATTCTTAGCAAGATCGAAGCAGGGTTTGAAAAACTGGTACAGTGGGTTGGATTTATCTTTTCCTGGAGCGATATCATTCGTACGCATAATGTGCTGAAAAATATTTTTGCGCAATATTCACAGTACTGTGTAGACAATATCTCATCCTATAAACAAACCCTGCTCGATACTCTTAGTACTATTAATGAAGAGATAGATCAATGGGCTAATATCCCTGCAGTTTCGGATACCATAGCAGGGAGTAACGCATCATCTCCTTCGATGCCAGGAAAGGACAGTCCGCAGTCACATTGGGCATTATACCATACTAAAGGTAATGTGGCAGGTGCTTCCACAACTTTTGACGCTTCCTTTGATGGAGATGCACTGTCATTGATCATTGCAGATCTCTGCACTGCACTGGAAAATGAAGAACAGAATTTTGAAGATGTATTGGCTGCTTTAAAGACAGATGTGATTGACCAGATAGGCACATTATCGGCAAGTGAGCTGATTACAAATCTGCTGGGTATTATTGCCAATTTATTGATAGATACTGTTGGTAATATCATAGGCACAGTGATGGATATTATTGCAGCACTGGTGGCAGGTGTAGTGGAAGCACTGACAACACCACTCGATATCCCTGTCATTTCATATATCTATAATAAATTTACGGGCAATGACCTTACCCTGCTGGACCTTACCTGCCTGATTGTTTCTATTCCCGTAACCATTATTTATAAGCTGATCAAAGAGGCAACTCCTTTCCCGGATGATAGTTTTACTCAGTCCCTGATCGCTGCTACAGATTACACTACTATCCAGAATCTGTATGCTGGTGCCAGTAGTCTTGCAGTAGCAGATGATGATGGGGTAACACCGGTGCAGATCATTACTCTCACACTAGCTATCAGTGGTTATTTCGGATCAATAGCAATGATCATCATGACAGCAGTGAAAGCCGCCGCCCCGCAAAGCGCGGCAGTTTGTACGGTTTATGCGCTGGCTTATCTGCCTTATATTGCGCCTAACATTGCTATTACTAAACCCAGTACCCAGAAATGGTACGTAGATATGGATGAGATCATCACGGTTATCAGTGTGATTAAAACTTTTTCAGACATTACGCTGTATAAATATGATAAGAATGATCCCGAAGCAAGTCAAACCCTGGCTAAGTGGGCAAAGGCATCCCCTTATGTAGAACTGCTCATCAATGTGATATGGGAAATACCTACTATAGGCTTCATTGCTGATAACCAGGATGCGGGCACAGTGCTGGGATTTCTGGGTAATACTTCCTTTAATGTGAGTGGCATTTTATCACCATGGAGCGATACTGATTATGTAATGCTTGGTATCGTGATATTTATTGGTCTTTATGGTGAAATGATGCTGGTACAGGGGATGGTGAATTTTCCGGCTCCTTCTTCTGCTAAGTATCTTGCTACAAAAGAAGCTTAATAACCCATTTAAATTAAAAAGAGAAAGCTCCCAACCGGGGGCTTTCTCTTTTTAATTTGGATAATTTACAACTACAATAAGCCAATATCAGACAATAAAAAGGATTAAACATTTGTATTTTTACGTGTATAAATAAAAGTGAACAGCGAGCATAGAGCATAGAGGTACTCCCGATTAATTTATTCTTACCCCATTTGAAGCAGGTATTGTATTACCTGGTAACCTATTACTATTCGTACAAAAACAAAAAAACGTATGAGAAGACTATTACTTTTTTTTGCAGGCATTCTTATGTCTTGTTGTCTTTATGCCAAAACTGTTTACATCCCCAGCTATTGGGCTAATGACACCTATTTAAAGACCTGGTCATATTCAAGGTCTTACCAGTCTGCCAACTTCATTATCTTCTGGGGCAGTGCAGCCGGTACTAATCCTGCGGGAAATGCCAGCGGTAACAGTCTGCATTTTGTACCGCAGGTCATTTGTGATACACTGGAAAAAATTTATGCCAAGTATGTTACCGAGTTGAAATTTTGTTCTGACACATCTACCGTAAATCTTGGTAAATACAAGATTCCTATTGTGATGACTAATACCTGGGGAACAGGAGGGCCAGATGACTTTGCCTATGCCACCAACTTTGACAATGTGATCGGTGGAATGTTTGTAGACGCGAGTGCTACCCTGGACGGTGGTGTTACCAGTCATGAGTTCACGCACTGTTTACAGTTTATGATGGGTATTCAGGAGAATGTCAACAGCGGTGGCGCTTTCCAGAATAATGATCTCTGCGGTTTTTTCTTTGAAACACATGCTAATTTCATGCGGGCACAATTGTACCCCAATGTAGCCAGTTATGACCTGCCCAGATGGATTGGAACGGGAGCATTTCACTGGAGCAGCACACGCCACCACTATGATGCTTTTGACCTGTTGTTTTATATGCAACAAATAGATGGTATCAGTATGGTCAACCGGTTATGGAAAGAATCGCAGGCCAGTGAACATCCATTAATGACCTACAAAAGATTAAAAGGCTGGACGCAGACGCAGCTGAATAATTTTATCTATGACTATGCCAAACGGCAGGTAACATATGATTATACTGTAAACAATGTAGGAGCTATTCTCCGGGCGGAAAGGGACCGGCTCAAAGCGCAGGAACCACATTACCTCTGGCGGCAATACACAATGCTGAAACAGATCAGTGCCACCACCGGCCGGTATATTGTTTCAGATGCTTCCGCTCCACAGGATTATGGATTCAACATCATTCCGTTGTACACCACCTGTACCGGCAAGAATGTAACCATCAAGTTTAAAGGACATACAGAGGTGAATAGTACTGCCGGCTGGATGTATGGATTCGTAGCCACCAAAGCAGATGGAACAGTATCCCGTTATGGCGCTGTTAATACCGCTAATGAAAGCGAATTGTCCTTTCAGCTCAATGCTACAGAAACGCAATTATACCTGGTGGTGATAGGGGCACCTTCCACACATACTTCTTATGTATGGGAAGCAGGATGGCCCAGGATAAAACGCTATCCTTATGAATTGAGAATTGCCAATGCAGTACCCGAAGGATTCCAGACCGGATTCAGGTCGGAGTATAAAACAAGTGGTCATGCACACAGTAATGGTGGCGGTTGGGTAGCCAATACATCTACAGTAGCAGCTACGGCTTATGTAGGACCTAATGCCCTGGTACTGGGCAACAGCTCCGTTTCAGGTAATGCTGTTATAAATGGAACCGCCTGGGTGCAGGATGCTATTGTAACCGACAATGTTGTAATCAGTGGTAATGCCAATGTAACCCAGGGTACCTATGCAGGTTCCACCAGTATTACAGATAACGCAATCCTTAATAATGTAACTAGTTCCGGTAGTGCCATATTCAAACAGAATGCGCTGGAATTTGGCGGCACCTTTGGAGGTACAGTAGTTGTGGGTGGTGATGCAGAAGTAGTAGGTTGCACAACAGGAGTATATTTGCAGTCGCCCGATCCTCATACCGGTAACCAGCGAACAGACTGTGATGGCAAAGGGGCTTCTGACATTACCAATACCGACGTGAATAGTACCTATACTCAGTTTACAGATGCGCAGATGGCTTTCTCTACCACGCCCAATTGTAATGGTGCTCCCATAGCCGGAAAGATGTACCAGATCATCAATAAGAACAGCAGTAAAAGTCTGGGCATTCAGAGTGGATCTACTGCCAATAACGCTACCCTGGTACAGGCAACCTACCAGGCGGCCCTGTATCAGAAGTTTGTTGTAGACACTGCCGGTGGTGGTAGTTATTATAAATTAATTCCTCAGCATACCACGGGTAAAGTGCTTGATGTAAGTGGTAAGTCTACTGCCGATGGCGCCAGCATTATCCAATATACCTGGAGCTCTACCGCACAGAATCAGCAATGGACATTTGTGGATGCAGGTAGCGGATACTTCAATGTTAAATCAAGGTCCAGTGGTAAGTGCCTGGGTGTAGAATCTTCCGGCACGGGGGATAATGTAGCTGTCAAACAGTATACCTGTAGTACTACAGCTGCCAACCAGTTGTTTATGTTCTCGCAGGTCACGGCTATGTCTGCTGTGCGACTGGTACAGGAGGAAGCGTCAACGGCAGAAAATGCCTTATTGGTTTACCCAAACCCGGCCAGTACCAGCTTCACTGTAGTAGTGAATGCTTTTACTCCAAATGAAGATGTTTCCCTGAGCATTTATAACTTTCAGGGTGCATTAGTCATTAAGCGCGATATCAAAGACCAGCGTACAATCAACTTTCAGGTATCAGAGAGTGCGTTAAAAAACGGGGTCTATTTTATCAGGGCATCCGGGCAGACGAAGTCATATGTTCAGAGATTAGCTATTGTTCAATAAAGTTCAAAACGAGGTTGTCAAAAGTAATCTGATGGTACCCGAATAAAATCAGGTGAAAGTTACTTTTGACAATCTCTTTGAATTTACCATTCAACCCATATAAAGAATAACATAAAATGTTTTAAATCAATTATTTGTATTATATCAAGAAAGCATTCCTCTAATTCGTAATTGATCATTCGTAATTCATTCCCTACCTTCGTGCCTTCAAAAGATCAGAGAGAGTGTATGGAACAACCTGTAAGTAGTATCCCGTATAGCGACACCGGGTATTTTAATCAATTGGTCATAGATTTCCTGGCAGAACATCCACATTTACGTCCATTCTATACATATTCCCCGGTAAAGCCGTCGTTTGAGGATGTTATAAAGGCTAAAAAGGCCCATCCACAAGACAGGGAAACGCTGGTGGCTGCACTTGAACAGCAATATGAAGGATTAATTACCGAAGATGCAGTAAAGACCAATATCAGCAGCCTGCTGGATAAAAATACTTTTACCATAGTAACCGCACATCAGCCTAATATCTTCACCGGTTACCTCTACTTCGCTTATAAGATCCTCCAGACTATCAAACTGGCCCGTCAGTTAAAAGAACAATACTCTACCTATAATTTTGTACCCGTTTATTATATGGGCAGCGAAGATGCTGACCTGGATGAACTGGGACATGTATATATTGATGGTAAAAACATTGTATGGCCTACTTCCCAGCAGGGAGCCGTAGGACGTATGCAACCGGAAGGATTCGATGAGCTGATCAACAAGATAAAAGACGCATTAGGACATGGGGCTTATTCCGATGAGCTGATTACATTACTGCGTACTGCTTATCTTGAACATGAGAATATCCAGGATGCTACTTTATATTTAGTGAATGAGTTGTTTGGCCGTTACGGACTGGTAGTACTGGTACCGGATAGCCCGGCATTAAAGAGATTATTTATTCCGGTAATGCGGGATGAATTACTGCACCAGCAATCTTATAAGATTGTGAATGAGACAACAGAACGTTTATCTCAGCATTATAAAGTGCAGGCCAATCCCAGGGAGATCAACCTGTTTTACCTGACGGAAACCAGCCGTGAACGTATTGTTCGCATAGGAGATACCTGGAAGGTATTACATATGCCTGTAGAATTTACGGAAGTTACCCTGGAGAAAGAATTACAGGAGCATCCTGAAAGGTTTAGTCCGAATGTGATTCTGCGTGGATTGTTCCAGGAGACTATCCTGCCTAATATCGCCTTTATTGGTGGTGGTGGAGAGATCGCTTACTGGATAGAGTTGCAGGATTTGTTTACGCATTATAAAGTACCGTTCCCGGTGTTGTTGCTGCGTAATTCTTTCCTGCTGGTGAACAGTTTATCACAGCAGCGTTTACAAAAATTAAACCTGGATATTACAGATCTTTTCGGGGATGTGGAAGTCTTGATTAATCAGTTTGTACAGAAACATACCAATGCTTCTCTTGTGCTGAAAGATGAATATGCAGCGATAGAGAAATTGTTTGACGACCTGGTGGAGAAGGCACGTAATATAGATGTGACGCTGGAAGCAACGGTAGGCTCTGAGCGTAGCAAAGCAATAAAATCCATTGGTAAATTAGAACATAAATTCCTGAAGGCGGAGAAGAAGAAATTTGCCTGGCAAACGGAGCAGATCCGTACGCTGAAAGAGAAATTATTCCCGGCAGATTCTTTACAGGAGAGGAAAGAGAACTTTATGCCCTGGTATATACATCAGGGGCCTGCTTTCTTTGATTTAATCCTGGAGAAGCTGGACCCGTTATCAGATCAGTTTGGAATTATTTATAATGATTGATAGGTCTCCATCGTTTTCTTCATATCTTTTAATAAAGACAGGATAGCGTGTAACTGATCACGTACCTGTTTTGTTTCCAGCATTTCATCTCTTACAGGTGTATTGCCCTTTCCGAGATTCGTCTCTTCCTGCCTGCGCAGGTAAAGGTCTTCCAGTAATGTATCCAGTGTGGCAAATGCTTCTGTAACAGACGCAGGTACATCCGGTTTACAACCCGGTTCTGCCAGCATTTTCTCTATACAGGCAAAATATTCCAGGAGATTAGCGGTGATCAGTTTGTATTCCGGACGGGGATAATGTACGCCGTGCAACAACCCGTAATTAGCCAGTGCAGCGGTATGAGACATTAAAGAATGATTCAATACCACAAAATGATATACCTGTGAAGCATGTAACTGTTTACTCTTAGGTTCTGATAACATCCGCTGGAATGCAGACATCAGGTTCGCTGCACTTACATTCGTTTCTTTCCTCGCCAGCTTATAATCATTCATCACAAATTCCTGCTCCGTAAACAGGTGCATGACCTGCTTAAAATACTCACTATTATCCTTCACCATTTTGATCATATGCCCCGGCATATAGTTGTGCTCCCAACTGGGCCATAACAGCATGTTCGCAAGGAATGCAATGCCTCCGCCAATGAAAGTATCTATAACGCGCAGCCATACATACTGCAAATGCGCAGGATGCAGGAAATGTAATAAGAATACAATAAAAGGTGTCACAAAAAACACACTCACAGTATATTGCTGGGTCATAAAACTATATCCACCGAGGATACAGAATAACATGATCACAAAGATGACAGTATCATTAGAAGTAAGGTAGAGAACCCCCGCTGCAAATAAAGCCCCGGTAACAGTACCCACCAGACGCTGATAGCTGCGTTCCTTACTAATGCCAAAACCTGGTTTCAGGATGACGATGGTAGTAAGTAAGATCCAGTACACCCGGCTAAGGTGCAGGGCCTGCCCCAGCACATATCCCGTTAACGCCGCAAGACTTAATCTTATCGCATGCCGGAAAATATGCGACTTAAAAGTGAAGTTGGTCTGTAAAGGTTCAATATCATAACGGTTACGCGTAGTAAAACTGGCCAGTTCCAGCCTTGGATCGATAGAATCATCTTTGACTCTTTCCAGGCGGGTAAGGCGGTGCAGGTTGTACATGCGCTGCGCCATGTCCTGTAAATTATGCAGGATATTATTGAGTACAATCAGGCGGGAGCGTTCTTTCACCGTAGGCAGTGTCTGACGGATTTCATCCACAGCACGTTTTACTTTCTCTATTTCATAGCGTAGATTGGCTTTGGGTAGCGTACGTTGTCCCGCTGCCACGGCTTCTCCTATCAGTTGCAGTTCGTGGGCGAATTTCAGAATGAGACTGTGAAATTTATCAAGAATATTGTCATTATCAAAAGAGTCGTGCAGGGCGGTGTAATCTGTCTGAGAGGCCATGATCTGCTCCTGGAGATCCACGATATCCAGGAAAATAAGCACCATGCTTTTGTTGATACTGGTAGATCCCTGTTGAGCAGAACGGCGTTTTAATAACAGTTCGCGCACAAATTCCTGCTTTTCACTCACAATTACCTGTTGGGCCAATACCGCTTTGAAAGTATCTTCCAGATCTGCATTTTTCTCATAAAAGCCTGCGCGTACCTGTAAATATTTGGCTGTTTCGGTGATACATTCTGCCAGCATCTGCTGAACACTAAGATAAGGACGGATCTGCCAGAGGATAAGCGCCAGGAAACCATACCAGATACCACCTGCGGCTATCATACCACTGTGCAGCAGCGCCTGTGCAGGGGGAATTGGTTCTTCTCCCAGTATGGATACCATCACCAGCATACAGGCGATACCAATATTACCACCCCGGTTACCGTACACCAGCAGCATACCATTGGCAAAGCAGCAGGCCACTATCCAGCCCATCATGAGCAGGGGATAGGGCAGGATGAGGCTAGTACCCAACGCGGTGAAGAAGACGAAGCCTATAGCGGTTAAAATGCCATTTCGTTTATGTAAAGCCGTGCCCGGAACATCGGAAAGGGCAACAGCCAGCGCTCCAAGAGAGACAATGATACCCATGGGAAGGTCGCCCATGAGGGAAAATACGACGGAAGGTACTACTACGCTGATGGTAGTACGGAGGCCCGTACTGAAATGATAGCTGTAAATAAAATTCCTGACTTCCTGAATCCAATGCCGCATGTAAGTAAAAATATATGCAAAGTTAATTCAATTACAAATGAAGAATTACGCGTTAATAGTCATCGTTCTACACAATTTTTACCCCTCTGTGAATAATTAAATTATAATTCTCTGATAAAATACTGTTTTCTTTGGAGAAATAATTGGTAATAAATAGTTTTAAGACATTGATAATCATAATATTTTTCAGTTAAGAGCCATTAATATAGGTAGAACAGGGAAATCCTGGTCCTAAATCAAAGAAATCATAGTTATCTTTGACGGCTTAAAAAACAAAGCGAAGCGATTGTGCGTTTAAAAACATTAGAAATTAAAGGCTTCAAAAGTTTTGCTGACAAAACCGTCCTGCATTTTGACGAAGGGGTGACTGGTGTAATAGGACCAAACGGTTGCGGCAAAAGTAATATTATTGACTCGATCCGTTGGGTGATCGGAGAGCATAAGATCAGTAACCTGCGTTCTGAGAATCAGGCGGGGCTGGTGTTTAATGGCTCAAAAAGTCGTTCTGCCAGTGGTATGGCGGAAGTGAGCCTGACCTTCGAGAATACCCGCAATGTGCTGCCCACAGAGTTTACCACCGTTACCATTACCCGCAAATTTTATAAGAACGGCGATAGCGAATACCGCCTGAATGATGTAGCCTGCCGCTTAAAAGATATCCATAACCTGTTTATGGATACCGGGATAAGCACAGATTCCTACGCCATCATCGAGCTGGGTATGGTGGACGATATCATCAAAGATAAAGAGAACAGCCGCCGCCGTATGCTGGAACAGGCCGCCGGGATCTCTATCTATAAAACCCGTAAAAAGGAAGCTAAATCCAAACTGGATGCTACCGAGGGCGACTTAAACCGTATCGAGGACTTATTGTTCGAGATCAATAACAACCTCAAAACGGTAGAGAGCCAGGCCCGTAAAGCAGAACGTTTCTTCGAAATCAAGAAGGAATACCGCGAGATTAGTATAGAGCTGGCGAAAGCTGCCCTGGAAGGGTTTAACATTAATTTTAAAGAGCTGACAGATCAGCAGCAACAGGAAAGCGACCGCAAAACAGCGCTGGAAGCAGAAATTGCTACTGATGAGGCCAGCGTAGAAGAAGATAAACTACACTTTGTAGCCAAGGAAAGAGAACTGCAGGTATTGCAGAAATCATTCAACGAATTGATTTCCACCGTTCGTACCAAAGAGAATGATAAAAACCTGGCTACCCAGCAATTAACCTATTTAAAAGAAAGGGAAAAGAATATCAGCCAGTTCCTGAACAATGCCGAAGGGCAGTTGCAGGGCTTCAGCGATTCTATTGCCTTTACAGACAAACAGGTAGAAGAAGAACAGGAAGTGTTTGAGTCTTTACAGGATCAACTGGAAGGATTGACAGAAATGGTGGATGAAAAGAAAGAACTCTTCAACCAGAAGAAGCTTTCTTTGGAAAACCTGCGCCGCGATCAGCAGCAATGGCAACGCCAGCAGTTTGAAGCGGAGAAGAAAGTGGCCGTTGCTGATACTTCCGTGCAGAACCTGCAACGCGGTATCCAGCAGTTACAGGAAGAAAAGACAAACCGCCAGTTACAGATCTCCCAGCTGGAAGAAGAAAAACTGGGCTTACAGGATACCGTCACTGATAGTAAAGCCGACCTGGAAGATATGGTGGCTTTCCAGGAAGAGACCAAAGGCAAAATCCTCACTACACAGGGAGAGATTGAAGGGTTACGTGATAAACTGGTGAACGAGAACCGCTCATTAGACCAGAAAAAGAATGAGTACGACCTGTTAAAATCTTTAGTAGATAGCTTAGAAGGTTATCCGGAGAGTATCAAATTCCTTAAAAAGAATACCGACTGGAATAACAAGGCGCCTATCCTCAGTGATATTTTCTTCTGTAAAGAAGATTATCGTACCTGCGTGGAGAACCTGCTGGAACCTTACCTCAACTACTACGTAGTAAACAACGCAGCAGAGGCGATACAGGCTATCCGTCTGCTGGATGAAAACAAAAAAGGAAAGGCAAACTTTTTCATACTTGATCAGTTCAATCACCAGGGAGGGGCTTTATTTGCACCTCCGGGAACTATTTCCGCACTGGAAGTAGTGGAGATTGATGAACGTTACAAAGGTCTGGGTAACTACCTGCTGGCTAAAGTGTTTATCTCCGAAGATGTAAGCACACTGGAATTCGACAAACTGGTAGACCAGGATGTGCTGATCATAGAGAAGGGCGGTCGTATGCACCGTGGCAAATACAGCTTCAGTGGTGGTTCAGTAGGATTGTTTGAAGGGAAGAAACTGGGCCGTGCGAAGAACCTGGAGAAGTTAGACGAAGAGATCAAATCACTGGAAGCAGTGGTGGCCAGTCTGCGTGATCAGATCCAGGAGAAACATAACCAGGTGTTAGGCTACAACGGCCAGTTGAATGAGAACAAGATCAATACTGCCCGTGAGCGTATCAATCAGCTGAATAACCAGGTGTTTGGTTTACAGAACCGTATTGAGAACTTCCGCCTGCTGATAGAAACAGGTGATAAACGACTCGCAGAAATGCAGTTATCTCTGGAGACTAACCAGGAGAGTATTTCCGGGGTACGTGAAGAACTGGAAGATCTGAATGAGAAAGTACATGCCCTGCATGATAATATTATCTCAGCAGAGAAAGCAGCATCTGATGCTGAACAACAGTTTAACCAGTCGAACATACAGTTCAATAACCAGAACCTGCAGCATACCCGCCAGCAGAGTAAGGTACAGGCGTTAAAGCAGGAACTGGAATTCAAACGCAAACAATTATCTGATCTGCATGTACAGATCACCAGTAATAAATCGCAGTTAGAAGATGCGGTAGCGAATATTGCTGCTGCCCAGGATAAATTAAGTGATGCTGAAGAAGGATTGGTAGACCTGTTCCGTAAGAAAGAAGAAGAGGAGAAAGAGCTGAATGAAAAGGACCAGGAATATTACAACTTCCGTAACGTTTTACAGGAGAAGGAAACTACCTTGCGTGCGAAACAGCGTGCGAAAGATCAGTTGGAGCAGGCATTAACGGTGATCAAAGACAAGGTGAACGATCTCCGCTTACAGCTTTCTTCCATGAAGGAACGTCTGAGCGTAGAGTTTAAAGTGAACCTGGATGAGATCCTGGACGAGCAGCGTACTTCAACCTTACCGGTAGATGAGTTGCAGGGTAGCGCAGAGAGATTAAAGAAACGTTTAGAGAATATGGGTGAGATCAATCCTACAGCGATTGAAGCTTACCAGGAAATGAAGAAACGTTACGAGTTCATACTGGAGCAGAAGAACGATCTGGTAAGTGCCAAGGAGTCTCTGATGGCGACAATACAGGAAGTAGAGTCTACAGCTAACCAGAAATTCCTGGATACATTTAACCAGGTAAAAGAGAACTTTGCACGTGTGTTCAAGGCGTTGTTTACTGAAGAGGATGAGTGTGATATGATCCTGAATGATCCGGGTAATCTGGCTGATACCGGGATTGAGATCATCGCGAAACCAAAGGGTAAACGTCCGGCAGCGATTACGCAGCTGAGTGGTGGAGAGAAAACACTGACGGCAACAGCTTTGCTGTTCGCTATTTATTTAATCAAGCCGGCGCCGTTCTGTATCCTGGATGAGGTGGATGCGCCGCTGGATGATGCGAATGTGGGTAAGTTTACCAATATGATACGTAAGTTTTCAGACAACTCTCAGTTTATCATTGTAACGCACAATAAGCAGACGATGGCGTCCGTAGATGTGATTTATGGTGTAACCATGCAGGAGGCCGGCGTAAGTAAGCTGGTGCCGGTGGATTTCAGGAGTCTGAACTAAATTAGGAAACCAAACAAAAAATTAATATCATGGGCACATGGGGCACCAGGAACTTTGAGAACGACGGTTCACAAGATTGGATATTCGAAATGATGGAGAACAAGGATGGCGGCATGGTAGCCGACACCTTGCAATTCACAATTAACAAGGAAGGTCATCTGGACGCTTCCGAATGTGAAGATGCTTTGGCTGCTGCAGAGGTAGTAGCGGCACTGGCAGGTAAAGCCAGTGAAGATTTCCCGGAAGAACCACTTGAGAATCTGGATTCTCTGGACCTGCTTGCAGCGCCTGCGCTGAAGAAATTAGCTATTGCTGCAGTAGAGAAAATCAAGAATAATTCTGAAATGAAAGAACTCTGGACAGATGCTGGTGACGTGGATGCGTGGGTAGCTGTACTGGTAGATCTGCAGAAGAGATTAGACTAAACCTATTACGCTATAAATAGTGTTCCGCTTTATGTTCATTATGGAATGAACGTAAAGCGGAATTTGTTATTCGTATAAGTGATAGATTGAATAGGGGACTCCTAACGGAGTCGGTTTTGTTGTTTATTACATTATCTACAAACACGGGGCTCCTAACGGAGCCTATTATGTTTAGGGTAAATAGGTTTCTATTAACAGGGAGCTTTTAATGGAATCTATTATGTTTTGATATAAAACGTTTTCTACAAACGAAAGGCTCCGTTAGGAGCCCCGTGTTTGTAGAAAACGTTTTATCCTCCAAAATAGACTCCGTTAGGAGTCCCCTGTTTCAAATTTCTTTTATCAGATTAATATACCTGCGATAGTAGCCGACAGGTAAGATGCCAGTGTCCCACAGAACAGGGCTTTTAAACCCAGGCTGGCCAGGTCTGCACGTCTCTCTGGTGCAAGTACCCCAATACCACCTATCTGCATACCCACACTACTGAAATTCGCAAATCCGCAGATAGCGATACTTACTATCAGTAACCCTTTCTCCGTCATAATAGGAACCGACTTATCTGTAAGGTGTTTGAAGGCTACAAATTCGTTGATAGTAAGCTTCTGACCCAGCAGCGTAGCTACGTTATTCACATCACTGGCCGGTACGCCCATTGCCCAGGCAACAGGGTAGAAGAGCTTCCCAAAGATCCAGTTCAGACTCAGATCAAAATTAAGATGACAGAGGTGACCTATTTTTAACAGCCCCCAGTCGAGGAAAGCAATAAGGGCGATAAAACCGATGATCATAGCGATTACGTTCATGGCTATTTTGAAGCCATCGCTTGCACCATGAGTAATAGCATCTATCACATTTACATACTGGCTTTTTACTTCCAGCTTGATAGTATCCATGGTCATGCTTTTCTCTGTTTCAGGAAACACGATTTTGGCAATGACTAAGGCACCAGGTGCCGCCATAAGGCTGGCAGTGATCAATTTAGGCGCGAGGTCCAATCCTGCGGCAAGGCCCATGTTGGAATAGACCACCAGGATACCACCTGCTATACAGGCCAGACTTCCACTCATAGACGCCAGCAGTTCGCTTTTAGTCATGGAGTTCAGGTAAGGTCGTATCATTACCTGTGCTTCAATTTGTCCTACGAAGGCGCTGGCCACATTACTGAGCGCTTCTGCACCGCTTACCCGCATGATCACATTCATAGCGCGTGCGATCACCGCCACAATGCGCTGCATCACCCCAAAATGATAAAGGATGGCTACCAGTGAGCATACGAGAATGATAGCCGCTGTAACATTAAATGCAAAGACGAACCCGCCATTTACATAGTTGCCGATTGTACCGGGAGCCTGTTCTACGGCAATACCGCCGTATACAAAGGCTGCACCCTGGCTTGCAAATTGCTCCAGTTTACCCATTGCTTTCCCTAATTGCTGGAAAAACCAGAATACAGGTCCGACTTTAAAAACGAGCAGGGCGATCAATACCTGTAATGAAATTCCGCTGATCACCAGCCGGAAATTGATCTTTTTTCTATTGTTGGAGCATAAATAAGCTAGTCCCAGGATAAGAATAATACCGAAAATGCCCTGAAAGCGTCCCATAAGCCGAGTTAGATGATGGTAATTTGACGAAGATAAAAAAAAACTATGTTGAAATACGAATAAGTAAAGTAATCAATAGTACCTGGTGTATTTTATTGAAAACATGGGGCGCTGTTAGTCACCTATAATCAATTCAGCACGTATATCTACCACTCATAACTACCCTATTCATAATTCATATTTAATTTATATTTTGAGATTACAATCGATTGAAGATGAAATACCACGTTTATCTGCTGGGAGCTGTCTTATTAATGACCGCCTGTAAAGGAAAGCTACATACACACGCCACCGATTCACTGGCTATCAGGAAAAAATATGCAGTATCACCTGTCCTGGATGCTAAAACTGCCATTCAGCATATGGTTACCGAAAAAGGACTGGAAGTACAGTTAGTCGCTTCAGAACCGCTGGTAACCGTTCCCGTTGCCATGACCTTCGACGAAAAAGGCCGTATGTGGGTAGTGGAAATGACCGGTTACATGCCCGATACCGTAGGTACAGGAGAAGATATCCCCAACGGGAAAATAGTGATCCTGGAGGATACCAACAAAGACGGTGTAGCAGACTCCCGTAAAGTATTCCTGGATTCCCTGGTATTACCCAGGGCCATCTGTTTGCTGGAAAACGGGGTATTAATAGCAGAACCACCCAAACTCTGGTTTGTAGAAATAGATAATGACAAGCCAGGCAAACGTACCCTGGTAGATGATAAATATACAGAAGGAGGAAATGTGGAGCATCAGCCCAACGGGCTGTTAAGGGCCATGGATAATTGGATCTACAATGCAAAATCTGATAAAAGATATAGAAAAGCAGGTGATAAATGGCTGAAAGAAGAAACCCACTTCCGCGGCCAGTGGGGACTGTCACAGGATAATTACGGAAGGCTTTTCTATAATAACAACTCAGAGAATGTATTGGGAGATTACTTCCCACCTGCACTAGGTGCTCATAACCCACAACAACGTAACGTTGCCGGTTACGATGAAAAGATAGTATCTGATAAAAGAGTATTCCCGATCAGGGCTACCACCGGTGTAAACCGGGGTTATATGAAAGGGATCCTGGACGATAGCCTGCGCTTAAATGAAATGACCGCCGCCTGCAGCCCGTTGGTATATAGAGGGCAACTGCTGGGCAAAGCATACGATAATAACGTGTTCGTAGCAGAACCTTCCGGTAATCTGGTTAAGCGTAACCTGATACAGGACAGCGGATATATCGTAAAAGGGAAGGAGGCATATCATAATAAGGAATTTCTGGCCAGCGACGACGAACGTTTCCGTCCGGTAAGCCTCTATGATGCTCCCGATGGGGCATTGTATGTAGTGGATATGTACAGGGGGATTATCCAGCATAAAACCTTCCTCACCCCTTATCTGAAAAGTGAAATTAAAAGCAGGAATTTAACGAACCCGCTCAACTGCGGACGTATCTACAGAATAGTACCGGCAAATACAAAAGTAACACCCGTACAACTGGAGAATGATCCACAGAAATTACTGGCTTCATTAAATAATAATAACGGGTGGATCAGGGATAAAGCACAACAGATGATCATCGATCATCATTATACCATATTAATTCCCGCCCTCAGAGAACGTCTGCAAAAAACAGACAGCATAAATGGACAGATGCATGCTTTATGGACACTGGAAGGATTGGGTGCTTTACATCTGACCGATATTCAGTTATTATTACAGCAGAAGAACCCTTATATACAGGCACAGGCATTAGCAGCATTACCTGCTGTCATTACGCCGGTTAATGGTGTGCAAATAGCTGAAGAACTGGCTCATTTAACACAGAATGTTTTCCTGGCGCCTTATGTGGCTTTGCTGTTACCGGTTTTACCTGCTAAACAGGCGGGCATCTTACAAACGGAATTAATAAAACATTACGCAAACGACAAGTATGTAGCAGATGCTATTATCAGTAATAACGCAGGTAAAGAAGCTGATTTACTGAAAGAGATGCCTGATACAACATTATTGATCGCAAAGAGACTGAAACTGGTATTAAAGAACATAGAAAGTCATAAGAATGAGAAGCTGACAGAAGGATTGAAGAAGATGTACCCGCGTGGTGCCGTAATATTTAAAACAGTATGCCAGACCTGCCATGGTGCAGATGGTAATGGTATACAGTCACTGGCTCCACCGCTGAACGAGTCGGGCATTGTAACCGGTGATAAACAAAGATTAATTTCCATCGTGCTATATGGGCTTACCGGACCAGTAGAGGTGGGAGGGAAGACATATAAAGCACCTGAGATAAGCGGAGATATGCCAGGAATAGGCAGTAATGATGAATATTCTGATAAAGATATAGCCCAGGTGCTGAGTTTCATTCGTAACTGCTGGAGTAACAAAGCTCCTGCCATCACGGAAAAAGAGATCCAGGATGTGAGGAAACAAAACAAAGGCAGACAAAAGTCTTTTACATTAAAGGAACTGAGTAAGTAACTCTGGGTGCAGGGCGAAGCCCTGCGAAACTGTTATACTTTTATCTCCAGTAACTGTAACTTATTGTACAGGGTTTTACGATCAATATTCATCAGCCTCGCTGCTTTTGTTTTATTGAATTTTACCTCGCGCAATACCTTCATGATTTTTTCATGTTCGGCCTGTTGAGCGATAGATTTTAAATCGTTATCAGCCTGTTTTAAAACGATCACTTTCTTATGCACAGGTTTGTGGGCATCTGTCATATCCTGCGGTAATATCTGTAAGTCGATTGTACTATCGGCAGGTGTTAACAGACATGCTCTCCGGATCAGGTTCTTCAATTCACGGATATTACCCGGCCAGCTGTAAGTATTAAAGTACTCCAGTAATTCCGGAGATAAAGGACCTGATTTGCGTTGTAAATCGTTCTCTGTTTCTTTTACAAAGGTTTCAATGAACAAGGGTAAATCTTCCAGTCGTTTACGCAAAGGCGGAACGGTGAGTGTGAACTCATTTAATCTGTAGAATAAGTCTTCCCGGAATTTACCCTGGATAATAGCGTGAGACAGATTTTCGTTGGATGCAACGATAAGCCTGATATCTACCGGTGTTTCTATATTACTACCAACCGGTCTTACCATTCTTTCCTGCAACACACGTAATAATGCTACCTGAATAGAGTAGGAGAGATTCGCTACTTCATCTAAGAATAAAGTACCCCCGTTTGCTTCCTGGAAGGCACCAATTTTAGTATTGATAGCTCCTGTAAAAGAACCTTTCTCATGACCGAACAATTCACTGGCGGCCAGTTCATTGCTAAGACTACCACAATCCAGTGCTACAAAAGGCTTATCACTGCGTTTACTGCGGCTATGTATCAAACGTGCAACGGATTCTTTACCGGTGCCTGTTTCTCCGCAGATGATGACGCTGTAATTAGTAGGAGCGATGAGTGATATCTGCTGGTTCAGTTCTTTGGATGCGCTGCTGATACCATATACATGTCCGGTTTCACTGAGTTTTCCCTGTGCGTTTACACTGGTGACTGATGGTGCTGAATACGGAGTTGTATCATTGCCATGCACATTTGCTATGTATAAGAATGCCTTATTTGCCAGCAGTATTACCTGCTCTGCATGTAAAGGTTTAGTCACATAATCATATGCACCATTTTTGATAAACTGGATAGCGATGCGTACATCGGGGTAGCCAGTCATAATGATGATGGCTGTCTGTGGACTTAACAGATGTATTTCGTGAGAAAGTGTAGCGCCATCTTTCTCTTTGTCTTTAAGACGGTAATCACAAAAGACAACCTGATAGTGTTTCTCTTTGACCATTTTGAGAGCAGTACTTCCAGACATGGTAATATCTACATCAAAGCCTTCTTTCATCAGGATCTTACGCAGCAATGTACATGTGTGGATCTCATCGTCTATTATAAGGATGCTTCTCATAGATTCAAGTTGTTTGGGAAAAATTATCAGGATGTCTTTTATGTATTCATATCAGTAACTTCTACCGGATGGAAAAGACCTGTCAACACGTTCTTTTGCAACAGCCACGGAGATATTTCTACCACCCACATTTGTTCCATCCAGCTCTTTTATTGCTTTAGTACCATCTTCGTCCTGCATTTCAATAAAACCAAACCCGCGGGATACACCAGTGAATTTGTCGCCGATAATCTTGCAGGAAGTCACAGCTCCATACACGGAAAACACTTTCTTTAATTCTTCCTCATTGATTTGAGACATGAGGTTTGAAACATAAATAGTCATGATATTTATTTTAAGTGAGAAGATTAACTATACAAACACATATCCGGAAAGCACGAAGCCTTTTTAAAACCGTAATACATAACAAAGAAAATTTGCTCTCGTCAGGAGGTGATCAGAAGAGATAAAAATGAGCAAATTCAAAAATAAAGCTGCAAGAAGAGGATAACGCGACTAAAAGCAGTGTTGCAAGAGAACTTAGTATTTCTATAACAGGGTAAAGGTATTGAAAATAACGCTAGATAAATCAAAACGGAAATAAAAGCATAAAACAGGGGACGGATTGTTATAAATGCAGAAAGCTCCTGTAAGGAGCTTTCTACATTTATAGTATTATTTTTTCTCCTGATAAGCAATTTTATCGCCATAAGAGATATGGTACTTATCAAAGAATCCTGCATTCACTTCCAGCACATACTGTGCTTTCTTAAATGATGGCAAACTTTCTTCAGAGAGAGGCGTAGTATACTTCTGCACAGATACGATTTCTTTATGATCATCGATATATATGATGTCCAGAGAAATGTAGGTATTCTTCATCCAGAAAGACTGCTCTGTTGCTGTGGCAAAAATAAAGAGCATGCCCTGTTCATCTGTCATTGATTTTCTGTCCATCAACCCCTGGGCTCTTTCCTGGTTGTTGGTCGCCAGCTCTATATCAATTTTCCTCAGCGTATCATTATTTACTTTGCTGAGAAAATATAATTCTCCTTCTTTGGTAAACTGAGGGCCATTATCAGTAACAACATTGGTTGATACTGTATGGTTGTTATGACATCCTGCAATATAAAGACATAACCCTATGTTAAATAACCATTTAGAAGATAGAAGCATAATATATTAGTTATAATCAGCTGGCCAGTTCTTCCGCAGTAAATTCTACTTCAGTATAATCTTTGATTTCGTTATAAACTGTATCTCTTTCTACCGGTCTTCTGCCTGCCTGCCTGATTAACATCGCTAACTGGGCAGTGTTCATAGACGGTGTTTGTTCTTCAGATCCGGCCATGGAGTAAATCTTGGTGGTATCGTCGATGGTACCATCCAGGTCATTTACACCAAAGGATAATGTGAGTTGTGCCGTATTTCTTCCCAGCATAGGCCAGTAGGCTTTCAGGTGAGGGAAGTTATCCATATACAGTCTTGCAACTGCATATAATTTAAGATCTTCTATGATAGAGGATTCCGGTACATGAGACATTTCATTGTCTTTGTTACGGAACTTCAGTGGTATAAAGGTGTTGAAACCATGTGTTTCATCCTGCAGGGAGCGAAGACGTTCCATATGGTCTACACGGTGCCAGTAGTTCTCTACGTGACCATATAACATAGTGGCATTGGTATGCATACCCAGTTTATGAGCTGCTTTGTGAATTGCCAGCCATCCTTCCGCATCTACCTTATCGTGGGAGATCTGTACACGTACATCAGGGTGGAAGATTTCAGCACCGCCGCCCGGCATTGACTGTAAACCCGCCTCGTGCAGCTTGCGCATACCTTCATCTACGGTCAGTTTTGCCTTGCGGAACATATAGTCCAGTTCTACGGCCGTGAACCCTTTCAGGTGCAGGTCCGGACGATGATCTCTTATTTTGCTTAACAGTTCGCAGAAGAAGTCGAGGTTCATTTTAGGATGTACCCCACCTACGATATGTACTTCTGTAACTGGCTGACCATCATACTTTTTCACGATATCCATCATCTCATCGATGCTCAGTTCCCAACCTTCTTCACGGTTCTTATAAAGACGTGAGTATGAGCAGAATTTGCAGGTGAATACGCAAACGTTGGTCGGTTCAATATGGAAATTACGATTGAAATAGGTCTTGTCGCCATGCATGCGCACACGCACCAGGTTAGCCAGGGCACCCAGGAAGCCGAGTTCCCCCTTTTCGAATAACAACAATCCCTCTTCAGGTGTTAATCTTTCTGATGATAATACTTTCTCACCGATGATTTTCAATCCTTTATCCAGTCTGGTATCCTGCAGGAGTATGTCTACAGCAGGAAAGTCGTTTCTAGTCGTCATTGCACTTTTGTTATTTTAATAGTCTTAACCGAGTTCCTGTAGATTAGTTTCACAAAATAAATACCATTTGGTTCATTTACCAAATCAAAGATGAAACGGTTACTGCTATTGATACTGGCGGCTGGTTGTTTGGCAACCTGCTGCCCTAAAGTGTTATATAACGCTATATACTGAAGGTTTGCCGGTGGTTCCAGGAAGGTAATAAACACCTGGTTGGACGTTGGATTTGGCCCAACGGTGTATCCTTTTTCCTTCAGGTAAGGCTGGGTAGCTTTGGTTATCAGGTTGATATTATCCAGGTAGATATTGTTTTCTGCGTTGCTAACGTTGCGGAATACTACTCGGAACTCACCTTTTTTGATGATAGGCGTGAGGTTCACGGAGTCTCTGCGCCATTCGGCAGCCGTAGGAACGTATTCTGTGGTAACAGCCTGTTTATGCGTCAGGAAATCCGGGCCCCCTTTCACGTAAAGGCTGTCGAAAGTAATGCCGCAGTCGGAAGTGGTGAGCACTATCAGGCTGTCCCAGAGGGCGTTCGTACTGGTAGCGCCGGAATAGGAAGCCGAAGCCACATCGAAGAACAGGAATACAGAATCGTAACCGGAAGGGTTCATGAGGGGCGAGAACAGGTCGTCTACCGCACCATTTGTATCATAAGCCAGGTTATGCATCACTATTGATTTGCTGCCGGATTTAGCGGCATCAGTAGTCACTTCCCAGGTATAGAGGCCATCGTAATTCTTTATTTCCCAGGCTGTTGGCGGGAAGGTACTGCCTTCAAAACCTTCCGTGAGCGGGAAAGTACCGTCTGCATAGTATTGGAACGCAACGGAAGCAGTATCGTTGGTAACATCGTCATCTGTCACGCCATTAGGCTGAGAGGTATAAACTTTCAGTATATGTGCGCCTTCTCCCGGAGCGGTGTCCGGTAAGTACAGTGTATCTGTTTTAAGGGCGGTCAGGCTGCCTGTCCAGCTGAAGGCATGCGTATCACCATTGTCTATCTGATAGGTGATAGTAACAGCAGTGAGTTTAGTGAGGCCCATGTTTTTCAGCACGATATACGGTGTGATACTGTTCTCGCAGATCTGTGCTGAAGGAGAGAGGATGTTTAACACCCGGGCATCGTTAGCGAGCAGGTTAACCGGCTGACAACCATCTGATGTAAGCAGGCTGGCATGGTCTGCATCCAGGGACACGCGCATTCTGTCTACCTGTTCAGAGGTGAACAGCAGCATACAGGCATCATCTGAATAGTCCATGTAATTATTGAACATGATACCGGGAGAATCCACGGAACACTGGTCTTTTTTAGGGAATACAGGGCAGCCGTAGGTATTGGTACCCTGTAAAGGGGTATCATCGATACCATCATCTGCTGCACAGGCAGATTCATCACCCCAGGTATGACGCAGGGTAAAGTAGTGGCCTATTTCATGTACAGCTGTGCGGCCTTTATTATAAGGGGAAGTTGCGGTACCGGTACTGCCAAAGGCAACATAATCTACAGCCACCCCTTCCTGGTTGGCAGGATATAAGCCGGGGAAGGTAGCCACACCAAGGTAGTCGCCGGAAAGGTCACATACCCATATATTCAGGTAACGGGTATTATCCCATATATCAGCGCCTCCGGTGGATGCAAATTTTACAGCCTGAGCTGCATTATCTATCGAAAAGGAATTTTTGGTAGTGGTGACCCTGTCTATACCATCGGTAGGATTGCCATCGGGTGTGCGTTGTGCCAGGCAAAACTGCAGAGAGGAATTACCTACCAGTGGTTGCCATGCTGCGGGCAGCTGGGACATATCTGCGTTACCAGCGATATAGTCTTCGTTGAGTGTAGCTATCTGGGAAAGTACCTGCGCATCCGTTACATTGGCCGGGTTCTTCAACACGATATGTACTACTACGGGAATGGTAACGGTACTGTAAGACGTTTTTGCGAGGGCCTTCATCTGCTTCATCCGCAGTGTGGCTTCTCTGAGGCTGGCTTCTTTAGCCTGTCTTACCTGCAGCAGGGCCGGGTTGGCCTGAATTTGTTGCAGGATAGATGTTTCCGTACCACAATTACGTTGGGCAATAGCGGGTAATACATAGAAAATAGTCAGGATAAAAAGGGTAAAATTGCGCAATGTTAAAGTTTGTAAGTCAAAAATTCTCAGCTTGCTCAAATGATTTCCGGGGAAAGTTACAATCTCTTTGCCAGATCCCCTATAGAGAATCTACGAAAAGGAGTATTCCGGCAGTCAATTGATATTAAAACAAATTGAACTACAAGATTAAACGCAAATTGTATGATTTTCTTATTATAGGAGGAGTATTAATATTGCACTATTTTTGAAGAGCGGACACAATATCTAACAGATCCTGCCAGTACTCCCTTATATCATGAATAGATTCTTACTGTGCATTTTTATATACCCCACTGTTTTTATTGCTAAATCGTATGCCCAGGCCAGTTTCACGGCTCCTGATACGATATGTGTAAATAGCCCTGTCACGATACAGAATACTTCAGTAGGTGCATCTACGTATTTCTGGAATTTCTGCTCAGGAGGTTTATATGGAACACCGGATTTAACAAACCTTGGTAATGTAGGCAATGCGCAGAATCTCTCTACTTTCATGGTTACGGCAAAAGATGGGAATAACTACTATGGTTTTATTACCAACAATGGAACTGCGTCCTTACTACGACTGGATTTTGGTACTAACTTACTCAATACGCCTACCGTAACCAACATGGGTAGTTTCGGCGGAACGATACCAATTAATACTGAAGGTTTACAGGTAGTAAAGGATGTGGACGGATGGCATGTGATTATAGTGGGAGGTGCCACTGTGGCTGCTGCTGCCATTATGAAACTGGATTTTGGGGCATCTCTTTCCAATAACAGCCCGGTAGCTACCAACTGGGGGAATATAGGCGGATTGAATTACCCGGTAGATCTTTATCTTTTTCAGGATGGGGGTAACTGGTATGGACTCACAGTCAATTTTTATAATAATACAGTTACCCGTTTTGCATTTGGCCCTAATTTCCGGAATCCACCGGTGGGTACAAACCTGGGTGGAGTAGGAGGGGTGAATATGCCAACCGGTATTTCTGCCATACAGGAAAATGGGAAATGGTATGTTTTTGTGGCGAATGAAGTAGACAATTCAGTATCCAGGCTTGATTTTGGTAACTCACTCACGAATACGCCTACAGGTGTAAAACTGACAAATCCTGCACTGAGTGGCCCAAGAGATTTGTGTGTTATACATGATTGCGGAGGCATCTTTGCACTGGTGGTGAATAACTTTTCCAATGAGCTGGTAAGGCTTGATTTTAATTCGGATATTACCAGTAATCCAACAGCCGTTTCATTGGGCAATGGAGGCAATCTGAGTTTCCCGCATTCCATTTCCACCATCTTCAGGGAAGGAAATAACCTGTATGCTTTTATTACCAATATCAACAATAATACGATTACCCGGCTGGTATTCAAGAGCTGCACCAGTTCCAGTATTGGCTCTTCTACACAGGCGGTGGTGCCCGCTGTTTCATATAATACGGCAGGTATTTATACAGTGAATCTGCTAACGAATGAATCCTTACCCAATCAAACTACTTATTGTAAGAACATTGTTGTGATGCCTGTCCTGGCGGTTGACCTGGGGAATGATAAAGAGATTTGCGGAGGTACAACTTTAATGCTGGACGCAGGTTCTCCGGGTAACAGGTACCTGTGGAATACAGGCGCTACCACACAAACGATTTCGGTGACAACATCCGGTACTTACAGTGTCACTGTCACTAATGGCGGTTGTTCAGCAACTGATATGATTAAAGTAACTGTTTCTGCTCCTATGAGCCTGAACACACCTGTGGTCACAAATGCTGATTGCGGCATTCTTTATGGAAAGATAGAAGTGCATCCAACAGGTGGTACGCGGCCTTATACTTATTACGTAAATGGAACAAACAGAAACAGTGATTCTGTTTATAGTCAGCTTACACCAGGGAATTATACAGTGAGAGTAGTGGATGCAAAAGGTTGCGAAGTATCGATGCCACTGACTATTACCGGGAAGGATATTATGGGGGCAACAGGTAACGGTATTTCACCTACCTGTTACGGTGTGACTGATGGTACTATTACTATCCAGGTGCAGAGTGGTGCCCCGCCTTTTGAATATGCGATTGCAGGACAGGCATATCAGTCCGGTGCTTCGTTTACAGGCCTTGGTAGCGGGACGTATAAAGTGTATGCCCGCAATGCTGTTTGTATAGATAGTGTGGAGGTAACATTGACTGCGCCGGCAGTACTTATAGCTAATGTAACCACAGATGATGAGACTTGTGAAAGAGGGAATGGAAAGGCCACTGTTAATGTAACAGGCGGCACTATTCCTTACAATATTTATTGGGATAATGTACTGCAAAATACTAATGTAGTAACAGGATTATCGAAAGGTAATTATACATTGTCTGTAACAGATGTCAATAGTTGTAATACCGGTTCAACTATTGATATCAATAATATCAATCCTCCTCCTGTTCATATTACCAATCATGATACAACAGTTAATATAGGAGATATTGTGGCGTTACATGCTGTGAATGCGGTAGATTACCAATGGACCCCTGCGGAAGGATTAAGCTGTACGGATTGTCCTTCTCCTTTTGCTCAGCCCTTAACACCTACTACTTATATTGTGCAGACAGTCACCGGGTTAAATTGTGTACCTGCGGATACGGTCACTATCAACCTTACTTATAATCGTTCTTTATATGCTCCCAATGCCTTTTCTCCGAATGGAGATGGAGTGAATGATGTATTCCGTGTAAAGGGGAAAGGAGTGGCTTATTATAGTATGACGATCTATAACCGCTGGGGAGGGTTCGTTTACCAAACCAGTGATATGAACAAGGGTTGGGATGGGGTGTTGCAGGAAGTAGGAGGATATGTGTATGTAATAGAGTATGCCTTTTATGGCAAGGAATCTACCAGGCTGAAGCAAAAAGGAACGGTAGCCCTGGTAAGATAAAACTCAGTTAGATTACATCATCTTCGCGTCAGATGTTATTGCTCATAAATACACCTTATCTGACGTGAATATTAGGTGAAGTTAAATTGAAAAATAAATTCTGAACCCATATTCCAAAGCTAAATCAGAGAACTAAACAGTCAGATCCAGTGTATTTATGAGCAATAACATCTGGTAATCTAGCATCAAACCCTGGTAAGATAAAAAAAGCGCCCCGGTTATCCGGGGCGCTTTCATATATAATTATATGATTTATTACAGATTAGACTGTATTTTCTTTTCGAGTACAGATCTTGGTACTGCACCAACCTGTTTGTCAACCACCTGACCACCTTTAATGAAAAGGATAGCCGGAATGCTGGTGATGCCATAGTTGATAGACAGCTGAGGATTCTGGTCCACATTTACTTTACCAACGTTTATCTGACCTGCGTAATCTTTAGACAGTTCTTCGATAACCGGACCGATAGCGCGACAAGGACCACACCATTCTGCCCAGAAATCGATCACGCTCAATTTATCTGAGCTTAACACTTCCGTCTGGAAGTTCGAATCTGTGAATTCTAATGCCATGATATTTTAATTTATGATTGTTGTTATTCAATTTGTAATTACTATACTTCAAGAATTAAACCGAATCCATTCTACTGCTCTTTTGACATGCTGGTTTCGAATCAAATACATGCTGCAAGGTAAAGCTTTTTTGATCCCCTACTTATTGATTGTCTCTATATAAATATCGATATCCCGCTGTTGGGTCAGATAGTGTGCCAGCTCATCATTCATCTCTATATGTTTGTTGAATGTGTGCAGTTTCACGGCCATATCCTTGTCCCTGTCTATCAGTTGCAGGTACAATTCACTGGCACCGGGATATTTGGCGATATTGTCTACAATAAAATCAACGAATTCGCGGGTAATAAACTTAGGCATTGTCACTAAACCTACCTTCTTGGTATGCGTTTTCTTTACTTCCTGTAATAACTGGATCCCGTTTACTTTGAATTCATACTCGGCATCATTGAAACGTTTTGCCTTAAATCCACCATTTACGAACAGGCAAAGTCCTGTTTTCAGGTAGGGTGCAAAGCGGATAAAGTCCTCACTCCAAAGGGCAAATTCGAACTTGCCGGAGTAATCCTCTATCGTCATAATGCCAAATTGGCGGTTGTTTCTGGAGATCCTTTCCTGGGCACCGGTAACGTATACCGCCAGGCGGAAATTCCTTTCCCTGCCTGCACGGGCATTGCCCGGAGTGGCCAGATCGGCCTGGTATTCTACCAGGTCCTGTACGGTGTTCATGTTATAGAAACGGCTCTCAAAGCGGTAATCATCCAATGGATGGCCGGAAATGTAGATACCGGTTACTTCTCTTTCATTATTCAGTTTCAGGATCAAAGGCCATGGATCGCAAGGTGGGATCTTTGGTGGCTCTACGTCCGGTAAATCATCAGCACCAAACAGGCTACCAACAGAATTGGAGCCGGCAGCCACCTGGTTCCCGAATTTCACGATCTTGTCCAGGCCGGTGCTGGTATCATTCTCCGGTTTGAAAAAGTACTGTGCACGGTGCAGGGCAGGGAAGCAGTCGAAAGCGCCGGACATGGCCAGGGCTTCCAGTGATTTCTTGTTCACTGCACGCTGGTTCACACGTTTGATCATCTCAAAGATGTTCTGGTAGTTACCGTTTTTGCGTTCTTCCAGGATGTTTTCCACGGCAGCTTCACCCACACCTTTCAAACCTGCCAGTCCGAAACGGATCTGACCCTGTTTGTTCACGGCAAACCCTTTGAAGGACTCGTTCACATCCGGTGGTAATACGTCTATGCCCATTCTCTTCGCTTCTTCCATGAAGAAGGTGATCTTTTCAATGTTGCTGGCACAGTTCAGAACTGCCGCCATATATTCAGCAGGGTAGTGTGCTTTGAGGTAGCCGGTCTGGTAGGCCACAAAGGCATAACAGGTGGAGTGGGATTTGTTGAAGGCATAGGATGCGAACGCTTCCCAGTCGGTCCATATCTTATCACAGATCTTCAGGTCATGCCCGTTAGCGGCACATCCTTCCATGAACTGTTTCTTCATTTTATCCATCACGGCCTTCTGCTTCTTACCCATCGCCTTACGGAGAACGTCGGCGTCTCCTTTGGAGAAGTTGGCCAGTTTCTGGCTCAGCAGCATCAGCTGTTCCTGGTATACGGTGATCCCGTAGGTATCGTTAAGGTATTCTTCCAGTTCCGGCAGGTCGTATGCGGTTTCTTCCAACCCGAGTTTACGCTTGATAAACAGGGGGATGTACTCTATAGGACCCGGACGGTACAGGGCGTTCATGGCGATTAAGTCATCGAACCTGTCGGGTTTCAGTTCACGCAGGTATTTCTGCATTCCCGGAGACTCAAACTGGAACGTGGCGTTGGTTTCACCTTTCTGATAGAGTTCGTATGTTTTGACGTCGTCCAGCGGGATATCATCAATGGAGATCTCTATCCCATGGTTCATTTTGATGAGTTCAAGGGCGCCTTTGATAATGGTGAGGGTCTTCAGACCCAGGAAGTCCATTTTGATAACGCCGGCGCTCTCGATGATACTACCTTCAAACTGTGTCACCAGCAGATCGGAGTCTTTGGCGGTAGACACGGGGATAAGGTCGTAGAGGTCCTGCGGAGCGATGATGATACCCGCTGCGTGGATACCCGTGTTACGCACAGAGCCTTCCAGTACGCAGGCTTCCCGTAATACTTCCCCCTGCAGGTCATCTCCTTTGATCAGTTCCCGCAGTTTACGCACGTTTTCCATGTCTTCCGGTCCCAGACCTTCTTTCTCCACCAGGCTTTTATCCCCTTCCATCGGAGCGTTGAAGAGACGGGCCAGCTGGATACCCGGTTTATCCGGAACCATCTTAGCCAGTATATTGGATTCTATCAAAGGAAGGTCCATTACACGCGCCACGTCTTTGATACTCATTTTGGCAGCCATGGTACCATAGGTAATGATCTGTGCTACCTGGTTTTTACCATATTTCTGTACAACGTAGTCAATTACTTTCTGGCGGCCTTCATCATCGAAGTCCGTATCGATATCCGGCATGCTTTTACGTTCCGGGTTCAGGAAACGCTCAAACAGCAGGTTATATTTAATAGGATCTATATTGGTGATACCGATGCAGTATGCCACGGCAGAACCTGCCGCAGATCCACGGCCAGGGCCTATGAATACGCCGAGGTCGCGCCCGGCTTTGATAAAGTCGGATACGATGAGGAAGTAACCCGCAAATCCCATCTTTTCAATAACGTCCAGTTCAAAGTTGATCCTTTCTTCTACTTCGGCAGTCATTTCACTATAGCGCAGACGGGCGCCTTCCATGGTGAGGTGACGCAGGTACTGGTCCTGTGTAAAGAATCCCGCAGGAATAGGGAAGTTGGGCAGCAGAATATCTCTTTTTAAATCGAGTAATTCTACTTTATCAACTATCTCATTGGTATTATCAATAGCCTGTGGCAGATCACTGAAAAGAGCGGTCATCTCTTCAGTTGTCTTGAAATAGAACTGATCGTTATAGAAAGCGAAACGTTTGTTTTTAACGGATACATCATCATCAGAGAAATCCTTCATACTCGGTGTACTCTTTTTCTCACCGGTATTGATACAAAGCAGGATATCGTGTGCGTTGGCATCAGCCTGATCAACATAGTGGGAGTCGTTGGAAGCTATGATCTTCACATTGTGTTTGTGAGCGAATTTCACCAGTGACTCATTCACTTTGATCTGTTCCGGAATACCATGGCGTTGCAGTTCCACATAATAATCTTCTCCGAAGATATCCAGCCACCATTTGAATTCATCCTCACCGGCTTCTTCTCCTTTTTTAAGGATAGTACGGGGTACGGAAGCACCTAAACAGCAGGTGGTCGCTATCAGTCCTTTATGATATTCTACGATCAGCTTTTTATCTATACGGGGATATTTACCGTACAGGCCTTCCATGTATCCCAGGGAGCATAATTTGATGAGGTTACGGTAACCTTCATCGTTTTTTGCCAGGAGTACCTGGTGATTACGGATATCTTTTTCTTCACGGGTGAAGGCACGTTTAAAGCGATCTTCCACCACATAAAATTCGCAGCCTACAATAGGCTTTACTTTCAGGCGTTTATCCTTTGGATCTTCCGGATTCAGTTTATTGTTATACGCCTCTGCCACAAACTGGAATACACCAAACATATTCCCGTGATCTGTGATAGCAAGGGCCGGCTGATTGCTGGACATCGCTTTCTTGTACAGGGATTTAATGTCTGCCGCACCATCCAGCAGGGAGTATTGAGTATGAACGTGTAAGTGAGAGAAAACCATCCTGCAAAAGTCCGATACTTAGAGCAGAATAAAAATTGACAGAATGTAAAATTATCCACAATGGTGCATAACAAATGAATTAGTCAGTTTCGTTAACTATCTATCTGCTGTTATCCAACCTTTTATATTGTGATATTATAAAAAACGATTATTTTTAGTAACTTGGCTCAAATTTTAACCAAGCAGGGATTTATGACAAGGAAGGAACCTTTATGGCTGGCATTGATGATGTGTGTACTTATGGTGAGTGCCTGTTCTTCTCTTAGAAAAACCAGTAACACCAGCGCCAATAACAATCAGCAGTTCCTGGAAGGATTTACGACTACCAGCAATTTTAAGGTAAGTACGGTGAAGTTGAAAATTGTGACCAGCGGGGCTAATCTTGAAACCGCCCAGTTATGGCAGTTCAAGTATGCGCAGATCCTGGATGTTCCTGTAGAAAAGGTGTTAAACACTCCTTTGTATAGCTTTATTGAGGACTGGTGGGCTACGCCCTACCGTTTAGGAGGTAAAAACAAAGAAGGTATCGACTGTTCCAATTTCACAAATACACTATTGACTTCGGTGTTCCGGTATAATTCCTCCGGTACATCATCACAACTGTTCCAGAAAGCGAAAAAACTAAGCAACAACCAAATGAAGGAAGGAGACCTGGTTTTCTTCCGTATTAGCCAGAAAAACGTATCCCACGTGGGAGTTTACCTTGCCAACGATCGATTTGTACATGCTTCTACCAGTTCCGGGGTTATGATAAGTGACCTCAATGAACCTTACTGGAAGAAGTACTATGCGGGAGGCGGTAGAATTGAGTAAGAAGACATTCTAAAAATTTGCGAATGGTATCTGTAATTATTTGCTCCGCAAATAAGAATCGTTTAGCCCTTGTGAAGCAGAACATTGCTGACACCATCGGTGCGAACTATGAACTTATTGTGATGGAAGATGCAGCATCAACCGGCATCTGCGACGCCTACAACCGGGCTGCTGAAAAAGCCCTTTATGAAGTACTCTGTTTTGTCCACGACGATGTAGCTTTCCAGACGCCAAACTGGGGTAAGCTGTTGTCAGATCATTTTGAACGGGATGAAAAGCTGGGCCTGTTAGGGCTTGCCGGCAGCCGTTATAAGAGTAAAACCTTATCCGGCTGGTGGACAGGCATACGGGCGGCCGACTGCTGCAACATTCTTCAGCGTAAACGAAATGGCGATCACCGCCGGTTCCTGGCTCGTCCGGAAGGACTTACCGGGGACGCTGTTCCTGTGAGGACACTGGATGGTGTGATGCTGGTAATGCGTAAGAAGGTATGGAAAGAAATTCCGTTCAACAGTGAAAAGCTGAAAGGATTCCATTTCTATGATCTGGATCTCAGTTTGCGTGTATCTGAAAAATATACGGCGGCTGTTATTTACAATGTAGACCTGGTACATTTTTCCATGGGTCATTTCTCCGATCAGTGGATCAAGGCGGCCGTATATTTCCACAAAGAAGTAAGTCCGGTTACCCTGCCATGCAGTATTGAGGAACTACCCGGAAATAATGAACAATCCGTCAGCAAATCCTGGTTATCGCGGCTGCGCAGGGAAAAGATCTCATTTAAGGTGAAGATGCTCTGGTGCCGGGAAAGCGGTTCCTGGCAGTTTCCTGCCAACAGGCCTTATGTGATCCGGTTTCTGGCAGCTTTTAACGCTTTGCTAAGACATTTCTTATTCTTAAGTATACATTCGTTAATACTTGCTCTACATCTTCCGATACTTTTAAGCGCAACAACAGGAATGTATACAGTCCCACAAATAATATAGAGCGTACCACTATATTTAATAAGGGATTTGACAGCCGTACTGTATAATACAGCAGGAAGAATACACCTGTTGGTATCAGTACGGCTATCAGTGTTTTATAAGTAAATGGCTGCAGTTTATATACTTTCCAGAGGAAGCCAAAACGGATCGTATTAAACAGGGTGATGGACACCATATTGGCAATACCTGCTCCTATTAACCCATGACTTTTAATAAGGATATAAGTAAGGGGCAGCATACATACCAGTAATATCATGTTTGAATACAACTCAAATTTCCATTTGCGGGAAGTGATGATAATTGCACTGTTCATGCCCGTTCCCAGTTCAATGATCTTGGTGAGGCCCAGCATTAATACCAGAGGTTTACCCAGGTAATAAATTTCAGGCATATCCAGGAACCTGAAAGCATCATCATAATTCAGCCAGATCATCGTAAAGATAAAAGTAGACGCTATCAGCAGGGTTAAAGAGGTTTTGCGGTATACGCTTGCCAGTTTATCCATATCACGGTCTTTCCATGCCTGTGAAATGATGGGAGTAGCCATGCTTGTTGCCGTACGCTGAGGTACTTCAATAACGGACGACATATACTGCGCCAGTGAGAATACGGCCGCATAATTCAACCCAATGACACTGGAAATAACGATGGCATCTATCGTTTTACTCAATATGGAAATAACATTGCCTCCCAATATGAATAACGCATAGGCCAGCATCTTCTTCCATAATCTTTTTGTTAAGGAGCTGATGCGGAAGGAAAACTGCAGATCTCCTTTATACATGAGGTAGAGCAGCATTACCGCAAATAACACGGCATAATTCCAGCTGAAGATCTCTACAAAGGAATGAAACGAGATGATGCCTGTAATAAAAAGGATGATCAGTATAAAACAAAGTATACGGTACAATACTTCCTTCAGGAAGTTGGAAAGGCCCGCCCTTCGCATATTCCATGCCTGTGATTCCAGTACCTGGAAATATACCAGGAAAAATGTAATAGGATATATGAGATAAAAGTAATTGACCAGCAGGGGTGATTTGCCGGAATACTTTTTAATGATCAGTGGCTGAAAAAGCAGGGTACCGCCTAATAGTAACAGGAAACCTACCAGCGAGAAAAAGAAAGCGATTGTCAACAGTTCACTTTTTCCTTCTTTAAGATGACTACGGTAATAAGGAAAGAATTTGGCCACCACCGTATTACTTCCCAGAATAGCCATACTGCTGAATAACATGGCAATTTCCAGGAGAACGATCGTAAGTCCGTATTCTGTGGGTTGAAAGTATTTAAAATAGAAGAATGTATTCAGCGCTCCTAAAAGAAATCCAATATAAATGTAGAACGTTGTAATTATACCCTTTTTCCTGATGGTACTCATAATCTATCGGAGGCGCTTGTTTAAAAATTAAAGGTATTCATAATTTTGGATTATTTTGCTTCGTGGTCTGCCAGCAAATATGTAGTAAAATATGATGAAAGTTTCCGTATGTATACCGGCTTATAAGCAGGTGGCTTACCTGCAACGCCTGCTGGACTCACTGCTGATACAAACATTCAAAGATTTTGAAGTGGTGATAACGGATGATAGTCCGGATAACAGCGTAGAGCTGTGTGTTCAGCAATACCTGCAGCGTTTACCTGTCCGGTATTACCGGAACGAACCTGCCAGGGGGATGCCGGGCAACTGGAATACGGCGCTGGACCTGGCTAAAGGGGAGTATATCAAGATAATGCATGATGATGACTGGTTTGCTACACCATCTGCTCTGGATTTGCTTGTACAGGCGCTGGATGACCATCCTCAGCATGATTTCGCTTATGCGGCGTATTATAACTATTACCTGGATAACGGCACTACAAAGCTGATGACGTCTCCTGCTTACTTCAGGAAGGCGTTTCAGAAAGATCCCGTGAATGTATTGCATGATAACCTGGTAGGTCCGCCCAGTGTGATGATCCATCGTAATAAACCTGCTTACCGCTATGATGAGAAGGTTCGCTGGACGGTAGACGTTGATTTTTACATCCGGCTGTTGCAGTCGCAACCGGGTTTTACTTATATAGCGGAGCCGCTTTTATATGTGGGAATGGGGAAGGAGCAGATTACGGAAGAGGTGCATGGGGTGCGTGAGGTCTATATCCCCGAATATTTTTACCTGTTGCAGAAAACCGGGAACGGGCATTTTAAGAGTATACTGGTGTATGATTTCTTCTGGCGTTTATTGCGGAATATGAAGATCCGTGATGTGGAGGATATCCGTCAGGCTGGTTTTAACGGGCCTTTGCCTGTTGTTACTACTTATGTGTTGAACTGGCAAAGAAGAATACCTTTTTTACGTAAGGGGCCGGTTTCCAAACTATGGATGTCTCTGTCTTTCCTGTTTGCTCCCGGAAAATAAATCAAGCATGTTATTATCTATCATCATTGTCAATTATAATACCGACGCACTTATTATCGACTGTATCGATACTGTTATCAAACAGACGCAGGATACTGCTTATGAAATAATTGTGGTTGATAACCTGTCTGCTGCCGGTAGTCTGGATAAGATCTTAGCTGCACATCCTTCTGTAAAGGGGATTCAGATGGGGTATAATGCCGGCTTTTCCCGGGCTAACAATGCTGGGTTAAAAGCAGCTACCGGTGAATATTTACTATTACTAAACCCTGATACACTTATCTTAGACCATGCGCTGGACCGCTGTGTACAGCGTTTCTCTGCCAGTTCCCATGTAGCCTGTGGGGTGCAGTTGCTGAACCCGGATTTAACCACGCAAATCTCCGGGAACTATTTCATGAAAGGCGGCTTGAATCATCTCTTACCCTTGCCTTACTGGGGTGGCCTGCTTCGCTGGATAGGCTATAAACTGAATACCAAAGTTCCTAATGTACAGGAAGCAAAGGCGGTGCATGAAGTAGACTGGATCAGTGGTGCTTTTCTAATGGTTAAAAAAGACGTACTGGAGAAAGCGGGGTATATGGATGAGGATTTCTTCCTGTTCGCAGAAGAGGTGGAGTGGTGCAGTCGTATCCGTAAACTGGGTGTGCTGGCTATTTACGGGGATATCAACATCATCCATTTACAGGGCGAAAGTACAGGAGAAGCCTTTGATTCTGCGGAGAAAGGGTACTACGGATTGTACGACCGTAAAGGATTACAGGTGATGTTGTCCAATCATTTACGGGTGCGTAAACAGTTTGGAGTTAGCTGGTACATGGTGTTATTACTGAACTATACCTTTGCAGTGCCGGTGTTTTTCTTTGGCAGTATACTGGAAGGGTTTTTCCGCTTACGTAACCCTTTCCGCTATATGAAACAGGTAGCTGGCCTGACTAAAAACGTAGCTACCTTGTGGAAGTTTACCCCCAGGATCATCAGGAGCAAACCTCATTTTTATAAAGTATTATAATGATGGTGGGATTATCCCACCATCATTATTTTAGCGCTACCTGTATTTTTTACAATACCAATCAGTTCATTCGTAATAGGCTCTCCCATTTCAATCCCAATTGATAATATCATTGTCTGACTTTCCTCAATTGCATATCCATTTTCTATTTTCACTTCGAACTCTTGCGCTGCAAAAGGTATTTGCGCTGTTTGCCATGCGGTATAAACGCGTTGAACGAAACGATGGGTCCATTCCGCTGCTGGTTTAGCCCCGTTATCAGTCAATATACCCAGGGAGATAATAAAACGGTAGAGAGGTGCTTTCCAGGGCAGGGACAGGTTTAATCCGGGGATTAGCTCCGGTAATGATACTATTGCGCTGCAGGTTGTCCTGTCAATGGTACATTGCAGAGGATGTCTTACAATACCTTCAAAAGGGTATCTTTTATTTAGACTAAACCCATTCAGCAGTTGCTTGTGTTTCGAGAATAATATTACCCTCTCACCTTTAGGATTTACCCTATCATAAGATTGAATAATTTTTGCTAAGGAATTCAACTTTGGAGTGATATTATAATCCGCCAGGTGTTTCACATAGGTCAGCATCCATCTCACATTACTACCTGCTTTTGAGCTCATACCAAAGTCTGCGTTATTGTCTCTGATAGGTTGGCAGGATGGAGATTTAGCTATTTTCTTTCTGGAGCCACCACCTTTTGTACGTACGATGTAATCGTCCATGTCTTTCCGCTTGTAACAAGACATATTACCAACGCTTCCAATAAAGGGGATCCCGCTTTTTAAGATTGCCATATGAAGTTCTTTAAAGGTTATTAATGAGTATTCTAAAATACTTATTTTATAAATAAAAACCAAAAACAAAACACATATAAAGTATACCTCTAGAAGTATGTTTTATATATGCTTCATATATGTTTTGTATATGGCTTATATATGGATTATATCTGTGATCACAGGCCTGTTAAGGCCTTACAGGGAAGGTGTTAAAAAGTACTAAAGGAGATGACTAATAGAAGAATTATCCCATTGTATGGTTGGTGATAATAGTGTATGTATTCATGTGCTTATTAATGAATGAACTATATACTATAAGAATCTTCAATAGTGAAAAAAGTGTTTAATGACCAGCATTCTGACAAATAATTAGCGATGGTAGTTTAGCGACAAAACTGAACAAAGAAGGCTTTCCCGTGTTTGGAAATACAGAAGCATTTGAATTTTATAATTAATTCTTTGATTTTCTTAATTTCTGCTCATTGCTTTTATTTAATTTGATACGACTAAGGTTTTGAGCAATGTCAGCTGTGCAGACTTCTTTGTTCTTTTTTAAAACCGGCTAACCAAAACATTATGATCAAATTATCTGTCAATAATCAGCCTTATACAGTTGATGTTGAGCCAGCAATGCCATTGCTTTGGGTACTTCGTGATATACTTCACCTGACAGGTACAAAGTATGGCTGCGGCATGGCTCAATGCGGGGCCTGTACCGTTCATTTAAATGGTGAAGCGGTTCGCTCCTGTGTCACTCCCGTTCGCCGTGCAGAGAATCAGACTGTCATTACCATTGAAGGGCTTTCTAAAGATTTCAGCCATCCATTACAACGTGCATGGATAGAAGAAGACGTCCCACAATGCGGTTATTGTCAAAGTGGACAGATTATGGCTGCAGCAGTATTACTTCGTGAAAACCCTCATCCTACAGATCAGGATATTGATGATGCAATGAGTGGTAATATTTGCCGCTGCGGTACTTATCAACGCATAAGAAAAGCAATTCACCTGGCAGCTAAATTGAGTGCAAAATGAGTACAACATCTTACAATCGCCGGGATTTTTTAAAGACAGGAGGAATGCTCAGTAGTGGTTTACTGATCTCTTTTTTTGTTCCTGCCGGCGCTAAACGCTTTATCCCTGGTGGAGAGACTCCTGAGCCATTATTTGCTCCCAATGCTTATTTAAATATCGGGCCGGATAACACCGTGAAAATTACTCTTGCGCATGTAGAAATGGGGCAGGGTATATGGACCACTTTGCCTATGCTTATCGCAGAAGAACTCGATTGTGACTGGAGTAAAATAAAAGTGGAACATGCTCCGCCGGGGGCTCCTTACATTCATACGCTTTACGGTGTACAAATAACAGGTGGATCAAGTACTACATGGTCAGAGTTTGACCGCTATCGTAACGCCGGCGCTACAGCAAGAACGCTGCTTGTTGAAGCTGCTGCAAAGAAATTCAATGTTTCTCCTTCGGAATGCCATACGGAAAACGGTTTTGTGATTGCCGGTAATCAACGTGCCAGTTATGGGGAACTTGCCGACGCTGCTGCAAAACTTCCTCCACCTGCTTCTGTAAAACTGAAAGACAAAAAAGACTGGAAGTATATAGGAAAGGTAAAAAAGCGTCTGGACACAACAGCCAAGATTAGTGGTGAAGCAATGTTCGGCATAGATGTGCATTTCCCCGGAATGTTGATTGCTGTACCTGCGCACGCTCCGGTGTTTGGTGCAACAGTAAGATCATTTGATGCAAGTGCTGCAAAAGCTATTAAAGGCGTACAGGAGGTAGTACAGGTGCCAACCGGGGTTGCTGTTATCGCAGATAATTTTTGGGCAGCCAAACAAGGTCGTGATGCGCTTAAAATTGATTGGGAGCTTGGTCCTGGTGAGAACATCGACAGTACTACCCAATTTGAAGAATACCGGCAGTTAGCAGCAACAAAAGGAGCAACTGCTGCACAGGCAGGAAATGCAGATGACGCACTTTCCAGAGCAAATAAAAAAATAGCAGCTGAATATATATTTCCTTACCTGGCTCATGCACCAATGGAGCCGTTGAACTGTACGGTAAAGATTAGTGATGATCTATGTGAAATATGGACAGGTACACAAATGCCTGGGTTGGATCAGAGCATTGCTGCTAAAATCCTCGGCTTTAAACCCGAACAGGTAAAAGTAAACACCCTGTTTCTTGGTGGTGGTTTTGGAAGAAGAGCGAATGCCACTTCTGATTTTGTAGCCGAAGCAGTAAATGTTGCAAAAGCAAGTGGTAAGTTTATCAAATTGATATGGACAAGGGAAGATGATATACGTGGCGGCTATTATCGCGCTGCCTTTTTACACCAGGTACATACAGGTCTTGGTGCTGATGGTTTACCCATTGCATGGCAACATCGGATAGTTGGACAATCCATTCAGGAAGGTGGTCCATTTGCTGCGTCCATAAAAAATGGCATAGATCCCACTTCGGTAGAAGGAGTAAGTGACTCACCATACCTGGAATCAATCCCTGATCATAATGTAGAATTACATTCACCAAAACTTCCTGTAACGGTTTTATGGTGGCGCTCAGTAGGTAACACACATACTGCATTTGTAATGGAAACAATGATTGATGAACTGGCATTTGCAGCAGGTAAAGATCCTGTAGCTTATCGTCGTAGTCTTTTAAAAGGCAAGAGACATCTTGCTGCACTAGATCTGGTTGCGAAAAAATCAGGATGGGATAAACCTTTACCTCAGGGGAGATTTCGTGGAGTAGCGGTACATGAATCGTTTGGAACTGTTGTTGCACAGGTGGCGGAGATATCAATCAGGGAAGGTCATCTTCGTGTGCACAAGGTTACCTGTGCAATTGATTGTGGTCTTGCTGTAAATCCTGATGGCGTAAAAGCACAAATGGAAAGCTGTATTATTTTTGGTCTTACTGCTGTATTATATGGTGAGATAACATTGGAGAAAGGGCGTGTTAAACAAAGGAATTTTCACGATTATAAAATGCTGCGCATGAACGAAACACCGCTTATTGAAGTGCATATAGTTGATAGTAATGAAAAAATGGGTGGGGCGGGAGAGCCCGGTGTTCCGCCGGTAGCGCCTGCTATTGCTAACGCTATTTTTTCGGCAACAGGTAAGCGTGTACGGAGATTGCCTTTACAATCTTCCGATCTTGTGAAAGTATGAATGAAATGTTCTTAAAAATACTTTGTATGAAGATTCATCAATACCACTTTTTGAAACCGGACCGGATTACATTGGTTTCAATTTGCATTATTCTTGTTATATCCGTCGCAACATTGTCCTTTAAATATGATGATAAAAAAGTAAGTCATACTTCAATTGCAGAAAAAGACAGCATTGTTTCTCAAAAAGCATTTCTCCAGGTGTATAAAGTGCTGATGTCTCCACGCTGCATGAATTGCCATCCTGCAGGGGATGTTCCATTGCAGGGAGATGACAATCATTTGCATCCGCAAGGCGTAAAACGCGGTCCTGAAGGTAAAGGGCTGTATGCATTGAAGTGTTCTAATTGCCATCAGTCAGAAAATACACCCGGTTTGAATATGCCGCCTGGTGTTCCTGATTGGCATTTGCCACCATCAAATATGCGCTTGGTTTTCCAGGGAAGATCTCCTCATGATTTAGCAATGCAATTAAAAAACCGTAAGCAAAACGGAAATAAATCTCTGCACGATTTGATAGAACATATGAACACGGACCTGGTTAAGTGGGCCTGGGAACCCGGCGATGGCAGAAGTAAACCACCTCTCAGTTATGCTGAATTTGTTAATCAGCTTAAAATCTGGATTGATAAAGGTGCTGTTGTACCACCACGAGGGAGGTGATCGTAACGATATATTTATACATACGAAGGCCAGAGTAGGACTACTCCGGCCGTTGCTTAATAACCTACAACTTTCAAAATTGCTTTAATTGAAAACCTATTGACCAGTAGATTGTGTGTCTGGCATAGTATAACCTGCCTTTTCTTTACCATTTACCCACTTATTTACTTTTATCCGCCAGCTTTCAATGATCATATAAACTGATGGAACTAATATCAGTGTGAAAATCAGGGAACTGGTAAGTCCTCCAATGATCACCCAGGCCATTGCACTTTTGGTTTCCGAACCGGCTCCGGTTGACAATGCCATAGGTAACATCCCGAATACCATGGCCAGGGTGGTCATTAAGATCGGGCGAATACGTTCTCTTCCTGCTTCAATCAATGAATCGACTACAGACATACCTTTTTCTTTTTGATGATTGGCAAAGTCTACGATCAGAATACCATTTTTAGCAACAAGTCCTAACAATAGAATAATACCCAGCAGAGAGAATACATTGATTGTTTTCATGGTCAGTGCCAGTGCCAGGACAGCACCTATAATTGCTACCGGCATAGAGAATAGCACTACAAAAGGATATACAACACTTTCGTACAATGCCACCATGATGAGGTAGATCAGCAGTACCCCTATCCCGATAGCCATGAATAAGCTTTTGAAAGAGTCCGCCTGGTTCTTGGTAAAGCCTTCTTCTGATATCTGTATGCCTTGTGGCAGCCCCTTCCGTGCAATTTTTTCTTTAATTTCATCCATGATAGTACCTGATGGACGTCCGACAGCAGCAGCATTGATCTGCATCGAGTTTAAACGGTCATTCCGTTCCAGCACAGACTGGGTAAGTGTCTCACGGATATCGGCTACCTCTGTTAAAGGTATGATCCCGCCACGGCTGTTATAAATATTCAGGTTCCTCACATTGGAGATATTGTTCCTGTCTGCATCATCAAGCTCCAGGTTAATATTATATTCTTCACCATTATCGCGATACTTGGTATTGTCATTTCCCTTAAAGGCATATTGTACCGCGCTGCCAACATCCCCCACACTAACACCAAATTTTGCCATCTTATCCCTGTTCAGTACAATGGATACCTGTGTTTTGGCTTCTTTAGTACTGTATTGCACGTAATCTGCTCCGGGAGTAGAGGCTACAATCTGTTTGATAATAGCCGCTGCCTTTACTATAGAATCCATATTAGTGCCCTTAACAGCAATCTGAATATCATAAGATGCATTCCCTGTGATACCGGTTAGCTTGATCGTTGGTTTTAATCCTGGTATTGCAGATAGTTCCTCACGCAATTGCTTGCCCATATCAGTAGTAGATATTTTCCGGTCTTTTTTATCCACCAGTGTGACCGTTAACTCTGCCAGGTTGCTATTGCTGGAACCGTTCGTTCCTATGCTGGCCCCTTGTTGCGTACCAACATTCGAGAAAACGTCCTTTACTTCCGGATGTTTCAGGATGATTTTTTCTGCTTGCGAAACAGTGTAATTTGTTTGTTTTAAAGATGATTGGGATGCAAGATCTATCTGGATATTTAATTCTCCTCTGTCAGACTGACCAATAAATTCGGCTCCAACAAATCCTGCCGGGATCAATGCGACCGATCCTATAATGAGGACTGCAACCAGCAGGATCACATATCTTTTATGACTGAGTGCCCATTTCAGAATATTGGTATAGAAGTCCCGAAATTGATCAATAAGAGATTCAAACCATAAATTGATACGTCCCCATAAAGTGCTCTTATCAAGATGGGGGAGTTTGCCCCATCGCGAAGCAAGTAATGGTGTCAGTGTGAAGGCAACAAAGAGGCTCATCAATGTAGAGAAGACCACTACAAGTGAATACTCCCTTACAATATTACCAATAAGGCCCCCGATAAGCGCAAGGGGAAGAAATATCACGACATCCACAAGGGTAATGGCCATTGCCGTAAAACCGATTTCGTTTCGTCCTTCCAGTGCTGCCGTTCGCTTATCCTTCCCCATTTCAAGGTGACGGAAGATGTTTTCCAGTACTACTATACTATCATCTACCAGAATACCTACAACAAGAGAAAGACTCATCAGCGTCATGAGATTGAGGGAGAAATTAAAGGCCCACATCAGTATAAATGTCGGGATCATCGCTGATGGTAATGCCACCAATACAAATGAAGAGCTGCGCGCGCTATGCAGAAAGAACAGCATCACTGCCGCAACGATCAGGATAGCCAGAAATATGTCTTCAATCACGGCATCGGCAGATTTCAATGTATATATTGACTGGTCTGCAGCAATATGATAGCTAAATCCGTAAGAAGCATAAGTCGTTTTCAGTTCTTCGAGTTTTTGTGCTGCAAGCTGACATACTTTTACGGTATTGGCATCCGTCTGTTTTTTAATTTCAATACCGATGGCAGGTTGTCCATTCAGTCTGTTTAAAGTAGTATTTTCTTCCTGCCCGTCTGTTACATATGCAACGTCTTTTAGTTGTATCCGGCTGCCATCATTATTTTGTTTGATAATGACATTTCTGAGATCTTCAACGTTCTTTATCTTGGCATTTAAGTCGATGGAGTAACGCGTGTTTGAACTCTTCAAAGAGCCGGCGGGATAAGAAGCACCACTATAAACTACCGCCTGGTTTACATCCGTAACGGAGATGTTATAGGCCTTTAGTTTATCATTATCCAGCGCAACATTAATCTGGCGTTCAGTACCTCCGGTAATATCAATCTGAGCAACACCAGGTATATTTGTCAGTAGTGGTTTTACCTGCTGATCTATAAAATCATATAGTTTGGTGTCGGTAAGCGTGGAGGTCACACTTACTTTCATAATCGCCTGGTCATCCGAACTAAACCTGGTAACAATGGGGTCGTCCGCATCCGCTGGTAAAGTAGACTTTATCTGGTTTATCTTTCTTTCGGCATCAAGTTGCGCCTGCTTCACATTTGCATCGTTGTTCAATTCAATGGTAACGCTGGACATACCTTCCTGCGAAGAAGAGCTGATCTTGTCTACTCCTTCAATGGCAGCCACAGCATCCTCAATGGGCTTTGTTACACTGGTCTTTACTTCAGCAGGTGAGGCACCGGTATACGTGGTGGTAACTGTAAGCATGTTCGTTTCGAACTTGGGAAGCAGATTATAGTTCAGTGTTTTATAACTGATATATCCAAATAACAACAGTGTTACAAAAATAACCGTGATGAACAATGGACGCTTTATAGCTAATTCAGTAATACTCATAATGGTTATTTTTTATTTTGATCAATTGATTGAACAAAACTGCCTGATAATATATTGATCAACCCACTGGTAATGACATGTTCTCCATTGCTCAGTCCACTCAGAACTTCTATGTATTCACCATTTTCCCGTCCGGGAATGATTTTCCTTTCTACCGCTTTGCCATTTTGTACCACATAGACATATGGATTTTTAGTACCTTCCACTAATGCGATTTTTGGAATCTGCAAAGCTTCAGTTTGTTGTTTTTCACCAAAAAATACCTGTACATATAAACCGGCTTTCAACCTGTTACCGTCTTTGTTTTCAATGAGTAACTCTGCGAGGTAGTTATGGTTATCATCACCTTTAGGACTAACAAAAATGACTTTTCCGGTAAACGTTTCACCTGGGAAAGATTCTGTGGTAACAAGTGCATTTTGTCCTGATTTAATAGACATCACCTGGTTTTCCGGTACGTAGACCTTCGCTTTCAGATTATATACATCCACCACTGTCCCAATAATTCCCCCTGCATTTACATATTCACCGCTTATCATCTTTTTATCGGTAACAACTCCACTTACAGGTGATACGATATTTGATTTGGAAATCTGGCTGCGCAATTGAGCTGCCTCCAGTTTTTTGCTATCAAGATCATATTTGGCATCGGTTACAGCATTGGCGTTAGTGGCATTACCTGCCACCAGTATTTTATTGCGTTCATAGTCGCGGTTCAGCTTTTCTATTGAAAGTTCCGCTGCATCCAGTTTCAGCTGGGTTTCCCTTATATCGATATGACCTACAACCTGACCTTTTCCCACCACTGTTCCCAATTCAATATTCAGGCTTTCGATACGGCCCGATATCTCAGCAGAGATACTACCTTCGTCTTTTGCAGCAAGCGTTGCCGGCAGGGAAATATCGCCCTGAATGGCCATTACTCTGGCTGTATCCAGCGATACAGAAACAGGGACATGGGAACGGTCTACTGGTTTTTTATTTTCGTCTAATGTCTTTTTATTTCGAAAAAGAAGAAAGACAATGACTCCAATTATCGCAATTACAATCAAAATGGTAAATATTCTTTTGCTTTTCATTTCTTATTGATTATTTAAGATTTGTTACATAAGAGCTTAAAGAACCTTTGGCTTTTTCCAATGCTATTTGTGCGGTCAGAAAATCCAGAAGGGAAGTGATATAATTAGTCTGTGCTTCTTTAAAGGAAGAATCCGCATCCAGATAAGAGGATAGAGTAGAAGTCCCTTCCCTGTATTCAACAGCAGAGGCATCCATTACGTCTCTGGCAAGGTCAAGGTTCTCCTTATTTTTTTTCAGACTGGTATAAGAACTAAACAGATTGTTGCCTGCATTTTCGAAATCAAGTTTATAATTCTGAACATTCATCTTCATCGTAAGATTTTGCGTTTGAAGATTAAGCTGACTTTGTTTCAACTGACTGCTTTTTTTGAACCCGCTAAAGATGGGAATACTCAGTTTTACCCCGATGGCAGAATAGTCAAACCAATTGGAGAAAGCATTGGAAAATTCTGTACCGTAAGCATTCACTCCATATTTAGCATATATTGAAAAGGTTGGAAGAAAGGCTGCTTTTTTCTTTTTAACATCAATTTCTTTCGATGAAAGATTCTGCTGATCTATCTTAAAATCAGTAAGCTTTGAAGTATCCAGTTCGTTTATTAATTGAAGGTCTATATGCGTTGAATAATCAACATGCTGGTCAATGGCAAGGGGCGCTTTAAGGTCCAGCCCCATTGCATTTTTCAGTTTATTTAAAGCGAGTTTCAAATAATTGTCGTTCAGTGCAAGTTCTGACTGTACATTATTCAGGTTAACGCGGGAACGGTCATACTCACTCTTTTTTACGACACCTTGCTCATAGCGTAGTTTTAGGATATCGAGTAGCTGCTTGTATTGGGTCTCGTTATCTCTCAGCAGTGTTCCTTTTTCCCCGTAAGTAAGCACTTCATAGTAAGCAGATGCCGTATTATAGATAAGTGTCTCATTCTCTTTCAATACGTTGAGGTCTGCAATTTCTTTATCAACCCTGGCTGATTTGATAGTTAATGCAGAAGACTTATCAAAAATTGTCTGGTCTGCCTGCAGATATCCGCCTGTACTGAATTTGCTCCCCATTTGGAGTTTGGTTTCATTAGCAGAAAATGTTCCGGCAGGAATAATAGATGTTTGCAGCTTGATGTTATAATCGAGGCTGGTATTAGCTGATACTGAGGGAAGGAAGGCGGCTTTATTTTCCCTGATCTTTTCTCTCGTTACCTGTGCATTATTTGCATAAATACTACTGTTAGGATGATTCCTTAGCGTAAACTGAATACAGTCTTTTAAGCTAAAGGAATCCTTTGCCTGCCCTGAAACCTTATTGAAGGATAGAGATGCCGTAATTACTAATAGAAAGAGTAATTTCCTGTGAAAAATACATTGCTTTAGTTGATGTGACATAGCATTTTATTGTGTTATTATCTATCTGATGTTTTTATTAATTTCCCTCAGTATTCTTTTATTCCTGCTGAAACCAGGACCGAACATGTATCCAATGTTAAACTGAAGCTTCAAACCACTGTAATTCTCCAGTCCCCCTATTGAAGGATTATAATTGGGGCTCCATACATATTTCAGCGCCATATCATACAGTACCCTTTTCCCCAACCGGGAGGATAATCCGAGACCGGACTGAATGGAAAGTTTCTTCTGCGTATAATCTGTAGTGGAAAGCGAGCCTGTCATATTTCCTTTTACCCTGATGAGCGTTGTATTCGTAGCTCCTGCACCAAACAGGAAATACGCTTTAGGTTCGGCGATGAGTTTAGCCCTTTCAGAGAAATACTTTGCATGTAATTCCGGATCATTTGTATGGGGATCAATATGTGACATGTTCCCCATCAATGTATTTCGCAATCTCTTACCATATAATCCTCCTAAACCAATTTTCATATAAGAGGAAATGGAAAAAATCGACCCGGCACCTCCCGAAAAGGATGTACCATAAACGTCAACGGCTTTGGATGGGATATTCAATTGTAGTTCCACGCCTATTCTGTCCTTATTAGTAATAAACCGCTCAGATGCCAATCCGAATACAAAGGCATTATCTGAAATATTTACTCTTGTTTTGGTATCCTCGGCCCCATGTGCGTAGGCAGGAAAGTACATTCCTCCCATCGTTATACTTACTACCCTGTTATCGGTATTATCAGTCAGCAATCTTTCATCAAGAATAAATTTTGCCCTTGCATATGCGCGTTCTCTCCTTGAAAGGCGATCGATTTCCCATACTTGAGTAGTATCAGGTAAAAGGGGCGGATTCTTTATAAAATAGACACTATCTAAAGTTTGTTCCCTCACGGTCAACCGGTATGGATTTTTTTTGCTGATGGTATGACGCATTGGATACAGCACCGTTGCAGTGTAAGCCATAGCTATACCTGTAGCAGGCATCATATAGAGCATGCCGGGAAAGGAGGTGAATTCTGTTGGCAGCAGGGATATAAAGGGCATGGTAAGTGAGTTTTTGGCTGTGTTCTCACCATTTTTGTGATATACCCTGAAGGATGTAATATTTCTGATATAGACCGTATCAAAACCAGTCTGCCTTGCAGAAAGAGGGAAAGGATGTCTGCGGGCAAGAATTAAAGTGCTATCCGTAATGAAGACAATAGGAGCTTCATAGTAAAAAGTCTTCTTGTTAAAATCAACCCTTGCAAGGGGTTGTGCTTTATGTCTTACCTCATCGGACCGTATCCATAATTTAATGTACGCACCCTGCTGTATGCTATCTTTTTTGCCTGTGCGTACATTTTCTTCAACAAGGATCTTTTGCTTATTGCTATCGACTAACAGTGAGAGAGAATATGTGGACTGGCCATTTGATTTTTGGCTTAAAACCGACAGCGAAAACACAATGATACACCTGGTATGCAATTGTTCCATAATTTTTGATTTATAATACTGGTTCATTAACTGTCTAAATCCGTCCCTTGTGTTTTGTTCACTTTTATCTACCAATGCCCTTATTATATAGTTGATATTGAATATTATCTCTTTGTGAGAAGATTGATATTATCAACTATTAGAGTAAAAAAATTATTTTTTCAAGTTGGATTTAATGACTGAAAGTGCTTTTGATAAAGCAGCTAAATCATCTCCAGACATGCCTTCGAGAAAGTGCTCAGCCACTTTCGCCTCAAGTTCAAGGGCTTTCTGAATTGTTTCAGCGCCTTTCTTGGTTAATACGAGATGTTTCTTACGACGATCTTCCGTATCGGCGATCCTTACAATCATTTTTTTCTTTTGCAAGCTATCTATGATCCTTAAAACACCAGATTTGTCTTTGCTAAGCATATGTGCAATGTCCTGCTGAATAACATCATCATTGGAATTCAGAATGCTAAGTAGTATGAACTGTTCCATTGCCAGATCAAGACCACTGTCCCTAATCGCAGTAGCGATCTGTTTACCCATTAATTTAAAGGTTTCTGCAATTTGTAAACCCAGTGTCGTTTTATTTATCAAGACGAAAAGTTTAATTCTGAAGCAAAGATAGATATTTGATTGATATTAACAACTAATTTTTCCAAGGGGTTACTTTTGGTTAAGCCGGGCAGGCCGGCGGAGGCAGCGCCATGCTCTCTATTATGCGCAAAGCTGTCAGGCTGATTGATGAAGATACAAATGATACCAGGAAGGGGTTGTCTAAAAGATGAACACTACTGCCTATAAACCTGTGAGGAATAATCCGGTTAATAAGATAATGGATTTCTGCCCGTGTGCCGTAGGCGTATTATACGAATTTCATTAGGCATTATCCGGTAGGATACTCTGAAATGGTGTTTTTCAAAAGCACGCCAGTTACTATCGTTAGCTAACTTATACTTGTCCGGTGGATATTTTTTTGGGTGATTGGGTAAGTCAATGGTAATATCAATGATTTCATCCCTTACTTTAGCGGCATTGAGTGGTGAATCCTGAAAAATATACTCATAGGCTTTTTGTAGTTCCGCTTTAGCCTGTTTACTCCAAACTGTTACCATTTACTGGCTTCTTTTTTTAAATCGACGGCGGTAATAAAATCCCCATTTTCAATTTCATCATTGCCGGCTTTCAGGTCCTGATTATATTCGGCAAGAGTTTGCGGTTTTTCAGAAGTATGGTATCCTATACCCATAATTTTCAGGGTGCGTATCAACCACTCCTTTTTTGAAGCATCCTCAATATTGTCAAAATCAATTATAAGTTCCATGAGTCTCGTTTTTCTGTCTAAACCTTATTTTCAATATACTTATTCCCAATCGCTTTACAAAGTTAAACTTTTTCGCAAGAATAACCCCATACTACCAGGAGAAGCTGGCATCTGCATAATAGGGGTGTAATATATTGTATTTCAGTATTTTATAAAATTTATGCTATAAGATTTACTGTAAAACATATGATAAGGTTAAGCGTTAACCCTTTCGCGGGCCTACCTCTATTTTCTTTGAAATATGCGTATACCTATGGAGCTTTCCTTATATGATAATATCAACCAAGGCTAATTTTACTTAACCTTGATGACGACCTTCCCTTTTGCACGCCCGCTTTCGACATAGGTCAAAGCTTCTTCTGTTTTCCCGAATGGAAAGACCTTATCGACAACCGGACTTATAATACCTGAATCAATAAGAGCAGTGATTTTGCTTAACTGGCTACCTTCTGCCCGCATAAAAAGGAACGAATAGTCTACGCCTTTTCGTTTTGCTTTCCTGCGTGTGCCAAAGCTCAGCAACCCCATTATGATTTTCAGTGGCCAGCCCAGTCCGATTTCTTTTGCGAAAGAAGGGTCCGGAGGACCTGATATCGAGATAAGTTTTCCACCCGGTTTTAGCACCCGGAGGGACTTTTCGAGTGTCTTGGCATCCTGGCTGTTCAGCACCACATCATAATCGCGCAGAATGGTCTCAAAATCGTCCTTTTTATAATCAATCACCACATCTGCCCCAAGTGCTTTCACCCATTCTAAGTTTGCCGTACTGGTTGTGGTTGCTACGGTGGCACCAATGTGTTTGGCCAATTGAATGGCAATTGTTCCCACACCGCCGGAGCCGGCCTGGATGAAAACTTTTTGCCCTTTTTTCAGGTCTGCTTTTTCAACAAGCGCCTGCCAGACCGTTAAGGCCACAAGGGGGATAGATGCCGCTTCTTCCATGGTAAGCTTTTTGGGTTTAAGCGCCACATCAGCTTCATTGATTGCAATAAGCTCTGCAAAAGTACCGATACGATGATCTGCTGGTCGTGCATACACTTCATCGCCCACTTTAAAGCGAGTGACGCTGGCACCTATTTTTGTGATCACACCTGCCACATCGTGCCCTAAAACAAGGGGCATTTTGTAGGGTAGAATAAGTTTAAATTCCCCATTTTTTATTTTTGAATCCAACAAGTTCACACCGGCGGCATATACCTGAACCAATACGTCATTTACTTTTACAACGGGTTCCGCGATTTCCTGCGGATGCAATTTCTCTTTCTTGCCGTAGCGATTTACAATAAATGCTTTCATTTTTATGAAGTTTGTTTTATGGTTATAGGGACTGGTAAGTTTTCTTGGAATTAACTAAGCCAAAAGCTATTTTAGGGAAAAGCCGGTTGAGTATATACAGCAATTTTGTATCACCCACACGGATGGTATATTGGTCTTTTTTAAGTCCGGATATCAGGCCTTCTACCAGCTTTTCCGGGGTCATCTTTTTTTCGTCTCTGGCTGCGGTCATTTCTGTTGCTACAAGTGGTGGTAGTAGTTCAAATACCTTCACGTTGCTGTTTAGAATGTGTAAATGCTCTCTGAGTGATTTGGTGTAAAAAGCTAAAGCCGTTTTAGTAGCTGAATAAGTAGCTTCCAACAGTGAAGGTACATAACTAAGTATAGAGGTTGTATTGATAATAGCCGCTTCCTTTCTCGATTTCAGCATATCCATAAAAAGGTTGTTCAGGCGGATCACCCCCAGGTAATTGACGTTCATTTCGTAAGCGGCCCCTTCCCAGTGTTTGTCGTTGGTAACTCCCAAATTTAATGGAGGAACACCAACGCCTGCATTATTGTACAATATATCAATACCGCCAAGATCTTTTATCTGGCTGAATAGCGAAATGGCATCCTCCGCATCGGCTACATCGCTGTTTATGGCAATCAAAGCCGGATTCGTTTTTTTGGCTGCGTCCAGTTTATCCTGGTTCCTGCCAGTAATAATAACCCTGGCACCATTGGCTAAAAATTGCTTAGCCGCTTCCAGACCAATGCCAGAGGCGCCGCCTGTTATCAATATTGTTTTTCCTTTTATGATCATGATATTAGTTTTAATGTGCACCATTCACTCTTTTCAAAATAGAATTTTCGAAAACGCTATATGCAAAACGTTGTAGTGTAAGAATAACAGACGAACCTTTGCCAACAGGAGAGTTAAATTTTGGATCTTGTTCATTCACAATTTTGAGCACAGTATTTACAACTGGCTCAGGCCCGGCCGCTTTATCAAATTCCTTTTTTGTGAACGCAGCAATTTTTTGCCGGAATATATTGTAATCATTAATTTCCCCATTTGACGCAACTGCATTTTCTCCAATGTTGGTTTTGAACCCCATAGGTTCAACCATGCTTACTTTGATGTTAAATTGATTCAATTCAAATCGCAATGATTTGAAATACCCTTCCAGGGCATGTTTAGACGCAGAGTAGTAAGCAACATTCGGAAGCCCGATTAAACCAAGAATAGAACCAATTGTAATTATTTTTCCATGCTTTTGCTTTCTGAAATAAGGTAATAACTCATTTGTGAGTTTAACAGTTCCCCAGAAGTTTGTTTCCAATTGTTGTTTTCCTAATTCAACAGGAGTTTCTTCGGCAAGCCCTGTTACCAAATACCCTGCATTGTTTATCAGTACATCTAACTGATTGATCTGACGGAACAGTTGCGTGGCAAAAGATGAGATTGAATGATCGTCAGCAATATCTAATGCTAATAGTTTAAAAGGCAGTGTAGCTTTATATTTATCCGGATTGCGGCTGGTACCAATCACATGGTAGCCGCTTTCGTGAAGCTTGTTGGCTATAAGGAGGCCAAAACCTGAAGAGGCCCCTGTCACCAGAATTGTTTGTTTCATTTTGTGTTGTTTCGTATCTTTACTTGCATTTTGCAAGTGTAAATATAGTATTTACTTGCAAAATGCAAGTGTTTTTTTTAAATATTTTTATGGCTAAAGCAAAAAAGAGGTCGGATTGTCCGGTTAGTTGTTCCCTTGATATATGGGGAGATAAGTGGTCGCTATTGATTATCAGGGACTTGTTATTCGCAAAAGAGTGTACTTATGGGGATTTTTTAAAGGCAGCGGAAGGAATAGCTACTAATATTTTAGCCGCCAGGTTACTGGTGCTGGAAGAAAATAAGATTATTGAAAAACTAGCGCATCCGGATAGTAAAGCCAAAGTATTATATAGATTAACCCGAAAAGGGATTGACTTACTTCCCGTAATGATTGAAATAAATCTATGGGCAGAAAAATATTTTTCTATACCGGAAGATAGAAAAGCGCTGTTGCAAGAGGTGAAAAAAGATAAGGCCGGATTTATTAAAGCAATGACTAAAGAATTGGAGAGTTGATTTAAATAAACGACTAAAGTGCTGCGGGTATTTAAGGCCTGATTCAAAAGCTATTTCATTGATTTTTTTTGGATCAAATATTTTTTATCTTTGATAAAGTAAAATTTGATAATTCGTTATCATGGTTAAACCTAAAAGCACCAAAATAAGTGTACGTAAAATAATTACAGCAGGCATTGTTGGCCTGGCTGGTGGTGTTATTACTTTTGCATCAGTTGTTCCTGGAGCAGCTGCTATGATATTAGGTAGTGTGTTGGGGGCAGGTGTAACAGGGATAGCTGAATATCAACGCGAAATAAAGGCAAGTTCTACAGAAGCCGCCAAAAACTTTTAATTCCACAATTAACATTTAATCTCAATTACCTTCTACCTTGAAGAATGAAAGCTTCTTTCAATCCCATTGGCTTATAACAATAGCGGGATTTGTCACTGTGGGATATATAGTCGCGTCTATATGGAAGAAAAAATTGTCTCGTGACTCTTTAGTTAATGTAGTAACTACATTTCTATCTGCCGCCTCTATCTTGGGTGGAATTAAACTCATGTATGTGACCATCATGAGTAAATTAATTAATAATCCAATAAACCTTGAAGACTCTGAGCTGGTTTATACTGTAATAGGAGGTTTTGCAGTCTCCTGGATGGCTACATGGGAAGTAATAAAGAAATTTAAAGAATAAATATTTATTAATGAGTCTCCTTATTATAAACTGAATGAGGAATTCACTTTGAGAACTCAGTACTCTCTTAAAGTGCCAAAATTCGGATTTAAAGAATCTAAATACTTTATTAAGTTTACAGGAATATTATCAATCTTTGTGGGATACCAATCCTTTTATAACGTAAATTCTCCTGTTTCAATATCAACACCTGTAGCGAAAGGAGGCTTTTTTACAATATAAGGAATATTGTCTACTGTAGGTAATATACCTTTCCCCAATGGCCCGCCGGTGGCGGTTTCCATAATTGCATCTCCTATGAGTCCTCCAACCATTTCCACCGGGATGTTAAAAAGAGTATAATTGTTTTTGCGGCGGGACAATGGCAGGTAACCGGTCAAAACAATGCTATTTTCTTTTTGTTCAATGGGAATAAGCAGGTCATAATATTGTTTAAGTAATAAGCCATTTTTACGTACTCCCCAGAACTTATCAACAAATGTTTTCTTTCTGCTACTATCCGTATAAAAAAAACGTACCGTATTATGCTCCAGGCTATACGCTATATTTAAAATAGAAGGTTGATCATTAATAAACTCCTTAAAGGTTAAATAAATACCATCTGCATGTTCCTTTGATTGTAAAGCTGGTTTCTGGTAACGTTGTAACGCCTCTTCCCGGATAGCGGATATTGTATAAACAAGGCTGTCAACCTTTTGCAGTAAAGCGCCTTTTGTAAGCGAGTGTTCCAGTAAAATGTGCAAAGCATCTGTTATATTTTCTCTGTGCCTATGAGTTACATCCATACTTCCTTTTATCAGGACCGTATCCAGTTGTGTAAGCCGTTTAAATGTTCCGTTACCATTGCCGGCGAACACAATGGCTTTCAGATGTAAGTATCCTTTCTCACTCATCCCGAATGTACGTTCGCCGATTCGCAGTTCCTGTATCACCCATACAAACGGCACAGCATGTTTTTTATACATCCGTCCATATCGCCGATCTACATATGATTGCAAATATGCTGTATAAGGCTTATCCGGAAGGGCTTCTACCCATCTGTTGAATGCGCCGGTCTGCACATATCCCAGTAATGAAGAATCACTCACTGCATTGATCACCCGGATATCAGAGATAGCCATACCTGCCGGAACTTCTTTCTCAGGATCAAAATCCGTCAGGGAAATGGTTTGGGGTACATCATTACTGCTATCAGTATTTTTTGCTTTTTTACCTGCTTTAAAAGGATCTTTGGCTTTACGGTTATCATCTGCATATTGTGCATGGGTAATAGTGGTAAACAAAGTAAGACCCAGGAGTAATGAGCAGTAAACATTTTTCATATGGAATAATATAGATATCAGGGGAGGATTATAGTTATTAATAACATAGCAAGCACGAATGTAACATTATATGTTTTCTTTTATCATTCATTGGAACTATATTTTATTAGCTGGATCACCATTTTTGTTCCGTCAATATTGGTGTATTCAAGTCTTACGAAACCGTATTTTGGGTGATAATAGCTTTTCAGGGATGTTTTCATAGTGGTATTATCAAATTCAGATGTTCCTGTTCCGTTTGTGACTTTACATTTTATCTTACCTAAAGGACTGTTAATAATTTCATCTTTTTGCCTTGTATAGTCAAAGTGGATCTTGATATTTCCTTTGTAGTTTATCCACCGGGGATCTAAATATGGGTTACCTGTTTCTAAATCCCACGACCAATGATTAACGGATTCGTCTAAGTAATAAAAGGGAAATGGATTTAATTGTAGGATTTTAAATGTGAATTGTCTGGGTGGGTGCATCCATAAATTTTTAGCATTGTCAATCACACCGGTACTCACACCACTGCACAAAAACAGACGGTTGGTTTCATCCCTTTGAAAACATTCACAAAGAGAATCATTCTTTATAATGTAAGCATAACTCATTACTGTTTGTGTGTATGTTGAATCATAATTTGGGAATGTCTCTACTGAATCTGTTACTATCAGTTTTATCTGAGCTATGGTACTGTCCGTCAGATTTTGATAATCGGTAAGATTAAGTGGATTATCAACAGATGTTATGTTTTTACTTAGCAGGAACTTCTTTTTTACTCCCGAATTGTCAATATAGTAATAATCGAAAATGAAAGTCGTTTTAAGCTTATATGAAATATTGTCTCTTGAGTATCTATGTTTTTCTGTACTTGAATAATCTGGTTTTTCAATGTATATCCCACCATCAGAAATTAATTCCTGCGCAAAGAGTTTTCCAACTGGTATAAAGATTAAGAGTATAAGGATGTTTCTGTTCATTTTTGCTGTTAGTGATCCGGGTTATATGATGAGAGTATTGTTGCAATTAGCTAATGTATAATTTCTAACGGTGTAACCAGCTGGTATAAATAGCATACTGTAACGCAGTAGGATGCTGCATAGGCGTAATTTTAAATGCGGTATCGATATCCAGTCCGGCATATGCGAAGTATTTGGGATAGTTTACAGCCGCCACCGTATTGGTATATGAAAATACTTCCTTTAAAGGAACACCTGCTATACGTTCGCATTCTTTCTGAAATTCCTCATCAGTAAAACCTCTTTTCTTTTTCTGGTAATACTTTTTATATAGCGCTTTCATCACATCATCCAGAGAATGTTTATTGCCTGTCTCATATCTTATCTTAAAATCAATCATTAATCCCAGTATACATCCTTTATCATAGACGGAAATGGTACTGTCGCGTTCCTTGTCCGTTCTGGTAAAAGGATTACCTCTGATAGCCCATATACCCCTGCTGGCAGCAGCGGCCGACTGGTAAAGATGACCAGATACGCCCTCATAGTTTTTGATATGCTGCTGCAGTTCTTCCAATACATATTCATCATCTATTAATCCGGCTGCACGGACACCCAGGAGTGCATAATAATCGGTGAATCCTTCAGATACCCATAACAGGTTTGTATAGTTTTCTTTACTGTAATCGAAGGGCCCCAGTTCTATAGGTCGGATACGTTTTACATTATACAGATGGAAATATTCATGGGAGAGAAAGTTATAGAAATGCTCTTTGTATCCGGGAGCCATCAGGTTTTTGTTGCCAATAAGCAGGGAAGCCGAGTTAAGATGTTCTATCCCCCCGGAACCACTCCCTTTATGCCCTACACCAAGGAAGGTATAATGTGAATAGGGGATGTCTCCGATGAAACTGCTTGTATGTTCTACTATTTTTTTCAGGTCGGCTATAAAAAGGTTGCGGTCGAACTCTCCCAGGTTATAACAGATAAACTGATGGGGGATACCTTTGACAGTAAAGGAGGGGAATACTTCCAGTTTGCCCATCAGCAAAGGGCTGTCATACAGGATATCGAAATCGGCGGCATAAAAAACATTGCTTTTCCCGGGAATGGCATCCAAGCCGGTAGCCACGAATTTATTCCAACCGCTATAGGGTTGTATTTCAATGGTAACTGGGTGTCTGAGTTCTTTTTCGAGATACATGAATAGTCCGCCCGGGATAATGTATCCGTAGTTTTCATCCAGGTTTACATTTCCGATGAAGGGTTCTACGGCTTTTACATCATAACTGATGAGTACATCCTTATTTTCAGCATGTACCTTCCAGGTACTGGAGTCTTTTTCCCAGGCAAGGGACTGACCATCGGAGCTGGTGGCTTTAAAATCTTTTACGGCAGCAGCAAAATCAATGATCTCATAGAAGCCGGGCGTCCATGTGCACATCTTAAAATCAAGGGCTTCCTTTTTAGTATGGCTGTATTGCAGCGATACATGATAAAGATGGCTGGATGGGTTTTCCATCGTCACCTTAAAAGTCATTTGAGCCTGGGTTGGGATAATTATTCCAAGGCAGAGGATCAGGTACAGGACCGGGATTTTGTTTGTCATTTTACTGGGTTGAGGCAAAAGCTAATATACGCCTGCGAAAATTAAGAATTAACCGTATTTTTATAAAAACTGGCTCAAAATTGTCCAGTTTTCCGTTCTCCAATTGTCATGCTGTCTGGAAATCTTATAAGATTACATGATGGAAAAAAGAATTGAATTATTAGAGAAAGAGAGAAAAATCCTGCTCGAGCTTGGCAATGACCTTACAAAAGTCAGAGAGAAGAACGATCTCATCACTTTATTTTCCTCCAGGATCAAAGCGTTATTCTATTTTACACACGCTATTGTTACCCTGATTGATCATAAAAACGAGACTTATACTCCTTTTCTGCTCGATCCCGTTTCTTCCCCTATTAAGGACCATCCTGCTTATGCCTCCCTGGTGATTGCACATTTTCCTTTGAATGAGCCATTCATACAGCAGGTACTAAATGGAAACGGCCCAACCTCTTTTATACTGGAAGATATAATGGATGCCCCGGAAAGCCCGTCTTTTCTGAAAGTGAATTATGAAGGGGGAGCCAGGGAGATCTTAATGACGCCTTTGAAAAGTAAGGAAGAGACCATTGGTTTTCTGCATGTTTATAATACCAGCAGTTTTACGGATGAATTTAAGAGTATTATAAACGGTATTTCTCCGCAGATTTCCAGTGCGGTTTCCAATATTATACAAAATGAGGCCATCAGTTATGAGGAGCATATTAATGAGGTTGTACTTGCTTTAAGTAACGATATGGTGAAGGTGAGAGACCGGCAGGACTTATTAAAAGTTATTACTAAAGATCTTAAAAAGGTCTTCAGTTTTTCGCACAGTATGATGACAGTACTGGATAAAGCAGGTGAGAACTACAATGTTTTCTTAGTAGAGGGGGATGGGATGGCTTTGCCAACGTCTGTACAGGATGGGATTTATGATGTGGCATCTCTTTATTTTAAGCCGTTGATCTTCGATATGCGTTCTTTCGATATGGAGAATGTTCCATTATGGTTTAAACGGCATTATGCCAGGGGATCAAGAGAGATGATGGTGAAAATCCTTCCAGGGAATGGAATTACTGAATATAGCCTGATATTATTTGCTGATCAGGTAAATACTTTTGGGGAGGAGGCTATCAACATTATACAACGTATATCCAGTCAGCTTTTTATTGCGGCCAGTAATATCTCTGCCAATGAAGCCATTCTTGAAAGGGAGAATGAAAAGTCTTTTTTGCTGGATTTCAGTAGTGACATTGCTGCTGTAAGGACAAAAGATGATCTGAAATCGGCTATTTCCCTTGTATTACAGAAGGTATTGGATATGAAGTTAGCCATGATACGGGTAATAGAAGATGATGGCGTAACGCTGAGCCCTTATATATATGACGAGAGTGTGTTTGATAAGGACAACCCGTTTTTTAAGCAACTCGCTTATAAAAATATTGATATTTATGAAGAGCTTTCAGCAAGAGTGCTGAATAGTGATGGACCTGTTGTTTTTAATATTGCAGAAGAAATAAGGCAGGGGAATAACAGAGCATATATTCGTTTGTGGGAAAGTACAGGTTTTAAGAATGCTTTCGGGGCGCCATTGCGTGTAGGCAATACAAACCTGGGAACGTTATGGTTGTTAACAGACGATATAAACCTGCGGATCCTTAAGGGGATCTGTGCACAGATATCAATAGCTATATCTAATATCAGGGCGAATGAAAAAGTACTGAGTTATAAACAGAAACTGGAGATAGAGAACGATTATCTGAAAGAGCAGATTCAGACGACTTACTCAGAGATTGTAGGGAATGGAGCAGAGATGCAAAAGGTGTACCGTTTAATGTCTCAGGTAGCGGAATCCGGTTCTACGGTGCTTATACTGGGAGAAACAGGTACTGGTAAAGAATTAATAGCAAGGGCATTACATAACACTTCTCCCAGAAACAGTAAATTAATGGTAAAAGTGAATTGTGCAGCGCTGCCTGTTCATCTGATTGAAAGCGAGCTTTTCGGTCATGAGAAAGGGGCTTTTACCGGGGCTATAGACAGGCGGATCGGGAAGTTTGAATTGGCCAATAACAGTACGTTGTTTTTGGATGAGATAGGAGAGATGCCGCTTGAGTTACAGGTTAAATTATTGCGGGTGATTCAGGAGCGGGAGTTTGAAAGGATAGGAGGGAAAACGACTATCAAAGTAGATGTGCGTATCATCGCTGCTACCAACAGAGAGCTGGAAGTAGAAGTACAGGAGGGCCGGTTCAGATCAGATCTTTATTATCGCCTGAATGTATTCCCTATTCATTTACCGCCATTACGTGAAAGGCCGGAAGATATTGAGCCACTGGCGAATTTCTTTGTTGGTAAATTCAGCAAGAATATAGGTCGTAAAGTAACAGGCATAACTGCCAAAGTTATGCAGGAGCTAAGAACATACCTGTGGCCGGGCAATGTACGTGAGCTGGAACATATCATAGAAAGAAGTATCTTATTAAGCGAAGATCATCTGTTAAGAGAGGTTCATTTACCCAGACAAAAAAGTGAGATTACACAGACTATTTCTTCTGCTGCAAGGACATTAGATGATATGGAGCGTTCCTACATTATTGAAGTATTGAAAAGATGCAGGGGCAAGATTTCCGGCGCCGGCGGAGCAGCGGAAATACTGGAAATTCCGGGCACGACTTTACATTCTAAAATGAAAAAATTAACTATTTCCAAGGCGGATTATTTTCTGAAATAGTACGTTGGCATAATATAATTGTAACAGGCTGTCTTTTGAAGCAGCCTGTTTTTTTATTTTATACGCGCCTTCACTGTATTTCGCCAAAAGCTTAGACAAATCGCTTTATACCGTGAAAATGAAATCCTATAAATCTGTGTAATTATTTGGTTGTCAATTATTTATTTGGGTGGCACGTTGCTTGCAAACTCATAGCGGAAAGATAAAAATTTCATCATTTTTTAAAAGACAACATTATGAAAATTGTAGTAATCGGCGGTACCGGCCTTATAGGTTCTAAAGTAGTTAATAATCTTCGTAAGCTTGGTCATGAAGTAATTGCAGCATCACCAGCTTCAGGTGTGAACACACTCACAGGTGACGGACTGGATGAAGTATTACAAGGCACGGATGTGGTAGTTGATCTTGCTAACTCTCCTTCTTTTGAAGACAAAGCAGTATTAGCATTCTTCGAAACTGCTGGTCGTAATTTATTTGCAGCTGAAACCAAAGCAGGTATCAAGCATCATGTTGCTTTATCTATCGTAGGTACTGAGAGGCTGGATAATGGTTATTTCCGGGCAAAACAGGCTCAGGAGAGAATAATCAGGCAGTCAGGCATTCCTTATTCAATTGTTCATTCTACACAGTTCATGGAGTTCCTGGGCGCTATTGCGGATGCTGGTGCTGTAGGAGAGGAGACTCATCTGTCTACAGGTGCTTTTCAGCCAATAGCCTCAGATGATGTAGCTGCTGCGGTAGCAGATGTTGCTGCAGGTAAACCGTTGAATGGTATTATTGAAATAGCCGGACCAGAAAGAGGACGTCTGGTGGATTTTGTAAAACGTTATTTAGATAAGAAGGGAGATACCCGTAAGATTGTGGCAGATGCTCATGCTAAATATTTCGGTTCTGAGTTGGACGATCAGTCTATTGTACCTGGTGCAAATCCACGTTTAGGTAAGATCAATTTCGAAACCTGGTTTAGCAGTCAGCTTCAAAAAGCATAATCATTTACAACAAAAACTACATAACATGCTGGAGTTTTTATTAGTCATCCACAGAGATTTTACCAGTGCCAATCCAACACCAACACCGGACCAGATGAAAGAAGCAATGAAGCCTTACCAGGATTGGATAGGTGCTATTGCTGCACAGAATAAACTGGTAGAGCCTCCTAAGCGCTGGGATGTTGATGGCCGTGTTATCAAACAGGTAAAGATGAAAGAGGAAGTGATCAGCGGGCCTTATGTTGAAACGAAAGAATCTATAGGTGGATTGTTACTGATTAAAGCAAAAGATTATGATGAAGCAGTAGAGATTGCAAGAGGTTGTCCCATCATTAAATACGGGGCGATTGTAGAAGTTCGTATGGCGATTCCCGCTGCCTGATTTCTCTCTTACTAAATAAAAAAAGCCTTCGCAAATCTGCGAAGGCTTTTTTATTATAAAATAATATTATGCTGAGGTAGTAAGGAAGGTGGCCGCTCTTTTTCTCCCAACATATCCCGCAGTTCTATCTCAATAGCCCTGCACATCTGGGATATAGGCACATCATTAGCGCTTCCTTCAAAAGGATTTTCTGTACTTTCTCCTACCTGTTCCAGCGAGGTATACATCCATGAGATAATCATACTGAATGGTACCACCAGCCAAACCATATTGCCTTTCATGATCCCATTCACACTATCATTGAGTTTGTCGAATTCATGCAACATACCAAATGGTAACAGGAAGCAGAATAAGTTGACGAAAAATGTATTGATAGTAGAATATTGCCGCGGATAGGGGGAGTCTTTTATAGACTCGCTCTGACCTTGTACAGTATAAAAGTTAAAGATCGCTTTCTGCATTTCAATGAACTGGGGCAGGACTAATTCCTGTTTTCCATACAACTCATTGATGGTTTGGCTTTGCATACTCATAATCTGAGTTGCTTTATTTTTTGTTGTTAGAATGCTCTTTAACTCTTCCTCCGTCATATATTTCCTCAGCTCAGTTTCAATGGCAGTTTCTCTTTCCGGAATGGAGTAATATTTTTGATACTCTGCATTGTGGCGTTTATCATTTACTTCCCATATCCTCTCTTCTCTCATCTGGTAACGCAGAGCGGTGAGCCAGGCGATGTGCCGGTTTACCAGTGTTTTTGTTGTTGCCGTATTTTTCAGGAAGTCCCTGCTCATAATACCCCATGACCTGCTACTGGTAAGAATGTTTGTCCAGATCTTTTGTGCATCCATTGTACGGTTATAGGTTTGCGTATTTTTGAAGCCGACAATAAATGCAGTAGCTGTTCCCAGAAGTCCTACTACAGTCCAGGGGATGGCCAGCCATTTTATACCGGTTACCTGGTATAATATCACAGGTATACATCCGAAAATAAGCAGGATATACACATTTCGCCTGGTCCAGATAAGGAACTCTGGTAATTTATAGGATTTTCCTGTATGCATGCTTTTAAGGGGTTTTAATTATTCAGATGGAGCTACAAGCTGATCTTCCGGTTGATCATCCAAATTACTGAAATCATTCAGAAATTCACTACCCTCATAGGAGTCTTTATCATGAAAAGGTTCCAGGGCTGTTTGTACAGTGGTAGGTTTTACTTCTCTGGCGGCAAAAATGTTGCGAAACAACTGGGTGAGTTCTTTCATCTTATTAAGTTTTAAATGGTTTATAAATACCTATAAGTATTTACAACCAGCATGCCATGCAGATAAGTATATGATTATTAATAGACTAAGAAGATTTTAGCGTTTTGAATTTCGCGATATATAGTGAGTTGGCGAATGGGATCGCGATATACAGCGGAGTCTTTTTAATAAGCCTTCTCATCTTTTCGTAACAATAACCCGGTAGTGAGTACTATTATTCTTACATCAAAAAAGAAAGACCAGTTCTCCAGATAATAAACATCGTGTTGTACTCTTAAATCCATTTCAGAAAGCAATTTCGTTTCACCTCTGTATCCACTCGCCTGTGCCCATCCTGTAATACCGGGTTTTACAAAATGCCGGACCATGTAGTTGTCCAGTAGTTGTTTATACTTTTCTGTATGAGCAAGCATATGTGGTCTGGGGCCAACAACCGACATATCATTTATCAGTACGTTAAAGAATTGTGGCAATTCATCAAGGTTTGTACGTCGCAGAAAACGTCCTATCCTGGTGAAACGGGCATCGTTTAATGTCGCCTGCGTAATGTCTGCCAGATCATTTACATACATGCTCCTGAACTTATAGCAAACGAAAGGCTGATTGTTCTTACCGGAACGTAACTGCTTAAAGAAAACAGGACCTCGGGAATCCAGCTTAATTAACAGTGCGAGAACAGGAGTCAGCCAACTCAGAATAAAGACGATCACTATAATGGACAATACAATGTCCAGAGATCGTTTTACGAACTGATTGAAACCATCCTGCAATGGCATACACTCATACACGCGCTGTTGCTCCGGCAGCGCTTTCTCTTTAAGGCCAATCTGGCTCAAACTTTTGCTGATCATACAAAAAATAGATAGTGATACAAAGCCGTGCTAACTCATTATAAACAACCAAAAAGCACGATATGGTTGCCTCATAATTAAAAATATTTAGCGTAAAACATTCCTACATTTGTTACATAAGTAAGGCAAAATGAACATTGCGATTATTGGTACTCGAGGCATTCCAAATCACTACGGCGGATTTGAACAACTAGCGGAATATCTTTCTGAAGGTCTGGTGAAATCAGGGCATCACGTTACGGTATATAACTCGCACAATCATCCTTATCAGGAGAAAAAGTGGAAAGGCGTAAATATTATTCACTGCTACGATCCTGAACATAAAATAGGAACAGCCGGACAATTCATTTATGATCTGAATTGTATCATGCATGCCCGTAAGCAGGACTTCGATATCATTTTACAGTTAGGTTATACCAGCAGTACAATCTGGGGATGGCTACTGCCCCGGCAGAAAAGCATTGTCACCACCAATATGGACGGACTGGAATGGAAACGCAGTAAGTACTCCCGCTATGTGCAACGCTTTTTATTATATGCTGAAAAACTGGGAGTGAGATACAGCGATCACCTGATTGCAGATTCACTGGGGATACAGACATACCTGCGGGAAAAGTATCAGAAAGAAGCAACTTATATTGCTTATGGTGCAGAAGTTTTTGAACGTCCTGATGAGACAATATTAAAAAAGTATCAGCTTCAGCAATTTCAATACAACATGCTGATCGCACGCATGGAACCAGAGAATAATATTGAAACTATTCTGGATGGATCTATGCTGCAGCCAACCCCTGCACCTTTTATTGTAATAGGAAACGTGGATACGAAATATGGGAAATTCCTGAAAGAAAAGTATGCTGCGGGTCAACATATCAGGTTTTTAGGTGGGATATATAACCTGGAAGAACTGAATAACCTGCGTTATTATTCTAACCTGTACTTTCATGGGCATAGTGTGGGTGGCACCAATCCTTCTTTACTGGAAGCTATGGCATCGCAGGCCGTAATATGTGCGCATGATAATATCTTTAACCGGTCGGTTCTGGAAAATAATGGATTTTATTTTTCGGATGCAAGAGATGTGATGGGATTATTAGGTTCCGTTTCAAGGGAAAAAGAGTATAAGAAAATAGCAGAGAACAAATCGAAAATCATCCATCAATATTCCTGTGAAACAATTATTGATCAATACCTGAAACATTTCGCGGAAATTACGGAAGAAAAGAAAGTTGTTAAAGTTTTTCAGTACTCCAGATGAACATCAGTGTAGTCATACCTACTTACAACCGTAAAAAGAGCCTGGTTGCTTTATTAAACAACCTTCACAACTCTACACACCCGGTTGAGGAAGTAATTATTGTAGATGCGGGGAATGAACAGTTAACAAATGCAGACTACCCCGGTTTAAATATTCAACACTTATCGTCCATTCCTTCAGTCTGTGTTCAGCGGAATATGGGAATAAGAGCTGCCAGGTCCGAATGGATCTTCCTCTGTGATGATGATATAGAAGTACCGGCAGATTATCTGCAAAAGATAAGCACCTACATTCAGGAACATGGGGAAGCCGGTGCTGTTTCCGGACAGGTACTACAGCAGGAAAACGGTAAATGGATGGCTACCTATCCGGTTTACTCCGCTAAACAATTAATCATCAGATACGTTTTTGGTTTAAGTATCTGGGGTGAAATCCGGTGCACATCAGACAACCTTCTCATAAAGAGGATTAAAAGATATTACGCCCGTAAAGGAAATCACATTGCAAGATCCGGCTGGCCGGTGATTACAGATTTCTCAGGTGATAATTGTACCGTACCGGTATTTGGATTAGGGGCAAGTGTTATCCGTAAGAGCTGGCTGGAATATTCTCCTTATGATGAAACGCTGGATAAAAATGGAATTGGTGATAATTATGGGGTTAGTATCGGTTTCCCGGGAACAGGCATTCACATATTGAACAATGCCTTTGTTTATCATCACCAGGAACGGATGAACAGGCTGAAACATCCTTTGCAATATTATAGAAGAGTGTTAGCGCTTGATTATTTTATCCGTACAAAAAAGGAATTGAAAAATGTAAGGAGGATATCTTTTGCCTGGTCTTTGTTTGGGAATAGCCTGGTATTTCTCTTTTCGGGAAACTGGTTAATGGTAGATGCCGCGAAGAAAGCATTTTTCCAGGTTGTATTCAGAAAAAATCCATACGCTGAAGCGGCTGCATGTGACAAAAAAATCATTGAACCGAAATTGTAAACTAATGATTTTACATGGATTACAATTGATGAATGGAGATCTCCGGAGCATTTTTATTCATGGGGATAAAATAGAACAGGTCCTTTCTCCCAATGATAATAATCCGGTAGAAAGGAATATCTATTTTGAGGATTGCTTAGTTTTTCCGGGATTGATAAATTCTCACGATCATCTGGATTATAACCTGTTTCCTCAGCTGGGTAACCGTATTTATAAGAATTACCTGGAATGGGGCCCCGATATATATCAGCAAAACAATGACATCATTCAAAAGGTGCTGGACATCCCCAAAGAACTACGTACAAAATGGGGTGTTTATAAGAATCTGATTGCTGGTGTTACAACCGTTATACAACATGGAGAAAGATTAACTGTTCCTGAAAATTTAATCACCATATTTTCCGGATGCACTTCTTTACATTCGGTGAAATTGGAAAAACATTGGAAGAGAAGATTGAATAAACCTTTCGCAGATAATCCTTTTGTGATCCATGCAGGGGAGGGGACAGACATTCAGTCTTGTAACGAAATAGATGAATTACTAAGATGGAATATCTTTCGCCGTAAACTGATTGCTATACATGGTGTGGCCATGAATGAACAACAGGCAGAGAAATTTGAGGCATTGGTCTGGTGCCCGGATTCGAATTATTTTCTGTTGAATGCAACAGCTAAGATTGATCAGCTCAAATCATGTACGAAAATTCTGTTCGGTACGGATGCTACCGTTTCGGCCAACTGGAATATATGGCAACACCTGCGACTGGCAAAAGCGCAAAACATGCTAAGTGATACTGAATTAATAAATGCAGTAACACAAGTGGCAGCGGATGTCTGGAAACTGGAGAAAACAGGAGCGGTGAAGGAAGGATATTATGCTGATTTAATCATTGCAAAAGGAAGTAATTTCTTTTCAACTAATCCTGAGGATATTCAGTTAATGCTTCATAAGGGTAAGATCGTTTTATTTGATGCTTCACTGCTTATTCAACTGCACAATATTCCGGTAAGTGATTATTCAGTCATTTATGTAAATGATGTAAAGAAATATGTTATTGGAGATGTTCCGGCATTGATAAGAGAGATAAGAAGACATATGCCGGCAATTAAATTACCAATAGATGTCGATTAGAAAATGGGAGAGAAAGACAGCTCCCAAAAGGGTGCTGGCGATTCGTTTACAGGCAATGGGCGATACGGTTATTACGCTTCCTTATTTACAGGCATTACGTAATACCTTACCTGAAGGGACTCAACTGGACTTTCTGACAAGGAAAGAAGTAGATCCGATTCCCAAAGATCTTTTGCTCTTTGATCGCGTATTTTCCATTGGTGGAAAAAGGAACTTCAAAAAGCAGTTTTTGTCTGCCTGTTTATTGCTGCCGTGGTTGTTTTTCAGAAGATATGATGTGATCATTGATTTGCAGAATAATCCTATCAGCAGATTTGTGAGAAAGATGTTACGACCTGAAGCGTGGAGCGAATTCGACAGGTATTCTCCGCTTGCTGCGGGTGAGCGTACCAGGCGCACTATTGAGGCTGTTGGGCTGGGGGATAATTTTTTGGATGCAGGTTATCGTTTTAAGCCATCTGCTTTTGATGCGAATAAATTATTAGCAGCATGTGGCTGGGATGGGAAAAGTAAATTAGTGATCCTTAATCCTGCGGGGGCATTTGGTACGCGTAACTGGGATATGGATAATTATGTCACCTTTGCCAGATTATGGTTACAGGAATTTCCTGATACACAGTTCATAGCGTTGGGTATAAGTTTTATAAGAGAAAAGGCGGTTTATCTCAAAGAAAAACTGGGTGATCAATTGCTTTATATGATTGATAATACTTCTCCCAGTGAAGGGTTCAGGATTATCCAGCAATGCTGGTTTATGCTGTCTGAAGATTCGGGATTAATGCATATGTCCTGGGTATCGGATAACCCGACAGTTGTATTACTCGGTTCTACCAGAAGTGATTGGGTAACACCGCAAAATAAGAACGCGCTTGTATTCAGCTCAGATGATCTGGCATGCGGTAATTGTATGCTGGAGACCTGTAAGTTTAATGATGTTCATTGTCTTACAAGGTATACACCAGAAATGATTTTTCAAAAAACAAAAGCATTTATCAATAGTATCGTTTAGTTAAGCAATGTATTTTTATAGCAAAACATAATAGGCTCCGTTAGGAGCCCCGTGTTTGTAGAAAACACATTAAACAACAAAACGAGACTCCGTAGGAGTCCCCTATTATTCGCGAATTAGGGGACTCCTACGGAGTCAATTAAAGAGGATAAAAATATTTGCTACAAACACGGAGCTCCTAACGGAGCTTAATTAAACAACATTGATTCATCAGTTCAATTGAATAGGAAAACGCTGATCATATTAACACCTGCATTTCCGGCGAATGAATCGGAAGAGGAGTCTATATGGCTGCCTGCGAAGCAAAGCTTAATAAGAGCGCTGAACAGGAGTTTTCCGGAACTGGAAATTATCATCCTTACTTTTCAGTTTCCTGTGAGGCGTGATCGTTATACCTGGAATGGGAACCTGGTGATACCATTCTCAGGGGGAAATAAAGGTGGTATACACAATTGGCTGGTATGGTTGAATGTTGTAAAGACATTGTTCCTGTTGAAAAGGGAAAAAGAGATCATTGGACTGCTTAGTTTCTGGTGTGCAGAATGCGGTTTTGTAGCACATTATTTTTCAAAACTATACCGGTTAAAGCATTATTGCTGGATCTGTGGACAGGATGCAAGGCCCTGGAACAAATTTGTAAAACGTATCCGCCCTAAACCATCGGAGCTGGTAGCCATGTCAGACTTCCTGCAGGATGAGTTTCATAAAAACCATGGTATTCGCCCGGCACATCTGATTCCTGATGCGATCGATACACTGTTGTTTGATAAAGACAAAGAGGAAGAACGGACACTTGATATACTAGGTGCAGGAAGTTTCTCACCGCTAAAACAATATGACGTTTTTATAGAAGTAGTGGCAGCTATCAAAGAACAATTACAGCATACCAAAGCCATTTTATGTGGAGATGGGTCCGAGAGGACAAGGATAGAAGAGAAAATCAAAGAGACAGGTTTGGAAGATGATCTTAAACTTACCGGCTCAATCCCCCAGAAAGAAGTATTGCGACTGATGAAAAGAACCAAGGTCTTTTTGCACACCTCAAACTATGAGGGTTTTGGCAATGTATGTATTGAAGCCTTGTACGCAGGCGCACATGTAATCAGCTTTACAAAACCAATGAATCAACGGATCGGGCAGTGGCATATTGTCTCCACAAAGGAAGAGATGATCGCGAGGGCATTGGAATTATTGCAGGATCGGAATACTGTTTACTCATCAGTGCTGCCATTTGATATGAATGATTCAGCAAAACAGTTTATGAAACTTTTTCAGTACGATAATGAGCGTTAAAGTTAATTACAGCATGACAAAAATCTAAACTTTTGGGGTTATGTGAGATCAGTAAAATGATCTTCCCTGATTCAGCCAGCGTTCTTAAATATAACATGATCGCTATTTCAGAAGCTTCGTCCAACTCACTAAAAGGCTCATCCAGCAATAACACAGTTGCATCTTTATATAAGGCCCTTGCCAAAGCGATGCGCTGACGCTGACCTCCACTTATATTCTTTCCTCCTTCCATTATTATCTTCCCGATACCTTCCGGAAAGTTTTTCAGTAACCCGGTTACTTCCAGCACTTCGTTTAATTTGACAGGATCATACTGTTCGTCGAACAAAACAATATTATCCAAAATGGATGCGTGTAAAATAAACGGATCTTGTTTTGCATAAGCAATCTGGCTCCAGAATGGGAGATATTTCCGGGTCTCACTATTAAATAAAATCTCCCCCTGCTCCGGTTGCAGGAAACCGGCTGTCAGGTTGAGCATCGTTGTTTTCCCTTTCCCTGAATCGCCACTGATTCCGGTCAATGATCCTGTATAAATGGTGGTATTTAAACGATGGAGGATTTTATTTCCATTGTACGAGAAACCAACATTTTGGAATGTAATGGAAGTTATTTTATCATTTATCGTATCAACTGATGGCTCAGGAAGTACAGCTTTTTCAGCAATTGTATGCTGATAAGCCCGCAACTGGTTGTTTAAGTTGATGATCTTTGAAATACCGGGAATGATTTTATAAGCAGCCGCCATAAAGGTGCCCAGCAATACTATATATGCACTACCCATTGTGCCCGAAAATTTTATCGCAACAATTAATATAAATAATCCCAGGATGGCAAATACTTCAAAAAAACGTGCAGGTAAATCCTGTGTTATCTGCATACTTGAAATCTTCTTACCTAACTCCGCCTGCACTGTTGTATGCCGGTTTATAAAAAAAGGGTTCTTATCAAAGATATTACTCTCTACAAATCCAGACAATGCCTCACGCAGGTATTGTAAAGATTGTTCAACGATAGTTTTGATATTCTTTTTAATGGTCTTTAATCTTCTCTTTGTAAGGAACACCAATAAGAAAATGGGTGGTAACAGGGCAATGGCAGCTATCAGGAATAATTGCGCATTATATACGAGTAACGTAATGACAGACAGGATCACCATCACACATTCTGTAATGATCAACTGGAAATTAAGCAATACGTATTGCGCAAATTCTGTGGGCTGATGAATGATCTTTCTGACAAAAACAGCGGAATCTTCATTTGCAAAGTTGCTGTAAGCGCCATTCAGATAATTAGCCAGGTTCTCTGTAGAAAGCCTTTGAGCAATACGCGTAATGAATTTCACCTGGGATTGATACACCCAATGTCCCATAATATTCTTAGCCGAAAAAATGAGCAATAGCCATATTGCCGGCATCACAGAATTTTTGTCAGCGAACAGGCGACTATCATTCAAAAAAGAAGCATTGCTCTCTGTATAGAATTTTAAGACAAACAATAAATAGATAATGCAAAATATATCCAGTAAGCTGATGAACGTGTTTAAAACAATAAACACCTTTACCTGCTTTCTCTCCCCGGTTGTGAGGACACGGATAATATTTTTATATATGCTGTTCATTGTAGTGTATAAGTGTTATGGAAAGGCAACAGAGCGTTAATATTAATGAAAGATCACACTGATCATGCATGATGATCACGTCTGTAAAGGAACTAAAGAAAATAATGATAAATATGTCCCTTAATAAAGGCATTCTGTTCTTTATTCCGGCATAACCTATATATCCGTATAACGTTAAAAGGGTCAATAATCCGATAATACCAAACGAAACAAAGCTTTCCAGGTATATATTATGGAAGGAATACTGAAGATAACCTCCTTTGCCGGAGACACTGTTTTCGCCGGTAAACATATGATAGGAAAGGATCTTCTCCTGCAACAGGGCTGCGGCATCGCCGCTGCCGACACCCAGCAGATAGCTATTATGCTCTCTCATTATTTCACAGGAGAAGCGTATATAGATGAGTCGCAGGCTAAGTCCATCGAAATAGATTGCTTCATTAAACTTTGGCTGCGTGAGATAAGATGTCTTAAATAACTCCAGGTCCTGGAACCTGCTTTTGACAGGATTATTGGTAAAAGATAAAAGTGCAACAATGGCAATAATACCGCCTATAGAGATAACCCTGTACTTTGCAGAAAGGTAAGTGAACAAATTAACCGCTGAAATTACAAGATGTATGAACAGGAACATCCTGGAAGAAAGCAGGAGCAGCCATACAGTAAAGAAGGCATACAGGATGATCTTCCACCTGGCAGAAGCCGGAACAAATAAAATAACCGCAACGCTTATCACACATAACAGGGATGCGTAGATGGCGGTTGATTCAATATTATAGGCCAGCGCATGATAAAGAAATACAGAAGGATCACCACTGAAAACATATTGTTTCATTGCCAGGATACTGGCGAGGGACATCCAGAAAAATGTCCCATACACAAAGATCTTTAGCAGGAAGTAAATCTCTTCCTTTTTAAATGGGTTTTTAGAAGAGAATATGAATGCAATAACGAATTCCCTTTGCACCAGTGAGAGCGCATGATCTTTATCCTTTGAAATCCAGATACTCAATATATACAGCAAAAAATAAAGGGTAGTCAGATATACAAGAGGACTGCTTTTTAAACGTTTCCATTTTGTGCTGAAATCTCCTTCAGCTATCCACACCAGTAATAAGCCAATAGTGCTGATACTGTTAACAGCAGTAAATCGCCCTCCCAGAATAGCGGATATGAGCAATAAACCTGTAAGTATTAGATACAGTTTATTAAAAATGACTTCTTCCCTGGATTCAATTACTTCCATGACAAACCTTTTTTGTACGCATCCAGGGTTTTAAGAGCGGTTTCGGTCCAGTTATTCTGATGAACGATCTTATCCGTGAAGGAATTGTTCGCCGGCGCCTTCATGGCGTGCTGTACCGCCGTTCTTATACTCTGCAGATCTCCGGGATCACAATATTCAACGTTATCTGAAAAATATTCCCTGGTGTCTCCTTTATCACTTATTACAAGTGTGCAACCGCAGGCTGCTGCTTCAAGAGAGCTTAAACCGGTAGTTTCAAACCAGCTGGCGAGAATATGGGTTTTATGTTTGTTGTATAATGTTGCAATTGTTCCCTGGTCCTGGTAGTTGATAAAAGTTACTTTATCGTAAGCATTTTCCCGGCATTCATTGTAATAGGCATGGTGGTTAGGCGCCGCATCACCTACGATCGTCAATGGTATATCTGCCTCTTTGAGTGCCCGTATAACATTCAGCTGATTCTTGGAAGGCTCTATTCTTGCCACACATATTACTGCCTGCTCCCGTTGTGCAACATCCACCTGATTAAAAATGGATGTGTCAATGGAGTTGGGAATAACTGCAAATGTGCCGGCTTCTTTAAAATCCTTTTCCAGGCGTTCGTATTCGCTAAAAGAATTAGGAAGCAAACAGGCGCATTTTTTCAGAATATATGCAATGGATCTTTTATGACCATAGAAGATATATTTCCAGGACATAATCTGTTCTCCGTTTTTTAAACTTCGTGCCAGACATTTAAAATACTCCTGTGTATTCTTGCTGAAGAATGACAGGAATTTGTACATGAATTGTTTGTATATTTTAGGTACCTGTTGATAATCCATATAGATAGGGGAGACGACAAAGGGTAAGCGGCTCTTATCTATATGGAAAATAATATCTGCCGGGCGAATAATATTGAAAAAATGAATGAGCTCATATTGGCTGTAGTCAATATGTCTGTCGTTACAAAGTTTAATATCAACAGTTATATTCAGCTTTCTAAGTTCATTGGCCGTATTCACAATTTGAATAGTATCGCCTCCTTTTGCGGAATATAATGTGGCCCTGCTTATATATAACACTCTCATAGCTGCTTTAAATTTGTTCTGTTAAACTGGGGGAATAAGGCCGGACTAAATGCCAGGATCCAGATCATATATTCTGCGGGATTAAAAAGATAACTGCCGGTGAACTGATAGATAAAAATGAATATGAACAGCAACTGCCGGTAGTAGTTCTCCCAGACTTTTGTCTTTATAAAAAGATAAATGATAGTATAGAACCGGAGTATTATTCCTATTCCTCCATAAATACAAAATGTTTCTGCCACGGAGTTGTACACTCTTGTTACAGGGATTTTTGAATAGGAGTAAAAGTAGTTGGAGAAACCTTTCCCTATATGTTTAAACTGTCCTAACCCAGCACCAAACAATAACGATTTCGTTTTCGTAACCTTCCAGGCAATATAAAATGAATCAGTGATGCGGCCCCTTGCAGAGGTATCTTTTCCTGAATAAATATTTTGAAGCCTTTCGAATAACGGATTATGCCGGTAAAAGAAATAAAGCGCCAGCAGGCCTGCCAGTATCCCCCAGCAGGTTACCACTAAAAACGTAATATTCACCCTGCCTTTTAATTTGTCCATATTTAACGAGAGCAAAAATATGATCCCGATAAAGAATGTGATCAGTACACCCAGGGAGAAACTCAGTAATAAGGAGAAACAAAGTGAGAGGAAGAGGATATTATATTCACTTTTCAGCAGTATTTTCTTTAAAGCATAATATCCGGCAATAGGAAACATGACCAAAGAATAATAAGACGCTTCGAAAGTAAACAGCTTTAACCTGGGAATAATGGGAATGTCCGGACTTATCGGGAGCAAATACCAGAGTACGGGACGGATAAATGGAATAAACAGCGTTATTAAAGCTATCACCACCAACACAATATTTATCGTGGCAAGACTTTTAAATATGTTGGCTGTTGCATGTTCTGTTTTAAAGAACAGGTAAGTATTGAGTACGAATATTGCCAGTGTTTGTAATAAGAGGAAGGATATGATATAATCCTTTGGATATTCCACGGTTGGCAATTGTATACATGCAAACGCTAATGAAATGATCAGGAAGTAGAAGTAGTATTTAAGATACTTCTGCCGTATTAAATTGATAAAAAAGAAAGGTGTCAGTAATGTGGTATAATATAGTCCCTCTGGCAATAGTACACTGTTAAAGAACGTATACACAATTGCCACGAAGAAAAAGAGATGATATGTTTTAGATGTACTCACGATTTTACCAGTAATAAAATTTTATGTCTGTAGCCTTTTACATGTGTGAGATAGAGTGTGAGGATTGCTAACAACGCACTCGACCATTGTAACAGGGGATCAGATAAGAATATAAATGCTGAAAGGAAAATAGAAGGAAGCATCCGGACAATGCAGGATAGCAGCTGGAAATTACCTGTTAGTATTTTGTTCAGCAACATTTCCAATACTATCATACTTGCAGCACAAGCCCCAATGAGTCCGTAAAGGACTGCCACCGGCTGCTGAAAGATATATACGCAGGTAAACATGCCTGTCAGTGCCAGCACACAGAAAAACAGGACGTAATATAAATAAGTCCGTTCATGGCCTACTGCATTGAAATAATAGGTAGGCACAATACTAAGGACGAAGAATGATTCAAATGAAATGAAATACTTGGTGTATTCATGTACTTCGCTGGCGGTCTCTGTTCCAAGAATAATTCTGAAGATATAGGGATAAGTAATATAGAGTATTAAGAGAGAGATAACCGCACAACTGGTTACTACATTTTTGGCGGCCATATATAGTTCCTCACTATTCAGCTCCTGTGCGTACATCTTTGTGAACTTGGGGGAGATCCAGTGCAGAATGGCGCTGAACCCCATATGTAAATGATTGAACATGGTAGCAATCAATGCATAATAACTCAATACTACCAATCCAAAGTAATTGACGATCAAATATCTGTCTGACTGGAAAGTGAGTATAATTACCAATGATTGCAGCCATGTGAGAACAGCGAATGATATTTCGTTCTTGGGGATTTTCAGGTTGAACCTGAATGAATAACCCGGCAAACTTCGCTTCATCAGCACGAATGCAAAAGGTATAAATAAGCCGTTTACGATTATTATTACCAGCAGGAGTTGCGTAATATTGAACGGAAAGAGAGCAAGCAGTAATACATTCAGTAATAATCCGCCCAACCGGTTCCCGCTTCCCAGCAATGCCGCAATTTTGTATTGTTCTAATGCTTTGAAATAATTGGTGAATATTTGCTCAAAAAACTTTATCCCTACTATGCATCCGGCAAGGGCACAGCTTTTGGCGCATAACTGCCTGTAATCTGCTGCTATCTCAAATAGATGATAATGAGATACTAAGAAAGAGCCTATGAGTGAGAGTAATATACAAAATGCAAACAGCACAATAGTAATGCTGATAGCATTGTTCATGATGCCGGTTTTCCCTTCTTCATCCCGCTTTCCTATATACAGGGCGATATTTTTCAATACCATACTGCCTATGCCCAAATTAAAAAGCTGCATAGATACCACTATGGTATTTACGAGCATCCATATCCCGAACTGTTCCTTTCCCAGATGTTTGATAAAGAAAGAGGTGCTTATGAAAAAAAGCAAGGGATACAGAAAGATATCCGCTATATTCCAAAAGCTATTGATGATATTTTTATTCCGGAACATATTTTGGTCTGACAATATTTAATAAGATAAAGAGGAGCAGTCCGCTTATTACCAGGTACATTATTATAACTACCAGCGCAATTTTTATCACAGACCTTTGCACGGGAATCTGACTGACCAGGAACGGCTCCTGTAATTTTACAGCACGTGGGTCTTGCAGGAAATGCTGCATATCCGAAATTTCTTCCGTGATCCTTTCTCCTTTCTCAAAAAGGGCTTGTGTATTGATCTCGCCTTTCTGGACCGGATAAATGGATTGTGTTGTGCTGCTCAGGCTATTGGTATATGCATGCATCAGGGAATCGAGCGCGATCAGTTCCTTTTCCCTGTATGTGATAGCCCTTTTGAATTTTTCTGCCCTTTGTCGCTGTAGCTCCTGTACGGCCACAATATTATTGAGATAATTTTCCAATAGAATAGCCAGGCTGTCAAATACAACGTGATCTGTACTTTTCACGGTAATATAAAAGATCTGACTATTATTCTCTGTCATATCATCAGATAACAAACTTCCGTAGTTGTTGGTTGCTTTTATTTCCCGGAGATGCTTTAACTGATTTACACTCAGTGGTAATGCATTGTGTAATTGCTGATAAGATCGTGTCTGAATAAGCGCATTCACATTATCAATAGCTTCTCCATATAATTTTCTTTTTAAAGAAGTATACCCGTACGAAGCTGTTCCTTCAAATTTCTTTTCTGCGTGGAAGAAATATAATGTCCCTCCCGCAGTTATCCCTATCAGCAGGAAAGTCATTGGGAACCAATAACGCTTAAACCCTTTACAGTACTGATAAATTATTGAGCGAATAAAATGGACTAATATTTTTATTTGCTCATTAAATTCATTCATCGTTAATTCATCATTTGGTGCTTTCTCTTCTTGCATCGTACTATGATTTCTTTTGGATTGTAATCAGATAATGATCGCAGAAAATGTTAAAGGGGAAATAACTGCTTAAACGCTGTTCCACCCTTTGCAGGAATTTATATAAACGGGGATACCTTTCTACAAATCCCTGGTAAAATTCCGGGGGTACAGCGAAGTAGATCCCTTTTAAGGTAAGTATTTCAAAATCTTTCTTCAAATGCTTTTTTATATAAGAAGGGTTGTAATAACGTACTTTGAAATGTACCCCTTCAATATGTGCAGTAGCATCTTTCTTAAATCTTCTGAATGCTGTTTTGAAATCTCCTTTCAGTGCCATGATCAGTTCCCAGGGGGAGACTGTAGGCATTATGACTAATGTGGCTTTCCCTTTTTCTGTTAGAAATGTCTTGAATTGATCAAGCACCTGATTCAGATTATCTGTACAGTTGAGACCACCAAAATTTGATATGATATAATCGAATTGCTGGTTTCCTAATTTGTGTAATTCATTGAATGAACATTGTTGGGTGCTTATAACATCTTCTAAATGATCCTCTTTTATTTTAGAATCCAGTTTATTCAGCATGCCAGCAGCGATATCAGTAGATAATAGTCTGAATCCCTGATTTGCGAAAAACAGCGTGTCTATCCCTGTACCGCAATTCAATTCCAGAAAACGGGATTGTTCTTTAGCCTGTTTCAGAACCTCTTCACGGTATATAACACGCAAGTGGGCGGTTAGTTTATTTTCATTATTTAGTTTGTCGAAAACCGCAGACTGTAATGAAAATGCCTGGCTTACCAATTGGTCGTTGCTGGTCATCATCAGATTGATTTAAGAAAGTTCTTTTGTATAAACGTTTAGTTCCTCTTTAAGCCTGCGTTTTAAAAAGGAGTATTTGAGTGATTTAAAGAGTTTGGCAGGAAAGGTGCTTCCATCACTTTTTAATTTTTCAAGCCTGTAAGTATAATGTGTGTACCGGTGTAACTTTTTATAGAACGGACTTTCATATGTATTGGTGTACATGATATCCAGGTCGTCGGAGTCTGTCCAGTTCTCTTTCGTTATCAGGTCTTGTTTTACATTTTCATAAAAGGCTGTACCCGGCAATGGGTATGAAACAGAGATACCGATATCATCGGGTAATGTTTCTGTAATTAAGTTGATGGTTTTATTAATGTCCTGTACTGTTTCGTGCAGGTAGCCATATTGAATGAAAAAGGCCGCCCGGATACCATATTGCTTTAACAATTTCCTGGCCTGCCTGATTTCATCAACAGTGGTGCCCTTGTCCATTGCATCCAGGATCTTCTGCGAACCACTTTCAGCCCCCATCCATACTTCCTCACAACCGGCCGCTTCGAGGTCTGTCACATATTTTTCCTGTACCAGCAGGTCTGCCCGTGATTGAATCTTGAAAGCGGTCCTTACACCAGCCGCTTTTACCAGGTCTGCAAATTCCTTTACCCAGCTACGTTTTAGTCCAAAGATATCATCGCAGAACCAGATATGGTCCATGTTAAACAGTCGTTTCAGCAGCGCTATTTCTTTCACCACGTTTTCAGGGCTGCGCATATTGTAGTTGTTGCCATAAATGGGTTTGGCGCACCAGTTACATTTATAGGGACATCCCCTTGTAGTGGCAATATTGATAGAGAAATACCCATGTTTTCTGAGCCATACTTTTTTGTATGGTTCAATGTTTACCAGGTCCCAGGCAGGTAGGGGGAGTTCATCCAGATGTTTAGAGATGGGTCTTAACGGATTCTTCTTTATAACACCTGTTTCTGTATAAATCAGGCCTTTTATCTTTTCAATGGGAGAGCTATTCTTTTCTAATTGCTGCACCGTTTCCAGCAGGGTATATTCAGCTTCCCCGGAGATCACATAATCAGCCCCATTGTTTAAATACTTATCGTAATGATCTGAGGCATCTGAGCTTGTAACGATTACCCTGCAACCGTAGGCTTTGGCATATTGCTGCATCAGGAATGCTGCTTCCCGCATATTGCTCAGGCACATTTTGGTCAGATAATTGAAGCCATCATCGTATATAACGAAAACATCCGGTTTAAATGCTTTCAGCACTGGTATCAATTCTTCGGGTGCGTTAGCGAACATGGTATCGAACAACGCAACTTCGTATCCATTTTCTCTCAGGAAAGCCGCCGCCAGTATAGTACCTAATGGCGGATAAGGCTTTGCATGTGCGACCTGCTTTGGATCGAACTGAAGAAAGTATGAATGACTGAATAAGACTTTCAATGTTATCTCTTTTGTAATTGTTCTAATACTTTTTTCTGATAATTTGCGGGATGATTCTTGGAAACATACGGTGTGGTTTTAAAAGCCAGCTGATAATCCTCCATTGGAAAACCTCTCTTTCTCCACTTATGTTTCCACTTCCTGTCTGTGAGGTCCATCAAAAAAAGGTTCAGTGATTTCCAAAAAAGGTTCTTCTTACCCAATGTTATCAGATTAAATTTGACAGCGCCTTCAAAATCAACATCAAGATGTTGAATGTTAGAGAGATTACTTTGATTTCTCAATAAGAAAGTCTTGTATATATTCTTATTATAGACAGGAATAAGCGTACTTAGTTCAATACGGGTAAAAAGATTTTTTTCATCCAGTCGCAGGTAATGTTCATCAATGAAGTAATTCATACAGAGATGATGTTGCCTGCCAATTATATAACTCAATTTCTTTACCATGTGCAGGATGGTGCGGCAAATCCATAAAGTGTTATTGGCAGTAATGATGAAAAAATCAAAATCGCTCTTTTCATCAGCATAATTTTTGGATAGGGAACCTGAGATACCTACGAATTTAACAAAGGGGAATAGTGAAATGAATTGAGCCGTTCTTTTGGCTTTAGGGAATAACCGGGTAGCCTTTACTTCTCCTGCAATGCGTTTTTCAACAATAGCATCATCGTCTGTTGCCAATAAATAATAGTCATCGATTTTTTTGATTGTACCACTGATATCCATCCTTCTCAGCGCAAATTTAGTATCCAGCTCTTTGATGTTATCGGGTAACAATTTATAGATCTCACTCAGTTTAAGCGGATGCCTGAACAAGCTGAAATATTTCAGCAGGTTGATGATTTCTGTCTCAACCAGCTCATTGCTTCCCGGCAGCGAATAAGCAATGCTGTCTGCCCGTAATGCTTCCATAAAAAATATTTTTCCAGTGCTTCTTTCTCTCATGATGCCATTACCATTTGCGTTTGATGCTCAAGCATCCTCCTCAAATTCCTCCTTGCTTTCAATAGGTTTGATTTGGATGTTCCCAGGGATATACCTAAAATTCTGGAGATCTCTTCATGTGTAAAACCGTCAATTGCAAAAAGACAAAATACGCTGCGATAAGCCGGAGTGAGTTGCTGGATCAGTTTTACCAAATCATTATAGGCCATGCTTTCCATAGGATCTTCCATGTAGGATGCAGTACTATTCAACGTATTATCTGCAACTGTCCATGAAATGCGTCTTGCCCTCAGTTTTGAGTGATTAATGCTGGTATTGATCATAATCCGCTTTAACCATGCCATAAAGACAATGGGTAAAGTGCTTTCATCGCCATATACTACGAAGGACAAGACGCCCTTAAAGACCTTTACAAAGCCATCATTGAGTGCTTCCCGTGCATCTTCATCAGTTGATGCATACCGGACACAGATTGAATTTGCAAAGCCGTAATACTGCTCATACAGGGCTTTTTGCCAGGTTGGGATCCCCAGCCGGCAACCATCCAGGATAGTGGCCAGGTTATATCCCTTTAACGGGACTATTTTTTTAGTGCTCTCCACGTTTACTGCTCTTATATAAGTAGTAATACGAGGGGTTGGTTAAAAAGGTTGCCTGGGGGTAAAAATATATTTTGGGGCTGTCAGATAGGATAGGGGGGATGGTGAACAGTGACTTTTGTTATAATATGATTATCCGGGATGAAGGGCTTTGTCCATGTTGGCACGGATTTGAGCGAGGAGGGGATTGTAGGCTTTATTGGCAACGGGCCCAACGATAGCCTGTGATGCTGCGAGGAAGCGGGCTTGTTCTGATGCTGCGGCTGGTAATGCACTGGCACTGCTTACTGCTATTAATCTACCCATAGCAAATTTATCTGTACCTAATTGTTTGAATTTGGTAAGACTTTCCACTAAGATAAAGTTGTTGGGCATAAAGCCTAAAGAATTTACCTTGGCGATGGTGCTGTTAGTAATATCAATGATGGGTACTATTGTGGCATTCTTAACACTTCCATCTGCGTCATTTTGCCAGGTATGTTTTATCGCATTTTGTGTATTTGCTTCTGATACAAAATTGTCTGCCAGCCCTGGCCCTGGTTTTGATGTAATAGCCGGCGACATATCGGCATGTACGACCGTTGCGTTGGTATCATCCTTATTAAGGTTGGACCGCATAGCTCCTTTTCCTCCTTCTACTTCGAAGTATGGGTTTCTGCTAATGTAATTACTCTTTGCTACAGTGGCACCAGTGGGTGCTGCCTTTTTATCAAATCTGTTTGCCAGTATACCCGCGGTTATCAGAGCTTGTTCTCCGCTATCCAGATAATAGATACGATAATCTTTGGCTCCCAGTGTGCTTACGACATTGCTTTCATAGGCGTCGGTGGCGTCTTTAAACTTACCAGCTTCGTTATGATTAGCGTTTGGATTAACGATTCCCGTATCCAGCGTGGTAGCTGTATACAGCATGGTATATTCCTGTAGCTTATCAATCATATCTGCTGTAATCAGGTAATGTTTATCTTTTTCCTGCTGGGTAGCTGTCGATGGGGCATCAGCTGTGCCATAAACAGTTGGCGCTTTATCCAGTAATAATTCGGATTGTTTTAACTTAATGAGCAATCTGGTTTTTAACCACTTGTATACCCTTTTTTTCTCTTCAGGAGCGCCACCATCTATCTTTTTACTTAAAGCAACAAAGGCATGACGCATGGCTGTTTTTAGCGCTTCTACGTGTAAAATAGGTCGTGTTACATCAGTAGTTACCAGGTCCATACCGGCTATATTGGTCAGTGCAGGTGTCAGAGGTGCTTTGCTGCTTATTTTTTCTACAAGTACTTTAAGACCAGGTATTAATGATTCTACAGGTGTATAACCCGGCCATAATCTTACTGAATCGCTGGTATCTGTAAGGGTAGGTCTTTGAAAACCAAAACTTGCTCTTTGTGAGAGCTGTACTTCCTGGCCGGGTGCACCATTAAAATCAGTAACCATCCTGGAGATTAACAGGCTCGTATTACCAAAGTCTTCGCTGTCATAATGGAATTTGTCAACGACTTTAGGTATGAGTAACATCAAACTGGGATGTCCTTCCGTACCTATTGCAAATAGCCGCTGTGGTCCTCCTGATATGGCATTGATTGCAGCACTTATATTGGCTACCATATTTCCTCTGTCTGCCAGTAAATGATCATGGAAATTAGGGTTGGCCGGATTAATTTTTATTTTATCAGATAATGACGTTTTCTGTTTATCCACTAAATCATCCGTTGTTGTTCCTTCATCATCTATAGAGCGGCTTTTGCCCGGAGCCCCGACACTTACCAGTGGCGGAGCCGGGAATCCGAAGAATTTTTCTTTGGCGGTTTTCTTGTTTTTAGCAGAATCCAGGATAATATTTTGTTGCTCTCCCAGTACCTGGAAATTATTTGAAGGAAGACCCGCTGAACTGATTTTTATCTTTCCGGTTCTATATCCGGGAGTGGTGGGTGTGTGTGGAGTGAATGCTTTGGGCGCACTGGGAAACCTGGCACCGGGATCATTGGTATTGTTCTGTTGAAGCGCTAACAATGCTGCATTGACAGGTTGAAGTAAATGAGATATGGCTTTACCTTCGGCCTCAGCTACTACATTGCCATATTGTACATTTAGTGGATGGGATGCATTACTTCTTGCATACGATCTGGTATCTATGTTATCCCTGTCTGCACCCTGTGCTTTATCATTAGGTTGATAAGGCGCAATATGTTTATGGAAGGAAACCAGTGTAGAAAGAAAATCGCCCTTTATATCCTTAATGTCGATGTTGCCAATTCCTGTAATATTTTCTTTACCCAACAGTGCATACAGTAACTGGGTGTATTTTTTATTTGTCCGGTCAGCGGATGATATTTTTGTTCTGTCATGTTCATCATACCATTTTTTGTCGGCAAAATGATTGAGTCTTGCAGTAGCTCTTACTTCATCCGGTTTTGTTTTAAGACCGGCATCTTTTTTTGCGGTCTCTATCCATTGTAACGTAGTACAATTACCATCATTTTTATCAAAGGCAAGTGCCAGATTAATTAGTTCATCTGCGCTCCAGTCAGGGATAGTTAATAGTTCGCCCCAGGCAGCTGCGGTACTTTTTCCAGCTTTACCCGCAAAAGCAGTTGCTATAAGTGAGCTGTGTTCAGCTAACCCCGGGGGAATTATGCCTGGATTATATATGTTCCAGGCTGTTGCCAGATTGTTGTTTGGTTTGGCTGTCGCCCAGAGGGATTTAATCGTTACTAAATTCACAAGGGCACCGGCTGCTTTGACAAAATCTTCTAATTCTTTCATAGAAGTATATGCAATACCCGTAAAGAATGCAGTCAAATTAACCAGTGATGGATCTCCCTGTACGGCTCTGGTACCAGTATAGAAATTCTTTATATCAGCTATTGTTCCTCCAATACCTACTGCATCAATAAAGGCAAGTGTTTGTACCAGCTTGTCTGTTCCAGCGGTTTGAATCAATGTTACAACGTCCGCAATATTATCTTCCCGGTGATGTTTATTGATTTGTGTAAATATGCTTACCTGTTTTGGTAAGTCGCCAACGAAAAGTGCCGCTATGGCATCTTTGCGTTCATCAGTACCAGCAAGTAATATTAACGCAGTATCGTTTTTGAGTGGTAGATTCCCCGGATCATCTGTCGTTTTTTTGATATTTTTTACCTGTGCCAGGGACGTCATCTTTATACTGAAGTTCTTATTTCCGAAGGATGTCAGTGCTTCGATAGAAATGATATTTAATTTTGTATTATTAATAGACTCCTTATTACCATAAGCAGCATTTTTATCATTTTTAAAATCGGCACTTTTACTCAACGCAGTGATTTTAGTGGCCAGGGGCTTCATTAACTCTATTGCGGTATTGTGTAGGACCCTTTTTTGTTTAAGCGTTACATTTAATGCTGTAATATCCTGCCCGGCAAGGAGATTGGTTGCGATTTGATTATACAGATCGTTATATTCACCATAGTATTGATGATAGAGTGCCTCGTAATGATTCTTACATGTATCCAGGCTAGTTTGTAGTTTGAGGTCAAAAGCCGCTATTACTTCCCTTAGATCTTTGACAACAGGTTCTGTATGTTTTTTATTAACAGACCTGTTGCCCTTCCAGTGCTCTTGATAAATACCGCTTATAATCGTTTTAAGGGTCATATAATCCGTCATTGCTCCCGCATAATCATCGGCAGCAATTTTTCCCAACAACACTGGTTTTAGCGCAATGACCTTTCCTAATTCTTCATCTGCACCCCATAATTGAATTACCTGCTGCCGTTGCACCACTGCCTCTAATGGCAATGACTCCTCTGCAAGCGGTGTCCCCGGCACTACTGCTGGTCTGGAAATACCCGCAGAACCGGGATTGTGTGCTGCTGCACGACTGGAAGTATGAGTGGGTTGGGACTTACTTAAATCGCGGGGCATAGAGAATATTGATACCTGTAAATTAATAAAAAAGAGGATGCCCCGTTAGGAACATCCTCTTTATTTATAAGGAAAAGTTATTTATTGTTTCTTCTTTTTCAGATAAGTCACCACTGCTGCCACTATCAGCAATAATACTACTATCAGTGTGCTGGCAAAGGAGATCTTCTCACCCAGGAAATAAGATTTAGGTTCGAATTTGAACGCTATTGCATGTGTACCTGCGGGAATGGATAAACCACGTAATACATAGTTTACTCTTGCATAGGGTACTTCTTTATCATCAATAAATGCTTTCCAGCCTTCTTTATAGTATACTTCAGAGAACACCGCAAACTGAGGTGTTTTAGAAGTGGAGGTGTAAGAAATGGCATCTACATCGTTCTTTACCAGTTTAATAGTAGCTGCACTATCAAATACCGGATCTGTCGTTACAGCAGATTTGTAACGCTGATCGATGACTACTGAATCGCGTGTATTGAGGTGATCCAGCGCTTTCATTTCGGCATCGGCATTTGGTACCCAAAGGATGCTTTTGATGAACCAGGCGTTACCTAATGCATCCGGATTGGTTTGTACAACCGGTTGTCCCTGCTGCCCCGGAACAATCACGTATTTAGCATTCAGCATATTTAATACATGCAGGTTGTTATGGCTTAACTGGTTCTCGATCAGGTCCTGGTAGAGGGTGAGTTTAGCCGCATGATATCCACCTACAGAATTATGGAAGTAGGAGGTCATGGCATCGCTGAACGGATCAGAGTGGGTGAGGTTAAACACCCTGAAATATGGGTCTTTATCCTGCATAATCTGCTGATCGACAGGAGTAGCCGCAAACTCGTTATTGTATTTGAGCTGTTCAGAGTAGTTGTCGCTGTTGAGGTAACGGGCATCTACCTGTAACAGGTCGATTAACATCAGTACCACCAGTGCACCGGCCATCCACTGTATTTTCACTTTACCTTTCAGGTAATAGAAAATGAGGAAATAAGCGATAGCTGCCAGGGCGATAGCGCGGAAGAGGTCGTAGCGGAAAATAGAGGCCCTGTCGGCATGCAGTGCATGCATCAGGGAATCTGCTACGGTGGTGTTACCACCAGCCATCTGAGCAAACTGAGCCTGCATAGCTGCATCGTTGGCATTGCCAAAGGAGAGCGTAGCAGAAGCCAGCAGCAATAGCGCCAGGATACCACCGGTGATCATACCGGCCAGTTTCAGTGGTTTGAACAGGGATTGCTTGTTGTTGTCTTCTATTAAAGCCTGCAGGGCCAGTACCGCCAGGATGGCGAACGTGAGCTGCGGAATAATGAGGATCATGGACGGTGCCCTGAACTTATTATAGAAAGGCAGGTAGTCGAATAATGCATAGTTAAATGCAGAGAGGTTGCTACCCCAGGACATCAGGATGGCGAGGATGCTGATCACCAGCAGCCACCATTTATGCCATGATTTGATAGTCAGGAAGCCGAGGATGGCCAGCAGGCAGGTGATGATACCCAGGTAAACCGGACCGGAAGTACCGGGTTGATCTCCCCAGTATAAAGGCCATGCTTTGATCATGGATTCGGCCTGTGCAGCAGGCACCTGTAAGCCGGTGAGTGTTTTGTATGTTTCAGAACCTTCGTCCAGGGGAGCCTGTGAGCTGCCACCATAGAGGTTAGGTACCATGAAGGTGAATGTTTCGAAGATGCCGTAGCTCCAGCGGAAGGCGTATTCTTTATCCAGACCGCTGCCCTTGGTGGTTTCTACGTTTTTGGTGAGTTCAGACTTGCCACCTCTGATGGTTTCCTTGGAATATTCGTAGGTAGTCCAGAGGTTCATGGTGTTCACACCTATGCTTATTGTGAGGGCAACACCGAGTAATAAAGCTGTGAATATGAGGTGTTTGAAGTCTTTCGCTTTGATGGTCACCACGGCGAACACGATGCCCAGTACTCCTAATAAGAGGAAGAAGTAGTAGGTCACCTGTAAGTGGTTCATGGTGATGAGCAGGGACATGAAGAGGGTAGTGACTGCCAGGCCGGGCAGGTATTTCTTCTGCGTTAGCAGCAGAATCCCTGCCAGTACCGCCGGTATATAGGCGATGGCCATCATTTTGGTATCATGGCCTGCACCTATGATCACGGGGTCGTAGGTGGAGAAAGCGTAAGCCACGGCCCCCAGGACACCTATCCAGGGTCGTACTCTTAACACGCTGCAGAGGAAGTAAAAGCCCAGTGCGGCCAGGAAGAAGAAGTTAATAGGTTTGGGCAGCCATAATGAAAACAGGCTGTTGAAGAAAGAAATACCGAAAGGTTCGTTGGATTCCAGTGCGATCTGGTAAGCCGGCATACCGCCAAACATCCTGTTGGTCCAGAGAGGAGTGGTGCCATGCGTAGCTTTATAGTCAAGCGATTGCTTGGCCATAGCCTGCCATTGGATATTATCGTTCTGGCTCAGGACCTTACCATCCAGTACAGGTTTGCAATAGAGAATAGCCAGCAACAGCAAGATACCTATTGCGATTACGTGTGGCAGTATTTTTTTCAACCAGTCTGGTTTCATATGCGTGACGCTTAGTGAGTTAATAAGTGAATAAAGATAATAATATATATTATCAGTTGGAAGGAAGGTGTACCGGTTCCCAGAATCCTTTCAGCACATCTATACGGAATTGTATCACGGGCCAGGATTTGGAAGGTTTACCCTGTAAGAGGTACCAGCCGCCTATCAGCACAGAAGCGCCCAGTTTAAAGAGGTATTCCACTCCTTTTTTACTGACGGCCCCCCGGCCGGCAGTCTGCATCCGTACCTTTTCCCCGCGGCCAATGCCGGAGGCTACGCGGTACATGTATTCGGATGTTAATTTCTTTACTTCAACTACGTGGTGTACAATCACTTCGGGGTCGTACCAGATGATACCGCCCCTGGAGATCAGTTTGTAAAAGAACTCTTTGCCTTCTCCACCGATGCGGAGAGTGCCTTTTACTCCGGGTAGGCTGGTATTAAACCCTCCCACGGCGAAAAAGTCTTCTCTTTTCACTATCATATTGGATTCCAGTGGATAACGGCCGTTGTCGAAGGGCTTTGTTACCGGGCTGTAATCGAAATTACCCACGAGGGAAGACACATAATGTGACATCCATTTAGGTTCTGAGGGGATATAACGGGGGATGATACGGCCACCGAGGCCGGTCGCATCCGGGTGTTCTTCGAAGAAACGGATGATATTGTTCAGGTAACCGGGCATGGCCACGGCGTCATCATCCATGCAGCAGATGAGGCGTCCTTTGGACAGGTCCGCGCCGGTGTTACGGGCATAGGAAGCGCCCTGGCGTTTTTCCAGGTGGTAATACAGTTGCATGTCCGGATGAGCAGCGATGTAGGCGTTGACTTTGCCTGCTGTATCATCCTGACTATTATTATCCACCACGATCACTTCGTACAGCTTTTTATCTGTATCCTGTTTGTACAGGCTGTCTATGGCCTCTATAATATAGGCTTCCCTGTTATATGAACATATGACTACCGATATAGCTATCTGCATCTGTTTTATTTAAAATTTCTGATCAAGGAAAGCAAAATAACTGTAATTTATCCGAAATTTCAATATGGGCAGGTTACGATTCCTTTTAAAGCTGGCTTTTATCTGCAACCTGTGTTTTTTACTGGTGCAGTTTTCCAGGTATGTGAATATGAGTAAGGGGTTTGAGGCGGTGATCAAAAGTATCATTCCCCTGGGGATGATGGTGGCATTCCCGCTGAACGTGGTAACGCTGATATTCGCTGTAGTGATGCTTATAATGAAGCGGATAGCCTGGAAGGAACTCCCTCCTTATGTATTTATCGTAAATATCATTATCTTAGTTTCTCAATTTTTCTTTCTATTCTGATGATCAACAATATCCTTAAAGACCGCCCCACCAAATTATTTGTTATTTTTTGCAGTTTCTTCGTTGCAAATGCATTACTAGCGGAATGCATAGGGGGAAAGATATTTTCCCTGGAGAAGCTGCTGGGGATTCCCGTGCATACGTTTACGCTGTTTGGGCAGAGTGGGTTATCCTTTAATCTTACCTGCGGGGTGCTGTTATGGCCCCTGGAGTTTGTATTAACGGATATCGTGAATGAATATTACGGGCCGAAGGCGGTGCGTCGTATCTCTTACATCGCTGTAAGTCTTATTGCGTATGCGTTTCTCATGTTTTATGTGTCTATTCATGTGCCTTTTGCAGACTTCTGGATAGGTACAGGGGTGAAGAACGGTGTGCCGAATATGCAAGACGCCTTCAATGGTATTTTCGGACAGGGGATGTGGATCATCTTTGGTAGTATAGTAGCGTTCCTGGTGAGCCAGATAGTGGATGTAACAGTGTTTCACAGGATTAAGAAGGTGACAGGAGAGAAACATGTGTGGCTTCGGGCTACAGGGTCTACGATCGTGTCTCAGCTGGTGGATAGTTTTATCGTGTTGTATATTGCTTTTAAGATTGGACAGGATTGGAGCTGGCAGCTGGTATTGGCTATCTGTCTGGTGAATTATACGTATAAGTTTACGGTAGCTATCTTATTAACGCCTTTGATCTACCTGATAGAGGGGATGATTGAACGTTATTTCGGGCATGAGGTGACAGCGAAGATGAAAGCTGCAGCGATGGGGAAGAGTGAGGAATAATAAGATTTCCTGTTTACAGGTATTTTTCTTTTACCAGATCAGCTACCACTTTATCTATTGGTAAAGTAATAACAGCAGAGGAGAACTCTTCTTTATCTATCCATCTAACCCCTTCTACTTCTGTTACTCCTTCGGGGATGGCAAAGTCGAAGGGTTTGCTGAGGATCTTGGCTGTAAAGGCTGAGATGGGATTTACAAGATAATAGATAGAGATAATCTGAGACTTGTTATCAAATGCAGAGATCTGAAAGAAATCAGTTGTGTAAATATGTTCTACTACTTCTACATCCAGGTTTAACTCTTCCTGAAACTCTCTTACTACACATTGTAAAGTCCCTTCTCCGAATTCTAATCCACCACCAGGGAATTTAGTGTAATATCCTCCTCTTATATATTCATCACTTACAAGAACCTGCTTATGTTCATTGATCATGATACCGTATACACGTACATTAAAGCAATTCATAGAATATGTTTATAGGAGATAATCAGATTGCGCAGCATATCCAGGTTTTTCTGATCTTCTGCTGTTCTGATAAAAGGTTGTAAGGCTTGTTTGGCTCTATAGGAACGATATAGTCTGATCAATAAATTACCCAGTAAAGGGATCTTCTGGATCATCTTTCCATATTTCTTATCAGCACTGGCTCTTGGCGCATACCTGCCCTGTTTCATCTGCATCGCTACATCATCTAAAATACCATGTAACTGGAAAGATGCAAATGAGGGTTCTGTATTGGTTATGGAAGCAACTAATGCAGCCTGTTGTTCTATTAAACCATTGTATTGTTTGTTAAGCTCCGTATCATGAAAGATAGCGTCTAAATTAGGCGTGGTTTTATCTCCGGAATCATCTGCATAATCCCTTACATGATATAAAAAAGGAAGTTCTGCAAATCCACCGGATGCAATGGTGTAAATACCTGTTAAGTATTCATTCATGTAGAGGTTCTTCACAACCTCTGCCGCACCATCAAATGCCCTGCGTAATACAGGTGTACGATGTACAGCATAGAATGCACCACGATAAGGATTAAAGAAGGATTTGATTCTATCAAAAGGATCTTTATCTATTACTTCGTAAGAGAGACGATCCGTATATATCGGAGCGAAATTTACATGTGTAGAAGTGACGGTGTCTTTTTTATAACAGATGCTGTTACCCGCAGCAGACTGGTATTCCGGGTGTTTGTCGAGGAAATCTATGCAGGCCTGTACTTTCTCCGGTAAAAGGAAATCATCATCTGCACTCATCACTACATAAGGGGTATTGATGAGGTTTAGTGCATGAGAGATTTTACCTGTTAAAGTATGAGTAGGCAGATGAATATAAGTGATATTATCCTGTCTGATATCATACGGTGTAGCCGAACTATCTGCTATAACGATGTCGATAGGCATAGGGCCGTAATAAGCAATGGCCCGCTCTAAATAGTTATGCCGGTTATGTGTAGGTATCAGTAAGGTGATAATATGCTTCATCTGATCTCTTTAAGTTTAGTATTATCTCCCCAGAAAGCCATTGGTTCATAATCCGGATAAGGATAAAAACCAAGTTGCAGAGGGATGGATACATTATTTTCCTGCAGGTAGTTTTGTACTAGTTGTTTTACGGTGACAGGCGCTCCGCTACTGCAATTAATGATACCTGTGATGGTATTTTGCAAGGCTACTTTCACGATGTTCTCCGCTACTTTTTCTACGGGCAGGTAATCACGTACCTGCTCACCACCACTCATTTTAAAGGCAGGTTCTTTGTTGATGATCGCCTTTTGTAACTGGGATAAGATGGAATTAGGATTTTGTCCTTCTCCGTATAGATAAAATAAGCGTACCCATTTGAAATCAAACGGATACAGCTTTTGTAATTCGCTGAGGAATTTGCGTAGAGTATCTTTTGCCAGTGCGTAAGGATTGGCGGGTAGGGTAGGCTTATCTTCCCTTAATATTCCTTCCTGCATACCATACTCAAAACAGGTACCGGTAACGGTGATATCTGTTACACCGTTTGCGATTAAGTTTTTCAGGAAATGATAATGCGCAGGCAGGTTTTCTTCGAAATGAAATAAGGATTTGTAGTTTGGTAATCCTTCCCAGGCCAGGTGAATGACTGCATCCAGCTGACCAAAGACGCTTACATCTGTATCTTTTTGCAGATTAAAAGGAATCCAGGTAACAAGGGGGAACCAGTCGTGATGACGGGCTTTCCCTTCGTCAACGGAAGTAGCGATGACCTGGCAGTTATTTTTTAATAACTGTCTTACCACATAGTTCCCTATAAAACCGCTACAACCAGTAACGAGTACTTTTTTCATTTAATCGATTTGTAAAGAAGGAATGGGTACTACGAATTTACCTTTCCAATCTCTGATATATGCCAGTTGATCTTTGATCTCATCCTTTAAATTCCAGGGAAGGATGAGTACATAATCTGGTTTTTGCTGTTTGAGATATTCTTCGTTTACTACCGGGATATGACTGGCTGGTAAGTATTTCCCTTGTTTATGAGGGTTTGAATCTACTACGAAATCAACTAAATCATTTTTAACTCCGCAGTAGTTGAGTAAAGTATTTCCTTTAGCTGCGGCACCGTAGGCTGCTACTTTTTTACCTGCTTTCTTTTGTTCTGTGAGGAAGCTGAGTAAAGAGAGTTTTATATCGAATGCTTTCTGCTGGAAGTTGTGATAATAGTTAAGGTCAGTGATACCCTGTTTGATCTCTTTTGCTAATAAAGCAGCTACCCGTGGGGAGATCTCTTTGCTGTTATCATTTTTATGTTTGGCATAAATACGCAGAGAGCCGCCATGAGTGGGGATTTCTTCCACATCAAACATCTCTAATCCTACAGATTCGAACAATTGTTTTACGGTGTAGAAAGAGAGATAAGAGAAATGTTCATGATAGATAGTATCAAACTGGTTGTTATCTACTAACTGCATTAAATGCGGAAATTCCATGGTGATAACACCGGTAGGTTTTAAGATCACCTGCATACCAGCTACGAAATCTTTGATATCCGGTACATGTGCCAGTACGTTATTACCGAGTAATAAATCGGCCTGGATGTTTTGTGTGCTCAGTTTTTTAGCCAGACTGGTACCAAAGAATTCCACTACTGTTTCAATGCCTTTTTCCATGGCTACTTTCGCAGTGTTGGCGGTAGGCTCTATGCCTAATACTGGAACGTTCTTTTCTTTAAAGTATTGCAGCAGGTAACCATCATTAGAGGCGATCTCAATCACTTTAGAGCTTGCGGAGAAGCCAAAGCGGGCGATCATATCCTGTGTATATTTTTGCGCGTGAGCCAGCCAGGTGCGTGAATAGGAAGAGAAGTAAGCGTATTCACTGTTGAATAACGCGTCAGATTTCTGGTATTCATCTACCTGTACTAAAAAGCAGTTATGACAGATGTAGACCTTTAGCGGATAATATGTTTCCGGTTCATTCAGCTGCTCCGGATTCAGGTATGAATTCGAGGCAGGAGAGTTGATGAGGTCTATAAATACATGCTTTAGTTCAGTCTTACAAAATCTACATTGCATATTAAATTCCTTTAAAATTTTCTGTCAGTTCAGCATGCTTGTTATCGCGTTCTGAGATATCGGTTACCGGCAATGGCCAGATGATGTTTATTTTCGGATCGTTGTATTTTATACCGCCTTCGCTACCGGGGGTATAAAATTCACTATGATGATAGAGTAGTTCACAATCTGTTGTTAATGCCTGGAAGCCGTGTGCAAAGCCTTCGGGGATGTATAACATTAGTTTGTTGGCAGCAGACAGTTCTACGCCGATGTGCTGTAAAAAAGTAGGGGAGCCTTCCCGTAAATCTATGATGACGTCGTATACGGCACCGGCGATACAACGTACCATTTTCACTTCTCTGAAAGGAGGGTATTGAAAATGCATACCTCGTAAGGCGCCTTTAGCACTGGTAAAGGAATGGTTGAGTTGTACCCATTCTTTATCATGGCCGATCTGTTTGAATTCATCTTTACAATAGACCCTGGCAAACCAGCCGCGGCTGTCCTGGATGGTATCTAATGTGATGATATAACTATCTTTTAAAGGTGTAGGCAGAAATTTCATTGCATATATTCATTGATCTGCTGAATAGTGTAAGCCTGCCTGTTGTTTGCCGGCTGTTTATACCAGTTGATGGTCCATTCAATAGCCTGTGCGGCATTGAGCTTAGGTCGCCATTGCAGTTCTTCTTTCGCCAGAGAGATATCCAGTTTAAGTAGTGTCGCTTCGTGTAGTTGTCCGGGTTTGGAAGCATCTTTCCATTGTCCGTTTCCCCATATGGAGATGGCTTTCTCTACCAGTTCTTTTACGGTGAGATGATCTTCAGCCACCGGCCCGAAATTATATGCTTTGGCATATTTAGCCGGATCTTGTTGCAGGAGAGCGCCCAGTTGTAAGTAACCGCCTATAGGTTCCAGTACATGCTGCCAGGGTCTTACGGAGACAGGGTTTCTGACTTCGATGACTTGTTCGTTGCTTAAAGCGCGGACGATATCCGGAATGATACGGTCTTTGTTCCAGTCGCCCCCACCGATGACATTACCTGCGCGTACACTGGCAATGGCTTTGTTATTAAAAGAGTTCCTGAAGGAGCTTACTACCAGTTCGGCGCAGGCTTTACTGGCGCTGTAGGGGTCGTAACCCCCTAAAGCATCGCCTTCTTTATACAGGATATCCTGTTCTTTATTTTCGTATACTTTATCGGTGGTGATGATAACGATGGTGCACTTTAAGTTGTTGGCAGCTTCCAGCACATTAGCGGTACCTGTTACATTCACGTCGAATGTTTCGGCGGGAATTTCGTAAGAGCGTCTTACGAGCGGTTGTGCAGCCAGGTGGAAGATGAAATCGGGCTGGAATTCTTTTATAGCCGTTTGTAACGCTGCTTTATTACGGATATCATCGAGGATACTATCAGCGGGTCTGATATAATCGTATACGCCGTTATCGTATTCCGGTGGCAGGGCATACCCTTTAACGATGGCACCTAATTGTTGCAGCCATGCAGCCATCCAGGCACCTTTAAAACCGGTATGACCGGTTAAGAACACCTTTTTATTTGTATAAAAATCCTGTAATCTTACCATACTTTCCACTTGGCATTATTGGTTTGCCATAAAGACTCTAATTCGATTTTATCTCTGAGGGCGTCCATACATTTCCAGAAGCCGGTATGTTTGTAGGCTATCAGTTCTGCATCTGCCACCAGTTTTTCCATGGGATCATCTTCCCACATGGTATTATCCATATCATCTTTCAGATAATCGAATATCTGTGGTTTTAATACGAAGAAACCACCATTGATAAATTTATTATCGCCTTTAGGTTTTTCCTTGAATGCAAGGATCTTGCCGTTTTCGTCCATCTCTATACCACCGAAGCGGGCTTCTGGTTGTACAGCGGTAACGGTGGCCATTTTATTATGGGATTTATGAAATTTGAGGAGATCTTCCAGGTTGATATCGGAAACGCCGTCACCATAGGTGAGCATGAAATCTTCATCACCGATATATTGTTTGATCCTTTTTAAGCGTCCTGCGGTTTTGGTAGGTAATCCGGTATCGACCAGGGTTACTTTAAAGGATTCTGTTTTTGTATAGTGAATGTCCAGTTTATTGCTGTTCAGTTCTATGGTGAGATCAGAGTTATGCAGGAAATAGTGCATGAAATATTCTTTGATCACGTATCCTTTGTAACCCAGGCAGATGATAAAATCATTGAACCCGTAGTGAGAATACATTTTCATAATGTGCCACAGTATAGGCTTACCGCCGATTTCTACCATGGGTTTCGGGCGAACATCCGTTTCTTCTGAAATCCTGGTACCCAGTCCTCCTGCAAAAATTACTACTTTCATGCCTTATAATAATTATATAATACATTCAAAAATATAATTTTATTTGAGAAAGTCCAGAAATAATGGGTTTAGAACCATTTCTTCTTCATGAAGTACCAGCTCATGATGACGGATACGACGATAGAGAGTATGATGGGAATATAGAAGGCATGTGCAGAATGTGCGAATGGGATCTCTACGTTCATACCGTATACACTGGCCACCAGGGCAGGGAAAGTGAGTACGATAGTGATAGAGGTGAGGCGTTTCATCACGATGTTCAGGTTATTGGAGATGATGCTGGCGAAAGCATCCATCGTGCTGCTGAGGATGTTGGTGTAGATATTGGCCATTTCCAGTGCCTGGGAGGTGTCTACGATCAGGTCATGCAGGAACTCTTTCTCATCTTCGTTTAATCCGAGGAAGTTGGTACGTTCCAGCTTCATCAGCAGTAGTTCGTTACTGCGGAGTGCTGTGAGGAAGTATACGAGACTTTTCTGGATACGCATGATGGACAGCAGTTCTTCGTTTCGGTTGCTGTCGTAGAGTTTTTGTTCCAGGGTATTCCTGAGCTGGTTGATCTCTTTCAGGTAATCCAGGAAGTTCATGGTTACTTTTTCGAAGATCTTCAGCACCATCATGTTCCTTTTTTCCGGGTGACGGTTATGGAAGGTATCGAGGAAGCGGTTGATAGCCGCGTTATCGAAGGAGTTGACAGTTAATATCTGGTTATGGGTGAGGATGATAACGATGGGTATGGTGATGTAATACGCATCGCTTTCATTGATAGAAGCGTTCCCTGCAGGTGTTTTGATGACGATGAGCTTGACATTGTCTTCCAGCTCATAACGTGATTTCTCATCAATATCCATGGAGTCCATGAGGAAGTCGAGAGGGATCTCCAGTTCTTCAGACAGGTGTTCAAATTCTGACTGTTTCAGAGGAGGGGTAATATTTACCCAGGCGCCGTTTTCAGGCGTCTCGATTTCTACTGTGCGAGCATCTATATTTTTGAAATATTTGATCATCCGGGCGCAAAGGTAGAATAATTAATGATCTGGAGGGGTGTTAACCATTATTTAATGTCCCATTTGTAAACAAGGGTTGCTATTCTTTGTTAATGAGGGGCACTATTTTTTAATGTTCCCTTCGTAAACCAGTGTAGCGGGGCCACATAACCATATGTTGGTATAAGACCTTTCTCCTGTTTTGGTGAAGCGTACTTCCAGTGCGCCGCCGAGTGTCTGTACCGGGACTATATAGTCTTTTTCTTCTGTGGCCGTCATTAAAGCTGCTGCGGTAACGCCGGTGCCGCAGGAGTAGGTTTCGTCTTCTACACCACGTTCGTAGGTACGGACGAAAATCCCGTTATCGGTGTTTTGTACGAAATTCACATTGGTGCCTTCTTTAGCGAATCTGTCGTTATAACGGATTTGTCTTCCTTCTTCGTATACGTCTATGGCCTGTACATCTTCTGTGAATTTCACGAAGTGAGGGGAGCCGGTGTTCAGGTAATAGTAAAGGGAGCCCATTTCCACGCCGTCCACATCCTGCATTTTAAGGTTTACCCAGTCGTCTCCTTTGAGGGTAGCCTCGTGGGGGCCGTCTACGGCCAGAAAGTGCAGATGTTCTTTGATTACGCCCATTTTACGGGCGAATGCTACCAGGCAGCGGCCACCATTGCCGCACATGCTGCCTTCTTTGCCATCGGCGTTGTAGTATTTCATGCCGAAGTCATAGCCTTCCTGTTGGTTTAGCAGCATTAATCCATCTGCGCCTATACCAAAGCGGCGGTCGCAGAATTTATGTACCTGCTCTTCTGTGAGATCATTGTAAACGCCGTGCCTGTTGTCTATGATGACGAAGTCATTGCCGGTACCCTGGTATTTATAGAAATGGATTGCTGACATAATGCGCAAAAGTAAGAATTATTGGAAAGGTGGCAAAGTGCGCGATTAATATGCTTCAGATATGCTTCAGGTATGAAGGAGACATGACGCAGACATGAAGGAGGTATGAAGGAGCCTTGTAAAAACAGGATCATCTTTTAGTGGGATGATCCTGTTTTGAAGCTCTTTTACAATTTCTCTATTATTTCTAAAGATGTTTTTATCAGGGTATCGACTGCTTTAGCCCCATCTTTGGAAAACTCCTGCCGTACCCTATTGGCTACTATTGCACTGATAGACAGGCAATCATGTCCTAAAACCCGTCCTAAACCATAAATCCCGGACGTTTCCATCTCAAAATTGGAGATATAATGAGGTTCGTGGCGGAAGGCGGTCAGTTGTTCCTGTAATTGGGGGTGGGAGAGCGGCCCTCTCAGTGCCCGGCCCTGGGGGGCGTAAAATCCCGGGCAGGTAACAGTGATCCCTGTATGAAATCCGGTGGTAAACTTATCTGCCAGTGTCTTTGCTGCACTGAATAAAGAAGGGCTGGCGGTTCCTGGCTGCAGGAATACCTGTTCCCGGAAGGCAGACAGCAGTGCTTTTTCTTCGGGGGTGTTTTCGAAGAGGTACCAGGGCATCAGGTTATCGAGTCCCAGGCCATGGGAAGACACCACGAAGCTATCTACAGGTACCTGTTCCTGTAAAGCCCCGGAAGTACCTAAACGGATGATTTTAAGGCTTGTTAGCGCCGGTTTGATAGTTCTGGTGGCAAAATCTATGTTTGCGAGTGCATCCAGCTCATTTAGCACGATATCAATGTTATCTGTACCAATCCCTGTGGACACCACCGTAATCCTCTTCTGACCGATATACCCGGTATGGGTAACAAATTCCCTGTGCTGGTGTACGCTTTCCAGGCGGTTGAAGTGTTTACTTACTTCGGGAACGCGGTCCGGGTCTCCTACGGTGATAATAGTGCCTGCAAGCTCTTCCGGCCTTACATCGAGGTGGTAAACGGCCCCTCTGCTGTTCAATATTAATTCTGATTCTGCAATACGTTCATTCATGGTAAACAAGTAAATGATGAAATAGATTTGGCAAATATCGAAAATTTACTACTTTTGCAGTCCCACAAAATTGGTGGGCCAAAAAGATGGTTTCGTGGCCGAGTGGCTAGGCAGAGGTCTGCAAAACCTTTTACAGCGGTTCGAATCCGCTCGAAACCTCCGAAAGATAAATTGAAACTCAGTCATTTGGCTGAGTTTTTTTTGTCTTTTTGTTAATCCAGATACGAAGTGGCTTCTGCTTCGATGTTATCTCTTTATAGATATATCCCGGGGAACTATACAGCAAACCAGATTTTGAAACTCAAAAACCATTAAAAATGGCACTCGGGGTAAAAATTGATTTTGATAATATTTATGAAGTAACACCAGTAATTGAAAACCTCAACGAGAGTTTTTTTGAAACAGAACTTGTAGACGGTACACGAACTAATCTACATGTTGAGATAGATAACAGACCACATACATTGCGAGAGAATCTCTATAATCTTGCATTTGGTCCGCTGAATAAAAAAGGGCAGATTGATGATAGGGCACAACTAACGCACAGCGATTACGCAAAAGTATTTTCTACCATTCTTTTTGAGGCAAAAAACTACTTATTGCGCAATCCTGATCATCAAATTGGTATTGACGGTTCCACAAATGGACGTGCATATTTATATTTCAGGTTTTTTAAAAAGAATTATGATTATCTGAGTAATTATTTCGACATATACTGTGTCAAATATTATGTAAGAATTGCAAGAATAGGAGAGGAGCAATACGAGGACCCATTTGACTTTGGAGACGTTATGCTGTATGAGGAAAAGCTTGAGAAAAAAACGAAAAACAATCCGAAGTTTATGTATAACTATTTTATTTTTAAGTTGAAATAATCTTAACTTAGTTAAACTAAAAATCTCTAAATTTTACAGTTATGAGTGTACGAAAAGTAAACTTACGGGAACAAAGATTCTTAGCCAGAGTTGAAAGAATGAAATCTCTTGGTTTAGATCCTGACAAAATACTTTCTATTGAGCAAAAAGCATATCTGTATGAGACACTCTCAAGAAACGAGCGGTTCGCAGAAATTAGCAGGAAAGGGATGAATGATTTTGGGAAGCAATAATCTTATGTTTCCATAAATAAAGGAGGAACTGATTTAAAATCAGCTCCTCCTTTATTTATTATATTACTTAATTCAACAATAATCAGTGATCAGAACTTAATCTTATTTGCAAATAAAGCAAGTACAATATAACAGCATCCTTTTAAGAAAAATTATTCCGTTCTTAAACTTTGAACAGGATTAGTAAGCGCTGCTTTAATACTTTGATAACTTACCGTCATCAACGTAATCAAAATCGCCCCTATACCAGCTGCTGCAAATATCCACCAGGAAATCTCTGTTCTGTATGCAAATTGCTGCAGCCATTGATGAAGGAACCACCAGGCTATGGGAATGGCAATCAGACAAGAAAGAATAATTAAAAGAACGAAGTCTTTAGACAGCATTTTCCAAAGATTGAATACGCTTGCCCCCAGAATTTTCCGAACACCGATTTCCTTGGTGCGTTGCTCTGCAACAAAGGAAGCGAGGCCGAACAATCCCAGGCAGGATATGAAGATAGCCAGGGCGGTGAAAAGGCTGGCCAACTGTCCTACACGCGATTCTCCCCGGAACTTGGCATCATATTCATCGTCTACGAATTTGTAATCAAATGGCTCGGCAGGGCTGTATCTTGTGAATATAGGATTGATCCTGCGGAGTGCCTCATGGACACTAAGCTGAGGATTGATTCTGATAGTTACGTTGCTCATCGTCCAGGGTGCGAGATAGAACATAGCAGGAATCGGTAATTCATAAGGAGATTCCATGACCATATTTTTGACAACCCCAATGACAGTAAATTTATATCCTGTCCATGTTATCGTTTTACCAACAGGATCTTTCAATCCCATATACTTGACCGCAGATTCGTTTAAGATCATCGTCAGTGCATCAGATCCCGAAGGCCCTGTCTGAAAATCTCTTCCATCAGTAAACTGCAACCCGACTGTCTTCGCATATTCCTGTGTTACTCCTTTCATGGCAAAATCAGGATCTCCGGGAACAGCGCTGCTATGGCCTGTCCAGGTAAGTCCACCATTAAAAGGCCAGGATGCTGTTACCGGACTTATAGATTCGGTGACTTCGGCAATGGCACCTGTATTCTGCAGATCGTTGCGGAAGGCGGAAAAATGATCGTGTATGTTCGTGGTATGCATCTGCATCATGACCAGCCCTTCCCGGTTATATCCTACAGGTCTGTCCCTGGCATACTGCACCTGCCGGAAAACGATGATCGTTCCGATGATCATGGTGATGGAAACCGTAAACTGCGCTACTACCAGAACCTTACGCGGTAATGAGGCCAGACGGCCCCCTCTGGAAACCCCTTTCAGCACTTTGACAGGTTGGAAGGACGACAGATACAAGGCCGGATAGCAGCCCGCGATCAGACCCGTGAACAGGCTGAAACCGATACAGGCGATCCACCAAAGTGGATTCGACCAGGGGATAATCATCTTTGTTCCTGCCAATTCATTGAAGAAGGGCAACGACAACTGAAACAGCCCCAATGCTATTCCAAGTGCAAGGATAGTCACTAACAAAGATTCACTAAAGAACTGCCCGATCAGTTGACTGCGTAGAGAACCGATAGCTTTACGAATCCCCACCTCCCTGGCTCTTTTTTCCGAACGGGCGGTACTCAGGTTCATGAAATTGATGCAGGCCAGCAGGAGTACAAATGCACCAATCAGTCCGAATAGCCTAACGTACCGGATCCTGCCGGTGTCGCTATCGCCATTTCTGAATTCCGAATACAAATGCCATCGGCTCATCGGATGTAAAAATAGTTCCGTAGTATTAAGATTATGCCCTTTAGAGTCGGACCAGGGATTATTATCCGCTTTGATGGTTTTAATCTTTGCTGAGACTTTCGCCATATCTGCATGATCCGCGAGCTGTACGAAGATCTGCCAGTTATTATCTTCCCAACTGTGCCGGTTATTCCTGGTTTCGGCATCGAAAGATGCGTAAAGATCCCAGGGGGAGAGAAAGGTAATATCACTGAAGGTACTATTATAGGGGAAGTCCGCATAAATGCCTGTTACTTTAACAGAGAGGCTATCGTCCATGCGTAGTATCTGGCCAAGAGGATCGGCGTTGGCAAAAAGGGCTTTGGCCAGTGATGCCGATAATAAGATTGAGTATGGATCTTTCAATCCGGACCTGCTCCCCTGAAGCATCGATAATGTTAGCATTTCCAGGCCTTCGGGTTCTATGAAATTACCAGCCTTTATCAGTTTCTGTTGTCCGAAAGCAAGTACATGCTCCTGTGTTTGGGAGGATAGAACTATCCGCTTGAAGTCACTCCCGAATTTTGTACGTAGCTCGTCTGCAACAGGAACGGGTAATTGTCTTTGAGTGCCCTTGTGTTCGGGCCAGATCTCCCAGACCTGGGCAATGCGGCGGTAGTTGTCGAACTGGCGGTCAAAGGACCATTCATTATAGATCCAGCAAGCAATCAGCATAGCTACTGTTATGCCTACCGAAAGGCCACCGATATTAATAAATGCGGAAAGCTTGTTTTTTATAAGGCTGCGCCAGGCAGTTTTCAAATAATTTTTAAGCATCTCTTTGGTTTTATCACTTTGGTGGAACTCAACTGTGACTAAGAAATAATAGTCAAAATTTCAACTTATACTTATAATAGCCTTCGGCTTGAATAACGAGGATCACTCTGCTTTTAAACTCTTTATAGGATTCACAATTGCTGCTTTTATAGATTCATAACTAACAGTAACCCAGGCAATCCCCAAAGCTGCCAGGGATGCCGTGAAATATACTGACCAACCAACATTTATATGATATGCAAAACCAGCCAGCCAACTATTAACTGCATAATATGAAAGCGGTATTGATATAACTATGGCAACCAGGATCAACCTGGTGATGCCGGAGGATAATAAATAGACGAGGTTTAACACAGAGGCACCTAACACCTTACGCACGCCAATTTCTTTGGTTCGCTGTTCGGCCATAAAAGCGGATAAGCCATATAAACCGAGGCAAGAGATAAAAATGCCCAGAAGAGCAAAAAGGTTAAAGATATTACCCATCTGTTGTTCTCCTCTATAAAGATTGGCCATATCCTGGTCGAGGAAATCGAATTTGAAGGGGTAGGCCGGGTTAAGCTGCTGGTTTATCTTTGACAGTGCCTGTATAGTAGCCTCAGTTTTGCCTGGCAATGTTCTCACCACTACAAAACCGCCGTCTTTATTATAGCGCAGGATCAGTGGCTCTATAGACAGTTGCACCGGTTTAAAATTAAAGTCCTTTACAACACCAATGATCGTACCCTTATAACCGGTAAATGAAAACGGCTTACCAACCGCTGTGGCTGCATTTAAGCCCATAATGCTCAGCATTTTTTCGTTGACCATGAAATTATTTGAATCTGCCGGAAATGATCTCGAAAAGCTTCTCCCATTTACCAGCTTCAGCTTAAATACATCTATAAAATCCTCATTGACATCCATCAATTGATAAACTATTTGTAAGTTGGGATCTTTGCCTTCCCAGTCAGCACTACCATTTCCGGAAAGCAGATTAGTGGGCAGATCGGAAGTGATGGCGAAATCACGGGTAAGCGGATTTTGTTTTAACTCATTTTTTAAGGCCTGCTGCTTATTCCAGAGTTCCCCTTTGGTGGGCATATACAAAAGGTTGGCCTTTTCAAAGCCGGGGTCACGGTCTTTTATGAATTTAAGCTGGTTATAAATAACCACCGTGCCTACCAACAATATGATAGATGTCGTGAATTGGATGACAACCAGGGCATTACGAAACAGCAAATTGCCGCCCATTGATTTTACGTTTCCTTTGAGTACTTTAACCGGGTTAAAGCCGGAGAGAAATAAGGCCGGGTAGCTGCCCGAAACCAATCCGGCTAACAACGCTATACCCAGAAGGCTTAACCAAAACCGGGCATCTGAAAAAGGAATAGCCAATTTTCTATCGGCTATTTCATTAAATGCCGGCAATAATAACCAGACAATCGCAAGCGTAAGCAATAGTGAGAGAAATGAAATAAAAACAGCCTCGCTTAAAAACTGGAGGACCAGTTGCCCGCGTATGGCCCCTGCCACTTTACGCAAGCCAATTTCTTTCGCTCTCCGGGCAGAGCGTGCTGTAGCCAGGTTCATAAAATTGATGCAGGCCACTACAAGTATCAAAATAGCGACGATAAAAAAGATATTTACATATTGTGCATTCCCGTGGCCCGGAAAATCTCCCAGTCTTGCAGGCGCCAGATGGATGTTGGTTAAAGGCTGCAATTGGAATACAACCGGCATTGAACTATGACTTTGAAATAACTGCGTCATTTGCTTTATCAGTCTGGATAAATTGGCAGCAGAAGGGTCAAAATTTTGAGCTAGTTGAATATAGGTGTAAAAATTAAAGTCCTCCCATTTATTATTGTCTGGATACTTATCCATTTTTTGTAACATAACCATTGGCAGGATAAAATCAAACTGCAGGTCTGAATTAGCCGGAACGTTGGCCAAAACGCCTGTTACCACCACATATTCATGATTGTCTTTTCGTAAGATCTTACCGATCGGGTTTTGGTTCCCAAAGTATTTTGCAGCCATTTCCTGCGTTATTAAAACACCATTCTCTTGTTTTAACGCCGTAGCACGATTACCTTGTACAAGGGGAAAAGAAAATACATCCATGAAACTCGGGTCGGCGTAGAACACACGGTTTTCTTCAAATTTCCTGTTGCCTGCTTCAAACAGCACTGTGGAGATCTTGCTTAACCTGACAGTATTTTTAACAACCGGTATTTCTGCTTTTAACCCGGCGGGCATAGCTTCCGCGTTTATCGCGGCTTTATATTCACCAAAATCGCCGGTGATACGATATATCTGGCCGGCATTTTTATGGAACTTATCGTAACTCTGTTCATGTTGTACCCAAAGCAAGATCAGGATACTCGATGCCAGGCCTATTGCTAAGCCTGATATATTAATAATGGAATAAGCTTTATCCCTGATGATATTCCTATAGGCGAGTTTGAAATAAGTTTTAAACATGCGCGTATGATATTTTTGAAATTGAGACTATACCGTCTATCAATCGACTAAAATACGTGCCAATTGCATAATGTGTTGACAGTAAGCATTTTCGAATCGGTATATCGTTCGGAAACGTACAGTAGGTGTGCGATTTTACTATACCCTCATGATTTTATCAGAGTGCATACAGGTATGTGTGCAGAATCCGGATAGCTGGGTGAAATCTCTACCGAAGTAGCCGGAATAGAAGATCATAATATTATTTACCCGCTAATACAAAAGCAAAATGTCCCGGTATATCACCGGTAGTTACAGACCATTTCTTTTTGCCTGTTTTATCAAAGCAGTATAAGGTACCGGATGAGACATAATCTTTTGCGTCTGTCACGAATATATCTTTGTTAACAGGATTTACAGCTACGCCATAAGGCATCTTAATAGTTTTCTCTGTACCATCTGTAATGAAATTGCCGGATAATAAGGTCTCTGTTTTTACATTGATCATATTGTAGGAGACAGCCCAGGTATTAGTGAGGTAACTGAATATAGAGCTATAGATGTAGGCCGTATCACCGGAAATACAAAGATTACTGGCAGCAATATCGAACTTCTTTTTCACCGTATCTGTTTTAGTATCTATCACAGATAAAGAAGATGGAATATTATAATAATCGCCCCGTGATGTTACATAGATATCACCATCACTATCTGCTTTTACATGATTAAGATTGATAGCAACGTCGATCTTTTTTATCTCCTGGAAGGTAGTGAGATCTATTACTGAAATGGTATGGTCGTAATTAGGAACGCTGTATCCACCTGAATTAGCTACGTATAATTTTCCATTTACTACTGCCATTTCTTCCGGCTGGTAACCTACGGTTACTTTGTTGGTGATCTGTAAGGTGGCAGTGTCTATTTCTGCTACATAACCAACAGGTGAATGTGGATTCTGCTGCACAGGACCTGCGTAAGAACTTACATAAGCTTTGCCATTGGCAAAAGTAATATAACGACAGCTGAGAATATCAATCTGACCGATACGTTTAGCAGTAGCAGCATCCATCACTTCTACTTTATTAGAAACATTGATCACCGCGTATAATTTACTGCCGTATACCTGTATATCATTGCCGACATCCCCCAACTCTTTAACTACAGTAGGATTGACGCTGGGGTAGATATTCTTTTTATATAGACCGGTATTGTAATCGTAGTAATCTAAAGATGCTTTATTAGTACCCATATTGCCTTCGTTTAACAGATAGAAGCCATTCACGGGAGATGTGATAGTCGCAGTATCTACAGGTGTCACAACAGGAGGAACGATGTTATCGCCCTTCCTGCATCCGATGAAAATAATAATTGAAAAAGCTAAGAGCTTTTGCATGACGATTAAATATTTACTGCGATAATAAATTTATAATTTCTGCCGGGCATAGGATAGTTCAGTACGACGTCGTAGTATTGATTGAACAGGTTATTTACCTGTGCCGTCAGATGAATGTTTAGTCGTTTGTACTGTAATATTCTGCCTATGGAAAAATCACTGGTGTACCAGGGCTGCATATAATTTTCCGGATCATTGTCTTTTCCGTTATACCGTTCACCGGTATAGAGCAGGCTATAATTGGCAGTCCATTTCTTGAAATCTGTTCCTATAATAGCAGAGCCGCTATGTCTGGGAATATACACGATCTGGTCTTTATAAAAACTGGAAGTAGGATCTGAATAATCCTGTGCTTTCTGGAAGGTGTATGTGAATCTTGTGCTGATGCTCACCGCGTTTAGCTGCCAGATCGCTTTTGCTTTCACATCGATGCCCCTGATTTTTACAAAACCCAGGTTCATCATCGTCCAGCGGAACTGGTTGACGGTGGGGACAGCTACTATTTTTTGTGTTACTTCATTGTAGTAAGCGTCTGTTTCAATACCAGCTTCTATTTTATCGGTAAAAGTTTTCGTCCAGGTGAAGCCGGCATCATATTGGGTAGCGAATTCCGGATTCAGGAAAGAGTTGCCGATATCCGTGTAATAGAGATCGTTGAAAGTAGGCATGCGGAAGATGCGTTTATAAAAGCCCCGCAGTCTGAATGTTGGTGTAGTGAAGGGCTGCCAGGAGATAAACAGGGAAGGCGTGTATTCTCTTTTCGGTGTGGCTGCCACTTTCTTCTCCACAGTTTCATTGACAATGGTGGCCAATACACTGGCCTGTGCACTGAAGCGTTTAAAATATATTGCGGATGCAGCAGCTACCAATGTTGTATAGCGGGTAGGATAGGCAAAATCCTGTAAGTCGGCATTGAGTTTGTTCCATTGGAAATCGGCGGATAAGTCGAGGTTCCACCAGCTGGTTAAGGCATACTGCTGAGCTGCAGAAAAGTAGAACTCGTGCTGATGGTAATGATTATCCACGTATAAAGCGGCAGTGTCCGGCGCCAGGTAACGGGTGTAATCATCTGCATATTTTGCATTCAGTAATAAGCTGTAACGTGGCGTGATATCTTTACGGAAAGAGGATTGGGCAAAGAAATCGCGATCCCATTGGCGGTCTACGTGGCGGAAGACGTTATTCGCCACGAAACCGGGTAAGCCGCGTTCGGAGTTGTAGTAATACAGTTTAGTACTCCATTCTCCGCCATTCAGAACCCCATTTAAGCCACCTTCTACACGCAGGGCATTGATATCACTGTTCTTCCTTATCATCGTTGTATCATACCCATTATCCTTGCGTGAGCGGAACTTGTACCGGCCATTGGCATTGATCCATTCTGTATTAAAGCTGGCAGAGACTTTATCGCTGATCTTTTGCTGCCACAGGAGAGAAGGGTTGAATAAACCAAAGGAACCGGTTTTGACAGTTCCTTTTAAGTGTATGCTTTCACCAGTGTTAAAACTGGGTTTAAGGGAAGTCATATAAATAGCACCTGCAGATCCGAAATCTTTTGCGGGTTGAAAGATGTTGCTTTTCTGGCCATTGTACAGGGCTATTTCCTGCATGTTATCCAAAGAAAATTTACCAAGATCTACCTGCCCGTTCTGCGCATTCCCCAGCTGAATACCGTCGTAAAATACGCCGGTCTGATTGGTGCCCATACTACGCACGTCTACTGTCTTTAAGCCACCAATACCGCCATAATCCTTTACCTGTAAGCCGGAGAAGAAACGGATAGCGTCAGCTACGGAAAGACTGTTCAGGCGACTCAGGTCTTTGCCCTGCATTTTTTGCCCGGGAGTGATTTCCCTGCTGGGCTTAGGCGCAATGACAGATACTTCTTTCAGCTCCCTGGCTTTGGTAGTATCTCTTTGCTGGGCATTAAGCGCCGTGGTAAATAAGACGACCAGCATACAGGCTGGTTTACAGCAGTACATATTTTTGTTCCCTTTTAATGACCCTCTGCATAGAGGATTCAACCATAATGCTGCAAAAGTAGATATTAATCTTATCAGATCCCTTAAAAAACAAAACAGCCAGACGGTTTCCCGCCGGCTGTCTGCTTTCCCCCTTTTTTCCTGTCCGGGTACAATCTTTAGAAAATATAGAAAATACTGCTCTGTATTACATTTGTTCTGAAATCGGTCTTTATATTGGAAGCGTTAAAATTACCTACTTTAGATATCCCTGCCACATATCTTGCGCCAATACCAAATCCGCTTTTTGTCTGATAGCCTATTCCACCTACACCTGCCAGATCCATCTTATTGGCAAACTCACCGAAAGAGTTACTGCCTACGTCTTCTTTTATACGAAAACCAGCCTGTGGTCCTGCTTCAATGTACAAACCAAAGTTGGTACGGTATTTTAAAACAAATGGTACCGTCATGTAGTAAACGTTGAGATTCTCTTTACCAAAAAGGGTATTGTCTTTTACTTTCGCTCCCTGTGAAGAAAGTAAGAACTCTTCCTGTACAGAAAAATTATCAGTAATCCTGAAGTTAACTAATGCTCCTGCATGAAAACCTACGATTCCTTCAGTAGCAAAACTGGCATTGGTGTAGTTACTGTAGTTGGCACCTGCTTTAAGACCAAAGCTGAGCCTTTGAAATAATCCCTGACTAAAACCATTGGTAGATGCAAACACAAGACAAATGAATAATAACTTTTTCATATTCTTATTTTATGAAATTATGGCCGCTCCCGACCGTATAAATATTTAACGGTACAAAGGTGGAAATTCTACAAGCACACCGGTAGTGGAAAATAAAGGAAACGGACAAAATGCGTTACGAAGCGTAGAAGGCCCGGGAGATCAAAATAGATGTGTTGCCTGAAAAAAAGAGTAATAGAATGCTTCGATGGGCGTTTTGTCCGTTTCATGTATTTGTATCCACTCCCGCATAGCAAATTCCCTAATTTCGAACGATGAAAATGAATAATCCATTCATAAAGGAATTAATCCGGTATTGCTGGTTTTTAGCGTTACTCTGCTGGGTATTAGCCTTCATGCTTATGAGTGTTTTCAAACTGTCTCCTAATCCGCCTTTGGTTTATTCCGCTTTTGTGGGGATACGTATATTCATACAGGGAATTGCCAATGTTTTTATACTGATCGCGCTGGAGAACCGGATTTCCAAAGAACAGGTGATGAGAAAAAGAATTATGCGATATATAGGTGGATATCTTTTCGCCATTATCTTCTTTGTAAGTACGTTTCCCATTGAAGACTATCTGACGCATAATAACTGGCATGAATGGAGACATCTGTCCAGTATAGCATCTGCTCTCCTTCAGGGAGCAATTAATAACAGTCTGGTCATCTTTACACAAAACCTCGTGATGCTACGTCAGGAAAAAGCAAACACTGATCTTGAAAATTCCAGGTTAAAAGCTGCGAATCTTGAATCAGTTAATCTGTTATTGAAACAACAAATACATCCGCATTTTCTTTTCAATGCTTTGAGCATGCTGAAAAGCCTTTACAAGTCGGACCTGAGAGCCGGAGAAGCCTATCTTACACACCTGGTAAACTTCCTGCGGGCATCACTGGCAGAACCACAATCCAGGGTTTCCCGTTTATCTGATGAGATAAAACTTTGTCGGGATTATGTGGAAATGCAGAAAATCCGTTTCGAAGATGCTTTAATCTGCACTATCAATATTCCTGACAGTATCCTTTCACACGGATTCGTGCCTTCGTTCTCTATTCAATCACTGATAGAGAATGCAATTAAACATAATGAAGTAACGGAATCATCTCCGCTGATGATCAAAGTTTATTACAGGAATAAACGTATCATTACAGAGAATAATCTGCAGGTCAGGAAATATATAGAGGGCCGTAGTGGTAAGGGTTTGATTAATCTTGTGGAAAGATATAAGATCCTGTCGGTGGATGAAGTAATAATCAACGAGTGCCCCAAAATGTTTTCTGTAAGTATTAAAGTTTTAAGCGATGAAATTAGTGATCATTGAAGATGAGAAAGTTACTGCCAGGGATTTAGCACAGACACTTGAACAGTTGTTCCCTCAGATAACGGTGGAGAAAGTACTTGGTACTGTTAAAGAGAGTATTAAGTACTTCATTGATGGTACTAATGCCGACCTGATTTTCTCCGATATACAACTGGGGGATGGACTGAGCTTTGAAATATTTGCACAGGTGGAATTGGATATACCTGTTATCTTCTGTACCGCTTACGACGAATACGCCCTGAATGCATTTAAAGCCAATGGGTTTGATTATATCCTGAAACCTTTCACCAATGAATCCGTAACGGCTGCCGTAAATAAGTACCTGACTTTCAGGGGAAAGATTGCAGAGAACGCATTACCCTATAAGGCGCTGGAGCAACTTTTTAATTCGAAGAAAACGACTGATCCGGGTGCTGTTTTAGTATATGAGAAAGATAAGATTTTACCTATAGCCATCAGTGATATTGTTTTCTTTTACCTGAAGAACGGCGTAGTAAGCCTTACCACATTTGATAAGAAGAATTACATCGTTAATAAAAATATGGAAGAACTGGGAAAGGTTACAGAGCCTTTGTTCTTCAGGGCTAACCGTCAGTTCCTTGTGAATAGAAAAGCTGTACTGGATGCTTCCAGTTATCTGTCCCGTAAAGTCTCTGTTTCTTTATCCGTACCTACTCCCGAAACGATTACTATCAGCAAAGAGAAGATCCCCCAGTTTCTCAAATGGCTGACACAGCCCTGATCATCTGGCTTAAAATATGGCCGCTTCGTTCTGCTAATTGGCTGTTTCGTATTACTTCCACTTATTTCATTACAAGGATATACTGACTTTTGATGCGCGAAAGGATCAGCGCTCAAAAATGATGAAATGAAAAGAAGTCTCTTATTATTGTTCTTACTGGCACCAGTCCTGCTCTATTCACAACAGAGATGGGAACTGAAAGCGTGCCTTACCTATGGCCTTCACAATCACCGGAGTGTAAAAATTTATCAGAATGAAAAACTGGCAGCAGAACAAAAAGCCAGGGAAGCTCTTGCAGACTACCTGCCCAGTGTAAACGGTACTGCCGGAATGGCTGATAACATCAAACCACAGGTAAGCGTTATTCCAGCCGGTTTATTCAGTCCTACGGATATTAAGGTCGCCTTTACCAAAAGGTATAGCACCACCACCCAGATAGAGCTGAATCAGCCCATTTTTGACCAGTCAGCGCTCATTGGGTTAAAGGCAGGGAAATATAACAAAGAAGTCGCAGAGCTGAAAGCCCAGAATAATGAAGAGACGCTGATCTACAATATAAGCACTGCTTATTACCAGGTCCACCTTTATCAGTTGCAGCTACAGTTGCTGCATGCCAATGAAGAAACTTACAAAGAACAACTGCGGATCTCCGAACTCGGAGTTCAAAAAGGAGTAACGGCAGAAGTAGATCTGAATAAGATCAAAGTGAATTATAATAATACTTTGTCCGATATCAATGTGGCTGAAAGTAATCTTGCACTGGTAAGTATGCAGCTGAAAAATGAGATGGGGTATCCTTTGGATGATACATTACTGATTGATTCCGTTTTTACAGCGGAATTACCAGCACCTCAGCCAGCAACACTGGACCCCTTCAAGGTATTTAACAGGGGAGATTACCTGTTGTCAGATGCGGAATTATCACTAAAAGGGATTAATGCCAGACAGCAGAAAGCAGCAAAATTACCAACACTTTCATTTTATGCCCGCTACGGTAGTAATGGATTTGGCGATAACGCATCACAGTCAATCAACTACCAGAATACATGGTCTGTTTTAGGGCTCACGCTGAAGGTGCCTTTGTTCAATGGATTTAAACATAATGCGCAGTATAAGCAGGCGCAATACGATTACCAGAATGCACAGGAATCTTTAAAACTGGATGCCGACAAATACAGGGTAGAATACGAAAATGCAAAAACAAAATTGCTGAAGGGAGATGAGAAACTGGCCAATGACAAGCGCAATATTGAACTGGCCAAACTTGTATTTGAAAGTACCAACCTGCAATATCAGAAAGGGGTAACAGACCTTACCGACTGGCTGAATGCACAGTATTCTCTGAAAGAGGCTCAGAATAATTATCTCAATTCCCTGTATACTTTCTATACAGCGAAGATAGATATGGAAAAGGCAAACGGCACCTTGAAAAAATATTATAATTCTTTATAAAAGCAGCATGAAAAAAATCATTATCACCGGCATCATTTTGCTGGTAATTGTCCTGATTATCTGGAAACTCGCAAGTAATAAAAAAGAAATCAATGCGCGGCAGCAAAGTGCCGACACTACTGAAATAGCTATCCCTGTAAGAGCTGCGCGTGCAGAAACAGATACTATTACGATCAACATTGAGAAAACGGGAAACATTTCTGCGTTTAAAGAAGCGAAAGTACTCTCTACTCAAAGTGGGATTATCACAAAGTTATACTTTGAATTAGGTACTAAAGTGGTACAGGGTAAATTATTAGCTGTGTCAGATAACAGCGCGGCATTAATAGACCTGCAAAAAGCCCATTTGAATGTAACCAAGTTATCCAATGACCTGGAAACGTACAAAGAATTACTGGAAGGAAAAGCTACGACTGCTCAGAAGGTAAAAGATCTGCAACAGCAGTATAATGATGCTGTTAGTCAGGAAAAACAAGCACTCAAACAGATACAGGATGCCAACATTGTAGCGCCTGTCAGTGGTATGATATCGACGAAAGATGTAGAAGCAGGTGTTTTTGTGAATGCAGGTGCACAGCTGGCTACTATCGTCAATACAGAAAAAGTGAAGGTACAGGTAAACCTTTCTGAAAATGAGATCTACCGTATCAAACAGGGGCAAACAGTAAAGATCTCCGCCAGTGTTTATCCGGACCATGACTTTAAAGGGCAGGTAACTTTTATCAGTCCGGGTGCAGATGATGCACGTAATTACCTGGTAGAAGTAACGCTCAGCAATAGCGGAGAATTTATACTACGTCCGGGAACGTTTGTGAAAACTGATTTCTTAGGCACTGTTAGCCGGGAGGCTATTTTAATACCAAGGGAAGCGGTTTCAGGGAACCTGGAAGCTGCTGCTGTATACCTTGTTAAAGGTACTCATGTTGAATTAAGAAAGATCAAAACCGGACAGGAAACCAACGGAAAGATTGAGGTGATCAATGGCCTTCAGGCAGGAGATCTAGTGGTGGTATCTGGTCAGATTAATTTGAAAGACGGGTCTGCCGTTAGCTTATCAAAATAAAATATGCTTCATGTCTATTAGTGAAATAGCCGTTAAACGGCCTTTGCTTATCGTTGTAATATTCACTGTATTGATTGTATTCGGAATACAGTGTTATACGAAATTAAATTATAACCTGCTGCCTAAAATTCAGGTGAATACGGTAACGGTAAGTACGGTTTATCCCGGTGCTGCTGTATCCGAAGTAGAAACGGCTGTAACAAAAAAACTGGAAGATATTTTATCCGCTGTGGAAGGGTTGGACCAGATCAATGCTACTTCTCAGCAAGGTGTATCGCAGATCACTATCACGTTGAAAAGTGATGCAAATATAGATGAGGCAGAACGTGCCATCCAGCGTAAGATTGATCAGTCGCAGAATGACTTGCCCCTAACGGCAGACAAGCCGATTGTGAAGAAGATCAACCTGGAAGAAACGCCTGTTGTAAAAGCCGGTGTTACAGGTAAAATAGATCCCAGGGAATTATATGAACTGGTAGATAAACAGATAAAGCCCGCATTGCAGAATGTAGCCGGCGTAGGACAATTAAATGTTATTGGTGGGGACCAAAGGCAGATACAGGTTAATATCGATCAGAATAAACTGAATTCATACAAGCTGGGCGTAGCCCAGTTGACACAGGCGATCGGAAATGCTAATCAGTCGTTCCCGGCAGGGAACATTGAAACAGCAGCACAACAGCTGTCTATTCACTACGATGCTAACATTGTATCTGTTAATGAACTGAAAAATCTGATCATTTACACGGATGATAAGGGCGGGAGTATTTACCTGAAAGATGTGGCCAGTATCAGCGATGCGACGGCAGATCCTACCGCTATCAATCATATCAATGGTATCCCGTCCATAGGTTTGCAGATCATCAAACAATCTGATGCCAATGCTGTGGATGTGAGTGCACGGGTAAAGGAAAGCTTTGCAGCATTGGAGCAGCAATATGCTGCTCAGGGTCTTAAGTTCTCTATATCAGCTGATCAGAGTACGTATACATTATCTGCTGCAAATGCAGTAATGGAAGATCTGGTGCTGGCTATCGTAATAGTGGGTATCGTCATGCTGGCCTTTCTCCATAGTTTCAGGAGCTCCATGTTCGTATTGATCGCATTGCCTTCTTCCATCATCCCTACTTTCATCGCCATGTACCTCTGTGGCTTTTCACTGAACCTGATGACATTGATGGCAATGTCGCTGGTAGTCGGTATCCTGGTGGATGATTCTATTGTGGTACTGGAGAATATCTACCGGCACTTAGAGATGGGGAAAGACAGAATGAATGCGGCACTGGAAGGACGTAGCGAGATAGGCTTCACAGCCCTGGCGATTACACTGGTGGATGTGGTGGTGTTCTTACCATTGGCATTATCCGGTGGTATCATTGGTAGTATTCTGAAAGAATTCTCACTGGTGGTGGTATTTTCTACCTTAATGAGCCTGTTTGTATCCTTTACTATTACACCTTTACTGGCAAGCCGTTTCGGGAAACTGGAACATCTGAGTAAAAACAGTATATGGGGTAAAATCAATCTTGGATTTGAAAGTTTTATTGATAGTATTAAGGATGGATATGCTATACTGTTAGCGGTTTTACTGAGGAAGAAAAGATGGCTGCTCTCAGGTGTAATCATATTGATCATAGGGTCCATTAGCTTGCTGGTGAAAGGTTTTATAGGAGCTACGTTTATTCCTAATATGGACCAGGCGCAGTTATTGATAAAACTGGAACTGGCGCCTGGCACATCGCTTTACCAGACTAACCTGGCCACACAAGAGGCGGAGAAGCTGGTCATGGCACATCCGGAAGTGATCAACGTATTTTCCAGTATAGGTTTTGTAACAGGAAGTGTAGCAGGTGCTTCAGGAAACAGTAACCAGGCAGAGATCTCTATCACACTGGTAGATAAAAAACACAGAAAGAAATCTGCGGATGACTATGGTGTGTTGTTGCAGCAGGAGCTCAGCAGAAAGGTGGCAGGCGTTAAAGTGAGTGCGGCTCCTGTTTCACTTTCTGGTGGTAGCAGTGGTGCACCCATACAGATCGCTATACAGGGTACGGATCCGGTTAAACTCCGTAGCGTGGCTAACCAGTGCCTTGATTTAGTGAGTACAGTGCCTGGTACCCAATCAGTAGAATTATCAGTAAAAGATCAGAAGCCGGAGATAGAGCTGAAAATAGACAGGGAAAAAATGATGATGCTGGGAGTAGATGCCCGGCAGGTAGGAGCAGCGCTGGAGAATAGTTTCAGTGGGAATGATCAAAGCAAATTCAGGGAGAAAGGGAATGAGTATACCATGCTTATCAGACTGGAAGCTGGTAGCAGGTCTAATATAGGGGACATCAGAAAGCTCACATTTGCGAGCAAATCAGGGGGGACATTTACTTTAGACCAGTTTGCTGAAGTACGTCAGGGATTAGGAGAGAGTGTATTACAGCGCAGAAACCGGGTAGGAACGATCACTGTCAATTCTAATGTCGCAGGCAGACCATCAGGTACTGTAGTGAGTGATATCAAGCTGAAACTGGCAACCGTCAAAATACCGGAAGGTATCAGCATAGAATATTTAGGGGATGCCAAGAATCAGAAGGATGCTTTCGGAAGTCTGGGAATTGCCCTGCTGACGGCGATCCTGCTGGTATACCTGATCATGGTGGCGTTGTACGAAAACGCGGTATATCCGTTTGTGGTGCTCTTTTCCATACCGGTAGCGCTGATAGGATCTTTGCTGGCACTGGCACTCACAATGGAAACACTGAATGTTTTCTCTATCATAGGTATCATCATGTTGCTGGGACTTGTATCCAAAAATGCAATATTGATAGTAGACTTTACCAATCACCTTAAATCTGAAGGGAAACCTGTAACAGAAGCACTGATTGAAGCAGGTAAGGAGCGTCTGAGACCTATTCTCATGACTACCCTGGCAATGATCTTTGGTATGCTGCCCATAGCAATGGCAGGCGGTGCCGGTTCTGAGATCAAAAACGGGATGGCATGGGTAATTATAGGCGGATTAACCAGTTCGATGATTCTCACATTGTTCGTAGTTCCGTCTATGTACCTGATTATAGATAAATTAATTCATCGCCGTAAGGCTTAAATTCTGAACGCACTATAACAGTGTGACAGTTGTAGGTTGAGCAATACACCGGTGCATTCCTGTACCGGTGTTCTCTTTTAACAGGTAATCCGGTTCCAGTCCTGGTAGATCTCCGGATTAACGATATGAGGTAACTTCGTACCCCCTAAGCCCGCAATCACGTTCTTAGCCGCAATAACGGACATCGCATTTCTTGTATCTACGGTAGCTGATCCTATATGCGGCAGAATGGCCACATTAGGCATGTTTAAGAGAGGATTGTCGGCGAACATAGGTTCCGGGTTGGTAACATCTAATCCGGCGCCCCAGATGGCCCCTGATTCCAAAGCGGCCCTAAGGTCCTCTTCATTATGAATAGCGCCCCGGGCAGTATTGATGAAAATGGAAGAAGGCTTCATTTTACTGAAAGCAGTCGTATTGAAGATGCCTTTTGTTTCCGCCGTTAAAGCCGTGTGTACAGATAATACATCACTCTGTTGCAGGAGTTCATCAAAAGAGACCTTTACTGCATTCAATGCTTTCTCAGCCTCTGCATTATGCTGACGGTTGTGATAGATCACTTTCATATTGTAAGCACCTGCACACTTCTTTGCCATCTCAAATCCTATCTTCCCCAATCCAAAAATCCCCAGTGTTTTACCATTCAGTTCAATACCAAGATCTGTAGTAGGATCAAAGAATTTCCATTCTCCTTTTAAGATCTTTTTGTGTACATAAAAGGCTTTACGGGAAGCTGCCAGCATTAATAAAAATGCGGTATCAGCAGTAGCGCCGCTTAATACTCCCGGGGTGTTACCGATAGGAATATTGAGACGTGTAGCTTCCGGAACATCAACGTTATCATAACCTACAGACAGTAATGCAATTACTTTCAGGTGTTTGCACTCATTTAAAAAGTGTGCGTTGATGTTGTTGGCACCGGAGCTTAGCAGCGCATCATGTTGTTGGCAGGCGTTGATTAACTCTTCAGGCGTAAGGTCTCGTTTTTCTGTCCATTGGGTGATGGTGATACCGGCATCCTGCAATAATTGCAGTCCGGCATCAGGAATAACTCTTGTAATAAATGCTTTCATGATCCGTTCGGTGGCACAATAATTATGCTGTTATTATCGTGCAGTTAAATTTTAGAAACAATATAAAGATCTTCTTTCTTTTTTGAACATATTTCATTATATTTGTTACCCTTCCTATTTATTAGGAAGGTGAGCAGTAAGGCGTATGTGTGTATGTAGGAGAAGCTGACAATGAGTTAATTGCGTAAATTATACCGTTTACAGTAAGTGATTTTTGGCAATAACGTTTTAATAGAATTAAGCCTTCTGATGCTCTCAGGAGGCTTTTGTATTTTTCAGACTTAAATAAAAGTGTATGTTGGAAATTGTAGAAGTTACAAAGGATGATGTAGCTGCATTGGATCAGGTAAAAGCACTTTTCCGTGAGTATGCCAACTGGCTGAGTGTAGACCTCAGCTTTCAGGGTTTTGAAGAAGAGTTAAGTAGTCTTCCTGAGCCAGCCTATGTTGCACCGGCAGGTGCTTTATTTCTTGCCAGAGTGGACGGATTACCCGCAGGTTGTGTAGGGGTACGTCATTTTGAAAACTCTACCTGTGAAATGAAAAGGTTATTTGTAAAGGATGCCTTTAAAGGACATGGAGTAGGAAAGGCGCTGGCTTCCAGAGCTGTGAAAGCAGGCCGTGAAATGGGTTACAAACGTATGTTGCTGGATACACTGGCTCATATGACACCTGCGATCGATCTGTATACCAGACTGGGATTTCAGCCGATTGCAGCGTATTACAATAACCCCATCAGCGATGCGGTGTATTTGTCAATGATGTTGCAGGAAGAAAGAGCAGTACCGGTGATTTAGTATTTCTTAATATACCCTCTTATTAATATTGATATCTTGTAATAACAGGATTGCCTTAACATCTTTGTGCTATCTGTATAAGAAGAAAAAAGCTCCCGTAGGAGCTTTTTATTTAGGTAATCTGTATCCGTTATGATATTGCGCTGCGAGCAGCTTATTCGCATCCGAATCATCGAACCTGTTTTTATCCGCATTCCAGTTCAGCTTTTTACCTGTTTTATAGGCAATGTTTCCCAACTGTGCTATGGTGGCTACATGTGCACCTGCCTGTATCGGTGTGTGCAGGTCTTCCAGCCTGCGTGATTTGATCACATCCAGGAAGTTGACAGCATGCAGGTCCAGTCCATTATCCACGGATAATTGTCTGGGTACAGCTTCCATTTTACCTTTCTCCGGAATTACTTCCCATCCGCCACGATCCAATACCAGTGTACCGTTGTTGCCGATAAAGGCAATGCCATGATCACGTCCATAAGGGCCGCCGTCTATGCCTATGGCATGTTCCCACTGGATGTTGAACCCGTCGAACTGGTAAACGGTGGTGAGTGTATCCGGTGTTTCTGCGGCATCATCCGGGTAGGCGAATTTGCCACCTGCTGCCATTACGGAAACAGGGTCTTCTGCTTTCATACCTAACAGTGCATAATCGAGGAGATGCACGCCCCAGTCGGTCATTAAGCCGCCTGCATAATCCCAGTACCAGCGGAAGTTGAAGTGAAAGCGGTTAGGGTTGAAGGGCCTTGTCTCGGCAGGTCCCAGCCAGCTTTTATAGTCAACGCCCGGCGGAGGAGTACCATCCGGTTGTTTAGGGATGGAATGCATCCAGCCCATATAGGCCCAGGCTTTCACCAGGCGTACCTGTCCCAGTTTACCGGAATGCACGAAGGCAACGGCATCCTGGAAGTGTTTCTGGCTGCGTTGCCACTGACCCACCTGTACTACACGTTTAGTGCGTTCCTGTGCGGCTACCATGGCCTTAATTTCAGCGATAGAGTTGCCGAGGGGTTTCTCTACATACACGTCTTTTCCGGCCGATACGGCGTCTGTCATTTGCAGACAATGCCAATGATCGGGAGTGCCGATGACTACCGCATCAATGTCTTTGTCTTCCAGTAATTTGCGGTAATCGCTGTACGCTTTTACAGCATAACCCCGCTGGGTAAGCTCTGCCACTCTTTTATCCAGCACGTTCTTATCAACATCACAGAGGGCTACGCATCTGGCAGCAGGATTTTTAAGGATGGCATTCAGGTCGCTCCAGCCCATCCCGTTGATACCGATAGCGGCAATGTTTAGACGGTCGCTGGGGGCCATTGCGCGAAGGGAAGAGGGAAGCGCGGATACCAGTCCTGCCCCGGCAACGATAGCGGAAGCAGAACGAATGAAGGTTCGTCTGGAGTTGTTCATACGTGTTATTTAATCGTGGAAGTAAAAAAGGGAACAGAAAGCCGTTGGGAGCTTTCTGTTCTTTTATCTGGATTTAAAACTCTTCGTTTTCTTCTTCTGTGCCTGTACCAAAATTCATCATGGTACCCAGCAGATCGCTGAAACGTGTTTCATTTTCTACAACTTTCTTGCTGATGAGGGAGTAGGAAGCAAGACCGTGTAATACGAATTCCATCAGCAATAACTGCTCTTTGTTGGCAGCGCCGGGGAATTTCGCTTTCACGAGTTCTTTCAGTCCTTCTACTTTTTTCAGAGAAGTTTCATATTGCTTATCGCTCACGTCCTGTAACAGCTGTACGGCATTGCCCTTATCGAACCATTGAATAACGGAGCGGTAAGGGTTTTCTGCGTTCGGGTTCTGTTTGCGTTTCTTGAAGGAGTCCGGGTTAGGGAAGTACTGGGCAAAGACACTGCGTATGGCTTTATCCAGCAGGTTCACGGCCACCTGTAATGGCCCTTCCTGTTCGCCTTCATATACGAGTTCTATTTTACCGGTGATAGCGGGGATGATACCCTGCAAGTCGGCAATACGAACATGTGTATCTTTTTCTTTGTTGATGATAGCCCTGCGTTCGCCGGCGCTCACTGCATTCTCGTAAGCAGCGATAGTCAGACGGGCAGAGACACCGCTCTTTTTGTCTACGTATTCGCTGTTACGGGCTTCAAAGGCCACCTGTTCTATCAGGCGTTTGATCATGTCGCTGATCTGTACATGCCGTTGTTCCTCATGTACGTTGGCTTCCTGTTCGGTGATGAGCAGGGAGTTTTCCACGTTCTTCGGATAGTGCGTGATGATCTGGCTTTCTATACGGTCTTTCAGTGGTGTTACGATGGAACCACGGTTGGTGTAATCTTCCGGGTTAGCGGTGAACACGAACAGGATATCCAGCGGCATCCTTACTTTAAAACCACGGATCTGTATATCACCTTCCTGGAGGATGTTGAACAGGGATACCTGTATACGGGCCTGCAGGTCGGGGAGTTCATTGATAACGAAGATCCCGCGGTTAGAGCGGGGGATGATACCGAAGTGGATCACCCTTTCATCTGCGTAATTAAGCTTGAGATTGGCAGCTTTGATAGGATCGATATCACCTACCAGGTCGGCCACGGAAACGTCCGGAGTGGCCAGCTTTTCGCCGTAACGGGCTTCTCTTGGTATCCAGGCGATGGGTGTTTTATCACCCAGTTGTGCTACCAGGTCGCGTGCGTAGCGGGACAGCGGATCAAACGGGCTGTCATTTACTTCGGAGCCTTCCACGATGGGAATGAATTCATCGAGTAAGCTAACCATTTGTCTGGCCATACGGGTCTTTGCCTGGCCGCGAAGCCCCAGGAAAAGAATATTATGACGGGAGAGGAGTGCTCTTTCCGTATCCGGGATAACAGTATCTTCATAACCGATGATCCCCGGGAAAGCATTCTCTTTATTTTGCAGTTTACTTACCAGGTTTTGCCTGATCTCTTCTTTTACGGATTTGGGTTTGTATCCACTCTTCTTTAACTCACCTAACGTTCTGATGTTATTCATATACAATTTTAAATAAATTATTACACTGTTTTCCTTTTCCCGTTTTCAAAGTCGAAGAAGAGAAATTGTCCCAGTTTGTCAAGGCCGGAAAAGAAGGCTTTTCCGTTGTTCGTTTCTGTAAATTCTGTTACAAACTTCTGTAACCACGGATCTGTGGCTACCATGAAGGTGGTGATAGGAATTTTCAGTTTTTTGCATTGGGCCGCGAGGTTGAGGGTGCGGTTAAGGATTTTGCGATCCAGTCCAAAGCTGTTTTTGTAATAGTCTTTACCGATTTTCAGGCAGGTAGGTTTCCCGTCTGTGATCATAAAGATCTGTTTGTTGGGATTACGGCGGCGTCTTAAAATATCCATGGCCAGTTCCAGTCCTGCTACAGTGTTGGTATGGTAAGGGCCTACCTGCAGATAGGGGAGATCTTTAATCTCTATCTGCCAGGCGTCGTTACCGAACACGATGATATCCAGCGTATCCTTGGGATAGCGGGTGGTGATCAGTTCACTCAGTGCCATGGCCACTTTTTTGGCGGGCGTGATGCGATCTTCCCCGTAGAGGATCATGGAGTGGGAGATGTCTATCATCAGGGCGGTGGACGTTTGTGTTTTAAAGTCCGTTTCCTGGATTTCGAGGTCGTCCTGACTGATATTAAAACTCTCTACTCCGTGATTGATCTGAGCATTCCTGATAGATGCGGTAATATCGATCTGTTCCAGGGCATCGCCGAACTGATATGGACGTGTATCTGCGTTCAGCTCATCTCCCTGTCCTGATTTACGGATATTGTGGTTACCGACGTTGGTCTTTTTTAATTTGCCGAAGATTTCTTCCAGGGCTTTTTTGCGGATATCCTGTTCTGTTTTGCCGGTGATCTGTATTTCACCTGTGCCTTCATTTTCTTTCAGGTATCCTTTTTCTTTTAATTCCTGTATGAAATCCCCGATCCCGTAGTCTTTGTCTGTAAGTTGGTACTCTTTGTCGAGTTCGGTGAGCCACTGCAGCGCTTCGCTAACGTCGCCGCTGGTGTAGGTAAGCAATTGAGTAAACACGTCCAGTAGCTTCTCAAATGGCGATTTTCCCTGCTCCTCGGGTTCAAATTTGGAAAAATGTATGCCTCTCATAATAGTTCTAAATTAATGAATTTAGTTGGGATGAGTGATAGTCCATGATCAATGGTAATAAGGAGGGATATAAAGTATTGATAATTATATAAATAAGTAACTTATTTGCTTTCTTCACTGAAAGCAGCTATTTTTCGCAAACGGTCTTTTCCTGATTATCAATTAAAAAAATATAGCAGATGATGAAACGAATTTTGTTAGCTGGCGCGATGATGGTGTCCACGTTAGGTTTTTCACAAGGTAAAGCAGACAAGCTTGGCTGGAAACTGGGCTCACAGGCATATACATTTAACAGGTTTACACTGGCTGAAGCACTGGATAAGATGGATAGCGTAGGCGTTCATTATGTGGAGTGTTATAACGGTCAGAAGATAGGTGGTGGTATTGAAGGTGTTTTCGAATGGAAGATGGATGCTGCAAAGCAGGCCAGGGTAAAGGCGCTTTTCAAGCAAAAGAATAAAGTGCTGGTAGCATATGGTGTGTTATCTCCTAATGATGAAAAGGAATGGGCAGATGTATTCAAATTTGCGAAAGCAATGGGTATAAAGGTAATAACTGCGGAGCCTAAACGCGAACATTGGGACCTGGTATCTAAATTATGTGATCAGTACCAGATTAAAGTGGCTATCCACGATCATCCGAAACCAAGTCATTACTGGCATCCTGACAGTGTGCTTGTAGCTATCAAAGGACGTAGTAAACTGATGGGTTCCTGCGCAGATATCGGGCATTGGGTACGTTCAGGACTGGACCCTGTTGAATGTCTGAAAATGCTGAAAGGCCATGTGTTACATTCTCATTTCAAAGACCTCAATGAAAAGTCTCCTGATGCACATGATGTTATCTGGGGAACAGGTGTTTCCAATATTTCCGGTGTACTGGCTGAGTTAAAAGCGCAGCATTTCCAGGGAATGTTCTCCGTAGAATATGAATATCATTGGGATAACAGTGTTCCTGAGGTGAAAGAATGTGTGAAGTACTGGTGGGCACAGGTGAATATGTTATAATACGCTGAAGATACCCGGAAAGGCTTCGGAAGATACATCTATTCCGTTCATCCTCCGTCTTTAACGGAAGATGAACGGAATAGATGTATCTTCCGAAGCCTTCTTGTTACTGTTCTGTTAGTCTTTATGTAAATCAAATTCAGTTTGAATGTTATTGGCAGATGTTATTGCTTATAAATACACTGCATCTGACTGTTTAGTTCTCTGATTTAGCTTTGGAATAAGGGTTGAGGATTTGTATTTCAATTTAACTTCACCTAATATTCACGTCAGATAAGGTGTATTTATAAGCAATAACATCTGGTGCGAAGATTATGTAATCCATCAATAAAAAAGCCCCGGTCGATATCCGACCGGGGCTTTTTTATCATTAGTTACTTTATTTGTTGGTAGTATCTTCTACTGTGCTGATAACCGGAGTTTGCTCCTGTACACCTTTACGTGTAGAATCACTGAAATCCTGTTTCATACGTCCCAGCAGGGAGATGAACTGTTCAGCCATCTGACCGTCATGTTGAAGGTCGTTGGTCATTTTGGATGCAGACAGCTGGCGGTAATAATTCAGCTGCTGGTTACAATCCTTGATGATCTTCTGTGCAATTTCATCTGCCTTTTTCTTATCACCAGCCAGGTAGTATGCGTATACAGTCTGCATAGAGCTGTAGTTATACATTTGTCCTGGTGTGGTCATAGCATAAGGGAAGGTATTTTCCAGCAGGTTTTTATCCGCTTTATTAAGAACGGTTAATGCTGAATCCTTCTTGTTGTCTATTGCCAGCGCAGTACCGAGACGGGTATAAGCGTTCCTTACGTATTGCAGCAGCTTACGGTTAGGTTCATCGAAGTAAGTGCCGTTAATATTAGCACCGCCAAATGAGAACTTATTCATAAGGTTGTTATACATCATTGGAACGTTCACATTCTTCTCAGCACCCATCGGATCGTTGCTTTCTTCTTTCTTCAGCGGCACCAGGCGGTAGGTAAGACCATCCATACGCAGATAGTCGTTGATACCCAGGTCTGTAGGGCTGGTAAAGTAGATAGGACGTTTCCAGTTGTTAGCGGTGATGATATCATATACTGCCAGGTCGTTCTTCAGCAGGTATTGTTTGCTGATCTGGAAAGGCAGTTGCGGTAAGATCCTTGCACTGTCGTGGATATCCACTACACCGCTATTGATAGCCTGAGCCACATCAACGGGGATGAACAGTTTCTGCGCAGGCAGGTAGTTCTGTTGTTCACCATCCTGGGTGGTCAGCTTGGCGCGTGGATCATCTGTACCCATGAAATCCATTACTTCTTTCAGGTTGTAGAACTTATCCTGCGGGAAGGTACCGGCGTCATAGAAACGGATGTAATTGCGTGTTTCACCACGGTATTTATCAGGTGTCCAGCTCATTGGTACTCCAGGGCTCTGGTTTACCATCTGGCGCTGCTGATCAATGTACCAGTCAACACCCAGTAAGCTGAGGTTGATAACACGAACGTCAGGGCGGACATTTTCCACTTCCTGGGCGTACCACAGCGGGTAAGTATCGTTATCACCTACGGTGAAGAGGATAGCGTTAGGAGCACAGGAGTTGAGGTAATCACTGGCCACGTCGCGGGCTACTGTTTTGGTAGAGCGGTCGTGGTCATCCCATTCCTGGAAGCCCATCAGTACCGGTACTGCCAGCAGGCATACCAATGTAGCGATAGGAGCAGCAACAGACAGTTTCGTTTTCTTCTTCAGGAACTCGTATACTGCCAGTACCCCGATGCCTATCCAGATGGCGTAAGCATAGAAGGAGCCAACGTATGCATAGTCACGTTCACGCGGCTGGTTACCTGCCTGGTTAAGGTACAGAACGATAGCGAAGCCGGTGAAGAAGAACAGCAGACCAGCGATCAGGGTATCCCTGCGATGGAATTTGTAGTGATATAACAAACCTATGATACCTAAGATGAAAGGTAACATGAAGAGTCTGTTATGTGCTTTATTATCTTTCAGACTATCAGGCATTGCTGACTGATCGCCATAGAAAATGTTATCGATGAAGTTGATACCGGTGATCCAGTTACCGTCACGTACGTTACCGTAACCCTGGGTATCGTTTTGTTTACCGGAGAAGTTCCACATAAAGTAGCGGAAGTACATGAAACCTACCTGGTATTGAACAAAGAATTTCACGTTATCTCCAAAAGAAGGACGTTCGCCCTGTTGTAAACCCAGGAAGTTGCGGTAGTAATCAGCATGCCCCTGATCGTTACTTCCATCCCAAACGCGGGGGAACAACATTTTATCTTCAGCAGCATATACCGGTTCCTGTTTCTTACCGGCTATTTCGTATTTGTCCTTACCACGGGCATATACGTTACCGGTTTCCTTGTATTCGGTAGGGTGTGCAGTGAACACCTGACCATAAATCAGCGGGAAATCACCGTATTGTTCACGGCCGAGGTAACCTACCAGGGAGATCGGGTTATCTACATTGTACATATCCACAGAAGGATTGGCAGTAGACCTCACCATGGTGGTAATGTAAGTAGAGTAACCGAGTAAGAGGAAGAGTACGGAGTAGATAGTGAGTTTGGTCATGTGCCATGCACCGGCTGTATCCAGTTTCACACCAAAGAGGCGCAGGAAATAAGGAACGAACAGTACGATAGCAGCTAATACCAGTTTCACGAATACTGTACCACCACCGTCGCCGTCATTGAAAGCCGGGATGATGATTACAGAGGCAACCAGGATCAGCGGAGCATAGATACCGAATTTGCGGTTCTTTAATCCGTAGAGCAGTATACCTATCAGTACGATAAAGTAGAAGGCAAAACCGGAGAAGAAAGGCATGCCCAGGGAGTTCTTGAAGAACACGTCCATGTAACCGGAAGACTTGATAGTATCCTGGATGATGAACTTCTGTACCATGCCGGTAACAGCACAACCTACCAGGAAGGCCCAGAAGGTACCCATTGGGGTAACTTTGTAACGTCTGAAATAATAGACCATTACAATAGACGGTATGGTGAGGAGGTTCAGTAAGTGTACTCCAATGGAGAGACCCATCAGGAAAGCGATGAGAATGATCCAGCGGTCCGCATAAGGCTCATCAGCCTCATGTTCCCATTTAAGGATGGCCCAGAATACAATAGCTGTGAAGAAGGAAGACATTGCGTATACTTCACCTTCAACAGCGGAGAACCAGAATGAATCGGAGAAAGTGTAAGCCAAGGCACCAACAGCACCGGCACCCATGATAGCGATCATTTTCTCGCCGGAGATGGGTTCACCGTTCTTTACCATCAGACGACGGGCAAAGTGAGTGATGGTCCAGAAAAGGAACAGAATAGTGAAGCCACTTGCGAGGGCAGACATTGCATTAACACCTAATGCAGCCTGTGATGGCTTCAGGAACATAGTAAATAATCTACCTAACAGCACAAACAGCGGCGCACCTGGCGGGTGAGGGACCTGTACTTTGTAGGCACTGGAAATGAACTCGCCGCAGTCCCACAAGCTGCCGGTAGCCTCCATAGTCATTAAATAGACAGTGCAGGCAATGATACAAATAACCCAACCCACAATGTTGTTGGTCCTTTTAAAATTCATAGAGATGTTTTAGGTCCGACAAAAATAGAAAAAGTGGCAAATTATGATAATTAAGGATAACAGTTTTAACTTTTTCTTTAATAAGTTATTTTTTAACTTTTTGCGGGATTTTCGTAAGTGATTGGTTTGGTCGATTATATATGTGCGTATAGAGTATGTTTTGGGGCGTCTGTAGGTTTTGTGGGGGTAAAAGAGGAGATACTCAAATGGGGGATTTATCCGAAGATAATCCTTACAGTCTGGTAAAAAGAGAGTTGCTGGTAGCCTGAATTGCTGGTAAGCTGATCGCGATGGAAGCCTTGCAGGCCAAAAAGGCCGGCAGCATTTCCTTTGTTGATGGCTACTTCGAGGTAACCGGCAGCATTAAACAGGGCCAGTTTATGTCCTTCGGGGACATCTGCATACGTTTCAGCTATCTGCGTAATTACTTCATCTCTGCGGAAAAAGATAGAGAACGGCCTGTTTTGGCGTTGTGCCTCAAATTGTTTGCGGGTGATGTTCACGACTACGTTCTCAAAGTTATCTATATGGATAATTTGTCCGTCTATATAATCCTGGCCGGTCATGGGTTGCAGGTTATTTTTAACGATGTAGTCTGTGGCTGGCTGGCCCAGTTCAGAGAGATCTTTTCCTTTTTGCAGTTCCTGGTAAGCTTCGGAGAAGCGTTTGATGATGCTGAAGGTATCTTTAGGCAGTTGTTTGTCTAGTGGTAGTTTTACGACTCTCACAGGCATTCCGTCTGCAATCATTGTAGTAAGACCGTTATCTGCACAGGCGATATACTGCCCGTTATGTTCTGCAAGCAGGACATAGTCTGCTTTACGGTCGAACAGGTTAATGAGAACGATATGAAATGTTTTGGGAGGGAAGTAGGCGAAAGCTCCTTTACAGATGTATGTAGCCTGTGGCAGGTTAAAAGGAGAGATCTGATGAGTAATGTCCATTACCTGCGCTCCGGGACAGTTTTGCCACAGCTGCCCTTTGATAGCGCCTACCAGGTAATCCTGTAATCCTATGTCAGATGTTAGTGTAATAATGGACATGCAAAGAAAAATTCCTAATACCCAAAAAGAATGCCATTGGGGGCTTGGTGTAAATATTACTGCAAAGAAAGATAAAATCTGCATGCAGCCGTGTTTCAGGCCGTAAATAATTGTTCAGATGTGAATAACTATAAAGTAGCTGAGGGTTAATGGGTTACGTATAAAAGCAGGACGCAGAACGCTTTATGAAGCGTTCTGCGTCCTGTAAAAGATTTATTTGGATAGGGAAGGAGGGGCTTATTGGGCGGGGATTGATGGGTATTTGTCCATATCCCGGTGCTTTGAATTCCCTATTTCAGTGGTGCTTTGATTAAACAGAAACCCATCCTGATTCTTTGGTAAACCCTTATTTCAGTGGGGAGCCCGGTTCTTTCTTGAAATGATTGAACACTAATCCGTCGGAAACACCTGGCAGCAGTTTGCTTAATAATACAGTCAGTTTACCCATGAAAGTCAGTACCAATGTGCGTTTACGTTTGGTAATTGCTTTGATGATCGCCTGTGCCACAGCTTCCGCGCTCATTAATTTGCCTTCATCCAGTGGAGTTTCGCCCTGCATCTTACCCTGTTCATTGAGAGCAGTGTTGCGTATATTGGAAGCCGTAAAGCCGGGGCATACCCACATTACGTTAATGCCTGTATGCAGATTTTCGGTGCGTAATGCTTCCATGAAACCCTGCATGGCAAACTTGGAGGCAGAATATCCTGTACGTCCTGGCAGACCTCTGTAACCAGCAATAGAAGACACACCTACGATGGTTCCTCCGGTAGCTAAAACTGCCGGTAAGGCATATTTGGTGCAATAAACGGTTCCCCAGAAATTGATGTCCATCAGTTGTTTAAGCACGGAAACATCGGCATCGTGGAATAATGCCCGCATGGAGATCCCGGCGTTATTGATGAGGATATCTATCTTACCGAACCGGTCTATGGCCTGTTCTATAAAGGATTTACAATCGGCTTCCACACTTACATCGGCTATATGTGTGTATAATGCGGAAGAGGATAGTTCCTGCTGTAAAGCCTGCAATGCGTCCTGTTTCCGGCCGCATACAGCTACTTTCGCACCTGCCTGGAGAAAAGCTATTGCTAACGCTTTACCAATACCGGATGTTCCACCGGTGATAACTACGACTTTGTTTTGCATTATGATTTTTTTGCATCACAAAAATAGGGGAGCAATTTGACTATTTGTAAAGTTGTTTGAAAAAAAGTTTCTAAAAACTTGGAGTAAATAAAATAATTCCTATTTTTGCACCCGCTTTGATAGAGAAGCGAATGATTCCGTAGCTCAGTTGGTAGAGCAATACACTTTTAATGTATGGGTCCTGGGTCCGAGTCCCAGCGGGATCACAGAAGGCTACTTAAGGTAGCCTTTTTTTATTCTCCACTACTAGAGTAGCTTTCACAAAAATCTGTAAAAACAACCGAAACTAGAGCATAAACCAAACTGAAAAATCGGTCTGGTCACAGCTAAGCCCAGTTCCCTACAGAACTTCACATCGGAAATGGTTCCATTCTTAACATTCTCAAACGTTGAAAATGAGTAGCACAAGACTCCTTTCATTAGCTTACGACGTTAACAGTTTATGGTACGTTAACTCGTTGTCAAGAAGGGTATCAAATAAATTGAAATCAATCTGTTAATTCGGTGTTAAGGAATTGAGTGAGCGGCTTATTTTCTAACTATTACATATAGTGTTTGTTTTGGTTTTGTGGACGTCCTATTTGCGAAAAAGTACCTTTAGCACTTCAAATAGGATTTTAATTATCTTTACACAGTTTCGCCTATACGGTGTTTTGTGAAAAGTGTTTGATTCTGAAGATTACATCAATCATGTGTTAGTATCATATTTTTATATGAAATCTTTGTTATTATAAGTTTATACTTGATTTAGTATTTTTAAAGTTAAATTGCATACTTTAAAATTCCCCGCGAATGGAAAGTTCCTCAATTACCTGCATTAATTGCAGCAAATCCTTACCGTTAAAAGCAAAGTTCTGTAGCCACTGTCTTGCGCAACTCCGGTGTAAGAAATGTAATGAACCCCTTGAAAAGGAGGCAATAGGTTGTATGGAATGTGGTACTCCTATTTTAAATAAAAGCACTACTGGACAGCCCCAGCAGTCCAACACGATCACTTTTACTGAGACACAGACAGAAAGAACCTTTCAGGCAAGTTTCTCTGATGCAGTTGGAAAAGATTTAACGGGTATTGCGCGTGATATCATGAATGCAAAGCACATGGGAATTCCATCTATACTGCAGCCTTTACTACCTGCAAATGGAGCTGAAGAGGCAGAATATCAGGAAATAAACCCAGCACCAAATGTTAGTGATCTTCCCCCGAACTATAGTCCAAATGCTGTTGAAACAGTTGCCACTAGTGCTATTGCTCCAAGGAAGGAAGACGAGTATCCTTCTTTGATGACAGTTGCTATGCGCCGTTTACCATCTACGGAAACAGAATGGGTAGTTTTGTATGGTTTTTTCGCGTCTGGGTTTGGAAAAAAGATGTTTACACGTCACGACTTGATCACCTTGTATGAAGAAACAAAAAGGAAGTCTACAGATAAAACAAATGCCTTAACCAGTAATATCAAGGCAGCTGTTCAGAGCGGGAAATTTAATGCTTTTACCGACGGAGAATATTGCATAATGGATCCGGGTATTGAGCTTGCTAAAGAAATAATGACAAGAACCAAAGCCAGTCCACTACCTGGAAAAAGCAAGCAGAGTAAGGAGGAGAAAGGTGAAGGAGAGGATGCTAGCGCAGCTTCTGGTAAAGGAAAAAGGGGAGCTAAATCTACGGATAAAAGTAAGCGCTTGGCTGAAATAGATTTTTATCCTACTGGCAAAGACAGCCTGAAAGCATATTTTGACAAGTTTGATACCAAGAGCGATTTTGAAAAAGTGTTAGTCTTTGTTTCATATTTCACTGAGATTTTGAAAACGGGAGGCATTACTTATGATCATATTTATTCCTGTTTTGATGAACGGGGCTTAAAAATCCCGATTAACGTCGCACAAACAACCCGAAATACAGCAAGCGCAAAAAAGTGGATTAATACAACAGATTCTAAAAATATTACGGTAACAACTGCCGGCAAAAACAAACTAAGACATTGGAATAATGACTGACGAGACTCTCGAAAATTTTATTTCTAAGATCCCTAATTTTACCAGCTTATCTTCCGCTGCAAAGATGGATTTTTTTGTTTACTACCTGACTGTCGTTAAACACTCGTTAGGTACGACAGCAGCCGCAATTAATGAGTGCTTCTCTGAGCTCAGGTATGATCGGTATTCAAACATTCCTGCGTATCTGAAAAAGCATGCGACAAAGGCACGTAATGTAAAACGGAAATTTATACAAGAAGAATCGCAGTATCATTTAGAACGTGGATACCAAGCGGAACTTGAAAAACAGATCGGTATGGTTCCTTCTCCACCTGCTACAAATGATTATTTTCCATTGGCTATTTTTGACAATACGCGCAGCCATCTAGTTAAAATTGCAACACAAGGATGCAAATGTTATGACAACGGGCTGTATGATGCATGTGCTGTCATGACCAGAAAGTTGTTGGAAGTATTGATAATTGAGACTTTTGAGCGACATAAGCTCGAATCGAAAATAAAAGATGGTAGGGGTAATTTCTTTTACCTCAGTGATCTGATAGATACTTTACTTGCGGAAACCACTTGGACAATCGGACGAAATGCTCGGGCTGCAATACCATCACTTAAAAAAATGGGAGATCAGAGCGCACATAATCGCCGTTACTTTACACAGAAAGCTGATATAGAAAAGATAAAGGATGACTTGCGTGTCGTGCTGGATGAATTGGTGCACCTAATAGATTACCCGACTTGGAATAAGGAACTTTCAGCTGCCAAACCATGATTGGCTTATAAAATATGATCGTTTATGAACAGACAATATTTATATACTGCCATTTGGGAGAAGGTCTTATCTGATATGCTTGATATACTTGAAGTACTGCCATTCTACGGATCAATAGCATTGCCAGCTAGTGACTTCGAAAAAGTAGGTGAGCGTAATGATTATAGCTTTAATCTGCAAATTGATCATGGGCAGGTAACAAACGATATTACTCGTTCTGCAGTTGCCAGGGATTTAGCAGATGTGTTTTTGAATAATATAAGAGCCAGCATTTTTGCCTATAATAAAAATATAAACATAAAGTTGGACAAGAATTTTACTCTGCATTTATCAGCAATGAAGTAACAAATGAGCTCTATTAACCAGATTGCCTTTGTTAACTGTCTGCGATGTATTTAATTATCCTAAAGCTGTAAAATAGCAGTAATATTCCAGGCTTACAATAATTATTCGGGTACTTAAATAATTAACTTCCGTCTACATTACTTTTCACACTTATCATTAAAACATTTATGCCAATGAATTTTTACTTTTCTCATAATTAAAAATTGTTAATATGTATATTATAGTGAGATATACTAATAATTTAAACATAACGAAAACTGAAATAGATGAAATAGTCAAGCTTTCAAAAACGTATGGACGCTTAGATATAAAAAACGTGGAGGTATTAGATCTAGTGCATTAGACATCGTAATTTTATTAGAATTTAGTATTGTATCTAGAATTGGAAAAATAATTAGAGATGCATACTTAAAGAGGCTAGTGGATAGAAACTATATTAAGAGTTTGGGAGAGAACACAAGAAAGCGTGCTTCATCCTCCTTATCAGCCATCACCAATTACATTAGTGCGTTTTAAAAAGTTTTTATAAGTGAAAAGTAAGAACTGAACAAGCTGTTGCTCTTATTGAGCAGTCTAAAATTATTCGATGTATGTCATTTTAAACGAATATAGATCACCCCAAAAGCTTGTAGATAGTTTGGTGGAAGCTTTGGCCAAGCTTTGTTCTATGATAGCGCTAAAGCAAATTGAAACCGATATACCACATGTTCTTCAAATATATCTTGATTATTATACTTAATGGCAATATGTAAATACATATTTATTTGTTCCGTTATGCTTATTCACGTTGTTGAAAATAATATATTGAATTCGACGATTATTTTAGCTAAACTATTTTTAATTACGTTACTTTCCATGTACAATACACAATTACAAGTGGATACTAAGGATGATAAATATCTTGGTAAATTTAGCTATATGATGGTTGGTTTTCCAGAAAATGGCGCTGAAGGCGATGTGCTTCCTTTAGGAACTTGTTTTTTTGTCAAAAGAGAAAAAAAAATATACATGGTAACTGCTGCCCATAATATTACCGGCAAAAACACTTTTGATGGAAAACCAACATCACGGCAATTTAATTTTATAGGTTTCAGATATCTTAACACCCAAACAAATGAAATTTCTTTTAGCAAATTAGATATAACGTCTTTAAAAACACAGCTGCCTACAGATTATTTTTATAAATATCCTGACGCTGTTGGCCTTCCAATGACAGATCCTATAGTGGAACCGTTTATTTTCGCTTTAGAGGACGATATGTTTAATTCCGTGGCAGAAAAAGAAAATTCTGATGAGATCATCTCGCCTGGATATCCCTACGTATCCTCTTCACAATACACGAAAGAAATGGAACCTTTTTTCTATTATGGTGTGATTGTGTCAAAAGTTGCTCTTACGCACCCGTACCCAAGCAATGAGAACATTTACTTCATTTCGAAACCTAAATCAACAATGGGCATATCTGGGGCTCCAGTATTTACTAAATATTCCCAGGATGGAGCAAGGCCGATATATATTTTCCGAGGGTTGATGTTTGGGAAGAATGACTTGCTTGATTACGCCTATGTTGTCAAAGCCAATTCTATAATTTATTATTAATTTCCCTTACAGTCAATTATTACCACCCTGATTAAAATACTAAAAAAAGCTGTTATCAAACAGAAGATGACCTCTTTTAAAAAAAATCACTTAAGACAAATATAACCAGTTGCAGGCATACATCTTCGAATCCCGTAGCTTTTATATTTGTATCACATAATGATGTTCTTTAAAAGAAAGCAAAACGAGTCAAAAATTATGGTGACCCATTTTTAAGAATCGATGTTTACAGCGCTATAAACACGCTTCTTTTATAATACAAAACGGAACCCTAGTGGGATCACAAGGCTACACAAAGAGTAGCAATAGCTGACGATATGGATGGTTAAAATCCACATTGGCTGTTAAGTTTATCCCAGATTTAGTTATTTTTTTTGTAACCTTCTTTTTCCTCTCAGCGGCTTATCCTTTTTTGTATTCAAAAATGTCATACGTTTTATCCATTTCGTCTTCTTTCATATTGTAAATCCTTCTGCAACGGTCTTTAAGATTAGACAGACTATATCCTTCAGATACTACTTTTTGCATAATTTTCGCTTTTTATTATGTAACAAGATTTCACTAGGTGAATAATATCTTCACTAAACTCCGGCAATGGATAAGAATAAAGGAAATCAGAAACCATTGCCATCGGCATAGAAAAAATATAGCAGCAGGTACTATTCGCCCGAAAAAACAATGTTGTGTATTGGAAATGAATCAGAGCCCCACAAAGGAGGCTCTGATAAAATAGCATTTATTGCCAGCCAGGCGTTTGTCTGAATATGCTGTTGCTATAAGCAGCAGCTATATCCATTTCCGACTGAGGCACCGGCCACAAAGTATCGCGCAATGGGAAGGTTCTCGAAGCGCCGCTGGGATCTTTTATGGCAGGAATAATAATCCTGTCAGTTGCCCAGCGTTTCATATCAAAATACCGTTGCCCTTCCATTGCAAGCTCGATCCTTCTTTCATGACGGATAGCAGTACGCATGTCATCACGGGAAAGCCCTGCCGGTAGAACGGGCATACCTACACCAGGCCGGGTGCGTATAGCATTCACCGCATCGGATACGCTTGCATCCGGTCCTGCAATTTCATTCTGAGCTTCTGCGTACATGAGCAATACATCTGCATAACGCAGGTATACCCAATCCTGATCGCTTTGTGTACCAATAACGGTTGCGCGGGTAGAATCAACGCCTTTCTTATTCAGGAAGCCAGATGAAGCGCCAATAGCAGCAGGATCAAAAACGATACCTCCTTTGTATAATACGCCAGGCACCAATATGGTAGCCAGTAATCGTGGATCTCTGTTAGTATACGGTTTAGTGGGGTCGTATAACGGAGAAGTGGTAATTGGCTGCCCATCTGTGCATTCATAGTCATTTACCAGGTAACTCAGCGGCTGAAGACTGGAGCTGTAAGTATACAGGTAATCGGCAGGACTGTAAGCGCCTGGCACCTGGTAACGCCCTGAGAACAGGATCTCCGGATTGTTATCTTGTCCGGGTTTCAGGAATAATTTGCGATAACCGCCTGTATATAGGCTGAACCGGCCTTCTGTCATGATCGTTTTAGCTGTAGCCGCTGCTTCCTGAAAGTTGTGGACAGCGAGGAATACCTTCGTGATATATCCCAGGGCAGTGCCTCTTACCACATGTCCTTTGTAGGCAGTATTGGGAAGATTTGCAGCGGCATAGCGGAAGTCGCTCATTACAGAGTCTAATACCACTGCTTTAGGCGCTCTCCCAAACTGGTAAGAAGCAGGTTCTTTCCCTAATGGCTGAAAGGACAGCACAACATCTCCATAAAGCTGGGTCAGCAGAAAATAATAATATCCACGTATGAATCTGACCTCTGCTATGTCGGTATTCCTTTCTGTATCGTCCATTGAAACATTGGCAATATTGGCCAGGAATATATTACAGGCTTCTATCGCCTTGTATGACGTGTTGTAGGCGTCCGACTGGATAGTGCCGGTAGTAGCTTCTATAGCTCCTGTAGCAACATTGGAAAAGGCTCCGCTATAGGCATTGTCCGTCAGCGTTTCCCAGTACGGTGTACCTGCGCCCCAACCCTGACCGGTATTGGTAGAGTTTGTATAATTATATCCCTGTATCAGGAAGCTGTAAATAGCGGTCAATGCCTGGTCTGCATCTGCTTTTGTTTTCCAGAAAGTACCGGAAGATTGTTGGTCAAGCGGGTTCCTGTTCAGAAAATCCTTTCCACAGCTATATAGCATGATCAGGATGATTAAATGTTTTATGTTGTACTTCATTTTTGAAAGATTAAAATGTTTAAAAAGCCGCTTTAACACCGAAAGCAAACACCTGATTCTGCGGGTGCGCCACAAACCTTGTATTATTAGATACCCTTTCCGGATCAAGTCCTTTAAACCCGGTGAAGGTGAGCAGGTTATCTCCCGCAAAGAAGACACGTAGGCTGCTCAATGCCGCCCGTTTCGCCAGGGAAGCAGGAAGCGTGTAGCCTATCTGCAGATTTTTGAGCCTTAAAAAAGAGGCTCCTTTCAAATAATAGGTGGATGCGGTGCTTATATTGCTGCTGGCGTTACCCTGGCCGGTAATGTATATCAGGGGCATGGTAGTACTGGGATGTTCCGGTGTCCAGGCATTCAGCCAGTCTGTACCAGGAGGGGATCCCTGATTGAAAGGTTGAACACCCCAGCCGTTCACAAAGAGTTTCTGTCCGTAGGAGCCGTAGAAGAATACAGAGATATCGAAATTCTTCCAGGAGACACTTGCATTAAAGGAATAATCGAACTTAGGAAAAACACCCGGTACAATCACCCGGTCATTGGCATTAACAGTATCGTTACCCGATACGTCTTTGAACTTCAGATATCCCGGTTGAGGATTGTATTGTTGTACAGGAGATCTGGTAATTTCACCGGCAGACTGGAAGATACCGGCATACTCATACAGATAAAAGCTTCCATAGGGCAGCCCTTCCTTAATAATCGTATTATTGCCTGTGTTGATAGATGGTGCTCCAAACTTAATGACGGTGTTTTTATTGGTTTGAAAAGTACCGCCGGCAGAAAATCTTACACTGCCTATGTTATCGGTATACTGAAAAGAAGCTTCCACTCCTGTATTCTTCATTTTACCCTGGTTGAGGGTGGGTGCATTCAAGCCTATATACGCCGGAATCAGAGGCGTATACAGGATATCATACGTCAGTTTATTATACCAGTCAACGGTGATATCCAGTTTATTGAAGAGGGAGACATCTGCACCTACGTCAAAAATGCGGGTGGTTTCCCATTTTATGTTGGCGTCTACCAGTCCGTTCTGCGCAACGCCTGAGTTCAGCGTACTGCCAGAAAACGGATAGGCGTAGCCGGTATTGGTATTGTATGAGTTCTGGCTGGTGTACACATCCTGGTAAGGATAGTTACCTATATTCTGATTGCCCAGTTTACCCCATGAACCACGCACCTTTAAATTGTTCAGCCATGAAATACCGCTGAGGAACTGCTCACGTGTCAGCATCCAGCCGGCCGAAACAGATGGGAAAAGCCCCCACCGGTTATTTAACGGAAAACGGGAAGAAGCATCATAACGGGCATTGACCTCAAGCAGGTATTTTTCATTGTAATCATAGTTGAATCTACCATAATAAGAGCGTAAGGCCCATACTGAAGAGGTGCCTGTGGCTATCTGGGAGCCTGCGGGACCAGCATTCAACTCATGCAGGTTATTGCTGGGAAAAGGCGTATTACGGGTACCTACGAGTCGCTGTGCTTTGTTATACTCTACCTGGGTACCGGCTAATAGTTTAAGATTGTGCTGGTTAAATGATTTCGTATAGGTGAGCTGGGTATATCCAACCGGGTAGACCATATTAGTGTCTGTTACTACCAGTCCCTGTCCGTTCACGTCCAGCGTACGCTCGGGCGCATCATTTGGTTTTGCGAACCAGTTATATTGGTTGATCACAGGTTTAAAGTCATACACCTTGTTGAAGTCGAAGTTAAGTCCTCCGCTTGTTCTCCATTCCAGCCCTTTCAGGAGGCGGATATTCAGGAAAAAGCTGCTTTGCAGATAGTAGTCGTTACTATTAACAAGTGCATTCTCTGCAATAGCCACGGGGTTCTTGTTAGGCGTTTGCACACTGGGATACACAGAGTTTACATAACGTCCGCTACCATCAGGCAATTTAGGCCCATACATAGGAGATTGAGAGAGCGTGGACAGGAACATATCCTGGCTGCCCCTGGAAGGATATATTCGTTTACCGTAATTGAGTGTAACGCTGGAACCGAAAGTAGCCCAGTCATTGATTTTGGAATTGAGGTTAAACTGGAGGTTGTATTTTTTATAGGAAAAGCCGATCATAATATCCGGCTGGTCTACGTAGCCAAGACCGATATTATAAACAGTTCCGTTATTGCCGCCTGTCATGCCGATATGATGTGTTTGTACCTGTACGGTCCTCATAACAGCATTCAGCCAGTTGAAATTGGGATACCTGGCGGGATCAGAAGGGTTGGTATAGGCCGCGATCATTTCCGGAGTAAACCGGTTAGGGTAGCCGGAGTTGACAGCTGCCTGATTATACAACTGCATATACTGTACAGAGTTATAGATCAGGTTATCAGGCAGGGCGGAAGGCTTTGTGATGCCTATGCTGTAATCGTATGACAGCTGGAACCGTCCGTTTTTCCCCTGTTTGGTAGTCACCAGTATCACGCCATTGGCGGCCCTTGTACCATAAATAGCGGCAGATGCGGCATCTTTCAGCAGCGTAACAGATTCAATATTTTGCGGGTCCAGCACGGTGAGACTTCCAGGCAGACCGTCCACAATAACCAGGGGACTGCTGCCTGCGGAGCTGTAGGTACCCAGCCCTCTTACCCGTAGTACGGAACCTTCGTTACCGGCTTCACCGGAGCCTTGTGTAAGGGATAGTCCGGGCATTTTTCCCTGTAACAGCTGCACAGGGTCCGTGGCGATCCTTTTATTCAGTTCGGCCCCGTTTACTGTAGCAACTGCTCCGGTCAGGTCCCCCTTTTTCTGTGTACCATAACCTACTATCAGTACTTCGTTCAGACCTTTACTGCTTTCTGTAAGCGTGATCTCTATTTTCTGCCGGTCGTTGATGGGAATTTCCTGTGTCTGAAAACCGAGGACGGTAATAACCAGTATTGCGTTAGCGGGTACATTGGTGAGGGCGTAATGGCCTTTATCGTCTGTAGACGTTCCTATGCCGGATCCTTTTACTCTTACAGTGGCTCCGGGAACTGGCTGTCTGTCGCTGTCCCGGAAGACTGTTCCGGTTATTGTCCTGACTTGTGCATTTGTGGTAGTCAGCCAGACGAAAAAAAATGTAACGCACAGAAATAATAGTCTGATGCGGGGTTTATAAGCATTAATCATAACGTATGGATTTAAGTGATGAAAAACATATTTATCAGATAAGGGGGGAATAGCTAACAGTAATGCAAACGTTTGCACATAAGTACGTGATTTTAACGTGGAGAATAAGATAATATGCCGTAAAATCTGTGATTTGGGTTACTGACGAGCTGTGACCATGTTACCGGACATTAAAGGAATCATATATTAGGGTAAATAGCTCTCATGATTTTCTCCAATACCTATACTTTTTTCGCTTTTTTAAGGAATGGATGCCAGATACTGCAGTATAAAATAAAAAAGCAGCCGGAGCCCGGCTGCTGAAGTGTAATCACATCTGGATTAGAAAGAGGATACTATCCAACAAACAGATTTGTATTGTGGAATACCGATTGAACAAACGCTATAATAACGATGATCAATCCGAACATGAAAACGTTGTACGCCGCTCTTAATAACCTGTATTTCCTTCCTAATACAACCCCTTGAGCATATTCATCCTTGATCAGGCTTTGATATAAATACTCCTCATCACCCAGGGTTTGAGTCATGCCAGCGGAATATTCTTTTATTTTCATTTTATAGAAATTTCCAAAGAAAAGCAGGTTTACTTTTTTGTCGGTTATATCTGATGGAGTGAATCTGCCTTTTGGAAGAGAGGGCCTGGTAGCTAAAATGGCCAGGATCAAAGTAAGCAGACTGGTTGCCAGTAAGATGAATGTTGGCAGGACCAGATATTGAACATCTTTTAAGCGCCCCAGAACCAGACTGATAACAGCAGAGAGGATAATAGAATTCACTGTGATCAATATCTGCGCCTTATTATCCGCCATATCACTTAAGCGGTGGTCTGTGCCGGCAGTAACTCTCAGCAATCTCTCGATTAAAATACTGGTATCAATTTTTGTCGAGGGCGGAATTTCCGCTGGCTTTTGATCTTTATTCATTTGTACATTATATTTATAACCAGCATATAAGCTTTGGTTTATTAAAATTAAGGTAATCCATCATCAATTCATTCGACAGCTTTTCTTTCCTTAAAGCGGGATTGCTATTGCATGATAAGATTATGGCAGCTGTTATAAAAAAAACATAAAATTATACTTATATTCATACAAACAAAATACATGGAACTCAAATTAGCCATTTATTTGTTTGTTAATGTCCTTATTTTTCTGGTCATAAATGCGGTTTATGAAGAAGTATAAAAAAATAACAATGTTTTTTATTGAATTCGCATTAACACTGGTAGTGTTTATTGTATTTTTCGAAATTATCGACCCTCCACTCTCCTTAGATAGAATAGTGACAGGTATATTCGTATCTCTGTTATTAACGTTTACTTTTTCTTTCTTCCTTAAAAGAAAACAGAAAACGGAAAATAATATGTAATACCTGCCATAATGGACATCCTGCTTATAATAAAAAGAAGCTGTCACTGGCAGCTTCTTTTTATTATAAGTATAGTTATAGTTGTAGGAAAAACAAAGCTGCACCACACATCATAAACAAAAACCAAATTTCTGAAAAATCTCAATAATGAATGATAATGATACAAAACGACTTTCACGACTGACTGCCATTTTAACCCAATTGCAAACGAAACGACTTTTGACAGCAACAGAACTGGCAAATAAATTCTCGGTTAGTATCAGGACAATTTACAGAGACATAAAGGCTTTAGAGCAGGGAGGAGTTCCAATTTTGACTGAAGAAGGTAAGGGTTATACTTTAATGGAAGGATACAGAGTTCCGCCCGTTATGTTTACCGAAAATCAAGCCAACGCTTTAATCCTTGCAGAACAATTAGTATTAAAAACCAAAGACGCTTCTTTTGTTAAAGACTATTCAGATGCTATCGAGAAAATCAAAGCTGTATTAGGGCATAATGTAAAAGACAAAGCGAACCTGCTTGCCGAACGAACCCGGTTTAGCCAAAACATTAACAGCGAAAAAAACAGTAATAACTTATCGGATTTACAGTTTGCCCTAACAAATTTTTGCCTGACAAAAATTGAATACACCAATGAAGCAAACGAAATTACAAGCAGATTGATTGAACCCTTTGCATTATTAAGTACGCACGAGAACTGGTTATTAGTTGCATGGTGCCGTTTACGTAATGAGTTTCGGTTTTTCCGGCTTGACAGGATTAAAAAACTGGATATTCTTACTGAGAAGTTTACTCCTCACAAAATGACCTTACAAGAATATTTTGACCGTTACTATTAATTTATTTTTGACCCCTGACATAGGGCTGTCATTAGGCCGATTTAGCTTTGCTGCATAAATTCAAAAATCAGATTATGATTAGTCAATTAGCAAACTTAAATTGGATTAGCGTTTTAATTGCATTTGTTGTGTATTTTTTGCTTGGAGCTTTATGGTTCACCTTGTTTTTCAGTAAGCAGTACAAAATTTCTTTGGGTCGTGATAACGAAACTTTGCAAAACAAACCTATCTTCATAGTCGGACCAGCACTGTGCTCTCTGGTGATTACAATTGCGACTGCGGTTTTGATGTATGCCCTGAATATTCAGTCTTTTAGCGCTGCGCTGGAATTTTCTTTACTTGTGGGTATTGGGTATCTGGTTGCCAATACCATCAATATTGCCATCAACCCCAATATTCCCAGACCGATCCTTTACGGAATTATAAGTGGAACATATCATTTATTAGGCATTTTAATAGTGAGTATCATCTTAGTTATAATGAAATAACAAAGAAGTTATGCAGAAAAAAGAAATAGCAACTTTTTGCCCGGCAAGCAAACAAGACTGGAGACAATGGTTAAAAGAAAACCATCATGTAAAACAATCTGTTTGGCTTGTTTATTATAAGAAGAAGTGTAATGTTCCTACAATAACTCATAGTGATGCTGTTGACGAATCTCTTTGCTTTGGCTGGATAGACAGCATAAGAAAATCCCTCGACAATGAAACGTTTATACAATTCTTCGGCAAAAGAAAACCTAATAGTGTTTGGTCAAAGATAAATAAGGGAAAGGTACAGCGATTAATTGAAGAAGGTCTTATGACACAAGCAGGTTACGAAAGCATTGAAACTGCAAAACAAAATGGTTCGTGGACAATTTTAGACGATGTCGAAGAGTTGAAAATTCCCAAAGACCTGGAAAAAGAATTCAAAACAAAACGAGGTTCAAAAGACTATTTTTTGAGTTTAAGCAAGTCTGTCAGAAAAAGCATTTTGCAATGGCTTGTTCTTGCTAAACGAACAGAGACCAGACAAAAACGAATATCTGAAATAGCAGAACTTGCTGCCCAAAAACAGAAACCGAAACAGTTTTAGATGTTATTCATCAAACATTTTTGAAGTTCTGATACCTGTAAACATATTTATAGTAAAGGGTTTCAGCAAATCTGCTGAAACCCTTTACTATTTTAAAGTGTCTCTATTGTTTCGTAATTATTTTCGTATAAGTCTTTCCATTATGAGAAATCTTCACAACATATGAACCTGTTGGTAAATTTTTTGTATCCAGTGAAGTGCGATGACTGCCTGGGGACAAACTGGAATTAAGTACCATCGCAACTCTTTTCTGCTGCATATCAAATACTTCTATTGTACTGGTACCTGCTTCTTTTAGCTGCAAATCGATAGTGGTGAGCTGCTGGAATGGATTAGGATAAATGTTAACGGCTACTGGAGCGCTGGCATCCACCTTATTATCAGCAGCTGCAATAGTTGGTGTAGTCAGTACAGTAGTGCTACCGCAGGTTGCACTGCCTTCAGCAATGCAGAAGTCGGCAAAGCGTACCTGTTCATCGCGCATACCATCCACCAGTTTACGATAAATACCCCACTTAGGTCTGCAGAAAGTGGTACCACTTCTCCACATATCTATGTTGTTATTGGTATATGACAACAGGGTAGTGCCATCACTTACTTTTTTGATAGTTATCTGGTAAGTTCCAGTGGATGTGTACTTGATCTTTTCTACTACTTCTACCCAGGTACCCTTGAACAATGATAAATTGGCATTGGCTTTTTCACCAGCACCAGACAAACCAGAGCCAGGTGTATAGATGAGTTGCAGTTTTTGTGGGCTGCCGGCACGTGGCGTCAGGGTAATCAGTGGAGCGCCATCATCGCCATCTCCGGCTTTAATCTGATGCAGGTGGCAAAAGCCGGAGGTAGGTATAAAACCAGCATCTATTTTAAATTTCCATCGATAGGTAACTGTTTCGCCATTGGCTGCTTTCACATTGTCCGGAGATGATCCAAATGTTTTGATCTCATTCCGCTGACGGTCTGTATTAGTGCCACAGCGGTCATCATCCGGGGTGGTGTGGATATGAAAAATGAAGACATTTTTATTCAGATCTGTATCAAACACTTCTGTGATATGCCGACCAAAAGAAGGGTGTGAACAGTCCGGAACTTCACCTGTTGTACCACTACCCAGTACACTTTCAATAAGTTCGTAGGTATTACCCGGACCATTAGCAGAAAGGGTTACCTGAGCATGGCTATACAAAAACAGCAGGAGAGAAGTCAGTAACAGTGAGACTGACCTGCAAAAGAAGGCCCTGTGACTCAGCAGGTGAGACACGGTGATATACAATTTCATAAGTGTAAATTTAGTTTTGAGGGTTTTTGTTCAGTTTTTTGAGTCTTATGCAATCGATTGCCAAACATTATTAAGTTAATACTTTTATAGGGGATAAACAACAAATTTATAGGTACTTGTTTGAAATAGCTTAGTTTGTTATATTACAGAAACTATTATTATAAGTTATGAATGAGATTTTAAATCTACTGGGAAAATCTGAAAACGATAAAGAAGTAAAAATTCTTTTGAACGAAAATAACTTTTCACTCCCCAAAGCAAAATACCATGTAGAATCTCTTTTTGGTACTTCTTTGAATGTAGATTTTAGAGTTAAGTTTTCATATGATGAAATTTATAACGGTACTATAACGAATGAAGACGTTAAAGTTCCTTTTGAAGAATATAAACCTGCATATGAATTGATTTTAGAAGGGATTTCTTTTAAGGACTATTTCCCATTTGATTTAACGCAGGAAAGCACTAAAGAGGAGGTTAAAAAGGTAGGTAACGTATATAACAAGCCAACAAAAGATTTATGGTATCTTATAAAAGACGACTATCATTTATCAATAAATTTTAAAGACGAAAAAGTATATCACATCACTGTAACAAAGCAAACACTTTCCTTTAAAGAAAATTTAGAAATTACAAAACAGCTAAAAGAACAAAGTAAAAATATAAACCCGGCTAATATAGAAAGATTGACAGATTACGATTTGTTAAGGCCTACTGTTAACTGGAAGAAAAATATGCAGGAATTAGCCGGATTAGATGCTGATTTTTATTCTATTGAGAACCTGAATAAAATGGATGATATACTGGATGAATTTTATAAGATGTTGAAAAAGTATACACTGGAGAAAAAGGCGAGTAATATTTATAATTCTGTAAAAAAGACAGTTGATAGTTTCAATAAATTAGAAGATAAATATGGATATTTTACTACAGATGAAAGAGGAAGTTTAGCCACTTATATAAATGAAATGGTGATGATCACTGGTCTGAAACTGGAATTTGATGTGACTGAACAATGGAGGAATTGGTAATTAGATAGGGCCGTCTTGTTTTTAATAAGACGGCCCTATTTATATTATTTAAAAAAATAACTCACATGCAATACTGCAGCAAACTTAGTCCCCGCTGTAAATGCAATACCATTAACAGCTTCCTCGTTCTTTAACCGTGTTAAAGTTTCAAATTGAGTCTCTTTCCATTTCACATTGAACAGGTTATTAATAGTTAACCCAATCTCATATTTAGGCTTGGTATAATTCAATACGAGATCATTTACAAAATAACCTTTCGCTGTGAGGGAGTAATCTTCATTAGCCGCCCTGTCACCCAGATAACGGTAACGTAAGCTGCCATTAAAGCCACTTTTAAATAAATAAGTAATACCACCAGTACTACTCCATACAGGGGCAAGTGGTATATAGTTCTCGCCCTTAGGATCATCCATTGAACGACCATGTGCATAGTTAACATCTGCATCCAGATACAGAGCCGCAAAAGGTTGATAACGTCCTGAAAAGTCGAAGCCTATGCGCCTTGTACGGCCACTGAAATCAACTGTTCCGCCATCACCTGCATATACGTATTCTTTCTGCAGATAACTATACCATACAGCAGCATTGAACAGCAGACTTTTGGATAGTTTAAACACAGTCCCCAGGTCTGCACCATAAGCAGCCGGTAATGTCTGTGATCCTTTCTCTACTACAACAACACGGGTATCATTGGAATGAAAACCTTTACCTAAGAATAAGTAAAACTGGGTTTTATCCGTTGCCTGGTAATAGAAATTCAGCTTCGGACTGACAACATTATTATTCGCTTTGTAAACACCAATTCCGCTAAGGGTACTATCACTGGCCAGCTTATTATTGTATTTATAATAAAACTGATCAAATCGCAGACCTGCATTCATAGTGAATTTAGAGCTGAATTGAAATGTTTCATTCAGATAAGCGCCGGCACTAAATTCAGTGATATCTCCCAGTTTAATTGGACTTATCAGGGTATACCGGTTTACTGTATGGGAAAGCTCAGAATTTGTAGTCGCATCCAAACGCGCATTGATACCCGCATCGGTAGTTAACTTAGTATCCCCTATATATCCCTCATGTACATAACTTCCATTATACCCGTATAAATTACGCGCTTCTTTTTGTCTGATCTCATCACCATTAATCGTATCTACTAAAAAGAAGGTGAAGTTAGTATGCAAATCAAATTTATACCTGGAATAGTATAACTGATTCTTGATGATATCATGATTAGGTAATGTAGTCAGTAACTGAGCATTGAAATTCGTGCGGGAAGTAACGCCCCCTTCATTTGGATCAAGTGCCCCGTAAAAGTCTACTTTGCCTTCGTCTACGGCACTCTCCGGTATCTGCCCTGAAGCATTCCATTTACTGTACAATGTAGATGCTGTAAGCGTAAGCCAGTTATTATCATTCAGCTTACCATGATATTTAGTGAAAAAATTAAACCGTTTGAAATGCTGAGGATTCTCAAAATAACTATCGCTGTAACGATATTCAGAAGCAGCATACCAGGATTGATCATTTGCTTTGGCCTTTTCACCCAGCAGGTTGATCATCCCTAATACACGATAAGTATTATACTGACCGCCTTCAACTTTTACCGTATTCGAACTAATCGCATCCGCAGTATTAAAGTTGACAAACCCGGTTACTGCCAGGTCACCTTTTTCTGCATCATACATTCCTTTTTTATAAGTAGTGCTTTCAATCGTCTCCGGTATAATAAAATGACTATCAGCATATCCCTGTCCATGTGCATGTGATACCATGTTGATAGGCACACCATCTACACTCATATTAATATCTGTACCATGATCATTATCAAATCCACGCAGAAATATCTGCTCGGCTTTACCACCACCCTGATGCTGACCAATAAACAAACCCGGAACAATCCTTAACACTTCCTGTGAATTAGATACACCCCTTAACTTAATATCCATTTCGCTTAATGCTTTATATGGATTTCTTGCATTGGCCGTGATCACTACATCCGTCAATTGTGTTTGTTGAGAAGCAATACTGATTGTTTGTCCGTTCTTAAAATCCGTAAGCAGGTAAGATTTCTTCTGATACCCAACAGCTGATACTGTAATAGTGGTAGCTGCTCCTGCTACATTTTTATAAAAGAAACGCCCGTTTTCATCTGTAATGTCTGTCTGGTTACCAGGAGATAAACGTACTGTAACTCCGTTTGCCGGTACATGTGTTGCACTGTCTATAACTTTGCCTGAAAGGCTTTTTTGCTGTGCAGAAACAGCATTAAATATCACGAGATTGCCCGCGATAGAGAATAATAGTTTATAAATGTTCATTCTTTAAGTTGTAGGGAATACAAAAGACTGATAAGGCGCGACGAGGCCTTATCAAATACTAAAACAAAGTATATTCCTACACTCTTGGGGGAGGATAATCAATATCAGGATAAGAGACCGGATAAGAACAATTAAATAAAGAATAAGACTGATTTAATGTGCGATCAACAGGGGAGTGGAGAACAACATGAACAGTAGGGATATGAGAATAGTCTTCTATCCCTAACTTAACACTATTGGTAGATTTATCTTTTTCTGATTTTGAAATTTCAAGACCAACGTGGTTTTTTCCATGTACCTGGTGTTCTTTCAAGAGGTGTTCTTTCTCCCAGAAAGTATGTGCTACTATATCTGAGATCAAAGGAATCAAGGGGCTGAAAATAAAAAAGACGTAGGAAAATAATACGACATAAGATAAATCCTTAATCAGTTCCTTTTTCAATGGCTTGTCTGTACCATTGGTCGGTTTAACCAATGATTCATTCAGATCATACACGAAAAGAAACCAATATAGTTTTTTTATCAAGTTCGCAGTATATGTTAAATATTAATAAAATAGTAATACTTTAGACAATCATCGACTTACAAGGTTTAATATCGCCTAAATATAATGATAATTGGTTATGAATTTTCAATATGCCACACTGTTCTGGCACATGTGCAACCGGGAGAACTGGCCAGGTTACTATCATCCAATACCAATATTCAATACCTTATAGAAGGATATCAGCATATTTTGCCATATGGATTAGATCATATTTTATTTATACTGAGCCTGTTTTTATTAAGCCCACGATTAAAGCCGGTTTTATGGCAGGCTACCGCATTCACGATTGCTCATTCGATTACGCTGGGGCTGGCCATGTATCAGATCATTACCCCTCCCTTGCACGTTATAGAACCATTAATAGCATTATCAATTATGTACGTGGCTGTAGAGAATATCTTCTCTTCTAAGCTCAGACCTGCAAGAATAGGCATTGTATTTCTGTTTGGATTAGTCCACGGATTAGGTTTTGCTGGAGCATTGGCTCATATGGGTTTGCCCAGGGACCATTATTTTGCCTGCCTTGTTATGTTTAATCTGGGAGTTGAATTAGGACAGATCACCGTTATCTTAGCTGCTTATTTCTTACTGGCAAGATGGTTTGCAGACAAACCTTATTACCGTAAACGAATAGTAATACCCTTATCAGTATGTATCTCTGTGATAGCCTTCTGCTGGGTTATCCAAAGGATATTATAACCCGCCGATCCCGGAAAGCCATTTAAGAAATGCAGAAGCCTTTTCCTTGCTTATAAGAATATCGTCTTTTGCTGTAACGGAAACACTTACAGACAATTTTCGGGATAATAAACTGGATACATTTATTATTGCATCTCTGTTGACCAGATAGCGGCGATTGACACGAAAAAAATTATCTCCTACCATACGCTCTAATTCTTCCAGACTTTTGCCCGGATAATAAGTGTTCCCATCAAATGTCAACAGGTGGACCATATAATCGTCCAGACAGAATAATGCCACCGCTTCAATTTTTACTGGCAGGATCTTGTCCTTATATCTTATCAATAGCGCTGTTTCCTTTGATACTTTAACATTCTCCATAAACAGCCGTTTTATGGATTCATATTGCCTTGCTATTTCTTCCTGTCCAATCTGCGCGAGGTTTTTATATTTCTGCAGGGCAGTGGTAACTGAGGACAGCGTAAAGGGCTTCAGGATATAATCTATACCATTTGCTTTGAATGCATTTAATGCGTACTCATCGTAAGCGGTACAAAATATTACCGGTATGTTTAAATCACTCAGGATCTCAAAGCTGAGTCCATCGCCCAACCGGATATCACTAAAAATGAGGTCGGGGACAGGTTGGGATTGGAAATACGCAATCCCATCAGCAACGGACTTTAATACGGCTGCAATCTCTATGGAAGAATCCGACTGCTCAATGGTCTGCATCAGATCTTCAGCAGTAATTTTTTCATCTTCTATAATAACAACTCTCATTCATCCAATATTTTTAACCGGACTGTAAAAAATGAATTATCCGAATTGATAATAATATCCTCTGCTCCAAGTAAACGGTAACGTTCTGCCAGATTAGACAGCCCCTGACCGGTAGAAGGTTCTTTGTATTTAGGAACATGGATACTGTTCCTCACCACTACATAGCCATTTTCTTCCCTGATTGTAATCTGAAGTGGCGACTCCTCACTTAAATCGTTATGTTTTAGTGCGTTTTCAACCAAAGACTGTAAAGAAAAATAAGGCAAATATTTGGTGTTTTTTGTTTGCTCAGAAAACTCCAATGAATAGTTAAATGCGGCGCCGAAACGTATTTTCTGCATTTTAATGTAATCTATACAGAAATCCAGCTCGTTTTTTATCAGTGTGGTTTTTGTTTGATGGTATGAAATGGATACCCTTAGAAAATTGACAAGATGTATCAGATATTCTTCTCCCTGAGGGGGATTTTTTTTATACAGTGATTTAATGGTACTTAAGGCATTGAAAAGAAAATGAGGATGTATCTGTTGTCGTAACAGAAGATTGGTCATTTCAGTTACATTACCTTTTAACTGTAAGTTTTCAATTACACCCTGGGACTTCCAATACTGAAGGATAACGAGATTCTGGAGAACAATGAGAAATGTATTGATAACCGATGTAGTCAAAATTGCAAACCCATAGGAAACGTATATATTATCGACATCTCCTTCCCATTTCAAGCCGGTAAGCTTAGAATATAAGATCTTTACGAATAGAAAATCAAGAATTGTCACCAGATAACTGAACAGGTAAAAACCTTTTCCTATCCTGCTTTCTTTATTATGGTCTTCTTTGACGAACCTCGACAAAATAGCGAGATTGGCGAAACTTAAGATGATCATGAATACCATACTCTGCAGAAAACGAAGCAAAGCAGCATAAATATCACCATGGAACACGCCCAATGATAAGATAAAGAATAGTAAAGCGAACGTGAAGGATACGATCCAATTCAGGTTCCTGAGGTTTTTGATTGGTAAACGACCTGGCATGAATACAAATGTAAGCGTTTTTATGGTTCGTCTGAGGGACTGGAAAAGACCTGTATGCTGTATCATAACGGTAATTGTAAGCTGTAGGGATTAATAACCGTTGAACGGGGTAAATCCCGATGGTGTTAGTACTCCACGGGATTTACCCCAATATCAACTTTGTGCTCTCTAAAAGTTATAGAACAGACTTACCTGCGCAGTAGAGCTTTTGAAATCCTTGGTAATAGTTGGATCATTAAAGTTGTTCACTTTGGTTAACCCGTAAACATACCTTGCACTAACACCAAGACCTGATTTCGATAGATATCCGATACCACCGACAGCCCCCATATTCATGTTTTTCGCAAAGCTACCGCCTGTTATCCCGGATTCTTTTAACCCGGCGACCTCTTCATGCACTTTGAAGCTGGTCTGGGTACCTGCTTCGATAAAAAGCCCCATATTGGTTTTGTATCTTACTACTACAGGTACAGCGACGTAATAGAGTTTGATATCCTGTCCACCGAAAAGGGTACTTTTGCTTTTTGCCCCTTCCATGCTAAATAAAAAGTCTTCCACAAAACTAAAGTGATCGCTGATCCGAAAAGATACGCTTGGACCTGCATGGAAGCCGAACGATGGGTCTGTAGCAAAACCAGCATTGGTAAAATTGCTATAGTTGCTACCCGCTTTAACTCCAAAGGATAACCTGTCAACTATCCCCCCTAAAAAACTTTTATTGGCCTCCTGGGAAAAACATTTGCCTGAAAGCAGTACTAAACTGAATAAGAATATTTTTTTCATTTTGACTTGGTTTTTAATTCTTTGGCAAAGTTTAGGATTCGCAGCTAACAGGTAAAGTGGAAGGTGATGGAAACAGGCGATATGGCAAACGATCCGGAAAAAAGGCAATTAAAGCGGCATATCCTGATTTGGGCTTTTAAGCCTGGTATTTTGGGGAAGAGAAATGTAGATATCTGGCAGGAGTAGGTATAATATAAATGTTTATATATGATAATTAATATCAATTTAGTTGGCCTGATGTAGCTAAACCATATGATTTATGCTTTATAAACCTAATCGTTTAAAATAATCATCCTCGCTCTCTTCATATTCTGTATAGTCCCTGTTAAAATCCAACAGACTATCTCTGATCTCATATTTATCAACAACATATCGACAATCTCCCTCATCATTTTCTTCGGAGTATAAAAGAAAAAATATTGCATTCTCCAGATACCTTGCAAATGCGGATATACAGATGTAATAGGTATAATATGGATTATATACGGTATCAGTGTAAAGTTCTATACCATCTTCTCTCACCTTTATAAATTGCTGAACACGACCCTGATGACGAGGATCGTTGTACGATGCAACAATATTCTTTATTGTTTCATAATGCTCAGGCTTAAACCTGATATGAACTGTATATTCATTAAAAACCGGAAATTGCTGACGACTATATATAGACTCATGCAGCATGACTGATGTATCTGTCTTCTGGAGTGAAAGATCAAAAGCTTCTTTATTCATAATTATTGGTTTCATGCCGGTGAGCACAAATTAAAAAATAATTTGCATTATCAGTATTCTATCGTAATATTGCGATGTGTTAATGATGTAACGTATGGGAGCTTCAAAAACGGATTTATTTACGAAACAACAGAATGATATAGCCTTGATGGCTAAAGCGCTGGCACATCCGGCCCGTATTGCTATTCTGCAGTATCTGGTGAGGAAAAATGCCTGTGTATGTGGTGATCTGGTGGAGGAATTAGGGCTTGCTCAGGCTACTACTTCTCAGCATTTGAAAGAGCTGAAATCAGCTGGTATCATACAGGGGAATATTGAGGGTGCCAGCGTTTGTTACTGCATAGATCCAAAGGTTTGGAAACAGTATCAGTCAATATTTACCGCGTTCTTTAAAGACGTTAACACAGACAATTCCTGCTGTTAGTTTTTTTGATTATATCTATCGTAATATTACAATAATAAAACATTATTTTATGTCTACAGATGCACAGATAAAGGATATGGTAAAGCAAAAGTATAGTGAAATTGCTTTACAGGATAAGGGAGTGAATGCAACTTCCTGTTGTGGTGCCGGTGGTTGCTCCACAGAAGCATATAACATCATGAGTGATGATTATACCCAGCTGGAGGGATATAATCCCGATGCCGACCTGAACCTTGGATGTGGCCTGCCTACACAATTCGCTAAAATAAAGAAAGGGGATACGGTTATCGACCTGGGATCGGGTGCAGGTAATGACTGTTTTATAGCCCGTCAGGAGACCGGGGAAGGAGGAAAAGTGATTGGGATAGACTTTACCCCGGCAATGATAGAAAAAGCCCGTATTAATGCTGAAAAGATCAATTTTGATAATGTTGAGTTTCGGCAGGGTGATATTGAGAAGATGCCGGTTACTGCAAATACTGCGGATGTAATTGTAAGTAATTGCGTATTGAATCTCGTACCTAACAAGGATGGCGTATTTAAGGAGATCATTCGTGTGTTAAAACCAGGAGGGCATTTCAGTATATCAGATATCGTACTGGTAGGAAATCTGCCATCAAAAATACAGGAAGCTGCTGAGATGTATGCAGGTTGTGTATCCGGTGCTATCCAGAAACAGGCATATATGGACCTGATAACAAATAACGGATTTACGAATGTTACTATTCAGAAAGAAAAAGTCATTGTAGTACCAGATGATATCCTGTCAGGGTATTTGAACAAAGAGGAAATCGAACAATTCAGAGCAGGGAATACGGGTATTTATAGCGTAACTGTATATGCTGAAAAACCTGTTGAAACTAAGAGCTGTTGTGGCCCTGATTGTTGCTCATAATGCAAGATATCTGTTTATACCAACCAATTATATACCATGAGCAACTGTAATCCTGCACAACGAAAGCAATTGAGTTTTCTGGACAGATTTCTTACATTATGGATCTTCCTGGCAATGGCCATAGGAATAGGCATAGGTTATTTTATTCCATCATCTGCCGGATTTATTAATTCATTCTCTTCAGGAACAACGAATATTCCATTAGCCGCCGGATTGATACTAATGATGTATCCCCCACTGGCAAAAGTGAAATACGAAAATCTGGGAGAGGTCTTTAAGAACGTAAAGATATTATCAGCCTCCCTTTTATTGAACTGGATAATAGGTCCGGTCCTGATGTTTGGCCTGGCTGTATTATTCCTCCACGGTTATCCTGAGTATATGACAGGATTGATATTAATAGGATTAGCACGTTGTATAGCAATGGTAGTCGTATGGAATGAGCTGGCTGATGGTAACCGGGAATATGCTGCGGGGCTGGTTGCATTAAACAGCATCTTCCAGGTATTGCTTTACAGCGTATATGCTTACATATTTATCACCTGGCTGCCCACTGTGTTTGGTATGAAAGGTATCACGGTATCAGTTACTATCGCTGAAATTGCAAAAAGCGTGGCTATCTATCTTGGTATCCCGTTCCTGGCAGGTATTGTAAGCAGGTATGCACTGATAGCATGGAAAGGAGAAACATGGTTCCGCGAAAAATACGTACCATTCATATCTCCAGTTACCCTGATAGCTTTATTGTTTACGATCGTTGTCATGTTTAGTCTGAAAGGAGAATTGATCGTACAGATCCCTATGGATGTGATAAGAATAGCAATACCACTGGCTGTTTATTTCGCCATCATGTTCCTGGTTAGCTTTTTTCTTGGGAAAGCAATGGGTGCAGACTATTCCAAAAATGCAGCTATTGCTTTTACCGCAGCAGGCAATAATTTCGAACTGGCTATTGCTGTAGCAATAGGTGTATTCGGAATCAATAGCGGTCAGGCATTTGTGGGGGTTATAGGGCCACTGGTTGAAGTACCGGCATTGATTAGTCTCGTAAATGTTGCCTTCTGGTTAAGGAAAAAATATTATACCAATAAATTACAAAGCGCTTAATAAAATCTGAAATATGAAAATTGCATTATTCAGTGATATCCATGCAAATCTACCTGCTTTACAGGCTTTTTTTAAGGATGTGGAAGAAAGAAAACCGGATGCTGTTTATTGCCTGGGGGATCTGGTAGGATATAATATCTGGCCTAATGAAGTGATTAACGAAATCCGTAAACGTGGTATTCCCACAATAGCTGGTAATTACGATTTTGGTATCGGGCGTATGAGTAATGATTGCGGCTGTGCTTATAAAACTGATCTTGAGAAAGCTAATGGGAGTGTTTCCATCTCATTTACGAATGAGATAGTGAAAGAGGATGAACGCAGATACCTGCGCACTTTACCAGCCCATATCAAAGTAGAGTTTCAACTGAATAATGATAAATTAAATCTGCTGCTGGTACATGGTAGTCCCCGCAAGATTAACGAGTATCTGTTTGAAGACCGGGAAGAGAAAAGTATGTTAAGGATTATGCATGACGCTGATGCTGATATCATGTGCTTCGGTCATACCCATAAGCCTTATCATCGTGTATTGACAGAAGAAAATCTGCATTACCGTCATGCTATCAATATAGGCTCTGTTGGCAAACCTAAAGATGGGGATCCACGTGGGGGATATGTGATGCTGCATATTAATGAGAATAGCAGTATCAGTGATAAACGTACTGTTCAAACTGAATTTATACGTTTTGAATATGATGTGGAGAAGGCAGCAAAAGCAGTGGAAGATAGTCCTCTGCCAAACGATTATGCGGAAAGTTTACGCAAGGGCGTTTAATTAAATAGAGAGTCGTCCCTATCCGGGGACGGCTCTCTGTTTTTATTTGCTGTTCCATTCTTCTAAAGTAAATACAGTAGCCTGGAATGGGAAAATTTTATTGATCAGAATATTGTGTACTTCTGTATCTCTGTCGGTACAGCAGTCTGATAATACAGAAACACGATAATCTTTATCAGCAGCTTCCCGTAAAGTTGATAATACAACTCCGCTGGTAGAAACGCCTGTAAGAATGATATGCTGAATACCCTGCGAGCGAAGAACCACTTCAAGATCACTTCCTGTAAATGCACTGAGACGACGTTTGGTAACAACGATTTCTCCTGTTAGCGGAGCAACAGCATCATCAATCTTCATCATTGCATCCATGTTGCCCGTATTCCCTGCTGCCCTTTCTTTGCTTGCGGCAAAAACTTTATTATTCATGCTTACTTCAGGCATTCCTGGCCGGAAACCAACTACTGCATAAATAACTGGTATATTCCTGGAACGGGCAGATGTAACAGCTTCCGCGACCTTAGCCGTGATTTCACTGTAATCAGGAAGATGACGGATAACAGCTGGTTGCATATCCATTACAAGCAGCGCCGTGTTTTGATTATTTACGTCCATTTAATTAGTTATTTCTTACTTGTAATATACTTTTAAAGTAGGATGTAATTGCTGATTTTTATGATTACTGCTGGCAAACATAAGTGCACGATAGAAATTTTCATTCTGTAACCTGATCATAAAACCATAATTGTTGGCCGGCTCTTTCACCATATTACCTACCATGGCAGTAACGTCGATCACATAATCCTGGGTTGCTGATGTACTGGCTGGTATTGCCACCTGGTTTTCAGTTATAACGGAAGGTTGGTTGTTCCATGTTACAGAATCTGCTTTCCAGGGAGAGGATACGGGTATCAGGTAACCATCATTGGCTCCTGAAAGCTGCGAATGCTGCGGATTATTTCCCTGATCGGTAATATGGTACAAATAGAGTTCTGCCTTGGTCACCTTTGCCTTTACCGGTATGGAAGACAGATCGAAACGGATTAGTCCCCTGCAATCAGCCGGGGTACCATCGAATGTCCAGGCCATAATCGCAATTTTATTGTCATAGTTTAGGTTCCTGTCGGGATGGAATTGATGTACATAGGTATCTTCGCCTTTTTCCGGGCGTTGTACCAGTACTTTGCTGTATTTACAGCTGGTAATTGAAAAAGCCAATAAAACGAATGGGATAAAGGATTTTACGAATTTCATATAGGTATATTTGATATAATCCTGCTAAAATAAAAATTAATACCGGGATCAGCAAGCCAGGCCATAAACAAGGTTGCTGAAACGACATTCATAGATAATGAATTGTATGCTTAACGGGAATTGTGTTCTAAACAACTGGATTATAGGCTAAAGTGCACTTAGGTGCGCTTTTTTCGTTTAAATTAGTATTGTCCAATTCACCCCTTCATTTACCTGATTCCCGTCTTAATCTGCCTAAGTGGAATACCTTCTGCTGGTCATCAGGCTACTTTTGAAATAGTTTTGTGGAAACAATCAGAGAAACATGAAAACGATCAGATTTTTTGTACTCACTTCTTTTCTCATTATTAGCGCATTTTCTCTTTCTGCCTGTATGGGGCAGGATACACTTAAAAGCGCGGGTGGGAATGGTTTTGCCGTGCTGGAGCTTTTTACATCGGAAGGATGTTCCAGTTGTCCGCCGGCAGATGAGTTGATGGCTAAAATACAACAGGAGACGGCAGGTAAGGAAGTTTATTTACTGGCTTATCACGTTGATTACTGGGATAGGATGGGGTGGAAAGATGCTTTCAGTAATGCGGATTATTCCAGGAGACAGTCGCAGTATGCAAGCTGGCTGAACACAGCACAAATTTATACACCGCAGATTGTTATAAATGGCAGATCTGAGTTTGTAGGTTCTGATGGATCTGCTATCCGCCATACGATTGCTGAACAACTGGCAATTAACAAGGAAGTGGCGCTGGCGCTAAAGGTACATCAGGATGGTGTTGTAGAATATCAGGTAACAGGAGCGCAGAAAGGCAGTGATTTAGTGATCGCTGTTGTGCGGAAAGAGGCACAAAGCAAAGTAGCACGTGGGGAAAATGCAGGACGCTCTCTTTCACATGTACAGATTGTATCTGCATTACAGGTTGAACCCATAAAAACAAAAGGAAGTACAAAGGTTAAACTGCCAAAGGGGTTTGATACTGCAAACTGGGAAGTACTGGGGTTAATACAAAACCACAACAATGGTAGCATTTCAGCAGCTGCTAAGGCTGATCTGAATAATAAATAATTAAAAGATACAAAAATGAGAATCACACATTTTATTATCACAGCGTGTTTATCAGCAGGTCTTACTTTTACTGCTAATGCGCAATCCGCAAAGGACATCCGGGGCGCGGCTCCGGTCGTACAGCTAACTTCAGAACCAGATCCTGTATTAGTGGTAGATCAGCCCCTTGCTGAGCCGCTTACCCAGGGTAGGGTAGTGGTGCAGTACCGCACAGAAAACCTGCGTATTCTGCCTGTTTATGGCGCTGCTGCAAAGAATGTTTCTCCGCGTATAGGCCACCTGCATATTACCGTGGATGACACTCCCTGGCATTGGGCTGATGCAAGCAATGAGCCGCTTATTATAAATGGGTTCACTGCCGGTACGCACAAGATTCTGGTGGAACTGGCAGATCCGACACATAAGATTATCACCCGCAAAACTATTACCTTCATAGTTCCGGAATCGAAGGGTATGGAAATGCATCACTGATACGTTGTCTATGAACAAAGGAAAATTTAAGATCCCGAATAAAGTAATATGGGCCAGCTCGGCATTTGTAGGCATACTTGCTTCTGTTCCTAAAATTGCCGAGCATCATTTTAATACTTATGAAGCTATTATCAATTCTTTAGTAACCTTTCTGTTTGCTGTTTTTATCTGGTATTATAATATTCTTACACTGCCGGCTTATTCTTCACGGGATGTTGCGAATGGGTTTTCAGTTGTACGCCTGGTTAAAAGTTTATTATTTGGAATAGCCATCATGTTTCTACTGGCTTGTGTACAGCAGTTCCTGTTATCGCACCTGGATTTTGGCCCGGTTATGCTGATGATAGAAGTCAGGGGGATCCTGGTGAATCTTACCTTCTATTTATTTCTTCATCTGTTGTATCAGAGCTATCAGAATCAGAAGGTAGGTATTGAGCTGGAACAAACAAAAACAGATAATCTGGGTGCGCAGTATGAGTTGCTTAAACAACAGGTAAATCCGCATTTCCTTTTTAATAGTCTGAATACTTTAAAGTACATGGTGGAAAGTAATGATACACATAGCGTAGACTTCATTTTAAAGCTTTCAGACTTTTACCGTTTTACATTGGAAAGCCGGAAACTGAATCTGATCAGGCTTACAGAAGAACTGGAAATTATTGACGCATACATGTTTCTGCTGAAGGCCCGTTTTGAGGAAGGGATTGATCTTTCTATTACTATTGATCAGGAATATTATGAATCACTCATCCCTCCTTTTACATTACAACTGCTGATAGAAAACTGTATCAAGCATAATGTGGTTTCATTGGAATATCCTTTACAGATAAGGATATATTCAGAGAATGATTGTATCGTTGTAGAAAACGGTATCCGGCTGAAAAGAATCCCGGAAGCTTCTACAGGAGTGGGGCTGGAGAATATCAATCAGCGTTATATTCATCTTTTGAATAAGAAAATTGAAATCCGGTCGGATGAAAAAGTATTTAGCATAAAACTGCCCGTTATACATGAAAATCATCATCATTGAAGACGAATTGAAGGCTGCAAAATCATTGGCAAACCTGATATCCAAAATTAAGCCTGATGCTAAAATAGTGGCTCAATTACAGAGTGTTGAGAGTGCTGTGAATTATCTGTCAGAGAATGAAGAGCCGGAGTTGATCTTTATGGATATACAGCTTTCGGATGGGGTATGTTTCGATATTTTTAAAGCAGTGAAGGTACATTGCCCTATTATATTCTGTACTGCTTACGGAGAGTATGCCATGGAAGCTATTAAAGCCAATGGTATTGATTATTTGTTAAAACCTTTTTCAAAAGATGATCTGCAGGCGGCACTGGAAAAGGTGGATAATTTTAAGAACTTTTTTCAGCAGCATTCCCAGCCTGATCTGGATGGATTATTAAAAAGGGTGGGACTGGATGAGGGTAAAAAGAGCTTCCTGGTTTTTAAGAATAATAAATATACCACGATACAAACGGAAACAATAGCATTCTTCTTTATCAAGTATGAATCAGCTACTATCATGACTTTGCAGGGACAGGAATATCCTATTGCACAGTCATTGGACCAGATACAGGCGCTGTTATCTCCTAAACAATTTTACAGACTCAACAGGCAATACCTCATTAATTTTAGTGCGATAAAAGAAGTAGAACATTACTTCGCGAGAAAGTTATTGGTGAAACTGGTGGTTGCCAGTCCAGAGAAACTACTGATAGGAAAAGAGAAAACAACTGCCTTTTTAAGCTGGTTGGAGAACCGGTAAATTTCAGGTATCAAAATGGCTAATTCAGGATAAACTATGCCTACCTGGTCCATTTGTTGGTTTGAGTTGGTTTGATACAGGGATACCTTTGGTGCATCATTTTAATAATTAAAAAAACAAAGCAATGCAAAGTAACATTCCTCAGATCGAAAAAGTATTATATACTGCTAAGACACATACAACAGGTGGCCGTGAAGGAGCCTCTGTTAGTTCAGATGGTCATCTGGACATTAAGCTTTCAAGTCCTGGTACAAAAGGTACCGGTACAAATCCGGAACAGTTGTTCGCCGCGGGCTGGTCAGCTTGTTTTATAGGTGCGATGGGTATTGCCGCAGGTAAGATGAAAGTGACAATTCCTGCTGATCGTTCTGTTGATGCAGAAGTGGATTTAGGAACGATTGGTGACGGGTATTTTCTGCAGGCGCGTCTTAATGTAAGTTTGCCGGGATTGGATAGGGAAGTAGCGCAGGCAATCATTGCCGAAGCGCATCAGACATGTCCTTATTCCAAACTTACACGGGGTAATATTAATGTGACATTTAACCTGGTTTAATGATAAAAGGGGTTCAGTACGGCTTCAAAACAGGATCATCCTGTTTTGAAGCCGTTTTGTTTCTAATATGACCAACCCAGGGAAATAGTCAAAATAATAATAAATATGTTTTAGTATATTTATAGGGGGATAATCTACCTATGTAATTCAGCTAAGGGACTTATAGATATGTATAAATATCAGGACAGTGATGAGGAACTGCTGCAACGATTGCAGCTAAACCGGGATGCTACGGCATTTACATCTCTGTATGAGCGTTATTGGGAGAAACTGGTAACCCTTGCCTATATTCGTCTTCAATCTACAATGGATGCACAGGAAGTAGTACAGGAGGTTTTCCTGGATATCTGGAAAAGATCAGATAATATACATATACGCCATTCTTTCCATACATACATCTCTGCTGCACTTAAATATAAGATCATCACTTTTCTGGCCAGGCGTAAACATGAAACCGATCGTCAGGCTATGCTTAATCAGTCTGAAACTGATACCAGTACTGAACAGTGGCTCAGTTACCAGCAACTCCGGGATGAACTGGAAAATACGGTAAGAGCCTTACCAGAGAAATGCCAGCTGGTATTCCGTTTGAGCCGCGAAAACGGGCTCAGCGAAAAACAAATAGCGGCCACCCTTAATATCTCCGTAAAAACGGTAGAAGCCCATATGAGCAGGGCGCTCAGATCCCTGCGTACTTCCCTGAGACATCTCTATTTCTTCTTCTTCCTCTGAGTTAATATTTTTTTTTGACTGGACTAAGGGTAACCGGTCACTTGTAAAGACTATATATAAAAGCGTCTTTACAATGAGTGATCTGACTCCTGAACAAGTAGCCTTACTGGCGGACAAATTGCTGAAAGGCACTATTAGTCCGGAAGAAAGAGCATTGTTTGAAAAATGGTATAATACTCTTCCTGAAGAAGCTATTGAGTGGAATGACGAAACCGTGCATTCCAGGGAGGAACTGCGGAGCCAGATGTTATCTCCCATGCTCCAATATATAAAAGGAGAAAAAACAGTTGTCGGAAAATGGTATTGGGCAGCAGCTTCTTTACTGGTATTAATTATTGCAGGTAGTATTTACTATGCCAAAGAGAAAAAGGAGCGCCTGCAGGCGGTGAATCAGCCCGCGGTTCATAATAATATCTTACCAGGTAGTAACAAGGCCACACTTACATTGGCCAATGGTAGTGTGATTGTACTTGAGGATGAACATAGTGGTACACTGGCTAAACAAGGGAGTGTACAGGTTATAAAACTGAATAACGGACAACTGGCTTATAAGGATGGACAGGGTAAGGATGGGGGACAGCCGGTATCCTTTAATACGCTTTCTACTCCACGTGGGGGACAATACCAGGTTACGCTGCCAGACGGTACTATGGTATGGATGAATGCCGCCAGTTCGCTTGTTTTCCCGACTGCCTTTACCGGAAAGGACCGTACAGTAAAGTTAAAGGGGGAAGCTTATTTTGAAGTAGCTGCCAATGAGCATCAGCCATTTATTGTCAGCGTTAATAATATGGAAGTACGGGTACTGGGTACTCATTTTAACGTAATGGCATATGAAGAGGAGCAGGTTGTTAAAACAACCTTGTTGCAAGGGATGGTAAAAGTGGCTTCCAGCAATAAAGAGGTATTGCTCAAACCCGGGCAGCAGGCAAAAATGAAACATTCGGGTGAAATGAATGTGTTACCTGTAAATGTAGAAGAGGTAATAGCATGGAAGAATGGAATATTCAGCTTTAATGATGCCACAATAGAAGAAGTTATGCAGCAGATTGCCCGCTGGTATGATGCAGAGGTAGTTTATCCTGATGGCGTTCCCAAAGGCCTTTTCCGGGGAGAAATTGACAGAACAGCAGATATTTCAACTGTCTTAAAAATACTGGAAGTAAGTGGCGTTAAGTTTACTGTAGAGGGACATAAGATATTAGTACGCGCGTAGCCAATATATAGAGTAGTATTCAACCAAAATTTTAAATGACGCTTTATGAACAATGTACCACCTTGATGTTGCGTACCTGCATTCCCTGTAATGAAACAGGGGCGATTGAGGCCGCCCCTGTAATGTCCGGGTTCTGCGGGTGACAAAAAATCCACTGAAGATCAATTATCATTCACACCCAAACACTGCAAATCTATGCAATTGCATGATGATGTAAAAGCCATGCCTGTAAATTGGCTTGATTCGACCAAAATTAAATATGGCATCGTTGCCCACCGGATTAGAACAGGATATTTCCGGCAACGAAAAATGTTCCTTGTTATGAGAATGATTGTCATTTTGCTTACAATTGCCTGTTTGCAGGTAAATGCAGCGGGATATGCACAAAAACTGAGTCTGTCTCTGAAAGACCGCCCGTTGGAGGAGGTTTTGAAGGAGATAAGGGCAAAGACCGGTTATAAATTCTTCTACAGACTGGACTTACTTAGTAATGCTAAAAATGTAAGTATCCGGATTGATAACGCAGATCTGCCATATGTGCTGGATATGATCTTTAAAGATCAGCCTTTCAGTTACCAGATCGTTAATAAGACGATCATTGTTAAATCCAGGTTGCATGCGGATCTGATAGAGGAGGCTGCCATGCCTAACATAACAGTATCCGGAAAGGTCACCGATGCTAAAGGTACCCCCCTGCCCGGGGTCTCTGTTCAGATAAAAGGGACTTCCAAAGGGGCACAAACAAATGCCAACGGAGAATATCAGCTGGCGGGCATAGATGCCAACGCCATACTGATATTCAGTTACCTCGGTTATCAGTCGCAGGAGCTGCCGGTAAATGGGCGGAGCAGCATTTCAGTTGCTCTTGTCTCATCATCAATAGGGCTGGGGGATGTAGTCGTAGTCGGATATGGTAAACAATCCCGTAAAAACCTGATCAGCTCTGTTAATACGGTAAAAGCAGATGAATTGAATAAAGGGGCCATTACAGACGTTGGACAGCTATTACAGGGTAAAGTTCCCGGCTTGAACGTATCTGCCAGTGGTGACCCTAATGCGGTTGCTACAGTGGTATTGCGTGGTGCATCTACCTTAAACAGTTCCCAGGGACCTTTTTATGTGATCGATGGGGTACCTGGTGTGGATATTTCTGCCATTGCGCCGGACGATATTGCTTCGATTGACGTGTTGAAAGATGCTGCGGCTACTGCTATTTACGGTAACCGTGCGGCTAATGGGGTTATCATGGTAACCACTAAAAAAGGTAAAAAAGGACAAACAGAGGTTTCTTACAGCGGGTATGTTGGTCTCGAAAAGGTGTCAAATAAGCTGGATATGATGGATGCCTCTGAATTAAGGGCTTTTCTTACCAGGAACGGAGAGTCTTTTTCTCCTGCTGATGATAAGAGTGCAAATACTAACTGGCAGACTTCCATTCAGCGGAATCAGGCAGTATCTCATAATCACAATATCTCTTTTAGCGGCGGTGGCGAACATGGTACTTATGCTGCGAGCCTTAACTATACCAAGAAAGAAGGGATTCTTTTAAACAGTGATCTGGAACGTGTGATTGCCCATCTGAGTGTTGAACAGTATGCATTGAATGACAAGGTAAGGTTTGGACTGAATGTCACCAATTCAAACAGTACTGCGAATGATATCCCTTACCGTAATGTTGTATTGCTGCAATCAGCACTTCACCTACCGGTTTCTCCTGTTAAAAATGCGGATGGCAGCTATTTTGAGAACTTCTCTACGCAAGGTTATTATAATCCTTTATCGATGATCAATAACAGCCAGATGAATGATAAGTATAATAATCTGGTTGGAAGTTTTAATACACAGGTAAAGCTGCCTTTCGGACTTACCTATGACCTGAATCTTTCTTATATCGGCTTTACTTCATTGCATGGTGAATTTTACAATAAATACTTTACCTCCAATTACAACAGCATGTACGATAACCCAAATCCAGGTCTGGGATATCATAACCCGCAAACCTTTGGTGCGAACGGACAGGCAACAAGAAATTCTTATCAGAATACAAGCAAGATCCTGGAAACCTTTCTTACCTGGAACAGGAATTTCAAACTGCATGCTGTAAATCTTGTATTAGGATATTCATGGCAGAATAATAAAGTGGGCGAAGGTTTCCAGGTAACGACCAGTAATTTCCCTGTTGATAATGTTGGGTATTCCAACCTGGCATTAAGTAATCCATATGCGATTTCCGGCTTCCAGATTGGATTTGGTCCAGATGGCGTTTACCAGGAAAATCGCCTGATTTCCAATTTCGCCAGGTTAAATTATGGTTATAATGATAAGTACCTGTTACAGGCTTCTTTGAGAAGAGACGGGAGTTCTGTATTCGGGGCAAATCACCAATGGGGATATTTCCCGTCAGTGGGTGTGGCATGGAGAATTATACAGGAGGAGTTCATGAAGGAACAGTCGGTATTTACCGATCTGAAGCTGAGAGCCAGTTATGGTGTTACTGGTAATGCTACCGGTTTTAATGCTTACACGTCAAAGTTTATTTCAGGTACACAGGGTATATACTATTATAACGGATCAGCTTTAGCTGCCAGTGGTCCTATTCAGGCTGCCAATCCGAATCTGCAATGGGAAAAAACCAGTACAGCTAATATTGGGGTAGACTTTACTGTCCTGAAGGGCAGACTGAGTGGTTCGGTGGATGTATACAACAAGAAGACTACCGGCATGATCTATTCCTATAAGGTAGATCCTATTCTTGTTCCCGCAGGTACTATCGTAGCGAATGGAGGAAGTATGAGCAATAAAGGAATTGAATTGAGCCTGAATGCTACGGTTATAGATCATAAGGATTTCAGCTGGACCAGCAGTATTAATTTCGCACATAATAAGAATGAGATCACAAGTTTATCCAATCCTTTATTCTCCGGAGGAGACTCTATACTGCTGGCATTCCCTGAAGGCCTGGGTCAGTCAAGTCATTCCCTTGAGATCTTAAAAGAAGGTAAGCCTTTAGGACAATTTTTCTCGCTTATTTATGCAGGAAAAGATGCTAACGGAGTATCACAATATGTAGGAGGAGATGGCAAACTGACTATTACCCCGGCTATCGGTTCAGACTATCATTATATTGGTAATTCCCAACCTAAATTACTAATGGGATGGTCTAACAGTTTTCACTATAAAAATCTGGATCTTAGTATCTTCTTAAGAGGAGTATTCGGTAATAAGATATTTAATGCTACACGGGCAGACCTTTTCAGACCAAATACAGCGCAGTATACTAATATATTAAAGGATGCCGCTGGTGAAAGTGTGGCAGATTATAATGCCTATCTGTATTCCTCCCGTTTTGTTGAAAACGGTAGTTACGTGAGATTTGACAATGCAACGCTTTCATATAATTTTAAACACCTGGGGCCGTACATAAAAAATGTAAGGGTATATGTAACGGGGAACAATCTTTTTGTAATTACCAGCTTTAAGGGTACAGATCCTGAGGTAAACCAGGGCGGAATTGCACCGGGAGTTGATTACAATAACTTTTATCCTAAAACGCGTACGTTCCTGTTTGGTGTTAATGTGTCATTTTAATCGAATCTCTTAAAAAAGCATTATGAAAAAGATAACTCAATATATATACGTTCCGGTGCTGTTGTGTATTTTAAGTGCCTGTTATAAGCTGGAAGTACCGATAAAATCGGAGTTAACACCAGATGTTTTTCCCAGTGACAGTGCACAATTTCTTTCAGCATCCGGTCCTGCGTATGTTGCACTAAGAGGTAATATTTCCGTGGAATACTTCTTTATGCAGACGCTGACCACAGATGAAGCTATTTTCCCTGCAAGAGGAGGAAACTGGTATAATGGTGCTGAATTCCAGCAATTACATTATCATAACTGGACAAGGGACCATTCTAATGTAAGTGGAAACTGGACCTGGATGTCCACTATCATAGGTACAGCAAATCAAACACTTTCTATCCTGCAGAAAAATATGCCGGAAGGCAATTTTAAACAGCAGAGCCTTGCAGAAATGAGAATGATTCGTGCATTGGCTTATTTTATGATGATGGATAATTTTGGGAATGTTCCTATTGATACCGTGAATGGAGATTTTACAGCCAAACCTAATACTCCCCGGGCAGAAGTATTTACATTTATAGAACGTGAAGTGAAAGCATGCATTCCTTCATTGAGTGGTGAATCCGGGATGTCAACATACGGAAGGGCAAATAAGTGGATGGCTTATACATTACTGGCAAAAATGTATCTGAATGCGGAGATCTACACGGGTACAGAACGTAATAATGATTGTATAAGTGCCTGCGATAATGTTATAAAATCAGGCTTGTATGCACTGGAACCTGCAGCTTCCTATCTGCAAATGTTCTACCCAAACAACGGGCCGCAGATGAAAGAATTTATTTTTGCAATACCATTTGATCCTTCCTGGACGAATACCTTCCCTTTCAGAGGTCACAACCTGCATGCCCGTTATGATATACCGAGGGGGCTTGTTGCTAAATACGGATTGCCTTTTACACCAGATGCTGCGGTCTGTACATTACCTGAATACTACGTTAACTTTAATGATGCAAATGATGTTCGCAATGGTCAATGGCTGACAGGACTACAATTCATGAATGATGGTGTAACTCCGGCTACAGTAACAACGACCAAACAGGGATATGACAAGTTTTATTCCGGTAGTGATGGGGCTGCGCCTTACACTTACCAGATCGATCTGAAACCAGAGGTTACCCTTCGTCAGGATGTAGCGTCATTTGATGTTGGAAATGATGAAATCGGATGGAATATGGGCTATCGTAATATCAAGATCTTTCCGGATGCAACTTCCTTAAACAGGAATCAGAAAAATGATATTCCTTACTTCCGCTATTCAGATATTATTCTGATGAAAGCAGAAGCAATTCTGAGGGGTGGTACACCTACTTCCGGAGAAACCCCACTTTCACTGGTCAATGGACTGAGGGCACAAAGAACAACTTCTGCTGCATTAACCGGCGTTACGCTGGACGATATATATGCTGAAAGATGCCGCGAATTTTCCTGGGAAGGATGGCATAGAAATGATATGATCCGTTTTGGCAAATATGAAGGTAAATGGGGCTTTAAAACGGATGCTGATATCAATCATCGCATATTCCCTATACCAACAACAGCGATACAACTTAATCCGGCTCTTAAACAGAATCCCGGTTATCAATAAGTTATAGCATGTTTCCTGTACCTGGCTGTAAATCAGGTACAGGAAATTATGTGCCTGCGCCACTAAAGACTATCTTGATGAAGAAATTACTTTGTATACTTTTTATATTCTCCGGTGTTCATACTTATGCCCAGTTTAAAACAAGCGCAGCATATGATCTCATAGGCCGGATAATACCTGCCCAAAAAGCATTGTTTGTTGTGGAAGCCCTGCCTTTGCTGGAACAGGAGGGGAAAGATGTTTTTGAAATAGAGAGCAGGAATGGTAAGATCATTCTGCGCGGAAATAATGGTACTGCCATTGCTTCGGCATTGTATTATTACCTGGAGGAATACTGCCATTGTCAGATTACCTGGAATGGCACGAATCTACATCTGCCTGAAAAGTTGCCCGTAGTGGAAGGAAAGATACACCGTAAAACTCCCTATCAATACCGTTATTACCTGAACTACTGCACCTTCAATTATAGTATGAGCTGGTGGGACTGGCAGCGTTGGGAGAAAGAGATCGACTGGATGGCGTTGCATGGTATCAATATGCCACTGGCCATTACAGGGGAGGAGTATACATGGTATCTTGTGTATAAGGAAATGGGTTTTAGTGATGAGGATCTGGCTGGCTTTTTCAGCGGCCCTGCTTACACTGCCTGGTTCTGGATGGGCAACCTGGATGGCTGGGGAGGTCCTTTACCCCTCAGTTGGATAAAAAGTCATGAAGAATTGCAGGTAAAGATCCTGCAACGTGAAAGGAAACTGGGAATGAAGCCGGTATTACCTGCGTTTACAGGACATGTACCTTCCGCGTTTAAAAGAAAGTTCCCCAATGCAAAACTGAAAGAGACCAATTGGAAGAATGGTTTTGCTGATACTTATATTCTTGATTCGGAGGATCCTCAGTTTGCTTTAATAGGTAAGAAGTTCCTGGAAGTACAGACAAAATTATATGGTACAGATCATCTGTATTCTGCTGATACCTTTAATGAAAATGAGCCTCCTTCCAATGATTCGCTTTTTTTATCAAAGTTAAGTGCAAGAATTTATGCCGGTATGCAACAGGCAGATACTGCTGCTGTGTGGGTGATGCAGGGATGGTTGTTTTATAGCGACCGTAAATTCTGGGGAACTACGCAGATAGAAGCATTGCTGAACGCTGTGCCTGATGATAAGATGATCCTGCTTGACCTGGCCGCAGAGATTGAGCCTGTATGGAAGAGAACCGCTGCCTTTTATGGTAAGTCCTGGATCTGGAACATGCTTAACAACTTTGGAGGAAATGTGAACCTGTTTGGACGTATGGATGGAGTTGCTGCAGGCCCTGCATTGGCGCTGAATGATACCGCTTCAAAGCGCTTAAGTGGGATTGGTTTAACGATGGAGGCCATTGAACAGAATCCGGTGATGTACGAACTGATGATGCAGCATACGTGGCAGTCGGAACCAATAGCATTGGATGAATGGCTGGCGAAATATGTGCTGAACCGTTATGGAAGTAACGACAAAGAGCTTGTTAAGGCATGGCAGATACTAAGACAAACGGTTTATAATGGACAACTGATCAGAGATGGGGCGGAATCTATTATCACCGGAAGGCCAACATTAGATTCTGTTGCTGAATGGACAAGGACAAAGTTGAATTATAACAGGAATGATTTATTACCAGCATGGGACTTGTTTATAAAAGCAGCAGCCAAAGGAGAGGGGACAGATGGATTCCGGTATGACCTGGTAGATATAACAAGGCAGGTACTGGCCAATTATGCACAGCCATTACAACAGCGATGGGTAACAGCCTATAATGATAAAGACAGCACTGCATTTTTAAAATACAGTCAGCAGTTTATCTCCCTGATCAATGATATGGACCGGTTACTGGCAACAAGAAAGGATTTTATGCTTGGGCCCTGGTTATCATCTGCCAGAAAATGGGGGCATGATAACAGTGAAAAAGCTTTGTATGAAAGAAATGCCCGTGATCTGATTACATTATGGGGAGATGCTGCCAGCCCATTACATGAATATTCCAACCGGCAATGGAGTGGATTGCTAAATGACTTTTACAGCCAGCGTTGGTTACAGTTTTTCCATATGTTACAATTATCCCTGAGATCGGGGAAACCTGCGGACTTCAGTGGATTTGATAAAAAGATCAGTCACTGGGAATGGCAATGGGTAAATGAACAGAAAGTTTTTCCTGACAATCCCCACGGAAACAGTATTATTATTGCACAGGAATTATATCGGAAATACCGGCCTAAATATATGTTGAAATGAGTAAACCTGCTTCAGGAAGATTAGTATCTCTGGATGCCTTACGGGGCTTTGATATGTTCTGGATCATGAGTGGTGAACATATTATTCATGCATTGGCTAAAGCCACCGGATGGCAGATATTTATATGGATGTCTGAACAGTTGCATCATACTGTCTGGAATGGCATTACATTCTATGATATGATATTTCCGTTATTCCTGTTTATTTCAGGGATATCGATGCCTTATTCTGTACAGAAAAGAATGCAACTGGCAGGAGTAACTGCTGCCTTTGAATTGCCCCGGGAGGAAAAGAACAGGTTATATCTTTCTATGTTAAGGAGAACACTGATCCTTTTAATACTGGGAATGATCGTGAATGGATTACTTGCTTTTAAAGGATATCATAATACCCGTTTTGCCAGTGTGCTCGGAAGGATTGGATTGGCGTGGTTTTTTGCAGGAATGATTTATCTGAATAATGATGTAGGTAAACAGGTGTTGTGGTTATTGCTCTTATTGTTAGGTTATTGGGCAATGATGGTATTCATACCGGTACCGGGTTATGGTGCCGGTGTGCTGACAATGGACGGTTCACTGGAGTCATATATTGACAGGTTATTATTACCAGGTAAACTACATGATGGAGTGCATGATCCGGAAGGGATTCTATCTACTATTCCTGCTATCGGCACTGCCCTCATGGGAATGCTGACTGGTACTTTTTTACGCTGGGAAGGCTTCTCTATGTCTAAAAAAGCATTGAGCCTGTTTCTATCAGGCATTATCTTAATAGCGCTTGGACTTTTATGGGATCACTTTTTTCCAATCAATAAAAGATTGTGGACAAGCTCCTTTGTTGTATATGTTGGCGGATGGAGTTTATTACTGCTATCATTCTTTTACTGGATCATTGATGTAGCCGGATTCAGACGATGGGCTTTCCCTTTTATCATTATTGGTACGAACTCTATCTTAATCTATATGTGTGCAGAAGGGCTGGTGAATTTTGGATATACAGCAGATTATATTTTTGGAGGAATGATCAGGCAGGTAGCGCTGGTATGGCAGCCTGTCCTTATTGCAGTATCAGTTACGAGTGTACAGTTGATCTTTTTATATCTGTTGTATCGTAACAAGTTATTCCTGAAAATATAGCTTATAAAGCCCGATATTTAATGAAACCATGTTGCATTTAACAGGTAAATGTTATATCTTACATCTTATATTTTGGTTGGCTTAGAATGAGTATTTTAAGACCGTCAAATAGTGCATTAAAAAGACAGCCGGATATTTATCCGGCTGTCTTTTTAATGCACTAAAGAGTAACGGGAAAACAACAGCCCCAAACTGCGTTTCCCCGTATGTTACTCATCACCCCTATTTACCAAAACTATATACTACACCAACATTCGCTTGTAATCCACTGATGGCTTCTTTATAGGAAGCAATTTTCCTTCCTGCATTTACAGGGCGGTTTTCATTTTCTATTGTGAAGTTAGGTTTAGAGTAGTAGTAATCTACTCCCAGTAAGATGCCGATATGCGATGTTACGGCATAACGTAATGCTGCACCACTTTGCCACCCAAAAGTAGTAGCCGTCGATTTCTTTTGTGTGAGATGATTATCTATACCATCTTCCAGGTATACTTCATTACCGGGTAATGTAGCATTTACAACGCCACCTAATAAACGAAGATCAAGATTGAATTTACCGAAGCCAATATTGTAGTAAGGGCCTACTAATATATTTACTGATTGATTGGAACCTTTTATATACACAGTAGTACTGTCCAGATCAAAAGCTTCTTTATAACCATTTGCCAGTGCCTGTGCATTTTTGAATCCGTAATGAGTGTAGGAGAGAACGCCACCCACTCCCCAATGGGATTTCTTAAAATACCAGGCACCGGTGATGCCTACGTTAAAGCCCGACTTGGCAAATCCTGATTTATCATTGTAATAATCATCTTTCGTGTAATTGCCTCCGGGTAAGGATAAGCCACCTGTAATACCAATGAAACTTTTAGCACCGGTTTTTTCAGTAGTCTTGTTTTGCGCGCTGGCATTGAATGTAAATAAAGTAACCGCTATAATGAATAATATTTTTTTCATTTTGATTGAATGATATGTTTAAGGATTTTAGTTAGTTACATGTACGGTGTAAGTCACGTCTGCATCAGTGGAACCAGGTTCACAGCTACCATTTTTAACATTAGGCTGATGTCTGAGTTGTACATTCAGTTCGCCGGTACCGGCAGCACCGGTTGTAAATGTATCTGTTAAACCTACTTCCAGTGCAGGCACATTCGTATCTTTGTCTGTTCTTACTACTGTAAGATTTAATGAAGGAGATGCAGTAAAACATATCAGGTGATAATTTTCTCTCTCCTTTATTTCTGCTGTTACATCACCAAATGGAGTGGTAGTGCGGTCCTGGAATAATACTTCCACATTGTATTTTGCGCTGGCTTTCAAATTTAACACAGGTGTATTAATGCTGTCTGCAGGATGAGCAATCAATGTGGTGTCTGTCCAGTAGGCATACTGAACATCTGCAGCGTTGGAGGCATTGGTAACTTTCAGTCCCACGGTTGTCAGAAATTCATTTCCCGGAACAGGGGGAGCAATGGCTGTTTCATCTTTCTTGCACGAATGAAGCATCGCGCTCAGTGCCATCAGCACTGCAACGGAGTAAAGTAGTCTTTTCATGTTTTATTTTATTATGTAGTCAAAAAGTGAGTTTTGTACGTAATACGAAACTGATGCCCAGGTCATCTGCATAATATCTGAACCTGTTCAGATAATCCCTGTAAGCAACATTGGTAAGATTATCCACAGAAAAATCTATGTTTAGTATATGTTTTCCTGCCAGCAGGTCCATTCCAAAAGAACTGTTTAAGAGGCCATAGCCAGGAGGTGGTGCCACGTAATCACTGTTAGGTGGCACCCTTGTCTGCCTGGATACTTTTACATACTGTAAGCTCACATACTTCGACAGCCAGGTATATTTCAGAGCATTATCAAACCTGTCGGCCGGCATGAATACGAGGTAATCGTGTATGCTTTTATTGAAAGCCCTTACCAGAGATGTTTTGGAGATTAGTGTGAAGTTTTTCAGGAAAGTATAATCTGCTTCTGCATCTAATCCCCGCAGGCGTACATTTGCCTGAGTATAGGTAAACATAGGATAGGTGCCGCTTACGAGCGTAATCGGCTGTAAAGAAGGTTTGGCATAAATAAAATTGTTGATCTCATTATCGTATATATTGAGTTGTGCAAATAATTTTTCTGTGTTGTATTTAAAGCTGATGCTGGTATTAAAAGAACGTTCTGAACGAAGCGTAGAATCTCCTAGTTCATAAGAAGCTGCGCTTAAGTGAATGCCTTTAATGTAAAGCTCATTTACGCTGGGGGCTCTCCATGCGGTACCTGTATTGGCGCTTATAGAAAAATGTTCCGCAGCCTTCCAGGTAGCGCCTATAGAAGCGGTTACATTCTGGTAGATACTGGTGTTATTATAAACAAACAGAGAGTTGTCATTCCGCCGGTAAACTTTCAGCCAGCGGTAATCGTATCGTAGTCCGGCTTCCAGTGTCCATTTATCTTTTGTGTATTTTTCTATGCCATATATTCCTGCACCGTAATTCCGGAAGTTTGGTACCAGGTAACGTATTCCTCTGAATACATTTCCCTGGGTGATACCGCTCATGCCCCAGGTACCGCTGAAATTATTTTTATCGGGTTGATGATATAAGAGGTCCAGGGTATGTGTTTTGATCTTGAAACTGATCTGTGGTGCTGCCAGTACAGCAGGATCATCACTGTAGGGAAGATCGATATCGTATTCGTTACGGAGATCGGTTTGCCTTGCATAGATGATTTCCATCTTACCCTGATTATTAAACTGGTAATAGCTGTTTAATTTCAGCAGATCATGTGTTACCTGCTGATAACTTCTATCAATTTTATAAGAGAAATAAGAAGCGGTAATAGGTTTAGGACGATTAAATGCAGCGTACAGGTCCTGTATATTACCTACATGCGAGCCATCAAAAATCCCCATCTTACTATGATACCGGCTATAGAAAGCATTAAAGCCATAATTGGTTTTATGATAGGCCAGCGTTCCTGAATAATCATCTTCGGCTATGCCCGTGTTCTTCAGGTAATAATCGGCGGTTTTAAAGTTGCCAGCCCTTTTAAGCGTGCCTTGTGCCCGCCACTGAAAACCATCCACCGCACCATCCAGCATGCCGGATACAGCCCCCATACGGCCATTACTGGCGCCTACCAGGTTTATGTCACCACCTATCTTTTTATCTGTTGGAAGTGGCGCAGGTTCCAGTATGACTACCCCTGCCAGTGCATCGGAGCCATATCTGATACTGGCTGCACCTTCTATAACAGATACATGAGCAGCTGTGAAAGGATCAATTTCAGGCGCATGTTCGCTGCCCCATTGCTGTCCTTCCTGTCTTATCCCATTATTGAGGATGAGTACACGATTACTATGTAAGCCATGAATAACAGGCTTTGATATGGAAGGGCCGGTTTGAATACTATTGAGGCCAGGAATGCTTTTCAGGCTTTCCCCCAGCGTTTTACCGGTAGATTGAAAGAGTTGTTTATTATTCAATCCCACCGTATTTAATGTGCTGAGTTCCTTCTCTTTGGTACTACTGATCACTACTTCTTTTAAATCAGTACTTAACTCCTGTAATACAAAGTCTAATTGGATACTGCCTGCTACTTTTACTGCCTTACTAACCGGCAAACCGGTATCTGTTACACAGGAAATGATATAATCGCCCGCGCAGATATTATTAATCGTATATCCACCGTTCCTGTCGGTTATTACCTGCTTGTTACCGGTTATGCTGATCCTTGCTCCGGGCAGGCCCAGACCGGATTTTCCTGTAATCTTTCCGGTAATGGAGTAATTACAGGACTGGCCATACACATACTGAGAGAACAGTATTAAGAGTAAAATTTGTACAGCTGTTCTCAAACTTATCATGAATCAGTAGTGGTTTAGATTTCTATCAAATGCAACGGTATTGCAAATTTTATGCAATATAGTTGCAAATAATTAAATTCAAAATTAAAATTGGCTTAATAATCTTTTGGAGGAATTGGGGTGAAGTGATTAATATTTACACATCCTTCTATGAGTGAAGCCTTTAATTATTTTAGTTGAAGAATAAAGTCAGAATGGCTTTTAGACAATTGGTTATCTTTGTCCGTCATGGATGTAAGAGAACTTTGGGACGGCAGATTTACACAGGGATTACCTTCACTGGAAACCCCTGATCCTTTTTTTATAGAGATGTATGAACAGCATATCAGCAAATCATATCCATCAGGAGGGAAGGTGCTTGACCTCGCTGCCGGATTGGGAAGACATTCCCTTTTCCTGGCGGAACATCAGTGGAAAGCTACAGCTGTGGACATTTCAGCGGTAGCCATTGAGAAACTGAAAGAGACAGCTCTTAGTCTTAATGTGCATATAGATGCGCTGATAATGGACATTGAAGACTATGATCTGCCCGCTGAATCATTTGATCTGATCATTTTGTATTATCACTTCGACAGGGCCCTCTTCGCTAAAATATTCAATGCACTTAAACCCGGAGGATTGTTCATCTGTAAACAGGCTTTTAGTAATATCCCCAAAGAAAACGCTCCGCTTCAAAAAGAAGAGCTACTTACATTAGTATCGTACTTTGATATGATCAGTCATCATGAAAGACCTGTAAAGGATCGTGGTGTGGTTGAATATCTTGGAAGGAAAAAGCAATAAGATCTGGCTCCGCAAACTTAAAAAAAACAAAATGAATGATTTTCTTCAGGGTAAACCACAACCTGCGATAGAACTGTTCAATCACTTAGTAACATCATTTGATGAGATAGGGCCTGTGAGTTTACATCCGGCTAAAACAATGATAGGTATTGCTGCTGCTAAGAAGTTTGCCTACGTTATCCAGTTTGGTAAGAATTTTATAGATTTGGTGATTCCTTTTAAGCAGCGGTACGATGATAATTTATGCTTTCATAAAATTAAACCTGTACCAGGAAGTGATGACTTTAACCACCATGTAAGGATTTATAGCAAAGATGATATTAATGAGGAAGTGAGAGGATTTCTTAAAATAGCTTATGACAACAATGCTTAAACAAACATTCCTGGAACTGACAGGAAAATATACCAGCAATCACCAGTTACAGGAAGATTTCTGGAAAGAGATTGAAACAAATTATTCAGAAGAGGGCCGTTACTATCATAATCTTCATCACCTTGAATATCTGTTGATAAAATTAACAGCAATAAAGGAACAAGTCAATGACTGGGATACGCTGCTATTCTCTCTCTATTATCATGATATCATCTATAATGCTACCAGCGGGGATAATGAAGAGAAGAGCGCCGAATGTGCTGCAAAAACCCTTCAGCTATTGGGACTTGAAACGGATAAATGCGTAGCTCAGATTCTTGCTACAAAAGGACATACTGTAAGTCCTGATAATGATACCAATTTATTTACGGATGCAGATCTTTCTATATTAGGAGAAAGCTGGGAGTTATACCAGGAATATTTTCAGAAGATCAGAAAAGAGTATGCTATATATCCTGATACGGTTTATAACCCTGGCCGTACAAAAGTGTTACAACACTTTTTAAACATGGAGAGGTTATTTAAAACAACAGCATTTTTTGATAAGTTCGAAAGTAATGCAAAAGACAATCTTTCAAGAGAACTAAAAACACTTGGTTAATTAACCGGAATTATATTACACATCATATATTCATCCCCACGAAATATAAAAATTCCTGTACCTTTAAATTGATAAAAACGACACCCTCAAAGTAACAACTGTCTCCCAGTAAGGGGCTAGGACCGTGTTGCCCAATAATTACCTAGCCACATTCTTTAAACCATACATATGAAAGCACCTCTATTGATTGCACTATTTTTGTTCCCTGTACTGGCCCATGCCCAGCAAAAGCTAGTCTGGGAAGAAAACTTCGAAGGAACAACGTTAAACCCTCTGAACTGGACCTATGAAACCGGCGATGGCTGCGCCAAAAACAATTGCGGCTGGGGAAATGCCGAGTTGGAATACTACACAAACAGCACTAATAACGTAAGAGTAGAAAATGGTCACCTGATAATAGAAGCCAGACGTGAAAATGTTGGCGGACAACCATTTACATCCGGCCGTATCAAAACCAGCGGTCGTGTATCGTTCCGCTACGGTACTCTGGAAGCAAGGATAAAAGTGCCGCAGGTAGGCAATGGCTTATGGCCCGCTTTCTGGATGCTGGGAAGTACCGGTGGCGAATGGCCACACAACGGTGAGGTAGATATGCTGGAAATGGGATTTGCAGGCGCAATAGCGGCCGGAAAAGTAAATCAGACTGCTAGTGCCGCAACGCATTGGTGGACCGAAAATCCGGGCGGATATACGGGTCATGCGAGCTATGCCAGGGATACTGTTACCCAGACTGTCAACCTGAGTGATGATTATCACTTGTACAAGCTCACCTGGGACAAGTCATTCATCACTATTTATCTCGATAACAGCCCTTATTACAAAATTGCTATTGATGGTGGTAACGGTCTGGATGCTTTTCAACAGCCGTTTTACATTTTACTGAACCTGGCCGTTGGTGGTAATTATCCCGGTATCCATTCCGCTGCAGATGTAACAGCACCCTTACCCGGAGATATGCTGGTGGATTATATCCGCCTGTACCAGGATATTACCCAGGGAGATGAGCTGCTGTTGGGTACCGATAATGCACCGGAAGGTAATTACGGTATCTTCACAGATAACACACCTGTCAATGATAAAGTAGTATTTGGACAGGGAGCTAATTTATACTACTGGAATAATATCACAGATGTTGCTTCCCCGGTGCCTTTTGAAGGCAACAGCGTATGGGCATTTCATGCCAATGCTGCTAACTGGTTCGGATTAGGTGTTGCCAATGATGCAAAGAATATGAGCAACTATGCCAGCGGCAGCCTCAAATTCAATATGAAAACAGCGTCTGCTGCTACTTTTAAAGTAGGGATCTCTACAGAATCCGGCGAAGGCTGGGTAATGTTTAACGGCAGCAATGAACATGGTCTTGTAAGAGACGGACAATGGCATGAAGTCACCATCCCAGTAAGTGAATTCGGCGCGGTTGATTTGATGACTGTTAACCAGTTGTTCATGTTCGCCGGTGATGCTCCTGTTGCTGCTGCTGATTTCTATCTGGATAACGTATATTATACCGGTGGGGTATCTGCCAATCCCGCTCCGACAGTGGCTATCATTAATCCGGTGAAGGATACCCTGTTTACTACTCCGGCTGCTATCGCTATTAATACTAACGCAACAGATAGTAATGGATCTATCAGTAAGGTTGATTTCTTTAACGGAGATAATTATCTGGCTACAGTTACTACCGCTCCGTTTAATTATAACTGGCAAACATCTGTACAAGGCGTTGCTACATTGATTGCAAAAGCTACGGACAACCAGCAGAAAACAACCACATCTAAACCGGTGACTGTTTTCATCGCGGCTCCCGGTAATACAGCGCCACAGGTGAGTATCACTTCACCTACGCCTACTACTACTTTGCTGAAACCAGCTAAAGTGATTATCAGTGCCAATGTAACGGATGATGGCTCCATCTATAAAGTAGAGTTCTACAATGGTACTACCTTGCTCGGAACAGTGACAAAAGCGCCTTATACTTTCACATGGAGTAATGTGGATATGGGTACTTATACCATCACTGCCAAGGCATATGATAATGGTAAACTCAGTACGGTATCATCACCTGTTACTTTTACTGTACAGGATAATAAAATACTCTCTGACCTTTATGGTATCTACAGCAACAATGCTGCTATTACCACTAAACTCACCTATGGGCAGGATGCAAACCTGTACGTATGGAATAATCTTACCAGCATTGCCAATGCTGTACCTTATGAAGGCACGGAAGTAATGGCGTTTACAGCTGCTGCGGGTAACTGGTTTGGTCTTGGCGTGGCAAATGATGTACGCGATCTTACACATTTCAGTAGCGGTTATCTGAAATTCTGGTTTAAGACTACTTACCAGGGTTCATTTAAGTTCAGCATCATTGCGTCTAACGGTCAGGTAGATTTCTCTTATGCAGCAGGAGAACAGAAGTTAGGATTAGTAAGAGATGGTGCATGGCATGAAGTTACTTTCCCTGTGAATACATTTACAGGAATAGATCTGGGTGCTATTACACAGGCATTTACTTTCTCCGGTGATGCACCTTCAGCTGCCGCAGATTTCTACATCGATAATGTATATTATACTACAGGTGTTCCTACCGGTACTGGTCCAAACCTGGCATTAAATAAAACAGCTACTGTATCTACTACAGAAAATGCAGGTACTATTGCATCGTATGCTGTTGATGGTGATATCAATACACGTTGGTCCAGTGCATTCGCCGATCCGCAATGGATCAGTGTTGATCTTGGTGCAGATTATAATATCAATGAGGTGAAGATCACCTGGGAAACTGCTGCCGCTGCAGATTACCAGGTACAGGTATCTACAGATCAGAGCACCTGGACTACCCTCAAAACGATCACAGGCAATACGGCATTGGTGAATGATAATACTGGTCTTTCCGGTCATGGCCGTTACCTGCGGATCTATGGTACTGCAAGAGTGACCCCGTATGGTTATTCTATCTTCGAACTGGAAGCCTATGGTTCACTGCATGCCAGCACTTTAGCAGTAACTGGAACTAAAACAGGTAAATGGGTAGCCAGTTTATATCCGAATCCGGTAACCGGCAGTAAAGTGCAGTTATCATCCAGTGAAACATTGAAACAGGTTAAATTGGTGGATCTGAGTGGAAGGGTATGGTCTGATAAGACGGTATATTCATCCGGCGCTTATCCGGTGGATATAAGTTTGATCCCACAGGGGATGTATCTTTTGCAGATAGTAAATACAAAAAATGAAACGTTACTATTGAAGTTTATTAAACAATAATCTTAGTAAACGAGGCCATCCCAATAGGGGTGGCCTCGTTGTTTTAGAATTGCTTTTTATATCTTTCCGTTCATGTAAATCTATCCTCACGTAATATAATTTCCCCTATATTTGTTTACAGAATGCCATATTTAGAGAACCCAGGAAAACCCGACCTAAATAACCATTTACATTAACGGACACCTATATTTATAATTCACAACAATTTCTTAACATGAGGAAAAACCTACTCAAAATTTACCAACTTTTGTGTGCTGTCAGCATCTGCCTGGTCCTCGCTACGAACCCGGCTTATAGCCAGTTGCCGGCAGGATTTATCCAGAAAAAATTAACCGGAGATGTGATCAATGAAGCAACCGCCATGGTGCATGCACCCGATGGCAGAATCTTTATTGCAGAACGTTCCGGGAATGTAAAAGTTTTACAGAATGGCGTAGTGAGTACTGTGCATACAGTATCAACGACCACCGGATCCGAACAGGGATTATTAGGCATTGCCTTACATCCGCAGTTTGCGACTAACGGAAAATGTTACATTTTCTACACCAACGATTCAATGACAGTACATTACCTGGACATGATCGTGATCAGCACTGCTAACACCGTGACTTCCAGCACCAGGATCATGCAGTTTGATCCCATCATTAACGGATTCCACAATGGTGGCGCTATCCTGTTTAAAGATGGTTTACTGTACGTGGCTATCGGGGAAAGTAACTCCTCTGCAGAAGCTGTTAAACTGGATACTTACCGTGGTAAAATCCTGCGTTTAACAGAAGATGGTCAGCCAGCGCCAGGTAATCCTTACTACAATGTAGCCGGTGCTACCCGTCAGAAGAGGAGCATCTGGGCAATAGGCATGAGGAATCCATGGAAGATGAGCTTAGACCCCATATCTCAGAAGATTTTTGTAGTGAACGTTGGAGGTAATTACGAAGAGATTGATGACGTTACCGCTCCTGATGCTTCAAAGAACTATAATTATGGCTGGGACCAGAATGGTAAGTCAGGCCCTGAACAGGATGCAAATACTATCCTGCCTGTTTTTGCGTATCCGCACACTGATTGGGGTTGTGCCATCACTTCAGGTGTATTCTTTAATCCTGCTGCTACTAATTATCCGGCACAGTACCTGAACAGATTTTATTTCTCTGACTGGTGTTCTGCCTGGTACAGAAGTGTAGATGCAACAAACCCCGGTACGGGTGGTTACCAGGAATTATCTGCTACTGGTTTTGGTTCTATTTTGGGTACCAGTGTAGGCATAGACGGTAACATCTATTATATTAAGTATAATACTACCGGTAGTGTATGGAGAATAGAATATGATAACAACCAGGCACCTGCTATTGTTAATCAGCCGGTGAGCCAGACTGTAGTAGCGCAGGACCCTGTAACCTTCTCTGTTACTGCTTCAGGTGCAATACCGTTCACTTACCAGTGGCAGAAAGACACGGTGAATATAACCGGTGCTACTGCCAGCACATATACTATTGCAAAAACATCTGCCGCAGATTCAGGCAGCTACCGCGTAATTGTTTCTAATGGTGTCGGTAAGGTCACCAGCGCAGCAGCTACGCTGAAGGTGACGCCGTTTAATGCCAGACCAGTACCTCATATCATTACTCCGGTGGGTACACTTAAATGGAATGTGCTGGATACAGTACGTTTCTCCGGTAGTGCAACAGACCTGGAAGATGGAACTTTACCTGCTTCTGCGTATCATTGGGAAGTACGTTTCTTCCATAAAGACAATGCAGCCAGTGAACACTGGCATCCTGGTCCGGTAATTCCAACAGGTATTACATCCGGTACGTTTATCGCTGATAATGGTGGTGAATCTTCTCCTAATATCTGGTTCCGTATCCTGTTAACAGCTACTGATTCACAGGGACGTACAGGAACGGATTCTGTAGATATTCAGCCTAATAAAGTAATTCTTACAGCAGATGCTACTCCGGCGGGTCTTAAACTGATTCTTGGTACACAGGAAACTACACCATTCAGTAAGACGTTCGTAGTGAATTCTGCTTTTGTATTACAGGCAGTTAGTCCACAGGTATTAGGCGATTCTTCTTATGCGTTCGCATCATGGGCTCATGGTGGAGATGCATTACAATCACTTCGTGTACCTGCGGTGAATACCACTTATAAAGCTACTTATAAAGTAAGTGCAGCATTACAGAATCCTTATCTGGGTGTACCGGCTACTATTCCAGGTAAAATAGAAATAGAGAATTTTGATTTAGGTGGAGAAGGGTATGCGTATCATGATGCTTCTACCGGTAATGCTGGTAATCAATACCGTACTACGGAAGATGTGGATCTGGAAAACTGTTCAGAAGGTGGATATAACATTGGTTATGTAGCAGCGGGAGAGTGGCTGGAATATACAGTGAATGTGACTACACCCGGCGTATATACGTTATCGGCAAGAGTTGCTAATCCTGGTGCTGCCAAAACATTCCATGCAGAACTGGATGGTGTGAACATCTCCGGAAATATCCCTGTTCCGACAACAGGTGGATTCCAGGCATGGCAGACGGTTTCAGTAACTACTCCGGCTTTAACAGCTGGTGTGAAAGTATTACGCATAGCATTGGACGCGACTGACTTTAATGTCAATTATGTAACCTTTAGTAATGGTAGTGGAGACACAACTGTACCAGGTGGTGGAGGTACTAACCTGGCGCTGAATAAACCAACTACTGTTTCTTCTGTTGAAAATGGTGGATTAGGTGGTAGTAATGCTGTTGATGGCAATCAGACTTCCCGTTGGTCAAGTGCATTCGCAGATCCTCAGTATATCTTTGTAGATCTTGGTGCTGTTTACAATATCAATGAAATAAAGATTTATTGGGAGAATGCCTATGGTAAGAATTTCGAAGTACAGGTATCCAATGATTCTACTAACTGGTCTGCGGTAAAAACGATCACCAATAATGCGACCGTGTTGAATGATTATACAGGATTAACGGCTACAGGCAGATATGTACGTATCTATGGTACCGTAAGGAATACACAGTACGGTTATTCTATCAATGAGCTGGAAGTATATGGTACCTTAAGCAGTGCATCCAGCCTGGCTTATGTTCCTGAAACAAAAGCAGATGGATTTAAACTGTATCCTAATCCTGTTTATAGTACACTGACGATTGGAGGTATTAAGAATACACACACCTTCAATATCATTAACCTGTCTACTTCACAGGTAACGAAGATGGAATCAACAAATGGTATTTTGAATGTAGGCAGATTATCTGCCGGTACTTATATTGTTGAATTTAAGGATGGTAATAAGATAGTGAGAAAGAAGTTTGTGAAGTTGTAGATAATCAATCTTAGTTTAATAAAAAGGAGTCTATCGGCATGCCGATAGACTCCTTTTTTTATGTTGTGGCTTATAGTGCCTGGATATGCAGATGGTCCAGTGCATCGGCAAATAAGTATTTGATAACAGCGCCTCTTCCTGAAGCATTATTAATGGCCGTACGTAATGCCGCACGGGATGTTTCGTTTGTGATATGATTCAGGTCTGTAGCTGTACTGCCGGTAGGGGAGTGTTCATTCCATTTGTTAGGAAGGAAGAAGTTACCGCTTGTAGGCAGGTTCTGGAATTCCGGTAGCAAAGTAGGTGGCTGCGTATTAGCATATACCGTGATATGCTTGTTATAAGTGCTGAAGTCGTGGTCTGCACCGGCACCATCAGCATACGGTGGTCTTGGTAAGCCCAGTGCATAACTGCCCGGAGCCAGGTTGTTAATGGCTGCAATTACGGCATCCAGGCATTGCTGCTGGTTGCGTACATCTATCCTGAGGCCGTCTATATGTGTGAGGTCTACACCGGTACCGTTGGAATGATGAGTAGAAGCAGGACGTACATAACTTAAAATACCAAAGGCCGTAGGCGCAGTTTTGTTATGGTCCAGTGAGAAGTAAAGCATTTGCGCAATACTTTGCAACAGGCTTTGGGAAGGCGTGAAGGTATTGCCGTTCAGCGTATAGGTACCATTGGCTTTGATGTGTTCCAGCTGCTGTTTGATATTAGCGGGGATAGCTACTCTGCCGGGGTTAGAGAGGATATCTCCTGCAAACTCCTGTACAGTGCTGCTGTTGGCCCCGGAAACAGCTGGTGTGGTGTCAAAGCGGGTAAGATTGTTATGTTCTATGATCTGAATCAGGGTATTAGCGTAACCCGGATCTGTAGCATAACCGGCTTTGGCAATTTCTTTTGCAAACTGTTTGGCATCATCTGTATGATTAAATGCTTCGCGGTAACGTCCGTTGTTTACGAGGAAGTTCCCATGATCATTAAAGCTCTCTACAGCGTTGGCATAGGCTCTGAAATTATCTTTAACTCTCCAGCGGTATTTGGTATTTCCGCTGTTATCGGTGAATTGTTCGATAGATATTATTTCAGGATAAGGATGTTTGCTTCTGTCATTGTCACTGTGGATCTCAGTGGTTGTTAACAGTTGCTTTTCCCCTGTCCAGGCACTGCCCGCCTTGATACCAAAGAAGTTAAATTTCGGAGCGCTTTTACCCCAGCCTGATTCCAGAGCTGCCTGTGCCAGTGTTACGGATGCGGGCACACGTGTTTGCCGCATGCTATCTATTGCGTTCTGGGAATATTGCTGAATGAAGTCTTCCTGTGCGGAGAAATCGGCTGAGAATCTGATCCTGTCGTCGAAGGAGAAAGATTGTGAAGTAGCCGTGTTATTGTACAGTTCTATTTCAGCATTCCTTCTGTTGATGAGTCCCTGGGAATCTACGAGGGCACCGTTCTTCCTTACTTTTACCCATTTCCTCATTTCTGCTGGTACGGCGGTGTAACTGCCTTCATTGAGGACTTTGCGTAAAGTGGATTTACGGAAACTTTCAGATCCTATATTGTATACAAAGCTCACGAGTGCATCAAACTGGTTTTGATTGAGTGCAACAGTGATCTGGTCATTGATGGTGCGCTGGAAATCACTTACACGGGCCATGAGCAGGTCCGTAGCCTGTTTGTCGCTGATGCCACCAGCATAAGGTTGTTCGGAGGCATCTCCGTTGCAGTTGCCTTTGTGCAGCAGGGTACCGTAACCGATGGTGCAGTGTCCTGCCTGGTCGTTGTACTTCTGTGCGCGGAATCCTTCCAGTTTTTTGATGAGGTCTATACCGTTGGAAGAGATGCTGAGGCTATTGGTGGATAATGAGCTGGCGGTAGCGGTGGTGCCAGATGCGAAGTGTACGATTTGTATTCTGCCGTCCCAGTCCTGGCTTACGCGTACTTCTCTTTCGAATTTCACGAGGAAGTCGGAGAATTTTTCCGGGTAAGTATTGCCTAGTGCGGGATCTGTGATGGTGAGGTTGGTACCTTCGGGGGTACCATCTCCGCGGATAGCGCTGATGATACGGGCGTGAATACCGAAGTTGGCGTCGGAGCCTTCAGCGGTAGTGACCCAGATGGGGCCGTAAGTGCGTAACAGGTGTTCCCATCCGCCTATGGTCAGTGACTGAGGGTATTCCGGGGTAAGACCCGCAGCTTTCAGGAAGGGTATCTTTTCTGCGGCGGAGAGGCCTTCGTTCTTTTTTACTTTATTGACATACATAGTGCCAATGCCGGCCATTACAGTTTCTATAGCGGCAGAACGCTGGTTCTTCCAGCCTATCATCATAGTAGCTACCGTAGCCCAGCATACCATGCCGGTAGGCTGCCTGATAGGGTCTACGATGCCGGGCACCTGGTAGCTGACCGCATCGAACGAATTCGCAAATCTTTCTACGATAGAAGAAGAACGGGCATAACCGTTTTGCCTGCGCTTTCCGGCGCCAAGCTGGCTATTTATTTCGAAGAAACGATTTTCCATGTTGAAAGAGATTGATTATGCTTGAAAAATCCGGATGAGTGTGAGGCATCCTATTTTTATGTTTAGACTACTTTTCCTAATTCAAAGTGCATCCCGTCTTTTTTGCCAAAATGTCCTCCCCAGAAAAAGCCCTGCTGATTAGCGATAGCTACAAGCTCTCTTAAGCAGCCTGTTTGCCCCATTTGGGCCGGTTCCTTACCAAAGCCATTCCAGGGTGCATTGATGTCAAAGGCGGTGCCCCAGGCGTGGTTACTGAGTGGTCTTGGAGAGCGCTGCTGTGTACCACGTATATAACGGGCTGCATAGCCACCTTCAAAAGTCTGTATCCTGTCTAATAAACCCGCCGCTTCCCAGGCAGACCATAAGCGTTTGAGCCTGTCTGCACCAGCTTTGTGGAAGTTGATAGTACCGTTCTGGATGACGTGGCTACCGAAACGTTTCCCGTTTAACTGGGGAATACTGACAGCGGTGATATTATCGTGGTACCAGTTATTTGTAACTCTTATGCCGTCACCATCAAAGGTTGAAGGATCTGCTACAAAGGTGAATGTGCCAAATTCAGTCGCCCTTTCCTGAGAAGTGATAGGGCGTAGATTAGTGGGGCGTGGCGGGAAGTCTTCGGACATCTGTACAGAATTATCCGGAGTTACTGTCGCCACTGTATTTGACCTTTGCTGTTTGTGCATATCTTCCAGGTCATTTAAAAACTCAGAAGGATCAAAGGATTCTTCTTTGCTTACCGGAGATGGTTTATTTACAGGTGCAGTAGCTTTAGGTGCTGCTGGTTTTTTAGGTGCTGGTGTTTCCTCAAACTGATTAAACCGGTTATTCAGTTCTTCTGAATCTATCTGAATAGTTCCTAAATTATATGCATTGGCAAATTGCATATTCTGTGCAATGCGGTCGAATATAGCATGTTCGTTTTTTGTAGGTTCATTATTGGCATGAGCAGGTTGTGGAGAAGGGATAGATTGCTGTTTACCTAAATCCTCCCTGTTAACTGTCTTTTTAGCTACAGGGTCATAGACCTTTTTACCAGATAGAATAGCCTGTAAATCATTTACAATATCGTCTTCTTTGGAAGTACCGGCAGGTGGTGCGTCTGATCCTCTTATCTTCATAAGATCATCCATCAGCTCTGCTGATTCATGCGCATCAGCATCGGGCATATTGTGATCAGAGATATTAGGAGTGTGAGAAGGTGTAGAAGGAATGTAAGATGATTTATCAGGAGATGTATAAGCTGGTCTATCAGCAGGCATATTATTCGGACTATATACATCCGATTTACTATTGGAGAAAGGAGATAATACATCCGTATATAAATCCTGATTCTGACTGACAGGAGAATAAGCGTTCTGACTTGCTGAATAAGATACAGGAGAATAGGATGCTGTATCATCGTACGAAGCTTCATACACTACATACTCCTCATTGCTATCATTAGTAACAGAAGCCTGCACTACATATTCCTCAAAAACATCTCCGTCTTTATCTACAGAAGCGGATACTACATATTCCTGGAAAGGCTCAGTGTCCTTGCCCGGAATTACTTCACCATTATCAAAGCTCTGCGTCATACCTTTTTGTTTCTTCCTGCGCGGTTTATGATGGCCATAATATTCACACAGCAAATCATCGTAAGAAGCGTAAGGCGTATGTTTCTTCCTCATATGAAGTAGCATTTAAAGTCTGATATTCATTTTTACAAGTGTGTAAGGATCGAAAGTCATAATCAGTTCTGATTCGGTTTGCGTAATATGATCTTTCGATAACAGGATCTTCAGCTCATTCGCATTAAATTCCAGTACTTCCGCCAGGTTATTATTAATCACTGTCACGGGCGGGTACTTAGGATTTAATGAGAAGTTCTCTCCCCGTACATGCAGGAAAGGACGATTCTGCTCGTCTATAGAAAGGCTCACTGCACTTACCTTTGGTGGGGTCTGACCCCTTCTCGATTTCTGAATTTCGTTTGCCAGTGTTTTATAATCTATTTCATTATCTGAGGCGCGTTGAATATCTACATGTTTCTTTTCTATCTGTTGTAAATCATCAACAGAATTCACGCCCATCTTCCTTAATTTATTTCTTGTTTTCGGATCTACTCCAATCTCTTCTATTTTGGTATCATTTCTTAACCCACTCATTTTAGTCGTGGCCCTTACCTGCTGATCAGTGATAGAACCTAACTGGATATTCACCTTGGAAGCGCCTTCCTGCCCAGGTTGAGCCGTCGTAAAACGGATCTGGTCCCCATCGAAAGTAGGGAAGATGTTGAGGTCAATAGCAAGGTCCTTCACCGTATAGGTGAGCGGTTTGTTGATGGCTTTGATGGCCAGTGTTTCGCGGGTTTTATCCAGCTCCACTACCAGCGAGTCTACAAAGTCTTCCAGATTCCATGATATGTTATCATTCGCCATGTTCCGGAGGGGTGTATTTTTCAGCTTTTATTGTAATGCTGTGATAAGAAGGTCGGAAGCTGCTGTTCACCCTGTAAAGAGGGGGAACACTGCCTATCCTTACTTTCCCATTTTCATCCACGCTGATATCCAATTCTACGGGGGTGCCGATCTCTATTTCGTATATGTAGGACTGGATACCATGTACATCATCTGTAATTGTAGCCCCGGGGATATCCAGTATTTTGTCTACCAGATCTCCGAAAGGCAGAAAGGCTTCATCTATCATGGCTTTCCGGGTTTAGTAATGGGGTTTAATACCACTTTTACATTCACCTCGATGTCGTATCCATCGAAGGTGTATTCGGTTTCTGTAGTATCTTCTGTATCCTTTTCCATAATTTATTGTTTGTTGGATTTAATACCAAGAATTCTTACACTCACCGGTAATGGGAATTTAACTTTGGTACTGCTTACCTGGTTTACATATCCTTCGGGAGTAAGGGATTCCACTTTGCCGAGGGTGATCTCAAACAGTTTGAATACCGGTACTACCCATATCATTCCCTGCTCGTATGATCTTCCTTTTAATTCGATATTGTAAATCGTTTCTGCGGTATTGGAAGCTGCAAAGTCTGCATTGCGGATAGCGCCAAGTTTTTCTTCATCCAGTGGTACGGAGCCATCCCAGCCATCCAGTAGTTTATTGATCTCTGTGATGCTGAGTTCTATACCAGCTTTTAATTTACCGGAAGTAATATCTTTTATGCTTTCAGGATCTTTTTCATCCATCGATAATTTCGTACCGGTAACACCGTTAGCGGTGTGATCAGCAGATAAGGATACTGTATAACGGGCATCTACTTTCAGTTCCCATAAAGACCTGGATTTACCCAGAGAAGGGGACTGCCATATCTTGTTCCAGAAAGAACGGTAGACTTTCATGTCTGACAGTTCTTTTTCTCCTGATACTGCTTCTCCCTCCTGGTTTTGTACAAAGTAGTTCTGTACGAATACGACAGGTGTATTGCCAATAGCTTTGTATTCTTTTTCACTGGCGGTACGCCAGCGCATTTCTGCAAATACTTCTATGTTTTTATGAAGTGGCATGTTGGATAACTCGCTCTTCATAAATTCAAATTCTATGATGGTGTTTGCCTGTATATCTTTCTTCTTGAAAGTCTTTTCAAACAGTAATTGTTTGGTAGCGGGATCTTTAAAGTAGAAAGTATAGATAGCTTTCGGGAGAGGATTTTTAGGCGCCTGATTTACATTCAGTTTTATTTTAAATAACATCCTGTCGGACAGCTGCAACAGCAATACATCTTTTCCATTACTGGAAGATAGTTTCAGTGATTCGAACGTGAGTATCAACCCATTACTGAGTGTATACGCATGCTGATTCACAGAAAGGGAATACGTCTTCGCAACAGCAACAGCAGGAGTTGTGGGGGCCGGAGCAGCCGGTGGAGCAGCTTGTAACTGTGCAATCAGTTGTGCCAGCACCGCAGGATCTATAGCAGGAGCAGCGTTGGCAGGTTGATTTTGCAGCAGTTGCTGTAGCATGAGCCTGCGTTGTACATCACCGGCTAAGGTGGTCATCAGCTGGTTATTGGCCTGTAGTGTTTGTAACTTGTGCTGATTCGCTGCATTGATCAGTTGTGGCAGCAATTCCATGCCCTGTTTGATGATAGGGCCGGCTAATGTAGCCAGCAGTGCATCATCTATACCAAATACAAAAGGTCTTGAAAACTGGTTGTTAACGGCTTGCGGCTTGTGAAAGCGGTTATGCTCTTCCCGGATGGATTGTTGTCCGCTTAAACCGGGGATGTTAGGCGCTACGGCTTTCATCAAAGCACCCAGTAAACTGGTGAGCAGGGAAGAGGTATCTCCTGCAGGAGCAGGTCCTGCCTTACCAGAGGAACCGGAAGCCCCGTTTGAAGATGCATTCCCGCTGGAAGAATTCCCCGCAGCAGGATTAAGCATACCAATAGCCACTGGTAATACAGCCTTCACCAAACTTCCCAGGATATCTTCTATAGAAGACTGATGCGCCAGATACTGCTCATTATGGGAGATATTTCTGACCGGGTTGAAATCTGTATAACTCATAGTGATGCTACTTGCTCTTGTTAATGGATTAAGTCTGCCTGTATTAATACGTTGCAGCCCCATTGGTATCTTGATCACTTTGGAAACTGCCGGAGAAGTGCCTTGTGCATCTTTCGCACTGAATAACTGTATATAACAGTTTTCACTATCAAAATAATTCTTGGGTATCCGCACTTCTTCTTCACTATCTCCTAAAAAAGTCAGTTTCGTTTTCTGACGAAACGGGGTTTCTTTAGAGATCTCATCTACCCATTTTATACCTGCCCTGTCAATAACCGATTTACCAATCTTAAACCGGTAGAATGTATTGGTACCGATATCAATCTTAAACCGGAAGTCATGACTATCGGCCGATTCCCATTGTAAAATAGCTAAGGCCATGGCAAATAGTTATTAATGGGCCGCAGGTGCGGGAGCGGCAATACCTTGCTGGCCGGGAGCAGGCTTTAATGCTGCTGTACCGCCATCTCCATACATGCTGGCAAAATTATCCAGTCTGAAATAGTCTGTTTTGAACTTAAGATTAACATGCCCTTTCAATGAGGCTGTCATATCATCCGTCGCTTTTTTATCAGAAGTATTTATCTGTATATTGGTGTTGGTAATATCTGTACTCATGGAAGGACCTCCAAAGATGGCTCCCAGTATACCTCCATCCGCTTCTGCGTGTACATTCACGGTATTGATGTTCTGGTCATCATGGTGGGCAGTACTGGCACGGCTCGCCTTAATTGTAAATTCCACAGATGCATCGATTTCACCTTTTTCTACTACCAGGCGGGTAACACCCATCACAATAAGTTCTCTCAATGCAGTACGGTGTTCCTGGGCCATCCTGATTTTAGCTTCGAGAATGTGTTTCTTCACCTCTGCATCTTCCAGATCTTGTTTTTCTCCTTCAGGATTTGTTAAAGCTAATTTACTGCTACCATCTGCCTGTTTCTCTGTGATTACATTATATTGTCCACCACGGGATTCCGCCAATGTTGCAAATGCATCATCATCTTTTATTTTTTTGATGAAGTCGGCAGAAGATTTGGTGGCTTCTTTCATCAGTTTGATATAACTGTCTGTCTGTGTTTTCATCACCTTGAGGTTGGCATCAAACACACCTTTCAGCAGATCAGCCACAAATTTTGGAAAATCTACGGCGTCTACCAGTTCTGTAAAAGCCTTTGTATCTCCTGAAAGTCCGGGATCATACCCTTTATATCCCATTTGTTTACCACTATCCGTTTCCATACTTTCCGCGATACCATGTTTCTTATACTGTTTGGAAGCATAATCATCTATCAGGGATAGATAAATACTTTTCTGATCTTCCAGCCCCATATTCTTAAATACATCGCTGCTACCCAATACTTCTCTGGCCTGTGCTCTGGCGAGTTCTCTGATCTGTGTTTTAGATGGTATGATATCCATAGTTTGTCGTTTAGTATTAATCAAACAATATTTTCTTTAAAAATCCCATTCATCCTTTCCAGCAGCCGGAGCAGATGGTTTTTCAGGGGCGCTGTCTTCATCTCTGTCTCTATCGCGGTTTCTCCGGTGATGCTCAGGTTCTTCCTGTGTATCATCATCGTCTGCTTTGGCCTGTAGTTGCGCCTGGCTGATAATGAAAGCATCCACATTACTGATAAAGTTGGAGAACAGTTTATCATCTTCGAAAGTAGCAGGGTTATAATCGGCTACTGAGTTAAGAATTTCATAACCCAGTTTCGCTTTGTTGTAAAGGATGGTAGTTTTTGGACGCTGGTGTTTCATTCCTTCAAACAGCAGTTCTACTACTTTCCACCAGTTACCACCAGCGGGTACCAGTTGTTTTACTATTTCAGGATGATTAAGAATACGTTTGATGACAAAGTATAACTCATCATAGATGATTGGTGAGATCACATTGGCCATGCCGGAACAATGTGTAGAGAGGTTATACTGTAAATCTTCCACTGCCTGCATCACTGTCTGACGGGATACATAACTATCCGGGTTAGGACTGTCCTGTGCCCGCTGTATGTACTTAGCCACTTCCATGATCAGTGTACGCCAGTATTTAGTGAATTCTTTGTTCACTACTACATCTTCTGTTACCGGTGCATTACCATAATTGAATACCTGTTTGTAGAACATCTGTCGTTCAGCAGGACGGGTACGGTCAACGACTTTACCTGTTTTAAGATGGGTGAATTTGTTGGAGAACACGTATAGTTGCAGATCTTCCCTGAGCTGGCTATCGGCTATCTGTATGTTACCACGAACCATGTATTTATGGGTGAAGTAATTCACTATGCCGAAGGTCTCCAGCTCTTCGCCCAGCGTCATGGAATAGAACATCTGAGCAGCACAGCGGATATTGCTGGTAAGCACCTGTACTACAGCGGCATCATCATCTAAGAAAGTAACACTGTAGTCAGAGGTATCATCATCTGTAGTATCTGTGTCTGTGGAATCATCTTCCCATCCTGGTGTATTTTCTATCTCATTGATAAAAATGGGTAGTAGTGTATCTATATTTTGTTTTGTAACCGGCAGCAGCGAAGATTTGATCTGTTTGATCAGCTTCGGGATCATGGCAACCGGAATATCATTGTAGTATTTGGAGAATTTCAGTAGTTCCAGCTCCTTACTGTTGGATACATAATTGTCTACTACCTTCTGAACAAACGTATTAAAAGACAGTGAGGAAAACGATGGATTACCCTTAAGGATATCCTGGATAATAGGAGCGGATTCGGAATTATATTCTACGTCTACTTTTTCGGCGTGGATGTATTCACGGGCAGCGCTGACCTGTCCGTAGGCAATTACACTGCGGTTACCGGAGCGGTTGCCGAAAATGAAGTTTGTTAAACCATTGATCTCAGTATAACCGGAGTTATAACCCAGTGCCAGCAGGTAGTTCACTACGCCTGGATAGTTGAGGATAGCACGGGTATTGAGATCCAGGTTATTCCAGTTATTGGCTAACCTGTCTTTGAAATCATATTTCAGCAGGGATAATTTATCCTCTGCATCTATATATTCTTCCAGGCTGTAGTTAGAGCTGGTGAGAATATTATTAGCAGTGAAACTGTTTGCGTTAATGGCAATGTAGATGTTGTATAACAAGCTACCATCTTCCCATTGCTGTTCGTCCTTGTGTTTGTTGGTGAAGCGCCTTGCCTTGAGAGGAGCGGTGATAAACTCTTCAATAGGAACGCTGTCTGGTCCCATCCAGCTGTCGTCATCTTTTGTGAAGATAGGTTTGCTTAAGAGAACCTCCATGTACGCCAGTTGCTCTTTAACATTAGCGTCAATGTCTGCATTGACACCATTAGTGGTAACATTTGTTCTGCGTATTTTAACGCCATTGGACGTAGGGAAGAAATTGAGCGTTGCCATTGACATTTTGTTTAAAGAGTTTATGATAAAATAGCGTTTAATAGTTTGAATGAATCTGCCAGGTTTAATAAGCCGTAACCGGCCCTTTGGTCCCTTACTTTGCTGGTAAGCCTGTCGGATGTGTTTCTGAGTATATAATTGATTTCCTCGTGTGTCAGTTTTTTGCCCTTTTCATAGGCATACGATTTCAGCAATGCCACGGAGCCACTCACAAAGGGAGAGGCCTGGGAAGTGCCGGAAGACATCGCATAACCATTGTCCAGATAAGAGCTGTAGATGTTGGAACCGGGTGCTACAACGGTGATGCTGGCACCATAGGAAGTGAAGCCGGTTACCTGTCCGCTGTTATCAACGGCGCCTACTGCAAATACGTCATCCAGTGCGCCCGGATAGTACTTTTCATCGGTACCATCATTGCCACTGGCTGCTACTATTGTCACATTTTTGCTGAGTGCGTATTTCACCACATCTTCGTGGGGGAGTCCGCCCCCGGAGTGTTTAATACCCAAACTCATATTGATCACATCTGCGCCGTTATCCACGGCCCATTTGATGCCATTGTTGATATTGTCTATGATGCCTGCGCCTACTATCCGGTTACCGCTTTTCATAGCCGCTAATACTCTTACTACCATGAGGCTGCAGGAAGGGCATACGCCTTCATTCATCTTTATTCCTTTGGCTGCCAGAATACCGGATACGTGAGTACCATGTCCTACCTGGTCTTCCGGCATGGCATTAATGTTCAGTACATCTCCGATGAAAGAGGAAGTATCGAGTCCTTGCAGGTCTACGAAATTCTTCCTCAGTACAATTTTATTTTCCAGTTCGGGGTGATTGAAGTTTGCGCCTGTATCTAAGACGGCTACACGTATATCTTTTACTCCTTTTGTCCATTGCTTTGCATAAGGCAGATAGATCATATCGCCCGGGTCGGTTGAGACCAGGGCCATAGCGCCAGCCACTTCTCCGGGAAATTCTGTAGTGCCTATCAGCAAAGGTCTTAGATCGGTTACAAAGGGGAGTTGTTTTATTTGTTGGGTCATATTCTCCGGCAGCTTTCCATCCTGCTGTAGTATGAGGCGGTAGGTGAGGTGGAAGCCGGCATTCATTTCATCCTGGCTCCATAATGGGCGGGTATAGGGTTTGTATTCCCGGGTAGTCCAGAACTTATAATTATTAGCAGCAAATATCCTGTCGATTTCAGGGTGAAACCGTTCTACGATGTTCGTTTTATCATTGATAAAGTCGAGCCAGTAAGGTACCTGTGCAGGGATTTGATCCTGCACATCAGCCACAACTTTAATGATTAAGTGCTCTTTCATATACACAGTAGTGATCGCATAACGGTGTGTTATACGCCAATAAAAATATGATCGGTATTTCTGCTATGGCAGCAGCTTATGGGGCCATGAAATGACTATAGTACAGCGCCTTGCTAACACTAATGATTGAGAATATTAGGTTGTTTTAAATTAAAATGTTGTGATTAGAAAATTTTGGGCAGATTCCCGAGATAGTTCAGAATAATTAAGACTCGAAAAACACACATGGAAAAATCAATTGGGGTGCGAACTAATATCAGGGTCTGTCATATGAAGCTAGGAATATTTTTGAGATTACCAAAAAAAATAACAAAAGATCATTGGTAGTATAAAATTTTATAATGGAAAATATATTCCTATTATTTATACCACCATCAACTATTCTGCCGGTTCTCCCGGATAAAAAAAGATAGATTGTTCTGCCAGTTTCGCTTCTTCACTTAGCTGCTGTAAGGTCCAGTGATCTGTTTTGGTAGTTTGTATCCACATCTTTCCTGATTTACGCATTACCTGTACACTGAGTCCCAGCTGATGCTTGAAATCATATTCCACTTCTGCAGCAGTACGCTGTTTGCTGATATCTATCCAGCCAAAGGTGTGCATCATACGGATATCATCTATAGGGGTATCCGGGGAGAGTTTATCTTCTGCGCAGCAACGTTCGCCCACTTCATGAGGCTGCCGGTAAAATTCCAGGTTAAGAAAGGGGTAGGCTTTCCTGAAATCACTTTGTATGTTGGAAATGATAGCTTCTTCACTGATATAGATTTCCATAACGAAAGATTTATACAAGATTACAACTTGTATCTACAAGAGAAAATGAGCGTGGATAGTCGTGTGAATGATATTAATCATCTACTTTAGCTTGTACTGTTCTTCTTCGATAATATTTGTCAGTTCATGCTCGCTAGGCAGATTAATAAGATATTTAGACACAAAGACCTGTTGGGGAAGGCCAGCTGTAGCATATCTTACAAGATTCTCACTTTTACTTGCACATAAGATGATACCAATAGGGGGATTATCACCTTCGTTAAGCTCATTTTCCTTATAATAATTTAAGTATACATTCATCTGACCTGCATCTGCATGAGTAAATTCACCGATCTTTAAATCTATAATAACATGGCATTTTAAGATCCTGTGATAGAAAACCAGGTCTATGTGGTAATGGGTATTATCGAATGTGATACGCTTTTGCCGGGCTTCAAAACAAAACCCACGGCCCATTTCCAGTAAAAAGGTTTGTAAATGATTAATAATTGCTTCTTCCAGTTCTGATTCGGTATAGATCGCTTTTTCTTCCAGCCCTAAGAACTCCAGCATGTAAGGATTACGAAATATATCTTCCGGCTTTAACGGTTCTTCTTTTATATGACTTTTTAGTACAGCCTGTTTATCTGTACTCAGTCCGGTACGTTCAAATAACATACTGTTTATAGCTCGTTGCAGATCCCGTACACTCCAGTTATTTTTTATAGCTTCCATTTCATAAAAACTGCGTTTTGAAGGGGAATCAGATTTGAGCAATTCTATAAAATGAGAGAAGCTAAGTTTGTTAAGTAATAGTTCGGGATCTGTCTGAAATGTGGTTGTCTGTGTTTAGGGAGAAGAGGGTTCTAAAGATTTTGCGGACAGTGTCCGCAAAATTGTATTGTATTGATTATCAGATAAATGTAATTTTGCAGACAGTGTCTGCAAAATCTTTGGATAGGTTTTATAGAAGTTTTTACAAAGGTATAAAAGTCGTTCTCCTATAGAGGACAAACCATCCATTTTAAGTTTATTTACAATCTCTTTAAATAATTTTTGCCCATATTCTGCACGATCATTTCCGTATTGTTCATATTCAACAATGTGAAATCCTATTACCCAGTTGCGCACAGTTAAGGCTGTATTTACCTGTTTCTGAGCCTGGTTTAAGAAATAATGGTTTGTTTCCTGAATAGTGGAAACCAGTTTTTCAATATTAATAACTTCTTCTGTACTCATAACTGTATTGAGGATCTCATTCACGATAGGGAATGAATAAAATGGTTAACAAAATGTGGCAATGAGCTGCCAGATTAACAAAACAATCATCAAATATAAGAATTTGAGAATAATATTGAAAAAAAGAATAGGTAAAAAAATATGACTATTTGGTAATTTAGCATTTAATAAAGACGGGAAGCTGTACTACTTTTATAAAACACGTTTCAAAAACAAGTAATTCTCGCATCAGGTGAGGCTGTTTACAGGGGAAACAGAAATAAGGAAGATGCTACACGCCAATAATGAACAACTTTTAACTCAACGCCTTCGCAACAGTGAACATGCGGCTTTTGAAGAACTGTATGCAGCTTATCATCAATTATTGTTAGATGTGGCATATCGTTATCTTAAGAGCAGAACTGCTGCAGAAGATGCCGTGCACGAAACTTTCGTGAAGTTATGGGTCCACCGGGAAGAACTGGACCCGGTGCAGGGTGTTCGCAATTACCTGTTCAAATGCCTGAAATTCCATGTATTAAATATCATACGTAATCATAAACGCAGCCTGGTTAAACAATACGAGATATCATATAATACCGCCAGGAACCACCGCGACCCAGAAGCCAGCGTCATCTTCAACGACTATAAGAAAGCAATAGATACTGCCATAGATAAGCTTTCAGCACAAAAAAAGAATATCTTTAAAATGAGATCAGTAGAAGGTCTCAGTAATGAAGAAGTAGCACAAAGGCTGGGCCTCTCCATCAATACAGTGAAGTTTCAATATTCTCAGGCCAGCAAAATGCTGAAGGGCTTTTTAAAGGTCATCATGAGTCTCATCCTCATTTATCTCCTTTTTTAACTTTTTTTTTATTTCATATAATACTTTCCCATTCTTCGGGTGTAGTACTAATATAATAGGGCAATATGGAGCAATTTGACCGAAATCTGTTGCAGAAATACAGGCAGAATGAATGTTCTCCTGAAGAGTATGCAAAAGTACTGGAGTGGTTTACCTCTGAAGAGGGAAGGGAATACCTGGAAGCAGCCATGTCGCAGGATCTGGAACTGGGGACTTACAGCCCGGTAGAATCAGCAGGATTATATCAACGTATTCTTGATAGTACACAGCCACGGAAAAACAGATTCAGAGCGTTAAAGGTAGCAGCTGTACTCACCGGTACATTATTACTTGGATATGGGGGCTGGAAATTATCCAGTAAGGGGGATACCGTTGTTCATACTGCATACGGAGAAATACGCACGATCGTATTACCCGATCAATCGGTTGTTACTTTAAATGCAAACAGCACCTTACGTTATAAGGACAGGGAAGTATGGATGGAAGGAGAGGCTTATTTCTCTGTAAAACCATCAGCCACCTCCCAACCATTTCTGGTACATACAGCCAGTAAAATCAATGTAGAAGTACTGGGCACCACGTTCAACCTGGTAGACCGTCATGGTAAGATGCAGATCGTTCTGACCAGCGGAAAGGTAAGATTACATAATAATAAAGAAGCCACGATTATGAAACCGGGCGATCTTGTTGAATATAAAAAACAAGTTCGCACCACGTTAAAACAACATACAGATACGCTCAATTATTCTTCCTGGAAAAATAACAGTCTGCACTTTGAAAATGCCAGCTTCGCAGAGTTATCACAATTACTGGAAGATACCTATGGTGTAAAAGTAGAAATACGCGATTCATCATTATTACATCAGCAGTTTACAGGTACTGTACCCGGACAGCGGATAGACGTACTTTTGAATGGATTATCACAGCTTTTCCATTTAAAGGTGACCAACGAGAACAATAGAGTAATTATAGAAAAGGATAACAAGTATTAACCAACGCAGTAACGCTGTATGTAGGGTGTACAACAACATACAGTTATAACAGCACATTTTAATTCATTCAAACCAATTTGAACATGAACAAGTTCATCAGCGCCTGTATGGCCGTTGTGGGCATGGTATGTTATGCAAACATGCCTGCAAATGCCCAGGACCTGGCAGCACTTGGGACGCATGCTGCTCCTTATGAGAACGCGCAGTCAAAATCCCTGAAAAACGTGCTGGACAGGTTAGAAGTTAAGTACAATGTACACTTCATGTACAAAAGTAACCTGGCCAAACTGCCACTTACAAATCTTGAAAAAGCCCCTGCTTCGTCTCTGGAAGAGGAACTGAATAATATTACTGGCAATAATAAATTGCGGTATAAAAAGATGGGAGATGATTTCTATATCATCTTTTCAAAAGACGAAGAACCAACTACTAATGTAGCACCTGAACAAATCACTGTAAAAGGGATTGTTACAGATGACAAAGGACAACCGGTACCCGGTGCAACCGTACTCGTGAAAGGTACCGGCAACGGTACTTCAACCGGTATTGATGGCAGTTGGACATTGCAGGTGCCTGATGCCAACGCAGTACTGGAATTTTCCTTTATCGGTTATGTAAAACAGGAGATAGCAGTTGGCGGACGTACTGTCATCAACGTTATACTGGTGCCTGATGTAACCTCCATGTCGGAAGTAGTGGTAGTTGCCTATGGTACTCAGAAAAAGATCAACCTTACCGGTGCAGTTACTGCTGTAGACGGGAAAGACCTTAACTGGAAACCGGTAGGCCAGGTATCAGCTGCACTACAGGGGATTGCTCCGGGTGTTACAGTGACCACGATTAGCGGTCAGCCCGGATTAGACCAGGGTACCATCCGCATCCGCGGCGTAGGTACACTGAACAGCAGCGATCCGTTAGTACTGATAGATGGTGTGCAGATGAGCATGAACGATATAGATGCCAATGATATCGCTTCCATGTCTGTACTGAAGGATGCAGCTGCTTCTTCCATCTATGGTGTAAGAGCTGCAAATGGGGTGATCCTCATCACCACCAAAAGAGGTAGCAACGGTAAAGCTAAAGTCACCTACTCTAACTATTTTGCCTGGCAACGCCCTGCCCGCCTGGCTAAATATGTAGGTGCACAGGATTTCATGAAGCTGGTGAACCTGACGGCTGCCAATTCCGGTAGCGGTGCTACTTATTCCGATGCGCAGCTGGCGGCTTATAACGACCCAAACCGCGATATGGATCTGTACCCTGATAATTACTGGCTGAAGGATGTGCTTACCGGTAGTGGGTTTCAACAGGAACATAGCTTAGGTATCTCCGGCGGTAAAGAAGATCTGAAATATCATTTCTCTACCAACTATTTTGATCAGAAAGGATTAATCTCCAATATGGATTTTAACCGCCTTACTGTTCGTTTGAATACAGACATCAACGTTACCAAGAAACTTACTTTCAGTGCAGACATTGCTGCCCGTTTGGGCGACAGAACAGAACCTCAGGGTGTGGCTGGTTCTGCCTGGTATCAGTTTGGACAGGCGGCTGTTGTAAATCCGCTTACTCCCAATAAATATAAAGATGGTACCTGGGCATTGGTAAGAGGTGGACAAAACCCCATCCGTTTACAGCAGGAAGGTGGTTTGTACGAATATAAGAGTAACCTCTTCACCGGTAATTTCAAGGGTAATTATACACTGGCAAAAGGATTGACATTAACAGGACTTGCTGCCGTAAATTATCGCTCTGATTACAATAGCACTCACGAGAAAGCACTGGATTATTATACGGACCATCCTACTAATTCCAAAATCCTCACATTAGGACAAAATACCGTCCAGAAAGAATACCAGGGCTATTGGTTCAAGAACTTCCAGGGATTGGCAGAATATGCTAAGAACTTTGGTAACCATTCCTTTAAATTACTGGCAGGTGCTTCTCAGTTATCTGAAACTACAGATGATTTAACCGGTTACCGTTTGAATCTGCCTAACGGAACGATAGAGCAGATTAATGCAGGTGCTTCTACCGGACAAAAGACTACCGGTACTGCTACTGCCTATTCTCTGGTATCATTCTTCGGCAGATTAAACTATTCCTTCAAGGATAAATACCTGCTGGAAGCAAACCTTCGCCGTGATGGATCTTCCCGTTTCTCCGACGGACAAAAATGGGGTATGTTCCCTTCTTTCTCCGCAGGCTGGCGTATCTCATCAGAAAACTTCATGAAAAGTATTTCTTTCCTGAACGATCTGAAACTGCGTGCTTCATGGGGTAAACTGGGTAATGATATCATCCTGGATAAAGATAAAAACACTACCAACTATCCTTATCAATCTGCATACATCTACAACAGTTATCCTTTTGGCGGTGCTTTAAATCCAACTGCGGGTATTCAGACTTACCCCAATTCCGGTCTTACCTGGGAAACTACGAAAATGACGGATATTGGTCTGGATGCAAGTGTGTTGAATCACCTGGATATTAACTTCGACTATTACAAAAAGAATACGGAGAATATCCTGTTATTCCTGCCTATACCAGCTTCTGTAGGTTTAGATGCCTCTGCACAGAACGCAGGTAAAGTACAGAATACCGGTTGGGAACTGGCATTAAATTACCATGGTAAAATTGGAAAGGAATTTAATTTTAATGTAGGTGCAAATCTCTCCGATGTACATAATAAGATCGTAGATCTGAGGAATACTGATGCTGTTACCAAAGACAATAATAACATCTATACCGGTCTGGTTGCTGGTCAGCCCATCAATGGCTTTTATGGCTACCAGGTAGAAGGTATTTATCAAACGGCGGCACAGGTTTCCGGACATGCACAACAGACTGTTGGCACTACCGGCCCTGGTGATCTCATGTACAAAGAACAAACAGGCGATGGTGTTGTAAAACCAGGTGCTGCCAATGCAGGCGGAGACATGGTATATCTGGGTAGCAATATTCCCCGTTACACCTATGGCGTGAACCTAGGTGCTTCCTACAAACATTTCGATTTCTCTGCTTTCTTCCAGGGCGTAGGTAAAGTGTCTATCAATACACTGGTGATTGAAAAAGCTCCTACAGCAAATGATGGTAATTTCAGGGAAGAACATAAAAACAGCTGGACAGTAGATAATACCGGTGCTGCTTTCCCCCGTTTGCTGACTACCACACAAAACTATCAGTCGTCTTCTTTCTGGGTAAAGAGTGGCGCTTATATGCGTCTGAAAAGTCTGCAACTGGGATACTCTCTTCCTGATCATATCCTGAACAGGTCCGGATTCGACAGGTGCAGATTATTTGTAAGCGGACAGAACCTGCTTACATTCTCTTCCCTGCCCAAAGATATAGATCCTGAAGCCCCTAATGATAGCCGCTATTACCCACAGGTGAGAACATTCACCTTCGGATTAAATGTGCAATTCTAAATTAAGCAAGCCATGAAGAAATTATCAATAATAATTATGCTGACAGGCGCTGTGTTTTTTACAGCATGTAAAAAATATCTGGATGAGCAGCCACAGGATTCAGTAAGTCAGCAAACCTACTGGAATACAGAGGCAGATGCTATCAACGCTGTAAATAACTGCTATCGCCGCCTGGGGGATGTAGACAACCGTATCTTTATTTCCTGTGCTACTGACGACAGTTACTCATGGAGCGACTGGCCAAGTGATGTCAGGCTGGTGGGGAACGGTAGCGCTTCTTCCGGAACAGGTGTGTTCTCCAACTTCTGGAGCAACCTCTATAAGATGATCGCGTCCTGTAATGATGTGCTGGATAATATAGACAGGGATAAAGCACTTACCGATAGTATGAATTTACGCCTGAAAGGAGAAGCCCGTTTTATCAGGGCTTACGCTTATCAGCAACTGACAGGTATGTTTGGTGCTGTGCCGCTGATTACACATATCCAACAGGTGAGCGAGTTTAAAGCTGCCCGTACATCTACGGATTCTATTGCTCAGTTCATCGTAGATGAAGTAGATGCTATCTCTCCACATCTGCCTATATCTTATGGCACAACAGATCAGGGCCGTGTTACCCGTGGTGCTGCACTGGCGCTGAAAGCACGTATTTTATTGTATGCTGGTCGTAACAGTGAAGCTGCTACAGCTGCAAAGGCTGTGATGGACCTTGGCTACTATAGTATAGACAAAGATTACGTAAGCCTCTTTAATGGTACGAATAAAACCAGTCTGGAAATCATCTTTTCAGCTGCTTATGTGAAAACTACTTTACCAAGTGCGATGGCAACATGGGTAGGTGGCCCTTCATTAGGTGGATGGTCGCAGGTAGTGCCTTTGCAGTCACTAGTGGATGCTTACGAATGTACTGATGGTAAAACGATAGACAAGTCTGGTGTGTATGATGCCACGCATCCTTATGATAATCGTGATCCTCGTCTTAAAATGACAGTTGTGGTGCCCGGGGTAGTCGTTAACGGAGATACTATCGATGTAACAAATAAGAATGGCCTGGATGCATTGAGTAAGAACAATGCTTCTTTCAGCGGGTTTTATTATAAGAAATATGTGCCTGCAGATATTCAGGGGAATTGGGATAGTAATTCATACAATGATGTAGTGTTGATCAGGTATGCAGAGGTATTGCTGATATATGCTGAAGCTAAGATAGAGATGGGACAGATTGATCAGTCGGTATATGATGCTATTAATCAGGTAAGGCAACGCCCTGGCGTAATGATGCCGGCATTAACAACTGCTACTGTAAGCGGACAATCTGATATGAGAGATGCGATAAGACGTGAAAGACATGTGGAATTTCCTATGGAAGATAACCGCCTGTTTGATATCCGTCGCTGGCAGATAGCTGAAACGGTAATGACGGGTACTGCTTATGGTATACTGAATAATTATGATAACAGTCGGGCTGATTATGGTAAACATGTGGTAGTAGAACAACGAACATTTGTGAAACCACGTGATTATCTGTGGGCAATACCACAGGGAGAAGTAGCATTAAATCCGAATTTGTTACCTAATAATACTGGCTGGTAATACCCTGAAGAGATTCAAAACAGGAATATAACAGGAATAAAACAGGTTCATCCTCCGTTTATCCTCCGTTAATTAACGGAGGATAAACGGAGGATGAACCTGTTTTAAAGCTTATCAATTGCTCTTCTATTCCTCTTTTATTATAGCAAGAAACGGGTTTTACCTTTTATTCGTTAGCCCATACCTTTGCTCTTATGATCGCACATATTGATATAGGTAGCAGTCTGAAGCAAATGGTCCGTTCCGGGCAGATTACCCTGGGAGGATATAGAAATAAAAAGATCTACGGTACCCTGCATTGCAGTTCCGGTAAGCGGATGAAGATAGAAAACAGGGTTTTCTTTAAAGATGAGGAAGAAGCTGTTTTATCCGGTTACAGACCCTGTGCACATTGTATGCCCGAACAATACAAACATTGGAAGAATGCACAATTTACTGCCTAAAGACGGAGAAGTATACTTTTACCCGGAGTTGTTTACAGCTCCTGAAAGTGATTATTTTTTTGATATACTTTCTAAGGAAATAGCCTGGAAACAGGAACCTGTCTTTATTATGGGCAGGAATATCCTGCAACCCCGGTTAACAGCCTGGTACGGTGATCCGGACAAGCCCTACAGCTATTCCGGTATTACTATGCAGCCACATCCCTGGACACCTGCTTTAATGGAGATAAAGTCCAGGATAGAGGCTGTGGCGGGTGTTCGTTTTACCAGCGCTTTATTGAACTTTTACAGGGATGGGCAGGATAGTATGGGATGGCATAGGGATAATGAAAAGGAATTAGGGATAAACCCTGTAATTGGCTCTGTGAGTTTTGGCAGTCCCAGAACATTCGCTTTAAAACATTATACAGATAAAACGCTGACAGAAAAGATCCCTTTAACGCATGGTAGTTTTCTGCTGATGAAAGGCAGTACACAACACCACTGGCTGCATAGTATCCCCAAACAACTAAAAGTAACAGCAGGCCGGATTAACCTCACGTTCAGAATTATATTATAAAGACCGCAAGAACCGGGTTTTCTACGCTTCCCCTACGTGCTAATTTTGTGTTATGAAAACAATTAGCATTATTCCGATAGAGGAAGAAAATCTAACCATCAGTTACAGCTTTGCCAATACCCGGTTTGGAAAGGTATTAATAGCTGCTACTGAAACCGGGATCTGTTACATGGCCTTTGCTGATGAAACAGAAAACGATGCCGTTGCACTTCTTCGCAACCTGTTTCCTGATGCTGTTTATGGCAATATGAAGGATGATATCCAACAGGATGCATTACGCATTCTTGAAGGAGAATCAGTGGACATTACGTTACATGTAAAGTGTACCCCTTTTCAACTGGCCATATGGAAGAAACTGATTCATCTTCCGGAAGGAGAAGTATTGTCTTATGCAGCATTGGCAGGGGATGTAAAGCTGGCCAGAGCAGTAGGGACAGCCGTAGCTGCTAACCCTGTAGCGTATCTCATCCCTTGCCACAGGGTTATAAAATCAAACGGGGAAGTGGGAAACTATCACTGGGGCAGTGAACGTAAAGCTGCCATGATCAAATGGGAAAATAAAAAACAAATTACAAATGAACTGGCAACAAATAACAGCTGATCTGAATGAGAACGGGTTTGCCATTGTGAAAAATGTACTCAATAAATCGCAATGCGATGAATTGATCCATAATTACAATGCGGATAATACCTATCGTAAAAAGATTGTGATGGAGAGATATCGTTTTGGTTTGGGAGAGTATAAATATTTCCAGTACCCTTTGCCTTCACTGATCACGAATATCAGGGAGATGGTGTATGCACAGCTGGCGCCCATAGCTAACAAATGGATGGAATTACTTCGGATAGAGACTACTTACCCGCCTGTTCACCAGGAGCTAAAAGCTATGTGCGAGGCAAAGGGACAGGTGAAACCTACTATCCTGATACTGAAATATGGGAAGGGTGGTTTTAACACCTTACACCAGGATTTATATGGGGATATCTACTTCCCTATGCAGGCCGTGCTGTTCTTAAATCAGCCGGGAGAAGATTATACAGGGGGAGAGTTTGTACTGACGGAGCAAATCCCGCGGGCACAGTCGAAGGCTAATGTTTTGCAACCGGAGCGGGGAGATATGTTAATCTTTACCACTAACTTCCGGCCTGTAAAAGGAAGTAAAGGTTATTACCGGGTAAATATGAAACATGGGGTAAGTCCGTTGCATAGTGGAGAGCGGCATACCCTGGGTATTATTTTTCATGATGCACTCAGCTAATCATAATTTTACAATATGGAAATTCAACAGGAGATCGATTATAAACGCATTGCGGATGCCATTGAATATTTCAGGCTTAACTTTAAATCACAGCCTGGGCTGGAGCAGGTGGCTGAACATGTAAATTTAAGTCCATTTCATTTCCAGCGTATGTTTAAGCAATGGGCAGGAGTAACTCCCAAACAGTTCCTGCAATACCTTAGTGTAGAGCATGCCAAGGCGATTCTCAAAGGTGAAAAAGCCACCTTGTTTGATGCGGCTTTTGAAACGGGATTGTCTGGTACCAGTCGCCTGCACGATCTTTTCATCAAAGTGGAAGGTATGACACCGGGAGAGTACAAGAATGGGGGAGAGCAGTTGAAGATCAATTACAGCTTTGCAGAAACCCCTTTTGGGACGATTTTAGCGGCTTCTACCCATAAAGGGATCTGTTACATAGCTTTTGTGGATAAGGGGCATGAAGAGGCGTTTGCTGAGTTATACAGGCTTTTCCCGAATGCTGCCTATACGCATATTACAGATCAGATCCAGCAGAATGCGTTATTTGTGTTTACACAGGACTGGAATAAGCTAAAGGAGATTAAACTACATTTGAAAGGCACTGCTTTTCAGCTGAAAGTATGGGAAGCCCTGTTAAAGGTCCCTATGGGTGGGCTGACGACCTATTCCGAGGTGGCTGGTGAAATAGATAGTCCGAAGGCAATGCAGGCCGTAGGTACGGCAGTAGGCCATAATCCCGTAGCCTTCCTGATCCCCTGTCACAGGGTGATTAAAGCAACAGGAGAGCTGGGGCAGTATCACTGGGGCAGTGCCAGAAAGAATGCCATCATAGGCTGGGAAGCCAGTAAAATATTTAATTAGCAAATGAATCTTCCTTCATCTTTTAGTTTTAAAGAATGCCTCTGGTTTCTCAACAGGAATTTCGATGACTGTATGCATACAGTAGGGGAAGATTATGTGCGCAAAGCTATCCTGATAGAAAACCAGCCCGTACTATTTGAGATCAGGGAAAACAATCACAAACTCATAATAGAAGTTCTGAAAGGAGAAAACTCTCCGGTTATAGAAAACTTTATTCATGATTGGTTTGATATCAACAGGGATATCAAACCCTTCTATCAACTATTATCAGCTCATAAAGAGCTGGCGTATATGAGTAAGGATTTTGAAGGCTTGCGCCTGATAGGTATTCCTGATCTGTTTGAAGCTATCTGCTGGTGTATTATCGGTCAGCAGATTAATCTAACCTTTGCTTATAAGACTAAACGCAGGCTGGTAGAAAGATACGGGACAAAAATAGTTCATGAGGGAAAGGACTATTTCGCATTCCCATCTCCGGAAGTATTAGCAGATGCTAACCCGGAAGAACTAAAAGCCATGCAGTTCTCTGCACAGAAAATAGCTTATCTGAGAGGTATAGCAAATGTCTTTAAAGAAGGAAAGATGAGTAAAGAAATCTTACTGGATTTACCAGATGTAGCCGCCCGGCAAAAGGCATTAACAGCTATAAAAGGCATCGGTATATGGACGGCTAATTATACGCTGATGAAAACATTGAGAATACCTACCTCAATCCCATACGGAGATGCCGGGCTATTAAACGGATTGATTGCCCACAAGATTATCAGTGATAAAAAAGATGTTGAAGGCATCAATACATTCTTCCGGCATTTCAAAGGATGGGAAAGCTATCTGGTATTTTATCTGTGGAGAAGTCTTTCACCGAAATCTTAAAGATCCCACCATACCTCATTAGGGTAGTGCTTATTAATCACCACCGGTTCTCCAATCCTGGGCGTAGTAACAATAACTCCCTCAGCAGCTTTGGTTATTCTCTGCACCGGCTCATTCCAGGGATGATACGCCAATGTAAATTTCCCCCAATGCACCGGTAATAATGCTTTAGCTTTCAGATCAATACTAGCCTGAACAGTCTGTTCCGGGAACATATGAATATAAGGCCATGCCTCATTATACTGTCCGCATTCCAGGATAGCTATATCAAAAGGGCCATACTTATCTCCAATCGCCTTGAAATGGGAATCATAACCGGAGTCTCCCCCTATATAAATAGTGAAACCGTAAATGTTCAATACAAAAGAAGCCCATAAAGATCCGCCACGCTTGATGCCTCGTCCGGAAAAATGCCTCGCAGGTGCAGCTGCCAGCGTCATAAAAGGTGTCACTTTCTCCGTTTCCCACCAGTCCATTTCCGTAATCAGCAGATCGGTAAAACCAGTCACATACTGACCCACACCCAGCGGAACATATACCGCCTTCGTTTTAGTTTTTAACTTAGCAATAGTTTTCTTATCAAGGTGGTCATAATGATTATGTGTAAGGATGAGGTAATCTATTTCAGGCATATCTTCCACCTGGTAAACATTAGACCCCGGATAAGCCTTCATCATACCTTTAACAGGAGAAGCATGCCCGCTGAAAACAGGATCTACCAAGATATTAACCCCTTTACAGTGAATGAGATAGGAAGAATGTCCGAACCACACAATCACCGGTGTATCTGAAGATAAAGCCTTCAGATCTGTCTTAACAGAAGGTAACGGCTGTGGGGGTACGACAGTCTTAGGCTTATTGAAATAATCCCACAATAATTTCCTGAAAGGAATCCCTTCCGCTATCATCGGCGTATCAGATAAATTATTGAACTGATTGTCTTTATAATTCTTAGAATTGCTAAGATTTCGCCACTGCTTTTTCATTGCCTGCAAAGGTAGCAATTCTCCGGTAGTAAGAAACATAGGATATGATGACTGGTATCCATTAATGGAGTATAACTTTAAGTAATGACCCATAACTAATGGCAATTTCTGAATACCCCCGGTAAGCGTGAGCTTTGCATCATTATGGAAAGAGCGATTGATAAAATACTGGACAAGAGTATCAGCACAAGGGAAGTGATATTTTTACTGGCAGTGGTTTTCTGCCTGTCTCCACTGATCTCTCCACCAGTGGCTTTATTGATGGGATTAGTGATAGCCCAGTTTGTAGGACATCCCTACTTACACCTTAATCATAAAGCAACACATATTTTATTACAGGTATCAGTTGTAGGATTAGGTTTCGGGATGAATGTAGGAAGCGCACTGAAAGCGGGTAAACAGGGTATCCTGTTCACCATCATTTCCATCATCAGTACATTAGTAGGGGGATTCCTGATGGGGAAGATCTTTAAAATAGAAAAGAAAACGTCTTACCTGATATCAGCAGGTACTGCGATCTGCGGAGGTAGCGCTATCGCTGCTATTGCACCTGTTATCAAAGCAGAGGAAAAACAGATTTCCGTAGCATTGGGGACTGTCTTCATACTGAATGCTATTGCACTATTCCTGTTTCCCGTAATCGGGCATGCACTTAATTTATCTCAGACACAGTTTGGTTTATGGTGTGCTATTGCCATACACGATACCAGTTCTGTAGTAGGGGCCGCTGGTAAATATGGAGCAGAAGCGCTGGAAGTAGCCACTACTGTAAAACTGGCCAGGGCATTATGGATTATCCCGGTAGCCTTTTTATCCGCTTTCATCTTTAAACATAAAAGCAGTAAACTGAAAGTGCCTTACTTCATAGGATTATTTATAGGCGCAATGATCATTAACACATATGTTCCGGGAATACAGGTATTCAGTCGTTATGCAGTATATATCGCCAAATCAGGGCTCACACTTACGTTATTCCTGATAGGTTGTGGTTTATCCAGGGATGTATTACAGTCGGTGGGAGTGAAGCCTATGATACAGGGAGTGATTTTATGGGTGGGAATCTCAGCTGCCGCACTTTGGGCAATCGCCACATTTATATAAAAAAATCCCGGTTACACACGTAACCGGGATAATTATGTAGTAAGCAACTAAAAACTACTGATTAGCAGCCGCTGCTTCTTTTTTCTTCTTCTGATGATCAACAATTGCGCCTATCCCTGCACCTGTACCAGCACCTATTACGGTTCCGATGGCAGCACCTTTCAGGTGATCCTTGTTAATGAGCGCACCAGTGATTGCACCTGCTCCTGCACCAACTACCGCACCTTTAGCTGTATGGCTCCATCCCTTTTTCTTTGGAGTAGCCGTTGTTGTGGTTGCAGCAGTGGTTGTACCGCCGCCTCCACCGCCTTCGTTGTTCTGTACAGCGGCTGAGTTATGCTCGTGATGAGCCTTTTTAACTGCGTTCACAGAGTCTACTGCTTTGATAGAATCGAGGACTGCTTGTCTTGCATTCTGTGCCGCTACAGCTGGATCAGGTTTGTTATTGCAGGCGAATAATACTAAAGTTGTTGCTAATGTTAAAATTAACTGTTTCATGGCCTGATTGTTTAAATTTTATGGTTCTTCAATAGATGCCATGCTAAAATTATGCCATTATACTGTATTATCCTTCATTTTATTGAAAAATAGTTAAATGTGGATACTGATTTTTTGTTATTTGTTTGTTTTTCATGTATTTATATCAGTGCTGGATCTGTGTGATTTTGGTTTCATCCAGATCAAGCTGACTTTCATGTTTCCTGATCTCTTCATCACTGTAAATATTCTCTCTGCGCATTTTGTATAATTCATTGCGCTGTATATTATACAGGTGAATCAATACCTTGTTATACACATCTATTTCTTCCTGTTGTGTAGCATCACATTCCATAGATGCCAGCCGCTGATCTACAATAGTGATATCGCTTTCCAGTTTATCTTTCAGAAATCCTACCAGCTCATTTTCCTTCATTTCAACAGCATATTTTTCATTCAGCTCCTTTAACGCAGTATGCATCAGTCGCAGGTGAATAGCAGCATCCTGTTCTTCTTCCGGAGGGAAATCTTCTGTATCCTTCATATTCACCCATTTGATGACTAAAGGCAGTGTAAGGCCCTGAAAAACCAGGGTTACGAGGATAACCACAAAGGTGATAAAGAGAATGAGGTTACGGAGCGGAAAAGCGCTGCCATCGTCCAGTAACAGTGGTATGGACAGGGCTGATGCCAGTGATACCACTCCTCTCATACCCGCCCAGCCTATAATGACAGGGCCCTTCCAGGTGGGATTCACATTGTCCATCCGCACTTTTTGTCCCAGCCATTTTGGTACATAGGCAATGGGTAATACGTATAAAATACGGATGACGATCGTAATAAGACTGATCAGCAAACCATACTTAATAGCTTCCCAGATAGAGTAGTTGCCAAGGTTATCGATGATGCCCGGCAGTGCAAGACCAATGAGAATGAATACTAATCCGTTTAAAACAAATACTACCGTAGCCCAGGTAGATATGGTCTGTAGCCTGGCGGCACTCTGGGTAAATATTTCATTAGAGCGGAAAGAGAGGAACAACCCTCCGCTTACCACTGCCATTACACCGGAAAAGTGAAAGTGTTCTGCTCCTATGTACATGAAGTAAGGCGTCATCAGGGTCAACGCCGCATCGATACCCGGTGTAGTAGGCAGGTAACGATGGACCATGTACACGATATACGCTATGGCAAGGCCAATAACGATCCCCATGCCAGCTACCAGGAAGAACTGGCCAGTTGCATGTCCAAGGGAGAATTTGCCGGTTATAATGGCTAATAATGCAAAACGGAATACGATCAGACTGGAAGCATCGTTAATCAGACTTTCACCTTCCAGGATAGTAGTGACACGTTTGGATATTTTTATGTTTTTAAGTACAGAAGTAGCGGCGACAGCATCAGGCGGAGAAATGATCCCACCCAGGAGGAAGCCTAATGCCAGCGTAAAACCGGGAATAATGGCATCTGAAACAAATGCGATGATGAGAGAAGTGAGAAATACAAGGCCGAATGCCAGCATACCTATTGGCCGTCTCCATTTCCAGAAATCGTTCCAGGATGTGTACCAGGCAGCTTCATATAAGAGGGGAGGGAGGAAGATCAGGAAGATGATCTCCGGCTTTATTTCGATGCGCGGGATGCCCGGAATAAAGCTGATACCTAAACCGGCCAGTACGAGGAAAATAGGATAACATATTCTGAGTTTTTGCCCCAGCATGATGAGTAAAAACACTGCAAAGAGCAGAATGAGTATGAGGAGCAGATTCTCTTGATACATAGAAAAAATTTGGTAGCGGCTATAGCCGCTACCAAAATAGTAAATATTATTTAATCTTTAATCGAGCGGTACCAGATGTGCTTCAATCTGTTTGCGCTGAGATTCGTACTGAGCAGGCAGTTTCAGGTGCTTACCTAATTCTTCCAGTGGTTCATCCACGGTAAAACCAGGATTGTCTGTTGCTATTTCAAACAGTACACCACCGGGTTCCCTGAAATAAAGGGAGTGGAAGTAGTTACGGTCTATCTGCGGAGTGATCTGTAAGCCCATCTCGATGATCTTTTTACGGAAGGCCATCTGTGTTTCATCATCCTTTACCCTGAAAGCTACGTGATGCACGGTACCATTGGCACCCAGTCCACGTTCTTCTGTAGGTAATTCTACGAGGTCAATCACATTGGCAGTACCGATAGCATCGGTCGCATAACGGTAACGGTTACCTTCCTGACCTACTAATGCATAACCAAAGATATTGGTAAGGATTTTAGCGGTCGCCTGTACATTATTCAGGGTAAGGGTCACGTTGTAGAAACCTCTTGTAGCTACATCAGCCTTTACCGCTGCTGTTTCATAAGGTTTCCTGTTATCCGGCGCCTTAGGTATAATCAGTTCTAATTTCAAGCCATCGGGGTCCAGGAAAGTAAGGTACTTTTCTCCGAAGCGTTCAGCTGGTTTGTTATAGATGACGTTGTTTTCTTCAAAGCGTTTGATCCAGAAATCAAAACTACCTTCCGGTACTGAATAACCGATTTCAGTAGCCATTCCGGCACCACGGCGGCCTTGTCTTACGGCTTCGCCCCATGGGAAGAAGGTGAGGATACTACCTGCACTGCCCTGTTCATCTCCAAAGTAGAAATGATAGGTTTGAGGATCATCAAAGTTTACCGTTCTTTTTACAAACCGGAGTCCGAGGACTTTGGTGTAAAAATTAAAGTTACGTTTAGCATCGCCGGCAATGGCTGTGATGTGATGGATGCCTAATATTCTATTTTCCATGATCATTGATTTTCAAGTGTAAAAGTCAGCAATTTTGTATCGCTATTCTTTGTTTGTTGATGTAAAATTCCACTATTTTGTTGCGTTATCCATTAATCTATGACAAGAAAAAGAAATGCCGGTAAGAGCTACATATATCCCAAAACAAGCAACTGAGTATTTTTTGAGTATCTTTATCAGATATCAAATATTTGTCATGAAGAAGTATTTACCGTTATTATTATTGGTACTGGCTGCATGTCAGAATAATCCTAAGACACCTAAAACAGCAGACGAAGTATTAAATGAGGTAGGTAAAGTTCCGGGCATGAATGCTGGTGTGGGTAAGTTTAATATAACTGCGCCTGAAGGCTGGCAAAGGCTGGATACAGCCCTGAATGGTGTAAATGCCACTTTTCTGTTTGCCCCGTCCGTAAAGGATGGGTTCCGTCCAAATATCAATGTTGTCAGTGAATCCATGCATGGTACTTCCCTGGATGAATATTACAAGAAGAATGTGGGCATGATGGCACAGTACATGCAGAATTTTACTGAAGGGGCTACCTCTGAGAAAGAGATCAATGGCACCAAGGTGAAATTCCTGGAATATTCACATAGTCAGAACGGACGGGATATGGATGTTATCATGGCACTGATCCCTAAAAACGGTGTCGCCTATGTGATTACTGTAACAGCTCCTAAAGGTAAGCGTGCAGACTTCAGGAAACAATTCGACGATGTAGTGGGTTCGTTCAGTGTCTCCTGATAAAATACCATACATAAAATATTAGTCTATTAGTTTTGTAGATTTTTATAGCTTCGCCCTGTAAATAAATATTCTGACATGCGTCTGCAAGTTTACAGGGCGATCGCTATTGCTGTTATAAGTACTGTTTTTGCTGCACCGGCAGCATTGGGCCAGCACCGCAAACCCAATATTATCTTCATTGTGGCAGATGACCTGGGATATGGTAATCTCACTTCCTACAACAAGAAAAGCCAGATCCCTACTCCGAATATAGACCGCCTGGGAACAGAAGGCATCCGTTATACCAGCTTTTACGCAGGCAATACTGTTTGTGCGCCATCCAGATGTGCTTTACTAACAGGTAAGCATATGGGGCATGCCTATATAAGAGGCAATACCCGTTTGCCTATTCGTCCGCAGGATAGTACGCTTGCCCAGTTATTGCAGCAAAACGGTTATGCAACAGGTATGTTCGGTAAATGGGGCCTTGGAGAGGCGGGTACTACAGGTTCTCCGGAGATCAAAGGTTTTGATGAGTTTTATGGCTACCTGAATCAGGGCCATGCACATGATTATTATACCAATTACCTGTTTGAGGTAAAGAATGGTAAAATCAGCCAGGTGCCTCATGATACTAATGTATATACGCATGATGCCATTATGGAACATGCGCTTTCCTTTATTAAAAAGAATAAGGATAAACCTTTCTTCCTGTTTTTACCGGTAACACTTCCCCATGCGGAACTGGCCCCTCCGGCAAAGGATATGTTGCCTTTTTTAAATGCAGATGGCAGCAGTAAATTCCCGCCGGAAACCCCGTACTTACAGAATGGTGGTACCTATCGTAGTCAGAAGAACCCGCATGCTGCTTTTGCTGCTATGATCACTAAACTGGATAACAATGTGGGAGAGGTGGAAGCCCTGATTAAAGAACTGGGACTGGATGGAGATACCTACATCTTCTTTACCAGTGATAACGGCCCGCATAAAGAAGGCGGTGCTGATCCTGTATACTTCAACAGTAATGGCCCTTTAAGAGGTATTAAGCGGGATTTATACGAAGGGGGCATCAGGGTGCCCATGCTGGTAAGAGCGCCGGGAAAAGTTCCCGCAGGCCGTGTCAGCGATCAGCAATGGGCTTTCTGGGATATCCTGCCTACTTTTACAGATATCACAGATTCTCATACACTTGCAGGAATAGATGGGGTGTCATTTAAACAATCATTAACCGGAGGTACACAAATCGCCAAACATGATTATTTTTACTGGCAGTTCAATGAAGGTTATCTGCAGGAAGCTGTGTTGAAAGGAGAGTGGAAACTGATCCGGTTTAAGTATAAAGGTCAGCCTGAGAAATTTGAACTTTATAATCTGAGCATTGATATAGGGGAAAAGAAAAACCTTGCGTCTGTTAATCCCGCTAAGGTAAAAGAGTTGAGTGCTTTGATGAAGAAAGCGAAAACACCTGCAGAGAACAAAGAGTTTGACTGGTCTGAGACTGAAAAGTAAAACTAAGAAAACGTTATGAAAACTGTAAAGACGCTGCTGGTAACGGCTTTGTACCTCTTGTTTATTATTACATCTGATGCACAGAAGATCTGGCCGGAGCAGACATTTCAAACAAAGCCCTGGACACGATGGTGGTGGATGGGGAATGCTGTGAATGAAAAGGACTTGTCTGCTTCATTAGCTAAGTATAAACAGGCCGGTTTCGGTGGTGTTGAAATAGCCCCTATTTATGGGGCTATAGGATATGAAAAACAATACATTAATTACCTGTCACCGGCATGGGTAAAGATGTTGGACTATACGGTTGCCACTGCCGGTAAACTGGGTATGGGAGTAGACCTTACTACCGGTACGGGCTGGCCTTTTGGTGGCCCGCAGGTTACAACTCAATATGCCGCGTCAAAAATGATTATCCGGCGTTACCCTTCTTTGAAACCAGGGGATAAAATTAAACTGGCTAATGATGATGAAACATTACAATCATTAACCGGGTATGCAGCAGATGGAAGGATCGTGGACCTGATGGATAAAGTAGATAAAGACGGCTTCCTGCAATGGAGAATAGAGGCTGGCGTCTGGGACGTTTACGCCTTCTTTAATGGTAAAACAAAACAGAAAGTAAAACGTGCAGCGCCAGGCGGAGAAGGATTTTCCCTGGACCATTTTTCTGCTCCTGCTTTAAACGTTTATCTGCATCGTTTTGATACTGCATTTCATCAGCGATCACATGGTGTAAGGGCATACTATAACGATAGTTATGAGGTATATGGAGCTGATTGGACTGCTGATTTCACTGAGCAGTTTTATAAGAGAAAAAGGTATGATCTGCAACCTTATATCCGATCATTTTACAGGAAAGATTCATCGGAAACGATGGCCCGTGTCAAATCAGATTACAGGGAAGTAATGTCCGATCTCATTCTCAATAATTTCACCAGGCCCTGGACCCAATGGGCACATCAGTATAAAGCTATCTCTAAAAATCAGGCACATGGTTCACCGGGTAATCTGTTGGATTTATATGCTGCCGTAGATATCCCTGAATGTGAAACCTATGGCTCTACTTATTTCCCTATCCCCGGTCTTCGCCGCGATAGCGCAGATATCAGGAATGTAGATCCTGACCCGGTAATGTTGAAATTCGCTTCTTCGGCAGCACATGTGAACGGGCATCCGCTGGTATCCAGTGAAACCTTTACCTGGCTGACAGAACACTTTAAAACGTCCTTATCACAGTGTAAACCGGAAGTGGAACAATGTTTCCTGGCAGGGGTAAATCATGTATTCTTTCATGGGGTTACCTATTCTCCTGAAGCCGTAAAATGGCCCGGCTGGTTATTCTATGCGTCAACGAACTTTGTACCATCCAATAGCTTCTGGCCGCATTTACCGGGATTAACGAATTACATCACCCGTGTGCAATCTGTATTACAAACCGGTAAACCGGATAATGAATTACTGATCTACTGGCCTATATATGATATCTGGAATAATCCCAAAGGGAATGAAATTACCTTAAAGGTGCATGATATCGACCAGTGGCTACATCCCAGTGCATTTTACAGTCAGGTGGTGAACCTGCAGAAGGCAGGTTATTCTCTGGATTTTATCTCTGATAATCTATTGGAGAAGGCTGCTGTTAAAGAAGGGTTTATTAGTACCAATGATCCTTCCTCTGCCTATAATCTCTCTTCTCCCTATAAAGTATTAATTGTCCCGGCAAGCACCATGATGCCTTTAGGAACCCTGCAAAAGATTATCGCACTGGCTCAGCAGGGTGCTACTGTAATGATAGAAGCGCTGCCGGAAGATGTTCCTGGTCTGATTGATGTGCAGAAGCGCAGAGAACAACTAAAGAAATTATTGGCATCTATTCCTTTTGCTGATAACGGTGTAGCGAAAATGGGCAAAGGCCAGATCATCTTGGCCCCGGATATGCAACAGGCACTGGAACAGCAGGGTATCAGGAGAGAAGCTTTGACTGATGCAGGGTTGAAATTCATCCGCCGCAAAGCAGGGGATGACACTTATTATTACATCGTAAATCATACGCCTAAAACGGTAGACCAGTATCTGCCTGTAAATGCCAGCTCCGGTACTGTTATCATCATGGACCCGCAAACCGGTGATTATGGAAAGGCGACTACTAATAGTACTGGTGTGAAGATACAGTTACAACCAGGTGAAGCCCTGATCCTGAAAGCAACTTCAATCAAGGATACATTACGAGCCTGGACCTATCTGGATAAAAGTTCAACACCTATCTCATTAGACGGCCCCTGGGCTTTGCAATTCACCCAGGGTGGGCCTTATAAACCAGCTCCTGTAACAATGCCCGCATTGGTGTCATGGACAACATTAACAGATACGGCAACGCATTCGTTCTCGGGAACAGGTGTCTACCAGCAGTCTTTTACGCTGCCTGCTACCAATGCAAAAGAATACGTGCTGGACTTAGGAGAAGTGCATGAGAGCGCCCACGTATGGATCAATGGCCAGGATGCCGGGATCCTTTGGAGCATCCCTTTCAAAACGAGGATAGGTAAGTTTTTAAAACCGGGAAAAAATGAGATCAGGATAGAAGTTGCCAACCTGATGGCCAACCGTATAAAATATATGGATGAGCAGAAGATCCCCTGGCGTCGCTACCACGAGATCAATTTTGTCAATATTAACTATACTGATTTTGATGCGTCCGGTTGGAAATTACAGCCTTCAGGCCTGATAGGCCCCGTAGTAATAACGCCTTACATGTAACACAAAAGTTATCTATTGAAAAATATAAAATGGATAACTTTTTCAGAGAAAATGATTAATTTCATTACTCATCAAAGAAAAGGAGGTATTCATGCAATCTACAGAATATTCATGGAAACCTTCGGTTGGTATCGCCTAACCGGGTTGCTCCATAAAAAAAATCTGTTGACGCTAGGCGTCAATGCCCCGGCTTAGTCCGGGGCTTTTTTTTCTCCCATCCTAAAATATTCTCTTTTTTCATTCGTCTGCACTAGTGCAAATGGCGAAGCCCGCTATTTTTAATGTAATTTTAACCCCTGCTAAACCAGCAGGTCTATATATTGTTGTCAATATGAACAAAGTGAAACGTCCCTCTTCTGCACCAGGGCCGGCAAAGCCAAGTATTATGTCTGTTCTGCAACCCTACCGGGGTATGGTGGCCTTACTGATACTCCTGGCCTTGCTGAGTAACGGGCTCAACCTGGTGTTACCCCACATGATAGCGAAAGCCATCGATGCTTATACCGGCGGTACGCTGGAGATGAACACCCTGATTATCGAGTTTTCCATCGCCGCTGTATTGATCTTTGTGTTTACTTATCTGCAAAGTATCATACAAACCTATTCCTCGGAAAAGGTAGCTAGAGAACTTCGTACTGATCTCTCTGCCAAAATCTCCAGACAAACTTTTGCTTATATCCAGAAATCAGATCCCAGCAGGTTACTCACTAACTTAACTTCCGATATTGATTCTATCAAGCTGTTCGTTTCCCAGGCTGTCGTATCTATTGCTTCTTCTCTGTTTATTATTATCGGAGCAAGTGTGTTGTTGTTGTCGATCGACTGGAAACTGGGACTGGTAGTTATCACCATCATTCCTGTGATAGGATTTACTTTCTACACCGTCCTCAGAAAAGTAAGGGTGTTGTTCAAACAGGGCAGGGAAGTGGTAGACTGGCTGAATAAAATCATCAATGAGAGTGTGCTGGGAGCCGCCCTTATCAGGGTACTGAATGCACAGCAACCGGAATACGACCGCTTTATTGTGGCTAATGGTAAATCCAGGGACCTGGGTACTGCTATCATCCGTCTGTTTGCTGGTCTGATTCCTGTAATCAGCTTCATGTCTAACATGGCTTTACTTTCTGTATTATTGTTGGGTGGTCATTTTGTGATTACAGGAGAAATGTCTCTGGGTAATCTGGCAGCCTTCAACAGTTATATCGCCATCCTCATATTTCCTATTATCGTCATCGGCTTCATGAGTAATATCATAGCGCAGGCAACCACCTCTTATGGTCGTATTTATGAAGTGCTCAATGCACCTGACACTGTAGAACCAGGTACGGTTACTGATACGCTGAAAGGTGCTATGGAAATAGAGAATATTTCCTTGTCATTAGGAGGCAAACCGGTGCTGAAAGAGATCTCCTTCTCTGTGAAACCTTCCAGTCGTACCGCAATTATAGGCCCGACAGCGGCAGGCAAGACGCAATTGCTGAATGTGATGATAGGGCTGCTTACAGCTGATACCGGTGAAGTCGTATACGATCATACACATATCAGTGATTATGATAAAGACGTACTGCTGCAACAGGTAGGACTGGTATTCCAGGACAGCATCATCTTTAACATGAGTGTACGTGAAAACATCGCATTCAATGAGAAGGTAAGCGAAGCGCTGATGGAAAAGGCCATCGCTACGGCAGAACTGAAAGAGTTCATTGCAGGACTTCCTGAAGGATTGGAGACCATTGTTTCTGAGAGAGGTTCCAGTCTTTCCGGCGGACAAAAACAGCGTATCATGCTGGCTAGGGCATTAGCTATTAATCCGCGTATTCTGCTGCTGGATGATTTTACGGCCAGGGTGGATACCAATACAGAACAACGTATCCTGGAAAATGTACAGCAGAACTATCCTGATCTCACACTGATATCTGTTACACAGAAAATAGCTTCCGCTGCAAATTATGATCAGATCATATTGCTGATGGAAGGAGAAGTAGTGGCGATAGGCACTCATCCGGAATTGATGCAGTCCTGTCCTGAGTACATACAGATTTACAATTCTCAACGCAGCACCAGTAACTATGAATTACAACCTGAATAAAATAGCGGCCGAGCCGCAACAAAAAAATACCACCGGCCGCGCCCTGAGAAAGCTGTTATCTTTCCTGGGCCCTGAAAAGCGCCGGCTGATCAACGCGTTTTTTACGATTATGATCAGCTCAGGTATTAACCTTACCATACCTTTCCTGATAGGTCATACTATCGATAAATATGTACAGACGAAACAGTATGATGGTATCCTGTTATACTCAGGTATCCTGTTCGTGATGTTTCTCATTTCGCTGACAACAAGTTATGTACAGACGCGCCTGATGGGCGGGGTAGGACAACGTATGTTGTACACGCTGCGTAATGCGGTTTTTACTAAACTACAGGAACTGCCTATCGCATTCTTTAACCAGAATAAAACAGGTGATCTTATCTCCCGTATCAACAACGATACAGATAAAGTGAACCAGTTCTTTTCACAATCATTAATGCAGTTTATAGGTGGTATTGTGACGATGGTGGGAGCGGGTATTTTCCTGTTATGTATTAATATCAGACTGGGACTCGCAACACTGGCCCCTGGTTTGTTTCTGCTGTTGTTTACCCGTTTGATCTCTCCCTGGGTAAAGCGCAGGAATGCAGCCAATATGAAAAGTACCGGCAGTATGAGTTCAGAGATCCAGGAAAGCCTCAGCAATTTTAAAGTGATCATCGCTTTTAACCGTCGCGATTACTTCCGTAAACGTTTTGCTACTGCCAATAAGGAGCAATATAAAACGGCTGTAAGCGCCGGTCTGGTAAATAACATCTTCATGCCTGTATTCAGCTTATGCGCTAACCTGGCGCAATTGTCTGTACTGGCTTATGGGATCTATCTCATTTCTTCCGGTCAGTTTACTGTGGGTTTACTGATCAGCTATCTGTCTTATGCTACCTACTTTTACAACCCTATCCGTCAGCTGGCAGCACTGTGGACTAACTTCCAGGTAGCAATGGCCGGATGGGACAGGATTTCACAGATACTGAACCTGGAATCCAACCTGACAGTAGTGCCTTCAGATGAGAAAGAAGAAGATGCGGCGCTTATCACCTTTAAGAATGTAAACTTCAGTTATCCTGATGGAAAGGATATCCTGCATAATATCAATTTCCGCCTTGAAAAAGGAAAGACCTATGCACTGGTAGGGCCTACCGGTGGAGGTAAAACGACCACTGCTTCACTGATTGCACGTTTATATGATGCAACAGATGGAGAGGTTCTATTACAGGGGAAAGATATCCGCTCTTATTCTCAGGAAGAACGTACCCAAAAGATCGGGTTCATTTTGCAGGAGCCATTTCTTTTTACAGGCACCATAAGAGAGAACATCATTTACGGTAATAAAACCTATGCAGATTATACCAGTGAACAACTGATGGATGTGATGGAAAAGGCGAACCTGCATACCTTACTGGAACGATTCGACGAAGGGCTGGATACAAAAGTAGTATCCAGCGGAGATAGTGTGAGTCTTGGTCAAAAACAGCTGATCGCCTTTATGCGGGCAGTGCTGAGAGATCCTGAGTTATTGGTGTTGGATGAAGCAACGGCAAATATTGATACGGTAACAGAGCAATTGCTGGAAGATATTCTGAAGAGATTACCGGAACATACTACCCGTGTTATCATTGCACACCGTTTGAATACTATTGAGAATGCAGACGAGATCTTCTTTGTAAATGAAGGAGAGATTATCCGTGCCGGTTCTTTTAATCATGCCATGAACATGCTGTTACAGCATGAACGCAGCACCTGATCCTATTATCCGCCAAATCCACTGAAGATACTGAAGATGATGACGCTTAGTACGATCAGTGTGATAATCACATACAGTATATCTTTCTCCATGGCGAATGCCAGTACGGAGAAGGCTATACGGGTGATAGGTGTTGCCAGTAGTACTACTACTCCCAGTTGAATAACAGCCATACCATCCAGCTGGAATACGCCATGCAGGATACCAGGCAGATGTCTTACATATAATGGCGCACCGGTGAATTCAGTATAAGCAGGTGTGCCTTTACCATGAGTGTACAGGTAAATAATACCACCGATAAAAGCAATAATACTGGCGGATATTACTCCCCAGCGAAGCTGCTGGCCTATAAACATTTCTACATCCCTTTCCTGCCAGAACGTTTTTGAAAATAACTTTTTCATAAATTTCTCATTAAGCCGTTGTAAATCATTTCAATTGCCAGCGCTGAAATAACAACACTGAATATCAGCCGTAGCCATTTGGTATTAATTCTCACAAGTAGTTTTGAACCAACAAAAGCACCACCCAATACACCTAATACTACCGGCATGGCGATTCCCGGATCAATATATCCGCGTTGCAGGTATACTACCGCGCTTGCGGCAGCTGTTACACCTATCATGAAATTACTGGTAGTGGTAGATACTTTAAATGGAATGCGCATTACATTATCCATAGCCAATACTTTCAATGCCCCTGAACCTATGCCCAGTAAACCGGATACTACACCTGCCAATGTCATCAGCAGGTAACCACCGGGTACTCCTTTTACTTTATACTCAATGATTTCTCCTTTTACCGGGTAAGAGCTGTTTAAGCGCATCAGTTTAGCCAGCTTGTTATCGCTTTGTGTATCTGCGTGTTCGTTTTTCTTTCTGATAGTCATGGCGGCAGAAAAGAGCAGTACTACGCCAAAGATGATGGCTACCAGGTGAGTGGGGGTATATACTGCCAGTACAGCACCTGCAATAGCACCTGTAGTAGTGGCAATTTCCAGGAACATCCCGATTCTTACATTGGTGATCCCTTCTTTGATATAGGCTGCCGCAGCCCCGGAAGAATTGGCAATAGAGGCTACCAGTGATGCGCCGATAGCGTAGCGGATATCTACATGAAATATGAGTGTAAGCAGTGGTATCAATACTACGCCTCCACCAAGCCCGGTCAGTGATCCAAGCAGTCCGGCAGCAAAGGCTCCCAGCAATAAAATGAGTGTGAATACTAAAATAGACATGACAATATATTTAGAAATTATTCTCCAGAATTAGCCTGACTGTTTTTGCTGCTTTAACAGGCTGTTGCTGCGCTATCGCTTTTAACAACTGAGCATGCAGCTCGTGTGTCTGTTTAAAGACCTGTACATCCATCTGACGCAGTTGGAAGGATTCCCTGATGATGTTGGTGAATGTCTGGTAGAGGTCGGCCAGTACGCTATTATGAGATGCCAGGGCCACTGCTTTGTGAAAGCGGATATCAGCATCTGCGCAGTCGTTGTAGGAGTTATTGCTGATGGCCTGCCACCTGTCTTCCAGGGCGGCCCGCATAGCGGAAAGGTCATTCTCTTCCCGGTGTTGTGCCGCCAGCTGTACGATCTCTACTTCCAGGAGGCTCCGCACGTCGTTGACTTCCTTTTGGGCGGCCCTGCGTAACCGCTGGTCCAGTGGTTCTGCCGCAGCAGGCGGGGCGCATACGAATGTACCTGCTCCCTGCTGCACTCTCAATACCCCTGAATTAGAGAGTGTTTTAATCGCTTCCCTGATAGTGGAGCGACCTACACCGAACTGTTCCATCAGTACCGGCTCCGGTGGGATGAGTTCCCCCGTTTTGTATTTGCCCAGGGAAATCTCCCTTTGCAACTCAAAAATGACCTTGTCGGCCAGCTTGATTGAATGTGCCATAAGAGTAAACATCTGATGTTTGTAAAGGTAAGTACTTTGTATCAAACATCAGATGTTTAATTTAAAAACAATAAAAAAGCCGGCTTCCTACAGGAAGCCGGCCAATATCTAATTAGTTATAAATTATTGAACCAGAGTTGTTTGTTTAGTTTCTACTACAGCATCCAGCCTGTTAGCAGCTTTTACTTTTTCAGGAACACCACGGATATCCCATACGATCCCAAAGAAACCAAGTGTACGGATAACGTAATAAGTGATGTCTATTTCCCACCAGAAGAATCCCTGTTGAGTAGCACTTTGATAGTAGTGGTGGTTATTATGCCATCCTTCTCCCAGCGTTACCAAAGCAAGTAACAGGCTGTTTTTGGACAGATCTCCTGTTTTGTAACGTGGTTTACCCCACATGTGCATTAAAGAGTTGATAGTGAATGTACCATGATATAACAGGGTAGTACTCAGGAAGAAACCTATCAGCAAAGTAGATAAACCGGCATGCCATTCAAATAAGCCATGACCGTTTACCAGGTTACCTGCAAAATATACTGCAATCATCAGCACAACACCTGGTACCCAATGGTATTTGTTTAACCAGAAGAGCTCACGCTGTTTAAAGTCTTTGATAAGCTCATAACGTGTAGGCTTGAATTCAGGTCCCATGATCCAACCCATGTGGGAATACCAGAAACCGTAAATATTAGCTGAATGCGGATCATCCGGTGTATCACTGTGTTTGTGATGCGCGCGGTGATTAGCTCCCCACCATAACACACCTTTCTGCAGGCTGCTTTGTGCGCCACCCGCTAATATAAACTGGAAAAAACGCGATGTTTTATATGTACGATGCGAGAAATAGCGATGATAACCAGCGGTCACGAAGAACATACGGATTACGTACAGTGCAGCACATAAAATCCAGTCGAACAGTGTCACATGTGTGAAGAATGCCAGTAGTGGTAGTAATTGTATACCTATGAAGTCGAACTGTCTTAGCCAGTTGACACCTCCTCTCAGTTGTTTTTCAGAATTCATACCACAAAAGTATTTCATAATTATAGAATAAACAATGACCAAGATCAGCAGTCGGTAATTTACCAACTGCTACCGGATCCTCCACCGCCTGAATCCCCGCCACCCCAGCTATCAGACGATGATGAGCTGGATGAGTCTGAGGAAGAACCCGAGGAACCAGAGGAACTGTCGGAAGAAGATAACATTCCAATAACAAACGCCTCCTTTTCTGTATAGCCACAGAATTTACACTCATAATACTGTAAACCCTGCCCTTTGGTACGGGAAGTAGGGCGTTTAACGGTCTCTTTTTTAGTGGCTTGCAAGGTTTTGTTACTACATTTCGGGCATTTGGCAATATTGCTATAAATACTATCATACCCCAGAACTTTCCTCGTATCACATGTTTTACAGCTCCAGACATCATATATCACAGATCCCTGCTTTTCTTCCATCAGCTGCCCCTTACTCATATAATTTTTCTTATTCTTATTACCGAGTAATTCCATAGGGTTTTTACACTGGTCACAGGAATAAACAGTGCTTCGCAAACGGTCCAGTCTTGCTTTGTGCCATTTGTAATAGAAGAAGAACGGAATAGGAAAGACGATGGCGGCTATACCCAGGTCTTTATGTGCCAGGCTAAATCCTGTATAACGTTGCACCCGATTATTATCATTTAATAACCTGTTGGCATTGATATGCACTAGAATAGTCCGGTATAGCAGGTAAGTCAACCAGTTGAGATACATAATAAGCGGCACTGACCACCAATGGAATGAATAGTTTGTAAACAGGAATACTGCCACTATTTCCAGGGCCGGAAATACATAAATCCATAATCCTGAGAATATTCCCGGATTATAAAGTATAGGAGGATCATTAAATGGTCTTTTATCTTTTTTACTGATAAAAAAGCCTGCGCATATCCTGCTGATAATAACATAAAATACATAAAGAAATATAATGCCATCACCAGGCAATTCCCTGGAAGGAGCGTCAGGTACTGCCTCAAAATTCTCCGGCGTTTCATCTGCCGGAGATTCAGGTTCATTTGCGGTTACAGTCGCACTATCCGCATGATTCAGCACATCTGCCACTGCATTCATGCCTTGCCACATCCCCTCATCATAATCATTCTTCTTAAAAAAAGGCAACATCTTCTGCTGCTGGATCCTGAAACAGATCACATCCGGCAAATCACCTTCCAGCCCATAACCGGTTTCAAATTCTATACGGTGCTGGTCTTCAACCAGTAACACTACCAGTCCATTGTTTTTCTCTTTCTGCCCCGGTTTCCAGGTCCTGAATATCTCATGTGCTATATCCTTAGGTACTTTATCACCTATAGTCTTTAACAGCACTACAGCAACCTGGGCGGTACCCTTCGCAGAAAGATCAGACATTAACGCATTCAGACTGGCTTCAGCTGAAGTACTAACGATATGGTCAGGATTACTCACATAACCACCATGTAACATAGGGTCCGGGATCTTATCTACAGAGAATCCGTTCTTCTTGTCCCCACAGGAAAGGGCAAGGAATGAGATTAAAAAACATACAACAATCACACGCATAGTTGCCCAAAATAATAAATAGATGTTATTGATACGCCAGGTTGTGTAAAATAATACCCAATAAAGGGGTTATTCCCTGTTAAAACGCTTATCTGTCAACGTATTCGGTGCTGGCATGAAATTCCATCTATAAGGGTATATCTATACTTACTATGGCAAGTGCAATCATTTCTTCCTTTTCCAGATACATGGAGATAGCCGGTGATCAGGTATTGTTTACCGGCCGTTTTGCCCGCAATATATTCAGAGGCGGCTTTGAATGGGGAGAGTTCCTGCGTCAGTGTTATATAGTAGGATACAAATCCATTGGCCTGGTAGGCATTACAGGTTTCATCATCGGTTTTGTACTGACACTGCAAACGCAGCCTACACTTAAAACATTCGGCGCACAAAGCTTCGTTCCCAGTATGGTAGCCATCTCCATTATCCGCGAGATAGGCCCTGTGATCATCGCCCTGATCTGTGCTGGTAAAATAGCTTCCAGTATAGGTGCAGAACTGGGTAGTATGAAAGTAACCGAACAGATAGATGCGATGGAAGTATCCAGCGCGAATCCTGTTCAATACTTAGTAGTGACCCGTATTCTGGCTTGTACTATCATGGTGCCGTTGCTGACCATCATGGCAGATGCACTGGCGCTGCTGGGCGGTTATGTAGGCGTGAATATACAAGACCATGTCAGCTTTTCTTTATTCTTCAGAAAATCTTTTTCTGCACTGGAATTCAGTGATGTAATGCCGGCATTGATAAAAACTTTCTTCTTCGGATATGCAATAGGTTTTGTAGGATGTTATAAAGGTTACCATTCAAAACGTGGTACCGAAAGCGTTGGACTGGCCGCTAACTCTGCCGTGGTAAGCGCTTCGCTGTGGATTATCCTGCTGGATGCTATTGCGGTACAGATCACTAACATGATAGTATATTAATTATGAACGATACAAAAACACAGGAACAGGAAGTGGCTGTGCAGGACACAGATTATGTGGTGGTGCGTATACAACATCTGAAGAAATCCTTTGGTGATAATGAGGTATTGAAAGATATCAACCTGGAATTACATAAAGGGGAAAACATTGTGGTACTGGGACGTTCCGGTCAGGGTAAATCCGTTACCATCCAATGTATTGCCGGATTGATGTTACAGGATGAAGGCGGTCTGGAAGTATTGGGTAAGGAAGTGAAAGAAATGACGCGGGATGAATTAAGGGCCATGAGAATCAAAGTAGGATTTCTTTTCCAGAGTGGTGCCCTTTATGATTCAATGACTGTCAAAGAAAATCTTTCTTTCCCTTTAACGAGAGTATTAAAATTAAATGATAAACAGGAGATAGAAAAACGGATACATGAATCATTGGAAAGTGTAGGGCTGGAAGATGCTATTGATAAATACCCTTCGGATCTTTCCGGTGGGATGCGTAAAAGGGTAGGACTAGCCAGAACATTGATCCTTCGTCCGGAAATTATGTTGTATGATGAACCCACTACAGGGCTTGATCCTATTACATCCAGAGAAATAAGTGAACTGATTGTAGCGCTTCAGGAAAAATATGATACTTCATCTATTATCATTACCCATGATATGCTCTGTGCAAGAATTACTGCAGATAGAATAGTTGTGATGAATGAAGGTAAATATATAGCAACAGGCACTTACGATGAACTGGTTAAATCACCAGATGAACTTGTACATAATTTTTTTAAATAAACCGGGTATGCAGAATAAAACTTCACAAAAAATAAAAGTCGGCATTTTTACTACTGCTACGATCTTACTGTTACTGACAGGCATTTTTTTAATCGGCCGGAATAAGAGTATGTTCCGCAGCACTATCATATTATACGGCACATTTAAAAACGTTGGAGGATTGCTGGAAGGGAATAATATCCGTTTTGTAGGTATTAACGTTGGTACTGTGGAAAGCATTGATATTTTATCCGATTCTACTGCCCGTGTAGGATTACGGGTACAGAAGAAAGTACAGCCTTTTATTAAACAGGGTGCTATTGCGAGTATCAGTTCTGATGGTTTGATGGGGGATAAGCTGGTGGCTATTAGTTCTGGTACAAATACTACCAAGCCTGTGAATGATGGAGATGCTATTAATACTGTAGAACCTATGCAACTGGATAAGGTAATGGGCCGTATCTCCGGTGTGGCAGAGAACGCAGAAGTGATTACCGGTCAGCTGGCGGGGATTGTTACACAGGTGAATCAGGGAAAGGGAAGTGTAGGAAGATTGTTGTATAGTGATAGCCTGGCGAAGAGTCTGGAAGGGACTATTAGTGAAGCGAAGGGAACGATGAGGTCTGCTCATAAAGGGGCGGAAGGGTTTAGTGAGAATATGGAGGCGTTAAAGCATAATTTCCTGTTACGTGGTTATTTCAGGAAAAAAGAGAAAGCCCGGGTGAAAGCGGAGCAGGAAGAAAAGAACGATGATAAGGCGGATGAGAAACCGAAGCTAAAGCTAAAGAAGGCAAAGAGTAAAGACTCAACTACTGTGAAGATAGAGAAAGAACAATAGATTTTTGATAGATCATGAACGCATTTTATCTTAGATAAGTTGCGTTCATTTTTTTGTCTATTTTTATCCTCACGTATGAAAACTTTAATCTGCACCACTCCCGGTCAATTTGATTATGGCGAAAGAGAAATGCCAACGGCGGCACCTGATCACGCCATTATAAGAATAAAACGCATAGGTATCTGTGGTACAGATCTCCATGCTTTTGAAGGTACCCAGCCCTTTTTTGCCTATCCCCGTATCCTGGGGCATGAGCTGGCTGGAGAACTGGTCTCTTTTGACAATGCCCCCGGCTTTACTGCCGGTGAGGCCGTTACCTTCATCCCGTATTTCAATTGTGGTACCTGTATTGCCTGTCGCAGTGGCAAGCCTAACTGCTGTACTAATATTCGTGTATGTGGGGTGCATATTGATGGGGGCATGGCGGAATACCTGTCTGTGCCTTCTTATGCACTGGTACACGGACAAGGGTTAAGTATGGATGCACTGGCATTGGTAGAACCATTGGCCATAGGGGCGCATGGCGTTCGCAGGGCAGCAGTGGAACCCGGAGAATTTGTGCTGGTAATAGGAGCAGGGCCGATCGGTTTGGGCATTATGGAATTTGCCCGTATTGCCGGTGCGAATGTCATTGCGATGGATATCAATGAAGGCCGTCTCAACTTCTGTAAGGATAAACTGAAAGTAGCCCATACCATCAATGCAAAAACCGCAGATATAACAGAAGAACTGAAGAGAATCACCAACAATGATATGCCTACAGTTGTTATAGATGCAACGGGTAGTCAGCAGGCTATTAACAATGGATTTCAGTATATGGCACATGGCGCCAGGTATGTGCTGGTAGGCTTGCAGAAGGGCGAACTGGTAGTCAGCCACCCGGAATTTCACAAAAGGGAGGCTACCCTGATGAGCAGCAGGAATGCTACCCGCCAGGACTTTGAACATGTGATAGCTGCTATGAAAAGCGGACAGGTAGATCCTACCACTTATATCACACACCGGGTGGATTTTGGGCAGGTAAAAGATGAATTCGGGAGCTGGTTAAATCCTGCCAATGGTGTAATTAAAGCAATGGTTAGTATAGGTTAAAAAGAACTTTTATTATATTTATCTGATGGAAGAATTAACAGCAGGCAAAGGTTCCCGGGTACAACATGCCCGGTATGGCCCGGGGGTGATCATTGGGGTTAAGTACGCGCAGTTTGTGGTGACATTTATGGATCAGGGTATTATAGAAGTAGATAAAACAGATCCTTTATTTGAGATATTACATGCAGAGAATAAAACGATAGAAGTGGAAACGGTATCAGCTGTAGAAACTTCTTTACTCAAGATATTACGGTTATGGGGAGATGCTTCTGAAATCGTACCATTGGGTGATCGCTGGGAGGGGGGCACTATGCTGCTGCAGCCTAAAGATCCTTCCCTGAAACCCAAAGAAATACCCGTAGAAGCATTTTTTCATAAGATAGTAATGGTACGCGACCGTCTCCGGGTACTGGAACAGCAGATAAACAGTCACAAACTGCTGAGTGATGAAGATAAAGTGAACCTGCAGCAATACATTACCCGGGTTTATGGATCATTGACTACATTCAATGTACTGTTTAAGCAGAAAGAACATTGGTTTGTAGGAGGAAAAGGCAGCGAAGACTAACGGCACGGCCCTAAATTTGTTGTATAGCATAACATTGTTCCATTTAAATACGATGCCATATGAAAGATTTCACATTGGATTTTGACCTGAAAGGTAGCAACTATGTAGTAGTAGTGCAATCGCTCGAATCGAGGGGCATAGAGCATTACAAGGCTGTACTGGACGAAGAACATTCCATCGATTATTTAGTACAGAGTACCGGTATTCTGCAACCAAATCCCGATTATGCTGCCGATCCACAGTTGGTAAGCGCTATTGCTACCCGTATCCTGGAAGTGGTACATGAGGACGATCGTGGAAAAGATGCCACATCCACACTATAGTACTGAGTAGGGCAAATCTATATTAAACGTAGTCCCCTTGTTTACCTTAGAGCTTACGTAGATATTTCCTCCATGCTGTTGCACCAGCTGTCTGCAGATATGCAGTCCCAGCCCGGTAGAGCGTTCATGATTCAATCCTTCTCTTCCTGAAGACGTAAAACGGTCAAAGAGCGCAGGCAATAGTTCGTTGGGTATACCAATTCCCGTATCCGCAACAGAGATCCGGACACCGCCTCTGTGTGGACGCATGCCCAGCGTAATAGCACCATCTTCCGGTGTGAATTTAACAGCATTATGCAAGAGGTTTTCTACCACACGCTGCATTTTACCGGTATGAATATGAGCCTTGATTTCTCTGGGATGAAGTTCCAGCAGTACTCTCCTGTTGTTTTTTGATTGCTGTTCCCAGTTATCACGTACGTTTTCTATCCACTGGTTCAGAGAAATGTAGTTGGTCTGTAATTTAGTGCCGTCACTTTTCTGAGCAGCCAGTAATAACTCTTCAATGATCTGGTCAGACGTTTTACAGGCGTCCATGATCCATTCCATATATTTATTTTCCTGCTCTGGTGTATAGGGATATTCCTGCATCAGGTGTACGACAGAACGAATCCCGGAGATAGGGTTGCGGAGATCGTGTGCTACGATGGCCAGGATTTCCGTTTTCAACCGGTTAGCCTGTGCTATCTCCTCATTCTTTCTCTCAATGGTTTTTATCTTAATAAAATAATTAACATGGTAGGAGTATAACAGGCGGGAGGTAACAAAAAAGCAGAGCATGATTTCCCAGAATACAATATGATTCATCACTCTTGTTACCGGATCTACCTGGAAAAGATGAATGAACAGGCTAAAGATGATGCCCGAAATACCTATCAGCAGTAATAATTCCCATATCAGGAATACAAATACTATTGCTACACACACCACACCTATCAGCAGCATGGTCATGGTGTTTTTAGGGTTATGCTGTGCCGTAAAAGTAACAGACATAGAGGTGCCAATAAACACTAATGAATATAAAAGACTCAGGAAGTGATATTGATTTTGTTTGTTAACCGGAAGGTATCTTCTGACCATGAATATAGTACCTGCTACAAGCGTGGAGCCAGTGATCATGCACAGATTTGTAACGCTTAATTCATGAAACTGCTGAGGGGGAAGAGCATGCGTCTGAGGCAGGAGATTTGCTATAATTCGTACTACAAATGCGGCAATAGCCGTTATGAAAGAAACCAGCCCTGCAATTTTAAGGTTCTGTTTTCTAATTATATAGTAAAATTCCTCCCTGAATGTTTTGTCAACAGGAGTGAACAAGTATAATTTCATGTGTGTCTAAGGCTAGGTGGATTAGTCCGCAATTGCTATTTATCAGCAAGTTAATTATATTTTAATGTCTGTATAAATATTATTGTTCGTAAATTGTCGCGTCGGATTACCTCCGGCTGTTTTTATCCCCTCATACCCCATGAATAACTTTAGAGTGTTTAGAGTTGGTACTATTTGAAAAACTGGCTTCTATGTAAAGCCGCAGCTTTTAACCATAATGCAACAAAACACGACGCCTTTAGAGCATCCGGCAGATATTGCCCGCTATCTTACCAATATTTTGGGTAAGAACAAGGTAAAGGAAATTAAATTCGGTTACAGGCTTGATAAGGACGAACCGGCCGTAAAGTTTAAGATCATATTACGTTTTCCGTATAACCTCTTTGGCCGTAAAAGGATGGAAGAACAAATAGATGCGGAAATAGCACGTGCTCCTCTGTCAGACCAACTGACTACAAAACTGCTCTTTCAGATAGAATAAATAGCTATATTTATGTAACTAAAGATCAGGTTATGGCCGTTAAATTATCTACCATCAGACAGGCTTTCCATTTGCTCAGGAACATCGATTTTGACCAGTTGGGCCGTTTATCATCAAAAATTGATCTGCCTCAGGTAATGGCTACCGTTGGCAAAATGAATGACCAGCAACTGTCTGGTTTAATGAAAATGCTGCAAAGCAGCGGGGGACATAAAAAGGAAGTACCGCCTGTGAATGGCGACTTTTATGACCTGGGAGGGATGCTTTCCCCGGAAGACAGGGAATTGCAGTTACAGGTGCGTGCATTCATGGAAAATGAGGTGCAGCCCATTGTAAATGAGTATTGGCTGAAAGCCGAATTTCCTTTTGAAATCATTCCCAAACTGGCCGCACTGAATATCTGCGGTGTTACTTATGAAGGATATGGTTGTCCTAACAGGTCTTTCCTGATGGAAGGGATACTGGCGATGGAAATGGGCCGGATCGACTGCTCCATCTCTACCTTTTTTGGGGTACAGAGCGGGCTGGCCATGGGGTCTATTTACATGCTGGGGTCCGAAGCTCAGAAACAGGAATGGTTACCTTCCATGCAGAAGCTGGAAAAGATCGGATCTTTTGGTTTAACAGAACCTGAAGTAGGATCTGCCGCTGCCGGGGGATTAACGACAACAGCCAAACGTTCCGGAGATACCTGGATATTGAACGGACAAAAGAAATGGATAGGTAATGCCACTTTCGCAGATGTACTGGTGATATGGGCAAGGGATGTGGATGATAACCAGGTAAAGGGATTCCTGCTGCGTAAAGAACACTCCCGGATTCAGTGTAGAGAAGATGCATGATAAAATGGCCCTGCGTATCGTACAGAATGGGTTAATTACTTTGAAGGATTGTGTAGTGGAAGAGAAAGACCGCCTGGAACATGCCAATTCATTCAAGGATACTGCTAAGGTGCTGCGTATGACCCGTGCAGGTGTGGCATGGCTGGCAGTAGGTTGTGCAAGAGGAGCGTATGAGAATGCTTTGCAATACACGACTAAACGTAAACAGTTTGGAAAGCCTATTGCTTCTTTTCAGCTGATCCAGAATCACCTGGTAGAAATGTTGTCTAATCTTACTGCCATGCAAACCATGGTATACCGTCTTTCTGAATTACAGGACCTGGGTCAGTTGCAGGATGAACATGCCTCTATCGCCAAAGTTTTCTGTTCATTGAGAACACGGGATGTGGTAAGCCGTGCACGTGAAGTGATGGGAGGGAACGGTATTCTGCTGGAATATAATGTAGCACGCTTTGTAGCCGATGCGGAAGCTATTTATTCTTATGAAGGGACTAAGGAGATTAATTCACTGATAGTAGGAAGAGCTATTACAGGCTTCAGCGCATTCGTATAAAAATTGACTTTCAATCTGGCTCCGTCAGGAGCCCCGTGTTTGTAGATATATATTATTCAACAAAATCAGACTCCGTTAGGAGTCCCCTGTTACATCTGTAAATAGGGGACTCCTAACGGAGTCATTATATGGAAGATATTTATTTGCTACAAACACGGAACTCCTAACGGAGTTCTTTTTTTATACTGATTTAGCAAATAAAGGCTTCAGTGTAAACCATGCCAGAGCAGGGAAAAAGTGCATTGGGATCGTTAAGCCTGGAAATAATTCCGGAGCTTCGATCGTCATTGGCAGTTTTGCTGCAAAAGGCCCGAGAATTGTAACAAAGGAAAGGATGGTAAAGATCAGGTTGAAAACCGGTTCTGTATTGCCTTTCAATACTTTGCTCAATAAAAAGTAACCCACTGCAGCTATTAAAGTACCCGCAACAGAGCTGCCCAGTATCTTAGCGATTGTAACAGTCTCAGTGAATCCTTCTCCCAGTGAGGCCGCATATACTTTCTGGTATATGATGGAGGCGATGCCTGCGAGTAAACCGGATATTACACCCAGTAATAATAATTTCTTCAGCATGTAGTTGCAGATTTAAAAATGATCACTTACTTGGTAACGGGTACGGCTACTTCTACTTTAATGATATCAGAAACGTCACCGCCTGGTTTTCCGATATGGAAGTCGTTACGGTTTACGTTAAAGGTACCATTGAAGGTAGCAGTATTACCTGTACGCTTGAATGTAAAGGGAATAGTGAATTCCTTCTTCACACCATGTATTTCAAGATCGCCTGTTACCTGGTATGCGGTACCGGCTTTCACGATTTTCTTTGATACATAATGAATAACAGGATATTTGGCGGCATCGAACCACTCATCGCTTTTAGCGTGTTTGTTCTGAAGACCGTTACCTGTATTAATAGAAGCAACATCTACGGTCACATCGAAATTCGATACGGCCAGGTTCTGCTCATCAAATGCTATACTGCCTTTAAATGTTTTGAATATACCACCTGCTTCATTGCTGGAAAAGCTGATATTATATTTATCAGTTATTTTCCATACCGGTGATACTACTGTAAAGGCAAACACTGCTGCTATAAGCAGCAGTGTTACTGAAAATATTATTAGTTTCTTCATTATTGTTAAACTTATTCTTTAACAAATTCTGCATTGCCCAGGATCTTCACATCATCGCCCAGCATTGCAACTGGCATTGAAGCGCCGATACCGAAATCAGTACGTTTGATAGTACCGCTGAATTTGAAACCTGCAGATACTTTCTTGTTCATTGGGTTGGTAGCAGTACCGTTGAAAACTGCATCCAGGGTAACGGATTTAGTTACACCGTGAAGGGTCAGATCGCCGGTCAGTTTGTAGTTCTTACCGCTAACTTTCTTGAAAGAGGTGCTTTTGAAAGACAGTGTACCGAATTTCTCTGCGTCGAAGAAATCAGCGCTTTTCAGGTGTTTGTCGCGCATTTCGTTATCGGTAGAAAGGCTGTTTACATCAGCAGATACTTCAATTGTAGCATCAGACAGATCTTCTTTAGAAGAAGTGATCTTTGCATCAAAGGTTCTGAAGGCGCCTTCGCTTTCAGAGATACCCATGTGGGTTACTGAGTAAGACAGTCTTGAGTGCGCTTTGTCAACATTCCAGGTTTGAGCGAATGTAGTTGCGGACAGGGCCAATAAAGATGCAACGATGGTAAGTTTTTTCATGTGTTTTTAAGATTGAAAATTTAAGATTGAAGTTATTGTATTTGTAAAATTATACTTTTTTTTTGATGATTGATGTTTCAACATATATTTCCTTAAAATATACCTACAGGAGCGGTTCTTGCTATAATCATTTAATCACTGTTTTAAATATTTGTTATAAATTTACACTCTTAAGAGTGTTACTCTCTTTTGGAGAGTCAAAGGTAAATGGAGTGTAACTTCTAAACAAGAAGGCACCTCTGAGAGCCTTACTTACTTTTTAGTAACAATCGTGAAAATCAAATTGTTATGAAGGAAAATAATCCGGATAAATTTATACTAACGTCTGAATGTCCTATCAGGCAGGTATTAGACCGTTTTGGTGATAAATGGTCTATGCTGGTGGTGGAATTGTTGTCTCATAGAGGTCGGTTAAGGTTTAGTGAAATTGGCCAGAATATCGAGGATATCTCTCAAAAAATGCTCACGGTAACATTGCGTTCACTGGAATCGGATGGGTTGATAACGAGGGAGATTTTTCCGGAGATCCCGCCCCGTGTGGAATATGAATTAACAAGCCTGGGTAAGAGTCTTGTACCTCATATAATGAGCTTAACCAGTTGGGGAATAGAACATATGGCTACTATTCTCGAGAACCGGAAAGCCTATGAATTGAAACAGAAGAAGACTACATATTAAAACGGGGCTAACCCTGAGGCAGCCCCGCTTTAATACGTTATTACTTTACAATACCTGCAAAGCGTTGATAGAAGAGAGTCGGACTTTTTTCATTCTTCGGCTCATATTTACCTGCAATCAGGGGAACATATATTACCCTTCTGCGGCTGGCTTCTCCTACTACTGAAGATTGTGCCACACGATGCCATAAACGACCGTCGTGAACAGTGATATCACCAGCCTTAGGCATAATGGCGATCTCTTTCTTATCCGGACGGTGATCAATGAAATATCTTTTCTTGAACAGCATGCTTAATAAGCTCTGTTTGTGCGTACCTGGTATGATCCTTAATCCGCCATTCTCAGGCTGTAAGGTACTCAGGTGAATACCGAGGTTTAACATTGGGTTCAGACGGCCACCGTAGAAGATGTCACGCAGACCGTCTGTATGCCAGCCCATTTTGGTGAACTTGCTTTCAGGACCATTTACATAGTGGTTAAACACCATGCCATCCTTTTCATCTACTCCAATACGCGCATCGGGCCCGATTAATTCCAGTAATCCCTGTAAGCGTTCATCATTCAGGAGATCCGATAATACGGGTGTGTGCTTATTTATAAATGCAAAACGTTGTACGATTTTGTTACCATTGAGGTCGATACCATATTTAATAGGTACGCCATTAATCTTTTCCACGTTATCACTGATCCACTTTTGTTGTACCTGTTCAGATGCTTCAATGATCTGCTGTACTGTAGCAGAAGTCAGCGCGTTTGAGAAATGAATAAAACCATGTTCCTCAAAAAAAGCTTTTTGTTCTGTTGTGAGTGAATTGCCCAGTGTAAACGTAGTATAAGCTGTTGCCATGATAATTTGAAAAATTTAAATTGATTGATGATCGATAAATAGCCACATAGTTCGCTGTGAGGTTTGATAGAAGGATTTATCTAACAATAAGGACATCTCTTACTGGTAGGTGAAGAAGACCTGCGGAGTAGCTGAATTATAGTCGATGGTGGTAGCATTTATTAGTCTACTGAATTTATAGGATAAAGATAAGTACTTTTTACAAGTTACAAAAATAAACTATAATTGACTAACTTTTATAAAGACTACCAGCAATTTTTTCCACCATATCCTTTGGGAATAACCTTGTGGAAAACGCACTTATTACGTTTAGCGCACCAGGTATGATCTCCGCCTTCTTGTTAAACATTCCTTTCAACGCTATGTTTGCGGCCACATCCGGTTGCATGCCAAACTTCTCAGCAGTGGCTTTTATAGCCTGCATACCGGCACGGTCCACGAAATTGGTATTTACCGGTCCGGGGCAAAGACAGCTTACGGATACGTTACTGCCTTTTAACTCCTGCCGTAATCCCCTCGTAAAAACCAGTACAAAGGCCTTTGAAGCGGCGTAGAGGCTTAATGTTGGTACTGCCTGGTAAGCGGCTGTACTGGAAACATTAAGGATATACGATTGCGGTTGTGCTTTTAACATCGGAAGCAGGTAGTGACAAAGAGCTACAGGCGTTTGCATGTTCAGTTGCAGCATGTTAGACTGCTTCTCCAGGGTAAGTGATTCAAATGTTCCCCAGATCCCGTAACCTGCATTATTGATCAGAACAGATACCGTATAGTGGTTATCGGTACACCATTTATATACAGTTTCAGCAGCATTGGGCAGTGAAAGATCCTGAGCCAGCCAGCTTACCTGTACATTGTATTTAGTTCTGAGTGTATTCGCAACTGTTTCCAATTCCTCGCCCGACCTGGCTACCAGCAGGAGGTCGTAGTGTTTCATTGCCAGCAGGTTAGCCATTGATTGCCCAATGCCTTTGCTGGCTCCTGTTATTAATGCGTATGCCATATATGTTGTGAATACCCCTTAAAAATTGCGGAAAGATAACGCTATTTTACACAATATGAAAATAGAGGTCTCAGGTTGCAGAAATAAGGAAGGGCGGTAAGAATACCGCCCTTAATTTTTTAACCATATCCTATGAAAAACCTGAACTAAAGATATATGACCATTCTCTGCCGGGTAGTCAATTTTGGTAAAGGCTATATTTTATCTGGTAAACGTTGGTAAAACCACCCCGTTAACTAAAAATTAACAAGTGCGTAATCGTTATCCTAGTGTGGAAGGCGTTCTCTTACCGCACCGTACACCCAGGTACCCACAATTGCACTGAATAAGGTAACCACCGTAACGGTGAAGCCTGCACCGATCTGAGCGAATAATGGCCCGGGACAGGCGCCTGTCATGGCCCAGCCAAATCCAAACAGCAGTCCGCCAAACACCTGTCCTTTATTAAACGTCTTATTCGTAAACGTAACCGGTTCACCATGAATCGTCCTGATCTTCAGTCTTTTAATGAGAAATACCGAGATCATTCCCGTTACCACTGCCGAACCGATCACTCCATACATATGAAAAGACTGCAAACGGAACATTTCCTGGATGCGGTACCAGGACACTACCTGCGACTTTACCAGGATGATCCCAAAGAACACACCTGCCACCAGGTATTTTAACTGATACCATCCTGGTTCCTGCTTTACCGGTGTATCCAGGCTTTGTACTTCAAAATCAGTATTCATGATAAGGATATTATAAATGAAGAATAAAAGGAAGGATGAGATTAGCCATGATGAACCCACCAGCCATAAAACAGCAGGTGGCCACCAGGGAAGGCCATTGCAGGTTAGATAAGCCCATAATGGCATGCCCGGAGGTACAGCCTCCGGCATAGCGGGTGCCAAACCCTACCAGGAAGCCGCCCACTACCATCAGGATAAACCCTCTGATAGTCAATAATGCCTGCCAGTTAAACAGCTGTACCGGCAGTAAGGCATGGTGATCCGTCACCCCATAACCCTGTAATTCCGCTGCCAGCTGCGGATGGATTACCACCGGCAGGGGATCTGTCAGATGGAAGGCTGCGATCGTTCCGCCCAGTAATATGCCCGCTACAAAGAACAGGTTCCAGGATTCTTTTTTCCAGTTGTAAGAGAAGAAAGGTATTTTGGCAGGCAAACATGCTGCACAGATATGCCGCAGGGAAGACGAAATACCAAAGTGCCGGTTTCCCAGCAGCAATAACAACGGAACCGTAAGTCCTATGAGAGGCCCGGCAACATACCAGGGCCAGGGGGCGCTTAATGCATTCATCAGCATAATATCGGTTTTAAGTATAATAAAGGGATGTTATATAAGTGGTGGTAAGCAAATATATCATTTTAAATATCCACAGGATGTTGAAAGAATGCAGTAATCCAAATATGTTGCAACACGCATATTTATTATCTTTGAAGTATGAGAATAGAACAAGCTATTAATCAGCGTAAGTTCCGGGATGAACATCATAAGGTGGTTGTAAACCTCCTGTATACCGGCAACTGGTTGAGGGATGCATTGGGTGCCAACCTGAAAGCCCACGGGCTTTTACCGCAACATTACAATGCTTTGCGCATCATCAGAGGCAGACATCCGGAACCATTGTCTGCCGGTAGTATTAAAGAAGTGATGCTGGATAAAGCAAGTGATGTTACCCGTTTGCTGGACAAGCTGGAGAAACTGAACTTCATTCAGCGCAGACTTTGTCCGCATAACCGCCGTAAAATGGATATCAATATCACCACGCAGGGATTACAGTTACTGGATCAACTGGATGAGCCAATGGACGACTTTTACAAAGACCTTGTTGAACGGTTGACAGAAGATGAAGCGATGAAGTTGAGCGATCTGCTGGATAAAATGAGGGGATAATGATATCTTTGTCTGCATGAGGTGTGCTTTCGTTCTGTATTTTTTCTTCCTGGTATTTTGCTGCGGGCTTAGCGCCAAAGCAGAAAAGATCAGTGGCACTCAAATATTTTCCACGACCTCACAGGTAAAGTATCACGGGTATAGTGATGCGCCGGAGATAACTATTGAGATTATCACCAACCAGGCGCTCACTCCATTCAGGCCCGTTGCTAATGTTCATTTTAAAGATCATTTTCTTACCCCGGTTATTGTTTCCTGCAACGAAATATTTATCAGGCGCTTACTGCCCGATCTGCATGCTATTGTAAAGTGCATAATTTTCCCACAGCACTTTTTCTGGTAATTTCCTGTTTATCTTTATTATACCTCCATTATAACTGATGATACTTTATCATCGGCAGGATTTTCTATTTCGAACTAAAATTACCGGATGATACATTTACCACCTTTAATTGCCGATCTGGCATTGATATTAATTGCTGCTGCCATTACCACGCTCATCTTCAAAAGGCTGAAGCAACCACTGGTACTGGGATATATTGTAGCCGGCCTGCTGGTGGGGCAGCACGTGTCTATATTACCAAACGTATCCGATGAGGCCAATATTAAAGTATGGTCGGAAATCGGTGTGATATTCCTCTTATTCAGCCTGGGACTTGAATTCAGTTTTAAGAAACTGATTAAAGTTGGTGGGGCTTCTTCTATCACAGCGATAGTGGAAGTTACCTTTATGGTTTTTCTTGGATATTTTATAGGTAAGATGATGGGATGGTCTACCATGGATAGCATCTTCCTGGGTGGCATTCTTTCTATCTCTTCCACTACTATTATTATTCGTGCTTTTGAAGAACTGGGGATCAAAGGACATAAATTCGCCGGACTGGTATTCGGTATCCTTGTTGTGGAAGACCTGGTAGCCATCGTGCTGCTGGTATTACTTTCTACGTTGGCGGTAAGCCAGCAGTTTGCAGGCGGAGAAATGCTCAGTTCTGTATTGAAGCTCGTGTTTTTCCTCATCGCATGGTTTGTGACCGGCATCTTTTTCCTGCCTACGTTACTAAGGAAAACACGGAAACTGATGAATGAGGAAACATTGCTGGTAACTGCCGTGGGCCTATGCCTGTTAATGGTAGTACTTGCTACTCATGCTGGTTTTTCTCCGGCATTGGGTGCATTCATCATGGGATCTATACTCGCAGAAACTACACAGGCGGAGAAAATAGAACACCTGGTAAAACCGGTGAAAGAGTTATTCGGCGCCGTGTTCTTTATATCCGTAGGTATGCTGATTGATCCGGCTATGCTGATCAAATATGCAGGCCCGGTAGCTATCATTACCGTGGTGACTTTGTTAGGTAAAACAATCAGTACCAGTATAGGGGCACTGGTTTCCGGGCAACCACTAAAGACTTCCGTACAGGCAGGTATGAGCCTGGCGCAGATAGGGGAGTTCTCTTTTATCATTGCGCAACTGGGGCTGTCGCTGAAGGTAACCAGCGACTTCCTGTATCCGGTAGCTGTGGCGGTATCCGCGGTCACTACTTTCACCACGCCTTATATGATCCGCTTGTCTGCACCTATGTACGAAAAGCTGGCAGGCGTATTACCGCATCGCTGGAAAACATCTCTCAACAGGTATAGTGCGGCGGCACAGACGATCTCTGTGGTGAGCGACTGGAAACAATTACTCCGTTCTTATTTCATGAACATGGTTATCTATTTTGTGGTAATCCTGTCTATCATTTTATTATCGTATTACTACCTGTTACCGCTGATCAATATTCAAATTGATGGGTATAATTACGGGCGTATAGTGAGTGCGGTTATTACACTGGTATTGCTGTTGCCTTTTCTCTGGGCGCTTGCTTTCCGTAAGGTGAGCAATGAAGCCTCTTCTCATATATGGGAACAGAAAAAATACCGGGGACCGTTATTATTACTGCGTTTATCAAGAATTATTTTATCGGTTTTCCTGATAGGTTTTTTTATAGATCAGTTCTTTACTTATACTATTGCGGTGTTGGTAACAGCAGTTATTTTGTTGCTGGTATTTATGCTCAGGCACCGGATCCAGAAATTCTATAACACGATAGAAGAACGTTTCTTTTCTAACTTTAATGCACGTGAAGCAAGGGTAGGGCATATCAATAAATCTGTGCTGGCACCCTGGGATGCGCATCTGGCTGTGGTGGAGATACATGCACATTCTCCTGTAACGGGTAAAACATTACAGGAACTGGCATTGAGAGAGCAGTATGGGGTAAATATTGCGCTGGTGAACAGGGGCGGGCGGAAGTTGTATGCTCCTGATAAGGATACGCGATTATATCCGGGGGATGTGATTACGAGTATTGGTACAGATGAACAGCTGGAGAAATTCAACAGTTTCCTGGAATCTACGAATGAAGTGGATACCAGTCTGGAAGATACTGACCCTATTGCATTACGTCAGTTCCTGATTGGAAAGGAATCCCGCCTGGCAGGTATTAATATCCGTGAGGCAGGCATCAGGGAACGTACCCGGGGTATTGTGCTGGGGATTGAACGTAAAGGACGGCGTTTGCTAAACCCCGAATCTAATACCGTGCTGGAAGCAGGGGATATTGTATGGACCGCAGGCAGTGGTAAAATGCTGAATGCGTTTATTAAGGAGCAGCAACAGAAGTAGATAATAAAAGAGTAATCCCCAAGTTTATAACAAAACATGATAGGCTCCGTTAGGAGCCCCGTGTTTGTAGAAAACGCATTATACAACAAAATAAGACTCCGTTAGGAGTCCCCTATTATTTGTTATTAAGGGGACTCCTAACGGAGTCTATTATGTAGAAGATAGATCATTTCTACAAACACGGGGCTCCTAACGGAGCCAAGTTTGTTGGATCAGCTTCTTTAAATTACTCAGCCCACTCCAGTTCAGTTGCAACGGTTTCTTTGCCACCATAAGTAGCTGTTACCTTTACAGGATATTGAGAGGCGTTATAAGCGTATGCGTAGTTATTTACTATAGCGCTGCCAGCAGTTGCTGTAATAGTTTCAGAAACGATGTTATTGGCAGATAAATTAGCCGGCGCTATATCTATCATGTAGCTCAATACCGGGGTGTTCTGCTGTGCATTAGGTTTACTATCATATTTGTAGCTGGTGCTGGAACTCAGTACAAACTCCGCTTTATCATTCAGGCGGCCCATGTTCTCCATGCTGCTGATATTGCCCTGGGCATCCCAGGTATACAGCTGGCAGTTATGGCTCTCAAAACCATTCTTTCCTGCTTGTTTGCTAAAGAAATAACGGGCAATGATTTTACCGGTATTGTTATATACCAATGAATCATAAGCATTTACAACGTTTTCCTGGTAATAGCTGATCTTCTCTACCTGTCCTTTGGATGAATAGGTAAAAGTAGAAAACAACATAGGAGCATCAGACACTTCATCATCTGTAAACAGTGTTTTTACGAGGTGTCCGTTTTCATACACGGGAATACGGGCTACTACGTAGCTCTCATCACTGGTTTTGTGTGTACTTACCAGTTTAGCAATGCTTTTGTCTGCATTGTAGGTAATCACCGTCTTGTCTGTAGCTGTTGTAATACCGTGTAAACGCATTTTACCGTTTACAGTACGAAAACCGCTGAGCATAGCCGCAGCCATAAGAAAGGTCGCGCCAAGCGTACCCTTGTTCAATAATCCATTCATGATTGGCATAGTTAGGTTTAAAAAAAACTGGTACCCCGTTGGCGGAGGCTACCGTAAAGATATCGTCAGTAGATATAAACGACGTACTATTTTAGTTGGATTTTAATACTTAAAATATAATAAAAAAACTACCCCGGAATATTTATTCCGGGGTAGTAGAGTCAATTAATGAGGTGTTTTGTCCTTTTTTGGCCAGCTGCTGTCTCCTTTGGTCTTCATTTTATTCTTCCATTTTTTGTGTTTGGCAGTATCACTACGCGGTACTGTATCCTGCCGGAAATGGTCAGTATTGCTTACAGTAAGGTTGTTGGTGGCATAAGACCGGATACTGGTGGTTTGTAATGAAAAGAGGGCTACAATAAACAATAGCAGCCCGAATGATGCAAGATACTTTTTCATGGCTCTAAGTTTTAGTGAAGAAAAATATGTATAATCTAACAGCTAAAATCCTGCTCTTTTTGTCAATATTTTCTATATGGTTAATTTACAGTACTTTACGTGAGTGTTCAATATACGTATTGAATATTAAATAGATGCTTTTGTGGAAATTTCACTGCAATCAGCGTATCTCTAAGTTATAAAATGCTTATAGTAAATCACAGAAAACTTTGCGAAATTACATCAGGCTGAATAATTGTAGCATACTGTTATAAGAACAATGGAAAGTGTACATCACATAAAAGACGAGGAAATTGCTGTACTGCTGAACGATCTGTTAGAACAATACGGGTATGATTTCACGGATTATTCGTTTGCTTCTGTTAAACGCCGTTTACAAAGGGTATACACTACCGACCGCTTCCCCAGTTTTGCCGAATTCCGGTATAGAGTGAAGTCGGACCCTGTTTATCTCACCTACCTCATGGAGCAGATAACGGTGAATGTGACTGAAATGTTCCGCGATCCCGGCTTTTTCATGACCTTACGCAAAAGTGTATTGCCGGTACTGGCTACTTATCCCTTTATCCGCATCTGGCATGCCGGATGTTCTACAGGAGAGGAGGTGTATTCCATGGCTATTTTACTACAGGAAATGAATCTGCTGCATAAAGCGGTGATTTATGCCACAGATATCAATGAAACCGTGCTGGAAAGAGCCAGGAAAGGCATTTTTCCCCTGGCTCATATGCAGCAATATTCCCAAAACTATCAGCAGTCGGGTGGGCAGCGGGATTTCTCAGAATATTACGCCGCCAATTATGAATATGCGAAGTTCTCCGAAAAACTGAGTACCAAGATCATTTTCGCGGCGCATAACCTGGTAACAGATCGTTCATTCAATGAGTTTCAACTGATTGTATGCCGGAATACGTTAATTTACTTCAATAAAGATTTACAGGATAAAGTGTTACACCTGTTCAGTGATAGCCTGGAACAATTGGGCTTCCTGGCGCTTGGTGCAAAGGAAACACTTCGTTTTACAACTGCAGCCCCGTTATTTAAACCTGTAGCGCAAAAGGAAAAAATCTGGAGAAAAATATCAACATGACATCGCTCCCTAAACTCCTTGTTATCGGAGGATCTGCCGGTAGCCTGGATGTATTGCTAAGGCTATTACCATCGCTGGATAACAGCTGGCCTTTATCAATGATTATCGTACTTCACCGGAAGAACGACAGTGATTCCCTGTTAACAGAATTGCTGGCCTCAAGGACGAAATTAGCGGTGAAAGAAGCGGAAGAGAAGGATGTGCTGATGCCTGGTGTAATCTATATAACACCTTCGGACTATCACCTGCTTATAGAACGGGATGGTTCCCTCACACTGGATGATTCTGAAAAGGTAAATTACAGCAGGCCAAGTATTGATGTAACATTTGCGTCTGCTGCGGAAGTATTTGGTGACCGGCTGTATTGTATCCTGCTTTCCGGGGCTAATATGGATGGTGCCGAAGGACTGGCAACTGCCCGGGAACTGGGGGCTTTTACTGCTGTGCAGGACCCTGAAGAAGCTGAAGTATCTTTTATGCCAAGGCATGCCCTGAATAGTATTGCTGTTGACAGGGTATTGACGATGCAGGAAATGATAACATTTGTAAAATCATTGGAATAGGAATGATTTTTTGTGATGGTGCTTCACCCTGCACCCAAAAATCAAACTGAATCATTGCTCTATTGGTAATACCATGATAAAAGTAGCACCTTCATTTTCTTTACTATGTGCACTGATAATCCCCTGATGTTTTTCCACCACCTTCTTTGCAATCGCTAAACCAATCCCGGTCCCTTCATAAGCCTCACTGCCATGTAAACGCTGGAACAGGTTAAAGATCTTTGGCAGATACATCTCATTAAACCCAATCCCGTTATCTGTGATCGTAATCCGGCAGTAAGGTCCTTCTGCAGCAACCTCGCTCTCAAACTCCTTATGTGCCACCCTTTCTCCTTTCACCTGGATAATGGGTTTTACACCTTCACGGGTAAACTTCAACGCATTGCTGATGATATTCTGGAATGCCTGTCTAAGCTGCCCGGGAATAGCATGTAATGCAGGCATATCCTGCACAGTAATCTCTGCATTTGTATCCTGTACAGACAATTCAAGATCAACCAGTATTTCGTTGATAGTTGCGTTCACATCTACCAGTTCAAAATTATCCCCGGCAGAGAGGCGCGAATATCTTAACAGATCATTGATCAGCTTCGTCATTCTTTCAGAAGAGCCTACAATACGTTCCATATAGCCCAATGCATCCGGATTGGTACCCAGGTGCCGATCGCGTAATATGGTACCGAAAAGCTGGATTTTACGCAGTGGTTCTTTGAGGTCATGAGAGGCCACAGAGGCAAACTGTTGCAGCTCGTGGTTACTGGCTTCCAGTGCCTGATTCATCTCCTGTAGTTCCTGGGTACGTTCCACCACCCGTTGCTCCAGGATCTCATTCGCCTGTTTCTGATGGGCAATATCCGTGAACGTGCCTACCCATTTAATGATACGGCCATCTTCTTCCAGTGGAATTACCCGTAAGAGGTGACAACGAAAATGATTATGGATTCTATGATGGAGATAGACTTCTTTTTCTACAGGCAAACCTGCCTTCACTGCATTATCCCATACAAAAATAGGGTGCTGGTCCTGGTTGAATGTTTCAGGGAATTTATCCAGAGATGTGGAATAATGGAACCAGTAACGGTTCGCATATTCTACAGCCCCATCTGCACGGGCTGTAAAAGCCACCTGTGGCAGGGATTCCAGAATGGAATGCTGCTCCTGTACTTTAGCATTGAGGGCGGCCTGCGCCTGTTTACGCACTTCAACTTCCTGCTGAAGATTCGCGTGCATGGCCTGTAACTGCCTGTTCTGTTCGTATAATTTGATGAATGTTTTTACTTTTAAGAGTAAGATATCGGGGTCTACGGGTTTGGTAATGTAATCCAATCCACCTGATGCATATCCTTTGGCAATGAATTTTTTGTCTTTATTAGCAGCAGAGAGAAACAGGATAGGTACATCTTTGGCTTTGCTGTAGCCGGAGATCGTCTCTGCTACTTCGAAGCCGTCCATACTGGGCATTTGTACATCCAGTATGATCAATGCGTAATTATTCTTCAGGATTTTCTTTAATGCCTCTTCTCCGGAAAGGGCAGTATCAACTTCAAAATCGTGTAATTCGAGTGTTTTCCTTAACGAAAGAATATTTTCCGGCTTATCGTCGACAATTAATATCATTCTTTTCTAAATATAAATGGCGATAGGGATACCTCAAAAATCAAGCTAAAAAGGGAACTCCGTGAGAAGTTCCCTTTTTATTACAAAAAGCCTAATTCTAATTTGGCTTCTTCGCTCATCATATCTTTAGTCCAGGGGGGATCAAAAGTAAGTGTTACATCCACATCAGAAACTTCTTCTATCTCCTTTACTTTTTCCTCTACTTCACGTACAATATCTCCTGCTACAGGGCAGGCTGGTGCTGTAAGTGTCATGGTGATGCCAACGCGGTTATTATCACCTATCCTGATTTCATATACAAGTCCTAACTCGTAAATATTAACCGGGATTTCAGGATCATGTACAGTCCTCAGTACTTCTTCTATTTTATCTCTTAAATCGCTCATAATTCCGTGCCGTTTTTTTGTGATTGAGAAGTTGCCTGGTAAGCAAAAGCATACATTTTCATCTGCTTCAGCATACTTAACAGGCCGTTGGATCGGGTAGGGGACAGATGACTGGTAAGACCTATTGCCTCAATAAAATACAGGTCTGCTTCTGTAATTTCCTTTGGTGTATGATTGGATAATACATTTACCATCAGGCTGATCAGCCCTTTGGTAATTACTGCATCACTATCCGCTGTAAATACCAGTTTACCACCGGTCATTTCAGTATGTAACCACACCTGCGACTGGCAACCTTTTATCAGGTTATCCGGTGTTTTATACTTTTCATCTATCAGTGGTAAATCTTTTCCAAGCTGGATAATATACTCGTATTTGTCCATCCAGTTTTCCATGAAGGAGAAATCCGATATCAGTTCGTCCTGTGTTTCTTTGATAGTCATAGTCCCATTATCTTAACATGGAAGCAGCTTTCTGAATACCTGCTACCAGTTTATCAATATCTTCCATTGTTGTATACATTGCAAAAGAGGCGCGTACGGTGCCCGGAATACAAAACTCAGTCATCACCGGTTCTGCGCAATGATGTCCTGTACGGATAGCGATACCCTGCTTATCCAGCAGTTCTCCCAGATCGTACGGATGAATATCATCTATCAGGAAAGAGATAGCGCCGGTCTTCTTCTTAGCCTGGCCTATAAAGCGCAGACCCTGTACTTCCTGTAAACGTTGCGTGGCATATTCCATCAGTTGCTCTTCCCATTGCTGCACATTTTCTATACCTGCTTTCTGCAGATATTCTACTGCTGTGCCTAATGCAATCGCACCACTGATATCCGGTGTACCGGCTTCAAACTTATACGGCAGTACGTTGTAAATTGTTTTGGCAAAAGTAACGGTCTTGATCATATCTCCACCACCCTGATAAGGAGGCAGTTTATCCAGCCATTCTTCTTTGCCATATAGTACACCAATACCGGTAGGACCGTATAATTTATGTCCGGAGAATACCAGGAAATCTACGTCCAGTTCCTGTACATCCACCGGCATATGTTGTATGGCCTGCGCAGCATCTAATAATACAGGGATATTACGGGCATGTGCCTGAGCGATGATCTCGTGTACAGGATTCACGGTACCTAATGCGTTAGACACCCAGGTAACAGCAATGATCTTTACACGGTCATTCAGCAAAGCAGAAAACTGGTCCATCAGTAATTCACCCTGTTCATTCATAGGGATTACCTGTAACTCAGCGCCTCTGTCTTCACACATGATCTGCCAGGGAACGATATTGGAGTGATGCTCCATCGCAGATACCAGCACGATATCTCCCGGTTTGATGACGCCACGTCCGTAAGAGTTAGCCACCAGATTAATACCATCGGTAGTGCCTTTGGTAAAGATGACTTCTTCCGGTTTACGTGCATTGATAAAGCCGGCTATAGTTTTACGGGAACCTTCGTATGCATCTGTAGCAAGCTGGCTAAGGTGATGCACACCGCGGTGTACGTTGCTGTTGATGGTAGTGTAGTATTGTTCCAGGGCATCCAGAACAACCTGTGGTTTCTGCGTGGTAGCCGCATTGTCAAGATATACCAGCGGGATGCCGTATACCTTTTCCTGTAACAGCGGGAAATCCCTTCTGATCTTCTCTACATCCAATGCCGGAACAGTTATGTCGGGTACGTGTTGCATAATGAGTGTTATTATTTCTCTGATACATTTGAGGTCATCCAGGTATGAACCCGGATGACCTCATACAAAGATCGTAATTTCTTACTTAATTAATTGTTGATAGCGCCGGATACATACTTGCGGATCTTCTCAGAAAGGAAGTCCTGCAATGCCGGGATATGCACCTGGTCTGTAATGTCAAACGCAAAAGCGTTTACCAGCAGGGTCTTCGCAGCTTCTTCGCCAATACCGCGGGAACGCAGGTAGAACAAAGATTCTTCGCTGAAACGGCCTACAGTGAAACCATGGCTGCATTTCACATCATCCGCATATATTTCTAACTGCGGTTGTGAGTTGATGCTTGCCTTTTCGCTCATCAGCAGGTTGTTGTTCTGCTGGAAAGCGTTGGTTTTCTGTGCATCCTGGTGTACATGGATCTTACCGGTGAAAACACCATTGGAGTTATCCAGTAACACGCCTTTGTACAGTTCATTACTGTTACAGTTAGGCACCAGGTGATCAACGAATGTATGGTTATCTACATGTTGCTCATCGGTAGCCAGGTAAAGGCCATGCAGGTTTGTTTCTGTATTGCTGCCGGTGAGTGCTACACTCAGGTTATTGCGTGTAAGCTCTGCGGAAGGCAGGGTGAAGTTGAAGTGATGGTAACGGCTGTCTGCCTTCTGTACGGTAGAAGTATGATAAATATGACGGCTGTTCTTTTCACTGCTCTGCAGGTTGTAATGCCACAGCTCTGCATTTTCTTCCAGTATTATTTCAGTAACACTGTTTACAAAAGCGATGGCTGTTTCATTCATGCCTACGGAAGATTCTACAATCTCCAGTGTAGCACCTTTATGCAGCACCAGCAGGTGGCGGGGCTGTATGAAAGCGTTTTCTGCGGTAGTGTAGATATGGATGATGTGCAGGGGTTTATCCAGGCTGGCATTCTGGCCAGCTTCGATAAAGAGACCGTCTGCAAACAGGGCCGCATTCAACGCAGCAAAAGGCTGTTGTTGCAGGTGCGGGTGTTTATCAAACCATAACTGTAATTGAGTATTGTTAGCTGCATCGCTGAGTTTGGAGATGGTGATCTTTCCTTCAGCAGGCAGTTTGGATAATGCAATTTGCAGGCGTCCGTTCACCAGTACAGCAGTGTAGCTGTCCAGTTGAGGGATTTTGGTATTTACTGTTTTCAGTTGTTCAGCGGTGATAGTACCTTCTTCCTGAGCTAAGGAAAAAGAATCCTTCAGAAAGCGTTGTATATTGGTATAGCGCCATTCTTCTGTTTTCACAGAAGGCAGACCCAATGCCCTGAACCGGCTGAAAGCCAGCTGGCGTGCAGGAAGGATCGCATTATCTGCGTCTTCTCTCAGCTCTGGCCCCGGCAGCCCGTTTGATATAAAGTCGAAAAATGATTTGTCGCTGGTCATGTTCTGGTTAAGTGTTAAACGGATTCTTTCTGGTGTACCTCTTCTTTCAGCCAGTCGTAGCCTTTTTCTTCCAGTTCCAAAGCAAGTTCTTTGTTACCGGTCTTTACGATACGGCCATCATACAATACATGTACGAAATCCGGAACGATGTAGTCCAGCAGACGCTGATAGTGAGTAATAACCATGAAAGCCTTGTCTGCACTACGCAGTTTGTTTACACCAGCTGCAACGATACGGAGGGCATCGATATCCAGACCGGAATCCGTTTCATCCAGGATAGCCAGTTTTGGGTCCAGCATAGCCAGTTGAAATACTTCGTTACGTTTCTTTTCACCACCGGAAAAACCTTCGTTCAGAGAGCGGTTCATCAGATTGGCATTAAAGTCTACCAGCTGCTGTTTTTCCTTTGTCAGCTTCAGGAATTCCTTTGCTTCGATAGGAGCCAGGCCGTGGTAAGTCCGGATTTCATTTAAGGCAGTCTTCAGAAAATTCAGGTTAGATACACCTGGTATTTCTACGGGGTACTGGAATGCCAGGAAGATACCTTCGCGGGCACGATTTTCGGGAGAGAGATCCAGGAGGTTCTTACCTTCAAAGATGACTTCCCCTTCAGTAACCGTATAATTTTCACGACCAGCCAGTACAGAAGACAGTGAGCTTTTGCCGGAACCGTTAGGTCCCATTATAGCGTGCATCTCACCTCTTTTGATTTCCAGGTTAATGCCTTTCAGTATTTTTTTACCGTCTACTTCTGCGTGCAGATTTTTAATCGTCAGCATGATATTATTTCTCTATTGTTTTTCTTGTATAAATGTTGTTGATATATTACCCTACACTACCTTCCAGTGTAATAGACAGCAGTTTCTGTGCTTCTACGGCAAACTCCATCGGGAGCTGGTTCAGCACTTCTTTCGCGTAGCCATTAACGATAAGGGCTACTGCTTTTTCTGTTTCTATACCACGTTGATTCAGGTAAAATATCTGGTCTTCCCCGATCTTGGAAGTAGTAGCCTCGTGTTCAACGGTAGCAGTACTGTTCCTTGATTCGATATAAGGGAAGGTATGAGCGCCACAACGGTCACCTATCAGCAGGGAATCACATTGTGTGTAGTTACGTGCATTTGCAGCACGTGGTCCTACCTGTACCAGGCCACGATAAGTATTATCGCTATGACCTGCAGAGATACCTTTGGATATGATACGGCTGCGGGTGTTTTTGCCCAGGTGATATATTTTGGTACCGGTGTCTGCGATCTGTTTGTTACGGGTAACTGCCACAGAGTAAAATTCACCTTCAGAGTTATCGCCCTGCAGGATCACGCTGGGATATTTCCAGGTGATAGCAGATCCGGTCTCTACCTGTGTCCAGGATATTTTACTGCTGTTACCTTTGCAGATACCGCGTTTGGTAACGAAGTTGAAGATACCGCCGTTACCGTCTTTGTCACCGGGATACCAGTTCTGTACAGTAGAGTATTTGATTTCTCCGTGGTCCAGCGCAACCAGTTCCACTACTGCGGCATGCAGCTGGTTCTCGTCGCGTTTAGGAGCAGTACAACCTTCCAGGTAGCTTACGTAGGCGCTTTCATCAGCAATGATGAGGGTACGTTCAAACTGACCGGTATTTTCTGCGTTGATACGGAAATAGGTACTCAGCTCCATTGGGCTGCGTACTCCTTTGGGAATATATACGAAAGAACCGTCGGAGAATACGGCGGCGTTCAGTGCGGCGAAGATATTATCGGAATGAGGGACCACGGTGCCCAGGTATTTCTTTACCAGTTCAGGGTGATGTTTAACAGCTTCTCCGAAAGAGCAGAAGATAATGCCCAGTTCTTCCAGTTTGGCGCGGTAGGTGGTAGCTACGGAAACGCTGTCGAATACAACGTCTACGGCCACACCAGCCAGTACTTTTTGTTCTTTCAGTGAGATACCCAGTTTGTCGAAGGTAGCCAGCAGTTCAGGATCTACTTCATCCAGGCTGTTCAGCTTTTTCTTTTCTTTAGGAGCTGCGTAGTAAGATAATTTCTGAAGGTCCAGTTCCGGCATTTTAAAGTGCTGCCAGTTAGGGAATTTCATTTTCTTGAAAGCCGCAAAACCTTTCAGGCGCCATTCCAGCAGCCATTCCGGTTCCTGCTTTTTAGCAGAGATAAAGCGAATGGTGTCCTCATTGAGGCCAACAGGAGCGATATCCATCTCAATGTCAGTAGTAAAGCCGAACTCGTATTCCTTGTTGGCTATATCATCTATTATTTCGTTGCTATTTCTCATTTTCCGAATTAGTTAATTAATGCTACACCGCAAAACTTTCGCCACAGCTACACGTACGGGTAGCGTTTGGGTTGTTGAAGTATAAGCCCTTGCCATTCAACCCGTCAGAGTAGTCAAGCTCTGTACCATACAGGTACAAAAGGCTTTTCATCTGCACCACTATCTTTACGCCTCTGTCTTCAAATGTCTGGTCTCCTTCCTGATGATCAGTGCTTTCAAACTTCATCACGTATTCCAGTCCGGAGCAACCGCCGCCTTTTACGCCTACGCGCACAAAGGTATCAGGCGCATGATTTTCCTTGATCATGAGCGCCTTGATATATTCGCCTGCTTTTTCTGATACTGTTATCATATTGCTTCCTTATTATAGTTAATGTTGAACCGTCCTTACCATCCTGGCATCTCCCAGCAGGGAGATCACCATATCAAATTTATGTTTATAGGATACCGTAAAGTCTTTGGTTTCGGCATCATACAGGTGTTCTTTCATAATAGGTACGGAAAATGGCAGTACCCATGCCCTTAATGCTTTCGCTACCGAATCCATTGCATTGATGCCCTGCATCGCCTGTGAACCGTCTCCCCAGCACACCAAAGCTACAACCTTTCCCGTTAAATAAGGATGACTGAGCTTGCTGGTCATTTCCAGCCAGTCCAGGGTGTTTTTCATTACCCCGGTCATACTCCCGTGATAAAGTGGTGTTAACCACACATGTACGTCTGCTTTCAGGAAAGCATCGCACATCGCCTGTACGGGGGCAGGCACTTCTCCTTTTGGGTATTCAAAAAATGGAATGTGGCCGCCTGCAGGACTAAACACCTCTGTATTAAAGCCTTTCTGACGGAATTGGTCTTCAAAATAACCAGTCAGTTTATTCGCCGTAGTATAGGGGCTGCTGTCCATCGTGCCGTTGAAGATCAATACGTTCATTCTATGTATGTTGATGTAGCAACAAATTTTTTTTACTCCTACAAAATTACGACATTTGATAATAAAACAAGTAATAACTTGGAAAATTATAGACCCATCACCAAAGCGACAGCGGACCGGTTCCTGCAGTTACTGAAGACGAAGGGGCCACAATCGGCCGCAATGCTGGCAGCCGCTTTACAAATAACAGGAGAAGGCGCCCGGCTGCAGCTATTAAAGCTGGCAGAAGAGGGCCTCGTGATGTCGGCTACTACCACAAAAGGAGTAGGCCGTCCCGTACAAATCTGGAATCTTACACCCCAGGGGCATGCGCATTTCCCTGATACCCATGGGGAGTTTTCCCTTCAATTGATAGAAACCATCCGCAAAGAGCTGGGCGAAGCAGCGCTTGAAAAAGTAGTGACTGCCCGCGAACGCCTGCAACAGGAAAAATATACTCTTGCCCTCCAGGGCATCACCGATCTGGCCGAAAAGCTGGAACAGTTCGCTGCTATGCGTACCTCCGAAGGTTACCTGGCCGAATGGCATGCAGAAGATGACGGTTTTATATTTATAGAGAATCACTGTCCAATTTGTAATGCAGCTTCAAAATGTGCAAATATCTGTAAATCAGAGCTTAACACCTTTGCATCTATATTAGGAGATGAAGTGGAAGTTAGCCGAACCAACCACATTATTGCCGGAGATCGCAGATGTGTATATAAAATAGCTCTTATAAAATCAGTACCAGCGTTCCTCCCATAATCAATGCGGCCCCAATGGCAGTTTTGATGGTCAGTGCTTCATGTAAAAATACAATTGACAGCACAATAGTCAATGCCACACTCAGTTTATCTACAGGAGCCACCTGGGATACTTTCCCTATCTGTAATGCCTTAAAGTAAAAGATCCAGGATGCCCCGGTTGCCAGTCCGGATAATACCAGGAACAGCAGTCCATGTTTCGAAATATGCTGTAACCCCTTGCTTTCCCCTCTGAACAGAACAATACCCCAGGCCATTATCACAATGATGACAGTCCGGATGGCAGTAGCCAGGTCGGAATTAATATCCGCCACACCTATTTTAGCGAAAATGGCTGTTAGCGAAGCGAAAATAGCGGAGAGTAAAGCATAAATCACCCACATAGATCAATAAATTCTTTTACCGAGGATACTTAAACTTCTTTCTACGTTATCGAGTACTGCAATATTGGGGAGATGTGCCCATTCCTTAAAGCCCAGTTTCTCAAACAACCGGATGCTGGGAAGGTTGTGCGAAAAGATAAATCCCAGTAAAGTATGTATTTCAAGGGATGGACATTGTGCCATCGCGTATTCTAAAATCGCTTTTCCCTGACCTTTACCACGCTGATTTTCATGTAGATAGATGCTTATTTCTGCAGTTCCATTGTAAGCCGGGCGGCCGTAAAACGACTGGAAGCTGACCCATCCGACGCAGGTACCGTTCTCTTCCACCATCCATAAGGGGCGTTTTTCGGGAGAATGTTCATTAAACCATTTTATCCGGCTATCTACTGTAACTGGTTCAGTATCAGCAGTTACCATTCTTCCTGCAATGGTAGTATTATAGATCCCGACTATCTCCTTAAGATCTTCTGTAGTGGCATTCCTAAATAGCATGGAACAAAAATATTAAAAATGAAGTTCATTTTTATAGTCCCCCTGTAACATGCTGTAAATATATACGTCCACAAATCTGCCTTTCTCGAAAAATGACTGTCTGTGTAATCCTTCCCTTTGAAAACCAAGTCTGTCCAGTAAGGCATAAGACTTTGTATTAATAGGATCTACTATAGCCTCAATCCTGTTGAAATTCATTTGTTCAAACCCAAACTGCAGGATGGCATGGAGGGCGTTGGTCATAATTCCCTTACCCCAAAAGGCAGGGAGCAGGTCGTACCCGATCTCGCATTTATAATGTGTGGGACTGATATGATGAAAACCACAGGTACCTATTAGCTGATCATTGTCTTTCAGGCAGATAGCCCAGCGAATCCCTTCACCTATGCTCAGTTTTTCCCGGAAAAAAGTAACCATCTGAGCGGCCTCAGAAATATTGGTAAAACGTTCCACATCCATAAATTGCATAACAGGCTCGCTGGAAAAAATAGCGAACAAACCTGCCAGGTCTTTTTCGTCTATGGCACGCAATATCAGATTCTCTGTGGTCAGTACGGGTACTTCCGTAATTGATTTATTCGCTAGCGACATCGGGTTCGGGGGCTTTGGTTACTTCGGTTTTTTTCTTTTTAAGTGTCACATCACCCAGTAAAAGGGCCCATGGCTGCATATATTCTATATGTTCAAAAACGATTTTAAGGATGGCAATGACAGGGATGGCCAGGAACATACCCGGAATACCCCAGATGAGGTTACCGGCTACTACGCCCAGGATAGTTACCAGCGCATTGATTTTCACCTTGGAACCTACAATACGGGGCAGCAGGATATTGCTGTCCGTAAAATGCACCAGTAACAGGCAAAGCCCTACCTGTATAGTAATAGGTACGGAGCTGTTGGTAAGGGTCACCAGCATACATAAAATGGTGGCTACAAAGATCCCTACATAAGGGATGATATTGAAGATGGCCGCCATAATACCCAGCAGTGTAGCGTATTTAATACCCAGGATCCAGAAGATCGTACAGTTCACAATAGCCACTACGGTCATTTCTATCATCAGTCCGGTTAAATACCCTTTAATGATAGAACGTGTCTGGATAATAACGTCTTCGAGTATATCCCGGTGTTCGTCCTTAAAAACCCGTATCAGGAAGGTAACGAGTAACCGCCGGTACAGGAGCAGGAAAAACGTATATAACATCACGAAAATGAAGAAGATAAAGAGGGAGGAGACAGATAATACGGTGGTACTCAGGAAGCTGGTAGCAGAACCCAGGGTACCCATGGCTAACTGTTCCAGGTAGTCCATCTGTTTATGGGAGTTGATATGGAAATGAACGTTTATCCATCCCTGTAAGCCGTTCAGTGACTGCAGCAACTGTGCCTGTAAATGCGGGAAGTCGTCCACAAAAGAGCCCATCTGAGAAATCAGCAGCATAGTAATACCAGCCAGGATAACCAGAAAGAGCAGGATAACGGTAAGAGCAGCTGCTCCCCGTGAAAACCGCCATTTTTCAAGCTGGTTAGCCACGGGAAGCAGTGTAATAGACACCAGGAAGGCAAAGATCAGTGGTATGATCAGTTCATGCCCGAGCCTCAGGATGTATATAATGAGTAAGATAGATATCAGGGTAAAAGCCAACCGTGCGTTGAAGGGTAACTTCACTTCGTTCATGGACAGTGTATTTTACCCAAATATATTATAATAGTTGCTTCAAATATGGAATATAAATCTCGCAGGCATTAGGTGCCAGCAGTGATATGAAGAAATGGTTACCACTCATTTTAAACACGCCTTCGTTTACGTAACGGTTGATAAACTCGTACATGGGGATACCTGCAGTAGCGAAATCCATGGGTAAAGGCAGGCGCAGGTAATGGCCTCCGGGCATTCTTTTGGCCATGAGGCCTTCGGAAGCGGCGGTATGCAGCAGCTGTGCCGTTACATCTTTAGCGGGGATCAGGATACCTGCATACATGCTCATTTTCTCATATTCTGTAACAGGTACGGCATCCAGGGTACTGGTGATCACTCTTGCATGGGGCAGTTCCAGGCCGGATAATATTTTCCGCATCCGTTGTTCTTCCCGGTTCATTTTCATGATCATCTGTACTACGGGGTCCTGTTTATGAGACAGCAGGGTATAGAACAGCATACTTTCGGGCAGTACTTCGGCTTCTGTTCTTTCGAAGCTGAAATAGGGGGCAATCAGGTTTCCTTTCTTATCGAAGGATTGAACAATGGCGTCTACGAGTTCGAGGGTACGCTTTTCCTTGGGCAGGGTATCTATCTTACGGAAACTACGCGGACTCTTATTAAAATACTGTGTAAATGCCTTTGTAAAGGCAGCTACGGTAGCATAACCGGAACGTTCTCCGATCTCGCTGATATTATAGCCGCTATGTCTCAGCAATCCGGCAGATAATTCGAGGCGATGACGTTTTACGTATTGCCAGTAAGGTTCGTCCATCACAGCAGTGAAGCTGTGGTAAAAGTAAGAATAGGAAATGCCGAGCCATTCGGATACGTCCTTCATTTCAAATGCATCTGCTACGTGATCATCGGCAAAGCCAAGGGCCTTCACAGCAAGTTGTTCCATGGACTCCTGGGTTGGAGGTTTGTTTTTCATCGCGGGTTATTTTAAGAGGATTTATCAGCAGGGTGTCTACAATTATTAAGTTGATCAGAACTAACTCAAAATAAGAATTTTAACGCATATTAAGAAAAAAAACGCTCCAACAAATAAATGCTGCATTAATACGGCATCGGGCTTTGCAGTAGAGAAGAAAAGCATTATTTTGCGTCCGTTCTTAGCGCGTATAATTACCTGTATTACAATTTTTGCCAGTTTTAGACGTTATAAGACAATTGTTCTGATATCCCCTTATACCTGCCTTGAAAGTATGTACATCAATCATGTACAGATCACTATTATTTAATCCAGCCCTTATGTTGGTGCCAAATTTATGTGCATTGAGGAACCGTTTAACAGTAACCGTATTTAAGAAAGTAGTAGTCCTGGTATTGATTTTTGCGCCTTTAGCAGGTTTCAGTCAGCAGTACTGGCAGGTAGGTGGTTTTTTAGGGACAAGTAATTATAGTGGGGACCTTGCAGAAAAGCGTATAGACTTCAGGTATACCCGGTATTCCATTGGCCTTTGGGCCAAAAGGGATTTTAACCGTTATTTTAGTCTGCGTGCCGGGTTCACTTACGGCAGGATAGCCGGTGCTGACAGCACCAATAAAGATCCGAACCTGGTAGCCCGTAACCTCAGTTTCCGTTCTCCTATTATGGAAGGAAGCCTGATAGGTGAATTTAATTTCCTTGATATTGATGAAAAACGATTCACGCCTTATGTATTTGGGGGGATCGCCGTTTTTAGTTTTTATCCTACCGCCAGAGATGCTAATGGTAACGTGGTAAAGCTGCGTACATTAACTACAGAAGGGCAGGGGCTGCCTATGTACCCGGATAGAAAACAGTATAACCTGCGTTCTATTGCTATTCCTTTTGGAGCAGGCGCTAAATTCTTACTGACAGACTCCTGGGTACTTGGTTTTGAAATAGGTATCAGGAAAACTTTTTCAGATTATCTGGATGATGTGAGCATGGGGTATGTAGACAGGAACACGCTATTACAATACAGGGGACAGAAATCAGTAGATTATGCCTATCGTGGTAAAGGGACCTATCCTATAGATGGTTATCCCAGAGGTTCCCAGAAGAATGACGACTGGTACGTTTTCTCCGGATTTACAATTGGCTATCGTTTTGGAGGCACAAAAGGCCCGTGGGGACACTGGGGTAAACAGAAATTTTCCGATTGTCCGCGCATGTAACACAATATTATTCATCATTCTATATCATGCTGATCTCCCGGTTACAACCGGGAGATTTTTTTTGGCATACTTATTGGCTTTTACTATACAACAGAGCGGTACAATACGACAAAAGCCTTTGGCAGTCAGTATCTAACTGTTAAATAGTGTTAAGAATAAGATCCGGATCAAACTACTTATTAACTCATTATTTTTAAATGTTTGGATCATGAAAAAGTTAATTTTTCTCAGCATATTTATCTTAGGAAGTTTTACGTTTGCGAATGCACAACCTCCACTTCCTCCTCATCCGGTAGCGGTTCATCACCCACACCGTTTTCCTCATCCTCCGTTACCTCCAAGGCCGCACCGTCATGGACGTGTTGTACACCGTCACCATGTAGTGCATCACCACTGGCACCATAGACCAGTTCATCATCACTATTAATAAATTTTCTACTACAACCTTTCTCTAAACAACATAAACAAACAGTTATGAAACGGATAGTATTAATTACGATGCTAATAGGCGGAGCTATACTTAGTACCCAGGCACAGGGCAGAAGAGATTTTGACAGAGGTGACAGAGGACGCGGATACGGATACGGTCATGGTGGCCGTGGTTACGAAAGAGAATACCGTAGGGATGATTGCCGTCCTGCTCCTCGTTACAGTGGATATTACGGAGGTGGTTATGCTTGTCGCCCGGAACCAAGAGTAGTTTATTATGAAGCACCTTGCCCTCCGCCACCACCACCACCAAGAGTATATTACCCACGTGGTCCGAGAGTAGTGATCGCGACCGGCCCGATAGTAGTTGGTTTCTAGTTTAATTGGTTTTTCAGTTACAAATTACGAATGACGAATTACGATTGTGCGTATCTTTGCGCCTGATTGTAATTCGTCATTCGTTTTTAGTAACTGGGCTATGGCATATAAACATCTGAAACAATTCATTGATACACTCGAAAAGGCAGGAGAGCTGGTAAGGATCAAGACTTATGTTGATCCTAAGCTGGAAATAGCTGAGATTACAGACAGGGTAAGCAAATCACCCCATGGTGGTAAAGCATTGCTTTTTGAAAATACAGGGTACGATTTCCCGGTATTAATCAACTCAATGGGCAGCTACAAACGTATGTGCCTGGCATTGGGCGTAAAAGAGCTGGATGATGTAGCCCGTGAAATAGAAGACCTTTTTAAAATGCTGTCTAAACCCAAGGAAGGGATACTGGATAAACTCTCCATGTTACCTAAACTGGGCCAGTTTGCTTCCTGGATGCCTAAAGTGGTTAGTGGCAAAGGTAGCTGTCAGGAAGTTGTGATGACAGACCCCGACCTCAGCAAATTACCTGTATTGACGTGCTGGCCTAAAGATGGCGGTCCGTTCATCACTTTACCTGTTATTCATACCAAAGATCCGAATACCGGTACCCGCAATGTAGGGATGTACCGCATGCAGGTGTTTGATAATAAGATGACCGGTATGCACTGGCATAAACATAAAGTATCTGCCAAACACTTCATGGAATATAAAAAGCTGAAGAAGCGTATGCCGGTAGCCGTTATCTTAGGCGGTGATCCTGTATATACCTATTCCGCTACCGCTCCTTTACCTGAAAACGTAGATGAGTACATGCTGGCAGGTTTCCTGCGCAAGCAGAAAGTAGAGCTGGTAAAGTGTATTTCACAGCCGGAACTGGAAGTACCTGCCGATGCAGACTTTGTAATAGAAGGTTATGTGGAACCGGATGAAGAACTGATATGGGAAGGACCTTTCGGAGATCATACAGGGTATTATTCTCTGGCCGACTGGTACCCACGTTTCCATGTGACTGCTATCACTCACCGCAAAGATGCTGTTTACCCCTCTACTATAGTGGGTATCCCGCCACAGGAAGATGCCTGGATAGGGAAGGCGACAGAAAGGATTTTCCTGGCGCCTATTAAAATGACACTGGTACCTGAAATCATAGATATGGAAATGCCGGTAGAAGGGGTGTTCCATAACCTGGTGATCGCCCAGATCAAGAAGGATTATGCGGGGCAGGCCCAGAAGGTGATGAATGCTATGTGGGGGGCCGGACAAATGATGTTCAACAAGATCCTGGCAGTGACAGATGAAGGGGCTAATATTCACGACTACAAACAGTTAGCACAATACATGTTCCGTCATCTGAACCCGGCTACGGATATTTACTTTAGCCAGGGACCTATGGATGTGCTGGACCATTCCTGCTCTAAAATGGGTTTTGGCGGTAAGATGTGTATTGATGGTACGCGTAAATATGAAGAGGAGATTGAAGGTGAATTACTTACTACGATTAATAAGATTAGCGTAGCAGAGATCATACAGCGTTTCAGGGAGATCAAAGGGATCAATGATTCCCTGTTGAAAGATGATATTCCCTGTGTGCTGATAGCTGTAGAAAAGACCCGCCCTTTCCATATTAAAGAACTGAATGAACAGCTTTATAATCTGCCGGAAATGGCAGGTGTCAAGATGGTTCTTTATGTAGAGCATACCGTAGATGTAAGCGATCTGGCTTCTGCCTTATGGCGTTTCTGCAATAACCTGGACCCCCGTCGTGATAATTTTGTAATAAGGCAGGGTAAAACCATGGCAGGTATTGGTTTGGATGGCACACAGAAAACCCGCTTACTGGATAACTTCGAACGCGACTGGCCCAATATCATCGTAGCTGATGATGCTACTATCCAAAAGATAGATGAGAAATGGGTATCACTCAACATCGGACCTTTTATCGCTTCCCCTTCACATAAATATAAACAACAGATGTATGGTGAGGAAGCTATTGTACAGCAGTAGTCTGCTGCTGATAACATGCCTGCACGTTCATGCGCAGGTAACCAATGCCGATTTTCATTTCCTGGACCGTATGGAGGGTAAGTGGCTGATGCGTGCGAAACATAGCACGTTCAGGGAGAACTGGGTGAAGGTAAATGATGATGCATGGCAGGGTACCAGCTGGCGTATTGTTGACAAGGATAGTGTGAAGCAGGATGAAATGAAATTGTTACGTACTCCGGAAGGGCTCTTTTATACGATTGCTGCTGTGAAAGACCCTCAGACAGGACAACCTTTGCGGTTTAAGATACGCGTATTGAAAACGGTGGGATTTGTGGCAGAGAACCTGGATAGTCCTTATCCGCAGAAGATCACTTACCGATGGAAAGATGACCGGCATATGGATGCGCATTTTGAGGGGAAACAGGAAAAAACATTTAGTGAGATTATCTTACAGTATACAAGAGAATAAGTAAAAGGCTCCGGAAGGGGCCTTTTTAATGCTCTGAACAGGTATTAATCGGCTATTGAAGAGGTTCATCCTACGTTTATCCTACGTTAAAGACGTAGGATAAACGTAGGATAAACCTCTTCAATACCTGTTTTGTTCCTGTTCAATATCTGTTTCGTTACTGTTCTATTCCTCTTTGCGTAAATCAAATTCCCAAATCCATAAATAAAAAAAGCAAAGCTGGTGTAGCTTTGCTATACGTTTTACATTTAAGACAGTCTGCAATTGTACTTCGAGTTGGTCGTACAATTCAAAATACGCCGCTCCTGATCTCAGAAGCGGCTTTTATTATTTATGTATTTCAGAAGTGAAATGGAATTCTATTTCAGGATTGTTGGTACGTTCTGTATTTAAGTACCATTCAGACTGCGCCAGGTATACCAGGTGGCCATCTTTATCAGATACAATGTTCTGTCCCTTAAAACGGATAAAGTCTTCTATCTTCTGCTTATTGCCGGTAATCCAGCAGGCTTTATAGAAAGGAAGGGTGTTGAACTGGCAGGAAGCGCCATACTCCTGTAACAGGCGGTACTGGATTACTTCAAACTGCAGGTCGCCCACACAACCAATGATCTTACGGTTACCACCATGCTGGGTAAATAACTGTGCTACCCCTTCATCTGTTAACTGTAAAAGACCTTTTTCCAGCTGTTTGGTTTTCATCGGGTCTTTATTGATCACCTCTTTAAACAACTCCGGAGAGAAGCTGGGAACACCGGTGAAGTAAAAATCTTCTCCTTCAGTAAGAGTATCACCAATTTTAAAGTTACCGGTATCAAATAAACCTACCACATCACCCGGATAAGCATCATCTACTATATTCTTGTCACGGGCCAGGAAGCTGTATGGATTGCTGAAGCGTACTTCTTTATCCAGTCGTACGTGATGGAAGAACTTATTCCTTTCAAAACGTCCGGAGCATACACGAAGGAAAGCGATACGGTCGCGGTGACGGGGATCTAAGTTCGCATGGATCTTAAAGATAAAACCGCTGAATTTATCTTCCTGTACATCTACCGGGCGGGTACTGGCTTCGCGGCTACGCGGAATGGGTGCGATTTCCACAAAGGTATCCAGCAGGTCTTTTACACCAAAGTTATTTACGGCGCTACCGAAGAAAACGGGAGCCATTTTACCCTGGAGGTATTCTGTGTTATCGAACGTATCATACACACCTTCAATCAGTTCCACGTCTGCACGTAACTGTGCAGCATCCTGTGTATTGAAATGTTCGTCTATATAAGAGCTGGAAAGGTCTGTAAGGGGAACGATATCATCATCCGTTGCTTTCTTGTTAGGGGCAAAGGAAACGAAGCTTTTATTATAGAGGTTATAAACGCCTTTGAAGTCTTTACCGCCGTTAATAGGCCAGCTGAGGGGACGCACCTTGATATTCAGTTTTTCTTCCAGTTCGTCCAGGAGGTCGAAAGGGTTTTTACCGTCACGGTCCAGTTTATTGACGAATATGATCACCGGGGTATCACGCATCCGGCATACATCCATCAGTTTACCGGTTTGTTCTTCCACCCCTTTCACACAGTCTATCACCAGCACAACGCTGTCCACAGCGGTGAGCGTACGGTAAGTATCCTCAGCAAAGTCCTTGTGACCAGGGGTATCCAGCAGGTTAACCAGCATATCCCTGTATTCGAAGGTCATTACGGAAGTAGCCACAGAGATACCACGCTGGCGCTCTATTTCCATAAAGTCGGACGTAGTATGCTTCTTGATCTTATTGGATTTTACCGCTCCGGCCGTTTGGATAGCGCCACCGAATAACAGAAATTTTTCTGTAAGGGTGGTTTTACCGGCATCCGGGTGGGCTATAATGGCAAATGTCTTCCGTTTGTTGATTTCGCTTGCGTACTTCATATTAGTTTGTACCAAAAATGTTTGCAAAGGTACTTAGAAAGAATGAGAAGAATGGTGAATATCATGATTAATCATTAATTTACATGTATCTATGATAGCCACTATAAAAATATTATGGAACAGCCTTAAAATGGCTTTACAGGAGTTGCGGGTTAACAAACTGCGTACCTTCCTGTCCCTCTTAGGTATAACCATCGGTATATTCTGCATTATTGCCGTTCTCACGGCTACTAACAGTCTGGAAAGCAATGTTCGTACTGACCTGGCAGCGCTGGGTGATGACGTGATATTTGTCCAGAAATGGCCCTGGGAAGGTGGGCCGGATGCGCCCTGGTGGAAATACATGAACAGGCCACTGCCTGAATACAAAGAGTTGAAATACATACAGGACAAGGTACATAGTGCCAGCGCGGCCGCATTTGCATTCTCTTCCAATAATAAGCGGATAGAATATGGGAATGATTATATGCAGGGGGTGGATTTTATGGCTGTTACGCAGGATTACGATAAAGTGCAGCAGATCTCCATTTCAGCGGGTCACTTCTTTATAGGCAAGGAAAACGATGGATCGGCCAACGTGGCCATCATTGGTGCTAACCTCTGGGAAGGATTGTTTGGCTCTGCGGAAGCAGCATTGGGCAAAACTGTCCGTATTGAAGGAAGGCCGACCAAGATCATAGGGGTGTTGAAAAAGAAAGGTTCCAGTATGCTGGACATTGTCAGCTATGATAATATTGTAATAGTACCTTATAAATATGGGCGTACCATTGTGGATGAACGCCGGTATGCGGACCCTTATATCCTGGTAAAAACGGCTCCTACTTCTACCATGCCGGAAATGAAGGATGAGCTGAGGGGTATTATCCGGGCTGTTCACCGGTTGAGGCCTACAATGGAAGATAACTTCTCTCTTAATGAGATTACCAGTGCTTCTGATGATCTGAATGGCGTATTTGCTGCTATCAATATGGGTGGCTTTTTCATCGCCTTTTTTGCGCTGGTGGTGGGAGGGTTTGGTATTGCCAATATCATGTTTGTAACGGTGAAAGAACGTACCAGTATTATCGGGCTTAAAAAAGCCATTGGCGCCAAACGCAGTGTGATTCTCATGGAATTCCTCATGGAATCTATCCTGTTGTGTATCGTAGGTGGTGGAATAGGTTTGCTGCTGGTGTTCCTGGGGACCCTGGTAGCCAATAGTCTCAGTACTTTCGTGGTAACGCTCACACTTTCCAATATTATCCTCGGATTGACTATCTCTGCTTTTGTAGGGATGATAGCAGGGTTTATCCCGGCGTTTTCTGCTTCTAAATTAGACGCTGTGGTGGCAATCAGGAGTAACTAATTTCCTACCTTTGCGCCCATGTCTGTAAAAATACTGGCCATAGAGTCTTCTTGTGATGATACCGGTGCGTCTGTGCTGGTGGATGGAAAAATATTATCCAATTGCATTGCCAACCAGACAGTGCATGAGCAATACGGAGGTGTAGTGCCTGAGCTGGCATCCCGTGCACACCAGGAGAATATTGTGCCTGTGGTGGATTTGGCGTTGAAAAAAGCTGGTGTTAGTAAAGAGGAGTTAAGCGCGATCGCTTTTACTCAGGCTCCTGGTTTGATGGGGTCTTTGCTGGTGGGTAGTTCTTTTGCTAAGTCCCTGGCAATGGCGCTGGATATTCCGCTGATAGCGGTGCATCATATGCAGGCACATGTGCTGGCTAATTTCATTGCAGAATCTAAACCTTCTTTTCCTTTTTTATGCCTTACTGTTTCTGGTGGGCATACCCAGATAGTTCGCTGTGATAGTCCGCTGCAGATGAAAGTCATCGGCGAAACGCTGGATGATGCGGCGGGGGAAGCCTTTGATAAAAGCGCTAAATTATTGGGTTTGCCATATCCGGGTGGCCCGCTTATCGATAAATATGCTGCTCAGGGTGATCCCAAAAGGTTCAAATTTCCGGAGCCGCAGATACCAGGGCTTAACTTCAGCTTCAGTGGTCTTAAAACATCTATACTTTACTTTATACAGTCGCAGGAACCTCAGTTTATACAGGATAACCTGGCAGATATCTGTGCCTCTATCCAGCAGCGTATTATCAGTATACTGATGAATAAACTGGTAAAAGCATCTAAAGAAACCGGTATTAAAGAAATCGGTATAGCAGGAGGGGTGAGTGCAAATTCCGGTCTTAGGAAAGCATTAGAAGAGCAGGGTGCGAAATATGGCTGGAATACGTACATCCCGAAATTTGAATATTGTACGGATAATGCTGCGATGATCGCTATTACAGCATGGTACAAATACCAGGCAGGCGAGTTCGCAGGACTGGATGTTATTCCTGGTGCAAGAGCGGCTTTTTAATCTCTTATGGCAAACAACTATTTCCGTTTCAAAGAATTTACTGTGTATCAGGATGCCTGTGCTATGAAAGTATGCACAGATGCATGTATTCAGGGCGCTTATACAGCCCGTTATATACTGGAAAATAACCTGCCCTCTTCAGAGATTATGGATATTGGTGCAGGTACCGGGTTATTGACTTTAATGCTGGCACAACAACTCCCGTCATCACATTTTACAGCTATTGAATTAGATACTGCCGCAGCGGGGCAGGCTATTGATAACATTGCAGCTACTCCCTGGGTTAACAATATCAAAGTGATAAACGCAGATACACGGGAGCTACCTGTAGCCTTATACGATTTCATCATTACCAATCCGCCATTTTACGAAACAGACCTGAAAAGCAATGACCAACTACGTAATCAGGCTATGCATGCTACTACTTTAAATTATACATCACTGTTAGAAGTAATCACAAACCATCTAAAACCAGATGGTGTATTTTCCATATTACTCCCTTATCAACCCTTTACAGATTTTGCTGCAAAAGCCGCTGACGCAGGGTTTGATGTACAGCAGATATTGCACATCAAACAAAGTGTACAACACGATTATTTCCGTTCTGTTGGTATTTTTAAGAAGAGAGAAGGAGTAACGAATATAGAGGAAATGGCTATCCGCGAAACAGGTAATATATATACTCCTGCATTCACAGATCTGTTAAAACCTTATTACCTCTATCTATGAAACAGATAGCTCAGTTGAAAAAAAAATTGATAAAAAATTTGGTAATATTTTTCCAGTGAATTAGATTTGTGTTGTAGTTTTTAAAAACAGAAGAAAAAAGAAAACGCTCTAGAAGCACGTAGTTTTAAAAAACGGAAGAAAAAGAAAACGTTCATTTAGCTCTTGAAGCACGGAAGAAAGAAAAAAACGTAGTTTTAAAAAAAGAAAGAAAAAAAAGATAAGTTTTGAAAAAGGCCCGGGTTCTGCCCGGGCTTTTTTCGTTGTTGTATTTGTTTTTATGTAGGAAATTATATTTATTAAAAATCAGAAAGTTTCACGATTATGTATCAATTACAAGCAGAGGAAAGAAAAAAAGCACCTCTTTTAGATTTTGCCTATCTGGGCAGAATTGATGAATTTTTAAAACGGCTTAGAGAGATGGCTATGACTGAAAATTGGAATTATTTCAGGACTTATACTACGAGGCCATTGCCTATCCTTTACAATTATTTGAATCATACATTCATGAGATTAAAGGAACAGGGAAAAGTTATAGAAACATCTGGTTTTCATTGCTTTAATACTGGCCTGGTAACAGATCATCAACAGGAGATTTTTGCAGTTTTTAAAGAAAATGAGAAGGGAATGCGTTTTATGAAATTTTGTACGGAAAGCGATAACACCATGAGTTATTATTCGTCCTTACCTGAAAGGGCTACCTATTTCACAAATCCGGCAGATTTGATTTTTGATAACAGATTAGATTTTAGGATAAAAATTGATCACATTATTGGCGATGAGGCTAATTTTAGTCGATTCCCGGTAGAGATACAACAACTTTCTCAACATCAGCTTATTAATACATTTAATGGTGCTTTAGAACATGCGAAAAAGAGAATTAACAGGAATTATAAGACTGCAATTCCTCAATTTTATAGAGGACAATATGTTCCGCAGGGCCAGCTTCAATTACTTTTGCCACTCTGTTTGATCGAACCTCATCAGGCAGACTTAGCTCTTACTATTTATAAAGAAAATAATTTTTATTCAGGACGAACATGTTTGACATTAGATATGGCCATTAATAATGCTCGTTTAATAGCAAAGCCGGATGATGAATGGCTTAAGCCATAATGAAAAGACGATGATTAACCCTGCGTTTTCTTTCTTTTTATAAATCTGCATAATCCTGCAGATAAGAAAATCTTTCAGTCAGATGCCCCTTTTGCGCTATAGTGGCATTATGTAAAGTCTCACTCTGATCTTTCAGTAATTCATCAAACACATACTTCATCAACTGATCTCCGAAGTATTGCGAAGCATCCCTTGGCAACTCATTTGGCAGGTTACTCACGCACATCATATCGACTGTATCGGGCAGGTAAGGAGCTGTTTTCACATGTGTATGTCTATCCACTCCATATACAGGATCTTCAATCGTAGAATCCCCCAAATTACTGGGAATAGAACCATTGGTATCATCTGTAATATCAGCTATTGCCCGTATCCGGAAATTATCTTTCGCGAGGTCTGTCCAGGTAAAAAGAGGGGCAATCCGTTCATCCCAGTAAATCCCGTTCATCAATATATCAGTCGCTGTTACAAAGGGTAAAAATCTGCAATCATATTTATCCGGATGCAAATGGAAATCTTCCCTGCTATAAGTTTTATCCGTTTTCCTGAGATAAAGTTCTCCGGCTTTTAACTGTGTATATACCGGATATGCATAATTATTTATGAGATATTCTTCCGGTGGAATATACTTAATCCCCAGTAATCCCATTACTTCCAGCGTCCCCGCTGCTACTCGTCCGGAGCCGGTAATAGCAATCTTTAAAGGAGGTAATTTAGTCCCGAAATAATGATTGATCAGTTCTTTAAAGTCATGGCATTCATGCACAGGTGTTAATGAAAATGTGCCTGTTTTCTTCCCATAAGTTAATATCCCGTTATGAGCGCCAACAACTCCTGCAAAGAACCCGAATCCCAGGATCCGTTGTCCATCTTCATGCACGAGGCATTCATAATCTATGAGTGTGATCTGTTTTTGCAGGATGGTTTGCAGTAAATGCTGGTTTTGTGGTTGTTTCTTTCTGGTATGAGAGAAGAACAGATATGTTTTCCCTGCTAATAGTTTCTCTGATGGAACTTCTTTAATCCCGAGCAGTACCTGGCAGTGGGAGAGATCTTCAGAAAGGGTAACCCCTGCTTTCAGGTATTCATCATTTTTAAAACAGCGCCAATCGGACGGCTGTACGGTAATATTTACCTGTGGATAATTGCGTGTGATCCATTGGCATTGCAGTGGAGTGAATGCGACCCTGTTATCATGCGGCTGTTTTTCTTCCCTTATAAGGCCAATCTGTAACATTAGAATTTGAGGTTTGTTTTGTTTTGGTTTTCTAAACTAAGCAATTATTTAACAGTAGCAACAATATTCGTAATTTTACCACCATGTTTAGGCACAAAGGCAAAAGTAGAACATATCTTCATAATCTGCGATTGGCTTCAACACTTTCATTTATTGCAGGTATTGTTAATATTACGGGCGTCTTGTCTGTTAAAGTATTAACCACAAACGTTACTGGCCATTTTGCCTATTTTTCGGAAGAGCTGGTAAAAAAGAACTACCTCACAGCCCTGGTTTTCCTGATTTACATTTTTTGTTTCCTGGCAGGTGCATTCATATCTAATCTCTTAATTGAAACGGTTATAAGGATAAAACCAGCAGTGGCTCATACTATTCCTATGATCATCGAGATCCTTATTTTGACAATTACAGGGATGATGGGCGGTGTTTTAGCAGGCTTTCAGGGTCAGGTAATAGCCTGTGCTTTATTATTTGCTATGGGGCTGCAAAATTCTTTGGTTACAAAAGTCTCACAATCGGTAGTTCGTACCACACACTTAACAGGATTATTTACTGATTTAGGGATTGAATTATCCCAGTTATTCTTTTACCGCCAGGAAGCTGAATTCCGGCGATTATCCAGAAGCATTTATCTGAAATTAGCTATCATCAGCTTTTTCTTTATAGGATGTGTACTGGGGGGCTTTATTTTTAAAACATATGCATTAAAAACACTTTTCTTAGCATCTGGTTGTTTAATCATTGCGTTGTATTATGATAGTATCATTTATCATTATTATCATTTAAAGAGAAAGGTCCGTAATGAAAACAGCCCCAATCCATAGGATTGAGGCTGTTCAAAATTTATTCTACCACCACTTTCTTCCGCACATTATCCAGAGAAATAATGTAAATACCCTTAGTCCATTTAGAAATATCTATCTGCACCTGGGTAGCCGGACCTGTAACAATTGAGTTATAGATCTGCTGACCGGTAATGCTGTAAACTTTCAAAACAGATTTGCCTTTCAAACCTTTTGTCTGAACTGTAAGGAAATTTGTAGCCGGATTAGGCCAAACACCTATTGAAAGCGGTGTTTCATTGTCTTTTGTAGCAGGAGTAAATGCGATAGTTGCACTTTTCTTTGCAGCTGAAGCGGCATCTGCATACACTTCAAATTCCCACAGAGAAACACCATATACAGTTGCTCTCTTCACGCTATACATTCTTACATAACGGGCGCTCACGGCAGGGAAACTAAGATCCTCTGTACCTCCAACACCAGCGGTTACTGTTTTTTGGGCAGTCCAGGTGCTGTTATCAGTAGAAGTTTCTATACGATAAGAAGTCGCATATGCCACTTCCCATTTCAGTACTACTCTTGAAATATTCTGAGCAGTACCAAGATCAACTTCTATCCATTCGTTATCTGTATAAGCAGAAGACCAGCGGGTAGTAGTTGCGTCACCATCAAAGGCTTTATACGCTTCAAAACCGGTAGTTTCTACAGAAGAAGCTGTAATGGTTTTGTTAAGCGCTATATTCTGAGATACCGGAGAGAAGCTGAACCAGTTGAAGTTAAAGGATGCAGCATCCATTACTACGCGCATTACTTTTGTACCAGCAGTTAATACAGGTGTAGTAACGCTCACGGTAGCAAATGTCTGCCATGCACCGGTATTTGGTACGGTGATAGTGCCGGAGATATTCTGGCCACCCATTTCAATATGGAATGTTTTTCCCGCAGCAATAGCAGCTACTCTGGCCTGTAATGTGTAGGCACCTGCATTGGCAATGTTTACAGTATATTCCAGCCATTCGCCAGCCTGAATCTCACCTACATCATATCCGCCTTCTGTAGTACCTTCTATGTCTACGCCTTCAGTAGTACGATACTGGCCTTGTGTATTAGTCGCCGTTAAATCATGATAAGCAGCACCTTCTCCGCCATTATCATAATTTTCAGCTTCTATTTTTCCAGGGATAGGCCATGCTGTTCCACCATAAGGAGTCTGTGGTGCAGCACCATATACTTCCAGTTCGTAAATAGAATAACCATAGGCAGTCGCTCTTGCTGTACCATAAATTCTCACATAACGACCGGAGGCAGTCAGCCCGGTGTTATCGTTGGTCAGCGTCGTATTACCTGTAACAGATTTTACGGTAGTCCAGGTAGAAGCATCGGTTGATACCTGTATCTGGTAAGCGGTAGCATAAGCAGCTTCCCAGGTAATCTTCACTTCGTTAATATCATAAGTAGCACCCAGATCCACATACACCCATTGTGGATCAGCGAAAGCAGAAGACCAGCGTGTGGAATAGTTACCATCTGTAACATTAGAAGCTACTACACTTGTAGTGGTAGTTGCTTCAAGAGAAGAAGCGGTAACCGGTTTGCCGGATGCGAGGTTCTGAGGGACCGGTGTGCCACCTTTACAAACAGATCCCAAAGTGTTATAAATAGAATTGATATCACCATATTCTGATGCAATATCCCAGATCATGATCCCACCTGCAGTTGTTTTAGCAAGGTTGGATTTCCATACATGTTCTGCTGTGGTATTATCAGAACTATAAAACGGAACACCCAGCATTCTTTTGCTTTGAGGAACACCGCGGGAAGTCCAGTAGGAAATAGAGCTGCTGGCCAGGTTATTATCCCCGTAACACATAATGTTCACGAGGTCTAACATGGTAACATCATCATAGTGATCACCGTTGTTGCTCGCGCTTTCAGATACGGCAGCAGTAAACAGTTTACCCATTCCATGCAACTTGGTACCAAGAGCAGTAGCCAGGCTATTCCATCTGGCTTTTGTTGTGGGATATTCCCAATCCAGGTCAATACCATCCAGGTTATACTGAGTAACCAGGTTGCCACAGGCAGTGGCCAGGTTATTGATGGAAGTGGTACTGCTTGCAATTGTTTCAAAAGGAGTGTTGCTGGGTGAGGAGTCCAGCCATCCGCCTATTGATAAAAGCACTTTAACGTTATTGGCATGAGCTCTGGTAACGAGGTCTGTTAGTGTGGAACCACCATCAACAGATCCAATTTTACCATCAGTGCCAGGGATAGCAAATGCATAACAGATATGCGTGTATTTGCTGTAATCAATTTTCGATGGCGCATTAATGTAATAATTGCCACCGGCTACCCAGGAGGGATAATATCCCACGATGTTGTAGCACGACAATTGCCCGAAAGAGACCCTCGAGAGCATAACGAGGGCAAGAAGAAAAATCCATTTGATTTTTTGCATACTAGCTTTGTTTTAATGATTATGTTAAGGGTGTAAGGTGCTATTTTGAGAGGCTGTAATATAGCCGGGTTAAGATTGCGTTACAATCCTGAATCATAGGTTTTCAATCGGTTATTTTGAGAATGAGTTACTTAACGTGAATAAGGTAACATTACCTTATATTAATATAAATATAAAAATACATTTAATCTGAATAACTGCAATATAAAATTTATCTTATTTCCAGAAAGTTCCTAACTGCTTTAGCATCAATAAAAAGCCAGGACCAGGCATTTCACCATGAGCAAAAACATCAAATTCATAGAGGAAAGTTTTCTTGTGGCCCGCCAGTTTCATCATTCTTGCCAGGTAATTTAGGGAAGTTTTGCTACCAGTTTTTCCGGCATCAGTTTTAAAATAGTATAGATCAGTTTCCATTTAAGACCAGGGACAATGGTAAATGTATTTCCTGCGTTCACGACTGCGCTGGCTATGAAAGCAGGCTCCAGCATTAAAGATTCCGGCAGGTTTAGTCCTGCTGTCATCTTACTGCGTATATAACCTGCTACAATCACATTCACTTTAATATGTCTGGCAAAAAGATATTGTCTTAACCCGGCAAGGTACTGTGTAAATGCAGATTTGGTACTGCCATAAATAAAGTTGCTCTTCCTGCCTCTTACTCCTGATAAAGAGGACAGGCCGATAATCCTTTCTAACCGGTTATTATCTTTATCCATCGCAACAATATTAAGGATAGATACCGCCCCTGCATAATGTACCTGCATCATCCTGAAACTCCCTTTAAAATCAAGCAGAGCTTCTTCATTATTCTTCAGATACCCGGCCGCATATACGACGATATGTGGCTTTTCAGGTAGTTGTTGGTAAAAGTTTTCATGACTGTCAAAATCAACGGCATCAAAGTAAAGAATAGTAACCAGTTCTTTCTGAGGTACATGCTGCTGCACAAAAGTATGCAGCTCGTCCGTACTGCGGGAAGCCGCAAGGATACGGTAGCCTTTAGCTGCATATTGTATAATGGCTGCTTTAGCTACGTCTGAGTTGGCACCAAGCAGGAGAACGGTTTTACTTTGCATTTTTACTTATTTTCTATCGCAATAACATCTGTGATCTTACTCGTCTTATAGTCAAATGTTATACTGCCATCAGCAGTACTCTTCATCCGTTTCAGGATTTGTTTATTCACAGAAATAGTATAATAATTATCACCTTTCAGATCATTAATCAGATATTTATTTAAACCAGTGGAAGACTGGCTCCACAACATATTATCCTGGGAAAAGTTTTTTATTTCCAACGCGAGTGTACCCGTAGTTTCAACTTTCATAGAAGCTGTGCCATTATTACCATTAAAATATAACAACTCATTATCTGAACCATAAAAACCAAAATCTCTTTCACTAACTATCTTAAACCGTCCATCAGATATAGCATACTTATTCATAGCAAGATCTATCAATAATACCTGTCCCCTGAAATTATATTTTAACTGCGTACCTGATAACTGTTGTGTAATATGTGGATTAAGATAAAACCTGTTATACAAAGGATTTATTCCATAAATCGCCTGATACAAACCAACAACGGAAAGACTATTCCCGGAAAGAATATCATCTCCCAATCCATCCTGGTTCACACGTCCATACCGCTGAAAAGCAAGACCATCTTTCGCATATTGTGCCAATACATTCTTTACATATTTTAATGCAAGTTCGGGTTTGTAAGATGCATAGGCTTTTACGCCCAGGGCCCCCCAGGATAAAAACAGATCTCCGTTTTCGTAATTAGGGAAAGGGAATTGCCAGTCATTACCTTCGCCCTTATTATAACTATACATGCAAATAGGCCAGAAGAATAACTGTTCTTTTTGCATCTGATATTCTATCGTATCTAAAATAGTTTTTGTCCTTAATTTATTATCACAAATACCATAACCTATGGCCATGAAATTTACGGGTGTTACCATGTTATTTCCATGAACAGAACCGTCTTTATCCCGCCAGTGAATATAGCATGATTTGTTACCATCCCAGAATCCGCCTTCACTAACAGGCTTGTTAAAACTGGCTTTCAGCTTTGCTGCAAACTGCTGATAATAATAAGCTTTCTCTGTATTTCCCAGCTGTTGCTCAATATCTGCCCATAGGGTTAAAGCATGATATAGTTTTGCATTTACAAAGGCATTTTCATAAGATGCCCAGATGATATCTATCCAGTCACTGCTCTTTTTCTCAGTATGATTATCATTGATCATTTCTACTAATCCATTATTATTAGTATCTCTTTTCAGTAGCCAGTCAAGGGCTTTTTCACAGGATAGCTGATGTGTCTTCACCCATGCCTTATCGCCGGTCTGGTCATATAATTCTGCTACATTAGCAACAAAATCCGGATTAGCATCCAGTAAATATCCCCATTGCGCTTCGTAAAAACCTTTATCTGTCACTTCTCCCGGCATCATGTCTTCATTCGTATAAGCCCATCTGGACCATACTCTTCCATCCGGTTTAATCGCATTATCCCTGTAATAATCCAGGCATTGCTGATAACCGTTTAAATATTTTTGATCATTAATGGCCAGTCCCATCTGGGCTATATATTGTTCGTGCAAACAGATTGGCCCATAGGGGGTATGCCAGCTGTTTCCTCCAAAATGTTCTTTATCAATAACGCCTATTCTTGCAATCGTATTTAATACAGCACTTACCTGATCGCCATTAATCCCAACGAATTTGCCACGCCCATATTTATCGTTAAAGTTGAAATAAGAAAGTGTAATGCTTTTGTGACCAGATCCTACATTAACAGGTGCCCAGACATCTGTTCTGTCGCGGATATATCGCCTGCGGTTAGTACCCGAATCATAGCGCAGCCGGCCAGCGGATAAAGCGATGCTGTATGAAAGTTTATCATCAACACGACTGTAACTCATTATTGCACCAGGCTCATTAACAATAACGCTTAAACCATTGTTGGTCTTACTATTCCAGAAATCAGAAGAGTTGCTGTGAACACCATAAGTATCGGACGACTTATTAAAAAGATAAAACCAGGCAAGTCCGCCATATCCCTGATAGGCGCCTTCCCAGGTATTAATGCTTTTGAACATAAAGAGAGGTAATCCCACTTCTTCTGCTGTTATATTATTTGACATTTTTCTATCAATATCAAATTTGATATCCTTTGCCGTTACTGTAAACTTCCATGTTTCGAATATTTTATCACCATATTGGATATTGCATGTTATTACATTATCACGGAGTTGTACCAGAGGATAAGAAGAAAGCTGCAGTGTAGAATAAGTTTTCTTATCTGTTTTAATGAATGAATAAATACCTGCGGGATCAAGTACCTGCTGGCCATTCAACACCAATGAAGAGATAATGGCCTTTTTATTATAATCAAGCGTCATCTGCATTTTTTCATTACCAAACAGGATCTGCCTGTTTAGTATATCGTTTTTTATAACGGGCTGGGCTAAACACAGAACAGGAAACATGATAAGTAAAAGGAACCATTTCTTCATAACCAGCAATAGGGTTTGTTAAAGGTCAAATATCGGATCTTTTTTCAGGATTGTTAATCTCCTTTTGGAGTTTGATGGCATCGGCATTCTCCGGATCCAGTTTTAAAGCCTGGTTATTGGCTGTTTTTGCGGCATCAGGATTTCTCATCTTTAAGCAGGCTTTTGCCTCAAGATACCAGGTATAGGAGGAGGCCGGGTATTTTGCAGTTATTTCTCCTGCCAGTGTTATACTTTCTGATAAACGATTAAGGTCGATCATCATGCTGATAGCATTGTTCCAGTCGATGACCGTAAACTCCTTTACCGGGTAAAGCTTACTGATATAAGTATCATAGTATAAACAGTAAAAAGCAGAGAGGTTTTGTTTCCATGCAGGTTCACCTTTGATAGCGGCTTTGATAACAGCGATTGCTTTTTGTTCCTGTCCCAGATAAAGCCAGGCCTTGGCGATTTTTGGATATATTCCATACCAGCCATTCGTTTGTACAATGGCTTTTTTCAGCAATGTTTCCCCGCGTTCCTTATTCCGTTGTTCTATTGCGTAGAAAGCCTGATTGAGTGTAATACGGCCGTAATGATAGTTTAACAATCGTTGGAGATCGCCAAAAGGGTCGCGGGAATGGTCGACCCGCAGGTCAATCTGGTTAAACCACTCATTTTTAGTGCCTTTAACGAGTAATGCTGCGGATTGCTTACCACTTATCTGGCCGCCTGCATTTTCACCGGCTATCAGGCTTTTTAGCAGTCTTTCCGCCAGTGTACCTTCGCTATGTTCAAAGGCATCCGCCATATCATGGAGTACATTGGGGGCTAACTGGTTGCCCATCACCACGTAATATTTCCCGGAAAGGTCGGCAGCGCTGCCTTTCCAGTATTTAAGCGAAGACCCGGTAAAAGCAAATACATGGCCGCTGCTATCGATACCTGAGACCTGGCGGGTATCAGCATCCATATCTGATTGTTTAGTGAACAGGATGGCTTCCTGAATGGTTTTGCCCTGTGCTAACTGCTGAAAACCATTGATCGCATATTGAGGTTCCGTTTCTGCAATACAGGAAAAAGCGCCTATACCAGGGGTGATATAACAGGTGGAATTACCCACATATATGTTATTGGTGGCAACTGCGATACCCCATTCCTTTGCCTGCGGATCATAGGCTGTAATGCTGAAGGTGGAATTAATATTGCGGTTCAGCAACAGACTTGGCAGATTTTGTGCATGACAAAAGACAGGTAACAATAAAAGGGATGTCAGTAGTTTCCTTCTCATAGGATAAAGTTTTAAATAAAAAGCCTAAATATTTCACTAATTTTAAATATGTGCGAAAACCTTATGTTATGTTTATTACTTCCGGTTTTATTATCCTGCGGAGGTATTCCTGAGGAAAGAATGGCCATTCCTATTGATTCCAGTATATCTGAAACTATTGATACTATCAGAACGGACACCACAGATATCCAAACAGGCAATACGGACCCGTCAAAGCTTATCGCATACTCCCAAACACTGAAAGGCATCCCTTACAAATATGCGTCTACTGATCCGGCAGCAGGATTCGACTGTTCCGGGTTCATCACTTACGTCTTCAACCATTTCGGTATAGAAGTGCCAAGGACCTCTGTGGACTTTACCGATAAAGGAATACCCATCAATCTCAGCCTCTCAAAACCCGGCGACCTGATTCTTTTTACTGGTACTGATAGCACTATCAGAACAGTAGGCCATATGGGTATCATTACTCACACCGGTGATAGCATCGTTTTCATACATTCTACTTCCGGGAAAGCCTATGGTGTAACGGAAACAACGCTCAACCCTTATTATATGGGAAGATTCATGAAGGTAATCAGGGTGTTTGAATAAAGTTATAATCAGGCTATATATTCCTTCTTAATCCCCAGTTTTTTCATCTTTGATTTCAAGGTGGAAGGAGGAATATTCAGTACTTCAGCTGCGGCCCCGGCTCCCCATATCCTTCCATTGCATTTTTTTAAAACCGTGATAATATAATCCCGTTCATTCTCATGGATCGTCTTCATACGTACTTCTTCAACAACAGTTTCCGTTTTCCGGGAGACAGGTATCAGCGCATCTTCTATAGTGGTTCCACTTGTAAGCAATACACTTCTTTCTATTACATGTTCCAGTTCACGAATATTGCCAGGCCAATGATAAGCCATCATATTCTTTAAGATCTTATCAGACAAGCCCGTGATTTTCTTTCCCGTCTTACGATTATAATAATTCATGAAATGATATGCCAGTGCAGGAATATCTTCCGTACGCTCCCTTAATGCAGGTAACACTATGGGGAAAACGTTCAGCCGATAATATAAATCCAGCCGGAATCGCCCTTCGGCTACTTCTTTCTCTAAATTACGGTTCGTTGCCGTAATGATACGTACATCTACTTTTATAGGGGTATTCGATCCTAAACGTTCGATCTCTTTCTCCTGTAATACACGTAATAGTTTTACCTGTAATTCCAGCGGCATTTCTCCTATTTCATCAAGGAATATCGTTCCTTTATCCGCCTGTTCAAATTTCCCTGTTCTCTTTTCTATGGCGCCCGTAAAAGCTCCCTTCTCATGACCAAATAATTCCGACTCTATTAATGAAGCAGGTAATGCCGCGCAGTTTATTTTAATAAATGGTTGCCCCTGCCTGGGAGATAACTGGTGTATACAATCAGCGATTCTCTCTTTTCCTGTACCAGTCTCACCCATAATAAGCACAGAAGTATCTGCCGGAGCCACCTGTATGATGTGATCAAATACATTCAGCAGGAGATGGCTTTTTCCGATGATCCCTTCAAACGCTTTTATGTTTGTTATTTCGGTGTTTTTAACTATGGTATTATGTACTGCCTCTTTTCTATCACTGATATCAGCAATCAGGATCTGCTCCAGTCGCCTGAATAAAGAAATATGATCTGCATGATAAGTATCAGGACGGCGGCTGTAAAAAGAGAAGTGAAAGAATGTTCCGTCAGGCAGATGTAAGGGAAATGAGAGATGAGATCTCATCTGAAAAGTACTGGCAATGAGCTTTTTTAAAGAGGGTTGTTTACAGATTTTCTCAAAGGCATCATCATTATACCAGATGGGAGTATTATCGATAACAGTAGCGGCGGATAAATTTATCACATCAGCCATTGTCAGACCTGTAATGGTCAATAACTCTTTGATTCGTATTGTCTGGTACTGATCATATCCTATACGCAGAAATCCAATATCCTCAATAGAATTAAATCCTGCCAGTATAAAATCAAAAGGGATATGCGACTGGAATGCCTTTCCTATTTCAGCGAGTTTCTGTTCCCAGCCTTTGTGCTCCGAGATAATTTTGGTCAGTTGCTGCTGCAGCGTTGATTCTTTATTCAATGCAGATTCCTGGAGATGATCATGACGATACTGCGCAATTTCCAGGGTAACCAACAGGTCTTTTTCCCGGAATGGCTTTACCAGGAAACCGGAAGGCTGGGTTGCTTTTGCCGCCATCAGCACTTCTTCGTTTGAATTAGCAGACAGATATACGAAAGCAATATTTTCATTCTTCAATTGTCGTGCAAGATCTATCCCTGTTAGTTTTCCTTTCAGGAAGATATCCAGTAATACTAAATCAGGTGTTGTTTGTTTCATGATCTCCTGTGCCTTTACCACAGAACGTGCGATGCCAATAACTTCATAGCCCGCCTTCACCAGTATTAACCTGAGATAATCAGCTTCCACAAACTGATCTTCGACGATCAATATTTTCTCTTTCATAAATTTAGTTTGTTAATGTAAGATCAAATGCAATACTGATAGATGTTCCATCATGATTAAAAATATTAAAATCCCCATCCATGTCCTCACTTAAGCCCTGCATAAGATTCATTCCCATAGAGTTTCGTGCATGTATATCAAACGCTGCAGGTAAACCAACACCATTATCCGTTATCGTCAATAATATTTTATGCTCCGATACCTGTGACAATGAAATAGTAATAATTCCTTCCCTGCTATCCGGAAAAGCATATTTAATGGCATTTGTAATCGCCTCATTTAATATCAGTCCAAGAGGGATACAATGTGATAAATCCAGTTCAATACGATCTATATATAGTTTGAACTGGATAGCCTGCCGGATATTAAAACTATCCCTGAGATAATCTACCAGTTCATGTATATAATCAGGTATATTAATGGCAGATAGATTATCCGACTGATATAATTTCTGATGTATCAGCGACATCGCATGTATCCTGTGCTGACTATCACTGATAGCCATTAATGCTTCTTCTGTTTTCAGATAACCGGATTGAGTTCCCAGTAAACCAATCACCATATGAAAGTTATTTTTTACCCTATGATGAATCTCTTTCACCAGCCAGTCTTTTTCTTTAATGAGATCTTCCAGAGAAGCATTTTTCTTTTGGATCTCTACCTGCTGTGCCTGTAATAATTTATGACTCCTGGCCCGGTGCTGCGTATGTTTATACAACAGGATGATAATAATCAGTAACAAAACAATTCCCGACAGTGTGAAATTTTTAATTACCCTGCTTGCACGTAACCGGCTATTCTGCAACTGTGCCTGTTTTGTAAGCAACTGAATATTCTGTTCTTTAAAGGCCAGGTCCTTATCTTTCTGCTCAATATTATACACGATTTCCAACTGACTCACCTGCCTGCTCTTTGATTCATTAAACAGGGAATCATTTAATGTTTTATAGAACTGATAATGAGCGATAGCAGAGATATAATTACCCTGGGTGGAATCCAGTTTGAACCACCATAAATGGTTAAGGGCTAAATTCATCAGTAAACCGGTTTTCTCCGTGAGCTTCAGGTATTTACGTGTTTCGGGATATTTATGTGTAGCCAGCAAAACAGGGATAACAGCACCATATAACAGACTGTTTTCTTCACTGTTCAATTCATACTTCTCAGATATGTTCAATAACTGTGTGCAGTATTTTTGTGCTACTGCATAGTTGTTAAGTTTTGCATAGATAGCAGTAAAACCCGAAACTATTCTTATCCGGCTGATAACATCTTCTGCGTTATATTCTTTTTCAATTTCGTGGAGAAAATGCAGGGCATCTATTGTTTTCCCCTGTCTTAGTAATACATGCGTAATATTAAAAGCTAATTCATGAACAGCATTATTATCTTTATATTTCTTCGCTACAGATAAGGCTTTCTGGAAATAGGTATTGGCTTTATCAAACTCATTCAGATTAAGATAAGTGATACCAAGACGGTTATAAATAGTACAGATCTGTTTACTGGAATCTCCTACCATCTCTGCTGTCTGAAGCGCCAGCAGACCATATCTGATCCCTTCTTTCTGATCTCCTGAGGCAGTAGATACAAATCCCAGTAAATCATATACACCCATCAATCGTAAGTAACCTATCTGCTGGTATATTTTTAAAGCCTGTTTAAGTGATTCCAGTGATTTTGAAAAATCCCCCTGTATCTGGTATAAATCTCCCAGCTCTTTAAATATATCTGCTTCTTTTTTCCGGCTTTTCGCTTTCTGAAATGCGTTCAGGGACAACTTCATTGCATGAATTCTTTCCGTAAGGCCATTCCCTGAAAATGAATAATACCCTGCCAGATCGAAATAGGCATCACCCAGTTCCATCAGGTAGTTATTCGCTTTGAAGATATCTATTGCTTTACTGGAAAAATATCTGCCTTTGGTGCTGTCTCCATTTACATGCACGATTTTGGACAACTGTTCATAACTGTTACCGATCCCTTTCTGATAAAACAGTGTATTACTGAGTTTCAGGGCAGCCAGTACATATAACGTGGCACTGTCCAGATCACTTTTTTTCCTGTTGTCTTTAAGGAAGTACTGATCGCTTAGTTGCAGTAATACATTCACGCGGGAAGTATCCTGCTGCGCTTTGGCCGATATAACAATTCCTGCCATCAGGAAGGTATATAACAGCAGCTTTAGCGATTTCTTCATACCTAAATATACCGTTTTATTTCGTGGTTTCAATCGTACAACCGCGAAATAAAACAGTATATCATATAATGTATTTGTTGTAATTACTTGATAGTTAGTAGATTATTTGTTTGGCCTTTCGTTTGGCTATTATAAGCAATGGAAAACAACAAAATTCTCTTTATTACAGGTGCTTTTGTAAGCAGTAATTGCTGGGATGAGTGGAGGACATATTTTGAAGCCAGCGGATATACTACCATGGCGCCTCCATGGCCGCATAAGAATGCCCCGGCAGAGGAGCTTAGAAACCGTCAGCCTGATGCTGCAATAGCATCTAACAGGTTGCAGGATCTCACTGATTATTATGCGGAGATAGTCAGGCAGTTACCGGAAAAGCCTATACTGATTGGTCATTCTATTGGCGGTCTCATTGTGCAGCTTTTATTGCAACGTGGGCTGGGCATAGCAGGAGTTGCGATACATTCTGTTCCGCCGAAAGGGATATTCACATTGAAGTTATCTTTTCTGAAAGCAGGCTGGGGGGCACTGGGCTTCTTCACTTCCACGAAGAAATCTTATATGATGACTTTCAAACAATGGTGTTACTCCTTTACCAACGGCATGACTACCGAACAGCAAACAGCATCCTATTATAAATACGCCATACCGGAGTCAAAACTGATTGTAAGGGATACTGTTGGTAATGCTGCGAAAGTGAATTTTAAGAACCCGCATGCGCCTTTATTGCTGACTTCCGGTAGTGATGATCACTCAATACCTGCTTCTCTCAATTATTCCAATTATAAAAAGTATAAGAACAGTAATTCGGTAACTGACTATAAAGAATTCGAAGGGCGTAATCATTTTGTATTAGGGCAGCCTACCTGGCAGGAGGATGCGGAGTATATACTGGCATGGATCAAATCTAAAATCGTTTAAAACTAAATATATGATACCCAAACATTTATTGTTAGTAGCTTCTTTTTTTATGGTGCTAACTGTTACAGCAGCTGTTACCCCTGCATCTCCACCCGCTAACTTCAAAAGTGCAACAGCAGTGGTAAACGGTGTAAAGATTCATTACGTGATTGGTGGAAAGGGCGAACCCCTGGTACTAATCCATGGATTTGGCCAGAACTGGTACATGTGGAACCGCTTACTTCCTGAGTTATCAAAACATTTCACTGTTATCGCTCCTGATCTCCGGGGTGTTGGAGAATCAGACAAACCTGCCGGTGGATACGATAAAAAAACAATGGCAGTAGATATCCACGAATTAGTTACAAAACTCGGTTATCACAATATCAATCTTGTAGGACATGATATAGGGTTGATGGTCGCTTATGCCTATGCAGCGCAATTCGGGAATGAAGTTAAGAAGCTGGCATTACTCGATGCCCTGTTACCAGGAATAGATCCCGTATGGTCAGATTTCTCTAGCCGTGCGTGGTGGTTTGGCTTTTTCGCCCGACCTGTTGCCGGTGATCTTGTAAAAGGACAGGCAGGCGAATTCCTGACTGATTTCTGGCCGGTAGTGGGTCATATCAACAATGCTTTTACAAAGGAAGAGACGAATGAATTTATCAGGGCTTATTCCACTCCGGGAGCTACTACCGGCAGCTTCCATTGGTTTGGCGCTTTCCCGCAGGATGCAGAGGATAATCATGTTTTTATGAAGAATAAACTGCAGATGCCTGTCCTGGCAATGGGAGCAGAATATCAATCTGCCTCTTTCCTGGCGGATCATGTAAAAGTGGTAGCTGTAAATGTAACCGAAACCAAAATTATGGGAGCGGGGCATTGGATTGTACAGGAGGCTACGGATCAGGTGCAGAAAGGATTAATGGACTTCTTTATAAGTAAATAAAAACACATTGATGAAAACATTCCTTTTTTTGTTGCTCATAATATCTGCATTCAATATATCATCCTCCCGTGCGCAGGCAGCCCACAGTGGACAGCTCCGGATGACCCAACAGGAAATCATTGCAACAAAAGCAACTGATCCTTCTGCTCCTGGTTCCTCTAATTCATCAGCAGTGCAGGTGGTAGTTATTTTCGGAGATCCTTCCAAAGCAGGTCTTTATACCATCCTGTTAAAAGTAGCCGCCAATACACAAATCGCTGCTCACCTTCATCCGGATGCACGCGTTGGTACGGTAGTTTCAGGCACCTGGTATTTCGGTTATGGCGACAAGTTCGATAAAAGCAAACTGAAAATGCTTCCCACTGGTAGCGTGTATTCAGAAGTTGCTGATCAGAATCATTTCGCCATGACCAAAGAACCAGTTATCGTTGAGATCACCGGTTATGGCCCTTCAGGAGTCACCTACGTTAATGCGGCAGATGATCCTAAGAAACACTAAATTCTCATATAGGTAGATAACAAATGCAAAGCCCGCTCCAGCAGCGGGTTTTGTATTTATAAAAAATATCGTTTTAAATTTAATGATCTTTGTTCTTATCAATGAAAATTCCATGAAGATCAACTTTATCCTGATAACCCTCTTTTGTCAATTCCAGCTTTTTGCCCAACAGAAGCCTATCGGCATTACATTTAAAGCTTCTGCCAATAGTTTCCCCCTTGCAGCCAACGGCAAAGCTGCTACTATAATTTCTGATGTACAGGATGAAGAAGTTGTCAGCATCGCAGTAGATGCCTTAAAAAGCGATATTAGACAGGTTACGGGCGCAGAGATAACGAATGAGAAATACGCTGTAATCGTAGGCACTCTTGGCAAATCTAAAATCATTGACGAACTGGTAAGATTAAAAAAAATCCAGATCAGTAACATACAACACCAATGGGAAACATTTTCCATTAGTCTGGTTTCATCTCCGATGAAAGGAATTGACCAGGCTCTGGTCATCTTTGGCAGTGATCCAAGAGGCACCGCCTTCGGCGTATTCGAGCTTTCGAAAATGATAGGAGTATCCCCATTCGTATGGTGGGCAGACGTGACCCCGGAACACAGGGATGAGCTATATGTAACAGGCAACAAAAGTATCACAGGTCCGCCTTCTGTAAAATACCGCGGGATATTCATTAATGATGAAGACTGGGGATTACATCCGTGGGCCGCAAAACATATGGATACAACTATAAAAGACATCGGGCCGAGAACCTATCAGAAAGTATTCGAACTTATGTTAAGGCTGAAAGCTAATTATCTATGGCCTGCCATGCATCCCTGCACAAAAGCATTCTGGTACTATCCGGAAAATCCGGTACTGGCCAGAAAATACGATATCATCCTCGGAGCGAGCCACTGTGAACCATTATTAAGAAACAACATCTTTGAATGGGACCATAATTTTAAAAATGAATATGGCATAACAGCAGGGGAATGGCGTTACGATAAAAACAAAGAACAGATAGACAAATACTGGAACGACCGGGTATTACAATCCAGGAATAACCCAGCCGTTTACACTGTAGGCATGAGAGGGATACATGATGGCAGCATGCCTGGCCCAGGTTCCAAAGAAGAAAAGAAAACGCTGCTGGAACAGGTGATCGCCGATCAACGCAGAATGTTAAGTGATGGTTTGGGAAAATCTGCCGGTGAAATCCCTCAGATCTTTTGTCCGTATAAAGAGGTATTAGATTTATACAGATTAAACATGCGTTTACCGGATGATATCACACTGGCATGGGCAGATGATAACTTCGGATATATGCGCCAGTTATCCAACCCTCAGGAACAAAAGAGAAGCGGTGGCAGTGGGGTCTATTATCACTTATCCTACTGGGGGGCTCCCCAGGATTATCTATGGCTCTCTACCATATCTCCAACGCTTATCAGTTATGAACTCACAAAAGCTTACGAATTAAACGCCAGAAGACTCTGGGTCTTCAATGTAGGAGATATCAAACCCGCCGAAATGGAACTTCAGTTTGCCATGGACTTCGCCTGGGACATTCATAAATGGACGCCGGAGCAAGCTTCACATTACCCCGAATACTGGGCGGAAAATACTTTCGGTAAAGAATTCGCTAAACCTATTGGTGATATTAAAAAAGAATATTACCATCTGGCTGCTGCAGGAAAACCTGAACACCTGGATAAAATTCAATACACTAGTGAAGAGATAGAAAAACGTTTAGCAGATTATCAGTCTCTTGTTGCGAAATCACAGGCTATAAGCAAACTTATTCCCGCACGTTTAACAGATGCTTATTTCGAATTAATAGGTTATCCGGTAGAAGCTGCCTGCAGCATGAATGAGAAAGTATTGGGGAAATCAAATGAGGCATTTAAAAACATACAAATACTTACCGAAAAATATAATAAAGAAATTGCCAATGGTAAATGGGATGGAATGATGGATGATGCACCGCGAAGACTTAAAATATTCCAGACGCCGGAGACAATAACAACGCCCGAAATGATACAGCAATCCGTGATAATAACTCCCGCAGTTAACTATATACACAAAAGCAAAGAGCTAAAGAGTATAGAAGGCCTGGGTATTGAAAGCAGCGGTCTTACAGTCTGGCCTATGAAAATATATACAGACACTCCTTATGTGGAGTATAAAATGCTATTTCATAAGGGAGATAATAAAATAACCGTAAGATGTTTACCTGATTTTCCCCTGTATCCTGGGATGAAATTAAGATATGCTATCTCAATTGATCATGCAACGCCGGTATTTATAGATATCGCAACAGTTGCGGAATCCAAACCCTGGTCAGTAAATATCCTCAGAGGATATGCAGCAGGGGAAAGCGCCTACACCAGTGATGTCAGCGGGGAAAAGACAGTCCGCATTTATTTCCCGGACCCGGGATTGGTTGTCAGTGATATTGTGCAATGGTAGAACTTTAACAAAATTTATAATATTACAATCCTAAATTGCAATTATAAGTTTTTCACGCTGTATGCTACATCTGCAACAATTCAAAAAACACTACCACCACCGTCTGGTACTCGCTATCGACGATCTTCGTATCTCTCCCGGTATCTATTGGGTCAAAGGGGTAAATGGCTCCGGGAAAAGCACGCTGTTAAAAGCATTGGCTGGTATTTTACACTTTGAAGGAGACATAGTATTAAGTAACAGTCTGAATGTAAAAAGACAAACAAGGGCTTATAGGAGCCTGGTCAATTTCGCAGAAGCAGAACCTGTCTTTCCGCCTTATCTCAGCGGCCGGGAAATGACGGAACTGTTCATCAGCGCAAAAAATGGTACACAAGCCCAGGCGGAAGGTTATATCAGCAGCATGCAGATGCAGGATTATATAAACGATCCTGTAAGCACCTATTCCAGTGGGATGTTAAAAAAGCTATCCCTGGTGCTGGCCTTCATAGGAAACCCTTCTCTCATCCTTCTGGACGAACCGTTGATAACAATGGACAGTGCCTCTCTGCTGGTATTATATAAATGGATACGGGAGAGTAACGCCAGCTTCTTATTATCCTCTCACCAGGAACCGGAAGCCGGTAGTTTAAAAACCACTGGTACATTGCTGGTGGCAGAACAAACCCTTAAACTGGTTGAACCATGAAACAGCCATTGACGGTGGTATTAATGAGGATCTTTACTTATGGATTCTTCAGGATGCACGCAGGTATGCTGTTATTCATGTTTGTCACCTTCATCAGCTATTGCTTTTTCATCAATACACTTGGAGCAATACCGCAGGACTGGATGGCATATTTTCAGCAACTGATCACTATTACACTGGTCAGCAATCCGTTGATCATGTGTCTTTTCTTCATAGTCTGCCTGATTTATAATATAAAGAGCTGGCAATATGTCTCTCTGCAATTATCTGGTACGGAACAGCAGTTCATCTATTACAGCAGTACTGCCATGAGCCGCAGTAAACAATTCCGGAGCTGGTTTTATATACAGTTGCTCATCAATATGCCTGCTTTTGTATACGCAGTATTTGCGCTTTTTATTGGTCTGATGTGGCATCATTACGTACTACCATTGGTGATATTCAGCTACCTGCTGTTACTTACTATTATAAGCGCCCTGATTTATGTACAATTGGCGAACCGTTTTGCAGATATGCCGCATCCAACAGTCATCCCTGGCCGCTGGAAGAAACCTCTCTTTACCCTTTTCATTTACCATATATTCGATAAACGCAAGCTCACATACCTGATCTCCAAAGCATTCATTATAATGATCATCAGTATCGGATTTGTAAGGATGCCGAACGACCTTCGTACTTCCGCTATTGCCGTATTACTGATTATCATGGTACATGCCCTGCTCATTTACCAGGAACATCATTTCGAGAAAGACTACCTGAGCTTTATGCGTAACTTCCCCTACGGCATAACACGTATCTACTTTTACTCCGTTCTCACCCATATCATCCTCTTATTACCTGAATTCACCTGGTTACTGACCGCATTCAAGCCCCTGGCAGGTATCGGTTTACTATTACTGGGTATCAGCATTGCACAATTACTGCGTAGTATCTGTTACCGGAACGGTAGTAGTATGCAGGTGTACCTGCCGGCTGTATTTGTTTTGTTTCTACTGTTGTTCTGGGGTATTATGTATGGTTATATGTTATGGTTGATACCAATAAACTTCATTTTATCTTTCTTCCTTTTCTATCGCGGTTATTTCCGGCAGGATTAGACATGTATACACTTTGTACATGCCTGTAATTGGTTTTTTCCCTCCCAATGGCTTTTCTTTACAGGCATGGAGGGAAACAAAGATAAAACCTGGTACTTACTGGAGGATGCACAATTATTCTCAAAATCATTATTATGGGACCTGCAACACCAGTATTTCAATGAAAAAGGTGTGGATGCATGGCGGGAAGGAGAAGTCCCTCACTACATCACCTCTAACCCAACAATCGCCAACAGTTACGCCGAAATAATATTCTCTTTTCTGCAGGACCAACATTTTATAACAGATGATGAACCTCTTTACATCTGTGAATTGGGGGCAGGTACCGGCAGGTTTGCTTTCCATTTTCTCAAACGACTACTATTATTATGTGAGCAAAACGGTATTGCTTCAACGTCCTTCTGTTATATATTAACAGACTTTACATCTGCTAATACCGCATTCTGGTTAGCTCATCCTTATTTCAGCGAGTACTTTGCGAAAGGACTATCAGATGTTGCTATATGGGATGTAAATCAGTCAGAACAATTGTATCTCCATTTCAGCAAAAAGAATATCAGCGTAAGTACACTAATCCGCCCACTTGCAGTAATAGCTAATTATGTATTTGACAGTGTTCCACAGGAGTTGTACTATATTGATGATAAAAGACAATGGTCGCAATGCCTGCTTTCTCTCATCACAGACAAAGACCCGAAGGAAATGAACGCGGCTGAAACACTGGCAAGCCTGCAATATAATTACCAGTACCGTTCGATAGAACAAGTACCACATGAAGAACCTTATCTGCAAAGAATAACAGACAATTACAAACGGCAGCTTACCAATACGCATATATTATTCCCCACAGCAGGTTTACACTGCCTGCACCGTATGAGAGCCTTGTCGAAGGAAGGTATATTATTGTTATCCGCTGACAAAGGAGATCCTTCTTTTACAGCACTGGAAAACAAACAGCTTCCCCGTATAACCTATCATGGCAGTTTCTCTCTGAGCGTAAATTATCATTCCTTTAAAACATATTGCGAACAAAACGGGGGAATCGCTTTATTCCCCGAAGACAAAGCGGCTTCAGTAAATGTAAACTGTTTATTACTCCTCAATGAACCAGATAAATATCTATCAACAAAACGTGCTTATCAACGGGAAGTATTTGATTTTGGTCCGGATGATTTTTATACTATCATCAGTCATCAGTATCAATACATAGATAATATGGAGCTGCAACAGATACTGGCTTATCTGCGATTCAGTTATTACGACAGCAGACTATTCCTGTATTTTCTCCCCCGTCTCATCACGCTGGCAGAAAAATGGGATGATAACGAGAGGAATATGCTTATTAAAGCCATTGCCAAAGTGTGGGACTCCCATTTTCCGCTTTTCGATACAACTGATCTTGCAGACCAACTCGCAGGGTTATTGTACCATATGAATGCATATGAAGCCTCGCTCATCTATTATAATCATTCAATGGCTATCTTTGGAGAAAATGCCGGCACGCTTTATAACATAGCGCTCTGTTATTACATGCTGGAACAGGATAATGAAGCTATTACCCTGTTAAAAAAAGTTATTGAAATGGATCCGGAAAATACTGAGGCTATGGATATGCTAAAATCAACCTTTAACATGTGAACCTTCTTTTGCTGGTAATTGGGTTTAGAGAGACTTATACAACACTCCCCGAACACTCTCACTACTCAAACTTGATGGAATAAGTATGCAACCTTTGTAAACTTTGGTCGTCTTTATAATAATCAGATACTATGAGAATATATTACATCCTTATGTTGCTTTTAAGCTGTTTGCCCGGTATTGCCCAAAATACCCCCGATTCATTGCAGGTAAACATAGATTCGATATTCAACGTATACACCAGGACCAACAGCCCGGGCGTAGCCGTTTTAATTGTAAAGGAAGGAAAGGTGATATTCGAGAAAGGCTATGGGATAGCCAACCTGGAATACGATGTCCCCGTTACACCCACCACTGTTTTTGATATCGCTTCAGTCTCAAAACAGTTCACAGGCTTTGCCATTTCAACATTAATACAGGAAGGGAAAATATCCCCTGATGATGATATTCATAAATACCTGCCTGACGTACCGCAGTTTGGCAAAACGATCACCATCCGTAATCTTATCCATCATACCAGCGGACTGAGAGACTGGCCCGCCACCTTACACGCCGCAGGCTGGCGCTGGGATGAAGCCTTCAGATACGAGGACATCATGCGAATGGTGCAGCAGCAACGGGAACTCGATTTTGATCCGGGTTCAAAATACTCGTATTCAAATACCGGTTATAACCTGCTGGCAGCCATCGTGGCCAAAGTAAGTGGTAAAACATTCCCGGAATGGATTGAAGAACATATCTTCAAACCTTTGAACATGCAATCCTCACAGGTATCAGCAGACTATTCAAAAGTGATCAAAAATCTGGCTGGCTCGTATTACCCCAGCGGTAATGGATATAATAAGAGTAATGATGCACTTACGGCTTATGGTTCCAGCTCTATATTTACAACTGTAGAAGATTTATCTAAATGGGTCATTCATTTTCAACAGTCGCTGGACCAGAAAGATCCTGTTTATGTAAGGATGATTGAAACGGATACACTCAATAACAAACAAAAGATCAACTACGCCTACGGCCTGGAAGTAAACAATAATAGTATCTCACACGATGGGGGATGGGCAGGTTTTCGTACCATCATCTCCAATTATCCGGATCAAAAAATTGCTATCATCCTGTTAAGTAATAACAGTGATTTCGATCCTTATTCCAATACGACCGCTATAAAAAAATTATTCATAAAGACTACACCTGCACCCGAACAAAAACGGGAAGACCTTAGCGCCCTGCCAACAGTGAACGTAGATACGTTATTATTGAAAAAATACACAGGTAGTTACCAGTTAGGGGTAGGGTGGTATGTCACCTTTACCCTTGAAAACGGGCAAATGATGGTACAGGCCAATGGAGAAGATAAATTCTCTACAGATGTAAAGTCTGATACTGTACTCTGGGTACCGGCCTATCATTCATCTGTTACCTTCAGGAAGGATGCGCTCAAATACCGCAACATCATAGCCCCAAGAATCATCCCTGTTAAAGTAACCCCTTCAGAACTGAATCAATACGCAGGTACTTATTACAGCACAGAACTTGAAACAGCCTACAGGTTTTCAGTAGAGAACGGTAAACTGGTGGCGCATCATATGCGTTTAGGCGACTTTACCTTTGAACCGGACTTTGTTACACAGGAGAGATTCAGCAGTAACAACGGGACTATAGACTTCTTCAAAGACAAACAAAAAAAGATAGCCGGCTTCAGGCTTACAAATGGAAGAATAAAAAATATACTTTTTAAGAAGACAGTGTTTACCGCTTTATAATATGGCACATAAAAGCCCCCAATCTTTGAAATAGATAACAATATCTATGATTAGGATAAAGCCCGGCCCCTGATTTCATAGTTACTTTGTAAAAAAAATAACATGAAACAGAAAACATGGTTTGTCACCGGTACATCACAAGGGCTGGGACTTGAATTAGTGCAACAACTATTAGCAAAAGGGTACAATGTAGCAGCTACTGCCCGAAATATCGATGTCCTTAAGAAAGCTGTAAATACATCTTCCAGCCAGTTTCTTCCTTTGGAAATGAACCTGCTGGATGATAACTCCATCAAGACAGCCGTTGATATAACCATCCGGCAATTCGGAAATATCGACTACCTCGTCAATAACGCAGGATATGGCCTCATCGGCGGCATAGAAGAATCTTCCAGGGAAGAAGTACAAGCCAGCTTTGATGTAAACGTATTTGGCTTATTAGGTGTTACAAGGGCCGTCTTACCACACATGCGTACTGCCGGGTCAGGACATATATTCAACATTTCTTCTGTATTCGGATTAATCGCCGGGGCTGGCTGGGGTATTTACTGTGCTTCTAAATTCGCAGTTGAAGGGCTTTCAGAAGCACTAGCCCAGGAAGTAAAGCCCTTTGGTATAAAAGTAACCATCATCGAACCAGGCTATTTCAGAACGAATTTCCTGAAAGGTGGTTCTTTCGCTTTACCAAAACAACAGAACGATTTCTATCCGGAAGTAACAGAAACAAAACGAAAACATACAGAGGATATCTCTGGAACACAACAGGGAGACCCTGTAAAAGGAGCGGCAGTGATTATCAGCACCGGGGAAAGAGCAGATGCCCCTCTTCGTCTTTTATTAGGTTCAGATGCCCTCCAGTACGCTAACTATAAATTAGACCTGCTAAGGGCCGATTTTGACGCTAACAAAGACATCACCCTGTCAACGGACTACCAATAACCCATCCCTGTATTTCGAAGGAGAAACACCCGTTTTCCTGTTAAAGAACAACGCAAAGTTTGCCTGTTCTGTAAAACTTAAACAGCTGCTGATTTCCTGGATATCCCAGTCAGTATATCTTAATAAAGCCTGCGCTTCATAGAGCAAACGATCCTGTATATGTGTTTTCAGGGTTTTACCTGTATGTTGTTTGATCAACGTATTGAGATAATTAGGATGGAGATGTAACTCCTGTGCAAATTCAGCAGCTGTTTTTAACCTGATCTTATCTGCAGGACTGTTAATCACAAAAGTAGCCTCCAGCAGATTGATGAAATCGTGCAGGTGCCGGTAGGTTTCATTCACCTGTTGATGGACCAGATGATTCCCTGCTCTTTTCCCTTCGAATAAAATCAGTTGTAATTGTAATCCAATAGCTTCCTTTTTATCCTCACGATCAGACCCATATTCCTGGTTGATTTCTCTGAAACAATCTTCTATTTTTGCAGACTCCTCCGTATTTAATGCTATCACAGATTTATCTGCTTTAAAAAACGGATAATTCCTGAGAGCATCCTGTAAATAAGAAAAGCTATTCAGGTAATCTAAATGAAACAAACAAAAATGTCCTTCATGATCTCCTGATTTATTCTTCCAGGATATGATATTATCAGGATGTATAAACGCAATCGCCGGTTTATTTATAACATATTCATTCAAGCCAATTGTAAGCACAGCTTCTCCTTTGGTAACATGCAATATCTTGTAAAACTTTCTTCTGTTGGGAGACATGTAATCAATAGGCGGATTTTCTTTTCTATTATAAATGTGAAATGATCTTTCCAGAAAATCCTGTTGTACTACAGGCGTAGCGCTACCTTCAAAAAAGAATGGCGTAAAATCATTAAGATCCAGTAGCGGAATAGAAGAAGAATTCATGCACTAAAGTTACATAATTATATACCTGAAAAAGAAGAGTGCTGGTTGTTATTGAGAGAATTTGCTAAATTAGCACTCCTCTTACAATTATAACTACCAACATTGAACACAAAAACTGTATTATTAAAATCTTTACTACTGAATAAGTTTCCCTCCGGATCTGCTATTAATTACCATAATGGGAAATTATATCTAACAGGAGATGATGCTAATAATATGCTGGTACTTGATACTGATTACCAGGAAATTGATGCAATAAGGCTTTTTGATTATTCAGAAAAAAGGATTCCCAAAGCTGAAAAAACCGACTTTGAAACAGCTGTATTAGTAAATGTAAATGATCAGATTCATTTACTCATTTTGGGATCAGCATCACGTAAAGAAAGAGAAAAGGGAATGCTGATTCCGATAGCTGATGCCAGCCTTCCCCAACCATTTTCCTATGCGGAGTTTATAAAGAGGGTAAAGATGAAAGGGATTGGGGAAATAAATATAGAGGGAGCTACCTGCATCGGAGATCATCTTATTATAAGTAACCGTGGGAATAACGCTAACCGCGAGAATCATCTTATTATAACGGAAAAGAACTTTTGGCTCCGGCAAAACGAAGCAGTCCTTTCTATATTGCCAGTTGTAATACCTTTCAATACCAGAGAATTTCCCGGGATTTCAGAGCTGTGTTATGTGGAATCAAAGGACATCCTGTTGTTTACAATGTCCAGTGAGGCTACTAATAACGCTTATGACGATGGCGTTATTGGTGATAGTTATATCGGATGGGTGAATGATATTAATCAAAAACTACAACAGCCTGATATAATGCTGGACGGATTGATTAACCTCTCTGAGGTGGATGCAGCCTTTAAAAGTGAAAAAATAGAAGGGGTTTGCGTGGAGTCTGTTAATGGAAATGAACTGATACTTCATTTAATTGCTGACAATGATCAGGGTGAAAGCAGGCTATTTAATGTCAAAATGCTGATGGAAGCGTCAGGAAATTAATCAGATTATTCTTATCTTGACTACTCTAAATACAGCCTATGAAAATATCAACCATTCTATTACTAATGTCAGTAGTGCCTGCATTTGCACAAAACGCTGAAGTCAGTAAAAAGGCGGATGCATTAAAAGACCAGGTCATCACCTGGCGCCGCGATTTTCACGAACATCCGGAGCTTGGTAACCATGAAGTACGTACGTCAGCCATTATTGCCAAACATCTGCAATCGCTGGGTATAGAAGTACAAACAGGCATCGCTACAACCGGAGTGGTCGGTATTTTAAAAGGAGGCAAACCAGGCCCTGTAGTCGCTTTACGCGCAGACATGGACGGTCTGCCGGTAACCGAACGTACGCCAGTACCTTTCGCCTCAAAAGTAAGGAGCACCTATAATGGTCAGGAAGTGGGTGTCATGCATGCCTGTGGACACGATACACATATGGCTATCCTAATGGGTGTAGCCCAGGTGCTTTCATCCATGAAAAGTGAATTACATGGTACCGTTAAGTTCATTTTTCAGCCAGCCGAAGAAGGAGTAGAACCCGGCCAGAAGGGCGGGGCAGAAGAGATGGTAAAACAAGGCGTACTTGAAAACCCTAAAGTAGACGTTATATTTGGCTTACATATTAATTCACAGACAGAAGTCGGCAAAATAGGCTATCGCCCGGGTGGTACAATGGCAGGCGTTGACGACATGCAGATTATCGTAAAAGGAAGGTCTGCCCATGGCGCTTATCCCTGGTCCAGCGTAGACCCTATTGTTGTCTCTGCAGAGATCATAAACAGCCTGCAGACAATAGTAAGCCGTAATATCAATGTCACCGAAAACCCTGCCGTAGTAACTATCGGCGCTATTAATGGTGGTAACCGCTCAAACATCATCCCGGAAAAAGTGGAAATGTTAGGCACTTTACGCTCCCTTACTCCGGCCGACGAAAAACAACTGGTTTACCGGGTAACACAAATTGCTACCAAGACTGCCGAAGCACTGGGTGCTACTGCCGAAGTTAAAATACCTTACAGCAACCATTACCCGGTTACTTTTAATGACCTGGAACTTACCCGGAAAATGTTACCAACTTTACAAAAAACAGCCGGTACAGAAAATGTATTATTGCGCCCACCAGTAACCGGTGCAGAAGACTTCAGTTTCTACCAGGAAAAAGTACCCGGACTATTTTTCTTCTTAGGAGGAATGCCTAAAGGCGAGGATCCGCTTAAAGCACCCTCTCATCATACCCCTGATTTCTTTATCGATGAAAGTGGTTTCACTTTAGGTGTAAAGACATTGTGTAATTTAACACTTGATTATATGGCAGGAAAATCGCTTTAATAGCGATTTTCAATGCCATCATAACGACAGTCAATTTGAAAAGGTTAAAAAATATCCTGTTATGGATATTGTAAAATTCAAAAGTATTTCTTAGTTTCACTCAACAGAATATCTCAACATAATCTAAATCTTAACCCATAACCCTGTAGTATTCACTTGTACATATTGATCATTTTTTAAAACCCAAAAAGAAAACATGAAAAAGTTAGTTTTCCTCCTTTTTGTGCTTGCTGTTGGCACAACTGTAGCCGTTGCTGTTAAGGCAAATCAATCCAAAAGAATCGCTTATTGCCATTGTGAACCTGATCTGAAATGTAATTCCACTGGCGCCTGGGGTATCAAAACACAGCTCTGCCCCTGAGAAATTGAATTACTTATTCCATTAAATTTAAAAGGTTAAAGGCTGCCCTTGCAGCCTTATCTTTATGAAAAGAGATTTGCTGATACTATTTGCGCTGTTATGCTGCGCAATGATCACTACGTATATCCTTGCTAAAGGAGCCGAACCCGATAGAATATTTACAAGCCATACAAGGAATTACGATAGATTCACATTGCAGTCTGTCGATACTGTTTTATTTCCGGGCAGGGTAAGTATTATGAAAGCGGCACAAGGCAATATCTATGGATATGTATATAGTAAGAAAACCATTTTCAGATACAATACAGATCTGCACCAGACAGATTCTTTCTTCACGAACAGTATATTACCACTGGATATAGTGACCAGACTGGAAGTAGATACCAGCACACATACGTTTTACATCTTCGACGATACAGGGAAAAAGATCATTACTTACCAGCCTGGCAGCGGGAAACTGGATAGTATTATGTATCCTGATACTGCACGTGCATACAAGGATATCTCTCACACTGCTTATATGATTACGAGCTTCGATACCAGTAAAAAAGTAGCACAGCTAAAACTAAGAAACTTCAACGCTCCTGCACTGGATACTACCTTATATGAATTCCGCCGTTTTGAAGATGGAGGACTTTCCGCAGATGGTTTTTACACCAGGAATACCCGTAATCACTTTTATATTCCATTTTATAATGGAGGAATAATCAGGTATGATGAAGCAAATAACAACATCAAACTGATGCATACCATTGATAATACACCACCCTTGAATGTTGCAGTACCAAGCGGTAACATATACACAAGGTCCAGTAAATCTATTGTAGTTAATTCCACCGCCACTGCCGACGATCAATACCTCTATATACTCTCTTATGTATTATCAGAAGATGCTGTAGCCAGCAATTACAAAGGTCCGGCAGTAGATGTATATAATATTCAGAACGGTGACTATGAAGGTAGTTTCAGATTCCCTGGTTACCAGAGTAAACCTGTATTGCAACTCGCCAAAAGTGCAGATACACTGATCGCTGTTTATGAAAACAACATTCTCCTTTTTAAGCTGACAAGCAAATGAAAAAGCATATCCTCACAATAATCGTGATCCTCATCTCCATGTTATTTACCTATGCTGCCATTTTTAAAGCAATGGACTATCAGCTTTTCCTTTCAGACATGAGCAAATCACCATTACTCGTGAAATACGATAAGAACCTGCTGGCCCCAGTCGTATTAGGCACAGAATTCCTGATAGTACTATTATTGAATTTCCCTGTCACCCGCAAAACCGGATTCTTTTTATCTTTTTTTGTAATGGCAATTTTTAGCTTCTATCTATCCACATTATTTTTCTTCTTCACTAATATCCCCTGCTCCTGTGGAGGCATTCTTGGAAAGATGCCTTACCCCGTACATATTGTATTTAACATCTGCTTCACCTTGTTATCCGCCGCAGGCGTATTACTTACCAGTAAAAACTATAGACGCGTACATTAGTTGTTTTCCCAACTTAATTACCGGGAACGATTGCGTAAAAAAAGTTAACCCCAGTAACGGTTTATAAAAAAAATAAACCTAGCATTGTTATATAAATCCCATTCCCGTTTAAGAACTGTTGCCTTTTATTCCACTCATATGAAAAAGAAAATAGTCATTTTTCTGTTTTCAGCGTTATGCTTTTTAACAGCAGGCGCTCAAACGCTTACTATCACTGGTCGCGTCACTGCTGACAGTATACCATTACCAGGAGTTTCCGTCCTTGTAACAGAAACAAAACAAGGTGTAAGTACTGATGCAAATGGTAATTTCTCAATAAAAGTAACGCACCCCGTCAAACTCGTCTTCTCCTACATCGGTTATCGTTCACAAACCATTACAGCGAATGGAGAAAAACCATTGCAGATACAACTGGTAAGGGAACAAAGTAACCTGGACCAGGTAGTGGTCATTGGTTATTCAACTGTACAGCGAAAGGATGTTACAGGTTCCGTTTCATCTGTCAACGCCCGTCAGTTCAAAGATGTACCGTTGTCTTCTGCAGCAGAGATATTACAGGGCAGGCTGGCAGGTGTACAGGTCGTATCATCAGAAGGCGCTCCGGGGGCGGACGTAGTTATCCGCGTACGCGGAGGCGGTTCTATCACGCAGGATAATTCGCCTTTATACATCGTAGATGGTGTACAGGTAGAAAATGCCTTATCAGTAATTGCTCCGCAGGACATTGCTTCTGTAGACGTACTAAAGGATGCCTCTACCACCTCCATCTACGGAGCAAGGGGTGCTAACGGAGTTGTTATTATAACAACAAAAAGCGGACGCTCAGGAAAAACGCAGGTAAGTTATACCGGCTCTATGGGCTGGGGAGAACTCTCTAAAACAATGCCTGTATTGAGCCCTTATGACTTCGTCATGTGGCAATATGAAAGAAGTCGGGGTAGTAGTGCCGATAGCGCAGACTTCGCCCAGACATACGGTACTACCTGGGATACCCTTTCCAACTATAAAAATGTAACGCCCATAAACTGGCAGAAAGAAGTATTTGGAAGAAAAGCAAAATTCCAGAATCATAACGTGTCAATGAATGGTGGTAATGCCGCTACAAACTTCAATCTAAGTCTTACCGCAAATAAAGAAGACGGCATATTACTGGAATCAGGATTCGATCGCAAAATTGCCAATTTCAAATTAGATCATAAAGTCTCTGATAAAGTGAAAACCGGTATTAATATGCGTTATTTAGACCAGGCCATCACTGGCATGGGTACTACTAACAGCGGTACACGTACTACAAACCGCTTACGGCATAGCATTAATTACCGTCCGTTTGACCTGCCGGGACAAAGCATAGATGATTTTGATGAAGATTATTACCTGGCTTCCGGTGGAGCTACAAATCCCATCCTGCTTACACAGGCAGAATACAGGAATCAAAAAACAAAAGCTACTTACCTGACAGGTTACATTAATATCAACCTGATTAAAAACCTTACTTTCAGATCTACATTCGGATACGATAATACCACTATCAGGCAATCGCTCTTTTATGGCAAAATAACGAATACTGCCCGTCAGTATGCTTCTTTGCCAATCGCCTCCATTGGTGATCAGAGAAACAGTACTTTCAATAATTCGAATACATTACAATATGCGCTGAAGAAAGGGCAGCATAATGTTTCTGTATTGGCAGGAGAAGAAACAGTAGAGTTTAAATCTGCCACTAATTACGTAGAAACGAGATATTTTCCTGCTGATATAACCGCTGATAAAGCATTAGCAAACATGGGACTCGGCGCTGCGCCAACAGGGTCTTCACAACCTTTGCCTTCATCAACGCAGAATGCACCCAGTCGTATTTTCTCCTTATTTGGCCGTGTTAGTTATAATTATGCCGATAAGTATCTGCTTTCTTTTAACATCCGTGCAGATCGTACTTCTAAATTTGCTGCTGAAAACGGTACCCTTGTTTTTCCTTCCGGCTCTGTGGCATGGCGCTTCTCACAGGAAGAATTTATGCATAACATTAAATGGATCTCAGATGCTAAACTGAGATTCGGTTATGGTGCAGTAGGGAATAACCGTATCGGAGATATGTTATACCGGCAGTTATATGGTGTAACCGGACAATACGCATTTAATCATGCTATACTTCCCGGTTTTGCTCCTACAGCACTGGCTAATCCGGAATTACGCTGGGAGAAAAATATAACAAGAAATCTGGGGCTGGACCTGTCTTTCTTCGATAACAGATTACAACTGACAATCGACGCCTATAGAAATACAGCGAAAGATCTTTTGCTGGCCGTTCAGATTCCTCCAACTTCCGGATATACTACGCAAATAAAAAATATTGGTGCCACTTCAAACCGTGGACTGGAGTTCCAGATAAATGCCACTCCTATACAGAAACCTAAATTCTCCTGGAATTCCAATTTCAATATTTCCTTTAACCGCAACCGGGTAGAGAATTTAGGAGGACCCTCTCAGATGACCCGTAATTCCGGTTGGCAGGGAACGGACGGTGTAGATGATTATTTAGTGAAAGTAGGTCAGCCTGCAGGTTTAATGTATGGTTTCGTCACAGATGGTTTTTATAAGATTGATGATTTCAATTATAATGCCGCTACCGGTACTTATACCATTAAACCAGGTATTGCCGTCAACAGTGTTTATGGAACACCTCAACCGGGCATGTTAAAATGGAAAGATTTAAATGGAGATACCGTAATTACTGCGGATAAAGACAGAACAGTGATCGGTAATGCGAATCCAAAATTCACAGGAGGATGGAATAACCAGTTTACCTATAAGAATTTTGATGCCAGCATCTTCATCAATTTTGTAGTAGGCAACGATGTTTATAATGCCAATAAATTAGAATGGACAGATGGCTCTTTCCCCAATCTGAACATGCTAAACACGATGAAAGACCGCTGGACAAACATCAACGCACAAGGGCAGATAGTGACGGATCCTAAAGAATTATCGGCGTTAAATGCGAATGCACAGATATGGTCTCCTGTAAGAGTACAGCGCTGGTGGTTACATTCATGGGCTATTGAGGACGGTTCCTACCTTAGGATCAATAACGTTACCCTGGGTTATACATTACCTAAAAAGATAGCGAAGATTGCCAGTCTGAGGGTATATGCCACCGTAAATAACCTGGCTGTCATCACTGGATATTCAGGTTTTGATCCTGATGTCACTGCCCGTCGTTCAGATCCATTAACGCCAGGTGTCGACTTTGCTGCTTATCCCCGTGCAAGAACATGGGTGTTTGGTATTAACCTTAACTTATAAACAATGAAAAATCTTCTGATAATCACTATAGCTTTATTATTCATGCAGGGCTGTAAAAAGTGGACTGCAGTATCTCCTGGATCTGATTACAGTATTGATGAGGTCTTCTCTGATGTACCGAATGCAACATCCGCTTTAATCGGCGTATATGACGAATTACAGGGCGATAACGGCTATGGCATAAGAATTAGCCTGTATTATCCATACGACTCGGATGAGGGGATTGTAAGCGGTAATATCGATAATGGCCGCAGGGGAGTGGGACGCTACCAGTTACTCCTCACCAATGCAGAAGTCTCCAACCCGTTCCGGCAGTTATACAGGGGAATAGAAAAGGCGAATCTCTGTATTGAACAAATTCCATTAATGCCCTTATATACCAATGGGACAGATGACCAAAAGGCTCAATTACACCGTTTGTATGGAGAAGCATTAACGCTAAGAGCCCAGTTTTATCTTGAATTGATCCGTAACTGGGGAGATGTACCTGCACCCATGATCCCCTCTTATAAACAATCCAATTTATTCATAGCACAAACAGACAGGGATTCTACTTATGATAAACTTCTGGCCGACCTGGCCACAGCCAAAGAGTTATTACCCTGGCGTACAGAAGTAGTCCGCAATGAACGTATTACCAAGGGCGCAGCGATGGCATTGAGGGCAAGAATTGCTTTATACCGGGGAGGGTATTCATTACGTAAGAGTGGTCAGGTGCAAAGGGGAAGTGATTACATAAAGTATTACACCATTGCAAGGGATGAATGTGCCGAATTGATGTTAAAAAGAAGTGAGCATACCCTGAACGCAAGTTTTGAGAATATCTGGCGAAACGTAACCTCTTTTACTTATGATCCGCAGGGTGAGATATTATTTGAAGTAGGTGCAGGTGGTGGTAACTCCAACAGCGACAGCCGTATGGGCAACTATGACGGACCGAATTTAAACGCTGCCTCCCGGTATGGCGCCGGTGGAGGAGGAGTCATCATGTTACCCAATTATTTTTATGCTTTCGACTCCGTAGATACCCGTCGTGATGTTACCGTTACTTCTTATCAGGTTACATCTTCTTCAAATATTAAATCCCAGCGACGTTTAGGGGAATTAAATACAGGTAAATATCGCCGCGACTGGCGGGTACCTCTTCTTCCTGGAAGTGTCTTAAATGTTGGTTATAACTGGGTATTGATCCGCTTCTCTGATGTTCTTTTAATGTTTGCAGAGGCTGAGAATGAAATAAATGGAGCACCTACTGCTGCTGCCATAGCGGCCTTTGAAGAAGTGCGTAAAAGAGCTTATAAGAACGCAGACATAGGTATTACTCCATCTACCAAAGAAGGCTTTTTTAATGCCATCGTAAATGAGCGTTATTTAGAGTTTGGCCATGAAGGCATCCGCAAATATGACTTATCACGCTGGAACTTATTATCAGCAAAAATAGCAGAAACGAGAACGAAGATCCAACAGATCCGTGATCGTGTAGCTCCTTACGATTATGTTCCTCAATACATTTACTGGAAGAATAATGGAGAAGAGATCCAATATTATGTTGCAAACAATACTGCTACAACAGCAGTTCCCTGGTATCGTCCCACACAGGTACCAACTTCTTCAGAATGGAAAAGAGTGGATTGGGCGCAGCATCTTACAGCCACCAATTCAATAGATAATCTGGCTTTATGGCAGGGGCTTGCAAGGTTCTTCGTTCCTGGTAAAAGCGAATTGTTCCCTTATGATCAGGCTACATTAGATGCTTATCAGGGCAGGCTTACACAGAATCCCGGGTACTAATAAAATATCGGCCGGCGTTGACGTATACGCCGGCCGATAGGTTTTGTTTAACGATCTATGACAGACATATTCCCTTCATCATGCCGCTCACCAGCGGCCGGCGTAAGGTTGTTCAGCCTTTCGATCTGTTTTACGCTCAGCTCCAGCTGATCAGCGGCAGAGTTCTCCTCTACACGGGCAACGCGCTTAGTGCCTGGAATAGGGGCGATATCATCTCCCTGGGCGAGTAGCCATGCCAGTGCCACCTGTGCCGGAGTTGCGTTTACCTCAGCCGCTACGGCTTTCACTTCATCAACAATCCGTAGATTGCGAAGGAAGTTTTCACCACTGAAGCGAGGGTTAGTCTTGCGCCAGTCGTCATCAGAAAGCTGTTCAGGAGATTTGATTTCGCCGGTAAGGAAACCGTGGCCAAGGGGTGAGTAAGGCACGAAGCCAATGCCCAGCTCACGTAACAACGGTAACAGTTTGACCTCAGGATCACGGCTCCAAAGGGAATACTCGGTCTGTAATGCTGTTACAGGATGTATAGCGTGTGCACGGCGAATTGTGTCCGGACCAGCCTCAGATAATCCAATGTAGCGAATCTTGCCTTCGGCAACCAATTCTGCCAATGCGCCAACTGTATCTTCTATAGGAGTCTTCGGATCTACCCGGTGCTGATAAAACAGATCAATATACTCAGTCCCTAAACGCTTCAGAGAACCCTCTACTGCGACACGTACATTCGCCGGACTGCTATCAATAACACCCGGGCCAGCTCCGGCATGTGAAACAAGACCGAACTTTGTGGCAAGTACCACCTGATCTCTACGACCCTTTATAGCTCTGCCTACGAGTTCTTCATTGCCAAAGGGGCCATAAATTTCAGCGGTATCAATATGGGTTACGCCCAGCTCCAGGGCTCTATGGATCGTACGGATAGATTCAGCATCGCTGCCTGCACCGATATTGTAATAACCGGACATTGACATAGCGCCGAGCCCTATACGGGAGACATCAAGCCCCCCAATCGAAATGTGTTTCATAATATGCATTTAAGTGACACAAAGGTCACAATAAGCGCAAACCGGAAATAAAGAAAAACAAAGGAAAAAGTATGATTATCAAAGATGGGCTGCCCTTACCGATTTAGGGACATGACCGGTTTTCTTTTTGAAGAAGTTATTAAAGTAGGTAGGGTATTCAAATCCAAGTGCGTAAGCGATCTCCGCAATATTCCAGTCTGTATGTTGCAGGAGTGCTTTCGCTTCGCTTATAATTCTATCGCCAATATGGGTAGTAGTTGATTTCCCGGTAGTTTCCTTTACCGCACTATTCAAATAGTTGATATGCACGGATAAATTCCTTGCAAAGTCCTGTGCTGCTCTTAATTCCAGCGGCTGGTCGGCACTTTCAATAGGGAACTGCCGTTCCAGCAGTTCAAAAAATACAGCAGTAATCCTGGCCGCCGCATTTTTCTGTTTGGACCAGTTTTCTGAGGGTTGTATTTTTAACGCCTCATGAATAACCAGTTGTATGTAATTGCGAATCAACTCATCTTTAAAAGCATATTCACTATCCTGCTCTGCAATCATCTTTTGAAAAATAGCTTTTATAGACTCATTTTGATGATCATTTAAGGTGAAAATGGGCGTACCGCCAATTTTAAATAAAGGCGACTCCAGAAGGCTTGCAGTACGATCATTCAGCTTTAAAAAGTCTTCTGTAAAGAGGCAGGCAAATCCATCAATAGTGGGTCTGATAACCTCACAGGCGTATGGAATACGGGGATTACCAAAGAACAGGAGCGGACCATCTGTTTCAAAACTCCTGTCTGCATAATTAAAATTATACTTCCCGGAAGTTAAACTGATCTTATAAAAGTCTTTACGGCTATAGTTATGACCGGTAGCATTACTGTCAACCTCATATGCTTTAAAGCCCTTTAGTTTCAATTCCGTATTAAAATCTGACTGCATTGTACAAAAGTAAGAAAAACAAAGATTACTTAAGGTAATCCCTCAGCCATTTGATCATTACGTCATATTTAATAATCCGACATCCCTATTTTCAGAAAACATAAGTTTAATTTATTATCTTTCGCAGGTTTTATATCCCTGGAACAATGTTACAAGACAAAAAAACTACCTCGAAGAAAATACAGTCTCATGCAGTTGCTCAAAGTCCCGGACCTACAGCAATTTCGCAGCCATTTGTTCCACAGTCTTTACAACTTAAAAATACAGAGGCTACACCTGCAGCAGCCCGGTCTGCAATAACGCCATTTGTACCCTCTGATTCACCCACTCAGGCTAAATCTGAAATACTCCCTTTTCAGTTAACACAGAAAAAGAAGCAAAAAAGAGTAAAACCAGCCATACAGAAGAAACAGGATAATGATAAAATCGTTCAGCGCAAGGTGCTGATAAACGGATCTGAGTTTAAGAATGATGATGTTAATTTGACTGAGCTGTTGGTAAAAAAGAGTGAATGGCTGACTGACGAATACAAACGAAATTACAAGTCACAGGATGAGTTTATAGCGCATGCCAAGGGAGAGCCTGTACAATGTGGGCTTATTCCTACACTTGCACTATGGTATCGTTTGCCGCTGCCTTCAGCATACGTTTCCCTGCGCGCTAAATTCTTTTTACTGGGTGAATTACACCATATTTCCCCCTTGCGGCTAATCGTTGAAGAATCTAATCAACAGAGTGCAAAGGTGCTTGCAGAGGGTGGAGGTGCAAGTTTTGCCAACTCACCACTTGTTCAGACAGGGAAGCCGAATCTGGATCTGCCAACAGCAGCTGACAAACCCAATACCCATTTGGCAGAATTGGGTTTAGCCAAAGCGCTTTATGCATTTGCCAGCAAATATGAACCTTTAAAAGGGGAAAAAAGTCTAATAAGGTTGGATGCCCCTGTTAACGGACATGAAATAACATCTCCTGAACGTAAGGTGCCCCCACCCGGGAAGATGGTTTCCTTCCCGAATGTAAAGGATTGGGATGATAGGGCAGGAAGCAACGGACCTATCTATCGAAATATTGATGGTCGGCCTTATTATATAGTAAAAGGAAGTGATGGTACCACTAAAGGAAATGTACGAAAAAATATTTCAGTCGCGAATAATTATAATCACGATACTGCGACAGATAAATTTTTAGATTCAAAGGAAATAACAGAGGCTTTAGAGCCGGATAAAGAGACTATCGCAGACTTCATCAAGATCCGAAAAAAAGAATTTAAGGAGGAGGAGTACGAGTCGGCATATAACCGTGTATTTAATGCTCTTAAGGTACGCTCCGAGCTCAATCTTAAAAATGTCTATCCGGGTCAGGAGATGGTAGGTCGCAGGGAGCCAAAGATACAACCGGGAGGCGCTGATACAAAACAATCTACTGATACAGAGGTTGCAATGGATCACAGAAATACCGCTATGGTGGGCGCTCTGGAGCATGCAAGTAAAGAAGGTTATGCCATGGCATCATTTGGAGCACAACATGTAATAGATATTAAAGCCTGGTATAGTTTGTCTGGAAGAGAGAGACCTTTTGACATTATCACCTATGATGATTTTGTTCAGCAGCAGTATGCGCTGTAAGTCATTTAATCATTTCCGGAAATGGTTTTACACCATATACAAACAAGCGCAAATTAGAAAATTATTGAACACTTTCTTAATATAGTCTTGATTTTCACTTACCAGGCTGCCAGCTTAAACCAATAACCCCGATAAATATCACCAGCATCGAAACAATTTTCAAGCCGGTAATGGGCTCTTTATAGAAGATAAACCCTATTATAGCTGTTGCCACCATGCCTAAAGAAGCCCAGATGGGATAAACGATACTCAGACTGAACAGCTTCATGGCGTAGCCCATCAGCCAGAAGCAAACAACATATAGTAACATGGAGAGTATCGTGAATCCCCATTTCGTATTTCCTGCTGAAACTTTCAACAGTGTTGTTGCGGTAACTTCCAGTAGTATGGAACTTAAAAGATAGATCCATTTCATAGTTAATCATAAATTTTATACTACAAAGCTCCGCAATAAATAAAGCTGCTAAATTGCTAAATGACAACTTCTACTTTTTCCCCCGCAGCCTGCTAAGAGAAAATCTTGTTACCCCAAGCATGGATGCCAGATCCTGCTGACGGGCTTTTTGCAGGAAATCCGGGTAATTGAACAGATTTTCATAACGTTCGCCTGCAGATTGCGCCTGGAATGATAAGACAACATCCTGCAACTTAATAAATGCCTGTTCCCAGCTTTTCCGAATAAATTCATTCCAATTCAGGCTTTTACTGAGAAGCTCATCCATTTTCTTTCGTGAGATTAAATAAATAACACTTTCTTCAATTGCCTGTATGTTAAACCTGGATCTGCAAAGCTTAGCATAACTTTCCGGCTCAGTAAAGAAATAGCCTTCAAAGGCAAACCAGCTGGTAATATCTTTCTCATCAAGATTTGTAAATATCCGGAATGCACCGGTTTCTACGAAATAGTAAGCATCACAGAATTGTCCTGCTTTTAGTACAAAGGAATCCCTGCTCACTGTTTGAGATTGAAAGGCATCCGTTATTTCAGCCAATTCGTCTTCCTGAATTGAAATTGTGTTTCTGATATGGGTTTTAAGTGCTTCCATCTTTATGTCGTTTTTCTTTTATTAACTCCCCATAACATTCTTTCTAATTTTTAGCCCCCACGTTGACAATTCTTTTATAACCTTGTCCAGGCCGTTACCTTGCTCTGTAATAAGATATTCTACCCGTTGTTGAGGATCTTCAATAATCCTTTTTTCTAAAAGTGTGGTTGCCTCCAACTGTTTTAATTCCTTAGATAGTACTCTGTCAGTTATCCCCGGTAAAGTGTTTGCAATTTCTGAAAATCGCTTACCACCGGTTGATAACACCATAAGAATGGGTAATTTCCATTTGCCACTTAGAATTTCTAAAGCATCTCTTACGGCAAGTGCATTATTGCTCATGCAATCAGCCTTTATTTGATGTTGTGTTTGTTCCATTTGTGTTTCCATGTTAGCTTTTGACTATCCTGTTGGATAGTACTATCCAACAGGATAGTTTAATTAAACGGACTATAAATGTAGCTAGGTTTGCATGGTTAAAAAAATACATTTTAAATAAATCAAAATGAATAGTAAAGGAATAAAAATAACATACTGGTTATCGACAGGCTTTGTCGCATTTGTAGGATTTTCCGGCATTCTGAATGTACTTCAGATAGAATCTCTGGTAAAGGTAAATAGAGAGCTTGGTTTACCTCAGTATCTGATGCCCTTTCTGGGCGTAATAAAAATACTTGGTGCAATTACTATTGTATTGCCACTCTTAAAGAGGTTTCACGAAGCTGCTTATGCAGGCCTTATTTTTTACTTCACCGGGGCTACTTATGTATTAATTGCAAACGGTAAAGGTATAGAGAAATATGGGGTTACTCTTATTATTATAATTGCGACCGTGGTGTCTTACTTAACTTCTTTGAAACGAAAGCAAACAATCTGATGCATACGAATTAACGGAAACAAGGTATATTAGTGGCAATTTTGACAGTTCAGGAATATGACAGAACCTCTCAAACAAAATATTGCCAAACATATTTCTCTTTCTGAAAAAGAAACAGAAGTGTTTTGTAATTTATTTCAGCAAAGGTTAATTAAGAAAAAGAGTTTTTTATTAAAAGAGGGTGAAGTATGCAAGTTTGAAGGCTTTGTTACCAAAGGACTCTTTCGTGTATATCATATTGACAAAAGTGGAGCTGAACAAATACTTTATTTTGCCATAGAAAATTGGTGGATCACTGATATTGATAGCTTTACTAATGGCTTACCTTCTCAACTTTTTATCGAAGCGCTTGAAGATAGTGAGGTGCTTTTAATCTCAAAAAATGATAAAGAGTTTGCATACACAAATTTGCCTGAGATTGAGAAGTTATTCAGGGTAATGACTCAAAAAACACATGTTGCTCTCCAAAGAAGAATGATAGATAATTTGAGTAAAACAGCGGATCAGCGGTACCTTGACTTTATAGAAAAATATCCTAAACTTTATCAACGACTTTCTAATCTTCAAATAGCAGCTTACTTAGGTATCAGCCACGAGTTCCTGAGTAAAATAAGAAAAAAGATAGCTGGGAAAAAATAATGTGACTTTCATTTATTGAACTTGTTCAATGTTTTTATGCTTTGGATGATGGCATCTTTGCACCATCATTTAAAACAATACGGATGAAACATATCCTTTCAACAGCATTATTAACAACTTTAATCTTATTCAAAATGAATGTACAGGCACAAAGTTTCAAGGTTATTGAAACAGACAAATTAAAATTGCAAATTTACAACGCGTCGGAAAATAGTTTTGGTGTAGCATCGGTCATTGTATCAGGGAAAACCGATGCGGTATTAATTGATGCACAATTTACATTAGCGGATGCTGAAATAGTTGCGCAAGAAATAAAAAAAACGGGTAAGAAGCTGACTGCAATTTATATTTCTCATGGTGACCCCGATTTTTATTTCGGGTTAGAGGTATTCAAGAAGTATTTTCCGGAAGTAACTGCTTATGCCTCAGCAGCAACTGTAGACCATATCAAAGCTACTGCTCAGAAAAAATTAGAGGTTTGGGGTGAAAGGCTTGGCAAAAATATCACATCAAATGTCATTTTACCACAGGTTTTAAAAGGAAACAGCATTGACTTAGAAGGCCAGAAATTAGAAATAATTGGCCTGGAAGAATTTCCGGCTAAAACGTTTGTTTGGATACCTTCTATAAAAGCAGCCGTAGGCGGAATAAACGTTTTTGGAACTAGTTTCCACCTTTGGATGGCAGATGCTGCTACAACTGAAGCCCGTGAACAATGGATAGCGGTTTTGAACAAAATTGAATCACTCCAACCAGCGATTGTAGTTCCCGCTCATGGTAAATCTGAAACAGCTTTTGACCTGACAGCAGTCAGGCATACAAAAAGTTATATCCAATTCTACGAACAGGCATTAAAAACCAATAAAACATCAGAAGCCCTGATCGCTACATTGAAAGCAAAATATCCAACCCTTACTTTTGAAACTGCTCTGCAAATAGGTGCAAAAGTAAACACAGGTGAAATGAAATGGTAAAATCAACAATTATCTTCAACCTGGCAATGCTTATAGCTTTGTCAGGTTGTTCTTTAAATAAAGAAAAAATGACCAATTTAGAGATCGTAAGGAGCACTTACGAAGGGAAAACTTCGGAAGAAAATGGCAGAAACCTTGCTAAATATGTAGCAGAAAATATCACCTGGACCGAAGCCAAAGGTTTTCCGTATGCAGGCACTTACATCGGTCTGGAAAGTATTACGAAAAATGTCTTTAGCCGATTAGGCAGTGAATGGACAGATTATAAATTTACGCCGGAAGACTATGTTGCGGGTGAAGATAAGGTTGTTGCTTATGGCACTTACACGGGTACCTATAATGCTTCAGGCAGGTATTTTACGGCGAGAGTGGCTCATGTTTGGAAATTGAAAGATGGGAAAATTATAAGTTTTGAGCAATTCGTTGATAGTCAAACGGTGAACAATGCAATAAAATAACCTTCTATTGATAATTATATCCTGATGCAGTACTGAGGTAAAGGCATTTCTTACATTAAAGGATTTTAAGGCTGAAAACGTCTGGTCTGGGGTCGACTTTGTCCACTTGCCTGATTACAGGTTGACGTAACTTTATGCGAAGATTACTTTTGAGGAAACAAAAAATTCCATAAGTATGTCAAATAAATCAACATTTAGCCGTCGAAACTTTTTAAGTGATGCATTCAAGATACTTGGGGCCACAGAATTAGCTATGATAGGATTGGGGAATATGAGTTTCATCAATAAAAGTTTTACAGATGATCATGAGAAAAACGCTTCATTCGACTCATTAAAACAAATAGATGCGGGTCTTCTGAATATAGGGTACGCAGAAGCCGGTCCTGCGAATGGTCAGGTTGTAATTCTTTTACACGGATGGCCTTATGATATCCATAGTTTTGTAGATGTAACACCGATACTCGCGGGAAAAGGCTACAGGGTACTAGTCCCTTATTTACGCGGCTTCGGCACCACGCGTTTTCTTTCAGATAAGACATTCCGAAATGGTCAGCAGTCCGCAATTGCTCTCGACATCATCGCTTTCATGGATGCCCTGAAGATTGAGAAGGCAGTGCTTGCCGGTTTTGATTGGGGGGCACGCACGGCCAACATTATCGCCGCACTTTGGCCGGATCGCTGTAAAGCCCTTGTCTCTGTGAGTGGTTACCTGATTGGCAGTCAGAAAGCCGGTAAGGTACCGTTACCGCCGGGGGCCGAGCTGCAATGGTGGTATCAATATTATTTTGCTACGGAACGGGGCCAGGCAGGCTATGAAAAATACAGGCATGACTTTGCAAAACTAATCTGGCAGACTGCTTCACCAAAGTGGAACTTTGATGATGCCACATTTGACCGCAGCGCCGCGTCTTTCCAAAACACTGATCATGTTGCAATCGTCATTCACAATTATCGCTGGCGGCTAGGTTTAGCGGCGGGAGAAGCTCAGTACGACGACCTGGAAAAGCGTCTTGCAGAAGCTCCTGTTATCAGTGTCCCATCCATTACACTTGAAGGTGATGCCAACGGTGCTCCACATCCCGACAGCAGTGTGTATGCAAAAAAGTTTTCTGGCAAATATGAACACAGGGTTATTAATAAGGGGATTGGACACAATTTACCACAAGAAGCCCCCAAAGCATTTGCAGATAGTGTTGTTGATGCAGATATTCTTTCTAAATAAACCTGATACGCAGAGCAATCCAATGTTCGGGTCTTTAACCTTAAACACGTTTATGTCAACCAATAGCTCTTTTTGCTTTTGGTTGACATAAACGTGTTCCTTAAAATATGACATCCACTCATCCCAACAATTATTACCCAAAAAGGTTCCGGTGATAAAAACGACTGATTTTGTTGAGGGCATTGTCCTGGTTATTATTTCAGATGGGGATAGATCATAAAAAGTGCCATTTACATAAATAATTGTTAATCAGTATATTGATACTGCTATCTAAATTATTAGCACGAAATACCGTTGCAGTATTAAATCTTACCACGAAATAAAAGAGTAAATTTGAATAGCCCCCTAGAGCCATTTGTTTCAAATAAAATAAGATTGTAATGTGAATATCATGCTGAGATGTTTAACGACAGTACTTTTTGTTTGCGTGTGTTCTAACATTTATAGCCAACCACTTACCAGCCCCCTGGCAGTAAACAGCTACAATATTGCTCAAAAAAAGTTACTTGTCTTTAGTACTGCCAGATTTATTAATCTTATGGCACAAAATAATTTAGACAGAGATAGTGTAATGCTGATAGCCTGCAGGATAACGGGCTTACCTTTTCTTCTCCCTTACACCGGAGATGATGATAACACTGATTTAATTAATGCCGGCAAGGTCCATGAAGCAATCCGATCGTTGAAGAGCCTGAAAAACGAAGAGCGATTACAATTGTTAATTGAACTGGCTACCTGGTATCTTCATAAAGCAGGGGCATACAAAACAGACCTTGATAGTGCGAATTATTATATACAGGAGGCCTTAACATTAAGTGCAAATGACAATAACAGGCGATATGAATGTCTTGATTTACTTGGTGAATACTACCGCCAAAGTGGTAACGAGCCGGAAAGCAAAAAAATTTATCTTCAGATAGTTTCATCCAGCCAAAAGGAAATTAAAGCAAATGCCTGGCATCGTTTAGGGCAATTGCATACAGGAATTAATTCTTCAGATCTGACATTCCTGAACAATTCACTTGTGCTTTATCAGCAATCAGGATTAAAGGAAAAGCAGATCGAATTGTTGTGGAACATCGCAGACTGTCACCTGAAATCTGATATAAGTCTGTTTAAAAATGATATTCTCCGGATTTTAGAAATACAAAAATCAATAGGGTATAAGCATTCTCTATTTGCAGAATATGAGCTGTCTTTTGTATGTGTGGCACAGGCAAAATATTTAGAGGGCCTGAATCATGCAAATGCTGCCCGTGAAAATATGAAATGGTCTGGTATCACTGCACTTGAAGGGACATTTGATATGCGGTTGGGAGTGGTGTACTGGGCTTTAGGAAAAAATGCTGAAGCATTAACCTGGTTTAAAAAAGGTCTTGAGAACAGGAGCCTGGATACACATTTATTCTGGTTCAAAAGCTTGTTGTATGCGACTTCGCTGCTTGCTGAAGATATAGGCCGCCCCGAAGAATCTTTATCCCTTATGAAGGACGTTATCAGTAAATATCCCCCTATAACTCCCTGGGAAAAAGCCCAGGTATTTTCCATAATTGGGGCATGCTATGCAAGATTAAACAACTACAGATTAGCGGACGAAAATTATATGTCATTTTTTAAACTGAGCAATGAATATCCGGGTATAGATCCCATTGGAGAATTTGGAGAGACTTATCTGGAAATCGCCAATTTTTATTTATCAAAGTCGAATTTAAAATCAGCCCGATTGTTCGCTAAAAAAGTCATGTCAGGTAGTACACTGTCAGTCTGGTCCCTTGCCAGTAAAAACTATATGCTGTTTCAAATTGATTCTTTTGCGGGCAATTATAAATCCGCTCTGAGTGATCATATCCAATATAAACACTACGCCGATTCAGTGAATAGTATAGAACAGCGGAAAAAATTCGATGAACTGATGATAAGCTACGGAGCGGAAAAGAAAGACCGGGATATTAAAATACTTGAACAGGAAAAGAAATTGCAGGGCACGATGTTGCTGCAGGAGAAATTTACCCGTAACTGGATATTGGGAGGTGTGGTGCTTTTACTGATAATCGTGGGTTTACTCGTGTACAATATGAGGCTTAAACAACGAACAAATAAAAAGCTGGAGATTCAGCGAAAGGCAATTGAGGAACAAAACTTTACCTTACGTCATTTGGTAAATGAAAAGGACTGGCTGGTAAAGGAGATCCATCACCGTGTTAAAAACAACCTGCAAACAGTCATGAGCCTACTCAACTCGCAGTCGGTATATATTGATAATGATGCAGCACTTACTGCCATTCACGACAGCCAGCATCGTGTACATGCCATGTCGCTTATTCATCAGAAGCTATATAACTCAGAAAACGTTTCTGCTATTAATATGTCGTTTTACATCCGTGAACTGGTATCCTATTTACGCGACAGCTTTAATACGGGACAACGTATACGCTTTGAGTTTGTTATTGAGCCACTGGAAATGGATGTTAGTCAGGCCGTTCCTCTGGGGCTGATATTAAATGAAGCAATTGTTAATGCAATAAAATATGCATTCCCTGATGGCAGAAATGGAATAATCTCTATTACGCTTTCAAAGACGGCTCCCGATCGTTATTTACTCAGTATTTCGGATAACGGGATCGGAATGCCTGCGCATTTTAATAATAAAAAGTCCGGTTCATTAGGCATGAGTCTGATGGCAGGATTAAGTGAAGACCTTGATGGCGTTTTTTCCATAGAAAATAATATTGGCACTACGATAAAAATATCATTTATGCATGAATTGGGTGTTAGCGTACGGATCTATTAACCTTCAAATAATTAAAATTGAATAAGAAAGTACTCATCGTCGAGGATCAGTTTGTTGAAGCAAATGACATTCAGCTTATGCTTGGAAAAGCAGGTTATGAGGTTTGTGGTATCGCACGTTCGGTTGCCATTGCTCAGGAAATGATAAAGAAAGAACGCCCTGCACTTGTATTGCTGGATATTTTTCTGAAAGGAAAACTTACCGGTATTGATCTGGCCAGGGAGTTGAAAGAAAGCAATATAGCTTTTGTTTATTTGTCCGCTAATTCAAATGAAGAGATATTATCTGCAGCGAAGACTACAGAGCCATATGGCTTTATCGTAAAGCCTTTCCGCGAGAAAGACCTGCTCATAACATTGGAAATTGCACAATACCGTCACGAACATAGTCGTGAATCAAAATATAGAAGAGAAGCTGAATTAGTGCAGCAATTGGAGAAGACGGTCAATGAAAATGTTGCATGGAAGGAAAAACTGTTGCCAATAATAAAAATAATCCAGCAAGAAATACCTTTCGACTACCTGGCTATTGGTTTTGATGGACCAGGGAAAATTGTCAATAGTTTTTTAAGGACCGGTTTTAATGAATATCAAACGATCGGAATAACAGAACTCTCAACGATTACCAATACTACAGAGAATAACCTGCTGAAGATCCTTAATACAGAAGATGGTAAAGAAACTGTTGCAGCCTTTTTTAATGATGAAGAATTTGAGAAACAAGCACAGCGTCCTTCATGGAAAAAAATTGCAAGAGAAACATTTCATATGAAGTCTATGCTTTCATTTCCCCTGCTACCGGAAAATGATATATGTTTTTACAGTCGCAGGCCGGATACGTACAGTACAGAACATATAACCCTGATGCATCGTTTACAATCAATCCTCATAAGATATCTTAAGCGAATACCTGATGTTGAAAATATCAGGAATGTAAAAATCAGCAGCACTGTTCCGGATTCAACGAACCCGGGGTTTGAAAAGATCATAGGTAACAGCCATTTGCTGCTGAATGTATTCGGCCTTATCACACAGGTAGCTCCTTTTGATACTGCGGTGCTGATATTAGGGGAAAGCGGCACTGGAAAAGAAAGGATTGCGGATAGTATTCATAACCTTTCGTCACGAAAAGGAAAAGCATTTGTAAAAGTAAATTGTGCAACATTGCCTGCCACGCTGATCGAATCAGAATTATTTGGTCATGAAAAAGGCGCATTCACTGGCGCAACAGATAAAAGAAAGGGAAAGTTTGAGCAGGCGAATGAAGGAACTATTTTCCTGGATGAGATTGGTGAAATGCCAGTTGACCTGCAGGTAAAACTTTTACGTGTATTACAGGAAAAAGAAATAGAACCGGTTGGAGGCCAATCATCTGTTAAAATCAATGTTCGTGTCATCGCTGCTACCAACAGGAATCTCGAGAAAGAAGTAGCGGAGGGCCGTTTTCGTCTTGATCTTTATTATCGCCTTAATGTATTTCCAATTGAATTACCGTCTTTGCGTGAACGGGTTGAAGACATACCTGCCCTGGCTAATCATTTTATCGCTTACTATAATCGCAAGGCAGGAAAGAAAATCACCGGGTTTTCGGATAAAGTATTAAGACAAATGACGGAATATAGCTGGCCTGGAAACATCCGTGAGCTTGAGAATATAATAGAACGGAGCGTATTGCTTGCAAAAGGAACAGTTATTGAAGAAATCTCACTACCGGTAGTTCAAAAAAAGAATAACCCGGATTCTCATACGAGAACGATCCATGAAAATGAGCGGGATTATATCATCTCCATTCTTAAAAAATGTAATGGCAAAATCTGGGGTAGTGGTGGAGCCGCAAAAATATTGAGTATCCCTCCATCTACATTGAATTCCAAAATGAAAAAACTGGGTATCAGGAAAGGAGATAGTGAATAATTATCACACTTTCTTTATCAGTAACCTGTCACATGCTACCCGGCTTAACATCTCAGATTTTCTCTTACCATAGCTAACAGTCATTGTACCATCAAAAGGTTCCATTGAAATGATCTTCAATACAACGCCCAGCTGAAGGCCCCGGTTATTCAGGAATTTCAGGAACTCATCGGAAGAATAGATAACGGCAGCAAGCGTTACTGTATCTCCACTCTGGCATTCACTTAGTTTGTTATATTCCACCCAAACGATATTTCCATTTCTGTCGGGTATAGGTGATCCATGTGGGTCTACTTTGGGAAATCCCAGTATCTCATCCATCTTTTCAAAAAAATCAGGCGATTGTATATGCTCTACCTGTTCGGCAATATCATGTACCTGTTCCCATCCAAATCCCATTTTCTCCACCAGGTACATTTCTGTGAGCCTATGTTTACGGATGATCAGGGCAGCTTCCTTTTTCCCTTTTTCGGTCAGCCGGATGGGTTTGTAACTTTCATAATGGACCAGCTCTTTTTCAGCCAGTCTTTTCATCATACTGTTTACAGTAGGCATTTTGATATCCAGCTGCTTGCTTAGCTCATTTATGCTCGTTTCCCCTTTTTCATTAGCAATATTGAATATTGCTTTCAGGTAATTCTCCTCCGTTTGCGAGTTCATGGGCCAAAGTTAATAATACTTAGTTAAGACTAACTCAGGTTTAAGCTGATAAAATACTTTTGTTAGTCTAATCTAACAATTTATATTTGTATTGACTAATAAACAGTTTAGGCCAATGAAAAACTTTTACATTGCTTTTATAATTATAATAACCGGAATAATCCTTATACAGGCTTGTTCAAAGCTGGAACCAGCTGCTCTGGCTGATGATCAGTTATTGGACGGACCCGTGGACGGCCTGAATTATGAACAAAACGGACGGTTTCTGGCAGGAGATAATGCCTTTAATAATGAGATCTTTACGGTTGAAAAGGGGGTAGGACCTATTTTCGTGGCTACCAGTTGTGGCAGTTGCCATGCCGGCGATGGCAAGGGACACCCTTTTACCACGCTTACCCGCTTTGGGCAGGTAGATGAGACCGGGAATCATTTCCTGGATAAAGGAGGCCCTCAACTACAGAACCGGGCTATTCCCGGTTACTTACCTGAAACAATTCCGGCAGGAGCCACCTTCTCTAAATTTACACCACCTGGCAACACAGGGTTAGGTTTTCTGGAATTAGTATCAGACCAGGATATCCTGGCGATGGCAGATCCGGATGATGTAAACGGGGATGGTATCTCCGGAGTTCCTAACTGGAATACAATACCGGCTTATATCAACCCCTCAGTTAATGCCGTAACTCAAAACGGAAAATACATCTGCCGGTTTGGTAGAAAGGGAAGTATTTTCAATCTCCTGCAACAAACAGCAAATGCTTATAATCAGGATATCGGCATCACTTCTGTATTTGCAATTACAGATGTCTACGACCATCAGGAAACAGATCCGGAGGTCTCTACGCAAACAGTTAATAATGTAGTCTTCTACCTGCAAACTTTAAAAGCACCTATTCAGCGTAACCAGCAAGACCCCGCAAGCATCAATGGTGGTACTGTCTTTACACAGATCGGCTGTGAAAGCTGCCATAAGCAAACATTGAAAACAGGATATTCTCCGGTACAAAGCCTTTCCTACAAAGAATTTCATCCCTATACAGATCTGTTGCTGCATGACATGGGCAGTGGACTGGATGATGGTTATACCGAAGGCTCTGCCAAAACACATGAATGGCGTACTGCTCCGTTATGGGGGTTAGGGCTTTCTCCCAAGTCACAGGGAGGTGGTTACTTCCTGCTGCATGATGGTCGTGCAACAAGCATTGAACAAGCAGTAGAAATGCATGGTGGCGAAGCCACAGAAGCAAGAAGGAATTACAGCAGTCTTTCCCCGGCAGACAAAGATGCGTTGCTGAAATTTTTAAAATCCTTATAAAGCCATGAACAGAAAAGAATTTATACAACATTGTAGTTTTGCCTGCCTGGGGAGCATAGGTGCTGTAGCAATGCTGCAAAGCTGTGGCACAAGCAAAGAATTATCCGGTACTATCAGCGGGGATGATTTAATTGTATCGTTGACTGATTTCGAGACGATGGCCGGTAAAGAAAAACATTTTAAAAAGTACATCGTAGTGCAAAATGAACGGTTGAAACACCCCATTTGTATCTATCGCTTTAGTGAAACGGAATATACTGCTTTATGGATGCGCTGTACCCATCAGGGAGCTGAATTGCAGGTCTTTGGCGATAAACTTCAATGCCCGGCGCATGGCAGTGAATTCAGCAACAAAGGTAATATACAGAACGGCCCTGCTGCCATACCTCTCAGATCGTTTCCGGTAAGCATTGACAAGGATCAACTAAAAATCTCTTTAAAGAAATGAGCATCAGATATATACTCCCTTTCATCATGTGTACATATATTACTGCCCATGCACAGATTGATGAAAGTCTTCTAAAAACCATACCGAAAGATACTGTGAAGCAGGCCATGAACATGGATGCGATCTATAATCGCCCGTTTGTCAGCGTAGGCAAATTACCCGTTTCTGTGGGTGGTTACATGGAGGCTAACTGGCAGCACCTGGGAACAGATGGCATCAGTGAAGGGCATCAGTTCCAATTCAGGCGAATGACTTTATTCGTAGCCTCTACTATCAGCAAACGTATCAAATTCCTTAGTGAAATAGAGTTTGAAGACGGCGCAAAGGAAATAGCTATTGAGTTTGCGGCGCTGGACGTGGAATTACATCCTTTATTGAATCTCCGTGGTGGCATGATCATGAACCCCATTGGAGCCTTCAATCAGAACCATGACGGCCCTAAATGGGAATTTACCGACCGTCCCATTGCTATGACACAAATGTTGCCTGCTACCTGGAGCAATGCCGGTTTTGGTTTATATGGCAAGTATTATAATAAAGACTGGATGTTTGGCTATGAGGCCTACTTATCCGGAGGATTTGATAACTCCATCATCAACAACGAAGAGAACAAAACATTCCTGCCTGCAGCTAAGAATAATTCTGAACGCTTTGAAGAAAGTGCCAGCGGGGAACCATTATTTACGGGCAAAGTGGCCCTTCGTAATAATAAAATAGGAGAACTCGGATTGTCTTATATGGGTGGGGTGTATAACAAGTACCAGGATGATGGTATAAGGTTAGATGAAAAAAGGAGTGTAAATATCTGGGCAATTGATTTTAATACAACATTACCGGTACTTAATACTTTCATTACCACCGAATGGGCATGGATAAAGGTAAATGTGCCGGAAACGTATTCACAGCAATATGGAAATAAGCAACAGGGAGGCTTTATGGATATTGTACAGCCTATCCTGAAACGAAACATATTGGGCTGGAAGAAAGCTACCTTAAACATTGCCTGCCGTTTGGAATATGTAGACTGGAATGTAGGGAAGTTCAAAGAGACCGGTGGAAATATTGCGGAAGACTTATGGAGTATTATGCCGGCTATCAGTTTCCGGCCAACTTCAGAAACGGTACTCCGCCTGAATTACCGCTATCAGAAACAAAAAGATCTTTTAGGCAATCCACCTTCTGTTACAAGTGGTTTGAGTTTTGGAATTTCGACTTATTTTTAAAGGGATGCAGGGATGTTGTTTAAACATCCCTGTTTTTCTCTATATTAGCTGTTAATAACACCTTTCAGTTGGAAAAAAACATTCCGGTAAAAAACAAGATCAACTCAGAAAAACATATAAAGGCCGAACCTTTCAGAAAAGAGACCCGTACCACAGAACCTCACAAGCATAAACAATACTTCGAGCTTGTTTTTATCACAACAGGTACAGGGGAACACTGGATCGACGGTATAAAATATGATGTAAAGCCCCCGGTTCTTTTTTTCATTACGCAGGATCAGGTGCATAACTGGGATTTGAAAAGTGAGCCGGACGGGTATGTCGTTATTATTAAAAAATCCTTCATAGAAAAAAGCCTGGACCTTCAGTTAAAACTACTGCTCAACAGCATAAGTACTTTACATTGTCTTTATATAACAGAGAATGCCACCCTCTATCGTTTATTTGAATTGCTGGCAGAAGAGAACAAAACAGAAACAGAAAGTTCCTTTCCGGTTATTGAAAGTTTGTTAAAAGCCTTGCTGAGTAAAGTGCAGCAAATAGCTGGCCCTGGAATCGATAAAATCTCTCAAAAAGCAGACCTGTACCAGCTTTTTCTGAAACTACTCAACCAGCATAATCCTATAAGAAACAAAGTATCTTATTATGCAGGTATTTTAAATACTACTCCCCAGAATCTTAATACAGCCTGCCGTAAAGCGATTGATCTTCCCGCTGCGGAAGTCCTTGCCGGTTTTATTATTAATGAAGCCAAACGCTTACTGTTATATACAGATAAAACAGTCTCCGAAATATCTTTCTCTCTGAATTTTAATGATCCTTCCCACTTTGTAAAATACTTCAAAAGGCTCTCCGGATATACTCCCCAATCATTCCGGGAAACCAAATAGAATATACCAGGATATTTTCAAAAATACCATATTGCAGCAATAGCGATCTCTAATTTTAGTGCTGCAGACCTGTGCCTGTTAATATCGTATTTAATATGAAAGATAACCGTCGTTTGAATCCATTGGTTAAGCTATTTACAGTCTGTTACCTGCTGGTAATAACAGAAGAAAGTTTCGCCCAACAGCATCATCTTTCTATTAAAGAAGTATTATCGCTGGTACAGACACAACAACCCGAATTGAAAGGTTATAAAGAGCAGGCAGTGGCAGCCGGTTATGCTGTAAAAGTAGCGCAGAATACGCTGATACCGGAAGTAACAGCCGGTTACCAGGCAGGCTATGCAACTTATAACAATATTACCGGTATGAGTTACCCGGGTTTAATACTGCCTATCAGTGGGCCACCCTCTGCCGGCAATACATATGATCCGGTACCAGGTACAGCCTTAACTGCCCTGTTAAAATGGAATCCTGTGACTTTTGGCCAACGCCAGGCAGCTATTGAAAAGGCCGCAGCACAATACAAATCGGCAGCCAGCTATTATAACGATTTTCTTTTCCGGCAACAGTATGCAGCCATTGCTACCTACCTCGATGCCATATATCTCCGAAAACAGCTGCAAAATTATCAGGCGAATAAGGAGCGTACCGAAGCAGGACTGCAACAATCACTTATATATGCACAGGAGGGTTTACGCCCCGGCATTGATACCACACAGTTTCAGGCAGCATTGGCCCAGGTGGAAACAGACCTGCTCACTATACAACAGCGATACTATGCACAGCTTACTGAATTAACCCGCCTTACAGGATTGCCAGATGCACCGGATAATATTCAGTTATCAGATACTCTGCTGATCTCACAGATGCCTTCCACTACAGATACTACTAGGTCTCTGCTAACGCATCCACTATTACAATATTATCAGACTAAAAAAGCCGTAAGTGAAGCCGCATTAAAAGAAGTGCAACGCGCCTGGCGCCCACGACTGGATATCTGGGCGAATGCTTATGCAAGAGGTTCTGGCATAGCAGCAGATGGCAGTGTCAATAAATCTGCCGGCTGGTCTCTTACGCAGAAGAATTATGGAGCCGGTATACAACTGAGTTTTCCGCTGTTGCAATTCTCACAGGTAAATATCCAAAAGAAGCAGTATCAATCAATCGTAAAAGCAGACGATGCACAACTGACTCAGGTAACCTTGAATTTGCAGAAGCAGCAGCAAACAGCACAATATAATTACCGGCAGAATATCTTAATTGTTCGTCGGGCAATGGTGCAATCGCAAGCAGCACAATATGCCTTCGACGGATTGAAATTAAGCTATGAAACCGGTCTGATAGACTTTACAAGACTCATTCAGGGACAATACGACCTGCTAAAAGCGGAAGCTGGTCAGGCAGGTGCATTCCTGCAGTTATGGCATAGCTTACTGGATATCGCTGTAGCCAATGGTAATCTGGATGAGTTTATAAACAGTATAAAATAATTATGAAGCTAATCAGTTCAGCCTTACGGCATCCTGTTACTATACTAGTGGCTGTTATAGCCATCCTCTTTTTCTCTTATACATCTGTCAGAAATACAAAAATAGATATTTTCCCACGCCTGGGATTACCGGTAGTATATGTGGCGCAGCCATATGGTGGCTTGTCTCCGGAACAGATGGAAGGTTTTATCACCTCATATTATGAATATCATTTCCTGTATATCACAGGTGTTAAATATGTAGAGTCCAAAAGTATACAGGGCGCCGCTATCATAAAACTGGAATTTAATGAAGGTACAGACATGAGCCAGGCAATGGCGGAAGTGGTTGGATATGTGAACCGGTCAAGGGCCTTCATGCCTCCCGGAACAGTACCTCCGTTTATTACAAGGTTTGATGCCGGTAGCGTACCGGTAGGGCAACTGGTATTTCGTTCTGAAAGCCGGTCATTGGGTGAAATATCCGACCTGGCACTTTTTAAGGTACGTCCTATGTTTTCTACTTTACCCGGAGTATCTGCACCACCACCTTTTGGGGGTAATCAAAAAACAGTGTTGATTACCATTGATCCCGGAAAATTGAGGGCTTACAATCTTTCACCGGATCAGGTAGTACAAACAGTGGCTAAGTTCAATACGATCTCCCCGGCAGGGAATGTCCGCATCGGAGATACAACTTATATCACTCCGCAGAACAGCGTCATTGAAACATTACAGGATCTGCAGAACACTCCGCTTCAATTGGGTGCAGGACCAGCCGTATATGTAAAGGATATTGCCAATGTGAGCATGGGTGCAGATGTTACTACCAGTTATGCATTGATTAATGGTAAACGTTCCGTTTATATACCGGTCACCAAACGCGCAGATGCTTCTACCTGGGATGTGGTACAAAGAGTGAAAGCGGCTTTGCCGGATATGCAGGCTGCCATCCCTTCGGATATTAAAGTGACATATGAATTTGATCAGTCGGGGTATGTGATTAATTCCCTCAAAAGCCTGCTGTTTGAAGGAGGACTGGGAGCTATTCTTACTGGCCTGATGGTATTATTGTTCCTGAGCGATCTGCGTAGTGCCTTTATTGTAATTTTGACTATTCCATTAGCGTTATTGACTTCTGCTACTTTATTGTATCTGACCGGCCAGACAATTAATATCATGACGCTCGGAGGACTGGCACTATCTGTGGGCATACTGGTGGATGAAGCCACTGTAACGATAGAAAATATTCACCGGCATATAGAATCCGGAAAAGGAAAAGCAAGAGCTATTGCAGATGCAACAAAGGAGATAGCAGGACCTAAACTGCTCATCCTCTTAAGTATCCTCGCTGTGTTTGTACCAGCTATATTCATGAATGGTGTGCCTAAGGCGATGTTTATGCCATTGTCACTGGCGGTATCGTTTGCTATGATCGCATCATTCCTGCTGTCACAGACATTTGTACCGGTAGTTGCTAACTGGTGGTTAAAAGACCATGCAATAAAAAGAGAAGATGGGCTATTTCATCGGATAAAGCAACGATATATAACAGCTGGGAAACTTATAGATAAAGGGTTTGGCTGGATAACGGCTATATTTATATTCGTCTCTATAGGGTTGGTCTCGTTGTTGTTTATATACACTGGTACTGAATTATTTCCACAAACGGATAGCGGGCAAACGCAGGTACGATTACGTTTACCTGTTGGCTCGCGTTTTGAACGTACGGAAGACGCCACCAGAAAACTTTTATCATTGGCAGATAGCATTGCCGGAAAAGGTAATACGGAAATCAGTTCCGCATTTATTGGTACGCAACCTTCCAGTTTTCCGGTAAACTATATTCATTTATGGACAAGCGGTCCGCAGGAATCTGTTACCCGGATAAAACTAAAAAGAGGGGTTATTCCTGTTGAATCATTCAGGGAGGCACTAAGAGCTGCTGTTAAAAAAGAAATGCCTCATGCTAAGATTTCTTTTGAACCGGGTGATATAGTTGAACAGGTATTGAACCTTGGTAGTAATAACCCGGTAGAAATTGCAGTAGTGAACCGCAATCTTACAGAAGGAAAGAAAACGACAGATCTGCTTATGCAAAAACTCTCTGCTATTGAATCCTTACGGGATTTACAGATCAGCACACCTTTGGATTATCCAGCTATCCGCCTGGATATCGATCGTGTAAAAGCAGGTCAGCTGGGCATTACCAGCGAACAGGTAGCCCGTTCTACTGTCACAGCAACTTCTTCCAGTCGGTTTACCACACCCGGCTACTGGCTGGATAAGGTTACCGGCACTGCATATCAGGTACAGGTACAATATCCTGAATATCTTATGAACAGCACCGGGCAACTGGAAGCAATACCTATATCCGGTGGTCATTATCTTAGTGAGGTGGCTACGTGGAAACATGTAAACATGCCGGGTGAATATGACCGGCTGAATCAGCAACGTTATATTACCATTACAGCCAATGTGCATAAACAGGACATGGGAACTGTATTCAAAAAAGTACATCAGGCTATCAGTAGTATGCCTGATGGTACAAAAATATTACTGCGTGGGCAGCCCGAACTTTTACAACAGACGCTTAGCAGCTTGCAGGCGGGATTGTTGGTGGCAGTGATGGTCATATTTCTGGTGATGGCTGTTTATTTCCAGTCTTTCCGGGTAGCGCTGGCTACTTTATCTATCATACCGGCAGTGATAACAGGTTCATTATTCTTTCTTTTTATCACCGGTAATTCTTTAAATATCGAGTCATACATGGGAGCTATTATGGCTGTGGGTGTAGCTATTGCCAATGGTGTACTATTTATCACGAATGCAGAGCATTACAGAAAATCGGGGGATAACAAGTCCTTTATGCTGGCAGCAGAAAGCCGTTTACGCCCTATTCTGATGACAACTACAGCGATGATTGCAGGTATGATACCTATGGCATTAGGATTATCAGAGGGTGGGGAGCAGACGGCGCCTTTAGGTATTGCAGTAATTGGAGGGCTGCTTTTTTCGGCTATCAGCGTACTGTTTTTCCTTCCTTATGTGTACCAGTCAGTAATAGGCAGCATACCCTATAAACATGTATCTCTTGACCCCGATGATAAAAGCAGTATCAACTATGACAAATAATTTCAATTATATGCGATTATTCGCTTTACTATTAATGCTGGCTGCATGTAATAACAGTCGGGAAAGAACTAACGATACTACTGCTGCTCAGGATACGGTACCGGTATTTATTTTACAGCAGGATACTTTAAAGAAAATAGTGGAATTACCTGCGGAATTAGTGCCTTATGAAAATGCAGAATTATTCGCTAAAGTGCAGGGTTTTGTCCGTGAGATGAAAGTAGATCTGGGGGATCATGTAAGGAAGGGGCAAACGCTGGCAGTCATTGAAGCGCCGGAAATTAACAGTCGGTTTGCAGAGTCGGAAGCAACTTATCAATCTGCGAAAGCTAAATGGATGTCCGGTAAAGACAATTATGAAAGATTGTACAGGGCTTCCAAAGCGAAGACACCTGGCATTGTAGCACCGGTGGATCTTGAACGCAGCCGTAATCAGATGCTGGCAGACAGTGCTACATATGTAGCAGCGGGAAAACAATCCGAGGCTTATAAAGAAGTCTCTGGTTACTTATACATTAAAGCACCGTTTGATGGCGTAATAACCGCACGTAAAGCAGATCCAGGCGCTTTGGTAGGTACAAATGCCATGCTGCTTACTATACAGAATAACCGCATACTACGCTTACGTGCAGCTGTGCCTGAAATTTATGTATCAGCAGCCAATACATCAAAAAATATTGATTTCAGGGTAGATGCATATCCTACTCAACGCTTTCAGGCAAAGCTGGCCCGTAAGTCAGAGACTATTGATCCTGCTACCAGAACAGAGCTGTGGGAGTTTGAAGTAGATAATACCCATCATGAATTAAAAGCGGGCGCCTTTGCATATATAAAAATTGGAATTGAGCGCAATGCGCTTTCATTCATGGTCCCGGCTTCAACAATCGCTACCACTCAGGAGAGGAAATTTGTAATCCGTCTCAAAGAGGGGAAAGCAGAATGGGTGGATGTGCGACAGGGGATTACCAATGATACCGGTATTGAAGTATTTGGTGAATTAAGACAGGGAGATACATTGCTTGTAAAAGCGACTGATGAGCGTAAACCTGGAAGTAGTGCTTATTGGAAAGTAAGGAAATAATGCATCTGGCAGCTATTAGTAGATGAGAATGATTAAAATACGAATAAAAAAGGGGTGTTTCATTTTAAATGAAACACCCTTATCAAAATATCAATTTCCTTTTTGATTCATCTTAAGCGCCCTTTCAAACCTCGCCAGCTTGCTCATAGTCTGCCCTATATCCGGGGCATCAACAGGCTTATTAACCGTATCACAAATAAAAGAAAGATCACTGCCCAAACGGAACTGTGCCACCCCATGGCATCCCTGACAGCCACCCATGGAATACCGTTTTCCATTATAAACAATATTCTCTCCGCTATCAATAGGAGTACCAATTCCAGAGCCCCTGAAAATCTGTAAAGTAGTATCAGACTCAATCACATAATTGGCCAGGAAGAAATTAGGATAATGGGAGTCATTGGTCGTTTTTGCCTGTACCCCGATCAGATTATAATACTTCCATACAGAATTACGATTTGCTCTGTCCAGTAACCTGTGCGCCTCAATATTCGCCTGATTAACCTGATCTTCAACTTTACTTACACGGGGATAACCAGCAATAATAGTACCCCCATATGTAGGAGGGTCAAGTTTTTCATAACCCATGCTCAATTTAGGAAGCGTATCATCCTTATGTTCCCATGTAGCAAAAACGAAGTTCGGATATTTGCGTGTTTTGTGAATGATATGCAAACCAATAAGGAGATATGTATCATTTATCGCCTTTATAGTCCCATCTGCATTTTTACTATAAGTCAAAATTTTTCGCTGGAAATAAGTCTCAGCCTTTCCATCTTCAGGCAGCTTCTTACGCCAGGCAGTTTTAACTTCTATAGAACCTTCCGGCTCCCTGCTGCCAGGATCGTTAGAGCCCGTACCACAAGGCAGGCAAATAACATTTTCCGAAGGTGGGCAATCGCAGGTATTTTCTGCCCCCTGATAGTACGTATTATATTTCTGGATATTATTGAACGTCGTAATATTCGCCTGTTTTAATTTCTCTGCAGTGTTATAATGATTAAGGACATAGTCGTATTCATCCCGATTTACCTTCGCCTGATAAAGTACCTGGTATTTTTTACCATGTTCACGCGTATATGCATAAAGATTACAAGACCCGATTTCATTATTTTCATCAAGATTATTGAAAAGAGTAAGATCTACGCCAGGCTCGCTCGGGAAAGAACTGCTTGTATAGCTATAAACAGGCACCTTATCGAAGGGCAGCATCATATCATTACCAGGGCGAAATTCCACCCGGTGATTATAGGTTTCCCATACAGCCAGATCAGGAAAAGGTTTTGAGTCTCTGGAATAATTCCATCCGTAATCAGGTTCTCCGCGTTGATGCCTGGCGCCACTGCTTTCATAACTTGATCTCCAGTTCAATGCCAGGAATTCATTCCAGGCAAATTGGGCCAGTGCCAACTGACTGGTATCTGATGGAGTGTCATGTGGAGGCTTACTCATGAACTCGATGGAATATGACTTCGTTTCCCTGGCAAATAATGCTCCAGGCTTCCGTAGCATGAATATAGCACCTGTAATGATAAGCAGCAGGAGGAGAATAATCAGAACAGCTTTTTTCATCTTGTTAATAGTTTAAGAGGATGCTGTACATCAGCATCCTCTCCGTTATTATTAAATTATTTCCATTACTATTGAATTATCAGCAATCGCCGCATTCAATAGTGGCTGGGCCTCTTCCCGGCCAATAATCTCAATCCTGAAATTGGAAAGGTCAGGATTTATCTTGTCCAGGTTGAAATATGCTTCTGTTTTAAGATGTGCACGGCAGTTTTCACAGCCAAGCACATTCCATCTGCTTAACACCGAATGATGTCCTATATAATGTTCCTTACCATCCACAGTAGCATAAGCAGTCAGTACAAAGGAGCCAAAGATATTTCCCCGGTTGATATTAGCCACCCGGAGCTTGTTGGTAGTCAGCTTTTCCTGAGCCGCCAGCTCTTCACCATGCATCCAGTGTATAAGATCCAAAGATCCCACTGTGTAAACATAACCTAACTGTGTTTCAATATTGATGCATTCACGGGTGGTATAGAATGTACCGGTTGCACTATTTAAGAAAGGCTTGAGCGGAGAATCCAGCGTTAATGGCTCATTTTTAGGATAACCTGCACTAGGGCCTCCATCATCGCTGTTAGTACCAGGAAAACCAGGAATGATCTGGAAGTGATTAGTAAAATCGTGTTTCTTTTGCCATATCCAGAACATCCTGTCCACATTACAGTGATGGAAAAAGAATACAGGATCAAATGCTGCCGTATCATTTTCGCCCATATCGCCATTAGCTCCCGGAATAGGGGAAAAATCCGGATTATTGGGCCCGGGAATATTGAACCCACCGACAGACAGATGAATATCATTATGTGGGGTTTCCAGTGCTACCACAACAGGGTCCTTCGACGGTATCATGTTCCATGAAGCGGCAGATTTTTGATTGGAGAACACTGTATAATTAGGGGCATCAAGGCATAGCGTATAAAGCACATGTACTCCGCCAAGCTGCAGCCGCTTATCGATATCCGGCAGCGAAACGGTCTTGTTCAACCAACCCGTAATATTGCCATTTAGAAGGTTAGTACCCTGACTGGCACTAAATTGACTATTATGCTTATCGGATTTTGCTTTAGCTGCCGGTGTGCCTACCAGACCGGAATATGGATACCGCACCGTGTCTGTACCCGCAGGTTTCGAATATGTAGAGTTGTCGTTATTCACATTATCGTTGATAGCTATCTGGAATTTGTACGACCGGAGCGGATTGTCGACCATGTGCCCGCGAATTGACACCTGCTCCCGTGTCAGTGACCAGGGCATTCCTTTGGAAAGAGACTCATGTTCTGTTTCATCCCAATAAGGAAGCGTAACTTCTTCACAACCCTTAATGCTACGGAGCGCATTCTCAATCTTGTAAAGATACACGCGGTGCCAGGTAGGGAACAACACATTGTTATGATTGCAGTATCCTCCCCAGTAATTGCCATCTGTAGCACCCTGATCACGGAATGGTTCACCATGATACCCACCAATAGTAAAAAGTGAATTGGGATCATTGACCGGTAATTCCTTGATCCCCTTCCAGGCAAGCATGAGGTTTTCCAGAGGCGCCGGAGTGCCGGAATCATATAAATCTTCCAGTTCGCGGAGTGAACGACGAACACGGATACCTGACTCATTATTTTCCATAAGAATAGATTTTATTGTTGAAATTTAAGAGACCTGACAGCGAATGTGCCTAACAGAGAACCTGCAATAATGAAAAGCATTCCCGTTATAAGCAGCAATTTTATTTCGGGAAATACAAACCTTGAAAGCAGCAGACAAGTTGCGCCGATAACACTACTACAAAAGGGCAGGGGGCCTTTTTGTTTGATAGTCCTGTATTGCATCGCTACATGAAATAATAAGAATCCCAGCAATACCGGTAACAGCCAGGGCATATAAGGGAGTTTTGCCATACCGATGCTTCCAAACATACTCATATACACCGCCCAGCATAGCGGACATTTGGGAAAGAAAGCGATGAGTATACTAAGCAGGAAGGAGGATACTGTTCTTGCTGATTTCTTTGATACCTGCTGCCATTTTTTATTGCCAGGGGTGCAATTACAAGTTTCCATACTTAGGGGGTTGAGTAAATAATCACGCTGGTTTGCTAAGATCTACAGCATAACAGGTAGCTACCTCACCCGCTTTATGGATACTGGTTCCATCCATTGACGGATGATCTTTCAAGCGGACAACAGATCCTGACAGTACATTGGCCTGAAATTTTCCACCGGGTACTTTGGGTAGATAATAAATGTTGTAACCATATTCCCAAAAGGCTTCTTTGTCACCAGCTTTATTGTAGCCGGTACCGGTAATTTCCATGCCCAGTGGTTTCGTGTCCAATATTTTCCCCTTCAATTCCAGACTCCATTCACCATCTGTACCTATGGTACCGGAGATCTCACCATTGTCGCTAATGAATAGTTTGATTGTGCCATCACCTAGTTCCAGGTCGTTTGGCGGGATACTTAAATCGATTTCGTTTAAGAAGCTGCGATACGACCATACGGACTCGTTAGGATATTCAATTTTTTTTGCCATGATAGATGTGTTTAAGTATGAACAATAAATATCTTGCTCCTTTGAAAGAAGAAGTGAAGGACCGGTATTTAAATGCATGAAAAATCCCCTGTCACATTGGAGTTATGACACATTCACATGCTATGGATAATAAGAAGACTACTATACGAGTTCCCGAATAAGGTTAGTTATCATATTTTGAGGTTCTTGGTTATTGTTGTGGTATATATAATTTTCTTAGGATGTCTAAACGACTTATGGTTGCCAAATGTATAATTAAAATTAATAAAAAAATCAATCCTGAAAAAATATTATCAGGATAGGTATATTAAGTAAATATTTTGAATATCAATATATTAGATAATACATTTAATGCTTCGATAGTAACAGATATGTATATACGATATAAACTTCAGAGCGATCAGTTTATAGAATTGATTATTTTAATTTTGCAGTCAAAAATTCAATAGTACGTTTCCATGCAAGTTCCGCAGCTGGTTTATCATAACGGGGTGTTGTATCATTATGAAAACCATGGTTTACACCAGGATAAATGTAAGCAGTATATTCTTTGTGATTCTCTTTCAACGCACTTTCATAAGCGGGCCATCCTTCATTCACATGAGTATCTAATTCTGCATATTGTAAAAGCAGTGGTGCTTTTATCTGAGGCACAAGTTCTTTCGGCGGTTGCGCACCATAAAACGGCACAGCGGCAGCCAGATCAGCTATACGTACTGCCATCATATTAGCGATCCCGCCACCAAAACAAAAACCTACAACACCTATTTTCCCATTGCAATCAGGATGTTTTTTCAGGTATTCATAAGCAGCTATAAAGTCTTCCAGCATTTCATTCTTATCTCTTTTGCTCTGCAATTCACGCCCTTTATCATCATTACCAGGATAACCACCTAACGGAGTCAAAGCATCCGGAGCAATAGATATAAATCCAGCCAATGCCGCTCTTCTGGCCACATCTTCAATGTATGGATTCAATCCACGATTCTCATGAACAACCACAATGCCGCCAAGCTTTTTCGTTGTACCGGCAGGTTTAGATAACAAAGCCTTGATTGATCCTCCACCTTTTTCAGAGTTGTAATGAATATATTCAGATATAAGACGGGGATCATCTGGTTTCACCTGAATGGCATGCTGGTAATCAGGCATCAGGAAACTCATCAGTGAAGTGACTGTCAAACCTCCGACTGCGTATATAGACAGCTTTTCTATAAAGTCGCGTCTGTTCACCCTGTTATGAGCATAATCATCATACAGATCAAATACTTCCTGTTTGATATCTTCTTTTTTGATTTCGTTCATATGGATTGGGTTTGTATTAAAGTTACCTGATTTAAACGATCATTTATATATTACTTATTTTAAAACGTACATCGTAATTTATGTCAATCCTTTCTGCACTATTTACCAATCTTAGACAACTTATCCAACAATTCAGTTAAATTAGCGTTACGATTTGTTAATTTAACATCTATATCTATGAAAACCAGATTTTCCCTCATCAGGGTACTATGTACCCGCATGGCCTTTCTGTTTGCATTAACCATCTCGGTAAAAAGTAACTTACAGGCCCAAACCACAGTTCCCTTCACATTGTCCAACAACTCAACTTATGCTGATGGCAATGTGTACGTCGCGATTGTAGGTATCGTCAACGGCAATTTTGTATGGATTGACCCCAAAACCAGTGCGGTCAACCTTATGAGCGTATCAAACAATACCGTTCCCGGGCCCGTTATCAACGGTAATACTGGTCCCGGTGGTAATGGTTTGTACGCTAACTGTTTTGCCAAACTCAGTGACATACCTAATAAAACTTTCAACATTCCAGGTATTGCAGGATGCCGTATCCTGATTTCTTTCAACTCGCAGTTGTATCTCTATTTCTTTGGCGCATCCGGCTCGCCAAGTGGTTATGCTGCACCCAATCTTGCCAATCCAACAGATCCCAACCAGGGCATCCGGTTTGAAACGATTGAGCTCACAAATGCCTCAAATGGCCTTTGGGTGAACACTACCCGCGTAGATAGCTATCAATACCCTATGGGTCTTGAAGTATGGGGCAATTCCGGCTTCTACCAGAAGGTGGGTGAGCTGATACCTCACAGTCAGATCCTTTCACAATGGCAGTCTACCGCACCTTCCGAATTTGCTGGTTGCTATGATGCTACCAATGGTATCATCAAGTTCCCTTCAAAAACAGCGGCCTTCCAGACTGGCGGTGCGCAGGCTAATTATTTCGGTTCTTACATCGATGCCATCTGGTCTAAATACCAAAGTGGTAACCTGGTGTTCAATGCAGGTGATGCGGGTACATGGACCGGCCACGTATCCGGAAATGTATTCACGTTTACCAGAGCTTCTGACGGGCAGGTAGGAACGATATCAAACAAACCGACCAATCTTGAAGTGATGGAAGGCAGTGGTGTGATGGCCGCTGGCGGACAATGGGATAAGGTTATTCAGGCGCAGATCTGCGCTGCTATTAACCGCCATGCCATTGATCTGAATGCAGCAACCGGTACCACGCAGGATTTCTCCAATGCAGCCAGCTATTACCAGACCTCTCCTTACAACTGGTACTGCAAGTTCTGGCACCGCAGTGATATCAGCTACAACAGTCTCACTTATGCCTTCTGCTACGACGATGTATTTAACCATTCGTCTACAATCAACGCTTCCTCACCGGTACGGACTACCATTACCGTAGGAGGCTTTTCTGGCCTAACGGCAACAGGTGCTGCAATAGTGTACAAGGATTGTAATTACGGCGGTTATGCAATAGGTTTGAACCCCGGAACTTATACCCGCAGCCAACTGATTGCACTGGGTATCCTCGATGATGATATTTCTTCTCTCAAGGTGACTTCCGGATATAAAGTGACTCTCTACCAGGATGACAATTTTACCGGATCGACGCTTGCACTTACAGCAGACGACAATTGCCTGGTTGACAATAGCTGGAACGATGTAACTACTTCATTAAAAGTAGAATCCGCCAGTGCATCCTCTACCGTTATCCAGGCAGAGAGCTATAACTATATGTCTGGCATAGATGTCGAAACAACAACTGATGCAGGTGGTGGACAGGATGTAGGTTGGATAGACGCCGGAGACTGGATGTCTTACAGTGTAACAATACCTGCAACCGGTACTTACAATGTGGCTTACCGCGTGGCCAGCCCTAACTCCAATACGTCACTGCGACTGGAAAAGGATGCCGGTGCTACACAACTGGGTTCCGTTACTATCCCCAATACCGGTGGATGGCAGAACTGGACCAATGTTTCACATAATGTATCATTGCCGGCCGGAACATATAACATCGGTATCGCCACAGCTACAGGTGGTTTCAATCTGAACTATCTTACTATTACCAGTGTTTCATCTGCCAGAGTAGCCGTGACAACAAAAGCTGTGGATGACAACACCGTTACCCTGTCGCCTAACCCGGTAAGTGAACAACTGTACCTCCGTAACAACGACAAAGTAAGAACACTCAGCATTTATGATATCAGTGGTCATGATATCATGAAAGTTAAAAATCCAGGCAGCACAATTTCTGTATCTTCTCTGATACCAGGGATATACATCATTGCTATAGACCGTAAAGACGGTACTCAAAAACGGATTAAAATCCTGAAGCAGTAAATAATATCTTTCATAACTAATACAGAAAACCCGCTCATATAGAGCGGGTTTTCTGTATTATAGTGCTGTATAATTTATATATATTTGTATACAACATAACGATTTTGATATGTCTCGCTCAAGACGAAAGACACCTGTTTTTGGAATAACAACTGCAGTTTCTGAGAAAAAAGATAAAAGAAGATGGAATAGGATTTTTAGAAAAGTTTCAAAAAAACTTATTCGAAATGATATGGATGCTCCTGTGAAATTAGCCGCAGTATCAGACGTATGGGGTGGCAGTAAAGATGGCAAACACTATCGGGTTCAGCATAGCAAAGCCGACATGAGAAAGTAGTCTGTATAGACCCGACTAACCACAAATAAAATTTCCCATGAATATTTTCCAGTTAATTGCAAGAAGCATCCTCCGTAAATCCTTTCACCTGTCCGTATGGACAATTGAACAATTTTATGATATCGCACTCTATGAAGAAAAGGCCCGGCAACTGAATGAATTGCCTGATGGTACTTTGGGTAAAGAAATTGCTGCCTGCTTAAAACGTAACAATCTGCGTCTTGTACCAGGTTTCGAAAGCCATGATTTAAAACATGTACTGCTTGGCTTTGAAATGACAGCAGTGCATGAAATTCGTTTACAGGCATTTATGCTGGGCAATGGTAATCTGACAATACCTAGTTTCTCGGTATTTATTTTCGGAGCATTATTCCTGCCAGAGCTGTGGTATACATTTTGCCAGGACTTTAAAAATGGTTACAGTGCAAAGCCTATCAGTTCATGGACGATCGAAGATTTTGCACACTGTGAGATTACCACCTTGCGGGAAGCGGTGTTCAATTATGCACCGGTAAAACGCAGGTCATCTATAGGCGCTTATATCGATATCTTATTGGGAGCAGCCGATATGTTATTTCGCCTGTTATTCAACTGGTTACCTGATGCATCGTGGATGGTAAAAGCGGGTGCTTATATCGCTATCTTATTGGGCGCGTCCGGCATGTTATTTTGCCTGCCATTCCTGTTTTCTTCTTCGATGGCAGATATTGTAGGTGCGGGCTTTCCTTTTGTAGGAGGGGCCATTATTGCAGGCGCGGGGCTTATAGCACTTTCCAATGTAGCTAAGAGCAACAGAGCATCGTATGGATAAATTTGAAAACTTTATATGACATAACTTGACTCGGAACTAAGTTTAAGGACAGGCTCAGATATCTTTCTTTTTGAATATTCCAGCAGCTGTTATTAGAGGAATAATGGTCCAGCACAGCATACAGATAACAGTATAAATGCTTCCCGTGGCTGACCCCATGAATTTCTTGAACAAAGCACCTGAATAGCCCATCATTACGGCTGCGTCTAATTGCAGCAACACTAATATACGGGCCAGATCAACAGGGTTTAATGATATAAGTCCCAACAGGGGTTTCTCGATCGGGTAATCGCTGAATGAGTAAATAAAGGAGAGCAGCAAACCATCGAATAGCAGGATGAAGAACAGTGCTATAATGATCGCCGCGCCAATACCTTTGGTTTTGTCCTTGAATAACACAAAGATCAACAATGCCAGTGCTGAGAAGATCAGCGTTAAAAACAACCCGCTTATTATTAGAATAACAGCAGCCAGGTTATAAAAGAAAATGCAAATGGGAACGCCTACTCCCACCAGGTAAGCGATGGTTAATGCAATAGCAATGCCTGCATATTCTGCCAATAACATTGTTTTTCTTCTTATTGGCTGGGCCAGCAGCAGCTCGGTGAATTCTACGGAATTAAAGAAATAGATGGTGGAAAAGAGGATGCTGATAATAGGCACAAATAGCAAGGTAATGTTTAACAGGCTTAAAAGGCCTTTGGAAGCATTATCGCCTATGCCTGAAACGCTAATTGTGATTGCCGCCAATATAAACGTATAAACAAGTATTGTTTTATTCTTCAGCAGATCGAGCAGTACATATTTAATAATTGTTTTCATGGAGCTGATATTCTTCTCTGTAATTCTTTTGCATGATTGCAGCAACGATTTTATTCAATTTTTCCTGTCCGGTCGACTTTTTCAGTTCTTCCACTGTTTTATAGCACATCAGTTTTCCGTCCTGCAGGTACACTATATGAGTGGTGATGTCATCCAGGTCGCTGAGTACATGGGAAGTGATGAGAATAAGCTTTCCGTTGGTGCGCTCTTTTATAATCTTATCTTTAAGCAGCTCGCTTGATACGGGGTCCAATCCCGCTGTAGGCTCATCAAGGATAAGTATATCCGGAGAAAAAAGGAAAGAAAGGCAGGCACTAACCTTTTGGCGCGTACCGCCAGACAGGCTACGCATCGTTTTATGGTGTACGGCAGAGATGTTAAATCCTTCAATCAGTTCTTCATCATACCTGTTACAGTCTTTCCTGATCTCTTTGAGCATCTTTATTACCTGGCGTATGGTCATATTCTCGGGATAACGTCCTATCTGCGGCATATAGCCTATTTGCGAGCGGTATTCCCAATTGTCCTTTACTTCGTTCCCGTTTATCCTGATCGTTCCTTTTTCAGGGATCACTAAACCTAGTATGGATTTTATCAACGTAGTCTTTCCTGAACCATTGGGGCCTAACAGGGAAATGGTTTGCCCGCGTTCAAAATGCAGGTTGATGTTGTCTAAAGCCTTAAACTTTCTGAAGGTTTTGGTCAGATATGCTATTTCGATCATAGTTTTAATTTTTTCATTAATGGATGATCATCTTTCAGCATATCCGGTATTATAGTGGGCATTACCTTCTCTACCTGATCCATAATATCGCTAAGAAAGCTGCGGTACAGGATCATTGCCGGAGGTATCTTTTCCGTTATTACGGCATATACACTTACAGGGTAGTAGGAAACATCTCCTATACTATTTTTATCCAGGTCATAGCCATCGTACTTATCCCAGTAATTATTGTTGAATGTGTTCAGCATCATGGTGCCATTGGTGGTTACATCAAAGGAATTACCGATAAAATTATTCTCAACAAAGCTGCTTCCGCTACAGCTTGCCTGTACACGTACACCCCATCCGTTATCCTGGAAAATGTTGCGCCGTACATCAACGCGCGTAGTACCTTCCATATGTATGCCAACCGTATTTTTTGTAAACCGGTTATGCTCAATTTTACTGTCAGTGATCTCTTTCAATAAAAGGCCATACGAGGCATCTCCCCAATTATGGACAAATTCATTGTCACACATGATCACGCCTTTGGAGTACATTACTGCAACACCTGCACCGTTGCTCTTAAAGGTATTCTGCGTATAGGTATCATTGTGAGAAAACATGAAATGCAGGCCATATCGTGCATTGTCAAAAGATGTGTTAGCAGCGATATACGAATCGGTAACAAACTCAAAATAAATGCCATCCCGGTGCCCTGATATGGAATTTCCTGTTATTGAGAGGTGAGTGCATTTCCATGCATGGATGCCATTTCCGCCGTTTATTTCATCTTTAGCATCGGAGTGGATCATATTATTGACGATATTACACCGGGTAGTGTTTTGCAGGTAAATACCAAATGTGTTATTAATGAGCCTATTGTTCCTTATAGTAACGCATTTTGCATTTACGATCTTAATGCCTGCCATATCTGTAATAGATCCTTTCCCAATATGTTGTATCTGCAAGCCCTGTATTATTACAGAATCGCTGGCAATAATGAAAACCTGGTATTTATTTTCCCCATCTATTATAGGGAACCCTTCCCCGGTTATTGTCAGCTTTTTGGAGATTACGATATCATGTTCCTTATAAATCCCTTTTTGCAATAATAATGTGTCACCGCTATGCGCGATGTTTGCAGCATGGTGGATACTGTTGACAGCAGGATGTACTTTTATAATGGTGGCGAAACTCCAGGTAACGGCATACAGCAGGAATATATGTAATAACAGTACGGGTTTCATTGGTTTATAGGTTTGGTTTCCAGATCTTGCCATTTTAACTGGTTATTCTGCAAGCGATCCTTAAATGGCGCAGCTTCCCTGTCAGTTGAGAAAGCAGCAAAATTTCCGTTCATAGGGGTTTTAAATACTTCGCTATGCAGGTATACCGCCTGTCGGGCATCCAGGAAACTATTATCTGGTTTGTTGTAATCATTTACAAATATCATTGCCTTTGCACTGTTAACGTGTTTTTCCTTCATGTATTTCAGGAGGCATGCTATATCGTCAAATTTGTAGGCCTTACCTTTCTCTGTTACCATTTCTGCTGCAAAACGTTTATCCATTATGGTCATTTTACAGTGTGTGCATGCATCATGGCCATAGTCTACCGGTTCAAACTGCTGTTGGCAGGAGGAGAGGCCCAAAAGGCCGCAGACAAATAATATCAGAAGTACCTGCTTCATTTTTTATTTTTTTTCCATTCATAGATGGTCATAGAGACCAGTAAAATGCCTGTTCCAATAAAAAACCAGCCGGCAATGTCGGGTTGGGATAATACTTCAAAGTTCAGCAATTTCTTATACCCGAGTAAAGGAGGCTGGTAGGACATGCCTGGTACCCGTATTGGCGCGTGAGGATTCAGGTGGTGACCATAATTATACTCCCACATGTAGAAGTCATAAAATGAAAAGCACGCAATTCCAATGAACAGGGCGGACCATATGTAATAGTATATTTTCTTTTTAAGTAGCAGGACCAGGAATCCAAAGAGGATAAACAGGAGGATAGCGGCAGGCAGGAAGATGAATTCCCGGAAATCCTTTTTATTGATCTCCTGCATACCTATGTAATGATTCAGCCCATTGATGATAGGCACATCGCCTTTTATGTCATTAAGCCATATCTGCATAGATAATCCTCCCGGGTATTGTGGTGCTCTCAGATCAATCCGCCACAAGGGGAATAACCATAGTGTTGCCAGGAATAACATGACAATCACAATACTTATTCTTCCTGGCTTTGTCAGTGTTTTCATAATAAACAGATTAAAAGGTACTACAGCTATGGTTGCAGTACCTTTTGTGATTGATCTTATTTTTGTGTGCTGGCATCTGCGATGTCACCGGTACCGAATTTCAGAGGAGTGTTGCTCCCTTTGGGAGATACTCTCAGGTAACCTGACATTTCCTGGTGTAAGGCAGAACAGAAGTCCGTGCAATAGAATGGATAGATGCCCTGTTTTTGCGGAGTGAATTTTAAGGTAACGGTTTCCCCCGGCATGACTAACAGTTCTGCATTGGGATTATTCTTGATGGCGAAACCATGCGGAATATCCCAATCCTGTTCCAGGTTAGTAACATGGAAATAAATATCATCGCCCACAAATACTCCTTCAATATTATCAGGTACCAGGTGGGACCGGATAGCAGTCATATATACGTCCACCCGGTTCCCTTTGCGGACTACATTGGTCTTCTTTTCACCCATTGTCACAAATTCATTGCCATTCTTGTTAATGTCATAGTACTTCACCTGCTGGTCTTTTATCAAACTTGCAAGACATGCCTGCGCATAGTGGGGCTCTCCTATAGTAGGGTAGTCCAGGAGCAATTGCATTTTATCTCCGGATATATCATACAATTGGGCAGATTGTGCCAGTTCCGGACCGGTAGGTAAAAAGCGGTCTTTAGTTATTTTGTTGTACGCCACCAGATATTTGCCCCCTGGTTTCCGGGTATCACCACCGGGAATCATTAAGTGACCTACGGAATAGTAAGTGGGAGCCCTGTCCAGTACTTTAAGATCCTTTAAACTCCATTTTACTACTTCTGAAGAAAGGAACATGGAAGTGTATGCATTTCCTTTATCATCAAATTCTGTATGCAGAGGACCCAGCCCCGGCTTTTGTACTTCACCGTACAAGGCAGCTTCATATTTTATGATCGGGATACCCTGGAAATCTCCTTCAAACTGTTTGCTCCCGATAGCCTTTATCATTTTGCTAAAGGAGAACACAGGGATCAGTGCAGCCAGTTTCCCACTTCCGACAATGTATTCCCCGCTAGGGTCCAGATCGCAGCCATGAGGGGATTTAGGGCATGGAATCATGTAGACCATGTCCGGGCAATCTTTAGGGTCCAATAGTAATACTTCATGTTCTATAACGGAGGTAGCTGTTTGTTTACTTTCATCATAGATATTGTGTGCATAGTCAGCTGCTACTTTTTTGCCCTTGCCCGCTTTTGCATATTCTTCTGCTTTTTTCCAGTTAACGGCAACGATATAGTCCTTATCTTTTTGTGATGCGTTCACTTCAAGCAACGTATAAGCCTGCTCGGTATTGTAACTGGAAAAGAAGAACCAGTCATGTGAGGGCCCTTTCCCTCCATGACTCAGATCAAGGTTCATACCGGGCAATACTATCTGGAAAGCGATCGACATATTGCCGGAGCTTTTATCCACACTAATAAATGATGCGGTACTATGGAAGTTCTGTTTAAATGAACTGATCGGTACATCTTCTGTACCTAATGGTACAGAAAAGCGGGTGCCTGCTACCACATACTCTGTATTCTCAGTAATGAAAGGGGAGGAGTGGTTGCCTGCACTGTTAGGTATTTGCAGAATCTCTACCGTTTTAAATGTTTTGAGATCTATCCTGGCAATACGTGGTGTATTATTGGCATTGGCGAAAAGCCATCGACCATCCTGTTCTCCATTTGTCTGGGATAGGTCCAAGTGATGCTGGTCATCCCATGGGATCTGACCGTTAGTCGTGTTCAGCATAGCCTTTGTTTCTTCACTATAGCCATAGCCATTTTCCGGAAACACGGCAAATACCGGGATGAGCTTTAACAGTCGTCCTGAAGGCAACCCATAAACGGATACCTGTCCGTTAAAGCCTCCTGATACAAAATTGTAATACTCATCATATTTACCGGGTGCGACGTATACTTTTGAATCGGCATCTCCTATCACAGCAGATGCGGTGTTCTTCATTTTACAGCTTTGCACGAATGCTACAGCAGCAACTAAGCAAAGCGGAAAGAATATTTTTTTCATAAAAACAGATAAAAGTATGTATGATTAGTTTTTACCGTCATTATCCCGCATGAATTCCAGTACATTCATGGCCTCCTCATCACTGAGATGCTGGTTGGGCATACGTACCATACACTGTTCGAGCATAGCTTGTGCCGCGGGGTCTTTATCGATCATCTCATCTGTGTTGGTCACAAAATTCATGATCCATTCAGGCTTTCTTCTGTCTGTAACACCCTTCCAACCGGGGCCTACGAGTTTTTCTCCGGTAAGTTTATGACATGCACCACATTTTACGTCATATACTATTTTCCCCTTAGCCAGCATTGCCTTATCCAATGGGTGAGTAAGCTTTACTTCAGTAAACTTTCCTTTCCCTTTGCCATCTAAAACAGCCTGATCGGCAGTTTTATCTCTCTGCGTTACCATACTGGAATCTCCTGCTGCATTACTGGAAGAGGATTGGGAACCGGAATCAGATCCCGATCCGCAACTGTAAATAAGGAGGCTTGCAATAACTATTGATGCTAATAGATGTACCTGCTTCATAACTGATTTTTTAGGATTTAAAACTTTTATATTTTATTAAGAGAAAATAAATCACAATAAAATGATATAATGTTTCTCAAAAGGATCATACAGGCTACAAGCCTTGCGATGCAAATTATCGTCTGTTAATGAGGAATATGTTGCTTATGATCAGCCACAGGACTGATCTTGATCATTATTCGGTATGAATGAGATTAGCTATATTGCCAGGTAGCTCTATCGTTCAATCTGTAGATGATGAACCCATTTATAAGGCCTGTTTTTTATTGGATTTTATGACTGTATGAGCAGGTGGAATTATAAAATATCTTTTTTATGCTTCGCAAAGAGGTCACATGGCGGTACCATGTCGATCGCATATAACAGGCTCTCAATGTGGAAACGGATCTTTTAAGATGATACGTTATGGAATAAACATTTTTATTGTGGAAATTGTTGAAGAACCCCGGTTTTTATTCCGTACAACACCCGGGCAGCAGAATAACAGGTATCCGGGCATCGGGATTGAATGATATAAAGAACTTTTTTTGCAATGATCAATGGACCTTGAGGGCCCTGCAAAGCTTCCTGTAATAACAGTAAAACAAGAAAAGCCGGAGATCGATCTCCGGCTTTTCTTATTATATCATACTTATTCTCTACTTCACCTGAATTAATCTGCTGGTATATACCTTACCATTAACCTTTATCAGGCAATAGTGGATTCCTGCCGGAAGGCCGGAAGCATTTAATGTCAGTTTCTGTATTTCTCCTGCTTTTGCCAGATCATTATACAAACGTTTTTCCAGTACGCCGTTATTGCTATATACATCTACAGTCACCTGCGTTGTTGAAGGTGATTTGAAGGTGATATAAGCTACATCCGTAAACGGATTAGGATACGCATTGTACTCAAATGCTGCTCCTGATTTATTCTCTGCAACAGTAACAGTACCTGATGCCGTGCGGCCTGTGGATACGGGCACTGTTAATACCGTTTGCGCAGAATCGCTACAACCGTTCGTTGTATTCGTTACTTTCAACTTGAAGGTACCGGATGAACCTGCTAGTCCTGACATATAAGTAAGAGTAGTGCTGGTAGCTCCTGATGCAATAGTCCAGTTAACATCAGCGGATGTTAATGTCCATTTATAGGTAGCACCGTTTACACTAAGCGCTGTCAGTACGTCAAACGACAACGGAGAGAGGGTAGCGGTTGGCGGATTTATTACGGTAGTAGGAAGCGTTGTATTCTGATTGACAGCAGTATTTGAACTTGTCTTACATCCATTAGAAGGATTTGTAACGACCAGGAAGTAAGTCCCTGGAGTTGTAACCGTAGCTGTCGTATTGCTGGAAGTGAAGCCAGATGGCCCTGTCCAGCTATAGCTAACTCCTGGAGTTGTACTGGTAGCTGTTATGACAGTACTGGTTTTAAGACAGGTAAGGGTACCATCATTACTTGTTGTTACTCCTGCTGGTGCAGACAGGTCCTGGATGACAGTTGCACTGTCTATGGAAGAACAGCCTGTAGTACTTCTGGCAGTTACATAATACTTACCGGGAGCACTTACATTTACTGTTCCTTGTCCGGATGTAAAGCCAGACCAGGTGATAGTGGCACCTGTGGTGGAAGAAGTCGCCACTAAGTTTACACTAACAGTTGCACATGTTAATGTAGCAGGTGCAGTCACTACCAGATTTGGTTTAGTGATATTCTGTGTTACAATTGCGCTGTCTATAGAAGTACAGCCAGTAGTACTGCGAACAGTCACATAGTATTTCCCGGGAGCGCTTACACTTACTGTTCCCTGTCCGGAGGTAAAGCCAGTCCAGGTGATGGTAGCACCAGTAGTAGTTGATGTAGCATTTAAACTAACTGTAGTAGTAGCACATGTTAAAGTAGCAGGTGCAGTCACTACAAGATTCGGTTTGCTGATATCCTGAGTAACGGTAGCGCTGTCTATAGAAGTACAGCCAGTAGTGCTGCGAACAGTCACATAGTATTTCCCGGGAGCGCTTACGCTTACAGTTCCCTGACCAGGAGTAAAGCCAGTCCAGGTGATAGTTGCACCAGTAGTAGTTGATGAAGCACTTAAACTAACAGCAGTAGTTACACATGTTAAAGTAGCAGGTGTAGCCACTACGAGATTCGGTTTGCTGATATCCTGAGTAACGGTAACACTGTCTATAGAAGTACAGCCAGTGGTGCTGCGAACAGTCACATAGTATTTCCCGGGAGCGCTTACGCTTACTGTTGCCTGACCAGGAGTAAAGCCAGTCCAGGTGATAGTTGCACCAGTAGTAGTTGATGAAGCACTTAAGCTAACAGCAGTAGTTACACATGTTAAAGTAGCAGGAGCAGTCACTACAAGATTTGGTTTGCTGATATCCTGAATAACGGTAACACTGTCTATAGAAGTACAGCCAGTAGTACTGCGAACAGTCACATAATATTTCCCGGGAGCACTAACACTTACTGTTGCCTGTCCAGCGGTAAAGCCAGTCCAGGTAATAGTGGAACCAGTACTGGTTGATGTAGCACTTAAACTAACAGCAGTAGTCGTACATGTTAAAGTAGCAGGTGTAGCCACTACCAGATTCGGTTTGCTGATATCCTGAATAACAGTAACACTATCTATAGTAATACAACCAGTAGTACTACGTGCAGTCACATAATATTTCCCAGGAGCACTTACACTTACAGGATTCTGACCGGAAGTAAAGCCAGTCCAGGTGATAGTGGCACCAGTAGTCGTTGATGTAGCACTTAAACTAACTGAAGTAGTAGTACATGTTAAAGTAGCAGGCGCAGTCACTACCAGATTTGGAGTAGTAATATCCTGTATAACTGTTACACTATCTATAGTAGAACAACCACTCGCACTACGTGCAGTCACATAATACTTACCAGGAGCACTCACACTTACTGTGGACTGACCAGAAGTAAATCCTGTCCAGGTGATAGTCGCGCCTGAAGTAGAAGAAGTAGCTGACAAGGTTACACCAGTTGTTGCACATGTTAAAGTAACAGGCGCAGCAACCACCAGATTGGGTTTGCTGATATCCTGTGTAACGGTGACACTGTCTATAGAAGTACAACCAGTCGTACTGCGTGCAGTTACATAATACTTACCGGGAGCGCTTACACTTACTGTTGCCTGTCCGGCCGTAAAGCCTGTCCACGTAATAGCAGCGCCTATAGTAGAGGAGCTGGCAGCTAAGCTAACACTGGTTGCTGCACATGTTAAAGTAGCAGGGGCAGTAACAACGAGATTCGGTTTTGCGATGCTCTGTATTACGGTAACGCTGTCTATAGAAGTACAACCATTAGAACTACGTGCAGTTACATAATACTTACCCGGAGCGCTTACACTTACCGGATTCTGACCCGCAGTAAAGCCTGTCCATGTAATAACAGCGCCTGAAGTAGAAGAACTGGCAGCTAAGTTCACACTTGTAGCAGCACAGGTTAAACTATCCGGTTTTGTTACGCTCAGGTTGGGAGTTGTTATATTTTGAGTAACAGTGGTCGTCGCAGTAGCTGTACAGCCGCCGGATGCAGTTACTGTCAGGATATAACTACCAGGAACACTTACTATCGGGTTTTGCAGAGCAGACGTAAAGCTGTTTGGCCCTGCCCAGCTGTAAGTAACACCTGATGTGGTAGAAGTGCCTGATAGTATTACAGTAGTTATATCACAGTTTAAAACGCCGCTTACTCCCGCAGTAGCATTTACATTGCCACCTGTAGATGCTCCGGTCAGCTTTATATTATCAAAGTAATACTGCTCTGTAGCATTAGAGTTACTTGTTCTGATAACAACCTGTAGTGTGCTGCCATTCAATGCAGCTGAGTTGATAGTGATAGAAGCTGTTCCGAAAGTAGTGTTTCCTATTCCGGCGGAGTCTGAATATATGAGTGTTTCAGCGCCTCCGTTCAGTTTATAGTATACACGTATATAGTCGGCCGTTTCAAGGAAATCGTTTGATGAAGAGGTTCCGCTTATCAGGTCTGCAGAGATGACTACATTGCTTTTATTGGAGATGTCTATAACCCCGGAAGTCCAGACACCTTCTACCTGCGCGGTAAAGCTGGCTTTTAACTGGTTATTCTGTACAGAGAATGTACCAGGGCCAGGGAAAGTAGTGGTCCAGCTGGTGGCCCCTGTATCCGAGGTTGTACCATTTGCAAAGGTAAAATCTTCCAGCCAGAAAGCAGTGGCTGCACCCGCTGGTGCTACGGTCACAGACTGTGATGCAGTACAACCGTTGGCCGGATTAGTAACAGTAACGGTGTAGGTACCTGCTGTACTAACAACAGGGTTCTTTAATGTACTGGTAAAGCTGTTGGGCCCAGTCCAGCTGTATGTAGCTCCTGAAACGGTAGAACTGGCGTTTATTGTAACACCGGATCCGCAACCCAATGATCCGCCTGTAGCAGTAAGGTCCGGTGCTGTTTTATTTTCAGTAACCGCTACAACAGTCGAAGTAGCACATCCGGAACCGGTAGATACGGTTAACGTATAATTCCCGGCCGCAGTTACCACAGGGTTTTGCAGCGCAGAAGTAAAGCTGTTTGGTCCTGTCCAGCTGTAAGTAACACCCGATGTGGTAGAACTACCTGATAGTGTTACAGAAGTCGTAGTACAGGTTAAAGGGCCGCTTACTGTTGCATTTATTGTATTGCCACCAGCAGCTGTCCCCGTCAGCTTTATATTATCAAAGTAATACTGTTCAGTAGCATTTGAGTTACTTGTTCTGATCACTACCTGCAGGGTACTGCCATTCAATGCAGCTGAGTTGATAGTGATGGAAGCTGTTCCGAAAGTAGTATTTCCTATTCCGGCGGAGTCTGAATATATGAGTGTTTCAGCACCTCCATTCAGCTTATAGTATACGCGAATATAGTCAGCGGTTTCAAGGAAATCGTTTGATGAGGAAGTCCCGCTTATCAGGTCTGCAGAGATAACTACATTGCTTTTGCCGGAGATATCTATCACCCCGGAAGTCCAGACACCTTCTACCTGCGCGGTAAAACTGGCTTTTAACTGGTTATTCTGTACAGAGAATGTACCAGGGCCGGGAAAGGTCGTTGTCCAGCTGGTAGCCCCTGTATCCGAAGTTGTTCCATTTGCGAAGGTAAAGTCTTCCAGCCAGAAAGTACTCGATGTTGCAGTACCTGTTACAGTGACTGATTGAGTGGCAGTGCAACCATTAGCAGGGTTGGTAACCGTCACAGTGTAAGTGCCTGCGGTGCTGACAGCCGGGTTCTGGGAAGTACTGGTAAATCCATTGGGGCCTGTCCAGCTATAGGTAGCCCCTGAAACAGATGAACTGGCAGTGATAGCTACACTGCTGCTGCATAGAGTAGCTCCTGTTGCTGTCAGATCGGGTGTTGTTTTGTTTGTAGTGATGGTGACAGAAGCAGTGGCAGAAGCGGACGAAGTAGTGGCAGTAACGGTGTAGGTACCAGCTGTTGAAACGACTGGGTTCTGAGCCGTAGAAGTAAAACTGCCAGGCCCTGTCCAACTGTAGGTAACGCCTGATGCACTGCTGGAAGCAGACAGGGTAGTGGAAGGGTTGGTACAGGTTAGTATGCCACTGTTGGATGCACCGGCAGTAACGCTCACTGTACTACCGCTACAGGGCCCTTTCTCCTTAAATACCCTGTATTGCTCGATGTAATAATCGGACCTGGTACCGCTTCCGTTATCATAGTTATACATCTTTACGATCAGCTGTATAGAACTCCCCTGAAGAGAGTCTGATGTGAAGTCGATGGTACCAAAATTCCCTGTGCGTTGATCCAGCAGTGTTTCTGGTCCACCATCCAGCCTGTAATATATTTTCACATATTCAGAGCTGGTTTGTTTTCCTTCTGAGGAAATTTTTACTGCTGCCTGGAAACTGCTGTATCCTGCAGTTGAAAAGACGCGGGAATACCATATTCCCACTCCACCAATGTTTTGTGCTGTGAACCGGTTCGATTTAACAGCAAATATACTGGTACTGCTACTGACAACATTAGTAGCATCCAGGTACCAGCCGGTAGAGGAGGCATCAACGGTAGTGCCGTTTGCCCCCGGAAAGGTACCCGTAATAATTGGACAAGTAGGAGTGGCCGACAGGCGGATACTCAAGGCAAGGAATAGTAATAGCAAGGGCATAAGGCGCTTATAGCCCCCTTTAGGTAATAGTTTGTGCATGTAAAATTGGTTTATATCGGTAACGGTTTTAGACAGATTTATCTCATGACCTTTTCGGAGTTGTTATTGCACACTCATTCACAACAAAATTTCACTAACAAGGGTTATCAAACAGGAAATATGTAATAGTTAATACTGCCAAGTTCTTTAAATAAAACTTACCTAAGTATTAATTTTATTATAATATGATTAAAATGAGTATGGGTACGTGTTTTTGTGAGTAATAATGCTCAACCATTGAAATAATTCTCTACAAAACACTATACAGATATTCCGGATTTTCTCCCTAACTTTCTTAAGCAGCTGTTAAATTGGAAATATTCGCTGGAAAAACCGGAAAACAGAACATATAGAACGGTTATTGTGTTCATACATTTAAATTCCACTTAATGAAAGTATACAAATACTATATGTATTTTTTACTGAACAGTTTCCCGTTGCTTGCACATTCTCAGAATCAACCAATAAGATTTGCACACATTGGAGTAAATGATGGATTATCTCAAAGTAATGTAACCACTATCTTACAGGACATCAGAGGTTTAATGTGGTTCGGAACACAGGACGGATTAAATAAATATGATGGCTACCAGGTTAAAGTATATAAAAACGATAAAAAAAACACAGCCAGTATAAGTAATAATTTCATCAAAAGTATTGTACAGGATAAAAAAGGGAATATGTGGATCGCTACCTGGGGCGGAGGGGTAAACAGGTTCGACAGGGCAACAGAGCGATTCATCCATTATGTGCATGATAAGAATAATGCAAATAGTCTCAGTAATGACTTTGTAAGCATGCTTTACATAGACAGTAATGATAATGTATGGATAGGGACAGAAAGCGGCGGCCTGAATAAGTTTAATTATACTACCAATCAGTTCACGTTCTATAAACATGAAGAGAACAAAGCAGGTAGCCTGAGTGACAATTATGTACGCAGCATCTTTGAAGACAGCCAGCATAACATCTGGGTAGGTACCTTCCAGGGAGGCTTAAATCTGCTGAACAATAAAACACAATCCTTTACTCATTTTCAGCATTCTGTGGATGATACAACATCCATAGCACATAATTCAATTGAAGCCATTGTTGAAGACGGCAAGCATCGTTTATGGATAGGAATGAGGGGAGGAGGACTGGATTTATTTAATCCGGGAACACAGACCTTTCGCCATTTCAGACACGATCATACCAAACGCAATACACTGCCCCTGGACGTAATACTATGCATGAATGTTGATGATAAGAACAATTTATGGATTGGTACAGAAAATGGTGGATTGAGTATATTCAATCCGGAAAAAGAAATTTTCAATAATGTATTGTATGATGAAATTGATCATACAAGTCTGAGCAACAATTCCATTTACTCTATTTATGATGACTCCCAGGGAAACATGTGGGTAGGGACTTACAGTGGTGGTGTAAACCTTTATAACAGAAACAGTAATAAGTTCACTCATTATAATCATAATACTTCCGATAACAGCCTAAGTAATAACTACGTACTTTGCTTCTCTGAAAATAATGATGGTCGTATATGGATAGCAACAGATGGAGGAGGCCTGAATTTATTTGATCCGGTAACAGGCAGTTTTACCCACTTCAGACACAAAGAAGGTGATTCGACGACTGTTAGCAGTGATTATATTGTACCGCTGCAGCAAGATAAAGATAATGATTTATGGATGGGCACAGTAGGCGATGGAGTTTCCGTACTCAGTCTGAAGGAAAACAGGATCAGGCAATTAAAACATAATCCCAAAGACAGCACCAGTATCAACTTCGATAACGTTTGCGCAATGATCAGGGACAGGGATAATGACCTGTGGTTAGGTACTTTTGGAGGAGGGCTGGACTTATATAATTCTAAAACAAAATCCTTTAAACATTATAAACATAATCCCAATAACCCCAATAGTATCGTCAGTGACCGGATACAAAGTATTTTTCAGGATAGTGAAGGCTTACTCTGGATAGGAAGTTTTGAAAAAGGATTGCAGATATTTGATAAAACTACTCAGACCTTTACCTCTTTTGTTCCCAAAAAAAGTGCAAACAATCTGAGTGACAACAGGGTCAATTGTATCTATGAAGATCATAACAGGAACATATGGGTTGGTACCAGTTATGGTTTAAACTGCTGGAACAGAAAAAGCAAAACAACAACAGCCTACTCTATAGAGGATGGTTTACCCAATAACATCATATTTGATATATTGGAAGATGCTAAAGGCCGGCTTTGGATCAGTACTAATAAAGGATTGTCCAGGTTCAATCCGGCAACAAAATCTTTCACGAATTTCTACACGGCCGACGGGCTACAGTCGAACGAGTTTAAGGCACATGCAGCTATCAGAAGTCGTTCAGGGATGATGTATTTTGGTGGAGTGAACGGGTTTAATGTGTTTAATCCCGACAGTATAGAAATAGATTCATTTGATCCCCCGTTAATATTAACCAACTTCCAGATCCTGAATACGGATGTGGCAGTCGCCCTCGATGAAAAAGATCCTTCTCCATTGAAAAAAAGTATAGGAGAATCAACAGAGATTATTTTACCTTATGACCACTCGGTTATTTCGTTTGAATTCGCATCCCTGAACTATACCCTCAGGGAAAAAAAGCAATACATGTACAAGCTGGAAGACTTTGATGAAGATTGGAATCAGCTTGGGACCAGACGGCTGGCTACCTATACTAACCTGGACCCCGGCGAATATACATTCAAAGTAAGAGGACTCAAGAATAATGGGGAATGGTCATCTCATGTAACTTCTGTAAAATTGATTATTATTCCCCCTTTCTGGATGACATGGTGGTTCAGGTCATTAGTAATAGCAGTTGTTGCAGGAGCGATTGTTTTTATGTACAGACGCCGTATCAGTGCTATCAAAGCACAGAAAGAAGTATTGGAAAAACAGGTAAAGGAACGGACGGAGCGATTAGATATTGCTATGAAAGAAGAACGCAAAGCACGGAGAGAAGCAGAACAGGCCAACCGTGCCAAAAGCGTTTTTCTGGCAACAATGAGTCATGAGATCCGTACACCAATGAATGGTGTAATCGGGATGGCAGACCTGCTGGCCGACAGTAACCTTAACAATGAGCAACAGAAATATGCAGAGATCCTTAAGGTGAGTGGCGAAAGCCTGCTGAATGTGATCAATGATATCCTGGATTTCTCCAAGATAGAATCAGGCAGGATAGAACTTGAAATGAGAGATTTTGATCTGCGCATCTGCATTGAAGAAGTGCTGGATATTTTTGCTGAAAAAGCAGCAAAGGCCGGATTAGATCTGTTATACCAGATAAACCATGATGTACCGGCTCAGATCATTGGAGACCGTTTACGGCTGAAACAGGTATTGATGAATCTTGTAGGGAATGCTATTAAATTCACGCCGAAAGGAGAAATATTTGTAGGATTACAACTTGAAGAAACGTTGAAAGATGATATTGCTGTGATAAGATTTACTGTCAAAGACACAGGTATAGGTATCTCAGAGAAAAATCTTGATAAATTATTCAAAGCCTTTTCACAGGTAGATGCTTCTACTACCCGTAAATATGGCGGGACCGGCTTAGGACTGGTAATTTGTAAAAAACTGGTGGAAATTATGGGAGGTAATCTCCAGGTTTCAAGTGAGCAGGAACAGGGGGCCACTTTCTTTTTTACCATCAGCGCCAAAGTGAGTAAAGAACCGCTCATTAACTATGTCAATACCAGCTATGACGATCTCAACAAAAAGAAGATATTGATCGTAGATGACAATATGACGAATTTAAGTATTCTTAAAAGTCAACTGGACCAATGGGAGCTTATTACTTTATCAGCAACGTCCGGTGAAGAGGCATTGAAAATAATCAAAGATAAAATTCCTGTTGACCTGGTACTGACAGACATGCATATGCCTGATATGGATGGTACTGATCTGGCAAAAAATATAAGAGAATTTAATCCTCAGTTACCTGTCATATTGCTGAGTTCCATCGGGGAATACAATTTCAAACAAAACGAGGGCCTTTTTGTATCCACACTGGTCAAACCTATCAAACAGAAAATGCTGTTTACGCAGATTTTCGATACCCTCAAAAACAAGAAAAAACAAACAGTAGATGATGATATTATCATATCCTCTCAAACCCCGCATAAAAATTTAGCCAAATTATATCCATGGAATATTTTGCTGGCTGAAGATGATGCTATCAATCAGTTTGTAGCAAAAACCATTCTGGGTAAACTCGGGTATGAGCCAGACATCGCTAACAATGGGTTTGAAGCTCTTCAAATGTGGGAAAGGAATAAATATAATCTTATACTGATGGATATGCAGATGCCGGATGTAGATGGAATTGAAGCCACCAGAACTATCCGCCGGCAAATAGGGGAACAGCCTATCATCATTGCCATGACTGCCAATGCCATGAAAGAAGACCGGGATAAGTGTATTGATGCTGGTATGAATGATTATATCAGTAAACCAATTAATCAGCATGAACTTATCGACCTGCTGAAAAAATGGATCTGAAAGTTATTTTTTTATGTAAATTGAAATCTATGAAACTACCTATTCATGCAGTTATCACCGGGATAACAGTTGTTCTGGCATCCTGCAGCTCACCTTCTATAGAGCATACCGGAAATGGAAAGGATACCACAGGAGGAGCTCCCGTTGAAACGAAAGCGCCCAATTCAGATTATAAACCGGCATTCGCCGGGCAAACCCGCATTGCTGGAGTGCATACTACAACACCTTATGAAGGAACTATTTTGTCCGACGGACTTGAAGGGCCATGGGGTATTACAGCTTTACCGGATGGCAGGTTGCTGATCACGGAGAAAAAAGGTGATCTGAGAATCGCTACGGTATCAGGGCAGCTGAGTGCGCCTATTACTGGCATTCCTGCGGTAAATCCGGCCGGACAAGGCGGTTTACTGGGTATCCGCGTAGATCCGGATTTCAGTACCAACAGGATGGTGTATTGGGTATTCTCTGATCCGCTGCCTGAAGGTAATTTAACTGCTGTGGCAAAAGGGAAACTCTCCGCAGATGAGAAGACCATTGAAGGTGCTACCGTTATTTACAGAGCAACACCTGCTTACAAAGGAACACTTCACTATGGAGGAAGAATCGTTTTCGATAAGAATGGCAATATACTGATAAGTACCGGAGAGCGTTCTGATCTGGAAACAAGACCACAGGCGCAGCAATTGAACTCTGCCTTAGGTAAGGTGTTACGCATTACAAAGGAAGGGAAGCCTGTGGATGGTAATCCATTTGCTGGTCAGGCAGATAAACGTCCTGAAATTTACAGTTATGGCCATAGAAATGTACAGGGACTCGCCTTCAATCCTGAAACAGGTGATCTCTGGGAAACAGAATTTGGCCCAAGGGGAGGAGATGAAGTGAATCGTATTGAACCCGGAAAAAATTACGGATGGCCCACCATCACATATGGTATTGAATATGCCGGCCCGAAAGTAGGAGAAGGTATTCAACAGAAAGCAGGACTGGAGCAACCCGTTTATTATTGGGATCCCGTTATCTCTCCCAGTGGTATTACGTTCTACAGTGGTAATGGTATCGCTGAATGGAAAAATAATCTCTTTATCAGTAGCTTAAGTGGTATGCATATAGACAGGCTAGTGATCAAGGATAATAAGGTCGTGGGAGAGGAAAGACTACTGGCCACTGAAGACCAACGATTCCGTGATATAGCAGAAGGTAAGGATGGTATATTATATGCCATTACAGATAATGGCAGGTTATACAGTATTCATAAGAAATAACTAAAAAGGCTACGCAAACCGCGTAGCCTTTTTTACAATCCCTTATCGTGCTTTAGTAGCATCGTTAAATAAAGATATAAAGTACTTCAATGCATTCTCCTGATTATTGGGTACATCTGCAATAAGTTCAGCAGAAATATAATTTCCTTTTATACCGGAAGATTTCAAATACACATTGCCACTGTTGCCCAATAGTTTACTGATAGTTTCACCCTTATTCCCCATTTCGGCAACAGGCATCTTATCACGTAGATTTTTAGGACTGAAGAACATGGTCATATTATTTTTTAACAACAGTTCTTTTTGCTGTTTATTCAGATTACCCTTATAAGTGCCTGCATTTATCTGTTCAATATCTGTCAGCGATGTACCCATGAATACGATCCCATCCTTTAGAAGAATATGCAGATTGAACGGATTTTTAGTACTATGATAGAGGCTGTAAATATTGTTTGCAAACAGGACCTTATGTTTGCTGATACCATATTTGAGTAATTTCTCAATCAGATGTGTATCGTCGGAAGAGAACATACATAAGATATCTGGCAGGGTTTCCATTTTTGTTTGCGTGGTATCCCTGCGCTCATAATTTTCATCATACACATACGTTTGGTATGTTGATTCCCTGGGGGTAAGATTCGTCATCAATATAAGTGCGTCTCCTTTAACAACTTTCGCGATGGCCTTTTCATCCAGCAGGAGTGAAATCAGGTCGCCACCAAGGTCTATCTCCTCACTAAAAGTACCATAGGTCTGACTGAATATTTTAGGCAGTTCCTTCAGATAAGACTCTGTATCAAAAGCATAACTCATAAACCCGATCAGGCTATCACTTTTAATATATTTCAGGAACTTCTTATTCAGTTTCTTGTCATATATCTTCCTGTAAGCATCAGCCTTGTCTTCATCTAATGCCATTTCTCCTGTTATACGCATATGCTCCTTGTCCATGTATAACCGGGCATTCACGCTACCATATCCTTTCAGCATATTGCCATACTTCAGGAAATTATAAGGCAGATAACCACTGTAAATACGCTGAAGGTCTGCCATCCAGAAGGAACCAAGGGCATTTTTATCCAGACTTCTGAGGTAAGCAGGATTGTTTAAGATGGAAGGATTACTCTTATTCAAAATATCCAGGGAGTACGTTGCCATCCAGGCAGCGGCAACACTGTCCTTTAAGGCCTCTTGTTCTTTGTAGGCTCTGGTGTATTCGGTTTCCACTACAGGGGTAGGCATAGTCTCCTCTGATTCCGGAGCTTCCGGTACCGCAGGAATACCAGGTACTTCCTCCGTAACTGCTTCTGCCACCGGAGCTTCAGTTTCGACAGTTGTTTCAGGCATATCAATCGTTGCATCCGCAGACTCCACCGTATCTATTATTGCATCAGATACAGTCTCATCATAAGGATTATCGATGTAAGATAAGTCCCTGATACCATAGCGGGAAGCTGTCAGGGAGTCATGGAAGAAATAAGTGTTCACGGACCCGTGAGCTACATACAGCATCTCATTATTCCACATGAACAGATTTTTCCCGGATGTTGCCAGTACCCTTATTTCTCCCTGTTGTTTAATTTTTGCGCGTGTTGTATCATTGAAGAGTTTTTCAAATTTCCGGGGATCGGAGAGTGGTATTAATAAACAGTTATAATTAATGCTATCTGTTTTCTGATAATAATAGTAGATAGTGGAGGAAAGGTTAATGCCTGCATCTTCTATACCTTTATAATCCCCGCCTGTTCTTTTTGAAACACCATCTAATAACAGCTTTCCTAAAGCAGATGTATCGAATTCTCCTATGGAAAACAGCTGGAACAGCTGATCACTTTTAATGCTGGCTACTGCCAATGCCTTTTCCGGGATTTTATGTGCAAGATCCTGCGCTACTGCTGTGTATCCTGTAAACAATGAAAGGGTTAGTAATTGTAATACTCGTCTCATGCTATTTTGATAATTGTACTTGATTTGAAATATTGGCTTGTCCGTTAATCAGGTCTGGTATGGCCAGGCGTTGGATAATTGCCTGCTGATTTTTAGAAATCCTGGCCAGCTTGTTACTGTAACTGGTAATAGTAGTCTCAAAACGCAGGATACTGATATAAGCGGCGGCGCTGAATATCTCCTTATCCCGGTTCTTTAATTGATTGAATTGCACTTTCACATCGTTGGAATAGCTGTAATCCCTGGTAAACCGGGCTTCCTCCTTATTATAATTGTAAGTGGGGATATTGGTGCTTTTCACTTTATATTGCTCCAGGAGAGCTTTGGCAAGATGATTAACGTCCGAAACGTCTTTAAATGAGAAACGGATGTCGGCAACGAAATTTGTAAAGTCGGCAGTACTTTTAACATTAGAGATGCCCGGCATCCTGCTCAGTTGAGCGACTGTCTTATCTATTTCCTGCTGTATTTCCTGTTTACCGGGTACTTTGTAACCATGAATGCTGTCCATGAGCATAATAGCTGCAATCCGGTTTTTACTCTGGCTGAAGTTAACCGTCAGTATCATGGAGCCTGTTCCATCTTTCCCCATGGTGATTTCTTCAATCACTTCAAAGCAAGAGGTGAAAAATACAGATATAGTCAGCAGGAGTATAACAAAAAGTTTGTTTTTAAACATGTATAGTTAGCGCATTTGTCCCGGCCGCGGGCAAAGGTAACATTATATTAACATAAGTGAAATACTGGTATATAGGGATTTATTGACGTTTACGGTATATGTAGAAATAATATCATTTGACTTACGAAACCAGTTTCGTGATACCCAATCCTGCGTGATTGAACAACTGTGTGAATTCTTTCAATTCAATGATATTGGTGACGCCAAGCTTTTGAAGGATCTTTGCTTTATGGGTCCCTATTGTTGAAGTATGCGCACACAACAGGTTCGCGATCTGCGAAACGTTTTTCCCTTCAAGTAAATGGGTCATGACTTCCAGTTCCCGTGGAGATAGCCTGTTAAAGAGACTCAAAGGAGTTCTTTTAGTAGTTTCCAGGCTCTGGATGATATGCATTCCGGGACTTAAGTACTTTTTATTGTTCAGCGTAGTTATAATAGCTTTTCGGATCTCTGCGTCATCGGCTTCCTTGTTAATAAACCCTTTAACCCCTAATTGAAGATAGATCCTGGCGTAAATTTCTTCCTTGCTCATAGTCAGGATCAGGATCTTCAGATCCGGACAGAACGCGAAAATGTTTTGCAGTAAATTAATAGAATCTGTTCCAGGCATATTTATATCCAGGATCGCGAGGTCATAGCTGTTGGTCTTTATTTTTTCCCAGACAGTATCCCCATTACTACATTCATCTATTTCTATATTCAGAAATTCCTTTTTAAGGAGATAGGTGATCCCGGTTCTTACGATGGAATGGCAGTCGGCTATTAAGAATTTTTTCATAGCGATCAAGAGTTTTGGATAGTAATGATGATCGATTGTTGTCTAAAGTAGTTGCAAAGTAGAGTAATTTACTCATGTAATACTCATGCCTGTTAACCGATCTATCAAAAAAGAAGCTACAAAATATTGATCTTCATCATTTTAATGTTTTAAGATTTTGACTTATATCAAATGTCAATATTACACTTAAAAAACATTTTTAATAAATTCGTTCAGGAAAAGGCCATCCGGATCTATATTCTTCCGTAATTCCCGGAAATCATTCATTCTGGGATATATTTTCTCTAATACTGTTTTTGACAGATCTGAAAGTTTCCCCCAATTAGGACGGGCATCATATTTTTTCATTACATCGAAAAACAGTTGCATAGATGGATGAACTTCTTTTTCACGGTATTCACGTACGCACATCCCGATATAAAAGGTCTCCTGATTATAGGCTGGGCTAAGCCATGAACTTTCAGCGCCGGTATAACGAAGATCTACTGGGAAGTGGATTTTTTGCTCAGAATGCTCCAGTGTATCCCTGAATTCTTTTAAAGCTTTTTTATGATTATTATTAAGAACAGGCAGTCCATATTCAGAAACAACCATTGGTACTGTTTCATCATGGACTAATATCTCGAAACTATTCCCGATTCTTGTTCGTGGAGTAAAAAAATAATTGAGGCAATACTTATTGATTGCAGAAATTAAAGAAGGATCATCATGGCTTTTTATAAACATGGGGGCCGTTAATGCATCTATCTCTAGATCACGCATTTTTTGTTCATAACTGAACTTTTCCAGCTTGTCTTTTTCATTATATTCTTCTTCGTTTATCCGCTCTGCTTTAAACAAATATACTTTATTGGTATGCGGAAACCACCATGCCTTAAAGTATTCATAGCGTCTTGCATAATCATCCATGTATTCAATAAACTCATCAAACTCAATAACGGACTCCTCTGATCTCAGGTAAAATAAGGGTTCACATCTGAATGTTACTTCCGCAATGATCCCAAACATACCGAGGGAAATGGAAGCGGCATCCCATAGAGTATCTCTGTTTATCTCTAATACTTCTCCTGTTGCTGTTATTATGCGTAAATGCTCAATCTCTGCCGAAAGGCTCCTGTGCTTCAAACCACTACCGTGTGTGCCGGTGGCTAATGCACCGGCAACTGTCTGCTTATTAATGACGCCAAAATTGGGGAGTGAAAGTTTGTTTTCTTTCAGAACTGAATACAGTTCATGCAAATACATTCCACCCTGACAGCGAACGGAATCTTTACCGACTGAAATTAATTTCCGGTAGTTTTTCAGAGAAACTAAAATTTCATTACTGATAGCAATGGGAGAAAAAGAATGGCCAGAACCAACCACACGAATCTTTTTCCGCTCTCTTCCTGCCATCTGTACAACTTCAATTATCTGCGCTTCCGTTTCAGGTTCAAAATAGTTCTCAGCAATACAGGAGTGATTTCCTGCCCAGTTAGTCCAGTTAAAGTTCTTTTTGTTAACCATTGATATCTGATGCTTCAGTAACCACTACTTTTGATTCGCTGTAGGCTGATATATTGATACCGGTTTGCTTTTCTGCTTTCACTTGTTTTTTGATCCACTTATATGTTTTTTCTATTCCCACTGCTAAAGGGATAGATGGTTTCCAGCCGAGTATTTCTTCAATGAGTGTGTTGTCAGAATTTCTTCCACGTACACCTTCCGGGCCTTCGCGGTGTTTCAGTGGCAAATCTTTGCCTGCAATTTTCATCACAAGTTTTGCAAAATCATTCATCGAAAGCATTTCTTCCGAACCAATATTGAGAGGTTTATCATAATCAGATTTCATAATCCGGATGACGCCTTCCACACAATCGTCAATATAGCAGAATGAACGTTTCTGTTCACCATCTCCCCATATTTCGAAAGCAAATTCTGAAGTAGCAGCTTTACGACAAAAAGCAGCGGGTACTTTTTCTCTTCCACCTTTCCAGGTCCCATATTCCCCGTAAATCCCATGAAACCTTGCGATACGTACCTGCATCTGTGGAAATTCTTCTGAATATTTCATAGCAATTTCTTCAGCATATAATTTTTCAAGTCCGTAAATATCCTGTGGATAAGCCGGCCAGGCGGAATCTTCTTTCAGTCCAATGGTATTTTCTGCATCATTCTGTGAATGCAATGGATAAACGCAGGCGCTTGAAGAATAAAAATAACGTCTCACACGCTGGTGCCTTGCAGCTTCCAGCACATTTAAACTTATCATAGTATTATTGTATCCGATCCGGCTGTGATTACTTTGTATAAATCCCATGCCTCCCATATCGGCAGCAAGATTGAAAACCCAATCAATTCCCTGACAGGCCTGCATACAATTTTTCATAAAACGCAGATCGGTTTTAAGAAATTCATGGCAGAATTCATCCGGCTGCATAAATTCCGGCTCCTCCCAATCTGCGCCTACTACGTGATATCCTTCACGCTTCAGTCGTTTTCCTAAATGGGAGCCTATGAACCCACTTGCTCCTGTTATTAATACTTTGATTTTATTGTTTGTGATGATACGTATAGGTTCAACCAGTTTTAATACTTCAGCAATATATGAATGGTGGTTATACTTACCTTTTAATTCAACCGGTATTGATCCGTTAATATCAAACCATTGTCCATCTGAATGGTCATGATCAAAACTTAATGGAATATCTTCAATTTCTGCCTGAAAAGTAATGTTGATCGTATGAGAAGAAGCTCCCTGCTCAGAATCATTGAATTCTGTAGAGAACGTACCCAGAAACTTTGTTATTTTTATTTTGTCTTCCGGAATATCCAACTCCAGGGCAGCCTTTCTTATTCCACATTGTTCTATTCCTTCATTCTTCATCATTCTGCCACCCTGTAGCCAATAAAAGCTTTCACAGGGTTTATTCTTACGTTTGATAAGAAAAACTTTGTTGTCCTTCACAATGACAAGGTCAACACAAACCAAAGGAACATTATCAAGGATCATACGGTAAACATCTGTAGGAATTAATCCACCGGACGATTTCAGAATCTGTTCATCTTTGTAGGTTAATAGCGTTTTCATAAGATAGTTTTTTATAGTGGCAATCAAAGACCGAACTCCATCAGGAAGGACTCCATGACGGGGAGGTTAATATTTTCTTTATACGCATTTAAACTTTCTTTTACTTCTTCTTTAGAGGACGCTCCAATCACTATTGTACTAACAGCAGGGTGATAAAGAATGAATTTATAATTAAGCGCCATTAAACTGACACCGTTTTTATTGCACCATTGGTACATCCGTATGGCTTTTTCTACTGAAACATCTTTTTCTATGGCATAGTGCCGGATACTGGTATGGGCCGGATCTTTACCCGAAAGTAATCCCATGCACAAGGGAGATCCCAGCATAACAGGAACGTCATTTTTAAGGGATGTTCTTAGCAAGGAATCTGCTTTTGTACATAAAACATTATAATCGAGATATGGTAAAATAACGTCCGCATAACCAGAAGAAATAAATTTAAGATGCAGATCATGGTCCCGGACTCCCAGGCCAATGTTAAGGATCACTTTTTCTTCTTTTAACCGGAGCAGCGTTTCCATCCCTCCATTTTCCATCATACTTTTAAAATCAGCATTAGAGGGATCATGTATATGGACAATATCGAGGTAGTCTGTTTGCAATGTCCATAAACTATTATCAATACTCCGTCGTATGCTGTCTTCGGAATATCCTTTATAAATAGGGTGTGTGCCGGTTTTTGTAGAAAGAACAAAGGATGAACGTCCGCCGTATTCTTTTAATGCAACGCCGATTTTTTTCTCACTATTGCCATAAAATGGAGAAGTGTCCAGCAGGTTGATCCCATTTTCCAATGCAAACAAAACTGTATCTATCGCTTTTTTGTCAGATACCGGTCCCTGAAAAAAAACATTTTTTTTACAGGAACCAATACCTGCTCCTCCAAGTGATATAGGGAATATAGGCGTTTTATTGGCGCTTAACAACATGTAATAGTCTGTTTATAAATTTATTACGTTTACGTTATGCTCTTCTTGCATAGACAATCTTGATGCAATGATACAGGGATTAGAAAATGGGGACTATAGAAAATTTTCTATATTTAAATTTTGAGTCAAAGTTATTTCGCGAGCCCCAATGGTGAGAAGATCACAAACAAAGCTATCATAGCCAGCAATAAAATTACCGTATACAGGTGCCGTTTTTTCCAGGGCTGTAAGTCCACCACATTGTTCCATTGTTGCACAAATGGTTCCTTACGGGGGTACAGGGCGGCAACTATCATCATCAGCAATACCGTCAGTACAAATAAAATAGCCAGTACGTGCAGGAAATGCAAACCGGTATCAATGAGGAACTGCGAAACCGCATAAGTGAGAATGAAAAACGTCAGTCCTATCTTCGCTGCAATAGCGGGCATGCGCTTGTGCAACAGGCCAACGATCAGGATCGTGAAAATAGGTACACTGAAAAGACCGCTCACCATCTGGATGTATGTGTACAATCCATGCTGAGCAAAGACAATGAAAGGCGCAATGATCATGGCCAGTAAACAAACCAGTATTTCAAACCGCTTACCTGCCCGTATCAACTGGCGCTCACTCGCAGGCTTTTGCTGCCGTGCCTTGAATGGTTTGTACAGGTTCAGTACAAAGAGGGTGCTGCTGCTGTTAAGTCCCGCATTAAAAGAGGTAAGTGCCGCACCAAAGGTAATAGCTGCTATATAACCCGTAAGCATGGGAGAACAGACATCGCTGACAATTTTGGGAAATACTTCCGCAGTATTGTGCATATGAGGGTACAGCAGTACTGCAATCAACCCCGGGATGTTTAGCAGCAAAGGGGAGATGATCTTGCCTGTGCAAGCTACAGCAATACCTTTCTGGCTTTCGGCCAGGCTACGTGAGGACAGGGCCTGTTGTACAATGTATTGCTCCGTACCCCAATAGTAAAGGTTCACCAGGAACATGCCGGTGAAGATGGTAGGAAATGGCACTGCATCCTGGGGGCCGCCAATGGCATTAAAATGATCTCTTCGTGCTGATAGCAGCAGGTTAAGTCCGGTGCTTACGGAACCATGCCCCAGGTATTTCAGCGCGGCATATGGTAACAGTATACCGCCTGCGAACATCCCGATACCCAGCACCGTATCTGAAATAGCCACTGCCTTCAATCCACCCAGTACCGTGTAGAGGCAACCGATAGATCCGATAAGCCAGACCAGGATCCAGATGGTTTGCCAGTAACCGATATGCAGGACTTCCGATACACGGAACAAGCCATTAAATGTGATAGCTCCGCTATACAATACGGAAGGCAACATATTCACTATATAGCTGATGAGGAAGATCACCGACACAAAACGTTTGGTGCCTGTATCATAACGTTCTTCAAGGAAGTCTGGTGTAGTGGAAATACCGCTGCGCAAATACACGGGCATAATGAACTCCGACACTAACAACATGGCAAATACGGATGACAGGCCCCAGGCCATTACGCTCATGTTGTTGGTATATACCAGCTCATTCTCACCGATGAACTGCACCGCACTGATGTTCGTAAAGAACAGGGCGCCGCCTACTACCAGGAAGCTCAGGTTGCGGTTGGCGAAAAACAGGCCGGCCGCGGTTTGCAGGTTTTCCTTCCGGGTTTTGTACCAGGAGATCAGTGCCACAACGATGGTAACCAGTAAGAAACTCAGTAAGGCGCCAACATTCATACATCAAAGTGAATTACGTCTGATCAGTGTCGTGGGCATCACCTCATGCACCGGTTCCCGGCTCAGTACTGCCTGTGCAGCGCGTTTACCCATGTCACTGAAACTAACGGAATAAGTAGTGATACCGTTTCCGACAATCTCTTTTACCGGCTCGTCGTTATGCGACAGAATGCCTATATCCTCTCCTGGTTTTATTTTTTGGGCATTACAGTCCCTCAATAGGTTCCACAACTCAGCATTCTCATTCACATAATATACTACTCCCTTTTCCACAGAGCCGGGCTTATATTCACGTAAAATCTTTCCTTTAATCTTGTGGTTTTTAATAAAGCGCTGGAAGGAAGAAACGATTTCGGGGGGGAACAGTGAGTCTGGATTATGAAAGAATACTATCCGGTCGAATTTTTTAATCACATCACCCAACTGCTCAAAGACAGCATAAGAGGCTTTCTCAAACTCCTGCACTACATACTGGAATTCCCCATCCAGGGGTTCATAACGGTCAAATATCAGCAGCTTATTGCGGGGTATGGTGTTCAGTAGTTCCCTGGTGCGGGGATGATGAATAGGAGAGATGACATACATACCATAGTGACGGTTCTTCACCAGCATAAACATCGTTTCAAACACCTCTATGTTACCATGATGAAAGAATACGTCCAGGTGTACATTAGGCCCCAGTTCGTCGCGGAAACTACGGTAGAACTGTTCCTGGAAAGTATCAATGGTATACATCAGCAGCGCTACTTTGAGCGACTGCTGGGTATTGTCATCTGCAACAAAGTAACCCAGGCGGTTCTTGGATTCAATGAGGCCACGGCTTTGCAGCTCGCGGTAACCTTTGATCACAGTTTCCCTGGCATACCCCAGGCCGGCGATCATGGCATTTACAGAAGGCAGGGGATTGCCTACGCAGAAGATCTTTTCATTGATTGCATTGATGAAGCCTTCTACAAACCGCTCATGCTTGGAATAGGAAGGTATGTTGTCCAACTCCTGTATCTTTTCAAAAATTGTTTTCATCTCTGCCTGTTATTTAATTTATTCTACAGCTTCCAGTTCCAGTATACGACTAAACATTTTGTTAGTAGTGAACACATCCAGTCCTACTTTCATCAGGTAATCCCCGGAATAGACCTTGCCGTTGAAAGTTTCGTCCTTTACGCCCGGCATGAGATTAATTTCCTTAACACTGTACTTCCTGTTTGGGTTCAGACCCTGGCACTGCACCGGCATAAGGTTCTCCGCAAAACGGGGGTAAATATCATACGCGTACAAAAGTGCCTTCTCTTTAGACTCACTCACATACATTACCGCAGTATGATTACCATCATACGGGGAAACAAGCCGGTACTGGTCGCCGTTGAAATTAATATTTTTTACCCGATTATAGGTAGCTATTGCCGACAGGCAAAAAGCCTGCTCTTCCGGGCGTAACTCTTTCACGTTGATGTCGAAGCCCAATTTGCACTGCATAGCCACATCTACACGGAATTTAATGCTGGCATCATGGTTCCAGCTGGTCACATGAGCAGCCATGGCTTTGGAGGGAAAGAACTGGGAATATCCCCATTGAATAAACAGGCGTTCTACCGGGTCCGTGTTATCGCTGCACCAGAACTCTGTGAAGTAACGTAACCCTTCATAGTCAGTGCGTCCGCCGCCGCCAGAGCAAAGCATCATGGGCAGGTTGGGATATTTGGCCTTGATGCGGTCGAGTACGTTATACAGTCCACGCACATAATCTACATACAGGTTATTTTGTTTTTCTTTGAGATAAGGGGAGTAGATATTGGTAACAGGACTGTTACAATCCCATTTCAGATAGGCCAGTTGAGGATTCTCTGTCATCAGATGGTCCACTACGTTGAATACATGCTCCTGTACAGCAGGATTACTCAGGTCCAGCACTAATTGGTTGCGGAAGTAGTATCGCTCACGGTTGGGGAGCATAATTACCCAGTCGGGGTGTTTCTCAAAGAGTTCACTTTTAGGGTTCACCATTTCAGGTTCTATCCAGATACCGAATTTAACGCCTGTATGGGTAGCTGTTTTTACCAGTGCAGGCACACCATTGGGTAATTTGCTGCTGGTAGGCTGCCAGTCGCCCAAGCCCTGGGTATCACTCTGGCGGGGGTATTTGTTGCCAAACCATCCATCATCCAGGAGGAACATATCTACGCCCATGTATTTGGCTTCTGTTATCAGGGAATCCAGTTTGGACTCATTGAAATTAAAACCGGTAGACTCCCAGTTGTTCAGCAGTGTAAGACGGTCGCCTTTTCCATCCTTTAGCTGGTAATTACGTGCCCAGCGTTGCAGGTCGCGGCTGCCTTTACCTGTGCCCTGATTGCTGAGTGTAAAGATAAAAGCAGGTGTAACAAATACTTTTCCAGGTTCCAGCGTATAATCGGAAGCGTAAGGGTTGATGCCGGAGATCACGCGGAGGTTGTTTTCATTATCTACTTCAAATGTGAAGCGGAAGTTGCCTGTCCAGGCCAGGGTGCCCATCAGCACCTGTCCTTCGTTTTCACGGGGCACTTCGTCCAGGCCAACCGTAAAGAAGGGAGATACATGCAGGTTTGCCCTGGAGCCCAGCTTGGAGTCGATCACCTTTTTGCCGAAGTTCAGGGGAGCAGTGCTCATATTCACTTCTTTGGCCCAGTCTCCACTGAACTCTGTGAGGAAGTATTTAGCGCGTTTCCAATATAGCATGGATGATGCATAATTGCTGATATTCACGGCCCGCTTTTCGGTGTGACTGATCTCGCTCCAGGACTGGATGATATTCTCTTTCGCAAAGGCCCGGTAGTATAGTTTCACCTGTACCGGGTACAAAGCATCTTTCAACGTGATCACGGTTTCCGTAACATCGTCTGTTACTTGCTTCACGTTATGCGAAACGTATTGCAATACGGTGGTCATGTTGCCATCGTTATGCCGGATGCCGAACGCAGGTTCAAAATAAGTTTCCGAACCGGATACAGGGTATGCCTCCCAGGCCTGCCCATCACTGCGGGATTTTATGCTGGTATAGTCATGCTGGTTAGACAAACGGGGGCCCAGGTAAAGCTGATAGAGGCGCATATTTTGCGCGGTCTGCAATACGAGTTCCGTTTCATTGGTGGAGATGTAAATAGTTTGCGACTTAACTGCTGTATAGGTTACAACAATCAGGAAGAACAAAATGGATAATATCTTTTTCATATAGTAATTATAAAAGCAGGCCGGCTGCTTATTGCAACGGGCCTGCTTCTTTTTAAAAAGAACGATTAATTGTAACCTGTATTCTGATCAGATGGTTTGATATCACCATTCAGTTTCATCTCTGTATCCGGAATCGGGAATACAGTATTAAAATCCTGTATAGAACCGGATAGTTTAGTCCATTTGTTACGCGCTTTAACGAACTCTACAAACTTGCCGGTACGGATAAGGTCTATACGACGCCAGTCTTCCGCAAAAAGTTCCCGCATACGCTCATCCATGATGGCGGTGCGGAAAGCATCCTGAGACATAGCCTGCCACTTTTTATCATCCGGCAGCACACCACCCCAGGCGCGTGTACGCACTTCATTCACCACATTTACAGCATCCCCGCCGCGGTTCAGTTCATTGAGGCATTCAGCATAGCAAAGTTTAATATCGGCCAGGCGCAGTACCGGTATATTCTTACCGGAGTTCCACATGTTATTGATCTTATTATCTGTGTGTTTGTCTGTTCGGAAGTCTTCATACTTTTTCACGTGCGGCAACAACTCGTCATAGTCAGCGCCCAGGTCTTCCCAGCTGATAGGGTCCAGCGTAGGTACATCACCGTAATACGTGAAATCATAGCGGATGCTTTCCTGTCTGCGCTTGTCTCCGGCTTCCCATATGCCGCCGCTGTCTATAGCGGAGTAAGCATAATGAGTAGGTACGATCTTATCATAACCGGAATAATAGCAGCCGTCTCCATAGAAAGCCTGTACCGCACGGGAGCCTATCTGGAACTGCAGTTTATTGTTATTGGGAGAGGCAGGACTGAACTGGAATTCCAGAATAGATTCAGCAGTGTTGATCTTACTATAATCCCAGAGATCTTTATAAGGCACCAGCGAATAATCGCCCATCATCTTTTCAAAGCAGGCAGCAGCTTTGGAAAAATCACGCAGGCCGGTGGATACAGGGGCAGACATATAAGCCTTGCCCAGCATAGCCCATGCAGCTCCGGAAGTAGCACGTCCCGGATCATTGGTTTTGGGGCAATTATCAGCAGCGCGTTGCAGATCTGCGATGATGAAAGCCCACACATCTTTCAGCGGCTGACGGCGGAAACCGAGTTCAGTTTCACGGCTCAGATCGCGGATAGGGATTTCACCCCAGTACATGGTCAGTTGAAAATCCAGGAAGCCACGTACGAAAGAGGCTTCGCCCAGTAATTTCGCTTCCCGGGAGTCTGGTGTAACGGTGCCTGAACCCAGGCCTTTAACGATTTTGGCGGCTTCATTCACAACGGGCCAGCGGATATTCCACTGGTTGGCAATGTGGTTCAGCGTGGAGTTCAGGTTGCCATCATAGCGGTCCAGGCCACCTTTGTTAGGGTCGCTCTTCATCTGAAAAGCGCCTTGTTGGGTTTCATCAGTCCCCATCATCATGATGAGCCCCTGTTCGTCTGTGCGGATGCTTTTCCAGTTAGCGTAAATGCCTTTAAGACTAGTCTCTACCAGGTTCACGTCGGAGTATACCTGGCTTTCGTCAAGTTTGGTCATACTACGTTCGTCGAGGAATTTACTACAGGAAGCGGAGAGCATTACAATTCCCGCTACTATTATCGTGCGTTTCATAAATTTAGCAGTTGAAGTTTAAAAACCTACATTCAGTCCAAATACATACATTTTTACCGGAGGATAGCCATAATCGCCGGTTTCCGGGTCCATACCCTTGTAGTGCGTAATACAGAACAGGTTAGAACCGGTCACATAGAGGCGCAGGTTATTCAGTTTCCAGGCGCTCAGCTTTGTTTCCGGTAGTGTGTAGGAAAGTGTAAGAGCAGAGAGGCGCAGGAAAGATGCGTTCTGGATAGCGTAATCCAGGTCAGACGGATTGTAACGGTTATAGCTTGTATTGGCGATTACGCGGGGAATGTTGGTGTTGGTATGTTCCGGTGTCCAGCGGTTCAGCAGGTCCACAGAGGCCATGCTTTCACCATTGCTGTTGATCAGGCTTTCGTAGTAACTGCTGATCTTTTTGGCACCGTAAGAGTAGGTGAACACAGCATTCATCCCAAAAGCCTTGTAGGAGAGGTTAGTGGAAAAACCACCATAGAATTTGGGATCTGTTTTAGCCACTACTGTTTTGTCGTACTGATCAACAATACCGTCAGGCTTGCCGCCGGGACCGGAAATGTCTTTGGCAAAGAGATCTCCCGGACTAACAGTCTTACCATTGTAGTTCAGTCCTTCCCATTGGCTGCGGTTGGATTCCTGCGCAATACCGCCGGAGAGGAGCGTGTAAATGGTGTGCAGGGATTGTCCCAGAAAGATGTTGTTTTCACGCTGTATCACATTCTCGTAGGTATTGTATATCACGGTGGCATCACCATACAATCTGGTTACTTTGTTCTTATCGAAGGAAATATTACCGGAGGCTGTCCAGTTAAAGTCTTTCTTTTGAATGATATCCCCTGTTACAGAAAGTTCCATACCCTTGTTGTTCACGCGGCCGATATTTTCCCATTGCTGGTTATAACCGGTGGTAGCAGCCAGGGAACGGTTCAGCAGGATGTTGTCGTTGTTGATATAGAAGAAGTCAGCGGTAACTGTCAGTCTTGATTTTAAGAAGCCCATTTCTACACCAACATTGCTCTGCTTTTGTTTTTCCCAGGTGATGTTCGGATTACCACGACGGCCGTCATTAACGATCAGGGCATTGCCGTTATCGATCTTTGAGCCGTAAAGGGTTTGATATGCATAATTGCTGATATCCTGGTTCCCGACAACACCGTAACCAGTACGTAGTTTCAACTGGCTGAACAGTGATACATCTTTCATGAAATCTTCTTTCTTCACATCCCAGGCAGCGGACACTGAGGGGAATATCCCCCAGCGTTTCCCTTCGGCAAAACGGGAAGAGCCATCATAGCGGGCCGTAGCCGTGAAATGGTATTTGTCTTTGTAACTATAGTTTACGCGGCCAAGGAAAGACTGTAAAGTGTACGCGTAAAAATCAGAGCCGAGCACGGATTTTTCCACGGCAGCAGCGCCTCCCAGGTCGTTGTAAGAGAGGTCGTCACTAGCGAAGCGATCTCCCTGTGCCAGGGTATAATTGGATTGGCGTTTGCTGGCGCTGGTCCCTACCAGGGCCGTAAGTTTATGATCATTAGCAATGGTAGTGTTGTAGGTAATGGTATTATCCCATTGCCAGTAGGTATCGCTCCATCTTTCGTGTTTGGCGCGTGCATCGCCGTTGTACTGGCGGATGGCTTCCTGAATGTTATGAGGTGTAAACTCGAACCAGTCCTGTGCGCCATAGTCCATTGAATAGCTGGAGCGGATGTCCAGTCCTTTTATAGGAGTAATATTCACGTAGTTGGCGGTAGTAAGGCGGTTACGCGTACGGTAGCGTTGAACTAACAATGAGTTGAATGGATTGAAGTCATTGTTATTCTGCTCCCCGTGCGAGCGATAGTAAATCGTAAGGTAGTCGTAAGTATAACGGGTAGCCGGATCGCGATAAGGTTCATAATTCAGCAGAGGGTTGGCATTCAGGGCTTTCCCATAGACGTCGTCAGAAGGCATGTTGTCGTTGGTACGGGTGAAGCCGGTGTTGGTACCTACTTTCAGCCATTTCTTTATGTTGTATTCCGCGTTGAAACGGCCGGTGTATTTATTCTGTTTAGTGTTTTCCACCACGCCTTTGGTACCTGCATATCCAAGGCTCAGATAGAATATGCTGCGGTCGGACCCACCGGAGAAGCCCAGCGCATGGTTTTGCTGGAAGCCGGTACGGGTAACCTGGTCCAGCCAGTTATAGCTTTGTTTCTTATTGTAAGTATCGAATTCCTGGTTAGAGAAGGCGATGTTTGTTTTCAGCAGGGTGTTATCGATATAGTCCTGCCGGTCGGCGGTTGGATGATCTTTCATGTAGCCGTTGGCATAGGCATCAATGCGCAGTGCAGCCAGTTGTTGCGCATCCATGGTTTTAGGGATCCGTGTGAAGTCGGATACGCCTGCCCAGCTATCATAGGTAACGAGGCCGTCGCCGCCCTTGCGCTGCCCTTTCTTTGTAGTGATCACCACTACACCGTTGGCGCCACGGGAGCCGTAAAGGGCCGTTGCAGAGGCATCTTTGAGCACCTGTACGGAAGCCACATCGTTTACGTTCACGGAGTTAAATCCGCCCTGGTTGTTTTCCATCACTACGCCGTCCACTACATAAATGGGAGAGGAGCCTGCATTGATGGTATTGATACCGCGGATTCTGATGGTAGCGTCATCACTCGGGCGGGTGCCGTTGCTGACAAAAACACCGGCTGCATTGCCTTGTAAAGCCTGGTTGATGTTGGTGGCGGGGCGTTCCAGCAGCTTTTTGGAGTCTACCGTGGCGGTAGCCCCGGTAAGGTCCGACTTTTTCATACTGGCGCCTACGACCACCACTTCATCCACATTGGCGGTGGCTTGTTGCATCCTGATGTTCAGGGGAGCAAAGCCGGCGAAGGTCTGCATCTGCGTTTCAAAGCCTAAAAAGCTGAATTCCAGTGTGCCTTTCCCGCTTTCAGCGGTTAGAGCAAAAGCGCCGTGTTTGTCTGTAACAGTGCCGGTTTTGGTGCCGGTCAGCTTTACTGACACACCTGGAAGTGGCTCGCCTTTCATATCAGTAACATTACCGGAAATCCTGCCGCTTTGGGCAAAAACGGGTCCGACGCCCGTTAGCATAGCTATAATAGTCAGGAGCGACCATAGCCTTTTAAAAGCAATTCTTACATGCATAACGTGAAGCATAACGTGTTTTGTAAATAAATGATAGGTATAATAGCGACTTGACAATCTCAAATAAACGTGGCATTGAACATTCGAACTCCTTAATCTCCCCCTATAGCGATCTTGTTAAAAATTAAATCGCTGATTTTCAATCTTATCCTGTAGATTTTTGATTGGTTTGTTCTATTCTGGTCTACTCAACAAATATAGGGTTAGTTTCGAATTACAAAACTTTATTTTTTGGGACTTGATAAAAAGGCGGAGAAAGAAGGGGAGATATTCTATATAATTTCCTGGTAAACAGGCGTCTATATAGCGTCATTATTATAGGTGCTTATAAGGTGCTGAGATTTCAATGCTCCCAGTGGTATAAGCCCTATATAAGCCCACTATAAGTCCACTACAACTTGTATACAAGCCCACCTTATTTAGGGTGGGCTTATATAGGGCTTATATCCGTTGTAATTAGTTTTTTTAACTACATCTCAGTAGGTAATGAGGTATAGTTAATACCTTACAGCTACCGGTATAAATTGAACCAGCCGGGTTACAAGGTAATGCCATATTTATCCATGCTATAGCCACTGGTGAACAGTATGCGAGTTGATACTTTTACAAGACAATTTCAATTTTTAATTTTTTTAAAATTAAAACAATGAAAAAAAGTAAAAGTATCCTTGCAAGTACAATGGTGGTAAGCTCCCTTTTGATGCAAGGTGGATTAAGTAATGCACAAACGGCCCCTTCCACTGATGAGTCTATTCATCCGTTTAAAGTGCACATTCCGGAATCAGAACTTGTTGATCTTAAAAAGCGGATCAAGGCAACACGCTGGACGGAAAAAGAAACGGTAGACGATTATTCGCAGGGTGTGAAGTCGAAGACAGTTCATGAACTGGCAGATTATTGGTTGACTAATCATGATTGGCGTAAGGCGGAAGCAAGACTGAATGCTTATCCCCAGTTTACTACTAAAATTGACGGACTTGATATTCATTTCATTCATGTTCGCTCCAAAGAGCGTAATGCCCTGCCTATTATTTTAGTCCATGGCTGGCCGGGTTCAATCATTGAATTAATGAAGGTAATAGACCCTTTAACTAACCCCACTGCCTATGGCGGAAAACCCGAAGATGCTTTTGATGTTGTTATACCTTCAATACCGGGCTATGGGTTTTCAGAGAAACCGGCTACAACCGGCTGGGGACCTACCCGTATCGCAGATGCATTTGTAACATTGATGAAACGCCTGGGATACAAAAAGTTTCTTGCACAGGGAGGTGATTGGGGGGCGGTTATCGTTGATTTAATGGCTGTACAGTCACCTGATGATTTGCTTGCCATTCATACGAATATGCCTGGCGCGGTACCTTCCGGTATTGACAAGGCGGCTGTTGCCGGTGAGCCGGCACCATCAGGTCTCTCAACTGAAGAAAAACACGCGTATGAGCAACTGGTCTTTGTATATCAGCACGTTTACTACGGCTTTTATATGGGATCGCGTCCGCAAACGTTGATCGGATTGGCGGATTCCCCTGTTGGCCTTGCCACATTTATGCTAGACCACGATGCGCGTAGTCTGGAGCTCATCTCACGCTCGTTTGACGGACAATCTGAAGGGCTTACACGAGATGATGTTCTCGACAACATCACGCTTTATTGGTTCACTAACACTGCGATTTCTTCTGCTCGTCTCTATTGGGAGAATAAGTTCCCATATTTCAGTCCAAAAGGCGTCACAGTTCCCGTTGCAGTGAGTACATTTCCTGACGAGCTCTATCAGGCACCACGAAGTTGGGCAGAGAAGGCATATCCCAACCTGATCTATTACAACAAACTCGATAAAGGCGGGCATTTTGCTGCGTGGGAACAACCCAAACTCTTCACTGAAGAAATCCGCGCAGCTTTCAAGTCACTCCGCTGATTTTGGCAAAGGGAGATCTTGAAAATGGACGCGAAGTCGTGTCCATTTTCAAGACTTATTGAATCCAGATAAGCGGATAACGGACAGGTAAATTCCTGATAACTTCTTCTATCGCTGGCGAATGTTCCAAACGCTTCCAGGTATTAAACCAGTCTTTATTTGAATAAGCAATTGCACCAAAAGCCAGAGCAGGTTGAGCTACCGGCCATTCATCCCAATACATCACGTCTTTTTTTAAAGGCCATTTGCTTTTGTCAGCAAGATAGGGATACATGTATTCTATGCCTTTCTTCAAAGACCTGCCATCGGAAGTGGTATATGTCCAGAGATTGTCTTTATCATCTGAAAGGATCTGGCAGATAGTGGCCATAGCATCCAGGTTAAAAATGGAATAACCATAAGGCTTTGTCCTTCTTAGTTCCTGCGGGAAGCTTCCATCAGCAGCCATCTGATTAGGAAGCAACACATTTTTATAACGATCGCGGCAAAAATCCATGATCTTTTGATTACCGGTGAACTTTGCAAAACAGGCAACCTGCATTACCCAGCATGTACCATGATTGTTGACAGCATTCATTTCATCTTTGCCATACTGGTGCGTGGTCAGCCATTGCAGGTATTGTTCGAACCAGCTTTTAATGCCGGCTATCGCTTCTTTATCGTATAATTCTACACCAGCCATTGCCATCAGGCCCTGTACTACTTCCATAAAATGAATGGTATCAATAATACCTATTCCTCTTCCTGTATGTCTTCCTTTAATAGCCTGGGCAAATAAAAGATTAGGATTCATTCTTGTAGTAGTATCCATAAACCATGCACGGCAATGCACAATGGCATGTCTCATGTATTTTTTGTCTCCAGTCAGTTTATAAGCTGAAGAAAGTGCCCCCACGATTCTGCTGAACCTGATCATGGCCAGGCGGTGAGCAACAAAATTATCGGGGTTCGTCATGCCATCACGCTGGATGTACGGGCTATCAGCACTTACAGGGTTAGACCACCAGTAGTCACCTTCGGAGAAGAAGTCGTGCCTGCCACCTTTGCTTCTGCCGGATGATTGCGCCGTAACAGTGATAGGTTGCTGTTCCAGTGCCCATAACGCATCTTTAAGAACCTGTTCACGCAAAACGGTGGCGATTTCCTTTTGAATATGCTGGGCTGAACAGGGGATCAGTAAAAATACCGATAGCACTATTGTGAGTGCTATTGACCGGCTTCTGTCATAAACTTCCATGTTACTTTGTTTATAGTATTTGGTTTGCCTTTTACAGCAGGGGAGATGCTTCCTTTCCATTTCCCGTTTTTATCTTTTTCAACCTTTATTTCGCGCCAGGAGTATTCACCTCTTTCATAATTATAGCTTTCGCCATCGTCGTCATACAGTTTATAAGAGCCGTTCTTCTCACCGAAATGCCTTATCTCGATGTCCACTTTTTCTCCTGCGGCAGGAGCATGGAGCAATGGTGGCATCATCGGTATAATACCCCCATCTTTTACATATACAGGGATCTTATCCAGTCCGGGAGTTACGGTAATCACTTCTCCGTTTCCTACCCGTTCACCTGTATAGAAATCATACCAGTTACCTTTAGGCAATACTACTTTCCGTGTTGTCTGTCCTGTAAAAAGAGGAGCTACCAGCAGGTATTCTCCTGCCATATACTGGTCTTTTATTTCTTTAGTGGTGGCTTCTGCATAAGGGTTTTCTTCCAGGTTGTTACTGCCGGCATCTTTCTTTAGATCCTGTCCAAACCCTTCTTCCATATTCATAGCCCTGAAAGGAGGTGTACCCTCGAAATGATATTTTGCAAATTCGGAATACCAATACGGTATCATCTGCATACGCAGCAATGCCATTTTCTTCACCTGTTCTGCTACTTCAGGATAGCTCCAGGGCTTTGTTCCGCTTGACCATGCATTGATCATGGCCATTGGAGAAAAGATGACTGTCTGGAACCTGCGCAGCCATTCTTCACCGGTTTTCGAAACCCGTACTTCAGGCGTCCACAACACCCCTGCATATCCACTGTTGATTAAGGCCGTTATGAAATCTTCATGATTGTAATAGTCATTATAGATCACATAAGGAAAAGAGTTAGCACCGGCGTTAGATGCCCTTACGAGGGCATATGTTCTCTGGTTTTTTATGTGGTACATTTCTGCGCTGTAACGCTGTGCCAGCAGGCCATAGGTCTGACGCATCTGTTCTCCGTCTTTACCCGAAGGAAATGTGGCAACATCCGGCCAGAGGTAATAATCATATCCATCTACTTCATCTATTTTATAACCGCTTACTCCAATATCAACCTGGTCTTTCTGCAATTGTCCGAAGAAGATTTTTCTTGCTTCCGGCATTGTGAGATCTGGTACTTCGCCTACCCATACTGTGTGAGATCCTGTGTAGGGAGTAATGCTTTTATAAAAAGGAGCGGACTTAGATATATATGGATTGATCCATAAGTTGAGTCTTATCTTTTTATCGAGCATTTCCTTTACAAAGCTGGCAGGTTGCGGATAACGTGTTGTATCCCATTCAAACGTACCGGGATAAGATTTGCTTTGCCATCCGGGTTCTAATCCTATGTAATCAAGCGGGTATCCTTTTAGAAGAAAGCTGTCCGCCTCATTCTTTACATCCTGTGCGTTAAACAATGTCTTCACACGTTGAGTAAAACCCAGTCCCCAGCGTGGAGGCAGCGTTCCGCCGCCATTAAAAAGGTTATAACGTCTTACTGCGTCCAGTGCGGTAGGTCCGGCAAACAAATATACTTCTACGCCATTTGCAGGTACGAGGATTTCCACAGCATCGGAAGAGGGTCTGGAACTCCAGCTTTTGTCTTTGTTCCTGTCCTTTTCTGGGGGTGGGGTCTTACTGTCTTTCCGCACTGCTGAACCGGCATATACGGTCAGATAACGCGCGGAGTTTATAAATACACCATAACCTTTGGATGAAACATAAAATGGGACTGGTGCATGTGTGCGCCCGTTATCTCTGCCGCCATAGTGATCTACATGTAACTGAAGGATCTTTCCACGCTGGTAGATAGTCTGGAAATTAAGGCCGAATCCAAACAACTGCTCTTCGGGTGTAAGTGGAAAGCGCAGAGATGTTTTATTATTTGCCGTTGTTGCACTGATCTCATTTTGAGATAAAGGAAAAGCAACATGTTGCATTCTGCCTAAGGCTGCGGTATCAGGAACAGCACCTGATGCTTTCAGGAGATCGTAGGCTTCGGGACTACCGACAACGGTTTTCCATACACCCGGAGCCACCTCTTTCCATGGTGCCTGTTGTGCTGATAACGCTAAGGGGAATATTAAACAGCTTAATGCTAATAAACCAGTTTTAGATCCTGAACTGACAGGGTTTATGCAGTTAAGGACTACATGGGAAAACAATTTTTTCATAACTAATCGTTGGAATATAAAACAAGATAATAAATTCAGGGGGCTACTCCAAACGTATACTTAAAAGAGCTGCCCAAAATGGGCAGCTCTCCTCAGGATCCTCAATGATATGTAGCAAGGGCTTATTTTATTTAGCCACTACCAGCTTTTTACTTTCTGAAATAACAGACAGGTCAGGCTTGATGGTGACGATATAGATACCATTCTTTAAAGCACTGATGTCCAGGGTAAACTGGTTGTACCCATGTATCAGCTGAACAGGTTTGCGCTGAAGCACCTTACCAGTATTATCAGATAAAAGGACAATCGCAGACCGTGCACTTGCAGATAAGGTATAACCTACTTTTACCACATCACCAGATACCGGGTTAGGGAATAAAGTAAGCTTACCGGTTGGAACTATTGCAGTTTCCTTCGGAGCCTCTGTTTTAGCCAAAGTAGCGGCAACAGTTGCTGCAGCCTGTACGGTTACACCACCCGGGTTATAATAGTGATTCAGGATCCAGGTATAAGTTTTATCACTTGCCCAGAAGCTGGAACCCCATTGGCACATACCTCTGCCATGACCGTTTGTAGTTCTTCCTGCACAACGTGCATCGGAGATACAAGGCCATGCAGAACCTGTACCACTGTAACCATTACCACAACCTGCATTGTTATTCTCTGCAGAATATTCTGACCTGAAAATAGCACCACTCTTGATTAATACAACACCAGCAGTAGCTTTCGCTGCATTAATGGTAGATGTAGCGGTTTCGCTGCCCCATGCCTGGTTACAGGTAGTAGATGCAATGTCGAAGTTCGATTTTACAGGATGTTTTACGTAGTAAGCACCATAAGAACGGTAAGCAACTGCACCAGCTTGCAGAGAAGCTGCTTTCCAGCTGGAGATCCATTCGTTATCCAGCCCGGACTGTACATAAGCTTCAAGGCTCATTACCTTTACGGCAGAACAGGTTGTGCAGGAACAACTGGTACCTACACGGATACTCGTAGGTACGGCGATCGCAGCAGCAGTAACAGCCGATTCTGCATCCTTGTCGGCTATACGCAGGTATTCGCTTGTACGTTGAGCTTCATCAGCTGCTGTTCTGTCAAACATACCATGTGTGTAAGTTTCCACTTCTTCAGTAGTAGCAACTCTCTGGTCATCGCTGGCCGATGTCAGAGGTGTAAGTCCAACTTTTACAGTGATTTTATCTGCTATTAAACGGATATTGTTCAGTACATACGGTTTGAAACCTGTCCTGGTAATCCGTAGTGTAGTTACACCCGGAGCAACAGTTTCTGTAACAGCCGTAACAGGGACCGGAATAGTTAATGTAAAAAAACCATTTCTATCAAAGATCGTAGCACGACCACCAGCGGTTACTGTTGCACCTGCAATCGGAGCATTGGTCACGGCACTCCTGACATAACCTGAAAGGATCATGTTATTGGCAGCCACTACCTGACGGATTGCTTCATCATCTGATGCGATACGCATAGAAGAACTGATACGGTCCATGCTAATGTCTGCAGCAATGTTTGTTTCATCACCACCTTCAAAAGATGTTTCTATCTGATCATATCCGTTGGCGCTAAAAGAGAAGGTATATTTTCCCTTGTCGGCATCAAATGATGTTTGACCGTTTTCATCTGTTTGTATGCGGGTAGTAGTACCGTCTGGTCCTGTTACTGTAACAGCAGTATTGGCAACAGCAAAACCTGTTTCCTGATCCCTTACCGTAATAGCCATTTTGGTAGCTGCAACTGTAGCAGGATTGATTAAAGCGGCATATTTTTTCCAGTTCCAGTTAATCCCCGGATCGGTATGTGTATTGCCATCATAGTGCTGATGTCCTTTAATACGTACTGTCTTAGGCTGATAATTTGTACCGGAAGTAGCAGCTCCTTTAAAGCAGGCAGCTTTACTGATTCCGTACTTGGTACAGATATTACGTACCAGTGCAGCAGAAGACGAATACATACTGGTGGTATACCATTTGGCATCAGCAATATAACCTTCATGCTCAATGCCAATGGTATAGCTGTTGTGATTCAACACATGATAGGCTTTATCTTTTTCCCGCACCATCTGTGTTACCTGTCCGTCAGAAGAACGGATCACATAATGCGATGATACAATAGCCGTGCTGTTCTTAAACCAGGAGATAGTACCTGCATAACTGCCCTGAGCAGTATGTATAGTAACATTGGTAACGGCTACGCCACCACGACCTACAGTATAATTATTAGCATGTGCTGCGCTGAAAATTGCCGGGCCATAATCTGTACTTAATACAGAAACACCATCAATTGCAGCGCTCTGGTCCAGTACGTTATCAGGTGATATTACTTTATCCCTGGCATAATCTATCTGTACACCGGTGGCTTTTAATGCACGCAGTGTTTTTGCAGGATAGATTTTTTCCAGCTGTACATTTGCGGGCGCTCTTGTAAGCGTTGCAGCAGTAAAACCTTTCTGTAAATTATCATACACATCATATGTGTATAATGAGCGGGCATATGCATTCACTGCACTGCCATCATCAGGAATTTCAGAAATACTTTCCAGTACGGTAGCAAAACTTTCAACACCTGCAGCCACTTTCCGGCTACCTGCTTCGCGACTTAAAAACTTTGCAGTGGCCAGAATCTGAAGGCGTACATCGTTTTTAAATTGTGCAGTGCTGATGTTACTCAGTTTACTCACTTCCACCAGGTTATTTTTAAAGTAACCTTTCCCGTTTTCCACTAAACCAAAAATACCAAACCGTTCAGGCATACCCATGCAATTATCTTCATGTGGTTGCAGGTTAGTCATATGTGTGGCGGAATAAGCCATCGCTTCAAGTATCCCTTTGGGGAGGCCGGGATACTGGCGATAAGCTTCATTGAAATAATTGTCCAGACGGGAATTATCCGTCTGTTGTTGGGCTACCAGTTGCGTATAAGGCAATAGGAGTAATACAGCCATTTTAAGCAGCAAATAAACGCGATTCATAGGTTTTTGTTTATGGTTATTCTTTGGGCTAAATGATGCCGGATTATGCCACTTTATCAGTGCATAATTGCTACATCTTCATATTTGAGGGATCCTGGTTTTAAATGTTTTGAATTACGGGTTCAATAAATAGGTTAATGCATAAATGATCGGGTTGAATCAATCACATAGTAATAAAAGCAGCTAATAAAATTCTACAAGATAAGTATCAGTCTATCGGTCTTTCTACTGTACAGAATATAGTTCGGGTCTTTCGTTTTTCAAAACTAATGAAACATATTCGAAATATAAAAATTAATTAATATGGAAGATTGTGAGAACAACAATTGTGTCTTATATAAAAAGAGAAGCCGTCCATTAAGACGGCTTCTCTTTTTAATATTAGTAATCTGATGATGAAGTTGTGTTATCCGGTAAGATAAAAAGATTTGAATAGGAGCTGTCTGTCCAATGATTATCTGACCATCTGTTACCTCCTGTTTTATAGTTCGGCATAGTCTGTCCCGGATTACGATAAACAGCATTCGTATAATTCAGGTCTGTAGCATTTGCAGCCCCTTTCCAGCGATTACCGGTAACAACCATGTTAGATACAGGTACACCCAGAGGTGCATGCAGAGCAATGCCGGTACTGTTAATAATAAAATAGTTATCATTTACCATCACATGATCATAACCGGAGAAACCATTTTGATCTCCATCCGAGTACATGGCGAGCAATCCGGAAAGGCTGGAATTGTAGGGTGCATTAAATTCCAGATGATTGCGGGAGAAATTCAGATAATACTGACCACCCCAGGTCTGTATACCATCTATATGATCAGATCCGGTTGTATCAGGGTCTGGTGTTATCCACGATTCAGTAACTGTGATATTGTTTGCGTAAACATTCTCCAGTCCGTTGTGTGGTAAATAGCAACGGTGAACGATAGAAGCAGCGGGTTGCTGACTGTCTTTAAAGCCGCCGGTACTGAAGGCTGTTATTTCACAATAAAGAGCTGCGGCACCTCCACCGTTTCCACTTGGGTGGTTGGCTAATATCCCACCTTTGCATCCCCGTATTACCAGCCAGCCGGAGGAAACAGTGATCAGAGAACTGATGTTCGCTCCCTGTAGTACTACGGTGCCTGCAGGGAACCAGAAACCATCGATTGTTTCTCCTCCTGTTGCTACTGTGCGTGCCAGGCTACCCCAACCGCTAAGCGGAGCACCGGTGAAAGTACCACCAGGTACTGTAGTGAGTGAACTGATTGAAATACCTGCGGGACCAACTATCGAAGTGGTCAGTTGGGTGCCATGCGTGATATTTCCCGGATTAATGGTGATAAAATCAGCCAGATTACTTGCCGCTGACCGATTGCCAAATGCATCTTTTGCTTTTACATAAAAGCTATAGGATGCGGCAGCATTTAAATGTAAACTGGTAAGCGACAAAGAGGTGGCAGGCAACGTATCAATCAATATGCCATTGCGGTATACTTCATAACCCGTAACGCCTATGTTGTCTGTAGAAGCCGACCAACTCAAGGTTGCACTGTTACTGGTAATATTGGAGGCTGTCAGGTTGCCGGGAGCAGAAGGAGGAGATTGGTCATTCTGGTCTGGCACAAACTCAATATCCCTGAAATAATTACTGCTTTGATAGGAACTAACCGGGAACCTTCCTGGTGTATAAATATATACGCCGTTGGTGTCTGCAAGGCTGCTCAAAGGACCATTATTGATAACAGAAGCCAGTCCATAAGAAGTAGCTGCATATTTGCTGACCGCATTAACGGAAATAATATAGGTCGTATTGGCGCTAATGTGATAAGGAGTATCCAGCGTAGCAGTCTGCCATCCTGTGTCCGTTTCAGCGCTAAAAACGACTGTTTTCAGCATGCTGCCTTTTGCTGACCATAAGTGTCCGGTATGAGTGCCTGTTTCTCCGGCCACTTTATAGTATAGGAATTTTGTGATGGTCCCGGGTACGGCGGACTTGAATCTCATACCTAATTCAACCGGGTTATCTGATATCGAACTTAATGGTCTCTCTGTGGTCAATACAGTATAAGCTCCGGTACTAAGCGTATAGGCTTTTACTTTTCCTTCTACAGCGAGATCTCTTTTACAGGAAATCAGTGAGGATCCGATGAATATGCTAATAATAGCAGTGTTACTGCAAAGACGATAGGTTTTTCTCATAGATAGGTTTTATTATAAATTAGTAAAACGTATTTCTCAGATATTTATTTTTCAGTGGCGGCGGTGAAAATTTAATTACTATCGGAAAATGTGAAAATAGTATTCTTTTTATTGCAAACGATTGCATAACTTCGGAAGCGTAGCTGAAATAATTGTGACCTATATTCTGAAACACCATGTAGCAGTGTGTTTTAACCCTGTATTTTGTACATAACCCAATCATTCATCCTTAAAAACAACTTTATGAAAACCTAATAGTTAATTACATCCGTTAACAGGTTGTCCGTACCTGCATGTGACAATACTACTGTGTATAACTTAAAAGATTATACGTAAACAGGAGAAGTATGTCTGATCCCCTAATATTTAAACCCTCAGAATTCCTCGTTAAAGAACCCTATTATGAAAAATAAGTTATTACTGCCCTTATTCCTGTTGTTTTTATCGCTGTCCGCCAGCGCGCAATCACTACCCGCTAACTTTCAACGGGTGCAGGTTGTTACTGGTATCAGCAGTCCAACCTCTATGGCCTTCCTGCCTGACGGAAGAATTCTTGTATGCCAGGAAACCGGCCAGTTACGCGTTATTAAAAACGGCAGTCTGTTATCTGCACCTGCTATTACTCTTTCCGTCAATAGCAGTGGAGAACGGGGCCTGATAGGTATTGCAGTTGATCCTGGCTTCACTACCAATCACTATATTTATCTGTATTATACCAATACTTCCGGACCGCATAACCGTGTGAGCCGCTTTACTATGACCGGAGACATTGCTGCTGCTGAAACAGCATTGCTGGACCTGCCAACATTAGATGCTATCTATCATAATGGAGGCGGATTATCTTTTGGTAATGATGGTAAATTGTATGTTTCCGTAGGAGATAATAAAGTAGGCGACAATGCGAAGAACCTCGATAGTTATATGGGGAAGCTGTTACGCATTAATACAGATGGTTCCGTTCCTTCCGGAAACCCCTTTAGCGGCGGAGCTGCCCGTAGCCGTATCTGGGCATATGGTTTACGAAATCCGTTTACGAATTCCATTGATCCTGTAAGCGGAAAGATCTTTATCGATGATGTTGGTGAATCTACCTGGGAAGAAATCAATGATGCTTCTGTTAGTGGCCGGAACTTTGGATGGCCCGATCAGGAAGGCACCTGTTCTTCCGGTTGTACCGGTTTAACGAATCCTATTTATAAGTATAGTACCAACAGGAATGCTTCTCCTCCTGACGGACAAGGTTGTGCCATCAATGGTGGTACTTTTTTCAATGGTGCGATCAGTAATTATCCGGCTACCTATAATGGCAAATATTTTTTCCTGGACTATTGTGGGGGATGGATCAATTACTTAAATCCTGCATCTCCATCACGGACAGCCTTTGCTACCAGTTTAGGTGGTGGGCTTGTTTATCTCAAACAGGGCAATGATGGAAATCTTTATTTCCTCAGCCGGGATAACAGTGCGCTTTACAAACTTATTTATACGGGTACACAGGCACCTGCGATCACCACACAGCCACAATCTTTGAGTGTACCACAGGGGCAAACTGCCACTTTTAGTGTAGTAGCAACTGCCAATCCTGCTCCCACTTATCAGTGGCGAAAGAATGCGGTTAATATCACCGGTGCAACGGCTGCCAGTTATTCCATCGCTAATGTGCAACCGGCAGATTCTGGTCTTTATAGTGTAGTGGTAACCAATACTGCGGGCAGTGCTACCAGCAGTAATGCAAAACTCACTGTCGCTAAACCCAATACATTACCGGTTGCTACTATTACAGCACCTGTAAATAATGCCAGATTCCGGGCGGGTGATACCGTTTTATTTGCAGGTACCGGTACTGATGCAGAAGATGGTACTTTGTCTGCCAATGTTTTTCATTGGTGGATCGATTTTCATCATGCCAATCATATCCATCCTGGTCCGCAATTACGGGACAGCGTTAAAAGCGGTTCTTTTGTTATTTCAGCTGAAGGACATACGGAAACAGATATCTGGTATCGTATTCTTCTTTCTGTAAAGGATAGCAGGGGAGAGCTGGATACAAGTTATGTGGAAATGTTCCCTGTTACGTCAAATATAACACTGAATACACAGCCTGCTGGTCTGCAGGTGCGCCTCAATGATATTCCTTTTACCACACCGTATTCTTCAGCTACTTTATCCGGTATGGTAAGGCCAATGGATGCTCCTTCTCCGCAAACACTTAACGGGGTTACTTATATTTTTGATCATTGGGCACATGGAGGCGCAAGGGTGCAGAATATCAGGATTACTGATAATGATACTGCCTTTACTGCGATATTTAAAGCAGCACCTGCTGCAATCATACTGGCACCGGTACAGGATGCATATGTAAGGGATGGAACAAATGCAGCTATCACATTTGGTACCACAGATTCTACATTCCTGCTTACTAAAGTATCACCGGCCGGACAATTGAATAATGCGCGTGAAACCTATCTTACCTTTGATCTGACCAATACTGCGAATACCGTATCCTCTGTGGTGCTGAAGGTATTTGGTTATATAGAGGGGACTACTGCTATCAGTGTACCGGTTGGGGTATATCCGGTAAGTAGTTCTACCTGGTCTGAAAAAACGATTACATGGAATAATAAACCTGCATCTGACAGTACTCTTTTATCGTCTGCTGTACTTACCAATGATGCTGCGAGATATTATACATGGGATGTGACCGGCTATGTACAGCGTGAACTCGCGGCAGGACGAAAGAAAATTACACTGGCGCTGAAAAGTCAGCAGGCACATGATCCACGTATCTTCCTGAATGCAAAAGAGGCAGGGGCTAATACTCCGCAACTTGCTGTGATTGTAGATTCTGCGGGTTGTACTCCGGTTAATGCGAGCGGCGATGATGGCAATGTAGCGGCGAATGCAGTTGATAATGATTTGAATACCCGTTGGTCAGCAACCGGAAACGGACAGTGGATTCAATTCTGTTTGGGGAGCTCTGCTACTGTTACAGGTGTGGATATCGCATTTTATAAAGGGGATACCCGCCGTGCAATATTTGATGTGCTGGTGAGTGCAGATGGTATCAGCTGGACGAATGCAGCTACTGGTCTGCAGAGCAGTGGTACATCTCTCAATTTTGAGAGCTTCACTTTTACCGGTAGAACGGCGAAGTATGTACGTATTCTCGGACATGGTAACAACTTAAATGAGTGGAACAGCTATGCTGAAGTGAAGATTAAAACGACTACTACAGGTAAGGCGTTAAAAATAGCTGCATTCACGGTGTATCCTAATCCTGCTGGAGCATTCTTTACGGTGAAATTCAGCCTGCCATCAAATGGGTATACTACATTGGCTGTATATGATATGACAGGCAAACAACTGTTGGTACCTGTAAACGGACAGCTTACATCCGGAGCATATACGAAAACAGTATCTACGGCTTCACTACCCGCAGGTATCTACCTGATAAAACTGGTTCATAATGGTAAAGTGAATAGTCTGAAAATTATCAAGGAGTAAATAACTAAGTACAGAGACTGGAACTTTCTTTGGTTTGAATAGGAGATAGTTATAGAATAAGAGCAAAACCCGCTTCCAGTAGCGGGTTTTGCTCTTATTACATCAAATCAGGAGATGAAAATTTATTATTTCCCCGTTGTCAATAAGCTTAGATCGCTTAATTTTGACTAGCATATGATCACCAGATTTGAAACATATCTTCGCACACATACCAGTCTGAGCGATGAAGATATTGAACGGATTGCTTCAGCAGCAATGCCCAGATCCCTTCGCCGCAATGAATTGCTATTGCAGCAGGACCAGGTATGCCGGTATAAAACGTTTATTATAAACGGTTTGTTGCGTACTTTTGGTAGAGTTGCAGATGGAAGCGAATATATTTTGCAATTCTCTCCGGAGAATAGCTGGGCATTAGATGCAGAAAGTTATGACCGTGAGACACCTTCGGTATTTAATATCGCTGCTGTAGAACAAAGTGAGCTACTGCTCTGGAACAAAGCTGATTTTGATCGCTTGTTAACAGACATACCCGAACTGCAAGCTCTTTCCCGGCAATTGATCTCGCGCAGTAATTACAGCAGCCGGCAGCGACTGTTTACTGCGTTAAGTGCAACGTCGGAAGAAAAATATGAAGATTTTACCCGGACTTTTCCTCACTTACTGGCCAGGTTACCCCTACACCTGATTGCGGCTTATCTTGGCATTTCGCTGAAGACGTTGACCCGTATCCGCCATGCACAGTTACATCGTTAAGTAGAAATATGGTCAAATGACCACTTTTCCCAAAATGTTTTGACTCAATTTTGTATCCATAATTAAGTCATTCATTTATGCGTGTATTTGTAACAGGAGCTTCCGGATTTGTAGGCTCCGCCATCGTTAAAGAACTCTTACAGGCCGGGCACCAGGTGCTTGGTATGGTCCGCACGGACAGTGCTGCCGAAGAATTAATCAAAGCCGGTGCTGAGGTGCATCGAGGCAACCTTGATGATCTGGAAAGTATAAAAAAAGGTGCTGCACAATGTGATGCCGTCATTCATACCGCTTTTAATCATGATTTTACCCGTTATAAGGCCAATTGTGAGAACGATCGCCTGGTGATACTGGCATTAGGTGAGGTACTTGCCGGTTCGGGGCATCCGTTGGTTATTACATCAGCAATGGGCCTGCTGAATTATGGAAGGCTGGTGACCGAAAACGACACACCTGTCGGCTCTGATGTGATGCCACGTGCAGCTTCGGAAGAAGCGGCAAATGCTGTTGCCGGGCAAGGGGTAAACACCTATATTGTAAGGCTTCCGCTAACAGTGCATGACAAGGACGATCATGGTTTTATTCCAATCGTCATTGGTATTGCAAAAGAAAAGGGTGAATCAGTTTATATTGGAGAAGGGCATAATCGCTGGCCTGCTGTTCATCGTCTGGATGCCGCTGTTTTGTATCGTTTGATAGTTGAAAAGCAGCCCGGGCAAAAGGTTTATCATGCTGTTGCTGAGGAAGGTATCCCATTCCGGCAAATTGCTATGGCTATTGGACAAGGGGTACATTTACCTACTGTGAGCAAAGACGGGGAAGATGCCGGGGCCCATTTTGGCTGGTTTAAACATTTTGCTACTATTGATTGTCCGACATCAAGTGAGCAAAGTCGTAAATCGTTAGGCTGGGAGCCAAAGCACCCGGGACTATTCGATGACCTGATCCCGGGTGTGTATTTCTAAATACTTTGAAAAAATAAAACCTGCTATTACGGCAGGTTTTATTTTTTCTTGTAAGATAATTTTGTTGGTATAAGAGGCGTCTATTGTAACTAATCAAAGTGCGCCGATGAACTCTAAGCAATACCCGGGAGAGCAAGCAGTGCTAATATGAAAATATGTTCCCGCGATGGACGTTTGAGCCTTCATACCCACAGCCAGGTAGTTGTTAGTAGAGGCTAGCGTATAAGAATAAGTGCCTAACGAAGTTCCACTCAGTGTTGAAAACGTGATACTGTATGGAGTAGTTCCGCTACCACTTATTGAATAGGCAATGGTGCCTGCTGGTTGGCCTGCTCCCGGTGTGCCGTCTGTAGTGCCGGTGATTGGAAAGGAGAACGTGCGCAACTCCTTTTTGATAACAGGGGCATCAGAACGTACAGGGGCAAAGCTGGATAACGACAGGAAAAGGCATAGCATTAATGCGATGGGAAACAAATTCTTCATGGTAAATTGGTTTAAACGAGGGTTAAAAAATATCCTAACGAATATAAGTATTTCCAGTAATACTACAATTGCTAAACATTTGCTGATTTAAATTACCCGGTAAATACAGCAAAGGAAATCCCTTTGCTGTATTTTTATTTTCTTGTTATTTTAGCTCCATGAATCACATTGATTGCGTCGGATTGGTCGTTGTACAAAACAGGAAATTATTACTCGCTTTTAGCAGGAACAAGCAGGCCTGGTATTTACCAGGTGGTAAAATAGATGCAGGAGAGACTGCCCTTGCTGCGCTGCAGCGTGAAATTAATGAAGAGCTGAACATCTTTATTGCCGCAGAAAGTCTCCAATGGTATTGTCATATTACAGCCCCTGCTTTCGGGGAAGTTAATCTGGTGATGGAGCAGGAGTGTTTCCTGCATCAACTCACACAAATACCGGTTCCTTCTTCGGAAATCGGTGATATCAGGTATTTTGACCTGGATACTTACCGGAAAGAGGAACATCAGGTACCTGGTGTACTGATTGTTTTTGAAAAGTTGCGGCAGGATGGTTGGGTTGATTAGTTTATGTAGATCATTTGTAGTTGTTACTATTTACCAATCCATATTGAGAATACTTATTTTTGAGAATGCTTTTTTCAGACATGAGTAATATTGAAGGGAAATCAAATGAGGAGCTGCGTGACCTGATCAGGTACACAGATTGCGGGCAACAGGCAGCGGAACAGCTGTTGAAGCAGGATCCGTCAAACGAGGATCTGCGTTACATAATCGAGTACACAGATTATAAACAACAGGCGGGAGAACTGCTGCTGAAACAGGACCCGTCAAATGAGGAGCTGCGTTACCTGATTGAGTATACAGATTACAAGCAAGAAGCTTGGGAGCAGCTGCTAAAGCAGTATGTGAGTAAGGAAGATCTGTGTTACCTGATCTACTATACAGATTACAAACAAATGGCCTGGGAGGAGCTACTGAAGCAGGGGCCGTCAAACGAGGATCTGCGTTACCTGGTCCGGTACACGGATTACAGGCAACAGGCTGCGGAACAGCTATTTGAGCAGGCTCCATCAAACGAAGATCTGCGTCACCTGATCGAGTATTCAGATTACAAACAACGGGCCTGGGAACAACTGCTGAAGCAGGGGCCGTCAAATGAGGACCTGCGTTACCTGATGCGGTACACAAAGTATAAACAACAGGCAGGGGAGCAGTTGCTGAAGCAGACTCCATCAAACGAGGACCTTCGTGACCTGATCTGGTACACAAAGTATAAACAACAGGCAGGGGAGCAGCTGCTGAAGCGGGCTCCGTCAAACGAGGGCCTTCGTGATCTGATCCGGTATACAGAATACAAACAACAGGCGTGGGAGCAGCTGCTGAAGCAGGCCCCATCAAATGAGGACCTTCGTTACCTGATCGAGTACTCAGATTACAAACAACAGGCTTGGGAACAGTTGTTGAAGCAGGTTCCGTCAAACAGGGATTTGCGTTACCTGATCCAGTTCACAACATACAGGGAACAGGCAGGGGAGCAGTTGTTGAAGCAGGAACCGTCTGATGAGTAATATAGCATCAATAAATGTAGCATTAACTTAAAATAGCAACCCCGCTCTAGTAACGGGGTTGTGTTCGATTGCAATATATTGCGTTACTTATGCTTGCTTAACTTTTGTCTTTCATTAAGTGTTGGCTGCTCAAAGTATTCTGAAAGTTCTAAAGAATAGATGACACTCGTAATTTTCCATTTTCCGTCTCTTTTTATTAATGTCAGGTATTTTCCACCCCAGTTAGTCATCTTGTTATTTGCCCAAAAACTATAATCCATCGTTACTGATGCAACTGTTCCGTCTTCAACTATCCGAATGTTGTCAAACTTATCTTCGGTTGATGTATATCTGAATAAAGACCTTAAAAAACCTTTGTAGCTTCCTGAGAAGTAATTACTGCTCACGGCTTTTTTTTCTATTTCTCTGGCTTGAGATCTGTCCTTAATTGCAGCACACCAGGTAACGACTCCGTCATTGAACAATTCATAGAATGAAGTGGAATCCTTTTCGATCACACTTTTTGAATACTTATCTATCAGGATACTTATTTCTTTTTTATTGTCTGTTGTTTGCTGTGCAATTGACTGCTGAGCTATCGTCAAAAATATAATTGTCAGTAGTGTTATAGTTTTCATTTTACAAAGGTCCGTTAAAAGAACGCTTTATTTATTGATGTATGTTAAGAGTTTGATCCTGCTCAGGGATTCTGGTTTAATGCCTAAATAAGAAGCAATATCAAAATAAAAATCATTATTAAATTCATCCTCGTTATTCCTGATATATGATCTAAAGGTCCCTGAAGATACAAATGCAATAAAATTACAAACAGCACCTTCGCGAATCAGGGACTCTTTCTTCTTTAAGCTTTTTGTCTTCAACCGGGCATAAAACGTTTCAAAATGGTTCTGATCTAAACCTAACTTTCCGGTAAATAAAGCGATTAACGATTCCATGACTTCAATTGACTTGTAAGATGATTCAAAGGTATCATTTAATCTTGCTATCATCCACGATCTTATCGCCAGTTTACCATGTTATCGTTTAAAGCAACCCGGCTTTTATTTGGGTTGAAGAATTAACTGCTGCCCCGTTTTGAGGCAGCAGTTGATGTATTAATTATAGCCCGGATTTTGTACGAATTGTGGGTTAGCGCCCATGATATCGCGGCCTATCGGGAATATGGCCGTGTGGTCATCCGGGTCTGGCTGTTTATCCCACCAGGTACCGGTGTTAAATACGCCCCAGCGGATCAGATCTGTACGGCGGCGGTTCTCACCTAAGAACTCGCGGCCCCATTCATCGAGCATTTCCTGGTCGTTGAGCTGACTGCCATCAGGGTTATACAGACTAGGGGAACCAGCCGGATAGTTTCTCGTACGTACTGCATTCAGTAATATTGCTGCACCTGCCTTATCTCCTGCACGGTATTTACATTCAGCCAATGAATAATAGATTTCCGACAAACGTATCTCAGCATAAGCCGATGTGATACGGTTAGGATCCGGAGTAGGGTATAAAGGATATTTGAGGAAGAAGACGCCTGAGTTATGATCGGCATGATTCATATCCGATTCCTTATCGGCAATTGGATGCCCGGGTTTTGAATCGAGGAACCATCCAACCTGATCGCGGATAAACAGCGGATAAGAGCCCTTATTGCCACGAACGGTATCGGTGACGGTGTTACCATTCACTACGCGCTGATAGGGCAGGTAGCCGTACAGAAACATGCCTTCACGTTTACTGTTGCCGAGGTTTTTGTAAAGTTTCAGGCGATAGTCGTCGGGATAGCGCTGGAACTTAACGAAAGGCTTGCCTGGTTTAAAGGTATATTCAACGCTGTCCACATCTCTGCCGGGTTGAAGTGCGTATTTCGGGTTAGCCTGACCGAAGTCCGTAAAGCCACAGTATAATGGAGCCGCGTCGTAAGTCATTGCGAAAAAATACATGCCGCCATCATATTGCCAGTGCGTGCGTGAAAGACTGGATGGGAAGCCATAAATCGTCTCTGAATTGACCGTAGTGTTGGTATAATCGAATGGTGCATCCCAGCGGGTATCAAGCTGATAGGTGCCGTATTTACCGTCTATGATGTCCTGGCAAACCGTGGCGCAATCGCTGAACTTGTCCTGGTTGATGTACGCTTTGGCATTCAGATACAGGCGTGCAAGTAATGCTGCTGCCCCGGCCTGTGTCCAGCGGCCGATGCCTTTATCGCCCAGTGTTTCGCGTTTTGGCAGATCTGGTAATGCTGCTTTCAATTCGGATTCAATGTATTTGAAAGTTTCTTCCGGAGGGGATTGCTTGTTGCCGGTGGTGGTATGTTTTACATCGGTTATGATTTCGATATTGCGGTAAAAATCAAATGCTCTTAAATAGAACCATGCTCTCAGTGTTCTGAGTTCTGCTTTAAAATCAGCCAGCTCGGTTGCTGTAACGTTCAGGTTAGTCGGGTCGGATATCCCTTCCATATCCTGGAGGGAATTTGTTGCAAGTACGATACCCTGGTAAAAGGCTGTCCAGGCGCCGTTGGTGAAACCGTCCTGCGTGGTCCATGTATGATAGTGCATGCGCTGGTAATAGTTACCATCCTGCCAGTCGCCCTGACGGTTGTAGGTGCCTAGCTCGTCGGTGCTGTTCTCACCTGCGGCGTAAGTGTCATTCCCCTGGATGCTCCAGTAGGCGTGTTCGAATGGCCGTAAAAAATCCCTGATTACATCATCACGCCTGGTGAGGAACTGGGATACATCAACTCTGTCATAAACATGTTCATCCAGTTTTGTGCAAGCACTCAAAATCAGCACGGTGATCAATACTATATATTTCTTTTTCATCAGTTAGTTGTTTAGAATGTTACCTGTAAGCCCGCCAATACCTGTATGGTAGCCGGGTAAAAATTCAAATTACCCTGAACGCCGGGTGTTAAGCCGTTGATGGGGTACAGGTCCGGGTCTCCGCCTTTGAAGCCAGTGAATGTATGCAGGTTGGTTGCCGCAGCGTAAATCCTGAAGGCACGCAGGTATTTAGAGTTAATTTCACGACTATAGCCCAGGGTTACGTTATCGATTTTGACAAAGGAACCCGATTCCAGGAAATAATCTGAGGCAAGCGATGTGGTAGACGAATTGGTCAGCTTTGAATATTTGCTTTTAGGATCATAGGCTGATCTTAAGGTATTAGCATCAGATTGTGTTGCGGGAGTACCTATGTAAAAAGCCTGCATGTTAAACAGTTTATAGCCAAAGTTCCCTCTGAAGAAAAGGTTAAGATCCCAGTTCTTATAACGGAACGTATTGCCAAGCGATCCGGAAAATTTAGGCAGGCCATTGCCGACAAACTGCTTATCATCGGCATTCGACTGGTTGGCGGGTACCACTGTTCCATCCTTTTTATAAACCAGCAATGCACCGGTTGCATCCACACCCGCCGATTTTAACATATAAAAGTCCCCGATGCGGTGGCCTTCCTGCAAACGCTGGATAGTACCAGGGCTACCCGGAGAAGGCAAACCTGCCAGATCCTGGAAAGGAGCACCCTGATAAAGTTTGTTGGAGAAGGAAACGAATTTGTTGTTATTGTAAGCAGCAGTAAATGATATATTGTAACTAAACGCGTCGCGCTTTATTGCCTCCGCACTCAGTTGGAGTTCCAACCCTGAATTCTTCATTGTACCTACGTTACTGAAGGTTTGCGACTGAGGGTTTGGCGGAAGCGGCACATTATAGTAACCCAGCAGGTCTTTGTTGGTACGCACGTAATAGTTCAGCGAACCTGATAAACGGTTGTTGAATATTTCAAAGTCGATGCCTGCGTTAAAGTTGATGGCTTTCTCCCAGCCCAGGTTAGGGTTGATGTTCTGTGACGGACCGTAAACCTGGTATGTGGTACCATCGAATGGGAAATATCCATAACCTCCGTATAACAGCAATGAGAGGTAGTTATCAAAATCCTGGTTGCCGGTTACACCATAATCGGCCCTTAGTTTCAGGTCGTTCAGCCAGCTGAATTTGTTTTTCAGAAAGGGCTCATCGGAGATGCGCCATGCCGCAGATACAGCGGGGAAGTTACCCCATTTGTTATCGGCACCAAATTTTGATGAGCCTTCGTGCCTGATGCTTACGGTAAGGATGTATTTGTTGTCGAAATCATAGTTTATCCTGCCGAAAAACGCTGCCAGGCGGGAATCATTCTGGGTGGAGGACACGGCGTTTTGCCCGTTGCCCTTATCACCGCCATTCCAGGTACCTGAGCGAAGGTTGTTCCAGAGGAAGGTATCGAACGGAAAATCGTAGTTATTGGCGCTGAACTGCTGGTAATTGAAGTAGCTGTATGAATAGCCCCCTAATGCCTTAAAGTGATTCCTTTTAATGTTGAGTGAGTAATTGATCATCCACTCGATGTTCTTCTGATCGTTATCCTGTTGCTCCTGCGAGGCGTAGTTGGTCCTGGTTGTCTGGCCGGCATGAACGACGGTTGTGAGGGTCGACGGAGCGAAATACAGATTTTTGTAGGATGATTTGATAGAAGACACCGTTACTGTCGAACTCAGGTTTTCCAGGATGTTCACCTTCAGGGAGCCGCTTATATCTAATTCCTTTATCTCTGCCTCACTTTTAATAAGCCGGGCATTTTCAACCGGGTTGTTTGAGAAAAAACCTGTGTTGATGTAGTGATAACCTGTGCTGTCGTAAACAGGCAGGGTAGGATTGAGTGTAATGGCGTTGTTGAAATTTCCCTGATCGGAGTTGCTGGTATGCATGTACCTGGGTGCAACGTTCAGGGAAACGGTGTAGACATTTTCTTTTGAGCTATGATTCACATTCAGACGGGCGCCATATTCCTTTTTGTAGGCGCGCAGGTCGATGCCGTTGGCATCCCGGTAGTCGCCGGAAGCAAAGTAGTTATCGCTGGCTGTTCCGCCTGAAATCTGTAAGGTGTGTTTGTGTCCGTATGTGGGTGAACGGGTAACGGCTTTCAGCCAGTTGGTATTGGCCCCATAGTCGATACCCCGGGCTGGTGTGGCATTAACCCGGTACTTACGGAAATCGCCGGCACTGAGGACATCGGGTGTTTTAGTGAGTTTATCAAAGCTCACATAGCCGTTGTAAACCATTTTTGAATCGCCTGTGCCTTTTTTGGTGGTGATAATGATAACGCCGTTACTGCCACGGGTACCATAAATAGCTGATGCAGCACCGCCTTTGAGTACGTCTATCGATTCGATATCGTTTTGGTTGATGTTATCGATATTGCCGCCCGGAACGCCATTCACAACGTATAGAGGGCCTAAACCGGCACTGCGTGACGATACGCCCCGCAGCTGGATACTGGGAGAGGAGTTGGGGTCGGCAGTGGAGGTATTGGAGATACTTAATCCTGCCACTTTTCCCTGTAAGGACATTAAGGGATTGTTGCCCGCGACGGATTTCAGTTCAGCTGCGCTCACATGTGTTATAGCACTTGATACTTCTCTTTTATCCAGGGTGCCGTAACCAACACTGATGACTTCGACGCCTTTAAGTTCCCGGCTTGATGGAGCCAGTTTCACCAGTAAGGTGTTTAGACTGGTAACAGGAACTGTTTGCGGGATGTAGTCAATGGAAGAAAAGATGAGCTGATGGGCGGTGGTAGTTACTGTCAACCGGAATGAACCGTTTGCGTCGGTTGTGGTCCCGGAGCGGGTGCCTGCAATCCTGACGGTTACACCAGGTAATGGACTTGTAGTAGCTGAATCAATTACTTTTCCATCAATGACCCTGTTCTGCGCAAATGCCGGGTAGGATAGGGCAAGAATCAGGGCGAAACAACTTAATAATCGTAGAATTTTTGTTAGCATAACGTGTCTGCTTGATTGGTTCATAAACGTGGTTCATCGCTGTAGCTGATGAGTGATGCCTGTGCCGGTCGTGGCGTTTTAATTGGCGGGTCAAATTAAATCACTAATCAGGCGTGTTATGCTGTAGTAACGCGGTCGGGTAGAAAAATCTAACTTATTCTGAGATCATATATTTGATAATCAATGTTATATAGGAGTTGTTGCGTCGAAAAATCTAAGGCTATCGGACACGTTTTCATAAATTACATAGCAAAAAGCAGTACTTTTTAACCGTTAAAAACAGGAGGATCAGTGGGTAAGGCTTTCAACGTAATTCGTAGGAAGACAAAAAGTTATCGTTATATAAGGGCGGAAAAATTACGTATTACTTAAATCGGATCTCAGATCTATATGAATAAAATATTATTTGGTTTACTTTTTTTGCTGGCAGGTTTTAATGGAAATTCACAAAACACAAAATCAGACAGCCTTTTGACGGTCCTGAAATCGGAGCTTGCGAGGGAGAACTTTTACGATCAGGGCAAAGAAAAGCGGATAAAGCTCTTGCGGTTTCAGTTACTTCGTACGGATAGCACAAATTTTAATGCACAGTTCGATCTTTATTCAAAGATTTTTGAAGAGTACCATTCCTTCAAATTCGATTCTGCATTTCTTTATATCAAAAGGATGATCGACATTTCAGAGAAGTTTCAGAAAAAAGACCATCTGATCCGGAGCGAGATGACGTTGGGAAGCACCTTACTGAATTCAGGATTTTATAAAGAGGCTTTTGACGTTATCGGGGAGATAGATACGGGTAGGTTGTCCCAGGCTCTCAAAACCGATTACCTGTTCCTGCGGGCGCGACTGAATGCCGGTATTGCTGAATATGATAATGATGCTTATTTTTCGCGGAACTATTATAAGCAATCGGAGGATGATTTTAAAAATGCCGAGAGCGTTACTCCTGCCAATGATTTCGAGAAGACTATCAACCTGGCCTTCCTTGCGGATTCAGTAAAACACAAAAAATTAACTCCTGATTTTTTCTATGATGTTATTATCCGGCGTCGCCTGCCTGAACATGGTATAGCGATGGTGGCTACCAGGATTAGTTATGCTTATACGGGGCAAGACCGGGTACGTTTTCTTGCGCTTGCTGCGATAAATGATATTCGTTCCTCAACCAAAGAAACACTGGCCATATTTTTACTCGGGCAGGAGTTGTTTAAACTGGATAAAATAAACGATGCCTATATTTTCATGCAGGAGGCTTCCCGTAATGCTAAGTTTTATGGCGCGAGAAATCGTGCAGTGCAGATCGAATCGATGTTACCATTGATTGCAGGTAAAATGCTCGATGAGAAACAACATGAAAAAGATAAGCTGCTGATAGGCTTTTTGACCTTTTTGATTGTTGCCGTTATATTGTTTTTTCTGCTGGTCATTTACCGGAGACAAATATTGCGGATCAAAGCAAATGAGCTGATAATAAAGGAGAAAAACAATGAACTGGAAAGTGTAAATGGAAAGCTCTGGGAATCTTCTAAAATAAAAGAGGAGCTTATCGGGTTGTTTTTTAAAACGTGTTCATCATATATAGAAACGTTAGATAAAATAAAGCATAAAACCCTGCATAATATCAAACTGGGGAAATATAAAGATGTGAATTTGTTTTTAAACAATGTTCATATCGAAGAAGAAAAAGGAAATTTATACAACATGCTTGATACCGTTTTTTTAACGATGTTCCCTAATTTCATTACATCTTTTAATGCACTTTTAAAAAAAGAAGATCAGATTTGGCCGAAGTCCGGTGAAACGCTCAATGCTACACTCAGGATATTTGCTTTAATGCGGCTGGGAATAAATGAGCATGAGGCTATAGCTAAAATACTGGATTATAGCGTTAGTACTGTATATACTTATAAAATGAGGATTAAGTCGCGGGCGTTGGTCCCTGCAAATGATTTCGAGCAGAAAATAATGGAGATTAAATTTATTGATAGTAATCATCATTGATACGGCTTGATGTTATTGATCATAAATACACTGTATCTGACTGTTTAGTTCTCTGATTTAGCTTTGGAATATGGGTTCAGATTTGTTTTTCAATTTAACTTCACCTGATATTCACGTCAGATAAGGTGTATTTATTGATCAATAACATCTGGCACGAAGATTATGTACGCAAACGTTTGATGATATAAGCGAATATCATTAAATTAGATACTTCATACTTCACTTAAAAACCGTTTAACCCATGAGAAAAACCCTCATTTTCAGTGTACTGTCGCTGTTATTTGTTTCACAGATTTATGCCGTTACACCTGTCCGTACCATTTTTGCCCAGGACCTCAGGCAAAACAACATTACCACTACTTACAATGTACGTATCAAGCTGGTACATACCGATGGTAGTCCCGTTACCGGAAGCATAGGATTACGCGGATGCTGGGCCCGTAATGAGCAAACCGGGGTATATTATGATACTACTGACCGGGAAGGATATGAGTTTGAAGGATTGCCTGCCGGTACGTATACCTTTGGTGCATATCCTGGTAACTGGGAAGGTGCTGTGTCAAAGACAGTGCTCCTGGATCCCAGCGATGTAGGTGCAGATGGATTTATTGAAGTAACGTTGGTGTACTGGGTTGAGTAATTAATGATTCAGGAGGCTGATCTGAAAAGAGTTTTTCTGGTCAGCCTCTAATGAATAAGCAGCGGTTTGTATTTCTGACTGGTAATTGACATATTCTTGTCCACCTATAACCATATCCTGTTAACCATTACTCACACAATATTGCTGCAAAGTTTTTTGTGATATAAGCTTTCAGTAATTTTTCGGCGATGTCAAGTTTTCTGGTAGCTCTGCTATCGACCGGTAAGATCTTTTGATCCTCCATGTAGCGGATGGCTGCACCATCTTTTGCGTAGACGCGATACTCGCTTTTGGTTTCTTCTCCTTCAGCGGAACTACCGACGAGCTTTTCATAAGAAAAGATAAATTTACCAGACTCGTAATAATATTCATTTTTCCAGCTGCCGTCCCCGATACTTCCTGATTCTATGATCTTTACAATCTCATTGTCCTGAAAATAGTATTGTACGATACCATCCTCTACACGGCCATCAGACTCATACTTAAATTGCTGCTGTTTCAGAGATAATGTGTTGATCTTTTTGAATGCTGCCCGAATAGCTGCAATATCTGTTTCAATGCTTTTTTGTTGAGCACGAACATTTAGAACAGGTAAAACGATCATCAATATGATTATAATTCGATTCATTAACCTGACAATTTTGGAACCCAATATATTTAATTTTAATAACATGCCTGTAACCTTTTTTTTGTTGCAACGTTTAATGGTTGATAATGCCCAAGATCTATAATAACTGTAGCCATAGCTGGGACAATAATTACGCATTTTCTCACCCATGTTAAAAAAAACAAAGAATGAAGCTGTCAAAATCTCTACTTAGCGCCATCCTGATCGGTGTTGCCATCCAGACAACCGTTGTTTCCTGTGGAAAAGATGATCAACCAAAGCCAAAAGAAAAGCCCAAGCAGGATCAATCTTTGGGAAATTGCCCTGCCTGTGGTATGGGTTGATAACTGTACGCTGTAATTTCAAAAAGGTGCCTAAAATATTATCAGCTGTTGCCTGTAATCTGGATGCAAATATTCTCTCTGCATGTTTGCCTTTGATGGAGGAGTCCAGGGTAGAAGCCATAGAATGGTCTTTCGATGCATTATACAAAGAAAAAGAAGTGCCTTCCTGGTTCCGGGAGTTGCTGACAGCGTTTAGCAATGAGAAACGGCTGATCGGCCATGGTGTCTTCTTTTCTCTTTTTTCGGGTAAGTGGTTGCCTGAGCAGGAAGCCTGGCTTAAGCAGCTGGAGCAGACTGCTGCTGAGTTCCGGTTCGATCACATTACGGAACATTTTGGCTTCATGACAGGTAAGGATTTTCATCATGGCGCGCCGTTGAATATTCCTTATACTACCACTACTCTCAATATTGGAAGGGACAGGCTGAAGAGGATCTATGAAGCCTGCAGGCGACCTGTAGGTTTAGAGAACCTGGCTTTTTCGTATTCACTGGATGAGGTAAAGCGGCATGGCACCTTTTTGGAACAGCTGCTTGAGCCGGTAAACGGATTTATTATTCTTGATCTTCACAACCTTTACTGCCAGCTCCGGAATTTTGATATTGCATTTGATGAGATGATTGCCCTGTATCCATTGGATAGAGTCCAGGAGATCCATATCTCCGGTGGCAGCTGGGACGATTCTGCTGCAGATCCCAACCGCAGCATAAGGAGGGATACGCATGATGATAGCGTACCTCCTGAGGTTTTTCAGTTGCTGGAAATGACTATTGCACAATGCCCGCATCTTAAATATGTGGTGCTGGAGCAACTGGGTAACGGGCTGGTAACAGAAATGAGCAAACGTTGTTTTTATAATGATTTCCTGCAGATGGAAGAGATTGTTCGTAAGAACAATAATGAAAATGATGCTGGTGCTTCCGATCCCTTTCTTCCGTTATTTCCTTTATCAACAGGTACTGCTGTTGAAGATATGATGTTGTACCAACAGCAGCTGGAACTTTCTTCCATTCTTGAGTCATCTGCTTCGTATGCGGAGGCTATGCATGTGCTCTCGCAGTCTTCCCTGGCTAATTCAGACTGGAGAATAGAGCAATGGGAACCGTATATGATTGAAACTGCTGTTAAAATTGCGCAGAAGTGGAAGAAGTAGGTATTTTATCTAACTGCCCGGATTATTAGTCCGGGCAGTTGAATATCTATTTATTGTTTAACTATTTTCTCGCGGACTATTTTACTTCCATTATTTATCATCAAAAAGTATGTGCCCGGAACAAGTGAACTCACATCAATATTTTGGTTCCCATTATCTATCTTTCCTAACTGCACAGTCTTTACCGCTATACCGTATATGTTCATTATCTGTATAGATGTATTGCTTGCTGCATCTAATCCCTCAAACTGAACAGAAAGATTATTTACTACAGGATTCGGAAAGATTTTTATGTCTGCCGAGGTTTTAGTTGTCACTACACTATCTGGTTTAGGTGCTGCCATACGGGCCGGAGTATATTCACCACCCAGGAAAATCAGACCAATTCCTTCTTGAGCCTGTCCATTACTAAATAACCTGGCTCCTGTTATCAGGTCAGCATATCCGTCCCCATTTACGTCCCCCGCTCCAGCTACTGAAGATCCGAACCAGGAATTGGCCCTGTTGCTCTGTATTAGTCCAACTGGCCAGAAATTCAATCCGGGAGGGTAACCATAATAGAGCCATACCATCCCTTCATCTGTTTGTGATGCACTACTTTCCGCTCTGGGTAAACCTACCACAACGTCATCAAATCCATCTTTATTTACATCCCCGGCAAATGAAATCTGTGATCCATAAAGTGAAGAATCCTGGTCAGGTACGAGGAAGTAAGCTGAAGATATAATCTGATGAGGAGTGGTAACCAAACCAGTATTACTGCCAAGGAAAACATACATTGCTCCCGACTGTATACCATTATGTCCAAGGTCTACAAAATCTTTTGCGCCCACTACAATATCATCATATCCATCACCATTCACATCTCCTCCGCCGGCTATCGCAGAACCAAAAGAAGCTGCCTGATTAGGACGCAATATGGTTTGAGAAGGAGTAGTTGAGACCTGTCCATAACCGCCCCAAAAAACATATAAATCTTCACCGGCTACTACCATCATCTCATGGATACCATCCCCGTTTACATCCCCGGCATCTGCAACCCTTATTCCAAAACCAGTGGTTCCGCTCACCGCAATTTCATCAATAAATGAACTGCCTACTCCCCATACACCACCAGATACAACGGTAACATATCCCGCACCATTACTTGCTCCAATCACAATATCATCAATCAGATCGAAATTGAGGTCTTTCACAATGGCCACACTTATTCCAAAATAATCGCCCTGCCTTGTAGAGCGTATGATATCGGGAGTAGTAGTGATACCTGCTGAAGATCCATAATAAACATATACAGCGCCTGTATCATTACCAAAAGTGCCTGCACGATAAGGTGCACCCACTGCTACATCTGCAAAACCATCACCATTCACATCCCCACCACCGGCTATGTAAAGTCCGAAATGCCCATTCGCGACATTTTTCTCCAGTATGGTGTAATTATTGGGATTAATACCATTGGGTGCGCTACCATAGAAGACAAATACAGCGCCTTCCTGTGCTTCAGGATTGCTGAAATATGGAGCACCTATCATCACATCTGCATAACCGTCCCCATTTATATCTCCTGCACCTGCTACAGAAGTACCCATTTGGGCTCCTACCTGGTTAGATTGCAGAAGGGTACTGGCCGCCTGTATTACCATCGGACCAGCAATACCCCCAATAATAAGTGGGTATGCTGCATGTTTGGCATCCACGGTTATCTCTACCTGGTTGTTCTGAACGGTAAAGTGGGCCGGAAGCTTGTTACCCTTTGCATCCAGGACTTTCAGATCATGGTAAGAAAGCTGTTGCCCTTTGTTTGCAAATGTAAGACCGGTTGCGCTCCTGTACATAGCCTTCCAGCCGTTTGAGGATTGCAGTTGTACCGTTAGTTTATCCTTATCCGAAGGGTGCTCTATGATGAAATTCTGGCGGATCCCCTGTTCATCATTTACATATTCTACAGTGAAGTGATGATCGTGATCAAATTGAACGGTGTTTTCATGCATGGCAACAAGGGGTTGGGCTACGGGTTTATATCCGCCTACTGCTTTTACAGTAAGGTTAAAAGCCCATTGTTGTTCTGCATCCTGTGGCGTGATATTCAATTCATCTGCTGTGAAAGTAGCGCGTAACCCATTTTGACGGTTAGGGCTTTGGTAAATGTTGACATTGTCTTTCTTCCTGATAAAGTATTCAATACGTTCAATCTGCTTTTGCGCTTGTAGTATCTGGCCGTTGTCAATGACCGGCTCTGTATTGGCGCGTACAGTGATGGTAATGAAAAACAGGAAAACTGAAAAGTGGAGTTTTTTCATGATGAGGGTTATTATAGGTTATACATTAGGGTTGATAAGTTCAGGGATATTGTGGGTTATTTTGATTAACTAAAAGTAAAAAAAAATGCTGAAAGTGTTGTGACGGATAATGAAGGTGATTTAGGGTATGTCGGGTTTAACGGGGATGGCTAGGTTTGTTGATCAATAATTATATCTTTACATGTTCATAAACGCTTATATATGTTGATCTCAAAAACCCAATGGAAAATCGAATCTGAGAAAGTCACTATCCGCCCCCACGGTATTGTGTTCATCCTTGCCGGTGTTTTGGCTGTTGTCTTTATTGGGTTGTACCTGTTAGGCCAAAAAGAAAGTCCTGGTGATATGGGTCCTCTGGTAGTAGTAATGGCGCTCATTTGGCTGCTCTTTGTACTGGGTGGTTTTACGTATGTGATCTTCGACCGCAGCGCCGGTCGTATGAAACAGATGCTGTTTGGCTTTCTTCCCATCAGGAATATTCCTTTTGAGAAACTGTACCAGGTAACTATGGTTACCCAACGGGCAGGCGGTTTTAACTTCCGCATCTTTACCAAGGCAAATAAGTATGGAAAGGGTATTATGATAAGTTCCCATTATGGTAAAGATACTGATCCAAACGCGGTAGCATTCAGCAATGAAGTCATTCCCCTGATCCATCAATATCTGGATGCTGTAGCGCCATTAGTACCAGAAAATACAGAGATCACCAGCTACGAATATTTCACCGAAGGTGATGGGATTTATACCCTCAAGGCAAAGAAAGCCGGCCTTATAGTGTTTGGTACCTTCTTCCTGGCCCTCGGTATTCATGAATGTACTCCTTATGCCTGGATGACTGATCTCAATATAGGTGGTAAACTGTTGATGACCGCCTTTCAGATCGGATTGGGTGTGGTGTTTTTTGCTGCCGCTTATACCAGGCTCACTTTCAATACGGGTAGCCGTATTATAGAAAGGAAGAGCCCTATCGGTATAGGCAATCGTCAGTTTAGCTTCGACAGTTTTGTCAATTTCCAGACAGTGCGTAAAACCTATAACGGTGTTTATGCCGGCACAGATATCAATATGCTTTTTGAAGCTGCTGGCAAGAAAAATAATGTACTACGGGCATCTACTTTCAAAAATACGCAGCAGATCGAACGCTTTATGCTGGAGATCGGGAGTATTATGAATAGAATGTGATAAAGGCGGTTGAATGCTCCATATCAGGAGGCTTCCTTTTTCATTTGCGGATAGCATTCAGAGGCTCTGTTGTTACAGCAGGGCCTCTGAATTATTTAGTTATTGCTTAATTATTTTTTCCCGGAATACTTTACTACCATTCTGTATGATAACAAAGTATATTCCCGGGGTAAGTCTGCTAAGATCAATTGATTGCTGATAACTTTCTATGTTACCGACTTTAACAGATTGAACTGATATCCCTTGTACATTCATTACCTGTATATAAGTAGGGTTTTGGATATCTAATCCCTGCAACTGAACAGACAAGTTGTTTACTATCGGGTTGGGGAATATTTTTACAGCCGCAGAAGCAGTATGTTCTATCTCCGGAGCAGCGGCCAGCAACCCTGCACTACCAGCCCCACCATGATAAACAAATCCTGCTCCTTCAAAGAACTGCCCATTGGTATACAACATTGCACCGATAAGCACATCACTATAACCATCCCCATTAACATCGCCCGCACCGTCCACACTAAATCCCAATAATGCGTCCGCCTGGTTAGATTGTATCGTTGATGCAGGAACCGGATTTATGCCATTGGACCGGCCATAATAAACATAAGCCATTCCTTCACCTATCTGGTTGATGTTGTTGTTCTGCGCTCTCGCACCAACTACAATATCGCTGAATCCATCATTATTGATATCTCCGGCAAATGCGAGGCTACCGCTGTAATAAGTCGAATCCACATTTCCTTCCAGGATCGTGGCAGGAATTGTGTCAATACCTGTGGAATTACCATAATAGACATATACTGCGCCTTCCAGGGACTGGCCATTGGAATAATCAGGGAAGCCTATCAATATATCACCATGACCATCATTGTTAATATCTCCGCCACCTGCAAGGGCATATTCGTGAAATGTACCAGGTGCATTCAATATCATAGAACTGGCAGGTGTTACTTCAATACCGGCAGGCCCTCCGAAATATACAAAAATCTTATTGTCGGCTCCAACCACAATATCATTGTAGAGGTCATTATTAATATCCAGTGCCCCCGAAACCTGTGATCCTAAGTGCAATCCGGCTTGATTGCTTTCAATAACAGTCCATGGAGTATATGATATACCCCAGGGACCACCATAAATAAGTGTTACAGTTCCTTCATAAGTTTGTCCATGTGAAGCCCCGCTTGAGCCTACAATTATATCATCGATAAGATCTCCATTTACATCTTTTGTTATTGCTATAGACGATCCAAACTGGCCATAAGCCGGGTCGCCATAGACAGTCTCGGGTGTAGTTTCAATACCAGCTGCAGCGCCATAATATACAGAGATACCGCCCAGACTATTTGCACTGTCTGTGGGAGCAAGTGTTAATATATCGTCGTAGCCATCACCATTGACATCTCCGCCTCCGGCCATATTTGTTCCGTATTGTCCGCCAGCTACGCTTGGTGTCAACAAAGTATACCTGGTTGGATTAATACCACGGGAACTACCATAATATATGAATATAGCACCGTTTCCGCCCTGTGTATTAATATAGGATGGTGCGCAGAGCATAATATCATCATAACCATCGTTGTTGATGTCTCCTGCAGTTGATACCTTATATCCCATCAATGCGTCTACCTTGTTGCTTTGTACAAACGTATTGGCATTCTGCGGAGTACCATTCAATACAATAGGATCAATGGTAACCGGGTAAACCGCTTTTTCAACATCTACTTCTATTTGTACCTGGTTATTCTGTACAGAAAAATGTGCCGATAAGGTGGTACCCTTCGCATCCCATACCTTCAGGTCATTGTAAGAAAGCAGTTGTTGCCTGTTTTTGAATGTGAGATTGGTTTCACTACGTTTGAAAGTTTGCCATCCTTCGGATGCCTGCAGTTGTATACTGAGTTTGTGTGCCTGTACAGCAGGTTTTTGTATGATAAAGTTCTGCCGGATACCCTGATCATTGTTTACATATTCTACTGTATAATGATTATCATGATTAAATTGTATGGTACCATCGTCAATTATGGCTACAGGTTGCTCTGCTGGTTTGTAAAGCGAGCGACCATCAGCAGATACTCCTTTTACAGCAAGCCCGAATGACCATTGCTGTTGTGTGTTCCGGGGTGTAATACTCATTTCCTGGCCAGTATAAACAGCACGCAGGCTATTCTTACGGTTAGTACTCTGGTAGATACCCGCATTGCTTTGCCAGTGGATAAAGTATTCGCTACGAGAGAGTTGTTCCTGTATGTTTTTTTCAATAACAGGTTCTGTATTTGCGTGTACAGTACCGACAGAAAACAGCATAGTAGTAAGAAGGTAGAGTTCTTTCATGGTGAGGGTTATATGGGTTACAGAATATATGTACGGGTTAATTACATTTTTGTGAATATAATAAAAATAATGAATAATTTGAACGAGATGTTCAAAAGTGGAAAATCAAAGACGAGGGATTTTTCAGATTTGAGGTTTGGGAATTTTTTGAGTCCGGGAAGGATGATTCAAAAGAAAAGGCCGAAGATTATATCTTCGACCTTTGTGCCCGGTAGCGGTAAGTTTTTGAACCAACGCCATATGTTTGTGTGATACAAGATAAAAATCAACCAACGTTGAATGTAACTCCTGTCAATTCTTCGGTCAGTTTCCACAATTGTTTGGCACTGGCTTCATCTAAAGAATACGGTTTTACACCATTGGGTATTGATGAATCGATAGCTAATTCGGCTATATCAATATCTTCGAGGTACACACCGCCTGTTTCGTTTAATAGCGGGCTCGTAGCAGCCCATATGGTTGTAGCCGCACCTTGCGGAATGGTTTTAAGCGAATCAATAACTTCCGGTACAGGATTCCCTTTATCATCCAGGAAGCCAAATTGCTGTAATATTTCTACCGGAGCTTCTCTGGTTAATTCTGTTCCCCAAATATTACCGGGGTGTATTGAATATACTCTTATGCCGAATGATTTAGCACGATTGTCCAATTCCAGCGAAAACAGATTGACAGCAGTTTTTGATTGTCCATAACCCTGTAATGTCTGATATTCATGATTTTCAAAATTCGGGTCGTCAAAATTAAAAGGTGCAAAATGGTGTCCCAGTGAAGAAACGTTAATCACTCTTGCGCCATTCGCTTTTTTTAGCGCTTCCCATAATCTGGCAGTAAGGTGAAATACTGAGAGATAATTGGTAGCGAGTTGAGATTCAATACCTCTTGCATCACGGCGTAACGGCACGAACATAATTCCTGCGTTGTTAATGAGCAAGTGTAATGGTCTGCCCGAAGCTAAAAACTTTCTGGCAAAGGCGTCAATAGAAGAGGGATCTATTAAATCCATTTTTTCTATTTCAACATCGGTAATTCCTTTCAGGTTTTCCTTTGCTTTTTCAACATTTCTTGCGGGTACTATAATTGTTGCTCCTGCTTTAGAAAGAGTTTTAACCGTTTCCAACCCAATGCCTGTGTTACCGCCTGTGACGATCGCGATTTTTCCTTTAAGGTCAATTCCTTTAATTACATCACTAGTAGTCGATGTTGCGTTAAATCCTGAACTGATTGGTTGCTGTAAAGCTCCTGCGTAATTATCCTGTGCCATTTTGTTTGTTTTTAAAATCCGTAAATACCGCCGGAGACGGTAACTTTCTCTCCCGTAATCCACGCCGAATCATCAGAAGCAAGAAATACGGCAACCTTTGCAATATCTTCCGGCTGACCAAAACGACCAAGTGGTGTATTGGCAATTAATCTGGCTTCAAAATCGCTGCCGATAATGCCTGCACTATGAGTACCTTCGGTTTCCACACCGCCTGGCAAAATAGAATTGATACGAATATTTTTTACACCCAATTCTTTCGATAAAGCAATAGTAATCGCATCTAACGCTGCTTTGGTTGCAGAATATACCGAGCCTGTGGCCAAAGGCGTATTGCTTGCACCTGAACTGATGTTAATGATGTTTCCGCCTTTATCGCCAAACAGTTTTACGGCTTCACGGATTGCCAGTAAAGACCCTGATACATTGATGTTGAAATGCTGTTGAATAGATTCTGCTGATACCTGCTCAATTGGTGCGTACAGATAAATGCCTGCATTGTTTACCAAAATATCCAATGTGCCGAAAGCATTTTTTGTTTCTTCAAAAAGTCTGATTATATCAGCTTCTTTCGACACATCGCCCTGCACCGAAATTGCCGTACCGCCGTTATCGGTTATGACTTTAACGACTTTATCCGCACCCTCTTTACTTGATGCATAATTCACCACAACTTTTGCACCTTCTGCCGCAAAATATTTAGCGATCGATGCACCTATTCCTTTTGACGCACCTGTAACTATGGCTACTTTGTTTTTTAGTTTATTCATTTTTTCCAATCATTTGATGTGTGAGCTGCAAAATTATGATGATAAGGTTTACTTTAGTAACTTTGTATCAAAAAGTAACAGTAACCTGGAGGTAACAAAGTAACTTATGACGTGCAAAACAGATTTTCAAACAGATCGCAAAAAAGAAATGATGGCTGTGCATGATGCTATGGACGTGCTGAGCGGGAAATGGAAAATTTATATCATCTCATCTATCTGCCATTATAACAAAAGAAGATTTTCTGACATTTTGGATGATGTAGTTGGTATTTCCAACAAAATGTTAAGCAAAGAATTAAAGGATCTGGAGGTAAACAAACTGATCAAACGAACTGTTTTAGACACGCAACCGGTGACTGTTCAGTATGAACTTACAGAACATGGCCTAACGTTAAAGACGATAGTTAACAATCTGACGGAATGGGGAATGGCACACCGAAAGGAAGTTATCGGAAAGAAATAGAAGAATCCAGGAGGATCATTATAAATGGTGTTATATAGGCTCAGATGAACACGAAAAAAGAAAGGTCAGAGATTTTCTCAGACCTTTCCACTAATTATACACTTAATGAAGCAAAAGATTACCTAACTAACAGGTTCTTCTTCTTTTTGGAATTTAGACCAGATATAATTAAAAAGCCAGGCGCCGAAAATCGCATAAACAGGCATTGCCAGGTATGATTGAAATAAGAAAGTTATCAGTAATATAGTTATAGCTATAGAACCCACTACTCCCAGAATAATTCCTATAAGAGCGCCGTTTTTTCTATTTTTATTTCGTTTAAAATAGCCAACCACTCCTCCAATAATTGCACAAATCAATAAAAGTTCTGAGCCCCCTAGTTGAAACATAGTAAAGTTTTTTAGTGTTAAATTATCTTATCATATTGTTGATCTATTCATTACAATAGTTCTTTTGTAATATACTAATTTTTCAATATGTTTTCATATGAGGACGAAAAAGGCGCAGATAAAACAGACAATCCGCTAGCAGGGTGGATTGTCTGTTTTATCTGCACCGGAGTGTACTTTTTTTATTTGATTTACAGAGTAAAATCAGATTACCATTTTGGATTCTGCTTCATTGCAGGATTGCCATTGATTTCTACCAGTGGAATAGGCCAGAGGTAATCGCGTTCAGGATCGAATATTCTGTTTTCCACAATTACCGGCTGGTTTGTGTTGGGATTGATAGCGCCCATTGCCGGTCCTTTCAACACTTCTTCTCCTATCTTCCAACGGCGTATATCAAACAGGCGGGTGCCTTCAAATGCCAGTTCTACTTTTCTTTCCCGGCGGTATAATTCGCGTATTTTTTCCTGTGTATTATACACTGCAGTATTTACATCAGGCATGCCTGCCCTGTTGCGGATCTTATTGAGATACAGCAACACATCCGGATTTTGCCAGTCGTCTGATTCTACGAGTGCTTCTACATAACTCAGTAATATTTCAGCGTAGCGTGTGATCGTAAAGTTTAATGTACCGGCATTATTGCGGGACACATCTTTGGCATCTAGGTATTTCTTTACCCAGAAACCGGTTTGTGTAGATTGTGTTGCCCCCAGCTGATCCACTGATCCTGCGGTGAAGGGGTCCAGCAGACGGTTTACAAATGTTTGTCCCGGGAAAAGAACACTAGCCGCCAGCCTCGGATCTCTGTTATTTTTGTACAGGGGATTTTTCCAGTAATAGGCCAGACTGTCGGCTCCCAGTTCCTGCAATGTTTGGCCCTGCAGTGTTTCGTAAGTATTTACCATGGCTGCCGTAGGGCCGTTACAGGCTTGCCCGGACAGGCTTTTGGGTGCCAGTCTGAAAAATGCACCGGAGTTACCGGTACGGCGGAAGAGAATACGTTCCTTATTTTCCAGTGCATCATAGGTGAATAATTGCGCATAACTGTTAACTCCAGGGGTGGTACTATAGTGCAGGTCATATACTCCCAGACTAATAAGTTTCCTGGCATATTCGATCACCTTTGCATAATTTTTTATGCTGAGAAATAATTGTACCTGCATGGCATAACAGGCTCCTTTTGAAATGCGGTAAGCATCACTGGTAGGATAGGAGGCAGGTAGTATTTCCGCGGCAGAATCTAATTCGGCAGTAATGAAATTTACTACTTCCTCCTGCGTATTGCGTGGTACAGAGGCACCTTCTTCCGGGTCCAGGCTTTTACTCACAATAGGTATTGGGCCAAAGAAAAGAAACAGGTTAAGGTGTGCCCTTGCCCGCAGCGCCCTTGCCTCTGCAGCACGTTGCTCTTTCACTACCGCATTTTCCATGTAGATGCGTGAGTAGTTTTCCAATATGCGGGAAGCATTACGTATGTCTTTATAATTCTGACGATAAATATCGGAAAGGTAACTATCTGTTGCTGTAACTGCCCCCAATGGATAACTGTTCCAGCTACCGAAATTGGCCCGGAATACTGATTCGTCTGTGATGCCGCTCATATGCATGCGGCAGTTTGCCTGGTAGGAAGAAGAAGTAATCAAGGCACCAGGTGACATCTGATTAAGATAGATTACTTCCAGGTAATTGAAAAGGTCGGACTCCAGCCGCCACCATTTTTCATCGGTGGAAGCAGTAGGATTGTCCCTGTTGAGGTAATCTTTGGAACAGCCCCAAAGGAGGACTAACAATAGCAGAGAGATATGAATAGGTTTCATGAGTTAGAATTTAAGGTTAAGACCGAAAGTGTATGTCTTCAGTAATGGCACTGTATTCTGATCACCGCCACTTTCCGGATCAAACAATTTTACTTTCGAGAAGGTGAATACATTTTGTGCATTGAAGTACACACGCAGCATTTTAGCCCTTATTTTTCTGGCTACAGGTGCAGGCAGTGTATAACCCAGTTGTATATAACGAACACGCATGTATTTGCCGCTTACACGCCAGAAATTGGAGAAGTTGGCGTTGGTGCCTGGTGTGGGTGTCAGTCGCGGACGTGAGGCGCCTGTGTTTTGCGGCGTCCAGTAATCCAGCTGCGATTTTTGCGGAGTACCGCTTTCCCCGCCAATATTCAATGGTATGGCCAGGTTACCGCTGTAAAATAACGGGGCGCCGGATTCTCCCGATAATAAAGTCTGGAAGTCTATGTTTTTAAAATTGAAACCAAGGTTGAAGAAGAAGATATCAGTAGGTTCTGTATTACCCAGTGGTACCCGGTCGAGGTTGTTGATGATGGTATCTCCATTGGTATTTATAAAGTGAACATCACCCGCTGCCTGACCATTCATTTTAAGGATCTTAGTATTATCGATATCAGTCTGCTGCAGTAATCCCTGTGTGGCATAACCATAGAACTCTTTTAAGGCGCCACCCTCATACATGATGGTATTGCCGCTGATGATTGGCTGACCATTGTTGGTGAGATGTATAATCTGACTTTTATTCTTACTATAACCTATGCCTGCGTCAACGCTGAAGTTATTGCCAAATGATTTGTGGTAAGATATTTTGATCTCCTGTCCTCGGTTTCTCACGCTACCTACATTAACAGGGGCTCCGTTGTTGCCGGTGCCAATACCAGTACCAGACGTGTAGTTAGGCTGTGGTGTGATGATCATGTCGGTAGTCAGTTTGTTATACCATTCAGCAGTGATACTGATACCTGCTTTAAAATGTATATCTGTACCAACATTCAGTTCTTTTACTTTTTCCCAGCTCAGGTTGGGGTTGCCAATTACGGTTTCTGTACCATTATTGGGGTCGATGGTTGTTTGATAGAGATATGGATCTACGTTATTATTACCCAGCACTCCCCAGGAACCTCTGAGTTTCCAGGCGTCAAGGAACTTAACATGGAAGAAATTTTCCTTGTCTATATTCCAGCCGGCAGCAACAGAAGGAAATATGCCCCATTTTTTATCATTGCCGAACAGGGAAGAGCCATCGCGGCGCAAGCCGGCTTCAAACAAGTAGCGGTCGTCGTAGGTATAAAATACTTTCGCAAATATTGAACGCAGTGCCACATCTTTCCACGAGTCATAAGTGCGTAGTTCCTGTGTATAACCAGCGATAGCATTTACATTGTGTTTGCCGAAATCGTGATTGTAGTCCAGGTTACCCCCAAAGTACAGATAGCTTTCCCTGGCTGTAAGCGTGGCGGTTTTAACCGTCGGATAGTTTACGCCGGCAGTGCGATTGGTATAGTAGTCAAAGAAGATATAAGATTCCTGGTCTGCCTTGTCGATACCAGATGCTATGCGGTAGCTGGCTTGTCCTTTCAGGCTGAGTCCTGGCAGGATATTCCATTGCGGGCGTATGTTGAGTAAAGCCTCATCTCTTGTTTTGCTGAGGGTACCACCTTTTTCCAGCATGGCTACAGGATTCCAGCTCTCACCATAAATACCATAGTAAGTGTAATCAGGATTATCCTCTTTCACTGGATACTTTGAAATGATATTTGGTGGTATGGTGTAGGTGCGCCGGTAGATATCGGTGGTATACCTGTTAGTAGCATAGGGTTGATTTTGAACATTGCGTGAAGCAAAAAGGTCCATATAAATGAAGAAGTTCTTCGTAAGGTCTACGGTAGTATTGGCACGTACAGTGGTCCGACTGTAATCGGAGTTTTTCACATGTCCCTGCTGCCATGTTTGATTGATGGAGAGGGAGAACCGTGCTGCGGTATTACCACCGGAAACCAGGATGGAATGTTGCTGTATTGGAATGGCCTTGCGTAATACCAGGTCGGGCCAGTTGGTGTTAGGGTATTTAACGGGATCGCTGCCGTTTCGCGTCATGAGTATGGTAGAATCGCTGTAGATCGGATTTCCGCCGGAATTTTTCATCGCTTCATTGTTCATTTGCATCCAGGTGGCAGCATCTACAAAGTCGGGCATGTATTGAGGTCGTTGAATACCATAGTATCCGTTGTATTCAATATTGGGGACCCCGGCAACGCCACGTTTGGTGGTAATGATGATAACGCCATTGGCTGCCCTGGCGCCGTACATGGAAGCCGAAGCTGCATCTTTCAATACTGTAATACTTTCAACGGTATTAGGGTCCAGGTTATTCATGTCAAATGGTACACCATCCACCAGCACCAGTGGAGCCGCATTCAGGAGTGTACCTACACCACGTATGCGGATGTCTGCCTGGTCACCACCTACCAGCCCGGTGGACTGAGACACCATAATACCAGTGCCGCCACCCTGAAGTGCCTGGGAGAGTTGCGCAACGGGTTTGTTTTTCACATTCTCCATATTAACGATACTAACAGAGCTGGCTATATTTTTTACTTTCTGTGTGCTAAAGCCCGTTACTACTACCTGGTCTAAAGTCTTAAGATCTTCTCTGAGGGAGATGATCAGGTTTACCTGTTCCTGGTTCACGATGTACTCCTGTGGCTTATAGCCGATCATGGAGATCACCAGTGTGCTGCCTTTGGGTACATGTAGTTCAAAAACTCCGTCCCCATCTGTGGTGATACCTTTGCCAGTGCCTGTCACTTTAATGGTAGCACCTACCAGGGGCCCGGGAGGATCTTTGGCTTCCAGGACACGTCCCAGTACTCTGAGAAGCTTTTCCGGCGGAAAGTTGTCTTTGATAAGCTCCTTTTTCTTTACCACCATCGTTTTGCCGATGATGCTATAGCTCAGTGGCCGATCATTGAAACACAGGTCCAGTACCTGTTTTAGTGAAACATTTTTTACCTGTAATGATACAGGAGCAATAGTAACCAGTTCTTTTTCTTCATACACAACATATACGCCTGCCTGTTTAGCAATTTTTTTCAGCACTGTTTTTAACGGTTCGTTTTTAACAGTAATAGTGATGTTCTGGGAAATACCGCTTGCATAGATATTCATCATTGCCAGCAGCAGGAGGATAGAAGTAATGTGTTTATTTGCAATCGATTGCCGGTTATGGCATGGCGATGTCTTGGGCGCCGCTGTGCGCGGTGCTCCGGTGAAGTAATACGGATGCATAGACTAGTGGAATTTATAGTTGATTTTACATTGGGTGCCGGTAATTTTGGTTGTTTAGGAATGAACGGAGAGGACAGTAAGTTTTCTGTTTTCAAGTTTGCACTCAACTCCGTACAGGTCTAGTATTTTTAGTACGTCCTGCAGATTCATGTCTCTGCCTATCTGGCCACCGAATTTCTTAACGGCTACCTCGTTTGCCGGAGCCTCGATAGCGATCTCTATATCATACCATCTTGCCAGTTGCCGCAGGAAAGCAGGCAAGTCGGTATTTTCCAGTTCAAATCTTCCATTGCGCCAGGCCAGTACATTTTCCAGGTTAACAGTTTGTACTTCCATTTTTCCGGTGGCAGGGTTCAGTTTTGATTGTTGTCCGGGGTGTAGTAAGGCAGATGTATTTCCCTGTAATACTTTTACCGCCCCTTCTATCAGAGTAGTGTTCACTACCTGTTCGTCGTTGTAGGCCATAATGTCGAAACTGGTCCCCAATACCTGTACTTCCATTTCACCTGTTTTTACAATGAAAGGTTGTTTAGCGTCAGGTGCAATTTCAAAGTATGCTTGTCCGTTCAGTATTACTGTTCGGTTATCCTTAAACTTTAATGGGTATTTAAGAGATGAGGCTGCATTGAGCCATGCATGGCTGCCATCAGGAAAGCTTACCTGGAATACACCACCACGGGGCGTCGTAAGCTCATTAAATGCATTGGCTTCATTGCTCTGGCTCTCATACTGTAATTCACCCTTCTTTTGCTGAATAGCCATGTTGCCGGTTTTGATCACCTGGCTACCGGTATCGGTTAATACTACTTTGGAGCCATCTGCAAGAGTCAACACTGCTTTGTTGCCGCCAGGCTTTGTGATCACAGCCAGGGGCTTTGGCTGGTGTTTTGGCAGCAGTGGATAAGTTATCACTGCAAGGACAAGTACGGCTGCTGCAAGCCACCGGTATTTCCGGTAATGACGTGTATCAACCCGTTGCTGGATCTTATCCCACATACGCATGGAAGTATCCTGTGGCAAACGGTTCCCCTGCTGCAGGTTTTCCTGAAAAATGTCTGCTGCCTGCTCCCGGAGTTCCGTAGCATCTGTAGATTCCAGGTATGATTGCAGCCATTGTTCATCTTCCGCACTGCGGTGCGGTGACGAGAGGATCTCTTTTAATCTTTGTTGATCGCTTTTCAAATGCCTGGGTATCTTTATCTATATTATATACAACTGGTAATAATAAAAGGGGGGGGGAGAAGAGAGGATTTTTTTAAAGAATTTTCATCAGCAGGAAAAGAAGCAGGGTAGTATGCTTACGTATGTACTCCCTTAGGGTATACATAACTTCTCCCAGGTATTCCTTTACGGTATATCTGGAAATACCCATCAGCTGTGAAGTCTCTTCATATGTGCGGCCTTCCATCTTACAAAGCTCAAATACGCGCCTTTTTTGCGGGGATAACTGGCTGATGGCAGTTTCCAGTAACTCCCACTGTTTTTCGGCAGTCAGGAAATCATTATCGATAATAGGTTGCAGGATGGCTTCTGCCACTTTTCTTTTTTCACGTAACTCCTTTTTTAGAAGATTAATCGCACGGTTAAATGTAATGGTAAAAAGCCAGGGGCCTAATGGTCTGGCTATATCAATCTCTCTGCGCTTCTCCCAGAGCGTAATAAATGCCTCCTGGACGATATCTTCCGTTTCCGGAGAGGAATGAAGTATCTGGTAAGTTTTACGGTACAGCGCATGATGGTATTTATCATACAGCGCTTTAAAGGCTGTCTGATCGCCGGCGGACAATCCTCTCAGGAGTCCTGTTTCATCGTGGAAGTTTGCTGGGTTAATCAATAACTGGAATTCTAGATGATGATTACCAAAATACCAAAAAGATAGCAACTAACCTGATAGTGAATTGATAAAAGCTGATGGTAGATTGTATGAAATGCCTGTCAGGGTGAATCTGTATATGAATTAAACGCAATGAAATAGATAAAAAAGTACTATACCTGTGGCATAAGTTAGCATACTTTTGAAAAGCTTAACTAATTATAAAAAGTAATGCCACGTTTTTCACTTAATGTTATTTTAATCATCACGTTATGTACAGGCACCGCTACGGCTCAAAAGGGATTTATAACAAGGTCCGGGCATCAGTTCTCTCTTAACAATAAGCCTTACTACTATATTGGTACTAACTATTGGTACGGTGGTTTGCTGGCGTTGCAGAAAAATGGTAAAGAACGGTTAAAGAAAGAGTTGGATTTCCTGAAGAGTCAGGGGGTGAACAACCTGCGGATACTGGTAGGAACAGAGGGAAAAGGACTGGTAAATGGAGTAGAGCGGGTAAAACCAGCCTTCCAGTTTGAGCAGGGGAAATTCAATATGGAGATATTGGGTGGTCTTGACTTCCTCCTGTACGAAATGGGTAAAAGGAAGATGTATGCCGTATTGTTCCTGAGTAATAACTGGGAATGGAGCGGTGGCTTTTTACAGTACCTCAACTGGAATGGGGTCATTACTGATTCAGTCATGCGGAGTAAGCTGAACTGGGATGACCTTCGGGAGAATACCAGTAAATTCTATTCCTGCGGGCCTTGTCAGAAGGATTATGAGAATCAGTTACGACTGGTATTGAATCATGTAAATGAATATACTAAACATAAGTATATTGATGAACCCTCTATAATGGCCTGGGAATTGGCAAATGAGCCACGACCTATGCTCACCACTGCTGTGGACAAGTACAAACAGTGGACCTCTTCCGTAGCCAAACTGATCAAATCGATAGACCGCAATCACCTGGTAACCCTGGGTACAGAAGGAATTATGGGTACAGATGAATCTGCGGACCTGTTTAAAGAAATTCATCAGCCCAAAGAAGTCGATTATTTAACCATACATATCTGGCCCAAGAACTGGGGATGGTTTAAGGATACCAGTATTGCAGCCAGTCTGCCCGTATTGATTTCAAAAACACAACAATACATCAGGCAACATGAAGAAATCGCCAGTGAACTGAATAAACCACTGGTAGTAGAAGAGTTTGGCCTGCCTCGTGACAATCATTCGTTTGATCCGGCATCTTCCAGTTATTCACGTGATAAAATGTACGATGCCGTCTTTGCTGAATGGGCAAGAAGCCGGAAACAGGGAGGAGTGATCGCAGGATGTAGTTTCTGGGCATTTGCAGGAACTGCGAGGCCGGTTCCCGGACAAATATTCTGGAAAGAAGGAGATGATCTGATGGGTGATCCCCCACAGGAAGAACAGGGTTTAAACTCCGTCTTCGATTCTGATAACATCACCTGGAAAATCATCCGCACCTATACAATAAATTAAATATCAGTTATGAAAAAAGTACTCTTATTAGTTGCAATTGTTGCGGCCTCATTCAATGGTTATACACAATCGATCGATCAGAAAGTGGAGTCCCTGTTAGCGAAAATGACACTCGAAGAAAAAGCGGGACAGATGACTCAGATCAGTGTGGAAGCCTTCCTTAAAACTACGAATGGTGTTTTGAACGAACCTCATGAAATTGATATAGCCAAATTAGAGGAAGCGATCAAAAAATATAAAGTAGGTTCTATTCTCAATGTAGGAGGTAATGCACAAACAGTAGAGGTCTGGAGGAACAGGATAGAAACTATCCAGAAAATTGCACTCCAGGAACGCCTTAAAATCCCCGTACTGTATGGAATTGATGCCATCAGGGGAAATAATTATACATCAAATTCAGTGATGTTCCCTCAGCAGATCGCGCAGGCTGCTTCCTTTAATCCCGCAATGGCTAAAAAGGCTGCTGAAGTAACTGCTTATGAAACACGCGCTTCTTTTATTCCCTGGAATTTTAGTCCGGTGCTTGATCTTGGACGCCAGCCTGTCTGGCCCCGTATCTGGGAAACATATGGTGAAGACCCTTACCTTATCAGTGAAATGGGCAAAGCCGTGGTTCAGGGATACCAGGGAGATAATGTAGTGACCGACAAATACCATGTTGCAGCCTGTCTTAAACATTATATGGGCTATAGTATGCCTTTAAGCGGACATGATCGTACTCCTGCCTGGATACCTGAAAGGGAAATGCGTGAATACTTCCTTCCTCAGTTTGCCGCTGCTGTAAAAGCCGGTGCAAAGAGTGTAATGGTAAACAGCGCCGAGATCAATGGGGTGCCTGTACATGCCAACAAACACATTTTAACCGATATCCTTAAAGGTGAACTGGGATTCCAGGGACTGGTAGTAAGCGACTGGCAGGATATCCAATATCTTTATCTGCGTCACAGAGTGGCAAAGGACAATAAAGAAGCTGTAATGATCGCTATTAATGCCGGTATCGACATGAGTATGGTCCCTACTGATTATACCTTTACAGCCGATTTAATCGAACTGGTAAAAGAAGGGAAGATCCCTATGTCACGTATCGATGATGCGGTAAAAAGGATCCTGAGAGTAAAATATGAAACCGGTCTTTTTGAGAACCCGGTCGGCAAATCCCAGGACTATCCATTGTTTAACAGTGTAGCTCATAATAAACTGAACTACGACCTGACAGCTGAATGTATCACTTTACTCAAAAATACCAATAACATTCTTCCATTGACTCCGGGCAAAAAGATCCTGGTATCCGGTCCTGCTGCCAATTCAATGCGTTCTTTAAATGGTGGATGGTCACGTATCTGGCAGGGTACTACCAGTGATGAAACTGAAAAGGATAAGAACACTATCCTGGAAGCCATTCAGCATGTGTTTGGTGCTGCTAATGTACAATATAGTGAAGGAGCCGGTTTTGATAAAACACTGGATATTCAGGATGCAGTATCGAAGGCTGCCAATGTTGATGTGATCGTACTTTGTATCGGCGAAACCAGCTATACTGAAACACCTGGCAATATCGGAGATTTAAGGATATCTGATTCTCAGATTGAACTTACCCGCGCTTTAGCTGCTACAGGAAAACCGATTGTGTTTGTACTGACAGAAGGCCGTCCGCGTATTATATCTTCTATAGAACCACTCAGTGCTGCCGTACTTCATTCCTATTTGTCAGGAAATGAAGGCGGAAACGTGATTGCAGATGTGCTGGCAGGTAAGATCAATCCTTCCGGGAAACTGCCTTATACTTATCCTCGTTCTACCAACAGCCTGATAAACTATTATCATAAATATACTGAAACACTGAAGTTTGATGAAATGGCAGGATTTAATCCTCAGTGGGAATTTGGATATGGATTAAGTTATACTCAATTCTCTTATTCCAACCTGAAACTGAGCAATACAACACTTACAGATGCTAAAGCTATTACTGTATCAGTTGATGTGACCAACTCAGGTAAAATAGCAGGTAAAGAGACCGTATTACTGTTTGTAAGTGATGAAGTAGCTTCTATCACTCCTGAGGTAAAGCGTTTACGGGCATTTGAGAAAATTGACCTTCAGCCGGGGCAGACCAAAACAGTTTCTTTCACAATAGATAAAGAACGACTTTCCTTTATTAATGCACAATTACAACGGGTTACAGAACCTGGTGATTTCTCCGTTTCTGTAGGAGGTCTGAAAACCGCTTTCAAATATGAGTGATCCTGCTTAAAACTGTATACAGGAAAGGCTGTCTCAGTATGAGATAGCCTTTCTTTTTAGTGCTAAAAATACAAACTAGTTGGTATTGTTACGAAGCGTGTAACGATATAACTTGCCTTGTTATAAAATCCACACATGCAAAACTGGGTATTTAAAGCGCTGAAAAGTTTATTCGGCTTATTGTTTTTTCATTTCTATGAAATATTTGCCGACCTATTCTCAAAAATGGATAATATTCCATGGCGTCACCTGGTTGCAGACTTTTTCAGTATTGTGAGAAGTTCAGGAATGTTTTCAGTACTTAATATCGTCGCCTTTTTTGTTTTTACAATATTACCACAGGGCAGAGATGTATTACTGATAGTGGTGGAGGAAATAGCTGTTCAGCACCGGTTTGGTAATCTTATCTCTATGTTGATCGGCGCATTTATCTGGAGTGTGGTATCCGAATATGGTTGCCGGTATGCGATCTACGTGACAGATAATTCAGGAAAGAGTTTGTCTGATGAGCGGATAGAGTGGAAAAAAGCAGTGGAGAAGTTAGTGGCCCAGATGTTTTTGCTCACGCCATTTTTGATTCTTTTTACCGGATTCCTGATCAACTATCTGAATGAAAGCTCACTTGAGCCAACTGAGAAGAAAATAGGTTTTGGCGTGCCGGTGGCTTGTCTTTATCTGGTGCTGAATGTTGTCGCGAAAGCATACTTCTCAAAGGAGAAAAAAGGACTGATGTCGCTGAGGATCTTTTCTCTGATGGAGTTACCTGCAATTGAAAACAAATGGTGTAATAAACTGATTGGGATCTATAATGATTATGTTTTTACATTGCGTAAACCTTCTAATTTTTCTTCAGCAATAAATCCGCCGTTTATTGTTTTTTCAGATAATTTTCTCCGGCTGGATGATACCGGGCGTATGAAGTTCCTGCAGCAGCCGGCGAATATGGTTAAGGAAGCAATGGTGCCGGAAGAGTTTGAACCATTATCATTTTCAGAGCACAACGAGCAGGAAGATGAACAGTATAAATGGATTTACCGCATTCCCATTTCGTTTTATAAAACCCTGCATTTACAGTTAAAAATAATAGTATTTGCAAGCCTTACCATTTTTATTATTATTTGTTTGCTGCCATTGTCTTATTATGAAGTGATTGGTTCTCCCGGACTGGTCATTATTGCGTTTACCTGCTGGGGTGGAATTTATGCAGGTATATTATACCTGGATCATGCCATATTGCGTAATAGTAAATTCTCGTTGCGGTTTTTACTATGTGTATTATTAGTGATAAGCTCATTAATTAATAATGATCACCCGGTTCGGTATAATGAACATGGCCTTACCGATAACAGGCCCGTATTATCTTCTCATTTTGACAAATGGTTTGAAAAATATAAAGAGGATTCTGTTTCCTCAATGTACAAGTTTAACTGGATTAAAGATACTCCATACCAGAAAGTGAGATACCCGGTTATTTTTGTCTGTGCAGAAGGTGGCGCATTGAGGACAGGTGCATTTGCTGCTCAGACGCTGAGTTTCCTGCAGGATAATTTTCTTCGGGTCAAGGACTCTTTCCTTTATAAAAAAGCTCTGTGTATGGACAAGGCTGCAATGGACTCTAACAAGCCGGCTACTTATGTCATAGACTATAACGCAAAGAAGATGTGGCAACAGGAGAGAGGTAATGATTTTAAAAAGTCTATCTATGCTTACTCCGGAGTTTCAGGAGGTTCACTGGGATTGGCATTTTTTAATGCGATTGCCTATTTGGTCCCGTCTGAGAAATGGAAGGCAGATTCGTTGTCTAAGCTTACACAAGCATTTTTTGACCAGGATTATTTGTCGCCGGTAATTGGTAAAATGTTTTATGGCGATTTTTTGAATCTTTTTATTCCTTTTCATATTGAACGTTTTGACCGGGCTATTGCACTGGAGAAAAGCTGGGAGAAAGGTTTTATGAGAACTATACTCCCCAATGCTACAGACATATTCTCTGATGATTATCTGGGACTCTATAATAATGACCATTTGCATCCTGCAATGTTCATTAATACGACTGAAGTTGAGAGCGGAAAACAATGCTGGTTGAGTAATGTGAAACCTGATAAGGAGATGTGTTTTTCTGATGAAAGAGATCTGTTTAACACCAAAATAAAGGGCGGCATTAATTTCAGCACGATGATCAACTTCAGTTCCCGGTTCCCGCTTTTCTCTCCTGGTGCAAATCTCATGCAGAATGAGAACTTTAAATTACATTATGTAGATGGTGGTTATGTTGAAAATACAGGGGCCGGAACAATGCTTGAGATACTTGAGTCCCTGAAAGAGAATTCTAAGTATTTCAAAAATGATGAAGTTGTGCCGTTTGTTTTTGTATTGCGGTTTGGGGATGATAAAGATGATGATTTTAAAGATCTCAGTGTTGGCAATGAAATGCTGGAAGTCGTAACCGGAATTTACAATACGAGGATAGGACGTACCAGTACCGCAATGGCTCAGCTTGAAAGATTTACAGAAAAAAAGCTGAATGGTAAGTTTATCCAACTTTGTCTAAGTACGTCTGGTAGTCAGGTACCCTTAAACTGGGTATTGTCATCCAGCAGTCTGGATAATCTGAAAAAAGATATAGAGAACAAATGGCAGAAGAAACAGGAAAATCAGCTGAATAAATTTTTCCTGCTGAACGGGGAGTGTGTAAGGGCTTGTGGATATTAAAATCTAATCCCAGGGGCTATAAAATGGCGAAACGCCGGAGATCAATCTCCGGCGTTTCGCCATTTTGACTCAGGGGTTGAAAAAATAACTTTGTATTTCAAAGTGCTTTTGTATCTTTATGTTATCGAATGATTTTTACAATCCTAAATTATTATCAAAATGAAAACATTTAGCGTTGTTACCTCTATATCAATGGTATTAACCCTTATGGTAGCAGTACTCAGCATTCTTGGCATTACAATCACCGGTCTTTATCCGGGGATTATTGTGTTATTATTAGTGGCCCTGATTCCAATTGCTTCTAAGTTTTACGCTAAAAAAATTACTGGCAGGTCCGATGATTTCCGGAGAAATTATTATACGACTTTCACAATTATTAATTTGCTGTCAATCCTGGTTGTGTTATGGATGACATTTGTAATCGTGCATGATCGTGTTCTTCATGACTGTTGTTGATTTTTGGATAATTATAATATTTGAAAGATTTTTCTTTTCTTGAGAAAAAAACTTGAAAACGATCTTTTTAGCCCTTTCCGTTGCGACTCTCTTATTTGCATGTACTTTGACTATCAATGCATAAACCAAAGACTTAGAAACGCAGTATAAAGTGTTTAGGAGTATAGATGTTATTGATCAATAACATCTGGCACGAAGATTATGTAATCAAACTGAGACGTTACCCAAACTTTTAATATTGGTAAAATTCACGAGATTTGTATTTCAACCCATTTTGCACAACTCTAGACCCACTTCACGATTATGAAATTATTTACGTTTACACTGGCTTTTCTTGTCACACTTACTTCCTTTGGGCAGGCAAAAAGATTTGACCTGGTTATAAAGAATGCAAAAGTCTTTAACAGCAGAACAGGGGCCCTTGTATCAAACCAAACGATCCTCATAAAAGATGGTATTATTTCGAACGTAACCAGCGGTCAGAAAAGCTTTACTGCTATGAATACGATCGACGCCCAGGGGAAACTGGTAACTCCGGGATTTGTAGACACACATATTCATCCCACTGATGTTTATCGCAGCTATGGGCCCTTACCTGAGTATTTTTCCAAAGATTCTTTAGAAGTTTATAGAAAACGACTTTCCGATATTTATTTGCCTTATGGGGTGACCATCGCAATGATCATGGGACAATCTGAAAAATGGTTACCGCAGATAATTAACTGGCATAATGATCCTCAACCAAATCTTCTGGATATCTATACCGTAGGCGGGGCATTCGTTTCAAACGAAGGCCGCAAACCTTATATTAATCATGTTATTGTGGAATCTCCCTGGGCTGCAAAACAAAAGGTGATCTCCTACCAACAGTTGGGCATCAGGCATATCAAACTTTACTGGAAGCTGCGTAGACCGGAATTTGAAGCGGCGTTTAAGACGACTGATAGCCTGGGAATGAGAATTTACGGGCATGTTGACCAGAATATCATGTTTATAGATACTGCATTAACTATTGGCTTACGCAACTATGAACATATATTAACTTTGGTGAACAGCGTTCTGTATATGCGAAATGATGGCAAAGATTTCAGTCTGGATATGCAAAAATATTACGGCCCGGGCCATGCGAACGGCCAGTTGGAGAGGTTGGAAATGTTTCGGTTTATCCATGACAAAAAGCCGGCAGCGATAGATACATTGATCGGCAAGCTTTCAAAAAGCAATGCGACATTTTCTACATCGATCCACCTGATGGCCGAGCCGTTTGGGTTGACCTATTTTACTAACAAGATGGATACCTCTTTATCCGAAGCGCAATTAACCAGGTGCCGGGAGAATTTTAAAATATTTATGGGCTATGTCAAACAGGCATTTGACAAAGGAATAATACTCCGGATTGGCACTGACTGGCCTAATGGCGGCAAGGCAATAATCTCCGAGCAGCTACTGTTGGCTAAATATGGATTTACAGTCCCTTCAATTCTACAGATCTCAACTATAAATGGGGCAACTGCTTTGGGCATTGATGACAAATATGGCTCGATTGAAAAAGGAAAGAAAGCCGATCTACTTATTTGGAACAATAGCCCTTTTGACAATTATAAAAACTTTCTAACTGACAAGACAATTATTAAAGATGGTGTCGTTTTAAAAATGTAACCTGTAACATCTATTGTGTGGAAATTCTGGGCAGTGAATTCATGTATTCCTGGGGAGACGCGTTAAAATGCTTTTGAAAATTCCTGCTAAAAAGACTGTGAGTACTGTAACCGACCATCCTGGAAATCTCAGCCAGACTAAACTCATTTTCAGCAATAAGGCAGGCTGCCTTTCTGAGCCGGGTGATATCAATCAGTTCTTTGGGTGATAAAGCAGAAAGAGATTTAATTTTCCGATAAAAAGTGGGCCGGCTCATATTCATATGTTCTGCCAGCATATCAATATCCATTTGAGTATCCCTGATATTTTTACGAATATAATCATCCAGTTTTTTCAGGAAAATTTCATCCGTTTTTGAGTGAGCCATCACCCGCACATCTTCAAATGGCGAACCCGCAAAATGAGTTTTTATCTTTAAGCGGTTATTAAGCAAATTGGTAATTTGTATCTGAAGGAATCTGGGAGAAAAAGGTTTTTTAATATAAGCGTCAGCGCCGGCCTCCAGCCCTTTTATATGTGACAGATGAGTGTTTTTGGACGTCAGTAATATGATCGGAATATGGCAGTATTCAACATTTGATTTGACCACCTGACATAGTTCAAACCCATCTATCCCCGGCATCATAATGTCTGATACGATGAGATGTATCATTTCTGTATCCAGAACCCGCAGCGCGTTTTCAGCATTTTCTGCCCGATGTACTTTATAAGTATCACCTAAAACTTCTGATAGAAATTCCAGGATATCCTGGTTATCATCTATAATTAAAATGCTTTCAGTCATAGTTATTCAGATTAAACTCGAATTTTTGATGTATCGGTAATGTTAATACAAAAACGATTTCATTGATACTACCCGAAACCAACTCTAAAGATCCGTTATGTAATTCTGTTAACGACCTGGCCAGAGGTAATCCAATGCCTGTTCCTGGCTTTTCCTTGTTGTTGAGCCTGAAAAATGGCTCAAAGATTTTTTCCTGAAATTCGGCCGGGATCCCTTTCCCATCGTTACTGAAAATAATTGTAAATTTTTCGTCGCCGGCATTGAGGGGAGCCATCTTTATAGTAGCCCAGCATGCTGCATACTTAATGGCATTGGAGATCAGGTTACCGCATATTTTAATCAACGCTTCCCTGTCTACAAATGCCATAATATGGATTTCAGGAAGATCTGTATGTAGACTTATTTTGCTCTCTTTAGCAAGTTCTCTGAATGAATCTGTTTGTTCTGTGAGCAGTTTATTAATGTCTGCGTTTACAAAGTTTAATCCGAACTGTTCTATTTCGGTCTGCCTGAAATCCAGCAACTGCCCGGTAAGGTCTGTCAGTCGGTTTGCATTCTTCTGCACCATCAACAGGCTCTTTTTAATATTCGGCTGGTCCTCTGCCATTTTTAGCAATCTTTCGACTGGCCCTACAATCAGGGTCAGGGGTGTTTGAATTTCGTGTGCAATGTTGGTGAAAAAATCAATTTTAAACTGATAAATTTCTTTCTCTTTTTCGTGTTCAAATAGCCGGAGTTTAACGAGGTTTTTATTGTTCAGGTAACTATGATAATAGCGGATCAGCAGGAACAAAATGGCTCCTGAAATCAGCATATATAAAAAGTAAGCAGTATTGCTTTTCCAGAAGGGGGGTAAAATGCTGATAAACAGGCGCCGTTCTTTACCAGCCCAGCTGCCGACATTACTTTCTGCGCGTACTGTAAACGTATAGCTCCCTGGTGCCAGGTTTGTAAAATAGGCGTTTCTGTTGGTGTTAAGATATGTCCAGTCTTTATTTACCCCGGTCATGAAATATCTATACCTGGTGGCCCTGGCGGAAGAGTAATTCAGTGCAGCAAACTCAATACTGAAATTATTCTGATCGTGGGTCAGCACAATGGTATCTGTAAATAGAATTGAATCTTTATTGTTTATCTGAAACCCGGTAATGTAAATTGGCGGAGATACGTCTTTGGTGCCAAAATCGGCGGGGTTAAAGGCGATCATTCCTTTCACAGATCCGAAATACATTTTTCGGGTAGCGTCTTTGTAGGCCGAATTGTAATTGAACTGATCTGTTATGAGCCCGTTCGATTGCGTATAAGTCTTACACTGTTCGGTGCGTAAATCAAAACAGATAAGACCTCTGAGTGAACTTATCCATAAGTGTTTCGAATTATCTTCCAGGATACAGAACACTGCATTACTGGGTAAGCCGTTTTCTATTGTAAATTTTTTAATGGTTTTCCGGTCTGGATTTAACTTTATCAGGCCACCGCCGGCAGTTGCAAACCATAGTGAGTGATTGCTGTCTTCAAAAATATTATACACAGGAAATTCATTGAGCTGCTTATCGCCAAAGCGGATATTACCATGTTTGCCGGTTTTACGATTATAGTAAAAAGCACCTTGCGATACACTGCCAGTCCAGATATTTCCCTGTTTGTCTTCAGTGATGTCAAAAACATACGAGTTATAGGGTATTTGTTTAACACGACTGAATGTTTTGTGTTTCCTGTCATAAAGAAATAACCCCGAGCCATTATATGCAGTACCAACCAGTAAGGTGCTATCCATTGTGAGATAGAAACGAAGTACAAAATCACTGTTTTTGTCACCAATAAACTGAAAGCGGTCAGTCACTGTTCCGGTGCGTGTGTCCATTATTTCCATACCATGTAAAAACGGACCAATGAATAACTGATTATCGAATGCTAAAAGACCATGGATATTGGGGTAGGAGATAGCACCCTTTTTTCCCGTTGCAGCATAACGGGTAAATTTCCCTGTTTTTACATTGAACTTATTGATACCTGCATCTTCGGTACCAATCCATAAGTTGCCTCTGGTATCAGGACAAATTGTTCCCACAGCGTTGCCTGATATGGAGTTAGTGCCTTGCAGGGGATAATATTTTTCAAACCGGGCATTCTCTGCCGAATAATAATTTAAGCCACCAAAAAAAGTACCGGCCCACATACTACCCTGATTGTCTTTGCATATTGTATAAACAGCGTTATCTGAGAGAGAATAAGGATCACTGATCTGTTTTCGTAAATGCTGGCTTGTGTTGGTGGGCAGGTCGTATACATATATACCTGATTCAGTAGCTATCCAGTAATGCTGATTACTGCCCGCAGTGATATCACGTACATATACATCGGTATTATCATTGTTGCGAAGAGGTAATGATGTAATTGTACCTGTTTTAGTGTTATAACTTTTCAATCCCTGTTTAAAACACCCTACCAGAATTTCTTTATCACTGACGGGACATATTTTGCTGATAGATCGCATATTTGCGGGTATATGCTGATCAATTATCCGAACATCCTTTTGCTGTGAATAGATGCTGATGACGCCATCGTCATTTCCCACCCACAAATTTCTGCTGCTGTCAATAGCCACACAGGAAGCATGTAGTTTTAAATCTTCAACTTTTTTCTGCTTCTGATCATATTTGTAGAGGGAGTAATTAGCGAGGAACCATAAATTATTGTCGCTGTCAATCACAAGATGGCTGATGTATGTTGGCGGGGCGTTGTCAAGTGGAGTAAAAACTTCGTTACAGGGATTATACATAAAAATACCCTTACCTGTACCAATCCATAACATGCCGTTTTTATCCTCGGAGATAACGTTTATCACATTATTCCCTATACTGCCAAATTTGTTCTTTTTGTTTTTGTAAGTTTTGAATGTATAACCGTCAAAACGGTTTAATCCTCCTCTGGTACCAATCCACATGAAACCTTTACTATCCTGTAAAATGGACATCACTGAGTTGTGTACTAATCCATCATCAACCTGATAGTGTGTAAAATAATATTGCCCACAACAGGATAGTGTGGCAAGCTGTAATATCAGGCTTACAAAAATGGCATGAGGGAATAATTGCATAACGTTAATTCAAATATAAACAAATGTCCGGTTTGGAAATGAACGAATTTCCCTGTGATTGAAAATCAATTATTTGTAAATAGGGTGAGATAAATCGACAAAAAGTTGAACAGATTATGCACTATCTATTCGTTTATTTTGAATGGCACTAAATCAAAAATATCCTATGAAAAAAGAGTTATTTACTACAACGGCTATTGCCATCGCATTGCTGGCGGCCGGTTGTCAAAAAAAGCAATCGGAGAGTATTACGAAGTTAAGTCCCCCCACGACGCTTGGCATTGCACCTGCATTGGGAACACTGGTGGATAGTGGCATCTATCGCATCAGGGGATTCTCTTCATTACCAGCCGGCCCGGTAGTTGAAGTTACCGGAAACACAACTGCTGACGGTGCAAAAATTCAGCAATGGGGATGGTTTCCCAATAACGGACAGAAATGGAAACTTATAAAAACCGATGCTACTTATTATAAGCTGGTCAATGTTACCAGTAGTAAATGCCTCCAGTCGCCATCGGCAACTTCGGGAGAGGCATTACAGCAGGGTACTGATGATGGCTCTGATGCACAACGTTGGGCAATTGGCTATTCCGGCAGTAACAATATTTTTTCACTGACCAACAAGGAAACAGGCATGAAAATGGTTGTTGATCCTGAAGATAGTGTACCAGGTAGAAAAATCAGACAGGAAAGTAGTGTAACAGGCACACAGGATCTCTTTGAATTTCGGAACCTCAATTTTCAGAATCCTTTAAGTACTAACAGCCGTCCTGATCCCTACATAGCGCAAAAAGATGGATATTATTATTTCCTGTGTACTAAAGGCAATAGAATAACCATTGCGAAAACCGCATCTATGTCATTACTGGCGACTGTGCCTGAAACCACCGTCTGGACTCCTCCCACAGGTACAGCGTATTCATCTAATATATGGGCGCCTGAATTATATTTCCTTTCAGGCAAGTGGTATATTTATTTCACTGCTGATGATGGAGTATCGAGTGATACTCACCGTATGTTCGTGCTGGAGAATCCCAATGCTGATCCAACAACCGGAACATGGACATTCAAAGGAAAGATATCTGATTCAACTGATCAATTGGCTATTGATGGTTCGGTACTGACCGTTAATACAAAACATTACTTCATATGGTCGGGTTGGGAGAATGTAGCTACCAAATATAAACAATATATATACATTGCTTCCATGCATACCCCATGGAGCCTCAACGGTACCAGGGTAGCAATATCATCGCCTACCAATACCTGGGAAAAATATGAACCCAATTCAATAGGAGTTGGCGTTAATGAAGGTCCCATCATGCTGCAGAAAGATGACAGCAGCCCGGTATTCATTATATTTTCAGCAAGCCGTTACACGAGTGACAATTATTGCCTGGGGCAGATACAGTTAAAAAGCGGAGGTGATCCCTTGGTTGCGGCCGACTGGATAAATAAGAAGCAGGTGTTTGTCAGAAATGATGCTAACAATGTTTATGGACCAGGGCACAACGGATTTTTTACCAGTAGTTATACCGATGCAAACGATGTGGTGCATACCGAAAACTGGTTTGTATATCATGCGCGCAGTGTAGCCGCCACTCCAAGCGGAGGCAGACAACCAAGAATGCAAAAACTAACCTGGAATGCAGATGGATCACCAAACTTTGGCGTAGCCGGAGCAACAGGTGTTAACATCCCCATTCCGATAGGTGACTAAATGTAATTTATAAAACAGCCCGCCATTACAGACGGGCTGTTTCTATTGAGTCTTGGTTTTAGGCCATACTAACTTCCTGACTCACTGTGCTTCCATACACCAGTGAACCACCTACCCAGGTTTCCAGCACACCGATATTTCGCATTTTCATATATGGATCTATCATAGTAAGCGGGTCTTGCTGCAGTACAACAAAATCTGCAAAGTTGCCTACTTTCAGTGAGCCTGTCCACTGTTCTGCATTACATTGCCATGCAGCATCGTAGGTGATTGCCTTTAATGCCTGTTCGTGCGTAATGCGTTCAGGTGCATTGAGGATACCGCGTTTAGGATCGGCCTCCATTCTGCGGGTAACGGATTGCTCCATCATTCTCAAAGGCCCCAGTGGGCTTACCTGATTATCACTATGTAGTGTTATCTGCATACCTGCTTTTATCGCACTATTACAAAGATCAAGCATACTTGATTTTTCTCCGAAGATAGCTTCCTGGAAAGCATATCCCCAATAACCTACATGGCCAATCAGGAAACTTGGAGAGACCTCCAGTTGCTTCATTGTATTTAAGTCATCCTGGGTTGTTAAAGAGCAGTGTTCTATTCTATGCCGTACGCCCGTTACAGGTCTGGGAATAAATTCCTGAAACGCCTTAATGGCAAACTGAACGGCCAGGTTACCATTTGCGTGGATCATTACAGGCCAGCCTTTCTTTTTGATAATAATTTCCATCAGGGCTTCGAAATCCACTGGTGGCTGCTGTGGCTTTGTATCATCTTTTCCCCCGAAATTATATATACCATAGTTGTCTTTTGGGTTACATAAATACGGTTCAGACTGATAGGCTGTTAATCCCTGATTGGAACCATCCGTAATTACTTTTACGTGCGAGATATAGACATTCTTGTAATCTGTAGGAGGAGTAAATGGCGGTAACTGTTCCGCATCTTTTATTTCATTACATACCTGGGCGGCGCCAATGCGTACAGTAGCTGTGTTCACTGCTAAATAAGCATCCAGTAATGATTTCAGGCCATCGGTCATGCCTGCATCATACATAAAGGTCACTCCTCTCGAATTGGCTGTATCGAAAATCTCTTTCAGATAGATGAATGACTTCAGGAACATGGCAGCTTTCTGTAGCGGAGGGATTGTTTGCATGGCCGGGTCCATACCCGCGGCTTGCTGCAATTGCCCTTTTGTTTGACGTCTGTATTCGTTGAATGAGAAATAACCGTTTAATGTGTGGAAGTTTGCCGGATTGTCCCATACTAACTGCAGCGCGGGCGTGTTCAGATAAAGTGTATGCATTGAAGCACTGATTAACATTACCGGCGCGGTGTCGTTAATGCTATCCAATAGATCTATGTCTATAGTTATTAGCTCCTTATTATTTTTTTGCAAGGGCATTAAAGCCGGATCAATGCCTGCTCCCAGGAACCAGTGGTTCGTTGTTAGTTTAGCTACACCACTCCTGATGATCTCGCTCACTGAAGCTATATCATAACCTTCACGCAATTCCTGTCCATTAAAGCCTCCCACATCGGCCCAGCCCATTAATATAGCTGTGGGTACAAGATGCACGTGTGGTTCTATTAACCCGGGCAGTAAGGTGTTCCCTTCCGGCAACTCCCTGGAGACAAAGCCGGGATGATTCTGCTGCATGAATGCATATACCTCTGCTTCTGTTCCTGTGGCTACTACGTATCCATCTGCGAAGCCGATGGCTGGTACTGTTTCAACTGATCCGTTGATCATTGGCCTGATAGTGCCGCCTGTAACCATAAACGGCTGGGATTGTTCTTCTTTGGCAGCAGCCTTTTGGGTAGGGAGCTTTGCAAAATTCTCCGGACTGAACAGCTCATCTTTTAAGAGTGTGATAATAGGATTGTTACAGGCACAATGTGTGCAGGAATGGTGGTGGTGTTCCATGTGATTTGAGGTTTTGGTTATTTATGAGCAAAGAGCACACAGCATATAACACCAAACGTTTATTATTGTTTTTGAGGGCTTAAGATTTTATTTAAAGGTTGATCTTTTTCAGCCAAACAACATATTTACTACTCTAAAAACAAAGAATAAATCTTAAACTTTCTGCAAACACCAGGTGGTCATGCACCGTAAGTTTTGCACATTGGTGGTTTTTATAGGTTCGTGAAGCCGGGCGTTGAGGCTTTGGGTATATTGAAGCAGCAATTGCTGGTTAACCAAAAAACGTTCACTGCCATCGGGCAAAAGATAGCGGCCATTGCTCAGGTTCTGCACCAGCGTTTCAATCCCGATATCCGATGCAAGTCTTGCAAATAGATAACCGCCGGGTTTCAGTACCCGCCACATTGAGTGGATCATATTATCAAAATGATCAGGACTGTTCGCGAAGTGCAATACCGCGCTGCTGATCACCAGGTCAAAATAATTATCGTCAAAAGGCAGGTTTTCAGCCGAAGCAACTACAAAATTCTCTTTGGAGTTAGCATGGGCCAGCGTTTGTGATAATTGTTTAACTGCTGATACCGCATTGGGATTAGGGTCAATGCCATACACCTCATAGCCGTTTCTCAGGAAGTAAGTCAGGTTACGCCCGCCTCCGCAGCCTGCGTCGAGCACCTTTTTACAATTATCATAAGTGCCTTTAAGCAGTTGGTCGAAAAGGTAAATATCTATGTTCCCGTAAAGTTGCTGAAGTTCTGATTGCATGGATCAAAGTTAAAGGATAAGCAGCTTGACAGTAATTTTATTGATAAGAATAATATTGCTAATTTGAGATTAAACAGGATAATTACAATGCTTACATATTAGTCTTGAATATCACGCACAACTGATCCGGGAGGAGGCAATGTTAATCGGAACATTTTCTTAATAAAATCTACATCCGGAATAGTTTATTCTGTTCTGAGATCATTTGCAGAATTTGTCATAGCAGCTTTAATAGTATGAAAACTAATGGTGAGTAATGTAATTCCTATTATTGCGCCTCCGGCTATCAGGAAAACATCGGGGCTAATACGAATATGATAGGCAAATCGCTGCAGCCAACTGCTCATAGCCCACCAGGACAGCGGAATTGCAATGCCCACAGCAATGAGTACGGATAGTAATAAATCCCTGAATAATAACAGTATCACATTGTTCGCCGTTGCTCCCAGCACTTTGCGTATGCCTATTTCTTTACGTTTCCTCTCTACCGTGAACGTTGCCAGGCCAAACAGACCCAGGCAGGATATCAATACTGCCAATCCTGTGAAGTATTTTGACAATGCAGCTACCTGCTTTTCTGCAATGTATTGAGCCTGGAAATCTGCATTCAGGAAATTGTAGTCGAAAGAAAACTGGGGATTGAAGGACTTGTAGAAGGTACCCAATTGGGCAATCACTTTATTTTCCATACCTGGGCTGATCCTTACCAGGATAGTCTGTGTCTGATGGTCCAGCTCAATGAATAAGGGCTTTACTGACTCATGCAGAGATTCAAAATGAAAGTTTTTGACCACCCCTGCAATTTCACGGTGTTTACCTGCAAAATTGATACCTTTTCCCACCGGATCTTTTAGTCCCAGGGCTTTAATGGCCGCTTCATTAAAAATGATCTTTGATCCGTCTGTGCCGAAATTTTGGGAAAAAGTGCGTCCGGAAAGCATTTTAATCCCCAGGGTCTCTATTAAATCATAGGTGCCGTGAAGGTTCCTGAACATAATTATTTCTTCCCGTCCATTTTCCTTCCATGAAACAGGTATGCCTGGACCGCCCAGTATGTTGCCCACCATAGCAGAAGCATTTACAATTCCTGGTATCTTTTTCACTTCGGAAAGAAATGCTGGGATGTTGGTCGCTACACTTCCTTCAGACTCAAAGTAGATCACATGATTTTTGTCATACCCCGGATTTTTTGTTTGTATGTAGGTTATTTGTTTATACACGATCAATACTGCCACAATAAATATGACCGACAGGCTGAACTGAAATACTACCAATCCTTTCCGGGCCCATAATTCCTCAATGCTGTTACGGACCTTTCCTTTCAGTACAACCACGGGATTAAAACCGGAAAGGTATAAGGCAGGATAACTGCCAGCTATTAGCCCGGTGAACAGCGTAATGCCCAGAAATGATAATATAAGGTTAATGTCTGCATGAATTACTAATTGCTTTCCTGTAATTTCATTGAAACGGGGAAGTAGTAACTGTACCAGCAGTAATGCTATTATCAGCGATAAGAAGGCCATTAGCAAAGCTTCTCCCAGATGTTGAAGTATCAGTGTTTTCCGGTCGGCACCCATTGCTTTGCATATACCAATTTCCTTCATTCTGCCGGATGCTTTTGCCGTGGAAAGATTCATGAAGTTGATACAGGCGATGATAAGGATAAAAAGTGCTATCAGGGAAAATAGCTTTACATATCCGATTCTGCCACCCGATTGTATCCCGTTCTCATAGTTCCCATACAGATAATTTTCGCCATAGGGCTTCAGAAATAAATTACGATGAGTGCCTTTACTGTAGTTGCTCATAAAAGTGTTGAGCTTATCATTGAAATGTGCTACGTCGGTACCTTTCTTTAGCACCAGATAAGTGTAAAAAGGACCGGAATTGTTTTGGCTGTTCATTGTTCCCGTTATTCCCATAATGTCTTTAAATGCTGCAAATGGGAATACCAGATCGAATTGTACGGAGGAATTGGGAGGTGTTTCTTTAAAAATACCAGCAATAACACTCTGCTTTTTGAGATCATATATTTGCCAGTCAATAGTTTTTCCAATAAGGTTTTCAGTTGTATGGAATAATTTCATGGCAAGTTTTTCCGATATTACAATAGCATGCTTATCGGCCAGGACTTGCATACGACTGCCTTGTAAAAGAGGGTAGGAGAAAATATTGAAATAGTCTTTGCCAGCAAATATCCCCGCTACTTTAACAGTATTATTGTCTTCAGCAGAAAGGACCATCTTCGGGAACCATGAAGGAGGTGTACTGGCTGCCGCATATTCCACCTCTGGCATTGTTTCCATTAGGGCTTCTGCCAGTAAGGCCGAAGTCTCGGGAGTTGTATTAATCCCTCCGGCATGTGGGCGTTGCTCCATTACCTGGAACAATTGAGGACCTTTTTCGTGGAACTTGTCAATTGTTAGTTCATCATACACCCACAAATAGATCAATAGAGCACTGGCAAGACCTGTAGATAACCCTATCAGATTAAGGGAAGTAAACAGACGGTTTTTAAGGAAATGACGACAGGCAATCTTAAGATAGTTTCTGAGCATAATTATTTCTTAATACATGAGGGTTAAAGTCACTAAGAAGATGCCAGATTATTATTATACTAATAACAGTAAAATGTGCATGATTAAATTTGTGCATATGTCCGGTTTTGATACACTGCATGTGCGCTTTTGTCTCATTCTGAACCAGTCAAGTTAAGCAGAGATTTTAATATATGGAAGAATAGTGTCTCTAATATAAAAGCATTTTTTGCGGACTTCCACAGGTATATTGAACCTGTTAGTCTTGAAGTGGAATTCTGTGCTTTTGAGGGTGAGCACGCCGTAGCAGTGGGATACCTGACTTCAAAGATTTTGAAATACGATAAGCTTTTTTCGACAGCATTTACAGCTACATTTAAAGTGCAGGAAGGGAAGATTGTGAAGTATCATTTTCTGGAGGACAGTTATAGGCTGAATGAAATGATGAATTGATGAAAGGAGGGTGCCTCTTTTATTTAAGACACCCTCTACTTACACAAATGAAGTCAAATCAGAATACGACAGATGACTAGTGTTCAGTTAGCTTTTCATGGTGAGGACTATTATTGTTTGATGATTTTTTCTTTGATCACATTGCCGCCGTTATGAATGATCATAATGTAGGTACCGGGTACAAGTGTGCTCACATCAATAGTCTGGTTCCCTTTATTAACCTTTCCTATCTGAACCGTTTTTACGATTGCACCATTTATATCCAGTAGCTGGAGATAAGTATTTGTGCCTGCATTCAATCCTTCAAACTGGAGGGCAAGGTTGTTTGAGGTGGGATTAGGGAAGGTTTTAATTGTTGCTGTTGTTTTTGTTGTAACGGTGCTTTCAGGTGTATCTCTTGATGCCCTGCGGGACAGAATCAGATCAGACTCACTGCCCATGAAGATGGCTGCGATTCCTTCATCGGCTTGTGTATCAGTGTAAGATGGAGCTCCTATTATGATATCTGTATATCCATCTCCATCTATATCGCCCGCATTTGCCAGGCTGGTTCCCAGGTCAGACCAGGACCTGTCAGACCGTATAGTTGCCATCGTTGTATTTGTTAAACCTGAGGGAGAGCTGGGATACACGTACACCCGCCCTGAATTTGTGAGTCCGTTAATGTCTTCTCTGGGTGCCGATGCAATCACGTTTGCAAAGCCGTTCCATGTCAGCTGTGATCCCAGGAGTGCAGAATCCTGACTACCCGTTATCGTAGTGGCCAGGGTGTTGTAAAAACCATTACTATTACTACTATAGACATACAATGCACCTGCATGGTTTCCAAAATCCTTATCACCGACTACCAAATCGCGATATATATCACTGTTGATATCCCGCCCGGATAGAATCGCAGAACCGAAGGATACTGAGTTAGCAGGGGCATGTATCACCGTAGTAGCTGCGGAATCAATTGTCTGGCCACTGGGACGATAGAGATAGATTGCGTTATCAGCTACTACTATTGCTAAAAGGTTCCTAAATTGGTCTACAAACCCTCCAGTGGCTACTTTTTTTCCAAAGCCTATAGTCCCACTGATAGCCAGTTGTTGGATCAATGAATATTTGATACCCCTGGTATTGCCAAAATAAACGGAAACATATCCCTGACCTTCGGGTGCTCCAATCATGATGTCATTGGTACCGTCAAAAAAGAGGTCCTGAATAATGGCAACACTGGAACCAAACCGGTCTCCTTTTCTTGTTGAACGGATAATTTCAGGAGTGGTATTTAAACCAGTGGCTGATCCATAATAAAGATATGCATACCCGGTATCCTGCGAGGTCCATGAACCCGCATTATAGGGAACACCTACCAGCACATCACCATAACCATCTCCATTCACATCTCCGGAACCGGCTATTACCTCTCCGAAATGCCCGTTTGCAACATTTCTTTCAAGCATGGTAAATTGGTTGGGGTTTATCCCATTTGCGGAACCATAATAAACGAATACGGCTCCTTCCTGTGTCTGACCATTGGTATAATATGGCGCTCCCACAAGTATATCACTGAATCCATCCCTATTTATATCTCCGGCAGCGGCAACGGTAGTACCCAATCGGGCACCAGCCTGGTTTTGTCTCAGCAGGGTTTGGGCATTTAGTATTGTCATATCTCCCGCAATGACGGTAACGGAAACCGGATATGTTGCCTGTGCATCATCCACAGCAATCTCTACCTGATCCTGTTGTAAAGTAAAATGGGCAGGTAGCTGTTTACCTTTTGCGTCAAGTACCTTCAAGTCGCTGTAATTCAGCTGTTGGTCCTTGTTTTTGAACTGGACACCATTTATGCTTTGGTAGATGGCGCTCCAGCCATTGCTTACCTGTAGCCGGACCGTCAGTGCGCCGGCAGGTTTGTTGATGATGAAGTTTTGCCGGATGCCCTGTTCATCATTTATATACTCCACTTTGAAGTGATGATCATGATCGAATTGAACGGCATTGTCATGCGTGGTTACAAGAGGCTGAGCGGCTGGCTGATATCCGCCTACGTCTGTTACTGTAAGGCCAAATGTCCAGTGTTGTGTCGCATCCTGTGGCGTAATACTTAATTCACTGGCAGTGTAACTTGCGCAAATACCATTCTTTGGATTTGGGTCTGTAGTGGCATGAACAGAAATAGTAATGAGAAATAAAAGTACTGATAAGTAGGGCTTTTTCATCTTGTGGGTTTTAATAAGGGTTATATATAGGGTTGAAAATGCGGGTAACAAATATCATTGCACATTAATCGTAAAATACACCCAATCCGGGCTGGTACATGCAGTGCCCGAACAGTTGTTTCCAAACGTCGTAACCTTCACATTCCGGTACCGTACCTCAATATTACTTGACACCAATCGGGGATTTCGTCTGAAACAGGGGTGTGAATCATTGTCGGTTGTGTACTTTTTCGACATCCATAAAAACAAAGGGATAATACAATGGCACACAATGCCATCAGGGGGAACTTGTTCTTGGTTCGCATAAGGTTTTAATTGGTTAACAGTAGGCAATATACTAAATTATTTGAACGGCAGCGACGCTTCGTATTCATGTTAAGCCGTTAAAATCTCCCTAACTGATGATTGACAAATCTTTACTTTAATTGTTCTTACATAAGAATTTTTAAATTCCAGTCTGAATAATATAGAGAATGTATTATAATATTGATTATAGGTAAGCAAAATCTGGTGGTCAACAGTTTTTGCATTTAAATTTATCGTCTTGCTATTAAGGATTTGTGTTTAACAGATCATCAACAACCTACTCTGTCCGGATTTTTCCTTTGGCGCACGGTGAAGACAAGGAGGAACCTGACTTTCAGGATGATCAACCGCCAACCTCCATAGGTGACCAAGGCCTAAGCTTATTGGACGTGCATCAGGTTCTGCCTGATAGTGCAGATCAAAGAAATGTTCACTTAAGAATGACTCAAAACCTTCATCTGCTCCATGATATAGTTTTTTGAGTTCATCACGTATTTCCGGAATAAGTACTTTCTTTTTGCCTTGTGAATTTGGCAATATTTCACTCGATTCGCCATAGTAAGTGCATAAAAAGGTATCGGTTGGTATAGGAGAGCGATCTACATGAAAAGAATAAACATCGGTTGGAAAAAAGGGGTATGTATCATCCCGATCATAGTATTTGATCACATTAAGGATTGGCGATAAGCCATGAGCTTCCAATACCTTCAAGTCATTTAAAAGAATTTCACGGGCAAGTTGCCCTTGTTCACTCAACTGAAGTTCACAAAGTTCCTCTTGTTCAATTACCGTTATATTTCCGCTTAGCACTACCTTTTTAACAATCTCAGAAAAATCACCTGTTAGTTTACGAGTCCAGCAAATCGCATTCATTTCTCCGCTAAATGGCGTAGAAACAAGGTCTTGAAAATTCGTGACACAGTGAATTTGATTCTCAGTATGAGATAAACCTATCATGATAGTTAATATAAATATACAATCATTTGACAATCAGGTATGGGTGTAGCAACCAGTCAAGCCAGCACAAATACTGATTGAAAAACTTTTGATGAAGATACATTAACAGGTACTCAGATTCTAAGAAGTATTGTTAAGAAAAGGGATTGAACAGGTTCATCCTACGTTCATCCTACGTTGCGAACGTAGGATGAACGTAGGATGAACCTTATCAATACCTGTTCAATTCTGCTTTACATAGGGTCTTATTATAATCTGTGCAGGTGTATCATACCGTTCACAGAACATTTTAACCACTACGCGGCGTAAAGTACTCATTGAGCACAATCGTTTTGAAAATACACATATGAGCGGAATTTTTGTCAATGATGATGCCTCCTGTCGTACACAATAACATAAAAGTACTTGATAACTATTTTTTGTTTACATGGGTCAAAACTACTGGAGGCAAAGAGTACTGGCAACATAAAGATTTCAGGCAATACAATTTATAATGCTTCATCAATAGATAATGTATTAAAATTTGTTGACTGTTCAGATATCTCTGTATCTGATAATAAACTACTCAAGAAATAATAATAACTTTTATTATATTATAATTATATATACTTTGTGTTATTATGACCCGCTTTAGTAATAACCTATATTTGCTGATTTTCGCGGGCCTCATTCTGTTTCCACGTATTTCATTTGCACAGTTGCAGATTAATTCAATAACAAGTACACCCAGTACCTGCTCCAATAACGGAAGTATTACCGTTAATGCATCTGCAACTTCACTGCCAATGCTTTACAGTATAACAGGAGGTCCTGTAACACAACCTATACAGACCGTTAATGTATTTAATTCCCTTCCGCCAGGCACGTATACTGTGAAAGTTACTGATGCAGCATCGAACAGCACAACCGGAAGCATCACCATCGGGGGCAATTATTTACAGCCGGATATGAGTCCGATCAAAAGTCCGCCCTATTGCATCGGTAGCAGTACCGGCCAGATTATCGGCAACAGGATAGCAGGAACAGGCAACGGACCTTATACATGGCAACTTTTATCACCTTCTCCGGTTACTACCGCCCCGCAGGTTTCCGATACATTTAATAACCTGCCTGCGGGTAATTATACTTTGCGGCTAAGCGATGCCTGTGGGGGTTTCAGAACGATAGTAGTAACGCTGTCTGATCCTCCCCCTTCTAATCTATCTTTTCAGATTCCACCACAGGTAAATATGATAGGCTGCGATTCAGCAATAATAACGATGCATATGCGTGCTGATTTGTATCGGTTTCCACTTACATTAACATTTGTTACAAATACAGGTACTTTTACCACCAGTACCCCTACACGGATAGATACAGCAAACTGCTGCAATTATTTTACCGTTGAGCAGATTATTCCCAATTTTACCTATGGTAACTCTTTACAGATAACCATCACCGATAACTGTGGCAGCGTTATTGCTACCCAAAAATCTTATGCCAAATCATTTGTCTTTTGTCCTGTGCTAACTTCACACTTTGCCAACTGTATCTATAAAACAACCATTAATTATGATCTTAATAATCGTGCTTGTACCGGGCCGGATACACTATATACAAGCATGAAGCCACCGCTTATATATTCTGTTACGGACGTACTCACAAATACGATTGTTGATGCAGATACCCTTCCCGGATACCTTGCCAATAATGGTTACTTCCAGACAAGCGGCTTCAACACAAAAGATCTCATAACAGATAAGACATATAACATTGCTATTAAGGATGCCTGTGGACGAACTTTTCTCCAGCAGATGTATGTCCCTGCCCAGGCTACTCCTCCTGCACCACGGATATCTTACAAACAATTGTATCGGGACGGATGCCTGGATTCCACTGCCAAGATTTCGATCAGTGTTGACTATTTCAGACGACAGCCTCAACTGGTGCTGTTATCCGGCCCAGCAAGAATGGGAAGTAAGAAGCCAGGCTATGAATATGAAAGCTCTTATTCTTATCCTGATACATTCCAGATAACAGGAGTTGGTACGAATACCTATTCATTTGATATCAATAATTTATCAGCAGGTACTTACCAGTTTAAAGTAATAGACAGCTGTGGATCGGAATTGTTTGACAGCTTTATAATATTACCTGCACGGGTGACTGACTTTCATCATCGTTTTAGTTATAAAAGAGGATGTTTGGGCAGAAACGAATTACACTATAATATCACTGCTGCTAACGGCTTTATTCGTATCAGGAATCTTAGCACAAGTGTTGAAACCTATAAGTATTACCAGTCGCAGGATTTTGATACACCTATACATGATTCAGCTACCAATCTGGCATCAGGAACATATGAGGTTATCTTTAATTACACCTCCTATTTTGCATCCAGCATACCTGCAAACAGCACTGTGGTGCCTTGCCAGGAAATAAGAGATACTGTTGTGATTGAAGGCTATCAAACGCCTGCCGTCATCGCGCATAATTATGTGTCATGTAAACAGACAGCCTTGCTGGAAATAGTTGCAGACAGCAGTAAAGGAGTACCGCCATATGAGTATGAAATCGTTGCCGGGCCAGCCATTTTCCCTATGCAGACAAGTAATTTCTTTGCAGTAAATACGCCGGGAACATATACTGTAAGAATTTATGATGTTTGCGGCAATGCATCTACTTCGCAAATAACGGTGACGCAGATTGTAGTTCCTCCTGTCACGGTACTCTCATTCTCCTGTAACAGTAAGCAATTAACTTTCGGTTCATCCTCTTTTTACACCTACAAATGGACTGCACCTAACGGAACAGTATTTACAGGTGATACGCTTAATATCAATCCTGTAACCCCGGCTGATACCGGTATATATACCATTCAAAGAATCACCGATATTAATGGTTGCCGGGATACGTCATATAGTACCTACCATCTTGAATCCACCAATATATATGAACGGATAGAACGTATTTGCCCGGGCAATAGCATCACTATCGGGATGCATACCTATAACAGCACAGGGCAATATACAGACACGCTGAAGAATGTTAAAGGCTGTGATAGTATTGTTTTTTTACGCCTCACCGTTCTTCCCCTGAAGCGGGATACTGTATACAAATCTATCTGCCCTGGAATGCAATTTCAATTTAATGGAAAATTGTATTCAACTGCGGGCACTTACAGCGATACTTTGGCCACTTCTACCTGCGACAGCATTGTTACACTTGTACTTTCTGCAGCGCTAAAACAACAGTCTGTCAGTCTTAGTATATGTGAGAATACGCAGTATAATTTTAATGGTAAGATATTAACATCACCCGGTATTTACCGTGATACCTTAGCTACTACCACCTGTGACAGCATCGTTATTCTGGATCTGTCTGTGTTGCCTTTAAAGCGTAGCACATTCGACCATACAATTTGTGTAGGTGATCAATTTAATTTTAATGGAAAAATCATTACCACTGCTGGTAGTTATACAGACACACTAAACACTGCCTCTTGTGACAGTATCGTAACGGCAAACATATCTGTTGTTTCTCCAACGGTACAAATTACAGTGAGTCAGCAAACGATAATGGCCGGAGATATGGTACAGTTACAGGCCACTGATGCACTTAGTTACTTATGGAGTGGTGCAGGTGTTATTTTCAACAATGTGGCTATATACAATCCAGGCGCTACACTTCCGGCTTCTGCATGGATATATCTGCAGGCAACCAGTAATCCGGATGGCTGTATGATGGGAGATTCTGTATTTATAAACGTCATTGATCGCGCCACATATTGCGTAGATACCTATATCTATATGCCCTCTGCATTTTCTCCGAACGGGGATGGGTTGAATGATGTTTTTCGAATTGTGAGTAGGAAAATATCGCTTAAAACTTTCAGGGTTTTTAACCGCTGGGGTGAACTGGTATTTGCTACAAATGATTTAAATACCAGCTGGAATGGAGAGTATAAAGGAAAACGATTGCCAGGAACGTATGTTTATTATGTTACTTATACGGACTGTATGGGAGAAGCAAAATTAATTAAAGGAACAATTACGGTGATCCGTTAAAGTATATCTGCCCGGGATACTATCCCCGGGCAGATACAGGCGATGCCTTGTCCACCGCCAGTGAGTTAATTGACCGCAATTTCTTTTTAATCTTTTAGCCCGAGATACGCTTTTACCTCGGCATAATCGGACCAGTTTACCGGAGCAGCCGATCTTGCCTCTGTATTGCCGGGCACTATCATGTATCTGTATTGTTGATACTTTGTACCATCATTGGCCAATGTAGTACCCACATCCGCATTGGAATACAACTGAATCTTTTGCGTGTAAGCCGTGACGTTGATGTAAATACCAGATCTGGCATTATAAGGCAACGGATAAATGACAGGATCACTTGCTTTATTAGTGTTGATGTATACTTTTACATCTGCGGTACTCAGCAGTGCCTGGGTGAGTTTAGGTGCGTCAATAATGGCATAGAAGCCTATCGTATCAATACTACCGTTTGAATTATGTATGGTGTCGGGTTTATACGGCACATCCAGCCAGTCGGAATAAATCACAGTGCCGGAGCTGCTATCACCGGCAGGACCAGCAGGACCGGCTGGTCCTGTCGCGCCGTCTTTACCACAGGATATCATGAACATAACAAACAATAGTCCTGACAGCAGGACTAATGGGGAAATAAGATTACGTCTTTTCATATATGAGTTAGTGTTAAGGGAATGAAGGTTAAGGATTTCATACCTGATTCTGATTTAAGGGGAGCCAAAATACAAATTTTCTCAAAAAAATGCAATAGGCCAGTTAATATTGGTTATTAGTGCACTGGGAGAGGAAATCGGCTGGTGGGGTTTCGTGACCTGCTATTTGAAAAATACAGCTATATTGCAACGTCGCTGATTACCGGCGCTCTTATCCAGCGCCGTATAAAAAAACACAATCCCTAATGAAATTGTTGGTAACGTTTATCTTATTTTTTGGCTGTAGTAACCTGATTGCCCAACCTCGTACCCTGCCACTGACGATGGGCGTTGCGCCCGAGCAGGCATTTAAAAAAGTGTTTAATACCGATACGGCTCATTTTGAAAGCAGGGAAGCCAGTGAGAACGGAAAGTGGTTATTTGTGTCCTACGAAAAAACGGACACGTTTAACTTTAATTCGCCTTTTTATAAGAATAATGATAACAGAGACTACATAAGCGTCGGTATTGCATTTTACGAAAAACAACCCAACAACTACCAGCTGAAATTCACGAACGACAATGCATTCTACTGTGCTACCTGTAACAATGTAAAAGGACAGGGATTCACTTTAAATAATGATACTATTTTTATCCGTATATCATACGGCCCCAGCGTAGCTTGGGCGAATGATAGGTTTCAGTTTATATATAACAGAATTAATAACCGCTGGGAGCTTTCAGAAGCACAGATAGATATGGCCAATGATGAGAAGGAAATTACGAACGAACATATACACTTCCTCAGTGCGTCAGGTGTATACCTGGATAGTTATGCCGCAGAGTACGTGCATTTTGAAAACTACCCCTCCGAAAAGGCAGTCAGAGTGTCTCTTACTTATACACCGGGGCATTACAATGCATTGCTCGATTCATTGAAACGATTCCCTAAAGAACACTACAAATATCTGTCTAAAGTATTCTCCACCGATAACGCGGAAGACTTTCTAAGTAATGAAGAGATTCAGCTACCCCTGATCCCTGCTAATAATATCGGCTACTTTTTTGAGCAAGCTAATTCCCTGGATGTTGCTAAACAGTTCCTGGATCATGTAATAGCTGCATATCCTAAACGGGAAGTGGCTTACTATAACCTGGGCGATGTCTATAAGAAGAAAGGTATGAAGAAGGAAGCTATCGATAACTACAATACTTATATTTCCCTTATGACAGAAAGAAATCTTCAACATAAAATACCACAGTCCGTAAAAGACTACGTGAAGTAAATGAGTAAAAAAAGCGACGCTGTGGCGTTCAATTGTTCTACAAGGAATGGTCAGCAGGGCTTTACTTTAGTTCAGTTTGGTGCAGCCGTTTTTAAACTGAGATCAGTTAAGTTTCAAGTTTAATCAATAAATTAAGTTCAGTGGCCGGGCGGACGGAATGCTAATACTCCCACCTGCTGCAAACCCTGGACGTTGGCTGTAAGTTTATGAGAGCATTAATTTTCATAGTTTCTTTACTATCTTTTTCGTTGTCGTTTGGACAGATTCATAACGATTTGAAAGAGTATGGCTATAAAGGAAAAGTAAAAACCATAACAACTTATAATTATGACACACTTTCGTTCGACGAGAAAAATAAAATTTTAGACAACAGATTTTGGAGAAATAAAATTGTTTACATTTTCGACACAAGTGGAAACTTCGACACAATTTTTTCATACACACAATTACCAATAACCATAGACACAGTTTATACTTTCAAAACAGCTTATACTTACTCACAACAGACAAAAATTGCTTTAAGAATAAACGAAAAAAATGAAATTACAGATACAGTAAAATTTCTTTGGTTAAATGACACAACATATCAAACAACTGAAACTGCTGTTAGTGGACAAGTCAAACTATTAGGATATTTATTCTTAAACAAAAACTACAGAGACAAAGCTGGCAAGTACACAGGCTATGACGAAAATAGTAAAATTGATTATAACGAGAAATATGAAAACCTTATTAACGACAATGGACTTTTGACGAAAAGCTTTCGGACAGATTTGCTTACAAATACGATGACAGTAGTTAGCTATAAATATTTCGACTTTGACAAGTTTGGCAATCCAACAAAAATTTGGTTATCCAACTTGTTTGACAAGAAAGTGTTTAGAATTATTGTGAGAAAATTTGAATACTACTAGGAGAAAACCTACAGCCAACAAGTGGTTTTCGGCAAGTGTGGCTGGACGATGTAACTATTTAAGTGTGCGATTATTTATGTGTGTCTTTTAACAGACAGTGTTTTTCTATCAGCTCCTGCACCTCATTACCGTACATGAGTGTAAATCCTAGTTGTATGGCGTACTGAAGATCCTCACAGGCTTTCTCCTGCTGTTTCATAGCAAGGTAGATGAGTGCTCTGTTACGGAAAGCATAAGAGTTGGCCGGGTAATATTTGATCGCGAGCTCAATATCTTTGAGAGCCCCTTTCAGATCGTTCTTTTTGTATTTTACGTAGCCTCTGTTGTTATAGGCTACACCATCGTTCGGAGAAAGTTCAAGCACTTTGTTGAACATGGCGATCGCCTTTTTGTATTCACCGAGATCCAGGTAGCGGAAACCCAGATTGCAGATGGCACTGGATTCATTCGGGGAAAGACGTATGACTTTCTCCAGGTACGCGATACCATCCCTTGGCTTACCAAGATCATCGAGGATGCTACCCATACCGATCAGGGCTTGTATGTTGAGAGAATCAAATTTCAGGGCTGTCTTAAAGTCTTCATATGCTCCCTGGAAGTCACGTTCCATCTGGCGGGCGCTACCACGGTTGCCAATCGTAGTGTACTTCAATGTATCGTCGTCTTTGATCAGTTTTAAGGCCCGGTTGTAGTCGTCGATACTCTTGTTCGGCATCTGTATAGACAGAAAGGTGTGTGCACGATGAGAGTATATGTAAGGATTTTCCGGGTCCAGCATGAGTGCGGTGTTAAAGTTGAATAGCGCGGTATCTGCGATATGCTTACTCATATAGATCTCACCGCATAGATCAAAGTAATCTGGATTATTGTGGTTGCTAATCAGGAGGCGGTTGATGATGGTCAGGGCCTCATCATATTTTCCTTCGACGAGGAGGGTCTGGGCCTGATCGAATAGTAATGAGTCTTGTTTTGTTTGCTGCGCAGCAGCGAACAGGGTTACCAGGAGAAGTAACAAAGTCATTATTGATTTCATATATAGGGAAAATGTTGCTCGAAGATATCATATTTTTTGTCAATTGATCAAGATCCGGGACGTATATTCGATAATGAAACTCAAAGGAGAGGTACTCAAATACATATCTGAAATGGCGGATCAAATCGGAACTATTACACAGAATAACATAGGCATAAATACTCACCAGTTCTTTCGACTTTAGCCATTGCAACGATTGTATCACCTGCATCTTCATTTCATCCGCTGCCAGTAAATGCTTCCAACTGTTGATGGTGGCCGTCCAAAAGTATAGCTCACCATACAACATAGCCGACTTACGCTGCTCATACTCGTTGTTCATATGCGGGAAGGTAAGCTATACAACCATTCCGGTACGTGGGGACACGTACCAGGGGAGGGGAAGACGTATCACCGGGAGTATGACTTGCTTACCTGCCTAGCAGGTCTGCCACGGGTTGTACGACATGCGCTCTGCGTATACTTTGCACGCCGGCTTCACTCATACCGAAGTGTTTTACTTTGCCTTCGGCAATTAAATCTTTTACGGTTCCGGCAACGTCTTCAATAAGCACATTCGGGTCCACGCGGTGTTGATAAAACAAGTCGATATAATCGGTTTGCAGATACCGGAGCGAGTTTTCCGCCACCTGCCTGATGCGTTCCGGGCGACTATCCAAACCATCTGTATTCTTGCCGTTTTTAAAGCCAAACTTGGTAGCGATGATTACTTTATCACGTACATCGTGCAATCCACCCGTTTATTCAAACAAAAAGTAGGCGTTACGCCGAATGATTACCGGATGATGAATTAAATGAACTCATTTAAAATTTCATACCCACCCGCTGCCGCTGGGGTGAAGTACGACAATTTCTGCTTGTCAATAATAGTGGCAGAATGCGTTAAAATCAGTAAAATATCGACATGGCAGAATAAAAAATCTCTGTAAATCAATTGATTACAGAGCCTGATCGTGCCCAGTAGCGATAGATTCTCGAACCAATTAACGTTGATTATAATCGCTTTGTGTAAAAAAGGTCTGTTAAAATAGTGAACATAGGAAAAGATCTTTTCCTATTATATCTTTGACGTAGTATGTTTTCAAATCCTAAATTTCTCAGACCTATAGCACTATTGATTGTAATATTTGCAATTGCCTGTGGCAAAGAAAAAAATGACCACGGTGCTGATATCAGCACTAAACCCAATAAAGTGTATTATGGTTTTTACCCCAATAATATAGCATTTTATACCTGGAGAGATAGTATCTATTACCTCTCTGATGGACGTATTGATAAGGTAATATCTAAACGTCAGGACTACTTGTATGATAGTATTTATTCTCAGTTTGGATATAATACCAATGGGCGGGTAGAGACATTAAGAATGAGATCACCTGGTGGTTTTTACAACGAAGATTATGATTTTCATTACGACACTCTGGGCCGAATGGATAGTATGCACATATTAGATTATGGTTCACTCTCGGATACAATAAATGGCAGGTTTTTTTATGATAAAAATGGAAGGATCAGTGAGGTGAAGATGTTTGGGATACCAAAGGATACTCCTGTTGTATTTGCACATGTTTATTACTTTAGGGATGCTGCCGGAATATTGGATTCCAGCAGAGTTGTACGTGAGGTTAATGCCTTCTCGGATACGGAGAGCTCTGCAACAATTATGTATAATGGTGCTAAATCTCAGCAGAAAGCGTTTATAGACCATGATTATTTGTTGTTTCTGGCATTGAGAGATAACCCCCATTTGTTTTCCTCAGGTGGAGAGCAAAATATTAGTGATCAACTGTTGAATCCGGATCAGTTAATATTAAAGAGCTACTCCAGAAATTTGCGTAATAGTGGCAATACAGCGAATGATGCGGAAATTACTCCTTTTACGGCGGATTATTATTATTATCCTAATCAGTTTGTAAAGATGCTCAGTATCTATTTTTCATCTAATGAGCGACTGAGGCTTGTACTGAGATTTGAATATCCGCGGTACAAACTGGATTAAGAAAGTTGGGACTAAGGAAAGAGGAAAAGGGGCTGAGAACCATTTTATTCTATTTATCGAACTTTGCGCAATCCTTTAAAACATAATAATAGTCTAAGCATGGACCCGCAAACAGCAAAATATATCATAGATCATTATTTAGGTCTTCTTTCGTTCGAAGAACGAGGTCCAATTCAGATGACACTCGCTGCTTATCTGGGAGCGTCTTTAGATCTAAGTAATCCTATAAATACTCAACCCAATCCTATAGCTACGAAATTTTATCGGAAAAACGGGTGGCTTTCAGACGATCAGGATTCATCAGATATGCTGAAAATGGGTCAGGATCAATTTTATATTCTGATTGCCAGTAAGCTTAAAGAGCGATATGAGTCTGAAATATTTATCAATAACTGTCCTAAATGTGGTAAACTCTGCAGAACACCCCTGGCAAAGCAATGTCGCTATTGTGTGTATGACTGGCATTGATGTATCACGACTTTTATTAGTATCAGAATAATAACAGTTTAATTGTCCGGCAATAATTGGTGGAAGAATAGCAGTATTGGTATGTATCATGACATGTGTCAATTATGTGTCAGGAACAATGATAAAAGGAGTTAGCCATCACCGCCTGGCAAATGGTTATCTGTACCTTTACCATATGCACGAAGTTGAATCCGCATATAAGGTCTATGTAATGCATACATTGTTTGAGAGTTACCAATAACGACGAACTATTCTGAAGGATTGGTTATATGTTTCTTTAGAACTGAAACGTCCTAAATTGAGTACAATAAACTTTATAACATGCGAAAGCTTATTTATGGCATTAACATTAGTTTGGATGGTTGCTGCGATCATACCAAATTCAGCGGCGGAGATGATATTCTCGAATATTTCAGGGAACTGCTGGAAGACGTCGATCTGATCATTTACGGGCGGAAAACTTATGAACTGATGGTCCCTTTCTGGCCGGAGGTTGCTCAAACGCAATCAATGAATGAAGCTGCAAATGCATTTGCTAAGGTGTTTGCTAAACTTAAGTGTATTGTCGTTTCGCAATCCATAGACAGTGTAGATAACGAACAAACAATGATTATCCGGGATAATGTGAAGGAAGAGGTCTTAAAGCTAAAACAGTTACCCGGTAAAGCGATATCCACCGGCGGCGTGGAGTTACCAGCCCGATTAATCGAATGGGGGTTGATAGATGAATTCCATATGGTCGTTCACCCGCTGTTCGTTGGCCAGGGACGGCGATTGTTTACCGAAATGTCCTTGCCGGATATTATGGGTTTAAAACTAGTGGCGTCGAAAACGCTGAGTAACGGGTGTGTGGCACTGCGATATGAAAGGATTTGACGCCTAACGGAAATAGGAAAGCTCATTAATGAAAAACTTATGGAAATAAAAAAGCCTTTTGGTAATTTTAGAGTGACACTTTTAAAATGAAACAAATGGGACATAAAGAAAGAAATATCTCACCCAGAAAAATAGAAATTGCCAATCAGTTTTTGTTTGAGCTTGACAAACATCTAACCGAACTAAAAACGGGACAAGTAGAAAAGTCGATCAAACTCAATGAAATTGCAGAACGATTGTTTATAGTTCCTAATCATATGAGCGACACTGTAAGCGAAGTATTAGGCAAATCGCCTTGCGAAATCTACGAGAATAAATTAGTAGAAATTGCCAAAGAAATGCTTGAAAATTCAAACAAGCCAGTCAACGAAATCGCAAGAACTTTAGATTACGATCCCTCTAATTTTACCAAATTCTTTAAGAGTTATACAGGATTAACGCCCTCTAAATACAGAAAGTCAAAAACAGAATACCTCACCATTTAAACAGAATACCTCACCATTTATTTCCCTCAGGGCTTTCTAGTTTTGTCATCAATTAAATAATAAAATTATGACAACAAAAAAGACAGTCCTGATTACAGGTGCCAATCAGGGACTTGGATTTGAAACAGCCAAACAATTAGCCGAGCTTGGTTATTATGTTTACATGGGAAGTCGTGATAAATCCAAAGGAATTGCGGCACAACAAAAATTAAATGAATCAGGACTTAGTAATGTGGAGTTTATTGAGATAAACGTAACAGACATCAATTCAATAAAATCGGCAAAGCAGGAATTAGAAGCAAAAACACAACAATTAGATGTGCTAATCAATAATGCAGGCATCTCAGGGGGGATGCCTCAAAATATGTCCACATACGAAATGGAAAATTTGCGGAAAGTGTTTGAAACTAATTTTTTCGGAGCGGTGCAAACAACACAACAGTTTATTGATTTGCTAAAAAAATCTGCCGAACCACGAATAGTAAATGTTTCAAGCGGATTAGGTTCTCTCCATTTTAGTAATTCTCATGATTTTGCATTCTATGCTTACGGATGTTCCAAAACAGCATTAAATGCCTTTACCGTAAGTTTAGCGAAGGAATTTCGGAATACAAATTTCAAAATAAACAGTGTTGAGCCGGGCTACACAGCAACAAACCTCAATCAATATCAAGGCACACAAACCGTAGAAGAAGCTGTTGGTATCATTGTAAAATCTGCAACCCTGGGGCATGATGCACCAACAGGAAAGTTTTTCTGGAAAGAAGGCGAATTTGCCTGGTAAAAAACTACCGCCAGGGGCATTTGCAATAGCATGGCCTGACATTGTAGCTTTTGTTTCAGCAGGCATTACGCTCCGGTACCGGCGTCAGGAATCGAACCTGAAAACTATTCCTGTATAATGATTTAGATATTAGTTTATAAAAAATGAAGTTAGTTCGAAATGAAAAAGGCTTTAAGTTCAACAACTTAAAGCCTTTTCTTTTCAGGTGCCCGGTAGCGGAAGATTTACGAACCAATTGGCATTGATATTTAATAAGTTGCGGAAAATATAGTTTAAATCATTATCTACACATTAAGTGAGTTAAAGGTATCCCATTTATAATATGCTAATTTTTTAACTATAGTAACAGATATATGCTACATCCGTATCACATATTACTTCAAATGATGTGTGTGCGGCTATTTCAAAAGCATCATCCTTCTTGTGTCTTAGCCAGTCGCTGCCGCTCACCCTTGTACTCATGTTACCTGAAATAATTACCATAGTCTCAAGCGAAGAAGTGTTAAATACATAAGTACCCTTTTTCATAACTCCGACGGTTGCTGTCCCTTTCTCTGTTTCGATGCCAAGGCTTTGAACTTTTCCATCAAAATATATATTATGCGAAACCTTATCCGTTATGTCTGAAGAACTATTTGAACTGCTCATAATTTTAATTTATTAAACGTCAATAATTTTTGGATGCCCTAAATTAATTTATTCCATGACAGGGAATTGTAAAAAAATATGAATCGATTTCTTTCCAATAGTTAAAGTTAATATACCTTTCAACCCACCTGTAGTGGTCAAAGTTATTATACTTCACATCAAGCTGTTTTTAAAGTAGGATGTTGATCAGGATTTTCAAGATACTGTGTTCCCCAATCGTCCATTATCTTAATAACAGGAAGTAACGACATCCCTAAATTGGTTAAGGAATATTCAACTTTAGGAGGCAGTACCGGAAAAATTACTTTCTCAATAATACCGTGTTCTTCCAGCTCAGACAGCTGCTGATACAAAACTCTCCTTGTAGCCTTCGGATTTAACCGCTGTAATTCACTTGGTCTTTTTAGTCCTCTGGAAATATTATGGATCAAACACGGTTTCCATTTGCCGCCAATAATTTCCATAATCATAGCCATCCCACAATCCAGGTCCTTGGGAATTTTTCTATTGCTCATACCAATACTGATTTGTAGCATAAAATTAGGCATTAAAAGCATATTAGCTATAGGGATAATTTTAGCCCTATGATATAATGGAGTACGTACTTGTCTGCTATGCACTAAGCCTATAGTTTTGCATTCATTAAAATTTAAACAATGAAAAAATTAAAACTAATAATTAGTTGTATGTTTCTTGCATATACTACTACCGCCCAGGATCAATCAAAAGTATTTACCCAACCCACCAGCTATCATATGTTGTTGGGTGATATTGAAATTATTGCATTTTCCGACGGTAGTATTCCGCTAGACTTAAATAAGGTACTGACAAATACAACGCCTGCTGAAATTGAAAAGCTTACTAAAGACAATTTTCAAACATCAGTGATAGAAGCCTCTGTCAATGCCTATCTCATCAAAACGGCCGGTAAATTAATTTTGGTGGATGCCGGTACTGCGGGGCTTTACGGACCAGCGCTTGGATATCTGCCAGCAAATCTTACTAAAGCAGGTTATAAACCTGAACAGATAGATGCCATATTAATTACCCATATTCACACTGATCATACAGGTGGTCTGATGGATGGAGATAAAATGCTATTCCCAAACGCTACATTGTACGTAAGCAAAAAAGAAGCTGATTATTGGCTGAGTGAGGAAAATTATGCCCATGCGCCTGCCAGATTAAAGAAGTACTTCGATGAAGCCCGTTTAAAAATGACACCTTATGTAAAGGAAGGCAAAGTAAAAACATTTGATTATGGGGCAGAACTTTTTCCTGGTATATTACCTGTTGCAAGCCCGGGACATACACCTGGTCATACTTTTTATCAGGTATCATGTAAAGGTGAGAAAATTATGTTCTGGGGCGATATTATGCATGCTGCCCCAATACAGTTTGCTAACCCTGATGTTACTATTGCTTTTGACGTAGACCCTCAGGCAGCTGCTGCAATGCGGAAAAAAGCATTTCAGGAAGCCGCTAAGGAAAAATATTGGGTAGCAGGAGACCATTTATCATTCCCGGGTATTGGACATATTCGTAAAACAGGGCAGGCGTATATCTGGTATCCTATTATTTACTCAACTACCGGTATAGGGCAATAATGAAAAAACTTTTCAATTTCTATTCAAGTAATAATAATAATTGATAGATTCCGCCGAACCCAAGACATGTTGATAATCAACAAATTGACCCAGAATGAGAAATGTCTTAAAACATAGAACCCGCTACTAGAGCGGGTTCTATATTTCGGTGCCCGGTAGCGGTAGATTATCGAGCCAAATGTTATTGATTATAAATATGTTATATAGGAATTAGATTAATTTATTGGAATAAATCAATCATCTCTTTGTTTTAATTAATGCCCGCAAACCAATTCTCTGTTAATTAATTAAAACTCACTCCCCCTTTGTAAAAGTGAACGGTTCATTAGTTTGAACAGAGCTACCTACTATACTCACAATAATCCTGTAAGTACCTACTGTTAAATTAGGTACATATAACTTTATTTGATTAGCATCATTCGAAATTGATAAGCCATAAATGTTGCCTATGCCAGTTGCAAAATCAACAAATTTAACAAAGGCAGCATTGCCTGGATTTACGTTTGCCAGATTTGTTCCTGTAATAGTCATTTCTGTAAAATAAGTTCCGGAATGAGGAGTGAAAGATGTTATACTGGGGACGATTACCTCAAATAAATCGTTCGCTGTGGCCGTCATGCCAGCCACCACAACCTTGACAGTATATTTTCCTGCGGCCACTCCTTCGGGCACCTTTGTATATAAGTCGGAATGGTCAGGCACACCCAGCTTGGCATCTATAGTAGTATTGCCAAATATGATCTGTGCTGTCTTGTATGATTTTCTGAACCCTTTGCCGCGTATATCATAATATTGTCCGGAGAAACCTGATTTAATGGTGATAGAATCAATAACAGGTGCTTTTAACTGGAAATCACTGGTTGACGTAAGGTTGGTAAGGCCGGAAATAAGTTGAATTTTAGCAGATGCCGCTTCTATTTCATCCGGCACAACGACCTTCACAGAAGTTTCAGCCGCACTCACAACCTGTGCTTGTACATTTCCGAAATTAACCGTTAAAGCATCAGGATTGGTATCAAGATGTTCACCCTCGAGCGTAATTGTATCCCCGATAAATGCAGTTTGAGGCGAAAAACTGGTGAAAGTCGGTGTTCCGGGAAGTATAACCTTGAACAATTCTGGAGCAGAGGCTTTCAATCCTGCCAAGCTTACTGAAATAGCATATTTTCCTGCAGGGATGCTATCCGGTACTTTTATGATTAAACCGGTATGACTTTGATCAATAGCGGTTAGCAGCTTGTCTCCAAAGTATATTTGTGTAAATTTGGTTGAACTGCTGAATCCTTTTCCTGTTATTATTACTTGCTGCCCTGCTACACCTGAATCACAGGAAAGAGATTGAATAACCGGTGCTTTCAGCTTGAAATCGTTAGCTAGTATAATCTCGTTAGTACCTGAATATAAATGAATTTTAACAGCCGATTCTTCAATATTATCGGGTACAACAACTTTTACAGATGTTTCAGATACGCTGATTATATCGACAAGCACTGTTCCGAATTGAATCAATAGTGCTCTAGGGTCGGTGCCGAGATTTTTTCCTGCAATACTAATTGTATCTCCTATAAATGCAGTTAATGTGGAAGGATTTCCATTTGACGGATCGGTAGTTTTATCCTTTTTGCTACATGCAATAAATGAGATTGTGTAAATCAAGACTAAAATAAAGGGGAATCTTTTTTTCATGGTTAATTATTTAAAATTTGAGCGACTCGCTTTTGAGGGATAACCCGAAAGCTTATGTATAATAGAGCGATCATCTTTATTGTAATATTATTCAACCTGATCGTTCTGCTACCTATAAGACAAAGAATTTCCTAAACTTCCTACGTGATATGTTTATGATGATAAAATAAATTTATTGTCTTGATAAAATGGATACTCATTAAATAATTGATTAACGTTAATGTCAGAAAATCTCCAACCCCTTACTGATAAGGATGCTGCATAATTCCTTATGGATAAAGAGGCTTGCCAGGCGGTACAAAAGCAACCTTTTCAGATAAGCAAGGGCATTAGCGAAAACGTTGTGGGGTGAAGTCTTTTTCTGACCACTTACTTTTAATTTGATTATTGGCATACTTCAATTTTATAAAAATTAATGAAGTGCGAAGTTCGCCTTAAAGAACACTTTATTTATTGATGTATGTTAAGAGTTTGATCCTGCTCAAAGATTCGGGTTTAACGCCTAAATAAGAAGCAATGTGGTTTCCCGGATATTGGGAGGACAAGCCTTTAAGTCTTCCTGATGCCGAATTTTTGGGAACATAAAAAACTTATTGGGTATAGAAAACATACACGATCAATTTCGCCTTCCGTTACCAATTTGTTTTATCTTTAATAGATACTAATAATTGTCAGTATGAATACAGAAAGTCTTTTGGTTGATGAACTCAACGCTTTGGACAGGGTGCTCAAGGATGTTGTCGGATTAAACGAGCGATATGTAGCAGAATTCAAGCAAATCATGTTTCGTAAACACTTAAGTAAAAAAGAGTTTCTGATCAGCGAGGGCACTATCTGCAATTTTATCGGAGTTGTTATTTCAGGAGCTATGCGTTCATTTATACGCGCGGGCCAAACAGACGAATTTAATAATGATTTTTATTTTGAGCATGATTTTGTAAGTGCTTACACCAGTTTCTTAACTTCCCAGCCTACAAATTGTAACATCCAGGCCCTAACGGATGTGAATGTAGTTTACATTACCGCAGAGCAATATCAGGGATTGCTTTCACTGGATAATGAATGGTTTAAACTAGGCAAATACATATCTGAAACATTTTTTATCAGGAAGTGTAAACGGGAAACCTCATTTTTAAAGAATACAGCGGCTAAAAGGTTTGAAAGTGTACTGCAGTTATATCCGGGAATTGAGCAACGGGTTTCGCAATATCATATTGCTTCCTATTTGGGCATTAAACCTGAATCCTTGAGCCGGATCAAACTCTTAACATACATCAATAAATAACGGCAATTTAATACGGAGGTTTGTACTTCATTATTTACTAAATACTGAAGTATGCCAATAATCGAATTAAAAGTAAGCGGTCAGGAAGATCCAACTTTAGCGCAAGAACTCATTAACGAAATTAGTCGTCTTACCAAAGAAGTTTTAAAGAAGAAGCCTGAAGTTACAGTAGTCACCGTATCATTTGTCCCGGATTATCTTTGGTTCATTAATTCTGTATCTCTGGCTGTATTAAAAACAAAAAGTTTCCATCTTAATATCAAATTATCGGATTCCAGCAACCTTAAAATTGACAAAGCTGATTATATTCAGGCTGTCCACAAATCCTTAACCTCCCTGCTGAGAAGTATCCATCCTGTAAGTTATACTGCCATTCAGGAAATGAAAGCAGATGCCTATGGTTACGAAGGATTAACGATAGAGTATAAATATATTAATAACCAAAGGAAAAATGATGACATATCCGCTCCCATCGTTTGAAATCAATATTACCTATCATTGACTGGTGTGCGGCACTTAAATTACGGCATTTAGCCAGAAAATATTGAATAAAAAAACTTGATAAACACTATTAATAAATATCAATATGGAAAACTCAAAGCCGTCGCCCATAACCGTTGACCCTAAAGGCGGACAAATATTATCAATCGTAGGCGATAACTATCGCATCCTTGTCTCGGGAAAGCAAACCAACGGTGCATTTGCTGCTATCGACATGCTGATACCTCCTCAAAGCGGCCCGGGACCTCATTCTCATGCCAATTTTTATGAATCTTTTTATATCGTAGATGGCGAGCTGGAGGTTCATTCTGAAGCCGGATCTTATAAGGCAACAAAGGGTTCCTTTGTGGTCATACCTGAAGGTGGTGTAGTGCATTACTTTAAAAATGTAAGTGATAAGGTAGCTCACTTGCTTTGTACAGTAGTCCCTGCCGGGTTGGAAGAATTTTTTGAAGAAATAGGGGAACCTGTGGCTGCCGGTGAATTTCTTCCACCGTTGCCTATGGACACAGAAGCTATAAAAAAACTACAAGCAATCGCTCAAAAACATGGGCAGGTAGTTTATCCGCCAGATTTTCTTGATAAGAAGTAACAAATCTTTTAGATACAGTGATATAGTTAACAACAAACTGAAAATGTCCGATACCGTCTGGCGGATTGGACTATTTTTCAGGCGTAGCGTGCTATTTTAAATTTGGCATCCTGTCGACCTTTGACATATCATTAAAATCTAATCAAATGGCACTTTCCGAAGAAGTATTAAAAACAATAGCCTACGCAGAGGCGCACGGTTATGATAAACTAAACCTTTTGCCGCCGCAACAAACCAGGGATATGATGAAACAGGCACCGGCAAACCCGAACCCGACAGCAGTTGGACAGGTGATCAATACAATAATAGAAAAAGACCAGATCCCGGTAAGAATTTATATCCCCAAAGGAAGCGGCCCCTTCCCGGTGATAACTTATTTTCATGGGGGCGGTTTCGTACTCCTGAGTTTAGATACACATGATGAAATTTGCCGGCAGCTTTGCGCTAATACAGCTGCTGTGGTCATGTCAGTAGATTACAAACTGGCACCAGAGCATCCATACCCCGAGGGGCCGGAAAGTTCTGTTACAGCAACACTTTGGATGCTTGAAAACGCAAAAAAATATAACGCAATTGGCGAAAAAATGGCCGTAGCCGGGGATAGTGCCGGGGGGTATATGGCTCTTTACGTAGCACAAAAATTGACAGCTGCCGGAGTTGTACTCAAGGCCCAATTTGCCACCTATCCAGTAACAGATCACTATTCATCACATCATGCTTCCTGGGAAGAAAATAAGGATGGTTATGTTTTGACTGCGGAAATGATGAAATGGTTTTGGGATAATTATCTAACCGATCCGGCTAAATTCGATGAAGCATCGCCTTTAAGGACGACCGACCTTTCGGGTTTGCCTCCGGCATTGATCATGACGGCAAACTATGATCCCCTGAGAGATGAAGGGAAAGCCTATGCAGATAAGTTGCAAAAGGCAGGTGTCCCTACAGTTTATCAAAATTACGAAAATGTCCATGGATTTTTTGGGACAGGTTCGATAGGACAACAGGCGATGCAGGAAGCCAGTAACTTTTTAAAGGATAAATTAAACAATTAATCATAGTGCAAATAATTTCAAATCAGCAAAAGATCGTAAAGAAAAACGGTGGCTTCGGCATCGAAATACTTTTTCCCGGTAAAGGGATGGGTTCCGAAGATTCGGGTATCGGTACCATTGGACGAATCGACCAGGCAACAGTTACACCCGGTACGCTGGTATCGATGCACCCGCATAAAGATGATGAAATACTAACCTATATTAGAAGTGGCGTTGTTGAGCATAAGGATACAGAAGGGAATATCGAGATTATCACGAATAAAAGATTAATGATGATGAATGCTGGCACACAATTCCAGCATGAAGAGCTGGTTTTGCAAGAGGGTGGTGTGCTTAGTGCCTTACAGATATTTATTCGTCCGGAAATTGGTGGACTGATCCCGAAAGTACAGTTTTATGATTTTCCTGAAGCGATAAGCCGGAATGAATGGCGGGAGGTTGCCGGAAAGGATGATCCGTTTCCTTTACAGATCAGAAGCAATACCTGGATCTATGACATTAGACTGGAACAGGGAAAACAGCAATCACTGCCGGTTTTACCATTAAAAGATGCTACATGCCTGGTGTATTTATTCGACGGACTACTTGCGATCAACGAAAATATCAATATTCAAAAAGGAGAAAGCCTGGTTGTTGAAGACGAGATAATTTAGCTTAAAGCCGTCGAGGATTGCAATATTGTACTATTTGTAACTGATCATAATGCAAGGGTATTTAAAGAAGGTATGTACAGTGGTAACATAAACAGAACAAAATGAAAAAGATAATTTATTCCAAATTCGGCGATGCTGAGGTACTACAAATAGCAGAGGTTCCGATTCCTGTGGTGCAGGCCACAACCATTTTAATTAAAGTTAAAGCAGTATCCATCAATCCTTTGGATTGGAAAATACGCAATGGGGAAATGAAAATAATGTCTGGAAGTAAATTTCCAAAAGGCATAGGAATTGATTTTTCGGGCATTGTTGAAGAGACCGGCACAGCAGCTACTAAATACAATAAAGGTGATGAGGTATTCGGTATACTGGATGTCTTTAAGGGAGAAGCGTTGTCAGAATATCTTACAGTCGAGGAAAAAGATATAGCCATCAAGCCTCGGAATATTTCTTTCGAACAGGCTGCGGCTATGCCCGTCGTAGGTTCTGCCGCGTTGCAGATATTTAAAACTTTAGTAAGCCTGAAAAAAGGGACCGAAATTCTGATCAATGGCGCTTCAGGTGGTATTGGGATGTTCGCTACTCAAATCGCAAAAATGAGTGGTGCCATAGTTACTACTGTAGTAGGCGATAGTGGAATTCCAGCGGGTAAAGATTGGGGTGCGGACTTTGTCGTCAATTATCGGAACGAAGATGTTTTGAAAGGGAACAAACAATATGATGTCGTTATTGACCTATCAGGTAAAATGCCTTTTACTAAAGCAAAACAAATCATGAAGCATTCGTCAGCTTATATACATACTGCCCCCGGACCAAAAGAAATCATCACCTCTTTTTTCATCAACTTGTTTTCAAGTAAGAAATATAAACTACTCATGCTTAAACCCTCCCCAGAATATCTCGCCGAACTTACAGGTTATGCAGAAGATGGAATTGCGATTGTAGTTAGTAAGGTATATCCTTTCAATTTATTTAAAAAGGCTTACACCGAGGTTCCCAACGGTAAATTTATTGGGAAAGCGGTAATTACAATGGATAGGGTGGTTTAAAGATTTTGTCTCATCCGGCTATAGGTTGTTAATCCTGCAATTGGTTTACACACTTTCGCATTATTTTGCACAAGTGCATCCGCTTCTCTCCCACAAAAAAGCCTTGATAGCAATATCCAGGCTTTTTTATTTCCTTGCAAACTGCTGCTGTACCCGTGTAAGACTTTTTCTTGAAATACCAAGATAAGAAGCAATCATATGCAATGGAACACGATTAAAATATCCGGAAAGGAAATTCAGATATCTCTCTTCTATAGTCTGACTGATTTGCATGTATATTCTCCGCTGACTGGCATCATACCCGTGATCACTGAAGTGCTGGGGCATGAGAGTTCCAGTTCAACGAAGTATTACTTGCGGGTAGATGAAGGCTCCCTCTGATTTTCCTGGAAGGGTAACCGTTAGAGAAATACCACAATTTGTGTGTGTGTTTTGAATATGAAAGAGTTGTAGGGTATAGGAAATGCACATAAAAAATAAAACCCGCAACTAGTGCGGGTTTGCTATTTTTGTGCCCAGTAGCAGAGCGTTTTCGAACCAACTTCTGTTGATTATTAATAGGTTATTTTCTTTAATGAAACGGTCGTTCTGAAATTATTGCCTATTTCTGATATTATCTTCGGTTTGATAAATTTGCTGTATTAGATTCAAATTATTAGAGGATTTTCCTGTTTTCTTACGTGACTTTACTTTAATAACCATAATCCTTTAGTTTTGAAATACAACTCGCATCAATCCAGAAATTAAAAGTCTTGTAATGAGAATACTTTGATTTTTTTTGAGCGGAACGGCAAATTGAATAGAAGACAATATCTTCCATTATCAATAATGGAAGTTCATTTACTCGTGAACAAATTTTTCTTTTCTAATGGCTTAAAAATCTTAATTTAAAGGTTATAACATCAATGAATGGCAATCGTTCGTCCCCGACTTAATGACTTCTACAATATTCCTTTAAAGCAAGAGGACATAGATTTTGCACTTCCTTTTCTAGATGAAGATATTCCTTTATATGTTGATCCCTTTCTTCTTTGGAAAATTCCTTCACAGCAGGATAACGGATTACATTTAGCTGTTGTGTCAGCATTCAATGCCATTGGAAATCAATTTATTAAAGGAAAGGAACAAGAGGCAATCCAAACCTTGATTGACCTGACGGAGTGTGATGAGGCAGGACTTGGCAATTCAAAAACCAGAACGGGGAAAAAATTAGGTGTTAAAGCATCTGAAGAAATTCTTGAGCTATTTAAAAATATACCTCAAATTAAAAATAATGGTTTTGAACACTTTGAGGAAGTCCAGCTTTTGGTAGAGGGCATTTCAAAGGATCGGATTAGTGATATTACGTGTTCTCTAATAAAATCTTTTTTAGTCGACTATACATTAGAAAAATGTGATAAATACAAGTTTCCCTTTGAAAAATGTTCTGTACCAATATTTAATATACAAAAGCTGAAAATCATTTTAGAGGAGACTTATCTACCGGTTAATCCTGACACTCAATAGCCAATTATATTGGTGCCCAAACGATGGCTGCGTTACAACCCATGGCTTAACTACGAAGATTACTTTGATAACTATTATATAAAAGATCATCAAAAGACCTTTGGAAATAGATTAAATCGAGTTCAACTTCTTGATTTCAACAGGCACAACTATGATATGGTTAATGCCTATACTCGTCAGAAAGTCGGGAACCAGCAAAGTTGTGTTAACGACCCGCTTTTTACACAAATTCCAGTCCTATCCGCAAAAAGAAAATCAGAAACGATTGTGGGATTGCCAACAGGAAAAGATCAAAATGCCGACCGCAAATATGAGGACAATATGGTTTCGGTATTGGCCTCCATGCTCTATCCTTATTTGGACTTTGCACAGGAACAAAGTCGCACAGAAAGTGGCTTACATATACGCGATATTATTTTTTATAACAATCGATCATATGATTTTTTAACAGAAATATACGATAAATATGAAGCTACGCAGCTGGTAATAGAACTCAAAAATGTCAAGACACTAGAGCGGGATCACCTAAACCAATTAAATCGATATTTATCAGACCAATTCGGACGATTTGGGATTTTATTTACCAGAAATGCAGCACCCAAAAACATCTACGACAATACTATTAATCTGTGGTCTGCACATAGAAAATGCATTTTAATATTGGATGATTCTGATCTCGTTATGATGGCTGATATGTACGAAAATAAACAACGAGACCCAATTGATGTTATTAAAAGGAAATACATCCAATTTACACGTGATTGCCCATCATAAAAAGATAAATATGACAGAGGAGGAAATTAGCAATTTTGAAAAAATACAGGCGCAAACTCAAAGTTTCCATGATGAAATGAGCGCACTGGCAAGGAAAACGCCAAACGCTGCAATTAACAAATTTAAAATTAAGTTCATAAACAAGGCGCTGGCGGAATGTAACGATATACTGGGCCAGGGCTATAGTCCCTTTGAAGATTTTGATTTGTTTGATGAGGATGAACTACCCTCTAGCAGTGATGTTGCTATGATGCTGGGGCAATATCTAAGTTGCTTAGAAAAAAAGAGAGCAGATAACATATATGTCCGTGGAGGATATTATTATTGGATTGGAACTGAAATTCGGACCTTAATGCCAGAGAAAATTAATCGAAAAAAATAACCAAATGGCAGGAAAAGATATTACGAGAGCCAACATTACTGAATACACTCTCATTCAACCGATGTTGCAAGCTGTTTATGAAGAGTTTAAAGAGTTTTCAAAGAAGAAACAAGACGGTGTAATCAATAAAATTAAGATTAAGCACGTAAATCGCATTCTAGAAAGAGTAATGGCGTTGCTTGCAGGAGAATCGACAACCGCTTTTCTTGATTTGGTTGAAGAAGACGCTATTCCAACAAATAGTGATGTAGTATTAATAATAACGCAATTTGTAACAGCGCTGAATAAATTTAAAAACGACCATCAAAGCTTGCATTCTGGTTATTACAGATGGAATGTAATGGAAGAAGTAGATGGAGATCAAGATGATGTCGAGGATGAAGGTCTTGCTGACGAAGATGATGAAAACGAGCTCTAATATGTAATAGTTCTGATTTATTCCGACAGTCGGTTACCAATTGGTCTAGGCAATAGTTAGGTTATAAGAATATGAACTTGGTTTATTAGCTCTTGATCGAACCAACTTGGGATTGAATATGAAAGACTTATAAAATAGAATGAAATAATTGAAAACACAAAACCCGCTCGTAGAGCGGGTTTTGTGTTTTTTGTGCCCACTACCGGTAAGTATTCGATTGCGCTGTGCAAAGTCCGTGAGGTGGGGATTTACAAATGAAACACCTCGAAATTACCCGGCAGGTAAGCACCCCTGCCCGACAAGGTCTAGTCAACCACCGGAAGCGAGTCTTGCGTAGTCATTAGAGATGATGGCACGAAGCGTAGACAGCGACTGCTGAAGGTATGCGATAGAGCCTCGAAACTTACGGAACGTTGAAGCCTTGGTAGTTCGAAATATTAAGGCAACATCAAACCTGCGCTATTGACGAGCAGGGGCGATTCGACCGGGGTCTGAGAACATATCAAAGGCAGACAGGGGTAATACGGGAACACAGGAGGGCCTAACGTCTCCGAGCGAATGTCGGTTTATAATGGATTTACCGAACAAGAACAATCCAGGCTTGCAGGGTACATATCGCCACCATGTAAAGCGCAAAGAAAAGGCGATATCGGAAGGTATCTGAACCGAGAGAGATCGAAGGTAAGGAGAAGGACGAAGGCAGTCTTAGCATCCTCATAGTACTGTTTGAAAGGTGGGAAATCAGCTCTATGAAAGCCACTCAGTAAGGAAGGGGGATGTCTATTTATGGAACTGCATCTTAGCAACACTAAATGTACCAGAGACATGAAAGAAGTGTTAACAGTAGAGATGCAGATAGCGGCAAGGGCAAGGAAATATCCGGGAGAAGCCTTGACTAACCTGCATGAGTTTATTGATGTCGGACTATTGAATGCATGCTTCGATTCCCTGAATAAGAAAGGGGCAAGCGGAGTAGATGCAGAGAAATGGATCGATTACAATGGACAAAGAAATGAAAGAATACCTCAGGTATTAACGGCTTTCAGGAGCTATACCTACCGTGCGCCTAATATCCGGCGGGTATTTATACCGAAAGGAAATGGGAAACTACGGCCATTAGGTCTTCCTACCGTGGAAGATAAGCTGTTGCAGACAGCGGTATCGAGAGTTCTGACACCGGTATATGAGGACATATTCTATCAGCATTCCTATGGGTTTAGACCAGGCAAATCCCAGCACCAGGCATTGGAAGAATTGTCCAGAGAAGTGAGTGTAAACGAGATGCGCTACATCATAGATGCTGACATGCAAAACTACTTTGGGAGTATCAATCACCAATACCTGCGGGAGTTCCTTGACCTGAAGATAAAAGATGGTGTGATCAGGAAAATGATCGATAAATGGCTGAAGGCTGGAATATTAGAAAACGGACAAGTGATGTATCCAACGGAAGGTACACCTCAGGGAGGTAGCATCTCTCCGTTGATCAGTAACGTTTTTCTACACTATGTTCTGGACGAATGGTTCAAAGAACAAATCCAGCGATTACTGAAAGGTAGCAGTTTTATCACCCGCTTTGCAGATGACTTTTTGTTAGGTTTTACCAACAAGGAAGACGCAATACGAGTGATGGAAGTACTACCGAAGCGATTAGGGAAATTTGGATTGACATTTCACCCTGAAAAGACCAGATTGATTGATCTGGGAGAAGTAGAGGGAGAGGATAAACATCCAAAGAAGACGTTTGACTTTTTAGGCTTTACCCATTACATGAGTAAAAGCAGGAAAGGAAAACTTATTCTGAAACGCAAAACAAGCAGTAAGAAACTGAATCTGGCATTGAAACGATTGAGTGATTGGATTAAGTTTTATAGACATAAACTTCCCATTGCGGAACTTATGGGAGAACTGAACCAAAAGCTACGCAGTCACTATGCTTATTACGGTATGACCTTTAACTATAGAAAGCTACACACATACTATAACCGGACAAAACATTTGCTCCATAAATGGTTAAACCATCGTGGCGGAAAACGTGTCTGGACGTGGAATAAAATTGCAAAGCTGACTACAGAATGGATACCTCTTGTAAGACCGAAAATCTATCACAGTCATCAATTAGCGAAGCCATAAATAGAGGAACCGTGTGCAGGAAAGCTGCTCGCACGGGACTGTGGGGGAGCGGGGGAGGTAACGAACCGCTCTACCTGGAACCAATTATTTTGATTATCAATAAGTTAAGTGATATTAAGTTTTAAAAACGAGTTGCTTTGTGTACGAATGTGAATCTATAACTCCTAATTTGTCAGACCCAGTATTAGCTATTACAACTTATCACCAGGAATTCGAGAGAAACGTAACCAAATTGATATTGCAGCTTAACTGAGTATCCATTTTATTGTTGCAATTCCACTACAAGGTTCAGGTATAAATAGAATCTACGATATGTGTTTTTCGTAGTATATTTATTATCATATGATTTTGTCATTTAATTCGACTATGAAAATTACGCCACTTCCCCCGATAACTTATGTTATATCAGCCTGTATTTTGTCAGTTTGTGAGATGGTACAAATTTTTGAATGGTATGTTTATGAAGAATTTGCACCCCTTAATAATACTTTAGAGGCAGATTTATCTCTGAGTGGACATCCATTTTATCATTTGTCTTCATTTTTAATGTTACTATCTTTTTTCGCTTTATTATATCCTTTTGTGGTTATTTGTATTCATAATTTTACAGCATCACCGGTGGCATCGATGATGGCATTTTTAGGATTATTTATTTTCTGCTTATTTCAAATCTATTTGTTATCCATCCAGGTATTTTATATGCAAATGGGGTTATCATGGTTTCTCATCCAGACGAATGGGCCTGGTGTACATGAACATGGTGTGGTAGAACATTTAAGGTATCAGGAACTCAGAATGAGTTTGTATTTTCCATTGATATTTTCTCAGCTAATAGCTTCTGTCATACTGGCTTTTACTATTAAAGTGAAGGCTAAGACAGATATGCTTCTTAAATATGCATTTGGAATAAATGCATTATACCTAGCTTGGTATTTAATAAAGATGTATCGCAGTCTGTTTTATTTTGGTGATTTTTATAGTGGAATATATTCTCCGGTTACTATCATTGTTTATTTCCTCTTATTGGTATGGTTTATAGTTAATAGCCGAAAACCTGAACAACCTTTTGATATGAAGCATCGTACTACCTAAATAATTTTGCCCACTACTTATCTCTGTTTAAACTGAAGTAACACGGATGCCGCCACATCGCAAAGACGTTTTCCGTTCAATACAATTTTATGAAAATTCGACTTCTAATATTATTCATACTTACACCGGTACTATTATACTCACAAAACAGTACAAAGTTTGACGCGACAATAAATTTCTTTCGAGAGCGAGAAATCAAATTAAATACAGTGATACCTCCTCCTGGCTTCAAGGTCTATTATAATTGTGACTCACTACTTTTTATGAGAGGCAATTTTGGGGACACAATAAAAATATGGACATCTGGTAGTGATTCGTATCAAAGTCTTATCCAGTTCAAAGACATCATTAAAAATCAAAGCTTTGGTATAACTCAGTTTGTAAAGAGTATTGACAATGATGGACGAATCTATGTTTCTACCTATCATCAAACAGAATTTATCTATCGCAATGATTCGCTTTTTGAAATGGGGAACTCGAATCCACCAGCATCAGAACCATTAACTCAACTATTTGACCAATATTTTTTTAAAAAACAAATAGACAAGAATACCTATGAAGCTCGTTTAGACAGCCTTCACGAAATTGAAGAAAAGCAAGCTGTTTATACCCCCAAGTTGATTTTTAGTGAAAAGATGTTTCAAAATAAAAAGGAAGTGACCCCTTCTAAGAAACTAAATTTTGAAGGTGATACAATTGAATTAGAAAATAAATGGACTGAGAATGGAAAAACATGCTATCTGATAAGGATTAACAATAAAACTAAAGATGGCGAAAAAACAACCTACGCATATGCAATTGACGAAAATGTGAGATTCATACAATGGGAAGGATGTACTGTCAAATGACTTAAGAAAATCGCATATAACAAGGGAATCTAGAATATGTCAATAAATAGTCTATAATTGGGGATTTTCAAAGCCATTCCTGGAATCGAACCTTTGTATGGTTGTCTATGAATGAGTTATAAGATAAATAGAATTGACCTTAAATAAGAAACCCGCTCATAGAGCGGGTTTCTTATTTAAGGTGCCCAGAACTGGAATACTATCCTGCTGGTTATTAATATCTTACAATCTCGGAATGTCAAATTGCAGTCGCTGTTTTTTAGACAGCGGAAATGTGTGCATATTGTTCGCACTTTTCAACTCTTTTCACCTGTCAGGATAAAGATAGGAACATTATACAATGTTACCAATTTATTGGTACTAATAGCGACCGAAAGCATTTGTACATTTTGCTTCAAAGGGATAAAAGTGGGGGTGCAAGTCATTTAAGGTATTTATAGATCTCCAGGATTGTTTCTGTTTTATTTTTCTTTGTTCCGGCATTGCAATCCATTTACTCCTTTCATTTGCAGGTTGTATTACTCAAACGATTGTATTATTAGGGTTGGTTTTGTCTTATTTTTTTTCCCAAGTAGTAAACTGCAACCATACAATATGGTCGGTATTTATTGTCAACCCGATTTAACCATTTATTTCTTTCTTGTTCTAGCTGTCGAATAAATCCAGCTTTATCATTCTTAAATCTCTTACTTTCAGCTCTTACTTTTTCTTGAACTTCAATATATATTTCGCTCCGGCCATCTTTTAAAGTCTGCATATTTAAATTTAGAATATCATTGAGTTGTCTGTCAATTTCAGAATTATCATTGATAGAACTAATCTCGCCTTCAGGATTATATTTAAAAAGAGCTTCATAATTTGGGCGACTAGATGTCGGATTAACTGTCAATTCAAAATTCGCCTTTTTGGTGTCACAAGTTTGAAGCTTTTTTGGTTTCCCTTCATTTCCAGTACAAGCACCATGTAGGTTTGAATAAGTAAGTTGAAGTTCTGAATGAGTGTCTTGACATAGAAAATGTTCTACTTTCATATCATAACTAACTCTTCCTTCTTTTTCAACTTTTTCAGGTATACGTTTCATACAATAACAACAAATGTGGCCTTGCTCTGATAATAAACTTTGGCGCAATTCCTCTTTTGTTTCAAGTGGAATATTATCAAAATTTGAATGCTTTTTTGCTCTATGTTGAAGCAAAGAAGTGGGTTCCGCTATTTTAATTACCTGCTTCATTTGTATCCTCTTGTAAATAATCTAATTGCGTTTTTGCCCTGATCATTGCTGGGTCATCTTCCCCCAAAATTTCGACAAGCTTAGTGTATTCAGCTTTTGATTTCTCCAATTCTTCATCTTCTATTAAATTAAATAAGATACTTAGTGATTTTGCAACTTTCTTGTTTCTTCGTTCTACACCCATCATTTCGTAAAGAATAGTGCTAATGTCTCTGCCATAATATTTGGGTGTTACTTTTACAATTTCGCCATCCTCCATGATTTGAACATCACAGCTTGCAGGATCCGCGTTGCTTAATAATTGTGGCGAGTGAGTTGTTATTAAAAACTGGCTTGTATTAATTTCATTTATAGTAGCTAATTGATTGATGTTTTCAATAAAATTTCTTTGCCAAGATGGATGTAAATAAGTATCGGGTTCATCAAACAAAAACAATGTATTTTCATTGTTTACTAATTCAATAAGACCTCTAATAATTATGGCTTGTTGTTCTCCTTCACTTAAAACATTAAAAGTTTTTTTACCCCCGTCTTCTTGAATAAAAGAAAACTTTATTTCTGGCGCAAAACCATCAATTGTTAAGGTATTTAAGATTTTAAAGAAGGTTTTCTCCTCAGTAAAATGCTCTCTGATTTCAAACAGTTTTTCCTGACCCCAAATGGTAATATTTAAAACTTCGTTTTGCCAACCCTCGATAACAACATTACCTTTTGATCCATTGGTTAGTGAATTTTCATCAATTAGTAAGGGGGAACCAATGCTATCCAGAAAATCTAAAAATACCTTAACCTCTCCTTTAGCTCCCCACCAATTTTCCATTTTACCTTTTCCCCACCCTGGTTTCTTTAGTGAGATTTTAATACTTTCAACTCCTTTTATCTTTGCTCTCTGATTTAAAAATTCGGGAATATCGCCAAACTCATATGACAAAAGAGTAAGTAGAATAATTTCAAATAATGTAGGTTCAAAATAAAAGAAAGGACGATGAATATTTGTGTTCCCTTTTCTAAAATTAACTGAAAGCATTTCATCATGAGGTAAACAAATTTTCTTCATTATTTCGGCAAGCCCTGAATAATAAATTACAATATTGCTGGGCAATATCTTTTCAAAATTACCAAAATGCTTTTCAATTTCGTTTTCTCTTTCAATTATTTTATCCGCGGAGAATACTTTGAACATAAGTGGTTCATCTTTCTCACTTGCAGATATTTCAACTTTTATATATTCTGTTTTGAATTCGCTTGTTGTAGCCGTTTGTTCTAACGTTTCTTCTAACCGTAATTCATATTCTAATTTGAAGCCGAACTTTGACTGCTTCTTTAAAAAAGCGTCACTAAATATTTGTGCAATGCTTTCAAGTATCGTTGACTTACCCGAACCATTAATGCCAATAAGAATGGATACATCTTTATGAAAGTTGATACTAAACTCCTTCAACATTTTGTAATTATCTATATATAAAGAAGTAACTCTCATTTCTTTTATTTTGTCTTTATTTCTAATATTAAGTCAAATACTGATTTGAAGTGTTTGAACTCATTGTCTGGAAACGTGTTGCAATCTCTGTCTAACGCCCTTTTTACATTTTCTTTCGTTACTATAGTGTTAAGGCTTTTGAATGACCTAAATACATATTTGTTCAATAGAGCCTTACTAAAATAGTCTTCGATGTTAAAGTTATCGTCTCCTCTATAAAACGGCCTTTTTTGAAACATTGCAACCCAAATTTCACCTTGTTTTCTAAATCTATTATAATTGCCGTTATTAAATTTATTATTATCCCCTCGATCAAAAATCTTGTTTATGGAACCCCATCCAGCTTGATCAGCATCAAACAAAGCTATAATGTGTTGCCCTGTTTTTGGTGTGAACTTTTTAGTCATTAGTTTAACGCCATCTGCGCCACCACAAGGCAAATATTCAAATTTTAAATTTGCATAACGAGGTTCTGTTTTCTGTAAAACTTCTAAAGCCTTTTTTAAAAAGGTTTCATCTGATTTACCTTCAATAAGTAAAATGTCATTTTCAGAATTCAAGAATATATTTTGTTCTTGATAGCTCCAAATCCCCTTTGTTAGTTCATGAACGATCTCTTGCTTTTCTTTTGCCTCTATTTGTGCGTCGTTGTTTGGCTTTTTGGTAAGCATTGTAATATGCTTCAAGTCAAAGTTATGCGTCAAAGTTGGTGAATGTGTCGTTATTATATTTTCCCTATTAGAATATTTGGTAAGCAGTTTTTGAATTTCTTCTTTTCTTGAAAGATGTATATGGCTATCAGGCTCGTCCAATAAAATCAAAGAATTTTCATCGCCAACGACTTCTAGTATTAGCATTATCAAGAGAAGTTTTTTTTCTCCTTCACTTAAACATTCAGCATCAAGATTGGTGTTATAGTTGATTTGAATTTTAGTTATTAGTTTGTCATCTTTCGGCATGAATGACACTGTCAGATAACGAAAAACTTCAATTTCAGTAAGGAAATTTAAACGCGCTTTAAATGTTGCTAAGTCTATTTCAATAGATTGGTCTTTGTTTGGGTTTAAAGCCAAAATGAAGTTCGTAACAGGATTAGGACTTTTCAGAAAATCATTCAACTTGGCTATGTCAAATGTGAATTTAACTGTATTGAAAGTCCTTATACCTAGGGTGTTTTGGCAAAAATTACTGAGATCTGAAAAAACAGAAAAATCATAAAAATGTAATGTAAGTAAAGCAATGTTCCAATAGTATTTATTGATGTAAACCAAACTTGTGTTTGGAAGTGTTGCTCCACGAATTGCTTTTATGTATTCTTCGTAAAATGGCCAATAGTATTTATCCCACAACCTACTTTCCTCACCACTATATGAGCTTATTAATTGACTTGGTAAATGTTCTGTTTTCAAATTATCTACAATGTCATTTATTTTGAATTTATAAGCGCCATTTTCAAACGTAACTTCTACTTTGTACGAGTCTTTATTATAAACCAATTCATAATTAAAGGGTGGATTATATTTGCGGTCATAAAGTCCAGCAAAGATTCCACTTATTGCTTCAAGAATATTGCTCTTGCCACTTCCATTATTACCAATTAAAACAGTAATTCCTGCTTTGGTTGAAAAGTCTATTTCAAAACTATCCAGATTTTTGAACCGACTATTTATTCTTAATTTCTGTAACCTCATTAGCTAAATATTGCTTTTTCAAAATCATGTATTGCTCTATCAATAAAATTTACAGATTTAAATTTTAAGGCTTTAATTTGATTTTTATAATTGGTAATTGTTTTTACAATTTCAGTTTGTAATGTTAATGAAGGAACGACTACTTTATAATCTGAAATTATACCCGCATTAAGATTGGGCTGGGCACTCCCGTATGCCATTTTTTTAAGATTATTTGTTTGTGTTTGTAGAAATTCCCACAAATAATCTGTAAGTACAATTTCATTGTTTATATCAAACAATACGGCACAGGCTTGATTAGTAGCTGCTTTTACTCCGAGTTTAGCTGTCTTTCCTATTGTAGCTCCATACATTGCAATAGCAATACTCCCTACATCGTAGAGTTTTGCACTGCTAAATTTCAAAGCATCAGATGTGATTTTCTCTTCGGTATCATAAATTATGTTATTATTTAACTCACCTGTCTTAATCCACGGAATGTTTCCATTTTCAAAATATTCTTTACGGCTTCGAGATGGAGTACCACCACTACTAATTTTACACAAATCACTTACGCTGTATTTCCTGAAATTGCTTTCATTTAATGCCACATTACCTTTAATAAAATCCAAGCCCCATTTTTCTAAGTATTCAAATTGAACTAATTGAATCCCCTTTTTTAAAATTCCCTCTTCCTCCTTTTCCAATCCTAATTGCTCAAAAAAATAGTTTTCAATTTCACTTTCTAACTTGATGGCTTGTTGCTGTAGTTCTGAAGCTTCTCTTACATTTTTGTTATAATCATTTACTATTTTGTTTTGTTCTGAAATAGAAGGTAATGGTATTTTTTGATTTAAAAATAAATCAATATCCATTCTTTGTCTATTGGTAGTTCCACTACTACAACTTTGAGCAAACTTAATAAACTCTTTAGTTGTAGTTATTAACAATAGAAATTGTGGATTAATCCTTTTCTCATTTACCTCAAATAAAGGAAAGTCATTTGTTACAATAGCCCCATCTAAATCATTTGGAATTATTCCAAATGCTCCATTTCTAGCATCAATTTTTGAAATAATGAATTGTCCTGAGTTTGCTAAATACTGTTTTTTTGTACCAATGTTTATTCCTTGTTCTATATCCCTTAATACAACCCCATTATTATTTATCTTAACGGTTACTCGTTTATAAAATTTGCCATCTTCTATATTTACAATTTGCCTTTTTTTTATTAAAAACTCTCCGATTTTGGCGAATTCAAATCTATTTGAGTAATCTACTTTAGAATCAAGTAAAGTTTGTACACTCCAATTGTCTAGCTGAATTAGTTCAATAAATTTCAAATATGTGCTTACTGCTGACTGCATTAGCTAATGTTATTTTCCGTAAAAAACTTCTGGTTCTGAAAAAACGCCTTCCACAACTTTTACCCTACGTATTTCTTTATCTGCTATTTGATAAGTTATTTCTTCAGCATTTGTTGCCCACAATTTATTTTTCTCACGGAATGTTTTAAATTCCTTCGCTAAAGGCTCCAATTCGTTTTCTATTTGTGAACCAGTGCTACTAATACCAGCTTTCTCTACTGCTGCGACTGGTATTTGGTAATTGAATTCTCTTTTTAATTGCATTCTTACTTCATGAAGTATATTATCCTCAATTTCCTTTAGTTCAGCTCTCAATTTTTTCTTTTCTACTGTACTAGGCGTTAGTTTACCCTTCAATTCTAATTTTTTAAGTATTTCATTGGTTTTAGATTCATATTTTCTACTGATTTCAAGCTTTGCATTTTGGCCTATTTTCTCCCATTGTTCAGCTTCTTCTTTTGTGAATTTTTTAAAGAAAAGTAAACTTGGTTTTACTGTTGCTCCGCTTGCAATGAAAACATCTTGTGGAATAGATGTAATGAGTAATATTTTAGCTTTACTTTCTATAAAATCTCTTATTTTTTGCAAGTTGGTATTATTCAAAACACCTTCTGGTAATACTATGCCCATTCTTCCTCCTGGTTTAAGCAGGTTTAAGCATCGTTCTATAAATAAAACTTCAGTAAGAGTACTCATACTGCCAGTTTCATATAGATCTAATAGGGAATTACCCACATTATCATTTACTTGTCTTAATGCTTCATCGTATGCTGATCCATAAATTTTTTGATATTTTTTGATACGCTCAACGTCTGTGAATTTATCCGCTTCCGTAATTTTCAACGTTTTTTCTATTCTGCTACCAAAGGGGGGATTAGTAAGAATCACATCAAAACGATTTTCAAAAATTCCATTTACATTTAAGAGTCCATCATTATGATGTACTCCTCCATGTCCATCACCGTGCATAATCATATTCATCTTTGCAGTTCTTGCCATTCTTGGATTTGCATCTGTGCCAAAAATGCAATTATGAGAAAGATGATGGTACCTGCTTTTGTTGTTTTTTATTTCAAATTCTTCATTTAACTTACTAATTAATCCTTGTACTTTTGTATCGATTTCTTGTTGCTTTTTTAAAGGCAATTTTTCAAATGTTTCGTCAAAATATTTCTCCTTAATTACTTTTATTTCATCCTTTATATCTTCGTCAATTTTGTTTCTTACATATTCAAATGCAGTAATTAAGAAGCCTCCACTGCCACAACAAGGATCACAAATTGTTTCGCCTTCTTGTGGTTCAAGAATATCAACCATATAGTCAACGATTGTTCTTGGCGTGAAAAATTGGCCTAACTCGCCTCTAAATGTTTTACCTAAAAACTGCTCAAAGGCTATTCCTTTTACATCATCAGAGGTGTCAGATAAGTTAAATGCTTCAAGCTCTTCAACGATCATTTCAAAGCTATTTCGCTTTATTTTTATTTGGTCTTTTGGCTCAAAAATGCCATCGTTTTCAAATGCTCTTTTTGTATTATCAAATAAGTATTGCATATAGTCTTGGTCTAAATATGCAACTTCATTCTTTAGTTTAGGTCGTATTACTAATTCATAATTTTTCTCGTCCGCTTGAAATTTGGCCTTTGAAAAGATCATCTCTTCTGTTGCGTTTCTTTCATACATTATTTTCATGAACAAAATCTTGCTTATTTCGTCAAATGCTGCTTCTGGTGATAACTTATCGTTGTTACGTATGATATTATGACAACGAGTTAAAAGTTTTGTAAACTCTTCTCTTGTAAATGATTTTGTCTCTTTTATATATTTATCTATTCTTTTATCATCAAATAGAATTTCTGCTTTGGGAATATCAGATAATTTTTCTATTTTTTTAGGCGCATTATCTTTTTGAATATGAAAGACTTTGGCTTCTTTAAGGTTTACTGCAATAAAGAAATTTGCGTTTATGGTAGATGCGAAATTATATCCTATCGAATAGTCGCTTTCCTTTATTTTAATATGTTCTGCCTTACATTCAACAGTGATAATGATTGAAGGAATTAAGTTTTTACTTTTATCTTTTTCTGAACGCCAAATTGCAATGTCCGCTTTGTACCTTTTTTTAATCTCAATATCCTGTCCTAATTGTTCTAGTGAATATCCATAAATATTTACTAGTCGAATAATGAATTCTTGTTTTAATTTTTCTTCCGCTGTATTTGTAACCCATTTATTCTTTAGGGGTGCAAATATCTTATCCCCATTTATTTCTATTTGCATAATTACTTTGTCGTTTTAGTTGAGTTAATTAACTCTCTTACATCAACTTTTAAGAGTGTAGCAATATTTACAAGATTGTCCATAGAAGGCTGAACTTCATTTGTACACCAACGAGAAATGGTGGTTTCGTTTTTCCCCAATTCTTCTGCAAGCCATTTGTTAGTCTTACCTTGTTCGGCTAAAACTGCCTTCAGCCTGTTAATTGCTTTTTTATTCATATTAATCGGCATTAAATGCAAATATATCAACTTTTTAGGTGTAGTCTAGTGAAAAACATTATTCGTTCTACCCCAATTAATTCAGCCCGTTGTTTCTCCATTTTAGACTGAATAGCATGTTGTCACATTCATATATCGTTTTGTTAGCGTGTAAGTTCACTTTATGGTGAATACTCAGATTGCAAATGATCTCAATTTTCATTTTGCCATCCTAATTCTTTCATGGCTGCATAAGCATTCAATATCCGACACTGAAATATTTAGAGATATTTATAATCTGGCAGCAAATTGTCCGAAGTCAAAATGACCGATCTTTTAGAGAATAGAAGAGTGTTCCAATAAACTTTGAAAGGTTAAACCAAAAAGCCATCTACACTCTGTAGATGGCCTAAATAAAAATATTGAATTCTTGCTTTTATTTTTTCTTCTCTGCCAACATCTTCTCCAGCAAGGCAATCTTTTCTCTTTCACTTTTCAATAGAGCCTCATATAATCTTTTATTTTCCTCCATTGCTTCTACCCATCTATCGATTGGATTGAATACTGGTTTATAATTAATAGCTGCGTTGTCGTTAAAATTACAAGCGATGTTATTAATTGCCGCATCCTCATTAAAATTCTTAATGGCATCTACAGGCACCTTCAACGTTTTTGCAATCTGTTCCAGTTGCTCTGGTTCAATCGTTTCTTTGGTTTCCAGTAAAGAAATACTCTGCTGGCTGATATTAAGGGCATCGGCTAACACATCCTGTTTGATATGCAGGATTTCTCTAAGGCGTTTTACCGCACGTCCCTGGTGTACTTTTTCAGGCATACTGGTAGTTGTCATAGTCGCAAATATATTGAAAACTAACAATTTGGTATTATACTAATTCCCGGTTGGTATAGTACAAATGAGCATCCTTAACCAACCCATCGGTAAAATACAACATTTTTTTATTAACGCACAGGCTTGCTTGGTTGGCTACGGCCTGACAGGGCGGTAATTTACCTTCCGGATACAGTAGCCGACAACCGATTGGCAGTAAAATACACTATAAGGCCGTTTTGGACAATAACCACCTATTTACACTATAAATCTACATCTATGCCAAAAACAGTAGAAAACAACACCTTAGCGCCGTATTACCCGCTCGCCCTACCCAACCAGGAAACCACCTCTCTACAAACCATCGAGCTATTCCTCGGCATGTTCGCACATGAACTACGCAGCCAGGTAGCCGGAACGGTACAGGTATGCCAGTACATAAGGGAAGGTAAGAATAAGGATTTTTACCTGCAGGCATTGGATAGGGCTACCCTTGATACCCTGCATGTGCTGGACAATATGCTCACCACCGTAAAAATAAGGGCCGGCAAGCTGGAGATTGCCACTGTCAACGAATCTTTCCACTTCAGGGCATGGGTACACCCGCTGATACGGTCTTTTGACGATGTTGCCGCTATACAGCGAAAAGACATCAGCCTGACACTTCACCCTTCACTGGAAGAGGCTTTTATCACGACCGACAAAGTAAAATTGGGCCAAATTATCCAAAACTTGCTTACCAACGCTCTTAAATTCAGCTATCCGAACACCTGTATAGCGGTAAATTGTCATATTCTGCTGGCCGGATTGATCATTCAGGTAATCAATCAGGGCATGGGCATTCCTCCGGAAAAAACTGCCACCTTATTTGCCCCCTATGAACAGCTTGATAAAGGGTTGGCAGGCACAGGCTTGGGGTTATACCTAAGCCGGTTATACTCGCAGGCTTTGGGCGGATACCTTACCGTAAAGAGCAATCATGGGAATACTGTTTTTACGCTAACAATACCCGTTTACCGTTAAACCATCACCTCATTACCGCACTAAAACTTTACCTATGCGCAATAACCTTCCACACTTGTCCAAACTACAGATCACTCAGTTGGCCAAACTCATTGAAAACATACTACAGGCGATGCAGCCAGAACTTATTCTCTGTTTAGGCAGCCGTACCACCACCATGCAGGATTGGAGTTGTTTTTGGGAGGAAGAAGGCTACCGTCAAACCGTATTTCCCACTACCTACGACCTGCTGATCCTAACAGGTGAGGGTGAAAAGAGGGTCGATCATGAGCTGATCCAGTTGATAGAGCAACAGGCCCGGGCGCTGCCCTGTGAGGTAACCTGCATGATACAGCCATTCCATGCTTTTCATGAAGGGCTGGAAAAAGGTTACCGTTTTGATACGACCGTTTACCGTGAAGCGGTAGCTGTTTACAGCAATGGCAGGCAGCTTTTGCCAGTCATTCCGGCAGAACCGGAACCGCAAGCCCTCAAAGGCAGAATAGAAGATCACTGGAACCGGTGTTTTACGATAGCCCAACGCTTTTTCAAGGCTGCAACCGACTGCCAGCAGGATAACTGGCCGGAACAGGCTGCTTTTAACCTGCACCAGTCCGCCCAACACGCCTGCATGGCACTGTTAAGGGTTTTTACCGGCTACCGGTCTACCACCCATAACCTCTCCCGGTTACTGGCCCTGATAGAAAATTTCAGCTTTGAGCCTTCCATTATCTTTCCCTGCCTTACCAAAGAAGAGAAGGAGTTATTCACCCTGTTGAACCGGGCTTATTCCGATGCCCGTTATAAGGAACACTACACGATCTCCGCGGAAAAAGTGACCATACTAACAGAGCGGGTGCAGGAGTTGCTGATGGTTGCAGAGATGCTTTACAAAAACAGACAGGAACAACTGGCAACAACACAGGCACTTGTATTTCCTATAAAACCCGGCCATGAAAAACAAGCGTAAAAGAAAGCCACCTGCCAGCTTCAATAGGAACGGCTTGGCAATAGCCATAGAAATAGACATGCCCGATGCATTTTCAATCGCCTGCCGTCAATTTCATGTGGGCGAACAGGAGGCATTGCAATTTTTTGCAGATCACCTCCTGTTTGCAGCGTACGTGCTGAAAGAAACAGGTGATATCTACTCGATGGCTACAACTGTTTTCGCAGCTTATACAAATACACTGTCCCAGACGCCTATTGCAAACGAATCTAAACGGCAGATCTGCATAAAATACACCAAACAGGTGATCGCGATATTGTCAGGCAACGAACAGTCGGTAAGCTACACCGCAACAATGAAAGAATGGTATGAAAAGCTATATCAAAATGATCAATACAATAGCTGATGAAAAAGACATTTAAGATACAGCACACACATGATAGTTATGTAATGACATCCCTTACGCAATGTTCCTTACAGGAAGTGTTACAGTTTTACGTTAACCATGTATCGGTAAACAGTTTCCTGGAGAATGATGGCGCTATAACAGAAAAAGCAACCGGTGTATTTTTATCTTTTACGCCAAAGCCGACGAGCGAAGAACACCTCCCTGATTAACCGGTTTGTAACCTCTAAATAAGGGAAGCTGCTGGCAGTATTGCCATTTTTCATTATATTAGTTTCATGCCTATAAAAGAACCTACCACAAACCCGCCCCGCATGCACATTGTCCCTTTACTGGCACAACGCTTTTTTAAGGATTATGACGCAGGCGTTCAATCGTATTCACTACCGCAGCAACTGGAATTAACAGAACACCTGCTGCATGTGTTAACGATTTTCCGGAAGTATCAGCCGGATGAACAGGAAAGTATTTTCACGCAATACCGGGAAAAAGAAGAAGCCTTATTGAAAAAATACGGGAAAACGGGAAAACCCTACTTTGACAGGCAGTTTCATCGATATTTCTATTTTGAAACGGTATTAGCCGACAAAGGCATTTTTGAATCGGAGGTATTCAATAATTTACCAGGAGATCAGCAGGGTTTAACGTTAGACGAGATTCACCAGTTTATTCAAGTCTGCCACAATAACCTCTCCAACGCCAAAATCTTCCTGTACCTTCAAATGGAACCCGAAGCAGCAGCAGCTGTTGTACCGGAACCGGCAGGCTCGGATAATGAAATGACCAAAGCCCGCCAGTTATTAGCCATTTTCTACCTGCTCAAAACAGGCTTTGCGATAGAACACCGGGATACGCATTCTGTCAGTGCCGTTGCGCAGTTGGTGCATTTACTTACCGGAACTAAGTTCACAACCACGCAGAACTCCGACATCTACAAGAAATACGCCAGCATGCCTAACTACAATAAGGGCGAGCAGTTGATTGCAGACCTGCAATTTATACAGCCTTATTTTAACCGGCTGAACATGCAGGAGGCTGTACAATTGATCGAGGAAGAAATCAACAGGGCCATCAAAGACCTGCCAGCGGGAACCAGGAATAAATACCGTAATAAAGAGATATAACTGGTAGCATTTACCGCTACCAAAAGTAACCGTTTACCGTTAAGCCATATTGCCAAAACAGGCAGTATGGCTTTTTTATGCCCACTACCGGCAGTTTTTCCAGAGAATAGGTATCCCTATAGGGGGAACCTCCCCCTCCATTCGATCTCATCTTTGTATCACGAACCGTAAACGTAAAACAACGACCGGTTTAACGGTAAACAATAAATGTCTTGTTATCATGGAAACAGCCCATACAACACAAAGCAAACCCAATGAAGGGCAGGCAGGTAAAGAATGGCGGCAGGCTACCGGAGAACAAAAAGCAACCGGTAATCCCCAGGCATGGTGGGAGCAGTTGGCGGGAACCCTGCAAGACGATAAGGAAGGCGTAAAAGGCTGGTATAAGCTATTATCAAACCCGCTTACTGTCATCATTGGCCTATTCCTTTTAGGGTATTGGCTGTTTACACAAAAACAGGGAGCTAACGCGCATATAGAAAAAGAAAGCGAACAGTTGAAAAAGGAAATGAAGCGATTAAAAAAGAAATACAAAAAGCTGCAAAAAAGCATACACAGCTCGACCAATAATAGCGGCGCATCTAACGGTTTCGTTGTATTGGATTAACGCTAAACGGCATTACTGTAAAACGATAAAATAATCATGATGGAAACAATTACTACCAAACCCGTTCAAACAAGTTCGCACACTACCCCAATGGATGTATTTATAGATATTGTACGCATCCTGCTGGATAATGCGCTGACATGGCAAGTGGAAGGCATCAATGAAAAAGAAAACAGCCTGTTGATACAGGTAAGTTATCAGCCGCAATTAACGCGCCACCGTAAAGCCTTAGAGAATATGAAAAGCATTTTAGCTGATTATGGTTATTACGTCAAAGGTTCACCCAATGATGATGCGGAACAGAATAGTTAAGCAATACCCTTACTGTAAAACCTGCTGTTTAACGCTAAATACTATTTTATGACAACAGTATGCCTCCATTGTGGGAAGCCCATCCAATCGCAACGCAGCACCAAAAAGTATTGCAGTGACAACTGCAAACAACTGGCATTTTATAAGCGCAGCGGTTTACTCTTATCGGGAGCAACTATGACTGAAACGTTAAATGATAACAAGCCTCCGGCAAATGTCATCAATCAACCGGTAAGCAAACCGGTTAACGATAAATCCGGTGTATCGCCAGAACAACAACCAGCGGAACGGCCGTACCAGTGGGTATATTCCAGGTTAATAGAGCAGGTAGCTGAATACGTGGATAGCGGCCATGCTTTGTTGCTATTGCAGCATCCGGAAGAGTATTGGAGCAGTTATACATTATCTGCCGTAAAATGGGTAAGTATCAGGCTCCGTTGTCTGTTGGAAAACCTTATCAGGCTTAGTAACCTGCCTGCTGTCAACTATCAAACGTTGAGAGCAGTATTGGAAGCATTTAACGATATAATGGCTTCCCGTCATTTTAGGCTTCTCCCACCTGATTATTCTTATACAACCATTATCAAAGAACTGGCTGGCAAATTAGCTGTTCTTGCAAAACAGGGAAAGCGCCAGAAAACAACCCGCTTTCGTTTAACGCTTAACCGTAAGGCAGAACTGATGGCCGCACGGTATATACTGGCCGGTTTGGTGCCGCCTGCCAGGTTCAGCGAACTGGATTTTAAAGAATAACCACAACTATTTTTTCACCATTAAAATCAGACAAATGAACACAGTTATTACTAAGAAAGAACTCCATGTTCCGGTAGACGTACTTATCCGGGTAGCCGATGTTTTATTGGAAAATGATATTACCAATACCATCATCGGAACAGAAGAAGAAGATCATGAACTCGTAATCGAAGTTGAATACGAAAAAGAACAGCGAGAGGTGATTCATGAGGTGGAGGACATTATCTCCGATTACCATGAAAATGATGAAGAGGACGAGGACGACGATGATGAGGAAGAAGATGAATAAGCCACTTTAGCATTGCTACAATCGTGGGGTATATTCTCACGATTGTGGCAAGCATTTTATTTGAATGTGAGGCTACAGAAAGATGAATCCTTTTTAAACAATAAACAATGCAATATGATAAAGCGGGATGATTTATTGGTAATGCGGGCAATAGCCCTTTGTTTTAAACCCTTCTTAAAACCAGAAGAAGCACTGATCTATTGTAACCTGGGCCGAACTCAATTCGCCAAGAATTGTGAGGAATATGGTATTTACAAAACCAATAGCGGGTACTACAGGAAAGAAGACATAGATAAAATGTTGTCCGGTGAAATAGTGGCTGCAGTGGCTTCAACCCCTCTGGTTAAACTAAGAGCTGCATAGAGAACAGGGCTATTCACCGGCGAATGGCCCTGTTCTTTTTAATGCCTATAGAAACGTACCGATATTAAAAGATGGTAAATGACTGATGGCCTCCGATTGATCTTTGGGTTTATGCCGTTTATATGTCTGCTGTACCTGTCTGGTGGTCGTATGCCCCATGAGATAAGCGATAGTTACATCATCTACATTCTTATCTTTTAGCAGGATGGAGAAACTTAACCGGGCGCAAGACCAGGTTACATATTTATTCACTCCTGCACGTTTAACCCATTCTCCCAACACTTTATTTGCACCATTAGCTGTTGGCAAACTAAACACCTTATTCACGGACGTAGTTTTACCAAATGACAACTGTTTTATTTCCTCCAATATGGCAAGGGCTATAGGGTGGAGGGTAAGCACCACTGGTTTGCCTGTTTTCTGCTGGATAATCCTGGTAATTAAGGTGCCGTTTTGTAAATCCTGCCATTCCTGCCTTTTCACATCCACCCATCTAAGCCCTGTATAGCAACTGAATAAAAATGCCAGCTTGACTTGTTGATTAAAACAGGGCGTATTAAGCAGGGCTACATACTCTTCCGATTCCAGGTGTTCTTTAAGGGTAACACTTGGATTGCGTACAGCCGGAATATCTTCTGTAGGATTATTCCTGTAATACCCATCCTTGGTGGCAGCATTTACCACCCATTTAAACCGGGCGTAATAATTGGCAGGAGTTTCACCAGTCAGCGTATCCAGTAAATGCCGCCGGAAGCGTTTGCAGAAATTCTCCGTAATATCCACCGGTGAAATGAAATCACTTTTAATATAAGCCTTGAACTTGGTAAGGCAGCAGGTAAGATGCCGGTTGCCTTCTCTTTTATTTAGTTTGATGTATTCCTCGAAATACTCTACAAAGTTGGCTTTAAACTTATGCGCAGGAATAACAGGTGTACCTACGGCTTGCTGCTCAATGGTGAGCTGGCTCATTTTTGTTTCCAGAATCTTCAGCGCTTCTTTGTTGAAGTTCTTTTGGATCTGGTTTTGAGGGTTAGCATAAATAAAGACCCCGGTAGAAGGTCGCTGCCCTGGCCCGCGACCTAAATCATAAAAGAAATAAATCTTATCTCCTTTCTTATTGAGTTTTTCTCCGATGTTCATAGCGTTCCATTTTTAAAGGTTACGGGAGAGAAGCCCAATGAGTGTGCCATGCCAACAGTAAAATCAGCCTGATAGATACCCGTCACCAGCAAGTGAAAGTTTGCGAAAGAAAGCGGGAACAACAACCTTGAAAATAATTTTGAAAACCATCTTGTACAAGTTGGCAGAACTGCCATATAGGCTTGCGTTTCACTGCCAGAAGTGAGTGTCATCTTGAGTGTCAAACCGGGTGTCAAAGTTACATTTTTGACCCGTTTTTGATGTAAAAATCCTTTGGTTAGATTCCGGTTGTGTTCCGGTGGAGTGCCTGCAATTCTGAGTGTCATTGCGAGTGTCATTTGAGTGTCGTAAATAGTGGGAAAAAGGGCTAAAAAGCATGAAAAACCGACACTCCCGAAAATAAAAAAGCCTTACAAATCAATGACTTGTAAGGCTATAAAGTGCCCAGAACAGGAATCGAACCTGCACACCCTTGCGAATACAAGATTTTGAGTCTAGCGCGTCTACCAATTCCGCCATCTGGGCAAAGCAACTGTCCTACAGTTGCGGGTTGCAAATGTATAAAAAAAACTTAAATCACAAATAAAATTTTAAAGATTATTGGCATATCGGAAAGTTCCGATATATTTGCATTCATAGAAACAAAAACAATGAACGTAAATAGCTTATTCCAACCCTTCAGCCTCAAATCCTTACACATCAAAAACAGGATTGTAATGGCGCCAATGACAAGATCATTCTCTCCCAATGGCATCCCCGGAGATAATGTCGCTGCCTATTACCAGAGGAGAGCAGCAGGAGAAGTAGGATTAATATTATCAGAAGGCACAGTAATAGACCGCCCATCTTCTTCCAACGATCAAAACATCCCACACTTTCATAATGAAGCATTAAAAGGCTGGGAAAAGGTGATCAATGATGTTCATGCAGCAGGTGGCAGTATGGGCCCGCAAATCTGGCATCAGGGAGTAATGGGAAACCATCATTCAGGCTGGTTGCCACCAGTTCCGTTTGAAGGCCCTTCCGGCATACAAAAAGCTGGAGTAACAAACGGTAAGACAATGACCGACAAAGACATCGCCGACGCCATTGGTGCCTATGGTAAAGCTGCCGCAGATGCCAAAAGATTAGGATTCGACTGCGTAGAAATCCACGGAGCTCACGGATATCTCATTGACCAGTTCTTCTATGAAGTAACCAACGCCCGCACCGATAAATACAATGGAAAAAACGTTGCAGAAAGAAGCTTATTCGCTACAGAAGTGATCAAAGAAGTACGCAGACAGGTAGGAGAGGACTTCGCAGTGATTATCCGCCTCTCTCAGTGGAAAAGCACCGATTACACTCATAAAATGGCTAAAACACCTGAAGAAATGGGTGCCTGGCTCAACCTCCTCGCCGATGCAGGAATAGACATCTTCCATTGCTCTCAACGCCGTTTCTGGGAACCTGAATTTGAAGGCTCCGATCTCAACTTCGCAGGCTGGGCAAAAAAACTAACCGGTAAACCAACTATCACAGTAGGCTCAGTAGGTCTGTCTGGTGAATTCATGGCTGCCTTCGCAGGTGAAAGCTCTGAACCTAGTCCTTTAGATGAACTATTACGTCGCTATGACCGCGGAGATTTTGACCTGGTGGCCGTAGGCCGACCAATATTAGCAGATCCTGAATGGGTGAAGAAAATCAAAGACGGTCGTACTACCGAATTAAAAGGATTTTCAAAAGAAGCTCTTGCTCAATTAATTTAATAAAAAAAGCAGAGGCTGTAATTTCAGCCTCTGCTTTTCGGGTATCTATAGTCATTTAAGCTATTCTGATTGCTGATCCTTCAACACACCATCACTCACTTTCCTGTTCTTAAGGATCCGTATATAATTAAGCGCTAAACGGTTATTACAATTCTCATACGACTTCTGCGCCCATTCAATCGCCTTATCAAGATCCCCATTTATCTCACAGATGATCGCCATATTATAACATGCCCTGCCGGAGATTTTCACACTGGTATTATTCGTTTCACGTTTCCATAATTCCGCCGCTCCATTCCAGTTTCCCGTTTGCGCTTTACGCTTTGCAATGGTGAAATTATCAGTTCCCTTTACATAATAATCTCTCGATACTCTTATCCAGTAAGGAATTATTCTCAATGCATAATCTTTCCCCGCTTTACTTCCCACTTCTTTTACAGCCTCCTTACGGTCGAGAATTGCTCCCGCAGCAGCTACCGGGTTAATCCCTTTACCAGAGAATGTAATATCCCTTGCTATAGAATACTCATCAAGAATATTCTTACCCGCAGGATCATAAATTCTCCATCCTGTTTTAACTGTTGTCAGCATATTGGCATGGTGTTCAATGCCAGGTATATTACCAAGTGGAGTCTTTATCGTAATAGGGACTGCTGCATAACTTACTTTGGAATCAGTATCGAAAAGCTCCAGTACAAAAAGCGCATCTACTTTATTATCTCTGCATATCTGATTTATAGTCTCCCAGGGCAGGGGAGCAGAGAATAACCCCGGAACAGTTGTCCGTAAATCAATACTATTAAACGCGGTAACATTCGTAAACCTGTTGTTCTTGAAAAGTTCATCTGTAACTCCTATGATAGTCGCATTAGAACCTTCTTTATCGAGATTAACGCCTTCCATTGAAAAGACCTTATCTACGACATCAACAGCCTTATTTGCATCGGAGACCAGACTTCTGTTAACCACACCTACATTTTTAATGTAGGTTGGAATAGTTACTGGTGCCGGCTTCAAAACACTTATGTAAACCAAATTCGTTGATCTGCAGGAACAAAAACAGATTGTCACCCCAAGAATAAAAATTAGAACTCTCATGCTATCTTATTTACCTCTATCTGCACAAAATAGAAATAAATATTAGATAATATAATTATATATTAAAATAATGAGTATTTATTTAATAGTGGATTGATTATCAATTGAATGGATGTTTGTTCATCTTGCCGATTAATGCGCACCGAATAAACACAGTAAAATACCAGCTACTTCCTCAAATAGTAAATTATACTTATTTTCATCCCTCAGATGAATGAACATCTGCCATTGATAAAAAACCTAAAACATGGAAGAGAAAAAAACAATCCCTACACTATACGAATGGGCTGGTGGTAAAGACGCTCTCGAAGGACTAACTAAATTATTTTATGAGAAGGTTTTGAAAGATGATTTACTATATCCGGTATTTAAAAATATGTCTGCCGATCATAGTAGTCATGTAGCGCATTTTATCGCAGAAGTTTTCGGAGGACCTAAATTTTATACAGAAGAAGATAAGGGCAGTCATGCCAGTATGATTACTCACCATTTAGGTAAGATGCTGGATGAACCCAAAAGGAAAAGGTGGATGGACCTGTTACTGGAAAGCGCGGATGAGATTGGCCTGGCCAATGATCCCGAATTCCGTTCTGCCTTAGTTGGTTATCTGGAATGGGGAAGTCGTATAGCCGTCATCAATTCAAATACGAACGATAATCCTGTGAATGAAGCTGAACCAATGCCAAAATGGGGCTGGGGAGAAACAAAAGGGCCTTATCAGGGCTGAGAATCATCCTTGCTAACAAGCCACTGAGTAAACTTATATCTGGGTAGTATCTCACTCATTTTCTTCTTCAGCCACTTGGATACAATCTCAAATACAATAAACCCTATTATAATTGAGATAGTCCATTCCAAAGTACTGTAAGTATGCTTATCAAGTACTGTCTTATGTGTGGCATGTCCCCATAAATTCCAGATACTGCGGGTGGTAAAGAAGTGAGATACCAGGCGTGTAGATGTCATCCCGATCACGAATCCTAAAAAATTACCAATATAATTACTGTATACATACTCAGCGAACTTTTTAACAACCGTGATTTTCATAGGGGTAGATTTTCTAATGCTAAACTAATACCTAAATTTTGAAAATGCTACCCCTGTTTAAACCTTTTTAGCTGATCCCGCTGAAATATCCACTCAGGTGTATAAAGATTACTGCTAAACGTTGTGTTATACCACGGACTTAATATAGACGTAGGATTTCTCAATACATGTATATTCTGTGCAGGCATATAACTCTGTGCGATCAGAAATATCTTCTCACCTGTAGTTATCTTGTAAGCCACATCTACCACAATCACGGCATGCCCCGGAGATCCTCCTTTAATAAAAACATAACCTGGTGCTATATCTTTCATATCCGCCACAGTCTGCAGCTCTTTTGAGAGCGATAAGGTACCGGCATAGGAAAATACTGTCTGAAGATAACTGTCAAAACAGGCCCGTCCTGTACATGGAGCCGCTGATAACTGTTTACTTAATTTACCTTGCTTCATGGGGAAACGATACCCTTTCATCCAGCTGGCATAATCCATAGAGGTACCATCTGTTGCCTTAAAACTGATTTGCTGGTATAACGCATGTGCATACTGGTATTCAGCATACAGCCGCATCACTGCATCTGCACACTGCTGAAGGTCCTTATCCCCGACACTCACATCCAAAACGGCATATTGCGCCAGCTGGTTGAACTTTTTAGTCCCGTTGTACAAGTATACTGTCTTATCCTTTTTAAGCGGAATTTGCCGGAGCCAGGCCCCAAAAGACCCTGTCTTCTGGGTTATCCGCTGGTATCCTTCCGGTAGAGGAATCCCCCCGATAGTTTGTCCGGATACTAACGTACAGGAACCTATTAATAAAAGTAGAAATATAGCTGGCTTCATAATGTTGAGATGCAGAAAGACAGAATTTCCATAAAACTCCCGGAAATAGGAGCCGGATTCAAAAATACTAATTAAATTAGGGAGTAAGTTATTCCATGATTAGTATCAGAAGAGCTTCTAAAAGGCTTGTGAACAGGACTATCTTACATTAAAAGACGTAAGATAGTCCTGTTCAGGTGCTTATCAGACATAATCTATATGCCTGTTTATAGAAAAAAACTTATTTTTCTGTGAATAGAACTTTTCAACTAATCCCTTGTTACCATCTTATACCGATCTAAATTCTTACTATGAAGTATGTAAAAAGAATAATCCAGACAAAAACCTGGTTAACTGTATTCCTCATTATTTCACTGACAACAATCTGTTCCGCGCAAACTGTAAAACCGGAAAAAAGTAAAAAAGGCAAGCCTTACACACTCAAAATCAGAAAAGGAGATTATTGGATAGGAGGTGGATTAGGACTAAGTGGTTCTGTGGCCCCACTAGGTCAGTATATAGGTACGGCTGCCAACCTGTCTATAAAAGGCGGTTATCATGTTATCGATAAGTTATCCGTCGGACTTACGATCACAGGCGGTATCAGCATTACAGATAAAAAGTCAAATGGGGTATACACCCGTGCCGTTAGTCTGTTAGCCGGTCCTTTGGTCCAGTACATGATACCACTTACTAAAACACTGTACCTGGCACCAACAGCTGCTGTCACCTATGGACCTATAAACATCAAATCCATGACTTCCGCCGCCGGTGCACCGGAACAGTATATAAAAGTAAAGGGTAATGCCTTTTGCCAGATTTTGGGTGTAGGACCTTTTTTTGAGGTGATACCCGGAAGAGCAAGCTTTGGTGCGCATATTCTCTATTCCTTCCTGCAACAGACAACGAATGTCTACGCTAATGATGGTAGTCTTGTTCCTAATACGGAAATCAAAGACAATAAAAGCGGTCCGGGGATGATTATGGAGTTTAAATTACATTTTTAACAACTTATTAAAAGAGATAAAACCCGTGTATACAAGATGTATACACGGGTTTTTAGTTAACCTCAAATCGTTCCTATAAAGCTCTGAAGGTAGCATTTGTATACCCGGAATCTACGTTGCCTGCGAATACCATAATACCCGCTTTGATACCTGTGGCAGGTTGCCATGTTGCTGCTGTCTTTGCACTTGTAAGCGTATTATAAACTTTGGCGACTCCGATCATTGTTTTGGCTGCGCCAATAGAATCCGACCAGCGGTAAAACCGGGTAACATTATTCTGGAAGTAACCCATATCCTGTACAAAGTTGAAATATTTTGCTACGTCCGGCGATTGCCCGATGGCGTAACCTGCCCGTCCGCCGCTATATATTGCCGCCGTATATATAGTGTAGTTACTGTCAGGAGAGAGTGGCCCGTAATATTTCCCCAATTCTTTTATCAGTGTAATAAAATTGCTGTTGGCCGGCGTATTGGCCATATGTTCAACATCAAGGGCAATTCCGTCAAGATGCAGCGAATCTGTGATGCAGGCTTTAACAAATGCTGCAAATTGCTGATAGTTCAATCCGTTTCCCTGGTAGTCGGTAAATGGGGTGGTCGTATTCCACGAATTGGCATCATCTACATTCATCAGCACTTTCACACCTGCCTTCTGTAAAGTTCTTACATGGCTGAGGATTGATTGGTAGGAATGGTAGTTGGGATTGACAGTCAGGATGTAACTATCGCTCTTGCCATAATGTACAGAATCTGCCATTTCCCAGGCTGTACCTTCAAACAGTACCACCACGTTGGCCTCAGTGGCAAAGTTTGTGAGCGGAAGGACGTTGGGGGTTGCATCAAAGGCATAATAAGCCACCTTAAAGGGCGGTTTGGGTATTTTTATATGTAAACTATCAGTGACTGGTGGGTTGATAACAGGAGGAGCGTCTTTTTTCTGACAGGAAACAATACTCATGATTGCAATGAGCATACATGGATAGTACAATTGTTTAATCATAGCGGGTTCATTTTAGCAGATATGAACGCAGCGGAATAGAAAATTCTTATAAGAGAATCGTATAAACGTGATAATTTATACGATTCTCTGACTAGTTTAGTATGGTTGTATACTGAATGATAGTGTGGCTGGTTTAAAAGGTATATAATACTGTGGTAATGGAATAGGCCCGCAACTGGCATTCCCTACACCCAGCTGGGCCTCATCCAGGCTCAGAATGGTTTCCGGTCTCCGTTGCAGCTGGTACAGGTGCGGAGCTGCCCATAGGTCCTGATCCGTATAATGCAGTGCTGTAAAACTCAGGTGATCATCGGCCACAACCATAATCCCTTTATCATCCACATCCGTGAGTTTCACCCAGCGAACATCCTCCCGGTTAGCCATTCCCTGTGGTCGTTCATATTGCTCCAGCATATTATCTACTGTACGCTGATATTGTCCTATTTCAGCAGCCGTCTTCCTGTCTGAATAATTTTCAAAAGGACCACGACCATACCATTCCACATTTTCCAGTCCGGGGTTCAATGTCATACGTAATCCCAGACGGGGGATAGGCAAACCACTGGTATCCGGCGTGAAACCGGCCTGCACCTGTATTAAACCATTCCCGTATACGGTATACTTCATTTGCGTAACCACCTTGAATCCGGAACGTGTAGCCGCGGTAGTAACCGTTGCAATTTCAACCGCTTTACTGCTGAGTGGTTTTACCGCAAAACTATTCAGCGTGTATTGCAGACTATCATAACCGGCCTGCATCCATTCAATAGCAGGGCCCCTTTCTTTGGTACGGTCATTATCCAGTCTGGCACGGTACAGGTTAAACACGGGGCCGTTTTGAGCATTGCTGATGATAGTACGGTTCCCGTATTGTAATGAAGAGATGTTACCGGTAGCTTTGTCGAATGCAACAGCATAATCTTTCCCTTTAATACTTACTATGGCGTTGTCCTGATGCAGATCTATTTCCGGCAACTCCGCAATGTTAAGTGCAGCTTTGGGAATAGCAGGAAAAGGTACTTTCATTTGTTCCCTTGCCACTTCGGTCCCCTGTTTTCCCCATAATGCATCTTCCCGCAATCGGAATGCTACTTTCAGCCAGTATTCAGCACCTGGTGTTAATACAGGCTTTTTAAAAGGAATAGTGACAATGGTGGAATCGTTAGGAGCCAGTTGTACGGGAGCTAATGTTCCGGATTGTATTACTTTACCGTTTTCGGATAATGTCCAGGTACAATCAAAGTTATTCAGGTTGAGAAAATCATACTTGTTTCTGATGGCAACACGTCCATCTATGAGGTTGATCTTAACATACTGATATACCTTTTTCACCTCTTCCATCTTAGGCGTAAACTTTCTGTCGGAAGTAGTAAGCCCTTTAATGCTGAATGTACCGTCATTGGGTTTGTCACCGAAATCACCACCATAAGCAATAAATGTTTTACCCGTTGTATCGCCGGGAATAAGTTTGTTAACACCCTGATCTACCCATTCCCATATACAACCGCCAATCAGGCGTTTATGTGATTCAATGGCATCCCAGTATTCCTGAAGGTTACCCAGGGAATTACCCATTACATGTGCATACTCACACATGAAAAAGGGCTTGGGAGATGTTTTTTCTCCTTCAGAGATTAATGTATTTACAGAAGGATACATCGTGGATTCAATATCCGCTATTTCGTTATATCCTTCATAATGGATAGGGCGGGAGTTATCTATAGCCAATATAGCAGCTTTCCCTGCAACAAAATTCTCTCCTCCCCAGGACTCATTACCCATAGACCAGATAATAACAGAAGGATGATTTTTGTCCCGTTCTACCAATCGTACCTGCCTGTCTACATAAGCTTTTTTCCATGCAGGATCTTTAGTCAGCTTGTCGCCCATACCATGTGTTTCCAGGTTGGCTTCATCTATTACATAGAGTCCGTATTCATCACACAGCTGATACCACAGTGGATCATTCGGATAATGACAGGTACGTACGGTATTGATGTTACATTGTTTCATCAGGATAATATCCTGTATCATAGTGGCTTTTGGTACTGCTTTGCCATAAGCCGGGTGTACTTCATGACGGTTCACGCCTTTCAGTAATACCGGTTCTCCATTCACCCACAGGCGACTGTCTTTCAGTTCTACTTTCCTGAAACCAAATTTAGAAGAGAGCGTTTCCAATACTTGTCCCTGTTTATCCTTCAACGTTAGCAGCACAGTATAAAGAAGGGGTGTCTCAGCAGACCATAAGGCAGGTTGTATCGCATCAGCTTTCAGCATATATGTTTTTGCAGATGGATTTACAGGCTGATTAATACTGATGTACAATTTACCGGCAGGATCATATACTTCCACACCTAATGTTAAAGGAGCTTTAGCATCATTCTTTATATCCGTTTTTACGGAAAAGACCGCAGATTTAAAATCAGCCGCAAGGTCCGATTGCAGGAAATAATCCTGTATATGCATCTTCGGTTTTGCATACAGGTATACGCTCCTGTGGATCCCACTGAAACGGAACATATCCTGATCTTCCAGGTAACTGCCATCGCTCCATTTGTATACTTCCACAGCTACCAGGTTCTTTCCCCGTTTCAGATATTTTGTAATATCAAACTCCGCCGGGTTAAAGCTGCTCTGACTATAACCCACCTTTTGTCCGTTTACCCACACATACATAGCGCTGATAACACCATCGAAGTGAATGAACATTTCTTTGCCATCCCAGTTAGCCGGAATGTCAAACTCTCTGCGGTAAGATCCTACAGGATTAGGTTCTTTGGCTGTTGTCCAGTCGGCAGGTACGGCACCCATTACCCGGGGAGGATCTACTTTAAAAGGATATTCGATGTTTGTGTAAATGGGCGTACCATAACCCTGCATTTCCATGTTGGAGGGTACAGGAATGGTAGACCATTGTGTAACATCAAAATCGGTTTTGTAGAAATCAACGGGCCTTTCAGATGGCTGTTTTACCCAATGAAATTTCCATAGACCATTTAGTGAAATATACCAGGGTGATGTTGATGGTATATCCTGTAAAGCCTGCTCCCTGCTGGCATAAGGGATACAGATAGTATGAGCGGCTTCTTTGTTAATACCTAAGACCTGCTCGTTTTCCCAATCATGATTTTGTCCATGTACAGCCACATGACCTGCTGTAAGGAGACATACTACAACTCCTAAAGTTTTAAGACCCATTTTGCTATTTTAAATTCTTTTTTACAAGCTTAATAAAAGCATCCGGTGTTACTACGCGTACATTGGAATTTAACCCATTGATTACTGTTTGAATACTGGACAGATCTTTTGTCCAGGCATGCACAAATACCAGCGTATAACCTGATGCGTCAGAAGGATCTGTTGGCCGGGAATTGATATTGCTGATCACCGTAGATTCTTCTTCCAGTCCTGCCCAGAGGTTATCCCTTGCTTCTATAACAGGTTTCCCATTATCTGAAAACTGGATACTCCCATGAGGGGCTTCTCCATAACCGGTATAAATCAATCCGTCTATATTACTGTGTGATAAATATTTATTCCAGAGGTCCATACGTCCGATCACACCCTGGTCCAGGATATTCACAATGTTAAGATTCGCCTTTCCCATGAAGGTGTTCAGTCTGTCCAGATATTTATCCAGAGAGGCAACCGGCATTTTACTAGGGAAGGTATAACCGCTTCCGCTGGGGCCCGCTACAAAACAATCCTTAGCAGACGCATTTTCATAATACCAGCGTAATGTAGCAGGGGAGAGGTCTACCAATGAAGGACTGATAGTATATCCCATGTTAAAAGTTCCGCGGACCGGGTTACTGAAATAACTCTGTAGTGACCAGAGATCAAATGCAATATTATCTCCATCGCTTACCAGGAATGTTACATAATGCACATTACTTTCTGTAACCGGTGTAGTGCCTGTTTTTTGTTTAAAAGAAGCAGTATCGTATATGCTGCTCAGCGGTGCCAGGTTAGCGGCGAGGTCTGTAGGCAGCATGGCAACACCTGCTTCAGCAGCATTAGATACCATGGAGAATTCTTCCTTTCCGTATCCAAAACAAAAGGCTTCCGGATCCAGGCCCTGCAATACTGTTTTACGCCATGGTGTTTCACCATCATAAAAAGTAAAGGCATTCGTAAGCGTAATATAATCACGCAGATGATGATTGATGGAAGGAGTCAGTTCAGCTGCCAGCGCTTTAGAAAAAGCCAGCGGATAATTACTGTACACCCATTTCTCATCACGGGTACGTACATCCGCTTTGCGGGTAGTAATACCGGCAGCAATTAAGGGTGTTTCCAGGCTTTTATCTACTGCGATGGCGTTCATCGGGCCACAGAGAGAAGTGGCTGCTGTCAGTGATTTTTCATTCTTAGCACGGTTATACAATACATACCCGCTTATTTTTGATTTGAAATGATCAACGAGGGCGGGCCAGGTAGTATAGTTAGTGAGTGTAATTCCATATTTACTGTTAAGGTAATTAAGCCATACAGTAGAAGGTCCTCCTTCATCAATATAGATCTGCTCGGAAGATGTTTTAGCAACGAGCCCCTGTAAAGTGGCCACCAGTACTTTCTGTTCTGCAGAAAGATTGTTGCCGTTGATCACGCAGAGAGATTTGAGTGCCATCCCTTTCTGGTGCAGCACTCCTTTGTTCAATATTTGTGTATTCTTTACAGGTAATGTATCGATGATAGTAACGACCGGTGACTGGTTGTTTGTTTTACTACACGCAAAACATCCGATCCCCGCCGCTACAAGTAACGTGAGTATGAAATCTTTCTTCATGTTTGTTGCTTAAAATATTTGTACTTCTGCGATATTGGTACTGGATGTGGCGTATACTTTTGTTACGGTCACTTTCACATACCGGGCCTGTTTTAATGTGGAGACAAAATACTTATACCAGGGCTGACCGGCATCGTGCGGCATATCCTTAATAGCTGCAACATCATCCCAGGTGCTATTATCAGTACTTACAGACACGGTAACATCCTGTGGTTGTCCATGACCATCTGTTTGCCAGTCGCCTTCAAAATAACGGTCCATAATACCAATACCATGCACCGGTTTTATTTCACCCATATCAATAATGATATAATGTGGAGGACCCGGTTCACCGCCAGACCATTTTGAATTCCAGAAAGTACCGGGATCTCCGTCAATAGCTGCTTTAGCCAGACCATTCCCGCCACCTTCTGCAGGTTCTTCTGTGGAGAAACCTGCAATGCTCCAACCGCTTTCATCATAAGGCTGCATACTCGCCAGATCGGCGGTGCCGTTTACGACGAAATAAGTGGTTTGCTGATAAGCACTGACTGCTGCCCCGGAAATACTTTCTATACTTACAGGGATCATATAATCCTGGAAAGGACTGATTCTGTCTTTTGCAATTATTTTAAGTGGAATATTCCCGGTGCTGGTAGCTCCTTTAGGGATGGTAGCAGTGGCCTGTACCTCGTAACTACCCGCTGGCAGCAAAGGATAGGTAGTACCGTTTTCTTCATTGAATTTCGCTACCAGGGAAGTATCAGCCTTGAAATGTACGGTGATATCATTCCCTGCATTTGCCCCCGAAACAGTAGGATAATCTGATCCTACTATTACAGCGCTGTAAGAGACTATAAACGGCGTATCTGCAATGGCAAATGATTCTTTTACAATACCGTTCCCCGCTTGCGGCATATAAACAGCCTTAGCGGTATGATTATCTTTTTTGCATGCAGTCATTAAAACTCCTGCTAACAAAAATATATATAGATTTCTCATGATTGAATTTTTGTTGATTAATACCCTGGATTCTGTCCGTTTATCCATCCATCTGTACCACCACTTTGCTGCCGGATCTTGTAGTTACGGTCAAGCACATACTGAGGGATAGGCATGGTATACATTTTAGGCAGGAATAAACGGTTGCTCACATTGGTACGGGTGTAAACAAGCGTACCATTGTTAGAAGTGATCACCATACCAGCTTCAGGACGGTTTAGCACACCTGGAGTGCCATCTGCCATTTTATCGGCAATCTTCCAGCGGAGTACATCCCACCAGCGTTTGTCTTCAAATGCCAGTTCCACACGGCGTTCACGGTGAATGATCTCCCTCATTTTATCCTGGCTCACAGCGCCATAAGTGGCTTCTACTGTAGGCAGGTTATTACTGCGTGTCCTCACTTTATTCACGGCTGCCAGTACATCCGGAGTTGGGCCGTTCACTTCATTTTCTGCTTCGGCAAAACTGAGCAATACCTCTGCATAACGGAAAAACATATAGTTCTGGTAAGAGGTGCTGTTAGCCCTGTTGTCGCTGCCCAGGATGCTTTCATCCAGCCTTTTGCAGGCATAGTAACCGGTATGGGTAACATCGCTGCTATAACCCAGATCTATTTCATTTTCGGTACTGCGTCCCAGGCCAACCACAGTTTTAATGGTATCACCCTGCCATTCGCTTCCGTTAAACAAAACCGTCTGGTAGAAACGGTTCTCCCTGTTCAGATAAGGGTGCTGGGGATCATAACCGGAGCCGGCTTCGCTGATTGCTTTTCCGTTGGCCATAGAGAATTCATCCACCAGTTCCTGTGTAGGCTGAAAGTTACCCCATGCCAGTTCTGTTCCGTTTACGATAGTAGGACCTTCTTTGCCTTCCAGTTGTCCGCCTTTACCGGGCATGTACTGCCGGGCAAAAATTGACTCCAGGCTATTATTAGCTGATTTCAGGAATAAGGCCCTGAAATCAGGATACAGGTCATACATGCCCAGGTCTATTACAGCTTTGTTAGTCGCCGATGCTTTTTTCCATCTTTCTACATCTCCTATAGGATTCGCCACATTGCCGGAATTCCGCAAAGGACTAGCTTCAAATAGTTCGCACCATCCTTTTAGTGTAAGTGCTGCACCTCTGGTGGGTCTTCCTGCATCTGCCTGTTTAAGGGGTAAGAGGGGAGCTGTTTCTGCCAGTTCGTTTGTAATAAACCGGAAGGTTTCCACTTCTGTACTTCTTGGTATATAGATGCTATCACCCTGTGTGATATTATCCAGTGTTTTTGTGATAACAGGTACACCTCCATAAGCCATCCACAGCCAGTGGTAGAAGAGTGCCCGCAGGAAGCGTACTTCAGCAATCCTTTCTGTTTTATAATCGTCCGGTAGTGTGGATGCCGTCACTTTCTCTATGAACAGGTTACATTTTCTGATCTTCTCGTAATTGCCAGTTCTGGAATCGCCGTTACCGTCTTTTCCCCAATACCACATGTCCCAGGGGCCACGGGGCAGGTTGGAAGGCGTAACATTGGCGATGCGTATATTGGAGTATCCCTGCATCCAGGTAACGCCTACATCAGAATTGTCGGTGTATTGGTCCAGATGTTCCGTTTCATTATTCATATCGGGCATCTGGTTGTATATATCATTCAGGAAGAGGTCTGCATTAGCAGTGGAAGCCCATACAACATCATCGCCTACGCGATCTCTTGGTGATACTTCCAGGTAATTTTTCTTACAGGCTGTCATAGCAACACCCAGCAGGACAATGAGACAGCTTTGTTTTATAGTGATCATTTTTCTTTCAGTTAAGGTGTTAGAAGGTAACATTCAGTCCCAGTGAAGTCGTTTGTTGCTGGAAGTAATATTGTCCGTTTGAAGAACGTGCTTCCGGATCAATCTTCTCTTTCATATGCGGAGTCCATGTCCACAGATTTTGTCCTGCAACGTATACACGTAGTTGCTGGATACCTACACGCCTGATCAGTTTAGCAGACAATGAATAACCCAGTTCTGCACTACGGAGTTTGAGATAGGACGCATCCCTTAACCACCAGGAAGAAAACCTTGTATTATAATCTTTAGGTTGTGTGCTTACACGTGGATATAATGCAGTTGTATTGGCTGGAGTCCAGTGGTCTTTGTAATACAGTTCACTGGCAGAACCCTGCTGATCAAAAGGATATACCAGGCTACCACCTACAGGAAGACTGATCTGTGTTGCTGCCTGTAACAGGAAGTTGAGATCAAATCCTTTCCAGGAAAGGTTGGGAGAGAAGCCAAAGATCATTTGTGGGGTACCGTTAGGTCTGCCGATCACTGTCTGATCGTTATCATCAATAATCCCATCCGGTTTACCTGATGGTCCGCTCAGGTCTGCATATCTGATATCTCCGGGATGCACGGGTGCATCCGGCAGTGAAACAACGCCTGCTTTCAGTGAGCCGTCAGTATTGAAATCTGCTGGTGTAAAGTAGCCAAGCGCTTTCAGTCCGAATTGAGTACCATACGCACGTCCTGTCTGACGGCGGTTAGGATTATTATAAGTAGCATCTGTTTCAAATACCTGTAACAGTTTATTTTGCGCATAGGTGAAATTGCCGTTCACTTCCAGGTGTAAACCATTAGAGAAAGTATGGTTGGTACCCAGACTGATTTCCACTCCACGGTTGCTCATGATAGCCGCATTCTGTTCAGTAAGCCCCACACCATATTCTGCAGGTACGGTAACAGAAGGAGGTACCAGCATGTTGGAACGTTTTTCATAAAAGTAATCAGCTCCTACTGTCAGCTTACCTTTCCACAAAGAGGCTTCCATGCCCACATTGGTCTTTTTAGCCCGTTCCCATGTAATAGCAGTATTAGCCTGTAATACTTCACTGATACCAGCTGTTAACGAACCATCCAGCACAGCTGCATTGTTATAGATGGAATAACCTGTCAGGTACTGGAAAGGACCGCCGGCCAGGTTACCGGATTCACCGTAGGAAGCCCTTACTTTCAGTAGATCTATCCAGGCCGCATTATCTTTTATAAAACTTTCGCGGGCCATATTCCAGCCTAATGAAAAGGCAGGGAAGAAGCCATATCTGCGACCCGGAGCAAAGTAATAATGTCCGTCATACCTGCCTGATACTTCTGCCAGGTATTTACCATCATAGTTATAGCTCAAACGATATACATAACCTATTTGTCTTTGTTCCGAAGAGGCCCCTCCATTAGAGAGTTCTCCCTGTGCCGTACCACCACGGTCCAGTTCATCAATGTCTATCGGGTAATTTATTCTGCTGCCGGAGAGATCCCAGTATTTCTGGTTCCGGGATTCCAGTACTCCCAGGAAAGTAATATCGTGTTTACCAAAGGTATTGTGGTAGTTAATATATCCCTGATAGGTGAATGCTTTATTCTGACTGGTACTCAGGCTCAGTGATGGTTTGGATGGCCCGAGATAAGCCGGTGTATAGGTATATGGAGTGGTTGTAAAATCTGCACTGTATGTAAGAATAGGTGTTTTCCATACTTTAGTATAGGTATTATAAGGATCATAACTGGCCACACCCTTAATGCTAAGACCTTTTATAAAAGGTAGCTGCTGCTCAATGCTAAAGGTGGTCATAATCTGTGTATTCTCATTATGGGCATATCCGCTATGCGCAATGGTACCTACCAGTGAGTTGGTGATATAGCTTCCCCAAAGGCCATTGGAGTAGTAAATAGCCGATGTAGGCGGTGTTCTGAATGCCTGGTACATAATACCTCCGCCAGCCGAAGCATAGCGGTTATTGGCATCTCCGCTGCTGGGATCCGAATAACCGGAATAATTCTGGTCTTCTACCCAGCCACTGATAGAGATACCCACCTGGGTGGTTTTAGTCGCTGCCACATCAAGGTTCGCCAATGCATTATATTTTTTCAGGTTGGTGGTAGAGAATTGTCCGTCCTGACTGGTATATCCTAATGCAGCAAAGTATTTTACTTTTTCTGTACCACCTGATAGTTGGAGGTTATGATTAGTGAGTAATGCATTACGTTGTATCACATCCCTTAAGCCCTGGCTGTTGGGATATTTATCCCGGTCAGCATCGGCAGCGCCATCTACTGTTTTTTTGTATCCGGCTATCTGTGCATCAGTAAAAGAAGGACTGAAGTTGTCATTGCGGTTAGCTTCATTGCTTAACAGAGCATACTGGTAAGAGTTGACCATGCGGGGCATCCGCGTAGGGTTCTGAAAACCGGCATATCCATTATAAGAGAGTGTAGGCGCACCGGTTTTTCCTTTTTTGGTAGTGACCAGGATGACACCATTGGCACCTGCAAGGCCATAGGGGGCTACTGCCGCCGCATCTTTTAGTATAGTCACGCTTTCAATAGTAGCAGGGTCCAACCGGGAGAAATCCCTGTAAATCCCATCAACCACCAGCAGGGGATTTGCGTTCCCGATGGTGGAAGTCCCCCTTATCCGGATCCGGGAACCATCCAGTCCGGGTTCTCCGCTTCCCTGGTCAGCCATAAGACCGGGCATACGGCCTACCAGGTTATTCGTCATATTCACTACCGGTTTCTGTGCAAAGTCTTTTCCTTTTACCACAGATACCGCTGCGATACTGTTAGCTTTCAGTTGTGTACCATAACCCACTACTATTACTTCACTAAGTGCAGTGGAACTTTCTTCCAGTTGTACATTGATGGATGTATTGCCTGCTACCGGTACTTCTTTGGTGATGTAACCGATAAAAGAAAAGATCAGTACACTTTGTTCGTTTGGTACAACGATGGAAAACCTGCCTTCCGGATCCGTATTTGTGCCGTTTGCAGCTCCTTTTAACCGGATACTGACACCAGGGAGTTTTTCACCTTTTGGAGAGGTGACGGTGCCTGTAACGGTTAGTTCTTTTACAGGTGCTGGTGCCGGTGCGGGAATCGGCACAATGAAAACATAATGATCTTTCTGTTGATAAGTAAGACCTGTACCTGAAAGCAGCAGGTCCAGTGTGCTGGCTACTGTACGGGTAGCTACCGGAAGTTTGATATGTGCAAATCTGCTTATTTCGGCCAGCCTGTAACCGAAGCGAAAATTGGTCTGTTGTTCTATTTCCTTTAATGCTGTTTCCAGACTTTTCCCCGAAAGGCCCAGTGAAATCCTGGTTTCCCGGATATCCTGCCCATTTGTTTTTGCTGCTATCAGAATATTACAGCCGAATAATAAAATTGCCAGTACTAACGTGGAACATCTCATAATCCAAAGGATGGTTTTGAGTGGGATTGGACGTTCATAAGGAAACGTGGATCCCTTACTTACAAAAAAATGCATAGATTTGTTTGGTTTTAATCGGTTTGAACGCTGTTTTAAAATCCATTGGTTGCGGGTACTTGCCTGTACCTGTAATTATACCGCTGTGGTTGCCTCCGCAGCGGTTTTGTATTTAATTTTTCTTCCTGCTGACAGTAATAACATTCTCTTTTATATGATAACTGCAGCCATTGAGATGGCAGATCATATTCATGACTTCCTGGATGTTTTCTCCATGTAAGAAGGAAATGGAAAACCGTGATTTTTTCAGTTCAGGACTGGCAAATACGATTTCCACATTATACCATCTGCTAATGGTAATGGCCGCATCTGCCATCGTTACATTATCAAGTATTAATTCACCTTTAGTCCAGGCTACCATGTTGCCTGCAATGGTATCCCTCAGTATTACCTGTTTATTTTCCGGATGATATTCCAGGAACTGGTTAGCTACGATCACGCCCAGTGCTGCTTTGCCTTCAGCTACGCTTACTTTACCATTTACTACTGCCACTGTCAGTTGCTGGTTATATGCCTGTATGTTAAATGCAGTACCCAGTACTTTAGTAGTAACGTTGCCGGTATGTACCAGGAAGGGTTGTTGATCACGATGTGTGACATCAAAATATGCCTCCCCCTCCAGGAAAAGTTCCCGGGTATTACCCGTAAAACTGGCAGGATAACGCAGTTTACTACCTCCTTTCAGCCAAACGATGGAACCGTCTGCCAGCTTCAGTTGCATGCGTTGACCAGCGGGTACTGTCAGTTCTTTATAAGCAAGGGGGATTGTCCCGGAAGGCTTAAATAATAACCAGGTCATGGTCCCGGCAGTCAGCAGCAGTAACAGACCTGCCGCATAGCCCAGCCAGCGCCGCTTATTACGTGGCAGTTTCTCTGTAATCCGGAGATATAATGCTTCTGATTCTTCCGGCTTTAGGTGCTGTACAGGGGCCAGTTCTGCCCAGATACGATCTATTGCAGACTGGAGTGCGGGATCTTCCCCTGCATCCTGCAGATATTGCATTAGTTCATCGTAATCTTCAGCATTGATGCTATCATTGGCGAGGTTGCCAAGCAGTTGATATAATCGCTCTTCATTCACGTGGATGACGGTTTAATATAGTGCAATACACGCGAGCCTACCTGTTCGGGTAGTCAGATTAATAAAAAAAGAAAAATAAGAGGAGAGGGAAGAGGATTTCGGACTGGTTAAAGCAGGCACGTAGGGTCTTTAATGCGCCTGTCAGGTGGTATTTTACGGTATGTACAGAGATATTCATACGGGCCGCAATTTCTTCATAGGTAAGGCCTTCAAATCTGCTCAGCCGGAAAACCATTTGCTGCTGCTGGGGTAAAGTATTTAAAATATGAGAGGTAAGACGTTCGAGGTCTGCTGCCAGGATCCCTTCTTCGGTTTCATTATGTTCCGGGTGAATGGTGAGCCAGAGCTTTTTACGGGCTGCCTCTGAGGTGGCTGTTTGCCGTAACATATTCAGTGTTACTCTTCTGGCTATGGTATATAACCAGGGTGCAAGAGGATATTCACTGTCTAATTTTAAACGGTGTTCCCATAGTCGTAACAGGGTTTCCTGCACCACTTCCTTGCTCTGTTCCCTGTTTTTAAGGAAATGATAAGCCAGGCCATAAATCTTCTGGCTATACTGGTCAAATACCACACGGAATGCAGATTCATCCCCCTCACGCAGACGGATGATCAAATTCCAATCAATAGATTTAATTGCACTTTCCACAACCCCGGTAATAATTGATTTAAGAATTCCCTCCCTAACAATGCTGATGCGTCTAAGGTATGGAATTTAATATCGAAGTTATATCTTTTTTAAGTCGGGATGCAGTTTAAAGAATAACACATTCAGGGGATGATATCATCCGAATTGCTTACAAATGCAATTTTCCTGCTGTCTGGTGACCAGGAAGGAGTGTTAATAGTTGCCTGCCCTCCATATACATAAGCTATTACTTTTGGCTTTCCGCCAGAGACAGGCATTAGTCGCAAATAGACCTGTTTATAGAAGGGATGATCATCTGGTGGAACATCTTTTGAGAAGGAAATAAAAACGATCCATTTACCATCCGGGGATATATGTGGGAACCAGTTATTATATTCATCAGCAGTAAGCTGTTCCGGCTGACTACCATCTGCATGCATACGCCAGAGCTGCATAGTACCGGAACGGGTAGAGTTAAAGTAAATGTATTTCCCATCCGGACTGTATTCAGATCCATCATCCAAACCGGCAGTATTCGTGAGTTGTTCTTCTTTTCCTCCCCCGGCAGGAATCCTGTAAATATCAAAATCATTATTCCGCCTGGCAGTGTATAACAGGTATTTCCCATCCGGCGACCAGCCATGCAGGTAAGACGGGCTTAGTGGTGTAATCTGTTTGGGAATCGCTCCTGTACTGGGTACTGTGTATACGAAAGAACCATCCTGTGCATCACTTTCTGTGCCACTGAGGCCCAGCATTTTGCCATCAAAGGAAAGTACGTGATCATTATTATTATCCTTTACAACACCGGTGTTAATTACTACAGGCGATTTTGTTCCAAAATCAAAGCGGTATAGCAGGCCTTTGCTGTTATAGATAAGACTTTTACTGTCCTTTGTCCAGTTGGGAGCCTGTAAAGATGTTTTATCGGAGTAGACAATCTTCCGGTGACCACTGCTCATATCCATTACTTCAATATGGCTGCCAATATAATCCCGGTAGGGAACGAAGTTTTCTTTTGCAGGTACAATGATGCGCACATTATTATACCTTACTTTTTCTACTACGTTTTTATTGTGGGAACAAATGAACAGGCCAACGTATAATTCATCGTTCAGGTTTACATCAGCTATCTGTTCAACTGTAAAAGGTTCCCCGGAATGCGCTACAGACATAATGTACCGGTTTCCTTTCCGTTCCAGTTGTATGACATCAGGCCCTTTTATAACTGATTGAATTTCTTCCATATCCGCATGTGCTGTTTTGCGATATTGTAAAGAAGTGAGTCCGTCTCCATGTACCGTAGCCGCAACAGTAGCTGAACTGCTATCCAGCGTGTTACGTACCATCCACCCAAATTTTCTGTGCAGCTCTGTTCCCTTGCCCAGTAAGACTCCCCGGCTTTGTAAAATGAAATCGCCTTTCATCTTTTTCCAGGCATAATGAAATTCATCACTTCCAAACCAGATGTTATTACCTGCACCTGATAGTTCATATACCTGACTGGCAGTATCATAGGTAGTGTTGCCTTTATGGGATGCAACGCCTACATCAGTGCTTCTGTCGAATATGCCTGTGTTTTGTGATATGGCAGGATAGCCGGCTGTTAATAGCATGGCACAGGCAACAGTTTTGAGGATATTCATAACGATTTTGATTGAGTGGTATCCTAAGATAATATTGATTTCTGAGATTATTATATACTATCTCATTAAGTAGTAAGGGTGCAGAAAATAGTTGCTTCGATATAAAATATTTATATTTTGTGTCCGATTTAGTGGTATTATTCAGGTAATTAATAATTAATATGGGTCTCAAAAAATTTGTCATGCAATGCCTGGTTTTCACTGCAACCACAGGCACATTTCTACCATTTCGTGCAAATGCACAAACCGCTCCAACTCCTGTAGGACCTGTGCCTAATGCCCGGCAGATTGAGTGGTATCATCGCGAGATCATCGCTTTTTTTCATTTCGGTATGAATACTTTTACCAATGATAATGAAGGCGATGGAACGGCAAGTCCTCAACAGTTTAATCCTACTGCATTAGATTGCAATCAATGGACAGGTGTGCTTAAAAGTGCCGGTATCACCACCGCTATTTTTGTAGCAAAACATGCGGATGGTTTTTGTAACTGGCCAACTGCTCATACAAACTATTCAGTTAAAAACAGTCCCTGGAAAGATGGTAAGGGAGATGTTGTGAAAGAATTTACGGATGCATGTAAAACTGCCGGAATTAAAGCGGGGATTTATCTCGGGCCACATGACAGACATGATTCCAGGTATGGAACAGTTGATTATAGTGATTATTATGCCAGTCAGTTATCAGAGTTATTAAGAAACTACGGCCCGATCTGGGAAATATGGTGGGATGGAGCAGGAGCTGATAAAATTACCACACCTTTTTATACACGATGGGCAGATTCCGTTCGCAGGCTGCAACCCAATTGTGTTGTTTTTGGAACAAAAAATTCCTATCTCTTTGCGGATTGCCGCTGGATGGGAAATGAATCAGGAATAGCCGGAGATCCTTGTTGGTCAACCGTTAATTTATCTTCCATAAAAAATGAAGCGGATAATATTCCTGCATTAAATCATGGAGAAGTGGATGGAACAGCTTATGTGCCTTCTGAAGTAGATGTGTCCATTCGTCCAAGCTGGTTTTATCACAAAGAAGAAGATCCACAGGTGAAAAGTGTTTCCACGTTATGGGATATTTACTTTAGTTCTGTAGGTCATAATAGTGTCTTGCTGCTGAATTATCCTCCTAATAAAGAAGGATTGGTTTCTGCTATCGATGCTAAAAAAACGGATAGCCTTGGTGCGCTGATTCGTGGCACTTTTAAAACCAATCTTGCCAGTGGAGCAACTATAAAAACACTTCATCCCCGTGGCGCAAAATATAAAGCATCCAATATGGTGGATAACCTGGAGAATACTTATTATGCAACAGCGGATGCGGCTACTACAGACACCCTCGTTTTTAATCTGGGGGCTGCAAAAACATTTGATGTGCTGATGTTGCAGGAAGTCATTGAGTTAGGACATCGTACTACCGGATGGTCTGTAGAGTACTCAACGAATGGTAAGAAATGGATTCCAATTCCGGAAGCAACAGGAAAGCAGTCGATTGGTTATAAATGGCTGGTTAAGTTCAAACCGGTAACAGCTTCGCAGGTGCGATTAAGGATTACTGAGGGGAAGGCCTGTGCTGCCATTCATACTTTTGGGATCTATAAGCAACAAATGTAAACATATGTAACTACCTGATAGTTTGAGATTAATGAAATATTTTGAAGAACTGTCTAATTAACTTAAATTCAAGATATTATTAAACTTCAAACATAAATTCCATGGTAGAAACTGAAGTAAAATCCAACACTAGGTCAAGGAACTGGCATGCCAAATCGGTTGGCAAATTAACAGGCCCTCCTTACACTATCACAGTTATCGGAGAAGTTGGAAGTGGCACAGCTGCTCCCGCACTAAAAAAGAATGAGCGTAAAGAAGACAAAAAGCCAGGTGTTTTGTATCTCACTTGTGTGGGTGGGACAACAAGTGATCAATACGCAAAGGTGTTATATACAGAGGTAATATCATCACACGAAGAGTTTACCAAAGTTCATATTGACGACGCTAACGGACACATAACAGAATTCAACGTCACTATCATTCATAACTGATGCAGTTGCACGATATTGTACAAAAGGTGCTCGGTTTCGGGCACCTTTTGTTTTTTTTCTTGTCATGTCCGACCCAATCAAAAGTTTAAGAAGCGAATAGTTCCCATTACTAAATAAAGTTTAACTTGCGCATTCTTGTGATGTATCGGAACCTGTGTTTTGCCAACGTTAACTTATATTACTGTGGATCGCAATGATCTTTACGCTCAATTCAGGCAATTGTTCCTGCAATTCTATGACCCCCTGTGTAAATATGCTTTTACCTTCGTCGCAGATAAAGATGCCAGCGAAGATGTTGTACAAGATATGTTTACGCGCATATGGGAAAGGCATCAGGAAATGATAACGGCTCCAAACATCCGTGCTTACCTCTATAAATCAGTGAGAAACAATTCATTTACCTATCTGAGTAAAAAGAATAAGGTATATAGTTTATCTGATTGGGATATTGATGAAGAAGATATAACAGAACAGGAAAACCATGACATTCCCCATTACAGGGAACTACTGAAAAAAGCGATTGACGACCTTCCGGCAAAATGCAGGGAGGTATTTTTATTAAGCAGATCAGGCAACCTTAGCAACCAGGAAATTGCGGACAATCTCGGAATCTCTGTTAATACGGTCAATAATCAAACCTGGAAAGCCATGAAAATGCTGAAAGCATATGTAGCGAAGGCCAAACTATGGCTTCCACCGGCTTTACTTATTTTTTTTACCAAACTGTAGGAGTTTTCCAAAAGCGATAGTCTTATAACCAGGAAAGTTATGATATCATTACCTGAACATATAGAGATAATACTTGAGAAACATCTCAAAGGATTGGAGAGCAGCTCAGAAATGAAGGTGCTGGAGGAGTGGCGTGCGGAGAACTCAGCACATGAATTATTATATAAACAGCTACTTAAGTTATGGCAGGAATCTGGAGTTATCCTGGATGAACCTGTATACGATGCCAATAAAGCATGGAATAAGCTCGATTTTGCCCTTAAACAGGGTAAGCCTGCCCGTCAGTACAGTATGACCAGATTTTTGCTGGCAGCCTGCTTTACAGGCATTATTTTTATCGCTGGCTGGATGTTCTTCGGCCAAAAGGATATGACAACACTCCAGGCTACTGCCAACAGGCAGCTTACACTTCCGGACGGCTCCTCAGTGATTCTCCGTAAGGGTGCAGCTATCAGTTTCCCTAAGGACTTTAAAGAGCGGGAGGTTACTCTTAACGGGGAAGCGTACTTTGATGTGAAGCCTGATAAGGAGCATCCTTTCCGCATACAAACAACCAGGGCCACCCTTGAAGTATTGGGGACATCTTTTACAATTAATACTACCAGTCAGTATGACCGGTTGGTAGTAACTACCGGTATGGTATCCTTTACCAAAACAGCCACTAAACAACGGCAAATCATTTTACCCAACCAGGCCGCTGTATTGAATGAAAAAGGCATTGATGTAACACCGGTGAGAGATTCGAATTATTTGTCATGGAGAACAGGGATCTTAACATTCGATAATACTTCCATGGAACAGGTAGCTGCGGAGCTTTCCGACTGTTATAATGTGGTCATAAAACCAGATAGCGGACTATTGACATTCACCATTACAGCAAGGTTTGAAAAGCAACCTGTAGAACAGGTATTGGAAGAAATCAGACTACTGTTCAATCTTAGTTACCGCAAACAACACGATACTATCCTGCTATTTAAGCCATAACCTATGTTACGTTTCATGCTTGCTGTAGCCTGCTGTTTCATATTGTCAGATGGAATGGCGCAAAGCAATCTGTTAAAAATGAAGTTCTATTGCCAGGCAACGGAAGGAAGTGTTAATGCCGTATTGCATGATCTGGCTATTTATAGTAAGGTCAATATTGAATATGCTCCTTCTTCTCTTGACAGTACCCAAATAATAAGCCTTCCTGCCGGTGAAACATCGTTGGGTACTGCTCTCAACAGAATTTTAGCCGGACAAAAAGTATCCATTATTGAGAGGAATAATAAAATTATTATAGTAACTGCTGATTCCCCGCTGGAAGCGGCTGAGAAATATGTTCTCTACGGATTTGTCCAGCTGGAAAACAGTCTTGAACCATTACCCTTTGCTTCTATCAGGGAAACAGCTACGGGTACCCTGTGCCAGTCAAATGTCTTTGGTTTTTACAGCATCACTCTTCCATCGGGAAAACATGCATTGCAGGTCTCATTTACAGGATCTTCTTCAAGAACAGTTACCATAGATCTTGATAAAAACAGAAATCTCAACCTGGCGCTTTCACCTGCCATGTTACCAGAAACACAGGTAGAAGCGGGGAATATGCTAAAAAGAGATGCCGGTATTAAACTCAACAGATATCAATCCGGGATCTATAGTAATATGCTGGGTGAAACAGATCCTGTACGGGCGGTATACCTGTTACCCGGGAATATGGAAAGCCAGGAATCCGGTGGAAAACTGCTGGTAAGGGGAGGAGACCCCGGTGAAAGTCTTTTTCTGCTGGATGGTAACCAGGTATTTAATCCGGCCCATTTGCTGGGAGAGGTATCTATTTTAGCCAATACCAGTATCAAGTCAGTCCAGCAATATAAAAACGACTTCCCCGCCCGGTTGAGTGGGGGTATCTCATCTGTTACTGAAATCAATACAAAAGATGGTAATATGGAGAGATGGAGCGGTGAAGGAGAAGCCGGCATCAGTTCTCTTTCATTTACGCTTGAAGGCCCGCTGAAGAAAAACCGTACTGCCATCATGTTATCTTCCAGGCAAAGCATGGGGGATGTGGTTAATCATGACCTGCTGGCATACGAAGCCACTTTTTCAGATACGCATATTAAGGCTACCCATATTTTCAACCGGAATAATAAATTACAGTTAAGCGGTTATATTGGGACCGACCAGCTTCACTTGTCACAGGACAATCCGGAATACCTGCAGAAATGGAATAACAGGCTTTTCACGGTTAACTGGAACCATATATTAGGTACCCGCTCCTTTGTAAACACTACATTGAATGTAAGTAACTATGATAATTACATTGGTTTAATGTACAATGTTCCGGGTGAATATAACAAAGGATCTGTATTCAATAACTATGCTTCCGGTACACGATACGAGGCCAAAACACAAGTCGAACTCACTATATCTCCACATCTGCAAAGCCGTTTTGGAGGAAGATTTGAGCATAACACTATCAACTCTTATAACACACTGGTTACATACTATTTTGTAGAGGATCTGGATTCCTTTTCTTCCGGAAAACGTACGCTTGGTTTTTCTGATATAATGGTATATTATGAAAATGAGATCAGGATAGGTGCAAATTTCCTGATAAGGCCCGGTGTACATTTTAATGCCTATAACTATGATAACTATAGCTATCAATCATGGCAACCACGATTTTTCTCCAGCTACAGAATAAGTGAATCCCAACAGATCAATCTTTCCTATACTCAGATCGGGCAGTTATTACACCTGGTTACAAGCCCTTATCCCGGTATGAACAGGGAAGTATGGATACCTGGGAGTAGTCAGTTAAAGCCGGAAGAAAGTAAAATGCTGAACATCGGATATCAGTATAAAAGCAGGAATAAGTTACACCTCACAGCTGATATTTATTATAAGGAAACAAATAACGTGACTGGCTTTAGACAAACATCGAATCTTCTTTTTAATAATGATTCTATAGAGAAAAAGATTATGACAGGCAAAGCATCCGGTTATGGTGCAGAACTGATGGCGGAGAAAAAGTACAACAAATGGAAAGCCATTTTTTCTTATACGCTTTCCTGGAGCTGGCGACAGTTTGATAGCATTTACAATGGCAGCAAACAACCCTATCGTTATGACAGACGTCATAATCTGAATCTCTTAATACAATATCAGCCAATTAAAAAACTGGAATTAAGTGTACTCTGGCATTTTAATACGGGTGACTGGATAACACTTCCTTCATCAATATCTTTCAAACCAGATATCGCTACTCCAACTAATACGCCTTTCAGGGGTACCGAAACCAACCGCCTGAATTTAAATGCTTCTTACTATTTTGACACAAGAAAAATTCGTCATAGAGTAACAACAGGTATACATGCTGTGAACCAATCTGCTATGAAGTACAGCACAGAGGTAATAACTGAGGAGAATAAAAGCTATGATATCACTACATCCCCGGACCAGCTATTTAAATACAGCTGGTACCTGACCTATAATATCAGCTTTTAAAAATATTTTTTGCTATCGGATAGGAGTTTTCCAATATTCATCGTCTTACTATGAAACAAAACTAAACGAACGATTTAACCATGAAAAAAATTCTGATTACATTACTGACATGCACATGTATATATAGTTGCAGCAAAAATGATGACAATGCTACTCCTGGTTCCCAGAACGGATTATTATATGAACCTGGTGGTGTTGTAACCGCGGATAAACCTGTTATGTATACGAACGGTGGTGTGGCTATTCACGATCAGGCAATCATAAAAGATTATTTAACGCGCAGAGGGTGGGTGTCAGATTATGTATTTGATGGGCAGACAGCAGATGCCAAGATGTTTAGCTCATATACACTGGATTTTTCGGATGCCAAGTATACATTAATAGGAATGACTAAAGCAGAAATCGTTAATAAAACTGATACATCAATGTTGATGGCAGTATTAGATAGCGCTATTACTCCGGTAGGGGAAAAATCCTGGACTGATTCTTTAATGGACATGGTAAACAAAAATGGCCCACTGGCAGAATGTCCTTCTTACTATACCGATCCATGTTCATACAGGAAAAAATACCCTCTGCTGATTGCTGATAACAGTTATTACATCCCTTATGTAGTGGCTTCTATTACAACAAATGTTATGATTCCTACCGGGTTTGGAGTGCCAATGGACTATGGTGTTTTTACACATAAAAGAGGAGAGACAATGGTATTTAATAAAAGTATGGTATCTAAGTTAGGAAGAACACTTTTATATAACAGCTATCTCCTTCAAAGTAATGATACACTGGTTGTACAAACGTTGCGCCAGCAGATGGTAAAACAATAGTATCCAAAAAACCATAAAAGGGAATGATCAGGTATAACAATGCCTGATCATTCCCGTTTAATTAATTAACCTTTATACGTGAAACTTGTCCATCCAGACCATTGTTGCGGATGAAGCTCACTATTACATACTCATCTTCATACGATCTTTCGAATGTACCAACGACGTATTCAGGTGTGGATCTTTTCACGTTAACGATGCAAAAGTCATCATTCGTAGTTCCATCTGCAGAATCATATACCCTGAGTTCACAACCGGGTCTGACACCAAAAAGTCTTGCAGATCTGATTGCATCATTTTGTACCGGACGAAAATCCTGTCCAGGAGCATCTTCAACGGTCTGAACGATGTTTTGAGTTGCGTTGTTCCCTTCATAGAATACAATAATACCCATGACAATAGTGGTTTTGAGGTGAAAAATTAAAGAAAGAGTGAATAGAGTGGATATGGTAATTTGAGGTTGGTTGAGTTTATGAGTAAAAAAACTATATATCAGTTGATTATATGAATTTAAATAACTTTTGAGAATAAATAACAAAAAACTTTTGACTCACAGATTTCGTGAATTTTCATGAAAGTAGTAGTATCAATGCAATAGTATAAGAGGTAAGTCGATTACAATTGATCGATTTTCTATTAATTAATCCATTTAGCATCTTTTGTTAACTAAATCCATGCAGAGCTGCTTTAATTTATGAATATTACATTTGATTCATAAATATACTCATAAGCAATGCGTCCTGACTATGCTTTCAAGAGATTCCACGATGAGCGTACGCTTTATGTACTGCTTATGTTCGCACTTGCAGCAGATATCTGACTGATAACAGATGCCCCATAGCTTTATTTTCATAACCACCATTACTAACACCTTTTATTTATGCACCAAACAATCATCGGCTTGTCTGCCGTGGGTATCCACGATATTGACAAGGTGGGTGGCAAAAATGCTTCCCTCGGAGAAATGATCAGTAACCTTTCCGGATTAGGTATAAAGATCCCGGAAGGATTTGTAATCACAGTAGACGGTTATCGCATATTCTGCCGGTTTAACCAGCTCGAAAGTAAGATAGAAGAGCTGATCAACGGTATCGATCACAACAGTGTAGAATCCCTGCGAAGAGGAGGACTGCAGGTCCGCCAACTGATCCGGAACAGTAAGTTCCCGCCGGAATTATCCCAGCTCATTATCGAGGCTTATCACCAGTTATCTTCCAACTACGACCAGGAGAATACGGATGTGGCAGTACGTTCTTCCGCTACGGCAGAAGACCTGCCGGACGCGTCTTTTGCCGGTCAGCAGGAAACCTACCTGAACGTTCGTGGTGCTGCTGCACTAATGGATTCCGTACGTAATTGCTTTGCCTCTCTTTTTACTGACAGGGCCATCAGCTACCGTCAGCGCTTTCTTTACAATCACTTTGAATTAGCATTATCCATCTGCGTGCAAAAAATGGTACGTTCTGATCTCGGTTCTTCCGGGGTAGCCTTTTCTATTGATACGGAAAGTGGCTTTAAAGATGCTGTAGTGATCAACGGGGCCTATGGATTGGGAGAACTGGTGGTACAGGGGGCTATACTGCCGGATGAATTTATCCTCTTCAAACCGGCTTTAAAAGAGGGATTCCCTGCTATCATAGAAAAGAAGCTGGGTCGCAAAGACCAGAAAATGGTATATGGTGATGACCCGGATGAAAGAGTGAAAGTCATCTCCACGGAAAAATCTGCGAGAGAAAGGTTTTGTCTGGATGATAAAATGATCCTCCGTTTGGCTTCCTGGGTATGTACCATTGAAGATTACTATACCAGACTCAAAGGACATTGGTGCCCTATGGATATAGAATGGGCATTAGACGGTATTTCAGGAGAGCTGTATATCGTCCAGGCCCGCCCGGAGACTGTTCACTCCAACAGGAATCAGCAGACACTGGTAGAATATGTTATTGATAATAAGGATACCGCAGCGCCTATCCTTACAGGGATTGCTGTAGGTGATAAAATAGGCAGCGGGAAGGTTAGTATATTCTATTCCCTGGATAAACGTATTGAAGGCCACGATTTCAATGAAGGTGATGTACTTGTAACAGATATGACAGACCCCGACTGGGAACCTATCATGAAAAAAGCCTCTGCCATCATTACGAATAAAGGAGGACGTACCTGTCATGCAGCTATCGTAGCCCGTGAAATGGGCGTACCTGCTATTGTAGGCTGTGGCAATGCCACAGAAGTGCTGACGGCGGGGCAATTAGTTACCGCTTCCTGCGCAGAAGGGGATGTGGGTCTTGTATATGATGGAACAATCAGTTACCATATGCAGGAAACAAACCTCGACAGCCTGCCTGCCATCCGTACATCGCTGATGCTGAACGTAGCCTCCCCATCACTGGCATTTCAGTTCTCAAATCTGCCACATAAAGGAGTGGGTCTTGCCAGGGAAGAGTTTATTATCAACAATTATATCAAAGTACATCCGCTTGCACTGCTGCATCATACCAGTTTGAATGACGAAGCATTATCTGCCAGTATAAAAGAACTCACACGTGGATACAATAGTGGTGCCGAGTACTTTATTGAAAAGCTATCTTTTGGCATTGCCCGTATCGCAGCCGCTTTCCATCCCTATAAAGTGATCGTCCGCTTCTCTGATTTTAAAAGCAATGAATACGCCAACCTGCTGGGCGGTAAACACTTTGAACCACAGGAAGAAAATCCAATGATAGGATGGAGAGGTGCTTCCCGCTACTATGATCCCGTTTACCAGGAAGCATTTAAACTGGAATGTGAGGCGATCCGCCGTGTACGTAACCAGATCGGCTTATCGAATGTATCTGTGATGATTCCTTTTTGCCGCACAGTGGAAGAACTGTTAAAAGTAAAAGCGATCATGAAAGAATATGGCCTTGAACAGGGGAAAGATGGTCTGGAGTTGTACCTGATGGCGGAAATACCTTCCAACATCATGATGGCAGCTGAATTTGCTAAAGAAGTAGATGGGTTTTCCATCGGCTCCAATGACCTTACACAATTAACCCTGGGGTTAGACCGTGACTCTGCTCTGGTAGCAGGATTATACGATGAAAGAAATCCGGCGGTAAAACGAATGATAAGCATGTTGATAAAAGAAGCAAAAAAGGCAGGTGTAAAAGTAGGTATCTGTGGTCAGGGGCCTTCAGATCATCCTGACTTTGCCCGTTTCCTTGTTGAGGAAGGCATCGATTCCATCTCTGTTACACCTGATTCTATCATTAAAACCATTCGTGCTATCCATACTGCAGAACAGGTAACGGCTGGTGTTTTATCAGAATATTAATACGTTGATTATGATGAGAAAATTAATGACACTGGAAGAGTTTACCATTCAGGAACTCCGGACATTCCCCAAAGCAACAGGGCAGCTATCCGGGTTACTAAGAGATATAGGTCTGGCCGCCAAACGTATTAATGTGGAAGTGAACAAAGCGGGATTGATGGATGCCATACTTGGGGCTACGGGATATATAAATATCCAGGGAGAAGAAGTGCAGAAACTGGATGTATTCGCAGATAACCAGCTGGTGAGCGTACTCCGCAATGGCCTTTATTGTGCGGGTATTGCCAGTGAAGAAAATGATGATATCCTTGTATTTGATGATGAAGTCAGCAACAATGCTAAATATGTTGTAATGATGGACCCTCTGGATGGCAGCAGCAATATTGATGTGAATATGCCGGTAGGTACTATCTTCTCTGTTTACCGTAGGGTAACTCCCCTGGGGACTCCCTGTACAAAAGAAGATTTCTTACAACCAGGTACGCGTATCGTTGCCGCTGGGTATATTATTTATGGCCCCAGTACTATTATGGTATATGCTACCCGGCGAGGTGTGAATGCTTTTACATTAGATCCTTCCATCGGGGAGTTCTGCTTATGTTACAGTAATATGCAATGCCCGGAAACAGGGGATATCTATTCACTGAATTATGGTAACTACAGCGGTTATAATGACCAGCTAAAAAAGTACATCGACTTTTGTGAGCGTAAAAAGCAGAACGGAAAATATTACACACAGCGTTATGTAGGAAGCCTGGTAGCAGACATTCACCGGAACCTGATCAAAGGAGGGATATTTCTTTATCCGGGTACTGCGGAAAAGCCTAAAGGCAAATTACGCTTGTTATACGAATGCAATCCAATGGCCTTTATTATTGAAATGGCCGGTGGACAGGCAACGAATGGTAAACAATCCATCCTTAGCATAATCCCGGAGAGTCTTCATGAAAGATCTCCTTTATTCATTGGAAGCGCCGGTATGATGCAGGAACTGCATCAATACATTAAAGGAACTGCTATCCTCTACAATATGAGCAATGCGTATTAAATAAGGGGCTGGCTAAAAGGGGTACCTACAGGAGAGGGGGGACCCTTTTTAATCAGCCCTGTGTTGTTATTTTCAGGATCATAAAAGGTTATAATAGCATCGAAAAGCAAATAGTTCAAACACTACTTTTGATTTTCAAAATTGACATTATGCAATTGATGCATATTGTCTGATGTTTCATATAAACCCATATCCATGAAAACACAACACCGGCTTTATGCCTTTTTGTTTGTACTGTTATGCAGTCACCCGCTTTTTGCACAGGATGTTTACATTAACCTGAATCAGCCACATCAGGGAATCGATGGTGCCGGCTTCTGTCATGAAGGAGACCGGCAGAATGGTAATACCTATGTTATCAGTACAGCTATCCAGCAGATGCTGGATAATCACATGACTTTGTTCAGAGACATGTTCCCTAATAAGGTATGGGAACCCTCTAAAGGAACGTTTAATGGTACGGATTCCCGTGTAGTCAGCAGTTTTCAACGCCTGAAAACCATGCAGGACAAGGGGATAAAGACAATCCTTGGTATCTGGGATGTTCCGGACTGGATGGTGAGTAATCCATCCGCCGGTTCAAATCGTAAGATCAATAACTTTGACGATTTTGCTTATTTCATTACCTCTTATCTTGTGTATGGCAAAAACAATTATGGCCTTACGGTTGATTATGTAGATGTAAATGAAACCAAAACTTCCGGTGTGAATATCTCTCTTACTGCACAGGAATATATTACGCTGATCCAGAAATGCCAGACACTTTTTACGGCTAATGGCATCAAAACAAAAATGAGTATAGGAAGCGTATTGCTCTGGGATATCCAGTATAACAAGGATATCTACAATGCTGTAAAGAGCCTCAGCGTGGCAGGTAATCCTACCTGGCATACTTACAGGGGAGGAAGTACTACCGGTCGTGAGCCAATCTCTTACTGGGAAGCATGGGGTGCATGGCAGCAGACGCTTGACCGCAATCTGTGGGGTACTGAAACGGATTATGATGCCTACTACTGGGAAAATCCTGACCGCCTGACCTGGCAGGGAGTAGAAGAGATGGCAGTGATGTATTACCGGAATTATTACATAGCCCGTATGTCCACATCCTCAGGTTGGTTCTGGCATCCTGAATGGCCTTCCAATAATGTGCATACCGCTTACATGAACAACTTTGAGCCAGGTGGGCAGGTTGTAGAAACCAGTCAGCCTGATGGGGATGTGATGACTGTCGCTTATAAACACACAACTAATAAAAAGTTTGTTATTCAGGTGTTGAATCAGGCTTCATCCACACATACCGTTACTTTCCACGGTGTGCCGGCTAATAAACCACTGACTTTAATCCGTACCAGTGAAGCGGGCGACCGTTCCAAAACGGTAGGCACCTATACGCCCAGTGGCACAGACTTCACCATCACTTTGCAGGCGAATAGCTTTAATACATTTACAGGTGCGTTAGATGGCGTCGTTGATGTAGTGGCTCCCAGTACTCCGGCGAATCTCAGATCAACCGGAAAAACTTCGACCAGTATTTCATTGGCATGGGATGCTTCTTCTGATAATATCGGGGTAGCGGGATACCAGGTATTCAATGCCGCCAATACACTTTTGGGTACTGCTTCCACTACCAGCACAACCCTGCAGGGGCTCACTGCAAATACTTCTTATACACTGGTCGTGAAAGCCTATGATGCTGCGGGAAATTTCTCAGCAGGCAGTTCCGCTATAACGGTTGAGACGGATACCGCTACTACTCAATCAGGTGCTGCTACCGTATATGCTGATTGTAACTTCACTGGTAGTGGGGTTTCATTAACACCGGGCACTTATACACTTTCGCAGTTACAGGCATTGGGCGTTTTGAATGATGATATCTCCTCTGTACGGGTAAAGAGCGGATACAAAATCACATTGTATACAGATGGTGGTTTTTCGGGTACTGCTGTTACGCTTACCGCAGATGATAATTGCCTGGTAGATAACAGTTTCAACGACCTCACCTCTTCTGTAAAAGTAGAGACTTATTCTCCAAACATTGCCTACAGCCGTCCGGTTTTCACTACTTCTAATGAGGATGCAACCGTGACAGGTGATAAAGCCGTGGATGCAAATGGGAATACCCGTTGGTCCAGCAGTTATGCCAATAATCAGTCTATCGTAGTAGACCTTGGGGCAAACTATAATGTTAACCGGGTAAGATTGGCCTGGGAAGCAGCTTATGCAACAGATTACCAGATCCAGTTTTCTACTGATAATACTACCTGGACTACTGTACGTGAATTCTGGGGTAAAACATCTGCAGTAGCAGATGACCAGACCGGTTTGAGTGGTACTGCCCGTTATGTGAAGGTGTATTGCATCAATAGAGCAACGGCCTATGGTTTCTCTCTGTATGAGTTTGAAATTTATGGTACGCTTGCAGGAGCTGCCATGGTTGCTGCAAAAAGCCAGGAGCATAGTAATGTTTCCGAAGGCATCTCGATCTTCCCCAATCCGGCCCACGACCAGGTTACTGTAAAACTAGGGACCGCCTGGTTGCAAAACAGCCGTTTGGTATTGCTTGGCACCGATGGTAAATATATCATCAGCAGGCCGGTTACCAGCACAATGGAAATATTACAGCTGTCATCTTTACCAGCTGGATTATACATTCTGAAGGTATCCAATGCAAAAGGCCAGATTACCCGTAAAATTATTAAAGAGTAAGAAAATTCATTAGCAGGAGAGCGGTTGCCCGGATAGGGTGGCCGCTTTTGTTTTTTAGGACTATATTTCAGTTTTTATACCCCAATCCCTGATATTGATCATGTAACTCAAACTCATAACCATTAAAGATTGCCCGGATGTTTAAAGACATTGTATTAGAAATTCCCTCACTCGCCCCCAATGATTGTTTTTCAGTTTCCTTAGAAAAACCGGAGGAACTGGCTGGGCCGCTTCATTTTCATGAGGAGATGGAGCTAAACCTGATTATGGATGCTGCAGGTACCCAGCGTATTATAGGCGACCATATCGGCGAAACAGGAAATATGGAATTAGTGCTTATCGGACCTGATCTGCCACATGGATGGTTTAATCATCATTGCGTATCCGGTAATATCCGGGAGGTGACCATTCAATTTAATAAGGAGTTGTTTCCGCTGGCCCTGCTTCAAAAGAACCAGTTATTCAACATCCGGAAAATGTTTGAAGATGCAAAGCGGGGGTTGCTTTTTTCACAGGAAACTGTGCAGAAAATCTCTCCCCGTATCATGGCGCTAAACAGGAAAACCGGTTTTGATTCAGTACTTGAACTGCTCTCAGTACTACATGATTTATCAATGGCGCGTGATACCTGTACATTATCAGATATCACGTTTACCAAAGAAAGGCATGTGTTTAACAGCCGGAGAATTGAGCAGGTATTTGAATTTCTTTATCGCAATTTTGCGGAAAAAATAACCCTGTCTGATGTCTCTGGCATTGCGAATATGTCTGACGGTTCTTTCAGCAGATTTATTAAAATTCATACAGGACATAGCTTTACAGAAAATCTGATTAAGATCCGCCTTGGACATGTGTCACGGATGCTGATAAACTCTTCTTATTCTGTCAATGAAATTGCCAGTAAATGCGGATTTCATAATATGGCCAACTTTAACCGCATATTCAGGGAAAGAAAAGGATGTAGTCCCAAAGAGTTTAAACGAAAATATAAAGGCAAATGTGTATTCATCTGATGTAAAAGAAAAACGGGCTATATCAGCCCGTTTTTTGTTAAATTACTATTCTCAATTGTTTGCTATGGATAAGACTGCTTTACAACAAATACAATGGCCCGTACTGGATTATAATAGCTGGAAAGATACACTAGCTACTGTGCATCTATGGACGCAGATTATAGGAAAGATCCGTCTGAGGAAGATGCCCTGGTTAAATCATTCCTGGCATGTGACGTTGTATGTGAATCCCTATGGATTGGGTACAGGAAGCATTCCATATGAGAATGGGATTTTTCAGATAGACTTCGACTTTATACACCATGAGCTGGTAATTGTTACCAGTAATGGTAAAAGGGAAACGGTAGCTCTGAGGCCCAGAACCGTTGCCAGTTTCTATAACGAAGTATTTGAAAAGTTGAAAGTATTGGATATTGATGTAACCATTTATACCGTGCCCTGTGAATTAGAAGGAGTCATTCCTTTTGAAAAGGATGAAATCCATCAGTCATACGATCCAAAAAAAATGGAAGACTACTGGCTGGCGCTTGTAAAGATCAACAACATCTTTACCCGGTTCAGGGCCCGCTTCACCGGCAAATGCAGCCCTGTACATTTCTTCTGGGGTGCTTTCGATCTTGCTGTTACAAGGTTTTCAGGAAGAGATGCACCACAGCATCAGGGAGAAGCACCTAATATGCCCGCGGATGTAATGAAGGAAGCGTATTCCAAAGAAGTAAGCTCCTGTGGATTCTGGCCAGGCAATGATCAATACCCACACGCTGCTTTTTATGCTTACTGTTATCCTGCTACACCTGCTTTCGGAGAACAGCCTGTTAAGCCTGCCGGCGCTTTCTATAGTAAGGAGATGGGAGAGTTCCTGATGCCATATGAGGTAGCTATGCAGGCAGATGATCCCGAAGAAGCGATATTAGCATTCCTGCAAACTACCTATGAAGCAGCAGCCATTACAGGTAACTGGAATCGTAAAGAACTGGAATGTGATTTTACACAGTTCGAAACAGCATATGGGTGTTTCAAAGAAGTGACGAATACTTTGGAGGATTAACGAAATAAAGTACTATAAAGCAAATTATTGTTGCAATTTTACGGCGCAAAATCCGTAATAACATGTTACCCGCCGACATATTTAAAGAGGTTATACAAGATCTTCCAGACCAGACTACCATTGCGATAGCTATCCTGAAAAACGGCCAGATTTCTTTTGATGGACTGATAAAAACAGATGGTGTAGTGCTGCCATCGAAGAATGAACGTGCTATCTTTGAAATTGGTTCCGTGACCAAAGTATTCGCCGGGTATATACTGGCGCGATGGGTGCTGGGAGGAAAAGTGAAGCTGCATGACCCTATTAGCCAGTACCTGCCTTTTAATCTACATGGTAATCCGCCTATCACATGGGCACAACTGGCGTTGCATACGGCTGGGTTACCCAAAATGCCACACGACATTGAACAATACCCTGATTATGATCCTGCTAATCCGCTCAGGGATTATGATAGCCAGCGGCTGGAACATTATTTATCCAATCAGTTGCAATTAGATAGCCAGCCCGGGGAGGTGTATCAGTACTCAAACCTTGGTTTCGGGATACTGAGTTACATGACGTCTCATATAGAAAGAAAGTCATTTGCCGATTTGGTAGAGGAGCATATTTTTAAGCCATTAGGGATGGTCAATTCATCCTTTGATGCAAAGAGTACTTCCGCAATAAAAGGCATTGATGCGGCCGGCAATACCTGCCCACATTGGGATGGTGGTATCATGAACGGCTGCCTGGGTATTCTCTCTTCTGCGGAAGACCTGATCAGGTTCGGCGCTATCTACCTTGATTCCTCAAGTGATATTGTCAATTTCCAGTTGGAAAATACTTTTGACGTACCGCCTGGTGGTTTTCATAGTAACCTGGGATGGGGGCAGCGGACTTTACCCAACGGTATTCCCATGTTGGGCATCAATGGCGGAACAGCCGGTACAGGCGCTTCTTTGCTTGTAAATCGCCGGGATCATTCCGCCATTGCGGTATTGACGAATATTGTTCCGGAATACTATATGGAACACATTTACCCGTTGAATAAACAATTGCTGATATCACTGACACTGTGAAGTAAGAAATTTGATAGTTGTTTTATTGAGATCACTAAAGAAATGGTGTGCTGCATACATCTCATCAATCTGGTCCGTTACGAAAAGCCGTTGGGAAACGTTGAGTGATTTGTAAGTAGGGTAGGTAGTCGGATTAGCCAGTAAAATTGGCGCCAGGCTATCTGCCGTTATTGTCATATAATTTTTAGCATCCATCCAGTGATTCGTTTTCAACTCATTGAAAAAGGCCGTAGAAGTTGTTATACTGATATCAGATCTTCTGGCAAAACGTTCCGGATAAGCAGGTGATTTATCCTGCAGGAAGTATTTACTGCATACTCCTCTACCTGTTAACAATTGAGAGTAGGTCAAAGCATCTGCATCTCCCTGAGTGCCTACCTGGTCATTATCATCATACTTAGCCATACAAAACTGGAAAGGTATCACTGAAGTATTGAAAACTACCTGAAAACCCTGTGCACAATAAGCGATACCGGATTTAAATTTATATAAATAAGATAAAGAACAGGAGAAAGCACCACCATTACTCATACCTATAGAGTACAGAGGGATAGTTGGATTGGCATAACCCCGTGCATAAAAGGTGTCACGTATCGCTTTGATATTGGCATAGTCTATACTGGTAGTGCTATCCAGCGGTAAGGTTTGCCATCTCAGGTTTCCGTCTCCGTTTGTGTCTGTTCCTAATGATACCTCTTCTGCTTCTGTAACAACCACGGCAAAGCCTGCATTTACCAGGTCTCTTATCATCAGTATCCAGTCGTAGTTGTTAGCGATATTCTGAGCACTGCCACCGGTACCATGCAGCAGAAAAGCAATACCCTTAGGACTGGAAGGGAAATAATAGTATACATTTTTCAGAATGTTCACGCCTTTTATCTTCTCATATTGCAGTGTATAGGCAACTGATGTTTTTGTAGTAGCAGTGACTGTTACATTCTGAGCAGGCATCACAAAGCTGTTATGCCATTCTCCGCTATTCTGTAAGAGATTGGTAAAGCCTGTCCAGCTATCAAATACGGCATTGTCCGGAATAGCGGTCGACCAGATATTTACAGTATCCCCAATTTTATATTTACCACTTCCGTAGCCATTAACGACAGTAACCGTAGCGCTGTCGGTAATAGTATTGTTGTTATCCGGAGCAGGAGTGCTGGATTTCTGGCAGGCGCTAAACAGAGTCAGGCACAGCAGTCCACCAAATAATAAAGATCTCATAGTGATTGTCCCTTTAGTCAAATGTGCTAACAAGATAAAAATCTATAGTGATATTTACAAGATTATTTTAATATGAGTATTATGTTGATTATCAGTATGTATTATCTAGTCTGAAAATATACAATCGGTTGCATTTTAAAATTGCCTTATATTCGTTTCGCCCTTTTTATATCAAAATCCATGTTATTAATGATGAACTATACAATGGAGAAAACCATGAGATGGTTTGGCCCAAATGATCCGGTTACCTTATCAGATATCAGACAATCAGGATGTACAGGCGTAGTGACTGCCCTGCATCATATACCTGTTGGCGAAATATGGACGGTTACAGAGATCAATAAAAGAAAGGAATTGATTATGGCAGCAGGCATGAGCTGGACTGTCATCGAAAGCCTGCCTGTAAGTGAGGAAATCAAAAAACAATCCGGTGATTATCTGAGGCATATAGTGAATTATAAGCAAAGCTTACGTAATGTAGCGTCATGCGGACTGAAAGTAGTTACCTATAATTTTATGCCGGTGCTTGATTGGGTACGCACTGATATTGCTTATACCTTAGCGGATGGCTCGAGAGCGTTACGTTTTGAACGGTCTGCCTTTATTGCCTTTGATCTGTTTTTATTAAGAAGACCAGGTGCTGAAAGTGATTATAATACAGAAGAAATCAATAAGGCATTCCTGTTATTGCAGTCGATGAGTAAAGAGGCCCAGGCAACGTTGTATAAAAATGTATTATTAGGATTACCGGGAAGTGATGAGCCATTCACTGCTCTACAGGTATTAGAGGCACTGGATACTTATAAAGGAATAGATGCAGACCAGCTACGGCAGCACTTATATTATTTCCTGCGGGAGATCATACCCATTGTGGAAGAAGCAGGATTAAAACTGGCTATCCATCCGGATGATCCTCCTTTCCCTGTATTAGGACTGCCACGCATTTTAAGCACTGAAGAAGACGTTAATAAGCTGTTACAGGCAGTTCCCTCAGCAGCTAATGGATTATGCTTCTGTACAGGTTCATTTGGCGTAAGAGCAGACAATGATCTGCCGGGTATGGTGCAGCGATTGGGAGATCATATCCATTTTGTTCACTTACGCAATACTCAAAAAGATAAAGACAATAACTTCTTTGAATCCAATCATCTGGAAGGAAGCGTAAACATGTTTGCAGTGGTAAAAGAACTGGTATTATTGATGCAAAGGAAAGGCATTTCTATTCCTATGAGGCCAGATCATGGGCATCAGATGCTGGATGATCTGAATAAAACCACTTATCCCGGCTATTCGGCTATCGGCAGGTTAAAAGGTCTGGCTGCATTAACAGGACTGGAAATGGGCATTGTCCTTAGCGAAAAAACAAACTAAAGGTTGCATCTTGCAACCTTTAGTTTTATTAAAATAGATGTTCAAAGCTACCATCTGTAACTATCTCTCCAACCAACTCATTCATTCTTTGATAAATATTCTTATGTAAGAATGGTCCCATGCTAATTCTCTTAACACCTGCTTTTTGTAAATGCTTAAAATCAGGTAGGCCCGGAATACACATTACATTAACAGGTAACATTGAATGCGCTGTTACTTTTTCTATATCTGCCATCTTTGTAATGCATGGTAAAAACAGGCCATGTACTCCTGTATGCTGATATAGATCAATCCTCGAAATGGCATCATCCAGCGCATTGGGTAAACCAAGGAGAAAGCTGTCTGTACGCACATTAATAAACATCCCAACATCCAGCAAACTGGTAATACGTTCCAGCTTTTCCGCAAAAACTTTTGCATCAACGATACTTCTTTTGCCACTGACTACAATTGAATCTTCTATATTGATACCGGAAACCCCTGTTTCGTGTAATCGTCTTATAACACTGACAATCTCTTCCGGCGTATCTCCATAGCCAAATTCTATATCAACAGTAAAAGGAATAGAAACAGCAGCAGTTATATTTTTAATAATAAATAAATACTCTTCTATGCTCATTTCCTCTCCATCTGCATATCCCAATGTTTCTGCTACAGCGGCACTGGATGTACCTATCGCTTTAAAGTTTTGTTGTTCGAATATTTTAGCGCTCTGTGCATTCCATACATTACCTATGAGTAATGGTATGGGTTGATGATGTAATGCTGAAAATTCTTCAAATCTGTTTTTCATGTCTGCTATTATTTAAGGTATGAGATCAGCTTCTGCGCCGAATGCATGATCAATAATAATTTTCCAGCTGCCATCAGCCTGTTGTTTCATTACCTCTATACCTTTAGCGCTGATTTTCACCTCGCCATTGTCGGTAATACTCCATTCAGACCTTCCTACAGCAATATTCTCTGTCTGGAGACAGTAAACAGTTTTAATCTCCATTTTGCCTTTGATAGATAAGATACTCTTTACTGCTTCTTCAAATTTTTCTTTTCCGGAAACGGATGTTCCTGGTTCAGGTACTATAATACCTGTAACATCATACATGCTCATTACAATGTCAGCGTTACCTGTGTTGAATGCGTTTGCCAGTGATGCATGCACATCTTGTGCTTTTGTTGGTAGATTCATTTTTTGAGTTTTTAGTTATACAAAACTAAACCTCATGGATCTACTGAAATTGTACAAATCGGAAGTATTAGTTAGTAGCTAATATCTGATTGATGGGAAGTGTTTGTGTAGCAAATGAAGTGGGGGTAATACCTGTAAAGAGTTTAAATTCCCTGATAAAATGGGACTGATCAAAATAGCCTGCATCATAGGCTACGCCTGTTAACTTCTGGGTGTTGGCATTCAACAGATTTAGACTATACTGAAAACGGTTGATCTTACAAAACAGTTTAGGGGCTAATCCTGTATATTGAGAAAAGAGTTGATTCAGATAACGGGTAGAGATATTATTTCGGATAGAGATAGAGACTATTTTTTCATTGGTACAATCATTTTTCAGGCTATCTGCAATCTCTCCGATAAGCTTGATCTTACTATGTTTTTTATCGGAAATAGTGAGTCTGTCCAATAAATATTCTTCTACTAATGTAATTCTGTTATGGAGGGTTGTAGTTCCTAATAACTTTACATGCAGACGCTTAATCGACGGGCCAAATAAATCAGCTGCATCAATGATATCATTATTAAATTCAGCTACATTTTCTTTGAAGAAATAAGCGGCAGAGTAAGGATAAAACCGTATCCCCAGCATAATATTCTTACCTGTAGATTTTATAGCTAATGGCTTCGTAATCTGTCCCCAGAGTTCTATAGCAGGTGTAGTATTAAACACACCATCTTTCCTTGTTAACCAGCTCCCTTCTCCCAGGTTGAAAATCACTTCCATATTCCCGCTGGGGAATACAATATCATCAAAACTTACATCTGAGTTGGATTCATAGAAATAGAACCCCTTGATGTAAGGTCTTAATTGCAGACAGGGAAGAATTTCTTTAAAGGTCACAATTCTCTTTTTTTCACGAAGTTATAGGGAATAAGATACTAAAAATTGTACAAATCGGAACAGTTTTCTGTGGATAAAATAAGGCCGGATTTACTCCGGCCTCTTGTATATTTTGTTAATTATTTGTTCAATCCTTTACTTATCAGATAGGTACCTGTTGAAATACCCATTAGTATATAAGCATTTGAATCAAAAATCGGATATTCCATCTTTTGGAAAAACATGGTGAGGTAGATCCCGATATAAACAAAGGTGAAAATAAGCTGCTGAAGACGGGCAATTGATAATTGACCGGTATCGTCTTTCAGAATATCTGCCCAGAAGCCTGTTGTTTGAACCGTCAATGATTTTAGTAATGGATTGTCTGCTGGATTAGCTTTTTGACTGTTGTTAATTATCTGCGCGGCAGCAGTTGTTCCGCCCGATATTCCCAGTAGTACTAATCCGGTTAAATTGATATCCGGATGATGGCCTGTTACGTTCCCCCAGTAAAGAGAAAAAATAGGACAGATGACAAGTGTCCATAACCATAATTGAAATTTATTGAAACTGTATGGCTTTCCTGCCATATTTCCTTCTTTTAGTAAATCGGTACGCCACCCTACAATTAAAATGGCTAAGAATACGAGTATGGCAATGATGATGGAAATGGCGGAGTATACGTCTTCTGACATTTTAAATTGTTTTATTGTAACAAATATACTTTTTCTAAGTGGCTCTCTTGGTGCTTACAGACGAAGGTAGGAGGATGAGAATTCTTAAAAAATACCAACTACTTTGTATTTTTCACAAAATCTTCTCCTAAATTTAACAGCGAATTAATACAAAGTTCACACTGTAAAACTACTTTCGCCCCCAAAATCACTTCCGGTACTGCGATGGCATTCAACAACCTACATAATGAAATATATTTCGACAGGTTATTCAAAGAAACCTATCCCAATACCATTATGTACCTGGAGAAGATCAGCAATAATAAAGAACTGGCCAGAGACCTCGCCCAGGAAGCCTTCCTGAAAGTGTGGCAAAAGCTGGTATTACTTCCGGAAAACAGGGAAGAAAGACTACGTTACATACTAATAATAGCAAGAAACTGTTTCCTGGATCATCTGAAACTGGCCTTAAAAGAAAAACAACAACAGGAAGCCTACTCCAGTATTCAAATAGAAAAAATCACTACGAACGACCTGGAAGTAAAAGAACAACAACAGATTATCGACTATACCATTAATACCCACGAAGAACCTGCCCGCCGCTACTACCTGTTAAACAGGGAAGAAGGACTTACCTATAAAGAAATCGCACTGCAGGAAGGCGTCTCCGAAAAAACAGTAGAACGTTATATCGGTCGCGTACTCCGATCATTAAAAGCTTTAATGGCCACTATCTGGTAACAATTCCTTAACGTAACTACCTGACGGTAACCAGTACATTTTGCTGTTCTTATAGTATGGACATCAGGAAACAACTGGACGATTTTGCAGCAGGTAAATTAAACGCCGCTGAAAAGACTGCCTTAAGACATGCATTAGCCGCGCTCACAGAGCAGGAACGTATGGATCTGTTTCCTGTAGATGCCTATATAAATGAGAACTTCCAGCTGCCGGAAGAAGAAATAGTCACTGCATTAGCAAAAATAAAAAGAAATACATCTAAAAGAAGGGTCCTTTTCACCGCCTGGAAATACGCCGCCGTATTCCTGTTAATCCTCGGCAGCGCCTTTTTATTAAGGAAAAACACAACTTATAAAAAACGCAGTCTCCATGTACCGGACGGTAACCATGCATCCCTGGTATTATCAGATGGTACCCGTGTTACCATCAACGGTGGTAGTGAATTGGAATTCCCGGAAAAGTTCACAGGAGCAGAACGTATTGTATACCTGAAAGAAGGTGAAGCCTATTTTGAAATAGCTAAGAATCCCCGCCAGCCTTTCATCGTAAAAACCTCACAATTAAACATAAAAGTACTGGGTACATCATTCTCTGTCAGGGATTATAATAATGAGAATCATGCATCTGTATCCGTTAACAGTGGTAAAATCGAATTGGAGGGACGGCTGTTAACAGCAGGATACGGATCCGTACTGGATAAACATACAAGAACATTCACTAAACTGGATATCGATACTACTGCAACAACAGCCTGGATAAGAGGGGAGTTTATTTTCCAGGATGCCACTTTACAACAGGTATTACAGGTACTGCAACACAGGTACCCCGTGCATATTGTGGTGAAAGACCCGCAACTATTGCAACACAGATTCACCGCCACCTTTAGGAATAATAGTATTCAAAGTATTATAGAGCAGTTAAACCTGATGAGTAACAAGGACAACCAGATAATTATACAATAAAAAACACCCTGCTGTAACAGGGTGCCGAAATTCAGTACAAGCTAAATTTTAAAATGAATGAACAAAGTTACAAAAAAGCGGGGAGGCCCGTTCGGAATTTTTTGCCCGTACCCGAACGGTATCATGTTCGTACTATTCTTATTTTGGGCATTATCTGTCAAAGCACAATCCGCTGAGCCAAAACTGGATATCACCATGGAAGGCCAGCCGCTGAAAAGCGTGTTCCAGTTTATCCAGAAGAACAGTCCATACCTGGTTAATTATAGTGGCAATGAAGTAAATGGTAATACACTCGTTACCATCAACCTGCAGCATGCTACCGTACCTGAAATTTTACGCACTGCGTTAAGAGGTACGGATTATGAATATACCCGCAACAGTAATGCATTTGTTATCATGCGCAAAGTGGAAGACGTAGTAGTCCGCGGTAGAGTAACAGATGAATCCGGGGAAGCGCTGATCGGTGTAAATATCCGGCCTAAGAACGGCAGCAAAGGAACCGTTAGCAATATAGACGGTAACTATTTCATTACCATTCATCCTGGTACTGTTCTTTTATTTTCTTTCCTGGGATATGCATCGCGTGAGTTTACCATCACAGAAACTAAAAAGCTGGATGTGCGACTGGCACCAGACCGTAAAGCATTAAATGAAGTAGTGATCACTACCGCTTTAGGCATAAAAAGAGAAGAGAAGTCGCTTGGTTACTCCACTACAGTAGTAAAAGGAGAAGAGCTCACAGAAGCTTTATCTGCTAACTGGACAGATGCGCTCTCCGGAAAAGTAGCTGGTCTTAACCTGGTTAGATCAAATGCGGGTCCTACCGGTTCCAATAAAATCATTCTGCGCGGAGAAAATAACCTGAACGGAGATAACGAAGCGCTCATTGTTGTAGATGGAGTGGTGATCAATCAGAGTAGTGGTCGGCGTAACGGTATCAGCGGGGAATCTTCTTATGGTACCAGTAGCGATAACATGCCAGCTGACTATGGAAGTGGTCTCAATGATATCAATCCGGAAGACATAGAATCGGTTACTGTGCTGAAAGGTCCCGGTGCTGCGGCTTTATATGGCCAGCGCGGTGCAAACGGCGCGTTGATCATTACTACCAAATCCGGTAGTTCTAAAAGGAAAGGTCTGGGTGTTACATTCAACTCTAATGTTTCCTGGGAAAACGTGAACCGCTGGCCTGATCTGCAATATGAATACGGCCAGGGCCTGGACGGAGCCAACTATTATTCCTACGGTGCTTCTCCGGATGGAGCGAGCACCAGCGGTACCAGTTCTGCTTATGGCCCTCGTTTCGACGGACAGAAATTCTATCAGTATGATCCGGTAACACAGGCACAGGGGAAAGAAAAAACACCCTGGGTAGCTTATCCTAATCAGATGCAGAAATTCTTCAATACCGGAGAAACCTATACGAATTCAATCAGTGTAGATGGGGGATCTGATAAAACAACTGCCCGTTTCTCATTCACCAATGTATCTAATAAATGGATAGTCCCTAATACCGGTTACAAACGTAATACGGTATCTATGTCTGTTAACTCAAAAGTGAATGATAAACTACAGATTTCATCAAAAGTAAATTATACAAATAAATGGAGTGATAACCTGCCGGGTTCCGGTTATGGTAACCAATCCCTCATGTACTGGTATATATTCTGGCAGCCTAATGCGAACATCGACTGGCTAAAAAACTATTGGGCAAAAGGACAGGAAGACCGTGTGATCAAATATCCGTTCAGTTCCTTCCCTGAAAACCCATACGCGGTAGCTAATGAGTTTATCAATGCAACTAACCGCCACGGTATCACCGGAAACGTTCAGGCTACCTATAGCTTTACGAAGGAATTAAGTCTGACTGTAAGGACCTCTGTAGACTTCGCCTATGAACAACGCTCTCAGGAGCGTCCTTATGATGCGGGGGCTAAATTGCCTAAAGGAAGCTACCGTACACAGAATCTCTTTTCCATGGAAGCCAGCAGTGACTTCCTGTTAAAATATGCTAAAAGGATCAATCCCGATTTCGAATTCTCGGTAACAGCCGGTGGTAGCTCATTAAGAAATACCTATAACAAAGATGAAACCCGTGCGGATTCACTGACGTTCCCCGGTATTTTCACAATGGCCAATGCTGCCGGACCACTGGTAACAATGCCATTGAGAAGCCGTTATGCAATCAACAGCTTTTACGGCTTAGTGGCTGCCAGTTATAAAGACTTCCTCTTTGCGGATTTTACCGCCCGTAAGGACTGGGCCAGTACACTGGCTACACCCAGTCGTACTACAAACGCAGGGTTCTTTTACCCATCTGCGAATGTGAGCTTCATCGCATCCGAAGTATTCAAACTCCCCAAGGTTATCAACTTTGCAAAACTGAGATTCTCTGCATCAGGTGTAGGTAGTGGAGGTACTACTTCTTACCTCACGGCCTACAGTTATATCTCTTCGGGCAGCTTATATAACGGCGGACTGGAAAACCCTGCTTTATTGGCGAATCCTGATCTCCGGCCATTAAGGACCATCACTTATGAAGCAGGTACCAATATCCAGCTGTTTCAGAACCGTCTGGGCATGGACCTCGCTGTGTACAGGGGGAATACCAAAGATCAGCATTTAAGGCGTGTAGTTGACCGCGCTTCCGGTTTTACATGGGTATTAATCAATGCCGGAGAAGTGAGCAATAAAGGGTTGGAATTGGCCTTAAATGGCACGCCTGTTAAAGTGAAGGGTGGATTTACCTGGAATACCAACATCATATTCTCTGCTAATAAGAACAAAATTGAAAGGCTGGCAGACAGCTCATTAGTACTACGGACAGGCCCTGTAGGTGGTGGCCAGATCGTAGCACAGGTGGGTGGAAGTATGGGAGACCTCTACGGAAGAGGATATCAGCGAGCTCCGGACGGTCAGGTTATTTATGACGGGACCACTGGTGTGGCTTTGCTTACAGAAGGAGTGAAATACCTGGGTAATATCATTCCTAAATGGAAGCTGGGCTTCAGAAACGACTTTCAATACAAACAATTCAACTTACATCTCTTATTCGATGCCCAGTACGGTGGCGTAGCCCATTCTCTCACACATTACAAACTGGCGGAGCAGGGGAAAACGAAGAATACATTACCAGGCAGATACAATGGTATTATTGGGAATGGTGTGGTCCAGAATGCAGATGGGAAATTCAGGAAGAATGATGTGATAGCTACCGATATCGATGAATATTACCGTTCTCACTTTGGTGTGGATAATGCAGAAGGCAGCGTATTCAGGACCGACTTTATCAAATTCAGAGAGGTTAGTCTGGATTACACCTTCAGTCCGAAATATCTCAAAAAGATAGGGTTACAGCGTGCCACCGTAGGGGTGTATGGACGTAACCTGCATATCTGGTCTAAGTGGCCCATATTTGATCCTGAATTTGGGACACTTAACGGAGATGATATCACACAGGGTTTCGAGATTGGTCAGTTCCCGTCTACCCGCACCTTTGGATTTAATTTATTACTTGGATTCTAATTTTTGTAAGATGAAGAAAATAATATTGATGTTAAGCATCCTGCTGGCATCATGCACAAAAGATTTCCAGGAGATCAATACGGATCCTAATGGTACACCTGTTGCATTACCGCAACAGCTTTTACCACCGGCATTAGTCAGCACTTTATCATACAACATGTTGCGCAACCGCAATTTTAATAATGAGCTGATGCAGGTAACGGTAGATCTGGGAGATGCGGAAGGGAAAGTATTCAGATATGATTACCGCGCTACCTGGGCAGATTATCTCTATAACGGATGGTATTCTGAACTTACCAATTTTAAAGATATCTATAAGATTGCCAGTCAGGAGTTGAACTATAACAAATCCTATATGGGTATCTCTTTAATCTGTCAGTCGTGGATTTATTCCATGCTCACAGATACCTATGGTGATGTCCCTTATTTTGAATCCAACCTGGCCAAAGATAGCGCTATTTACGAACCCCGTTTTGATAAACAAAAAGATATCTACCTGGATATTTTCAAGAAACTGGAAGAGGCAAATACGCTGTTAACTACGGGCACTGCGATCAGTGGCGGAGATCCTGTGTATAGCGGGAATGTGCAGAAGTGGCGTAAGTTCGGCAATTCATTATATCTGAGATTATTGTTAAGAATTTCCGGTAAAGCGGAAGTCTCCGATAGCTGTATTGCAAAGTTTAAGGATATCGTAGAAACGAATGCAGCTAAATATCCTATAATGGCCAGCAATGATGAATCGGCTATTTTGAGATGGACAGGAATAGGGCCTTATTCATCTCCTTATCTGAGTGTAAGAGAACAGGATTTCAAAGCGCCCGGTTTAGGCAGTTTCTTTATCGATCATTTAGCTTCCTGGAATGATCCCCGTATTGATATTCCTACCTATGGCAGCAATGGTATCAACAGGTGGGGGATAGCGCCTTATTCGGGTTCTTATCAGGGCATTCCAAGTGGTTATTCTCCCGGAGATAATCCTATTAAAAAATCTTATTTCTACTCGAATACATCTACTTCTTCTTTAATGACAGAACCATTAACAGGTATGATCATGAATTATGCAGAGCTGAAGTTTATCTTGGCAGAAGCTGCTGCAAAAGGATGGATCGGTGGTTCTGCGGAAACCTATTATAATGATGGGGCTTTAAGCAGCATTACCCAATGGATACCCACCTGGCCCATGGATATTAAAACATTCCTCTCTGCCGCGGATATTGAATGGGTAGAAAGTGAAACGCTGGACCAGAAGATGGAGAAGATCCACTTACAGAAGTACTATGCACTTTTCCTGGAAGATATGGAACAATGGTTTGAATACCGTCGTACAGGACACCCTTTATTACCTAAAGGACCAGGGTTAAAGAATGGTGGTATTATGCCGGCAAGGATGACTTATCCCGTGTATGTACAATCCACCAATCCTACGAACTATAAACTTGCTGTAGCTGGCCAGGGATCTGATGTAATCTCTACACAGGTATGGTGGCAAAAACCTTAATTATGAAAACAATGAGAACAATATTGATATACGCAGCCTTGCTTTTTGTGTGGGGATGTAAAAAGGATACTTATCCGGGTGGAAGTATCAGTCCATATATAGCGCTCTATGATATCAGAGACCTCTACCGGGGAAACGATGTTGTACTGACAACCGATAACATGTACGGATCAAACAGTATAGCCGTAATGGTGGTATCGGACCATTCCGGTGGTAACTTACCTGCCGGTTTGCTGGTAGTACAGGATAGCCGCCGTTTATCTCAGTTAAGAGGGATCTCTATTCCTTTAGGAACAGAAGCTGCCGATTATGTACCAGGTGATTCCCTCATCATTCATGTAGAAGGGAAAGTATTAAAGAAGGTAGATGGTATTCTGGAACTCACAGGTATTAAAAAAGAAGATATCACTAAAGTATCTTCCGGAAATCCGATCCCTGTTAACAGGGTAACGACGAACCTCATCGTTGCTAACCCTGATGCTTACGAAAGTACATTGGCTGTTGTTGTAAAGGGAGGCTTTGATCCGCTGCCCGGGCCAAAAGATAAATTATCAGGTGACAAGGTGCTGAATGATGGATTCGGGGATATTGCTTTGCATACAGAAGCTACGGCTTTGTTCGCAGATAGCCTGATGCCGGTAAGCGCTAATTTCTACGGAATAATGTTTAATGTAAATGGAACACCACAGTTCCGTGTGCGTAAGGGTGATGATGTGGTGGTGTTGAGTTCTACCATAGAAATTGCGTCTGTTCTCATCACAGGATTTATCAGTGATGTAAAAGGGGCAGATGGCAATTATGAATACATACAGATGATGGCCACGCAGGATATTGATTTTGCTGCTACTCCCTATGCTGTGGTGGTAACCAATAATGCGAATGCTTCTATCCCTACCGGTTACCCTGCCAAGGGATGGGCTACCGGCAGCATGCGTACATTTAAACTGAATCTGTATACTGGTAAAGCAGCTAAAGGAACTTTCTTTTATGTGGGAGGTGATGGAAAGATGATCAATGGTCCTGCTTCAACGAGTATAAGTTCTTCTAACTGGATAAGGGCTTTCAATTATGTAACCAATGATGGTGATGGTTTTGGTACCAAAACCGGTGGACTGATGGCTAACAGTGGGAATGCTTTCGGGATGGCTGTATTTAAGGATTCAGTCGTAACTGTAGACTCCCGTCCGGTAGATGTTATCTTTATCTCTTCAGGTGGTAGTTTGTATACAGAAGGCCCGCCGGCTAAAGGTTATCGCATTACCAATACGGATTTCTACGATGTGATAAATCCTGTCACCTTACAGGAACAACCATTCTACAGAAGTGGTTCCAATACGATCAGCCTTGCTTATAACACGGCCGATCTGGGTTATTTCTACATGTTGGGGGGTACTTATAATCCGGCTTTAGGGAAATGGACAAAAGCCAGGACACAAACAAATGTACTGCTGACTAAAACATCTGCTCTCACTGAAATTGAAGGCACCGGATCTACTACACTCAAATAAAACATCTATGATCAACAGAAGGAATTTTTTAAAGAACGTAGGACTGACAGGATCTTTATTAACCATGCCAGCAGCGTTGCTGAATGCAAAATCATTAGCAGCATCACAAACAAATATTGATCTTTCAGCAATAACTTTAAGAGGGAAAGTGCAGTGTGAAGGAAAAGGAGTTGCGGGAGTACCCGTAACAGATGGTATCAATATCACGTTAACGGATAAGAATGGGTTATACGAACTGATAAGTAATGCCACCGCAGAATTTGTATATATCAGTGTACCTTCCGGGTATGCATTTCCGGAGCATAAAAGCATTGCGGCATTCTATAAACCTATCTCTAAGAATAATTATAAAAATGATTTTAATCTGGAGAAATTAAAGGTAGATGATCGTAAGCATACCTTTGTTGTTTGGGCAGATCCTCAGATGAAAACTAAAAAAGATGTAGAGGTTTTAATCAGTCAGTCGGTTCCGGATTTGCAAGCTGTTATCAAATCTTATCCTGCCGATACATTGATTCATGGCATAGGATGTGGTGACCTGGTATGGGATGAGTTCGAATTATTCGAAGATTACAAACATGCTGTTGATATGTGTGGTATTCCTTTCTTTAACGTGATTGGTAACCATGATATGGATAATGAAGCGCGTACGGATGATAAATCTGCGAATACATTTAAACAGCAGTTTGGCCCTACTTATTACTCTTATAACAGGGGAGAGCTACACTATATAGTACTGGATGATGTGTTCTTTTTAGGAGTTGCAAAGAAGTACATAGGTTACATTACGGAAAACCAGCTGCAATGGTTGGATCAGGACCTGGCGCTTGTAAAACCGGGTACTACTATCATAGTAAGTCTGCATATTCCTACTTTCACCGGCAATGCACGCAGGGCAGGAAAGGTTGAAGATGTAACAGATGGTGGTACTGTAGCCAACAGGCAGCAGTTATATAAAATGCTGGCTCCTTACAAGGTACATATCATGAGTGGTCATACGCACTTTAATGATAACTGGGAAGAGGGCAATATCATGGAACATAATCACGGTACTGTATGTGGTGCCTGGTGGACTGGTCCCATTTGTGGAGATGGTACACCTAGTGGTTACGGTGTATACGATGTAAATGGCTCTGACATTAAATGGCATTATAAATCTACCGGTCTGGCAAAGGACAAGCAACTCAGGATTTATCCGAAAGGCAGGGTTAAGGAGTCTCCGGATGAACTGGCTGTGAACGTATGGAACTGGGATAAGAAATGGAAGGTAGAGTGGTTTGAGGATGGTGTGTTGAAGGGGCCGATGGAGCAAAAGGTAGCTTATGATCCCTGGGCATTTGAATTGTATGCAGGCCCATCACTTCCTAAAGTCCGCAAATTCGTAGAACCTGTATTGACTGATCATATGTTTTTTGCAAAACCTTCTGTCGATGCTAAAAAGATTACGATAAGAGTAACGGACAGATTTGGAAATGTGTATGAAGAATCAGTTTAATAGTAAAAGGCGTCCCGGTTATCCGGGACGCCTTTTTTGTCCCTGTCTGCATCAGATTGAATAAAATAAGTATATTTAGCCTAAGCTAAATAAAAACCTATGTCCCTGTTTAGTAAATGGTTTAAAAAGGAAGAAAAAGAAAAGAAAGAAGTAGAAGAAAACCCACTCCCATGGATAGAAGCATCCGAGAACCCATGGGGCGTACGGCTCCTGGATTTAAGGCCCATCTCCCAGAAAATGCTCTCAACATCTTCAGATCCGCAGATGGCTACAAATGCAGTGTCATATGGCAGCGACGACGGCACATCCTTCATAGGTCAGGAACCCGTAGATAAAACCACAATTGAAACAAACATTACCATTCCTATAGACGGATATTTAGCTCCCGGCGTATTGTTTATCCCCAATGTAATGGAACATAAGTGGGCTATTTATTTCCATGGGAATAACATCCTCTTCATTCGCAGCTGGTTAAGGAAGGTATTTGTCATAGCTCAGACTGTGCAACATAATAATCAGCTGATTATCGAAAGAGTGCAGGGGAAATTTACAGAAGTAGAAGAGCCAGTATTTACTATAGCCATGCTTAAATTTATCCTTATTAGTCATGCTATAAATAAAATAGTACCAGCTCCTCTCCCGGCAGACCTGATATCTTCTACCAGAGCAGCAGGCATGTGGGCATTTTCTTGTTATGGTAAGATGGCGCACATCGGCATATTTGATGAAACATTTGAGATTAATGCGACTAAACCATTACGCTCGCATTCATTACTGCATATAGCCGTAGCAAGAGGAGATATGAAAGAAGCAGAGAAACAATTAGCGGCTGGTATTTCACTGAATTACCTCGCAGGAGATGGTTTAGCACCATTGCATTGGTCTATCTCAAATGATGATGGTATCACAGAACAGTTATTACTGCTGGGTGCTGATCCTGATGTTATTTCTACTGAGGGAGCTACCCCTATGATGAACGCCGTGCAATCGAACAAAATGGAACAGCTGTTGCTGTTGCTGAAGTGGAAGGCAAATGTCAATGCGCGGGACTATAGAGGGTTTACCTCATTACACAGGGCTGCTGAAATGGGCCATGAAGATATCGTGAAAGTACTATTGGAGAATGGCGCTGATAAAACAATCGTAGCAGAAGGACATACCGCACTTTCCCTGGCAGAAATGGGAGAGAATAAAAACATTATTCAACTGCTTCAAAATTAAAAGAGGCTGACTCGATTGCGGTTAAGTCAGCCTCTTGGTACGTTCTTTTATAAGAACCTGTAACTGCTAAGGGTTTTCATAGGATAGGGACTGAGACAAGAACTACATAGGAATTGGAATAGTAATAAGGTTCATAGGATAGTAATAAGGTTCCATAGGATATGTGTTTATATAAGATGTGTGTTTATTTAAGTCGGAACCTGGTTTTTTTATAAAGCATATGGTTAAAATTGTAAAACGGTTTTCAATAAATGGTTGTTATGGTTATATAAGTTTGAATAAGTTTGTTCGTTTTTGTTAATGCAAAGTTGGGCAATATATTAGAACTATTAATAACGGTTTTCAGGTATTTATTTCAGGGAGTAGCACTTTTTTCGATCTTGATAAGCGGTATTGCGGCAAAAGCGATCAATAACATAAAAGTAGCTGTTATAACAAATAACCCTGAACCTACTATATGGTAGAGGAAAGCACCTGAGACCAACCCTATAATACTGGCAAGGCTTCCCGCACTTCCGGCAAACCCCTGGATCATACCCTGTACATGTTCATCTCCGGTATTAGACAGTAAGGCCACAAAAGATGGCCACATGATACCATTTCCAATAGCAAAAAGCAAGGCGCCTGTATAAATTAACACTATGTTGTTGAATTGCAGCAATATGAAACAGATGCAGAGGATAAAACTGCCTGTAATGATCAGGGAGGCGCCGGAGAATTTCTTTGCAAGGAAAGTTAATACAGGTCCTTCTACCAGTACCATCATCCCGCTTAAAAAAGCAAAGAAGATACCCAGTTGTAATACGCTCCAGTGTAGTTCTCCGGCAGCATATACAGGGAACCCTACATAAAAGAAATTGAATCCTAAAAATATCAGGAAGTATAAAGTGAGAAAATAGGGGACATTGGGTAATTTAAGTACAGAGGAAAGACGGTATAATTCCACTGTTGGGATCACTTTTTTATCAGTCTGCTTAAGTACAGAGGAAAAACGGTTTAACTCCATTGTTGGAATTACAGTCTGCTTATCCGGATGTATACGGAAGTGAATTACAAAAACAGCCACGAGAGAAGTGAGGGCGGTAGCAATAACAGGCAACGTATTTCCCATAGCAGTTGCACCTAATATACCCGCCAGTAAGGGCCCGAATATTACCCCCAGGTTAGAAGCCGCTGCCATTTTTCCGAAGTTCTTCTTACGGTCTTCATGAGCCGAAATATCTGCTACATAAGCATTGGCTACTGAAACATTACCACCGGTAATCCCGTCCAGGGCTCTGCCTAAAAATATAAAAAGCAGGGGTATACTGAAGAGCGATGTTTGCTGATAAGGTAATAACAGGCCAATGAGAAATATGATCCAGGCAACGAAGGTACCGCCTTCACTTATCAGCAGGATCTTTTTACGTCCGAACTTATCAGACCATGCACCAAGAATAGGGGAGCCGATCAGTTGAAAGAAGGAGTAGGTAGCACTTAGTAATCCATACACCACTTCATGCCCACCCAGCTTGAATACGATCACTACCATAAAGGGAATCACCAGACTGAATCCCAGTGCATCAATGAATGTGACCAGTAAGATGGGGAAGAGGGGAGTTTTCTGCATGACTTCAATTTAACGAATGTTAAGTGAAGTCGTCATCAAACCGATGATTTATACATCAAAAAAGCCGTCCAAGCTTTTGGGTGCACTACAATTGTAATTAACGTATGTATTTGAATATCAGTTAGTAGTGATTTTTACCCCTCTTATTGATAACCTGGGAAAGGCGAAAAATACCCCTTCTTTTACGAATAATGACCCCTGTCTTCTTATGGGAGGAGAGTACTTTTGGAATGCTGATAATCAACCAAACCTATACGTAGGGACAAGTCGTACTCTTTTTAATATTAATAAATTCCCGAGATGAAAAAAACTACGCTATTGTATTTTTTAAACCGTTTTCTATTATTCATTTTATTCTCTGTCATGTTTTTTCATACTGGCAATGGACAGGGAAAAACTGTAACAGGTGTTGTCAAAGACTCCAGTGGTACTCCTTTACCCGGTGTGCAGGTGATAGTTAAAGACACTAAGATTGCTGCCAGGACTGCTGCTGATGGAAAATTCAGCATTGCAGTCCCTGATAATCAGCATGTGTTGGTATTCAGGTATATCGGCCTTGCTACAGAAGAACTGCCTGCTACTGGTACTGATATGGGAAATGTCATTCTAAAACCGCAGTCTGTCGGTTTGCAGGATGTGGTGGTAGTAGGATATGGTGTGCAGAGAAAATCCGACCTGACAGGTGCCGTTTCCAGCATTAAAGCTGCCGATATTACTAAAATAGGTGGGAGTAATGCCGCAGAAGCCTTACAGGGGAAAGCTCCCGGTGTACTGGTATTAAATGTAGGGGCACCGGGCAGTGCACCGATTGTTCGTGTTCGTGGTATTGGAACCAATGGTGATCCCAATCCTTTGTATATAGTTGATGGCATGTTCGTAAATGATATTCAGTACCTGAACAGCCACGATATTGCCTCTATGGAAATATTGAAGGATGCCTCTGCGACTGCTATTTACGGGTCCCGGGGCGCCAATGGTGTGATACTGGTAACCACTAAAAAAGGAAGATCAGGTAAAGCAGTGGTGAATGTCAGCGGTAGTGAAGGTTTCCAGTTTCTGACACGGCGTTATGATGTTGCCAATGGCAGTGAATATGCCCGGTTACAGAATATGATAACGGGAACCAATGTTTATCCGCATCCAGACTCTCTGGGTGAAGGCACCAACTGGTTCGATAAAAGCACCCAACGGGGCTGGGTAAAAGATTACCAGTTATCCATTTCAGGTGGTTCTGAAAATACCAGCTATAATATTAGCGGAGGCTATTTTAAGCAGGACGGGGTGATGAAATTTACTGATTATGACCGGTTCACATTGAGGGCTAATAATGAATACAGGCTGAATAAACGTTTAAAGATCGGGCATAACCTGTCTATGAGTAATTCGAATACGACTGGCATCGCCAGTAGTTCCGGCCTCCGGGTATTCAATGCACTTGTCCGCATTTCACCATTGATCTCTGTATATGATGCCAATGGTAATTTTAACGCAGGACAAGATCCCGATATCATTAATCCTTATGCAGCACTTTATTATGGTAAAGATGCCAATAATAAGAGTCTGCGGTTTGTGGGCAACGGCTGGTTAAATTATGAGGTGATTCCGGGTTTAGTTTTCCGCAGCAGTTATGGGGTGGATTATTCATATGACAGATACCATTATTTCGAGCCGGCTTATACCATTTCAAGTCCTAATCAGATCCATGCCAGCAACTCCTTAACAGAAAACCATGTCAATAATAAAGTATGGTTATGGGAGAATACCCTTACGTACGACAAACAAATTGGCAAGGACCATCATTTGAATTTATTAGGAGGGATCACCGCACAGGACGGAACGTATGATAAACTTGAAGGAGTGGGTACAGGACTGGCGTTTGACAGTCCGGATTATCAATACCTGGGTGCTGTACCTGCAGGTAACCTGAGCGTGACATCCACTGCTTACAGTGAATCAATGCTTTCCTATCTTTTCAGGGCTAACTATTCGTTCAAAGACCGTTACCTTTTTACCGGTACTTTCCGCGCTGATGGTTCCTCTAAATTCGGGCCGGATAACCGTTATGGATATTTCCCTTCCCTGGCACTGGGATGGCGCGTATCAGAAGAAAATTTCATGCAGCGTATCTCCTGGATAGATAACCTGAAATTACGTGCCAGCTGGGGACAGGTGGGTAATAATAAAATTAACAACTATATAGCTTATAGTACCGTTACGCAGGATCCTGTTTATAACGCGTTGTTCAATGGGGTGTATGCTGTGAATGGTACTGTTACAAACGCATCAAATCCTGCTATTAAATGGGAACGCACTGTACAAACAGATGCCGGTATTGAGTTTGGAACGCTGAATAAGCGATTGAATGTGGAGTTTGATTATTTCAACCGTGATACTAAAGATTTACTCCTGATTGTTCCCATACCCGGAGGATCAGCCGGTATAACACCAACCTATTCAAATGTAGGCAGTATCCGTAACAGGGGGATTGAATTCCTGGTAAACTGGAACGATCATGTAGGTGATTTCAATTATGGGATCAGGTTTTCAGGAAGTACTTACAAAAATACGGTACTTAATTTTGGTGGTCAGATTATCTCCAGTACCCAATTCTTATCTTCTTCTGTACATCGAGGCGAAAAGGGTCAGCCTATCGGTTATTTTTATGGCTACAAAACAATTGGCATTTTCCAGAGCCAGGCACAGATCAGTGAATACAACGGCAAAAACAGCCAGGGGAAAGAATACCAGGCTAATGCTAAACCAGGCGACCTGATATATGCTGATACAGATGGCAACGGGTATATTACAGGAAATGACCAGACAAATATAGGATCACCTCATCCTAAATTTATTGGAGGTTTAACACTAACAGCTTCTTATAAAAACTTTGATTTTGCAATAGACCTGATGGGCAGTTTTGGTGCAAAAATTTATAATACTGCCCGTAACCAGATCACTACTACCACTACTAATCTGCACAAAGACTGGTTAAGAGCATGGACTCCCACCAATACCAATACTGATATGCCACGGTTGGCAGCAAACTCCAACAACTCATGGGGATCAAGTTTTAATGTGCAGGATGGTACCTATGGTAAGATCCGCAATGTGGAGCTGGGCTATAATATGCAGAAAAGTCTGTTGGACAAAGTTAAGATCTCTAACCTGCGCATTTATGTAAACCTGACGAATCCTTTATACATCACAAAATACAAAGGATTTTCACCGGAGATTGCCAACGGCAACGTATTGGAAATGGGAACAGATTTCAGCACGTACCCTGTTTCTGGTACTGCAAGGATAGGTGTGAATATGACTCTCTAAACATCATTTTAAGTGTACACAGTATGAAAAACATTAAATATATTCTTTTAGTTACAAATATCCTGGCGTTGGTTTCCTGTACAAAATTCCTGGAAAAATCGCCACAGGCAGTAGTATCAGATGAACTCTTCTTTGCAGATGATGCAAATGTGGAGAAGGCAGTAAACAGGATCTATGGAACGATCAGCTGGCGTGAATATACAATTGGCCGTCAGTCTTTCAGCACACATGAAATGGGAGGAGAAGATATTGTAGGGAACACCAATAATGGTATAGGAACAGTGCTGAATATGTTTCAATCATATACTTATGATGCGAGCAATGCATATATACAACAATATTGGGACAGGACTTACGCTAACCTCAACTTTTGCAACCAGGTGATAGACCGTACGCCGGCTATGAAAAACCGTACGCTGGCTGAAAGGGCAGAGTCACAGGCTAAATTCTTCAGGGCTTATTACAACTTCGATCTGGTGAATGTATTTGGTCAGGCTCCTTTACGCGATCATGTACCTTCTGCCGCTGAATATGATATTCCGAAAAGCAATGAAGATGCAATTTATAGTCTGATCATTAAAGACCTGGAATATGCTATTGAAAAACTACCTACCAGGGGAGAATGGGGCGCAGCAGGATTAGGACATGTTACAAAAGGTACTGCACAGGGGCTGCTTGCCAAAGTATATTTATTCCGGCAGGATTACACTAAGGCACAACAATATGCGAATGATGTAATTACAGGAGGAGAATACAGTCTTTTTGCAGACTATCGCGCATTATTTAGTCCGGATAACCTGTACTCCAGTGAGAACATGATGCCTGGTGGTTATTTATTCACCAGCACGATCTGGTCCGGTCGTTGGTATAACCCGTATTTACAATACCAGGGCGTAGCAGGTGAATTTGGCGATGGGGTGGTATATCCTGCTGATGCGCTGGTGAACAGCTATGAGACGAATGATCCCCGTGAAGCAGCCACCATTTTTTTTAAAACGGATAAAGTAACAGGATGGGAAAGCAAAAATGCTAATACCCCCAAAGATGGTAGCGTATACTTTCCGTCAAATACTAATTATGCCAACAAGAAAGTGATCTGGCCAAAATCTTATTGGAACAACGGTGAGTTTTCTTTTCAGAATGTAAACCCGATGTTCATGCGATATGCAGAAATATTACTGATCTATGCGGAAGCCAGTAATGAGTTGGGACAATCAGGTAACGCACTTACTACATTGGAACAGATCCGTTACCGCGCGCGTGGTAATAAAACTTTTGCCGACGCAGGGGTACTACCCGAAATTATCGCTACAGATAAGGCTGAACTGAGAGAAAAAATATGGCATGAACGCCATATAGAACTGGCACTGGAAGGTCATCGCTGGTTTGACCTGGTTCGATACAATAAAGTGGTACCAGGATATACAGAGAACCTCCTGAAGAATGTATATCAACGGGCGAACTTCAATTACAATAAATTCAGCAGATTCCCCATTCCTCAAAATATGATCACCAGTTCTCAGGGTATTCTTACACAGAATGATGCCTGGAAATAAAATTCCCTTTATGAAAAAAATAACTGCTCTTATGAAAATGCTGTTATTGCTATTTGCTATGGGTATATCCCAGGAAATAGTAGCCCAGCAATTCGTTCACCCGGGTATACCCTTCACTACAAGTGATCTGAACCTGTTAAAAACAAATATTAAAACAGAGCCCTGGTTATCCGTTTATAATTCATTTGCAAGCGATTCAAAGTCGCAGCTCAGCTATGCAATGCAGGGCCCTTTCGCTACAGTAGGACGTGCAGTGGATATAAACCGTGGACCATGGATGAATGATATGACAGCCGTCCACAATCTTGCTCTTATGTGGATCTTTACCGGCGATACTGCCTATGCTAAAAAAGCAACAGGCATATTGAATGCCTGGGCGTTAACGAATACCCAATGGACAGGAGACGAAATATTCCTTGACCTGGGAGATTATGCTGACATCTTTGTAACGGGAGCGGACATACTGAAATCAACTTATCCGGGATGGACGGCTGAAAATACGGCCAATGTGAACAATTATTTTGCTAATGTGCTCTGGCCGAAACTGGATGTGCCCAATCCTGTAAGAGGGCTTAATCAGGGTGCTCTCGAGCTGAAAGCAGCCGTGAGCATTGCTGCATTTCTGGATGATACCACCAAATGGAGACAGGCAATGGCATCCTACCGGGGAGATGCAGGGGGAGGATTGGCGAACAGCCTTAGTAATGGAGAGGTAGGAGATGCCGGGCGTGATGAAGGGCATTGGGCCGGTCAGGCGGAAGCACTTGCATGGAGTGCTGAAGTGGCATGGAAACAGGGTGTAGACATGTTTAGTGAACTGGACAACCGGTTACTGGCAATTAGTGAATTGTATGCAAGATTTCATACAGATACTACTGGTTTGAGATTCATCCCGTTTGGCGGCCCCTATTCAGCGTATAATGGATGGGGCTCGAATGGCACCGCCAAACGCCTGATCAGGACTTATAATATTATTGAAGGGGCTTACGCTATCCGGAAAGGCATTCCGGCTCCTTATACTGTTCAATTGCGGAATGTGGTGGGTGAAAACACCAGCACTTTTCTTTACCGGAAAAGTGCTGACGCTTCTACCGCTACAGCCTTGCCGCCAATTATTCATCCTGTAGCGCAAGCTGTTACCAATCTAACCAATACGGATATTGGAAGTACCGGATTGGCAGGAAGTGCCAGTTATAACAATGGTAGCTGGACCGTCAAAGGAGCGGGCGCTGATATTCCTGTTCCGCCATTGACGGCTAAAGATGCCTATAATTTCGCCTTTCAGAAAGTTAGCGGGGATGCAGTGATCATTACCCGTGTAACATCGCTTGAAAATACGGATGCCGGGGCCAAAGCGGGTATTATGTTCAGAGAATCCTTAACGGATGATTCCAGATATGTAGGGTTATTTTTACGTGCAAGCGGGGGCGCTGTGGTTACCTGGCGTGGTGCTACTGCCTGGAATAAAACTGCCACCTCCTGGAACAATCCGCCAGGAGGATACCAGGATCATTATTTACCGGCCGTACCTTATTGGTTGAAACTGGAAAAATTAGGTAGCAGGATAACTGCTTTTCACTCGTTTGACGGAATCAGCTGGACCTGCATTTGTTCTGTGGAGATTGCCATGGCTAACTCCCTGTATGTTGGTTTATGCGTAACTTCTCACAATACATCAGTGCTGAACACTTCCGTTTTTACTGAAGTGGCTATTACGAATCCTTCACCCGCAGGATCTCCTGTGATCACCAGTGCAACTGCCGACACCACCACAATTGGTTCGGCCTTTCATTATGCGATCACTGCTTCAGCAACACCTACCAGCTTTAGTGCTACAGGTTTGCCCGCGGGGTTGGGTATTGATTCTGCTAATGGTATAATTACAGGAACACCAACAGTTACCGGTACATTTACTGTAACATTGAACGCTACGAATGCAAGTGGTACAGGGTCTGCCATCCTGATGCTGACAGTATTGAATAATGTTGCTCCGGCTGCGCCCGGACCGGTGACCGCTATTAAACAGAGCAACACCAGTATTCAGCTTTCCTGGACAGCGTCTGCTAACGCTACCAGCTATACGGTGAAGCGTGCAATGACTGCCGGAGGGCCTTACACGACTATCATGTCTGGTGTTACGGGAACATCTTATGTTGATGCCAGCGCTTATCCCGGTCCTAATTACTATATCGTTACAGCCCTGACGGGTTCTCTGGAAAGTATTGTTTCGAATGAAGTTTCGGTGAAGTTACCTCCGTCAGTACCTTCAATACCTGCCGTGATCAACCTGAATAACCAGGTGAATCTGAGCTGGCCTGTTGCTATTGGAGCAGCAACTTATAATATTAAACGGGGTACTGCTAGTGGTGGTCCTTATGCTACCATTGCTACAGGAGTAACTGATACATTATACACGGACCTGGGATTAACGAACGGAGCATATTACTACTATGTAATTTCTGCTGAGGAAGAAGGACTTGAAAGTACTAATTCTGTTGAAGCACTGGCAGTACCGGGATCTTCTTCCGGTAGCTGGAGCACCACGGCGGCAACGGGTAACTGGAGTACAGGGACGAATTGGGTGAGTGGAACAGCGCCTGTTACTCCGGCGTTAATCACCTTCAATAGTTCTACCACCGACACTTTGCAAAATGATATTGCCGGACTGGAAATTTCGCGGATGCAGTTTAATGCCGGTGCTGATCCCTTTACAATAAGAGGGAATGCAATTACGCTTGGCAATGATATTACGAACAACGCTGTTAACGCACAAGTCATTAATCTTCCTGTAACGTTGAACAGGGCTTCGGCTATTAATGCGAATACAGGCGATATTACACTGGGTGGTATTATCAGTGGTAGTGGCAGCCTTGTTAAAAGCGGACCGGCAATGGTTACGCTTACAGGGGCTAATACGTGGACCGGCGGCATTACTGTTAATGGTGGTGGTGCGGGAGGCTGGCCGCCCACTTATATATTCGCCATTGGGGGTATAGGCACAGGTGCTGTTGGAGCGCCGTTATCAGGACCAGTAGGTACGGGTGCGGTAGTGCTGAATGGTGGTTCATTGATGAACAGCGGCAGTGCGGTTATCTATAACGACGTTATCGTAAAAGATAGTGTAAAGAGTTATCTCTATAGCCAGGCAGGAGCTTTAACGCTGGCAGGAAGATTGCTGGGTAGCGGCACTCTTGAACACGATGGCAATAGTACGAATGGTTTGCAATTAAACGGGGATAACAGCCAGTTCACTGGTACGTTTATCTCCATAAACAGAAGCTCCAATCATCGTATCCGTTTTAATACTGCAGCAGCTGGCAGTGCTAAAGCAAACTGGGTATTCAATAATGGATTTACAGACGGACAGGGCTTTACTTTTACTGATACCATTCATTTTGGGTCTATGTCTGGCAGCGGGCAGTTGCGCAGGGATAACGGAACTCCTGTTATCAGTATCGGGGCATTGAATACCAACACAACTTTCAGCGGTGTAATTACGGGGGCACTTACTATTGTTAAAGAGGGTACAGGCATATTCCGGTTCACCGGTAACAATAACTATACAGGTACAACCACTGTTACTGCGGGTACCTTACTATTGGATAGCGTAGGGCAGATCAGCAGTGTTACTACTGTTAACGGGGGCACTATTGGTGGTATAGGTACCTGTAACGCTGCATTGACCATTGGTACGGGTGGAACACTAGCTCCAGGTAGCCAGGGTGTAGGTACATTTACCACAACAGGTTTACTGACTATGCAGCCGGACGCGACTTACAGTGTTGAGCTGAACACAAACCAGGGTAAGGGCGATAAAGTAGTTGCCAACAGTGTAAATCTTAACAATCCCCGGTTATTGTTTACGCTTATCAGTGCAGATTCATTACCCTTAGGAACTTCCTTTACTATTATTGATAATACAGGAAGCGCCGCTGTAACAGGCATTTTTAATGGTTTGCCGGAACTGGCGCCGGTTACGATCGGCAGCTTCAATTTCCGTATTACGTACAAAGGCGGGACCGGCAATGATATCCTGTTGCTGGACGACCGTACTACGCCTGCAATGATCACCAGTGCCGATACTGCCACAGTATTGATTGGTAAGCCTTTTAACTATACTATTACGGCTATCAAATCACCTGTCAGTTTCCATGCTACAGGGCTGCCTGCCGGCTTGAGTATAGATACCAGTACCGGCGTCATATCCGGTACAGCTACAGTGGCAGGTACTTTCCCTGTTACATTAAGTGCAACTAGCACCATTGGTACCGGAACGGCTACACTCAAACTAACGGTGCTGAGTAACATTGTTGCTGGTCTTATTGTTGCCGCTGGTGATGGAAAGAATATTATTGAATGGGAGGCTATCCAAAACCTGAGCTATCATGTAAAACGTTCGCTTAGTCCGGATAGTGCTTATACTGTTATCGCAAACGTCGCTACCACCAGGTATACCGATACAACTGTTACTAACGGGAACACCTATTATTATGTGGTAGCTTCTACGGATACTGTTACAGAAAACCCTAACAGCGATGCTGTGGTGGCGAGGCCCAATGCAGGGCAATACGGTTACTGGAAGTATGATGAATCAAGTGGTATACGGGGAATTGACGGATGGGGAGCTAATCATGCTACTTTAGCAGCCACAGCTACACGCAGTACCGGTTATGCCGGTCAGGCGCTGAAACTGAATGGTACGGCTACGGCTTACGCATCTCTGCCAACAGGTCTGGTAAGTACTTTGAATGATTTTACGATCACTGCCTGGGTAAGCATGGATGCACTATCCAACTGGATGCGGGTCTTTGACCTTGGTACAGGCACCAGTAAATACCTGTTCCTGACGGTGCAGGGAGGTACTGCATCCGGTAAATCAATCATACGTTATGCTATTAAGAATGGTGGTGCAGAGCAGACTGTCTCTTACAATTATACTTTGCCACTGAATACCTGGACGCATTTTGCCGTGACCCAGTCAGGAAATACCTGCAGTCTTTATATCAACGGGGTGCTGGTAGCGTCAAATACCAGTGTCACCATTAAGCCTGCTACGCTGGGAAGTACTAACCAGAACTATATCGGGAAATCACAGTATACTGCTGATCCGATGTTTAAAGGGGCGATAGATGAGTTTAAGATTTACAACAGGGCTTTAAGTGCTGCTGAAATAGGAGGGGCATTGAAGGTAGAGCAGGTAATAACATTTGCTGCTATTGATAAGAAGATAGCTGGTGACTCTGATTTTAATGTGGTGGCCACTGCTTCTTCCGGTCTTCCTGTAAACTTTAGCAGCAGCAATGAACAGGTGGCTACGGTAACAAATGGTGTGGTGCATCTGCTAAAAGCCGGTAGTGCTGTTATTACAGCTATCCAGGTGGGTGATACTACTCATAAACCTGCCACTTATCCGCAGACATTAAATGTGCTTCCGCTTCATCTGAAAGTGATGCATAGTGATGGGTCTTCCGCTAACAACAGTATCCGGCCTTACCTCAAAATTGTGAATGAGGATACGGTATCCGTTGCTTATAAAGAATTGACTGCCCGTTACTGGTTTACTGCTGAGAATTTCGCAGGTATAAATACCTGGATTGATTATGCAACACTTGGGAGCCATGTGAAGATGAACTATGTAGCATTGGATGCACCAAGGACAGGCGCTTTCGGTTATGTTGAATATAGCTTTGATACTACAGCAGGTTTCGTTTCCGCTGGTAGTAATTCCGGTGTTATTCAATCAAGAATGGCTAATAAAGACTGGTCAATCCTGCTGGAAACAGACGATTATTCTTATGCTGCTAATCAAACTTATACAAGCAATAGTCACATTACCTTATATCGTAATGGTCGGCTTATATGGGGTGAAGAACCGGCCGTAGCCACACCGGTACTGAGTTTGAAAGCCTATATGCAGTCCATCAGTAGTGCACAGAACACCATCAGTACTTACCTGAAAATAAATAATGAAGGGAATGTGCCGGTGGCTTATGAAGATGTATCGGTCCGCTATTGGTTTACGGCAGAAGATACCTCCGCTTTAAACTACTGGATAGATTATGCTGGATTAGGTGCTTATAATATTAATGGCCGGTTTGAACGGTTAAACCCAATAGCTGATGGAGCAGATACTTATTTTGAATTAAAGGTGAAACCTGCTGCAGGTATATTGTATCCATTGAGCAACACAGGGAATATTCAATACAGGATTTCCAAAGTGAACTGGTCAGGTTTTGTACAAACAAATGATTACTCTTACCTGCCTTTGTCTTCATTTGGAGAGAATGCTCATGTTACGGTTTACTATAAAGGAGAATTGATATATGGAACGGAACCAGCCGTTAATGGTACTGCTACACGTGTTGCTGTAAAAAGTGATGTGCCAAAAGCGTTGATAAAGATGTATCCTAACCCGGTGGCAGATGTATTGATCATACAAATCGACAAGGTCGCAGATAATGCTGTTGTGCATGTGTTTAATAACAACGGTGTTATAGTGCATACACAGCGGTTAACGAATGCAATCAATACAGTTGACGTGAAGAATTGGGTACAGGGAGTGTATTATGTGAAAATTAAAAATGGTGATGCTGTCACTACTGAAAAAGTAATTAAACAATAATTTTTATAGAGATAGGAACAATCGAAAAAGGAAGGAGTTTTTACTCCTTCCTCATTTCCGAAGAAACAAAAAAGCAGCCTGGAAAATGATTAAATACTTATGCTATACATTATTGTTATTAACGGCAGGAATAACGGCTATTGCACAGAATATATTAAAGGATACGAGGGTAACGCTTCAATCTCCGGATAAGCGTATTACCCTTCAGTTCTACCAGAAACAAATGGCGCCGGGGAAAAAACAAATGTATTACCAGGTGTCTTTTAAAAACAGGACGGTCATCCATGAATCGGTTCTTGATATCCAACTGGATAATCATCTTTCGGAGCAGGCAATGGCTTTAAAGGTTGACAGGCATAAAAAGTGGTGCGAGAACCTGTTGATAAAACAGATTATAACTGCTTCCGTAGATACTTCCTGGCAGCCATTATATGGAGAGCGGAGCATCATCCGGGATCATTATAATGCAGCTACTGTTGAAATGGTAAAGGATGATTATCCGATCTATTCAATGCGGATAGAGATACGGGTATATAACGAAGGCACTGCTATTCGTTATGTATTTCCGGAAAATGAGCGGGGAACTTATTACAGGATAACAAATGAAAATACAGAATTTTGTTTGCCTGAAGGTACCCTGGCCTGGTATGCATCCTGGGCACAGGCTCCATACAGGCTATTGCCGCTCAATAACTGGCCGGATGAAAGTGAGCGGCCGCTCACCCTGCAACTTCCGGGTAATATATATGCCTGCCTGACAGAAGCCCGGATGGTTGATTATGCCCGTACTAAATTTAAGCTTACCAGGCGTAATACTATTGTTACAAGCATGTATACACCGGCTGATCTGATCTCTCCTTTTGGAACGCCATGGAGGGTAATTATGATTGCTGATAAACCCGGGGACCTGATAGTCAACAACGATATCATCCTTAACCTGAATGATCCTTCAAGGATCAAAGATCCTGACTGGATCCGGCCTGGTAAAATAATGAGGGTGATGACACAAACGACAGCTGCCGCAAAAGAAAATATAGATTTTGCGGTGAGACATCATCTGCAATATATTCTCTTCGACTGGAAATGGTATGGTCCTTCTTTTACATTCAACTCTGATGCTACAAAGGTGGCCATTCCTGATTTTGATTTGCCCGGAATTATACAATACGGAAAGGAAAGGGGAGTAGGAGTATGGCTGTATGTAAATCTGCAGGGATTGTATGCACAGTCGGATTCATTGTTCTCCATATATAAACAATGGGGAGTAAAAGGTGTCAAATTCGGATTTGTACAAACAGGGTCTCATCGCTGGACCACCTGGCTGGAAGACATGTTAAGGAAAACAGCCGAAAATCAGATCATGATGAATGTACATGACGACTGGCGCCCTACGGGTGAACAGAGAACATGGCCTAACCTCATGACGGCTGAAGGTATCCGGGGAAATGAAGAAATGCCGGATGCTACTCATAATACAGTTTTACCTTTTACCCGTTATATAGCAGGTGCGGCTGACTATACCATTTGTTATTATGATCAGCGAATCAAAACCACTCATGCCCATCAGCTGGCATTAGCAGCTATCTACTATAGTCCGTTGCAAACATTATACTGGTATGATGAACCCGCTGACAGCCACAATGAGCCGGAACTGGAATTCTGGGACCATATTCCCGTTACCTGGGATGAAACGAATGTTTTACAGGGCAGTCCGGGACAATACATTGCTACTGCCAGGCGAAAGGGTGAGGAGTGGTTTATGGGAATTATCACAAATAATAAAGCAAGGACCATGCAGATAAGCTTTCGGTTTCTTCCTGCAGGGAAAAAGTTTATTGCAAAAATATATGGGGATGATACAGCTACTAAAGTGAGTGTGGTGGAAAAGAGGATAGATGCAACAACAGTATTGGATGTAAAACTTATTGCATCCGGTGGCCAGGCTATCTGGATCAGACCGGAATAATATAGGGTGCAGGGCTTCGCCCCTTTGATTTATTTTGACAGCGTAGATTGCCAGTTGTTATTTATGATCAATAACAATCTGGCACGAAGATTATGCAATCAAACTGAGTCACTATCAACCTTTTTTTATTCGGAAATATCAGCGGGATTTATTAGTTTCCTACTTTATAGCGTTATGAATAATTCCCGTAAAAGAGTGGGTTTGGCTTTTATGTGCCTTTTAATAATTTCCACGTTGAGAAGCATCCCGGCGCCTGCATTCCCATACCCCCCTGTGACCTACTTAGGAATTGAACACGGCTTATCAAATAATAGTGTCCGGCATATTTACCAGGATCATCAGGGCTTTATGTGGTTTGCGACATATGATGGTCTGGACAGATATGACGGGTATGACTTTAAAGTTTTCAGAAATACGCCGGGTGATAGTACTTCCCTGGTACATAGTATTATATCTTCTATAACGGAAGATCATCATCACCTTTTATGGATTGGTACCAGGCAGGGAGCCAGCCGGTTTGACCATCTTTTGGATAAGTTTACTACTGTTAACTGGGATCCGGGGGATCATAAGCCTGTACAAAAGCTCAGAGCTGTTGTAAGAGATATTAAGTCGGACGAAAAAAACAATGTTTTTATAGGTACTGAGGGCCTTGGCCTGGTGATTTGCAGGGATGGAATGATTACCGGCACTACTGTTCCATTGATACAGTCAGGCACTAAAATAACCAGTTATGGCGTACATGCTATCAGAATAGATAAGAAGAACAGGGTATGGGTAATCGTACAGGATCGTGGCCTGGGCTTATTTGATCCTCAGTCTATGCAATTGCGGCTGGTAGATCAGTCGGCCCCCTCATCAGGCTGCCTTGAAACAGATGGTAAGCATGTATGGATAGGCGAATTGAATACGGTATATGATTATGATACGGATAATCATTCTACTGTTAAACTAACAGAGGGAACCGACAGAGTAGAATCTTTACTGCTGGATAGTGATCATAAACTTTGGATTGGTACAGAATCCGGCAATGTGAATATATTAGACCTTGACACAAAAAAGATGGAATACCTGACACCAGGTGATAGCCGGTTTTCACTGGGAGGAGGGGGTATTCGTAATATTTATGAGGATAAGGATCACCGGAAATGGATAGCCACCTCCAGGAGCGGTGTAAATATTATTGATCCTCAGAAACACCGGTTCCAGACCTTTACTCATGAACCGGGGAATAGTAACAGTCTTACCGGTAATACAATTTCTGCATTGAATGAAGCGCCCGACGGAAATCTGTGGATAGGAACAGATGGAGAAGGCGTGAATGTATGGGACAGGAAGCGGAATAGTTTTTCTTTTTATGCCAATAACCCGGCAGATCCGGAGTCGTTATCCGATAATTTCATTACTGGTATTAAAACAGATCATGCACAGCATATATGGATCGCAACATATAGGCATGGGTTAAACCGCTTTAACAGTGTTACCAATAGATTCAGGCGTTATGCCTGCATAAATCCCGTTTCGGGTAAAGAGAACAATGTGGTATTTTCCCTTTACGAAGACAGGGAACATCAATTGTGGGCAGGCACTTTGCGTACCAGGGGAGTGTATGGAGCCCTGTACCGGTATAATGAGAAAGCAGACCGCTTTGACGCATTTGACACTAATCTTTCAGACCTTTTTACGTTGAAAGAAGACCGTAATGGTACGCTATGGGGTGGAAACCTGGAGCAACTGGTAAAAATAGATAAGCTTAATAAACAACACCAGTATTATCATATTGGTTATACTATAAGAGCCATTTATGAAGATAAAAAGGGCAATTTATGGATAGGTACGGAGGGTGGTGGACTGATATTGTTTGACAAAACGAAGAATACTGTAACGGCCAGTTATACCACACTTGACGGATTGTCTAACAATGTTGTGCTGAATATCCTGGAAGATGATCATGGTAATCTTTGGATGAGTACATACAAAGGATTATCAAAATTCAGTATTGAAGAAAAGAGATTTGAAAATTACTATCAGGGAGATGGATTGCAGAGTAATCAGTTCTACTTTAATGCGGCGACAGCGTTACATTCCGGGGAGATGGCCTTTGGAGGTATAAAAGGGTTCAATTTATTTCATCCGGACAGTATAACCCCGGTCCATGCCATGCCACGCCTGTTCCTTACAGGGATAAGTGTTGATGGTAAATCCCTGGAGCAGTATAATAAATATATCAGCAGGGTAGATGATGATCATATTGTTTCTATAAAGGTACCTTACAATGAGGCCGTTATTTTATTAAACTTTACTGCGCTGGAGTACTCTGCCCCCGATAAAATAAGATATACCTATTTTATGGAAGGTTGGGACAAGAACTGGACCAACACCGGTAATATGAGAATTGCGGCGTATACACATCTCAGTGAAGGCAATTATATTTTCAGGGCTAAATGTACGAATGCCGGAGGGCTTTGGAATCCTGAGGAAATTGTGTTGTATATCACGGTATTGCCTCCCTGGTACAGAAGCTGGTGGGCGTTGCTTGCTTATGCACTGATATTGTCTGGTACAGCCTACCTGTTTTTCCTTTATAAGATCCGGCAAAACAGGTTGAAATATGAGATCAGGGTTGCCCATGTAAGTGCAGAGAAGGAAAAAGAGATGAATGAAAAGAAGATGGCTTTTTTTACCCATGTCTCTCATGAATTCAGAACGCCGCTTACACTGATCGTTAATCCGGTAAAAGAAATGCTTGCCAGTGCGCGGAAAGAAGCTGATCCGGAGAAGTTAAATATCATATACCGTAATGCCCGCAGGTTATTGGGACTTGTAGACCATTTACTCTTGTTCCGTAAGGCTGATACTGACGGTGATAGTCTTAAACTGGTAAGACTGGATTTCAATTCATTATGTAGTGACGTCTATCATTGTTTTGAAGAGCAGGCGCGGATAAAAAAGATCGATTATCATTTTAAGAGTCCGGATGTATTACCGGAAATGTATGTAGACCGTGAAAAGATGGAGATCGTGTTGTATAACCTTTTGTCTAATGCGCTCAGGTTTACTCCAGAGGGAGGGGGAATTCAGTTTACTGTACAGGAAACGGTAAACAATGTGGAGGTCAGGATTGCGGATAGTGGTCCGGGTATTCCATCACATGCCGGAGAGCGGCTTTTTCGGAAATTTTACCAGGTAATGGGCAATGTCTCTTCTGGTAGTGGTTTTGGTATAGGTCTTTATCTTGTTAAACATTTTATGGAGAGCCACTTTGGAACGGTGAGTTATGAAAGCAGGGAAGGAGAAGGGACTACATTTTTGCTCACATTGCGAAAGGGAAAAGAACACTTTGGTAATCTGCCTGTGTATGATGATGTTGCAGAGGGGGCGACGCTGTTGCATGAACTCGTGGATGAAAGTACTGCTGAGAGTATGCCAGAAACAACAAACATTGACCTGGCTTTACTGGTAACGGAAAAACAGACGATCCTGGTGATAGATGATGATGATGCGCTGAGGAAGTATGTTGTGCAGGTATTTGCAAATGAATTTACGGTGATACAGGCTGATAATGGAACGGAAGGCGCAAGGCTTGCCAAACATTACCTGCCGGACATCATTATAAGTGATATTACCATGCAGGGAATGAATGGTATAGAACTTTGTACGTTGATCAAAGAGGATACTGTTCTCTCGCATATTCCGGTTATACTGCTTACGGCCAGTACAGCTTCAGAAACCCGTTTAAAAGGGATTCAAAGTGGTGCAGATGACTATATTACCAAGCCATTTGAGAATGATTTATTGTATGCCAGGGTAATTGGTATGCTGAAGAAAAGGAATACACTGCAACAATATTTTTATAACGAAGTCACGCTTAAAAAAAATGAGCAGAAGGTTTCAGCGGAGTACCGGGAATTTCTTAATAATTGTATGAGAATAGTTGAAAATCATCTGGATGATGATAACTTTTCGATCAAAACTTTTTCTGCTGAGATAGGTATGAGTCATTCCAGCCTTTATAAAAAAGTAAAATCCGTATCTGGTCAGTCTATCAAAGGATTTATACGTTTTATCAGGCTTCGGAAAGCGGCGGAAATTATGATTAATTCTGAATACAATATCACGGAAATTGCCAGTATGGTAGGGTTCAATGATACTAAATATTTCCGGGAATATTTTTATACTCTTTTTGGTATGAATCCATCTGAGTATATCCGGAAGTTCAGAAAACCTTTCCATAATAATCTTCAATTGAATAAGAAGATTATAAAGGAATAATGTTTTCTACTTACAAGGATATTGTTTGCACTATGATTCCGGATTTATAAGTTTCTCTACTTCGGAAACAGGAATATTAAACACTTTAGAAATAGATTCTGTATCATATCCAAGTTCTTTCATCCTGATCGCCGTTTGCATTTGGTTTTCCGCTTTCTCTTCTTCTCTCCCTATCTGATAAAACGCATCATCTTTCATCTTAAAAAATGTTCTTGTAGATATCATATGTTTGAATTTAAGTTTAACATTGTCGTTACATAATTGCACTAAGACACGCAGCTGATTAATATGCTTCCCTTCTGTTAAATCACCGTCGGCAGAGGGATTGATCTCCTGCAAAATGTTTTTTAATGCCTTCTCTATATTATCATTTCCGAAGTTAGCTAAAATTGCAAATACTTTTACTTCGGGCTTATCTGATTGTAAAAAAAATTTGTACTCAATTCCGTTCAACGGAATTATTTTATACCAGAATTTTAAATTTTCATGCCTGATAGTAGTCTTCATGGTAACTGCATCTTTTCCCATGAAAATGACATATTGTTTTACTGGTATGCCGTATTTACGATACAGCATCACCGCATATTCAGCCATGCGATATGCCATGTTTTTATCATTCTGAGACTGCCATTCTATATGAAGGATAAAAGTATTGTTATGCCTGTCTGTTATTTCCTTCAATACATCCGGCTTCCTTTCCTTTGTGTATTGCAGATCATCAGGAATTTCCCTGCTTGCAGAAATATCTAACTGCAGCACATCCTTCATGAAAACAGGCAATACAGATTCCATATTCTCCTTTACAATCTTGTCATATTTATTAGCCTGCTTCAGGTCTATACTATCTTCTTCCATTTAATTGAATAAATGATTAAATAAATAAGTCACTAACTTTTAACAGGGGAGAAGATGATAACCGGGTAACAAAAAAGAACAGCCCTGATGTTGATCACCAGGGCTGCTCTAATATTTTTTAAGATGCTGTTTTCGTTTAACGAATGTAAGAAAATAATAAATTTAATTGCAAATTTTTTTATTGGCAAAGAAAATTTAGTTCTGCAATGTCCACTGACTACTCTCAAAATAATTAGGTACCGCCGTACACTGTGCCAGTCCGCTCTGATTCTCTAGGTTGAGATACGTACCCTGCCATTCATTCTTAAGGCGTGTAAGCCCATTATAGCTCTCTAGAACCCAATAACTGCTGTAATAAGTATCAGGGACTGCTGTACTTTCTGCATAGCTGTAAAGGTGTTCTATGTTCAAATAATGACTGGTAGATAAATTCTTAAACCGGATATGACCATTTACCGTTTCCTGTACCCATTTGTATTGATTACCGGTATTGACAGTACTGTATTTTACCTGGCCATTCTCTTCGTACAGATAAGTACTCAGCCATTTGTTTTTAATATACACACCACTTGTAGGAGGAGTTGTACCACCACTGATCGTATTGAGTAAACTTTCTGCATTGCTTACCTGTAAATTAGCCAGGTAAGTAAATACCTGGTTCAACTGCTGCTGTACACTGCTATTACCGCTGTATTGTTTTCTGTACTGATATAAACGATATACAACTTCCAGCTCATGCTGTCCATAGGTAACGCCAAGTTTCTGCTGCATCAGGGTTAAGAAGGAGTAACCATATTCCTGGGTAGGTTCTATAATGGTACCTTCTCCATAATCATTCCAGGTAGCAAACTGGATAATGTTTACAGAAGAGTTAATTGCTTTATCCAGCATAGTGGAGAAAGTGCCGGTGCCATTGAAAGGAATCTGCCAGGTGGGGCCATCTGCGCCACCTGCGGCATAGAAGGAATTAAATCCGGGATATACCACGCCAACAGATAAAGGGAAACTGCTTGCCTGTGCGTAGTAGTTGTCTACAACAGTGGGATGTTGCTGATAAATCCAGGGAAATTCTCCCCCTGTATTATTACTGCCTACCTGACCGGTAAATCCGTACAGCGGCAATACTTTAGGCTTAGGACTGATACCACTCAGGATAGCATCCCATTCGGATGGCTGGTGGAAGGTAATAGGACCGAAGTTCAACACCACAGGTACTCCATTCGTTCTTAAATAATTACTCTGGTTAAAGTAGTTATTCTGCATGTATACGAAATCACCATGCGCACCAGACGTGTTACCGGCATCCCAGTTCCTGTCTTCATGCACGATAGAGAATTGCAATCCTACAGATTGCAGTTTGCTGATGAGAGCATTGGAATTACTCAGGTTATCAGGATAGTCATATAACTGCCTGGTACCTGGCCAGTCGATAAATACACCATCAGCACCGGCATATTTCATCAGTAATAACTGGTACTCTATGATATCCGGGTCGCCTGAAGCATAAGGGCCTGTCTGGGGATAGTAGTAAGCAGCAATCTGTCGCTTCCCGTTAGTGATGATGTCCGGGTTCTGGGTGTTCATCTTCCAGTGATAACCCCAGGCACCTCTGGAAGCCGGTGTTTCGAACCAGGGCATCCAGTGAATAAAGACTTTTTTGCTAACAGTTTTGCTTACAGCATTTACCGCTACTGCCGGTAAAGTTAACGTGGAGTCATTTTGCTTTAATTCCGTTTTGTTACACGCAAGCAAAAAGGAGGCGTAAAAAAAGAGCCATGCTAATTTTTTCATTTGGTTATTTTGAGATGAGTAAAAGATATGGATTAAGGTTTCCGGGAGCCAAAGTACATATATGATTTTATCCTTTGTAATAATATGCTGAAAATATAGAAGAATTCAGCAGAGTAAAATTATATTAGTTTGATAATCATCTGTTTGAGGAAAGTAGATATATAGGTTGATTCCTGTAAAAATATTATAATTATTTTGCGGTAGTTATGAATTACAAACTCATCATCATCCTTCCATTGCTTGTTATCTTCATGATTGCATGCATTAAGACCAAAAAATTAACTGTACCTGCCTCATTGCTGGCAGGACTCATTGGTTTCCTCATCAGGACAGGAGCAGGTTACCCGGGCCTCATTATATTGGTAGCATTTTTTATCATGGGGGTATTGGCTACGTCCCATAAAAAGGAGCTAAAAGCCAATGCCGGCGAGCAACAAAGGACGGCCTCTCAGGTTTTTGCCAATGGAGGAATGGCCGCTATACTGGCAACAATAGCCATATTCTATCCTCACCGGGAAGAATTAAATTTAATGATGGCTGCCAGTCTGGCTTCTGCCACAGCAGATACATTGTCTTCAGAACTGGGTATGGTATATGGCCGTAGATTTTATAACGTGTTGACTTTTAAAAGAGACGGGAAGGGGCTTAATGGAGTAGTTAGTCTGGAAGGTACTATACTCGGGGCCGCTGGTGCACTGGTAATTGCCGGCATTTACGGTATAGGGCATGGTTTTAATTATCAGTGCCTGGTGATCGTGTTTGCCGGTATAATGGGTAACCTGGCGGATTCCGTGCTGGGGGCCACACTGGAACGTAAGCACAAAATAGGGAACGATACCGTTAACTTCTTAAATACCCTTTTCGCAGCATTTGTAGCTGGCTTGCTTTATTAACCGAAATTAAAAAGGTTACAACATAAATAGCCTAACTTTAGAGTTGCACGTTTTCGACGTGTAGTTAAAAGGCACATATATGAAAGAAGGACAATGCATTGTTGCTATTGGCGCTTCAGCCGGTGGATTAGGCCAAATAAACACCTTCTTCGATTATACCCCTCTGGATAGCGTCTCCTATATTATCATTCAACATTTATCTGCTGACTATAAGAGTATGATGTCTTCGCTGCTGACCAAACACAGTAAGTTAAACGTGCTGGAAGCAGAAGATGGGATGCTGGTAGAAACGAATAAGGTATATCTTATTCCCAGTAAAAGCAGCATGACTATCAAAGATGGGCGTTTATTGCTGACGAACAAACAAAAAGGCGTTAATCTCACTATCAATACTTTTTTTACTTCTCTTGCTGAAGAAGCAGGTGAAAATGCCATAGGCATTATCCTTGCAGGAACCGGTGATGATGGTACAGAGGGGGGGAAGTCTATTAAGAATGCCGGTGGCCTGGTGATTGTAAGTAAACCGGAATTGTCTGAATTCGATCAGATGCCTATGAGCGCTATCGCTGCTGGTCTGGCGGATTATGTATTGTTGCCCGAACAGATGCCGTTATTGATACAACGTTATGTAAGTGATAAAATGAAGAATACCGATCCTGATATTGAAGCGGAAGAAGAATTGATCATGATGAAAATTATCGGACTTATAAAAGATAAGCTACCGGAAGATTTTTCAGGATATAAAAAGACAACGATTTTACGCCGGATTAAAAGACGAGTGACCCTCCTGAGCTGTAAAGGGCTGGTTGACTATTTTGTGCTGCTGAAAAAAGATGATAAAGAATTACAAAACCTGGTGAAGGATTTTTTAATCAGTGTGACTTCCTTTTTCCGGGATAAAGCAGCCTTCGAGATTTTAGAAGAAAGTATCATTCCGGAAATGATCGAAGCTAAAGGAGAGGAAGAAATTAAAGTATGGGTGGCTGGTTGTGCAACAGGAGAAGAAGCCTATTCCCTGGCGATATTGTTACGGGAATATCTGGATGCAACCAATAAAAAGAATGCGGTAAAAATATTTGCAACAGATATTGATGGTGATGCATTACAATTGGCCGGCAAAGGATATTATAGCGAAAATATTGAAAAGGATTTATCCCCGGAAAGATTAAAACGCTTTTTTACAAAGGATGATAAGGGATACAAGATTAAACCATCCGTCCGTGAGATGCTTATTTTTGCACACCATAACATGGTGAAGAATCCTCCTTATTGTAATATTGATTTTATCAGTTGCCGCAATCTGCTGATCTATATGAATCATAGTCTGCAGCGGAAAGTACTGAATATGCTACATTTTGGTATGCGCTATGGGGGATATTTATTTTTAGGCCCCAGTGAAAATGTAACAGACTTCATTTCCCATCTGGAAGAAGTGAATAAGAAATGGAAGATCTATAAAAATATCCAGGCAAAAAGGATCATGAGTTTTGAGGATTTTACGGCTCCTGTGGTGGAAAGTAAAATATATGTATTGCCTCAATGGAAATCTGATGAAAGAAAAAAGGTTATTACTACTGCTAATGCAGATATGGATCTCCTGATTGAAATGGGATATGCAGGATTAATGATTGATGAAAGTGATCAGGTGACAAGTGTATTTGGGGAAAGTACCCATTTCCTGCATCAGAAGATGTTCAATCATCATTTGCCTGATCTTTTGTCGAAACCATTGCAGGTGGCATTTATAACAGCCAGTATAGAAGCAGATAAAACAAATAAGTTAGTAGTTGTAAAAGGAATTGAGGTAGCGGGTATAGATTCGTCCGTTTCATTATCTGTAAAACCTTTGGCGGTTGATAAAACAAGACTGGTGCTGTTTCTGGAAGACAATAAACAGGCGTTTTCATTTGACGAAAGTTTTTTTAAGGATAAGTATACGGTAAATATTGAGGAAGAATTACGCACCACCAGGGAGAGCCTGATCTCTACCCATGAACTGCTGAATGCTTCGAATGAGAATATGCAGTCGTTCAATGAAGAACTGCTTTCTGCCAATGAAGAAATGCAGAGTACCAATGAGGAGATGCAATCTGTGAATGAAGAGTTACAGACTATTAACGCAGAATATCAGTCCAAGATAAAAGAGCTGTCCAATCTAAATGATGATCTCAATAACTATTTCCGCAGTAATGTGAATGGGCAGATTTTTGTGAATAAGGAATTAATGCTGATGAAGTTTTCACCTGCAGCAGAGATACATATCAACCTGCTGGAAATAGATATTGGAAGGCCGTTAAGTGATATCTCCACCAATATCCGTTTTGAAACAATTGAAAAAGATATTAAGGATGTGCTGGCCAACGGATGTGTAATTACCCGCGAGATACAGGCTGTTAACGAGAAATGGTTCCAGGTGATGACGATGCCTTACCTGCGTAAAGGAAATAACGAAACAGACGGGGCTATTATCACCTTTAATGATATCTCTGAATTAAAAAAGATCCAACAGGAATTATCTCGTAGTAATAAAGTGTTACAGGCTATTAATACAGATCTGGATAATTTTGTGTTTACTTCTTCTCATGATCTGTTAAGTCCGATGAATAATATAGAGCAGATCATCTATTTCATCAATGAGAAGAATACGATCTTTGATGTTGAAACAAAGGGTTATGTAAATATGTTGTCAACGGCGGTTGACAGGTTCCGGGGAGTTATTAAAGAGATGGCAGCAATAGGGAAGATGGAGAGCGAGATGCTGAAGCTGGAAGAGATCAATGTTGATGAAATTATAGGAGAGATTTTGGAGAGTATTCAATGGAAAATTGAATCGGAACGTGCGGATATAAAAATGTCCCTGGATGTTAAACACATTCTTTTTTCTAAAAAGAATTGCAGGAGTATGATTTATAATTTGATTAATAATGCACTTAAATTTAAATCTCCTCTCAGGTATCCTGAAATCCTTATCAGTACCAAAGATCTGCCGGATTATATTCTTTTGTCTGTAAAAGATAATGGCATTGGTATTGGTAAAGCGAAAATCAGGAGTATCTTTAAAATGTATGAACAACTGGATAAGGGATCAGAAGGGCAGGGGTTGGGCTTATTCCTGATCAATAAAATTATAGATGCATCCGGGGGAAAGGTAGAGGTAGAAAGTGAGCTGAATGTAGGAACAGAATTCAGATTATATATCAGGAAAGAACAAAGCCCGGGGCATTAACCTGATATTATTTAATGATCGTAAGATGCAGTAGATGTTATGAACAGGCGAATATCATGATCTGATAATATATTATAGATGTAAACGATTTCAAGGGGGAATATATCAGGAAATAAATTGTATTAATTATTTCGTATAAGCATGGATTATTGAGTAGTGTGTTTGTTGAAATTAACGTTTAAATTGAACCACGTTAAGACCCATACTACTATCTATTTAACCCATGACCCGAATATGAAGCTGTTTTTTACTATCCCCTTGTTGTTATGTTATACTGTTTGTTATGCCCGTCAGGCAGGTTTTATCACCCCGGATACTATTTGTGTAAACACACCTGTTACTGTGAATAATACTTCTGTAGCAGGATCTAAATTTTACTGGAGCTTTTGTGGCAGTAATAATTTTTCTTTACCGCAGGCAACGAATTTAGGAGGGATGGGAGGTGTGTTCAGCATTCCTGTTTTTTCTGAGACGGTGAAAGACGGTAATAATTATTACACTTTTGTTGTGAATAATGGCAGCGGAGGACTGGTACGTCTTTCTTATGGTAATAGTCTGCTGAATACTCCGGTAGTACAGGATTTTGGCAGTTTCGGCGGTGTGATACATGGCACAGCAGAAGGAATACAGGTGGTGAAAGATGCTGTTGGGTGGAGAGTGATTATTGTTGGAGGGAATGATCCTAATCCAGCTAACGTTTATATCGTGAAAGTGGATTTCGGTAATTCGCTGGATAATATGTTGCCGGTAGCAGTAAACTGGGGGAATATTGGGACGCTGAGTTATCCTACAGATCTTTATATTTTCAGAGAAAATAATGCATACTATGGATTTACAGTGAATGCGCAGTCTAATACGATTACACGTTTTTCTTTTGGTGCTGATTTTAATAGTCCGCCTGCTGCTGCTAATCTGGGGAATTTAGGTGGTTTAGACTGGCCTACGGGTGTGTATGCGATTAAGGTAGTGAATGAATGGCATGTGTTTGTCTGTAATACAAATTCAAATACGATAACGCGTTTTGATTTTGGTACTTCTCTGTTGAATGTACCTACTGCTGTAAATCTGGGTAATCCTGATAATAAACTCAATCATCCCCGCGATCTGATGATCATCAATGATTGTGGTAATCTTATCGGTTTAATGGCCAACGGCGATGGGGATGATATTCTCAAACTGAGTTTTGACGGGAATGCTATTACAGGTGCTATCTCAGCTACTTCTTATGGCAATATTGGGAACCTGAATTATCCGCATAGTCTTTCTTCTTTGATCAGGGAAGGGGATGATTTGTATACAACCGTGACAAATGCTTTTAATGGTACTATTACCAGGATAAAATTTTCAGGATGTACAAATGGCAGTATCCCTTCTTCTTTATTACAGCAACCACCTGTATTCACTTACACTACCCCGGGAACATACAATGTTAAAATGATGATGGATGAAGGGCTGGCTACACAGGAGTCGGTTTGCAGGGATATTGTGGTAATGCCACCGTTGACAGCAGATCTTGGGCCTGATGTTAAAATCTGTAATGGTGCTTCGGTAACCCTGGATGCGGGTGTGGATGATACACGGTATGTATGGTCTGATAATAGTACTGCGCAACAGTTGGTGGTAAATACTTCCGGTCATTATCAGGTGACAAAATTCAATGGCGGGTGTACGGCTACAGATGATGTGGATGTTATTATCAGTTCATCTATGTCTCTTACTGCTACTAATGCTGCTTATGTTTGTGGAGACCTGACAGGTAAGCTGTCTGCTGTTATAACAGGAGGGACCGGGCCTTATGAGTATTTTTTGAATGCGGTGGCTGTTGGAAGTACTAACACTTTTGATCAACTTGTACCAGGTATTTATACTATTGATGTAACGGATGCGGCAGGTTGTAAAGCGACTACGCAGGCGGATATTAATCTGGATGCGGTAATACCTATCAGCGGCAGTGTTTCTTCTGTTCCACCTTCCTGTTATGGGAAAGAGGATGGGACGATTACGTTATCTATACAGCAGGGGGCTGCACCTATTGAATATGCGATAAAAGGACAGCCATTTCAGCCCGATCCTGTATTCCCTGATATAAGTACTGGCACTTACACCTTATATGCCCGTAATGCGGCTTGTATTGATAGTTTTGAGGTGACCCTATCAGCTTCTGCTGTGACGTTAAACACTATTGCTAAAGATGCTACCTGTGACCATGCCGATGGGCAACTTGATATTGATGCCAGCGGGGGAATTCCGCCTTATCAATTTTACAGTAATGGAACGTTGGTTGCCGGTTCTATGAATAATTTATCACCCGGTGATTATATAATAACAGCTATTGACAGCAAGGGTTGCAGCAGTACTTCCAATCTTACTACGATTAATAATATCACTGTACCACGGATATCAATCCTGAACAAAGATACTACTATCAATATCGGGCAAATGGTACATTTGCAGGCTATAAATGGTGTGGATTATGAATGGACGCCAGCGGACGGATTATCCTGTACTACCTGTGCCACACCGGTGGCACAACCTTTAGAACCAACTACCTATATAGTGAAAACGATCACAGGGAATAACTGTATTGTTGCTGATACTGTTCGTATTGGGCTGTCTCATTCTCAGTATTTATACATCCCCAGTGCTTTTACGCCTAATCATGATGGTATGAATGATTATTTCAAGGTAAAATCTTTTGGAATAGACCGGTTCCGGATGAATATTTATAATCGCTGGGGAGAATTGATCTATAGCAGTAATAATCCTGAGAGTGGCTGGGATGGCAGGTTTAAAGATATACTGCAGGCTTCCGGTACTTATGTGTATATGATCGAATACGTGTATTATGGTCAGGATGATAAACCTTTATTACAGAAGGGTGTGCTCACGTTAGTGAATTAAATAAAAAGCTCCTTTAGGAGCTTTTTATTTATGCAAGAATTTCCAATAATTTAGATCCTATAGGAACACCCATACCTGTGCAGGGATCCCATCCTTTTCCTGCTTTATATCCTTTATTACCTGTCACCGTAATATTATCTCCCTGAGTAATATCCCGGCATACATCTGCAGACGCATATAACTTCGTATGGATAAAACCTGCCGGCTTTTTCAGCTTTTCATTGATCAACGCAATTAAGCCCGCCATTAATGGTGCTACGGCGCTTGTGCCACCAATCACCATACTCTCTCCATCCACCAGCACATCATAACCCGTAGCTGGATCAGCCACAGCAGCTATATCAGGTACGCCACGGCCAGCCTTTTTAGTTTGCAGGGATACCGGTACTTTACTGGCGGACTGGTAATCAGGGAGAGGGAATATGTCACTGACACCTCCACCGGTAGCGCTGCTGTCGTTTTCATGCCATACCACTTCTTCGGTGATTTCATTCGCTGCATTTACGTTTAAACGGGTGCCACCGCAAGCCAGCACATAAGGACTGGAAGCCGGAAAATCCACATGTACCTGCCCGTCGTTTACACCATCATTAGAGCCGCTGTCGCCAGCCGCTGCACAAATCGTTACGCCCATCGCTGCTGCTGCCTGGAATACCCCGTTATAGGCTTGCAGGGACTGCTCTGTCCAGTTGGACTCTGCGGATCCCCAGCTGATGGAGACGACAGATGGTTTGTAACGGGTATCATGTACGGCCTGAGAGATAGCATCCAGGAAACCGCTATCAGTGTTAGGGGCGAAGTATACAGCCAAAGTAGCGCCATGTGCCACGGCTCCTGCTACTTCTATATCCAGTAGTACTTCCCCGTCGGCACTATCCGGAGTGCTAGGGTTGTTATGTCCACCATCCACAGAAATTGCTTTTACTTTTGGTTTGCTGAGCTTTAATGATTTGAAATATTTGGTGATATCGGCAGTCTTATATCCGCCTCCTAATTCAATAATGGCAATGCACTGACCTTTACCCGTTACATCGGCCGGATAATCATAAATACGTGCCAGCTGATCCGCTGTGAAAGAGGTGCTTACCTGCCGGGCATATGCTATTTGTCCGCTGTTCCTGATCTTGAATTTAGGGGTAGCTATCTGCCTGTTGTCGAGTCCGAACACACCTTCTATGATATTGTCCAGCTCCAGGGGCACCTGTAGTTCACCGCTACGTGCCCGGAAGGTACAGCCTTCTTTATCTTTATATTTGGTTACGGCGGTACGGAAGGCATTTTCCATTTGTAAGAGAGAGCCTTGGACTTTTACCGTTCTGGCATTGGCATCTACTTTTACGAGGGTTAATCCGTAGTGATCTGCAAACTCAGTTACTTTTTCCAGGTCTTCTTCAGAAGCCCCGTATTCTTTATGAAATTCTTCTCTTGAAAGGCTTTTAAAACCTTTATCTGTTAATGGATCGGGTAAAGGTTTGTTGGGTTTGATACGGATGGTGACGGTGATCTGCTCGTTTTTGGTAGTGTCGTCGGTTGGCGTAGCCTGTGGCGCAGACTTAAAGCTGCCTTTTAAAGCCACATACTGGTTAAACTGGGTTTCCATGGATCTGTTTTTTTAGTGATAAACGTTATAAATACTCTACTTGTTGCATATGCTTTACTCACTCAATAAACGTGCTAAATCCTGCTTTTAGGAGCCTCGCGTAGATTGCCAGGTGTTATTGATCATGAATACACTACATCTGACTGTTTAGTTCTTTGATTTAGCTTTGGAATATGGGTTCAAGGTTTGTTTTTCAATTTAACTTCACCTAATATTCACGTCAGATAAGGTGTATTTATAATCAATAACACCTGGCACGAATGGCACGAAGATTATGTAGTCAAACTGAGGCCCTACCCTTTTAGGAAGAAATGCATATATTTGATTTTTGAAAGTATGGAAATCGCCTCAATTGAAGATTTTTACCGGGATACGGCTTCGCTGATCCCTGAATCTCTTAACAAAGAGATCGGGCATTTTAACGTGTTTAAAATAGCTGACCTTTTTGCTTCCAAAGAAATGGTCATGCCTTATAATCGCCGGGCTTACTATAAAATAAGCCTGATTAACGGCAGGAATAAGGCTGAATATGCAGACAAAGTGATTGATATTGAGAAGAATGCACTGCTGTTTGCCACACCTAAAATACCTTACTACTATAGTCCCCTGGACAATGAGCAATCCGGGTACTTCTGCATCTTCACTGATTCTTTCTTAGCTAAAAGTAATAGTGGTACTAACCTGGAAGAATTACCTATCTATCAGCCGGGTGGTTACCCAATATTCCAGCTTACGGACGAGTCTTACGCTGATATCAATCACATCTTTGAGAAGATGTTCAAGGAGCTTTCTTCTGATTATGCCTACAAATATGACCTGCTGCGTAATTACCTGCAGGAGCTGATCCATTACGGGCAAAAGCTGCAGCCTGCTTCAGCTTTATATCCCACGCATAATGCGTCTGCACGTGTATCTTCGCTGTTTATTGAGTTATTGGAACGGCAGTTCCCGATAGATTCTCCGCGTCAGAAGCTACAGTTGCGTACAGCCAGTGATTATGCGGACCAGCTGGCGGTGCATGTCAATCATCTGAATAAAGTATTAAAGGAAAATACGGGTAAAACCACGACTGAGATTATCAGTAGCAGGGTAGTGCAGGAAGCAAAGATCCTGTTAAGGCAAACTGACTGGAGTATTTCTGAGATTGCCTATTGCCTTGATTTTGAACAGGTAGCACATTTCTCTACTTTCTTTAAGAAACAAACATCAATGACTCCGCTGGGCTTCCGCAGCTTAAAGTAATTCTTCCCTGGTAAGGTAATAGTGTATGTTCTGTAACTGGTGAACATGTACCAGTGGGCGTCCATAAGGGATCAGCTCTGCTGTGAGCAGTTGAAAGGAGTACCCGTCATCTCTTATATACAGGCTGTCTTTATGGGTGTACTTATAGGAAAACACGTTCTCATCTTCTCCATAATCCTTATCACCTCTAACATATCCAAAACCAATTAAATGATCAGCTTCCAGCACGATGGGGTTCACTTTATCCAGTGGCAGCTTGTTTTTGGGTAAAGAGGTACAGTAGATAAAGCCGTCCAGGATCCCTTCCACCTTAAAGCTGGTTTCAATTAAATATAGATTGTAGTACCATACAAGGTTACCTATGCGTACATCAGCTTCCTCTATCATAAGACTATTTTAATTCTGTTGCAATTATACTGGTAATATTTGAATTTCGAAGATGATTGATTGAAAGTCGAAAACAAGTTGCCTCTATTGCGTGTTAGCTTTGTAACATCAAAAAACAACAAATCATGAGTAAAATTGCATTAGTCACCGGAGCCAACAGAGGTTTAGGTAAAAACATAGCATTGAGTCTTGCAAAAGATGGAGTGGACATCATTGTAGTGAATCGTAGTAAAGCTACTGATATAGTAGATGAAATCAAAGCATTGGGGCGGAAAGCGGTAGCTGTTCAACTGGATGTTGCTAATACAAGTAGTTTTGATGCTTTTTATAAAGAGGTGGGTGCACAGTTAAAATCTGAATGGGGCAGGGAGCAGTTCGACTACCTGGTGAATAATGCCGGTATTGATGCACATTCCTTATTTCCTGACACAACGGAAGAAGCGTTTGACAGCCTGATGAATGTGCACTTCAAAGGTGTATATTTCCTTACACAGAAAGCTTTGCCTTTTATCGCAGATGGCGGTCGTATTGTGAACCTTTCTACTGGTTTAACACGTTTTTCTACGCCAGGGTATGCTGCTTATGCATCTATGAAAGGCGCTGTTGAAGTGCTGACAAAGTACCTGGCTAAAGAATTAGGGGGCAGAGGTATTACCGTGAATGTAGTAGCACCTGGTATTACGCATACAGACTTCACGAAAGCAGCGTTTGCGCATAACCCTCAGCTGGAGACGTTTATGAGTAACAGTACAGCGTTGGGCCGTGTGGGATTACCGGAAGATATTGGGGGTATTGTAAGATTCCTGTGCAGTGAAGAAGCGCATTGGGTTACGGCGCAGCGGATAGAGGCGTCAGGGGGAATGTTCCTCTAAATTATAATGGAATATCCGCTCTAGGCGGATATTCCATTAATTATTTTCCTACTCTATTCTGCAAATGTGCAGGGTACCTTGCACCTTGTATGGCGATTTTTGAAGCAGCATTTTCTATTTCCTGCAAATCATTTATTGTCAGGTCAATAGAGGCTGCACCAATGTTTTCCTGTAGACGGTGCAATTTTGTAGTTCCCGGAATAGGTACGATCCACGGCTTTTGCGCCAATAGCCAGGCTAATGCAATTTGTGCAGGTGTAGCATTTTTTTCTGTGGCGATGGTTTTAAGAAGATCTACCAGTTCCTGATTAGCTTTCCTGTTCTCTTCAGAAAAACGAGGTACAATGTTTCTGAAATCGGTACTGTCAAACTGTGTGTTTTCGTTGATAGCACCTGTTAAGAAGCCCTTGCCTAACGGACTGAAAGGAACAAAGCCGATTCCTAATTCTTCAAGTGTTGGTAAGATTTCCTGTTCAGGTTCCCGCCACCATAAAGAGTATTCACTTTGTAATGCTGCAACGGGTTGTATTGTATGTGCTTTGCGAATGGTTTGTGCGCCCGCTTCTGACAATCCCCAATGTTTTATTTTCCCTTCTTTCATTAAATCCTGAATAGCTCCGGCAACATCTTCAATAGGAACATTCGGGTCAACCCTGTGCTGGTAAAACAAATCAATGTAGTCTGTCTTTAACTTTTTCAATGCCGCTTCTGCTACGGCTTTAATATTTTCCGGACGGCTGTCCATTCCCAAAGTTGGTTGACCTTCTTTGAAGCCAAATTTGGTAGCAATAACTATTTTGTCGCGGAACGGTGCTAATGCTTCGCCCAGTAATTCTTCATTGGCGCCATATGCTTCTGCAGTATCAAAAAAAGTTACGCCTGCATCAAATGCTGAACGCAATAGTTGAATGGCTTCCTTTTTGTCTGTTGCAGGACCATATCCAAAACTCAATCCCATACAGCCTAAGCCCAATGCAGATACTTCTAATCCGCTTTTCCCTAATGTTCTTGTTTTCATTTTTTTAATGATTTTTAATGATCAAATCCCCAGCTCTGCTTTATCCTGCCAGCCAAATATCGATTTTCGTTTGGAAATCAGCCATTGGTTATTTACCCGTGTATATTCATCGTTATAATGAATGCCAAAAGTGGTTTTCATTTTTTTGCCGTTTTCTGCACCAATAAGCGTTACCGTGCAGTATGCAATTCCTGTTGCTCCGTTATCATTAAGGATTACGGTTTGCTGCCCGTTGAAATGATAAGAAGTTTCAAAATCTTTCAGAAAAGCTGTAAAGGTATCTTCGATTTCCTGACGTCCATGCAAGGTTGAAGCCAGCTGACCACCAAAATACAATTCTACAATTGCGTTTTCTGAAAAGAGGGCGGCTTGTTCCTTCATTTTTCTTTGATCGCCATATATGGCATACGTATCTACTAATTCTTTTAATGCAATTTTGTCTTCAATCTGGCTCATTATTTTATTTTTATTAGAATTAATAACTTGATGTGGTGTGAAGATTTACCAACTTCCATTGATCATTTTTTCGTGTATATACTTCTGTATAGATCAGATTATAAATACTGCCGCCATTTACTGTAAATTTTGCTTTCCCCACCAAAACAGCAGTATTGCCATAGACTTTTGCTACTTCTTCTTTTGGTTCAATCTTATTATAACTAAACCTGCCTGTTTTCAACTGGTTTATCCAATCTGCTTTAGTCGTGATGTGTCCGGTGATATGAATGAAAATCAATTCATCGTCAAACAAATCGGCTAACTTGTCAAATTGCCGGGTGGTTTTCCATTGAAACTTCTCATTGGAAAGGTGGAGGATTTCTTTTTCTGAAAATTGCTGTGTATTAGTTTCCATACAGAATGTTTATTTTCTACCTCCCAACCATTTGACAATAGCGGGGTCGCGATGATCGAAGAAAGCGCTTTGCTTTTCATCGAGAGATTTTATCTGTTCCATATCTGCTTCGGACAATTCAAAATCGAATACGTCAAAGTTTTGAATGATACGCGCTGGAGTTATTGATTTAGGTATCACCACAATGTTCCGCTGAATCATCCAGCGGAGCACAACCTGAGCGATGGACTTATTATATTTTTTACCGATGGCAGCAATGAGCTCATTACTGAAAAGGTTGTTTTTCCCTTCTGCAAATGGCCCCCAGGATTCTTGCTGTACCTTGTTTTCCTCAAGAAACTTTTGTGTCTCGATTTGCTGATGGAAGGGGTGTGTTTCGATCTGGTTCACGGCAGGGGCGATCTTGTTGAAAACGATCATATCCATTACCCTGTCCGGCATAAAATTACTGACGCCGATCGCCCTTATTTTACCAGCTTCGTATAACTCTTCCATGGCGCGCCAGGCACCATGCACATCGCTATAAGGCTGGTGGATGAGGTAGAGGTCGAGGTAATCCAGCTGTAATTTGTTCAGCGAAACCTCAAAAGCTTTTTTGGCTTTTTCATAGCCGGCATCGGCTACCCATAGTTTAGTGGTAACAAAGAGGTCTTTGCGGGCTATACCGCTTTTCTTTAAGGCAGTGCCTACGGACTCTTCATTCCCGTAGGATGCAGCCGTATCTATGGAACGGTAACCGGCTTCCAGTGCGGTTAATACCGATTTTTCACATTCGGCAGCATCCGGAACCTGAAATACACCAAAGCCTAAAATGGGCATTTCTACACCATTATTTAATTTGACGTTGTACATACGATTGGATTTTTTATTATCTTCTATCAGCGGGAATCCTGTTTACTGACGCAAAGTTCAGGCTTGACAGTGATGATTTTATTATACAGATTACGGCATTCTCTACCAATATTACTGATTGGGGTAACGGGGTGATCCGAAATGTATAGATTTGTATCAGATAAACAGTTGAATATGGAAAAAGTTGTGGATTTTAAAAGTATTGTTGATTATAACAACTTTAATAAGCATAAGACTTTACATCCTCTGGTCAGCATTCTTGATCTCTCTAAAGCAGATCCAAGGCAACATTATAAAATGAACTTTGGCATTTACTGCATTATACTAAAAGATGTAAAGTGCGGGGATTTAAAATATGGGAGGGACTATTACGATTATCAGGAAGGCACATTAGTCTTTTTTGCTCCCGGACAAGTGGTGGAAGTGGAGAGTTATGATGAATTCTATCAGCCCAAAGGACATGCCCTGGTATTTCATCCCGATTTAATTCATGGGACTTCACTGGGTAAAATAATCCATGATTACAGCTTCTTCTCCTACAATACGAATGAAGCACTGCATCTATCGGATCGTGAAAGGGAGATTATTCTGGATTGTTTTGCCAAAATAGAATTCGAACTGCAACAATCCATCGACAAGCATAGTAAAAAACTGATAGCTTCCAATATTGAATTGTTCCTGAACTATTGCGACCGGTTTTATGATCGTCAGTTTATTACAAGGGATAATGTTCACAAGGGGGCTTTGGAGAAATTTGAGACTTTGTTACATGACTATTTCAATTCTGACAAACCTCAGGATATTGGCTTACCTTCTGTTGGCTGGTGTGCTGATGAGCTTCATCTTTCTCCCAATTATTTCGGTGATCTGATTAAGAAGGAAACGGGGAGATCTGCACAGGAATATATTCAGAATAAAATAATAGATCTTGCAAAGAATAAGATATTCGATGCAGGTAAAACTGTGAGCGAAATAGCCTTTGAACTGGGTTTTAAATACCCGCAACACTTTACAAGGTTATTTAAGCAACGGGTAGGACATACTCCTAATGAGTATAGAAAAATGAAATAACGCGCTATATGAAGTATTTATCATTTCTTTTGTTATTCAGTCTTCGTTTATCTGCACAGGATTTCTCTGCTGTAGATAAATATCTGGAAGATCATATTGCAGCTTATGATGATAATGTAGTAGTACTGGTTTCTCAGCATGGCAGACTTATTTATAAAAAGGAAATCAATTTACGTGCGGATGATAAAAGAGTGATCGCTTCTGCTTCTAAGTGGTTATCTGGAGCAGTCATTATGTCTCTGGTAGATGACGGGAAATTGTCTTTAACGGATACCGTGGGAAAGTTCCTGCCTGTGTTTACTAAATACCATAAAGGGAATATCACTATAAGGCAGCTATTTTCGCATACTTCCGGGTTTCCGGGCAATTCCCCTGAGCGATATGAATACAGCAAAGATTTGAGCCTCGCAGAGGCCGTAGATTCGATTGCGGTGCATACAAAGATGATCAATCCTCCCGGAGCTGCATTTAACTATGGTAGTGTAAGTATGCAGATAGCAGGCAGGATAGCGGAAGTTGTTTCCGGTAAATCATGGCAGGCGCTTTTTAATGAGAAGATTGCCCGTCCCTGTGATTTAACGGCTAATTATCTGTTGATGAATTTCAGGAATCCGTTATTGGCAGGAGGGGTGCGTACTTCTGCTAGTGATTACCTTCATTTTTTAGAAATGATTGTCAATAAGGGGATGTATCATAATAAACAGGTGTTAAGTGAGAAGGCGCTGGGGGAGATGTTGAAAGACCAGACAGCAGGAGCTATTTTTCAGGATACTCCTTATCCGCTTAATCCCGAGTCTCCTACGTCTAAGGATACCGTGCGATACGGGATAGGGAACTGGATTGATGTGCATACTGCATCCGGGGAGATATTGGAGACTAGTAGTCCGGGTGCTTTTGGAACACATCCCTGGCAGGATGAGAAAAACGGGATTGCGGGTATTATATTTACGAGGAGCAGTATCAGGAAGAGTAGTTTGTCGAGTGTGCATGTGAGAGCGATGATCAGGGAGATAGTTGGTGTACATTGAGAATGAAATATATATACTGATGGAGTATATAATTCAAAACGTATGTGTATATAAAGCCCCGCTTTGATAAACAAGGCCGGGGTGGGATAAGCCATCTATTGGTAATCCTCTCAAAGTGGCTCACATAGCAGATAAATAATACCAGCACGAATATATTTGATCGCATTATTGGTCTGGACGAAAGTCTGGGTCCACTCTGAAATAAATCCTCCCAAATGCAATTGAAAAGCATTTGAGAGGATTTTTCTTTTTAGAGATATTCCAAAAAATACAAACTAGTTTGTATTTTTTGAATGCTCTATCTCCTTTACCTTAGATATAAAATTCCCCAAACGATCAGGCGAACTATTAACACCCCGCATAATGACCGCAAAGCTATATTCAGCCTTCACTATTCTTGCATTTATCATATTCAGTTGTAATAAAAACACAGATCAATTACCTCCACCTGACGCTCCTCCGACAGAACTGGTATTATCTGCCAGATTAAACGGTCTGGCGGTGGTAGACTTTATCTTTCATCAAACCAGGACTCAGTCCCACGATACCGTTTGGCTTTCCCTACACAATGCTTCGGGTGCAGCCATCCCCAAAATGAAATATCTGGTTGAACTCTGTAACGCCGTACCGCAAAGCTATACAAACTGTAACCTGCAACTAGTGGATACCTTAAGAAACACGCTGCAATCAGATGCGATTCTTGAAAAAGTATATACCTGGATAGACAAAAATATTAACCTCGATAGTATGCTTATTAATACCGGGATTATTTCCTGTACAGGACTGTCGTCTCATCCCATAGCTGGTGTTTATCAATCCACGTATGCTGTATTTGAAACAGAAGGTAATAACACAGGTTATTACGGTAACGTTAGGGCATATATTTTTGCTGATGGGGTTACTACTTTCCGACTACAAGGACAGAATGAAGACACCTACAACGCCACCGGGCAATTCATCCAAACCCTTGCTTTTGATGGGGTGCTGAAAAAAGGGCAGGACATACTTTCTCCTTTCCACCTGGACACGGTAACTAGTAATCAACTGCTAGATACCAGCAATGGTAAGCTAATACTTCGACTGCATCTGACTACTCCCATCTCCGATACGATCCATTCTCTTCTCTTCACTACACAACGTGTTTAAAGATCATACATGAAATCATACCTGTTATACCTCTTTTTTTTCTTAATAGTCATTCCTGTAGGAAAAGTATTCTCCCAGGAAAAAGACATACAAATCACCCAAACGAAAAAATTTACGGTTTATCATGCGAACGATGGAGGCAATATTGTATTGAACCTGAAAGCAACCTACTATAGTAAAGGAGATACATTCACAGTTTTTAAAGATGACCAACGGATGTTTGGATTATCATCTCCGCTTAACCTGCGCGAATTCCGTGATAGCATAACACACTCGCTCAACAACACTTCCTTTACAAATGAGTTTTTTTCAGAATATTCACTTAATGAGATTTTTCTCTGGCTATATTTATTCCGAGTAGACGATAAAGAACCTAATATCGGCTTCCTGAACCTGGGTACAATTACTAATCACGATGAAAATAACTCATCTGCCAGGGTTTTCCTGCTGGATAGCATGAGAAATATCATCAATCATCAAAGAACCGTCTTCTCTAATAACAAAAAGGCAGTTGTAAGTCTGCTCAATCAATATAAAAGTAAAATTGGGGACTCCAATAAAGAATCGTCAGATAAAGTATTGATAAATAATTTTTTACAAAAATTTCATGATGAACCTTTTCCCAAATTGGACTCCGCTGCGTTATACACAATTGGCCAAAAAAATAAAAAAACATCTCCAGAAAATAATCTGCTGAAAGTTAGCTCCCCGGCGTACGAAGCCGCAAGAAAAAACGTATCCGATGCCAATGACGCGTTGAGGGTAATGAATATCTTTCCCATCGAAAAGGTGAGTATCCAGTTCGAACGGGGATATATTGAACGTATACAAGCTTGGGTCAGGAATAGAACCGGAGGTACAGATATTTATGAAAATACCTTTGCTATAGGGTTCTCATCCATCAATAATTTAAAAGCCTTCCAGCGAACAAAACTCTTTATGAGGAAATCATCCCAAATAGGATTCAACAGCTGCATTTTTCTGAGTGACGTAATTGGTAATTACGATAACCTGCTCGACTTATATACCCGTGATTACAGTCCGGCAGATACCGTGATCAACTTCGCTTACCCCGAAGAAATGCCCCTTATATCTTTAAAAAAAGAAAGAAATATCCGTTTATTTGACGGTAAAATCTTCACCGACCTTGGTGGAATAGACCAGGAATCTCCCAATGGACTTGTACAGGTTGAAATATGTAGAAGATTTAACCTCAATACCTATCGGTGGCAGGCAGGGGAACGCCAGGATGTAGGGGCTTTTTCTTATCTGAACGTGTACGGTGCACTTTCTAAAATAGAAGACAAAAATAAAGTACTACCTCTCCATAATCAGAATACGGTCATTAACAATACATTAGTTTCACCCTCTTATACCACTAATCTGGACTTGAGACGATATGAAAACTTCTCTATGGGAGTTGACCTAAATGCTCTTCTCTACGACTTCCCGGATATGAAATTCACCGCTTACCTTGACTTTGGTATCAGATATGGGCACGTAGTATTAGGCGACACTATCCGAAATATCGTTGGTGGCATTGTAGCTCCCGGGAAAGACACTTCTTTCTCCGGACACACCGTTACATTAATGCTTCCCAGGATCTCAGTCGAAATCTTCCAGGAAAGAAGAGTAGGTCTTGTCATGAGTTATAATTATAACCATACTTACGCCTTTACAAACAATCAGTTCAAACAGATCATGAGCTATAAAAAATCGGATCTGAATAATATTGTTACAGAAAGAGCTGCACGAAATTCTCATCAGTTAGAACTGTTATTGCGTGTGGAAACTTCGGAAAAAAATAACGGACAAATATTCTTCCGGAGTAGATTTTTCTGGCAACAGGGAGACGCTAATACCTTCTTCTCGCAGATTCAGGTAGGATATGCCTATAATATTATTTACCGAAATAACTAGTGATGAAACATGTCATACTCTTTATATTACTGATTACCTTTTTCGGAATCACAAGCCATGGACAAGACTGGACTCCCAGTTTAGGAAAAGGGCCTGTGCTTAAAAAAGTAGTGCGTCATAAAGACCAGGTAGTAATGCTCTATAAAACAATGCTTAAGGATATAGCTACTTTTGATACATTCTATCTTGAAAGAAAATTATACCTTACAATAACACGGACCTATCAGAGAAATAGTCTGATCACTATTGATACGACCATATCAGCAGATTTAAATTATATGAACAAAAATGCTGTTCCTAAGTGGGACACCATTACCTTTAAACTACCCAAACCTGGTTCTTCCAAAGACTCAGTCGAAATTCATAATAGTCTTCCCATTGATAACAGAACAAGTTCATCTATAACTGATAGCTCTCATATCACCCATAGAGGTACCCTCGACACTCTGCCTTTAACCCGCAAAGCGTTAAGGACGCTTTATGAAAACGGTTACTATGCAACAGTACATCCACCTGCATTCTACGCTGCGCTAAGTTTTATACCGTCCAGGGCATATAGAATGGTACTAGTAAACGATCCACGGTTCAATAAAAACGACCTCCTGGAAAAAAGGAAATTACAGGAGAAACCTATTTTCGAATTTGCGGCATCGTTTGCTGCTGGTATATTCATAAAGAAAAAGCATACACTGTATGCAGAATATCTGTATATAAGGGAAGGGTTCAAGGCCAATCAATCTACTATTGATTGGCCCTCAGGCTTTCCCCAAACAACCACCGGTAAAAATACCTATACTTTTTATTCCCATGGTATTGGAGTTGGTTATATATGTGGGGGCTATCTCAGATCTAATTTCATTACAGACATGGGTGTATACCTGACCTGGCGAAATACATACCAGCAGAATCACAACAATGAATTGTATGATGAAGATCTCCGCGACCGTGCCTGCATTGCAAAAATAGGTATCGGATACAGTGCCCGTTTGGGAAATACTTTTTCACTAAAGATCTTACCTGTTATATATTACAACCTTTCCCCAGTGAACAGCAAGACGCTGAAAACCCGTTTATACAATATAGGCTTGTCTACAGGGATCAGTTTTCACAACGTGAAAAATAACATAATCTATAACTAAAATAAGTTATTGTCCTTCTATCTGGCCTTTATCAATTCATATTCGTATAACTTTTTTACTCTTGTTCAACTTGTAAGCAAAAAGAATAAAAAAGGGCAATTCCAAATTGGTTATGTTGAGTTAAGACGCTTAAACAATAACTATAATTAAAAAATTGTTTTGGCCGGCCAATTCTGAATAACGGAAGCTAATTCGGAAAACTCCGCTTCAAAGTTATTGCATAAATTTAAAGGCATAGCCCTATAATTTTATGTCACACAAAAACAGAAGCACCGAACCTGCGCGTTACTTTTCGGCTGTAGCGCACCATCCCAATTCTTCAGGAATATCTCAACGAGCTGTTCAACCTTCTCAAATGGCGTCAATTGAAAAGAAGAGTAAGGATAATGGCACTTTTCAGATGTATAATGGATCTGTACCAGAGATTAAGACATTCTCAATGCCTGCTGAAGTTAAAAATAAACAAACTGTAACCCCGGATATCAAACCATTTCAATTAAAGCCAAACAATACAGGTTTACCCAATGACCTCAAAACAGGTGTTGAACAACTATCTGGCTTTTCTATGGATGATGTGAACGTACATTATAATTCGGAGAAGCCGGTGCAGATGCAGGCGTTCGCATTTGCACAAGGTACAGATATACATGTAGCTGCGGGACAGGAAAAACATGTGCCCCATGAAGCCTGGCATGTGGTACAACAAAAACAGGGAAGAGTGAAGGGCACAATGCAAATGAATGGGCTGCAGGTAAATGATGACAGCAACCTGGAACAGGAAGCTGACGCAATGGGCGAAAAGGCCATAAATATAGGCGCAGTTGCGCAATGTAAGGCAAATGAGGAGAACAGGCTGAATGACGACCCTCCTGCAAAATCATTCACCAGTGGAAATGTAATACAAAGAGCGGTAAAGCTGATCCTGGAAGAGGATCAGGATACGGAATGGGATAGCGTGAAGAACAAAAAAATAAAAGAGGTAATTGCCTATGAGCTCAGGACTCATGCAGGTGGTAGTAATAAGGAGGGGACGCATGGGCGGCATATTGTGGCAGCAGCCTTAACGGAACGTTATCTGCGTGCAATGATCGTTGGACAGACATTGGAAACGGTAGGTGATTTTTTTGTCTATGGAGGAACAAATAATACGGATAAAAATATGAAGCAGGTCGAAATGCAAATAGATGACTGGGTAAGGAGCGAGTTAAGAGATCAAACTAACATTAGCATTGGGGCGGCATCTTCCAATATGAGTGGGGGCTCAAAACTGGGTACTGCGTTTGGCAAGTTGGAAGGGGAGGGCACTTTAAGTAGAGAAGAAAAGGAGTCGCTGCTAATTGACTTGCTGAATGCTGCTTTTGATATAGAAGCTGCTGAAAAGAAAGTGGAGAAGAGACTGTGGAAACCGAAAGATCTTGTGGAGGCTGTGATGAAAACAGTACAGATGTTGAAGATTGTTATCCGGAAAAAAGCGGATGATAGCGGAGATGATGAATGGAAATCTATAGCTGACGAATTAGACCCTCGCTTTTTACCGGGGAAGCTAAAACTATCAACCCTATACAGAAAATATTTAGGAAAGAGTAAGCTAAAACTAAAAAAAGAGAGAGAAATGAGGGACGAAATAAGTAAAGAGTACAGAGAGGGCAGACCTGGATTAATGAAAGAATTCAGAAGGGAACGGCGGGAGGGGAAAATAGAAGAGAAATACCAGAGTAAATTAGAAATGGAAAGAAGGAAGCTCCTGAATGCAAAAATGAAAGAATACGATGATTCCCATGTCGGATATAGCAGTGAGTTGCGCAGACCCGTAGTACGTAGTGCTTCAGTTGCGGCTCTAAACATAGCAAGGACAATGGTGAAAAAAGAAGAAACACCCCTCACACCTGTCAAAACAAATATTCGCCTGCAGCCTACGCCTCAGCTGAGTTCCCCATCTGTTTTTAACCCAAAGGATGAAGTGGAATTATCTTCTGATGAAGAACCTGAAGTAGTGCCTAAAAAAACGCTTAAGAAAATGCTGGTAAAGGCATCTAACAAAAAGTCTGATGAAGAGTCCTGCGAGGATGAGTCCAGTGATTGATATGCTGATTTCTATATTGATATCTTATTTTATCACAAGACTTTGATGAGATGGCATGATAGCTATATCTATGCAATTTCATTTGGCATTAATTAGGAGCTTATACTAGATAGTGATTATATTTTTAAATTGGTTCAACCAGAGACGCGAATGGAAGTTTTGGGTTTCTCCGTGCAAGTTGGGTTTTGAAAATGTAAATGACTTAAAGCTTGATCTTGAAAATTCGGCGCATTTTGAACTTCAAATTTCAGATATAACCAGAAGTAAGCCGCAGCGTCCGATTAATGCAGAATATGTAAAACGAGAAACGGAGTATCATTGATTTCGCTGCTTGCTGCCCCAATCACTCAGTTGTTTTAAAATAGGCCCCAACTCTAATGCCATCTCAGTGAGCTCATATTCTACTCTTGGAGGAACTTCTGCATAGACTGTTCGTTTAACCAGACCATCTTGTTCTAATGCCCGCAATTGTAAGGTTAGCATGCGTTCCGTAATATAAGAAAACTCCTTCTTTAGATCGCTGAACCTCATTTTCTTGCTCTCTAATTTATTTAATATCAGCAATTTCCATCTGCCTCCAATCTTGTAGACGGCATAGGTAAGATCACAGTCAATAATACATTTTTCGTTGCGGGTATAAGTCGAATTTTGCTTTCTGGCTACCATTACTTACATATTTGTACGTACCATACAATTGCTTGTACACCCTGTAAAAGTAGATGCTACCGGCTACTTTTACAAAGAAAATTTAAACACTAAATTATGGACCTGTATTTGAAAGGAAAGACGGCAGTAGTAACCGGTGCCAGTCAGGGACTTGGCCGCGCAATTGCAAAAGAATTGGCTATTGAAGGTGTGAAAGTTCTTGTTACTGCAAGAAACGAAGACTTGCTCAACAGCTTCAAAGATGAAGTTGCCGCTGCCGGTGGCGTAGAACCGGTTACGTTTGTCCAGGATTTTGTTGCTCCTGACGGGCCTCAAAAGATTGCGGCGGCAGCACTGTCCAGCCTGGGACACGTCGATATTCTCGTTAACAATGCGGGCCGTAGCCAGCCATTGGATGTCATTGCTCCGGAAGAGGCATGGGTCGAGTCTATGACACTGGATTTCGACCGTCATAGACAACTGACGCAACAGCTTTTGCCCCATTTTATGGAGCGTAAGCAGGCGGCTATACTGAATCTCACCAGCACTTATGAATTACGCACAATCAATGTTTCGGCGATTGCCAAAGCAGCCATAATCATGTGGTCCAAACAGCTCTCCGGACAACTGGGGAAGTATGGCATCAGGGTCAACTGTCTGCAGCCAGGCCTTATAGATACTGGGAATATCCGACGTTTCTTCTCTGGTGACGAACGCAGGGAATTTGCCGGACGTGAGATTCCATTGGGTGATTTCGGTGAGCCGCAGGACATAGCCAATATGGCTGCTTTCCTGGTATCGCCTCGTGCACGATACATCACTGGCACTGTAGCCGTTGTCGATGGAGGGATGCGTCGCTCTCCGTTCTGATTGTTGTATTGAAAGCCAAATGACCGGCAGGTCATTTGGTTTAACATTCATATGGCACATTTCCAGGGTTACATCCAGGAAAATCATTAAATTACTGTATGGCGAAATTGATTGGATCTCCGCCCTTTGTAGGGACACAAGACGGCCTCACCATATATCGGTTAGAGGGCGAGCAGTATTATGTGCGTATGCAGAGCTCTATTACGGGCAAACGGATTAAGAAGGATAAAGCTTTTGCGGGGTTCAGGGATAGTTCTCAGCGGATGCGTATAGCGTCTCGTCTTGCTTCTGCTGTTTACCGGCAGTTTGTGGTAAAGGAGTATCCTTTGTACCGGGAGATGACCGGGAAGGCCATTTTATGGCTGAAGGAAGGGATTGCGGCATCTGTTATTGAAGAGAGATTACAGCAGGCGTATATGTCAAAGTGCGCGGTTAAGGAGGCGGAGAGTAGGAGTTACCATGCTTCAGAGGAGAAGCAGCCATGTTGGAAGGTAGCCGTTAAGGGGCTGTTTTATATCCCGGATGGGGTTAATAGAACCAGGAGAAGGCGGGTAGTTTATGATAAGAATAGTTCTCATGATAAAGATAATCGTGGTATATATCTTGATGTAATGGATTTTATTAATATGTCTCATCAGCATGCCTACCAGTAATTAAAGGTTAACTTGTTCCTACCTCTGAACTTCTTTTATTTCTATACTCCTGTGGAGAAACTCCCATTGTCTTTTTAAATATACGTGAAAAGTAATGTTGGTCAGACATACCGACTTCCAGTGCAATTTCCTTGATTCGTTGTTTTGTAAACAGCAGATACTGACAGGCTTGCATTATTTTCAGATGATTATAATACTCAATAGGAGAGAACCCCGTTTTTTTTCGGAATAACAGGGAAAAATGAGAAGGCGAAAACTGGATATGCTGTGCAATCTTCTCCAGTGTCAGATTTTGATCTACATTCTTCTGCATATAGTCGATAGCACTATCTATGGTGTCTGTTTCGGTATTATTCATCCGGGATTTGTTTTTCTCCTGGTAAATAAAAGTAGACAGATAATGCCAGAGGTACATATTGCTATACATCAGGTGCTCCATACTATAACCCCGTTCCAGCGGAGTATATATCTCGTTGAATAACCGGATTGTTTTTTCACTGTCGGGTATAAACCCACTGTAACTATTTAAATATTGATGTATTTGTTTTACCCAGTCATCAGCAGACTCCCCCTTGAAATGAATCCAGAAGATTGTCCAGGGATTATCTGCATTGGCTGCATAGGTATGCTTTGTTAACGCAGGTATAAGATAAAAATCACCTGGTGATATCTTATATTCCTGTTTATCTATGATCACATTTCCTTCTCCTTCATGACAATAAATAAGAATATGCTGATCGGTGCCATGCAAACGTTCCCTATAATGGTAGCGGGCTTTCGGGTAATAACCCATATCCGTGATGTATAGTTTTCTGATCAGTGGATGTGTACTGCATTTATTGTTTAATACAGATTTTGGAATGATAACGGCCTTCTGCCCCTGGAAGCCGTCCTTTTTTCGCTGTCCCTTTACCATGTCAATTTTTTGATAAAAAAGTAAGAATGTCCACAAGAATAATCATATAGTCGCTCCTTGTTAAAGGTAAAAAAAGTTTTTTTGTAGAAAAGTTTTGATTCTTTGCATTTAGATAAGAATAAATCAAACTATATTATTACCACAAATGAATACACACGTTAGAATCAAACTGATATTGCTGGCAGCAATAATGACTATTCACATTGCTGTACCGGCACAAAACAGGATCTCGCTGGCAGGGAAATGGCAATTCCGGATAGATAGAGACGATCAGGGTATTAAACAGCAATGGTATACCCAACAATTGAAGGATCCTGTGAAATTACCCGGTGCTATGCAATCTCAGGGGTATGGTGATGAGCCTTCCGTCAACACAAAATGGATCGGTGATAGATTTGAGGCCTTTCTGAAGGAGGAGAAATATGCACCTTACCGCAAAGATGACAACTTCAAATTCCCCTTCTGGCTAACCCCCCAAAAATATTACATGGGTGCTGCATGGTACCAGAAGGTCATTAATATCCCACAGCAATGGGCCGGTAAACATATCAGTCTTACACTGGAACGTTGTCATTGGGGTACCACCGTTTATACAGATAATCAACTCATCGGCGCAGATAGCAGTCTGGCCACTCCGCATATATATGACCTGAGCCATCTCAACCCTGGTAAACATACACTCACTATCCGTGTAGATAACCGTTATCTTTCAGAAGTAGGTATCAACGCTCACAGTGCCAGTGATCAGACACAGGGTACCTGGAATGGCATTGCAGGAGACATTGTACTGGAAGCAGGCAGCCCGGTTTTTGTAAAGCAGGTGCAGGTCTATCCTGATATCCTCAACAAGAACATTCAGCTTAAAATTATTCTCGGTCATACCGGTAATGCAATTTCAGCAGGCAGTCTTTCTCTGTCTGTAGGTCAGTTACCTGCATTAAAGAGGTCTTTCAGTAATAATGACAGCATATTAGCATTTACCTATTCCATGGGTGATCGTCCTGTATTATGGGATGAATTTAACCATACACTATATCAACTCACGGTTCAACTGCAAACAGCGGATAGGAAAAACAGTGATAGCAAAAAGATTAGTTTTGGAATGCGTAATGTAGGTACTGCCAACTCAAAAATTACGGTTAACAATCATCCTGTATTTCTGAGGGGAACATTGGAATGCGCCATCTTCCCGTTAACAGGTTATCCACCCACAGATACAGCTGCATGGGCACGGATTTTCCGCATTATAAAGGCACATGGCCTCAATCATATGCGTTTTCATTCATGGTGTCCGCCGGAAGCAGCATTTACGGCTGCGGATCATGCCGGTGTGTATCTTTCTGTTGAAGTGGATTGCTGGGCAAGAGTAGGAGATGGGCTATCTGTGGATAATTTCCTATATGAAGAAAGCAACCGGATCATTGCTGCCTATGGTAATCATCCTTCCTTTTTGATGATGGTACCTACTAATGAACCGGCAGGAGATAAAAACCGTGACCCGTACCTGGCGGCATTCGTGAAATACTGGAAAGACAAAGATAAACGACGTCTTTATAGTGCAGGTTCAGGATGGCCGGCTATTGCAGAAAATGATTATCATGTTCTGCCTGAACCGCGTATTCAGGCCTGGGGGGAAGGAATTCAAAGCATCATTAATGCCAGGGCTCCCAATTCACAGTTTAACTTTAAAGAAAAAATCAAAGACAATAAACCGGTTGTAGCACATGAAATAGGGCAGTGGTGTGTATATCCTGATTTCACGGAACGAAAGAAATATACTGGTCTGTTACAGGCACGCAACTTCGATATCTTCTACGACTTCATGAAGAGAGAACACCTGCAGTCACAGGCACATGATTTCCTTATGGCTTCCGGAAAGTTACAGGCATTGTGTTACAAAGCAGATATAGAAGCCGGTATGCGTACGGACTATGCAGGTTACCAGTTACTGGACCTGCATGATTTCCCCGGTCAGGGTACTGCACTGGTAGGGATTCTGGATCCTTTCTGGAACAGCAAACCTTATTTCACACCCGCAGCCTTCCATCGTTTTTCTTCTGCTACAGTGCCACTTGCAGTGATCAGTAAGTTTACATGGAAGAACTCAGAAGTATTTACGGCTGCTGTACAGATTGCCCATTTCGGAAAAGAGCAGTTGCGGAAAGTACCCGTAAAATGGAAGATCACCGGCAAAAACAAACGGGTAATAGCGAATGGCACTTTATATGCAGACCTGGACCTGAAGAATGACAACCAGGCAGGTAATATCTCCTGTAAACTTTCCGGTATCAGCAAAGCAGAAAAACTCAACCTGGAAATCATATTGGATGGATTGGGTGCAAATGACTGGGACTTCTGGGTATATCCTGATACGTTAAATGTGCAACCAGGTACTGACATCACGGTCACGGAGGCACTCACACCTGCAATATCTGCAAAGCTGGAAGCGGGGGCTACTATATTATTGCTTTTAAACAATAAAATCACTGAAAAGAAAGGCGCTTCTATTAAAACAGGGATGTCTACGATCTTCTGGAATACTGCATGGACGGAAGGGCAGCCTCCTCATACATTGGGTATTCTATGTGATCCGGTATCACCTCTTTTTAATGATTTTCCAACGGAATACTATTCTAACTGGCAGTGGTGGGATATTATTCATACAGCTCAGCCGATGCACCTGGATAATTTTCCTGCTGAATTAAAACCATCTGTACAATTAATAGATACCTGGTATGAAGCGAGGAAGCTGGGTATATTGTTCGAAGCAAGGGTAGGAAAGGGGAAGATAGTGGTGACTTCTATAGACCTGCAACATGATTTGGACACAAGGTTAGCTGCGAGGCAGCTTTATCATAGTTTGTTGTCATACATGCATACAAAAGCATTTAATCCTTTGGTCACAGTCAGGCCAGAACAAATACAGGAACTATACAAATAAACAAAAAGAGGAAGGGGTGTTTCAATTGAAACACCCCTTCCTCTTTTATTTGTGGATTAAAGATCCAGTCAATTACTTCCAGTATGAATTTTGTTCTGCCTTAGAATTAGAATTTATCTCATCCTGTGGTATCGGGAAATAATCATGTTTATTAACCACATAAAACTGCTTACCTACTTTATCGCTGTTAGTCAGTTCCTGTTGCAGTAATCCCCATCTCTTCAGATCATAAAAACGCTGACCTTCGCGTGCAAATTCAAGCATTCGCTGGTGTCTGATCTCTGCCATCATCAGGGTTTCGTCTAAACCGGCGGTCAATGCAGGTAACTGGGCTCTGTTGCGGACCATAGTGATATATGGATAGGCATCAGCTGGCCTGCTTTGCATTGTTACTGCTTCGGATAGTAACAATAATACATCCGCGTACCTGAGCGCTTTTTCATTAATGTTGGAAGTGTAACTACCACCATTGCTACCGGTAAGCTCATTATCTTTTGTATAGTTCTGGTATTTCTTATACATGGATTGATAACCGAATTGTAAGCTAAAATCGCTGAATGGTTTATTGTAAAATGTAGCCCCGGGGTAATCCCACATCAGCGTCGCATACATTCTCGGGTCAAGTTCATTAGTAGTTGTTTTTTCCTTTTGAAATTCATTGAACAACTTATCAGTAGGACTCACTTCGAACCAACCGGAAACTTCCGAAGGGGCAAACTCCTGTGCGGTAGTAACGCCGAGCGATTCATTGGCATTTTCACCTGCCCAGGGATTAGTACCGCCCACATCAGCAAGCTGGATCTCAAAAAGAGACTCTATATTATTATCATTTGCAACAGTAAAATTATCGCCGTAATTGCTCATTAGCTGATAAGTGAATGGAGCAACAGTTAACTGTTTTAAGGTAGTCTCTGCATTAGGCCAGTCTTTAAGATAAACATAGGACTTACCCAGAAAACCAAGTGCGGCACCTTTGGTGGCCCTACCCAGATCTGTGGCGGAGTAAGAGAGAGGCAAGTCTACAGCAGCTTCAGTGAAATCTTTTATTACCTGTGCCCAAATCTCGGGTTCTGCAGAGACAGGAATAAAATAATCAGCAGTAGCAACAGGGACGGTGGTCCTTAAAGGAACAGCACCAAAATTTACAGCTAAAATATAGTAGTTCAAACCCCTCAGGAATTTCGCTTCAGCGATGTATTGTTTCTTTTTAGTATCATCTAACCCGCTGACTTTATCAATGTTCTCCAGGATCTGGTTAGCCCGAAAAATGGCACGGTAAGAAATATTAAAGACGTTGTTGGCTGCGGCGTTATCCGGAGTGTTGGTAAATGTGGAAAGCTGGTACAAATAACTCACATCATTTCTAATGAAGAAATCATCTCCTCTTCCATTGGAAAGTTCAACACCTCTTACTCCCCAGTATCCACCATCTACATTCTTGAATAGTCCGTAGGTTGCTGCGAAGGCGCTTTGTACATCCGCTTCATTTTTCCAGAATGTTTCGGTAGTGATCTTATTAGGGTTGGTGAGGTCCAGGTTTTTGCTGGAACAGCCTGCCATAACAACCGTTGTTGCTATTGCAAAAAATATCTTATTCATGATGAATGATTTAATTATAATGATAACTGAATACCGAGTGATACTACACGGGCAAGAGGATAGGCCACATGACCAAAGTCAACACCTCTGTCCAGAATACTGCCTGATCTGCCAATATCCGGATTGTAACCACTGTAATTCGTTATGGTAAATAAATTATCCGCGCTGATATAAGCACGCATGGAAGTAATCTTGAATTTATTATTCAGGCTTTCCGGGATAGTATAACCTATCTGTAATGTTTTGAGGCGGAAATAAGAACCACTTTCAAGGAAGCGGGAAGAGCTCTGTGTATTAAAGTTTGGATCATTGATAACGGCTCTCGGAATGTTGGAATGATTGGTAGGTGTCCATGCATTCAAAGTAGCGCGGGAATAATTAAACTCCAGGTTCATCCCTTCAAGGTCCTGCCTTAAACCATTGTATATTTTATTGCCGGAAGTACCCTGCATAAATATGTTCAGGTCAAAATTAAAGGCGGATAAATTAGCGCCAAGTCCGTACTCAAACTTAGGAAAAGGACTACCGCAATTCACCCTGTCGGAATTACTGATGCTACCGTCGCCGTTCGCGTCAAGGAACTTAATATCTCCGGCAGATGCATTCGGCTGGATCACCTTCCCGTTTTTATCCTTGTAGGCATTTACCTCGTCCTGGGATTGGAAGATTCCCTCTGCTTTGATCAGGTAAAAAGCACTCACCTGGCCACCGGCTTCAGTAAGTGTAGTAGAAGCACCGTGGTGGGTAGGTTGTCCTCCAAATATCTGCTGGGAACCTGTACCCAGTTCAATCACTTTATTCTTTATAGAAGAGAATGTTCCATATACGGAGTAATTCAGTACACCTACCTTACTGCCGTAATTAATTCCCAGTTCAAACCCTTTGTTTTGCAGGATACCTGCATTCACGGTAGGGTTTTCAGAAGAACCTGCGGAACCTGGAATGGGTACCTCTAACAATACATCGGTGGTTCTTTTGGTAAAGTAATCAGCACTCATATTCAGTTTGCCATCCAGGAAACCTGCATCAATACCGGCATTGATTGTTTCTGTATTTTCCCATTTGATATTAGGGGAGGCAAAAGCCGTCTGGATAGCACCAAACCATTTCTGCTGGGCTGTGCCTATTACATAATTGATGTTGGAGGCGATGGCAGCACTATACTGGTAATCCCCAATTTCCTGGTTGCCCAGTACACCATAACTACCTCTTATTTTCAAAGAAGATAAGACTTTGGGATCTGCATGAAAGAACTTTTCATTGGAAAGATTCCACCCTACAGCAACAGAGGGGAAGTTCCCATATCTGTTGGCTTTACCAAAGCGGGAAGAACCATCTCTTCTGAAGCTGGCCGTAAGCAGGTAGCGGTTATCATAAGAATAGATCACACGTCCTAGTTGGGATAAAAGCACACTTTCTGTACTGTTACCACCTACTGTAGCAGCACCGGAAGCAGCATCCAGTTCTTTTATTCCGTCAGGGAGATTTGTTTTACTGGCAAGCCAGTAATTATATTTAAGTCGCTGGTAAGCATATCCTGCCAGTACCTGGAGGCTATGTTTTCCGAAGTCTTTATTATAATTCAGCGTATTTTCCAGCAATACCAGGTTGGTGCGCTCCTTGGTCTGACTGAGGTCATTGGTGGAATGTGCAAACAGGCCACCTACCACATAACGGCGCTGATAATCATCTGTATTACCGAAAGAGTTGGTGTATCCAACGTTGAACTTATACTTCAAGTTTGGCAGAATGGAAACTTCCGCAAAAGCATTTGCGAGAATAGAAGTCAATTCGTAACTGATATCTTCAAGATGTAACTGTGCTACAGGATTGGCCACATTCACAACTGGTCCTGATGCGCCGGAATAACCACCCAGGGCAGTGGAGTCGTAGATATTAAACACCGGGATCATTTTTGTTGCAGAACCTACAGGATTACCTCCCTGGCCGCCCCAGCCTGCCGGCATGCGGATCCATCTTTCTCTTGTCATCAGCACTGTTTCACCAATTTTCAGACGGCCTTTAGTGGCTTCTGACTTAACGCGAACGCCATAACGTTTGTAGCCTGTTACATCCACAATACCATCCTGATCAGTGTATTGTCCGGACATGCTGTACTTTGCGGTCTCACCGCCACCACTTACACCCAGGTAATACTGTTGTATAGGTGCTGTTCTGTAAATAGCATCCTGCCAGTCGGTCCCTTTGCCCAGCTGTGATGGATTAGCGGCAATGGCCAGTCTTGGCAGACCTGCTGCATCATGTGCGGCATTACTCACTGTGGCCCATTCAGATGCATTTAGTACATCATACTTTTTGAGGATCTTCTGGAAGCCTAAATTGGCATTGAACTGGATAACGGTCTTGCCGGGTTTACCGGATTTGGTGGTCACCAGTACAACTCCATTCGCAGCTCTTGATCCATAGATAGCGGCAGCGGAAGCATCTTTCAATATATCCATTGATTCAATATCTGCGGGAGCAACATTATTGATGTTGGCTACCTGTACACCATCTACAATATAGAGGGGATCAGCATTATTGAATGTTCCTACACCCCTTATCAGGATACGGGTACCGGAACCGGGATCTCCCCCGGCAGATTCTACTGTTACACCAGGTAATTTACCCTGTAATGCACGGCCCACATTACTAACACCTTCTGTCTTAATATCTGCGCCTTTTAAAGATGCAATGGCCCCGGTAAGATCCTTTCGTTTTACCGTACCATATCCGATTACAACTACTTCATTTAACCCGGAAACACTGCGTTTAAGGGTTATGTTGTAGGAAGAGGCTTCATCCACTTTAACTTCAACAGTTTCATACTCCATGGAGGAAATAACAAGTGTACTACCTTTGGCTGCATCAATCGTAAATGCTCCTTTATCATCAGTCATGGCTCCTTTTGCGGTGCCTTTGACCTGAACAGAAGCTCCGAACACAGGTTCCTTATTATCAACATCCGTTATTTTACCGGATATCTTTTTCTGTGCATCAGCCATCAGGAAAGAAAAGAGAAATAATAGCAGCATAGTTGGTTTACACCATGCTCTAGGTGAGAGGCTCACACCGTGGGAATTTGTCATACAGAAATTGGGTTTAATGATTTTGGCGATAGTTTACATAACGTATGCTAAAGGTAGTTTTAATAAGAATAGCTAGATAGGGATTTTTTCATTTTTTATGTGGATAATCTTATTAATTAAGTTCGTATTTTATAGGCAGATTAAAGATAATGTCCTAATGACACCATTATCAACTACTTAATTAAGTGTATATTTTATAGGGAATAATATGTCCAAATGACACTATTTAGTTGCCACGAAAATTTAGCGTGTAGGAGGAAGTTGTTCAAATCTCTCTCTAATTTTTTGAGGAGGGTGATTCATCTTAAGTATTTTTACTACTATTCTTATTTTGCAGCTTGTTGAAATTGGGAAAAGAGAAGCTGATAAAAAAATTGATTATTATACAGTGCTCATATAATAGTACTTATTTTTGACGCCCTTATATCTTTACTACAAATGATCTACATAGTGATCCTGATGTTAGCATCACCTCTCATCCTTAAAATGTAGAATAGGTCTTTATCAGATTTATTAATATGTTGTTTTCATAAAGTGTGATGTGGATATAAATAATCTATCATAAGTGTGGGTTGCTGTGACATGCGTAATTATACTCATTTTTTTATTTTCGCTTGCTAATCTGAAAAATATTATTACTTTTTGCCTGATTAGAATCCCAAACAGTGTCATGTAACATTAATTTATATTTATTGGATCAACCACCAAAACATAAATTCCACTTTTAAACATGAGGTTATACCTAAAACTAAAACCATCTGATAACACACCTGTATCATTTAATTATCAACCGAAGCTAACAGGAGCAATTCATAAGTGGCTTGGTAAAAATGAATGGCATGATGCAACCTCTCTATATTCTTTCTCCTGGCTCAACGGAGGTCGTAAGATGGGTGATAATCTATTCTTTGAACATGGTGCAAACCTGGAAATATCTGCGTACGATACTGATTTCATAAAGAGTATTATAAGGGGAATCCAAAAAGATCCGGGTGTTGCTTTTGGCCTTACTGTTACTGATATAACTATTGGAGAGTCTCCTTCCTTTTCTGAACGCGAAATAATGTACGTTTCCAGCCCTGTTCTTGTAAAAAGGACTGTAGAAGATAAAGAGATACATTATACCTATGATAATGATATATGTGCTTCTTTATTGACAGAAACTTTTAAAATGAAGTTAAGGAAAGCGGGGCTATCAGATGAGCAGGCCAATGTTAGCTTTCTGAAAGATTACCCGGGGGCAAAGACGAGGATTATCTATTACAATAATATAGGTAATAGGGTGAATGTCTGTCCTGTTGTTATTGAAGGATCTCCGGAACAGATAGCCTTTGCCTGGAATGTAGGAGTAGGCAATTCAACAGGTATTGGATTTGGGGCATTAAAATAAATCAGATGACTTATTACATAGTAAAGTATTCCGGGGCTTTCGGATTCATCAAGCCCTGGACAGCCGTGCGCGATGGTAAGACTTTCAGTCAGCAGTTTTTAACTGCGTCAACGGTTGAGGGGATTGAAAAGAAACTATTTCCTGAAACGTTGTTACATCCCGGAATAACAAAAATTGCACGTTATAAACTGTCTTATTCTTCGATCAGTGTTCAACAGGAAGTAACCCAGACAAGGGGGTGGGAATATAAAAAGCAACAGGCTTTAATGGTTAGAAACCGATCCATTTTAGAAAGGGGGATAATGATAGAACCTTTATTACATCTTGCTTTTCTGAATTTGGATGATGCTAACCGGATTAATGATCAGCATATATGTTTATGCCGTAATGAGGACATTCTGTTACCAGATCCAGAAGTTATTCCGATGACTGAAGAAGAGTTTAATTTATTGGATGGGTTTGAGCTGCGTTTCGGAGAGGCTGATGAAGGTTTTCTTACAGGATTTAACCGGTTTAACAATGTCGTACCCATGTATGGAAAACTGGAAATTAGTGGTAATCCTGTAAAGAATAGCTAATGGGGAAATGGGATAATATTTTAGCTAAAAGTGAGCAGCATGGAAGGATGTCGCTTGAGCAGCATTTGAGTGATGTAGCAAATATTGCGGTGAAGATAGCTGCCAGTATAGGTTTAGATAAGGAGATTGCCTATAAAGGAGCCATTTTACATGATATAGGAAAAGCAAGTACGCAGTTTCAGAAAACATTAGCTAAGAATTTTAATCGGCCACCAGGTTTTATATTCAGACATGAGATCGCTTCTTTATTCTTCCTTTCGCTAATCGAAGAAAAGAATAAGCCTGCAATAATTGATATGGTGGTGGCGCATCATAAGTCCATCTATAATGATGCAGGAGGAATGGGACTTCTTGATCTGATGGATTCGACTAATGATTGTTTGGAAAGACATTTAATTGATTTTGAATCCTGGGTACAGGATGCATTAGATATCCTACATCATTTTGGTTTTACAGTAAAACCAATAACCAGGGAAGAAGCGAGGAAAAGTTTTGATGAAGTTGTTGAGTATTGTGATAATAGGAATTACGGTTATTCAAAATGGAAGGGATTGTTAATTGCTGCAGATCATCTGGCCTCAGCAATGGATAGCGAATTATATAAAATTTGGGATCAGCTCTTTATTAAACCGGATTTAGGTTTTTATTATAGGACAGGAGAACTTTTTCCACTGTCTTTAATTGCGGGGAATGATACCCGGGCCCATACATTAGTGACAGCACCTACTGGTGCAGGGAAAACTGATTTTTTACTTAAACGTTGTAAAGGCAGAGTTTTTTATACACTTCCGTTTCAGGCTTCTATTAATGCTATGTATGAAAGGATAAAGAAGGATTTGAGTAATACCAATGCTCAGATTCATTTATTACATGCAGCTTCTGCGTTAAAGATGGAAGGGAAGCAAATTGAAGAGAAAATATTACAGCGACATATAGGAGCTTCAGTCAAAGTGCTGACTCCTCATCAGCTGGCCTCTCTTGTTTTTGGAACAAAAGGTTATGAGGCTTTAATCGCCGATCTCAATAATTGTGATGTCATCCTGGATGAGATACATACTTATTCTGAGACAACACAAGCGATCGTTCTTAAAATCGTAGAAATACTTTGTTCGCTTAATTGCAGGGTACATATAGGGACTGCAACAATGCCGGCAGTATTATATGATCGTCTGTTGAATATTCTTGGAGGGAAGGAATGTGTGTATGAAGTTACATTATCTTCTGATATACTGGATTCATTTAACCGGCATATTATCCATAAGGCGGATTCAATAGAAGAATTGTCTGAATTGATTGAAGACGCTGTTGAGGAAGGGAAAAAGATACTGATTGTATGTAATCGTGTGGTACGATCACAGGAGTTATTCAACATGTATGAAGATAGGTATCCGGATATTGATAAAATGCTTATTCACAGCAGGTTTAAAAGGGGGAGAAGGAGTGAGCTGGAAACCAGGTTAAAAGAGGAATTGAATGAAAGTAAGGAAGCATGTATTGTAGTAGCTACGCAGGTTGTGGAAGTAAGTCTGGATATTAGTTTTGACCTTATGATTACGGATGCAGCGCCTATTGATGCTTTAATACAAAGATTTGGTAGGATAAACAGGAAAAGAACCAAGGAAACGATTGGTCATTATAAACCGATTTACGTTTTAAGGCCACCTGAAAGTAAAAATGATGCACTTCCTTATGAGCTGGCCACTTTACAGCGTAGCTTTGAAGTATTGCCTGATGGAGATTTGTTAGAAGAGAGAAAACTACAGGAATTGATTGATAAGGTATATCCTGAGATTGGGTTTGTTAATATTGATCTTAGTGCTGTTTTTAAAGAGGGACAATGGCGTATAAGAGAGCTTTGGCATCATCCCAAATCAGCCTTGCTTGAAATACTGGATATTGATTCGGCCACCTGTATAGTAGAAACGGATGTGGACAGCTATAATTCCGCAGGTTATGCAGAGCAGAGTAAATTAGAAATTCCGGTCTCTTATAATGCAGTAAAATTTAATCATCTGGAACAACTAAAAATCGGAACAAAACCTTTTGTAATTCCTTCAAGAGCATATTGTGAGGAGATAGGATTTAAAGCAGCGTATGCAAAGGAGGAATTTTATGATGTAACTCTTCGTTTTTTATAAGCAAAAAAGTATGATAGCAACTAACATCGGGAGAATATTCCTAAAAGCCTATAATCAAAAATATAAGTGTTCGTATAGCCCCAGGGATTTTTTTGCAAAAGTTTATTATGAAATGTTTTTTAATCATAATAAATATATGATGACAGGTGGTAATTCCTCGTTTGAAAACCCTAAAATAAGCTGGGACAAAATGAGGTCTGGGAATATTCCTTATGAAACGTCTGACAGGCGTTTTGAACGGTTTAATACTTTCGTAGAGAAGGCTGCAACTGCCATGCCTGATGCCAGTATCGCAATTGGATATCCTTCCTTAGATATTACAGCAACAACATCAGGACAAATAACCAATCTGAACGTTTCTTTAAATCAGGATGATGTTTATCTGTCATGGATAGGAAGCGGTTTAGGTGTAGGTGTTCAGGGAGGAATATCAATTCTATTTGATAAGCCCGCATTACTACTGGATATTTTTGAGGGTTGGAAGGTTTATCGTGATTATCTCAACCAAACGCCGCAATTAAGAGGTAACCAGATTACTACCTGGAATGGACAATGGATTGCACATCGGTATGATGCACATACTTATAGTGAATCTGATGTAACTGCTGGTTTAAACTGTTTAGGCTCAATGAAGGATGGAGGACTGGAAGTAAATACAAAGTCATGGGTGAATATTCTGATTGGTATTTGTAAGACTTATCCGGATACACAAATAACAGGTTATGTGTATAATATAGGGCAAACTAATACGACTATTGGCTTTATTCCTTTTAAACTTCCTCAGATAAAGAGACCTTTTGAGCTTTATGAGAAATATTTTGGTGGCACAAAAAAGGAGGAAGCGGAAAACCTGTTTGGTACTGCATTTGGTTTTGAAACGGCTTGTCGTATGGGATCAATAGGTATTAATGCAATGGAACCCAAGGGTCTTAAGGAGTATATCAAGGAGGGAAAAGTTCCTGTTTATAAAAAAGAGGATGAAGAAAAGAAAATAACTTTTAACACTTATCAAATCTGGCTATTAGCAATGCTTAACAACGAACAACTATGGGAGAAAGCGCAACATTTTGCAGCTTCCCTGAATCAGTACGCTTTAAGTAGCGACAAAGGTAAAACGGATAAGTCTAATCATGTAAAGGATGTTTTATCCTCTGTAAATAAAAAACAATTTATAGAGAAGCTCATTGATGTCATAGAAGGTGCTAAGGATAAAACAAATTATATGGAAATGGCTCAGTTGATTAACATAATGCCTTCCGATAATGTTCCTTACTTTCTAACGCTTATACGTTTTCAATTTGCAGCAATCAGTTAATAAATTAATAAAGATAAAAAATGAAACCTTACATCTATTTAAGAGCATTAAAACATGCTGAGCATACTGTGTTTGGCGTTCAGGAAGGGCAAAAAACATATTACGATGCACAGTTTGGGCAGTATTGTGCTTATTCAAGCGGGCAACAGGTGAAACGTTCTATTCTTGAAGATTTGACTTCAAATCTGAATGTATCCATGGCTCCTGTAACATTCAATTATAATATTAAAGGGAAACAATTGGAGAATAAGGAACCATGGTCGCCATGTGATCCTAATTATGTTGACCAACTTATTGGTGGCTGGATGAGGGCAGGGGATGGCTTGACTGTTAAAAGACGTAGTCCGTTGTCAATATCTGCTATGCGTCCGTTACATCCTTTATTGTCTGGTACGGTAAAAGAGAACCTTACGTTTGATAGAAGTAACCGTCCTGATGGTAATCCGGTAAATGTGAGAATGGGAGATAAGTTATTAACGGAGGAAGAAATAGAAGATTTCTTAACCAAGAATGATCGTACATTACCTCGTCGTAACTGGATACCTGATAATAGAAGAGCGCAGGGACTTTTTGTATATGATATTGCCATTGATTTAAGAACGTTATTTTCCGTATCAGTTAATCAACATGAGCCAGAGTTAAGCAAGGAGAAAATTGAGGACCTTACATCTAAAGGATGGATATCGGGAGAGAATACATTTGGTAAATGCCTGATAATGCCAAAGGCAGAAAGAGAAAAGATAATTCCAGCTCTGGCAAGTGCTTTATTAAACTGGCGTATTACCTCTAACCAGGCCCGTACATTTAGTTTAATGGAAACGCTGGCAGTGGCGATTAGCGATAATGCAAGTACTTTGACTGGGGCTATACGTGCCAAGTTATCAGAAGAAGGGGAGAAACAGAAGGCAAAGCCTATTATAGATGAAACTGCGGGTGCTGAATTGTTTATTACATTACCATGTTCCGGTTACATTAATACGGTTAATGAAAGTGCAGATGCATTACAGCAGGCACAGGAGAAACTTATTAATGTAATGATGGAGTTTCCGTATGAAAATCAATTGAATTAAATAGTAAGGTGAGATGGTCAATACGAACATCTCACCTTTGTTTATTTTACCATGATTACTACTGCTACCTGTATTAACTACTATCATATTTGTCATCGTAAATTGTGGTTATTCTCTAATGGCATTCGTATGGAGCATACATCTGATACGGTGTATGATGGTAAATTATTACATGACAGAAGTTATCCTCAACGGGCGGAGAAACATACAGAGATTGAAATTTCAGCAATTTTCAATGGCTTTGAATTATCTGGCAAAATAGACTTTTATGATGCGAAGGAGAAGGTAATTCATGAAATTAAGCGTAGTGATAAAATAGAGGATGCTCATGAATGGCAGGTTAAATATTATATATGGCTGCTTGAACTGAACGATATTACCGGTGTACGTGCTACTCTGGAGTATCCTAAGCTGCGGAGTACGCTCGACGTAATATTAGAAAATAAAGACAGGAAATACCTGACGGATATTATCCCTAAAATTGCGTTATTGAAAGAAAGTGAAGAATGCCCTTTGAAGATCAATAGTAAAATCTGTAAGAATTGTAGTTATTATGACCTTTGTTATGTTGTAGAATAGCCTTGTTATCCTTCCCAAAATGAAAAAATCATATTATCTTTTTAATCCTGGGCGCATGAGCCGAAAGGATAATACGCTGAAATTTGTTCCGGTAGATGAAGAAGGAAAAGAAGGGATTCCCAAATACATCCCTGTAGAGAGCGTAGACAATCTTTATACTTTTGGTGCTTTGGATGCCAACAGCGCGTTATACAACTTCCTGGGTAAAGAACAGATCAGCGTTCATTTCTTTGACTACTACGAACATTATACCGGTAGCTTTATGCCTAAGGAATATTTGTTAAGTGGTAAAGTCCTTATCGCACAAACAGAATGTTACTCTAAGCCTAAAAGACGAATGCCTGTAGCCAGGAAATTTATTGAAGGGGCTGCCTTTAATATGGTGAAGAACCTGCGTTATTATAATAATAGAGATAAGGATACTACTGCACAAATTGAGAAGATTGAAGTTCTTTCTCTGCAAATAGAGACTGCTGAAGATATAGAAACTTTAATGGGAATAGAAGGTAATATCCGGATGTCATATTATGAAGCGTTTGACCTGATCATTAATGACTTTGAAATGGGTAATCGTGTCAAACAACCTCCTTCTAATGAGGTGAATGCAATGGTATCATTTGTTAATATGATGTGTTATACGCTTTGTCTGGATATGATTTATCATACACAACTTAATCCTACCATCAGCTTTTTACATCAACCAGGATATCGTCGTTACTCATTAGCCCTTGATCTCGCCGAAATATTTAAACCAATATTGGCGGATCGCTTGATTTTTTCTTTGCTCAATAAAAAAATGATTGGTAAAGGTGATTTTGACCATACACTTAATAGTTGCCTTTTAAAAGATAGTGGCCGGAAGAAGGTAATCAAAGCCTGGGATGAACGTCTGCAGGAAACGATAAAACATAGATCTTTAGGTAGGAGTGTTAGTTACAAACATCTTGTGAAACTGGAATGTTATAAGCTGGTGAAACATATTTTGAGCATAGAGGAATATAAACCGTTTAAAGCCTGGTGGTAGATGTATGTGATTTTAGTATATGATATAGAAGAGAGACGGGTCAGCAAAATGCTGAAATTATGTCGCAGATACCTGAACTGGATTCAGAATAGTGTATTTGAGGGAGAGCTAAGCGAAGTGAAACTTAAAGAATTGCTTGGTGAAGCTAAAGGGATTATCAATAAAGATAAAGACAGCATTATTATTTTCAGTAGCCGTCAGGAGAAATGGTTGGATAAAATGGTTGTTGGCAAGGAGAAAAATGAGCTGAATAATATTTTGTAGTCGTCGAAGAGGCTTTTGTGAGGTTGTGATTGTTAAGATCTTTGACATTTTGGAATTAAACCATTGATTTTGTTAGCTTTGGGGATGTTGTCGATGTCTGGGGGGAATTTTATTATTGTATATCGACGACTTTTATTGTTATAAGAGAGGAAAGCGTATCTTTGTTTATGGCCCTTTTAGGGCTTTTTTTATGGCCGGTTTAACGGCTTCCAATTGTACCATAGAGGAATTGAAACTGGCCTGCTTTGTGAAGGGATATTTTTACGCCTGCTTCCAATTGTACCATAGAGGAATTGAAACCTACAAACAAAACAGACGAACTGGATCGGTATGGACTTCCAATTGTACCATAGAGGAATTGAAACATAAACCTAAGTTCGTTAACCTGTTTAAAGCAATCCTTCCAATTGTACCATAGAGGAATTGAAACTAGTCTTTGAGGTACATTTTAACGCTGGTTCACCTACTTCCAATTGTACCATAGAGGAATTGAAACACGGACGACAGAATGTTTTACCCCTGTAAGCCGGATACTTCCAATTGTACCATAGAGGAATTGAAACACCCGGCCAGGATAGTAGTCCTGGCCATTATCTTTCTTCCAATTGTACCATAGAGGAATTGAAACATAGAGAGAGGATTAAATCATTCTCACCTTTAAATTCTTCCAATTGTACCATAGAGGAATTGAAACGGGAATGCAGGATCTTTCACCCATAATAATATAAGCTTCCAATTGTACCATAGAGGAATTGAAACTTTAGTGCAGGCGGTTATCCCGGCGGCTACCCTGGACTTCCAATTGTACCATAGAGGAATTGAAACTCATCGTGAAGTATGGCAAACACTGGTTTGCGATAACTTCCAATTGTACCATAGAGGAATTGAAACTATTGGGAGGGAAATCAAGAAAGCGTCGTAAGCAACTTCCAATTGTACCATAGAGGAATTGAAACCTCCATCCACTATACCGGTAGCAATGCCAACACCCTCTTCCAATTGTACCATAGAGGAATTGAAACCATACTACACAATCGTGTTTGATCCTCTTTTTAGTGACTTCCAATTGTACCATAGAGGAATTGAAACTCCATCTGGCTTAATAAGATCAACGCAGTTATGAAGTCTTCCAATTGTACCATAGAGGAATTGAAACGGTCTATAATTCGATTTAATTTTATACAATGAATGTCTTCCAATTGTACCATAGAGGAATTGAAACATAGATGATGAGTCGGAAAACGATGACGGTTCGCTACTTCCAATTGTACCATAGAGGAATTGAAACTAGGTGAGCTTGTTGACTGCTGTGTGACTAATAATCCCTTCCAATTGTACCATAGAGGAATTGAAACGGCCCGTCCAATTAAATACTAACTATTCCCAAAAAACTTCCAATTGTACCATAGAGGAATTGAAACTTCTATCAGCTGGGCAACAAAGCTATCGGGATCAGGCTTCCAATTGTACCATAGAGGAATTGAAACCAAAGGGGTTTTCAAGGATTCAGATATGTAACAGAACTTCCAATTGTACCATAGAGGAATTGAAACTTGAAATAGATATCGCGCACTGCACCTGTAGTTCCATCTTCCAATTGTACCATAGAGGAATTGAAACAGAAAAACAAATAGCTGATGAAAAAGCTCTTAGGCAGCTTCCAATTGTACCATAGAGGAATTGAAACATGGGCGTGAAAAGAGTAGTGCTTTGTGTGCCTAAACTTCCAATTGTACCATAGAGGAATTGAAACCTATGCGGAGATTGATTAATATCTGATACTCCACTACTTCCAATTGTACCATAGAGGAATTGAAACTCGTCTGACACCTGATCCATGTTACGATACCAAACTTCCAATTGTACCATAGAGGAATTGAAACTGTATATCGCTGCCATGATTTCTTTATCGATAAAGCCTGCAATTGTACCATAGAGGAATTGAAACCAGGATTAAGGGTTTGTAAAGACAGATAAAAAGTTACTTTCAATTGTACCATAGAGGAATTGAAACAACACCATAGCAGTGAAATTACTAGATGGGTCCCCACTGCAATTACACCATATAGGAATTGAAACTTAGATATCACAGAGTGAAATAATTTATTGCGGCTATCTTTCAATTGCACCATATAGGAATTGAAACAAAAATGAGAGGCATAGACAAAATCTAACGAGTTTTCGTTCAATATGTACCATATAGGAATTGAAACGAATTGGTAAGTAGTTCTATATTGTTCTCTTTAAACTTTCAATTGTACCGTAGAGGAATTGAAACAGCAACTACGATCTGCGTTACATCATCGAGTACACACGTTCAATTGTACCATATAGGAATTGAAACTCTGCTCATACCTGCATTCAGATATATCATCCCTCCTTTTAATTGTGCCATAGAGGAATTGAAACACGCTAACGTCCGACATATAAGACAATTGCGCCTGGGCTATCAATTGTAGCATAGAGGAATTGAAACTATTATTTTTAATGCTCTCATGTTTACTTTTTTAATCTATCAATTGTAGCATAGAGGAATTGAAACCAATTTATTGTAGTAGATAGCATTCAATACTGGAACACTTTTAATTGCACCATATAGGAATTGAAACATCACCGTTCCTGCCAGTATTTTAGTAGCTGCGCTCATCTTTCAATTGCACCATAGAGGAATTGAAACCTTTACCCATGTCATGCACCGCACCGCCGCCAACGCCTGCAATTGTGCCATAGAGGAATTGAAACCTCTTATAGATCACGTATTGAGCAGCACTGGGAAGCTTTTCAATTGTACCATTGAGGAATGGAAACGTATTACTGTAACTAGTGTTCCTATCGCCAGTGTTATCTTTTAATTGTACCATAGAGGAATTGAAACTGATTAAGACTGCAACGTTTTAAAAGATCGTCATCTTTCAATTGCACCATAGAGGAATTGAAACCTTTACCCATGTCATGCACCGCACCGCCGCCAACGCCTGCAATTGTGCCATAGAGGAATTGAAACCTCTTATAGATCACGTATTGAGCAGCACTGGGAAGCTTTTCAATTGTACCATTGAGGAATGGAAACGTATTACTGTAACTAGTGTTCCTATCGCCAGTGTTATCTTTTAATTGTACCATAGAGGAATTGAAACTGATTAAGACTGCAACGTTTTAAAAGATCGTCGACTTTCAATTGCACCATAGAGGAATTGAAACTCCGGAAAGTTAATTGAGTAGTCCAGCCCGTTAGGTCTTTCAATTGCAGCATAGAGGAATTGAAACACTGGAAAGCAATATTGCCATACCTGGGATACTCCACTTTCAATTGCACCGTATAGGAATTGGAACATTACAGACACAAGTGATATAACATGAATAATTTTAATTGTACCATGGAGGAATTGAAAAGATTCAAGCATCATAGAACTAAATGCAGGAAGGAATGTCTTTAATTGCACCGTATAGGAATTGAAACTGTATCTATAACAATAAAATACACACTATGCAAAACTTTCAATTGCACCATAGAGGAATGGAAATAAAGGATGGATGCGCCGTAAAAACAGCAAGACTTCTTTCAAGTCCACTACAAAAGAATGAAAGCTTTATTACAATTTGAATTATAACCACGTGCTGTACTATAGAATAAAACAGGCAATCAAATTATTGATCGCCTGTTTTAATTGCTTACTGGCAAAAATAACTCCACTTATCCAAATCCCTTTTCTTTAGCACTGCACTAAATTTCTTTGTTTTTGCTGCAGGGCATACCGTAGATTGAAACTTCGCCTGCGTCATTTCGTCTGTGTATTCTGTTACGAAGACGGGTTTGTTTTTGGTGATGTAGGGTAGCATATCGTCCTGCCAGCCCTGGTCGAAGGCGTCTTCGGTGAGTGCCCAGTCAAAGGAAGAGGAGAAGTCGTCAGTAAGTTCGGAGACGTTCTTCTGGCCGATGCCGAGGCCCATGGAGTGGGCGAGAGTGATGAGATAAGTGCAGAATGCTTTGGTGTCTGTGATAGAAATGTCGAAACCGGTTTCGTTCTCGTATGCGTCGAGGTTATCCGGTTCGATGGCGTCGAAGCCTTTTTGTCGGATCATGGTGAAACGGGATATCAGCCATGGTTTCATGCTGTCTAGGTGGCGGATATCCAGCCACCTTTCGTCTGGCCATTCAGGATAGATTTTACCGATGACGGAGGGTGGGAGAAGAGCACTATCCGGACGGTAGTTTTCAAGCGTACCGACGGAGACGTAAGCAATGACCATCTTGCCTTTAGCATGTAAGGCATCAACCGTAGCTTTGGTAGTTTCAAAAGCATCCACGTCTACAACGTCTGTAGTGAAAGTGTCTGTGGATGAAATGTTCGCCAGGTCCCAGTCGAATGTGACACCGGCAACAGGTTGCCACCAGGTAGCAGCATTCTTTTCAGGATCAGGGACAGTGGTAGTAGTAGACGTTTTACTGCAGCTGGTTAAAAGAATAAGACCAGCAATAAAATGCATAGGTTTCATAAGATAAGTAAATCGGTTTTATAAGAATCGGTTTTTATAAGATATGTCGGGGCAAAGATATAAAAAGATATAAAAAAAGTAACCCCGGCAATTACGCCGAGGCTACTAAACTAAAAAAAACCACTACTTGTTAGGACATACATCAGTTACTGAGAATCCTACTGCTTTTATACCATACCATGGGAACAAAGTAGAACTGTCCCTGATAACACGTGAGTGTGCGTATATACTTACGGTATAGCCGCAATTATCCAAACCGGAAACATTCAGGCTCCATGCTGCATTACCATCACCATCATCGGCATTATTTCCAAGGTTGCCTATATCACCGGCATTTGGCAATGCATCGTAATAACGGCTCACCGGACTAGGTACAACCCCATGTGTATGAGAGGTAGGTTGCAGATCAAGTCCCCATGATGCAAAGTATGGATGTACTGCCCTTAAATGACCACTTATAATGTTATTGGAAGGTGTCTTATCATAGCAATGACAATCTCCGCCATCAATTACCAGATCGAGTGTTTTGGTGAAATCGACAGTTGGTGTGGCGAATGGATTGATGCTCATGTGTACGTTACAGATAATGAGAGAGAAAACATCCTTCACTATTTCATTGCCATTCGCATCTGTATGCGTAAAGCGGATGGTGTAGGTACCATCATCCAATCCGTCTGTACTCCAGCCGGCGAGGTAGTTGGTTTCGTTATAGAGGCCAATAGCAGGATTCGCCTTATATATGTACCAGCCGCCAACAGCAGATTGATTATCGCTGAATTCGAGGTTCGGATTAGGTGTGAAATCGATCATTGGGAAGCTCTCCGTACTGGATACGGAAGCATAAGTGCTGTCTGATGCGCCGTATTTCTTATACTCGATCTTGTATTTAATGATACCATTGAAACCGTTGCGGTCAATGAGACCATTGAAGCTCACCCAGCCACCGTAAGGACGGTTGTTGTAGGAGGTTGGGTTGGTGAGGTCGGAGTTAACGAGGAAGGTGCTGGCACTGATTAAATCACGGTCTACACCTCCGACGAATGTCAGTTCTGCATCTACAAAAGGTGACTGGCTCGGACGGATCTGTACTACTGCATCTTTACGGTTACCCCAGGTATTGAGCAGGTTGGGGTTGGTCGTAGATGGAAGCGACTGCCATGACAATACCGCACGGATACGGATTATATTCGGCTGGGTACAGCTCTTAATATGGCCTTTCAGGTTAATAGGCAGGTCTATATTATAATAGAGACCATCAGCAGGAATATTGTCGATATCATGTACCGTAATGCTAGAAGTACCCAGGTATTGATCGAATGTACCGTTATTGTCCCAGTCGGCCCAGAAAGCTACGTGTTCCTGTGAACCAGCATGACAAAGATCTCCACTGAAACCACTGTTTTTCTTGATCTTTATTACAGCACCGAGGGTATCTAATGCCGTATTTAAGCCTACACATTGCAGTTCTTCGAAAGTTACATCTGCCTGGCCAACAGGTTTCAGGATGAGCTCTGCAGCAGCCTTAAAATCGATTTTTAACTTTTGGATATCATACAGGTTATAACTGGCGGCCTGTACAAATTTAGTACCGTTAGCAATAGCGGGCGCAATGGAAGAAAAGAAGGTACGGTGATCCGGAACACCCGCACGTTTGTAGGCCTTATAATAGGTCTCTATTGGTGGTAAAGGCGGAATCGGAATGTGTACCTGTTCTTTAAGATCGATATTCGCCAGGAAATCCGGTTTCTCTTTTACGTTCAAAGCAGTAAAGATATCACCCCACAGGATGAAACTTCTGCGTTTCAGCTGAATGTTCACATCTTTTACATTACCATAATATGGCACCGCATTCGGGTTAGAAGAAGGGATCGTATTCCATGACAATACTGCACGTACAGTAGGAATAACTGCTGTCTGGCAATTGAGGAATTTACGGTACTTTTCATCATTGATGAATAAGTGCGTCATGTATTTGAGGGGATGTTGAGGACCGGGAGGAGCCTCTGAAATGTCAGCTACTTTAAAGCTGGAATAACCCATGTCCTGGAATCCGCTGCCATCTTTGAAATCTACAAAGAAACGGACGTATTCCCTGGAGCCGTTAGTGCAAAGTCCGCCGCTGTAGCCGGTAGACTGTTTAATACTGATAATAGCTTCCAGCTTGCCTTTTTCGGGACTGTAGCCTACACAGGTAATTTCTTCCCAGTAACTGATACTGTTGTTAATCTGAATGTCCTGTGAGAATACTTTGCTCAACAGGAAGGTCTGCCGGTTGAAGAGGAGTTGTGATAATTGTTCCGGAGACTGATCGGGAATTTTTAAACTTTCCATAATGTTGTTTTTGGAGGTAACTGATAATAAAATTGGGGTAATTGGACACAAATTTAGAGGGGATATTAATGAAAGCGTAGAGTATTAATACTTCATCCATTACGTAGTTATACGTTTTTTCACAAATGATTTTTGTTTTTCCAGGTGAAATCCTGCACTTTAGACAAAATATATTAACATGATTTACAAAACATATGTGGCAGAAGCAGGGAACGGAGCAGAACTTACAGAGAAGCTGGATGCTTTCTTTGCGGCCAATGAAGGGATAGAGATATTATCAACGGATCAGTCTCACGGGGCTTCTATATTGTTTACTATTATCTATAAACAACCAGCTGAGAAAAAGCAGGTGGGTGGTTTTACAAGGAGAGAGTAGTTTTATCTCAAAGCTTCATCAGGAGTTCTATGCTGGCAACAAAACATAATAGGTTCCGTTAGGAGCCCCGTGTTTGTAGAAATTGATTATAGCATCAAACCAGACTCCGTTAGGAGTCCCCTATATCCGATTTTAGGGGACTCCTAACGGAGTCAATTTTTGTTGTTTATTATGTTGGCTACAAACACGAGGCTCCTAACGGAGCCGAATTTGTTAGAGCGGATTTTGCTACATGGAGTTCCTAACAGAGCTTTTTATTTAAGCGAATACTAACGGAGCTTTTGCTTTGAGCGAATCCTGGTGGATCTTTTTTATTTATCTGAAGTTCTTTATATAATCAGCCAGATCTTCTTTAGTTCTCGAAAAACTGAAGACTTCGTTAATCGTGAAATAATTATTTCTGTCTAATGTTCTGGCATAAGCATATTTAGCAAAGTCCAGTTTGCGATCTTCGAATGCGAATAGTTTAACGAGTTCTTTTACCTGTGCAGTAGTGAAATAGTTGTTATCAGCAATCTGCTGGGCTACTGTCATACGGGTATTATCAAAGCTTTCTTTACGGATAGCTTCTTTGGCCATGGCAAAAGAGTTATCGGACATTTGCTGTGGTGAGCGGGGGGTATTATTCCCATTATTATTGTTACCAGGGCCAGGACGGTTATCATGATTATCCCAATCTTTTCCGCCATTCCCACCATAACCGCCATTTCCACGATCTATATTATCATAATAATCTCCTCTTGTTAAAAGCTGTTCATCTACCAGTGTCTTACCAAACCTGTTCACTACTATATCCGTATAATACTGGGATTTTATCAGCAGATTAGCATTATACACCTGTTGTCCATAAGCAGTATTATTCCATCTCTCTTTTTTTACAAGGAACAACTTTACAGAATGATAACCAGGAGCCAGGTCTTCTATAGTCAGTGAATTATCCTGACAAATATAATTCCTGTCATCAATCACGGCACGTATGGCGCCATTGCCAACCATCGTAATACTTAATTTACTCTGTGCCTGCAAGGCGGCAGAAATAGTCAGGAAAAGGCATAGTAAGGAGGCATAACTAACTTTCATGATATAGGTTTAGGTATTAAATAAAATTTATATGCTAAAGTAGTCCTTTTACCTGATTTATTGTTAATTTGCGCAAATGCATGGAATCAGGTACATAGGCGAATTTATCAGCTCACCCGAAGATCTTTTCAGATTACTGAGAGATAATGTGATATGGGATACCAGGATGGTTGCACGAAGAACGGCCAGTTTCGGCGTTGCTTATAATTATTCTCAGATCCATTATCCTGATACACCATTCATTCCTGAGCTGATCAATATCCTGAACAGGATTGATGATGAACTGGGTTTTGAACCTAATAACTGCCTGATTAATTATTACCTGGATGGAAGTTCAAAAATGGGATTTCATTCAGATCAGATAGATATATTAGAAGAGGATACAGGTATTGCGATTTTATCAGTAGGAGAAACGAGAACGCTTCGGTTCAGAAATATACAGGACAAAAATGAAGTAGTTGATTTTGAATTACCTTCCGGATCATTGATCTATATGACACAGGAAGTACAGCATGTATGGCAACATTCCATCCCTTCTGCGGATACCAATGAAGGCAGGATGAGTCTCACCTTCAGGAAAATGAAATTGTAATAAAATTGTTGATTATATCAGATATTTAAATTAATTTACTTTTCATATAACACGCAAAACCTTATAATCGAAAGTACATACCCCAAAGGATTGATTGCATAATACCCCAAAAGATCCACCAGCAGAATCTAAGAATCAACAAAGATTTTACCCCAGAGGAATAATAACGCCATTGAATGATTCGGCTATGAACACATAGTACAACATTGTTTTTATATCATCATAACTCTCACTGCCGGAAGAATCTTCCGGTGAAGGATTACTTTATTGTTTAAGACCTTAAAAAATAGATGATGGAACCTGTTTGGTCAAAGTTCGATAATGTACTTACCGATATCTACAGTACTTATCTGGCAATTAAATCCAATCCCGTTACTCCCGGACAATACCTGCATGCTGTTTTAAAGAATAACCGGGAAGAAATTTTCCTTAGACTGCAATACAAAGGTAACTTGCAAGAGTTAGAAGCAATTGGCTTTAAAACGATTTCCGTTGAAAGAGAAGGAGTAGCAAAAGGTCGTGTGATGTATGAACGGCTGGGAGATTTGTCGGCTCATCCTGATGTAATAAAGCTGGTATATGGAGAAGAAATGCACCCAAGTATAGATACCAGTACACTGGAGATACTGGCAAGAGGAACTACGGTTGGCACCGATTGCGTATGGTCTGTAGCGCCGGCTACCGGCGTATTTACAGGGATGACAGGCGACGAGGTAGTGATAGGTATTATAGATACCGGTATTGATTACAGGCATGAATCTTTTCAGAAAGAGAATTCTACAGATACCAGGATTTTCAGGATCTGGGACCAGGGCTTAGTACCTGTTGCCGGAGAACATTCTCCCGCTGTGGGATTATTATCTGCAGGGCCTACTTATGGTGTTGAATATACTGATGCTAATATTAATGGAGCGCTGGCTACGCCGGCTACTTTCAATGTACGTACGCGAGACTGTAACGGGCATGGTACACATGTAGCAGGCATCGCTGCCGGTAATGGCAAGCAGAAGAACTTTTCATCAGATCCCCGCTTTACATTTACCGGTGTAGCGCCAAAAGCAACGCTGGTCATTGTAAAGATGCTTTACCCGGAGATTGATCCCGGTGTCGATTCGGAAACGCGTTTTAAAGATGCTATTACTTACATCCTACGTGTTGCAGGTGCCAGACAGGTAGTAATTAATTGTAGTTTTGGCCATGATACAGGGCCACATGATGGCCTGGTGGAAGATGGTATAGATGGGCAGGAGATATTCCTGGAAACTACATTTGCCGCGGCTACCGGTAAGATCTGTGTGTTTTCGGCAGGCAACAGCGCCAGACACAGACAGCATGCTATTATTACAATACCTGCAGGAGGGACTATAGAAATACCCTTTGATTTAGATGATCCCCGTAACCCCAAAAGCAGTTTTAATACCTGCGTCACAGTGGAGAATACTTTTCCGCTGGGACTGGATTTCTGGTACAATAATAGTGTGGCAGGCGTAACCCTCAGCATGAAGCAACCTCCTCCGGATACCGCTTTTCATCCCGTTGCCGGGGTAGCAGTGGGAGCTGCTTTATTCAATTATCCTACCGCTTTAAATAAGGAGTTTTCGATCAAGCATATTACTACAAATGTTACGCGTAACGGAAGTCCGCTGTCGCGCAAAAACATCGCTGTTACGATCTTTCCTAATGGACTTTTGCATCGCTTAGGCCGTTATACGGCTAAACTTACAGGCCCGGTTGGCGCCGTTATCCATGTATGGTGCAGACAAGCCAAAGGATATCAGATAATGCTGGCCCCGGATGGGGCTTTACCTGCCGGGGTAAACGTGACGGATGCCGGTACGATATGCGCGCCTGCACATACACCCAGTGTAGTGACTGTAGGTGCTTATGATGATACGGATGGTCATATGGCCTGCTTCTCCTCACAAGGGCCGTTAGTAGATTACTCAGGCTCGGGTGTACTGGTAGCCAAGCCTGAATTATCAGCGCCCGGTGTGAAGATCTGGTCTGCCAAAAGTTATCATACAACAGGGGGGCTCTGGGCGGATCTTCTATTTACCCTACGTGACTTCGTTGGTGGATACGTGCAAAAAGGAGGCACCAGTATGGCGGCTCCGCATATTGCAGGCGTAGTAGCGCTGATGCTGCAAAAAAAACCTAACCAGACGCTGGCCCAGATAAAAACCGCTTTACAATCCACTGTACGCGCCCGTCCGCAGACATTCCCTGCAGCAGAGCCTTGTCCACGAACAAGTACAGTTGCATTGCCAGTCACTCCGCCGGTATCTGTAGATATAGCCGGCAGCGGTAAGGTAGATGCAAAAAGTGGATGGAATTCTATTGTACCCTAAGAAAGCATTCAATTATGGCTGGAAAAGATACTATCGTACGCATCGCCACTTCCCTGGCTAAAGCACTGGGTGGAGGGGCTTCCTTCTTTGATGATTTCTCTACCCAATCACTTGGACTGAAATTACCGGATGCTGTGTTACAGACAGCTGCGGTGACCAGTGCGCAGCAACAGGGATCGTTTGCTGCTAAAGCATTGATCAAGGCGTCTACTGACTTGGAAACCGCCGTGGCGGCAGATGATACAGCTGCTATCATTAAAGCCATCTTTGATCTGGGACAAAACCTGGTGGCTTATTTCTCTGCTATTGGCAATCTGGTATCTGGTGTTTCAGGCAGTATCAATGCCGGTACTATTCCTGATAGTAATGACCGCGCAGCTGCTATTGTACTGATAGGTATATTGGGAAAAAAGATTGCCGATGGTATTATTATTTCCGCCATTGAACAGTCTGTGCCACAGGTGATGTTCGGACTGAAAATATTAGGTCTGGCCGACTGGCAGTTTACACCAGCAGATACAGGTAATAACCTGAGTAATGCCTATGTGAAAAAGGGATTATACCTGGAAAGAATTAAAGGTCTGATCAGTGATCCCGCCAAACATTTCAAAGATACTGTGAAATGGGGAGATCCATCTTTTGATCCTACAAACAGCTTTAACACACTGGCAAATTTCTTTGATGATGAAGATTCAGTAGCTGTAGGCATGGAAGGCACCGATCCTTATTTTGAATATGGGAATTTCCGTGTACGCCGCCTCTCCGGTGGATTACAATTCGAATTTAAACTATCCTTTACAGAAAGCGTTGGCGCCAGGATAAACCTCAATGATCAATGGGGTATAGGCTTCACCGCCCGCTTTGGTCTGGACGGCCAGATAGCGTTACAGGTGTCTCCTCCTCTGAACTTTGAACTGAAACCGCCCGGTGCAGATGTATCCGGTGATATAAAGCTCTTCTTCGATCGTAACGAATCTGCCAGACCCTTTGACATCATTAGCAACAATGGACTGGTGAACCTCTCCGCTACTAATATATCAGCAGGTGTAGGATTATCCGCCAGTTGGGACATAGCGAAGAACGCTGCTATCATAGAACCGATGATCTTTGCCGAGATCACAGGTGCTACGTTACGCATTGGCTCCTCAGACGGAGATGGCTTCATCGCAAAACTACTCGCCAGTGCAGATATAGAAGGCAATTTCGACCTGGGCCTGGAATGGCTGGCCAGTAAAGGACTACGTGTAAAAGCCAGCGGCGGTATAGAAATCGCCCTGCCTATACACAAGCAGTTAGGCCCATTGGAAATAGATACGATTTACCTGGCTTTAAAGATACTTACAGACGGAACGCTGTCTCTGGAAGCTTCCGCCGGATTTAAGGCCATGCTGGGGCCCTTATCGGCCTCTGTGGAGCGTATAGGTGCGAAGATAGACTTCTCCTTCTCAGATGGTAACAGTGACAAGTTCGGGATGTTTAATGTAAGCCCGGGCTTTAAACCACCTAATGGGGTAGGTCTGGCCGTGGATGCAGGCGTAGTGAAAGGCGGCGGATATCTCTTCCTGGATTACGATAAAGGAGAATATGCAGGTGCTTTGGAATTAACATTCAGTGAGATAGTATCCCTCAAAGCCATTGGTATTATCAATACTAAAATGCCGGATGGTACGCCGGGATTTTCTTTACTCATTATCATTTCAGCGGAATTCGGTACCGGTATACAACTGGGCTTCGGCTTTGTATTACTGGGCGTAGGTGGCTTACTGGGACTTAACCGGAGAATGAACCTGCAGCCTTTGGCAGAAGGTGTACGCAGCGGTGCGGTAAACGGTATCATGTTCCCGACGAACATCGTAGCGAATGCGCCCCGCATTATCAGTGACCTGCGTACTTTCTTCCCGGTAGAAGAAGGGAAATTCCTGATAGGGCCAATGGCTAAACTGGGATGGGGAACACCGGCACTGGTGACGGTATCATTAGGGATCATTATCGAGATCCCCGGTAATATCGCTATCCTGGGTATTTTAAAAATAGCCCTGCCAACAGACGAAGCCGCGATATTAAAACTACAGATCAATTTCATAGGTGCGATAGAATTTGATAAAAGCAGGCTCTGGTTCTTTGCCAGTCTGTACGATTCCCGTATCCTCTTCATTACGCTGGAAGGTGAGATGGGCTTACTGGTAGCCTGGGGTAGTGATGGTAATTTCGTGGTGAGTGTAGGTGGTTTCCACCCTGCATTTAATCCTCCTCCTTTACCATTCCCATCTCCTGCAAGACTCTCCCTCAATGTACTCAATGAGGACTGGGGAAGGATACGTGTAATGGCTTATTTTGCGGTTACTTCCAATACCGTGCAGTTTGGCGCAAGAGCAGAATTATACTTCGGATTCAGTGCGTTAAACATAGACGGACATATTGCGTTTGATGCGTTATTCCAGTTCTCACCTTTTTATTTCATCATATCATTATCGGCTTCTCTGTCTGTAAAAGTCTTTGGTATAGGACTTCTGAGTGTAAGAGTGGAAATGTCGCTGGAAGGACCTACACCTTACAGAGCAAAAGGAACAGGTTCAATCTCCATACTGTTCTTTGATGTAGATGTTGACTTCGACTTTACATGGGGAGAAACACAAAATACGGTACTGCCTCCGATAGCTGTTATGCCACTGCTGAAGGCCGAATTTGATAAACTGGTAAACTGGAAGGCACAATTACCGGCTGGTAATAACATCCTGGTATCACTGCGTACAATAGATGCAGCAGCAGAACTGGTATTACATCCGGTAGGTACATTGCAGGTAAGTCAGCGTTATGTGCCGCTGGGACTCACACTCAATAAAGTAGGTACACAGAAACCCAGTGATGCAAAGATCTTTACTGTTAGCGCCACAGGACTGACTAAAAAGAATGACGTACAGGAAGCATTTGCGATGGCGCAGTTCCAGGACATGGATAACGCTATCAAATTATCCCGCCCGTCTTTTGAACAGGAACCAGGCGGACTGGAATTGTCTGTCGCCGGTCATTCTGTAGCTAGTGGTAAGGCAGTGAAACGTATTGTACGGTATGAATTAATAGTGATAGACACCAACTACAAACGCTTCTTACGTCGCTTCTTCAATTTCTTCAGTGGTGTACTGTTTAATCATTTCTTAAAAGGAAATGCGGTAGCAAAATCTGCGCTGTCTATGAAGAACAGCAAACAATTACAGCCTTTTGATGAGAAAGTGCAGGTAGTACAAGGCGCTTACGCTGTAGCCAGTGTGATGAATAATAAAGCAGTAGCCACTTTTGCCAGTGAAGCACAGGCAAGGGAATATATGCAGGGGCAGAGCGCTAATCTACAGGAAACATTACATGTTATTCCACAACACGAATTAAACACCGCAGCATGAGCGAGACTATAGCCACATATACTTTTCTCCCCTGGCTACGGCAAGGCGTAGCTAACAAGATCACTGCGGCGGATATGGACCCTGCCGTAAAAGTACGTGCTACCATCAACGTGGCATTAAAGATCGACGGGGATGGAGGAGCTATTACAGAAGCGATCTCCAAAGATATACAACTGTATGGCCCGGGAGATATCATAGGGATTGATTCAAAGGCTATCGTGAAAAATGAACCACATAACTGGATCACTAATTTTGAGCCTAATTATCTGCCTTATATTGAGTTTTACGATGAAGATTTCCCCTGGAGATATACACCTGCAGCGCCAGATACTACGCGCGACAGACTACGCCCGTGGATAGCGCTGGTGATTGTAAAAGAAGGGGATTTTGAAGAGGGCAAGAATATACAGGGAAAACCATTGTCGTTTATCACGGTGGATAATGCGGCTACTAAATTCCCGCCCGCAGAACAATTGTGGGCCTGGTCGCATGTACATGTAAGTGATAGCCTGATGAACGAGATATCAGGTTTACCAGCTAATAAAGATCAGATCCTGAATAATTTCACCCAGAAGGTAGGGAGCAATCCTGATATCGCCAGCAGCCGTATCATGTGTCCTATCAAACTGGAAGAAAACACGGCTTATCACGCATTTTTAATTCCTTCATTTGAAACAGGCAGATTAGCAGGATTAGGCAAGAGCATGGCCCCCGCAGATATACCTGCTCCTGTACATGCTACACTTTCTGCCTGGGCAGATTATACCGGTAAGGATGAACCATCCAGCTTCCCGTATTATCATCGCTGGTATTTCAGAACAGGATCAGTAGGGGATTTTGAATACCTGGTAAGACTGCTGCAACCCAGAGCGGTAGATAAAAAAGTTGGTCGTAAAGATATGGATGTACAGTATCCCGGCAGTAACCTGCGCGGGATCTTAACACCGGAACTGGGTGGTATTCTCAAACTGGGTGGTGCTTTACAGGTGCCATTTGATACGATGACGCAACCGGATAAAGATGAAGTAACGAAATATGAGAAATGGGACCAGGTTCCTGCTTATCCGGTAGCATTTCAGAAAGACCTTGCCGAGTTTATCAACCTGGCAGATGATTACAGTACTACTGCGGCAGCTACTGCCAACAATGCTACTTCACTGGACCCTGCTATTAAATCAGATTGTGATCCGCTTATTACGGCGCCGTTATATGGCCGCTGGCATGCACTGGTAAACCGTTTGCTGAAGAGTGGGGATACTGATAATGAGAACTGGGTACATCAACTCAACCTTGATCCGCGTTTTCGTGTGGCCGCCGGGTATGGTACCAAAGTAATACAGGATAACCAGGAAGATTATATGAGCGCTGCCTGGAAACAGGTAGGAGATGTACTGGAAGCAAACCGTAAAATGCGACTGGCGCAACTGGCTAAAGCCGCATCCTGGAGCTGGTACCAGAAGCAATTTGCCCCGATGGTACAAAATCCGGATGACAGGGCATTACAACTGCTGGCCCCTGTACAGAAAAGAGTACTGGACAGCAACATGACGGTATACTATCAGGTGAATAAAAGCCGTGTAACCTCCTCTGTTGTATCTTCTCCGATGCGTAAAATTATGCGCCCGGGAGGAAGAGTGGTGAAAAGGCTTTCATTCACAGCAGCAGTGACACCTACGAATCTGGCACAGCGTATAAATGATGCTGCCGTAGTGATAGCGCCGCCTAAAGTGATCCCGGCCAGCTTACCTACTCCGCAACAACTGGGAGATGCAATAGGACCTAATGTGCCACCATTATTAGTGTCTACATTAAAGACTTCCCCCTGGATAAGGATTGTTGCTTTATTACTGGCGTTGTTGTTTATCATCCTGATGTTCTTTATACCTATACTGGGTATATTGGTAGCATTACTGATAGCCTTCTTCATTCTTTCCGGCAAATGGAAGAAACAACTGGATGCTACAGAAGCATTGACAAATCAGACACCTGCTTCGGTGGATACATTGCCTACCAGTCCGGATTTTGTACTCAGTAAACCCAGTGATCAGTTCAGACCTTCTAAAGGTCCTGCTGACAGCAAAGAAGCCGTAGTGTATAAGATCGCATTGAAAGATGCGCTGAACATGCTGGAAGTGACGAAACAAAGCGGACAGGTAACAGAAAGACCCAGAATTAATTTACCTGCTATTGTAGATGTGACTTTCAAAGGCATCAATCCTGTATTAACTATTCCCCGCCTGATATACAGCAGTGTGCTGATCCCTGAAAGGATACGTGTAATGCTGGCAGAAGAGTTTACAGAAGTATGGGCTTATCCTGAAATAGATGTTCCCATGTATAAACCACTGGCGAAAATATCCTCAGAATTATTCGTTCCCAATATCAATTTTATCAGTGAAAATACGATCTCCTTACTGGAAACAAATCAGAAATTCATAGAGGCTTACATGGTAGGATTAAACCATGAATTTTCAAGAGAGTTATTCTGGAGAGAATATCCTACAGACCAGCGGGGTAGTTATTTCCGGCAGTTCTGGGATGTGAGCAGTTTCTTTGATGGCAGTGTAACAGACCCTGTTGCATTGAAAGAAAGATTACGCGATATTCCCCCCATACATACCTGGTCTAAACAGTCCAAACTGAGTGATCATGATAACCGCGAGGCATATGGAGATAAAGATGAGGAGCTGGTACTGGTGATCCGTGGAGAATTATTGAAGAAATACCCTAATGCGGTGATCTATGCACACCAGGCTAAATGGCAGCTGAACGATGATGGTACGATTAATAATAAAGTAGAAAGAGAGCTGGTAACACTTACACCTGCTCAGGAAGATAAGCCACCACGTACAATTGTTAAATCACCCCTGTACGAAGCTAAAGTAGACCCCGATATTTATTTCTTCGGATTCGATCTGACTGCATTGAAAGCAAGAGGTGGTACAGGTGAAACAAATGCGGACCTGAATAATGCGGGATGGTTTTTCTGTATCAAGGAACGCCCGGGAGAACCACGTTTCGGATTAGATATAGATAAAGATACTACGCCTAATGTATGGAATGATTTGTCGTGGCAGGATGTATTACCAACCGGTTCTTTTATACAGATAACAGATGCAACCCCTACGATAACTTTAAGCCCGCTGGATGTCTCGGACAATGAAAAAACAGAGCAGCGTGCAGATGACAATTTCGTTTCCTGGAACAAGGATATGAATGCGGCAGAAGTGGCTTACATTCTTTATCAGGTGCCGGTGCTGGTAGCAGTACATGCATCTGAAATGCTTCCCAAACCTTAATACAGAATTCCATGGCTGAGTTTAATGAGATAAGACAACAACTAACGGATGCGCGTAACAGTAAGTCGCAAACGCAGGAATCGCTGACTGCTGCAAAAGAGAAGTTAAGCAGGGTTAACAGAGAGCTGGAACAATTGCAGAGAGGTTATGATGCCAGTAATCCTGCCCATGTAAAAAGGTTGGAAGAACTGAATAAAATGCAATCAACTGCCGGAGAGGCAGTGGATAATCTTAAAAAGACTTTAACGAATGCCGGTACAACGGTGGCGGATATCTCCAAACAATTCCAATTGTTTTTAGATCCCCGTAAAAATATCAGCAGGATGGATGATGCTTATCCATTCCTGTTATTACCGGTAAGGATAGAAACAAGATTTAAGCGGATAGATAATAACAATCAGCTCTGGATCAGGATCTTTCCGGATGATTGTGCAGTAGATACTTTTGAGAAATTATTGTCAGAGACAGAGGTAAAGAATGCAGTGTCTTACTGGAACCGTTTATGGCAGGCCGGTGGTGTGGAAGATGATGAACGGGCTGCCTGGAGAACGCTGGTATCCAGTCATGGTTCAGGGCGTGCTTCTTATATTATCAGTCAGTATAAACCATTGAATGAGGCCGATAAGCCGGTGAAGGTAAAGAAAACAGATATTATCCTGGTGGTGAGTTCGCCTACAGTGCCTGATAATGCATGGCGTGATTACTGGACTGTATTATTAAAATCTGCCGGGAATAAGGCGGCGGAAACAACAGCCTATACAGATCTTGTAAATGTAGTGGGAGCATCTACTGCCGCACAGGGAGTAAAAGATTATCTGCCGATGGATTTTTCGGCTTACTCACTATTGTACAAGTCGGATAAAACAGTGGATGTAAAAGTAGTCTTCCAGCAGTTACCTGCTCCGGGTGCTACGGATACAAAGTTACAGTCCTGGTCACAGGCACCACATGTAAAAGTAATGCCTGATTGTTTCGTGGTAAGTGGTTATCAGAACGGTAGCCTGGTATTTGAGGTAACCGGTTCGCAGATTCCTTCTCCGCTGGTAGTAGGGCCAGATCCTAATGCGACACCGGGAGATGAGTTTAAGCAGGACCCTAACGGAGAGATGGTAGTAGGAGATGATATCCGCTGGATGGTGGATTTTGAAGATGCGATCGCAAAAGGATTAGGGTTTAAAATTGATCTGACACCAGCGCAGGCGGGAGCCGGTTTTGATAAGATCTTTGCTTTAGGGGTAAGATTGAGTAATGATGAACAGAAAGGCGCTGAATTGTTAGAAGAGCTGTTAGATCATCATCGTTTAAGTCGTAAAGGATTATCCCTGTTAAAACAGGGAACTGCCACCAATAATACAGATACAACGGCTGCCGGTCATCAGAACCTGGATGATGCGGATGAGAGTTTCGATGAAATGAAACAATCGCAGCTGTTTACCATAGAGACAGATCCATTCCTGAAGAAAGACGGGCAATGGCTGGCGGAAAGCCTGGGGATCAGTTATGAATCTTTGTATAAAGTGAAGAACAGCGGCTTTACAGATCAGCTGGAAGGTAAAGCGATGAATGTAGCGTTATGGCCGGCAACGATGGGGTACATGATGGAGTCCATGATGCAGCCGCTATTTAAAGATAGTGATATCGTCAATACCCGCGACTTCTTCAACCGTTTTGTAGCAGGGCGTGGTACAGTGCCTGCTATTAAAATAGGCAAACAGCCTTATGGGATTTTGCCGGTGGCGACATTCTCCGATCTGCCCTGGCTGAGTGGCAGGACTGTACCCGGACTGGCAGCCATTAACCGCAGTTATATTTCCCGCCTGTATGAGGTACTGAAGATCATAGATACCGACTGGGGGCCTTTGGTAAACCAGGTATCCTGGATTGGCAAAACAGGAGATGCACACCAGATTCTGCTGGATGTGGTGGGATTAAATCCTGATTCTGTGGAGTATTACCAGCGTAATGCAGAGAGTGTGGAAGAGTTGTTTAACCGCCTTAATTTAATGGGATTCGGGGGTGCTATAACTGCTATTCTTCTAGTTGCAGCCTATGCGAAATCCGGTGCAGACCTGTTGAAGAAATTTGGTTATACTGGCACGGTATTACCGGATATCCTCCATAAATTTTTTATCCAGAGTCAGAACCTTTTAAAAGGACCATTGATTGATGATAGTCCGCTTTCTGAAAAGGAATTAATAAGGAAATATACCCCAGACCCTAATGGGGTGAATTACCTGCAATGGCTGATTACAGCAGCGGAGACCTCTCATGATACTTTGCGTAAGCAGGAGGGCTTTATTGATGGAAAGATCCCCACTGCTTTGTTATATCATATGCTGCATCATGCACTGGACTTAAGTTATGTGGAAGTAAGCATGCTGTTATTCCAACAGGCTGCATTACTTACTCCCGAACAAGTTACTTCCTCTAAAATAGAACCAGCCTTTCTGCATATCAGTCAGAAGGCAACAAAAACAGAAAGCCGCTGGCAATACCTGTATACACCAGAGTCTAAGATCACTGGTAATAATGAATTACTGGTAGGAGATTATATTCCTAAAATCATTAAAACAGATGTTGCTACGCAGTACCTGAATGAACAGTTAAAAAGTGTAGCGTTATTAAAGGGTATTCCAACGGCCAGACTGGAAAGAATTTTTGCAGAACATATAGATTGCTGTAGTTATCGCCTGGATGCCTGGAAGAATGGTATCCTGAATTACCAGTTATCATTGATGCGTAGCAGTACAAATGATAATGGTGAAGTGGATTATAAAAAGGGCACTTACATTGGTGCTTATGGCTGGCTGGAAAATGTACGTAGCGAGAATAAAGTATTAACTGAAGTGAATCTGGATGATGATCCTGAACTGAAAGATCTCTTTATTAAAGGTCAGAAAACGACACTGGTAAAAGACAATACTAATGGCGGATATATACTGGCTCCTTCCTTAAACCATGCCGTAACGGCTTCTGTGTTACGCAATGGATATATGACAAACGCTAATCCTGATGCCTTGCGCATCAATCTTTCTTCAGAGCGTGTACGTAAGGCGTTGTCTATTATTGAAGGGATGCGCGGCGGACAGTCATTAAGCGCTTTACTGGGATATTATTTCGAAAGAGGATTACATGAAGGGCATCCCGGTGTAGAGTTGGATTATTTCATTTACCAGTTGAGGAAAGCTTTCCCACTGGCTGCCAATAAGAACAAAGAAACTTTGCTGGATGCTGCGGCACTCAGCAGTGTGGAAGCGATTGAAGCAAATAATGTAGTAGACGGCCTGGCGTTGTTAGAGCAGATCCGTGTATCAGGTGTCAGTACTTATCCTTTCGGAAAGGTGTTGGACCCATTGGATAATACAGCCCAGGGAATTGCGATTGAAGCAGAAGTACAGCATATTATGGACCTGAATGATGCCATAGCGGATACAGCGCTGGCAGAGAGTGTACATCAGGTAGTACAGGGTAACTATGACAGGGGGGCGGCTACGCTGGATACTTACAGCAAAGGTAATTTTCCGCCTGTGCCGGATGTGATACAGACACCACGCAGTGGAGTGAATCTCACCCATCGTGTAGGACTGCATTTTGAAACAGGCCTGAATCCTGCTTTGGAAATAACGGCAAGAGCCAAAGCAGAACCAGCTGTTAATAAGTGGCTGAAGAGTATGATACCCGCTGTGAATAATATAGTCTGCACTGTTAGTTATAATGCGGTGGCCGATGAGGAAATAAGTGCCGCGACACTTGGACTGGAACCTATTGATTTATTATACCTCGTCAATATAGATAACGAGCCTGCCATGACGGACCTGGATGACCGTATCAACAGGTTTGTACTGGATAAGGTAACAGTAAGGCCAGATACTGTTATTACCATTAACTACATGAAACGTATAGCGGGTAAGGTGAGTTTTTTTGAACTGGCTCCGCTGATGAATAGCCTGCGTCATTTATTATTGCATTCAAGACCGCTTACTGCCAATGATATTGTATTGTCCAACAGTGCACAGCAGCAGTCAGACCAGGCCCAGTCGCTTGATAGCAGCAGATTGCAGATGGCATACGACAGGCTGGAAGGTCTGCGTGCGACCCAGCTGACGAATTACAGTGCAGTCATTGATCCGCTGGTGGCTGATACCGTTACTAACAAAACACAGATCCTGAACACAATAGATATACTGATGACAGATCTGGTGAAGATTTTATCTGCTGTGGGAGAGTCGGGTTTACCGCAGGCCGGTTATGGATTTATTCATGACAGGAAAAAGCAGCTGTTCATTAATCTGTTGAATAAGCTGGATGAACTGATAAAACGCTGGGATGACAGACTGGTACATTTTGATGGCCTGATAGCCACTTATGGAAGTTTAACAACGGATGAGGAGAAGTTTGATTTATTGCTGAACGCGAGAAGGGATATTACGGCTAATCCTGAAGTATTGTTACCGGTGAATCCTGATGATCTTAAAAATGATCTGATTGCAGGACGTTTAATATTTAAGAATAAACGGGATGATTTCAATAACCAGTATCATACCAATGAAAGGTCTTTATCTACTTTCCTTACTAATATCAAAGCATTGTTGCCCACCACATCTTTTGATCAGATAACATTTGATGTATCGGATGTAGAGCAGCTGATCATTGTCCTGGCAACTGATATGGCAACAAGAGCAACGGGACTGGCTACAGACCTGAAAACACGTTTAACTGCCGCCGCTTCTTTGCTTGCGGATGCCAGCACCGCAACTGAAGATAAAACGCAGGTTGATTTGTTATTACAGGCGGGCAAACAGCTCTTCCATGAGGATTTTAAGATAGTGCCTTCGTTTACGATGCCTGCTGATAAAGCAGATGAATGGGCGAATTCCTATGGTGCTACCACTCAATTGTTAGATCATCTTATCAATACAGAGAAAGTTGATTTCCCTGTGGATGAATGGTTGTATGGTGTAGCCCGTGTACGTGAAAAAATGTATCACTGGGAGAATGTGACTATCCTTTCGGAAGCTTTTGGTAGTACAGAACGGATATTGAAACCGGTGCAGTTACCGTATAAGAGTGCTGATAGCTGGCTGGCACTGGCTTATCCGCCAACTTATGTAATAGAGAGTGACCGTCTGTTATATACAGCTCATTATGCTGTTGCTTTTGATAAGACGAAACAGCAGTGCGGGTTATTACTGGATGAATGGACGGAAGTGATTCCTGCCCGGGAAGAGACGATAGGTGTTGCCTTTCATTACGACCGGCCAAATTCTGAGCCACCACAGGTAATGTTATTGGCCATGCCTTCTGATTTCAAGGGCGCCTGGCAATGGCAGGACCTGGTGAATATTTTACATGAAACACTGGATATGACCAAGAAGCGTGCGATAGAGCCTGATAATATTGACAAATGGAATTATGCACGTTTCCTGCCTGCGGTTGTTTCGTCTATGACGGTATATCCGCTGACATCATCGCTGAATTTTGCTTTTAACAATAACGTTCAGGAAATACTTAGCAAATCATGAATCAATACGTTGCTTTAGATAATATCCGTCAGGAGCTGACGTTGAGAACAATTCCTGCTATCACTTTGTGGAACAGGCTGGAAGCGCGTCCGCGTACAGATAACTTTGACCGTGCGCTGAAAGCGGAAGTGCGGGATGCCTTGTGGATGCTGACCAAACAATGGCAGATGGGAGAGTTCCGTGGGGATGATGCCGGATCTCCTGTTACGTCGAAGATTCATATGAGCACCACTAAATTGTCTAAATATGTGGCGGGGAACCATGATGTGCAGGCGTTTGATGATACTGTTCCGCTGGAAGCCAAGGCGGAACAGCGGCCTATCCCTTTTACCATTGATACACAGAAAATATCGCTGGATATAAGGCTTTTGATGGGCAGGCAGTGGTTAAAGATGATTGCATCAACCGGTAATTTTAAAGCTGCTTACATTACGAAATATGCCATCAGCATACCTGATATAACTGATAAAAATGATGTGCTGATTACGGCTCACAGGGAAGCGTGGCAACAGGTTGCGGCTACAGCCCAGCGTTGTATGGATGGGTATGAGCTCTACGTTTATCTGAAATCAAATGCTGCTCATCATGCTTATGATACTATCCCTATGACTCCTGTGCAGCAGGATGCTATTGATATCTTAGCTGATAAGTTCATCACCTGGTATGAGAAATTGTATTATCAACCTTTAGATCCTGAAAACAATGCCTGGAAACCTGATTTCCTGGAGTACCAGTTTGGTTGTTCTGCACCGCAGGGTACAGGGGAAAAGGTGCTTACAGCAGATCAGTATTGTGATGGTCACCTGGACTGGTACAGCGTGGATATAGATCCGCTGGCTATTACATTAGGAGATACGGGTGTTCCTGCTTTACCACCCAAAACGTACACCCGCTCATTTATACCCGTGCCTGTTACGTTTGATGGTATGCCGGATACCCGCTGGTGGACATTCGAAAACGGGCGTACTAATTTCGGGAATATTAATCCGGGGACTACGGACCTTGGGAAATTGTTACTGATGGAGTTCGGGTTGGTATTTGCTAATGACTGGTTCCTGCTGCCTTTTACCCTTGATGCAGGGAGTATTGCCAACATTAGGGGCATGTCTGTGACCAATGTATTTGGAGAGCGCTTCTGGATAGAAGCGGCGGGAAAAGGACTGGATGATGACTGGAACAAGTGGAGTATGTTTACGTTGAATACAAAAGGTAATCTGGGAGAGTTAACAGATCCCAGCTTACTGGTATTACCGGTAACGCCTAAAATACTTGAAAGCAAACCCCTGGAAGAGATCCGGTTTATCAGGGATGAAACGGCTAATATGGTATGGGCGATCGAACATACTGTTCCTTTGATGACAGGTGCTGCTAAACGTGGCAGCGAAGCTGCTGATGAGCTGCAAAAACGTTATCAGCAGTTACTGGATAAGGATATTTCAGATGGGACGGTTGTAAGTCCGGCCCCAGTGTATAAAGCGGATATCCGTTATCAGGTGATGAACAGTGTTCCTGAAAACTGGATCCCGTTTATTCCTGCACGTCTGGAAGGTAGTAACAGGAGTATACGCCTGCAGCGTGCTGCTATGCCAAGGATACTAAGTGGTGATGCTGCCAAGCCTGAAAAGATCCGTCCACGGACGACGTTGCTGCGGGAAGGGCTGGATATAGACCTTTGCAAGCCTTATTTTATTAATGAGGAAGAGGTACCACGTGCCGGTACGAATGTGTATCAGTCTTATCAGCGTTCACGCTGGTACGATGGCGGTGTATGTACCTGGCTGGGTATCCGTAAGCAAACCGGCAGGGGAGAAGGGCATAGCGGGCTGGCATTTGACCAGACCGTTCCGGTAAAGAAGGCGGAGTAAAGCAGATAAGATACTGAGGGACAGTTTAGATAGTTTAGAGCATTATATTGCTATTCGTTATGATTTTTTTCATCTAAACTATATATTCGTCTCTTCAACAAGTATTTGTCATGCTAAAATCCACATCAGGTCTCAGGGCTTTTGCCTCTGTATTTTTGTTCATTACATGCTGCACAACAGCTTCCCTGGCTCAGGTGGTTGTTGCAGGTATGCAAAGTGAATATCTTAAAAATCCTATCGGTATTGATACCCGTAATCCGCGTTTATCCTGGTATCTGGCTGATCCACGTCAGAACAGTTTACAGAGCTCCTACCGCATAATAGTAGATACCGATTCCAGTGCTGTGGCAGAAGGGAGAGGCAATGTCTGGAATACCGGCCGGGTAGAATCAGATAGTACCCTCATCGTTTATAAAGGGCAGCCACTGCGGCCGTTTACAAAGTATTTCTGGAAAGTAGAGATCACAGACCGCGACAAACAAACGTCCGCAGGGATAGCCAGTTTCGAAACCGGTATGATGGAGATGAAGAACTGGCAGGGCGCCTGGATTTCCGATAGTGAAGACCGGAACAGACAACCGGCCCCTTATTTCAGGAAAACCTTCATGACTTCTAAAAAGATCCGATCTGCGCGGGCTTACATCGCTGTAGCTGGTTTATACGAGTTATATATCAACGGGGAAAAGATAGGTAATCACCGCTTGGACCCTATGTATACCCGCTTCGACCGCAGAACATTATATCTTACTTATGATGTTACCCCGCAGTTACAATCCGGTAAGAATGCTATAGGCGTATTGTTAGGTAATGGCTGGTATAATCATCAGTCAACCGCTGTATGGGACTTCCATAAAGCGCCCTGGCGTAATCGCCCGGCTTTCTGCCTGGATCTGAGGGTTACTTATGAAGATGGAACGGTAGAAATCATCAAATCAGGCAAAGACTGGAAAACAGCGCTTAGCCCTATCATATTTAACAGCATTTATACTGCCGAACATTATGACGCCCGCCTGGAAAAGCAAGGCTGGAATACGCCCGAATATGCTGATTCTGCATGGGGGCATGTCATCTATCGTCAGGCGCCGTCTACCAATATCGTAGCCCAGGTAATGCATCCTATCAGGAATGTTGAAGAAATCCCTGCTAAGAGCGTGCAGAAATTCAGTGATTCCAATTACGTCTTTGATTTGGGCAGGAATATAGCAGGGGTGAGTAAGATCACTATAAAAGGCGCTCCGGGAACAGTTATCCGTCTCAAACATGCAGAACGTGTGTATCCTAACGGACACGCAGATATTTCCAATATTGAGATGCATTACCGGCCTACAGATGATAAAGACCCTTTTCAGACAGATATCTATATCCTGAGCGGTAAAGGGGAAGAAACCTTTATGCCGCATTTTGACTATAAAGGGTTTCAGTATGTTGAGCTCAATAGTACAACACCGGTTGTTGTGAATAAAGAAAGCCTGGTAGGTTATTTTATGCATAGTGATGTACCACCTGTGGGACATATTAACTCTTCCAATCCTCTTATCGATAAGCTTTGGTCTGCTACCAATCATTCTTATCTCTCTAATCTTTTTGGTTATCCTACAGATTGTCCGCAGCGTGAAAAGAATGGCTGGACTGGTGATGCACAGATAGCCATAGAAACAGGATTATATAGTTTTGATGGCATTACCATCTACGAGAAATGGCTGGCAGATCATCGGGATGAACAACAGCCCAATGGTGTATTACCTGCTATCATTCCCACCGCTGGCTGGGGATATGAATGGGCTAATGGTCCGGACTGGACCAGCACCATTGCTATCATCCCCTGGAATATTTATCTTTTCTATGGAGATAAAAAACTGTTGTCTGATTGTTATGACAACATCAAACGTTATGTAGATCATATTGATCTGATCAGCCCTACTGGTATAACTACCTGGGGACTGGGCGACTGGGTACCTGTTAAATCAGTGACTCCTGTAGAACTCACCTCTACCTGTTATTATTATGCAGATGCATTGATTTTATCGAATGCTGCAAAGATCCTGGGTAATACAGCAGATTATGGAAAATACCTGGCGCTTTCTGTGAAAATTAAGAATGCATTCAATGATAAATATCTGAATAAAGAAACGGGTATTTATGGAGATGGTGTACAAACGGCGTTAAGCTGTCCACTGTACTGGGGACTGGTACCTGATGAGTTTAAAAGCAAGGTGGCAGCTAACCTGGCTAAACGTGTAGAAGCAGATCTGTTTCACCTGGATGTAGGTTTGCTGGGACAAAAAGCTATCCTGAATGCATTAAGTGAAAATGGTTATGCGGATATAGCATATAAAGTGGCTTCTCAGAAAACATATCCTTCCTGGGGTTGGTGGATAGAGAATGGCGCTACAACTTTATACGAGAACTGGAAGATTGATGCAGCCAGTGATATTTCCCTGAACCATATTATGTTTGGAGAGATAGGAGCATGGATGTATAAAGGTTTGGGTGGGATTAAACCAGATCCTTTACAACCGGGATTCAAAAATGTATTACTGGCACCTCATTTCGTAGAAGGGCTTGATCATTTTGAAGCTATACATGAAGGGCCTCATGGTAAAATCACTTCTTCCTGGACAAGGAAAGGTAAAAAAGTGAATTACACGGTGATCATCCCTGCTAACTCCACAGCAACTATTGTATTGCCGGTAGTAGCTGGTTTAAAGCCTTACCTGGACGGGAAAGTTGTAGAAGGAGAAAGGATGTCTACCGGGTCTGGCACGTACGAATTTTCCTGGAAATAGGGTAGCGACAGCGTAGATTACCAGATGGTATTGATCATAAATACACTGTATCTGACTGTTTAGTTCTCTGATTTAGCTTTGGAATATAGGTTCAGGATTTGTTTTTCAATTTAACTTCACCTAATATTCACGTCAGATAAGGTGTATTTATTGATCAATACCATCTGGTACGAAGATTATGTAATCAAACTGAGGCACTACCTAGCCTGCCTGAACCATATGTTTCTGATAAAAGAAGCGTAACTTTAAGTACAATCATAAATGGCATGGCTACATTTTCAGAAGTAATCAATAGTGATAAGCCAGTATTAGTAGACTTTTTTGCCACCTGGTGTGGGCCGTGTAAAACAATGGCGCCGATTTTAGAGCAGGTAAAGCAAAAAGTAGGAACTGACGCAACGATCATAAAAATTGATGTAGATAAGAATCCCGCTGCTGCATCTGCTTACCAGATTCAGGGCGTACCAACACTGATCCTGTTTAAGAAGGGGAAAGTCCTTTGGAGACAGTCCGGGGTCGTTCCCGCCAATAACCTGGAACAGGTTATTAAACAAAACGCATAATTGCATACACTTATCATGCTTGTCCTTAGAAGAGCCGCAGAAATGCGGCTTTTCTTTTTGTCATAATATTTTGTATGTTAGTAGGCATAACCAAAGTCATAATGAAATTATCTCAACGCCTGTTATCTATTGATGCATTCCGCGCTATTACCATGCTGGCAATGATCTTTGTGAACGATGTGAGTGGTGTCAGTAATATTCCCGCCTGGATAGACCATGTAAAGGGAAATGAGGATGGTATGGGCTTCGCTGATACCGTTTTCCCGGCATTCCTTTTCATTGTAGGACTTTCTATCCCTATTGCCATTGGGCGGCGTATCAGTCGCCAGGAGTCTTTTTTCAATACTGAATGGCATATCATTGTGCGTTCTTTTGCACTGATAGTAATGGGTTTCTTCCATGTAAACCTGGAGAGTTACAGCAGCGCGGCTGCCTTACCTCATGCTGTTTGGGAACTCCTGATTACCGTGGCTTTTTTCATGATATGGCTGGATTATCCTGAAACAATGAACCGCACCCGTAAATACGCTATTATGGGTGTAGGCATGGCGTTATTACTACTCATGGCCTTGTTATATGAAGGTGGCAGCCAGGACGATCCTCATGGCATGCAGCCGGAATGGTGGGGTATCCTTGGGATTATCGGTTGGGCATACCTGGTATGTGCTACACTATTTCTTGTGGTAAAGGGTAAGTTCCCTGCATTGGTAGCTATTTATGGTATCTTTCTGTTGATCAATATATTACATCATGGGGAATGGTTTGCGCCAAGAATCTGGCTGATCGGGGATGGTGGTTCTGTATCCCTGATTATGGGTGGGGTAGTGGTGTCGTCCTTGTATCTGAAGCTGATGAAGGATGGTAAACGTAGTGCCCAGATGCTCATTTTTACAGTAATAGGAGTAGTAATGATAAGCGCTGGATTCATATTGCGTCCTTATACAGCCGGGATCTCAAAAATACATTCCACACCGGCCTGGGTACTGATCTGTTCCGGTATCAGTGTATTGTTGTTTAATCTGATGATATGGCTGGTAGATGTAAAGGAAAAGATGAACTGGTTCAGTATTATCCGTCCGGCAGGAACCAGTACGCTCACCTGTTACCTGATCCCTTACCTGTTATATTCTGTTTTTACGCTGGTTCACTTTAAATTCCCTGCTGTATTGAGTGAAGGGATAGGGGGGATTCTCCGTTCGCTGGCTATTGCTTTTGTTGTAATTTTAATAGTAGGCTGGCTGGAAAAGAAAAAGCTACGTTTGAAAATATAATTACCTTCATTTTCTATGAAAAACAATAGTTTCCTGTTTATCCTGCTTCTCTGTTTGGCCGGGTGCCGGTTTAACACGAAGCTGGAAGCGAAACATGACTCACCAAGACAATTATATCCCGGTTTATTTGAGGACGTGCAGACGTCTCATGTTTTTGCGGATAGTAAAACATTTGTAGACTGTATCCCCAGGTATGAACCGGCGGATATTATGAAGTCGTACAATGAAGAAAAGGGTAAAAAAGGATTTGATCTTAAGGAGTTTGTTCATAAACATTTTGGTACGCCTGTGCCGCCACGGCCTTATCGTTCTGATTCTACTCAGTCTGTAGAGGTACATATAGATTCACTATGGAGTGTGTTAACACGTTATGATGATCAATATCTGCCGGGTACTTCCCTGATTTATCTGCCACATCCTTATGTAGTACCGGGGGGGCGTTTCCGTGAGGCTTATTATTGGGATACTTATTTTACCATGAAAGGGCTAAAGGAAGATGGGAAGCCGGACCTGATTAAAGATATGATGGACAATTTCTCCTTCCTGCTGAATACTTATGGTTTTATACCTAATGGTAACCGTACTTATTATCTCACCCGTTCCCAGCCTCCATACTTTTCACTGATGATGGATTTGCTGATAGCAGAGGAGCCTGATCCTCAGGCAATGAAGAGAAAGGTACTGGCTACTTATGGCAATGCTTTAAAGTTAGAATATGGCTACTGGATGAGTGGGGCAGAAACTGGCAAAACACAGCTGCATGTGGTAGTAATGCCTGATGGCTCTGTGCTGAACCGGTATTATGATTCCGGTAACTGGCCACGTGAAGAAGCCTGGACGGAAGACATTGCTACTGCTGCTGCATCAGGACGAAAACCAGTGGAAGACGTGTATCATGAATTACGTTCAGGCGCGGAATCCGGCTGGGATTTCAGTAGCCGCTGGCTGGCAGATGGTAAAACATTGGGAACGATTCACGTGACTGATATTGCACCGGTAGATCTGAATTGTCTGATGTTTCTGATGGAAAGAATGCTGGCTACTGTTTATGGTCTGGAAAAGGATACTGTAACCAGCAATAAGATGTGGTTGGCCGCTACTACCAGGATGAATACTATACAGAAGTATTGCTGGGATGAGAAGACGGGATGGTTCAGGGATTATGATGTTAAAGCCAGAACGCAGACACCCAGTCTTAATCTTGCGGGGATGTTTCCTATGAGTTTTAAAATAGCAAGAGAGGGGCAGGCAGATAGTATGGTTACTGTGTTAAAAAGAGAGTTCCTGAAACCTGGTGGATTGGTTACTACTCCTGTAGAAACTGGTCAGCAGTGGGATGCACCCAATGGCTGGGCCCCTTTACAGTACATGTCTGTGCTGGGGTTGTTAGCTTATCATAAAGACTCAGTGGCGGAGGATATTGCTAACCGCTGGATACATGAGAATACAAAGGTTTTTAAACAGACAGGCAAGTTGCTGGAGAAATATAATGTAGTGGATACGACATTAACCGGTGGAGGAGGAGAGTATCCTAACCAGGATGGTTTCGGATGGACTAATGGTGTATTGATAAGGTTTCAGAATATATTCAAGAAACAATAAACTATTGTTTATGACAAAACATAGTAGGCTCCGTTAGGAGCCCCGTGTTTGTAGAAAATAGATAAACAACAAAACAAAGACTCCGTAGGAGTCCCCTATTATTCGCGACTTAGGGGACTCCTACGGAGTCTATTAAAGAGAAGATTATTTTTTGCTACAAACACGGGGCTCCTAACGGAGCCTATTGCGTTTTGATATAAACCACGGGGCTAACAGAGCCTATTGTGTGTTAGAAATTTGAGATTATACCATGCAGCATCTGAGGGCAAAATATACAGGAGTCTTTCTTTATATCAAATTATTCAATAGTTACTGATAACCTTTGATGAATCATCTCATTCATATGATCTCTTTCAGAAGTTCCTTTAATCACTTTATAGCCTGGTAAAGGATCAAACTTCACGAGTTCTACAGACTTTAACTGTGCAGGTGTATTCGCTCCAAACCAATGATCATCTGCCTGTTGATCCCAGGTTACCAGGGCCAGTTGTGCCTGTACAGGATAATTACTATCTCCCCGCGTACGTGCGTACTGGTAAGCAATATCATTAGCATATAAAGTAGACATCGTTTTATGTTGTTTATCTACCTTAGTACTGATTACTTTCCATTTTAACAGTGTATCTGTTTCCAATGCAAGAGGTGTTGTAAATACATAATCAACATCTTTTAAAGGCTGATGACAGTTCACACATTCAGTCGCAAATAATACTGTTTTTCCATATGGTTTCAGGTCCATTCCTTTCCATCTTGCCCATCCCCATCCTTTGGTCTCTTTGTATTTATCTGCATCCTTAATCATAAACTCTACCTGTTTAAATTCCCCTGCATGCACCACGCCATCTGCATCTACCAGCTGCTCCCAGGCTACTTTAGCAAATGTGGTACCATCAGGCCAGGGATTGGTATGATGCTCTTCAATCGCTTTCACGGCAATGTCATTACCGAAGATCACACGTAAGGTACTGTTATCAAACCTGTCGGTAGTATTGATCGCTTTCCACTGGCCATAACCTTTGATAAATTCGATGCCGTTAAGGGCAGGTTTAACCGCTATGGCAGCTTTATTGATCCAGTCGTTATATTGTTTCTCTGCTGCGCTAAACCTGGCAGAATCTGATGTTTTAACAGGAGAAAGACTGATCAGATAATTCTTCAGCACGGTGATATCATTATCCGAAATTTTAGCTTTCGGATGCAGCATCGTATAATTACTGAGAGGCATTTCCTTAAACAGGATCTGGTTTAGAGAAAGATAGAGATTGGCTTTTTTATCTCCCGGAGCCAGGCTATCCCAGTTGGAAAAATTCAGCGCAGCCCTGCCATCTTTTACATGGTCTGCTACCAGCCAGTAAGCAGGTGCTATCTGATCGAACCATTTGAGGTTGGTTTCGTTAGAGTGGCAGTCGTAACAGGAATTCTGAAGAATCTTTTTTACTTCATCCGGCGCCTGGAGATCACCGGTTACCGGTGGGTTCTTTAGTTCCGGCCGAATGAACTGGATACCTGTGAAACAGATAACCAGGAATAACAAACCTAATAACCATTTCCTTTTAGACATGATGGATTAATTTTTACAAAACTATAGGAAAACCATGCATACACGTGTGTTAAAAAGGTTGAACGTAATGAATTAAAGGATAAGTGATATCTTAGTAGTCATGAAACTCAATAATCAGGACATTACAAGACTGACGGAGATCAGGATTTACTTCAGAGAGCCTCCTTATTCTTTCAAGTTATCAGGATATGCCAGGCTACAGGTAGAAGAAAGTATTGGCATACTCAGGAAATATCCTAACATACCCGCCACCCTGATTGAACGGATGGAAGCCTTTATGCCATTGCTGATAGAATCAGAGCATAATATCTCTGAAACAATGGAACTGATGAAAAAGTTCGCAGTATTGCTGAACGAAATCAACCGATAACCCCAGGGCGCATTTTTTCATTACTTTTGCGCCCATGATATTGGATACATTACAAAACGCACATCTGTATTATGGCCTCGGCCCCCGCTTTATAAAAGCATTTGAATACCTGGTTAACACTGATTTCAATAAAGTGGAAAAAGGCCGGTATGAAATAGAGGGTACTAACATCTTCGCCATTGTAAATGAATATGATACGATAGATACCGAAGGGGAACAGATGGAATCCCACCGCAAATATATTGATGTGCAATACATCGTAAAGGGAGAAGAACTGATCGGGCACGACTTCCTGAAACAACAAATCCCATCCAAAGTATATGAAGAAGAAACCGACTTTATGCTGTTTGCTGAAAAGCCTGCTTTTTTCTCAAAACTGGAACAGGGGCACTTTGCTGTTTTCTTTCCGACAGACCTGCACATGCCCAATATTCGCGTTGGAACACCGGTTCCGGTGAAGAAAGTTGTAATCAAGATAGGAGTAAGTATATAGATTTTTTTACTGCGTAAGATTAATAATTTAATTCTATCTTTATTTACAGTGCTACCGATTAAAGACAATTATCAAGGACACAATATAATAGTTGCTATCAGAAAGGGCGACCCGGAAGCTATTTCTAAACTATATGATCAGTATAGTGGTATTTTGTTTGGTTTTATTACCAGGATGGTAGGCAACTCTCTTATTGCGGAGGGGGTTTTACAGAATAGTTTTATTGTAATATGGAAAAGCCTGGCGACATACGATCCTGAAAAGGAACGACTGTTGACCTGGATGCTGAAAATAACCACGGGCGTTTGTATTGATGCCTTACCCGAAACAGGTACGATCGATAAGGCAGACACAGGTATATCAGATTATGAATACCTGAATAATGCCATCTCACTTGTTTTCTTTAAAGGATTAAGCCTGGAAGATGCTGCTAAAAAATTAGAGGTTCCCCTGGATGTGTTAATACCGAAGATGAAAATGGCCTTCAAACAGCTGCATGGAGGACTGTCATTATGAAAAACAACTCAACTTTTATAGAATCCGGGATACTGGAATCATATATAGCTGGTTTAGCTACTGAGGCTGAAATCAGGGAAGTGGAAGAGATGGCTGCTGCTCATGCTGATGTGCGTGAAGCATTGGATGCATTAAATGACGTAACAGAGCAGCTGGCAGTAGCAAATGCAGTTGCGCCGCCACCCATACTGAAGCCTTTCATAATGGCTACCATAGACTTTATGGGTAGAATGGGCGCAGGCGAAACACCTTCTTTCCCGCCAATACTGGAAACAGGCGCAAAGATTGCGGACTATGCAGAATGGCTGGACCGCCCGGATATGGTTATACCTTCTTATTTTGATGGAGTATATGCAAAGATCATAGGATATACGCCACAGGTAACTTCTGCCATTGTATGGATCAGTGAGATGGCACCGGAAGAAGTGCACGATAATGAGTATGAAAAGTTCCTGATTGTAGAAGGCACCTGTAATATTACAATAGATGGAGAAGTCCATTCTCTGGTAGCAGGAGATTACCTGGCTATCCCCTTACATAAAAAACACACTGTAGAAGTGACCTCTGCTGAATTGTGTAAAGTAATCCTGCAGCGTGTAGCAGCCTAATCTCATTTATGTAATCCTCTGCAATGATCTTCCAATATACCTGTGATAATGGTTGGAGGAGTACCCCAGTGTTTTATTGAAGTATCTTTTAATATGGGATATAAAGAACTATATCCACCAATTTCCCCTGTAGTCATCCCCATTACTACTGTATTAATTTTTGCATGCCTGATCACATAGGAACACATAATACAGGGTTCATGCGTGGTATATAAGGTGCAATCAGAAAGGTCCTGGCTCTTTAAAGCATGCGTAGCGTGTCTGATGGCTTCTATTTCAGCATGGAAGGTGATGTCCATATTAGTTTTTCCTCCCTCTATGCCTTCTCCTATGATATGTCCGTCTTTTACGATCACTGATCCAACCGGACTATCTCCCCGGTGGCCTGCCAGAATGCCCAATGCAACACATCTATGCATGTAAAACTCATGATCTTTGTTCATTACTTATCTTTATACAAAGTTAAGGTATGGATTATTCAGATCATATATACGACTGATTGTTATCATTTAAGCGTACCTTCATATCTCATATCTTTCGCTTATGAAAAATAGCAAGGTATACGTTTAGAGTATAAACAATGAATTAAGATATGTCTCCTATAAGAACAGTTATAACGGGTACAGGTAGTTTCATTCCTGAGAATAAGAAGATTAATAGTGAATTTGCCATCCACGATTTTTATGATGATCGTCAGCAACGTATCCCCAATGCAGCTGTTGACATCATTAAGAAGTTTGAACAGATAACGGGGATCTATGAACGGCGATATGCGAACCAGGAAATGAATGCATCAGACATGGCGGCTATTGCTGCAGCTGTTGCGATCAAAGATGCAGGGATTGATCCTGAATCTATTGATCAGATCATTGTTGCGCAAAATTTCGGAAACGTAAGTAAGCATACGATACAATCTGATGCGGTGCCTTCCCTGGCATCCCGTGTTAAACATATATTGGGTATCAAAAATCCTTCCTGCATACCTTATGATCTTTTATTTGGTTGTCCGGGCTGGATACAGGGTTTGATCCATGCAGAAGCATTCTTTAAATCCGGTCAGGCTAAAAGATGCCTGGTAATCGGGACTGAAACGCTGAGCCGTGTGATTGACAATTACGACCGCGACAGTATGATCTTCAGTGATGGTGCCGGAGCTGTGATTGTAGAAGCACAGGAAGGAGAAGCAGGGTCTGGTGTATTAGGTGCCGTTGCTCAGTCTTTTGTAATAGATGAACTCAATTATATCTTTATGGGGAAATCTTATTTCCCGGAAGCTGATTCCCGTATCCGTTATATTAAGATGCAGGGCCGTAAGGTATACGAGTTTTCACTGAAGCATGTACCGGAAGCCATGAAGGGCTGTCTGGAGAAAAGTAACGTAGATATTAAAGATATTAAGAAGATCTTTATACATCAGGCCAATGAAAAGATGGATATCGCTATTATCAAAGCATTTTATATGCTCTATGATATCAGTACTATCCCTCTTAATATAATGCCAATGAATATAAAGGAATTGGGTAACAGTTCTGTTGCTACTGTTCCAACCCTGTTTGACATGGTAAAAAGAGGAACGATACCTGACCATGAACTAAAACAGGGAGATATCGTTCTCTTTGCTTCTGTAGGAGCTGGTATGAATATTAATGCTATTTGTTACAAGCTCTAGTTTTATTCCAGGAAATTGCTTTTAAGTGTTTGCCACACTTCACTGCCGTTACCATTAAAGATCTGTTTCAGCATATAGATACCGAATCCTTTTGCCTGTGATAACTCAATCTTTGGCGGCATTGTTAATGCGCTGGGATTGACAACTACGTCTATTAACACCGGCCCGTCATGTGCGAGGGCTTTTTCTATGGCTTCCTGAATATTTTCCGGACTTTCTACCCGTATTCCTTTGATACCGATAGCGGCCGCCATTTTTGCAAAGTCGGGATTCTTCAGGTCTGTACCGAATGGTGGTAAGCCTGCTACTTTCATTTCCATCGCTACAAATCCCAGTTGTCCGTTATTATAGATCACTATTTTAACAGGAAGATTGTATTGATAGATAGTGAGCAGATCACCCATCATCATTGCAAAACCACCATCACCGGATAAAGAGATCACCTGTCTGCCGGGGTATTCTAATTGTGCACCGATAGCCTGTGGCATAGCGCTGGCCATAGACCCATGATTAAAAGAGCCCAGCAGTCTGCGCTCTTTTGTCATTTTCAGGTAACGGGCAGCCCATACTGTAGGTTCGCCTACATCTGCGGTGAAGATGGCGTTATCAGCAGCCGTTTCACTGATGATTTTTGTAAGATATTCAGGGTGGATGGGCGTGGTACCTTCCTTGCCGGTAGCATGGGAATCCAGTGATTTGCGGCTGTCTCTATAATCATTTACACATTGATCCAGGTGCTTTTTGTCGGTCTTTTGTTGTAAAAGGGGAAGCAGGGCTTCCAGTGTTTCTTTCACGTCGCCTACCAGTCCCAGGTCTATACGGCATCTTCTGCCCAGGCGTTCTGCACGGATATCTAACTGTACAACTTTCTTGGATTTTGTGGGCAGGAAATTGGAATAAGGAAAATCTGTGCCTAATAATATGATCAGGTCTGCAGCTTCCAGGGAATGAAAGCCGGAAGCAAAGCCAATGAGGCCGGTCATACCCACATCGAAAGGATTGTCGTATTCCACATGTTCCTTTCCTCTTAGCGCATGCACCATAGGAGAGAGGATGATTTCCCCCAGCTGTATCAGTACATCATGTGCTCCGGCACAGCCACGGCCGCATAACAGGGTTACTTTGGAGGCCTCATTAATGAGTGTGGCCAGTTTATCCAGCTCTGCGTCTGAAGGGCGGATGGCCGGGCGGGTTAATAAGATGGGATGTTCAAGGTAGTCGTCTTCCACTTTCTCCATCGCCACATCTCCGGAGAGGCCGATAACGGCAACACCACGAAGGCCAATTGCATTTTGCATAGCGATCTGTAATACGCGGGGCATCTGCCGGGCAGAAGAGATGATTTCGCAATAATGGCTGCATTCCCGGAAGAGTAATTCGGGATGTGTTTCCTGGAAGTAGCCGGTGCCTATTTCACTGCTGGGAATATGTGCCGCGATAGCCAGTACGGGGGCCATGCTGCGGTGGCAATCATACAGACCATTGATGAGGTGAAGATTACCGGGGCCGCAGCTACCGGCACATACAGCCAGTGTGCCTGTCAGCTGAGCTTCTGCACCTGCTGCAAAAGCGGCTGCTTCTTCGTGTCTGTAATGAATCCACTCTATTTTTCCGCTCTGGCGGATCTCATCTACTATACCGTTTAACGAATCACCTGTTACGCCATGTACACGCTTTACGCCAGCCTGTACCAATTGTGCTACCAGTTTAGCTGCTATGGTTTTTGACATTCTGAATTGGGTTTGTGAGTGGAAATTGAGTAATAATTGTTACAAATTCTTTGCCATCAATGGATTGTACATGATTTTACGTAATAGGGCAAACACTATTTTGTTTTTCTATAGCTTTGGAGTTATTTAACGGCTTCTTTATGGAATTGACGAACGAATCGACTTATCAGGCTGCCAGTAAGGTAGCCGGCACGATAGAAGAACATTTTCAGAAACATCTGGCAGCAGCAAAGGCGAATGGTGAAGAAGACCTGGCAACAATGCCCAATGAGGCGATCATCGAAAAAATGATTGATGTAGCGTTCTGGGCAAGCCTGCGGAGAGAAGAGGGAAATCCTACCCGTATTTCTCTTGCATTTTTACAACCCTGCCAGGCAGGAAAACCTTTACTATTTGAACAACGCCTGCCACTGACGGTGAAAGTGCTGACAAAATTAGCTCCTGGTGTAGAGCGGGCAGGTATTCATATAGGGGTGTGGTTTGATGGTACTGAGTTATTCATCTGGGGTACCACCATGAAACTGCCGAATTACTGTTTTGTACTGGATGTGTCTGAACCTGGATTACTGGTGGTGAAACACCGCCGTATAGTAGGATTGGGAAAGTTTACCAATGTAGCGGTACTGAAAGGCGACCAGGTGCAGGTAGTGGATGAAAATAGCGGACTGCTGCCTGATACTCCTGCTATCCTTACTTCATTACTGGGTTTAAACTCTTCCCCTTTATGGAATGATCCTGTGAATGTATTGATCCAGATTGCCGTATCCATGCGTTCACATATGCGGGGAGGTATTCTGCTGGTGACGCCATCCGGTAATGATCACTGGAGAGATTCTATCATACATCCTTTGCAGTATCCGGTGTTCCCTGCTTTTGGCGGTGTGGCAGACTTAATAAGACAGGACGGTAGTAAGGTGACAGAGATCTTCTGGCAGACAGCCTTAAGACGTGAAGTGGAAAATGTGACAGGACTGACAGCTGTAGATGGTGCTACCATCATCAATGATCAGCATGAGCTGATGGCTTTCGGGGCAAAGATTACACGTTCTGCAAAGTCTACTCCGGTAGACCAGATGCTGATGACAGAGCCGGTAGTAGGAGGGATACCTGTGTTGGTACATCCTTCCAGTATTGGGGGAACAAGGCATTTCTCAGCGGCGCAGTTTATACATGATCAGCATGGGGCTTTGGCGCTGGTAGCTTCTCAGGATGGATATTTCACGGTGTTCTCCTGGTCGGAAAAAGCACAGATGGTGCAGGCGCACCGTATTGATATTTTATTACTGTAAGATCAGAGGGCTGACCTGTTTGTTTCCAGGTCAGCCCTCTCATTATGCTGTCAGCTTGTTCTTTACGAAAAGCAGACGCTCATAAAATACTTCGAAGATACCTACTCCTTTCCTCAGTTTGATAATAGCCAGATGGCTGAATACAAATGCTTTAAGGTCGATAATCTTACTTCCCTTTGATAACTCAATTGATTGGGGCAATTCGGCAGTAGAAAAAAAATCCTCCATCTCCTGGATGTCTTTGTCGGCATATTTCATATTAACCCGCGTATAGCAAATATCTATCCAGCTTTTTTCATTATATTGTAAGTGTTAATCCGACAATTATCGGTAACCCAACACTGGCCACAGGTTTTGCAACTATATTCTTTATTACAAAATCCACTTTATGAAAACAATCATCACAATCCTTCTCATCCCATTTTTGTTTGCCTGTCAGAAAACTGCCAGCATCAAGCCTTCTTTGCAGCAACAACAACTGGCTGCAGTAGCAGCAGACACATGGGAAACTGTTTTAGATAACAGTAGTTTTGCCAATTACACTGCTTTTGAAGCTGCCTGGAATTATCTGTATCCATGGGGATCTGATCATAACGGTAGTGCGCGTATGTATGGCAGCAGTACGGATCATAATCATATTTATTTAAGCAATAGTATCCTAACAATAAAAGCTACAAAAATTACCTGGGATGAGGGCTCCAGTACATCTGATCCGCACCTGGCTATTCATTATCATTCCGGTGCTATTAATACAAAGGAGCATGTACTTGTAAACGATCAGTTTCCCAACTGGGAAGTGAAATGTGATTTCCAGGTACCTACTGTGACTGGCTCCTGGCCTGCATTCTGGTTAACAGGTGTAAACAGCTGGCCTCCTGAAAGTGATATCATGGAATTTAAGGGCAGCGCTACTAACTGGCAGAATACTTTCAGGACTTCTTCTGATGTATCCAGTACGCTGACGACGGTATCTTCTCCCGGCAGCTGGCATACTTACCGGGCATGGATCACCAAAGTGAGTGCTACCAATGTAGATATCCATTATTATATTGATGGAGTATGGAAGGCGGTGCATAATGCCAACTTTGTGGGCAAGCCTTTGTATGTGATCATTAATATGCAGATGGAAGGTTCCAGCGGGGCTCCTGGCCCTACGGCTGATACTTATTTTAATGCCCGTAATATTTATATCGGAAGAACAAGGACCTATTAATGGTTGAGGAAACCTGTGGCTTTTATACTTTTATTGTTTTGTATAACCCATCCCAGAGGGGTTTCAGTTCGATTACTATTTTGCTGCTATTGTCTTCTATAATCCTGCTGATGCCCACACCGTCACCTGTGTAGATGAATAGTTTAGCCAGCTGTATATCACTCATTTCAGATTTAATTTCACCGTTTTCGCGGGCATGTTTTACCCTGGCCGTCCATGCTTTTATTTCTTCTTTCTGATAGACCAGGAGAGTTTCTTTGAAGCCAGGGAGAATCTTCATCGCATCAAAAATGAGGTAGTAAAGGTTGGTTGTAAAGGGTAGCTCTTTATTACTACCACCGATCATTTTTACCGATTTTTTCCTTCTGTTTTCTGATTCTGTCAGTATTTCGGTATAGAATTGTTTTAAGGAATGGAATGGGATTTTACTGAAATCCACAGACATCATATCTCTGAAGAAGTGTTGTATTACTTCTTCAAACACCTGTTCTTTACTGCTAAAGTAATGATAGAACGCTCCTTTAGACATGCCGGTTTCTTCCACGATCTGTTTCATGGTTACTTCCTTGAAGTTTTTCTGCAGGAAGAGCCTCAGCGATGTAACTAAAATATGTTCTTTTGATTCGTTCATAGTACCGACCATTTGGTACATAAAATTAGGGATAAAAATGAAATACTGTTACATCTTTATTTATTAAATAAAAATAGATGTGTTTGAGTGTGAATTAAAGGGACAATATTTTGTTTTAAAACTATTATCAAAGAGGGGGTTTTAGGTAAAGTCGTTTTTAATATCGCATCTTAAAAACGACTTTGACATACTCCGGCCTTATGAAACAAAGTCAATTCAATGATTTTCGGTATTCATTGGGAGAATGTCCAACCTGCTGTTTAAAGAAACGGGTAAAATGCGAGGGATATTTAAAACCAAGCTTATAAGCAATCTCGCTTACCGATTTGCTGATATCAAGTATCTGTTCTTTCGCGACATCAATCAGTTTTAGCTGTATGTATTCCTGCGCTGATTTCCCCGTTTCTTTTTTTACCAGGTCCCCGAAATATTTTGGAGATAGATTGAGTTGGGCTGCACAGTACGAAACGGAAGGCAATCCCAGGATTTGCAGTTTTTCAGATTGGAAGTAATTGTTCAGTAATCCCTCAAATCCAGTCAATACATCTTTATGAATATGTTCTCTTGTGAGAAACTGCCGGTCATAAAACCGAACGGAATAATTCAGGAACATTTCGATATTACTTACGATCAAAGTCCTGCTGTGCTTATCAATAGGATGAGCTAATTCATACCGGATCTTATTAAAACATTCCAACACAATTTCTCTTTCTGCATCGGATATGTGAAGCGCTTCATTGACGTCGTAAGAGAAAAAACTATATTCGTTAATGCATTTGCCAAGGTGCGTTCCACGGATTAAATCGGGATGAAAGAATAATCCCCATCCTGTCGGCTGTATCATGTTTTCACTTTCTTCAAATCCAAATACCTGGCCGGGAGCGATGAAAAGAAGCGTTCCTTCTTCGTAATCATAATGATTGCGGCCATATTTTACCTCGCCACATTTCTCGTCTTTTAAAAAGATCATGTATACATCAGAAATATAACGCGCTTCTTTTACAGGCTTCGACAACGACTGATCGAGAACACTTACCAAAGGATGCAGGGTCTTCTGCCCCCGTTCGTTATTGATCTGAGTCACGCTTTCAATTCTAAGAGGATTTGCCATGCCTTCGGTTATTTTAAAATGAAATTAGATTAAGTATTTCAAAAACTCTAGCAGAGTACTCCTGAACAGAAATAATGATAAGAGAAACAGGAATCTGTATAACAACCTGATGCAAAAGTATAAAGAACTTCGCTCCGTCCAATAATCTATCGAATCATTTGATATAGTTCTGCAAAAATCAGTAAAAATAAAAGGAAAATGAAAGAATTACCATCAATAGCATTAGGTACCTGGTCCTGGGGAACAGGTTTTGCCGGAGGCGACCAGGTTTTCGGTAATAACCTTAATGCCGGGGATTTAAAGCAGGTGTTTGATACAGCGATGAAAGCAGGGTTTAATTTATGGGATACTGCTGCGGCTTATGGCATGGGCTCATCCGAATCTATTTTAGGTGAATAAAAACCGTTTCAGGTATTAAAACCACACTATTGGTATAAACGAACAAGATATTGTCAATGGGCATTATAAAAAGATTTACAAAAATGAAAAAAGTAACAACTTTTAAAAATAAAAATCTGAAAATGGCAGCGGAAATGCATCTGCCGCATAATTTTATCGAGACAAAAAAATATCCCGCCATTGTATGTATCCACCCTGCCGGCGGTGTTAAAGAACAGACCATCGGGATGTATGCCTCACGACTGGCAGAATTTGGATTTGTAGTATTAACGTTTGATGCTTCATTCCAGGGAGCAAGTGAAGGTGAGCCCCGTTACCTGGAAGATCCTACTGCCAGAGTAGAAGATGCCCGTGCCGGTGCAGATTATCTATCAACGCTTCCTTACATTGATACCGACCGCATGGGGGTATTCGGGATTTGTGCAGGTGGCGGTTATGCCATCAGCGTGGCACAAACAGAGCATCGCTTTAAAGCAGTAGCAACGGTTAGTGCTGCACCTATGGGTGAAGGATTCAGAAATTTTCTTGGAAACGAAACACCCGCTTCTGTTTTGTTGGATATGCTAAAAAATGTAGGGCAACAGCGGACCTTGGAAGCAAATGGCGGAGAACTCCTTTACGTACACTGGGTGCCTGAAACAAAAGAAGAGATTAATGAGAATACACCCGATCTATGGAGAGAAGGTCACGACTATTATAAAACACCAAGGGGGCAGCATCCAAATTCAGTGAACAAATATTTGTTTACCGGTACAGACAGAATGATAGCCTTCTCTGCTTTTGATCAAATAAGCACACTGCTTACGCAACCTATTCTTTTAATTGCCGGAAGTAAAGCAGATACCAGGTTGTTCAGCGAACAGGCATACAGCCTCGCAAAAGGAAAAAAAGAATTATTCATTGTAGAAGGTGCAACTCACATTGCTCTTTATGACATACCTGAATATGTAAATCAGATTGTACCAAAGCTGGTTGATTTTTTTCAGGCACTATAATAATTACTCTAATAAATATTAAAAAATGAATATAGGAAAAGGTTCAAAAAAAGTATTGTTCGTAGTAACAAGCTGCAATGTAAAAGGAGCTACAGGGATTCCAACAGGATTTAACCTGAGCGAAGTTACCCATCCGTTGGAAAAATTGGAAGCAAGCGGTGTTGTTGTTGATATTGCATCGATAAAAGGCGGAGAAGCACCTTTAGATGGTTTAGAGGATTTCAATGATCTGGTTAATGCTAAATATTGGGCTGACGTTGACTTTCGTAAAGCTATCGAAAATACACTGAAGTTAGATGATGCAAAAGCTTCAGATTACGACGCAATATTCTTTGCGGGTGGTCACGGAACTATGTGGGATTTCGCCGATAGCCCTGCAATCTTAAAGTTAGTGCCGGAATTTTATGAGTCAGAAAAAATTGTTTCAGCAGTTTGCCACGGCCCTGCATCTTTGGTAAATGTAAAATTAAGTGATGGCTCATACCTGATCTCAGGCAAAAATGTAGCGGCCTTTACGAATGGTGAAGAGGAAGAAGTGCAATCAACCAAAGTAGTTCCATTCCTGCTTCAGGATGCTTTAATTGAACACGGCGCTATTTACAAGCACGCGCCCAACTGGAACAATAACATCGCTATTGATGGCAGGCTGATCACGGGCCAAAATCCGCAATCTGCTGCCAGTGTAGGTGAAGCCATGGTAAAAATGCTTAAAATTAACAGTACCGGTGCAATAGCATCAAAACCAGCATTTTCAAGTGCTGATGTAAGTAGTGTTTCTCCTGCATTAGGCAAGTATATTGCTGAAAAATTAGTTGGTGAAGTTTGGGAGCGCCCCGGGTTAACAAAGCATGACCGTTGCATAGTTACTTTATCAGGCCTGATAGCAAGAAACCAAAGCAATGCAATGCCCCATTACTTTATTAAAGCGCTGAATAATGGTATTGCACCGGGTGAACTCTCAGAAATTATCACTCATCTTGCTTTCTATTCAGGTGTGCCTAATGCCATGTCGGCTGTGGCTGTTGCAAAGGATGTATTTGCAAACTATGGGATATCACAAGCAGAATTACCTTCAATCGACCCACTGGTGCTTGATAAAAACGAGGCTTTACCGGGCGATGAAAACCGGGTAGCTTTTATAGAACAAAACATCGCTCCAATAGCAGAAGGTTTTGCTAAATACACCAATGAGCTATTGTATGGAAAGGTATGGCTGCGTGCGGGATTATCATCAAGAAGCAGAAGTCTTGCAACAGTAAGTGCGATGATTGCGGCCGGGGATTTACAATTTCTCGGGATGTATATGGGGCGGGCTGTTCAGCACGGCATTACCAGGCAGGAAATGGGCGAAGCACTAACTCAATTGGCATTTTATGCAGGCTGGCCAAAAATTGTTTCTGCATCATTGGTTGTAAAAGATGTATATGATGGTGCAGGAAAATAATTTCTTCTATTAGCGTTAATCCTCATAAAGGAGCTTTGGGACTAAAATCCCGGGCTCCGTCTGCTCTTTGTATGGCGCCAGTCAAAAATGGACATGGCATTCCATTTACGCCTTAATCGGAAATAATGGTAAGAAAAACAGGAACCCGAATAACAGTCTTGAACGAAAGTATAAAAAACTTTGCCTCTTCAATACGAGTAAATTATTTGCGGCAGATGTAAAAGGCTCATTTGATTAAAATAAACGTCTTTTTATAAACATTCAATATTAATTAAAAAACCAATGAAATTATCCAACAACAAAATTTTAATCACTGGGGGAGCTACCGGCATCGGTCTGGGATTGACTGAAAGATTTATTCAGGAAAATAACCAGGTTATTATTTGTGGAAGAAGGAAGGACGTGCTGAAAGAAGTGTCTGACAAATTCCCGGCAGTAATAACAAAGGTTTGCGATTTATCGGAAGAATCCGGACGTACAGAACTTTATCACTGGATAGCAGAACAGCACAGTGATTTGAACGTATTGGTAAACAATGCAGGTATTCAAAACTGGATGGATATCTCAGATAAGAACTTTTATAATAAAGCAAAAAATGAAATTCAAATAAATGTTTTCGCTCCGTTACATTTGACGACTCTGTTCGTCGAACTCAAATCATTGAACACTGTCATAAATGTAACTTCCGGATTGGCATTTGTGCCGCTTACAAAAGTGCCTGTTTATTGTGCCACAAAATCTTTTTTCCACTCGTTTACCATTTCATTAAGACATTTGCTAAAATCAAAAAATATAGAGATCATCGAATTGATCCCACCAGCACTCAACACTGACCTGGGTGGCGAAGGGTTGCACAGTGAACACCCTTCTGTAGGTGATTTTATTAAGGCAATATTTCAACAACTGGAAGAAGGCAAAAATGAATTGACTTTTGGATATAGCGAAATGCTATCGAAGGCAACACCAGATGAAATACAGGGTATGTTTAAAAGAATGAACCCATAAGGAGAAACGGCTTTACGGATAGGCGTTCTATAATCCAGGTTGCTTTGCACTGCAGATGAGGTTAACGTCTACCAGTTCCAGTTTCTTTACCATGTGCTCAACGGTAGTCTTGTATTTTCCAAACTTTACCGGTATAAATTACAAAAAAGCCTCCAAATCTTTCGACTTGAAGGCTTTAAAGCTTGTGGGGGAAAACCAACTTAAACCCTACTGTAATCAGTCTAAAAACGAATTACAACATGCATATAAGCTGTATTATACTCATTGAACTACAGTAACATCTAAATTAACGGTGCCCAGTACCTGGCTGCCACCAGTATTGCCGAAGGTGATTGTAACAGTATTCGCTGCACTTATATATGCATAGGCTATAGTCAGTCCGGCAGACATTGCCGCTCTTGGATTCACCATCACATTGCCTTGTGTGGTAGCGCCTGTAATAGTAATAGTTTTGGTTAATGGTGAATTTCCGGAAACAGTAGTGCTATTGTCAGTAATGGTAGCGCTACCTTTTATGATATTGCTAAGAATAGTGCCACTGCTACCCAGTTTGAAAGTACCGGCAACATCCAGTTTTGCGGTGGGAGTGGAGGTGAGTACCCCAAGGCTGCCATTTGCAGTTATTGCGCTGACTGCTGTGGCTGAGGAGTTGCGCCATTCCGTAAGGTTCGCAGTCTGAGAGGCAATGGCCTGTACAGCTAAGGGCACACTTGCCATACGTTGGGCTGGTATCAGCACTCCGGTATTAGTAGAGGCAGATATAAAACTTGGGGTAGGGATACCGGAAACCTGACGGTCGCCAGATAGTACAATGCCCCACCAGGAACCCATATGCAGGTTATGGCCGCCACCTCCCTGCCAGAAAATGTCAACCCCATCGCTGGCTATACGAAAGTCCCCGTTGCCACTGCCGGCTGTGTTAGTGAAATATAAAGTAGATATAGCAGTACTGCCGGTGGTATGACGTATTTCTATTGAATCCTTTACGGATAACGGAAGCGCCGGAGTGGTAAGACCAATACCTAAACGGCCACTGCTGGTAAGACGCATGTATTCTGTATTATTTGTGATAAAGGGGAGGTCGAAGGTACTGATGGTCCCCAATTTCTTTTCACTGGTTACGCTATTGCCACCGAGTACCCAGGCACCGGTGCTTACATCTGTTATTTTCTGCCAGCTGCCGCCTTTGCGTAACCGTAAGGTGCTGTCTGGCGTAAAGTAAATGATCATTCCATCTGGTGCGGTGGTTAATGGTGCCAGTGTGGTATCGCTTATCCTGGTCAGCAATAGTCCTTGTTTTTTGCTTTCAAGTTCAAGCAGTGCTGATTTGTTGGTCGTATTGGGAGTTGTTCCCAGCTTCAGCTGTTGTGATTGAGCTACTGTGGCGCATAGCAATAGCAGGCCCACAGATAATAGGTGTAGGTGTCGTTTCATTGTTCCTGTATTTATATATAGTGGTAAAGAATATGCTTATCTTCTATTACCTCGTTCAACTGTTTTATTAAGTGCTTCGAACATTCTGGGGCAAATGTTTACTTTTCTCTTTAGCTACCTTTAGCTCATTCACACGTTTACGACAAATTAAAAATTATTGTGAAGTAAAGTATTTTTTTTGATAAAAAAAGACTTTTTTGCTCTAAAATAGATTTTTCATAAAACAGGTTGCCGGTTTATACCAGTATTTTTAACTGCTCCTGTAACTCATTCGCTTTTACTAATAATGATTTGTCTTTGACATAACGTCCTATATCAAGTATCTTACTTAGCAGATTCTCTTTATACACGTTCTTATAATTGTAATATTCCAGTTTAAAATCCCAGGTATCAGACAGGTGCTTAAATACCTGTTTGTTATTATCAGAGAGCTCGGTATGATCTACTACCAGGTACTGTGCCGGATTGAGTTTTTGCAGGTGATGAAGGATTGCCTCATTATAGGTAATCCATACCCGTAAAAAATGTTCACTGTGCTTATTGAGTAAAAGTCTTTTCCGGAATGGCTTTTTAAAATATTCCCAGAAGAATTTAGAGAACCCTTTTTTCTTTGAATATTTATGCGCAGTTCTGCTATAGATCCTGCTGATAAGAGAGCTTACCACACTGCGGTGATCGCGTAAAATAACGAGATAACGGGCTTCGGGGAGTAGTTGTCGATAATGATCCAGGAACAGGCAGGTACGCGGTTCTTTCCATGCCCATTGTTGCTGAGTAGCATTCTTTTGTTTTACCAGTTTCCTCATTTCATGCAGTTGCCCGTCTGAGAGAGTTACCAATGGTTCATCTATCATGCCATCTTCAGATAAATGAAAATCCTTTAAGACGTTTTTATGGTACTGATAGAAATCAAGATCTTCATAATGGCCGTCTTCATTACCTATACCGGCGCCCATGAAGTTATCTCCCACATGCATGCCGCATTTGTATAACCACTGTGTAAGCAATGAGGTGCCTGACCGGTGCATACCGGTAATCACTAAAACTTTGCTGTCTGTCATTAGTTTCTTATTTGAGCGTGTACGGGTAACAGTTGTGAAGAAATGGTGTTCCTGATAAAAGCGAACAGTTCGTTGGTGCAGGCAGTGATACTCTTTTCATTTGTGCGCAGATGCAAATCAGGATTTGATGGCGCTTCAAAAGGGTCATTGATGCCTGTTAAATTAGATATTTTATCAGGATGCCCGTTTGGTAATAAAGCCCGCTTGTAGAGGCCTTTGGTATCACGTGTAATAAGTTCATTTACGGGACAATCTATATATACTGTCTTCACATGTTCATAAGTAGTAGCCAGCTCATGACGGATCTCATCATAAGGGTTGATTGCACTGATAATACAGACAATACCATGGCCGGAGAGCCTGCTGGCAACGAAGCCTAAACGCCTGATATTCTCACAGCGATCTTCTTTGGAGAAGCCGAGATCTTTGCAGAGAAATTCCCTGTATGCATCACCATCAATGATTTCGATGGGAGTGTGATAAGCAATTCCTTTTCGCTTAACGTTCGTTGCAATTGTTGTTTTTCCTGCTCCTGAGAGTCCGCATAGTTGTATTATCATCGCATATCAATTTACGGGTTGAATATGCTGCAGGCCGAAATGACAGGTTGAATGGAAGGATAGTTCTTGTAGTTCGCATGGACAAATTACAATTACATGGGGAAACTTTGTCCAATTATAGATGAAATCAGGATTTTTATCGACCTACTGCCAAAATGTTTATTGAATTAACGTGTTGGACATTTGAGAAACGTAAAGTTGTGCCTGGTTAAACTGATCTGTCTATTTGACCGCTTATAGAAAGTAAATCCCTGCGTTAGCATCTTTTTAATATATTTATGTCTACAATATTAGTAGACTAAATGAAGCCAACTTTATCACGCCGTGACTTTGTAAAGAATTCCATGATAGTGACCGCAGGTTTGTCCCTGCCATCCTCAATTATAAACGGCGTTAAAGCGGTTGATCCCGTAAAGCTGCATTGGCTGGGTGATAAAGCACCTGCTTTTTCCGCAGGAGCTACCTGGGGAGTACCCTGGCCTAAAGGAGCTATTCCCAATAGCAGCGGATTTATACTGGAAGAGAATATCCCTTTGCAATCATGGCCGCTGGCTTACTGGCCTGATGGTTCTGTAAAGTGGAGTGCGCATGCGATCAGTGCCAATAAGGGATTAACTGATACGTTGACATTAAAGCCCGGGAAGGCGGTTGTTACGGGTAGTATAAAGGTGGATGAATATAACGATAGCATTACTATAGATAATGGTCTTATTCAGTGTGTAATCAATAAAAAGGGGACATCCCTGATCCGCTCTTTAGCCAGAGAAGGAAAGATTACTGCTAAAGAAGGAAAACTGGTTTTGTTAAAACAGGATAGCGGAGATTATGCTACTACTAATGAATGGTTTGATGGTACTATTGATACTATTACAGTTGAACAAAATGGCCCCATAAGAGCGGTTGTGAAAATAGAGGGGAAACATAGCAATGGATTACGCAGTTGGCTACCTTTTATACTGCGTTTATATATTTATGAAGGAAGTGAATCTATCCGCATTCTGCATACTATCATTTATGACGGAGATGAAAAGAGCGATTTTATCCGTGGATTAGGGATACGTTTTGATGTGCCATTGAGCGGAGAACTCCAGGACAGGCATATCCGTTTTACAGGGGAGAATGATGGCGTATTTGCGGAAGCGGTGAAAGGACTTACCGGCTTACGCCGGGATCCCGGACAGGCGGTACGGGAAGCCCAGCTGGCTGGCAAATTAACACCAGCTGTGGGGCCGGACGTAGCCGACAAGTTACAATATATACCAGCCTTCGGAGATTACACATTATTCCAGCCAACACCAGATGCTTTTGAAATTCAGAAGCGTACCAGAGAAGGATACGGATGGATACAATCCGCCTATGGGCGTCGTGCATCAGGGACGGGTTATGTAGGTACCCCTTCCGGAGGATTGGCATTCGGTATAAGAAACTTTTGGGAAAGCCATCCTGCACAGCTGGATATCCGTCATGCACATACGGAACAGGCAGAAATTACCATGTGGTTATGGGCACCGAAAGCATCTGCTATGGACCTGCGTTTTTATCATGATGGTATGGGGCAGGATACATTCGCGAAACAACGGGAAGGACTGGAAATTACTTATGAAGATTATGAACCCGGTTTTGGTACACCTGTAGGTGTGGCAAGGACCAGCGAAGTGCAACTGTGGGTATTGGCAGCTACTCCATCCAATGAAAGATTAAGTCATATCGCTGCTTATATCAATGATCCTGCTACAATTACGTTTTCCAACACTCAATGGCAGACTGCCGGCGTGTTTGGAGGTAACTGGAATGTAGCAGCCACAACATCTCCCGAAAAAGAAAAGATAAAACAACAACTGGATTTCTATTTCGATTATTACCATAAACAGGTAGATGTACAACACTGGTACGGCTTCTGGAATTATGGAGATGTAATGCATACTTATGATACAGATCGTCATGTATGGAGATATGATGTAGGTGGTTTTGCCTGGGATAATTCAGAACTCTCCACAGATCTGTGGTTATGGTATTATTATTTGCATACCGGTCGTAAAGATGTGTTCCGCATGGCAGAAGCCATGACCCGTCATACCGGTGAAGTAGATGTACATCATATAGGGCCTTTCAGTCCGCTGGGTTCAAGGCATAATGTGCAGCACTGGGGATGCAGTGCAAAGCAGTTACGCATTGCCACTGTAGCTAACCGCCGCTTTTATTACTATCTCACTGCGGATGAACGGGTAGGAGATCTGATGCGTGCAGAAGTAGACGCAGCAGATACGTTACGTACCATTGTACCAGGCCGTAAAGTAGGGCAGCAGATGGGAGACCCTAACGGTAAATATGCAGGTGTTTCCTTCGGTACAGACTGGGGGTCTCTTGCAGCGGCATGGCTGACAGAGTGGGAGCGTACGGGCAATAAAACAGCTAAAGACCGGCTGTTTAACAGTATGCGTACTATTGCCGCACAACCGCATGGATTTTTTACAGGTAGTGCAGATATGGAATTGACTACAGGTATATTTCAGTTAGCTGATAAAGACAAAATCTCTGCTACTCATTTAAATGCAGTTTTTGGATTACCGGAGATATGCACTGAGTTAATAGCCCTGATTGATATGCCTGCTTTTGAAAAAGCATGGCTGCAATATTGTGAGCTATACAATGCCACACCTGAAGAGCAAAAAGCAGTATTAGGTAAAGACCTTGGTAAGTTGAACCTGCGACAGGCACATGCCCGTTTAACAGCATTTGCTGCCCGTAAGAAGAATGATCCGCAGCTGGCAGCACGGGCCTGGAAAGAGTTCTTAGGCGGAGAAGCCGGTATTAAGAAATTATCAAAAGATTTACATCATATTGAAGGATCTTCGGTATTACATCCCATAGATGAAGCAGAAGGAGTATCTACGAATGCCGTAGCGCAGTGGGGACTAACGGCAATGGTGATGCTGGATTATGTAGGAGATAAAAATGTATAATGATGAAATTATTACTGAGTGTGTTTTTTACCTTGCTGACATGTAGTTCTTTTGCGCAGTTTTTTACAGATGATTTTAAGGATACCAGTCAGTTGGTTATTGAAATGGCGCCTGCGCCTAATTCATCTGTATATACAGATCATGGAAAACTGATACTGGATACAAAAGGTGGCGTGACTGTATGGGTAAATAAACGTTTAGAAGGAAATATAAAGATCGAATATAAAAGGAAAGTTTTGACAGAGGATAAGATCAATGATCGCCTCTCTGATCTCAATACTTTCTGGATGGCACAGGATCCTCTCAACCCAAATCTGTTTACCCGTAATGGTGTACTGGAAAGATACGATTCCCTTAAATTGTATTATGTAGGGATGGGCGGGAATACAAACAGTACTACCCGTTTCAGGAAATATGAAGGGAATGGTATCAGAACATTAATACAGGAATATAAAGATGCAGACCATCTGTTGAAAAAAGATAAAGAATATAAGATCACGATCATTGTAAAAGATGGTGTGAGTAGTTATTTTGTAGATGATGTGTTGTACTTTACATATAAAGATCCTAACCCTATCACTGCCGGCTATTTCGGATTCCGTTCTACCTGGTCGAGGCAGGAAATCAGTCAACTGAGAATTTATAAATTGTAATATGCTATCGTTATGAACAAACTGCTTTTGTTTTTATTATTATTTATTGGCACCCAGCAAAGTAAACCCACTTTATTCCTGATTGGTGATTCTACCGTTAAAAATGGAAAAGATAAAGGAGATAACGGCCAATGGGGCTGGGGACATTTTATCGGAGATTACTTTGATACTACCCGTATAAGTATCAGCAACCGGGCATTGGGTGGGACCAGCAGCCGCTCTTACCAGACTAAAGGTTTATGGGACAGTGTACTGGCTAAATTAAAACCGGGAGATTATGTGATCATGCAATTCGGGCATAATGACGGTGGCCCACTGGATGATACGGCCCGTGCCCGTGGTACCATTAAAGGGACAGGAGAAGAAAGTAAGGAAATCTTTAATCCTATTACCAGGCAGCAGGAAGTGGTGCATACCTATGGCTGGTATCTCAGTAAAGTGATTAAAGAAGCAAAGGCTAAAGGAGCGATTCCGGTGGTTTGTTCTCCTATTCCCCGTAATGTATGGAAAGAGGGCAAAGTAGCCCGTTCTACAGAAGATTACGGACTTTGGGCTAAACAGATTGCTATCAGAGAAGGAGCGCTGTTTATAGAGCTAAATGGCCTTATTGCAGACGTTTATGATAAAGAAGGGGAGACGAAGGTAGCCAGTACTTATTTTGGAACATTAGATCATACACATACTGTTGAAGCAGGGGCAAAATTAAATGCAGCAGAAGTAGTGGAAGGGATTAAATCTTTAAAAGGATTAACTTTAAATAAGTACCTGAGAGGTATGTAAAGAGCTTCTGACCGGCTTCTGAAAGGCAATATCCTACGCTTATCCTTCGCTTTTTAGCGTAAGACAAGCGTAGGATATTGCTTTTTTATTGCTTATCAGTGCCTTTTTTAGCTATATAACTGCACCTTTTCAATCATCTCTACAATATTAGATACCTGTAATTTCTCGCAAATCCTTTTCTTGTAAGTACTTACAGTAGAAATTTGTAAACTAAGCCTTTGTGCAATTTCAGCTACGCTGATCCCTTTTATAAGTAACTGCATAATATTACTTTCCCGGTTAGACAGGCGGTCTAAAGGATTGGAAGTATTTGATTTCTTATTGCCGATGTTATTGAGCAGGGTTTGTTTTAACAGGGGGCTTAAGTATTTCTCATCTCTCAGCAGGCTTTTTACCGCATTCTTTATCTCCTCTATTCCCGTTTTCTTGGAAAGAAAGCCATCAGCACCTGCTTCCAGGTATCTCCAACCGAAAATCTGTTCATCATAGCTGGAAAAAATGAGAATCTTGATTTCAGGATGTCTTAGCCTGATTACGTCCAGCATCTGGTGATTATTTCCCCCGGGCATATCTATATCAAGAATGACAAGGTCAAATGGCTTTGAGGAAAGCATTTTCAGGGTGTCGTCAAAACTACTGGCGTTACTAACTTGGACGTCTTCAATTGTTTTTTGCAGGATAAGGGTAGTTCCATAGCGGACTACTTCCTGATCATCTACAACTAAAATGTTAGGCATAGTATACTTAATTATGTAAAAGTACGTGACAACACGAAATAATCAAATAGATATACGTAATAAAATGGAAAAGGGGTGTACGAACATGTTATGACAATTTACTATTTGTAGTAATATTACTACATAACATTTAAATAAATTCTAATAAAATAGAAATTTATATTATGTATTTTTGTGCCATATGAAGAACTGTGTTGTGAGTATCCCTTTACAATCAAGCATTGATAAAAAATATGGTACAAGACTTATGTCTGCGTTAGTCGCAATATAAGCATCTGCTAATCAATTAAATGTAAAAATGAGATTATTTCTACCTAAATGTTTAGGCATTACCTTACTGTTATGCCTATACAGCATTTTTTTATCAGCTCAGACAGGCCCTGCTGGCGTAAACAGCGGAGCGGTTTTGTGGCTTGATGCTTCCGACATAAACGCGGGAGGAACAGCTCCAACTATTGGAAGTACTGTTTCTACCTGGCTGGATAAATCGGGAAGCGCGCATAATGCTACATCTACAGGTACCAATACTGCAATATATACAAGTGGGGGGGCCAATGGTTTGCCGGTTATACATTTTAACAGGGCATCTTCGGGTTCGGGTACAGGTTTTACCGTGAATGGACTGGATATCAGAGCGGTTACTTCTCCGGAAGTAACAGTTTTTGCTGTATACCGCCAGGGAACCAATGACGGTAATAACCAGGCTGTATGGGGTAATGACAATGGAAGCCAGCAACGCTTCTTTGATTCCAAATGGAGTACGGGAACTACAGACGGTAGTTTATCTACCGGGGGAAGTGCATCGGTCATATCCGGCGCCTCCACCGTTGGTGAAACGAGGCTGGTCACCGGGGTATATAGTGGTCTGGTCACAGCCGGGGTCAATACAGGGGCCAGTAACGCCTCTGCCGTATATCTCAACGGAAAGAAATTATCTACGTTTACCGACATGACTGCTGCCTCCAGCGGTCAATCTGTTTTTAAGATAGGGCTTGACGGGGATGATAACTATTTCAACGGGGATGTGAGTGAAGTTGTGGTCTATAACCGCAAACTCACTGATTGTGAGTTGGAAACAGTTAGTAAATACCTGGCGGGTAAGTACGGGATCGATTTTAGTAATATCGGTTCTTATTATTCATTGGGCGCTCCTATCAACAAGAATATCAATGGTATAGGTAAACCGGCATCCACATGTTCCGGCAATCCTGTTATAACAAGTGCTAACAGTGATATAGCTATTGTAAGCAATCCCTCTGCAGTTTCTGCAGGTGCGGTACTTACATTTGCCAATGATGGTGGTGGATATGGTGTTTCTTTAGAAACACCTTCTACTTATAATTCCCGTCTCACACAAAAGTGGAGGGCAGATCTGACAGGTATTGTAGGAACAGTAGATATCTGTTTTAACCTGGAAGGATTAGGGATTGATGAATCCAATTCAGCCAATTTTGCTTTATTAATAGATAAAGACGGCAACTTTAGTGATGCCAGTATTGTGAGTACAGGCGTGAGCGTATTTGGAGACAGAGTATGTATCTCTGGTGTAAGTCTTACAAAAGGAGATTACTTTACGCTGGCTACCTCAGCGCCAGGTGCTACCGCCGCTACTGTTACTTCTACTAACGAAGGTAATGTGAAGCTTTCTGCTTTTGCAACAGCTACTGTAATTGATAATCAGATCTTAGTAAAAGGAAGCGCGACCATTACCAATGGACGTGTATATATTGATACGGGCTTTGTAGCTTCCAGCGATGTGATAGGATGGGGTGCTTTACCTACAGGTGTAACGGGTGCATATAGTGCTACTACCGGTATCGCAACATTTACAGGAACAGCTACTCCTGCACAATGGCAGGCGTTTTATAGAACGGTGACGTTCAGAACTCCCAGTGGTAATTTGTCAGACAGGGTGATCCGTTTTGTACTGGGGAGCGTAGTTACTTTAACAGTAGGTTCCAAACCACATTATTATGAGGCAGTTACAACTGCTGTAGACTGGCCCACCGCAAAAGCAGCTGCTGCTGCTAAAACGCTGTATGGTATGCAGGGTTACCTGGCGACCGTTACTTCTCAGGCAGAAAATGATTACATAAGAGCAAAACTGGCCTCTACCGGCTGGATAGGTGCAACAGATAATTACCTGTTAGTGAATGCTGCCAAGGGCAGTACTTTATATGCTAACCAGGCAGCAGCAGATGGTCATTATTTTTGGGTAACCGGTCCGGAAACAGGAGTGGCTATTTCTAATGGTCTTAACACTCCGGTAGCTGTAGCTGGTGCTTACATGAACTGGAATGGTGGTGAACCAAATAATTATCAGGGAACCAATGAGCAGTATGTTCAGTTGAATACTTTGTTATGGAATGACCTTCCTCTTAGTTCAATATTAGGATATGTGATTGAATATGGCGGATATCCAAGTGATTCCGTAATGAATATTGATTACAGCAGAGTAGTGAGAAACGCTCCGGCAGGACCTGTGTTGGTAAGTATCTCTAACGACAGTGGTACCCCTGCGGATAAAATCACCAATGATTCTACCCTGACTATAACAGGGACCGGTCCTGCAAATGCCCTCATTACAGTATACATTGAAAATGTTGGTGTGATAGGTACCACAACTGCTACAAACGCTGGTGCATGGACTTTTGATTATACCGGCACTATCCTGAAAGATGGTACCTATAATTTTACTGCAACCAGTACGGTTTCTTCTGTAGTAAGTGCTATGAGTGCGATATTACAGGTAACTGTAGATCGTACTGCTCCTGCTAAACCAGGTACACCAGCACTGGCTTCCGGTTCCGCTGCAGCTACTAATACAACAACACCTGCATTAACAGGTTCTGCTGAACCAGGATCTGTGGTAACTATATATGTTGATGGTACCTCGAAGGGTACAGCTACAACAGATGTTACCGGTAAATGGACTTTTACTTCACCCGCTTTAACAGTAGCCACACATTCTATTACTGTTACCGCAAAAGATGTTGCAGGGAACATAAGTGTTTCCAGCGATGCATTTGTATTAAAGGTAGATCTAACAGCACCGGCTACCCCTCCGGCTCCAACATTGGTAGGTGGTGTTGCTGGTGTAATTGGTAGTGCTACTCCAACTATTAAAGGTACAGCGGAAGCAAGCAGTATGGTACTCATCATTAAAGATGGTGTGTTAATTGATTCTGTTGCGGCTGATGCTACCGGTAACTATACTTATACATTTGTTACCCCTTTACCAGAGGCTACTTACAGCATCACTGTGAAAGCAAGAGATGCAGCCAGTAACTTAAGTGGGGCAAGTACGGCATTAAGTATAAAAGTAGATATCACTCCGCCTGCTACTCCTGCCGCACCGATACTGGTAGGTGGTAATAATGGTGTGACTAATAATAACAAACCAACTATCAAGGGTACTGCAGATCCAAATACAACTGTCATCATCTTTAATAATGGTGTGGCTGTTGATTCTGTTCTTGCGGATGCCAGTGGTAATTATACTTATACACCGCTGGTAGCTGTAGCGGATGGTACTTACACCGTTACTGTAAAGGCGAAGGATGCTGTAGGTAATGTGAGTGGCGCGAGTCCTGCACTGATGGTAACTATCGATACCGGTGTACCGATTACGCCAACAGTACCTGTACTGGTGGGCGGTAACAATGGTTATATTGGTACCAGCACACCCACTATTACCGGTGTGGCGGAAGCTAATTCCAAAGTATACATATATAAAAATGGTGTAGTCCTGGACTCTGTAATCGCAGATGCCAGCGGTAATTATACTTATACATTCTTAGTACCATTGCCGGATGCTACTTACAGCATTGCGGTGAAGGATAAAGATGCAGCAGGGAATGTGAGCGCATTTAGTCCTGTGCTGGTGATTAAAGTAGATACAACTAAACCGACTACTCCGGCGGCACCTGTTAAAGTAAGTGGTAATGATAAACCAGTTATTCAGGGAGTAGCAGAAGCCAACAGTACAGTGACTATTTATAGTGATGGTGTATCTGTTGGAACTACTACCGCCGATGCTTCCGGTAACTATACATATACATTTACTGCTTCGCTGACAGATGGTATACATGCAATTACTGTAACTGCTACAGATGCAGCGGGTAATGTAAGTACTGTCAGTCCAGCATTAAATGTAATAGTTGATACAACTAAACCAACTACTCCAGCGGCTCCTGTTAAAGTAAGTGGTAATGATAAACCAGTTATCTCGGGTGTGGCGGAAGCCAACAGTACGGTAACTATCTATAGTGATGGGGTATCAGTTGGAACTACCACTGCCGATGCTTCCGGTAACTATACTTATACCTTTACAACTTCGCTGACAGATGGCACACATGCGATTACTGTAACAGCAACTGATGCAATGGGTAATGTAAGCTCATTGAGCCCGGCGTTAAATGTGATTGTTGATACAACTAAACCAACTACCCCAGCCGCACCTGTTAAAGTAAGCGGTAATGATAAACCAGTTATCTCTGGTGTGGCAGAAGCCAACAGTACAGTAACTATCTATAGTGATGGGGTATCTGTTGGTACTACTACCGCTGATGCTTCCGGTAACTATACTTATACCTTTACAACTTCACTGACAGATGGTGCACATGCGATTACTGTCACTGCTACAGATGCAGTGGGTAATGTAAGTGATGCCAGTGCAGCGTTAAACGTAACAGTTGATACAACTAAACCAACTACTCCAGGAGCACCTGTGAAAGTGAGTGGTAATGATAAACCAGTTATCTCTGGTGTGGCGGAAGCCAATAGTACCGTAACTATTTATAGTGATGGTGTAGCTGTTGGAACTACCACTGCCGATGCTTCCGGTAACTATACTTATACCTTTACAACTTCGCTGACAGATGGCACACATGCGATTACTGTCACTGCAACTGATGCAACAGGTAATGTAAGTGATGCCAGTGCAGCGTTAAATGTAACGGTTGATACTACTAAACCAACTACGCCAGCTGCACCGGTGAAGGTGAGCGGTAATGATAAACCGGTTATCTCCGGTGTGGCGGAAGCTAACAGTACGGTAACTATCTATAGTGATGGGGTATCTGTTGGAACCACTACCGCAGACGCTTCCGGTAATTATACTTATACCTTTACAACTTCGCTGACAGATGGTACACATGCGATTACTGTCACTGCTACAGATGCAGTGGGTAATGTAAGTGATGCCAGTGCAGCGTTAAACGTAACAGTTGATACAACTAAACCAACTACACCAGGAGCGCCTGTTAAAGTAAGTGGTAATGATAAACCAGTTATCTCTGGTGTGGCAGAAGCCAACAGTACAGTAACTATCTATAGTGATGGTGTATCTGTTGGAACTACTACCGCCGATGCTTCCGGTAACTATACTTATACCTTTACAACTTCACTGACAGATGGTACACATGCGATTACTGTAACTGCTACAGATGCAATGGGTAATGTAAGTGATGCCAGTGCAGCGTTAAACATAACAGTTGATACAACTAAACCAACTACACCAGGAGTACCTGTTAAAGTAAGTGGTAATGATAAACCGGTTATTTCAGGAGTAGCGGAGGCTAACAGCACTGTGACTATTTATAGTGATGGTGTATCTGTTGGTACTACCACCGCTGATGCTTCCGGTAATTATACTTATACATTTACAACTTCACTGACAGATGGTACACATGCGATTACTATTACTGCTACCGATGCAACAGGTAATGTAAGTACTGCCAGTGCAGCATTAAATGTAATAGTTGATACAACTAAACCAACTACTCCAGCTGCGCCTGTTAAAGTAAGTGGTAATGATAAACCAGTTATCTCTGGTGTGGCGGAGGCTAACAGCACCGTAACTATCTATAGTGATGGGGTATCCGTAGGAACTACAACTGCCGATGCTTCCGGTAACTATACTTATACCTTTACAACTTCGCTGACAGATGGTACACATGCGATTACTGTAACAGCTACAGATGCAATGGGTAATGTAAGTGATGCCAGCCCTGCATTAAATGTAACGGTTGATACAACTAAACCAACTACACCAGCCGCACCTGTTAAAGTAAGTGGTAATGATAAACCAGTTATCTCCGGTGTGGCGGAAGCCAACAGTACGGTAACTATCTATAGTGATGGTGTATCAGTAGGAACTACTACCGCCGACGCTTCCGGTAATTATACTTATACCTTCACCACTTCGCTGACAGATGGTACACATGCGATTACTGTTACTGCTACCGATGCAACAGGTAATGCAAGTAATGCCAGTGCAGCATTAAATGTAATAGTTGATACAACTAAACCAACTACTCCAGCAGCACCTGTTAAAGTAAGTGGTAATGATAAACCAGTTATTTCAGGAGTAGCGGAAGCTAACAGCACTGTAACTATTTATAGTGATGGTGTATCTGTTGGTACTACAACTGCCGATGCTTCTGGTAATTATACTTATACCTTCACCACTTCGCTGACAGATGGTACACATGCGATTACTGTAACTGCCACCGATGCAGCGGGTAACGTAAGTACTGCCAGCCCTGCATTAAATGTAACGGTTGATACAACTAAACCAACTACACCAGCCGCACCTGTGAAGGTGAGCGGTAATGATAAACCAGTTATCTCTGGAGTGGCGGAAGCTAACAGTACGGTAACTATCTATAGTGATGGGGTATCTGTTGGAACCACTACCGCAGACGCTTCCGGTAACTATACTTATACCTTCACCACTTCGCTGACAGATGGCACACATGCGATTACAGTAACAGCTACCGATGCAACAGGTAATGTAAGTAATGCCAGCGCAGCATTAAATATAATAGTAGATACTACTAAACCAACTACGCCAGCTGCTCCGGTACTGGTGGGTGGTAACAATGGAGTTATCAATACAAGTAAGCCAACTATTAAAGGTGTAGCAGAAGCGAATGCTACTGTCATCATCTATAAAGGAGGAATAGCCATTGATTCTGTAACAGCAGATGCCAGCGGTAATTACACCTACACATTTGTGACAGCCTTAGCTGATGGTACTTACAGCATTACTGTAAAAGCGAAAGATGCTGCTGGTAATGTAAGCGCTGCAAGTCCTGCGTTAAGCATCACAGTAGATACTACTAAACCAACTACACCGGCAGCACCAATATTGGTAGGCGGCAACAATGGTTTAACCAATGATGCGACACCGGATATTAAAGGAGTATCAGAAGCTAACAGCACCGTAACTATTTATCGTGATGGGGTAGCGGTTGGTACCACAACAGCAGATGCAAGCGGTAATTATACTTATACATTCCCAGCTAGTTTGACAGATGGTGCACATGCTATCACTGTTACTGCTACTGATGCCGCAGGTAATGTAAGTGCAGCCAGCCCTGCATTAAATATTACGATAGATACTGTTAAACCAGCTACGCCATCAGCACCTTTACTGGTAGGTGGTATTAACGGTGTAACGACCGATGCTACACCGGATATTAAAGGAGCGGCAAATGTTAATAACACGATCAATATCTATAGCGATGGTATATGGGTAGGTCTTACTACTACAGATGCCAGTGGTAATTATGCTTATACATTTATCACTACACTCCCAGACGGTGCACACGCTATTACTGTAACTGCTACCGATGCAGCGGGTAATGTAAGCGCATTCAGTCCTGCATTAAATATCAAAGTAGATACACAAACACCATCCACACCAGCTGCTCCGGTACTGGTAGGTGGTAACAATGGTGTGATCAATATCAATAAACCAACTATTAAGGGTGTGGCAGAAGCGAGTGCTACTGTCATCATCTATAAAGGTGGTACTGTACTGGATTCTGTGATAGCAGATGCCAGTGGCAATTACGCTTACACATTCGTAACAGCGCTGGCGGATGGTACTTACAGCGTTACCGTGAAGGTGAAAGATGCTGCAGGTAACACCAGCGGAATGAGCCCGGCACTGAGCTTTACTGTAGATACTGCTGCACCAGCTACTCCGACAGCTCCTGTACTTGTAGGTGGCAACAATGGTGTAACCAATGATGCTACACCGGATATTACCGGTAAGGCAGAGGCTAACAGCACCGTAAGCATTTACCTGGATGGAGTGAAAGTCGGTACTGCAACAGCAAATGCCAGTGGAAACTACACATACACATTCGTAACAGCACTGGCAGATGGGGCTCATGCTATCACTGTGACTGCAACGGATGCAGGTGGTAATGTAAGTGCTTTCAGTCCTGCATTGAACATTACTGTTGATGCTTCTGCACCAGTTGCGCCGCCAGCTCCTGTATTAGTAAGTGGCAGCAATAACAAAACAACAGATCCTACTCCTGATATTAAGGGTACTGCAGCAGCCAACAGCACAATCACCATTTATAGCGATAATGTGAAAGCAGGTACTGCAGTAGCAGATGCCAGCGGTAATTACACCTTTACATTTGTAAATGATCTGCTGGACGGTACGCGCAGTATTACGGTGACAGCTACTGATGGTGCAGGTAATGTTAGTCCTGTGAGTCCTGCACTGAGCATCCTGATAGATGCACATGCACCAGGCAAACCAACAGCTCCTGTATTAATGAGCGGATCGAATAATATTACGAATGATGCCACTCCGGACCTCGCAGGTAAAGCAGAAGCCAACAGTTCAGTGACTATCTATAATGATGGTGTTGTAGTGGGTACTGCTACTGTAGATGCCAGTGGTAATTACACCTATACTTATACTACTGCACTGGAAGACGGTTCTCATGTGGTAACGGTAACGGCTACGGATGACGCAGGTAATGTAAGTCCTGCCAGTCCTGCACTGAACTTCTCCGTTGATACACATGCACCGGGTACACCAACAGCGCCGGTATTGGTTGGCAACAGCGATTATCTTACCAACAGTGCCACTCCAACAGTTACCGGTAAAGCAGAACCAAACAGTATCGTAACAGTTTATGCTGATGGTGTGGCTGCTGGTACTGCACAGGTAGACGCCAACGGTAATTATACTTTCACCTTCCCTGTGGGAATGAGTGATGGTCCGCATGCAATCACAGCAAGAGCTACAGACCTGGCAGGTAACAGCAGTGAATCAGCTAGTCCGGCATTGAATATTGTAATAGATACCAAACCACCGGCTACTCCGTATACACCTGTATTGGTTGATGCTGTGGTGGATGGTGTGGTCCCTAACGGTAAACCGACTGTAACAGGTATGGTAGATCCGAATACGACCGTGACTATCTACGAGAATGGGGTAGCAGTGGGTACTACCAAAGCAGACAGCACAGGTAAATGGACATACACCTTTGAGACACCGCTCTCCAATGCTGCTCATGCGGTTACTGTAACAGCAACAGATGCTGCTGGTAATGTAAGTGCATTCAGTCCTGCATTAAACTTCGTTGTTGATGCACATACGCCGGATGTTCCGCTGCCTCCAAGACTGCCAGGTGTAAATGGTAAAACAAATACAACTACACCAAATATTACCGGTCAGGGTGAACCTGGTACACTGATCACTATCTATACAGATGGTACGAAGAGTGGTACTGCGTTAGTAGATGCAAATGGTAACTGGACATACAAATACAATCCGCCATTATCAGAATCTGCTCATAATATCTATGTAACAGCATCAAAAGCTGATGGTACTTACGAGAGCGGACATAGTGAAACAGTTATATTAACGATTACGCTGAAAGGGCCTGCCGTTGTACTTACATCCAATGCCAATGCAGGAGCTATTGTGAACAGCACCTTAACGGTGACTGTCACCTTCGCCGATGCAGTGAGTGGATTCAGCTGGGATGATGTGGTAGTTACAAACGGTAAGGTAACCGGCTTCACACAGGTATCTTCAGGTATCTATCAGGTACTGGTTACCTCTACAGAGAATGGTATCGTAACAGTAGAAGTTCCTTCCGCTGTGGCAGTTGATATTATCGGTAACGGCAACATTGCGTCAGATATCTTATCCATCAATATGACGCCAGCAGAAGGTATAGCACAGGTATATCCAATGCCTTCTATAGATGTGATGAATGTACGTTTCTCAGGAATCAACAATGCGAGAGGATTGGTGAGTCTGACGAATATGGCCGGACAGGTTTTAATGAACCAGCCGATCATTATTAAGAATGGTGTGGTAGGGCTGAATGTACAGAGACTGCCAGGTGGTACTTATGTATTACTGGTGACCGTGAAGGATGCAACTTATCATATGACAGTTGTTATAGCGAGATAAAGAGAGTTGTCCCGGCAATGAATATTGCCGGGACTTTTAAAGAAAACAAATTTATCAGATGAGACAATTTTCTTTCCTGGCCATTTTATTTGTGATGTGGATGCCAGCGATGATCCAGGCACAGGATTTTAGCAAGATCCTGAATGTTGCTTCATCAGCAGCTCCTTTTTTGCGGATTTCTCCGGATGCACGGGCAGGAGGGATGGGGGAAGCAGGCATTGCCACCTCTCCCGATGCGAATGCATCTTTTTACAATCTTTCCAAAATAGTGTTCAATACTTCTCCCAATGCTGTAGCTGCCAATTACACACCCTGGTTAAGAGGTATCAGCAGTAATATATACCTGGCAACTATAACTGGTTATCACAAACTGGATGAAATGCAGGCTATTAGTGCTTCGTTACGGTATTTTAGTCTGGGTAACCTGCAGTTTTCCGATGCATCCGGTAATATGCTTGGCAGTTCTCATCCCAGGGAATTTTCATTCGAAGGAGGATATTCACGTAAACTGAGTGATAAACTGAGTATTGCCCTGGCTGCCCGTTTCATTAATTCTAAATTAGCCAGCGGAGCTGCGAACAACTCATTAACAACCTATAAAGCCGGTAGTGCATTCGGCGTAGATCTCTCTGCGTTTTATACCGACCTTAATGAGGCCGGGAAAGGATATGCATTCGGCGCTACCCTTACCAACCTGGGTTCCAGGGTAAATTACAGCAGTAACACTACATCCAAAGAATTCCTTCCTGCTAATTTAGGGTTGGGAGCGTCTTATACGATGCCGCTGGATGATCAGAAGAGCAAGTTCCTGTTTGCGCTGGACATTAACAAGCTACTAACACCAGTACCTCCGACGGATTCTGCGGGGATTGCTGAGTATTACAAAGGCAGTGTTGTGACAAGTTATTTCAAGTCTTTCGGTGGAGATAATGGCGGCTTAAAGGCTTTCCAGTTTTCACTCGGAACAGAATACAGTTATAAGAATGAGTTTTTTATAAGAGCGGGTTATTTCTATGAAGATAAATATCATGGCGGCCGTAACTACCTCACTACAGGAGTAGGTTACAAATATGAAACTGCCATGTTTAATATCGCTTATGTAGTGCCTTCGGGCAGCGGTATTACCAAAAGTCCACTATCCAATACACTCCGGTTTGGAGTAACTGTTACCATTCCGTAAGAACCAAGAATAAGAACCAAGAAATAGTCTATCCTATAATCCCTATGCCTACGAAAAGGGCTGCTCCCCGGAGCAGCCCTTACCATTTGTCCAAATTTTGGCAGAATTATTGTTTTTTTTGTACTTTCCATTAATTATGTGCCACGTTCAAAATTTAAAAACATGAATTCCAGGAGACTTTTTATGCAACAGGCCGGCCTGATCGCTGCCGGATTAATGATTAACCCATCTGATATCTTTAGCAGAGGAAATGCTAATACTATCAGTAAAATCGGCATTCAGTTATATACCCTTCGCGACCAGCTTGGAAAAGATGTGAAAGGGACCATTGAAAAGGTGGCGCAAACAGGGTTTGCACATGTAGAAACCTATTATGGTTATAAAGGACCTAAACAGGCAGACCAGTTCTGGGGATTAGACCCTAAAGGGCTTTCTTCCCTGTTAAAGGCAAATAAACTGGTTACTCATAGTGGCCATTATCAGCTGGATGAGTATTTAACCCGTGGTAACGGAAAGGATGAAGCGCTGAAAGTGCAGATTGATATTGCAAAAGAACTGGGTCAGGAATACCTGGTAGTACCGGTGCCTCCCCATGCATTATGGGATAAACTGACTTCCGATGATTTTAAATTCATGGCTACCCAGTTGAATAAAGCGGGTGAGCTGGCGAAGAAATCAGGTTTGAAGGTGGGATATCATAATCACTTCTGGGAATTCAGACAACTGGCAGATGTAAAGACTACCGGTTATGAGATCATGTTAAAAGAAACAGAAGCTTCCCTGGTGAGTTTTGAACTGGATCTTTTCTGGGCAATTAAAGCAGGCAGTGATCCTGTTGCATTGTTTAAGAAATATCCGGGCCGTTTCGCCATGTGGCATGTAAAGGATATTGATAAATCTGCTACTGAGAAGATTGCTGGTGGAGATGCAGACCATAAAACTTCTATGGAGATATTACCATTGGTGAAATTTGCAGAAGTTGGCAGTGGTGCTGTTGATTTCAAAACTATTTTTGCGAATGCCAGTACAGCAGGCGTGAAATATGCTTTTGTAGAACAGGACCAGATTTCAATAGATCCTTTTGTAAGTATTAAAAAGAGTTATGATTACGTGACAAGTAATCTGCTGAAGAAATAAGGGCTCCGTACGGAGTCTCGTATCTATAGAAAGTAAGTTATCCAACAAAAAAACGACTCTTGATAGAGTCGTTTTTTTGTTGGATAACTTACTTTTGGGCTATAATACAGTTAACCATTAACCTTAACAAAACAATGATGTTACAACGTTCAATCTATGTTTGTGCTATAATAGCGTCTCTTTTTCTCATGTCCTGCACCTCGCCCGCGGGGCCTTCTAAAACTACTACTGATTATTTTGCACCAGCTGATTCCGGTGTGCAGGTAGCTGGTATAAAAATAATCCCCATTACAACACCAAAAGGGAAGTTCAATGTATGGACTAAAACAATTGGTAATAACCCTACTATTAAGGTATTACTGTTAGCAGGCGGACCTGGTGTCAGTCATGAGTACCTGGAAGCATTTGAAAGCTTTTTCCCTAAAGAAGGCATTGAGTTTATCTATTATGATCAGTTAGGTTGCGGATATTCTGATAATCCAAAAGATACTTCTTTATTTGATCTCGACCGTTACGTGGAAGAAGTAGAACAGGTGCGTACCGCATTACACCTGGACAGCACTAACTTTTACCTTTACGGGCATTCATGGGGTGGTATCCTGGCTATGCAATATGCAGTAAAATACCAGCATCATCTTAAATCACTGATTATTTCGGATATGATGCCAAGTGCGGCAGATTATAATAAGTATTCAGAAGATGTACTGGCCAAACAAATGGACCCACTGGTGCTGGATACGCTGCGTCAGATTGAGGCAAAAGGTGATTTCGGGAACCCTAAATACATGGAGCTGCTGATGCCGAATTATTATGCACAGCATATATGCAGACTTGATCCATGGCCGGAGCCATTATTACGCGCGCTTGGAAGACTAAACAACGATCTGTATGTAACTATGCAGGGACCCAGTGAATTTGGATTGAGAGGTAAACTGCTCAGCTGGGATGTAAAACCTCAGTTAGCAGGATTAACCATTCCCGTACTGAGTATAGGTGCCAAATATGATAGCATGGATCCTGAAGCAATGAAATGGTTGGCACATACCGTGAAGAATGGTAGTTACCTGTATTGCCCTAATGGCAGTCATATGTCTCTCTATGATGATCAACAGGTATATATGAATGGTATTATCAGATTTATCAAAGAAATAGATGGAGGAGCTAAAAAAATAACACTCTGATTTTTTAAATGTAAAGAGCTACCCGTTTAGGAGTAGCTCTTTACATTTAAAATGTACATAAACTTATTCTAACCGTTGTTTATCTTTCAATAACTGTTCTTTCAATTTCTCATAGTTCACATCCTGTACGGCTGTTTTTCCTTCTATAGCCAATACTGCCGCTGTCGCGGCACTCTGCCCTAAAATCATAAATACCGGCTCCATACGGATAGACCCAAAAGCAATATGCGAGCTGGATACACATACCGGTACCAGCAGGTTCTGACACTCTTCTTTTTTAGGAATAATAGCTCCATAAGAGATCTTATAAGGTTGTTTGATATCAACCCCTATATCACCTTCATTCTGTACAAATCCATCTTCTTTTACATAACGCTGGGCATTATGCGCATCCAATGTATAAGAACCCATCCCTACAGGATCAGATACCGGCTTTATACCCATTACCTCATTTTCTGTCATTACATCCACGCCTATCATTCTCCTGGCTTCTCTTACATATAACTGGTGAGGCCAGTTACCATTATCTGTAAACTCATCTTTGGCTAATCCCCATTTGCTCATAGTGGTACGTACCTCCGAAGGAACACGGGTATCATTCGCCAGGAAGTACATCAATCCTTTCTGATACAACTCATGCTCTTTGAAAATCTCTTTTCTTCTCTCATAAGATGCATCAGGATAATCATAATTCATTCCTATATCATCTGTGCTAAAAGGTCCATGATTATTTACATCTGTTTTATGATTGGGGATAGGGTCAAACTTGTTAAAAGTTTCCCTCCATCCGCTGTTGAAGACCCTTACCAGTAATTCATATTGAGAGGAATCATAACCAACAGGTTTTGTAAAAGGTATCCTGTTATCAGGATTATCAGAGAGGCACATACGAAAACAATAAGCCTGTATTTTATTATCACCATCGCCTTTCTTACCAGGATTTTTATCTGAAACACGTGGGAGTAAACCACTGCTTACATCTCCGGGAACATTATACGGACTGATATCGGTTTTGAAGTAATGACCATGATGAAGGGTGCCCGTCTGTATACCATTCCATTGTTCACCATATACACTATTGGCTTCCCTGCCTACATGATAACGTACGCCTGCGGCGGCCATCAGGTCTCCTTCATAGGTAGCATCAATAAATACTTTTCCTGAGAAAGTCTTATTACTAAGAGTTGAAATAGCTATGATCTTCCCGGATTTCTTTTGCACCGTTTTACGGTTCAGCCATTCATTCCTGTATACTTTGATATGATGTTCTTTGATGAAATCTTCGAAAACCTGTTCCGCTACATGAGGTTCAAAGATCCACATTGTACGTGCTGTTCCGTCCATGGCAGGAGTACCTTGCCCTTTATTCCCGTACTCAGATTGTTTCTGCCATTGCCATGCATCGGGTTGCTGATAATGCAGATATACCCTGTGGTAAAATTCACGTGCCTGTCCGCCGATAACGGATTTATTACCGGTATCTGTAAAACCCAGTCCATTGGAAGATAGTCCACCAAGGTGGGTATCAGGAGAGACGATGATGACAGATTTGCCCATTTTGCTTACCTGTACAGCAGCCGTAACAGCTGCGGCAGTACCACCATAAATAATTACATCTGCTTTTTGAGCGTAGGTTGTAATAGAAAGTGAGAGTGTTATAACAATGAATAGTTTCTTCATAATAATCTTTTTAAATAAGCCGGATAACTTTTGCCTTCCGTACCACCATCACCGAAGGTGATACTATCTCCAAAACAAACGATACGACCGGTGGGTAACTGTTGTTGTACAATATACTCAAATATGGCCACTGCCATGGTGCGATATCCTTCAGGAGTAGGATGAATACCGTCCGTCTTTTTACTGTTGGCCTCATTCTGGATTAAACTATCTTCATCCAGTCCTATATTACCGATCCGCTGAAAGATATGGTCCATATCGAGGAAAGATTGTTTATTATCAGCAGCTACTTTTTTTATCACTTCATTAACCTGTTGTTTCCTGCCGCTATGACCTTCTGGCGCATAGAAACTTTGCGGATGACGGGTATATAAATATGGCTCATAAGCAGGCAGGATGCTCATCAGTAATATCTTACTTTTTATCTTTGAAACGATCTCCCTTAAGTTCTTTTCATAAGCAGGCAAAGGAATATATTTTCTGCTGTTCATATCGTTTGTACCTATCATGAGAATGGTAAGGTCCGGATGATGGGCCAGGCAATCTTTATCTATTCTTTGTAACAGATCTTCTGTATTATTCCCACCTATACCAGCATTGATAATAATACTTTCTGAAGAAAGGGGGGAACTCCTTTTGAAAGGGAAGTATTTCTCCTGTACAGCTAATGATGTTGTTAGTAATCCTGTCTGTAAAAAACTCCTTCTATGCATATCAGTAAAGAGGATTTTGTGTTAAGTTTTTATTTACATCTCTTTCTGTCTGAGGAATAGGATATAAATAATTTCTCTCAGCCACTGTAATAGATGAATTCTGTGCCTGCATCGCACTAATCAATCTTTTAGTCCTTACCAGATCATACCAGCGATGCCCTTCAAATGCCAGTTCCAGCCGTCTTTCCAGTAACACACTGTCCCGGAACTGGTCCTGACTTAATGTAACCGGAAAATCTTCCAGCCCGGCTCTTTTTCTGATACTGTTCACAGCATCATAAGCATTCACATTGCCTGCGGCCTGTTCATTCAACGCTTCCGCATACATCAGCAATACATCCGCATAACGGATGATGGGAAAGTTATTGCTGCCTTCTCCATTTGCTGTTGCAGAAGGATCAAGATATTTGTGTACATACGCCGGGAAAGTAACACTGGCAGGTGCTGGAGGGGTACCAGTGGGGGTGTATAACTTTATCGTCACATCCCTTCGTTTATCCTGTGCGCGATAAGTATTATAAAGATTCGCAGTAACAGGATCATCTCCAAAGCCAGCAATCCCATTTACACGGTCAAAGTTAGGCCGCATATAACCCTGCATATAACTTCCTTCTCCTAATCCACCACCAACAGCCTGTACTTCAAACACCGCTTCTTTCCCGTTCTTATTAGGCAATGCAAAAGCATCTGCAAAGTTATCCCACAACCCATAGAACCCAAGATCCATTACTTCTTTTGATTTAACGGCAGCAGCAGGCCAGTCTGCCCGGGTTAAATATACCTTCGCCAGGAATGCTTTCGCGGCACCGCGCGTTGCCCTGCCAGCATCCGCACCGGTATACGTAAGCGGTAAAACTATCTCTGCTGCTGAAAAATCTGCTATGATCTGTGTATATACTTCATCCGCTGTAGCTCTTGCTACAGCAAGGTCATTCAGCGAAGTAGTTTCCTGTAATATCAATGGTACTCCGCCAAATAATCTGACTAAAGTAAAATAGTAAAAGCCCCGCATGAATTTTGCTTCTGCCAGCAAGCGGCTTTTTAACGCCGTATCCATTGGCACAGCAGGTACACGGGCCAGTACGGTATTCGCCCTGTTAATGCCCTGGTAGGCAGCAGACCATACCGACTGAAACGTACTGGTAGCAGGAGTAAATGTATATTTATCCAGGTCGTTCTTCGCCTGATTAGCAGTGGAACGACCGCCACCCCATTCTGCATCATCAGTTGCCTGGTCCTGCAATACCCACATCACCTGATCATACATATTTGCGCCTTTCATCGCGTCATACACCGAATTGACAGCAGCTTTGGCATCATCCGCATTTTTATAGAAATTATCCGGTGTAAAACTGGATTCAGAAGTCTGATCAAGCAGGTTACAGGAACATAACGTGATCAATATAATAGATAGATACTTTTTCATAATTAGAAATTTACATTGAGACCAAAGAGTAAAGTTTTAGCAGCAGGATAACTGGCATAGTCAAAACCCTGACTGCGGCTATCCTGACCAAACCGGTTTACTTCCGGATCATAACCACTGTATTTAGTCCAGGTAACAAAATTCTGTGCAGTAACGTATACACGAACAGATTGTACACTCTTGAAATGTAATGTATAAGCCAGTTGTACATTCTTCAGCCGCAGGTAAGAACCATCCTCTATCTGCCTGGTGGAAATACGGTTAGCCGGACGGGTAGTAGCAGCACGGGGAATATCTGTATTGGTATGGGTAGGAGTCCATCTGTCCAGCATGTCCCTATCCTGGTTAGTTGTACCATTCAGATACTCCAGTTCAAAACGGTTGGCATTTAATATTTTATTACCGGAGACTCCCTGTAAGAAGATAGTAAGATCAACACCTTTATAAGAGAAAGTATTACTGATACCACCCAGGAAATTTGGCTGTGCTCTTCCTATAATAGTACGATCGTTATCATCAATCTTTGTATCATTATTAAGATTTTTATACTTACGGTCGCCTACCTTTTTCGCACTGGCATCTGTGAGTGCTGCCAATTCTGCTGCCGACTGATATACACCATCAGTTACATATCCGTAAAAAGATCCCAGTGGCTCACCAACGCGGATAATACCGGAACTTACATTCTGTGCGATATTAGCTACTTCTCCTGCGAAGATCTGTGGAGCTCCTCCTATATCCAGTACTTTATTCCGGTTGGATAAGAAATTGAAATCAGTACTCCATTGAAACGCACCATCAATATTTTTAGTGGAGATACTTAGTTCTATACCCCTGTTCTCTACTTTCCCCAGGTTTTTAATAGCGCTGGAAAAACCTGATGAAGATGGGATGGTTACATTTAACAACAGATCTCTTGTTCTCTTTAAATAAACATCTGTAGTGATATTGATCCTGCTGTTAAAAAGAGAAAGATCGAGACCAAGATCGGATTGTGTAGTTGTTTCCCATGATAAATCGGGGTTTGCTATCTGGCCGGGGCCTATACCGGTAGTGACCGTATTTCCAAGTACATAATTTTGTGTAGATAAAAGGGAATAAGCAGGATAATTACCAATACCATCCTGGTTACCGGTAGAACCATAAGTAATCCTTACTTTAAGATCATTGATCGCTTTAAGTGGTTTCATAAAAGGTTCTTCGGTTACCCGCCATGCTAAAGCCGCAGAGGGGAAATATCCAAAGCGTTTATTAGCGCCAAAACGGGAAGATCCATCTGCCCTGAAGGAAGTAGTCAGTAAATATTTATCCCGGTAACCATAATTAATTCTGCCGAGATAAGATTCCAGTCCCCAGGTGCCAATACCCGAACCAGGAGTAACAGCTACTGCGCCCGCACCTAAATTTCCTGTGCCTAAGTTATCATTCACAAAACTTCTCGCAGCAGCCGTACTGTTCTCTGTACGGTTGGCTTGTTGTGTATACCCTGCAAGAAAACTCAGGGTATGAATTTTATTAAATGTTTTAGTATAGGTAAGGAGATTTTCATTCAGCCAGGTAATAGATTGTGCGTTATAGATAGAACCTGCGCCTCCCTGTGCCAGTCCGCTGGACACACTCCTTGGCAGGTAGCTGTCCTGTTTTTGCAGGACTCCATCCAATCCCAGTAATACTTTAAAACTTAAGCCATCTATAATCTGGTATTCTGCGAAAATATTTCCAAAAATGCGATAGGCGGTATTTGTGTTTTTACTTTCTTTTGCCAGTGCTGCCGGGTTATCCGCAGTGAAATTCAAGGCAGGATCTGTAATGAGATAAGTACCGTCTTTATTATATACAGGCAGTAATGGTGGGAATTGTAAAGCAGCCATCGTCACAAGCCCTGCACTACCCAGGTTACCATTTGTGAGAGATTGGTTATTCAATGTACGGTTCACGGAGAGGCTATTACCTATCTTGATCTTACTGGTTAGTTTTCTGTCGAGGTTTATTCGAAAAGAATAGCGGTTGAAATCCGAATTCTCTACAATTCCTTTTTGTGTGAAATATCCGGCAGAGATAGCATATTGCGTTTTCTCATCTCCTCCACTGATAGATAACTGGTAATTAGCCGTAGGAGCCTGGCGGAAGATTTCATCCTGCCAGTCGGTCCCTTTTCCGAAAGCAGCAATCTGTGTATCTGTGTATACGGGTGCCAGTCCATCGTTGGTATTGGCTTCATTCACAAAACGTGCATATTCGCCCGCATTCAATACCGGGTATTTCCGGCGTACCTGTTGTATGCCGTAATAAGTATCAAAGTTAATGACAGATTTTCCTGCTTTACCCCGTTTGGTAGTAATAATTACAACTCCGTTAGAGCCTCGTGAACCATAAATAGCGGTGGAAGAAGCATCCTTTAGGATGCTCATAGATTCGATATCTGAAGGATTTAGTGTGCTTAACACATTGAAGCTGGAACCACTTGCAGCACCATCATTTTTAAATGGGATACCATCTATTACATATAGTGGTTCATTATCTCCCTGAATGGAATTACCGCCACGGATACGGATGGTAGTAGTCCCACCCGGAGCGCCTGAGTTCTGCGTAACCTGTACCCCGGCAGCACGTCCCTGTAAGGCCTGATCAAGAGATGTGACGGCTACTTTCTTTATTTCATTGACAGAGACCGTGGTAACAGAGCCGGTCAGATCTGTTTTCTTTACCTGTCCGTAACCCACTACGATTACTTCTCCCAGGGCTTCTGTACCGCTTTCCAGGGTAATGGTAATGTCCTTTGTAATGGGGACGGTTTTTGTTTTAAATCCTAGTGCCGAGACGACCAGTACTGCATCATCAGGAACGTTTGTAAGCGTGAAAATACCTGCTTCATTAGTAGCAGTGCCCCGTTGTGTACCTTTGATCTGTATGGTAGCACCGGGAATAGGTTCCCCTTTTTCGTTCACGACCTTACCCTGCAATTTGTCTGTTTGCGGTGGTGGTGATGATGTAATAACTTTCCGGCTGATAACGATGGTATTCCCGTGGATGGCATACGTCAGTGGCTGGTCTTTCAGCACATCACGTAAGGCTGTTTCCAGTGGTGTTTTGTCCAGGGATACGGATACGGGGTGGGCCGCCAGCATATCCTCATTACGATGGAAAAATACATAACCTGTTTGTTTTTTAATGGAGGAGAAAACCTTTTCCAGGGGAACGTTGGTCCCTGAAAAAGTTACTGGTTGGGCGCTTGCTTTCAGCAAGACGAATGTCAGTAGCAGTGCTGTCAGTTTCATAACATGGAAAAATTAAACCCGTGGAAATTATCAGGGCAGGATAACTATTTGCCTGCCTTCTATTTTAAAATGTACTCTTGTTTGTTCCAGAATTTGTAATGCCTGTTCAAGTGATAATGTTCTGCCTATTTCCCCCGAAAAAGTACCCTGCGGAATGGCTCCCTGATAGCTGATGGTAACGTCATACCAGCGGGATAACTGGCGCATAATAGTTGGCAGGTCTGCATCCCGGAAGGAGAAGTACCCGTTCTTCCAGGCAATGACATCTTCTGTATTCACCTGCCGGATATTGATGTCCGGACCGGATACAGCCGCCTGCTGTCCTGGTTTCAGTATTTTATCAGCTACTTTTACGGCACCTTCCAGCAGGGTGGTATTGGTTGTTTTTTCATCGGGGTAGGCCATCACGTCAAAGCTGGTACCTAACACCTGTATATCAGAACCATTCACATGAACTTTAAATGGCTGGTGTGCATTTTTTGCTATTTCGAAATAAGCCTGGCCTTCCAGTTCCACTATCCTTTCTTTCCCATTAAACGCAGTAGGGTATTTAAGCCTCGATGCGGCGTTTAACCATACTTTTGAACCATCAGGCAGCATTACCTGGTATTGTCCGCCACGGGGCGTAGAAAGCGTATTAAAACTTACTGTTTCCTGTTTACCCTGAGCAGCATATTGTAAAATACCCGGCTTACGGCGGATGGTGGTAGTACCTTGCTGTAATATGCCGATGCTATCCAGTGCAATGGTAGAACCATCTGCCAGGGTGAGTGTGGCCTTATTAGTTCCTGCCTGTATATCAGTTTTGTGTATAGTTTTTGCTGCCAGTGGGGCAGAGGGTTTAGGTACCGGCTTTAAATACAGCCAGGCAATCATACCTATTGTTACTGCGGCAGTGGCATAAGGCCACCAGCGTATTTTGCGCTGAGGTCTGGTAGCTGTCAGCATAGCCTCCAGTTTAGCGGCCGCATCCGGAATACCCGGAGCATCCTTACTATCCAGCCACAGTTGTTGGTGCAACTGTTCATCGTCCATAGCAGCCAGCAGTTCTTCCAGCTCCTCACGGGTACATGTATTGGACAGATAACGCTGCCAGAGTATAGTTAACCTGTGATCCATATTAGCAAGACGTTGGAAAAACAGGGAACAACTAATCTATTTATAAAAAAATATGAAAACCAGCACCAGGTTGAGGTGTTCTGTAAGATATTGCTGGATAAAACGCTGAGATTCAGTGATATGATTGCTTACGGTATTTTTAGAAAGGCCAAGCTCCGATGCTATCTCTTTATGAGATAAGCCTTTTTCCCTGCTTAGCAGGTATACTTTCTTCCTTTGAGGACTTAACAAACCAATTGCTTCCCTTAATTTCTCATCATATTCTTTTGAGATAACCAGGTTATCTGCTGCGGCTGCATCCGCGGTTTCTATCTGTTCCATCAGCAGGTCTACCAGTTTGGGATCACGACTGGCTGCCCGCAGGAAATCTATGGCCCGGTGATAGGCAATACGGAACATAAACCCTTCCAGGTTATCAATACGGGGTAACAGTTCCCTGCCTACCCAGCACTTGGTCAGTACATCCATCACTACTTCTTCCGCTACCTGCGGAGATTTGATGATAGTACGGATATAATGAAAAAGTCTTCCCTGCCATTCATAGAAAAAACTACGATAAGCATTTTCATCCCCTTCTGCTATTAATTGTAAAAGTGACTTTTCTGGCATCCCGCATAAAAATAATAAAATTTTTATGGCCCTAATACAAATCGTAGTGTTAATCCGCCGGTAGTAGTCACGGTAGGACTTGAAGTAGATAATACCGGGATAGTCTGTTTACGTGTATAATAGAATTTGAGATTCACTTTTTTATTGACGACATAATCTATGGAAGGAGCGAGGCTCACTACTTTCTGTCCGGAAGTAGGTACAGATACACCACCATCCAATTGGTTATTCACCGATTTCTCATCCCTGTAACTTAGGTCCATCCTGAAATTAAGATCATTATCCAGTTTATGTGAACCGTTTTTCCCTACAGCAAATGGGAGTATTAATCCTTTTACACGATAACCACCGCCTATGGTAATCTCACTGGTCCGCGCTTCTGTTAACTGATAGTCTGTTAAACTAAGACTGAGCGCGCGGGACTTCTTATATTCCATGCGCATATTTAAATTGTTTTTCAATGTAACATCTATACCTAATAAAGGATTCAGTTGTTCAGACATCGTTACATTCGGCACTGCATAATAAGGGACATAATTACCGGAAATAGAATCCCTGAAACTGGGATAGCCCAGCGACCTTTCATCCATATAACTGGAAGAAGTGTTAAAAGAATTCATACTCAGACTGCTGATATACGCATGTGTAAGGATTAAACTCTGCACATAATCGCTGAATGGCTGGAGTTTACTTAAGCCATCATAAGTAATACGCCAGTTAGGTAAGGGGATCATCGTTTTGAAAGGATTACTGCGGATCTTATCTAATCCTGATGTAGCTATCAGCCCTATCTTCTTTGGATCTTTTCCCGTATATGCTGCCAGGAAAGAGGAGATCAGCACATTCTGTTCATACTTCCCATACCCATATTTATATGCTGCATCACCAGTATCAGCTACAGGCAGGGAAGGGTCCTGTGCATAAGGATTGGCTGCCCAGTAACGACTGGAAAGTATGGCGCGGTAATTCCTGAAATTTGTAAAACTCTGTGAAAGACCATTCTTCATGAACAGCGTTTTAACCATGATGTTCGTTATTTCAAAGCCACCGTTGTCATAAGGATCCAGGTGCTCATATTCACCTAGTCCATACCGGTCTTTAAATAGTTCCGAATGGTTCTTGGAAAACGATTTTGTAAGTGTAAGGTCTATCCGTAAACTGGTAACAGGTTCCAACTGGGCCTGTATATTCAGTGCCTGTGTAAACTGTTGCTGGAACTGTGAATTAAAGAGCGTGTCTTTACTGATCAATCCCCTTCTGGCTTTATCGTCCAGCCATTTTGAATCAGGCTGATAACCGAAGATAAATGCGAGTCCGGGTTGTTTACTGCGCCAGTTCATCCCCATTAACTGTGTACTGTCCATATATCCTGGTAAGCGGGTATAATTATTCTCAGAATAACTGATATTAATTCTTTTGATAGCCAGTAATGGTTTCAGTAATCCTTTCAGAAGAGGAGAGACTTCTATATCAGGTGTTTTAGGAGGCGTTTTTCCGGGTGGTACTTTTGTTTTAATGCCCAATACACCTTTCAGGAATTTAGACTTGCTATATAATTCAGTGAATTTAAACTCTGCAATGATAGCCGTTGTTTGTGTATTCTCAATGGTATTTCCCTGTATCCTGTTGGCCAGAGAAGCGGCTGTCCAGCGGTATTGCGCTGAATAGTTTACTGCTACGTTTGTCCAGTTTAATAGTGGGAATTTAGCCAGAGGTAAAGTATAGTTCGCGTTGAAGGTCTGGAAGTAATTGGTATTACGGCCCAGGTTCTTCAGGTTATGCCAGATGCTGTCTTTCTTTGCTTTGGTATTGATACGTCCATCCGGTTCATCTATCCTGGCATTGTTAACAGCCGTTAAATCAAAATTGAGATTACGGGTAAGGTCCCATTTAAGACCATAATATCTATCGAAATTAAAGTATTTACTAAAGGTCTCTTTCAGTTTATAATCACTGCCTACATTACGTAACCTGGATGCACTGAACTGCCTGGTAATATCAGCCCGGAAGTTTACATTGGAAGGTAAGAGGTTGTAGTTAAAACTTTTCAGCAATCCCAGCCAGGGAGATTTACTCCTGATTAAATTCTTAAAAGGTTCTTTGAATTTATCCTGCGCACTAAAGTTATACCCCAATACCCCGCGGTTTTTGATTAACTCATAACTTTCAGTAGAAGGGTTATGTTGCTGGGTACCAGTGTAAGCATAGGTCAGATCAAAGTTCTCTATGCTCCAGGGCTTCAGCTTCTTTTTACCATCACTGATTTTACGCAGGTTGGTGATGTTAAGACTGGTGATAGTAGTAACATCCTGTGCCTGCTGTTTGATAGAATCGCGTTCGTGTTTATTGGCAGCAAGACTTAATTTTTCTTTTAGTTTGATATCAATATCGAATGGATCATATTCCGGCATGCTGGACGACTGTGATTTACCTGCATATATGGGAATAGACAAACGTGCTTTTTTAGGTAGTAGTTTTCCCATATCCAGGTTCAAAGATGCATCATATTGCAGCAGATTATCCTGGAAACGCTCATTCAGACTCTGGTTCACAGCACCATAACCTGCAGTATGCATATTGCTGCTGATGGCCAGTGTACCCAGGTCGGCTAATTGCGCATTCAATCTGCCGGTAGCAGCATAACCGCCTTTCTCATCAAGCCCTGTTAAGCGCAGTTCATCAAACCATACCTCTGCGCATTTGGCCAAACCATCATTCGCGGGATTGTATACCGCCATCATCATCCCTTCTACATCTCCCAGGTTAGGATTCCCTATCACCGCAATAGTATTACCATTGGGTAGTTTCTTCTCATATAGGGTAGCCGTAGATGCACCGGCATTATTACGTGTCTGTTTTAAGCTGCTGAGATCTGTAAGGGTCAGATCAAGATTATTGGCGGTAGGCCATACGGCTGTTTGTGCTGTAGCGCCAAAATTCGTTGTTGTTAATGGAATACGGTATTCATAGAAGTTCTCTGTATAATCACTGCCTATGCGGATCACCGCTTCCAGGTCTTTATCTTTCAGTGTATTTACATCATTCACTGCTTCCGCGTGAATGAACATTTGTAACTTTTTATAACGCCGGAAATCCATGCCCAGCGTTTTGTATACGCCTCTTGATTTACCTTCCTGCAGGTTACAGATTTGTAATGAAAGAGATTGCTCATTGAGTAATAAAGTGGTGTTGCTGGTGCTCAGACTGCTTTCCCTTTGTAAGCCGGGTGGTAATACATACGCTACCGGAGTACGGGACGCGTTCTCTTCTATATTAACAGCGGTATTGTTAAAAGTTGTAGCGGTAGATGCAGTCACCATGTCTCCGGCACCAGCCTGTAATTCATAACCATACTGCCGCCATTGGTTACGCACCAGTTGCAGCTTACCAAAACGCATTACTACTGAATCCTCAAAATTGGTGAGGTACATGCGCATAAAACGAATTGACTTGAAATCAGCAATACCTCCAACAGCCGCATTATACTGATCCACGGGTATCTTGAACTGGTACCATGTTTCAGTGCTGGTAGAACCGTTTGCCAGTGATACCGTAGCATTGATTTTATCCACGATGTAATTGGAGCCGATATCCATGTTGGGTTTCATATGTACCCTGTACTGGAAATAAGACTCTGTTTCATTCATGGTATTATCAAAGTTCAGGTCTTCTGATTCCGGTATATTGGTAGCGGCAGAAGAATACGATGCGTTACTGCTGGTAGCGGGAGAGTTCCCTTCCGGCATGCTGAACCGCTTGTAACGCTCCAGTATAGTTAATTTTCTGGCATCGTAATCATCTCCCCGGTAGTAGTGGTAGTTGTCATTGGAAGGATCTGCCAGCGCTGCCTGGTAGACCGCAGAGCCGGTACCAAAGTTGTTACGTAACTGTTGCAGGTAACTGCTGCGGTAATAGGCTTCATCGGCGGTGGTCAGTCCATCGTATCCCACATCCTGGTATTGGCGGATGTTGGCATCGTTATCAAATGCTTTTGTTAACTGTTGTTCATAGGTAGGCATTCTTCCCCAGGTAGTAGAATCGTATGTAGTGCTTCCCGGGGCTTTCATCCCATTTTCGAAAGCTTTATGTGAATCTTTGAGAATGTCTTCAGAGATACTCCCCAGGTTAAAATAGAGATCCCCGCCTGTACTGGATGGGTTTTTAATGAAAGGGTCCTGTACCCAGAATTCTATGTACTGTATGTTTGATGATTCAAAGTCGGTATTGTCCAGCGAACGCATAATACCTGCCCAGCGTTTTTTAGGCGATTTAAGCGTGCCATCTGTATTTACCTGTGCCTTGCTGGCTTCAAAGTTATAAGGCCCGCGTTGGTCAGGAAAATAGGCAAGATCGAGGGTGGTAAGCTGGGCTTGTGAGTACTCGGTAGATACATTGGGGAATATTTCCTTTTCATATACGATACGCACCCTTGGGTCCGACTGATCATCTTTTGTAACGCCAGCCGGCAGACCGGTGCTGGTGGTCACCTGCAAAGTAGGTTCTATAATGTACCAGGATAATAATGCCCTGTTTTTGCCATAATCCAAAGAGTCTATCAATGACCCTTCGGGGAACATTTCCATACCGGTGGTGTCAGTCGCGCCAACCGGAGTGGATGCTAAAGCCCAACTGGAGGAAGGTGTTTTCAGGTCGTAGTTACTTTCTGTTCCTTCAAAGTCATCAATATATACCTGCCCTTCACTGCTGCCGAAAGAGTTGATCAGTTTACTATGCCCCGGGAATAAGCGTGCGACTTCTCCTGTCAGGCTTATCTGGGAAGGAGTAGTTGTTTCATAGTTGGGTAATTTATTCAGCAAACGTGTCAGCGCTTTAGAGGCAGAGTTATAATTACCATCCAGTCCTACAACCGTGTTGTTGATAGGGTCTTCCCCGTAATTTACTTTCGTGGTGTAGGGGCGTTCACTCATATGTACAATGGTAGAACCGAAGGATAACTTATCATTCACTACATAATCCAGTCTTGTTCCCATGTAGTTCCTTACCTGCTCACCATAGGCGCCACTGTTCTCAAAGCCAATATTGATAGCGGACCCCGAACTCAGAATCCCGTCATTGATAATCTTTACCCTGCCCAGGTTATAATCAACCGTATAATCGACGTTTTCTATGAGTGTTTTACCACCCGCAGTAACAGTAACAGATCCCGCAGGAATATTATATGCATTCAGCGATACTTCAGAGGAGCTGCCTGCTTTGTAACTACCTTTGATGACATAGCGGTTTAGCGCAGAATATTGTTCCGCAGCTGTTTTGGTAGAGTCATACAGTTGTGGGTACAGGTATTGTTTCTCCAGTGCAGCATTTCCCCCGAATGCTTTGGCAAGGTCTTTTCCGAAAGGTTCCAGCACCGGGAATATGATACGGCCGTTAGATACATCTACTGTATATCCGCTTACAAAATCGAATACACCATCCGGTTGCGGATCATTATTGTTATTGAGATTATCCAGGTTGAGAATAGAAATGATAGGAGCGCCACTGTATTCATTGACAGCATCAGGGAGATAACGTCGCTGACTGGCTGCACGGGTATCGGTACCGGGATCATTATAATACACATCCATGGTGAAGTCTGCGCTGCTCAACTGGTAAGCACCGGTAGAGTAGATGTTCTTCATCATCAGGTTCCAGATGGGTAGCTTTGTACGTACCGCGGTTGCTTTCAGCATTTTCAGGAACAGTACCCGGCTGTTTGCGGCATTGCTTTCATCTGGCGGAACATCCTGTGCAAAATCACCTACTTTATAAGTACGCCCGTTGTAACTGTATTCATAGGCCACAGCCAGTACCTGGTCGGATGCCAGCTGGCTGTTCAATGTAATAAATCCAAGTTTCTTATTAACGGTATACTCTGTGCTGTCCAGTTTACGGGCATATGTTTTTTCATAGTCCTGCACGGGTGTTAGTCCGGCTGCCTGCAACTGGCTCACCACTGTACTGGGATTCCTGCTGGCATCATCTCCGGCCAGATTACCATATAAATCGTTAATACCGTTATAGGGCAGCTTGCCACCGGAAATGACGTGAACAGCAGTTGTATTGTAAGGATTGTATTCCGCAAGGTCCATCAATCCTATTACGTTTCTTGTATTGGTAGTTGTACCTGTTTTATTGGTAACCCATACTTCTATTCTTGTGATGTTGGAAAGAGAACGTACGGATGGCAGATTGCTCATCGCATAATTAAACGTGTCGCGGAAGAACTGTGCCATCAGGAAGTTCTTATTCTCATCATAGGCATTTCCTTTGATGGTATAGGATTGCGACTGGCTGCCACCTTTCAGCGTAAGCGTTTGTTTCTGCGACTTCTGACTGGATAATACACTCGTTACTGTTAGTCGCCCGAACTGTAATTGTGTCTTTATCCCAAACAATGACTGCATGCCACTGATCAGTGAACTGTTCAACGGAAAGCTCACATTACCAGCTTCTATCTTTTTGATGATCTCATCATCATAACCAGTATACTCCAGTTTCACCTGGTTCTCAAAATCAAAAGTAGACTGTGTATTATAATTGGTGATGAGTTTCAGTTTGTCCCCGATCTTACCTGTTACATTCAGGTTGATGTTCATGTTCATATCAAAACCACCACTCTTACGCGCACGTTCTGTCAGCACGGGATTATTGATGTATTGTCCATCATATCCCATGGATATTTCCAGAGACCCCTGTGGTTTGATATCTACTTTATTACCGCCAAAGATGCGGTCAAAAATGCTGTTGCTTTTAAAGAGTTTAGGAGCTTCACTGGTCCTGTTAAGATTACCCAGTGTAGAGGCTCTTTTCATAAAATAATCATTCTCACTTTGCCGGGATTGCATGTTGTAGAAGTCCTGGAAACTCATGAGGGTAGGCTTTCTGTAGTATTGATCACCTATCTTTTCAGAGATAATATAATCTCTTGTAACCGGGTCATAATCTACATCCTGCTGAATGCTTTTGGGATCTTTTAAATCCATAGCATTCTCTGCATGGTCTATCAGTTTCACCCCATGACGATCCTGCAAAGGATATTTTAGTGTATCCTTCACAGGTATAACAACGGTGTCTGCTGAAACAGTAACAATTCCGTGAAGGTCCCGTGCTGCTGTGTCTATCATGAAAAACAAAATTACACCTACAACAGCTAGAGCAGGATAGTACATTCTTATACGTCTTCTAAGGGATTTCTTCACGTGATCTTACTGAGTCGAATAATTCAACTCTGTACCTTAACGTGATATTTTAAGAAGGTATTGCAGCCGAACCACAGACAGGAGAAATGTATAGATGAAATGGTAAAGTAAATCGGCTGAAAGAAATAATATGCCTAATATTTTGCTGAGGCAACCATTTATCAGTTGGTTTATACCAGATATTAATTGATCATTTTCAATCAGTAGTCAATACATTTACTTTGCAGCCTGATATAATTTAAACAATGCACAGGAGTTAGTTGTTTTCTCTTTTTCAGAGACGTACTTTGCTTCCTGATTTAATTTAAACCCCAAGTAGTATGAAAATCGCAACTTTTGCGGCAGCAATGTTATTCTGTTTACATGTATGCGCACAACGACCACAACCCCTGCAGGAAGACAGGTTTTCTTCCGAAATATTGTACAGAAGTGTTAAAAAGCCCACGATTGATATCCCCAAAGGACCCGACGGGGATGAAGCGACCAGCAAACCGGTCTTAAGCAGTTTTAAGGTATTATCTGCCCGGCCGGCTATCAGAACAAAGCCCCAGCAGCAACTGGTATTTACAGAAGCGGATGCACCGGGTGTACTTGCTCTGGCTAAAATGTACAGCGCGAATGTTTGTGCTGCACCCGTAGTAGAAGACGCACTGGAACCGGTATACAGCTCTGTAAAGGCACATATGCCTTTATATCTTCCTTACCGCAACAGTGTTGTTGGTATCTGGCAGGGATTTTATTACAGCTGGGATAATGACAAAGACGGTAAGAATGATGCTCACCGTGCCATCGACTATGGGAAAGGTAGTGTTGCAGCAAATGAAGATCCTTCTTTTGGTGTATATGCGATAGCCCCCGGAAAGGTGATCACTGTACAGTGGTCAGACGGTGGTGGCAACAACGTCACTATTGAGCATACCGCTCCGGATGGATATAAATACCGCAGTACCTACCTTCATCTGCGTGATGGTTATGATCATGACCGTGCACAGGCTAAGAAATCGCCTTCAGCCAAATACATGAAGTTTGCCAATAATGGCACAACCAGCAATCTCTGCTGGGGAACCAATAGCCAGGTTATCGCTGTAAAGGTGGGTGACATGGTAAAGGCCGGAGATTTTATCGCGAACTCCGGGAACACTGGTTCCGGTGGAATTGGTGTGATCCTGAATGATGATGGTACAATGAAAAATCCGGATACCCGTTCCTTTAATGTACATCTGCATTATGAAACAAGGATACTGGATACCCGCAGTGGTCACAGCGGTGAATGGGTACTGGTAGATCCGTACGGTACTTATAACAGCAGCAGCGTAGATTGTTATGACCTGGAATCAAACACACCATATGCACGTTTGTTTGCGCCTTTTTACCCCAGCTTCCATAATGTTCCGCTGGATATCGTAAATAAATACTGGTCTTATTATACCGGTATGGGTATGGCACTGCAAACAATAAGTGTAGATAGAAACGGTAGCGACCTGTATGCTGCCGGTTCATTCCAGTGGGGATTATCCGGTGCCTGGTACGCACATTTTTATATGACTGGTGATACCTATCAGGCTAAGTTCAATACTTATAATGCACAGGGCTTCCGTCCCCGTCAGTTGTCAGTAACTAAAGATGGTAGCGGTAATCCACGGTTTTCTGCAATATGGGAAAAGAACCCGGCCGGACAATCAGCTCATTCCATACACAATGCAAATGATGCTGCTTTTGATGCTGCCTGGAAAGACTATGTAGTAACCAAGAAATGGCATGTTCAGGAACATGCGGATTACACCGTAAATGGCAAGAGATATCATGCAGCGGTATTTGTAAATAAACCTGCTGATAATGGCTTTTATCTTTACTATGGTATGAATGCAACTGATTTCAGCAACAAGTTCAACGAACTATATAGCAAATGGGAACTGAAAAGCATTTGTGTGAATGATGGTAAGGTAGGCGGCGTTTGGCGACCTAAACAGAACAATTATGCCGCTTATTTCGGTATGACTTCTGCCGATTACCAGGCTAAGTTCAACCAGTTTTCCGGTCAGGGATTACGTTTGTTAAAAGTACAGAACTACGATGATAACCAACACTTCAGTGCAGTGTGGGGTAAATAATAAGAAATGGCGTCTCAATGCATTTGAGACGCCATTTTACTTTTCCAGTTCATGATGAATCCACCTATTAATAAGGCTATCATTATAAAATAACTGAACAGGGATATCTTAATACCACTATAATATACCGCTGGTTCAAATTTAAAAGTGATAGTATGTTTACCTGCCGGTACCATCATCCCTCTCAGCGCATAATTAACACGGCAATAAGGTACTGGCTGATCATCAATAAAAGCTTTCCATCCTTTTTCATAATATACTTCAGAGAATACCGCAAACTGAGGCGCTGCTGCTGAAGATGTATAAGAAATGCTGTTCAGGTTATTGGCTATCAGTTTTATTGTAGCAGATGAATCAAACTGAGAAATTCCTTTTACATCCTGCTGATAACGCTGATCTATTACAACCGTATCTTTGGTATGCAGGGTATTCAGCTCATTCATTTCCGCATCCGCATTGGGTACCCATTTAATTGCTTTTACAAACCAGGCATTCCCTAATGCGTCCGGGTTTAATTGGGCAACTGGTGCACCTCCTTCACCGGGAACAATAATATACTTCGCATTCAGCATATTCAATACCTGCAGGTTATTATGACTTATCTGCCTTTCTATCAGATCTGCATAGAGCTGTAATTTAGCGGCATGGTAACCACCTATGCTCTTATGGAAGTAAGAGGTCATTGCATCCTGAAAAGGGCTGGCAGTAAGGTTAAATACACGATAATAAGGGTCTTTATCCTGTAAGATCTGCTGATCCGCAGGAGATGGCTGAAACGGATTGCTGTAACTCAGTTCATCCATAAAACTATCGCTGTTCAGATATCGCCGGTCTACCTGTAACAAATCGACTAATATCAAAAGGATGATGCCTGTGGTGAACCACTGCGCTTTGATTTTCCCTTTCACAAAGAACCATACCAGTCCGAATGCCAGTGCTACGAATAACAGTGAACGCAGTACATCATTCCGGTAAAGACTTGCTCTGTCTTCTCTGAGCGCCTGCATCAGCTGGTCTGCTATACCAGCATTATTCTGTGTCATCTGTAAAAGCTGCGCATGGAACTGGTCATCACTGCCCGGGTTCTGCATATTGCCCGTAGCATTGGTATATGACATACTGAATGAAGCGATCAGCAACATCACTAATATACCACCAGTAACCAACCCTGTCCATTTCAGTTTCTTCAGCAGTTCTTCTTTGGGAATTTGTCCTTTAATCAGTTCATTGAGAGTCATCACTACCAGTATCGCAAAGGATAACTGTGGAATGATCAATGCCTGTGAAGGTGCTCTGAACTTGTTATATAAAGGGAAATGATCGAACATGAAGTAGTTAAAGCCCTGCAGATTACTGCCCCATGCCAGGAAGAGACCTAATACAGTGATGGCAACCAGCCACCATTTATGCCAGGACTTAATAATGAATAAACCCAGTATCACCAGTAAGCATACAACAGCGCCGAGATAAACAGGACCTGAAGTACCCAGCAGCGACTGATCTCCCCAGTACAGGTCCCATCTGCTGATCATTTTTTCTGCCTGTTCAGCTGGTACGCCTAATGTTTCCAGTTGTTTATAGGTAGCTGAATTCGTACTTAATGAGCCGGAAGAACTGCCACCATAGATATCGGGAGCAATCAGGGTAAACGTTTCAAATTTACCATAGCTCCATTGGAATACATAGTCTTTATCAAGACCATGATCCATATTTTTCTGAGAGGATGATGCAGTTAATTCTGATTTACCACCGCGGGTACTTGCTTTGGAATACTCAAAGGTGCTCCATAAGCTCACGGCATTGGAACCCAGTGATAACCCTACCGAAAGCGCTACCAGCAAGGTACCAATAATCAGATGTTTGTATTCCTTCTGCTGTATGCAATACACCGCAAAAGTAATACCTATGACTGCCAGTATTAAAAAGAAGTAATACGTGATTTGCAGATGGTTTGCTGCTACCAGGTAAGTAAGGAACAGCGACATGACGCCGCTACCCAGCAGGTATTTCTTACGGGTGATGAGTATCAGTCCGGCAATAACCGCTGGCAGATACGCCATAGCCAGCATTTTCGTATCATGACCGGTGACAATAATAATAGGAGAGTAGCTGGCATATGTATAGGCTACAGCACCAGCAAATCCCACCCAGGGATTGGCCCCCAGTACCACACAAAGAATGTAAAAACAAAACGCGGCCAGGAACAGTACATTTATCGGCTTGGGTAATCCAAGAGATAAGATAACAGGAATATAACTGCCATAGTTATACGGAGATTCCATGGAGATCTGGTAGGTAGGCATCCCGCCAAACATGCTGGTAGTCCACAGTGGAGTAATACCATGTACCTGTTTGTAATCCAGGGATTCTTTGGCCATAGCCTGCCATTGCACATTATCACTCTGACTTAATATTTTCCCGTCCAGCACTGGCTTGCAATAGAGAGTAGCCAGTATGAGTAATGCCAGCACTGCGATAGCATGTGGCAATAATGATTTGAGCCAGTTGTTTTTCATAGGAGTAGCGTATTAATCTTCCTGCGACTTTTTAATCATTGAAACGTGTATTTTGGCAATACGGTGCTGGTCCATCTGCATCACTTCCAGCTTCAGGCCCCGCCATTTCAGGCTATCTCCGCTTTCAGGGATCTTACCCAGTTTATCCAGGATGAATCCACCCAGTGTAACATAAGAGGTATAGTTTGCCTTTTGCGGATCTGCATCTATACCCATCAGTTCCAGGAATTCCACGAATGGCAATTGCCCGTCTACCAGCATACTGCCATCATCATTTTTGATGACCTCGTATTCAAACTCATTCGTTTCAGAAATATCTCCCACCAATGCATCCACAATATCATTGATGGTCACAAGTCCTTTGATAGAGCCGAATTCATCCACTACCATTGCCTGGTATATCCTTTCCTTTTTGAATAGTTCCAGTAACTGGTAAGCGCGGTTATGTACGGTTACAACCAGCAGTTTCCTGCTGATGGCAGCCAGATTATTCACGACACCGTTGAAGTTTTCACTCAACAGGTCTTTGGAATAAACAAAGCCGGTGGTGTTATCGAGATCTCCTTTTGCAAGGGGATATACTGTATGTTTTTGTGTGAGGATCTTTTCTTTATTGATCTCCGGAGTATCAGTCACATCCAGCCATATTACTTCATTACGGGGTGTCATCAACGCAGATACCTGTCTGTCGCCCAGGTTAAAAACGTTCTGGATCAGCGCTTTTTCCGTTTCCTCTATCACGCCGCCCTGATGGCTTTCAGCAATGATTACACGTAATTCTTCTTCTGTATGAATATCCTCATGTTCATTCATCGGTTTAATACCAATAATACTCAGGATCACATTGGCAAGACTGTTCAATATCCAGATGAAGGGACGGAAAACAATGTAAAACAATTTGAGAGGTAGTGCTACTGTAAAAGTAGTAGGCACTGGTTTACGGATAGCGAGGGATTTAGGCGCCAGTTCTCCAAATACGATATGCAGGATGGTAATGGTCATGAAGGCTACCGGCAGTGCTACCTGATGCGCTGTTTCGGGAGACAGTGTAATATGCAGGTTATCAAAAAGCTGCAAGATGAGTGTTGTAACTACTCTTTCGCCTACCCAGCCAAGGCCCAGAGAGGCCAGGGTAATACCCAGCTGTGTAGCAGCAAGGTAACCATCCAGGTTATTGAGAATACTTTTGGCAACCAGTGAAACGGTTTTACTACGTCCGGAACTTACTTCTATCTGCGACGATCGGACTTTAACGATCGCAAATTCTGCTGCTACGAAAAAACCGTTCAGCAGTATTAAGAAGATGGTAAATATTATGTCGAAGGTCATTAGGTGTCTTAATTTGGTACAACTATATTTTTAAAAATTCAGTCAGGCGTATTCCTGGGGCGGTGTACATTTCCCCAGTCAGATATTACCTGTAACATTGGTTTGAGTGATTCTCCGGAACTGGTAAGTTCATATTCCACACGTGGTGGTACTTCGGCATATACGAGGCGATTGATCAGTCCATCTTTTTCCAGCTCTCTCAGCTGTAATACAAGTATGCGTTCAGAAACAGAAGGAATGCTTTTTTTCAGTTCACTGTAGCGCTGTTTGCCTTGCAGCAGGCGCCATAAAATGGTTGGTTTCCATCTTCCACCTATCAGGTCGAGTGTATAAGCCATGCCACAATCCCCCTGTATCTTTTCTCTGTTCAATGTATTAGTTGAGCTTTCTTTTCTCATTACTTACATTTTTGTCAGTACTGGATAATATTATCAGTACTGGTAAAATTAAGACTACCTGTTTACTTTTACAAACAATTAACAAAAAATATTATTATGAAACACCTTGAAAACAAAGTAGCATTAGTGACAGGAGGCAGCAGGGGGATGGGAGCAGCCATCGTAAAACGGCTGGTAGCAGAGGGGGCAACAGTGGCTTTTACCTATGTGAAATCCGCGGCTAAAGCGCAGGAACTGGTCACCGCACTTGGCGATAATGTAATAGCCATTCAGGCGGATAATGCTTCTCATACAGCAGTTACGGCTGCGGTTGAGCAGGTTGCTGCTACTTTTGGACGTATAGACATACTGGTGAATAATGCCGGGGTTTATCTTCAGAAGGGCTTATTAGAGCATACTGCCGTGGATTACGACCAGGTGATGGACGTTAACGTGAAGGCGGTTTTCATGGCTTCCCTGGCAGCGATTCCTCACATACCTTCCGGTGGCAGGATTATCAGCATTGGCAGTAATATGGCCGACAGGGTAGTGGGCCCGGGGGGTACGCTGTATGCTATGAGTAAGTCTGCATTGATTGGCCTTACCAAAGGGTTGGCAAGGGAGCTGGGCCCTAAAAGTATCACCGTTAACCTGGTGCAACCAGGTCCTGTAGACACGGACATGAACCCGGATAGCGGAGATCACGCTGCCTTCGCAAAAGGGTATATGGCATTAGGGCATTACGGAAATGTAGTGGATATTGCCGGTCTTGTAGCCTATCTGGCAGGCCAGGAGAGTGGTTTTATCACCGGTACCGCCATTACAATCGATGGAGGATTTAATGTCTGATCTTTAACTGCTTATTAACCGAAAGGGAGTTATTAAGCTGTTACTTTGCAGCCTGATAACTCCCTTTTATGAAAAAACTAATAATTACTGCTTTGCTGATTGGCGCCGGTTTTGGCGGATATGCATTACTGCATAAAACACCTGTTCATGTAAACTATGGCACCTGCAGCCCTAAAGGCAAATGTACTGCCTGTAAGAATTGCAGCGGTTGTAAAAACTGCTCAAAGAACGGAGGGACCTGTAGCGTCTGCCGGTAGAGGTACCAGCCTAATGCTAGGTATTTTTATACGTGCCATGTTAGGACGAAGAGGATGTACGATTAACTCTTGTCTTAATGGGTCTATTAAGACATCCATATCCTCTAATGGAATAGCTCCCAATAGCGGCTCACAATCGCTGGGCAAAACTATAGCCCGACATATGGTAAGTCTATTTTTAAACCGTAGTTCAACAGGTCCAACGATATCACATTCTTGTTGTTCACCATCAGCTAATTCTACTATATGTCTTCCTAAAACACGACATTGTAAATGCGCCTGCATAGGTTCATTAATAGTGAGCATAACAGCTCCTGTGTCAACAAGTATTTTCTCAACCTTCAGTGACCTTACATCATCTTTACTGATAACGTTGTCATGTGCCCTGGTAAGATCATCCGCGTTAAATAATTCTACTTCTGCATAGATTAATCCCATAATGATAATTGTGTTTTAAAAATGAAAAAAAAATTATGCAGGTTATAAAAACACAGAACCCGGTAGCTGAATTACTCAGTACCACCGGGCGTTAAGAAGAAATGAAGGTATAGAAAAAAACAAATCAAACTTCACCCTCTCAAAAAAAAATGCAACTTTCCCCGAAAAAATTAATAGTTTAAGCAAACCATAAAAGAACCACGATTATGCTTAAACACCTTGCAATTGCTTTTTTTGTACTGTTATGCATGCCCACCAGGGCCCAAAAACAGATTTCCATAGAAACAGATCACCTGCAATTACTACTCTCAGTAAATGAAAAAGGTAAACTCTTCCAGAGTTACCTGGGTCAGAAACTACTGGAAAGTACCAATGTAGAAAGTGGCAAACACGAAGCCTATGTTTCCGCCGGTACCAACAACCTGTTCGAACCTGCCATCAGCGTAATACATACAGATGGTAACCCTTCTCTGGAATTATTATTCGTTGCTGATAAAACAGAGAAGGCAGATGATAATGTAAGTACTACCACCATCTCTTTAAAAGATCCTAAATACCCTTTTGAAGTACTGTTACACATCACCGCCTACCATAAGGAAGATATCTTTAAAAGCTGGACGGAAATCAAACACCAGGAGAAGGGGCCCGTTACACTCTATAACTTTGCCTCCGCCATGCTGCACTTCGATGCACATAAATACTGGCTCACCAACTTCCACGGTGACTGGGCAGAAGAAATGAAAATGAAAGAAAATGAACTCACCAGCGGTATCAAAATACTGGATACTAAACTGGGTACAAGAGCTGATATGTACCAGGCTCCTTTCTTCTTCGTTTCTCTCGATGAACCAGCTACCGAAACACATGGTTCTCTGATAGCAGGTACACTGGCATGGACAGGCAACTTCCGCTTTGCTTTTGAAGTAGATGAACGGAATTCATTACGTGTAGTTGCCGGCATGAATACCTACTCATCTCAATATAAATTACTACCCGGACAAACATTCGAAACACCCGCATTTATCTTCACTTATTCGGATAACGGAAAAGGGATCGCCAGCCGTAACTTCCACCGCTGGGGTGCTACTTATGGTGTACTGGATGGTAACATCCCGAGAAATGTATTGCTGAATAACTGGGAAGCTACCGGCTTCGATTTCAATGAACAAAAACTGGAAGGCTTATTTGATAACACCCGTAAACTCGGTGCAGATCTTTTCTTATTAGATGATGGATGGTTCGCTAATAAATACCCCAGGAACGATGACCACACAGGACTGGGCGACTGGCAGGAGAACAAAACCAAACTGCCAAATGGTATTGGACATTTAGTAAAAACAGCCACGGGGAAAAATATCAAATTCGGAATATGGGTAGAACCTGAAATGGTGAATCCTAAAAGTGAATTATATGAGAAACATCCCGACTGGATACTGAAACTCCCCAACAGAGATGAAGACTATTTCCGTAATCAGCTGGTACTGGATTTAGTAAATCCTAAAGTACAGGATTTCGTATTGGGGGTATTGGATAATATGCTCACGGCAAACCCTGGTATCGCCTATATTAAATGGGATTGTAACCGCATGATCACAAACGGGTATTCTCCTTATCTGAAAGATAACCAGTCGGCCTTATACATAGAATACACCCGTAGTTTATACCAGGTGCTTAAACGATTACGTACAAAATACCCGCATCTTCCTATTATGTTATGCTCAGGCGGCGGTGGTCGTGTGGATTACGGCGCATTACCTTATTTTACAGAATTCTGGCCAAGCGATGATACCGACGCATTTGAAAGAGTATTTATCCAATGGGGATATTCTTACTTCTTCCCATCTTTTACAGTAGCCAATCACGTTACCTCATGGGGAAAACAATCGCTTAAATTCCGTACAGATGTTGCCATGATGGGACGATTGGGATACGATATTGATCTGGACAAATTCAATGATGCAGAATGGAAATTCAGTCAGCAGGCTGTTATCAATTATAAACAGCTGTATCCTGTAATCAGTCATGGTGATTTATACAGATTAATCTCTCCTTATAATGAAAACAGGGCTGTATTAATGTATGTAGATAGCGTACAAACAAAAGCAGTGTTATTTTCTTATAATCTGCATACCCGCTATGGTGAAGATTTTGAACCGGTGAAATTACAGGGACTTAATCCTGTAAAAAAATATAGACTCAAAGAAATGAATATAGAGGAAGGAAAGTCATCTGCACTTAATAATAAAATTTATTCAGGGGATTATCTGATGAAAGTAGGATTGCCAGTTTCTCCCCGCCGGGAATTATCCAGTATAGTGATAGCGTTATACGCAGAATAAACACCGTGAAACTCCGGGAGACCTCCCGGAGTTTCTTTACCTATGGCTTATTGTACAACAAGTACTGCAAATTGGTCGCGTGCAACACTGCATGGTGATGTAAAAACTGCCAGAAAAAAATTTTGCAGAATAGTTTTTTAATGTACTTTCGAGAACCAAGAACAAAAATTCCATTTATGTTAACGTAGCCATTATTACCAAAGACCCATTTGATGAGATTATCCTTTTTGATTGTCCTATTATTCTTAATAATTTCGGTTTCCTCGCACGCTCAATCCACCATCAGAGGAACAGTCGTTAATAAAGAAAATAGTCCATTAGAGTTTGTTACGATATCACTTAAAAAAGATTCGTTAGTTAAAGCTACATCCTTTACCGATAGTATTGGCAGTTATGAGTGTCGCAATGTGCCATCCGGCATATATACATTACTTGTATCCCGCCTTGACTATGACAAGGTTAGTATTACGATCAATCTCACAAGGGATACTATCATCAATATACAGCTACCTGATAACACCAAACAATTAAAAGAAGTAGTCGTAGCTGGTAAAACGCCTCTTATCGAAAGAAAAATTGACAGAATGGTCTTTAATGTTGAGAACTCAATAGCTACTTCAGGCGGAGATGCATTGGATGCCTTGAAAATAACGCCGGGAGTACGTGTACAGGACAACCTGATTGGGATGGTGGGTAAAAGCGGGATAGCTGTGATGGTTGATGACAGAGTGTTACAACTTACCGGGGAAGATCTTGTAAACTTCCTGTCTACAATCAAAAGCGATAACATAAAAAGTATTGAAGTCATCACTAATCCTCCTGCAAAATATGATGCAGAAGGGAATGGAGGAATGATAAATATCAAACTTAAAAAAGCAAAGGCGAATAGCTGGAATGGAACATTTCTTACCAGTTATACACAAACCAGTTATCCGGCAGGAAACATAGGAGGGAACTTTAATTATCAGAAAGATAAGCTGTCATTTATATTTAATATTGACTATAAAAGAGGTGCACGAAGAAGAACAGAATCCGATGAACTCTATTATCCAAAGCAATCCTGGAATACAGATTTCGTCAAAAAAATAAATATCAATAATACAGCGGTTAATGCGGGAATTGATTATCAGGTGACAAAGAAATGGACTACCGGAATTCAATATTCAGGTACCTATAGCAAACCAGTGATAGATGAAAATGATGCAGGTGTAATTACGAACAGTGAAACAAACCTGGTAGACTCCTTCATCAACACGATCGCTGTTACCAGACGAAAAGTAAATTCAACTTCCCTGAACTGGCATTCGGATATAGACCTTAATAAGAACAACGGTAAACTGTTTCTGAATTTTGACTATTTCGATTTTGCCAATAACACCAACAGGGATTTCAGCACAGAGAATCAGACGGGTGAACATGTGCCTACCCCCGGAGGTTTTATGTCAACTAACAACATTGGTGTACAGGGACTGAAGAACTATACGGGGAAAGTGGATGTGGAAATGCCGCTTGAATGGATCAAATTAATGTATGGGGCAAAAGTATTATTTACCACCACCAATAACGATCTTAAATATTATAACACCACCTCCGGTATCCCAATATTAAATACGGACCAGAGCAATATCTTTAATTATAAAGAGAACACAACAGCGTTGTATATTTCAGGAGATAGAAAGTTTGGAAAGAAATGGCAGGCACAGGCTGGGTTGCGCATGGAAAGCACCCATACCCAAGGCACTTCCGTTACTTACAGCAAGGAGAACAAGAATAATTATGTGCAACTGTTTCCTACTGTTTTTATCTCTTATACGCCCAATGATGATCATTCTATTGTAATCGATTATGGAAGAAGAATCACAAGACCAGGATATGCAAGCCTGAATCCGTTTAAATTCTATTCCAGTCCTTACAGCTATACAGAAGGGAATCCATTCCTGACTCCGAAATATGCTGATAATATTGAAATAAAATACGGTTATAAAAATGCGCTTTATACAACACTCTATTTTTCAAAAGATATCCATGGATTTGGAGAAGTTCCTTTTGCAGATGAAGTAACTAAAGTGCAATATTTCACCCAGCTGAACTATTTTTCAAACAAGACGGCTGGCTTCTCCGAATCATTCAGTTTTAACAGGTTAAAGTGGTGGGAAAGTGAAACAAAAGTGGACGTTTATTATTCAGCTTCATCCTTTATTAAAGAAGTAAATCTGCAGAATACGGAAAGTTGGGGATGTTATGTAAGTTCTAACAATTCTTTCATCCTGAACAAAGCAAAAACTGTGAGAGGCGCTATTAATGTCTGGTACCAGGCCCCGGAATATTCATTGTTATATAAAAATAAATCAAGGGCTAACCTGGACCTTGCACTTAAATATTCTTTACTTAAAAACAGTGTGCAACTGGCTTTTGTAGTCCAGGACGTATTAAGAACTGCAAGAAATTACAGCTCAACATACACAAATGGGATCAGACAGGTATATTACGATTACAGTGATAACCGGTTTTTCAGAATATCATTAGCTTATAAATTTGGGAACAAGAAAATTAATATAGAAAAAAGAACTTTCGGAAACGAAGAAGAAAAAAGCAGAGCAAATAATTAACCCGGAACAAAAACTATAATCACCACCATACCCCGATAAATTTAACTCTAAATCGTATTTAGTATAAGATATTCATTGCGCAAGAATCGCGGGAATAATTGATACATTTTGTAACCCAAAGAAAAAAAACAAAAAACAGGAATCTACCGATGCCGACAAAGAAGGTGAATCTTAACTTCAAAAACAAATTAAAATGAAACAAGAAGAAATTGCAAATCTGACAGATTTCCTGGGTGTTAAAGTTCTGACTCCACTGGAAGAAAATTTGGTAATTGGTGGTCTGGCTATCGTTGAACCAGTTGACGTAGGTCACCATCATGACCATGATTCAGTTGAAGCTGCATAAGCCAAAACATGGAGCAGAGTAGAGGCATTTTCTCTACTCTCTCTCTCTTCTGTTACAAAATAACGTCCCCGGTTATTTAAGATCGGTCAATAGCTCCCTGTTAATCCACTATTGTCCGGCCCCGAAAATTATTTTATGTTATTAAAACTCATTTATAATGGAAACGTTACAGGAAATCGCCGTGAAAAAATTTGATGTCAACTGGTGGGATAACTTCCTCGAAACAACGCAAGACCAGACAAAGACAGCTGTTTTTAAAGACTGTATGGATAAAGAGGAAACCTTGCTGTTAAGGGGTTATGTACTGGATATACTGAAAGAATTAGCAAAATTAAGAACTATAAAATTCGGTTTCAGGGCTTATATAGATGGTAAAATACTCAACCTGGATGAGATGAACTACATCTATGATTCTCCTCCCCTGGAAAATGAAGATCTTGAAACCTGGTCACAGAGAGTATTTGGGGAAAAGAAATTCGGAATGATCATTAACCTTGGTGAAAAGTTCAATCTCCATTTATCAAAAATAATTGCACAGAAAATAGAACACCTGTTTGAAAAGGTAGGATTTCCAAGAGACGGTGTCAACTTTACATTGTTCATAGGTAATTATGATAAAACGCCCCTTGGTATCCACAAAGATCCAACCGGACAGAACGTGATCCACTTCCATTTAGGCCCTGGTGGTAAAACAATGTATACGTGGAGCAATGAGTTGTATGAAGAGCTGCTCGGCAAGGGTTACAAAAGAGAAGATGTAGAAGACCTTCTCCCTTATGCTACTGAATTTGCTTTTGAGGAAGGAGATGTATATTTCATGCCTGAAGGAGAATATCATATTGGTAAACAGGATGGACTTTCCATGGCAGTTACTGTTTGGCAATATAATCTTACAAAAGAAAAACTCGCCAAAAAATTACATAAAGTAATACAAAGACAATTCCTTCAAAAGGACGACAGGATTCTTATTCCTGACAGGTCACCACTGGATAATGCAGACCGTGTGGCAGATATACTGGAGGCCTTCACCATCCCCGCGGAATTATATAACTTAAGTTATATGGAACTGATGCGGGAAGCATACAGGGACCTGCGATATGCTGTAGGTAGTAACGGTGGCTACAGGACCAGCCCCTTCGCTAAGTCAGAACAACCTGCATTCCAGTTGGATGATACAATTGCACTGGAAGTACCCTTCAAAATTCTTTACAGAAATTCCGATTATTATCCCGGCAAATTGCAGATATATGTAAGAGGGGTAAAATTTGAGTTCAATGATTTTGCTTCCATCAGAACACTGATAGATAAACTCAATGAAGGAGAGGAAATCACCGTATCAGAGTTACTCTCTTACCTGGATAAAAGCTGGGATCCACGCGTGGGCCTGTATATTTTACAAATGATCTATGGTGCACATGGCATCAGGAAAGTAAACTAACATCCAATGGAAAAGATAGCAACCACATTCGATCCCATATGGTGGGACGACTTCCTGGATACAACTGATAAAATGACGAAAACGTCTGTTTTAAAGGATTGTATGACAAAAGAGGAAACTGCCGAAATGCGGACCTACATACTTGAAATACTGGCAGACATGGCCAGGAGACGTACAGACAAACATGGCTACCGTGTTTACATCGAAGGCAAACAACTCGAAAAGAACGAGATGTTCCGTATTTATGATTCACCGCCTTTGCCTGGTGAAAGCGTGGAGGATTGGGTACAACGTACTTTCGGAGAGAAGAAATTCGGGATGATCATTAATGAAGGCGAAAGATTTAATCTGGAGCTTTCCAATAAGATTGCCCTGAAACTGGCACCACTGCTGGAGAAAACGGGCGTCCCTACAGAAGGTATTATCTTCACCCTCTTTATCGGTAACTACGACAGTACCCCGCTCGGCATTCATCTGGACCTTCCCGGCAAGAGTGTGATCCACTTCCATCTTGGGCCTGGTTCAAAAACCATGTATACCTGGAATAATGAAGAGTATGAAGCGCTGGTAGGCGAAGAGAAGTATAACAATAAAGAGATCAGCAAATACATCCCCTATGCAGATAAACATCCTTTTGATGAAGGGGATATTTATTTTATGCCTGAGAATACCTATCATGTAGGTACACAGGAAGGACTTTCCATTGCTATTGCCTGCTGGTGTTTTAACCGCGCTAACTATGATTTTGCCGGAAGACTGCTGGCCATCATTAAAGAACAATATCTTCAGCGGTCAACATTGATGCTGAAACCGGATACAAATCCACTGGATAGCGTAGCCGGAGTTGATAAAACGCTGGATCTGTTTAAACTACCACCAGAACTGGAAGACCTCAGTTTTAAAGATCTGTTAAAGGAAACCTATAAAGACCTGCGCTATTCTCTCCATAGTAATGCGGGTTACAGAACATATCCTTTCCCCAAAACAGATGATAAAACATTCAGTGTTACAGACACGGTAGAAATAGAACAACCCTATAAGATACGCTATTACCGTACTGATAATGATAAGTTATTTATTTACGTGAGAGGGGTAAAAACGGAATTTAAATACTTTGAATGTTTAGAACGTTTTATCGATACACTCAATAATGATACTCCCATCCTGGTAAAGGATTTGTTGCAAACACTGGATCCAACATGGGATGAATCTGTAGGTCTTTATATTTTAAGATTATTCTATAAACATCACGGGATAAAGATTGTATGAATTTTGTAGCGCAGCATGACCAAATGGATTGTGGCCCGGCTTGTCTGTCAATGATAGCCCGTTTTTATGGTAAGCGATATGCTTTAAAATATCTGCGTGATCTTTCTTTTCTTACGCGGGAAGGGGTTTCTCTGGCCGGTATCAGTGAAGCTGCGCAGCGAATCGGTATGGAAGCCGTATCTGCTCAGCTTACTGCGGATGTACTGGCAACGATACCCCTGCCCTGCGTGTTGCATTGGAATAAGAATCATTTCGTTGTATTATACAAGATTAAAAAAAAGCGCTTCTCTGATCAGCTGATTTACAAAATTGCTGATCCGGGTTACGGGTTCATTTCTTTGTCTGCTGCTGAATTTGAGAAATCCTGGTTTTCCGATGAAGATACCGGTGTAGCCCTCATCCTGGAGCCTGCTGAAGAATTCCACCAGTTAAATCCTCCTCAGGAGGAAACCAACTTATCCTTCCGTCAGTTGATCGGTTACCTGACGCCTTACAGAAAGCAATTGCTGCTGATGTTCCTGCTGCTCTTAGCGGGCAGTGCCATCACCTTTGTTTTACCTTTCCTCACCCAGGATTTGATCGATAAAGGCGTACATGGTAAAAACCTGAACCTGATCAGCTTGATCCTGCTGGGACAACTGGGATTATTTCTCGGTACCCTGTTCATTGGCGTGATCCGGAACTGGCTCATGTTATATGTTGGTGCCAAGATAAATATCAAAATCATTTCTGATTATTTGCGGAAGCTGTTAAAATTGCCTGTACGGTTCTTTGAGACGAAGATGATGGGAGATTTTAATCAAAGGATCCAGGACCATGAAAGAATAGAGATCTTTCTTACTTCCCAAAGTTTGCTAACCCTCTTCTCCATACTTACCTTTTCCGCCTTTATGGGCGTGCTCTGGTACTATAATTATAAAATCCTGCTGGTATACCTGTTCCTGACCGCATTATCAGTTGGGTGGTCTTACTCTTTTCTCAGAAAGCGCCGTATTCTTGACTATTACCGTTTCCAGCGGCGTAGTGAGAACCAGGAATCCATTTATGAGATCATCAATGGTGTTACTGAAATGAAGCTGAATCAGCTGGAAGAATTTAAGCGTAATAACTGGGAGAAGATTCAGCGAAAGCTTTTTAAGATCAATATCCGGATCTTAAAATTAGATCAGGCGCAGTCTTCTTTTTTTGATCTGATTAATCAGGTAAAGAATATCCTGGTTACATTCCTGTCGGCTACCTATGTAGTTAAAGGAAGTATGACATTGGGCGAATTACTCAGTGTTTCATTTATTATCGGGCAGATGAATGCACCGGTGAATCAGCTGGTGAGTTTTTTCCGCTCCCTGCAGGATGCAAAACTAAGCCTTGAAAGGTTGAATGAGATCCAGCAACATCAGGAAGAAGAACAGCCGGAGCAGTTAAAGCTGGAGTTCGACAGGCCATCATTCCTTTATGAACAGAAAGGTATTTTCCTGCGCAATGTTCACTTCCGTTATGGGGCCAATGCGTCTCCGCAAATTTTAAAGAAGATTAACCTGACCATTCCCTACGGGAAGACAACAGCAATCGTTGGGGCCAGCGGCAGCGGAAAAACAACCCTCATGAAACTATTGCTGAAATTTTATGAGCCTACCAGCGGTGAAATCTATTTCAATCAGCTTTCTCTGAAAGACATTTCACCTGTAAACCTCCGGGAGAACTGTGGTGTAGTAATGCAGGACGGATTTATCTTTTCAGATACTATTGAGAGGAATATCATTGCTGCTGGAGAAGAGAAAGATACTGCCCGGTTTAATCATGCAGTGCAGGTTGCAAATATAGCCGACTTTATAGATTCACTGCCACTTAATGCAAAAACCAAAATAGGAGCTGGGGGAAATGGTATTTCAGGAGGGCAAAAACAAAGAATTCTGATAGCCAGAGCAGTTTATAAGAATCCTCATTATTTCTTACTGGATGAAGCTACCAGTGCGCTGGATGCTGAGAATGAAAAGATTATCCAGGATAATCTCAGTAGTTTCTTTAAAGGTAAAACGGTTGTTATTATAGCTCACAGATTATCTACTGTCCGGAATGCGGACCAGATCGTGGTGCTCAAAAATGGGGAGATCGTTGAACAAGGTGATCACACTCAACTTGTACAGCAACGATCCGAGTATTTTAGTTTAGTCCGGAATCAACTGGAACTGGGAGCCTGACCAGTTCTTTTATCTCTGTCATGTCTACAAAAAATTCCACTCTTAGTACAGATAAATCAATAAAATTGTAATAATAGCCGGAGCTGCCTGTACGAAAAAGATCCTCTTACCGGCGGTAAATCCGCCATAGATGCCTGCTACAGCAATGCAAGCCAGGAAAAACGTGGCTATGTGGAAGGCCCAGTCCTGGTCATGGATAAAGAAAGACCAGATCAGTCCTGCCGAGAGGAAGCCATTATACAATCCCTGGTTAGCGGCAAGGGTTTTGGTAGGGGGGAAGAGGTGTGCTGGCAGCTGTTTGAATACTTTGGGGGCGCGGGTAGTCCAGGCAAACATCTCCAGCCAGAGAATATATAAGTGTTCCAAAGCGCAGAATCCTATCAGAAATTTAATTAAGAGCAACATATGTAGTAAATTTAGTATTGGGTTCGATATTCGATAGAGGGCGAAGATATTAATAATTCCACGTACATGTCTACCTATGTTATTAAAAGCATCGTGCTGATGCTATTTTGTTGCTGTACACTACATTTGCCGGCGCAGAACCTGGTACCTAATCCTTCTTTTGAGGATGTGAACATTTGTACGGAGTACGTTGCGCCCTGTGCACCTAGTGCCTGGGTGGCGGTAGCGCCGGAGGTGATAAAGATGAAATACCTGTGTAATGGCACTGCCCTGCAGGGGCAGCACCATGTTTCCCTGTTACTGGAAGGCCGGGATAACCCGGATAGCAGGGTGTATATCCAGACCCGCTTATTATGCCCTATGGAAAAGGGAACTACGTACCGGGTACGTATGTATATCAATACCGATAACTATCCTTTACGGGCCGCTATCCGTTTCGATACGGCATTTATCTTCACAGAGAATGCAGGTTGTTTATCAGTACCTGCCAGTCTGGAATTAAATGAAAATGATCAGCAGAAGAAGTTATGGCGTTTGAATCATCCCTGGTATATACTGGAGAAAAACTACGTAGCTACACAAAGGACAACGCATATCATCATTGGTAATTTTAAAGCACCGCAGAAAAAGGAAGGATATGCATTGTACAGTAATGCACAGTTGTTCATAGACAGTATCAGTATCACTCCTTTAGAAGAAACCGCAGCGCTCTGCAAAGAAGCCGACAGCATACACCGCTTCCTGTACGCAGAGCATCACCGGCATACCATTCCTGACACATATGCTACTCCTCCTGGTAAACAAATCCTGCATCAGTTAAAAGGCGACTGTGATACCGTCATTTTAAAAGACGACCTCTTTTCTCAGGATCATACTACGATCAATAAAAACTACAATAAGCAGATAGAAGACGTACTGAAGGATTATCATAACAGCAGCAAGAACCGTATTCAGCTGATAGGCTATTCCTGGCAGGCTGCATCGGAAGAATATAACAAGATCATTTCTTATGATAAAGCAAAGGCGTTGGCCAGTTATTTAGTATACAACCAGGGCTATAGCTTTGAAGACTTTGATATCAGGGGAATGGGCAAAACGCAGCCACGGTATGACACTGCCAATGGAGATAACAACCGTATAGAAATGATTCTTTGTCATCCGAAAGACACTGTCATCAAACCTAAAATCATTCCCAAACCAGATACGCTCATTATTCCGGATATCCTTTTCCGTTTTAACAGCAGTGAACTAAACACCGCATTATACGGCGCACTGGACAGTCTTATCAGAAAAATTCCACGTGATGGTAGTGTACAGCTACAAGTAACAGGATATACTGATAGTGAAGGTGATGATAACTACAACTATACCCTCTCATTAAAACGCGCAAAAGCAGTGGCTTCCTACATGGAGCAATCAGGGTTAGGCAACGACATCCGGCAAATTACCGGTGCCGGGGAAACCTTGCCGGTAGCGGATAATCGCACACCAGCGGGTCGGAAAAAGAACCGGCGTGTCGAAATAATAATCTTCCATAGTGCGGATTAAGTAAAAGAAATTTTTGCTGGGATAAATTCATTTAAGTTGTATTAAATTCGTTACAACTTCGTGAATTTTTAATGTAAAAGTATTCGTGTATTATGAATATAGAGAGGATAACTATCAGAAATTTCAGGAATACAGGTGATGAGGAAAGGACGTACACACTGGATCCCAATTTTACAGTAATCATAGGTATTAACGGGATGGGAAAGTCTACTATCCTGCATGCATTACGTATAGCATGCGGTAGCTTTTTTCTCGCTATCCCCGATGTGAAAAATGTGCATATTCGTCCGGACGAAATCCGCCAGTTAAGTGTAAAGAAATTACTGGAACCGCAAAAACCGGTGAAGATAGAAGCAGAAGGTACTTTCCCTGATGTAGAGCATTCTGTTATATGGAGGCGTCAGATAAAAGCGAATAGTAATACAGTTTCCTCTACGGAAGCAGATGTAGGGATAATAAGAAGTATAGGAAAAGATAAGTATGATACAGTGATGAAAGAGGGAGATGATAGTGTATTCTTACCTGTTATTGCATTTTTCAGTATTTCAAGGGCGGCAGGTGGTGGCATACGGCACAGACATTCCCGGATAGGAAGGCAGATTTTTAAAGAAGGTTACCAGGATTGGTCAGATATGAAATTTACCAACTTTAAATATGAAGACTGGCTCAGTTCTTACGATATTTTAAAGACTCATGGGAAAGAATATGAACATACCAAAGATGCATTTTTCGAAGCTATTATACAGGCTAACAGGTATATAGAAGAGGTGGTTAGCATAAATGGAAAATTATGGCTGAGAGTAAAGATGAAGGATGAGATATCCGATCTTTTACCATTAGAGTTGCATAGTGACGGTATTCGTTTCTTTACAGAAATGGTGGCAGAAATCGCCTATCGTTGTATTGTTCTAAATGGATATCTTGATGCTACAGCTATCATAGAAAGCCGTGGGGTAGTAATGATCGATGAATTAGATCTGCATATACATCCGGAATGGCAGCGGCATTTAGTAAGTGATCTCAAGATGGCTTTCCCGGGTATTCAGTTTGTAGCTACCACTCACTCTCCTTTCATTGTACAGAGTCTGGAAGCCAATGAATTAATTAACCTGGATGTTACCGAAGGACTGGATGAAGCGCCTAATAAATATAGTATTGAGGATATCTCAGAGTTCGAAATGGGGGTAAAGAATGTAGAAAGAAGTGAAAGGTTCCTTGAAATGAAAAGAGCCGCCACCGAATTCTTTGAGCTGGTGAAAAATACCGCTGATGCCACATCTATTGCAAAGGCAAAGATAAAACTGGATGAATTAAGGCTGAGATACAATAATGATCCTGCCTATGTTGCATTACTGGAATCAGAATTACCAAAATAAAATATGAGACCTGTCATTAAATCCATTCGTTATAGTGCCCCCAATGTTCCATTAGAAGTTACTCACTGGCAGGAAGCCAAAGAGGAGTTAACAAATGAAATAGGAACTTTTTGTTCATACTGTGGCAAGTATAATAGTCGTTCTGCATTACATGTAGAACATATTTACGGAAAGAAATGTGTAGATGCAACAGGCAATCTAAAATACACTCATCTTCAGAACCGCTGGGATAATTTCCTGTTAGCCTGTGTGAATTGTAACAGTATTAAAAAAAGTAAGGATATAGCTGTATCAGATCCATATTTACCACATCTGAATAATCTGCTTCATTTTATTGAAATACTGGCAGGTGGCATTATTCGGATAAAACCTGATGTTACCGGAAGAGATCTTATACGAACAAAGGCTTTTATTGATTTGATTGGTTTAGACAGAATTCCCGGTCATCCTGAATATTCAAATAAAGATGATCGATGGGATAGTCGAATGAAGGTGGCAGATATTGCTGAACGACAACGCATCAGGTATACGCAACGGGCAACCGGTATTGAAACAATCATTGATCTTGCTGCAGCAACAGGTTACTTTAATATCTGGTATACCACCTTCTATGCATTTGAAGAAGTGAAACATGCGCTGATCAATGGAGTTGCATTTCCCGGAACAGATATTCAATCATTTGATCCTCAAAATCATTACGCCACCTTACCTCGTCCCTGATCTCTGCCAACCCCGGCCATGACCCTGCTTAGATTAAAATTAAACAGATATAACATTTACTTGCGTAACAATTAATCATTTGTTATTTTTATCTCCATTCGGTGCATAATAACCTGTGCATTTATTCTATAGTTATCAAGGGACCCATTTTTTTGCTAAACGACCAAAATCCTCCTGCACATGTGGCAATAGGTACATCTCATTTTTAAATTAAACAATTGAGCTTATGAAAATTTCTACATGGCTGGTGGTCATGCTATTGTTAGTTACCTGCTCATCCGTATTTGCTCAGAAGAATAGAGTGATACGCGGAACAGTGTCGGGTGCAGATAACAAGCAACCACTGGAAAGAGTTGTCATCATTGAGAAAGGAACCCAGAATCATGTGTTTACCGACGCTTCCGGTAATTATGAAATTATGTTGAGCGGAGATAATGCCACCCTCGTATTTTCTTATGTAAGTTACACTACACAACAATTGTCCGTAGGAGATCAGACTACATTGAATGTAGCAATGCCTCAGAGAGATCTGAATGAAGTGGTAGTCACCGCATTTGGTGTTAAAAAAGAGAAACGCTCACTGGGGTATACGGTACAACAGGTAGATAATAAAGACCTGAATATTAATCATCAGTCGAATGTAGTGAATGCATTACAGGGAAAGGTAGCTGGTGTACAGATATCCAGTGCAGGTGGTGGTCCGGGCCAGGGATCAAGGATTATTATAAGGGGGATCAATTCACTGGCAGACAGGAATAATCAACCCCTGTTTATTGTAGATGGCGTAGAGATAGATAACAGCACTTACACTACCGGAGGCGCTGAAACAAGAGGCATGAGCAATCGTGCTGCGGATATCAATCCGGATGATGTTGAAAGTGTATCTGTACTGAGAGGAGGCGCCGCTACCGCATTGTATGGTATCAGAGCTGCCAACGGGGCGATTATCATTACAACGAAATCCGCGAAGGCAGGCAAGCTGCAGGTTACTTACAGCGGGATGTACGGCTTCGACAAAGTGAATAAAATACCTGATGTACAAGACCGCTTCTCCCAGGGATACCTGGGTGTATATGATCCTGCCAGTTTCTGGCCATCCTGGGGGCCTACAGTGGCAGAAGCAAAGGCGCTGGATGCTACTCACCCGGCACAACTGTACAACAACTATAAACAGGCATTTAAGACAGGTACGCAAACCAGGCATACCGTCAATGTAAGCGGCGGAACGGAAAAAGCGCAGGTGATAGGATCTTTTTCTTATGCAGACCAGAATGGGGTGATCCCGTTCAGTTCATATACCAGTTACAACGCCCGTGTGAATGCACAGTTTAAGATCAGCGAAAAGATCAGCGCGGGGGCTTCTTTAAATTACATTAACTCAGGTGGTAACAGGATTAATGCAGACAGATACGGAGAACAGATCATTTACTGGTCGCCCAGATGGGATATGAAAAACTACCTGAAAGCCGACAATACACAACAAACTTACAGCAGTGGCACCAATAACCCGATGTACACGCTGTATTCAAATAAATTCAGGGATAATGTCAACCGTACTATCGCCAGTGCTTTCATCAGATATGCACCTGCCAAATGGCTGAACTTCTCTTATCGTTTCGGTAATGACTTTTATACAGATGGCAGAACACATAATGCACCAGGGCCACTGGGACTGGTAGGAGAGCTTGTGAACCTGGATGATAACGGATATGGTTTTGTAGATGAATACAATCTCCGCAGCCGTATCATCACCTCCACATTTATGGCCAACATCACCCATACTATCAAAGATAAATTCAGTATAGACCTGAAACTGGGGCATGACCTGCGTGATCAGAAACTACGTCGCAACAGCGTAGAAGGAGATACGCTGGTAGTACCGGACCTCTTCCTGCTGGGTAATGCAAAACGCATAAGGGGAGAGTCCTACATTTATGACTACAGGAACTACGGATATTTCGCAGATCTTACATTGGGACTGAATAACTACCTCTTCCTGGAACTCACCGGCAGGAACGATCTCACGTCCACCTTATCCACTGATAACCGCAGTTATTTTTACCCTTCTGTAAGTCTGAGTTACATCTTCAGCGATCAGTTTAAATTACCTTCCTGGTGGACATATGGCAAATTCAAATTCTCCTATGCCAAGATAGGTAAAGACGGAGATCCTTATGCGATTACAAACGGTTATTCAGCTGGTAGTTCCATCGGTTTCTCCATTCCTTTTTATCAAAGCAGGACCCTGGGTAACCCGGTATTAAGACCAGAATTTACCCAAACAACAGAAATAGGAACAGAATTGAGATTCCTGGATAACAGGGTGGGACTGGAACTCGCCGTATACAAACAAAAAAGCAAAGACCTCATCATACCCGTTGCAGTATCCAATGCCACCGGTTTTGACAGAGCTTATGTAAACGCAGGTGAAATGGAAAATAAAGGACTGGAAGTTACCTTATCTGCCACACCTGTACGTTCAAAAGATTTCAGCTGGGATTTCAGGATGAACTTTTCAACTAACAGAAATAAAGTTATCCGCCTGAACCAGGACCTGAGTGAAATAGCCATCTCCACACAATCAGGATATCTCAGCTCCAGTGTTACCAGTAAGCTGGTTCCGGGCCGGGCTTATGGTTCTTTGTTTGGCCGTAACTACCTGCGTTATTATGCGAACAGTGCAGATGATGATAAAGTAACGCTGAGAAGGGATCTGCCGGTCGTAATAGGCGCCAATGGTTTCCCTGTACTGGAAAGCGCCTCTGTACAAAGATACCTGGGCAGTACATTACCCAAATGGATAGGCAGTACTTTACAGACTTTCCGTTATAAACAACTGTCGTTATCTGTGCTGATAGATGTACGTCAGGGACAGTATAAATACAATCAGTTATCGAACTTCCTGGCCGCTTTCGGAAAATCAAAGATTACAGAAAACAGGGACCAGACAATCGTATTCAAAGGAGTACTGGCAGATGGAACACCTAATACCAAGGCCGTTTACCTGGGACAGGGCAAAGGGCCTGATGGCGTAGATTATGGGGTAGGCTTTTACAGGAACTATTACCGCGGGGCCAGTGAGAACTTTGTAGAAGATGCATCCTGGGTAAGACTCCGTTCAGTATCCCTGTCTTATGCATTACCATCAAAATGGCTGAACCCTACTAAAGTTATCAGCGGCGCCTCTGTATCCTTCACCGGTAATAACCTGTGGTTACATACCAAATACACCGGCTTTGATCCGGAGACCAGCTCCACATCTGCCGGCAGTAATGCCTCAGACAGTTTTTCCGGGTTTACCTATCCGGCTACCAAAAGCTATTTATTTAGTGTAAACCTTCAATTCTAAGCTCATGAGAAATATATATCTGATCATATTATTGTTTTTAATTCCAGCCTGTAAAAAGGGATACCTGGATGTAAACCAAAGTAATCCTAATCTCACGGATAAGCCACCTATCAACGGTTTACTGGCAGCAACCACTTACGAAACGGGTAAGAATGTTTTTTACACAGGATATATCGCGTCTTATTATGTACAGCAACTGGCATCTCCCAATGTAGCCAGTGGTTCTGATATTTATGATGATGTAGACAGGAGTGCTACCTGGAGAACACTTTACCTGGCAGTGGAAGATATCCGTCAGATGGAAGCGCTGGCAGCAGAGAAGAAAGCATACGAGCATATAGGAGTAGCTAAAGTGCTGGAAGCATTTAATATCAGTATGCTGATAGATATCTTTGGAGATGTGCCCTATTCCCAGGCATGGAATAAAACCATTTTTAAGCCCAAGTATGACAGTGCAAGGAATGTGTATGATACCTGTCTTACTTTACTGGATGCCGGTATTGCTGCTTTTAACCAGGCAGACCCGCAGGTAAAACTGGATGCTGGTAATGACCTGATCCATTCCGGTAACAAAACGGCCTGGATTGCTACAGCTTATGCACTGAAGGCCAGATTACTGAACAGGGTAAGCAAACAACCGGATTACAACCCGGGTGCTGTACTGGAAGCATTAAGTCATGCCTACACGTCTAATGCAAATGATGCCCAGATGACCCGCTTTGAGAATTTAAGTCCCTGGGATAGCGTAGCTGCCAGGAATGCCAGTGCTAACCTGGACGGCTGGTTGAGCGCTACTTTTGTAAATGCATTGAACGGCACCACTTACGGTGTCTTTGACCCACGCTTACCGCATATTACCGATACAACGAAATACGGTGATTACCGGGGTACAGTGAATGGCGCCGGCAGGGTAGGATCAGGTACGGATACCGGGCAGTGCTATTTATCGCTTAAAGGGTACTATTCTGCCCCCGGAGCCCCTTTGCTACTACTCACCTATGCAGAGCTGAAATTCATCGAAGCAGAGGCTTATTTCAGCACAGATAAGGCAGCTTCCTACCAGGCATACCTGGATGGTATCGCTGCTAATATGAATAAGATGGGGATACCCGCAACAGACAGGGACGCTTACCTGGCTAACCCGGTAGTGGCGGTAGGCGTTGCAAATTTTACAAAAGCATTGTTATTCAAAGAGAAATATGTGGCTACATTCCTGCAGCCGGAGACATGGACGGATGCACGACGGTTTGATTATCAGTATAAAGATTTCGCATTGCCACAAAATGCTTTACTGAATACATTTATCAGGAGATCAGGGTATCCTTCTTCAGAAACCAGTCGTAATTCGGAGAATGTACCTGTAGTAGGTTCACTGGCTGATAAATTATGGTGGGATAAATAATAAGTAACCCCTTCAATTATTTAGTGATGGTGCGAAGCACCATCACTAAATAATCATATTAAGCTGATAACAGTTCATTATTAGCCGCAGCCTCTGTAACCGGTATGCTGGCATAAAACGTTGTACCCTGCCCGGGAGTACTTTCATACCAAAGCTCCCCATTCTGCAAGGCCAGCAGTTCCCGGCATAACACCAGTCCCAGGCCTATCCCTTTCTCATTATTGGTACCATAAGTAGATTGTGTTCTCAAAGAGAAAATCTCTTCTTTCTGTCCGGGATCAATCCCAATTCCGTTATCAGTAACCATCACCCGGCAATGAGTGTCTGTAATCTGAAGGTTAATGGTTACCTGTCCGCCGGTAGGCGTGAACTTGATCGCATTATTCACCAGGTTACGGATAATCAGTTCCAGCATATTATTATCCGCTGTTACATACACGGAAGGATCAACCCTTGAAGTAAGGCTGACGGACTTCTTATCCGCCAGTATTTTCTGGATAGACAATACCCTTTCCACCACATCATATACGTGTACATCAGATAAGCGGACTCCTCTGCCATCCATCTGCATTTTGGACCAGGTAAGGAGATTGGTAAGCATATTGGAAGTATTCTTGGTAAGGGTGAGCAGTTCATCCCCCAGCATTTTCTTTTCGTCTTCTTTCAGATCATATTCTGCAATCAGGTGCAGGGTAGTGATAATAGAGTTGAGAGGGCTTTGCAGATCGTGTGCGATAATAGAGAACAGCTTATCCTTTTTCTGGTTCAGTTGTTCCAGGTTGATATTCTGTTTATCAATTTTATCTGCTCTTTCTTCTGCATTGTGTTTTTCCCTGTCATAATTCTTGCGCAGATAATTCGTGATGAGATAGGTACATACTAACGTGATCGCATAACTTGATAAGATATCTATATACCTGTTTTCAGCGCTCATGTAATTATCCTTTATCCAGGATGGATGCAGGTATTCCCTGGTGAGCAGTATCATTGGTAATAGTACGTGTAAACAGGCCCATATCCAGTGCCGGTTCCTCGGACTAAAAGCGATCAGCAGGTTAAAAGTAAGGAAGAACAATAAGAGGGCAGGGCCGTGGCTGCCGGAGTTGAGGTAATAAGTGGCTGTCAGTGTAAGGTAGCTTACTATCACATAAGCCAGCATGCTGATACCATAAATACGTCTGTACCGGGAAAGGTAAAAGCAGAAGAGTTGTAACACCATTAATACAGCTACAATGACAGATACCAGTGTAAGCCCCAGTATTATATTGAAGGGCAACAGTATTGTGAGCAATGTCATGGTGATGACACTGATAGAATTAAATGCCCTGTTTTCCAGTGAAAATGTAGCTGGATCGCCAACAAGACTCTCCCAATAGTTGGTAAGTATACGTAGAACCCTCTGCAAATTTGGTCTTATTAGTTGCTGATCTTAAGTTAGGCAAAGTTCCCCGTTTATTACAGAAAATTTTATAACACAAATATGTGATACATACAAGATTATGTAACTATGCCTTTATTTCTTTATATATATTGTCCCGGCTCAAAGATAGGTTCATTTTTCTTTCTTATTCTACAAATTGTGGAATGATATTAGCAGTTTTTATCTAAAATATTTTTATGAAAAATGTAAGTGTTGGACTCACACTATTAATTGTGTTGTTTTCTAATGTATTACACGCACAAAAAAAGGACGATTTAAAAAAAGAGATCATAGAAAAAGCAATTACTGCCCGTAATTATGTTTTTAAGGCACAAACAGTAATGCCGAGCGGCGCTGTTCCCAACAGACAGTTAAGTTACGGCTATGATCTGCGCGTTTCGCAGGATACCGTAGTTAGTTATCTGCCTTATTTCGGACGGGCTTATACTGCACCTATGGATCCCTCAAAAGGTGGCATTCAGTTCACATCCACCAAATTTGAATATAAAGAAACAAAACGTAAAAAAGGGGGATGGGATATCATGATAAAACCCCAGGATACACAGGATGCTACCCAGATGACATTAACTGTTTCAGAGACGGGATTCGCTTCCCTGCAGGTGATTAGCAACAATCGTCAGCCTATTTCTTTCAGTGGTTATGTAGATGAGAAGAAATCAAAAAGATAAGTTAAAAATTTGGGGTGATGGCATAAAGGAACAATTGTTGCCTTTATACTGTGAACCAAAAAATTAAACCATGTCTAAGAATAGCATAGAAGGTGTTAAGCAATCAATACAGGGATTGGCCATGGGCAATTACAGAAGTTATCCGGAGGATTACAGTGTTGCTAAGGTTGAAACAGAAACAAATGTAGAATCCCTTGCGAAAGGTTACTGGGATAGTCGTGAAAGTAAGGAAATAGAGCGTGATGAACGCCTGGGAATCAATTTTGAAGATTATATTCAATGGACACAGGAGGCATTCTCTGTGTTCATGCGGGATAATGAAAATTCATTGAACTAAGGTATATTCTTCTACTTCTCTCTAATCCGGCTCTGTCTATTGGCAGAGCCGGATTTTTTTTATTATCTTTAAAACACAACTTAATCCGTTATGAAACTTTATCTGCTACTCATTGCATTTTGTACCATGTCAACAATTTCCTTTGCCCAATCAAAAGATGAAAAAGCTGTTATTGCTTCCGTAGAATCATTGCGTAAGGCAATGGTGGATGCTGATAAAGCTACCTTAGAAAAACTGGCTGATACAAAACTCAGTTATGGACATTCCGGCGGTAAAATAGAAAACAAAGAAACCTTTGTTGATAATATCGTTAGCGGAAGATCTGATTTTGTAACAATAGAACTGGCAGATCAGACGGTAGCTATTACAGGGAACACTGCTATTGTAAGGCATAATTTAAATGCTACCACTAATGATAATGGCAAACCTGCGGAAGTGCATCTTCATGTATTAACAGTGTGGGTAAAAGATGGCAATGCGTGGAAATTACTGGCCAGACAGGCAGTACATGTAACTCCACCTGCGCCCGCTAAATAGCACCTGAGCACGTATTCATATTTACCCATAGTGATGATTCTACTACCTGTATTTCTACGCTATACACGTAAATAGTTCCTTATCAGCGTGATAATATGTTGTGGCATAATTTTTCTGCTGTATGGATAACGATGAGTGTTAAATACTTAATCCGTTAACCAAACAAAAACGATTTTATGCAAGCAACAATTGAAACCATCGAAATTCTGAATGATCTGATACAGATCAATAATGATCGTATTGAAGGTTATGAAAAAGCACTTCATGAAACTAAACCTGAAGATGCAGATCTGAAAGCCCTCTTTTCATCTATGATCAATGAAAGTCACGAAATTCGTATGACGCTGGGTACGGAAGTAAATGCATTAGGCGGGGATATGGATAATTCTACTACTAACAGTGGTAAGATTTATCGTGCCTGGATGGATGTGAAAGCAATATTTACAGGTCATGACCGTCACTCTGTTTTGGCTAATTGCGAAGCAGGTGAGGATGCTGCCCAGAGAGCTTACAGAGAAGCATTATCTGATGAAGATTTACCGGCATACCTGCGTGAAATGGTATCTGAACAACAGCAGATTTTGAAGCGTTCGCATGATAAAATAAAAGCTTTGCGTGATGCAACAAAATAATTTTTAGGAGCAGGGCGAGACACCTTCAATCTTTTTGTAATGGTGCGAAGCACCATTACAAAAAGATTGCTCAATATTACTCTTCCCCGAAATTCTCCAGGTCTTGCAGCATCATAGGTTGTATCTGCCTGAAAGTATGCAGCAATCTTTCCACTCCCGCCTGCACATCATCATTCCATGTCTTTGTCTCATCTATCACCGCTATTACTTCTTTCGCACCCTGTACTTCCAGGCTTAATACACTTGGTTTTAATTTATGAATGATCTTTTGCAGATCAGTGATATCTTTTGTAGTAACTAATCTATCAAGATCAATGATATATTCCGCCAGTGAATTCAAAAATAATGTGATCATTTTTTTGATGAACACAGGACTTGTACTGGATATTTTAAAGAGGTACTGATATGAGTATAAGTTATGCTGTAGCTTCATCAGGATATTAAATTATGCGCCTTCAATCTCGCCGGTCTGTAACATTTTGTAGATAGTAGATTTGCCTATATCCAGTTTCTCCGCTACCAACAGCACGTTATCATCATAACGTTTCAGGTAATTACGGATAATCAGCCGGGTATATTCGCGCAGGGTTAATTCAGAATTGAGTACTGCGTTTACGTCATTGGTATTTCCGGAAAGGAAAGTAATATCATCAGGTTCGATCAGATTATTTTCAGACATCACAGCTGCCAGCTCTACCACAGATTTCAACTCACGTATATTACCCGGATAGGCATAACTCAGCAGCTTTTCCCTGGAAGCAGGAGAGATCTTAATTTCAGCTACCCCGTTTTCTTTGGAATAACCTGTCAGAAAATGCTGTGTAAGCAGGAGAATATCTTCTTTACGTTCGCGGAGAGGAGGGAGAGTGATAGGCAAGCCAATTATACGGTAGTAAAGATCTTCCCGGAAGTTGCCCTTTTTAACCTCTTCCGCCATATTTTTATGCGTAGCGACTACTAAACGGAAATCGAGTTTTATTTTACTTGTGCCGCCCAGTCTGGTTAATTCCTTTTCCTGTAGAACACGCAATAACTTACTCTGAATATTAGGGTCCATTTCTCCGATCTCATCCAGAAAAAGCGTCCCGCCATTCGCTTCTTCAAACCTGCCTGATTTACGGTTCTGTGCGCCGGTAAATGCGCCTTTCTCATAACCAAACAATTCGCTTTCCACCAGTTCCTTTGGTATAGCCGCCATATTCACGGCAATAAAAGGCTGACTGCTTCGATTGGAATTATAATGCACAGCTTTGGCTACCAGTTCCTTTCCTGTGCCCGTTTCGCCGGAAACAGATACATTGATAAGAGAACCAGCTGCTTTATCTATCAGCTTGAAAACCGCCTGCAATGCGGGGCTATTCCCAACAATAGACCTGGAATGGTCATACTTGGTTTTAAGTTCAGCTTTTAATTCGGAGATTTCATTTTTGAGAGATTGTTTCTCGCGGAGCCTGATAATGGCATTCCAGAGCAACTGTTGTGTATTGTCTGCTTTTACAAGGTAATCTTCCACGCCCATTTTGAGAAGGTCTACGGCAGTGGTGATTTTTTCCTGGGCACTGATAATAATAACCGGGATATTGGGCAGGGCCTGCCTGATTTTTTTAAACAGCTCTTCGCCGTTCATATCTGGTAGTCCGAAATCTATAGTAACTAAATCTGGTTTACGATGGAGTTGTGCCAGGCATTCCTTACCTGATTCTATGAGTGTTACTTCGTAATCAGGATTCTGGCTGAGGTAGTGATGAAGTAATCCTCCGTACCATTTATCGTCTTCAACAATGAATATCTTAAAATCGAGCATTCATGGAATTTTCCGGTAAATTAGGAAATTTTCCAATCATACCCTGACCCCCCATCCAATATCTTCATTTACTGCGTCACAGGGGGTGGGTTGATAGCTCCTCGGTTGACTTAATAATTTCAATTGTTCACTGTTCCATACATCACCGAACCCCCTTCCAAAGTGTCTCCCTCTATTTCACCGGGGGTCGGGATGATGCTCTCTTAATCCACAATAAGTTGAATTGACAATCTTTTTAATTTTCATCACCGGACCCCTGTTCAAACAGTTCTTTCAATTTCACCAGGGGCCGGGATGATGCACTCACGAGTTGGACAATCACATTAATATCTTAGTTCATTGCACTGTTAATATATTCCTGCAGGGCAGCGGGGTATAATAATACCTCAGTTTGAAATTCCGGTTTCTTGGCAGTTGTGAATAAGGTGCCTTCCAGAAAAATATCTTCTACCTGCTGTCTGAAAAGTTGTGGTTTGAATTGAGAAGCAACAAGCTGAGCTGCACAACTCATATCTGCATACAAAGGTTTGTTGCTTAATAACTGTTCTACATGTTTGCGTACCTGTTCTACATAATGTCCGCTGATGCGGTAACCGTTCCATCCGTGTGCTACCAGTTCATTGGCTCCGCCGGCCAGCGGTACAATTACCGGCCTGCCGTAACTCATCGCCTGTAAGATGCTGATGTCGAAAGTTTCCTGTTCTAAATGACCCTGTGAAAGATTTAATACTACTGCAGCACGCTGGTAAAAAGGATGCATGTCCAGCTGTGCATCAAACACCGTTACGTTGTTCGGAATAAAGAACGGACTCATATACCGTTCTATATCCGTGTTGGTCGCATTCAGCACCAGTTCAAACTTCACCCTGGGCATCACTGCTGCCAGCTCCAGCAGTTCCGGAACACCGTTCTCTCTGTCCAGGTCTGCGACCATTAAAGCTGTTTTACGTACTCCTCTGTTGGCATTGATTATGGCGTCGTGTAAAAACGATTCCGGAAGACAACTATGTACTACATGTTTTTCCGACATCGGAAATGCAAACTGCGACTGTACAAAGCGCGATGCAAATACTACGTGTGTGGCATACTGCTGTGCAGTTTTGGTCATGAACCTACGCAACATGGCTGGTTGTACAGCAGTTTCGTGAATGTGATAAATAATCGGCGCCTGCTTCAGCCTGCCGGCAAGTGCTGCTCCAAAAGGCTGCAGTGTATTGATATACACTTTGTCTTCCGGTTCATACAGCTTCATGATCTTAACAAAAATCAGCAGCTGTGCCAGCAGGAAACTGAAGAGTGTACGCCATTTGTTCCCCCGTTCTGTATAATTTATATAATGATATTGTACACCAGGTATACCTGTAAGAAACCCTTGTGTATCTTGCTTGCGATTAGTGATAAGATGAATCTGAACACTTTTATCAGATAATGCTTCCAGTGATTGGCGGAATACCATGGTACTGCCGCTCCTGTCGTTATGTAAATGAATGGCAATGATCTTCATAAAATGCGTGTTTAAAATAAAACAGGTATAGAGATAAATAGAACCAATTGATTGTTGTAGGTATAAATAGGCTGTTGTTATTTCGAAAATGTCTCGTAAAAGAAACTGATAATCATGGAAACTGCCACCGCCAGGCTAAAGAAAAAGAAGAAGCGGTTATTACGTTTTTTCTTCTTTAGATAATCTTGTACCACAAATAATTTGTTTAATGTAAGTGTTATGTGTTCTAAAACATTATCATCTTTTATGATATAGTCAAAGGCTCCATTTTTGAGGGATGCGGCTGCAATATCATGTTGTTGCCTTGCGCTGGCGAAAATGACAAATATGTTGTTGTTGAAATTCTTTATCTCTGTTAACAGTTCCAATCCCGTCATATCTCCCAGGTCGTGGTCCAATAACACAATGTCCGGTTCGTCTGAAAGCTTTTGCAGAAACTCCTGCCCTGATGAAAAACAAGTGATGCTTTTGTATCCCTGTGCTCTTAGGTGCTTGTCATATGTTGCCAGGCAAAATGGATCATCATCCACCACGTATACTTTGCTTTCAAACTTGTTAGCCATATGCTGCGGTTTGATAGTATAGAATCCATTTAAGTGCCACTTTGTAGAACGGTCCTAAACCCTTAATGGTGAAGGGTTTCTGTTTTGGCATAGTTGAAAAAGGGTCTATATTCAGGAAATAATTCCAGAAAATGGAAGGATTTAGGGGTGGTAATACGATTTAGTAGAGGGGAAAAGTTCGATTTAAGGGCAAAAGTTCGATTTTGGGTGCAGGGCGAAGCTCTGCAATCTTTTTGAGATGGAGTGGGAAGCACCATCTCAAAAAGATGATAAAAAAACAGCCCCTTATACAAAAAACGATGCCGGAAGAGATCGGTTATCCTCCGGCTTACTATAATAAGATGTATGTTATAATTACTGTTGAGGCTTCTCGCTTCTTCTCGGACTGCTATTCCTGTTGCCGCCACCACTATTCCGGTTACCGCCTTGTCCACCACCAGGGCGTTTCTTGCCATATCCACCACGGTTTCCACCTCCGCCACCACCACGCTGGGACTTAGGCGTATATTCAGGTACAGGGCCTAATTGTGCCGGTGCCACTGCCTTGGTAACAGGTTTACCCAGCACCTCTTCAATACGGGCAAATTTGCGCTGTTCCTTCTCGCTGATGATAGTATAAGCAGTACCATCTGTGGCTGCTCTGGCTGTACGCCCGATACGGTGAATATAATCCTCTGCATCATTCGGTACATCGTAATTGATCACCAGGTCTATATCTTCTATATCTATACCACGGCTCAGGATATCCGTCGCCACCAGCATTTTCAGTTTCTTGTTTTTAAAGTCCATCAGCACCTGTTCGCGCTTATCCTGTTCAAGATCGGAATGGATCTCTTCCACAGAAAATTTCGCACGCTGCAGTTCATGGGCCAGCTGCTTCACATTCTGCTTACGGGAGCAGAAAACGATAATACTGCCGAATTCCTTTTGCTGCAGGATATGTTTGATCAGGGGAATCTTCTGTTCTTCGAATACAACAAAGGCTTCCTGTACAATCTTCTCAGGTGGCTTGGAAATAGCAATATTGATCTCTTCCGGATTATGCAGGATCTTCATCGCCAATGCACGGATCTTATTCGGCATGGTAGCAGAGAACAGCAGATTTTGCCTTTGTTTAGGCAAAAAGGAAGTAATCTTTATGATATCATCGTTGAAACCCATATCCAGCATACGGTCTGCTTCATCCAGTACCAGGTACTTTACGGAATCCAGCTTTACGTACCCCATGTTCAGATGGGCTATCATACGGCCAGGCGTACAAATAACCATGTCTACACCAGAAGAGAGTGCTTTCTTTTCTGCGGAGAAAAGGGCACCATTGCTACCACCGTAAACGGCAATAGAACTCACATTCGTGAAATAAGACATCCCTTCAAGCGTTTGCGCTATCTGTACTGCCAGTTCACGGGTAGGCACTATGATCAGTGAATTGATCTTATGTGCTTCATGAGGTTCTGTAATTAACCGGTGTATAATTGGCAACAGAAAAGCAGCTGTTTTACCAGTGCCTGTCTGGGCGCAGGCTAAGATATCTCTACCTGCTATAATAGGGGGTATTACTTCTTGCTGAACAGGTGTAGCTGTTGTATAGCCCATGGCGTCTATGCCATCTAGTACCCTGTCATCCAGGTCAAATTCATCAAAATACAAAATAAGTATATGTTTTAAATAATTGAATATAGTCTAAAGATACGTAATTGAAATGACTGGACACGGTATGTTCTTTGCGGATAAGAGCATGATTACCATAAATATGACTCATTATGCTGGAAGACTTACAGAAAAATTTACATTTCCCCCCTTTTCTGTGGAACATAATACTGGGATGTGCTGCCGTACTCACCGGATTCGTTATTAAACTGCTGTTAACCGTATTCCTGAAGTATACCGCCAGGAATATCACCGATTATTCCCTCGTAAGATCTGTTGTTAACCGGCTGGGAAAACCTATTAACTACTTTCTGCCGGTACTGGTATTCAATATGGTACTGCCCTTTATGGAGCTGTCACCCGAACCATCAACCATTCTCAGCAAGATCGTGGAAATCTGCCTCATTATCTCTTTTGGTTTTATGTTAACCGGACTGGTAAAGGTTTTTGAAGATTACATGTACCACACCTACGACCTTAAAAAAGAGGATAATTTAAGAGAACGCAAGCTGCGGACACAATTACAGTTTGTCCGAAAACTCACCATCAGTATGATCCTGGTATTGACCCTCTGTGCGGTGCTGCTCAGCTTCGACAACCTGCGCAAAATAGGAGCAGGGTTACTCACTGGTGTGGGAGTAGGTGGTATCATCGTAGGTTTCGCGGCACAACGCTCCTTATCTAATTTTCTGGCAGGTATGCAGATCGCCTTTACACAGCCAATAAGAATAGATGATGTGCTGGTAGTGGAAGGAGAATGGGGCAGGGTGGAAGAGATTACCCTTACCTATGTGGTACTGGCTATCTGGGATGAGCGTAAACTGATACTGCCTATCAATTATTTCATCGAAAAGCCTTTCCAGAACTGGACACGCACCGGCTCCAACATTCTGGGTACAGCATTCCTTTACCTGGATTATAATGCTCCGGTAGATGCTATACGCACAGAGTTTGAACGCTTACTGGAAGATCATCCTTTATGGGATAAAAGAGTGAAAGTCGTACATGTCACAAACATTACCGACAGAGTGATGGAAATCCGGCTTCTCATCAGTGCCAGAAGCTCCGGTAAGGCATTTGACCTGCGTTGTTTCCTGCGGGAGAAAATGATGCTGTTCATACAGGAAAAACACCCTTATTGTCTGCCTAAAACCAGAGCGGAGTTTGATAAAAAGCCTTCAGACCAGCTGCTTTAATATTTATCATCATTCACTTCTATCCAGTATCCTTCAGGATCTGTAAAATAGACCTGTTGTACACCATCTACCCGTTTGGTAGGTATACCGGCTTTACCAGCCCAGTTCTCAAAAGGAATATGATGCGCATTCAGCCTGGCGATAAATTCGTCCATAGATGTAACGCTGAAGCAGAGGTGTGAATTCTTATCGTGTGTGGTAATTTCCTTTGCGCCCTGTATCAGGTGCAACTGGCTGTGGGTACCTATCTTAAACCAGGTATGACGGCCGTCGTGAAAGGGTTCGGGGATAGTATCAATCTGAACAATATCCCGGTAGAAAGTGGTACTTTTTTCCAGGTTAAACACATATACAGCTATGTGATTGAGGATCGGGCTTTTCTTTTGGGCTGATGATGGCATGGCAAAACCTATCATAGCCACACATAATAGTGGAATCAGTGTTTTCATGATTCCAAGATACTACAACTTTACTAACAATTTTGCGACTGACAAACCAGTATCCATTTTAATATTTACTACATAAACACCGGGTACCCATGCAGAAGTATTGAAGGTATACAGTAAAGCATAATTACCCTCCGGAAGCACTACATCTGTAAAGATCAGTTGTCCTATCCTGTTCAGTACGCGGATATCTACTTTGGTAGTACCGGTGTCGAGTGCAAACTTGATGGAAGCCTGATCTTCAGCCGGGTTGGGATAAAGTATCATATCATCTGCTCCTGTTGCTGTCCGCACAGGACCGCTGGGTGGCTGTTGAAAGCCCTGGGTAAGTGCAGGATCTGTATAGATCAGGGGTACAACTACCGCTTCGCCTATAGTAAAATCCAACTGTATTGCCTGCAGTGTTTTGCTATAGCCGGTACTCGATTTTACCTGTCTTTCAAACGTAGGATTTTGTGCCTTCGCTCTTGCTGCTGCCATTAGCAGCAGGCATACAGTGATGAATTTTTTAGATCGAAAAAATAATTCCATGATTATTGCTGTTCAGTAAAGATCTCCATTTCCACACGCCTGTTCTTTTCTCTTTCTTCTTTTGTCTGATTCGTTGTCAGCGGTTTTGTTTGTCCGTAACCGATAGTCGTAATGCGTTTCGCATCTACGCCTTTTGTTTCCAGGTATTGTTTTACGGCTTCACTTCTTTTTTCTGATAATGTCTGGTTGAAAGCAGCTGTTCCTTCATTGTCTGTATGGCCGCTCAATTTCAGGGTCCATTCAGGATGTGCCTGTAACAGTGTTGCCATTTTATCCAGTGAAGTGAAAGAGGAAGCGGCGATTACTGCTTTGCCTGTAGAGAACTGCAGGTTAGAGAATGCTTTGCTTACCACTTCTTTTTCTTCTGTTTTCAATATGGCTTTTGCAGGTGTTGAAGTTAAACCGGTATCAGGCATGATTACTTTCATCGGATCCGGCGCCATTGCAAAACGGGCATCAGAATAACCGATAGTTGCACCACTTGCATCTGTTTCATCAGCACGGGACGCTACGATCTGCCAGGTAAAAGGCACATCGGATTTACCACCCTGTAACTCTTTTACATCAAATCCTTTAGCTGATTTATTGGTAACAAATACACCATTACATTCACCTTCCAGCTGTATAAATACTTTCAGCGGATGTTTTTCATCCACACGAATACTTCTTGTCAGTAATCTTTCCAGATCAATATGTGTAGTACCACCTTTCAGTTGTCCTGCTCCAAAATCCTGGAATAAAACTTCCGGTGCTTCTGTACAGAATAACAGGCGGCGTTTACCTTCATCATCTTTTACGATGGTAGATTTAACACCTGATGATGCGATACCTACATAAATATTAGAACCGGACCCACTGTCGAATAAACGTCCTGCCAGGTAACTGTACACCAGTGTCGCAGACGCATATAGATTAGATGTTTTGTATTCGAAATAACCACCCCAGCGACTGAGTTCAGGATTGGAGGCAGTAGAAGCTACTGCGAATCCTGATACACCCACATTATAACTGCTTCCTGATACACCTGCACCACCTGCCGGTACAATAGGTTTTGTAGAGGTACCACCACCCAGCACACCTACACCAACAGTAGACATACCTACACTGTAGGTCCCGAACGGATTACCAATACCTGCTAACCCTGCACCCATAGGATAGGATGCCAGACCTGTAGACAGTGGAATACTTGTTCTGTAATCTATGTTGTTACCTACACCCAGTACACCTATACCATCTGCATTTCCTCCAAGTCCAAGTACACCACTTCCGTAGTTGGAAGTATTGTTGAACACTCCCGGAGAACCGGTAGCTCCTACAACACCATAACCACCGTTTATAGAAGAGGTTTCTCCTCTGATGGGCACAGAAGCCCTGTTAGAAGCATATCCATATATACCTATACCTGCAGACGAAACACCTTTCACACCATACCCTGTACTGGCATTTCTACCCTGGATAGCGGCTGAGTTTCCCGCAGCATATGCGTTAATACCATTTTTTAATGTTGCGTCAGCATTAATACCCTGATCTGTATTTCCGGAGAAAACTGTAAACAATGCCAGACCATTTACCGCAGAAGTATCGGTAGTTCCATTCACAATAATACCCGGCCCGCTGGTAAAACGGATTCTCTCATTGGAAGTACCGTTACCATTTGTTTTAATCATGAAGGGCTGGGTATCCAGCGTACCTATAAAGTCTGCATTACCTCCGTCAGTTCCTTTATTACCACCTACTAACCATGCTCTGCCATCAGTAACCACACTGTCTCCCAGTGAAGTCGTCAGCACTGTTTCACCACTGGGCTGATAATAGATTTTCTTGATCACAAATCCACTACCACCCTCGGCCAGTACCTGCCAGGCCGTACCATCATATATATAAGAAGCTCTGTCTGTTGTATTATAATAACCCTGGTTTAAAGAAGGAGAAGCCGGAGCGGTGGCAGAAGAGCCTAACCAGCTGAGAGAGACTCCGGGAATACCATCCTGACTTAATATCTGCCAGGCGGTACCATCATATATGTATGCTTTTTTATCGGTAGTACTGTAATAAGCCTGGTTGAGTGTTGCTCCTACAGGTTCAGTAGCAAAAGCCCCTAACCAATAAACGGATACGCCGGGACTACCATCTTCAGTAATGATCGTCCAGGTACCTGTACTGTCATATATATATGATTTCTTGTCTGTACTGTTGTAATAAGCCTGGTTTTGAAGCGGACCGGCAGGAGCAGCTGTAAATGTACCCAGCCAGGTAATGGAAACGGCATTAGTGCCATTACCACCGGAACCACCATTGGCCGCATACAATGCATAAGGAACGCTCATGAAAGGCATTACACCAATAGGAGTGAAACTACCAGCCCCTGTTATATCGATGTCTACCTGGAGATACTGATTACCTTTACTCCATGGGATACCGGCAAAGGTTCCGAACTGGGGAGTTCCCTGACCAATAACCAGTGTAAACAGGCCTTGTGCAGTGGTTGTTACGCTGTGCTGTTCAATATAAACCGGAGACCCGGTTGCAGAACCATCAAGAATACTGAGCCTAACCTCAAGAGGCTGCATAGCCATTATCGCACCTTTACCATCTCTGGCTATTGCCTGATAATTAATACCCTGCAGTCCGGTTTGCTGAGCCTTAGCACTACCGCTCCAACACATTAGCAGGGGAACAATTAAAATGAGTAGAATACCTTTCATCTCATAGTATATTTTGTGATTGTATAATATAAAATTATATTATATCTTATATTATAAATATAGTAAAGATAAGAATTTAATTCTATTCTAAACTTGTTTAATGTCTTATTTGCAGGCCTCACACATACGTAGTATGATAAAATGTCTTAGTTACACAGGGTAATGAACCTCATTTTGTTATGGTATATAATAATTTAAAATGTCAGATTATACTTACCTAGATGTTGGTTGTCAGGGAGTATCAGCTCCTCTCATTATGATTGATTACGAACTTTTTTTGAAATCTGAATGTTCCTTTTTCACTGTATTTTATGTTACCTAAGAATAATGCAGATATTTACAAACTCATGACAATCTCTCCCGTTTAAATTAGTCTGCTTTCCTTTCTGCCTTCCATGCCGTATCTTGCCGGCTTAAAGGTTTTAGAGATATGCAATTGGGTCTTAAGCAATACCGTCTGCTGGCATTATCACTGCTTTGCACGGGTTTTCATGTACACGCACAGCAGAAGAAAATAGCTGCACTAGATTCACAGAAGAAAATAACTGCGGAACACAAACCAGTAGAATATGTAGACCCTTATATAGGGTCAGGTGGTCATGGACATGTCTTCGTAGGGGCCAGTGTACCTTTTGGTGCCGTACAGGTAGGGCCTACCAATATTGTGAAGGGGTGGGACTGGTGTTCCGGTTACCACTACTCAGACAGCGTAGTGATAGGTTTCCCGCAAACTCACCTGAGTGGTACCGGTATCGGCGACCTGGGTGATGTATTAATTATGCCTTATACTGGTAAAATCAGGACCAGCCACGGCACCCAGGAAGATCCAACTTCGGGTTATGGTTCACATTATTCTCATGCACACGAAAAGGCCGCTCCCGGTTATTACTCCGTAATGCTGGACGATTATAAAATTAAAGTGGAACTCACTGCTTCTGAACGCGTTGGGTTTCATAAATACACTTTCCCTCAAGGTCAGGAAGGGCATATCATCATCGACCTGAAAGAAGGTATAGGATGGGATGCTCCCGTAGAAACCTATATCACTAAAAAAGATGAGTATACCCTGGTAGGTTACCGCTATTCCAAAGGATGGGCTGTTGACCAGCGCCTGTGGTTCGCTATTAAAAGTAATGTTCCCCTCAGGGAATTTGCCGTATTTGAAGGTGATACCCGGCAACAGGGTAAAGAATTAAAAGGAGTGAAAGTAAAAGGAGTGATCTCCTTTGATAAAGCGCCTGCACAGGTGTTACTGAAAGTTGGTATCTCTCCTGTAAGCAGCGAAAATGCACTGGCTAACATCAACGCTGAAATTCCGGGATGGGATTTTGCAGCTACTGCTGCCACTGCTGCTAATAAATGGAATACAGAGTTATCTAAAATAAAAGTGGAAACAAAAGATGAGAACACGAAGAAGATCTTTTACTCCGCTTTTTATCACACAATGATAGCGCCTATATTATTTAATGATCATAATGGCGCTTACCGCGGTACAGATAAAAAAGTATATCCAAACCCGAGCTTCGATAACTACACCGTATTCTCTTTATGGGATATCTACCGTTCCGACGCTCCTTTATATACACTTACACAGCCTGAAAGAGTAAACAGTTTTGTAAACTCTATGGTGACGATCTTCAAACAACAGGGCAAACTGCCTATATGGCCGTTGATGGGCAGCGAAACCAACTGTATGGTGGGTTACAGCGCAGCACCTGTGATTGCGGATGCTTACCTGAAAGGCTTTAAAGGATTCGATGCCAATGCTGCTTTCGAAGCTATGAAGACTTCTGCTATGCGCGACGACCTGGGCATGAAAGACATTAAAGCAAAAGGATACATTCCTGCTGATAAAGAATACGAATCCGTTTCAAAAGCAATGGAATATGCAGTGGACGACTGGTGTATTGCTGCTATGGCAAAGAAACTGGGCCGTAATGAAGACTTTAACTACTTCTCAAAACGTGCTGGTTACTATAAGAACTATTTCGACAGCAACATCAAATTTGTTCGTCCGAAATTAGATGATGGCAGCTGGAAAATACCTTACGATCCATTCAACTCTATTCACGAGAAAGGCGACTTTACCGAAGGTAATGGCTGGCAGTATACCTGGCTGGTACCACAGGATGTGGAAGGATTGATCAGCCTGATGGGTGGGGATCATGCGTTCACCAAAAAGCTGGACAGCCTCTTTGTGGCTACAGGTAGCATGGGTGCACAGGCATCCAATGATATCTCTGGTCTGATAGGTATGTATGCACATGGTAATGAACCAAGTCATCACGTTACTTATATGTACGCTTACTCCGGTAACCAGTGGAAAACTGCTGAAAAAGTAAGACAGGTAATGAAGGAATTCTATACTGCTACACCGGAAGGTCTGGCTGGTAATGAAGATTGTGGCGCCATGTCTTCCTGGTTTGTATTCTCTTCCCTGGGCTTTTACCCGGTGAATCCTGCCAAAGGCATTTATGTATTTGGTAGTCCGCTGTTTGATAAAGCCAGTATGAAAGTACAGGGCGGTAAAACATTCACGGTAGAAACGATCAGCAACAGTGCACAGAATATTTATATCCAGAGTGTTACACTCAATGGTAAACCCTATAACTACAGTTATATCAAACATGAAGATATACTGAAAGGCGGGGTACTGAGATTAACCATGGGTAGCACACCCAATCAAAACTTTGGCAAGCTGGCCTCGAACCGGCCAGATTCAAAATACTAATGATAAAGAGGGGCTTCGGCCCCTTTTTTATTGTCCAAAATCAGGAATTATGGCAAAGACCAGCAGTGGTATTCTCTTATACAGAAAAAAGCAATCAGTTCTGGAAGTTCTTTTAGTACATCCTGGCGGGCCATTCTTTGCCCGGAAAGATGAAGGTAGCTGGACTATCCCCAAAGGGGAATTAATGGAAGATGAAGACTCTTTAGAGGCTGCTATACGGGAGTTTGAAGAAGAAACAGGATATAAGCCTTCGGGAGATTTTATCCCCCTGAATGCTGTAAAACAGAAAGGAGGGAAGACTGTACAATGCTGGGCTGTAGAAGGAGATCTGGATGCAGCTGCCATTATCAGTAACACTTTTGAAATGGAATGGCCCCCACGTTCCCAAAAAATGAAATCATTCCCCGAAGTAGACAAAGCCTCCTGGTTAGAACTACCCATAGCCCGGCAGAAAATCAATGAGCGTCAGGTTGATTTTATAGACCAGTTAACCGCCTTACTTCATATCACGATCTGAACGCAGTTATTTTATACAGGAACGTAGCAGCAATATTTTCTGCTCTCTTCTTTGTCAGCTCCGTTACAGGCCCTTCAAAACCTTCATTCAGCGTGGCATTAAAGTGACGTAACCAGGTCTCGAAATGCAGTGAATCTATCGGCAGATGAAGATGTTTTGGGAAAGGTTGTCCTGTATATTCACGTACGCCAAAAATGGCCATGTTCCAGAAGCTGTACATATTACCGAGATGATGGGTCCAGTCGTCTCCGAGTTTAGACTGAAAGATAGGCCCCAGCAGATTATCTTCACGGACTTTACCATAAAACGTATCTACCATCCATTTAATGTCTTCTATTCCTTCTATGTCTTTCATTATGATACAAAGGTGGCTAATAAAAGGTAAAAACATCTCTTATTGGCTGGTTTTTTTCTGAGGAAGTCTGTGGAAGAGAAGAATGAGTATAAGCAGGCATACCAGGATAATAGACATCAGTTTGAAAATGTGCATGTTCGTCAGTAGTTGCGACTGTACCGTTAATGCCCTGGTGATATTACCGATAGAAAGCGCATTTGCCTGGTCGGCAGTAAATCCCCTGGAACGGTAGAGCTGTATAAACAGGTTCTGCTCTCCGGAGAAGTTATTATCAAGTGTATTGAGATGCCGCAGGAAAGTCTCTTTGTTCAGCTGGTTATAATGCAGCTGTAACGTATAAAATCCGGCTATACTGTTTAGCGTAGTGGTAAACCTGACCAGTGCCGCAAAAGTGATACCGGTAAACCCTGTATAGGCAGGAAGAGAAGAAACGGTATAGATGATGATAGGTACGAACAGGAACCCGGATGCGGCGCCCTGCAGGAATATGGGTATTGCCAGGTCTGCAAAGGAGAGGTCCGGTGTAAAGATCCTGTACATCCATATATGATATAACAACATCATAAGGAAACCGGTCACAAACAAGGGTTTCACCTGCACTTTTTTACTAAGCATCAGCCTTGCTGCTATCACCATAAAAATAACCACACCAGCGAGGTTCACAGCTGCCAGCCACATGATTTTATAAGTATCCCAGCGTACTACTACGGCACAATAACCATAGATCAGGGTGATACTGTCTTTAACTCCATAATAAATCAACAGTAAAGCTATCCCTATGATAAACTTTTTGTACTTAAATACATCAAGATTCAAATAGGGTCTTTTTAGCGTTGTTTGTCTGTAGAAGAGTAGTACGAGACCTATGGTTGATAGAAAGGCAGATAACTGTATACGCTGGTCCGTGAACCAGTAATATTTAGGGCCGTAAATAATTGTGTATGCCAGGCAAATGGCAGTCGTCAGACACAGGATAAAACTAATCCAGTCAATCTGGTATAAAGGGTAGCTTTTTACCCCTGCATTTTTATTTAGCAGTACCAGTGTAACTACCAGGGTAAGTACCTGGAAGATGATCAGGTATCTGTATACATCGTACCAGTTGGAATTATCGGTCACCCAGGCAGATAGAATACCTACCAGCACTACATTGCTTAATATAGTGCCATAGAAAACAGAAGACGCGACAATCACAGACCTTTGCGGATGCACAGCGGAGAACATCAGCATCAGTACAGCACCAGCGAGGCAACATACCTCGATACCCGTTAATACACGAAGTACCATGAACTGGTAAATATCTACCGCGTTCATACTGGCGAGACTGAGCAGGATCCCACAGGTAATTACAAATAGCAGGTATGATCTCCGTTCAAAATATCTTATAAACCTGAACTGCACAGGCAATGTGGCCAGGATACCCGCATAGGTGAGCTGGGAAGATAAGCTCACATCTTCCGGCTGTGCACCGAAGTAACTGATAACATAGTTCTGGTTGAGTGCGAATAAACCAAACTGCACCATTGCGGAGAGTAATAACAGGAACAGGGAAATCCTGATACCCCATTGCCAGTCTTTTATCCAGGGTTTGAAGAAGTTCATGGTAATTATTTTTTAACTGAAACGGTAGCGCTCATCCCTGCTTTTACACCAGCAAGACTACTATCTGTAAATACTACTTTCACCGGTATACGTTGTGTAATCTTTACAAAGTTCCCTGTTGCATTATCAGGGGGTAATAAAGAGAATTTAGCTCCTGTACTGGCAGAGACAGATTCAATCTTTCCTTTAAAGGTTCTGCCTGGAATAGCATCTAATACTATTTCTGCGGGCTTACCCTCATATACGTTCGACATCTGTGTTTCTTTGAAATTGGCAATCACCCATTTAGTGTTTTCATTCACAATCACAACGAGTGGTTGACCTGCTTGGATCTGTTGTCCTTCCTGAATCGTCTTTCTGCCTAATCTGCCAGTGTAAGGAGCTGTAATGATGGTATAGTTTAAGTTGATACGGGCAAACTCCAGTTGGGTCGTTTTCCTTTTGATATCAGCTGCTAATAATGCCTGTCTGCTTTTGAGTTCATCTATCTTTGAATAACTTGTTTTAAGTGTATTTTTAGCGGCATTGGATTCACTCACAGCGATATCATACTTCGCTTTCACCTGTTCAAATTCCTGTCCGGTAGCGGCTTCTTCTTTCACCAGGTTTTCATAACGTCTGATATCCTGTTTCTGCTGCCATAATCTTGTTTCTGCGGAAGAGATCTGGTCCATGTTGATACTCGTACCCGTTTTGGCAGCAGCGATACTGGCTGCCAGTACTATCTGCTGAGCATGGGAATCTTCGAGTGCGGCTTCTGCTTCCTGTACTTTATTCCTGTATTCCCTGTCGTCCAGTATCACAAGTGTATCTCCCTGTTTTACCAGCTGATTTTCTTCGAACTTTATTTGTTGAATATATCCTGCCGCTCTGGCGGATACAGGATTGATGTATGCTTCTACCTGTGCATCGTTCGTTTCTTCGTATGCACTGCTTCTGCTGAAAAAGCCGAAGAAATAAATACCTGCAACGATAATGATGATGACAGCAACGATGGTCATTATAATATTTCCGATATGAGATTTCTTTGCCATTAGTTTAAAGTTTACCAGTTGTATATAAAAGACGATAGTAAAAAGCCAATGCGTCTGTTTGTGATTTAATAAGGTTATATCTTGATTCCAGGTAGAGGTTATCTGCGTCCAGTAAATCGGTCAGTAAAGCCAGCTGGTTAAAGTATTTGGCGCTTACTATTTTGTAGTTGGCAGATGCCTGTACGATCGATTCTTCTGCAACTTTTATCCTGTTTAAAGATTCTCCGTATTTAACAGACAATGCATTCACTTCCTGGTTCACATTATCTTCAATAGCAGATTGTTGTGTCTCTAATGTGGAGAGTCTTATTTTGGCTGCCTGTTGTTTATATTTATTATGATAAAGGGAAGAGATATTATACTGCATTTTTACGCCAACGAATCCCAGCAGGTAAAACTGGTTTACCGGTGGAAAGCCCAGGTAGTTGGGATAGTTTAATCCATATGCAGAATAAGCCTGTAAAGTAGGTGAGTTATTCGCCTTAATTGCTTTGATCCTGTTTTCCTGTAGCAAGATGTTTTGTTTTGCTTTGAGGATAGGATAAGCGTTTGCTGTATTTAATAAATCAGCAAGATCAGGTTTTGTACCACTCACACTATCTGTAGGCAGGAACTGTGTTTGCTGGGGAAGGTTGAGGATAACCGCCATTCTTGTCATAGCAATGCTGATATCATTCTCTGTTTGTTCCCTGCTGAGTTGCTGGTTGGAAAGATTGAGCTGTGCCCTTAATAAATCACTTCTTGTTACTTTCTGATTATCAAATAATACCTGTATGTTTTTTAATCTTGTTTGCGCTCGTTTCAGTTGTTCTCCTATCAGTGAGTCCTGATCGTTAAGACGTATGATATCCAGGTAAGCAGATATAACCTGCAAAGAAACAATCCCTGTTTGATCCAGTGTATTCAGAGAGGCGATATCTTTTTTGATGTCCTGTTCTTTGATAGCCGTTTTGAATTTTCCACCGGCAAAGATGGTAACAGCAGCATCTGCACCCAGGTTAGCGTTATTAGGTTCTGGTCTTCTTTCTACATTATGGCCATTTGTGAGCCCGTCTTCGTACAATCTTACTTTGGAGAAACGCTGGTAGTTGCCATTGATACCTATCTGAGGCAGTTCGGCATTCCTGGCATCTTTTGCATCGGCATTCACGGCCTCCTGTTCGGATTGCGCCATGTTGATGTACTTGTTCTTTTGTTTTGCCATTTGAAGGGCATCATTCAAAGACAGGCGCATCTGTGCGGATGAAAGGAAGGGGAAAATGATCCCCGCGATTATGATCAATAAATGTTTCATCTGTGGTATGAACTTTCTTTATGCAAAGTTCATACGAAGAGGAGGGATCTGAAAGGGTAGAACTACGGGACAATTAGTCAAAATGGCGTATTCGTCGGCCGGAATTATCGCATTTGTTGTCTGGATTACACTAAGGAGCTGCGATAGGTAAGGGGAGGGATGCCTGTATTCACGTGAAAATATTAATTATCAGATTTATGCCTGATCTTTTCTTCTTCTAAATCCAGTATCTCCTCATATTTTCTTATCACATCTTCATCTGTTCCCTCTTTTTTATTCAGCTCATGTAAAAAGATGCGCTGATGTTGCAGCAACTGTAAATAGATCTGCGAATAATCATCCTGATCTGATTTCACATCGGGGTCCATGATAGACATTTCCCTTTCAAAGCGTGCTTGCAGCATTTGCAGGGAAGGGTTCGTCTGTAATTTATCATGGTACTGTTCCTGCAGATACGCCAGGCTATGCTTCGCCAGTTTCTTTCTTACATGTAAATGCTGTTCCTCAGCAGGCGTATATTGGTCCCGGTCTTCCACATTAATCCATTTGATCACCAGGGGTAAAGTAAGACCCTGTACCAATAGAGTAAGTAAGATGACCATGAAAGTGATAAAGAGGATGAGATTACGCTGCGGGAATGCCATTCCATTGCTCATAAAGGCGGGTATAGACAAGGCTGCGGCCAGGGATACCACTCCCCGCATGCCAGCCCATCCGAGTATAAGCGGACCTTTCCATCCCGGCCTGCTGTCGGCCGTAGTAATGTAACGGCTGATGAACACTGTGAATACAGAGGCACCCAGTGTACAGAGTATCCTGGTAACGATCAGCACAAATGTGATAAGCAAACCATAACCAATCGCTTTCTGTAAGCTCACAGGCCCTAACTGCTCAACGATCATAGGCAGCTGCAGGCCTATCAGCATAAATACCAGTCCGTTCAGCACAAAGCCTATCGTAGACCATACATTTGATCCCTGCAGACGGCTGCGGAAATTGAAGATGGTCTGGCTGCGGCTGGAAAGAAACAATCCCCCGCTTACAACAGACAGTACGCCGGAGAAATGGAAGTTTTCTGCCGCAATATACATCACATAAGGAGCGGTAAGGGTTAATACAATATCCATATTCGGACTGGTAGGCAACCAACGCAGTACCGCATAATAAATCAGCCCTACAATGAGGCCGGTACCAATACCCATCACAATCACCTCTACAAAACTGATAGCTGCTTCATGGAAAATGAACTGACCGGTACTCACCGCTATCAGCGCAAAACGAAAGACGATCAAACTGGACGCATCATTTAATAGGCTTTCTCCTTCAATGATAGCAGAGAGCCCTCTGGGAACTTTCACATATTTCAGGATAGAAGTAGCGGATACTGCATCAGGAGGAGAAACGATAGCCCCCAGCAAGAAACCCAGGGCCAGCGTAAAACCGGGAATGATCCTGCTGGATATAAAAGCAACCACAAAAGAAGTGAGGATCACAATCAGAAAAGCGAAACTGGAGATGACCCGCCGCCACTTCCAGAACTCTTTCCATGAAGTATACCATGCCGCCTCATAAAGAAGGGGTGGCAGGAACATCACGAGGATCATTTCCGGGTTGATGTTAATAGCAGGTATTGCATGGGTGATACTTAGTATCAATCCACCTATTACAAGTACAATAGGGTATGCAATTTTAAGTTTGTCTGCAACCATTACCAGGAATAAAATGATAATGATCAAAACGATATATTGAATAAAGATGGTGAGCATGCAAGATTTTGGTTAGTAAGGTCAGAAGTAGTAAGATAAAGAAATTACAACAATCCAGAGACCAGGTTTTCGATAAAGGTCTTAAGGACACTTTTATCCCTGATCAGATTTTCTGTTGCAAAAATACAATTCGTCAGGGGTCTTTATGTTGCAAAATTCAACCTTACAATTGTGAAATTCAAACAATTGCTAAAACGAGTAAGCCTCCCGTTCTGGTTGGTTATGACAAAATAGTATTATGTTGAGTGTAATTAATATCAGTTATTGCAAAATAATAATATAAATAACAAATTGTTAGCAGAACCATTAACTGGTAATTAACAGTTTGAATGAATGGATGTGTGTAGCTTCATGCAATAGATTGCAGAGATTCCAACGTTATCCCAGTTTATGTGGAAAACGGAAACCTCCAAAATTCAGCAATAAAATGAATCACGAGCGTATTTACCAGCTATTGTTACAAAAGCGCAACGGAACTATCAGTGAGCCAGACAATGAGTATGTTACCGGGCTTATTAATATTCACGAAGATATAGAACTGATGTGGAAAGCAATTAAACACAGTCCATCTATCCAGGGTGAAGAAAGATTCTGGCATGAGATGAATACGGATGCTGCCTGGCAACTGGTAGAGGAGAAGTTACAGCCTCGCCCCAGAAGAATGTGGTGGTCCAGCAGGTGGTTAATAGCTGCCCTTGTAACAGGTGTTGTGGGTACCGGGCTTGTTTTTGTGTGGCAGTCGGAACAAATGAGAACTCCCCAGCCAAAAGAACTGGCAGTAGCAGTAACAGCGGAGAAACCAGGATTACAATTAAAACTGGCCAACGGGCAAACAGTGATGTTGCCTTATAATCAGAATAGTCAGCAACTTTCTGCCGGAGATGTAAAATTGAGTGCAGGGGCTAAGAAATTACAATATACAGGAACAGGAGAAGGATTTAACACATTGGTAGTTCCACCAAAAATGGATTATAAACTGATGTTGTCCGACGGAACTGAAGTATGGCTGAATGCTACTTCCAGGCTCCGTTTCCCCTTTACTTTCAACGGAGACAAGCGAGAAGTATTCCTGGAAGGAGAAGCCTTCTTTACAGTAGCTGAAAATGCTACGAAACCATTCATCGTACACACCCAAAAATCTGATATAGAGGTACTGGGTACAACCTTTAACGTTAGTGCCTATAAAGACGCTGTGATGAGTACTTCGCTGGTAAGCGGGGCCATCGCTTCCAGGACAGGCAAAACACAGGTGATTTTAAAACCAGGACAGGAAGCGGTACTGGAAGGTGAAAAATTTGATGTTCGTAAGTTTGATGAAGATGAAGTATTAGCCTGGATGCGGGGTATCTATATCTTCCACAATACTTCCCTGCAGGATATTGCCGGAGTAATAGGGCGCTGGTATGGTGTGAAAGTAGCGTTTGATAATCCTGAAATAGCAACTAAGAAATTCACCGGTGGATTAGAGAAACTACAGAACCTGGATTATTTCCTGGAAACATTAGAAATAGTAGGTAATGTGAAGCATTCTTATGATAAACAGGGGGTGCTACATTTTAAATAGTTCTGAAGGCTCCTGATGGAGCCTTTTTCATTAGAACGCTTCTCCCAGATTGAGTTTTATTGCACTGTATCCTTTACTCATGCCATAATCAATACAGATATTGGTATTTGATCCCTTATTAAATTTAATCCTCAGACCCGTTCCAACAGCAGGGTTCCACGTTGTGAACATAGATCCCGATCCACTTACCGTATTTATATTCGCAAACACAACAAAGCCGAATAGTCCGTCATCAGTAATATCTCTCCTGTATTCACTTTCCAGGTAAAGTAATCGTGTACCACGGTAACGGTTCTGATCTATCCCTCTTCCCGATCTGTTACCCGGGTCCCAGCCTATACTTGGTAAATTAAGATAAGGCGTATTACTGCGTAATGATGTCCAGTAGTAAGTCCAGAATGCTAAACTATTCTGCCTGTTCGTTTTGATGGCGTTTAAAGAGACATATTTCCTCGCATCAAGGTACAATGATTGCCAGTTACTGTTACTGCCAAGGAACCTGGGGTTAAAACGATATACAACGTTAGCATAGGCACCAGGTAATGGATTAATGGAGTTATTACGGGTATCATATAATAAGTTGATAGTTAAACCGGATGAAAAAGACCTGCCATCCGTTCCGTAAGGATAATTTGTGAATGTCTTTAAATTCACTGCTGTATCGCTGCTCTTTACATTAGCGTAGTAATCCAGGTTGTAACCGCCACCGGCGTACAGGTAAGGCGTAATGCGTTTGAGGGCGCTCTGGTAAAAGCGCAGGTACCTGTAATCTACTAAAGTCCTGTCATCGTAATCATGACTGGTACCCAGTCCCCAGGTATATTGCGGATATACCAGCAGCCTTGTATCTCCCTGCATGATCCATGAATTGTTCGGCATCCATATGCTTGTCCGCAGTGGCAGTCCAAACCGTCCTTTGAAGTTGAAATATGGTGCAAATGTAGCACTGGATATATTGGTAGTGCGGCGTGGACCTAAGTAAATACCCGCAGTGGTACTGGTGACCAATGCATGCCCGCTTCCGCCCGGAACACTACCGCTGACAGGCAGAAATGAGAAATACACTCTTTTATCTTCCAGTCTTCTTGTTCTTGTGGGTTTAATCTTAAAGAGGCTTTTTGCAATGTCTACCAGATCTTTTTGTCCTGATGTATCTTTTACTACATCCTTTTTAGGTATTAAATTAGATGCATCCTGTGCGAATAATATAAATGGGAATAAGAGTAAAGCTGTGAATATGATTTTTAGCATGCAATTGGGCAAGTGGTGGTCTGAAATTATCCGCATTGTCTCTTACTTTAAATCAAATACTATACCAGCGCCATTTTCCGCATATTTTTAAAAAATAATTCCCGAAAACGATTATTTTTATAACAACAGGAGGGTTCACATCAACCAAAAAACAGATATGGAAGCAGTAAAGCCATCAATGACTGCTTTATACAAAGCATTACCACAGGAAGAGCTATGGGATAACTTCCGGAATGGAAGCCGGGACGCATTTGCCATGATCTACCAGGAGCATGTAGATGACCTGTACCATTATGGTGTGCATTTCTGTGGAGATGGCGAACAGGTACGTGATTGCTTACAGGAGCTTTTCCACGATCTGTGGCAGACCCGGGAACACCTGGCAGACCAGTTGCAGAATATCCGTTATTACCTGCTCAGCAGCCTTAGAAGGCGCTTACTCCGTGCCCTGGAGAAAGACCGCCGTCACCGCGCCCAAACTTCCGAAATACCCTTCGATTTTGAACTGATCCCCCCCAGGGAACATTTCATTATACAGGACGAAAAACAACAGGAACAACAACAGCAACTCTATGCAGCCCTGGCCGCCTTACCCCGCCGCCAGAGAGAAGCTATCTATCTGAGGTTTTTCCACGAACTCTCTTACCAGGAAGTAGCCGACCTGATGTCTATGAAAGTAGACTCCGTATATAATATTATCTCCAAAGCTATCGGTGTACTCAAAAAGATGCTCCCGGCCACCGTATTATTACTGCTTTTCAGCCCCGGAAAATAAATTTTCCCAAAAACGATGAGATTTGTTTACTCTCCGTCTCTTTATATAAAAGAGACAGTTTGCAGCAGTACCATATATATACAGCACGTGATTTTGCACTGGATGAAAACTTCCAGGAATGGGTACTTAAACCGGACGTAAAGAACAATTACCAATGGGAAAGCTGGCTCAGACAACATCCTGAGAAACAAAAAGTGGTGGACGATGCCATCATACTGGTGAAATCTATCCAATTCAGGGATTATCCGCTGTCAGGTGAACAAAAAGACCAGCTCTGGGATGCCATCTGGGATGATATCGCCACAGATGAACTGCCGGTACAGACCCTGCCACAGAAAAGCCGTTTACACAGGCTGTTTTCCTGGAAATACGCCGCCGCTGTATTACTGGCCGTTTTACTGGGAACGCTCTGGATAACGCACGAAAACAGGCAATTCCAGGCGCTTACGCTCAGTACATCGGCTGCACCAGGGGAAACGAAAAGACTGCTGCTGCCGGATAGCTCGGAAGTTGTTTTAAATGCAGGCTCAAGACTGGTATACGCACAAAAAAATGCAGAGGTGAGAGAAGTATGGCTGGATGGCGAAGCATGGTTCCATGTGCATCACACAAAAGAAAATACAAAATTCATTGTACATACGGACGACCGTCTATCTGTAGAGGTATTAGGCACACAATTCAATGTCAGCAACTTTGGAAATAAGATAGCTGTAACACTGCAACAGGGAAGTATCAAACTGCATATTACAGAACAGCAAAGCCAGAATGAAACACAACTATACCTGCAACCCGGCGAAATGCTCCGCTATAATAAACAGGACGGAGAATACACCAAAAGCAGAACAGATGTAACGAAAATAGTAGCATGGACGCACGGGCAACTGATGATGGACGAATATACTGTAGCCGATGCGATTCAGTTTATGCAGCAGGTATTTGATAAACAGGTGTCTGTAAAAGATACAAAGATGCTGCGGTACCGGGTTTCCGGTTCAATGCCCATCGTATACAATGCAGATACCATGCTGATTCAGTTTGAAAAGGCTTTTGGCGTACATTTTTATAAACATTAATCTGAACCACGTAGGGAAACGGATACCCTAAATTTTTATTAACCAAAATCTGAATTGCACATGAATAAACATTTACGTGTGCTGCTGGTGCATGCTATTGCATTATGTGGCCTGTCGCCTTGTGCTATTGCTATACCTGCATCTGTACTACATCCACAGGAACAGCAGGAGGAAGTATTATTAAAACAGTTATTCCGGCAAACGGAAGTGAAATTCGGTGTTTCTATTGCGTATAAAAGCGACCTGGTGAAAGACCAGAAGGCAAAAGTAGATCTCGATGCCTGTAAATCACCGGAAGAAGTGCTGGAAAAAGTATTAGCACCTTTCAACCTCTCTTATCAGAAAGTGCGGGAACACTTTTATCTCATCACCGCAAAAGAAGCTACACATTCTTCCGCTACAGATGCCGTTTCACGGCCTGTACATGGTAAGATCACAGACGCTAAAGGCGCTGCCCTGCCAGGTGTTACGGTACGTGTAAAGGGTACTTCCATAGGGGCTGTAACAGCACCGGACGGTACCTATACGCTCAACATCCCGGGTACTGGTAATGAGGTACTGGAAATCTCCTTTGTAGGATATGAAGCAAAGTCGGTTGTAGTAGGTAGTCAGTCTGAAATAAACATCACACTGACAGAAAATACCAGCACCCTGAATGAAGTGATCGTTACCGGTTACACTACACAACGTAAAAAAGACCTCACCGGTGCAGTAACTGTCGTAGACATAGGGGAAATGGTGAAACAGCCGTCCGGACAGGTAACCAGCCAGTTACAGGGACAGGCATCAGGCGTTACCGTTATAGGGTCCGGTCAGCCCGGCCAGGAACCTGTAGTACGTATCCGCGGTGTCAATACCTTTGATAATAATACACCACTGTATGTAGTGGATGGTGTACCCACCCAGAGTATCAATGACCTGAACCCGAATGATGTGGCATCCATGCAGGTATTGAAAGATGCCGGTGCTGCTTCTGTATACGGTTCCCGCGCTTCCAACGGGGTTATCATCATCACCACTAAAAAAGGGACCGGTAAAGTAAAAGTAAAATACGATGCATTTTATGGCCGTCAGTATCCTAAAGGTGGCAATGCTTTTCATACATTGAACTCGCAGGAAATGGCAAACCTTCGCTGGCTGTCTTATAAAAACACAGGTACCCCATTGAGCGATACGCTGTACGGTAATGGTGCTACTCCCAGGTTACCGGATTACCTGCAACCTGTAGGATTAATGGAAGGAGATCCCCGCGTGAATCCTGATCTCTATTATGTAAATCCGAATTATACAGACCAGGACGATTACAACAGCTTTTACTACATCACAAAGGCTAATAAAGCAGGAACCGACTGGTTCCATGAAATCTTTAAGCCCGCGAACATGACCAGTCATAACCTGTCTGTAAGCGGCGGTAGTGACAGGGGCAATTACCTCTTCTCTCTGAACTATTATAATCAACAGGGAACTTTGACGAATACTTATCTGAAAAGATATATTATCCGTTCTAACAGTCAGTTCAACATCTCGAAGAATATTAGGGTAGGGGAAAACTTGTCTTTCTCTGTTACAGATAACCCAACGGTAGACCTGCTCACCGCCAGTGGGGCGGTGGGTATGGCTATCCGTGAACAACCTATCATCCCCGTATATGATATCAAAGGCAACTTTGGTGGTTCAAACGGGATAGGATTAGGGGATGCAATGAACCCGGTTGCCATGCAATACCGCACCCGTAATGACAGGGGACAGGTAAACCGTGTATTCGGTAATATCTATGCGGATGTAGACCTGCTGGAACACTTCACCTTACATACCAGTTTTGGTGGTGAAGTAAACTCAGGCTGGCGCCATAATTTCACCTATCCTCAGTACGAGAATAAAGAAAATGCCGGCGTAAACTCTTATACAGAGACGACCGATTTTGCGCACAACTGGACCTGGACCAATACCCTGAATTATCATAATACCTTTAATAAAGTACATAACCTGAATGTACTGGTAGGTACAGAAGCGTATGATGAACGTACCCGTGAACAGATAGGTACTACCCAGGATTATTTCTCCTTCGATCCTGATTACGTAGATAACGGTACCGGTTCAGGCGGACAAACGATTAAGTCTACACGTTATTCTGCCGGTTTATTATCACTGATAGCAAGAGTAGATTACAGCTTTAATGATAAATACCTGATCAGTGGAACACTACGCCGCGATGGTTCGTCTAAATTCGGTGTCAATCACCGTTATGGCATGTTCCCTGCAGCCAGTGCCGGATGGCGTATCTCTCAGGAAGCATTCCTGAAAGACGTAAGCTGGCTGACAGACCTGAAAATCCGTGGAGGATGGGGTATCATGGGTAACCAGTTAAGTCTTACTCCGGGTAACGCCTTCACATTATATGGCGGTAATAAGAATACTTCCTATTATGATTTACAGGGCACCAATAACAGTGTTTTACTGGGCTTCCAGCAGGTACAGATCGGTAATCCTGATGCTAAATGGGAGAGTGATATCAATACCAACATTGGTATAGATGCAACCCTGTTTGGTGGTAAACTGGAAGTCTCTGCGGATTATTTCCAGAAGAACATCAAAGACCTCTTATACAACAGTGAATTACCCGGTACCTATGGTACAGCACCAGCACCCTATTCCAATGTGGCTAACATGAAGAACCAGGGTGTTGACCTCACTGTTACTTCGCATACAGACATCACCAAAGACCTGAAATTTGATGCGACAGTAACACTCACCACCTTCAAAAACAGGATCGTTAAAATAGCGAAAGGAGTAGATTATTTCGACAGTGAGGCGCGTAACTTCAGCGAAAGCATTATCCGTAATGCAGTGGGACAGCCTATTTCCAGCTTTTACGGTTATAAGATCACCGGTTTCTGGAATAGCCAGGACGAAGTGGATAAAGCAGACCAGGAAGCCCAGGCGAAAACCAATGATCCCAGTGCTACTTTCCAGGAAGCCGCCGCTCCCGGACGTTTCAGATACGCAGACCTGAACCATGATGGCGTCATCAATTCAGACGACCGTACCTTCCTGGGTAATCCAAATCCCAAGGTATCTTATGGTATCAACCTCGGACTTACCTACAAACAATTCGACTTCAGTATGTTCCTGTTCGGGGTACATGGTAACCAGATCTGGAACCAGGTAAGATGGTGGACAGACTTCGCTTCTTCTTTCGACGGAGCTAAGAGTAAAACAGCGCTTTATGATTCCTGGCTGCCGGACCGTACCAACGCTAAAGCGCCCATACAGGAAGGGGAAGGCTCTTTCAGTACCAACAGTGTACCCAATTCTTATTATGTAGAAAGCGGTGCTTATTTACGTTGCAAGAATGTGCAGTTAGGGTATACTTTCCCTCAGCAGTTTGGCAACAGGAGCCATATAGAAAGACTGAGGATCTATGTACAGGCAGCCAATCTTTTCACTATCACCAAATACAGCGGAATAGATCCTGAAATAGGTGGAAGTGATGTAAGGAGTTTTGGGATTGATGAAGGTACTTATCCCAGTCAGCGCCAGTTCCTGGCAGGTTTAAATCTTACGTTCTGATGTTAAATCTTACAACCATGAAACTCAATAAAAATATAAGTATAGCAATCCTGGCAGGAATAGGGCTTTGTAGCCCTGCCTGTAAAAACTTCCTGGACCGTGTGCCGCCCTCTTCCTTAAAGGAAAACCTTGTTGCCAATAAGAAGGGGATCAATGCCCTGCTGGTAGGTGTGTATGGTGCTCTGGACGGGCAGGATTTTACAGATGGGGACATGACCAACCTCTCCGGTGGAGCAGGGTTTGCAGTATCTCCTGATAACTGGATCTATGGCAGCGTATGCGGAGGAGATGCCCATAAGGGAAGTGATCATTTTGATGCACCGCCTATACTGGACCTTGCCCGTTATACAGCCGGTGCTACCAACAGCTTCCTCAATGATAAATGGAGGGTAGACTATGAAGGCGTTACCCGTTGTAATACGGTGCTCCGCCTGTTACCCCAGGTAACAGATATGACTGACGAAGAGAAAACCGAGGTGCAGGCAGAAACACATTTCCTGCGTGCTCATTACTACAGCGACCTGAAAAAGATGTTTAACATGGTGCCGTGGATAGATGAAACGACCACGGACATGAAAACACCTAATAACAAGGATATCTGGCCCAATATAGAGGCAGATTTCCAGTTTGCCTGGGAGAAACTGCCATTGACACAGTCGGAAGTTGGCCGCCCCAATAAATGGGCTGCTGCCTGTTACCTGGCAAAAACATACATGTATGAGCATAAATACCCTGAAGCGGAAGCGCTGTTTGATCAGATCCTCGTTTCCGGTGTTACTTCAAAAGGAGAGCATTACCAGTTAAGGAACCGTTTTGAAGATAATTTTGATGCTGCCACAGAGAATACATCGGAATGCGTTTTTGCCATACAATTCGATGCCAATGATAATTCCGGTACCACTGCCAATGCTAATCAGGGCGAAATGCTGAACTATCCCTACAACGGGCCTTTCAGCTGTTGCGGCTTTTTCCAGCCCACCCAGGACCTCGTAAATTCTTATATCACAGACGCCCAGGGATTGCCTTACCTGGACGATTACAACAGTCACAGCATTACTACGGAGACTCTGGACCCCCGCCTGGACTGGACAGTAGGAAGGCAGGGTATTCCATACCTCGACTGGGGCGTGCATCCGGGTGATGCCTGGATCAGGGAAGCCTCTACTGCTGGTCATTATTCTCCGAAAAAGAATGTGTACTGGCAGGCTACCCAGGACAAATATTATGATCCAAGAGGATGGGCGCCGGGTAATGCCATCAACTACAACCTGATCCGTTATGCCGATATCCTGCTGCTGGCAGCAGAATGTGCCGCCCAGCAGGCGAACCTCGATAAGGCACAGGCTTTAGTGGATAGCGTGCGGGGCAGGGCTGCGAGACCGGAAAGCGAAGTATACCTGTATAAAGATGATTCGGCGCCAATGGATGGCTTCCAGGATGTACCGGCGGCTAATTATTACATAGCCCGTTATCCGGCAGGTACTTTCGCTACAAAGGGCAAAGACTTTGCGCTGAAAGCCATCTACTTTGAGCGTAAGCTTGAACTGGCGATGGAAGGTCACCGCTTCTTTGACCTCGTGCGTTGGGGAATAGCGAGTGAAACGCTGAATGCTTATTTTGCTTTTGAAGGGAATCTCACACTGGACGTTGAGGGTGCCAGCTTTACCAAGGGTACCAATGAATATTTTGCGATCCCACAGCGGCAGATAGACCTTACCACCAATGGTGGGACCAATACATTACAACAGAATAACGGATACCATTAACTAGGACAGGGGACAAATAATAGAACGGGGGACAAAACTGTCTAACCCAATTCTGTATTTGTAGTAAATTCAAAGCTCCGTTAGGAGCTCCGTGTTTGTAGAAAACATGTTAAATAACAAAACACAGACTCCGTAGGAGTCCCCTTCTATTCGCAATTTAGAGGGGACTCCTACGGAGTCAATTAAAGAGAAGATCGATTTTATCTACAAACACGGAGCTCCTAACGGAGCTTTGATTTATCCACAAACACGGCGCTAACAGAGCTTTGATTTTACTTTAACCGGCTTTGGATTATCTTACTTTACATATTAAGATAAAATCCGGTATTGCTGGGTAAGGTTTTTAATAGCGTATTTAATCAGGGAATTATGACCGGTGAGGTTCAGCTTTTTAGAGATATTATGTCGGTGATTCTCTACCGTTTTGATACTGATATTTAATGTCTGGGCAATCTCTTTTGTACTCAGACCTTCTGCAATCATCTGCATAATCCTGAATTCCGTCTTACTCAGTTTATTATGAATTTCAGGTGCAATAACAGGCATTGATACGATCGTTGTATGTTTTCTATCCCTTCCCTGAATATTAAAAATCGTAAACCGGATCAACCTCGATTTAATACTCATAATCAGTTCTTTGCTTTTAAATGGCTTGGTCAGGAAATCATCCGCGCCCAGGTTCATGCCCATGCGCATATCTTCTTTCCCCTCTTTTCCACTGATAAAAATAAAAGGAATGTGTTGAAGCGTAGGGTCATTACGCAATTCCATAAGGAAGTGGAAACCGCTGCCACCACGCAGCTTTACACCAGATACTATCAGGTCGGGTCTGTATTGCCGGCTCATAAAAATACCTTCTTCTGCAGAAGTGCAGGTGATGACATCGTAGTTGTGTAAGGTCAGTAACTGCTGAATCTTTTTTATCAAAGTGATATCTTCCTCGAGCAATAATATTTTATAGATAGGATCCTTCATGTGTTAATAAATTTGAGGTAGTTTATACGTACCTGTTATACCACTATGATAAAACGCATAACAACTGGATGTGGTATAAATTTTCATCCGCATATAGATTTAGTGTGAATACGAACATTTTGATTGTCAATAGAACGATGTGGGATAACTTCCTGAATAGTTTTTCTCTGTGCAGGTAGCGGTTGTGATAAAATGAAGCATGAGTAAAAGAATTTTCAAAGTATGTTTTTTAATGATAGGTAATTACTTCCATCCCTTATTATAGTATCTAACTTTTTAAGGATAATTTATTGTGAAGTCTTTCAAGAGAAGATATGGGGTATGTCTAAAGTCGGTCAGTGTACACGTAAATATGCGTTAAATAACGGCGGTTTCAGAATGTTTGGCTTTCGACAATGCTTAAAATAAGTGTTAGCACCTAGGAATATGTGTGTCCTTACTCATTTTCCAAAAGGGCAACTGAAATTTACAAAATCTACCGCATCTATTGTACATCTTTACAGTAGAAAATGTATAAAGCATTTATCACCAGGCATATTCATCATAAAAAATTATACCAATGAGCATTTTAGCAGATATGTGGTATAATCAGAAAGTTGCCTGGGAGTAATAATGGAGAGCCATATCCATAATAAAGCCAAACTCTCGTTAAGCCTGGTATGCTTAAGTGAATGTGTACCAGGCGACTGCGAAAGATTTGGGACCAGCTCCCGTAAAGTGATTTATACACAGGTTTTCATAGGATAGATAACTAAATTGCCGCCTAATCCTGGGCGGCATCTTTATTTTATTGGTTAAATTTATTAGTTTTAGTTCTTCATGCAGGTCTTTATAACCGCAATGTATACACTTAATCTAATAATTCCATGCAACAGAAAACTCATTCCAACCGGAGAAATTTCATCCGGAACGTATCCCTTGGTAGCCTGGCTGCGATAAGCCTTCCATCTCTGGTTTCCGGTAATGCCAAAGAAAGTCTGGCAAAAAAGATAACATTGAAAAAGGATGCGGTAGTCCTCTTTCAGGGAGATTCCATTACAGATGCAGGTCGTAAAAGGGATAAAAGTGACGCCAACAATCCGGGCGCTCTGGGTGATGGATATGCTTTCCTGGCAGCTGCACAGTTGCTGCAACAATTCCCGGACAAGAACCTGAAAATCTTTAACAAAGGCATAAGCGGCAACAAAGTATACCAGCTGGCAGAACGCTGGGAAGAAGATTGCCTGCAATTACAGCCTGATGTGCTGAGTATCCTGATCGGGGTGAATGACTTCTGGCATACACTGACCAATGGTTACAAAGGCACTATAAAAACTTATACGGATGATTTAACCGCATTGCTGGACCGTACCAAACAGAAACTGCCTGCTATACAGCTGGTAATAGGTGAACCCTTTGCAGTGATTGGTATAAGAGCAGTAGATGAAAAGTGGTATCCTGCTTTTAATGACTATCGCGCTGCAGCGAAAGAAATAGCAGATAAATATGGGGCGGCATATATACCTTACCAGTCAATTTTTGACAAGGCACAGAAAGTAGCACCGGGTTCTTACTGGACAGGAGATGGGGTACATCCAAGCCTGGCAGGAGCGGAGCTAATGGCTGCTTCCTGGTTGGAGACGGTAAAAAAATAAAGCAACTGATATACCTTGCAGTAAAACTAAAAAGGCTCCGTGAGGAGCCTTTTTAGTATCTGATTATACCCTTATTATACCTAAAAGAGGTTCTGATCGGCTCTTGAACAGGTATTGAAGAGGTTCATCCTACGTTCATCCTACGTCTTTAACGTAGGATGAACGTAGGATGAACCTCTTCAATACCTGTTTTATTCCTGTTCTGTTCCTCTTTTATAAGGATTCAGCCTTTACCTTGGGAGGCATCAGTTTATACACTACCGGCGTCACTATTCTGGACAACAATGTAGAACTGATCAACCCACCAATCAGTACAATAGCAAGCGGCGCTATTAACGGATTGGTAGAGATGGCAATAGGGAATAATCCGCCAATCGCCGTGAGAGAGGTCAGCACGATCGGCAAGAAACGTACTTCCCCGGCTTCCCGGATAGCCGTTTCCAGTGGTTTACCCTGTTCCCTCAGCTGGTTGGTAAAGTCTACCAGCAGGATCGTATTCTTCACCTCAATACCTGCCAGGGCAATCATCCCCACAATAGCAATGAAAGACAGTGAGTTACCTGTAACCCATAACGCAATGGCGGCACCTACAATACCCAGGGGTATTACAGATAATACGATCAGCGTACTTTTAAAAGTACCAAACTCCAGTACCAGCACTGCGATAAACAGGAAGATGGTTACGATGATAATGCTCATAAATCCACCAAAAGAATCCTGTCTTGATTCCACTTCTCCACCCATCTCATAACTATATCCTGCAGGCAGCTTCATCCCATCCATCTTTTGGATCACATCATTGATCACACGGTCTACCAGGAAACCTTTCTGCACAAAAGCAGTAACAGATACCACACGTCTTTTTTCCTGGTGATGAATACTGAGCGGAGAGGTTTCCAGACGGAGATCTGCCAGCTGGGTAAGCGGGTAGGCTTTACCAGTACGACTGTTCACATACAGGTTATTGAATACATCCAGGGTAGGATGTCCTTCCTTATTGCGGGTAAGCAGGATATCGTAGTCGTTGTCATTGTTATCAGAATAATGCCCGAGGTTCAGTCCGGCTACTGCCAGTCTTACCGTACGGTCTATTGTCACACTGGAAACATCCAGCAGCTGTGCCTTTTCATTATTAATCGCCACACGCACATCGCTTTTCAGCAGATTCACCGGGTTATTGACATAAATAGCGCCCTGTGTATGCTGTAAAAGAACTTCCGCACGGGCCGCCAGGTTACGCAGGGTATCCAGGTTATCACCGAACAGGCGGATCTCTACAGGGGCAGGAACGGCAGGTCCCTGTTCAAAGTTGGTTACTTCCACTTTAGCACCGGGATAGGGTGTCCATAACTTACGCAGCTTTTCAATGAGCGCCAGTTTTACATCCGGAGAAGTATGTTCATTCAGTTGCACAAAGATCTGTGCATAGTCGGTCCTTTCATGCTCCGGTACAATGTTGTAATAGATCCGCGGATTACCTTTCCCGATATTGGAAGAATAGTATTTAATCTGAGACTCATTTTTCAATACCTTCTCAATGTCTCTGGCAATACTATTGGTATACGCAAGACTGGACTGAGGTGGTGCCGTGATATTGATCAAGAACTGAGGTTTCTCCGAAGCTGGGAAGAGACTGAAGCCCACCACCTTGAAGAGGACCAGAGAGGTACCAAAGATAACCACGGTGGCCAGGATGGTCAGTACGGGTCTGTTCAGGGCCTTATCCAGTAATTTGGAATAACTGCCGTGAATGAGGCGCTTAAGGGCACGCATGAAGATATTACCATCAGGGTGGCCGGTATGTTGAGATAATAATTTACTGGAAAGGAAAGGGATGATGGTTAATGAAACCAGCATAGAAGCAAATACGCTCATGATCACTGCCAGCGGTAAACCACGGATGAAATCCCCGGCGCCTTCCGGCAGAAATACCAGCGGCATAAAGGCAATCATCAGTGCTGCTGTACAACCTATTACAGCTTTCCCTATCTGTCCGGTGGCTTTTAAAGTAGCTTCCATACGGGTATGTCCTTCCAGCATCCATCTTTCTATATTCTCTACTACCACAATGCTGTCATCCACCAGTAACCCCAATGCTACTACCAATCCCACAATACTTAACTGGTTCAGGTTATACCCGAATAATTGCAACAGGATGACGCCGATAGCTAAAGATAAAGGGATAGAGATCATTACGATCAATGCAGGGCGGAAGCCTAAAGGAAGCAGTGTAACCGCTACCAGCAGGATGGCGATGAGGAAGTCTTCTCCTAATCCACCCAGGCGGTGGTTTACATTGTCTGCCTGGTCAAAGCTCTGTACCAGGTCTATATTTGAAGGTAAGGTCTTTTTAAACTGAGCGATAACGGGTTGATACTGCTTTTGGGTCTGACTGATATTTTCTCCCTCTTTCTGTGCTGCAACAACGAATACACTGCGATGCCCGTTGAGGCGGGTGGCGTATGTTTCATCGTCATAACCATAATACACATTGGCAATATCTTTCAGAAAAACATTCTTTCCGGCGCTGTTGTATACAACGGTGTTTTTGATCTGGTCCAGTTGCTGATAACTACCACTGCTTTTGATGTTGAAGGTACGGTTGCCCGCATCTAAACTACCACCCGGCGTATTCACCATTTCATTCTGTAAGCTGGTCATCACATTATCCGCAGTGATACCCATCTGTGCTATTTTGTCTGTTGCCAGTTCTACGCGCACCTGCCTGTTGGGCAATCCATGGATCTCTACATTCTTTAAAGAACGGATACGTTCCAGTTCATCCTGTAATTTCTCTGCATAATACTGTAGCCTGTCGCGGGGTGCATTTTCAGATACCAGTGCTATCTGCATAATATTTACGTCACTGGGCTGAAAGCGCATCACTGTTACACCGATATTCTCCGGTAATTCACTGCGTTTGCCATTCATTACACGCAGCACTTCCTGGTATTTATCATCAACATTACTGTTGTATTTGTATTCTATTCTTATCACGGCAAGACCATCCCCAATGTTGGTGCGTACACGTTTGATATTCTCCTGTGCAGAGAATTCTTTTTCCAGCGGATCAACGATGAGGTTCTCCATGTCTTTAGGACTGGTACCCGGATATACGATGGCTACAGAATAGGTAGGAGCATGCATTTCCGGATCTTCCGAACGGGGCATATTAAGGATGGTGGTGATGCCCAACACAACGATCATAATAAAGATCACCAGCGTGAACTGGTAGTTCTTTACTGCGTATGAAGATATTTTCATGTTCCAGGATATTAATTATTCGTAATAGTGATAGGACTTCCTTCTGTTAAATAAGCACTGCCGGAGATGATCAGTGAACCTGCATTCTCCAATCCTTTGCTGATAATCACATGATCTTTTTCCATACCGGCGATAGTAACTGTTACCTTATGCGCTGTTTTATTATCGGTGGTAACAAATACATATCCTGTATTGCCATCGCCTTCCAGCAGCGCATCATAAGGAATGTCCCATGGGCCGTTACCTTCTGTGGCAGCAGGAACAACAGGTGTGATCTTCGCCTTGCCGAACATGCCAAAAGCAATGGCAGCAGGTTTTTCGCCCATCAGTTTAATGTCTGCTGTAAAGGAGTTATTAGCCGCATTGATACCTTCTGATTTGCGGGAGATAACACCATTAAATGTTTTACCGGGAATAGATTCCACTTCAACCTGTGCTTTATCCTGTATCCTGATGGCGGCCCATTCTTTGTTACTCACGGGTACGCGCAGTAACCAGTTGCCGGATTGAGCACCATTGGTTTCAAACACGGCAGTGCCGGGTTGCACCATTTGTCCTTCGCTGGCCAGTTTGCGTAATACAAAACCATTTGCCTGTGCCCTGATCTGAGAATGACTGCGGTTGAACTGTGCGCTTTTCAATTGTTCCTGTGCAATGTCTACAGCCGTTTGAGTGTTCTGTAACTGTTCCAGTGTAGCAACACTGTCTTTGTAAAGATTCTGTATACGCTGATGATCACGTACTGACTTATCATAGGAAAGCTGTGCCTGTTGTACCTGTGCATCAATCTCAGTAGGGTTGAGGGTAGCCAGTAACTGTCCCTGTTTAATGGCATCCCCTTCTTTTACGAGCAGGCTTTGTATGATCCCTCCGGTTTTAAAAGAAAGCATTACTTCATCATCAGTGGTAAATTGTCCTGATACATTGATCAGGCTGATAGCAGCTATCTGACCATTCAGCGGCAATAGTTTCACCGGTATTTTATCCGTTTCTTTTTTCTGTTCTGCTGATGTTTTTTCTCCGCATGAAACTGCAAAAGAGGAGAGGAGCGCCAGTAAGGCAATAACATGTAATGTTTTCATGTTTCAGTATTTTAAAGAGTTTATAGTTTATAGGTAGCTTGTGTTCTTTCAATTTCTGCGAGGGCAGTCTGCACCTGTGCAAAAGCAACGGAGAGCTGGAGTCTGGCGCTGGTCAGCTGGTTCTGTGCATCGAGTAATTCGATGTAGAGGAGTTGTCCTGCTTTGTATACTTTCAGCTGATCGTTGTAATATTTTTCAGAGAATTGTAACTGCGTTTGTGCGTTGGTGAAACTGGCAGCAGCGGTATGGTAATTATTCTGTGCGGTATTGACTTCCAGTTGTAATGCATTGTTGGTTTCATTGTAAGAAGCCTGTATCACCTGTATATCTGATGCCGCCTGTTTTGCCTTGTATTTGCGTTGCCCGCCGGCGAAGAGGTCCCATTGAAGGTTTACTCCCCACATGTAATAGCGGGATTTATTATCAACATTCCAGTTGTATGCCTGGGAGCCCAGGTCGAGGAATGTGCTGAGTTTAGGAATAAGATAGGAAGAGGATAGTTTGTATTGCAGATCAGCGATCTTTTTCTGTTGGTCCAGCTGAAGCAGTTCTTCACGGGAGCTGATAGAACTACCTGCTTCAAGAGAACCTTTCGCTTCAGAAATACCTGCTAACGCAGGGGTAAAAACAGTACTATCCAGGGTAATGGGAGTCATAAAAGGCTGATTAAGCAGGAAATTAAAATACGCCTGTGCATTCTGCTGTTTGTTCTGAGCTTCTGTAATAGAAGTCTCGATCTTTTGCTGTTCCGCCTGAGCACGTGTCAGAGAAGTATTATTACGCACCCCATTATCAAGGAAACTCTTATTCACCCTGATATTTTCCTGTACCTGTGCTAATGCAGTATTGTAAATCTCCACAGCTTTAACTGCCTGATAATACTGATAATAAGCAGTTTTGATATCCTTTACGAGAGAGCGTTTGTAAACATTGACAGTCGCCTGTTGCAAAGTGATAGCTTCTTTACGGATCTTTTGTGCATACCATATTTCCGTGTTAATCAAAGGAAGAGATGTGCGCACATGTAAATCGTAGTAGTTATCGGGGTTCAGTAAAACCGACTGGTTAGGCAATTGCGGAAATTTCTGACTGTTCGTCAGCGTATTCAATGTGCTATACACCGAATTCAACATATCCCCGACAGGAATATCGATGGTACGCCCACCACCCGCTTTGGTATAAGACCCTGCCACGCCCACCTGCGGATAAAAGAGCGCTTTCGCTTCCTTTAGGGCTAAAAGAGACTTTTCCAGCTGGAAATTACGCTGCTGCAAACCCTGATTATGCTCAAAAGCTTCTTTTATGTACCTGTCGAGTACATTTTCCTGCCCCAAAGCCGCCATAGCAGAGCTAATCAGCAGTAGCATTGTGAACGATAGTTTGTTGATGATGTTTGTTGACATAATGAACACTGTTTATTAATGGCGTTAAAAAAAAGACACATTGAGTGTCAGTTGTTTAAGATGTATAGTTGATGAAGTCAATTAAGTGGGATGGTACTGTTGATAGCGTCAACTAATTAGTGTTACTATCAACAGTATCAATCATTTATCGTGTAATATTATCAATATATTGATCTACAGCTGCCAGGAGCATATCCTGTAATTTATCTTCTGGTAATTCCAGCATTTTGCAGCGTCCCCTTACATTTAAAGAAACCAGGCCATGTACCATAGCCCAGCTGGACATGGCACCCAGCGTGACATCTTCATATTTCAGTTTGTCCATTCCGGCCTGGATGATATTCACCAGGAACTGGAAAGCACTGGAACCGCTTTTCCATTCTTCATTCTTCTCTGCATTCATAGGAGAGCGGAGGATGAACATGAGGTCATACAGATCCGGGTTACTCATACCAAATTCAACATATAATTTAGCCATTTGCCTCAATTGTTCTATTGGTTCTGCAGCAGTTATGCCTTCTCTGAATACCTCGGCTAATTTCTCAAAAGCTTCTGTCTGTAATCCCCATAACAATTCATCTTTATCTTTATAATAGAGATAAATGGTGGCAGGGCTATATTCTATTTTATCAGCTATATTACGGATGGAAGTTTTTTCATAACCATCTTTCACAAACATATCCATGGCAGCGTCCATAATCAGACGGCGCATCTCAAGTTTTTCACGTTCTTTTCTATCAGTGATGCCCATTGTTATTTTATTTACAATGCAAACTTACTAAACAGTGTTCAGTATTTAAAATATATTTTCTATTTTTACGTCAACATATAAAAAATACCCTATGGAATTGTACACAATACTTGGAGCGGGAGGAGTGATAGCGAATGAGTTAACTAAAGAATTACACGCAAATGGGAAGAAAGTAAGGTTAGTGAGCCGTAAGCCAAAGGCCATTGCCGAAGCTGAAACCATGGCTGCTGATATTACTGACCCTTTACAAACCCGCAGGGCTGTAAGTGGTTCTTCTATGGTATTCCTTTGTGCCGGACTGGCATACAATCATAAAATATGGGAAGTCGCCTGGCCCAAAATCATACAGAATGTTATTCATGCCTGCAGTGAGGCGGGTATCCCCCTCATTTTCTTTGATAATGTGTATATGTATGGACTGGTAGACGGCCCAATGACAGAAGAAACCCCTTATAACCCCCGTAGTAAGAAAGGGGAGATCCGGGCCATGATTGCCAATAAAATCATGGACAGGGTAAAAGAAGGCCGCCTGACCGCCAGCATTGCCCGCGCTGCCGATTTTTACGGCCCCGGAGCAGATACTACCGGTATTATGAACCTGCTGGTAATTGGTAACCTGTCAAAAGGGAAAGCGGCTAACTGGCTGGGTAGTGATCAGTATACCCATAGTTATACCTTCACCCCGGATGCAGGTAAAGCATTGTATTTACTGTCTCAGGACAACAGTACTTTTAACCAGATATGGCATTTACCAACCACTAATCCGGCGCCTAACGGGAAAGAGTATATAGAGATGGTGGCAGGGATCTTAAAAGTAAAACCCCGTTATATGAGACTGACTGGATTGATGATCCGCCTTGCCGGTCTTTTCGATACAACTACCGCGGAATTGCACGAAATGCTTTATCAGAGTAATCATCCTTATATTTTCGACAGTACTAAATTTGATAAGCATTTCAACTTTAAACCAACATCTTATGAAGATGGATTGAGGCAAACCATCGGGAGATAATAAAGGTAGTGACTCAGTTTTATTTTTGGGTGCAGGGCGAAGCCCTGCAAAACCCCTTTAATTTTTTGGTGATGGTGCGAAGCTCCATTACCAAAAAATTGCTCTTTGATAAAAAATATTTGGAAGTATAAATATTCCTGTTTTATATTTGCATCAGTTCTTTAAGATTCTTATCAAGAAAGACGGAGGGAAATGGCCCTGCGAAGTCTTAGCAACCATCCTGCTTTAACAACAGGAAAGGTGCTACATCCACCCGGTATAAAACCCGGGAAAGATAAGTCAGTTAGTTTGATCTATATTATTTCCGATATACGAAAACTCACCTGGCTCCCAGGTGAGTTTTTTTGTTTTATAGACAAATCATCTCTCTCTTAGTCTCTCTGATAAGCTGTTTAACAACAATCCTTCATCAAACTAAAAAACAAAAAAGAGATGAGTACAATTACGCAATTAATCCATTCCATTCCGGTAGACGAACAGACAGGTGCTATAGCAGTACCCATTTATCAGACCTCTACTTTCGTACAGGAAGCCCCCGGTGTTAACAAAGGCTACGACTACGCACGCACTAATAATCCTACACGTGAAATACTGGAAAAGATAGTAGCACAGCTGGAAGAAGGAGCGACTGGTATTGCTTTTTCAAGCGGACTGGCAGCTATTGATGCGGTGTTAAAACTCCTGAAATCAGGTGATGAAATAGTAGCAGTAGATGATATCTATGGTGGCGCATTTCGCCTGTTCACTAAAGTGTATGAAAAGTTCGGGATCAAAGTAACGTATGTAGATACTTCGGATATACAGGCAGTGTTTAATGCCATTACACCAGCTACCCGTTTGATATGGCTGGAAACGCCTACCAACCCTACTTTGAAGATCTCAGACATTGCTGCGATAGCCAGAATTGCCAAAGCGAGTAAATGCCTGTTTTGTGTAGACAATACTTTTGCTTCTCCTGTGTTACAGCAACCACTGGAACTGGGTGCAGATATCGTGGTACACAGCGCTACCAAATACCTGGGTGGTCACAGTGATCTGATTGCCGGTGTGGTAGTCACCAAAACAGCAGAACTGGGCGCAGAGATCCGCTTTTACCAGAATGCCTGCGGGGCTATCCTGTCGCCGTTCGACAGCTTCCTGCTGATACGTGGTATTGAAACATTACACCTGCGTGTAAGGCAGCATTGTGCCAATGCACAGCAGATAGCTGAATATCTTGAGAACCATCCGCTTGTAGATAAAGTGTATTATCCCGGCCTTTCATCCCACCCCAATCATTTACTGGCTAAACAGCAGGCTAAAGGTTTTGGTGGTATTGTTTCTTTTACCCTTAAAGAGGATACCGAAGAAGCAGCCAAAGCCTTTGTAACGAATACCCGCTATTTTAAACTGGCTGAAAGTCTGGGTGGTATTAAAAGCCTGCTTTGCCATCCGGCCAGCATGACCCACAAATCCATTCCTGATGAGAAACGCAGGGCGGCAGGAGTAGCGGACAGCCTGATACGCCTTTCCGTAGGGCTGGAAGAACCTGCGGATCTGCTGGAAGATCTGCAACAAACATTTAACAAAATAGATCAATTACAGCCCGCAGTTTCTGGTTTATAGTTCGTAGTTTGCAGTTTCAGGGAGACTGCATGCCATAACTATAAATTGTTAACTATGTATAGAAGGGTATTACTTAGTATAATCATTTCCGTTACCTGTTATCAAACTTTTGCACAAACACTTATAAGAGACGTTACGCTCATAGATGGCAGCGGAGATGCTGTACAATTGCATGCTAATCTGCTGATTGCAGGAGACAGCATTGTGTCTATCGGTACTACTCAGATCCCACCGCGTACAAAAGTGATCAGCATGACCGGTAAAACGGTGATGCCACTACTGATAAGCGGGCATGAACACCTGGGATTACTGAAAGGTAATACCTCTTCTGCAGAGAACTACACACGTGAGAATGTAGTGCGTCAGTTACAGCGTTACCTTAACTATGGGGTAGGAACGGTGTTAAGTCTGGGTACAGACCAGCCACTTGTATTCCCCCTGCGCGATTCTTCCCGTCAGGGGTTGATACCGGGAGCCACTTTGCTCACAGCAGGTTATGGCTTTGGCGCAAAGAACGGAGTCCCGCCCGCCGCTTTTGGAACAGAGATACTGCGTCCGGCAACTCCGGCAGAAGCCATCGCGGATGTGCGCAAACTGGCTTTGTTGAAACCGGATTTCCTGAAGTTATGGCTGGACGATGGGGGAGGTACTATGCCTAAAATGGAACCTGCCGTTTATGAAGCGCTGATAAAAGAAGCGCATCAGCAGGGACTAAAAGTAGCCGCACATGTTTATTACCTCGAAGATGCCAAAAGTCTGGTGAATGCAGGTGTAGACCTGCTGGCGCACAGCATCCGCGATAAAGAAGTGGATGCAGCGCTGATTACTGCCATGAAAGAAAAAGGCACATTTTATATTCCAACATTATCACTGGATGAATATGGTTTTATCTATGCAGGGCAACCTGAATGGTTGAATGATCCTTTCTTTATCCGTTCACTGGAACCGGGTGTACTGGAAATGCTTACCAGTGATGCCTACCGTCAGCAACAACAGCAGGATAAAAGCAGAGAGAAGAAAATGAGGGCCTTCATGACGGCCGTAGTTAACCTGCGTAAACTGGACAGTGCGGGTGTAAAAATTGCGATGGGCACAGATGCCGGTGCCTTTCCGGTAAGAGCGCAGGGATTCTCTGAACACCTGGAGCTGCAACTGATGGTAGAAGCAGGTTTGAGCCCTTTGAAAGTAATTAGCTGCGCAACACAGAATAGCGCTGAATTACTGGGTATTAATAAACAGGTGGGTACTTTAACACCAGGTAAAAAAGCAGATTTTATGATCCTGGAAGGAGATCCTTCTCAGGATATTAATAATACGAGGACGATTATAGAAGTTTGGAAAAATGGTAAAAAAGTTGAGCAGAATGATTAGAAACATATTGACGCTATGCCTGCTGATATTTACTGCTTCTTTGCAGGCGCAATCTTTTACGCCTGATGAACAGGTACAGATCCGGAAATCTTTTTACCTGCTGTATGTGCTGGAAAGAAAAAGTGATGTACACAATATTGTAGTAAAAAATACGGTTTTTAATAATGTGGCGCGTGAACGGCAGGCCAGGATCAGTAAGGCTTACAGTACATGTACTGATGTATCCTGTTTAACAGCTGCTTTGTTATGGACACCTGAAGAAATAAAGGAAACAAGTGCGGAGTTTCAACGTTTATCTGTATCTGACAAGGACTTTAAAGCTTTGATAGAACGGTTGAAAGCAGAAGAGCGTTACCCTGTATACAGTGATGATGCCGATACGGCTTTTATCAGGAAAGCATGGCAGGATGTTACAGAGGGCATCAATTTTATTTGCAGAGTATATTTACAGGGAGTACCACCCCGTTATCCAAGGATAGATTCCATCTCTTTCCGTCCTTCAGATCCTGCTTTTTTCCAGTTGGTAAAAACAAACTTAAAGACGGTAGTAACAGCAGGCAAAGGGAATGCTTTTTACAAACAGCCTTTAGCCGCAGCATTAAAAGCGCTGACGATTAACGGACGTGATGAAGCTACCCGTTACGAACCTTTGTATAAAGATAAAAATGCAGCTCCTTTTGCAAAATCGAGGAGAGTGAACTGGAATGCTTTCCGTTACAGTACTATACTGGTACCGGGTGCCGGGCCGGGTGCGGGTGGACGTTCTATAGACAGTATGGGCATGTATCGCTGCAGGCTGGCAGTGGATGAATATAAAAAGGGAGTAGCTCCTTTTATTATTGTTTCCGGCGGGCATGTGCATCCTTACAAAACACCCTATTGTGAGGCGATAGAAATGAAGAAATATATCACCGGCACACTGGGATTACCTGATAGTGCAGTGATTATAGAACCGCATGCAAGACATACCACTACCAATATCAGGAATGCGGAAAGACTGATGTATTTATTCAATATGCCTTCAACAAAACCAGCACTCATTATATCGGATTCTTTTCAGTCACTTGCTATTCAGAATATGGGTATCCGTTTTATGAATGAGCTGGGATGTATTCCTTATCAGAGTCTGGAAAGGGTAAGTGCTACTGAGAATGCTTTTGTACCATCGCCTAAAGCGTGGCAGCAGAATCCTGAAGAGCCGCTGGATCCTTAAGTTTTGCGCCTGTAAACTTTGTCACTAACATTGCCGCTACGGTATCACCGGTAGCATTTAATATAGTAGCCAGCGGGTCTACCAGGGTGCCTATGATCATAACCGCCGGTAAGGCAGCTACAGGGAATCCATAAACAGATATCACCAGTAATTCTCCGATATAACCACCATTGGGGATCCCACCTTCCACTATACTCACTAATACTGTAATGCCCATTGCCAGCAGGATAGTATCTATGCCGCTGAAATCACGTCCGAACATGGCGAATACCACTCCTATTTTAACGACAGAAGAAATACTGGAACCGTCTTTATGCAAAGTGGCCCCCAAAGGCACTACAACGTTGTTAATATGGTCCGGTACACCCATTTTAACCGCGGCATCCAGGTTAGCCGGGATAGTAGCAATGCTGCTGCAGGAACCCAGGGCTGTGAAGGTGGGTATCACGTTATATTTCCAGTAGGTCCTGATACCTTTTACACCGCCCGCCACAAAGGCGTATACACTGAACATCACTATAAAATAAAAGATACCAAACCCATAATAAACAGCCATGGAACTGGCGTAGGTGCCAAAGAGCTGTGGCCCCAGTGTACCTACCTGGTAGGCAAAATAAGCGCCTAACCCGATGGGTGCCAGGTACATAATGAGTATCAGCAGGTGTTTCATTACCTCATTCCCTGATACCAGGAACCGGCGGAATGGCTCGCCTGCCTTACCGGATTTTAAAGCTGCAAAACCTATCAGGGTAGAGAATATGATAAAGGGCAGCATGTTCTTCCTGGATAATAATTCGAAGAACTCGCCCGTAGTAAGTAGTTTGGTCACCTGGTCCCCGAAATTGCCCACGTTTGTATCTGCTATAAAACCAGCGGCGTCTGTGGTAACAGCCTTTAGCGGAAAGATGCGGATAGTGACGATCGTTAAAAAGGCAGAGATGAGTATTGTACTGAGGAAAACGGCTCCCATTACAGAGAGTATCTTTCCCAGTTTCTGCCCGGGATCTACATTGGCGATAGCCGAGGCAATACTAAAGAATACCAGGGGGATAATCGCTGTAAATAAGATGTTCAGGAAGATATCACCTATGGGTTTAATTACCTCGATACTTTTTCCGAATATCAGTCCCAGTATACTTCCGGCTATGATACCACCCAATAAAAGCAGTATGCCGCTATAGTTTTTTAGTAGTGTTCGCATTATACTGTAATATACATGAAAAAGTACACGTGATACCTATATCTGTCCATTTAATTGTTGCACCATATATTGCTATATTTGTGTTATGAACAGGAAGGACTTTCTGGCTGCTTTAGCCATTTTACCTGTAGGAGGAAAAGTTATGCAACTACAAGAATTGGGGAATATTACCCGGGATTTTAAGAGTACGGCTACTATGCCGGCTATGTTCATCGGGCATGGTAGCCCTATGAATGCACTGGAGGATAACGCATTTACCCGCCGGCTGACAGCCATGGGACAATCCGTGAAAGAGCAGCCGCGTGCTATACTGGTTGTGTCTGCACACTGGCTGACGAGAGGTACACATGTACTGGTATCGGCTAAACCAGTAACGATACATGACTTTGGCGGGTTCCCGCAGGCATTGCATGATATGCAGTATCCTGCACCGGGGGCGCCGGACCTTGCCAGGGAAACGGCCGCACTGATTACCAGCACCCATGTGGTAGAGGATGATCAGTGGGGACTGGACCATGGTACATGGACCGTGTTACGTCATATGTATCCGGAAGCGAACATACCGGTATATCAGCTGAGTATTGATTACAGCAAACCGCCTGAATATCACTTTAAGCTGGCGCAGGAACTAAAAGCATTGCGTAAGAAAGGGGTGTTGATTCTGGGGAGTGGTAACATCGTGCATAACCTGCGCAATATCGATTTCTCAGCAACGGCAAAACCGTTCGACTGGGCCGTGGAATTTGATGAAACGGTGAAAACAAAGATCGAACAGCGTAAGTTTGAAGACCTGATGCATTACCAGCACCTGGGAAAAGCCGCGATGATGTCTGTACCAACTAACGATCATTACCTGCCGATTTTTTACAGTCTGGGTTTAGCAGAGAAAGACGAGCAGATCAATTTCACATACGAAGAAATACAGGCTGGCAGCATCAGTATGCGCTGTTTCCAGATAGGAGAGTAGTACCTTATTGTAATGGCCAGACGGGTGAATCCCGTCTGGCCATTTTTTTTACCTGTAATTTAATTGTAGAATTGACATTTATCATTATATTGCGAGCAGCGGGAGAGGCTATATTCGTCGTAACGTTATGAGAAACAGCGCAATGATATTGCGGATCGATTGTTCCACTTACATGAATGAAATCATCTTAACATTTTTATAACTTTTTGTATGGCTGCATGCATTCTATTGGTAATTTTTGCCGCATGTGGCTAATTCAATAACGTGAACTATAAATCAGCGGAGGTCGAATTCATTCGACCTTCTTCATTTGTACTTGTCCGGCAACGATAAGTACTTCTCCTGTTAATGGCGTTATTTTAGCCGGGATAGTATCTGTCATACGCATCTGCCCCATCATTGGTTCCCCGGTTGTTTTAGGGCTGCAGGAAGCCATTCCGAATACAATCACAATCACCGCTGCTATCTTTTTAAACAGGGGCAGGCTGGAATAAAACACCTGCAAAATGGTATCTTCTACGGGTACATCCAGCTGAGTGGCGTTAAAACGTCCGCATACTTTCTGTGTTGCATTCGCATATAAATAGGCAGCAATAGCCGGTGTATCCCAGTCTGTAAAGTCTACAACTGTTTTACTGCACTGGAGGCAATGGCGTCCCTGGTCTGCCGGTAACATGTTATTCCAGTTTTCATGACAGGGGGTAGGAATGTGAATGAATGTTTCCATATTATAGGTTTTGTAGCAGGATGCAGAAATTCCGGAAATTCCATATTAGCTTTGCAGGATTATGAAAAAGGCTTTTATTTTCGACATGAACGGCACCATGATAGATGATATGGAATATCATGTACATGGCTGGTACAACATCCTGAACGACGATCTGAAGGCCGGACTGAGCCGGGAAGCTGTGAAAAAGGAAATGTACGGCAAGAACCAGGAAGTACTGGTAAGGATCTTTGGACAGGATAGGTTTACAGATGAAGAAATGGATACCCTGGCCCTGGAAAAGGAAAGGCGTTACCAGGAGGCTTACCGCCCGCACCTGGAGCTGATAGCCGGACTGAAAGAGTTCCTGGATATGGCCGCAGAGCAGGGTATTGCGATGGGCATAGGTACTGCCGCTATCCCTTTTAATGTGGATTTTGCACTAGATAACCTGCATGTACGGGATTATTTCCAGACTATCATCACTGCTGATGATGTAGTGAAAAGCAAACCGGACCCTGAAGTATTCCTGAAAGCGGCTGCTGAACTGGGGGCTGTTCCGGCAGATTGTATCGTGTTCGAAGATGCGCCCAAAGGCGTGGAAGCGGCTGCCAATGCAGGTATGAAAGCGGTTGTTATCACCACTATGCATACGCGTGAAGAGTTTGCGGGATATGATAATATCATCGCTTTTGTTGCTGATTATACGGCCATCACTCCCGGGCAGTTATTCTGATGGCAGATTTTAGCCACTGTACACCGGATATTACCATTTTTGTACATAATTGTTGTGGAGACATTTATTTTTCTATATTGTGAGGAAATAAACAGTCCGGGTAAATACTGGCAATATCACCGGGGAGTTTTATATTAGCAGAATTAAACACCAGGAAAGTATGACACGTTATTCCCGGCAAACCCGGATGCTGGTAGCTGTAGACTGTATTATTTTCGGTTTTGACGGACAGGATCTTAAGTTATTATTGATAAAGCGTGGCTTTGATCCTGAAAAAGGTAAATGGAGCCTGATGGGTGGTTTTGTACAACCGGAAGAAGCACTGGATGCAGCTGCTGTCCGTACGCTGAACAAACTGACAGGGCTGGATGGGGTATATATGGAGCAGTTAGCTGCCTTTGGTACCCCTCAGCGCGACCCGATGGAAAGGACCTTATCCGTAGCTTACTTTGCACTGATAGATATCAATCTGTATAAGCAGCAACTGTCGGATGAATACAAAGCGGAATGGTTCTCTCTGAGAGATATCCCCAAGCTGATATTCGATCATGCTGATATGGTACATGAGGCACAGGCACGGTTACGTTATAAGGCAGCTATCCACCCGATATTGTTCGAGCTGTTACCACCCAAGTTTACGATTCCCCAGTTACAGATCCTGTTTGAAGCAGTATATGATGCGGGATTTGATAAACGGAATTTCAGCAGAAAGGTATTATCCACCGGTCTACTGGTGAAACAGAAAGAGAAAGAAAGAGCGTCTTCTAAAAGAGGGGCGTTTTATTATAAACTGGATAAGAGGAAGTACAGTGCAAAGTTCCATGCTTTCCTGAACTTTGTTTCTGATCCGGGAAATTTAAGATAGGGTAGAGACCCGGTTTGATTTTTGGGTGCAGGGCGAAGCCCTGCAAAATCTCTTTAATTTTTTTGTGATGGTGCGAAGCATCATTACAAAAAAATTGGTCTTTGATCAAAATGTCTCAAACTGAATAACTATTCTAAATTATATAAGCCGGATAAGAAAAAGTTTCATACTTTGTTGCTGATTCAGGAATTTAAAATATTCTGATATAACAAAAAGTGTTAAATCAGAAACGTCCTTCAGAGGGCGTTTTTTTTACTCTGTTTTTATAATTGTCGATTTGACATGTAATTATTAACCACTAAATACCTTTGAGATGATCCCTGCCGCCAGGCCGGGGCTCTGCAAAGAGGTCGTACGTTATGGAGAATTCATTTGTAATAGGTGTAGACTTTGGCACCGATTCAGTACGCTCGCTGGTAGTGAATGTGACTACAGGAGAAGAAGTTGGTAGCGCGGTACATTACTACCCGCGCTGGCAGAAAGGAAAGTATTGCGATCCATCCTCACAGCAATACAGGCAACATCCCTTAGATTATCTGGAAGGACTGGAACACAGTATCCGTGAGGCTTTGAAACAATGCCCCGCTGGTACCGCCGCTAAGGTAAAAGGTATTTCAGTAGATACGACCGGCTCTACGCCCGGTCCCGTAAATGAAGAAGGGATGCCCCTGGCATTACTGCCGGAATTTGAGCATAATCCCAATGCCATGTTTGTATTATGGAAAGACCATACCGCAAACGAAGAAGCTGCACTCATCAATGAAATAGCACATAGTAAAGGCACAGACTACACCCAGTATTGTGGTGGTATTTACAGCAGTGAATGGTTCTGGGCCAAGATCCTCCATGTGATCAAAGAAGATGCACCTGTAAGGGCTAAAGCTGCTGCCTGGGTAGAACATTGCGACTGGATACCCGCTGTCCTCACCGGCAACAACAGCCTGAACACTTTATTACGCAGCCGTTGCGCCGCAGGTCATAAAGCCATGTGGCATGCTTCCTGGGGTGGACTTCCTCCGGCAGAGTTCTTACAACAGCTGCATCCTTTTCTTGCCCGGTATGTTAATATGTATACAGACACTGTAGACGCTACCGTTTCTGCTGGCATCATCACCGCAGAATGGGCAGCTAAACTGGGGCTGCCAACAGACGTAGTGATAGGCACAGGCGCTTTCGATGCACATATGGGAGCCGTTGGCGGTGGTATCAAACCTTACTCTTTATGTAAAGTGATAGGCACCAGCACCTGCGATATCCTGGTTGCACCAATAGAAGAAGTAGGACACCTGCTGGTGAAAGGTATCTGCGGACAGGTTGATGGTTCCGTAGTTCCTGATACACTCGGTATGGAAGCCGGACAATCCGCCTATGGCGATGTATTTGCCTGGTTACGCCGTCTCATCATGGGCCCCGTTTACGCTTTATTAAATGAAGCGGACGCACAGAAAATGGAGAGTAAACTGCTGGCCCATTTATCAGAACAGGCACAGCAACTGCCTTTAAAGAAAGACGATCCGCTGGCGTTGGACTGGTTTAACGGCCGCCGTACACCAGATGCAAACCATACCCTGAAAAGTACCGTTACAGGCTTACACCTGGGCGTAGATGCTGCTCAGTTGTTCAAAGCGCTGGTAGAGGCCACTGCCTTCGGTGCGCAAAGCATCGCAGAACGTTTTGTACAGGAAGGCGTACCTATTCACGAAGTGATTGCACTGGGTGGTGTGGCCAAGAAATCAGGTTATGCTATGCAGGTACTGGCCGATGTGATGAACCGTCCTATTAAGATAGTTAACAGCGAAAACGCCTGCGCACTGGGTGCTGCCATGTTTGCCGCTGTTGCTGCAGGATTATACCCAACCATCGGTGCTGCGCAGGAAGCCATGTCTTCCGGCTTTGAAACCGTATGGGAACCAAGAGCACAACATGTTCCTTACTATGCAGAACGCTATCGTAAATTCCAGGAACTGGGTGCCTTCACAGAAAAATTTAACGCATGAGCTATCAATCCATAAAAGAAGCAGCGTACGAAGCCAATATGCAGTTGCCTGCACTGGGTCTGGTATTGTTCACTTTTGGCAATGTCAGCGTGGTTGACCGCAAGGCAGGTGTGTTTGCCATTAAACCAAGCGGTGTTCCCTACACACAATTATCACCGGATAAAATGGTGATCGTTGACTTCGACGGGCAAACAGTGGAAGGCGCTTTACGCCCTTCTTCAGATACCAAAACACATGCAGTGTTATACAAACACTGGGAACATATCGGGGGTATCGTGCATACGCACTCTACCTATGCTACCGCCTGGGCTCAGGCTCAGCGCGATATTCCTGTCTATGGTACTACACATGCAGACCATCTTACCGTAGATGTTCCCTGTGCGGCTCCTATGAGCGATGAAATGATCAAAGGGAATTATGAGCATGAAACAGGATTCCAGATCATGAATTGTCTGAAGGAAAGATCGCTGTCATATGAGGACGTTGAAATGATCCTCGTTGGCAACCACGCGCCTTTTACCTGGGGCAAAACAGCTGATAAAGCAGTATATAATGCAGCCGTAGTGGAAGAAGTGGCAAGGATGGCTTACCTCACGGAAAGTATCCGGGCGGATAGTCCCCGGTTGAAAGAATCTCTGATACGCAAACATTTTGAACGCAAACATGGCCCTGATTCCTATTACGGCCAGTAATCTGAAAAATTCAATAGCATGATACAGTTGAAGCAATTCGAAGCCTGGTTCATTACAGGCAGCCAGCACCTTTATGGAGAAGAAACATTGCAGCAGGTGGATGCACATTCAGCGGCTATAGCCAAATGGCTGGATGCATCTCCGGATATTCCCGTACGCATCGTATTCAAGCCTGTTGTGAAAACACCGGACGAGATCTATCGCATTTGTCAGGAGGCTAATAACGCTCCCAATTGTATTGGGATCATTGCATGGATGCATACTTTTTCTCCTGCTAAAATGTGGATTGGCGGACTGAAAGTATTACAACGCCCACTGCTTCACCTGCACACACAGTTTAACCGGGATATTCCATGGGGAGAAATTGATATGGACTTCATGAACCTGAACCAGTCGGCCCATGGCGACCGTGAATTCGGTTTTATGATGTCCCGTATGCGCATGAACAGGAAGGTAGTTGCTGGTCACTGGCAGGACCCTGAAGTAGTTGGTGAACTGAATACCTGGCTGCGTGCTGCGGCTGGCTGGCACGACTGGCAAGGTGGGAAATTCGCCCGCCTGGGAGATAATATGCGCCAGGTAGCTGTGACTGAAGGCGATAAAGTAGAAGCAGAACTGCAGTTCGGCTATTCCGTAAATGGTTACGGTATAGGTGACCTCGTAAAATACATCAAAGAAGTAAGTGATGCTTCCGTAGGTACGCTGGTACAGGAATACGAACAAAGTTATTCGGTAGGAGCATCCCTTCGTAAAGGGGCTGCACAGCATGCTTCATTAAGAGAAGCTGCACGCATAGAACTCGGTTTGCGTGCATTCCTGGAAGCAGGCAATTTCAAAGGGTTTACAGATACGTTTGAAGACCTTCATGGCCTGGAACAATTACCTGGTATTGCGGTGCAACGCCTGATGGCAGATGGTTACGGCTTTGGCGGAGAAGGCGACTGGAAAACAGCAGCGCTGGTGCGGGCTATGAAAGTAATGGGTAGCGGTCTGCCAGGTGGTAACTCCTTCATGGAAGATTACACCTATCATTTTGATCCATCCAACCGTTTAGTACTGGGAGCGCATATGCTGGAGATCTGTTCTTCCATTGCAACCGGTAAACCTACCTGCGAGATCCATCCGCTGGGTATTGGAGGAAAAGCAGACCCTGTGCGCCTGGTGTTCAACGTGGCCGCAGGACCGGCTATAAATGCCTCTGTAATTGATATGGGTAACCGCTTCCGTTTACTGGTAAATGAAGTAGAAGCCGTAGAACCGCAGCATGAATTGCCTAAGTTGCCCGTAGCACGTGTGTTATGGAAACCTATGCCTGACATGCGTACCGGTTGTGCAGCCTGGATTCAGGCGGGTGGTGCACACCATACCTGTTACAGCCAGAATTTAAATACTGCACACATGCAGGATTTTGCTGACATGGCGGGTATTGAATACGTGCGTATCGCTAAGGATACTGAGCTATATCAGTTCCGCAATGAGTTACGCTGGAATGAAGCTTTTTACCTGTTAAAGGGACTGAAATAATAAAAAGGCCGGAATCTGATTCCGGCCTTTTTACTTATAATGTGTGCCAGTTCCGCACCAGTTCATCTACCAGGGATTGCCCGGCAGACCATTCTCCCAGATTGGAATCTGCATTAATATGACCTTTGTTTCCTGCATTTACAAAACGGCTGCCCCATGCATTGGCGAAGTCAATCGCCCTTTCCGGACTGGCAAATTCATCATTGGTACTGGAAACGACGATACTTTTAAAAGGCAGTGGAGCCAGCGGTATAGGAGCAAACCCCGATGCTGCTTTTGGAAAAGTCTGTCTTTCTGTGTCAGCAGGAGCCACCAGTAAAGCCCCTCTTATTTTTAATTTTGTTTGTTGTGCCCATTGGGCCAGCGCGATACAACCTAAGCTATGGGCAACGATCACTACATCGGGTCCGGCTTCAGCCACTGCTGTTTCTATTGTATGTACCCAGTCACTCATCACCGGCTCATCCCAGTTTTGCTGCTCGATACGTTTGTAACCTGGCATCTTTTCCCATACACTTTGCCAGTGTTGCGGCCCGGAACCATATAAACCGGGAGCGGTCAGAACATTAATTTCCATAGTAAGAAAAACTTTAAGGCATACTTTATCGGAGGTAGTTGGCGTATCTAAATTTACGCAAAAAAGAAAAGAAATAAAAATGACACAAACGTTATATGCCCTTCAAACGTAGATTCCTGCGGATCCCATCATATTTGGACCGCTTAAGAGGAGAGTGGCGGAAGATCTTTTTGAACTCCTCTTCTGTCAATGCTTCCCAGTCTTTCGTACTGAAATTAAGTATAGCTGGTATAGGGGTAAATTCAACTGTTTTATTAGGCTTGGAGAACTTGTTCCAGGGACATACATCCTGACAGATATCACATCCGAACATCCAGTTCTCAAAACGATTCTGCATGTTTTCAGGAATCAGCATTTCCTTCAGTTCTATCGTGAAATAGGAAATACAACGACTGCCATCTACTACGCCAGGTTCTACGAGTGCATCCGTAGGACAGGCATCCAGGCAACGGGTGCAGGTACCGCAGTGGTCCCCGACCGGACTGTCATATTCCAGGGCCAGGTCTGTAATAAGTGTGGCAATAAAAAAGAAGGAGCCAGACTGTTTATGGATAAGATTTCCATTTTTGCCCAGCCATCCCAGGCCGCTACGCTGCGCCCAGCTTCTTTCCAGTACAGGCGCAGAATCTACAAAACCACGCCCGTTCACTTCCCCGAATGTTTCCTGCATTCTCAGCAACAGGATCTTTAATTTGGCTTTTATTACCTCATGGTAATCATTCCCATAAGCATATTTGGAGATCTTAGGCGCATCAGGATTTTGTTGCTCTTCCGGATAGTAATTTAATAACAGTGTGATCACCGACTGCGCATTATCCACGAGTTTGCGGGGATCAATACGCTTATCAAAGTTATTCTCCATGTAGTGCATGGAGCCATGCATTCCCTTATTCAGCCAGGTTTCCAGCCTGCGGGCATCATCATCCAGCTGTACGGCACGGGCAATGCCACACTGGTCAAATCCCAGATCAGCCGCCTGTTTCTTAATGAATGCCGTATAGTTTGCCGTTATGTTCATGCGGTGTAAAGTTACTAAAATGAAATGCCGGTATTCTAACTTTTTACATATCTTCATATACACAACTTATACCTTACACTATTTATCTATATGCAGCACATCAAATCTGTCGCGTTCCCCATGCACCTTCTATTCGGGTGCCTTTTAACTTTTACGGCTTTTTCCCAGGACAAGGATAAATTCAAATTTGGAAAAATAGACCCCAAAGATTTCGAAAAAACAAAGTTTGAGCTGGATACCAGTGCGCATGCCGTTGTGCTGGCAGATATAGGCAGTTCAGAATTTGAATCGGAAAGGGATCACCTGGAAATCAGGGTGAAAAGGACCCGTCGTGTGAAAATTGTAGACAAGAACGGATATGACGCTGCTACAGTAGAAATATACCTGTCCAAAAATGCCCAGGAGGAAGAAAAGATGATCAGTCTGAAAGCCTCTTCTTATAACCTGGAAAACGGGAAGGTAGTAGAGACCAAAATGGAAAGTAAAAGCGTTTTTACAGATGAACTGAGTAAAAACCTGATTGAAAAGAAGTTTACACTCCCTGCGGTAAAGGAAGGAACAATCATTGAATATACTTACACATACAGCTCCCCTTTTTACTTTCACCTGGAACCCTGGGCTTTTCAGGGGGAATATCCCCGCCTCTGGAGTGAATATTCCGTAACAATCCCAGAATTTTACGACTTTATCTTTCTCCGTCAGGGCTACATCCCTTTTGAAATAAACGGAGCAAGACAGTCAGACAGGCGGACTTATAGTCTAAGCTACACTCCGAATGGAGGAGCCGGACGTACGGAATATACTTCCATTTCAGCCAATACCACTACCCACAGATGGGCGGCTAAAGATGTACCGGCGCTGAAAGAGCAGGCATTTACCACAACACTCAATAATCATATTGCCAAAGTAGAATTTCAGCTGGCGGCAAAGAGATACCCGAACTCACCCATAGAACCCGTAATGACTACCTGGCCAAAGCTGTATGAAACACTGATGAAGGATGATGAATTTGGTGCAGCGTTGGACAAAAACAATGGTTATATGGGAGATGTAGTGGAAAGTTTGACAAAAGACTGTACAACCGATACTGCAAAGGCAAGGAAGATCTACAATTATGTAAGACAGAATTTCTCCTGTACAGAGCATTCCCGTTTATTCATGGATAAATCTCTGAAAACAGTATTTACCTCTCATAACGGTAGTGAAGCAGATATCAATCTCCTGCTGGTGGCAATGCTGCGCAAAGCAAACCTGGAAGCAAATCCTGTTATATTAAGCACACGGCAGCATGGTATTACTTACGAAATGTATCCGCTCATTAACAAGTTCAATTATACAATTGCGAGCGTGAATACCCAAACAGGTACCTACTTTATGGATGCTTCGCTTTCTTATCTTGGCTTTAACAAACTGGATAGCCGTTGTTATAACGGGCACGCGCGTATAATTTCTCCTGCTATTCCTGCTGTAATGTTTGAAGCAGATTCTCTAGTGGAGAAGAAATCGACCTATGTTATGCTGATGGGGGATAGTGGTGTTATCAAAGGTTCTTTCCAGCAAAGGCCTTCGTATTTTGAATCCTGCGCGATACGTGAAAAGATAAAGGAAAAAGGGAAGGATGAATATTTTAAACCCCTTGCCAAAGAATTCGGCATGGAAACAACTATTAGTAATGGGGTAATAGAAGACCTGGATGATCATGAAGTGCCAGTTAAATTAAGCTACGATTTTGTAATGAAACCGGAAGCTGACGGCATATTGTATATTAATCCCATGTTCATGGAAGCGCAGCGCGACAATCCTTTTAAATCAGAGGAACGTTTCTATCCGGTAGAAATGCAGAACACCTATGATGAAACGTATACGTTGAATATGACTATACCGGAAGGATACGAAGTTGATGAACTGCCCAAACCAGCTATCGTACAGTTTAATGAAAATGATGGCGTATTCCAGTACCTGGTGCAGAAAAGCGAGAATCAGATCCAGTTGCGTTCCAGGGTAAAACTGAACAAGGCTACTTTTGCACCCGCAGAATACAACTCACTGCGTGACTTCTTCGATATGATTGTAAAAAAACAATCAGAACAAATCGTCCTCAAAAAAACTAAGTAATGTCCCTTTTTAATAACAAACTGTTAGGTATTTTCATCTGTATATTTTACCTGCAACCTGCATTCGCCGGTGATCCGGACTATAATGTCAGCACTATTCCTGCTGCATTGAAAGAAAAAGCCCATGCGGTAAAACGTACGGAAGAACTGATCATTAACGTTTCGTCTCCTTCTGAACAAAGAGTCATCCACCGTTTTGCTATTACGGTACTGGATGCTGGTGGAGATGAATATGCACGCGTTATCGAGTCTTATGATAAATTCAGAAGTATCCGTTCTATCAGTGGTACCTTATATGGTGCAGATGGTAAACAGATAAAACGACTGAAACAAAGTGATGTGGAAGACCTGAGTGGTGTGGGTAGTTCTCTGATGACAGATGACCGTATAAAAAAACATTCTTTTCACTATACTGTATATCCCTATACGGTGGAATACGAAATAGAAGTAAAGATAAGCAACACCTTTTATTTAGAAGGGTGGATACCACAGGAAGGAGAAGAATTTGGTGTTGAAAAGAGTAAACTGGTAGTAACTGTTCCGCTTGATTTTCCATTACGTTTTCAGAGTTTCCATTATAAAGGAGAACCTGTTATTACAACAGATAAAGACTCCCATACCTATACCTGGGACGCAAAAGATATCACACCTCTACCGGACGAGAATTATGTACCAGCCTGGCACAGACGTACTACATCAGTTTTACTGGCTCCGGCAAGTTATGAAATGCAGCACTATAAAGGCAGCATGAATACCTGGGAAGAACTGAGCCGCTCTATGTATGCGCTTAATCAGGGAAGAGACCAGTTACCGGATGCTGTAAAACAAACAGTACACCAGTTAACAGATGGCCTGAGCCGGGAAGAAAAGATCACAAAACTGTATCATTATGTGCAGGAGCATACTCATTATGTAAGTGTGCAACTAGGCATAGGCGGCTGGCAAACCTTTGATGCGAATTATGTGGCCACTAACGGATACGGAGATTGTAAAGCCTTGTCTAATTTTACTTGCTCCCTGCTGAAAGAAGCAGGGATACCGGCTTATTGTGTGCTGGTAAATAGTGGAAAAGAGCAGATCACCTTTGAAGAGGAGTTCCCATCCAACCAGTTCGACCATATGATTGCCTGTGTTCCCGGTGAAAAAGATACTACCTGGCTTGAATGCACCAGTCAATATCTGCCGGCAGGTTATCTGAGCAGTTTTACAAACAACAGACCTGTACTGCTACTTACTGAAAAAGGAAGTAAACTGGTACATACACCTGTTTATACTATGGAGCAAAACCTGCAGCTGCGTAATATAACGGCTACTGTTAATGAAAACGGAGATTTGCAGTTGAGCGCCAATACGCATTTCACCTGTTTACAACAGGACTACCTGCAAGGCATGCTGCATGTACTAACCAGAGAAAAACAGCTGGAAGCATTAAAACATGATTTACCATTAGCCAGTTATGATGTCAATAAGTTTGAATGTAAGGAACTGCCGGGTTGTCTGCCGGCAATAGATGAACTGCTGGAAATAAATGCGCGCAACTATGCCAGCATTTCCGGAAAACGTATGTTCATTACGCCAAACCTTTTGAACAAATCAATAAAGCGTCTGGATCAAACGAGTGCCAGGCAGTCTGAGATACTGAAACGATCTTCATTCATAGATGCAGATACGGTGAAAATTATTGTACCTGCGGGATATACAGCAGAAACCGTTCCGGCCGCGGTAAACCTTCAAAGCGACTTTGGTACCTATAGTTGCAGTACAACTATTACAGGTAATGTAGTTACCTACATCCGTAATATATCCATGAAAAGTGGACTTTATCCTGCCGCTTCGTACCCAATGCTGGAAACGTTCTATGCTGCTATTGATAAAGCAGACAGGGCCAGGGTGGTATTAGTTAAAAATTAACTGAAATAATAGCAGTCATACTCCGCTAAACCTGTTAAAAAAGCAGTCAGACATCTTATTTTCTGCCAAATTTGCTCCGGGGATAACCTTGGAGCATGTTTTGTTGTTGACCAAACGTGTTCATTAACGTGAAACAAAATTTACAACACTTATGAATCTTAATAATTTCACCATTAAATCGCAGGAGATCCTGCAACAGGCGCAACAACTGGCATTTAACAGTCAGCATCAGGCCATAGAAACAGGGCACCTGCTCAAGAGCCTACTGGACGACCAGGACAGCTCCATTGATTACCTGCTTAAAAAGAATAACGTAAACGTAAATTTTCTGTCATCCAGACTGGATGATCAAATAGGCAAATATGCCCGTGTAAGTGGAGAAGGAGGACAGGTACTGAGTCGTGATGCCAATACAGCTATGCTGAGGGCTGGCGCCAGTATAAAAGAATTTAAAGACGAGTTTGTAAGCGTAGAACATTTATTGTTAGGCTTACTCGAAGGCAGTGACGATACAGCCAAACTACTGAAAGATGTAGGGCTTACCGACAAGGGATTAAAAGCTGCCATTAAGGAATTACGTAAGGGCAGTACTGTTAACTCTCAAACAGCGGAAAACCAGTATAACTCTTTACAGAAATACGCCAAGAACCTCAATGAACTGGCCCGTGAGGGTAAGCTCGATCCGGTAATCGGTCGTGATGAGGAAATCCGCAGAACTTTACACATTCTTTCCCGCCGTTCCAAGAACAACCCTATCCTGGTAGGAGAACCAGGGGTAGGTAAAACCGCCATCGTAGAAGGACTGGCACACCGTATTATCAACGGTGACGTTCCGGAGAATCTGCGTTCTAAAATCATCTATGCCCTGGATATGGGGTCATTGATGGCAGGCGCCAAATACCGGGGTGAGTTCGAAGAAAGGCTGAAAGCCGTGATTAAGGAAGTCACCGAAAGTGACGGACAGCTCATCATGTTCATTGATGAAATCCATACACTGATAGGTGCCGGAGCAATGGAAGGCGCTATGGATGCCGCAAACATCTTAAAGCCAGCCCTGGCACGCGGAGAGTTGAGGGCTATCGGTGCTACCACCCTCAATGAATACCAGAAATACTTTGAAAAAGATAAAGCTCTGGAACGCCGTTTCCAGAAGGTGATGGTAGACGAACCCAGTGTGGAAGATGCGATTTCTATCCTTCGCGGACTGAAAGAGCGTTATGAGAGTCACCACCATGTACTGATAAAAGATGATGCGATCATTGCGGCGGTAGAATTATCGCACCGCTATATTACAGACCGCTTCCTGCCGGATAAGGCCATAGATCTGATAGATGAAAGTGCGGCTAAACTCCGCCTGGAAATGAACTCTATGCCGGAAGAACTGGATGAACTGGAACGCAGGATCCGTCAGCTGGAAATAGAAAGGGAAGCCATCAAACGTGAGAATGATGAAGCGAAACTGCGTGAGCTGAATGAAGAAATAGCCAGACTGGGAGAACAACGCAACACCTTTAAAGCAAAATGGCAGGCAGAAAAAGAGGTGGTAGACAAATTACAGAATGCAAAGGCTGCCATAGACAACCTGAAACAGGAAGCCGAACAGGCAGAACGTAACGGAGACTACGGCAGGGTAGCTGAAATACGCTATGGTAAAGTAAAGGAACAGGAAGAACTGGTAGTGAAATACACCGCCGAACTGGCTGTGATTTCAACAGACCATAAACGCCTCTTAAAAGAAGAAGTAGATGCGGAAGATATAGCGGAAAATGTGGCCAAAGCTACCGGTATACCGGTACACCGCATGATGCAGAGTGAAAGGGATAAGCTGTTAAGACTGGAAGACGAACTGCACAAACGTGTGGTAGGGCAGGAAGAGGCTATTATAGCCGTTTCTGATGCTATCCGCCGCAGCCGTGCAGGCTTACAGGACCCTAAAAAGCCAATCGGTTCGTTTATCTTCCTGGGTACTACCGGCGTGGGTAAAACGGAGCTGGCAAAAGCCCTGGCAGAATACCTGTTCGACGATGATAGTATGATGACCCGTATAGACATGAGCGAGTACCAGGAAAAGCATGCGGTAAGCCGCCTGGTGGGTGCCCCTCCGGGATATGTGGGTTATGATGAAGGCGGACAGCTTACGGAAGCTGTAAGACGTAAACCTTACTCCGTGGTACTGCTGGATGAGATAGAAAAAGCGCATCCTGATGTCTTTAACATCCTGTTACAGGTACTGGACGATGGCCGTCTGACTGATAATAAAGGCCGTGTGGTGAACTTCAAGAACACCATCATCATTATGACCAGCAATATGGGTAGCCAGATCATCCAGGATAATTTTGAAAAGATAGATGAAGAGAACCGTGAAAAGATTGTAGACGGTACCAAGGCAGAAGTAATGGAATTACTGAGAAAAACCATCAGACCGGAATTCTTAAACCGTGTGGATGAAGTGATTATGTTCCAGCCATTATTACGCGACGAGATCAAGGGAATAATTAACATTCAATTACAACAATTGAAAAACCTGCTCGCACAAAATGGCATAATATTGGATTTCTCAGACTATGCATTAGAGTACCTGGCGATACAGGGTTATGATCCTTCCTTTGGAGCAAGACCGCTGAAACGCCTCATACAGAAAGAAATAGTAAACCTGTTAAGTAAAAAGATCCTGGCAGGCGATATTGATAAGTCTAAACCGGTATTGATAGATGTATTTGACGGAGTAGTGGTAATCAGGAATAATCATACCGCATAATGCAAGTGAAATAGTTTTAAATACGACGATATACAGTTACAGAACACCCGGACAATTCTTTGTCCGGGTTTTTTTGTGTATTTTGAAATAAAAAAAGATATGGCGGGCGATAGAGAAAATCACTTTATGCAAATAGCCGTGGAACTGTCCCGTAAAGGGATGGAAAGCGGTGACGGAGGTCCTTTCGGAGCTATTGTGGTAAGGGGTGATGAAATTGTAGGCAGGGGCTGGAACCAGGTATTAAATAATAACGATCCTACGGCCCATGCAGAGGTGATGGCTATACGGGAAGCCTGTACCCACCTGGGTACTTTTCAGCTGGCAGATTGCGAGATATATACGTCCTGTGAACCTTGTCCGATGTGCCTGGGTGCTATCTACTGGGCAAGGCCGCAACGGGTCTATTTTGCCAATACAAAGGACGATGCAGCAGCCATTGACTTTGACGACTCTTTTATTTACCAGGAGTTACAGGTACCACATGCGGAGAAGAAAATACCTTTGATAGCATTGCCGGTGAAAGAAGCGCTGGAGGTATTCAAAGACTGGCAGAAGAAAGGGGATAAGACATTATATTAGGAGACCCCTACGGGGTCAGTATTTAATATATCTTATTCTCTACAAACACGAAGCTCCTACGGAGCTGAAAAGATTCTCTGCATATAACAAAACATAATAGGCTCCGTCAGGAGCCCCGTGTTTGTAGCAAAACATGTATAAAAACGAAAAGGCAGACCGCGTGGTCTGCCTTTTCTATTAACATTGAAGCATTGCTGATTAAGCAGCTTTCTTTGCAGCGTGATGAGCTTTCTTAGCTGGTTTAGCAGTGTCAGCAGCTGGTTTTTCAGTTTTAGCTTTCTTTGCTGGCTTAGCAGGAGCTGCTGGAGTCTGAGCAAAAGTGAAAGCGCTGAAGCTTAATAATAAAGTTGCTGCAATAAGACTTTTCTTGATGTTCATGATTGTAATTTTTAAGAGTTATTATTTTGTTTATAGTTTCTGATGTAAATGTACGCCTGCTAACAGCTGTTTTTGGACCGGTTTCGGTGAACAGGGAATAACTGTCGTTGAAAAAGGAAAAAGGAAAGTCAAGGCTTGATTAATGAGATATTACGAATAGATAATTAAAGCAATATTATAACAGGATGTTGAGCGTTTCCTGCATAGCCTGCACGCATAACTGTTTGAGATTGTTGAACTTATCTGCAAGCACTGCCGCATTATAGCTGGCAGCATCCAGCGTTTCCATAGGCTCCAGTAAAGGATATAACCTGGATTCCAGACCAATAAAAGAGATCGTTGTTTTCAGGTTATGTGCAGCACTACGGATATCAGCAATATTCTCTTCCGAAATAGCTTTTTTCAATAGTGCAAGATCTTCCGGAAGCTGCGTAATAAACTGTTGCAACATCCCGTTTTCAAAATCTTTATCGCCTTTAGATAACTGTTGTAAATATTGTAACTGAACAATATTACTATCAGCATCAGCATGATACCCGTTATGGTAAATATATAACTCAGGAGAACTGTTTTTACCGGTAAATACCTGTATCATCCTGTATAATTCATCTTCCCGTATGGGCTTGGCAAGATATTCATTCATCCCTGCCTGCAAACATTTCTCCCTTTCTCCGGCCATAGCATGTGCCGTCATAGCGATGATAGGAATATTGGAATGCAGTTCCGTACGGATCTTCTTAGCAGCAGTATAACCATCCATTTCCGGCATCTGTATATCCATCAGCACAAGATCAAAATGATTTTTAGAGAGCGCAGTAATAGCATCCTGCCCGTTCGTTACCAGCTGATAATGCAGTTGCCTGTTACCCAGTAAATGACGCAGCAGGTCCTGGTTCATCTTATTATCTTCCGCTACCAGCAAACGTATATCCGGTTGTTGCGGCAGCACAAAATTCTCCTGCGAATAGCCATCACCGTTTTCTGGTAACATTTCCCCTAAAGCATAGGGTAATTCTACCTTAAAACTACTGCCTTTGCCCGGTTCACTTTCAACGATCAAAGCCCCATGCTGTAGCTCTACCAACTGTTTTACGATAGTCAGTCCAAGCCCGGTGCCACCGTATTTACGGGTAGTATCTGCTTCTGCCTGATTAAACCGGTCGAAGATAGCGGAGAGTTTATTAGCTGCAATACCTATCCCGGTATCGGTGACGGTAAACAACAGCCGTACCGTCTGATCTATAGCTCCCAGTTTGCTTACCACTATACTCACATTTCCCTGGTGCGTGAATTTGATAGCATTATTGGTAAGGTTCACCAACACCTGTGTCAGTCGCATAACATCTCCGAAAAGAATATCCGGCACGGCATCTTCAATCTCCACACTCAGCGACAATTGCTTTTCACTGGCTTTGGGCTGGAACATTGTTTGCAGGGAATGTAACATCCCCCGCAGGCTGAATGATACAGGTTCCAGCCGCATCATCCCTGATTCTATTTTAGAAATATCAAGTATATCATTGATGATATCCAGCAGGTTCTCACCTGCACTATGAATAGCCGTTACGTACTCCCGCGATTTCTCGTTCATGGGCTGCTGTTGCAGCAGGTTGGTAAAACCCAGCACTGCATTCATGGGGGTACGTATCTCATGACTCATATTCGCCAGGAACTGGTCTTTGATGGCAGTCAGTTTTTTCTCCTGCTGCTGCGACTGATCCAGTGCATCTATCAGTTGTTCCTGTTTATGGATCCTGCCGATAATATATAAGAAGGCCAGTATGCTTGAAATACAGGCAAACACCATCATGATGGTGCCCCAGTTCTGTGCTTTCTGACCGCTGGTGTCTATAAGATGGGTAGTACGGTTTACTTCCGTTTGCCGGGTAGTATCTAACTGGTGAAGAATACCATTAATGGCTTCCCCCAGCCGTTTACCTTTTTGCGCATTGATCAACCTTTCCGCAGACCATTTCCCATGGCTGTAGAAGGAGTCAAGCACGGCAATATTGAAACGGTTTTTTTCTTCTACCAGGTAGTTAAGCTGAGTGAGCAGCTTTTCCGTACTATCGTTAAGAATAAGTTTATTGATCTCTTTAAGATCAGCCTTGATAACGGCTACTTCGGCTTCAATGCCGGTGATATTAAGTGTATCCTGGGAGATGACAGTACCTCTTACTTTACTGTCTGTTTTGGCGATGCTGGTTTGCAGCTTCTGGAGTTCGTTCTTTACGTTCAGCTCATTCAGTAACTGTTCATTACCGGTGATGAGTTTACGTATATTCTGGGCGGAGTTAAACTGCAGCACAATAAATAATACCATGCCTGTAATAAACAGGCCTAACAAGTAATATTTAATCTGTTTAGGCTGCATAGAGATTTAATAATGGTACGCTGGAAAGCAGGTTAAGATAATAACGAATGATCAATGGCGGATTACAGCAGGGAATATCATCCCCAAAGTAATTCGCGATTGATCATTCGCAGAGGTAATTAAACCTTATTTAGCTTTCGGAGCTGTAGTTGCTGCTTTCTTGTGACCTTTGTGGTGATGTTTGTGATGCACCTTAGGTTTTGCAGTTTGTTCAGTTTTAGTAGCCTGTTTAGCTTTAGCAGCTGGTTTAGCAGCAGAAGCGAAAGTAGCGGTACCAACTAACAGCATGGCAGCAGCCATCATTATTCCTAACTTTTTCATTTTAGTGTTTTTTTGTTTTGTGATTGATTAGTATGCTGACCTAAAGGTACATTCACATAACACCTGAAACAGTCACAAGTTGTTTAAAAGGCATTAGTAATCGTTAGAAAAGGAAAAACTGTCGTTTTGGGATGATTACAACAGGTTTAACCTGCCGTTAAGCGCTGATCTGTAAGCATCTGCAACAGGAACTGCGTTTTTCATGATCACGATAGTGCCATCTTCAATAGCCTCTATTTTGTCCAGGGCCACTATATAAGAACGGTGAACACGCATAAAACGGCCCGGAGGTAATTTCTCTTCCACCGCTTTAAGGGTGGTATGAATAGCGTAGTATTTTTGAGGAGTATGGAGCTTTACGTAGTCGCCCATAGCTTCCAGGAACAGGATCTCGTCTATTTTAACACGTTTCAGCACCCCGTTATCCCGAATAAAGACAAATTCATTATCGGATACCTGCAGGTCCTGCGACTGCCCCTCATGGATTTCCCTGGCCCTTTCAATGGCCTGGATGAAGCGGGCCGGACTTACCGGTTTTATCAGATAATCTGCCACGTTCAGCTCGAAGGCTTCTACCGCATAGTCTTTCTTTACAGTAGTGAAGATAATGACAGGCGCTTTTTTACCCAGATTACGGGTCAGTTCTATGCCACTCATGCCCGGCATTTCAATGTCCAGCAGCAGGAGGTCTATCTTTTCCTTCTGTAACAGGTTGTAGGCTTCTATAGCACTGGCGCATTCGCTCAGTACATTGAGATGTTCTACGTGGCTGGCCAGTTGCTTCATTGCAGTACGGGCCATTTTATTGTCATCAACAATCAGGCAGTTCATACCTGCAAATATAACGAAACATCGCCCCTAAGATGACGGTATTGGCAGATTATAATTTGCTTAAAAAGAGATGGTCATTATAAAATGTAACACATAATAAATATCTTGCAAGCTCTAAAAGGTCTCCATTGAAACAGCTTAAGCAGCTAGTACTATTTATTTCCTGTTTATTCCTGCTGCAGATAGTGCAGGGGGAGAAGCACAGTACTGTTTCTTCTGCAAATGAGGAGCGCCTTGTTAAAAGCACGCATCCTGGTATAAAGGATCTTTCTTTCGGAGAGAAACGGCAACGGTTCTTTTACCGCACAAAAGCCCTGAACGACTTCCACGAACAAAGCCTCTTTGTTTCAAGTATCAGGATCAAGCCTCTTTACGTATTTATCCGTTCTCATTATAAGGGCTACACTCAGTCCTATATCAGCGTAGCTATATCTCTCAATCACTGGAGAGGTCCGCCCACAGCCTAATCTCATATCTCCGTATCATTTTTATTTTCTTAAACATATTCCGTCAGTATGCGATGTAACATTACTGCAGGAACGTGGGTGATATTGCTATGCCTTGTCATAGGTATTGTCCCCTGTTCTTTTGCACAATTACCGTTGCAGCAGGCTATCACGCTTACGCTGCAGCACTATCCAACTTTAAAAGTTAAAAAGTCATTATCTGAAGCAGCAGGGGCGCATACCACAGATGTAAAACATCAGTGGTGGCCATCCATGAAAGTGTTGGATGAAGTGAATGCGGGTACGGACAACGGTATATACGGATCTTATTTTCCTATGAGCACCATCCCTTCTACCTCTGGTGGTATAAGAGATGACAACCGTTCAGAAGTAATGAGCGGGAATATTGCTCTGGCACAGATGCAATGGGAAGTATACAATTTCGGGGCTTACCGGAGTAAACGCGAAGAGGCGTTGCAACAGCAAAAAGTATATGGTGCCGATGCAGATATTACCGCTAATGACCTCACGGTTTCCGTTATCCAGGATTATATCAGAATGCTGCAATACTATGCACTCATGCGTATTCAGGCAGATAATATTGCCCGTACAAAATCCGTACAGCAGGCGGTTACCGTAATCGTCTTACACGGACTTAAACCCGGGGTAGACAGCTCCATCGCTGCGGCTGAATTATCTAAAGCCAGGCTGAATTATCTGGATATGCAGAACGGGTACAACCAGGTGCGTATGCACCTTGGTATTTTAACCGGTTTGGACAGTACCGCTATACAACCGGATACCCTCTATAACAAAGGCTTACTGCAACTATTAGAAAGCGCTGCTGATACTGTAGCTGTACAATCAGAACATCCTGCCCTGCAATACTATAATGCACTATTCAATCAGCAAAAGAAACATGAGGATGTAATCCGTAAGGATGCTCTGCCGAAAGTCTCTTTGATGGCAGCCGGTTGGATGCGGGGTTCCAGTACGCAGTACAATGATATCAATAAGCCTTTCTTAAGCGGGATCGGCTACAGCCGTTACAACTATCTCGCAGGTGTAAGCATCACTTACAACTTCACCGATATCGCTCATACCCGCGATAAAATGCGTGAGCAACGTATCCGTACACAGGCAGCAGAAAACCAGCTGGAAGCCTCGCATACTTTGCTGGACAACCAGCTGATGCAGGCGCAGATAGATATCCGCACTGCCATGGATAAACTGCAGGAAATGCCGGCTCAACTGAATGCGGCCAGGGCTGCTGCTATGCAGAAAATGGCGCTGTACAAGGGAGGGCTTACCAACATCATAGAAGTGACGAACGCTTTATATGTACTCAACCGCGCGGAAACAGACCTGGTGCAAACACATAATGCAGCCTGGCAGGCGCTTTTCATGCAGGCATTTGCCAGCAATCATATTCAGGAGTTAGTACAGCATCTGGAATCATCTAAAAACTAAATTATGTCATTAGTATCTACTGCCCTGAAAAAGCCCTTGTCCGTGGTCGTACTGACTCTCGGCCTGTTCCTTTTCTCCATACTGGCAGTTATCAGTATACCCATAGATATCTTCCCAAAACTGAACCTGCCTACTATCTACGTGATAGAACCTTATGGGGGTATGTCTCCCCAGCAAATGGAAGGCTTTTTTGCTACCCGATTACAGGATCAGTTCCTGTACGTAAACGGTATCAAAACCATCAGCAGTAAAAATATCCAGGGCCTCACCATGATCAAACTTACTTTCTATGAAAGTACTAACATGGCCGAAGCTTCTGCACAGGTAGCCTTACAGGTAAACCGTGCAATGAACTTCTTTCCACCAGGGGCTGCACCTCCACAGGTAGTACGTTTTGATGCTTCTTCACTGCCAGTTGGACAACTGGTCTTCAGTTCTCCTTCCCGCTCTTTAAAAGACATCTACGACCTGGCCAACACCCGCATCCGGCCTATGTTCTCCTCTGTACCCGGACTTTCAGCACCGCCTGCATTTGGTGCCAATGCCCGTTCTGTAGTGGTGAACATTATGCCGGACAGACTACGTAGTTACAACATGAGTGCAGATGAAGTAGTAGAAGCCATCGCAAAGAATAATGCGATGACGCCTTCCGGTAATATCCGCATCAACAATAAAATGTACCTCACTACCATCAACTCGCTGGAAAAACAGGTAAAGGACTTTGGGGATATTCCGATTACTACCAACGGTAATGCTACCGTGTTTGTAAAAGATGTAGCAAACGTAGCAGATGCTGCGGATGTAACAGTAGATTATGCACTGGTAAACGGGAAGCGTTCTGTATACATGCCTGTTGTGAAAACTGCGGATGCATCTACCTGGGAAGTAGTAAAACAACTCAAAGCCAAATTGCCGGAGATGCAGGGACTGTTACCGGAAGATACAAAGATCACCTATGAATTTGATCAGTCGGTAGCCGTAATTAATGCCGTAAAAGGGCTAATGACAGAAGGTATACTGGGTGCTGTTTTAACAGGGTTGATGGTATTGCTTTTCCTGCGCGATCTGAGAAGCTGCCTGGTCGTTGTCATCACCATTCCGGTAGCGATATTATGCGCTGTATTAGGATTACAACTCGCCGGACAAACCATCAACCTGATGACGCTAAGCGGCCTTGCGCTGGCCATAGGAGTATTAGTGGACCAGGCTACAGTAACGATAGAAAACATTCACCAGCACCTGGAAATGGGCAAGTCTAAACGACAGGCCATCTATGATGCCTGCGAAGAAATAGCCTTTCCGCTGTTACTCATCCTGCTTTGTATCCTGGCAGTATTCGCACCTTCTCTCATTATGACAGGCGTACCCAAAGCAATGTTCTTACCCTTGTCTCTTTCTATAGGATTTGCGATGATCGCTTCCTTTTTCGCCGCACAAACACTGGTGCCTGTAATCGCTAACTGGTGGCTGAAAGAAGAGAAATACCAGCATGCACACGCAGGACTTGCTCTCGATCAGGAAGAAATCGACGAGGTAAATACTCATTTGGAAGATCAGCAAAAACACCCTGAAAAAAACACAGGTTTCGAAAGCTTCAAATCATGGTTCATCCGCACACTGGAAATACTAGGTAAACGTTCTGCTTTAGTCATTACTATATATGTGATTGTTGCATTCGGTGCCGCAGCGACTTGTTACGTAGTAATAGGAAAAGACCTCATGCCACATATTAATGCCGGACAATTTCAGCTGCGCATAAAAGAACCGGACGGTACAAGACTGGAAAGAACAGAAGAAAAAGTACATCAGGTATTACAACTGATAGACAGCACCACCAATGGAAATGTTGCTATCAGCTCTGCTTACGTGGGATTGATTCCCAGCAGCTTTGGTTCCAGTAATCTCTATGTATTCAATGCAGGTACACATGAAGCTGTATTACAGGTAAACCTGGATGAACATTACAAAGTAAACATTGATGAATTAAAAGAGGAACTGAGGGATAAAATAGCCGCTCATTACCCTGAGCTCCGCATCTCTTTTGAGCCGATAGACATGACTGAAAAGATCATGAGTCAGGGTGCTGCCACTCCCATAGAAGTGCGCGTAGCCGGTAAGGATATGCAGCAGATAGAAAAATACGCAACGCAATTAGTAAATAAGCTGAAAGGGGTAGATTATTTGAGAGATGTACAGATTGTGCAGCCATTACATTACCCGGTAATAAACATCAGCGTAGACCGCTTTAAAATAGCGCAGATGGGCTTGAATATCTACCAGGTAGCAAGATCCGTTACCGCATCAACCTCTTCCAGCCGTTTCTCTGAGAAAAACCAGTGGCTGGATGAAAAAGGCGCCTACACCTATCAGGTACAGGTGCAGATCCCGGAATACAGTATGCAAACCGTAAACGATCTGAAAGAGATCCCGCTGGTAAAAGGACAACCAAGGCCGGTACTGGGGGATGTAGCCACATTCTCCGACAGTGAAATGCCGGGAGAATATGACCGTGCAGGTCCACGTAGGTTCCTGACGGTCAGCGCCAATATTCAGGATAAAGATTTGGGTGCAGCTACTACTGCCGTACAAAAGGAAATTGATGAACTGGGGCCACCGCCAAGAGGCTTAAAAACAGAACTGAAAGGAAGTTCCAGTTTACTATTGGAAACATTAAATGGATTGCAAAACGGATTGATGCTGGCCGTAGTTGTCATCTTCCTCTTACTCGCAGCCAACTATCAATCCTTCAAACTCAGTTTTGTAGTACTGGTAACAATACCCGCTGTAATAGCCGGATCACTGATCATGTTGTTACTCACCGGTTCCACACTCAATCTGCAATCGTACATGGGGATGATCATGTCTACAGGAGTATCTGTAGCCAACGCTATCCTGATAGTCACCAATGCAGAAAAATTAAGACTGGAATACAAAGACGCTTACAAAGCAGGTGTCGTAAGCGCGGGCATCCGTTTACGCCCCATCCTCATGACCAGCCTGGCCATGATCGCCGGTATGATACCCATGGCATCCGGTATGGGAGAATCAGGAGATCAGACAGCCCCGCTGGGCCGTGCTGTAATAGGAGGACTTATTGCTTCCACGCTGGCCGCGTTATTTATATTGCCACTGGTATACGCCGCCATACAACGCAAAACGACTTACAATTCTCCATCATTAATGCCTGTCACTCATGTATAAAACAATCCTCTTCATCGCTGTAATTTTCGCCGCTTGTAATGCCGCGCCAAAAAAGAAAAAGGAAAGTACCGTCCAAAAGTATACGCTTACAGAGGTGATAAAAGAACCACTCTCTTCCAGCATACAATTACCCGCTGTATTAACCGCTTATCAGAAGGTAAGCATCTTCCCGCGTGTAAATGGTTTTGTGAAAACAGTAATGGTAGACAGAGGCAGCCAGGTAAAAAAGGGACAAATACTATTGGAATTGGATGCACCTGAAATCATCCAGCAATATTATGCTGCTCAGTCTAAATATTTACAGGCCAAAGCTATTTATGCAGGCTCTAAAGACAACTATGAACGCACCGTAGCTGTAAGTGAAACACCGGGTACTATTTCTCCGCATGATGTAGAAGTAGCCAATGCGCGCATGCTGGCAGACAGCGCTATCATGAACAGCGAACTGGCCAACTTCCGCGCCCTGGAAGCTACCCGCAGTTACTTAACCGTTACGGCTCCATTCGACGGTGTCATCACAGAACGTAATATACATCCGGGAGCATTGGCTGGCCCTTCCGGTACAATCCCCATGCTTACACTGGAACAGGAAGACAGACTGCGTCTGGTTATGCAGGTCCCTGAAATGTACAGTGCACAGTTATCTGATTCCAGGCAGATTAACTTTCATGTAAACGCATTACCGGGAGAAAATTTCACTGGTGGTATCAGCCGTCAGGCAGGCTCTCTGAACGACCGCTACCGTTCTGAAGCTGTGGAAGTTGATGTACAAAATCCACAACACCGGCTTAAACCGGGTATGTATGCAGAAGTAGTGATACCGGTAACTGGTTCCGTACAGGCATTGGTAGTACCAGGCAGTGCTATCGTCACTTCTACCGAAAAGAAATACGTGATAGCCGTAAGGCATGGCCGTACACATTGGGTAGATGTGCAGGAAGGGAACAGGCATACAGATTCCACGGAAGTTTTCGGCAGTTTAATGCCTGGAGACAAAGTAATCCTACAGGGATCAGATGAGATTAAAGAAGGGATACATATAGAATAAGGGGTAATTTTTTGGGTGCAGGGCGAAGCCCTGTAAAACCCCTTCATTTTTTTGTGATGGTGCCTAGCACCATCACAAAAAAATCAAACGAACCCGTTAAATAACTTTCCAGCCATAAGGGATATATTCGTTCTCAAAACTACCATCATCAAACAGGTTTACCATGGCATACCCATTATCTGTCTGGTAGCGTTTTCCTTTCCACCAGTTACCACTTACCGCTCCATTGCTGATATAGGTAACGCCATTGTACATGATCTGTTCATACAGATGTATATGACCGCTTAAACAGAGTTTTATATTAGGATGATTATCGAATAAAGCTACTATGCGCGCAGCATCCATATGCATGGAACTTAATCCAAGCTCGTACCCGATCTCATCTTTATATTTATTATCTACCACTACAGTAGCCGCAGATACGATAGGCGCATGTGAGAAAACAATGATGGGCATTGTAGTATTTGCCTGTAAATCTTTTTCCAGCCAGTCGAATTGTTCATCATCCAGTTTACACGTATACCACACGCCATCTTTTTTAGGCTGTATACTATCCAGTACAATAAAATGCCAGCCGGCCTTATTAAAACTGCGGTAAGGCTTTTCAAGATGCATCATTTCCAATGCATATTTCTTACCATAAAGAAGATCTGTTGTTTGTCCTGCACCCCAGCAGTCGTGGTTACCGATGCAATATTCTATGGGCAGACTATTATCACTTTTCATCAGGTTATGCCACAGTTTCCACTGCACTTCCACCCGGTCTTTCGGTTGTTTCAGAGCATCCATGATACAATCTCCTGTATTCATGATAAAAGAAGGTTTGTCTTTCTGAGACTGAATATGATGGAGGCATTTGGCAAGCCCTTCCGATGCATGCATTTCGGGTTCCAGGTGTACATCAGTCAGATGAGTAAATCTCAGCACACGTTTTTTACCAGGAGCAGTTAACGCGGCAATAGAGCGGGTACCCGGCATGGCGCTTACAAGTGCGCCAAGACCCAGGCTTTTCAGCAATGAACGACGATCCATAGAAGAAGATGTTTTTACAAACTTATTTTCTCTGATGATCAGTTAACAGTGTCGGCCCTTTTATTAATGAAAAAATAACTTACTTTTTAGGCAGGAAGACCAGGCCCACACCGAATGTTTTCCAGTCGGCATTATAGTTAGGCATCACCATCACATTCATAGATGATTTAGGCGAAAATACCTTTTGCAGTTTAGGATAAAGGAAATAAGCGGCTTTGGTACTGAGTATACCAATACCGGCCCCTGTTACCACATCGCTCAGCCAGTGACGGTTATTATACATGCGTAATGCACCGGTAGTTGCGGCCATTGCATAACCGGCTACGCCATACCACGGACTTACATCCTTGTATTCCATCCGCATAAACTCTGCTCCCATAAAGGAAGTGGCGGTATGACCGGAAGGGAAGGAGTTATAGGTGCTGCCATCTGGTCTTAAAACATGTGTACTGCTCTTCAGAATTCCTACAGTGCTGGTCATCAGCAGGGTAGAGATCCCCAGGATCATGGTACGGTCACGGAAATTATGTTCTCCATGAATACCAGCCAGGTTCAATGCATATACGCTCAGTGCCGGAGCGTACTCCAGGTAATTGTCTATATGAGTGGAAAAATTAGGATGATCTTCTCTCAGCTCCGCTTTGGTACTATGGTTCAGTGACTGAAGGGTAGGGTTCTTCAGTGCAAAAAATCCATAACTGATCAGCAGAATAGGTACGGTCATACCCGCCACCGTAGGACGATAATCTTTCACAGCCGCTGGTCTTGTACGAAAAAGGTTTGTGTCAATAACCGGACCTTTATGAAGATAATTGGTATCAATCGTAGGTGGTAATGTAGTATCTGCTGGCAGGGACGAAGCAGTAGCGGAATTTAATATAAACAGTTGTAGGCAAAGCGTATATGATATTATTTTCATTTAGTACAGCTTGTTTAACGGCAAAATTGCATTAACTTTCTAAAGACTTTCTGAAGATACACATAAGAAAATGTTAATCTTTAGCACTAACATGCTATATTTGTCTCTATACCAGGAAATGGTGTCTTCCTGCACAAGAACCGTCCGGGCGATCCAAAGCCGGTCTGATGGCGCCTACAAATAGTAACGGATGCTGCTGTAAAGGGGCATCATATTCTTTATTTGTAGGTTATGAGATCAATCAGACAGTCATTAGAACAATTAACTATCGCTTATCAGCTTATCCGCTGGACCATCATCATCATTCCTCTGTCAATTGTTGTAGGCTCACTGGTAGCCCTTTTCCTCTGGTTACTTGAATTAGTGACCCAATATCGCTATCATCATCAATGGTTATTATACATCCTGCCCATAGCAGGTATAGGTATCTACTTCATTTACAAGCTATTCGGTAAAAACTCCGAAGCCGGTAATAACCTCATCATGGATGAGATCCATGAACCGGGAGGAGGTGTGCCTGCCCGTATGACGCCTTTAGTACTGCTTACCACTATCGTTACCCACCTTTTTGGCGGTTCTGCCGGCCGGGAAGGTACTGCCGTACAGATAGGGGGCAGTATGGCCCAGCTCCTGGCCCGCTGGATGCGCTTAAAGCCTGCTGATATACGCATCCTGCTCATGACTGGGATAGCCGCCGGTTTCGGGGCTGTATTCGGCACCCCGCTCACAGGAGCAGTATTTGCCCTGGAAGTGCTGGCTATTGGCGTTATCCGCTATGATGCACTGATTCCCTGCCTGATCGCTGCCGTTTTTGCCGATTATGTGTGTTGTGCCTGGGGCATCCATCATACCCACTACCAGATCTTATTTCACGATCCCCAACATTTTGACCCCTTATTACTGGCAAAGGTGATCATCTGTGGGGTAGCCTTCGGACTGGCCGGTTTTGCTTTCTCCAGCTGTATGCATAACATAAAAAAGTATGCTAAACAGTATATCCGGCCTGCCTGGCTCATACCTGTCGCAGGGGGTATTATCATCATTCTGCTCTGCCGGGTACTGGGAACGTATGACTACACCGGATTAGGCGTTACTTCTGCCGATCCTGCCGGTATTAGTATCATTAATACTTTTAAAGGCGGATATATCCCCACCTGGGCATGGTTGTGGAAATTACTTTTCACCGCTATTACATTGGGAATGGGATTTAAAGGGGGAGAGGTAACACCACTGTTCTTCATCGGCGCCACTTTGGGGTATACATTGGCGGTATTGCTGGGTGCTCCTGTAGACCTGTTCGCAGGCCTTGGTTTTATTGCGGTATTTGCAGGAGCCACCAATACGCCTATCGCCTGTACGTTAATGGGAATAGAACTTTTTGGCACGGAGCATGCGCTGTACTTTGCCGTGGCCTGTTTTACGGCTTACTATTTCAGCGGACATGCAGGTATTTACAGCGCACAGCGCACTGAGGTCCCAAAGAAGTAATTTCATCATCATATTAATTTATTGAAATCCATGAAAGCTGTTGCAGTTTCTAAATTTAAAGATGCTCCCGAAGTGATGGAGCTGCCTACTCCGGTATTGAGGCCAGGTACACTATTGATACGTGTAGTCGCAGCAGGTATAAATCCGTTCGACTGGAAATTGATAGACGGTATCATGGATGGACATATGCAGCACCAGTTCCCGTTGATTATGGGCAATGATGCTGCCGGTACTGTGGAAGCAGTGGGAGAGGGTGTCACCCGTTTCAAAGCAGGTGATAATGTCTATGGTCAGTTTATCCATTCGCCTATTGGCGAAGGCGCCTATGCAGAATATGCCATCGTACCGGAAAAGGCATTGATCTCACGCACCCCTAAAAAAGTATCCATGCTGGAAGCTGCGGCTATACCTACTGCTGGTATGACGGCACAGCAACTGATAGAAAAATCAGGGTTAAAACATGAACAGATCCTTTTACTGGTAGGCGCTACCGGCGGAGTGGGTTCTTTTGTGATACAGCTGGCAGCCATGCAGGGCATTTATGTCATTGCTACCGTAAGTGATGAAGAAGGTGCAGAACGGGTGACTAAACTGGGTGCAAAAGAAACAATCAATTACAAAAAATTATCAGTAGAGCAACAGATAAAAACAAAATATCCTGATGGGGTAGATGGATTGATAGATGTGGCGAGTAACCCGGATGGATTTAAAGCCATGAGTGGATTAGTGAAAAAAGGGGGCGTTGCATTAACCATTACTTTTGTAGCGGATGATAATGATCTGAAAGAAAAAGGTCTTACAGGTGGCAACTTTGAAATGAAAGGCACTGTAGCTACCCTGGATGCTTTAACGGATGCTGTTGATAGTGGTATGCTACGTGTGCCGGTAGAACAGGTGATTAGCCTGGAAGAAGTACCGGAGGCGATTGCATTAAGCCGTCAGGCAAAAGGGAAAGGGAAAACAGTAATAAAAATTTAATTTTTTTGTGATGGAGCTCTTTGCTCCATCACAAAAAATATTCTCATCCTTCTGTATAATCACTTGCTATATTCAATTTCTCCAACGCTCCTGCATCTAAATTCAACTGCGTTGCTTTAAACAATTCATCTAACTGCTCTACCTTAGTCGCACTCACAATAGGCGCTGTAATCCCTTCCCGCTGTACTAACCATGCAATGGCTACACTCGCCGGTGTTGTATGATAACTCTTCGCTACTTCATCCAGTGTATCTAAAATATTCTGCCCGCGTTCATCTAAATAACTCAGCGCATGTTGTCCCCGCGGGCTCTTCGCCGCATCTTCTTTAGTCCGGTATTTCCCACTCAGAAAACCGCTGGCCAGCGAATAATAACTGATCACTCCCAACCCATACTGTTGTGTAACAGGCTCATACTCCTTCTCAAATTTCTGGCGGTTGTACAGATTATATTCAGGTTGCAATGTCTCATATCTTGGATACCCATGCTGCTCACTGGCATCCAGTGATAATAACACTCTTTCAGGACTCATATTCGAAGTGCCGATAACACGGATTTTCCCTGCTTTTATCAGCTTTGAATAAGTCTCCAGTGTAGCTTCCACAGGAGTAGAAAGATCATCATAATGCGTCTGATAAAGATCTATATAATCTGTCTGCAAACGACGTAAAGAATCCTCAATCGCTTTCTCAATATATTGCGGAGATAATCCCTTTTTATCCGGTGCCATTTCAGCACCCACTTTAGATGCAATCACCACCTTATCCCGTTGACCACTTTGTTTCAACCATTTACCAATAATCGTTTCAGATTCTCCACCCTTATTACCCGGTACCCATTTGGAATACACATCTGCAGTATCTATCAGGTTAAAACCTGCTGCCACGAATGCATCCAGTAATTTAAATGCCGCCGCTTCATTTGCTGTCCACCCAAAAACATTTCCGCCAAATGCCAGTGGCGCCACCTTTAACTGTGATTTACCTAATTGTCTTTGTTCCATCATAAATGATTTAATTGCTTTATTGCCGCAAAAGGGATACCAGATATGACGTAAAAAAAATACCGTAACTTTGCGTCTCCTATCACATCCCTATCATCTGTACCAACAATACCCAGGGGCAGTATTTCTTTCCCGCATTAATTTAAGGAGCGTTTTTTGTAAGTGCATTCTATTATATAGGACAGGCATCGCCAATAGCTTTGATTTTTGATTTAAAGACAACTGTATTATGAGTAAAACCATTATTGTATCTAACAGGCTGCCAGTAAAGATTACAGAAAAAGAGGGGGAGTACCTGTTAAATCCGAGTGAGGGTGGTTTGGCCACAGGGCTGGGCTCCATTTACAGGGAGGGTTATAATATCTGGATAGGATGGCCCGGAATAGATGTTCATGAAGATGCACAGCCCCGTATAAGGGAACAATTAGGAGAGATGAACCTGATGCCGGTTTATCTGACACAGGAAGAAATAATTAACTATTATGAGGGATTTTCTAATGAGGTATTGTGGCCTGTTTTCCACTATATGTCCGTTTATGCCCGCTATGAACAGATATATTGGGATTTCTATTTCCAGGTAAATATTAAGTTCAGAGACGCCATATTGCAGGTGGCAGAACCCGGAGATGTGATCTGGATACACGACTACCAGTTATTACTGTTACCAGGTATGGTGCGTGGTTCTTTACCAGATGTTGCAATCGGTTATTTTCAGCATATTCCATTTCCTTCTTTTGAATTATTCCGCTTAATACCCTGGCGTGCAGAAATACTGGAAGGTATGTTAGGCGCCGATTTATTAGGCTTCCATACTTTTGACGACAGTCATCATTTCCTGAATGCTGTCACCCGTTTATTACCAGTGAATGCTACGTCCAACGTTGTACTGGTAAACGACAGGGCAGTCGTTGCTGAAACATTCCCTATGGGAATAGATAATGATAAATTTGAGATACTGTCCAGCGATCCCGAAGTATTAAGACAACTGGATAGCTTACGCGAGAATTTCCAGCATACACATATGGTGCTGTCGATAGACCGGCTGGATTACAGCAAAGGTATCATTCAACGCCTGGAAGCATTTGAATTATTCCTGCAATTATACCCGGAATACGTTGAGAAAGTTGTACTGTATATGATTGTTGTTCCTTCCAGGGACACCGTTCCGCAATATAAAGAACTAAAGGAAACAATAGACAGGATAGTTGGTGGTGTCAATGCCCGTTTCCGTACTATGAACTGGCATCCGGTAAATTATTTCTACCGTTCATTCCCGGTAGAAACGTTATCCGCATTATACAACTTCGCCGATGTAGGACTGGTAACACCTATGCGTGATGGTATGAACCTCGTCAGCAAGGAATATATTGCCAGCCGTATCAATAACACAGGTGTACTGATCCTCAGCGAAATGGCCGGTGCATCCAAAGAACTGATAGATGCATTAATAGTAAACCCCAATAACATCGGGGCTATCGCACGCGCATTACACGAAGGTCTGAATATGCCGGAAGAAGAACAGGCCCGCCGTATGAAACCTATGCGGCAGGTAGTTTCCAAATTCAACATCTCTCACTGGGTAAAACTATTCATGACCCGCCTGCAGGAAGTAAAACAAATGCAGCAATCCATGCTGGCCCGCCGTATGAGCATCGAGATGCAGAAACATGTATTGAGAGATTATAAGGCAGTTGCCAAACGTGCTATCTTCCTGGATTATGATGGTACATTAGTTGGCTTCAATGTAGATATAGATGCGGCTTCGCCGGATAAAGATTTATACCAGTTACTAAAAGATTTATCCGATGATCCGGCCAATCAGGTAGTTATGATCAGCGGACGTAAACATGAAACCCTGGGGCAATGGGTGGGCCATATGAACCTGGACCTGATTGCTGAACATGGTGCCTGGCATAAGAAACAGGGGGAAGAGTGGCAAAAGCTGCCCGGACTTACAGATCAATGGAAGCAGGACATACAACCTATACTCGAAACGTATACAGACCGTACCCCCGGTTCTTTCATAGAAGAAAAGAGTTTTTCCCTGGTATGGCATTACCGTAAAGTAGAATCCGGATTAGGTGAATTACGTGCGAATGAGTTAATGAATACATTACGCTACTTCACCAGTGATATAGGATTACAATTACTACCCGGAGATAAAGTAATAGAAATAAAGAACGTAGAAATCAATAAAGGAAAAGCCACACTGGCCTGGTTGCAGGACAGGGAGTTTGAATTTAAACTGGCTATCGGAGATGATTATACGGATGAAGATATCTTTAAAGCATTACCGCAGGATGCTGTTACTATTAAAGTAGGCAGCCAGGTATCTGCTGCTAAATATTACCTGAGAAATTATTTAGAAGTAAGAAGCTTCTTGAGATCTCTCATCGCTTAATTGGGTGCAGGGCTTCGCCCTGCAAAAACCCTTCATTTTTTTGAGATGGTGCTTAGCACCATCTCAAAAAAATCATTTCTTATTCAACATAAATATCGGTACATCTAATTTCATCGCAATCCTGTAAGCCGCATTCATCAGTCCAACATGACTATATGCCTGCGGGAAGTTGCCCCACTGACTACCATTTTCCTCATCCACATCTTCACTGAATAATAACAGGTGATTGGAATACTTCATCAGGTTCTCAAACTCTTTCACCGCATCATCTATACGCCCCACACAAGCCAATGCTTCCACATACCAGAACGCACATACGAGGAAAGTTGTTTTAGGCTTCCCGAAATCATCAGAATGCAGGTACCTGTAAAACAATCCATTCGGTGTTTTCAGTTCCTGCTCCAGCGCAATCAGATGATCCTTTGCTTTTTCAGAAGCAGGGTCCAGGTAATTCATCATGATCAGCTGTAATGTACTGGCATCCAGATGCTGACTGCCAGCTGCATTGGTATACACTTTACGTACCGGATCATAACAGCTTTCTATATGCGCAGCTGCCCTGTTCTTCAAAGAAACAGCCCTTTCTTCCAGTTCTTTATTGCCAATAGTATGGGCCATTTTTTCTGCAGCAGAACAACCGGCCCACTGGAACAGGTTACTGTAACAATGGATATTGGCAAAGTTGCGAAACTCCCATATGCCCGCATCTTTTTCATCAATTGTATTCTCAATCTTATTTAAAAGATATTCTATCCACCAGGTAGAATCCTTCCTTTCAGAAAATACAAAACGATGATCTGTATACAAAGGCAGCATGGAAATTAACACCTGCCCGTAAATGTCGTTTTGAATATGCTCATAAGCCTGATTTCCGACCCTTACAGGCTGGTTACCCATATACCCATCCAGATGGGGTAAAATCTGCTCTGTGAGGGTCTTTTTGCCCGTTATGCCATACAAAGGCTGATACCTGTTATCTCCCGAAAAAGAAATATCCGCTACATAGCTGAAATACTTCTCCATTTCTTCAAAATGACCAATATGATTCAGCGCCGTAATTACATAGTAAGTATCCCGCAACCAGCAATAACGGTAATCCCAGTTACGGCCACTGCCGGGAGACTCCGGCAGACTAGTAGTGCTGGCCGCTATAATGGCACCGGTATCTTCATACTGATGGATCTTAAGCGCCAGCGCAGAACGGATCACGGCAGGCTGGTAAAAGTTAGCGATATTAGAGTGTTTGATCCAGGTACGCCAGTACTGGGTAGTTTCCCGAAGGAAGGCTTCTGCCGTGCTGTTTAATGGTGCTTCCAGTGGATTACCATAACTTAACAGCAGGTACTTATCTTCATTGAGTACAAAGTATTCCTCTTCAAAAAGATAACTCATCGGGATATTGGTAGTAAGACGGATATTCTCCTCACATCCCAGAAATTCTATATGGTTGCTGCCCCGTTGTGCCCGCAGCTTACGGCCACCATAATCACATACCGGTTCACACTTTACTCTTACACGGGGAGTCCCTTCCAGCATTTCTATTTTACGGATCAGCATCAGAGGCTTAAAGTAGCGCTCGTACTGATAAAAGCGCGGTGCATAATCAATGATCCGGTATTTACCGGTAACACTGGTAATTTCAGTACACAGTACATTCGTATTCTCCAGGTAATACTGTTTGGATGTGTATGTATCCGGAGGCAGTATGGAAAATTCCCCACCCTTTTTCTTATCCAGCATACCACCGAAAACAAAGCTGCTATCCATGCGTGGCCAGCAAAGCCAGTCTATATTCGTATTCTTATTAACATGCGCCAGGTAGGCACAATTCCCAATGAGACCCGTCTGATAAGTATGTCTTTCCATAACTGAGTAGTTCCGTTTAATACATTTGTCCGCTTCAATTGTTCAATCTTTACGCAAAAGCCATTCCAACTACCTTATTTTAACATCTTATAAATCTTTTTTCGTAAATTCCATGTATGCGGAAATGGATTCGTATAGCCTTCATTGTTTTTGGTAGCCTCCTGGGAGTGCTGGTAATCCTTTGGCTGGGATTGGCGTGGTATATACGACAGCATAAAACAGAACTTTTACATCAGATCAGCGATATTCTCAACGATCGCCTGCATGGTGGTCAACTGGTAATAGGAGATATGGAACCCTCACTGGTACGGAGTTTTCCGGATATCTCTGTTTCCTTGGAAGACCTGTCTGTGAAAGATAGCCTGTGGGCACAGCATCATCATAACCTGCTGGAAGTCTCCCGCGTTTTCGTAAAAGTTAATACTCTTGCACTGCTACATAAGAAACTGGACATAAAACAGGTGAGCCTCGAAAAAGGGACTATTTATCTGTATACAGACAGTACCGGTTATACAAACACCAGTGTGTTAAAACGTAAAGCACAGGGGGACAGTGCTACGGCAGCAGGCCGTAGTATGGGCCCGGATATCACCGGACTGCAACTCGTAGACATGCGTTTTGTGATGGATAATCAGGAAAAGGAGAAACTGTTTGATTTTGATATTGATAAACTGAAAGGCACACTAAAGAATAATGATACCGGCTGGGTTTTCTCTATGAGTACATCTGTGCTGGTAAAAAGCCTTTCATTCAATACGGCCCGCGGAAGTTTTATTAAAGATAAACGCGTGGAAACATCACTGGATGTTGAGTTCAACAGGAAAAAGAAAATACTTTTTATTCCTCAGCAGGGATTGGAGATAGATGGACAACCTATCTCAGCAGGAGCAAATTTCTCTTTTGGCGATAGCTCCCGCCAGTTTAACGTACACATTGTAGCAGAGCAGGTATTGCTCAGTCAGGCAGCTTCCTGGCTCACACCTAAAATATCAGAAAGACTGGATAGCATTCAACTGCAAAAACCACTGGACGCAGAGTTTGCATTAACGGGTCATATGGTCCCGCACGATTTACCTCTGGTAAATGTAACATGGAAAACAAAGGATAACATCGCTATCACCAAAGGCATGGAACTGGATGAATGTAGTTTCGGTGGAGGATTTACCAATGAATGGGTGAAAGGACAACCACGTACTGATGATAATTCAACCATCAGTTTATACAGCCTCAAAGCCCGCTGTTATGGCATTCCCGTAATGGCTGATACCGTACATATCACCAACCTGCGGCACCCGGCCCTTACCGGTTATTTCAGGTCTGAATTCCCGTTAACGGATCTCAATAATGCAAGTAATGGAGATGGGGTATTCAGCTTCACATCCGGCACCGCTAAGGCAGCCCTGTACTATAAAGGAGGGATCACCACCGGCGATACCATCACTCCTTATCTGAAAGGAACTGTACAGGTGAAACAAGGAGTACTGGAATACACACCACGTAATCTGCAATTCAAAAACTGTAATGCCACACTGGATTTCACCGGGCAGGACCTTTACCTGAAAGATGTCAGTATTCAGACGCAGAACAGCAGCCTGCTGATGGATGGAAGTGTACGTAATATCACTAACCTGTATTTCACCGCACCTGAAAAGCTGCAACTCGACTGGAATGTGCGCAGCCCTTCTATCAGTCTGGATGAATTCCGTTCTTTCCTGGGCAAACGTAAATCGGGTGTAGCTGTCTCTAAAGCTGCCAACAGGAGGAAAGTCAGCCGTGTAGCCAGTCAGTTGAACGTAATGCTCAATTCCTGTAACGTGAATTTAAAAGTCCTGGTAGATAAACTCACTTATGGTCATTTCATTGCCCAGAAAGTAACTGCTGATATGGCACTTTCACAGACAGAGATCCTGTTGCGGAAAATCGCTTTATCGCATGCTGGTGGCAGTATTCAGCTAACAGGTAATGTAAATCAGGATGGTACCAATAACCGTTTTAAAATCAATACTGATATCAGTAATGTACATATAGACCAGTTGTTTTATGCATTTGATAATTTTGGGATGAAGTCCCTGAGTTCTAAAAACCTGCAGGGTATTTTCTCTGCTAAAGTAAATCTCAGCGGCAATGTAAAAGACAACGGGCAAATGGCGCCACAATCGATGTATGGTATGATCAGCTTCGATCTCCGCCAGGCAGCCCTGATTCATTTTAAGCCCATTGAAGACATAGGAGATGTCGTGTTCCGCAAGCGTAACCTGGGGAATATCACATTCGACAATCTTAAAAACACACTCACATTGCAGGGGAATAAAATCCTGATCCCTGCCATGCAGATCAATTCAAGTGCACTATATATGAATGTGAGCGGGGTATATGGAATGCCCACAGGCACAGATTTATATGTAGATGTTCCTCTCCGCAATCCCAGCAAAGATGAAGGCATTACAGACGCAGAAGAAAGGAAAAAACGCAGTCGCAGGGGAATTATATTACACCTGCATGCTACTGATGATAGTAATGGAAAAGTGAAAATCAAGCTGGGAGGGAAGGGCAATCCGGCAGCAGAAAAAGATAAAGAGGAAAAGTAACATTTTCAGAAGAAAGGCGTTTTAATGATTGTTTATCAATCATTTGACAGAAAATATCTAATTTTGCAGCCTTTCAACGAATAATATACATGAGGAAGATACTGGCTTTATCTCTGCTGATTTTCATTTCCTGTAAGAAAGATAATAACACTGGGCAACAGTACAACTATACAGGCAAATGGAATATATCTCAATCCATCAGCAAAGAATATACACTGGAAAACGGAGATACTATTTATACAAAGAATGAAGTAACGGATTATGGTGCGGGTGCTGCCTGGATTAATTTCCAGTCTAAATATGCGCTGATGTACATCAACTCCAGTCTGGATTCCATGACATATGAACCTATCACCCAATCGTATTTCAACCTGGATTCCACACTTTGTGAAATCACCTCTTTTTCAGATTCAGCTTTCCTTTTTAATACATTGATCTTCGATAATACCACCATACCAGATAAGATTCAGGTGAAACAGGACTTTTTCACATTATCGAAATAACAAGGCATGGTTTTTTATTGTTATAAAGACGACCATGTAGAATTATATGTCCAAAGCATATCTGAAAGGAATCGTACAAACATTAAAGGCAGCCTTTCAATTGCTGCAGATCAATGATCCCCTGCGTTTGGCAGGAGCTACCGCTTTTTTTGCCAGTTTCGCATTACCCTGCATATTACTGATCCTCATCCAGGTGATGGGATTACTGTTCGATCGCAGAAGTATCGGTAAACAACTCTTCCTGCGCCTGGGAGATATAGTAGGGAAGGAGAGTGCGCACCAGGTAATCATTACCCTCAGGGGGTTCAGGGGATTAGCCCAGACCTGGCCGGTAGCCATTATGTTGTTTTTATTCCTCTTATTCGTTTCCACTACCTTACTTAAGGTCATAAAAAGTTCCCTCAACCAACTCTGGATGATCCGCATTACCGCAAAGGAAAACTTCCTGCAATCCATCATGGGCAGACTCCGCTCACTAATAGTGATAGGGGCAGCAGGTATCCTGTTCCTGGCCGGATTGATGGCAGAAAGCGCACACGCGTTCTTAGGCACCTATATGCAGGACCTCTATCCAGGTGTAACCTTTGTATTCAATGGTGTGTTTACCCAACTGGTATCACTCATCATTGTTACTGCCTGGTTCACGGTATTGTTCCGTTATTTACCAGATGCAAGGCCCGACTGGAAAGTGGCGTTTGCAGGCGCACTTTTAACCGGTGTGTTATTTAATATAGGGAAATTACTCTTGAGAAGGTTGTTATCTGGGGGCAACCTTGGATTGCTTTACGGGGCTTCTGCCTCGGCCGTACTGTTAATGCTCTTCATCTTTTACAGCGCTATTATCTTTTACTACGGGGCTGCTTTTACAAAAACGTGGAGCGAATACAAGAACCGGCCAATGCAACCGTTACGGAAAGCTACCTTTTACGAACTAGCTGATGTTGAAATAACCACCTGATTATTCCCCACGCATAATACTCTCAATTTCATTCTTAATCTGGCTGCTGAATCCTTCCAGTTCAATCTTAGGATGCTGATCCAGGTTGATTCTGATCTTCCCGTTTTCATTTAATAAAGAGTCGGATAAAGGCTCCAGTAATGCATGCATCTGCCTTACACCCATCTGTGCAAGCTGATTCATAAAGGAGTCTTCCAGCTGAAAAAATTCTCGGTTCTTGTAGGAATACGTTACTTGAATCATGTTAAACGATTTTCAAAGGATATTAATAATTAACTGAATTGATCAAATATGGCTATGTATATGTCCCGGCTCTTCACACAGATCTATGTACAATTACTGTGCTAATTCGTTTGCCGGTATAAATATATAAATTATATTAATAACTTGTTGTTATTCACTCGTATAAAACTTTTCCACAATAGGTTTTCCACAGATTAAGCTTGCCCATGGCTTATCAAAAAGATTTATATTGCCGCTTCAAATTCATCAAATGGGATCACTTCGTTATTTGAGGGGATTTATTTCCCTTATTCTTTGTTTGCTGGCAGGATATGCACAGGCTCAACCAGGCGAATCCATTAAGTGGAGCCGTGATGGACAGTCTATGTATATGCAAAATGGGGCTGCCATCGTAGCTTACCAGTTAAAAGACAGTAAAAAGACTGATAAAATCACTGCTGCCCAGTTAACTCCTGCGGGTGGAAGTCCATTGGACATAAGAGATTTTGCTTTTTCTGCTGATGAAAAGAAACTACTGATCTATACGAATTCAAAGAAGGTTTGGCGCTACGAAACCCGTGGCGATTACTGGCTCCTTGACCTGGCCACCAATACCCTGAAACAGCTGGGGAAAGGCTTGCCAGCTTCTTCACTGATGTTCGCTAAACTATCTCCGGATGGCTTACAGGCTGCTTATGTAAGCGGACATAATATTTATGTGGAAGATCTCGCTACCCATAAAAGAAAGGCTTTAACTCAGGATGGCACCACTCATCTGATCAATGGTACCTTCGACTGGGCCTATGAAGAAGAGTTCAGTTGCCGGGATGGTTTCCGCTGGAGCCCGGATAGTAAATCCATTGCTTACTGGCAGATTGATGCCAATAAGATCAGGGATTTTCTGATGATAGATAATACAGATTCTATCTACTCCTTTACCGTACCGGTAGAATATCCCAAAGCAGGTGAAAGTCCTTCTGCCTGCCGTATTGGTGTCGTAGACCTTGCTACCGCTAAAACCACCTGGTTACAGGTGCCTGGCGATGCGCAGCAGCATTACATTCCCCGTATGGAATGGCAACCCGGTAAAAATGACCTGATCATTCAGCAGTTAAACCGTAAACAGAACGAGAGCATCTTATATATATGTAACGCAGTCACCGGAAAAGCAAAGAAGCTCTATACCGAAAGTGATCCTGCCTGGCTGGATGTAAAGTCCCGCTGGAATGAACGTGATATCACCGGTTGGGACTGGAGTAAAGACGCTACCTCTTTTGTATGGGTAAGTGAAAAAGATGGATGGCGTCACCTCTACCGCATCGATATGAACGGTAAAGAAACGCTGCTCACTCCGGGTAAATATGATGTGATCAACATCCTTAGCATAGACGAAACAAATAACCAGGCATATATCCTGGCATCTCCGGATAATGCCACCCAGCAGTTCCTGTACAAAGTAACCCTGGATGGTAAAAGTGCACCGGTACGTGTTTCTCCTATAACAGAAGAAGGTACGCATGAATACGAAATTTCTCCGGATGCACAGTATGCACTGCATAAATTCTCCAATCACTTCTTCCCGCCACAAAGCGAAATAGTATATCTGCCAACGCATAACAGCGGAGAAGGCAATCCTATTTTCAGGAACCTGTTATCCGCCCGTTATGCACCACACCAGGAATTCTTCCAGGTTACTACTGCAGACGGAGTAACTATGGATGGCTGGATGGCTAAACCCAACAACTTCGATTCTACTAAAAAATACCCTATTGTATTTTATGTATACGGCGAACCTGCCGCTACTACTGCAACAGATCAATATGGAGCAGGCCGCAACTTCCTCTACGATGGTAACATGGCAGAGGACGGATACATCTATGTGACGATGGATAACCGCGGCACACCCGCTCCTAAAGGTCGTGAGTGGCGTAAATGTATCTATCGTAAAGTAGGCATCATCAATGCCCGTGATCAGGCACAGGGTGCACAGGCGTTGTTTAACCGCCATAAATACATAGATACTTCCCGCGTAGCTGTATGGGGCTGGAGCGGTGGTGGTTCCATGACGCTGAACCTGATGTTCCAGTATCCTGCTATCTATAAAACAGGTATTGCTGTTGCGGCAGTAGGCAACCAGCTTACTTACGATAACATCTACCAGGAACGTTATATGGGATTACCTCAGGAAAACAGGGAAGATTTTGTAGCAGGATCTCCCATCACTTATGCAAAGAACTTACAGGGGAATCTCCTGTACATTCATGGCTCCGGTGATGATAACGTACATTATCAGAATGCAGAAATGCTGGTGAATGAGCTGGTGCGCTATAACAAGCAGTTCCAGTTCATGTCTTACCCTAACCGTACGCACAGTATCAGTGAAGGAGAAGGTACTTTCAGACATCTGTCTACTTTGTACACTACTTATTTAAAAGAACATTGCCCTCCGGGAGCCAGATAAAACAGCTATGTCAAAAGCAAGGATTTTCGGATTAATATCCGTAGTGATAGTTATTATCAGTGCTTTTCTTCCCTGGTTAACGGTAGAAAGCAAACATATTATGTTTACAGGGCTCAATACAGCCGGTTCCCGTTTCGGAGAACCCGGTAAACTGAATATTATAATGGCAGTATTAACAGGTATCTTATTCCTGGTACCGGGTAAAGTGGCGCCAAGGTTCACCCTTTTCACTGCTGCTTTTATGGCGGTATGGGCCTTCCGTAATTTCTTATTATTTAGCCGTTGCGAGATGGGAGAGTGCCCGGACAGGGGGATGGGATTGTACTTATCTTTAATAGCTGCAATAGCAGCTTTCATCTGCGTATTATTCAACAACGGAGAAAAGAAAGACTAATTTTCGGGGTTTAATTTTCGGGTGCAGGGCGAAGCCCTGCAAAACTCCTTCAATTTTTTTGAGATGGGCGAAGCCCCATCTCAAAAAAATATTATCTGAATATCATCTGTAAAATAAAAGCGCCTGACCAAACAGCCGCTGTATAAGCTATATTCCTTAATATCAAAGGTATCGCCGCCTGATTCGTCATTTTAGACTTTACAAAACTAAACAGCACCATCACCCCAAAAGCTAGCAACACACTCTTATGACTTGCCTCAGGAAAATTCTCATTAGATAAATAAGGCCAGAAAGGTAACAACCCACCCAGTAAAAAGAACACCCCTGTAATCAATGCATTCAACAAGGCCCTGCCTAAATGGTAATTGCTCACCTGCACATTCTCTTCCTGTAACGTATGCTCCCAGTCACTCGCATCTTTAGCCATTTCTTCTGCAATATCCGCAATCACATTCTCACTGATATCCAGGTTTTCCAGTTTCTTTCTTTCTTCAGGAGACAAGGTACTTTCATCATGCTGGGAATCCCCTTTATTAGCCAGGTAAGCGGTAACTACCACCACCACACTGCCTATCAGCCATATACAGGCATTCACCGTATAAAACTTTTGTACGGTGATGTTGAGGGCATGAGAAAGGAAAGTAGTAAAAAACAACAGCAACAGACCTTCCGGAAATCCTATCAGAAAATCGGTGATCCATCCACTGCTCCGGATAGCTTTGAATTCCTTGGACATCTATAATATTTCAAGACTGTTGGCAATGATCTCCACACACTCTTTCACCTGGGCCGCAGTGATAATCAGCGGTGGTGCAAATCTTATTTTATCACCATGAGTAGGTTTGGCCAATAGACCATTATCTTTTAATTCAAGGCAAAGGTCCCAGGCAGCTTCCGGGTTATTATGCTGAATAACGATCGCATTTAATAATCCCCGGCCCCTGATGGTTTTAATAAAAGGAGAGGATAACTTAGCCAGTTCTTCCCGCAGTAAAATCCCCATGGCTTCCGCGTTTTCTGTCATCTTTTCTTCCTTCAGCACTGTCAGTGCAGCAATAGCCACTTTACAGGCCAGTGGATTACCACCATAGGTACTGCCATGTTCTCCCGGTTTGATGGTGAGCATAATCTCATCATTCGCCAGTACGGCAGCCACCGGTAACACACCTCCGGAAAGGGCCTTACCCAGTATCAGTATATCAGGACGCACATTTTCATGATCGCAACACAGCATCTTACCCGTACGGGCCAGCCCTGTCTGAATTTCATCAGCAATAAACAACACCTGTGCATCTTCACAATACTGACGGGCCTTCTGCAGGTATCCATCATCAGGTACTACCACACCGGCTTCCCCCTGTATAGGTTCTACCAGGAATCCTGCTACATTTTTATCCTGTAACGCTTTTTCCAGCGCCAGCAGGTCATTATAGGGAATCACTTCATATCCCGGCATGAACGGCCCAAAGTCCGTACGGGAAGAAGGATCAGTACTAAAAGATATTACGTTCAGCGTGCGGCCGTGGAAGTTATTGGCGCATACAACGATTTTGGCCTTATTCTCAGGAATCCCCTTTACCACATATCCCCAGCGGCGACAGAGTTTCAATGCTGTTTCCACCGCTTCCACACCGGTATTCATGGGCAATACCTTATCATAACCGAAATAAGTAGTAATGAATGCAGCATATTCTCCCAGCAGGTCATTATGAAAAGCCCGGGAGGTCAGCGTCAGTTTCTGTGCCTGTTCCACGAGTGCTTTAATAATGGCCGGATGGCAATGCCCCTGGTTTACAGCAGAATAACCGGAAAGGAAATCGTAATAACGTTTCCCATCCACATCATACAGAAATACACCTTCTCCACGGTCCAGTACTACTGGCAGCGGATGATAATTATGCGCACCATATTGCTCTTCGAGGTCAAGGTAGTGCTGCGTTTTCTCACTGATCTTAAATGTGTGTAACATACTCCCCAAAGTTAGTCAATATGTTATTTACCCTGTAATTTATTCACCAGCTGAATATATTCCTGCATAGCTGCCTCTTTGGATTTCCCTTTCAGTTCTTCCCAGGCATTGTACTTTGCTTTGGCTACAAAGTCGAAAGGATTGGAAGGAGCTTCTCCGTTTACATCACCTTCATTGCCTTGTTTGTAGAGAGAATACAGTTGGAGCAGGGTTTCGTTATCGGGTTTTGAGGGGAGGGTTTTACTGGCCGTTGCAGCGGCTTCAAATTCTTGCCGGAGATCCATGATATTTTTTATACTAATGTAGGGGAAATACTCCTAAATACCCTAAGTTCACGTGTACCGGAATAGCAAAAATTTGAATACCTTTGCGCCCTGACGTAAGGCGCTTAAACGCCTGGTTTTAAAAGCATATATGAAGAATATCCGGAATTTTTGCATCATTGCGCACATTGACCATGGTAAAAGTACATTGGCTGACAGGCTGTTAGAGCATACAAAGACTATATCCGACAGAGATATGCAGGCTCAGGTGCTGGATGACATGGACCTGGAACGTGAAAAAGGTATTACGATTAAAAGTCATGCCATTCAGATGAGCTATATCGTGAAAGGTGAGCAATATGTATTTAACCTGATCGATACTCCCGGCCACGTAGACTTTTCATACGAAGTATCCCGCGCCCTGGCTGCCTGTGAAGGAGCCTTGCTGCTGGTAGATGCTGCTCAGGGTATTCAGGCCCAGACAATCTCCAACCTGTACCTGGCACTGGAAAACGACCTGGAAATCATCCCGGTTATCAATAAAATAGATATGGATGGTGCTATGATCCCTGAAGTGCAGGACCAGATCATAGAACTGATAGGCTGTAAAGTGGAAGATATCCTGCTGGCATCTGGTAAAACGGGTATCGGTATCGAAGCTATCCTCGAAGCCATCATAGAACGTATTCCTGCTCCTAAAGGAGATTACGAAGCACCGCTACAGGCGCTGATTTTCGACAGCGTATTCAATTCCTTCCGTGGGATTATTGCTTATTACCGCATTTTTAACGGGGTTATCAAAAAAGGAGATAAGATCCGTTTTATCAATACAGGACAGGATTACTTTGCTGATGAGGTGGGAACCCTGAAAATGGGCCTCATGCCACAAAAAGAAGTAAAAGCAGGTGATGTAGGTTATATCATTACCGGTATCAAAAATGCCAAAGAAGTGAAAGTGGGTGATACCATCACCCTCGCCAACAATGCCAGCATTGATGCCATTAATGGTTTTGAAGAGGTGAAACCAATGGTATTCGCCGGTATCTACCCGGTAGATACAGATCAGTTCGAAGAGCTGCGCGACTGTATGGAGAAACTCCAGCTGAACGATGCTTCCCTTACTTTTGAACTGGAAACATCCCAGGCACTCGGTTTCGGGTTCCGTTGCGGATTCCTGGGCATGCTGCACATGGAAATTGTACAGGAACGCCTGGAAAGAGAGTTTAACCAGACAGTAATCACTACCGTTCCAAACGTTAGCTTCATTGCACATACCACCCGTAAGGAGACTATTATAGTGAACAACCCGTCAGAAATGCCGGAGCCTACTAACCTGGAACGTATCGAAGAACCTTTCATCAGGGCGCAGATCATTACCAAACCAGATTACATTGGTAATATCATGACCCTCTGTTTAGGTAAAAGAGGAAATCTCCTCAATCAGAGCTATCTCACACCTTCCCGTGTAGAGCTGATCTTTGAAATACCATTAACTGAGATAGTATTTGATTTCTATGATAAGCTGAAAAGCCAGACCCGTGGTTACGCATCGTTCGACTATGCGCCTATCGGTTACCGCGACAGTGACATCGTAAAAATGGATATACTCCTGAATCAGGAGAAAGTGGATGCTTTGAGTGCTTTGATTCACCGCGGTCGTGCGGCTGAATTTGGCCGTAAGCTCTGCGAAAAGCTGAAAGAGCTGTTACCACGCCAGCAGTTCCTGATTGCCATACAGGCAGCAGTAGGTGCTAAAATCCTTGCCCGTGAAAACATCAGCGCAATGCGTAAAGATGTGACGGCCAAGTGTTATGGTGGTGATATCTCCCGTAAACGTAAATTACTGGAAAAACAGAAAGAAGGTAAAAAACGTATGCGTCAGATAGGTAATGTGGAAGTACCACAGGAAGCATTCCTGGCAGTACTGAAACTGGATGATTAACGTCTTACATCAAATTGGGATAAAGTAAAAGGGAGCGCTTGTTATAAGCGCTCCCTTTTTATTTTGGGGTGCAAGGCGAAGCCCTGCAAAATCCCTTCAATCAATTTGTGATGGTGCGAAGCACCATCACAAATTGATCAATCTTTGCCGGTTTAACACAAAGAAGCCAGCTTAAAGTATAACTTCAAGCTGGCTTCTTATTAATTATTTATCAATGACTTATACTAAGCCAGTTGTTTATTTGGCTGAAGAGCAGTTTGTTTGATCAAAGCCCATGCTCCAAACAAAACTCCTGTAAAAAACACATTACCTAAAACAGTATTCAGGGCAAAACTTCCAAACAGATCATTTCTGTAAAAAGGAATAGCTGCCGCATAACAGGCTATAAATCCCTGCGCCGTATGAGGATACAACGGTGAAAGTATCCATACTCCCAGATTGGAAATAAGGAAGAACAATACCCCGGTACCAATAGCAGCCAGTACCAGATTCACCGTATTTGCCTTTTTGATATTAGTACCAATCCAGGTAATGAGCAGGAACGCGCCATAAACAAAGATCATCTGGTTACCATAAAATCCCTGAATATTGGTGAACAGCTGAAAGAAAACGTCTGTAATGAAGAGCGTTGCTAAAGGCAGTATATAAGCAAGACGTTTATTTCTGATAACAATCCCGCCAAATAATGCACTGGCTCCTATAGCGTTAAAGTTCCACAATTCCAGCTTGTTGGTAGCAAGCCGGCAGATAATTGCCAGGAATATTAACGAGGCGATAACCAGCTTTTCCTGTATGGAATCCTTCTTCATGGTGTTGATTATTTGAACAAAGATACTTATTTCACAGGTACACTTGCCTTATAAATAATGGTACCTGCCTGACTCTGAATATGATACCCGGCGTTATAATAGGTAACAACTGATTGTCCTTTCTTCAGGTCAATAGCTTCACCATCTTCTCCTGTAATCACTGCATCACCTTCCAGTACCAGCATAATCTCAGTAGCTTCACTGGTATGCTCATACTTCTGTCCGGCCTTCAAAGTTATCTTACTTACCACAAAATCAGGAGCAGGAGAGTTATAGATAATTTCCAATCCACCTTTCACTGTATCACCCTGAAGGATCTTAGGATGTACCGCTTCGAAACGCGTGTGTTTCAGCAACTCAGGAACATCAATATGTTTAGGCGTTAAACCACCACGTAAAACATTATCAGAATTAGCCATCAGCTCTACATTCTGTCCTTCCAGGTAAGCGTGAGGAATACCCGCATCCTGGAATACCGCATCACCAGGATGTACTTCCATGATATTAAAGAAGTAGATAGAGAAGATACCTCTATCCAGATTATCCAATCCTTTAGGATCGTTTTCAATCACTCTACCTGTCCAGAATGCCGGATCTGACTTTGACAGTTTATCAGCCTCATAAGCAGGGAATGCTCTTTCTGCCAAAGGACGTAACACTTTGTTCACTTCTTCCTGTGGCATTTCCATTACCACCTTATACAGGCCATAATATCCCTCTTTCTCAAACACCGGTAACAGGAAAGAAAATTCTGGGACAGTCTGTAAAACGTGTTTCAGTTTGTCTTCCGGTAAAAAACCATGCAACAGCCAGAACTCGCTGAGTGCCACCATGATCTCCGGTTTATGATTATCATCTTTATAGTTACGGTTAGAAGCATTCAGTGCAATACCTTCTGCATTCTCACGTGCAAAACCCTTCTCTGCCTCCACTTTGGTAGGATGTACCTGTATAGATAACATATCATTTACATCCAGTATTTTCAACAGGTACGGCAGTCCGCCAAACCGTTCCCATACTTTAGCGCCCAGTACTTCTTCAGGATTAGCTTTCACGAGTTTATCCAGCGTTGAGCCATTTACTACAGAGGGAGCGCTCTGGTGTGCCCCCATCCAGTATTCAGCGCTGGGTTCTCTGCTTTCAGGACGCCCCAGCAGGGAATTAATATAGTACATGCCGCCCCAGGCATAGTGTTGAACCTTACCTTCCAGTCTGAATAATTTCTTCTCACTCATATAATATTGTTTGTAATTTCAATGATTGTTAACCACAGCGGCTCAAAATTAGTCAAATTTAAATGGCATCCCACCTCGATTTAGGTAAAAAAGGAGAACTCCTGGCACAGGAATATCTTTTGCAGCAGCATTACCATTTATTGCATACCAACTGGCGGCATGGCCGCCGGGAGATTGATATTATTGCCAGTCAGCCGGGCTGCCTGGTATTTATTGAAGTCAAGACCCTGTCAAATAATCTGTACGGTTGGCCCGAACAAAAAGTGAATGCCGGTAAAAGGCGTTATTTACAGGCGGCAGCTGAAGCCTATATTGATCGTATGCTTCAGCCACCACCCGCCATCCGTTTTGATGTAATATCTATCACATTTCAGCCGGATGGGACTCATGAGTTGTTACATATGGAAGATGCTTTTTAGCATACTACCAGATGCCTGTATAATTATGTGGCGTAATCGCCTTTAATTCTTTTTTGAGAGAAGCACTGATCTTCAACCCCTCTATAAACTTATGCATCGTCTTCTGTGTAATCTGCTCTCCGCCACGTGTCAGCGCTTTCAACGCCTCATAAGGCTGCGGATAATTCTCCCTGCGCAACACCGTCTGTATAGCTTCGGCTACAACCGCCCAGTTATTCTCCAGGTCATCATGCAGCTTCGCTTCATTCAGGATCAGCTTATCCATCCCTTTCTGTACAGACTTCATCGCCAGCACCGTATGCCCAAAAGGCACACCCACATTCCTCAGTACTGTAGAATCGGTAAGATCACGCTGTAAACGGGAAACAGGTAATTTAGCGCTCAGGTGCTCAAACAGGGCATTCGCCAGTCCAAGATTACCTTCTGCATTTTCAAAATCAATAGGATTCACTTTATGTGGCATCGCGGAAGAACCTACTTCATTGGCCTTAATCTTCTGCTTGAAGTAATCCATAGAGATATACTGCCAGATATCCCGGCAAAAATCCAACAGGATAGTATTGATACGTTTCAGGGTATCAAACTGCGCTGCCAGATTATCATAATGCTCTATCTGTGTAGTGAATTTCATACGCTGTAATCCCAGTGTATTATTCACGAACTTATCGCCAAAACGCTCCCAGTTAGTCTTAGGGAAAGCTACATAATGCGCATTGAAGTTGCCGGTCGCGCCGCCAAACTTTGCCGCAAAAGGAATCGCACCAAACAACTGTATCTGTCCTTCCAGCCTTTCCACAAATACCAGTATCTCCTTACCCAAAATAGTCGGAGACGCTGGCTGACCATGTGTACGAGCCAGCATAGGCACCTTCATCCATGATTTTCCCATCTTCTTCAACGCCAGTACCAGGTTGGAAATAGCCGGCATATACACATGCTCCACCGCTTCTTTCCAGAACAAAGGCGTAGCTGTATTATTAATATCCTGGGAAGTAAGCCCGAAATGCACCCATTCCAGCCTGTCTTCCAGTCCCAGTTTCTTCAATTCATCTTTTACAAAGTATTCAACTGCTTTCACATCATGATTAGTGATCTTCTCAGTATCCTTGATCTGTTGGGCATTCTCAATAGTAAACTCCTGGTAGATCTTGCGCAACGCCGCTGCCTGTGGTTTAGGCAAAGTGAACAGCTTCTGTTCAGACAATGCAATGAAGTATTCAACTTCTACCAGCACACGGTAACGGATGAGTGCAAATTCTGAAAAATAAGGGGCCAGTTCTTCCAGTTGTTTACGGTAACGCCCGTCCAGTGGGGAAATAGCAGTTAAAGATTGTAATTGCATAATGTTATTTTATCTATTGATTTCCAACCTGCAAGATGAGCTCTTTCAAGGAGACTAACCGCCGGTAGCTAAAATTTGCCTAATTTAGCCCGCAAAATTACTGAAATTGGAACGGAAAGTAAAAGTAGCGGCAGTAAGTTATTTGAATACCAAGCCATTATTATACGGATTCAAGGATCACCAGGTGATGAAAATGATCGATTTAAGCATGGATTACCCGGCAAAGATAGCGCAGCAACTGATTGACGGAGAGGTAGATGTAGCGCTTGTACCGGTAGCAATTATTCCAAAATTAAAAGAGTATCATATTATTTCTGATTATTGTATAGGAGCGGAGGGACCAGTAGCATCTGTTTGTCTTTTCAGCGAAGTACCCCTGCATGATATCAAACGTATCTTCCTCGATTACCAAAGCCGCTCCTCAGTGGCTCTGATAAAGATCCTGATCCGCGACCACTGGAAGTTAAATGTAGAACTGGTAGAAACGATCGGCGGTTACGAAGAGAGGATCAAAGGCACCGACGCCGGACTGGTTATCGGCGACCGTGCACTGGCCCAACGCCGCATCTCCCCATACATTTACGACCTGGCCGAACACTGGATACGCTTTACCAACCTTCCCTTTTTGTTCGCAGCCTGGATCAGCAACAAGGCCCTGCCTGTTGAATTCATTCAGCAGTTCAGTAATGCAAACGCTATCGGTATCAACAACATACCGGCAGTAGTAGCAGAAAACCCTTACGCTGTTTACGACCTTTCCACTTACTACACACAAAACATCAGCTTTCCGCTCACCCCGGCTAAAAGACAGGGTTTGCAGAAGTTCCTGAGTTTTTTACAATAGAACAGCACTTAATAGTAAAGCTGAATGTATACTGTGGGCATACATTCAGCTTTTTTATTTATATTAGTTGTCCTTTCTGTTCACTCAAATACCTGACAAATGAAAATTGGCATCCTTGGCAGTGGCCCGGTAGGACTTACGTTAGCTGAAGGTCTGGTGATGGCAGGTCATGATGTTGTTTTGGGTACCCGCAATCCCTCTAAAGATTCACTACAACAGTGGTTAAAGAAAATAGGCCCAAAGGTAACTACCACCACTTTCCGCGAAGCAGCTGCCCAGGGAGAACTACTTGTCATATGCACCAGTTGGGCAGGTACCCAGAAAGCAATTGAAGCTGCCGGTTTATGGAATTTCAAGAATAAAGTCGTTGTAGATGTTACCAACCCTCTGGATGGTAAAGGTCCGGATAAACAGGGACGCTTATCTTTTTCCCTGGGGCATACTAATTCTGCCGGTGAACAGCTGCAGGCCTGGTTACCCCCAGACTCCCATGTAGTAAAGGCGCTCAGTTGTATAGGTCATGAGTCCATGTTCCGTCCAATGGAAGAACAGAACGCACCTACGATGTTCATCTGCGGGAATAAACGCGCTGCCAAAACAGCGGTTACCACACTACTGGCTGAGATGGGCTGGCATGATGTGGTAGATATGGGCAGTATAGAAATGAGCCGGAACATAGAACCGCTCAGTATCCTCTGGTATGCCTACGGCTTCAGAACAGGCACCTGGACACATGCCTTTAAGCTGGTCTTAAAGGGATAATTATCTCTCCTTTATATTGATAAAGAAATTAGGATCTACCTTAAACTGCTTTTTATCGGACATGGTGAAAGTCGTTGTCTGCCACTTCTTTCCAGGATAAATAAACCGGTAACCATCATCACTCAGTGTCACCTTCACAGGCATATTAAAGTCAATAACGTCCGTCACCCAACGGAACTGTAACTGTGTTCCATTAAAGTGATATTCCAGAGTAGGGATAGAGGTATGCAACAGGTATTGCTCAAATACCTTGTCGAAATTCATACCGGTCATCTCGTTAAAATAATCCGTTATCTGCCTGGCAGTCACTGTCTGATGATAGAATCGCTGGTTCATACCCCGCAGAATATCCCGGAAAACATTGTCATTGTTGACGATCTGCCGGATAGTATGGATCATGTTAGATCCCTTATAATACATATCCCCGCTACCTTCCTTGTTCACATCATAAGGCCCTACGATCGGGATATCATTCTTAATATTCTTACGGATACCGGTTACGTATTCAAATGCTGCTTTAGGGCCATACTCACATTCAGTAAACAGTGTTTCCGAATAGTTGGTAAAGCTCTCATGGATCCACATATCAGCAATATCCTTACTGGTGATGTTATTCCCAAACCACTCATGCCCGCTTTCATGTATGATGATGAAATCCCATTTTAATCCCCATCCACTGGCAGAAAGGTCCCTTCCGGAATACCCCATCTGGAACTTATTACCATATGCCACAGCACTCTGATGCTCCATACCCAGGTAAGGTGCTTCCACTAATTTGTAACTGTCCTGGTAAAAAGGATACTTCCCGAACCAGTATTCAAAACAGCGAAGCATAGGTTTTACCACCTCAAAGTGTTTAGTAGCTGTATCCTTGTTATAATCTATTACCCAGTAAGAAAGATCGAGTTTTCCGCCTTCTCCCTGGTAAGAATCTTTGATCTCTACATAACTGCCCACATTCAATGCAACGTCATAGTTATTGATTGGGCTGCTCACATACCAGACGAAAGTGGTGGTATAGTCCTTATTATCAAACTGCTTTTTCAAGCGGCCATTAGATACTGCTGTCATCAAAGGCGGCACGGTGATAGAGATGGTCATATCATCCGGCTCATCACTCTGATGGTCTTTATTAGGCCACCAGGCACTGGCGCCTAAACCCTGACAGGCAGTCGAGATCCAGGGCCTGTTCTGTTCATCCTTTTTCCACATAAAACCACCATCCCAGGGTGGGTTGATGGCAATTTTAGGTTTGCCCCGGTAGTAAATGCCAATCTTTTTAGAAGTAGAGGCCAGCTGTTTCGCCAGAGTACGTACAAAGATGGCACTGCCTTCCCGCTCATAAGCCAGCTTCACACCGTCCTGGGTAATACTGTCAACTTCCATTGGCGGCTGCAGATCAATCTGCATGATACTGTCGGTTTTTAATATCTTGTAGGTTATTATGTTGTAACCGGTAATGGTACTGTCCCCGGTAAATACATTTACGTGCAGGTCGTAATTCTGTACATCCCACCAGGCACGTCCAGGTGTGATACTGCCTCTTAACGAATCTGCACGGGTGAATGTTTCCTGCTGGGCATTAGCTGTCAGCGCTATCATCAAAACCATAAAAAGCATAGGAATGCCACGCATAGAAAATGGTATTTTATAACGGAAAGATAATTAATTTTCATTTGAATGCTAAACGGTTAAGAATAAATGCACAACATAATGCTAAATATTAGATTTAATCCGTACTTCACATTTTACATGAAGCTAAACAGAATATGCAGGTAAGAGCACTCATTATCATATTAATTAGCACTTTAGTTGCCTGTAAAAACACGCAACGGACTGATAAACAAGTGTTCAGGTATAATGTAACGGAAGGGATCGCTACTATGGATCCTGCTTTTGCTAAAAACCAGTCCGTTATATGGGCTGTAAAGCAAGTATATAACACCCTCGTAGAGCCTGATAATCAGTTAAATATCCGTCCATGTCTGGCTAAGAGCTGGGAAGTGGCTGTAGACCATAAAACCTTTATATTTCATTTAAGAACAGACGTTTACTTTCATGATAATGAATCATTTATAAGAGGAGAGGGGCGTAAAATGGACGCTCATGATGTGGTATATAGCTTAAAACGTATCATGGACCCTGCCACAGCCTCTCCGGGTGCCTGGATCTTCAATGGAAAAGTAGATATCAATAAAGGATTTACTGCGCTCGACGACTCTACTTTCCAGCTCACCCTGCTACAACCTTTTCATCCCATCCTGGGTATTCTCAGTATGCAGTACTGTTCCATTATCCCGCATGAAGTAGTGGAAAAATACGGTAAAGACTTCCGTAAACATCCCTGCGGTACCGGACCCTTCCAGTTCCACCAATGGGAAGAAGGGCAAAGCCTCATCCTGCATAAATATCCCCGTTACTTCGAAAAGGACAGCGCTGGCAATCGCCTGCCTTATCTGGATGCGGTAAAAGTGGGCTTCCTGGATAATAAAGCCACAGAGTTCCTCTTATTCCGGCAGGGACAGCTCGACTTCATGAATGATATTGATGCTTCCTTCAAAGACGAAGTCCTTACTAAAAAGGGATCACTGAAAAAGGAATGGGCAGGTAAAATGGTACTGGAGAAAGGGCCTTACTTAAACATAGAATACCTCGGCTTCCTGTTAGACAGCACAAAGGAAGTGGTAAAAGGATCCCCCACACGCCTGAAAAAGATACGACTGGCCATCAACTACGGCATAGACCGCGTAAAAATGATCACCTATCTCCGTAACGGAGTTGGCACACCTGCCAATGCTGGTTTCGTCCCTGCGGGTTTGCCTTCCTTCGACACCACTAAAGTAAAAGGGTACGCCTACAATCCGGCACTCTCAGCCCGGCTCTTAAAAGAAGCCGGTTACCCGGAAGGCAAAGGACTGCCTGTAATAAAGCTCTTATCGATCCCCATTTACGAAGACTTTGCCAATTACGTGGCCAACCAGTTACAGCAGGTAGGCATTAAAATACAGGTAGAAGTGATGCAAAAGGCCTTATTACTGGAGCAAACGTCCAAATCAGAAGCGCTTTGTTTCCGGGGTAGCTGGATGGGAGATTATGCAGACGCGGAGAACTACTTAGCCGTATTCTATAGTAAAAACCCGGCTCCACCCAACTATACCCGCTACGCAAACCCGGTTTTTGACCAGTTATATGAACTGTCGCTCCAGGAGAATAACGACTCCATCCGTTACAGCCTCTACCAGCAAATGGACCGTATCATAGTGGCCGATGCCCCTGTAGTACCGCTGTTTTATGACGAGGTCATCCACCTCATCCAACCCAATGTACATGGATTGGGTAATAACGGGCTCAACTCATTAGAGTTAAGAAAGGTTTACATCACCCGGTAAATTTAACATTTTATCAACATGGCTATAGTAGCTATTTGAGGTAGTATATAAACCATATCTATCCGGTGTACGTAATTATCAATATGATTTACAATCATTTTGGGCTACCTTTGGGCCCTAATTATTTACATTTTATAAATTTGAAATGACTGCGATTTTAATATTCTTTTTTGTACACTGGTTCATGTCCTTGTTTTTTCACACCTTTTTCCTTCATAGGTATGGATCCCACCAGATGTATACAGCAACTAAAGGTTGGGAGAGAGTGTTTTATTTTAGTACATGGTTTTTCCAGGGTACCTCTTATTTAGTGCCACGCGCTTATGCTGTGATGCACCGTATGCACCACGAGTACAGCGATACTGAAAAAGACCCGCATTCTCCACACTTCTTCAAAGACGTATGGCATATGATGGTACAGACCCGTGCTATGTACAACGACTTCGTTACACGTAAAAACACACCTGATCCTAAATTCACTGAAGATCCATTACCAGAGTGGGATGCAATGGACAAATTTGGTGATCATTTCGCTACCCGTATCGTATGGGCAGCAATATATATCGGTTTCTATATCGTATTTGCTCCAAGCTGGATCTGGTTCCTGCTGTTGCCAATCCACTTCCTGATGGGCCCGATCCAGGGTGCAGTAGTAAACTGGTGCGGTCACAAATACGGTTATAGCAGCTTCGATAACCATGATCAGTCTAAAAACACCAGTCCCTGGGGTATCCTGTTAATGGGTGAGCTGTTCCAGAACAACCACCACAAATTCAAAGACAGTCCCAACTTCGCAAAGAAATGGTTTGAGTTCGATCCAAGCTATCAGGTGATGAAGGTGTTTAACTTCTTGGGCATCATTAAACTGAAAACAGCAAAAGTTAAAGTAGTGAAGATGAAGGCAGCTGCCTGATGCTACTAAAGATAAACTGAAAGGCTCCGTTCATTTAGAACGGAGCCTTTTTTAATTTTATTCCCGGTATAAGACCTGGCTAATGCATACCTGCGTCATGTCTCCTTCATGTCTCCGTCGTACCTGAGCCATATTAACCGCGCACTTTTAGAATCTCCTGAAGTACCCATAAGTTGCCATCTGCAACATCGGTTTATCTCCAACAGTATCCCCGTAAGCATAAATATCATCATACCCGGAGAGATCAAACTGCTGTTTAATACGGTTCACCTTTTCAACCCCGTTACAATTCACCCCATATATCCTGCCGGTAATCTTTGAATCCCTGATCTCCAGACGGGTGCCGATACACCCGATCCCCAGACTTTCACACCAGGGCGCTACCCACTCCTGACCAGAAGCCGTTACCACACTCACCTGATGTCCTTTGGCCAGATGCTGCCGGATAGCATTCAACGCACTATCCCGTACAAGAGAAGGCAAACGCTCCCGGCAAAACTCCGCACAGCGCTCACGAAAAACTTCTTCCGGCATATTCCGGAAAAAGTATTGCAGCACTAACTGCTTGATAGCCTGGTTAGAAACCAGCTTCATCTTAAATAATACCAGCGCAGGGGAAAGGATCAGCAGCCCTGTATACAGAGACGCTTCACCCTTATGAAAGCGGATGATCTCGAACAGTGTATCCTTCCGCGTAATAGTACCATCAAAATCAAAAAAAGCAATAGATGGTTTCATATCAGAGCTTTAATTTTTTGAAAATACCTTCCGGTACAGATTTGATAATCAGCATAATATAACGCCAGAACCATTTGGTATAAACCGTATTCTTTTTAGCCTTTGCTGCTTTATAAACAGCCACAGCTACCTGTTGTGGCTGTGCCGTTAATAGCGGCGGTAAGGTGAGATTTTCTGTCATACGGGTATATACGAAACCAGGTTGTACACTCAGCACATGCACGCCTTTGTGAAACAGGCGGTTACGTAAGCCACTGAGATAAGCAGTAAAACCTGCTTTGGCGCTTCCATATATATAATTACTCTGTCGTCCACGCTCACCGGCTACAGAACTGATGCCAATGATAGTACCATTTCCACGGGCGGCATAATCATCAGCTACGATATTGAGTATAGAAACAGCGCCGGTATAATTAGTATTGATAATGCGGGTAGCTTCGGTCCAGTCGGATTGTGCCTTTTCCTGGTCGCCCAGGTATCCGAACACACAGACAGTGACATCCGGCTTCACCGGTAAACCCGCATAAAAAGCAGCATGACTGGTAAAATCAGTGGCATCAAAACTATAAGAACCTGCCTTCACATGATAACGGATCTGAAGGTCCTGTTGCAGGGCATTCAGTGAAGCGCTATTACGGGCAGCTAATTGTATATCGTATTTTTCAACGGCAAACTGACGGGCGATGGCTATCGCCATATCGGAGCCAGCTCCCAGAATAAGAACAGTAGGCATATAAAATATTTAAAATCAGGCTATTTTTCGGTTAGTAACAGCCTGTCAGATTGTACGGAGCGGAATAACTGATCTCCATTATACGTTTTAACAATAGCAGCGAATTTCTGTGCATTGGGGTAACTGCTCCAGAACACTTCCTGTTTCATTCGCGCGTCTTTAGAGAGATACAACCGGCCACCATATTGCAGTACCAGGGTATCCAGCTCATCCAGGAAGGCAAAAAGACCTTTCCGCACCGGGAAATCCAGCGCAAGGGTATAACCCTCCATTGGGAAAGAAATCAGGCTTTCCTGTTTGCCGAATACCTTTAGTACAGCCAGGAAAGATCCCCAGCCTTTGTCGCTGATCCTTTGGAGAATCGCAACCAGACCGTCTTTCTTTTCCAGCGGTAATACAAACTGGTATTGTACAAAGCCTGCCTTGCCATAACCACGGTTCCAGTGCAGGATCGCATCCAGTGGATAGAAAAATGGCTCGTAAGGCACTACATTGTTGATCTCACGTTTGGTATTCTTGTTATAATATAACCAGTTGAATGCCTTGACCGTGAACGTATTAAGTATAAAGGACGGGAGATTAAACGGAACTCTCAGTTTGCCTTTGCCCGGAACTTTTAAAATAGCTTTCCGCTGGCTTTCGCTCAACTGATCTGCAGTGGCATGTTCGCCTACTATCAGGATACTCCGGCCAAAAGCATCGCCTTTCTTCAGGCAATCAATCCAGGCCATGGAGTAAGTGTAATCATTATATTCTTCAAACAAACGGATCAGGTCTTCCAGGTTACGGGCCTTGATCTGTTTTTGTTTAATATAAGCAGTTTCAACCTTCTTTAAATAGAACTTCACCCGCGTAATGATACCCGTTAATCCCATACCGCCACAGGTAGCCCAGAACAGATCTGGTTCCACCAACGCGGAACAGGTAATAGTATCCTTATTACCGGTAATCACGTCCATACTGATGATATGACTGGAAAAAGAGCCATCCACATGATGGTTTTTACCATGTACGTCAGAGGCTACCGCGCCACCTACCGTAATGAATTTTGTACCAGGAGTAACAGGGAGGAACCAGCCTTCAGGAACGATAATCTCCAGGATCTGGTCTAAAGTAATACCGGACTGGCACTCAAAAATACCATTGACGGTATCAAAAGCCAGTACTTTATCATACTTAAGGGTAGATACACTGAAAGTTGCCAGAGAGGCGTCTCCATAGCAGCGGCCATTGCCACGCGCTATTATTGATGAATGAGAGGATATAAAATCCTGTATCTGTTCTTCCTGCGAAAATGTTGTTTCATCGCAGGAGAGAGCTGGGTAGTTGCCCCAGTTTGCCAACCGTTTTTCCATTACTCAAAAAAACTTTTGTTAGTGGGTAAATAAATAAGCACATAAAAACTAAGCACCCACAGGAGTATGGTTAATTGAATAAAACGGTCTTTATATAGGATTTTGGTGGGAGAACCTGTATTGTTCTCTACGTATGTTATTTGCAAATATCGTAATAATCCGCCAATAACAAAAAGGCAGGTATAGTAAAGGCGATAAGTATGAAAACGTTCCATGGTCTCCGGCGCCATGGTATACATCAGATAAGCCACAATGATCACGGCAGATACCAGGGCCAGCATCACATTCATGAAATCCATATTGTACCCTTTGGACGCTTTCCGCATGTCTTTTCCCAACTGACTCTTGATCAGCACATCATCCCTGCGTTTGGCGATAGCCATAAACAATGCCAGCAGAAACACCATGATCATCAGCCATTCAGACACCGCAACATTAGCAGCTACACCGCCCGCTTTGATCCTCAATACAAATCCAATTGATAAAATCAGGATATCCAGGATCGAAATATTCTTCAGTCCAAAAGTATATAATACATTGATAACAAAGTAAATACCTACAACGAATGCGAATTTTGGTTTCACATGCCAGGCCAATGCGCCACCTATTACAAGGCATAACACAAAGAAGATCAATGCCGCCGGTTTGGACACCGCTCCGGATGCCAGAGGGCGTTTACATTTAACCGGATGGTTCCGGTCTGCCTCTATATCCTTATAATCATTGATGATGTAAATGCTGCTGGCAATCAGACTGAATGCGAAAAACCCAATCAGTATTTCAACTATTTTTGACAGATCGAAGATTTCTCCGGCAAAGAACAGCGGTATATACAAGAAAAGGTTCTTTACCCAATGGGAAGGTCTAAGTAATTTAAAGTATTGCACGGGGATTAATCTTTATATCTTGCCGCCAAGATACGATGGATTATGGAACAAATGGTAACTAAAAACATCATACTTCCGTTAATTCTACTATTTTTGAGGCCATTCTGATAAATTATTCATCAATATTTCCCCCTTTGGTTATGCCACCAGTTTATACTCCATTCAGTAAAAAAAGCGCTTTCATCACTGAATTGATCATCATTATAGGATTGGCGCTTGTACCCCTTTTTGTTACATTCCCTTACCGCGTGAACATTTTTCTCTCCTGGGAAGGAGCTTACCGCCTTTCTCAGGGACAGGTTCCCTACAAAGATTTCGGATTACCATTAGGATATGGCTTCTGGTTAATGCCTGCCTTATTCTTTAAACTCTTTGGCGCACAGCTCATTTCCCTGGTAAAAGCCCAGGTATTAATGAATATCCTGGCAGGATTGGCTTTCAGATCTATTCTTAAAAGCCTGGATGTTAAGCCGGTACTGCGTATCGTTTCAGTATTACTCTTCGTATTATCTTATTCCTTCTTCAACTTCTGGCCCTGGTATAATCAGACGGTCATTGTATATGAACTCATAGGACTGGCATTCCTGTTCCGTTTCCTTACAGGTTCCAAAGGCCGTATACAGTTCCTCTTTTTATTCCTCTCCGCATTTTTCACCTTCCTGTCTTTCTTTACAAAACAGGATGGGGGTGGACTCGCACTCTTACTGTCTCTTGCTTTACTGGCCTGTAACAGCTTACAGGAAAAGAGATGGTGGGACATCCCTATGTTCCTGATTTTCTACGGATTAGTGGCTGCTATCATCATCCTGCCTTTAGTCCCTTATGGTTTCGGTTACTGGTTCAATCACGGACAGGCACCACATAATTCCCGTTTATCTTTATATGATATCATCTCCGAAATACTGGCCCAATCCCAGTGGATCAAGTTATATGTGTTGTTGTTGGTATTATGTTTGATCCCGGCTTTCCGTGAATGGAAATCCTTCTGGAGTAACAAGAAAGAAGTATTATTCGCATTGCTCACCCTGGGCATTCTGGCAGAAGCAGCCATTTTCCAGGTAACCAGTTATACTCCTCCTGATAATAACATCTTCTTCCACGCCTTTGCCTTTGCATTTATCGCTTCCCGTTTACAGGAACAATTGAAAATCAATCTTTCAACCTGGAAACCTTTTGCTATAATGACCTTGCTGGTAATGTTCTGGTGGTCCGGCACATTCTGGAAATACCTGGATAAAGTAGTGTCCCGTGTATTACCACCAAAAGGGCAGGTGAAGGAAAATGCAGATGCTGATACCACTTATGCAAAGTTCAATCCCCAGGTAAGTAAAACTGGTGAAAACGTGGTTTCCCGGAATAACTATATGAATGAAGGAGATCCGAATGATGTACCTGTTTCCGAATGGATTTTCTCAAAACTGGAGCCTTTCAAACATATCTATATGCCACCTTCTACAGTATATGGTATGGAAAGAGTGATGGCATTGCCTATTGTAAAGGAAAAGAAGGATAGCCTTAAGATGTTGAATATGACTGAATTAACACCATTGGCTAAAGCGATGCCTTACAAACTGGAAACAGGATCTGATATTCCTTTATGGTATCATCTGGGTGTAGGGATGTTCAATCAGCAGTTACACACTTACGCACAAAAGATCAGGGCGCATCATTACGATATAGTCTTATACGAATATGCGCCCGCCAATAATAACTTTTATCCTTTCGCTATTCAGCAGGAGCTGAGGGAGAATTATCACAGGATAGATACCTTCCTGGCTCCGCGTCGTCCAACCAATGCTACTATTGAAGTCTATGTGCGATAAGCACCTGAACTCTCTCTGAACAGTATTATCCAATGCCCGTTCTTCGCTTTTTAGCGAAAGATGGGCATTGGATAATATTCTTTTAAAGCCTTTTAGAAGCTTTTCAGATACTGATCATCTACTTTCTGTGAATAACTTATTTGCCAAAATAATTAGTAATACTAAATTAATTAGTATTTTCGCATTATGATAAGTGCGGAACGTTAGCACCCTTTATTGAAAAACCGACCTCTTATTTAATGATAGATTGATAATAAACTTCAATATCCATTAATTCGCACAAAAGATTGTCTATTAATTTATTAGATTAATTTAATACCTGCAATAATGACTACGTGGTTGTATGATGGCACTTTTGACGGTTTCCTATCCTGTGTATTTGATATGTACTGGCAGCGGAAAATGGACATCCGTATCCGCAAGGAACAGGAACATATCCGTGGCGCTTATGAAGATGTAATTTTCATGCCTACCATTATCGCAAATGCTGAACGTGTATGGGCCGGTTTAAATAAGAAAGTATCTCCGGATCACCTGCAGCAGTTCTTCTCCTGTTACCTCTCAGAGCTGCCTGCTGAAGAGGATAACATGGTAGGATACATCCGTTATGTACTTGGTAATAAACTATCTGATGAAAGTAACTTACATAGCAACCACATAGCGCAGCTCTCTAAAAAAGTATACCGGGAAAAACACCGTATGGAAAGCCTGGTGAGCTTTCAGCTGACCAAAGACAATATCTATTATGATATTATCTCTCCGGATTATAATGTATTACCCCTTATCGCCGGGCATTTTAAAGAACATTACACAGATCAATACTGGCTGATTTATGATAAGCGCCGCCGCTTTGGTATCTATTATAACTTACAGCAGGTAGAAACGGTGAGATTACAGTTTAATGAGAACCAGGAAGCCCGTTACCATCATTCAGGGAACATCTGGGCCCCGGAAGAAGTATTTTATCAGCAGATATGGGAAGCCTGTTATAAAGATCTGCCCATTGGTAACCAGCGCTTACAGATGCAGCATATGCCCAGGAGATACTGGAAGTACCTGGCAGAAAAATCAATCAAATAAACTCAACTGCGGGTCTGGTGGTTTGGATTTCCCCATCACCGTCCTGCCGCCATGCCTCCAGGAATCATTCCTTTCCCTGGCTATCACCTGATCAAAATTCTCATTCGGGATAAAGTCCTTTTCAAGCTGTTGAGATAACACAGATAATTTCCGGATCGCATCCTGTTTATCCGTCTGCCCAATCTTGGCCTTATTCACCGCATCCCGTAACGTATTAATTGTCTCATCATACACATTCACCGGTACCGGAAAAGGATGCCCATCCTTCCCGCCATGCGCAAAGGAAAATCTTGCAGGATCCGTAAACCGGGAAGGCGTACCATGAATCACCTCACTTACCAGCGTCAACGACTGCAAAGTGCGGGGACCTAACCCTTCCAGCAACAACAAAGACTCAAAATCAAGCAGTTCTCTTTCATGTGCCAGCGCCAGCACACTTCCTAATCGTTTCAAATCCACATCCTTCGCCTTTACATCATGATGTGAAGGCATCACAATACTCCGTATTTCAGGTAGTAGTTTAGCAGGGTTCTCCTTCACCAGTTGTAACAACCCCGCTTTGGTAGACATCGCGTCCTTATCCGTTAAGTTAAGGATCAGCCCCTGGTTCTGTCCATATATAAAAGTATGTGGTGTCTCCGTAAAGTGCTGAAAAGCAGCAGAATGCCAGTGATAACGTCTGGCCATGCCGCTGGCATCATTCATTCCCTGCTGTACCACAGACCAGTCGCCTTCATCAGAGACAATAAAAGAGTGTAAATACAACTGAAACCCATCCTGCACGGCCGTATTATCTACTTTAGCCGCCAGTTTGCTGCTACGCACTAACATCTGGGCATTCAACCCCGTCTTCTCCGCCACCAGCAACAATTCTTCCGGTGTTTGTTTGGAATGTTTCCCTTTACCGCCACAAATGTAAATCCCGAACTCCTTTGCATGCGGGTTCACGGCCTTCTTCAACGCACCCATCACACTCGTCGTAATCCCGGAAGAGTGCCAGTCCATTCCCATTACACAACCCAGGGCCTGGAACCAGCAGGGATCACTCAGACGGCGCAATACCTCCGCCTTACCATAATCCGCAAGGATGGTTTCCACAATGGCGCCACCCAGCAGGCTCATTCGTTTTGCGAGCCAGAGGGGAACATGACCATAATGAAGGGGGAGATCTGCGTAAGCACGTGACATAGGTTACAAAAATACGCATTGGCACAATTCTTTCCAGCATTGGGGGTAATCATTCAATTATTGTTTTAACCTGATAATAAGAACTCATGAAAATGCAAACGAGGGATCTCAACAACAAATCAATAACAGTACGTCTCGCTTTATATAAGGTAGGTATCACTGCCTGTCTGGCCATCATCATCAGTATATTCCTTTTCGCCTGTGGTAGCGCGAATAACAGCAGCAATACAGATACTACTGCTTCTATGCAGAGCGATACATCCTCCATTGCGCCGGTAGATACTGCAGCCGTGTATCCGGACACAACAGGAGTGAAGCCAGATACCACACCTGTACACTAATTGTGCGCTAACGTCTACTAATTGTGGAATTTGGTTCCACCAATGTGTTGACCTTTATAAGATCTTGTTGACTGTAAAAAAAAAATATTTGTGTGCGATGCACACTATGTAGAGAAAGGTAAAAGAAGGGGACCATATTGGTTCCCTTTCTTTTTTTGTACAGGCTAAAATATTTACCTTTCCAGCCCGTCATAACCTATAGTACTTCTTTCAGAAGTTATCCCTAATAACAGCTCATGCAACAAAATACTAAGGTTAACATCAGTTCATTTAAGAAAACGTTTCGCTTATACAAATACGTAAAGCCTTACTGGCCAGCCTTCAGCCTGGGTTTGCTGTTCCTTTTCCTCTCAAGCATAGCCAACCTGGCCTTCCCAAAGCTACTGGGCCAACTGGTTGATTCCGGTACCGGTAAACAAATGGCTGAAGCCATTAATCATACAGGTCTGCTGCTGGTTGGAATACTGTTAGCACAGGGCGTTTTCGGTTACCTGAGGATCATCCTCTTCGTAAATGTGACAGAGAAATCGCTTGCCTCATTACGACAACACATTTATAACCACCTGATCCAGCTGCCAATGCGTTTCTTCTCCGGCAGGAGAGTGGGAGAGCTGGGCAGCCGTATCTCTTCAGATATTTCCCTCTTACAGGAAACATTCACCACCACCGTCGCAGAATTCATCCGTCAGCTGATCATCATTGTAGGAGGAATTATCCTGTTGCTGCATACTTCCCTGTATCTGACACTGCTGATGCTCTCATCTCTTCCCGTAATCATGGTAATCGCCTTTTTCTTCGGACGTATTTTCCGCCGTTATTCTAAAAAGGCACAGACACAAGTGGCTGAAGCTAATACGATTGTAGAGGAAACCTTACAGGGAATTCTCAATGTGAAAGCCTTCGCGAATGAGTTCTTCGAAATGAAGCGCTATAAGAAGAAAACGACCGAAGTTGCCCATACCGGTATCAAAGCGGGTACCTTCAGAGGGGTGTTTGCTGCCAGTATGATCCTTGGTATTTTCGGCGCCATGATAGCCGTCATCTGGCAGGGCGCATTGATGATCGCTGCTGGTAAACTGGCTGCGGGAATGCTCTTTTCCTTCATTCTCTATTCAAGTTTTATAGGTGCCTCTGTAGCGGGACTGGCAGAAGTATATGCCAGTATTCAGAAAAGCATTGGTGCTACAGAAAACTTACTGGAGATCCTCGATGAACCGGCAGAACCTATTACAGACAGCGCTAAAATTGCCCCTGAACATCAGCTTACTGGTCAGATCTCTTTTAATCACCTTACGTTCCGTTATCCTTCAAGAGATGATTTACAGGTATTGGAAGATATCTCTTTTGATATCACTGCAGATCAGCAGGTTGCATTAGTGGGGCCAAGCGGTGCGGGCAAGAGTACCATCGTATCCTTACTGTTACGCCTGTATGATCCTGTTGCCGGTAACATACTATTCAATGGGAAAGATATCAGCTCATTCCCTTTATCTGCTATCCGTAGCCAGATGGCCATCGTTCCTCAGGATGTATTCCTGTTCGGTGGTACTATCCGTGAGAATATTGCCTATGGCCGGCCGGATGCTCCTGTAGAAGAATTGATAGCGGCTGCTGAAAAGGCCAATGCCTGGGAATTCATACAACGCTTCCCGGACGGACTGGATACGATTGTTGGCGAACGTGGCGTACAACTTTCCGGTGGCCAGCGCCAGCGAATTGCTATCGCCAGGGCGGTACTTAAAAACCCCCGCATCCTGATCCTGGACGAAGCTACTTCTGCCCTCGATGCTGAATCCGAAAGACTGGTGCAGGATGCACTGGAGAAACTGATGGAAGGAAGGACCTCTATTGTCATTGCTCATCGCCTGAGCACTGTACGTCAGGCAGATAAGATTATCGTACTGGATAAAGGGCAGATTGTAGAGCAGGGCACCCACCAGGAACTGGTACTAATGGAAGGCGGACTGTATAAGAATCTCAGCGAAATGCAATTCACTCACTAAGACTACATATACGGTTTCATCTCATCCTCAATATTTTGTCTCAGGTCCATTAACTTTCTTGCATAAGCTTCCATTTCCCTGGCAGCAGGTGTTTGCGGTGTCCACTTAGGTACAGCAACCGTTTTACCTTTATCATCCACCGCAGCAAAAACCATCACACAATGCGTGGTTTTAATCCTCGTCTGATGACGGGGATTTCCCGCCTGTACATTGATAGCAATATGCATACTGCTATTCCCTGTAAGGATAATAGTAGCTGTAATCTCTACCATATCCCCGATAGCGATCGGCTTAAAAAAACGGATCCCCCCAACATAAACGGTTACGCAATATTGCCCGCTCCAGTTGGCGGCACAGGCATAACCTGCCTGGTCAATCCATTTCATTACTGCACCTCCATGTACTTTGCCTCCAAAGTTCACATCAGATGGTTCTGCCAGAAAACGTAGCGTAACGGTGTTTGTGGTGGTATCTATCATCAGCCCTAAAATAATAAATGCAAGTTAATAACTTGCATTTATTATATAATGTTTTAAATATCATTATTATTCTCCGGCTGATCCTCTTTCTTATTCTTTTTCTTCGCCGTTTCCATCTTCCCGAACCTCCATGACATATTCAACCGCAGTTCACGACTCGCTCTCTTCCTGTAATACTCCTGATCCGACAAGTCCGTAGTAGTATAAGAAAGTGTTCTATCAGTGTTAAATATATCATTCAAACCCAGGGATATAGCCAATGTACGTTTCTTCAAAAACTCCTTCCTTACCGCCATATCCACACTGTATTTAGCAGCTCTTTCTCCCTGTGGCAATATCTGCTTCGACTCATAATTCCCCGTTACCTGCAAACTTAAATTATACGGCAGTTTGGTATTACTGTTGATCTTACCAAACCAGGCAAATCCCTGGTTAGATAAATTACTCTGTAAATTCCCCGCATTGATCTTAGTTTGAAACAGGTTGAGGTTAGTCGTTACATCCCAGTAACTTGTGATCTGATCACGTACTGTAAACTCAGCTCCATAAGCATTCCGCGTATCCGCATTTACAGGATAAGTCAAGACCACTTTCTGAGATTGCCCATTAATCGTCAACACCGTATCTGTAGAGAAATCAGTAATCGCATTATTCGTATTTCTATAATAAAGTGATACTAAAACATTATGCTTCTTATTGAAATCCTTCAGATAACTCATCTCAAAAGAGTTGGTATACTCCGGTCTGAGTGCCGGATTACCACGGCTCGCACTCTGCGCACTATATTGAAGATCCGGCAGCAGATCCCTGAACCATGGACGTCTCACACGACGACTATAATTCAACTGCACCTCATGATCTCCTTTAAACTTCTGGGAAAGGAATAAGCTGGGAAACAAGCTGATAGGATATTTTATCTCATAATTGTTTTTACCAATACTTTTCATCTCTCCGTTATAGTTAGACTGCTCCGCACGTAAACCCGCCATGTATCCAAAGCTACCCGCACTACCGGTATAACTTACATAAGCTGCATTGATCGTTTCACGATAATGATAATCATTGGAAAGAGAAGAGTCTAAAACATAATCACCGGAAGAGAAATCTTTCCCCATAGTATTCAGCTTATTATTGAAAATACGGCTGGTAGTACGTAACCCCGCTTCCAGTTTAGAAGTCTCTGAAAAAGGATTCACATAATCAATCTGGCCGGTCAGGTAAGTGGTATTTCCTTTACCAACACCATAACGGGTCTCTGGCTGATTAGGCGTATCAATGGCTACATGGTCCATCGTATAATACTGAAGATCATAGTTAGAACCATCTTTACTGGTAGCATAGTTATAAGTGAAATCACCGGTCAGTTCATGCCCCTGTCTGGCAAAAGTATGTTTGTAACCCATCTGGGTTGTATAGTTACGCCAGCTATGTGTACCATTATCTATACCGGTACCAAAACGTACCTGCTGTTGTTGCTCGTTTAAATTATATAAAGTGAGATTACTGTAATCATTAAAATCTCCTCCCATAATTCCCTGGGAAATACTGATAGTATTCCGGTTATCAGCAAACCAGTCAAACCCTATACGTCCAAACTGGAACTTCCTCGTATTATCGCCATTATTGTACTGGTCCAGGTAAGTGGTCGTATCCGTACCAATATTCTTACGGAACAAATGTGAATTGGTAGCACCTTTACGGGTCCTCATATTCCAGCTCAGGGAAACAGCATATTTCTCACGGCGAACGTTCAGATCTAAACCGCCATTCACACCACCCAGAGTAGAAACACCTGCACTTACCTGTCCGTTAATCCCCGCTTTCCTGTTCTTTTTCAATACGATATTGAGGATACCGCTCACACCTTCCGCATCATATTTCGCTGAGGGATTAGTCACCACCTCTATATTGGCGATGGCATCTGCAGGGATCTGATCCAATGTAAGCGTGGTAGGACGCCCATCCACAAATATAGTAGGCGTACCATTTCTTACACTCACATTACCGTCTATATCCACACTCACAGATGGCACCTGTTTCAACACATCAGTAGCCGTACCGCCAATACTTGACAGGCTCTTTTCTACATTAAAGACACGTTTGTCAATTGCCATAGTATAAGCAGGTTTTTCACCCACAATTTCCACCCCGGCCAGCGACCTTACATTTGCCTTCAGTTTGATATTCCCAACATCAATACTATTAGTTTTAGCGTTGAGGCTAACTGTTTTATAAACGGTTTCATATCCTATGAAATTTACCTTCACCAGGTACTTGCCAAAGGCTACCTCAGGAAAATTGAAGTCTCCGTTTGTTTTAGATAACATCCCCGTAAGTGTAGTTGAATCGGCAGAACGTAATATAGATACGGACGCATATTCTACCGGGGCATTGGTTTGTGCATCCACCAGTTTTCCGTATAGAACACCGGTCTCCACCGGTTTAGACCCTGATTGCTGGGCATAGGAGTGAAAAAAGAATGATAATGTCATTCCCAAACATAAAGTGACAACTTTCTGCATGATTCAAAATACTTTTCTAAAGTGAGCCTGTAACGGTATTAAAAGTAATAGTAATTGGAAAAAGAAAACACGACTTTTGGATGAATGGCGGTAAGGGTTCTGTATCTTTGCAAGCTCTGTTATTTTCCGAATCAATGCTTTATGCCAAACGACTACCGACCGGACTGGGACATTTATACCTGTCACATAGAAGATAATCCAGCTATTATTGGACTGGATCTTGACTTACGGCGTTTCGCTCCTCTCAATAATAAACCATTCGCGGTACACATTTCTGTATACCTTAATGACCCGCGGCCTGACGGCTTTCCAAAAGGAACAGAGTTTGAAATATTAGGGGAGATAGAAGACCACCTGGTACAACAGTTAGAATTAACCTTACACGCCCATTTTGCCGGCCGGACCATCTCCGCCGGTGTTCGTGATTTCTACTTTTATACTGCCGATCCCTTACTCCACGATAAATTTATCACAGATGCCATGACCCGCTTTCCCGGGTATAAATATGACTATGGAGTAAAAGAAGATAAAAACTGGGAACTGTACTTCGACTTCCTCTTTCCGGATATCCAGGAATTTCAGCGCATACAGAACCGCAAAGTGTTGCGTACGCTGAAACAACAGGGGGATATCCCGGAAAAAGAACGGCATATCGATCACTGGATCTTCTTCAGCACCGAAGCCGACAGGGACCGGTACTGGAAAACGATCCAGTCTCAAAGATTTACAGTAGAAGGCTGGCCCCTGGAAAAAGATGGAGAGCTGCCCTACGGATTACAGATTTCCAGGAATGATAAAACCGACGAAGATAGTATTGATATAACAGTCATGTACTTATGGGAGTTAGCCCGTGAAATGAATGCACGTTATGATGGGTGGGAAACCGTAATTGTGGCACAATAATTAAGTACTTTATGAGTTGTTTCATTATAGGGGCAAGAAATTGCCCGTGATGATTCATTAATTTTTTTTAGATTACATACGAACTGTTACAACTGTTATGTATACTTTACGTATGTAAGTATACAGCCATCTTATTAGCTACCGGAAAGAGTGGAAACGTGTTTTAAAATATTACCTGGTTTTGTAGTTTACTGTTGCCTGATGATGCTGTTCCATACCGCAAATGGGAAAGCTATATCCTCATACAGCTGTTACCAGGAGCAAGCACAACCTACTGATACTGTACCTCCCAGACAGGCTTCGAAGGGCTGGTTAAAGCGGATGAGAGAATACCGCAACTCTATGCGGAACAAGCAATACCGCGATTCCGTTATCCGCAAAGTAACCCGTCAGAACGTTCCCGAACCGGAACTTAATGATAGTATCATCAATAAAAGTGAGAAATACTTTACACCTTTCTCCGGAAGGGTGATCCGCAATATTTACTACCGGAAGGTAAATGTATTCGGTCCGGATAACATCAGCGATACCACCTTCACCACCAGCATGAAACTGGTGCATTTTGCGAACCGACTGCATTACAACTCAGAAGAGTGGGTAATCCGGCAATCCCTGTTCTTCCGGCGGAACGATACCATCAATCCTTTTGAACTGTCGGACAATGAGCGTTACCTGCGTAACCGTCCTTTCATATCAGATGCCCGTCTGTATATTATTAATGCTGCTGCCTCTCCGGATTCAGTAGACTTACTTGTGGTAACCAAGGATTTATTCGAATACGGCCTGGATCTTTCGGAGGTAACTCCCACAGCCTTAAGGACTTCCGTCACCAATAATAACCTGTTTGGGGCCGGACAGGGGTTAAGGATAGGTGCCGCATGGCATAATACCTACAATCCACCCTGGGGAACAGAGATAAGATATACCAAATACAATGCGCTGGGTACCTTCATAGATTTCAGTGCAGGGTATACTGCCCTCAATAACTATAACCCTTTGGACTCCGGTGTATATGAGGGCGCTTATTACATCAGTCTGAACCGTCCTTTATACAGGAATGCGGCCAACTGGGTGGGAGGGATAGATCTGTCCCGACACTACTCTATCAATAACTTCGGTAGAACAGATACCTTTTACCGCGATTACCGCTACCAGGTCATCGACGTATGGGGTGGTTATAACTTCCTGAAACAGGACGACAGGAATGGGTCCCGCCGGCCAAACCTGGCATTCCTTGTCCGGCATAATAACCTGTTCTTTACAGAACCTCCGAAACAGGAGATGTTTAAGTTAAACCCGGTATACAACGACCGCCGTTTTTATCTGGCAGAAGCCATTGTTTTCAAACAGGACTTCTTCAAAACACATCAGTTCTTCGGTTTTGGCAGAACAGAGGATATTCCGCTGGGGTATTCCGCTTCCATTTCAGCAGGATGGCAGTCCTGGAATCACCGGCGAAGGGCTTATACTGGTCTGGAAGCTCAGAAATTCTGGACTACCCGTTTACAGGGAATCATCAATGCCAATGTAGGAGTAAGTACTTTCTGGCTGGATAATGTGGCAGAAGATCCGGTAATCCACGCAAAAGTGGAATATTACAGTCGCCTGTTCAAAATCAGGAAAGACGTGTTCCGCCAGTTTACTTCTATAGATTACCTGGGTAACGTAAATCCGTATCTCTACAGGCCATTGGATGCTAATAATGAAAACGGGGTATGGGGATATCGTGGGACCCTGATGAACGGTTACCAACGTTTGAACGTCAGATCTGAAACAGTGTATTACAGTCCGCTGAAAATACTGGGCTTTAAATTCAACTTCTTCACGTCGGTGCAGGCTTCGCAGCTCACTTCTAAGAGTAATAATATCTTCAAGAACCCGATTTATACCGGTATCGGGTTTGGCTTCAGGGTAAAGAATGAGAATCTGGCAATTAATACGATCAAGGTCTCAGGTAACTATTACCCGAACCCACCAGCCCCGGTAAAACCATTCTTCCTGGAAATCACAACGATCATCGATTTCCGTTTTGATATCTACGCCCTGAGGGCACCGGCTTTCCTCAATTTCAGGTAGACTTCTTAATCTTCAGGATTACCAGTTTGGAAGTAGGAGTATTGCTTTTATCCGCTACACTATTCAAAGGCACCAGTGCATTGGTCTCCGGGAAATAAGTAGCCGTACATTTTTCAGGAATATTATATTCCACTACGATGAATTTATGTACCACTCTTTCCGTTCCACCAAACTCATTATATAAATCCACTACATCTCCCGGTTGTAAACCGGCAGAAATAATATCTTTAATATTCATGAGGATCACCCTTCTTTCCTGGTAAATCCCCCGGTAGCGGTCATCCAGCCCATAAATAGTTGTATTAAACTGATCATGGCTCCGGATCGTCATCATCATAAACTCATCTGCCGCCAGCTGTTGTGTCGTCACATCTGCCACATTAAAGTGTGCCTTCCCTGTTTTGGTATTAAAGCGTCCTTCTCTGGCGCCATTAGGCAGGTAAAACCCACCCGGATGTCTCACCCTTTCATTATAATTATCAAATCCCGGGATCACCTTTTCTATATCTTCCCTGATATGATCATAATGCTGACTATACCTTTCCCAGTTCACAAGGGATTTGCTTCCCAGCGTTGCCTGTGCAAGTTGGCATACAATAGCAGGCTCACTTAACAAATGTTCGGACACAGGTTTCAGATTACCCTTGGACATCTGTACCACACCCATGGAATTCTCGCAGGTAACAAACTGCTTTTCTCCATTAATAATATCCTCATCACTGCGTCCGTAACAAGGCAGGATAATCGCCTCTTTACCGTGCACCAGATGACTGCGGTTCAGTTTAGTGGACACATGTACCGTCAGATCACAGTTACGGAGTGCCTGTGCTGTTACTTCCGTATCCGGAGTGGCGGAGAGGAAATTCCCGCCCATCGCAAAGAATACTTTTCCCTTTCCATCCCGCATAGCTTTGATAGCAGATACTGTATCAAATCCATGCTCCCGTGGCGGTTCAAATCCATATACTTTCTGAATAGCGTTCAATAATTGCTCGGATGGCCTTTCGAAGATGCCCATAGTACGGTCGCCCTGTACATTACTATGCCCGCGGACCGGACAGGTACCCGCTCCGGGTTTGCCGATACTACCTTTCAGCAGCAACAGGTTCACCACTTCTTTAATAGTGTCCACCGCATTTTTATGCTGGGTAAGCCCCATCGCCCAACAGGTAATGATCTTCTTTTTATGCATGATGGCCTTTGCCGCCAGCTCTATCTGTTCCAGCGGCACACCACAATCAATCACTAATTGTGAAAGGTCCTGTTGCCTTAAATGCGCAATATATTCCGCATACCCCAACGTATCAGCAGCAATAAATTCCGCATCGAAGACCGTCCCGGGATGTTTATCTTCTTCCTGTAACAACAGTAGGGTCAATGCCTTTAGCAATGCAAGATCTCCATTGATCTTTACCTGCAGGAAAATATCAGTAAGATGAGTTTTAATATTGAGGAATCCCTTTACCGTTTGCGGGTTCAGGAAATTGAGCAATCCTGTTTCATGTAATGGATTAACCGCAATGATAGTAGCGCCATTAGCTTTTGCTTTCTGTAAAGCACTCAGCATACGGGGATGATTGGTACCTGGATTTTGTCCCAGGACGATGATCACCTCTGCCATATATAAATCATCTAACGTAACAGAACCTTTCCCTATGCCAAGGGATTCTCCCAGGGCCACACCACTGGATTCATGGCACATATTGGAACAGTCGGGCATATTGTTCGTACCATATTCCCGTACGAACAACTGGTATAAATAAGCAGCCTCATTGCTGGTCCTTCCCGAAGTATAAAAAATAGCTTCATTAGGAGAAGACAATGCATTCAGATGACCGGCAATTTTTTTAAAGGCTTTCTCCCAGCTGATAGGCTGATAATGTGTAGCACCTTCCGGCAGATAAACCGGTTCTGCCACCCTTCCTTTTTTCCCTATTTCAAAATCCGTTAACTCTGCCAGGCCGGCCACACTATTTTCTGCAAAGAAAGAAGCCGTCAGCTTTTTACTGGTAGCCTCTTCGGCCACCGCCTTTGCACCGTTCTCACAGTACTCTCCAAGAGAAGAGCGGTCATCATCAGGATCAGGCCAGGCACAACCAGGGCAATCAAATCCATCTTTCTGGTTTAATTTAATGAGTGCCTTAAACCCACGTGCAGCATCCATTTCTTCCAGGATATGTTTAGCGCTGGATATCACTGCCGGTATACCTGCTGCTGTTGTTTTAGGCTTCCCCAGTCTTAAATCGCCTGTAAATTTCTCCGGGTTCTCCGCGTTGGGAACAATTGATGCTTTAGCCATAATTAAACGGTTATTCTTTCTTCTCCTGTATAAATATTAAATCGTTGCTGGCGTAAAAAACCTACCAGTGTAATATCCCATTCATGGGCCATTTTCACCGCCATACTGGAGGGCGCACCTACTGCGGCAATTATTTTAATCCCTGCCATGGCAGCCTTCTGTATCAGCTCAAATCCTGCACGTCCACTCAGTAATAATATATAATTATGCAGCGGAAAAAGTTTCTCCTGCATGGCAGTTCCCACTAGTTTATCCACTGCATTGTGCCTGCCAATATCTTCCCGCATAATCAATAAATTCCCTTCATTATCAAACAGTGCAGACGCATGTAAACCACCGGTATCTTCAAACACAGCCTGTTGCTTACGTAATAGTCCAGGTAACTTCAACAGCAAAGAAGCCCTGCATTGTATCTCAGTTGCTGCTATATTCACTGGTGCATAAATAGCCGTGATCTCTGTTTTTCCACACACGCCACAACCAGAATTTGCAAAGAAATTTCGTTGGGCAGGCTGTAACAGAGGCACCACGTTTTTCTGTAGTGTAACGGTAGCTATATTATCCGCATAATTAATCTCCGCTATATCATCCACAGATGTAATAATTCCTTCTGTAAAAAGAAACCCCGCTGCCAGTTCCTGGTCCTGTCCGGGAGTACGCATGGTCACCGTAATACTTTGTTGCTGGCCCCCGTGTACCAGTCTGATTTCCAGTGGTTCTTCCGCTGCAAGGGCATCTTCTGTATCAGTAACAAGTGTATCTTGCACTCTTGTTATACGTGTGTAGGAAACGGCCGGATTTAACATAGTTAAAGTTACGTAAAGAATGGCATCAAATTTTCAGTACATTAGGCACAAATAAAAAACCTCATATATGCGCTGGAACGACCGTAGATTAAGCGATAATGTAGAAGACCGCCGTGGTGGCGGTGGTATGCGAACTTTAGGTGTGGGCGGAGGTATAGGCGGTGTTATCATCGTCGTACTGGCCCTGTTGTTTAACCGGAATCCCCAGCAGGTACTGCAACAGGTACAGCAGGGGAGTGGCGGAACTACCCAATCTGAGAAAGTGACGGCCAATAGTGATGAAAATGCGCGTTTTGCTTCCACAGTGCTCGCAGATACGGAAGACGTGTGGACCAAGCTCTTTAACGACATGCATAAGCACTATCAGGACCCCGGCATGGTGATCTACAGCGATATGGACCAATCTGGTTGTGGCTCTGCCCAGGCTGCAATGGGACCATTCTATTGCCCCGCAGATGAAAAGGTATACCTCGATCTTTCCTTCTTTAACGAGATGGAACAACGCTTCCATGTAGTAGGCGATTTTGCGATGGCATACGTAATCGCTCACGAAGTGGGCCATCACGTACAGAACCTTCTGGGCATTACCAAAAAGATGGATGCCATGCGTTCCCGCCTGAGTGAAGAAGAATATAATAAATTGTCCGTGAAACTGGAATTACAGGCTGATTTCCTGGCAGGCGTGTGGGCCCATCACGCACAAAAAATGCAGAATATCCTGGAAGAGGGTGATATAGAAGAAGCGCTAAACGCTGCCAGTGCAGTAGGGGATGATAAACTGCAGAAAGCTGCCCAGGGGTATGTTGTACCGGATGCCTTTACACATGGTACTTCTGCACAACGTATGCACTGGTTCAAAAAAGGATTTGAAAGTGGAGATATTAAAGACGGAGATACATTCAACTCATCAGAATTATAAATAAAAAAAGCTGACTCATTCGGGTCAGCTTTTTTCATTTACCGCAGATACCTGCGTCATATTTTTAAGTTGATCTGTTGTAATTGTAAACATATATCCTCTTCTCGTATTATTTTCTTCTTCGGATAATGGTAAGGTAAAATGGAAACTTGTTCCTTTGCCTACCTTACTGTCAAACCAGATCTCTCCCTCATTCCGCTCTATAAAATCTTTGGATAAAGGCAATCCTAATCCGCAGCCTTTCTCATTCTGGGTTCCTCCTGTAGAATAATAAATATTGGATAAAACTTTATGTTGATCTGCTTCCGCAATACCTATTCCATTATCTTCTACAATCAGTTCTATCTTTTCAGATAACATCAGGTAACGAATATTGATATTACCATGAGCAGGAGTAAACTTGATAGCATTGCTGATCAGGTTACGTAATACAAGCCTGATCATATCAGGATCTCCGTACACCATAATAGCATGAGATAACTGGTGAGTAAGCGAAATATCTTTTTGTCTTGCCAGCGATAACAACAGCTCAAATTCCCTGTTTAAAATAGCGGTAATATCAAAATCATCTGCATTCACCCGTATTCCTTTCATCTGGCTGCTGGCCCATTGTAACAGGTTATCCATCATGGCCGAAGTATTCTTCATATCCCGCCATAATTCATCAATAAAAAATTTGAATTGTTGCGAAGACATTTTATCATCTCTCAGCAAAAACAACATCCCTTCCAATATCGCCAGGGGAGAACGCAGATCGTGAGAAATAACAGAGAAGATTTTATCCTTCACCTGGCTTGCACTTTCCAGTGCTACATTCTGTTCCAGTATAATCAGGTTTTGCTGTTGTACTTTTTTATTACGGTTGTTTAACTGAAGATATAAGTCCTGCTGACGCCTGTACATACGGAAAAGAACGCTCGTAATCACGGAGAGTACGAAGAATAACATGATACAGAAGATCACAAACTTCTGCTGTATTTTGATGGTGGAAAGATGTAACAGCTGCTCCTTTTTTAACATCTCATTTTCACGCTGTTTCTTCTCAGATTCATACTTCTCTTTTGTACTGGCAATGAACTTCGTTTTCTCCACATTAAAATACTGCTCACTCAGCCTGGAGAACTCTTTATAGCTGGACATGGCTGCTATATAATTACCCCGCGCAGAATCTAAAGACGCCTGGTATTTATAATAGATCATATTATTCTTGGCATTCTGCAAATGTTCATTCAGTTTGGCAGCATCACTGAGGTTCCGGGCGGCATCCGTATATTTTCTTAAGGCTGTATTTACTCTTCCCAGGTTCAGGTATGCTTTGGTAAGCCCCGGTATATTATCGGATTCCCGGTAGTATTTCTCAGAGATTTCATAATACCGGAATGCTTCCTGGTATTGTCCCTTATCAAATAAAATATGACCAATATTCTCATAAGTAAAAGCCAATCCTTTATGATCATTCAGCGACAGCTTTATTTTTTCAGATTCATAGAGGAAAAATAAAGCGGAATCCGGTTTATGCATAAGCAGGTAACAGGAGCCTATACTGTTTAATGAGCGGGACACTTCTCCCTGATCATGTAAAGATTGTTTAAGGTATAATGCTTTTTTCTGATAAGGTAATGCGAGTTCGGGTCTGTTTTGTTCTATAAATATATTACCAATGTCTGCGTTCAGCACACTAGTTGCATGAATATCATTTAGTTGATCTGCCAGTTTCAGTGCATCTATGGTAAAATCCATCTGTTTATCCAGGTTGCCGCGACTGTTTTCCGCCAGTGCCATATTGCGTTTACCCCACATTGCACCGGATATATACCCGAGGCTGTCGCTGATATGAATGGCTTCTCTGCCATACTTTTCTGTCAGTACAGGGTCCTTTGTAAAATAGAGTCTCCCCAGCTTGTTCAGCAGTATTACGCGGTCTGTATCTCTCTGCGGATGCATGTCTATGGCACGCAACAGACTATCTGTGCTACCTGACTGCGCAAGAAGCATGTACGGTAATCCACATAGGATGACCATGTAAAGGAAGGGGCGTACTCTAAATCGGACTATCTGCATAGAAAGTCAAGTTGTTGACGAAGCGTTCATTTAGGGTTACCTGAATGCAGCGATAAAAATATGAAAAAAACAGATGCAATTTTTTGAAATTTGAACATCCTATTCAAACATTGTACCACAATAAGTTATATAGAGAAAACATTCTTGTGTGTTAGTACTTTATCATCTGAAATTTTGTACTATTACACTATGAAACCTACTGTTACCATAGAATATTGTCCAAAATGCGGTTGGCTGATGCGTGCTGCATGGATGGCGCAGGAGCTACTGACAACTTTTGCTGATGACCTGCGAAGTGTAACTTTACAACAGAGCGAAACTGGTGGAAGTTATATTATTTATGTAGATGGAGAAATCCTGTTTAACCGCAAGGATGCCGGTCATTTTCCGGAGATAAAAGAATTGAAGCAACTGGTAAGGGATAAAGTAAATCCTGAAAAAAGCCTGGGACATTCCGACAGAAAATAATTTTGAAGGCATAAAAGTTGTTTCTTTGCATCCCGATGAGAATGCAAAGAATTATATCTGTTACGGTTATATTACTAATCGTTTGTTTGGGGTTGAAGGCCCAGGATAGTGTTATTGTACACAAACCCAGCTTTTTCCCATTACCGGTATTAGGTTATTCCCAGGAAAAAGGTCTTGAAATAGGGGCTGCTATGCTCTATTCCTTCTACACAGGCAAAAGTTCTGAATTACGCAACTCTACCATCAACCTGATACCCAGTGTCACTACCAAAAACCAGTATAAGATCGATCTTAAAACTGATATCTGGACAGACAACAACAACTGGCACTTCAAAAGCAACCTTCGTTACCACGATTTCCCGATCTATTTCTACGGAATCGGTGATACTACGCATAAAGCAGATGGTACATTAGTAGATAACATCCGCTATAAAGTACAACTGGAAGCAGAACATCGTATAAGCGGCCATTTCTACGCCGGACTGCTGCTCCAGTATCAGAAAGACGACTATCGCGCCAAAGAAATCAAAGGAATTTACCCCGGACTACCCCTCACCGATAAAGATGGGGGCTACGTAACCTTCATAGGAGCCTCCGGGATCTTCGATAACAGGGATAACCAGAACTACACCACCCGTGGCACCTGGATGCGTTTAAACATCGCCTACGCGCCTTCCTTCATCAGTAAACACGAACTATGGAAGCTGGATGCACAAGCCCGGCATTTCATTCCATTATCCCGCAACAGTACCCTGGGCCTAAACGGTGTTTTTAACTCCCTGCAGGGCTCAACATTACCGTTCTACCTCTTACCTGAGATGGGTAATGATCTCATGATGCGGGGCTATTACACAGGCCGTTACCGCGATCAGAACTACCTGGCTTTACAGGCAGAATACCGCTACTTCCTTAACCCCCGTATTCCCATCAATATCTGGTTCGTACACATGCAACCCAAGTTTGCACTGGCAGCGTTCGGTGGAACCGGAGCTGTATTCAACAACCACGATATCGGTTTATCTCACTTTAAACCAGATTACGGTTTGGGTATCCGCTGGTTCTACGACGAAAGCGCCCGCCTGACTATTCGTATAGACTACGGCTGGGGTGAAAAGCGTGCCGGAGAACAAAGACAATCAGGGCTTTATCTGTCGCTTGCAGAGGCATTTTAATCTTTTTGACTGTATCATCAGTATTTGTTAACTTCAGTTACAGCTTAGTTATAACCCGATAAATTCCATGTATGAAACGCATAACCCTCTTATGTACGTTGTTTTTCGCAGTGGCAATATCCACCACTGTCACAGCCCAGAAAAAAGACAAAAAAGCCTCTAAATTTTATCTCAAAGTAGCTGGCGGATATTTCTTCAGTGTATTCCCTGGTCAGTTTCCTAAAGTAGGCCCTTATGAACCGCATGACGAACAAAAACAATACAGTTCGACAGACGGTACCACTACTGTAATATCCGAAAAAGTACTCACAGGTTCTTACGGAGCTGGTGGCAGGGGAGGACTCTCCCTCGGATGGAATCTTAACAGGTATATGGCCGTAGAAGCTACTTTCAATTACTACCACAGTAAGAAAAACCTGATGACAAGGGAAGTAACTACATTGGCTGGCAGCAGCACCGTACTGGGGAAAATCGAATCTCACGGTTACGTAAATGCTATCGACTTTACACCAAGTTTTATCATTTCTCCCGGTTACGAAAAAGTAAATCCGTATTTACGCCTCGGTTTTGTCATTCCTTTATGGGGCCGGTTGAATATCGAAACAGATGCAAGTCAGAGTGGCTCCACTGTTTTAGGCGGACAAACATTCCTCACTCAAACAACTATCCATCGTGAAGAACAGGTGAAACCCAATATTACACTGGGTTTTCAGGGGGCCTTTGGTGTTGCCTTCCCAATCTCTCACAAGCTTGACGTTTTTGTTGAAGCAGAATACAAGAATGTTCCTGTAAAGAGCAAGGAAAAAGAAGTAAAGGCTTACGATGAAAACACCAAAGTAATCAATCCTACTACAGGCGCTGTAGTTGCTACGCAGCACCGTGGCCTGGGAGATCTTTCTACTGCTGAAAGCCATACGAAATATGTAACCACCCTGGACCAGAGTTCTAATACACCTGTTAGCCAAACTGGTGCAAAAGTTACTTACAAACACGACGATCAGCCATCCAACGATCTTAAATCCTACATCAATATTGGTGGTTTAGGTGCAAACGCTGGTTTGCGCTGGCACTTTTAATATTACATATAAATAGTAATGCCGGGCATTTTAAATACCCGGCATTACTATTTATATTTGAAATAAGTTATACTAATGAACGGATCACCTGCGCTAAGGCCGTTTCCAGCTCTTTATCAATAACATTCCCCGCTGCATCCATCTTCGTACGAACAACAGGAATCAGCAGTTTATTCCCTTCTTTAATAATTGCAGACATAACAGTCAGCGTTTGTACAAGCGAAGCATTCGCTTTATCACCGCCAGTCGCAAGGGGAGAGGCACTGATAACTGCCGTTGGCTTATCATAAAACTCCCCTGACGAAACAATCCAATCCAGGGCATTCTTCAAAACACCCGGTACTCCAAAAGCATACTCCGGCGTACAAAAAATCACAGCATCTGCTTTCTTCAACTGCTCTCTGAGATCCTGCACAGTTGGCGCTGGTACAGCACCTTCACCATCCAGTTCAGGACTAAAATACGGCAGTTTATCCAACCCTTCATACAGCGTAATTTTTACATCATCCGGAGCCAGCACTGCACAGGCTTTCAAAACATTCGTATTAGAAGACGTATTCCTGAGGCTCCCGGAAATCGCCAGTATATGTTTGATCATGCGGCCAGATTATTTACTTTTTTTTTATTGGTAGCCGGTTGATCCAACTCATACGGCCGGTTAAAAGCTTCCTGAGAAACTTTAAAATGGCCAGCCAATACACGGATCACATCTTTGGACAATCCTTTTTTATAGTGAAGAATATCTGAAAGATAACCTTTGCTGACATCCAGTATACCCGCCAGTGCAGTAGCATTTAAACCATGTTCCTGCATCAGAGACTGTAGCAGTTCTATAGGATCGAGCTCCATAAAGGTATTATGATCCTCATCCCATTTTTCTATAAGTACAGTAAGCAGCTCAATCTCTTCCTTTATGCCACTGCTTTTAGAACCAATATCTACAAGCTCTTCCAGAATTTTGCAGTACGATTTATACTGACTTTTACTTTTGATAACTTTATATTTTAAGCTTTCCATAACCAGTAAATTAATTTTTGCTATCAATAAATACTTATAGAATATTGTTGTTTACTCTTACATAATTCATCATACGCTGCATGTGTACCAATCCAGCATACAAATAAATGCACCTCGGTATCTCCAAACGCATATTTACACACTATCCTGTAATGATTACCACCTACATCAAAAATCACTCTGTTAGAGCCATTCCCTAATAAATCGGCGCTTCTGAATGTATGCCTGATATCTGCTGTATTTTCCCAGTTTGCGTATTTTATTTTTTCCAGCCATTCTGTGAAAGAACTCCGGCTGCCCGGGTGTAAATTTACAAACAAATCAATGCTCTGTTTTTTTACCAAATGAATTCTCATACAAATATAGGTTAACTTTTTGAGTTCTCAAATAGAGAACAATTTTTTTTTCTTCCCACCGCCAAATTATTTTTTTATATCTAATAATGTGCTGTTCATTTTATTCATTTTGATTAAAAGGTGATAAGACTTTGCTGTGTAAAAAACGTGCTAACTGCAACGTCAATTCAATCGTTTATTCGTATCTTAAAGATCACAGGAATTGACCCCATATAAACAAACTCAGCTTTTAATCCTGGTAATCTAAACCTTCCACCAGTCTATATTCTCTCTTTCCTTTTCTTCTCATAATTTATATTATGTTAAATAGGATATTGCCATTCCCAGCTATCCCTTTCTCTCTGATATAGCGCAGGTAAAACTACTTAGCGTTGATAGATGATCGTTGAATTATCACAGCAGTATCTCTGTATATATTTGATCACATTAATAACTATCAAAATTATGAGAACAAAATTGCTTTACTTTCTTTCTTTAAGTTTTACTTATTGCCTGCTTAATGTAACTGCTTCAACAAAGGCAACTAATGAACTTCCTCCGACTATTACTAAAAGCAAAACGAACATGGTCGTAAAGCCATTCGTAAGTTGCTTAGGTATTCCTCCCTTCGCGTATGGTGCTTATTATTATCCGGGCGCACGGGTTGTATATGTCGGTAATTTGTATATAGCTACACAGCAGAACCAGTTTCAGTTTCCGGCTGCAGGACAATATTGGGCACGGATAGGTCCTTGTAACTGATGACAGATTTTAATCGTATCAAAGCCAGGTAAACCCTACAATTTACCTGGCTTTTGAATTTATATGGGCCGACAAATAAAGAAGATCCTCTTTAATACAGCCACACTCCCTCATTGTGTTTTTTTTAACATTCAACCCCGGGTTACCTTTCCCGCATTCCCAGTATAAAATGTAAACAACACACTATGCGCCCTTCACCATGTTTGCTGGTAATAATACCGGCCCTGACTCTCTTTGCCTGTTCACCATCATCTACCTTTCATGAAGAAACAGCAACAGCAGATTCTACCACGTTTTCAAATGAAATTACTAAGCTGAATTCACCCTCCAGGAAGCGCGTACGAACTGCGGATGTACGTTGCCGTGTGAATAACGTATTCAGTGCTGCATCAGCCCTGGAACACGTCGTAAACAGCATAGACGGCGTTATTGTAGAAAGCACGATGCAAAACGATTTCGGCGTAAGCAAAGAAATCCCTTACTCCGCAGATTCCCTGAAACGTATTCAGATCTACTCGCCTACCGCCAATCTTACCTTACGCGTACCGGCTGCTAAACTGGATTCTGTCGTAGAATCCCTCACCGCTATGGCTGCATTTATAGACTACCGTACGCTGAAAAGCCAGGATAAAACCCTGGACTATCTCTCAAACGCATTAAAAAATAACGAACAGGGAAATGTGGAAGAAACCGCACCCGCACCGGTTAACAAAAAAACGCCATTGGACGTTATCGCTTATGAAGACAGGAAAAAAGAAAATATAATCGACCGTAAGATTGTTAACATGGCTATCCTGGATGACGTGAATTACGCTACATTCTCCGTACAATTATTCCAGTCACAATTAGCAGACGTACAGGTAATCGTAAACCCGGACCGCGTAACCCGTGCCGGATTTGGTGCAGAATTACTCTCTGCCCTGCGTAATGGCGTAGATATCTTTAAAAACGTTTTACTATTTTTCCTTCAGCTGTGGCCTTTCCTGTTGCTGTTAGCCGGCGGATGGTTTGGTTATAAGAAACTATCCGTATAACAATAGGAGTCTGTCTTTGAGACAGACTCCTATAAAAAATCTTACTTAAAAGGATGCATATCAATCACCGTATCATTCCGGTAATAAGTTCCCAGTTGCGGAGCCCCGTTTTCATTATACGTAATCGTCGGCCCATGTTTTTTCCCGCCTTTATAAAACTGTACAGCTGCAACTTTCTTCGTATAACTATATACTTTAACATATGAATACGCCGTATCATCTGTGTTCACATATGTTTCCGTTTTAAAGAAAACACCGCCTCCCCCCTGTTGCGTCTGGGTAAGTTTATAATTAACAGTGTCCTCTAATGAATAAGGATCTTTGTTGTGATGCGCAGCGCTGTTACACGCACACAGACCCGCAAGGAATAACGAAAAAGCGACTAATTGGAATTGCATACAATGTATTTATAATAGCCAATCTATTAACTATTTTTTAAATAGAGAAAATTTAATCATTAACGAGGTATTAACTAAATCCTTAACCGATTGAACTATTTTGCAGTAGTGTGTGTTAATAGTGAGATGCAAAATAACTATACAACTGTTTATGATTCCTTCTACGTTAGTACCACCCTTAACCTGGTATCAGAAAATGCAAATGGACAACCCTGTACATTATGATCCTGATTTCAGTTTTTATTATGGAACGGGGGAAACCTGGCAGATATTCTGTTATAAAGATGCACGATGTGTACTGACTGACTATGAAATATGAGTATATGCCAAAATCGCCAGGCCGGTATGCCGTCTGTTCCGGATGTTAGTACAATTGTGGCAGGATTTCAGGATATGTATGTTACATTTGATAAGAAATAGCTTAATTAATACTGGACTGTACAATGTTTTAAATCGCAAGTATAATCAAGACCCCAAAATCTGATTCAGGAAGCATGTTATCTGAAATAAGGGAACACCAGAGGGACTATATGTAGCAAACTGGGAACTTGCTATAATTATAAGTTCCATATATGTAAATTATCCGGGCATGAACCTACTACAACTTACCGTTACTACTGGCTGCAGTAACGTGTTGGATGAGAACAAAAAGCGTACAATACGCATAGTGAACCTAGTCTGTCTCACTACTGCGCTTATGTCAATCGTATTTGGCCTGGGTTGCTATTTTCTGATGGGCGGAGCCCTTATTTATTTACCGGCAATTTTAGAAACCATTTTATTATTGTCAATGATCTACGTTAACAAAGAAGGCTGGTTTACGGCTGCCAGCATGGGTACTATCTTAATTAACAACCTCACCATTCAGTATTATAGCGCCGTCCTCGGAAGAGTAACAGAAGTTTACCTGCTGTTCATATTCCTTGTCGGATTATCTATGCTGATCTTTGATAATAAACGCCTCAGGATTATCAGCATAGGTCTCACCATTGCCTGTTTTCTGGCTGGAGAAATAAATATTTACAACGGTTATGTTCCCAAATTGCTGATAACGGGGGATCATAATTTAACAGCACAGTTTGTTATAAGATGGGTTACCATTCCTGGCATTCTTGGCCTCGATCTGATGGTGATTTATTACTACATGAAAAACATCGACAGACTAAGGAAAAACGCACTGGAACATGTAGAGAATAAATTACGCTTAGCAAAAGAATATAATGCAGAACTATTAAACCTTGTTGCACAACTGGAAAAAGCAACAGATGCCAAAAGCATCTTTGTTCGTGAAACCAGTCATGAGATCCGAACTCCCTTAAACGCAATATTTGGTATCAGCCAGTTATTACAACTAAAGGTGGAACAAAATAAATCCCTCGCCCCTATTCGCTTTCTCGCAGATCATTTATATGCTGCCAGTTACAATACAAAAGAAATTATCAATAATATCCTGGAATTCTCTAAAATAGAAGCAGGGAAACAGGATAAAGCACAACCGGCTGTTTTTAATATAAGAGACTGGATAGCAGATACCGTCAATATGCACCAGTATGTTGCTATCATAAAAAATGTAAAAATAAAATTCTCTGTTGATGACGAAATGCCGGAACAACTGAATGCCGACAAAATACTACTCTCTAAAACACTTAATAACTTACTGTCCAATGCAATAAAGTTTACTACACAGGACAGTCATGTTACCTTAAGGATTTTCTCCAGCAATAAAAAATGGTATATACAGGTCACGGACCAGGGTGCAGGTATCCCCGAAGATAGACTCCGTACCATTTTTGATGCATTTGTAACAGAAAGAAATATCTTCCTGGAAGGTACCGGCCTGGGGTTACATATCACCCAGAAACTGGTAGAATGCTTACAGGGACGAATTGAAGTATCCAGCATCCTGGGAAAAGGTACCACATTCACTGTCATTCTTCCATTAATAAAAGCAGGGAAATCAACAGACACTGATCCTGATAACAGACCGGAACAATTAGTCAATCTCAATGATACAACCATATTAATTATAGAAGATGATAAGATGTGCCAGTTGGTATTGTCCAGGTTCCTGTGTGGACTGGGTAGCAGGGTAATGCTGGCAGAAGATGGATTAGAAGGATTATTACTGGCGAAGGCATCAAGACCAGATGTCATCATACTGGATTCTCACATTCCGGGCATGAGCGGAAAAGAAACCCTCGCCTGCATCCGTGAAGATACCCTGCTGAAGAATATCCCGGTAATCATTGCCAGTGGAGATCCGTTTAAAGAAGCCAGCGATGAACTGCTAAAAGCAGGTGCCAATGAATATATGCTCAAACCAATAGAGTTCAAAACACTGCATACCACACTCTCCAAATATATAAAACAACGAATTACTCATCCCTGAGTACCAGGGATGTACAACAATCAAAACTCTACCCAGGCAATACAGGCCTTTTTCTCTTCCCCTTTCCGCGTAATCATGATAGTCGTATAAATGGATTTATCATTCTGATAATCAGAGGCTCCGAGCATACAATAATAACCCTTGAAAGTTTCAGGATTACCAAACAGGAAAAGTCTTTCCTGCGTAGTATCCGTGCAACGGTAACATACAATATTTGCTTCTGTCAGATACCTCATTGGTTTTTTATCAGTATAAGAACCACCGGGGTCAAGATACTGGAGATAATCATTGAAAAGAATATAAGTACCATGGGCTGTTGGTAAATATTCGTAGGATAAATACGGCGTTGTGTTTAATGCCTGGATACGGTTACGGAATACCCACTGTCCTTTCTGTTTGCGTTGCAGATACATTGGCTCATATATGCCATTTGCTACCTGCATTTTTACCAGCGAATAACCGGATTGATCCACCCCAGCCGTATCTATATGACGCACGCCAATATCATTCATATTCGTATGCATCCTGTTCCATGCATTCGGGTTATTTCCCTGCGAAAATTCAGTCATATTTTCCAGTAACAAAGTGGCGCTGCCATCCTTATCCGGTAGTAACAACTGCGGCTGACCAGGCGTCTGCATTGGCTGTGTATGCAGCACCTGTAAAGTACCTGCATCCAGGGAATTCATAAAGGTTGATTTACCATTCTTATTACTGCTGATCAGCAATAACTGCAGGCGTTGTATAGATGGTACACATTTTATAGATGCATGTACATCAGAAAAGTTGGCCGTATAAGGCAACAGCTGATGCGTAAATGTGCTGTCACCGGTTTTCAGAGAAGAGACCACTACACAGCTGGCGGTATCCTTATTGTTTTTACGTAAGGCCGCTGTGGTAATGAACACCCGTTCTCCACCCTGCACTGTCATATCCAGGAAGGAATAATACGGGAACTCCGGCAGGTAATAAGCCGCCTGTTGAACAAGGGTATGATCCGGAGAAAAAAGGGAGATCTGTATTCTTTCATGGCCATTTTCATTCCGCTGCAATTCTCCCCCTCCAAACATGGCGACCGCATAATATCCGCTATTGGGATCTTTTGCTGTATAGAAATCATGAGAGGCAAAGTTATTCTGTATAAATACATCCCTGTGTAATACAGTAGACAGTTCTCCGAGTTTATCTTCCCTGAGTAGTTTACCGTTCGTCCCATCCAGTACCAGTCTGAACATACAAGGCTTGTATTTAACCAACTGCTGCAGGAAGATCACCACCTGCCCGTTAATCCCATAAATCCCGTCTATTTCCGTATCGTTGATGTTACCGGCATCCCATAAGGTGCCAGTCACAGTTTCAGTAGCAGATACTTCCCGCTTCTGATTATATATCGTTACCTGTATCCCCAGTTTCTTGTCAAAATGAAGATAGCAGGTGTTTTCGTTATCCAGTAAAACTATTTTTTCGAAGCCTTCACCTGGTTCGGGAAACGGCTGACTAAGCTGTACTTTAGGTACCTGGGCAAATAAATGGGTGGAAATCAGCAATACAAACAGCCAGAAATATTTCATAGGTATTCTTGTCTTCAGGCCGTAAATGTATAAATATTTTTCAAAATGTGTGCAACGTACACTCATTTACAGCCCTCTCGTCCCTTTTTCCTTTTTCGTTTTAAGCCTTTTCTTATATTTATGGCCATTTCCAAACAAACGAGCAAATGAATATCAACAAAATTCTTTTTTTATCCTGCTTATTCTGGGTCTGCTGCATCGGAATGAGTGTAGCGCAAACTACCTCTAAGTATGACCAGCATGAAGCATTTGCGCCCCTTTTTTATCCCACTAACGGTAACGAATATCGCAGTGCCGGCGGAGCTCCAGGTAATAAATACTGGCAGAATCACGCCGATTACGTACTGAACGTTTCCCTGGATACCGCCAAACATCGTGTAAGCGGTTCCGCTTTGATAAAATACAAAAACAACAGCCCCGACGAGCTTCCTTTCCTCTGGCTGCAACTGGATCAGAACATCTATAAGGCTGATTCCCGTGGTACCGCAACTTCCTTTGTGAATGGCGGCCGTTTTGCTACCAGCAAATTCACTGATGGCAGTGAAATCAAATCCGTAAGCGTTATCAGCAACGGAAAACCATTAGCAGTTAAATACATCATTAACGATACCCGCATGCAGATTCAGCTGCCACAGGCTTTAAAAGCTAATGGCGGTGCATTGGATATCAAAATAGAATACGCTTTCAGCATTCCGCAGGAAGGTACCGACCGTATGGGCCGCCTGCTTACCCGCAATGGCTGGGTATATGAAGTGGCACAATGGTATCCCCGTATGGAAGTATACGACGATATCCTGGGCTGGAACTCCATCCCTTACCAGGGCGCTGCGGAGTTCTACCTCGAATATGGCGACTTTGACTACACCATTACCGCTCCTGCCGGCCTGATTGTAGTAGGTTCCGGCCTGCTGCAGAATGAAGCTCAGGTACTGACGCCTAAGCAATTACAAAGCCTGGCGAAAGCACGTACAAGTGAAACTACTGTAAACATCCGCGATAGCAGCGAAGCTGCATTGGGAACCAAACAAAAGGGAAACCTTACCTGGCATTTTGCCTGTAAGAATGCCCGCGACGTTTCCTGGGCTGCTTCCAAAGCATTCATCTGGGACGCTGCACGTATCAACCTGCCAAGCGGTAAAAAAGCCCTGGCACAGTCTGTATATCCTGTAGAAAGCATGATGTCTTCCAATGGCTGGCAGCGTTCTACCGAATTCGTTAAAGGATGTATCGAAATCTACTCTAACCAATGGTTTGAATATACCTACCCGGTTGCTACCAACGTAGGTGGTATCGTGGGTGGTATGGAATATCCCGGCATCGTATTCTGTTCTTACAGAAGTACCGGTGGTGGTTTATGGAACGTGACTGACCACGAATTTGGTCATAACTGGTTCCCGATGATAGTAGGTTCCAACGAAAGGAAATATGCCTGGATGGATGAAGGCTTCAATACTTTCATCAACCACGGCTCCGGTAAAGTCTTTAATAAAGGAGAGTTTAACCAGAAGATGATCAATCAGAATATGGGTCGCTCTGTTTACGGTGTAGATCCTATCATGTCTACTCCGGATGTAATCCAGAGCAGCTACCTCGGTATCGCTGCGTATTACAAACCTGCTATGGGCCTGGAAATCCTGCGTGATCAGATTCTTGGTAAAGAACGTTTTGAACTGGCTTTCCGCACTTATATTAAGCGCTGGGCATTCAAACACCCTACTCCGTGGGACTTCTTCCGTACTATGGAAAACGTAGGTGGTGAAGATCTCAGCTGGTTCTGGCGTGGCTGGTTCCTGAACAACTGGAAACTGGACCAGGCAGTGAAAGGTGTGAAATACGTGGACAATGATGCTTCTAAAGGCTCTCTGATCACTATTGAAAACCTGGAACAACTGGCATTACCTGTTGTAGTGGCTGTCACAGACAGCAAAGGCAATACAGATACCGTAAGACTACCGGCAGAAATCTGGCAGCGTGGCGGTACCTGGACTTTCAGACATAACTCTACTTCCAGGCTTACTAAAGTAGTGATTGACCCTGAAAAAGCTTTCCCGGACGTAGATCCTTCCAACAACACCTGGGCCGGAGAATCTAAGAAAGCTCCAGCTGGTCTTACTGCGAAAGATGTAATCAACAATTATCTCACTGCTATTGGTGGTGCGGATAAATTGAAAGCGATAAAAGATATGTCTATGTCTGCTACCGGTAGTGTACAGGGTACAGATATCCAGATGACAAGGAAATTCAAGGCACCGGATAAGTACCTGCTGGATGTATTCATCCCTGCGATGGATACTCATGCCAGCAAAATACTCATCAATGGTGATAGCGTAAAAATGATACAGATGGGCAACGCTGTACCGGTAGACGCTGCAACAAGGCAGAAAATGAAAGCTAACCAGCAGATCGTACCTGAACTCAGCTACCTTACTGATGGTTCTACCTTTACATTATCTCCTGATATCACTACAGATGATACGGGTAATGATAGTTACGTGGTAACTGTTGTAACTCCTGACGGACAATCCATCGTATTATACTATGATGTAAAAACCGGCTACCGTATAAAAACTGAAACCCATGTTGGCGACCAGGTTGCTTCTGTAGTGGAATCAAGCGATTACAGAGATGTATCGGGCATCAAATTCCCTTATTCTCTTAAGAACTTCATCAGTGGTCAGGAACTGAACTTCAAAGTGACAGATCTCAAAGTGAATAGCGGTCTTAGTGATGAGGAGTTTAAATAATTAAATAAGTACATTATATAGTTAGAGGGACTGGCAAATGAAGCCAGTCCCTTTTTTCATGGCATAATCCGCTGTAGTGGCCGGTAGTAGTGAGTAATAAAGTTGTCAAGTGAGTGTTAGTAATAATTTATTAATGCAGGATATAGTTGATTATCAATATATTTAAAAAGTATATTAATTTTCTGCTTGGATATGTTTAGAATTATTTTATATATTTAATGGTATTGTTGTGCGGGAATAGCAGAAACCCTCCCGGACATTAGATTGGAGATCCCTTTGTAGCATCAGATTGGCTTGGAGTGTTAACTTGATAAATAAGAATAAATTTTAATCATATAATCCTGCTATCATGAAAGTATTACCCATCAGCTTTCCCAGCGTTTTTGAAACAGCGTATGGCAACACTGAGAATTCAGCTAAAGACTTGCTGAATGGTTTGAAAATAAAGAAAGATGAGAACTGGTATATCGTTGGAAACCTGGCCAGAAGAGGTGGTATAAATCCCGGAAGAATCACGAACGCTACTCCACAGGAAGACGATTACGAAATCCTGTTCAAAGCAGCCCTGGTAAACGTATTGGACAAAGTACAGCAGCCACTGTCCATTACCATGGGATTCCCTTTTTCTACTTATAATATTTACAAAAGCGCGGCAGAACAATTCCTCACCAAGCGTCACTTCCTCATAGAATACGATACCCATACTTTTAATAATAAAGGCACCATTAAAAAAGGGATGCTGGATATAGAACGCTTTGAAGTAATTCCTGAAATAGTAGGTGGTATTATTGGCTTAAAGAAAACTGTGAATGATCCCAAACTGGAGAATTTCATTGCTGTGAGCTTTGGTTTTGGTACCATCGAAGGTGGTATGGCTACGGCAGACGGGTTAATAAACCGTACCTGCTTCAGCTCCCATGGTATCAAGTATGCTATCAATAACCTGGCGCGTGAACTGAACAAACAGTATTACCTGGATATGAAGAATGAGCATCACCTGGATGATGCCTTCATGAAGGGATCTATATTCACCAACCGTAAGCGTATAGACCTGAAAGATATGCGCAAGGCGTTATTGACGCATTACTATAAAGAAGTAGTTTCTCCACTGATGCGCAATTATTTTAGCGATCAGGATTATGAAAATTGCAGCAAAATCTACCTGATGGGTGGCGGCGCTCATTATAAGGAACTTACAGATTGTTTCATCGAAGAATTCAGGGACTTTATCCCCGTAGAAGTGGCACCAGAGCCGGAAAACCTGGTGAGTGCAGGTTACCTGTATAACTCGCTCAGGATTTCTGATGATAAGCACCTGCGTAGTGTAGGGCTTGATCTAGGCAATGCCTCATCTATTATCTCTGTTTTTGAAGAAGGAACCCCATCTGTTAGCCCAAATCTATGACGTGTCTGCTATAATTGAAATATTTAGAAAGGCCTTCCGCAAAGGCATGTTCCTGATACCAGAACAGGTATCAGTACAGGGTACTATTGAATCTCCCCTTCCCGGGCGCGTAGACGGAAACGTACGTGGAGATGTGAATACCACTGGTATGCTCATCATTGGTAAAACCGGGAACATCCGTGGAAATATCCACGCTACAGATTTAATCGCCTATGGAAGAGTGTTCGGGGATATTTTTGTAAGTAATAAAGCTGTGATCAGCAACAAAGCTTATATAAAAGGAGATATCACGGCATTGATTCTTGAGGTAGAAGAGGAAGCTGTTATTGAAGGTGCCATCCGCAAGAATGTGGCTGATCCTGAAACAATTATGCCCCTCGATCCTGAAAGCGAAGCAGATAATAACCCTGCTCCCGATCTTAATGATGAAAAAACCACCACCTGGTTTTAATATGAAAAAGGCTCCGTTGGGAGCCTTTTTTTATATGACCATGCATCAGGTATGAAGGAGCTATGCATTAGCCATGCTTAATGTCTTGGTTTAGCTCTTTCGTATTGTACCGGCCATTTTACACTCTCATCTTTTAATGTATGTGCTGCATGTATAGGGAAATAAGGATCCCTCAGCAGTTCTCTTGCCATAATTACCAGGTCGGCTTTACCTTCGCTGATGATTGCTTCACCTTCTGCCGCAGTCGTAATCAAACCTACTGCACCGGTCTTAATACCTGTTTCCTTACGGATATGTTCCGCAAAAGGCGTTTGGTACAAAGGACCTACCGTTATTTTCTGATGAATGGCCAGTCCCCCGGAAGAGCAGTCAATCAGATCTACACCCCTGCCTTTCAGAATAGTGGCCAGTCTGGTAGATTCTTCCAGGTTCCATCCGCCTTCTGCCCAGTCAGTGGCTGAAATACGTACAAACAAAGGATGATCTGCCGGCCATACTTCACGTACCGCTGCTATTACAGACAACAATACTTTGATCCTGTTCTCAAAACTGCCACCATATTCATCAGTACGTAAATTACTTAAGGGAGATAAAAACTCATGGATAAGATAACCATGTGCCGCATGGATCTCTATTACCTGGAAACCCGCTTCTAAAGAGCGTTTCGCTGCTGCTTTAAAATCGGCCACTACCTGGTTAATGCCTTCGGCAGTTAATGCGATGGGCATACCATAGTGCTCTGAGAAAGGAATAGCGCTGGGTGCATAGATTTCCTTCCAGCCTCCTTCTTCAGGTGGAATTACTTTACTTCCTTTCCAGGGTACTGTTGTACTTGATTTACGTCCGGCATGTGCCAGTTGTATACCTGCAGCACAGCCCTGTTCCTGTATAAACTGTGTAATGTTACGGAGATTGGTAATATGTGCATCATCCCATATCCCAAGGTCTGAAGGAGAAATGCGTCCTTCCGGAGATACGGCGGCCGCTTCTGTGATGATCAGTCCGGCTCCACCTACCGCTCTGCTGCCAAGATGCACCAAATGCCAGTTATTGGCAAATCCGTTTTCAGCGCTGTATTCGCACATCGGTGATACAACAATCCTGTTTTTAAGTGTAACTGCTCCTATCTGTAATGGAGTAAACAATGCTGCCATAAATCCATTTTTTGTATCTCGAATTTAGACAAAAAAAAAGATCCCGGCATTTGCCGGGACCTTTCAAATTAAGTGTATGAAAAAGCGAGCTTAGTCGATACGTCTAACGTTAACGGCATTCATACCTTTCCTACCTTCCTGCAGTTCAAACTCAACTTTGTCATCTGCCTGGATCTCGTGTACAAGACCGTTTACGTGTACAAAAGTTTCTTTATTGGATTCATCATGCTTGATAAAACCAAATCCTTTTGTTTCGTTAAAGAACTTTACAGTTCCTTGAAATTTTGTGTTCATTTGTGTAAAATTATAAATTTGTAAAGGTCAAAGGTAAGGGTTATATATTCCAGTGCCAAATAAAAATAATCTTTAATGGTTATTGCTTTATAAATTAACATTAACACATTTATAACATTTGTATATATAAGCAGTAAAGCGTACATTGTGCTATATAAAAATGTGGAATGCAATTTTATTTGATTCGTATAGTAATGAGTGTCTTTTCAATTAAGCTTCTAATGCCACTTTTTATGTTACCTAACAACTGTTTCGCGTTCTTAATTCAATTCAATCTATCATGGCGAAAGTAATTTTCAACAACAAGAAAGCCTTATTCTTCCAATCTCTTAAGGCCGATGTGGAGTCGTATTTTGTTAAAAATAACATAAAAAAGACGGGTAACTGGAAACTGTATTCGAAAACATTAGTACTGATCCCTGCCGCTACGCTCACATACGTTGCTTTATTAGTATTCCCGATGACCCCGCTGCTGGGTATCGGATTGAGTGCTTTTCTTGGTTTTACGCTCGCCTGCATCGGGTTTAACGTGATGCATGATGCCTGCCATGGTAGTTATTCTACTAATAGTAAATTAAACGACCTATTGGGATTATCACTGAATGCTTTAGGTGGTAATGCTTTCATCTGGAAACAGAAACATAACGTGATTCACCATACCTACACCAACGTAGATGGTATGGATGAGGATATTGCAAAAAGCCCTTTAATGCGTCAGTGTAGCACTCAGACATGGACGCCAATGCACCGTATTCAGCATATTTATGTAGTACTGGTGTATGCGATCTCTTCTTTTGCATGGGTATTCATCATGGACTTCACTAAATACCTGACCCGTAAGATTTACAAAACACCTTTACAGACAATGAGCAAGGGTGATCATTTTGTATTCTGGGCAAGTAAAGTGTTATATGCGCTCTTTTATATCGCTATCCCGGTAATGGCAGTAGGCTGGCAGGCATGGGCAATTGGTTTTGCCGCTATGCATGTAATACTGGGCTTTACCCTGGCGATCGTTTTCCAGCTGGCTCACGTGGTAGAAGAAACTACCTTCGAAGTAGTTGGTGAAGAAACTGTTGTTATCGAAAACGAATGGGCTATTCACCAGATCAACACAACTGCAAACTTTGCTCCTGATAATAAAGTGATTTCATGGTTCGTAGGTGGTCTGAACTACCAGGTAGAACATCACCTGTTCCCACGTATCAGCCACGTACACTACCCTGCTCTCAGCAAAATCGTTGCTGCGAAATGCAAGGAGTTTGGTGTACAGTATAATAGCATGCCTACTATGCAGGCAGCTGTTAGGTCTCACTTCCGCTTTATGCGTCAGTTAGGTAGAAAACCAGAAGCTAAACCAGCTTCCCTGGCAGTATCTGCTTAAGCAATCAAACTTATTTAAGAAGGGCGGTCTCAGTAAATGAGACCGCCCTTCTTAGTTAGTGATATCTTGTTTTTTTATAATGGTGCTTCGCACCATCATAAAAAAACTGAAGGGGTTTTGCAGGGCGAAGCCCTGCACCCGATTATAGCTTGTTAATATCATCATACAACGCCTTAAAACATTTGGTAGGAGTCTGCAGTGTATCCTTTCCCGGTTTCTTCCTGCCATAATATTCATCCAGGAATGCTTCCGGACCAGACCACACTGTCTGCATCATCCCCTGATACCTGTCTTTCATCTCCGGAGTAGCCGTTTCTCTGAATGAAATCATATCCTTCAGCTGCTGCTGTGCAAACAATGGCTTACGCCATGGACAGGTAATCACCTGTAACCCCTTCATTGCAAAATACACAGGCGTCTTATCAGGACGATCATAATGCCAGTCGCATACTACCACATCTTTAGGAATCAGGTCAATGGCACGGTAAGTATTATTATAACTGGCTTCCCATTCACCCAGTCCGGTAGACTTACCATCCAGCAACCGATCTCCCCAGATCCATAAATTACGGCCTTTATCAGCCAGATGATTACGCAGCAGGGTCAGCTCCCCGGCAAACAGTTCAGCCTTATCACGGCCCCCGCAACGCGGACATTTAGCCTCTCCTATATAGAACACCTCATCCATCCCTGCATGAAACGCCTTTGACTCAAACACATCACAAATCTCATCTATAAGATCAAATACCACTTTATGCACTTCAGGATGTAAAGGACAATAACTTTTGCAATACAAGCCATCCGCATTCGGCCATACATATTTCCCCGTATCCTGCATCTTTACCCAGGGAGTTTCATCAAACTGAGGATATACAGATAACAATTTATTGGTCTGAAAGGCCCATGACTGATGCCCCAGCAAATTCACCTGTGGGATCAGGTTAATATGAAACTGCTTACAAACCTGCACCAGCTTCTTAACATCCTGTTTGGATAACGCACCTTGCTCACTGAGTTCAGGATGACTGGCATACTGATAATTATAATCTATTCTCAGTATAAGCGTATTCACATGCCTTGGAGCCAGTTCTTCTTTGATGAATTTGATAAATTCATCCAGACTGGCAACATGTGGTGCCCCGATACAAAATCCCCTTACCGGCAATATGCTGTCCGGTGGCGGAGAGGCAAAAGCAGTAGTAAATAACAATAAGAAAATTGAGACGATACATACATTTTTCATGGGTACTTCTTTAAACGTGAAAAGACTACATGAATGTAATAAATGAAGATCGTTTATGCCAGCAGAATTTGTTAAATGGAAAAGGGCCGTCTTATAAAGACAGCCCCTTTCCACAAAAAGAATATTAATTACTGTTGAGAAGAAAATACATACTCTCCGGATCCTACCGTATACACAGCAAACCCTCCTTCATTCCTCAAAAACTTCACACCATCATCCCCGTTAATAGCCTGATTCCCTTCTTTTACCTGCTTGTCAGAAGCAGCAGGAATATACACTTCCGCCTGTGTATTCACAGGAATACCAATCTTCCACGTAAATGTTTTGCCATCCACTTTCCAATCACTGTTAATCCATCCATAAGGAGAATGATACGCCGCATTTACTTTCGTTAAATTACCTACCACCAACGGTTTCATGATAATCTTCTTATATGCAGGTGCATCTGGTTTTATCGCGCCCAGATACTCATAATACCATACCACAAGATCCCCCAGCAGCATTACGTGATTACCGGAATTCATAGACGGATCAGCCGTATTCCCGTTCCACAGTTCCCAGATAGTAGTAGCGCCATGTTCCGCCATATAACCCCAGCTTGGATAAGTGGTATTGGTAGCCAGCTGGTAAGCAATATCCCCTCTCCCATTATCAGACAACGTACGCATCAGCCACTCTGCGCCTACAAGGCCAGTGCTGATATGCCCGTTATAACTGCCAAGCGTTTTACGCACTATATGCTGGAATACAGAATCCTTTACATTATCAGGTGCCAGCTTATACGCTAAAGAAAAGATATTCGCTGTAGGCGTATTATTCGCGTAATATCCGTCATGCAGGAACTTATTGTTAAACGCAGTCCTGATCCGCTCTTCCTGTGCTTTATAATCAGCTGTATTATCACCCACAATGGTAGCAAAACGTTCCATTAAAGTAAGCATATGATAATAGAATGCAGTACCCAGGAAATCACCAGCTGTTCTTCTCGTAGAGTCCTTCGAGTGAATCAGCTCAGGAGACTCAGGAGGTACGCACCAGTCGCCATAAGTATCCTTGGTAAGGATATCATCCTTCATATACTTCCCTTTCATATAATTCATCCATTTCTGCATAGAAGCATAATGCTGACGGATAGGCTGATCATCTCCATACTGCTCATACAGTAAATTGGCAACGGTGAGATAAGCAGCAGGCCAGGTCATATTATCGGAGTATATTTTCCAGTAAGTAGGTGCTACGTCCGGGATACTTCCTTCCGGTGATTGTGCATCCTCAATATCCTGCAACCACTTGGCATACATGCTATGGTTATTGAAGATGAAGCTCTCCCCTCTTGCTCCTGCAGCACGGTCGCCCAGCCATCCCATACGCTCATCACGCTGAGGGCAGTCGGTTGGCATACCACGGTAATTACCACGGATGCCCCAGTACGCATTATTGTAAATCTGGTTCAATACTGCATTAGAGCTTTCAAATTTACCGCTGGTTTCCATATCATCATACACTACACGGCCTTCAATATCAGCCAGGGAAGGCTTACCAGGATAACCTGTTACTTCTACATAACGGAAACCATGATACGTAAAACGTGGCTCCCAGTTTTCTTCTCCATCACCTTTCAGTATATAGTTATCTGTTACTTTAGCACTACGCAGATTAGCGATATACAAAGTACTGTCATCCTTCAGACGTTCAGCAAAACGCATCGTTACTTTATTACCCTTAGTGCCCTTTACTTTCAGATGTACCCATCCTACAAAGTTCTGCCCCATATCATAAATAAATACACCGGGTTTGATCTCCGTAATATGCATCGCCTTCACGGTGTCCATCACTTTAATGCCATTGTTAGGCTGTGTCACCAGCTGCGATGTTTGTGTCACCAATTGTGCTGGTATCCATTTACCGGCATCATAACCAGGCTTATTCCATCCTGTCAGCTCTTTGCGGGCATCATAATCCTCTCCGTCATATTCACTGTTAGCAACAATAGGCCCCTCTCCTGTTAACTTCCAGCTGTTATCTGAAATCACTTTATCTTCAGTACCATCTTCATAAGTAATATTAATCTGACTGATTAACTTCGGATATCCATAATTAGTATTCTGTGATAATCCCGGGCCATTACCACGCATAGTAAAATAACGGCCATTACCTAATATTACACCTGCGGTATTCGCGCCTTCTTTCAGTTGCGACGTAACATCAAACGTATTATAAAATACACGTTTGTTATATTCCGCAGGACCAGGAGCCAGTACATCATCTCCTATTTTCTCACCGTTGATATACAACTCATACAACCCTAATCCACTGATATAAGCAGTCGCTTTTTTTATCTTTTTCGCCACACTGAAATCCTTACGTAAATAGCGTGCAGAAAGACTGGTAAACGTATCTGTAGGTTTTGCTTTCTCCCATGCAAAAGCAGAATCCAGTCCTATCCATTTCGCCTGCCAGTCGCTTTTCTGTAACAACCCCGCACTCCATTTAGCAGGTTTACTCCATGTGGTTTCTTTGCCATCGCTGGTCCACACTTTTACTTTCCAGTAACAGGTAGCACCACTTGTCAGGGGCGTGCCAGCATACTTCACTTCAATAGATTTATCGGAACTTACTTTTCCTGTGTTCCATAAATCCCCTTCATCTTTACCCAGCTTTTCTTCTGAAGAAGAAGCTATAATCTGGTAAGCCTGTTGTAAAACGCCCCTGCTGCTGCTTTCAATTTCCCAGCTAAGTCTGGTTGCAGGTACATCAATACCCATCGGATCTGTACGGTATTCACATTTTAAATTACTGAGTGAATTTCTTCCGTTTTGCGTACAGGCATTGAGTAATACCACCGACAGGGAAAAGAGAATAATTCGTTTAATCATAATATTGGATTTTATTGCGGGTTCTGAGTCAGATTATCAAGGTTTACATCAGTTTGTGGAATAAGTAACAGCAACTTATTAGGCGTTAACTGGTAGCCGTTGGCAGGTATAAGAGTACTTATCGCCTTTTGCTTCACACCATGCGCATTCATTACCTCTACTGCTTTACCGGACCTTACAAGATCATACCAGCGATGATTTTCAAATGCGAGTTCCACCTTCCTTTCCTGGAAGATAGCGTCGCGGAAAGCATCCTGACTGGTAACCCCTGTTTTAGGTCCCAGTCCGGCTCTTGCTCTTACGTCATTCAGCAAAGTGAAGGCTTCGCCACCAGCTGCAAATGCCTGTTCATTGAGGCATTCTGCAATCATCAGCATTACATCTGCATAACGCAGTACCGGGAAGTTATCATTGGTACGTCCTACATCTGTAAAGCCGTGGTTATACTTTTTGACGTAGGGTATGGCCACAAAATTGCTATCTGCATCTTTATAACCGGTACCCATGGAAATATCTTTACGCTTATCCCCTGTTTCATAGGAGTCGATCATATCCTGCGTAGGAATATTCCAGCCGGAGCCACTTCCGCGAATAGATGTTTTACTGTCGCCTGTAACATAACTACCCGATGTATAGGGTGCGAAGATGTACATGAAAGTACTATAGAGACCTGCCTGAGAACCAAGATACTGAATCTCGAAGATAGATTCTGCACCATTTTTCTTATTCGGATCAAAAACATCTGCATAGTTTGGCAAGAGGGAATAACCCAGTCCCTGTACCTTACGCAGCTCTGTAAGTGCATCCGTGAAATTCTTCTGCGTCATATACACTTTAGCCAGTAAAGTGCTGGCAGCACCCTTGGTAGCCCGGCCTACATTAGAGCCAGCATAAGAAGCCGGCAGTTTATCAGCCGCATCTTTCAGGTCGGCAATAATAGCGGTATACACCTCATCTACTGTAGCCCGGCCTTTAGATGATGCAGCATCAGGAGACTGAGTGGAAGTCAGCCTCAAAGGCACACCACCAAACTGTCTCACCAGATTAAAGTAATGAAAGGCACGTAAGAATTCCGCTTCTCCTTTATACTGATCACGCGCAGCATCCGTCCATCCGGTTACATTGGAAATATTATCCAGCACATCATTACTGCGGGAGATACCGATATAACTGTTCTTCCAGAAATTACTGATACATTCAGCAGTAGCAGGCACCAGGAATTCATCTACGAATTCCCACTGCTCACGCCCCCTGTCTGCATTATTATACTGGAACCAGGTATTATCAGATCTCATCTCTCCAAAGATCCAGTAGCTTTCATTAGCCAACGGTTGCAGTATGCTGTAAGCGCCATTCACCGCCTGCTGTATCTCTGTTTCTGTTTTATAAAAAGTACTGCCGTTAATGCTGGTTTCCGGGTTCAGGTCCAGGAAACTTTTACTACAACCACCAGCAAGCAAACCTGCCAGTACGGGAACAAGAATATATTTGATTTTCATGAGTCTTAAATTTTAGAATGACAGATTAATGCCCAGTGTATACGTACGTGCCAGCGGATAGTTGGTAAAGTCTTCACCCGGTGTTAATCCTACATTAGACGCATTTCCTGAAGGGGATTTACGGCTGACTTCCGGATTGGCTCCACTGTACTTTGTGAACGTAGCCAGGTTCTGTACACTGGCATACAAACGGGCAGTACTGATAAATTTGGTATGCTCCAGTAAACGCCTGCCGAAGTTATACCCCAGTGCAATATTCTGTATCCGCATGAAAGAGCCACTCTCTATCCAGGAAGAGTTCACATCGCGGTATATCACCCTGGCGCCATTAGTAGTAGGCGTTTGCCCGTCTCCCGGATTCTCCGGAGAACGCCAGCGGTTTAATACACTACGGTCTACGTTAAAGATGCCATCTATATTCTGTAAGTATTGTTTGGATGTTTTCATGACCTGTCCACCCTGTGAACCAACCAGCACTATACCTAAATCAAGACTCTTATAATTGAAATGGTTTGTTAATCCCCAGATGAATGTAGGATTAGGATCACCGATGATCTCGAAATCATTCACCGGTTCTATTACGCCATTTCCATCTACATCTTTATACTTGATAGAACCTACTACAGATGTTACATTCTTTGGAGATTTATCAAAATCGGCCTGGTCTTTATATACACCCAATACTTTATAGCCATAGAACAGCCCTATAGGCTTACCTACTTCCGTGATATGTGTATAAGAACCCTCTCCGCTTCTACCGCTGTAAATAGGGTCGTTTTTGTCATTCAGGGCCAGTACTTTATTCCGGTTAAAGGCAATGTTGGCGTTGGTTGTCCATTTTAATTCTCCGGATAAGTTATCTGTATTGATACCAAACTCAAATCCATGATTTTCTATTTTACCTGAGTTGATGATTACATTGGTATAACCAGAGGATAAAGGAATTTCTGAGTTATACAACATGCCCCTGGTGATACGCCTGTAATAATCAGCTGTTACATTCAGCCTGCCACCAAAGAACCCTGCATCAATACCTGCATCCAGTTGGGAAGATTCTTCCCAGGTAAGATTAGGATTCCTGAGGTTCGAGCTGCTACGGCCGCTGGCTACACCACCACCAAATACATAGTTGGAGGAATTGATGTTGGACACGTACGTATAGTTACCGATATTATAATTACCGGAAAGACCATAACTCACTCTCAGTTTCAGATCGCTTAACCAGGAAACATGCTTCAGGAATTCTTCTTCAGATGCCCGCCATGCAAACGCTCCGGAAGGGAATGTACCAAAGCGGTTGTTGGTACCAAAACGGGAAGAACCATCAGAACGTACTGTACCTGTCAGCAGGTATTTACCTTTATAAGAATAGTTGATCCTGCCCAGGTAAGAAAGTATAGCCCACTCCTGTACATCCTGGGTATAAGTTGGAATAGTAGCCGCTGCATTGATAGGCTGAATCAGATCATCAGGGTAATTAGTAGCATCAATCCGTAAATAGTCCACTCTTTCTTTCTGTGCAGTATATCCTAATACCACATTAATCGCATGATCTTTTCCCAGCTTTTTATCATACGACAATAACATCTCGGATAACCAGTTTAAACTATTGGCTTTAGATTGAGAAGAGTTAGGAATACCAGGAGGAGGATTGTTTACCCCACCCAGGATAGAGGGATTAAATACAAAAGAAGATCCGTTACCGTAGTTCACATTAAAACTACCCCGGAACTTTAATCCATCAATGATTTCATACTCTCCGTACACACCACCTAAACCGGAGAAGCTGGTCACTTTTGTTGCGCCATATTCCAGTGAATTCAAAGGGTTAGCGGCACTAAACATACCAGGGGAAGCAATGTAAGGTGTACGTTTTCCGGTACTGTCTGTAACCGGTATCAGCGGACTTAACCACAGACTACGGGTAAGCACATCCGTAAACCCGTTTTCGAAATCATTTATATGCTGCTGACTGTAAGTAGGTGCCAGGTCTATACCTATCTTTACTTTACGGCCTATTTTACTTTCAATATTTGCTCTTACTGTATATCTCTTATAATCAGTATAACGTAATACCCCATCCTGGTCAAAATAACCAACGGAAAAGTTATACTTCGTATTCTCTGAACCACCACTTACACCCAGGGAAGTATTATGCTGAGGGGCAGTATGCAACACGGTATTGTACCAGTTGGTGCCTTCTCCATATTGTTCAGGATGTCTGTAATCCACAGGAATATCAGCATCGGTAGCTGTTAATCCACGTGATGCAAAATCATCTACAATAATATCTTTCCTGAATTGTGCAAACTCACGTGCATTCAGCATCTTTGGCCTACCCTTATCTGGTACCTGCTGGAAACCCGTATAGGTGTTCAGCGTTACCCTGGGGGCGCCTTTCTGCCCATGTTTGGTAGTAATGACTACTACGCCATTCGCTCCCCTGGAACCATAGATAGCAGTAGAGGATGCATCTTTCAGCACAGTCATCGTTTCAATATCATCCGGATTAATAATGTTCAGCGGACTTGCCTGCTGATCAAAACTACCGGACAGTGGAAATCCATCCACTACGTACAACGGATCACTGCCTGCTCCGATAGAACCTGATCCGCGAATCTTAATAGAAGCACCACCACCAGGAGTACCAGATACAGCACTTACCTGTACACCAGGCACCTGCCCTGCCAGCTTCTGGTCCAGCCCCGCTGTGGGTAAGTCCTGCAGCTGTTTGGCATTGATGCTGGTAATAGCCCCTGTCATGTCTTTTTTCTGCTGACTACCATATCCTATTACCACTACTTCATTCAATCCTGAAGTGGAAGATGACAACCGTACATTAATAGCGGAAGTTGTTCCCACTGTTACCCTCTTTTCATCATAACCCAGGAAGCGAAAAGCAAGTACATCACCGGGAGCAGCCTGTAAGGTGTATTGTCCGCTGGTATTGGTTTGTGTGCCCACTGACTTGCCCACTACCTGCACTATTACGCCAGCCAGCGGTCCTTCAGCAGAATCACTGACAGCACCTGTAATCGTCATTTTTTGTTGTGCAATTGCCTGAGTACAGCATAGTAACAGCAAGAGGCTGCATTGAATAGAAAATCGCCGCCATAGCGGACTACAGATTAAATGTTTGTACATAACGGGAATAGATTATAAACATTAAAAAATTGGCATGAGTATCTCTGCCCGGCATACTACCCGGAACAAAATCCACTGCAAATAATAACTACAAAAAGAATTGGCTATGAATGCCAGCTATGATTCTGATAAGACATACGTGGAACTATTATGGAATGAATCAATAAACGTGCGAACAAAAATTAAATTAGTACAAATACTCAGCGCAACTATCCTACACTATCTTACTGGGCATAAAAAAAGTGCCGGTACAAAGACCGGCACCTCAAATATTATGAAACAAACATTAATGGAAAACAGTCATAGCAGGATAATAATTGCCATTATAAATAAATGAACCTGTCTGTACACCTGTAGATGCATTATAAGAATACATCGTATTGATGGAGCCACCATAAACGTTATCCGTAGTGCTCAGCATCAGTGTATTCTTCTGTGGATTATAGGCAATGCCCTTACCATAAAAGAAATGATCTGCAGGTATTGTAATAAACGGCGTTGCAATAGATGCATTATTACCAACTACATATTTATATACTGCATTATAATCAGAAGTAACATATATGGCATTTTCTGTAGTGGAAGCTACAATAGAACCACTTGTATAAGTATAGGGGTTGTAATAGATATCAAAGGTGGTATTGATCGTATCTACTTTCAGTGTTCCCGGGTTTATTTTCAATAATGAATTAGTCGTAGCTGCCCATACATCTCCATCTTTACTAATTGCAAAACCTGTCTTTGCCGGCCCTATAGTTTTAGCAATGCTATAATCACTGCTGTTTAAAGCAATGATACCGCTCGTTTCAGAGAGCACAAAAATATAATTGCCTGCTTTGATCATATCTCCTACACCTTCGCTTATTCCTGTTATTTTAGTTCCCACTGTTACAGCAGAAAGATCAACAGGATAAATACCTGCGGTGGTACTCAGCAAACCACGGGAAGCATCCACTCCAACAAAGGCATGTGCCATATCACCATTGGGTAAGCTGTTAATGCGAGCCGTTTCCTTGAGTGTATATGGATCTGTAAGGACTATTGGTCCGCCCAGGTTTACAACAAGAAATAATTTATTATTGAAGATGGTCGCAAATTCCAGCACCTGTGTATTTGTACCTAAAGTTTTACCTGGATTTTCAGTAGTATATGCATTCAGGTAAAGAGAATCATTGGTGTAACTGTAAAAGTGTACATTGCCCGCTACATTGTTATAGCTCCCTTCATTTATCAGGAAAAAGCCATTATCATATCTACCTTTGAATACATTTGCATCATCATCTTTACTACAGGAGGTGATGATCATGACAAAAAGAACCAATAACAACTGGGGTAATTTTCTATACATATATAAAATTTTAAAGAAGATGGGGCACAAACCTACTGTATGACTATTAAATATCCAAAAAGAAAAATACTATAGTATCTTGCCGAAAATTCAAAATAATTCAGTTGAAGCAATTATTTCTGTTTGTATCGCTGCTCCTTATAGTTCACGGTAGCCATGCCCAAAGTATACTAAATAAAACCGTTTCTGTAAATGTAACCCGGCAGCCACTGGCCACTGTACTGGATAACATTAGCAGTGAGGGTAATTTCCATTTTTCATATATAAAGGATTTCATCAGGGATGATAGCCTGGTGACTGTCAATGTTTCCCATAAAACAGTGAAACAGATACTGGATATGATATTCCAGGGTTCCTGCCAGTATAAGGAGATTGGCAACCAGCTGATTCTGCAGCGTGCAGGTAAAGAAAAATGGTACTCTGTAAGCGGATATATTACAGATGCTATCACCGGCAGACCTGTCAGCAATGTCACTATCTACGAGCGGATGCAGCTGATATCCACCATGACCAACGAGCAGGGCTTCTTCCGTATCAGGCTGAGGGAAAGAGATCAGATAACGGCGCTCACTGTCAGTAAAGACCTTTATAAGGATACTGCCATGATTATCATCAGCGGGCATGATCAGGAGATGAAGGCCAGTATCAAACCCTCTAATCCCATCATGTTATCCATCGTAGATGTAAGCCAGTATTCTCATGTGGAGCAGACCTTGCTGGGGCGTCTCTTTCTGTCTTCCCGTCAGCGGGTACGCAGTTTGAACCTTAGCGAGTTTTTCACTAAACAGCCTTACCAGTACTCTATTGTACCCAGTTTAGGTACACATGGCAAGTTAGGTTCACAGGTGATCAATAAGGCCTCCCTGAATATGATTGGCGGGTATACCGCAGGATTGCACGGTGTTGAAATGGCAGGGATCTTCAATATTGATCAGAAGGATGTGAAGTATGTGCAGGTGGCCGGGGCATTCAATATTGTGGGAGGTAAATTCGAAGGTGTACAATTCGCCGGTTTACATAATCATGTGCTGGATTCAATGAAGGGGCTACAGGCATCAGGAATCAGTAATGTGATCAGGGGTAGCTTTGAAGGCGTACAACTGGGCGGTATTGTGAACCATATAAAAGGAACCATTGTGGGAATGCAGGCTGCTGCTGTCGCTAATCTCAGTGAAGACAGCGTCCAGGGAGCACAGTTTGGAGGGATCATTAATCAGACTAAATACCTTAACGGATTTCAGGCTGCCGGTATAGGCAATCTCGTTACAGGAAACACGGAAGGGGTACAGTTAGCTGGTATAGTCAATTATACCGAAGGGTTTAAAGGATTTCACGCCGCTGGTATAGGGAATATTGCAACCGGGACCGTAGAAGGTCTGCAGGCATCTGGTATTTTCAACTATGCTAAAAAGCTGAAAGGTGTACAGGTAGGGGTGGTTAACATTGCGGATTCTTCCGATGGATATAGTATAGGATTATTCAATCTGGTAATGAAAAACGGTTATCACCGGCTGGATGTATATAGTGATGAAACGCTGGATATTAATCTGGCCTGGAAATCGGGTAACCGTAAGCTATACACTATTCTAATGGTAGGCACCAGCCTGAATAATAATGAAAAAGCATATTCCTTTGGGTTTGGAATGGGCCACAGTTTCCGGCTTAATCAGAAAATGAGCATTGAGGCCGAATTTATCTCTCAGTCGGTATACCTGGGCGACTGGAAATATCCGGAGTCCCTGAACCGCTTTCAGCCTGTGTTAAACATAAAGCTGGCTAAAAACGTTACCTTGTTTGCCGGCCCATGCTTTACAATTAGTTATCATGATGCTGCCGCTACGCCCGTAGCTGGCTATAAAGCTGCCCTGCCCGGGCGCTACAACGCTTTTAAGATGGGAGATAATGTCTCGGGCTGGTTTGGCTGGCATGCAGGCATCGGGTTTTTCTAGATTATTTGATACCTTTGCACCCCTCTTCGGAGGATTGCTAAAATTGAATACTATGTCTAAAGTAAAAGTAGGTTTTGTGCAAATGAGCTGTACCGGTGATAAAGCGGAAAATCTAGCCAAAGCCAGTCAGCAGATACGGGAAGCAGCCGCCAAAGGTGCGCAGATCGTTTGCCTGCAGGAACTATTCACGTCCCTGTATTTCTGTGATGAGGAAAATTATGACAATTTCTCCCTCGCAGAACCCATTCCCGGCCCTTCTACAGACTCATTACAGAAAGTAGCGGCAGAACTGGGTGTAGTGATCATCGCCTCCCTCTTTGAAAAAAGAGCACAGGGATTATACCACAACACCACAGCAGTACTGGATGCAGACGGCGCTTACCTTGGTAAATACCGCAAAATGCATATCCCGGACGATCCGGCTTATTACGAGAAATTCTACTTCACCCCGGGTGACCTGGGTTATAAAGTCTTCAAAACCAAATTCGCTACCATCGGTGTACTGATCTGCTGGGACCAGTGGTATCCTGAAGCAGCCAGAATCACGGCCCTCATGGGTGCAGAAATCCTCTTCTATCCTACCGCTATCGGCTGGGCTACTTCACAGGACGAAGCTACCAATGTGGAACAATACAACGCCTGGCAGACTATGCAACGCAGTCATGCCGTTGCCAACGGTCTGCATGTAGTAAGCGTGAACCGTGTAGGATTCGAACAGGAAGGCCGCATGAAATTCTGGGGAGGCTCTTTCATTTCCAATCCATTCGGCACCATCATGTACCAGGCTTCCCATGAAAAGGAAGAAGTGTATGTACAGGAACTTGATATCGCCTTAACAGACAGATACCGCACACACTGGCCGTTTCTGCGCGACAGAAGAATCGACTCCTACGCTCCTATTACTAAAAGATATATCGACGAATCATAATGAACGGACAACCTACGCTTAAACAGCTTGGATATTATTTCCCGGCCGAATTTCATCCGCATGTGGCTACCTGGTTGAGCTGGCCGCATAAAGAGGCCAGCTGGCCCGGTAAAATAGACAGCATTTATCCGCAATACTGCCAGTTCATCAAATACCTGACGGAAAGTGAGATCGTACGTATCAATGTAAATGATGAGGCGATGAAAGCATTTGCCATCAGCCATTTGCGTAGTGCAGGTGTGAACCTTGATAAAGTAGAATTCTTTCTGCATCCTACCAATGATGCCTGGTGCCGCGATCACGGCCCAGCTTTCCTGATCAATCCATCAGAAAAGAAAAAGGTTATTGTAGACTGGAACTATAATGCCTGGGGTGGTAAGTATCCGCCTTTCGATAAAGACGATATCATCCCTACATTAATCGCCAACCATTTTAAATTACCGGTATACCATCCGGGTATTATCATGGAAGGAGGATCCGTAGAATTCAATGGTAAAGGCACTCTGTTAACATCTGCCTGCTGCCTGTTAAATGAGAACCGCAATCCTCATCTGAATAAGGAACAGCTGGAAACCTATTTACAGGACTTCTACGGAGTAGATCAGATCCTTTGGGTAGATGAAGGCATTGTAGGAGATGATACAGATGGTCACATTGATGATACTATTCGTTTCGTGAATGAGGATACTGTAGTAACAGTGGTAGAAAGGGATAAGGGAGATGAAAATTACGAACTGCTGCAACAGAACCTGAAACAGTTACAGCAGATGCGCCTGTTAAATGGTAAACAGTTAAACGTAATTGAATTACCTATGCCGGATGCTGTGATCTTTGAAGATCAGCGCCTGCCTGCTTCTTATGCGAATTTCTATATCAGCAATAAACATGTAATTGTACCCACTTATCGTTCTGAAAATGATGATAAGGCTTTACAGATCCTTGCAGGCTGTTTTAAAGACAGGGAAGTTGTAGGCATAGATTCTACAGAGATCATCTGGGGCCTGGGCAGCTTCCATTGCCTTAGTCAACAAGAGCCAGCTATCTGAAAATAGCCCAATATCACTGAATTCAGTTATATATAACGTATTGTCCCGGTAGTCCCTGATTACCGGGATTTTTATTTATCTGATAGTTTTTTATGATGCTTCAACCCTAATCTGTCACAGCAATGTTAAAAAAAGCTTAACGGCAGAGCTTGAAAATAAGTCTTTCACATTTTGTTAGCATTTTAGGTGTTACCTTAGTTATAGTCAAAACAGCCGGGTAAAGAGGCTGGTATTTATTACAGAAAAACCTAACTTATTCCTTTGATGAAGAAGCCAGTCTTTAAGAAAATAACTAAGCTAACTTTAGCCGCCGGCCTTTTTTCCGTAATCATGTTCAGTTCAATTGATCCTTCTGTTGGTAACAGAACTACATTTATACCTACTGTAAAAGCTGCAGGCAGTGCTATGATGATGTATGCCAACCTTCACCTGGATTCACTTGGATTGACTAAAGAAGCATTCAACTATGCCATTAAAGGCATGGAAAGGTTGCAGGCAGCAGGCAAACTAACCACTACAGATCTGATCTCTATTGTAGATTTCAGCCTGCCGTCCAGCAAGAAAAGACTTTTTGTGATAGACCTTAAAAATGGTAAAGTGTTATTTAATACACTGGTATCACATGGTCGTAATTCCGGTACCGCAGTAGCTACAGAATTTTCCAATGCTCCTGAAAGTTTTAAGAGCAGCCTGGGATTTTATGTAACAGGAGAAACCTACAAAGGTGAACATGGTTATTCCCTTCGTTTACAGGGAGAGGAAGAGGGCATTAATGATAATGCATTAAGTCGTGGTATTGTTATGCACAGCGCTGCTTATGTAAATGATAAGTTAGCAAACTTACAGGGATATATCGGCCGCAGCCTTGGTTGCCCGGCTATTCCGGAAAAGGTACATAAGATGATCATTGAGCAGATCAGGAATGGTACTTGTCTTTTCCTGTATAGTCCTGATAAATATTATATGGCACATTCGAAAATGTTAGAAGCTGATACTACAGTTGCTTAACATTATAGCTTTTTTTATTGGTGGTGCTTCACACCACCAATAAAAAAAGAATGGGCTTTGCCCTGCACCCAATTATTGGGGATCAGAGAACATCTTCGGGATCATGCTTGCATCATGATCATAGATATCATGTAAGAAATGTAAATGCCCTTCTTCATCTACAAAAGTGGTGTAATACATGATCAGCACCGGCACGGGTTCTTTCACTCTCACATACTTTTCCTTACCACTATTCATTGCACTGTCAATCTTTTCAGGTGTCCAGTTTGCATTATCTGAAAGGATATAATTAGCCATTTTTACAGGATCACTGATACGGATACAACCATGACTGTAAGCTCTTTGATCACGGTTAAATAAATCCTTCTGATTGGTATCGTGGAAATAAATATTAAAACTATTAGGGAATAAGAACTTCACACGACCTAAGGGATTATCCTTCCCTGGTAATTGCCTGATAACAGGTAAACCATTTCTTTGTCCGATTACTTCCATATGTTTCTGTGCCAGGTAATTCTTATTACGGCTCATTGATTTCAACACTTCTTCTCTCACAATACTATTAGGTAAATTCCAGTAAGGACTGAATACTACCTGGTTGAGATTACCGGAAAACATGGTCGTACTTTTACCTTCTTTTCCTACTACTACAGCCATGTCGAATTCCTTCTTGCTGCCGTTATATACATGCAGCATAAACTCCGGTATATTTACCATAATCAGCCTTCCTTCCGGTTCTACAGGCATCCAGCGCATTCTTTCTATATTGATCAGTAATGTTTGCACCAAACGTATGGCTGGTACATTCATTTCTTTGATTAAAGAATCGTTGAGGACACCTTTTGGTGTATGTCCGTGAGTAGCTTCAAATGTTTTCAGGGCTTCTCCGAATGCGTCTGTAAACACCTCAGTACTATCTTTATCGGACAATTCTCCTGTTATCTGTAAACGTCTTTTCACAGCAGCTATTACCGGGGAATTATCTCCTGCTTTGTATTTCTTCTTTTCAACAGGAATGCTATCCCATCCACCTTTTTTAGCAAAGTCTGTATATGTTTTTAACTGAGTTAACAGGGACCCATATATATTACGTGACGACGTGTGCTGTTTGTTTTTGTTGGATAACTCAGCATCCGCCAGTTTTAATACTTCATTCTTTTGTGCAGGAACGAATTGCTCCATATCCTTCACCCAGTTATCATCATCCTGATGTGCATCTCTGAAATAAGCAATGAAACGTTGTGATAATTGTAATTCTGTTTTAACGATATTGGCATCTCTGGCAGAGATACTGGAATCCAGGTCTCCGGTCATTAAAGCATTAAGACGGTATTCCAGCGACTTATTATTTTCACTGGTATCCACACTATAATCGTATAAGCTACGGAAGCCATACGCCTGTTCATTTAAGCCATTGGTATCAAACCAGGCGAATTCGAAATTACGGGCATTGTAAAAGCTACGCAGCCTGTTGGCAATAGTATCGTTTAGTTTCTGTTGAGTGATGAATTTCTCTACCGCTGCGGTATCCAGGAAGAGATTATTATAGGCATTGCCTGTAGTGATGTTGGTATTTCTGGGAGTAACGGCAACTTCTGTGCTTTGCTCGTTTTCATTATAACCTGCTTCTTTTTTATGCTGCTTACAGCCAATGGTTATTGTAACCACAGCGAACAATAAGATCATTAAATACTTCATACTAACAGACTTTACAAAAGACATGCCTATGCCAGCACAGGCTTATCTTTCATGAAATCCGAACATTCCCGGCTACTCTTATTCCGCAGAATGGGTATTATTTTGCCAGATAATGATTATATGTTATACAATATTGTTAAGTTGAACTCCGTATTCTTTGTAACAAAACATAATAGGCTCCGCTAGGAGCCTCGTGTTTGTAGACAACGTATTAAACAACAAAACACAGACTCCGTAGGAGTCCCCTAATGTTTACGATTCAGGGGGACTCCTACGGAGTCTATTAAATAGAAGATTAATTTTTGCTACAAACACGGCGCTCCTAACGGAGCTTAACTAAGCAACATCAAAAACTTATACTGTTTTTCCCTCCTTACCGAATTCTTTACGGATGCCTGTCATTACATCTTTCAGTAGAATTGTTTCACTGTTTCTCTTTAAGGCAGCAAGACAGCTATACCTGGATACATTAATAATCGATCCGCCGGACATTTCATATTTCTTTGCAATGTCTTCCAATACCAGCTTCTCTTCATAATCCACATTCACAGGGAAAGCCTGCTGCCAGAGGCGTAATCGTTGCTCAGGCCCTGGTACAGGGAAATAGACCATCGACTGAAAACGTCGTCCAAACGCTTCATCAATATTAGCTTTCAGGTTGGTAGCGAGGATGACCAGTCCGGGAAAGTCCTCTATTCTTTGCAGGAGGTAGGCTACTTCCTGGTTAGCATACCGGTCATTAGAGGAGCTGGTGTTGGTACGTTTGCCAAAGAGTGCATCTGCTTCATCAAAGAACAGGATCCAGTTCTTATTGGCTGCCTGGTCAAAGACACCCGCCAGGTTCTTTTCTGTTTCACCGATGTATTTGGAAACGATCATAGAAAGGTCTATCCTGTATACATCCATCTGAAAGGTTTTACCCAGCAAACAGGCGGTAAGCGACTTACCTGTTCCGGGAGGGCCGTAGAACAATCCCCGGTAACCGGCTTTGATTTTACGTTCCATCCCCCACTCTTTCATCAGCGTATTGCCATGCTCCACCCAGGTACGGATCTCTTCCACTTCTGACATGGTATGCGCATCCAATACAAGGTCTTCCCAGCCCAGCCCTGTTTCTATGCGTTTGGCAGGAAAGGTTGGATTATGATCCGGTTTATGCGCTGTTCCCAGGGTAAAATAACTGAGGTATTCCGGGGTCATCTGCAAAGCCCCGCTTAACAGTGGTTCATCAGCATGGGCAGTCACCAGTTTCAGGATCTGGTGTTTGGCAAAGAAATGGTCCGGACCAAACATCTGCATCAGCTGAAAACGTAAAGCCAGGTTATTACAGGCAGTTAAAAAAGCGGCCGTTTCTCCTGTAGGCAGGAAACCTCCGTGTTGTTGCCCCTTAATACCCCCAAATTCGGTAAATCCCCGGTCGTAGGTACTGTTCTTGATATAAAAAAGATCGAGCAATTGCGGGCGTATATGAGGCAAAATGGCTAATTGTAATACCAGCCTCTCAGAAGCATTCATATTGTAATGCCTGATGATCTGTGCATATACGGAAGGGTCCTTTGTTAAGTCTGGGGCAACGGGATCAGCTACAGGGGGGCCCTGCTGCTCAAAGTAATTTTTCATCCGCAGGTCCAGTACCTGCCGGAACCATTCCGTTTCACGGCCCAGCGCCGCTGCATTCGCCTCTGCTAACTGAATATCCATTCTGTATAAAGTATTTTATCTGCCCAGGAAGGCTTGATCATGCCCATACTCCATGGGAGTGTTTGTAGTATAATATCATAACTGCGCGACCTCACCTTCAGGTACCAGGCTCCATCCGTTTGCCATAACACCCCATCCCTTTGCAGGAATGATGCACGGAAACCTTCCACACTGGTATTCTTCATCTTTTCCCATTGCTGGGTAGCTGCGCCTATCAGTTGTAATGATAACTGCTTTTCATCTTCTGTAAACTGTATAGGTTCCAGAGGTATTTCCATCGGGAAATTACAAAGGATCTTATTTAAGACAAGGGCATGTTCCAGTTGTTCCGAATTGCCATATACCAGTAGTTGTAATAAATGGATAGCGCGTTGCTGTGCCACCGTATCATTAAACTTACCGTTGGTAATTAATTGCAGTCGCGTAAAATAGGTATGAAAGAAAGGATGTAATAATACCAGCCCGGCATTATTCACGTATATGCCTTCCTGTTCAGAGGTAGCAATTGGTTTGGGCGTTTTGCGGGGATAGTTCTTTTGTATGAACTCTTCCTGTCTCAGACGTAATACATCCGCGGGTAATATCAATTGATTATCGGCTCTGCGGGAAGGTTGCTGTGAAGATAAACGGGGATTTCCAACGGGCTTTACTGCGGATATCTCCACTGCGCTACTGGTTTTTACCAATATCACGGCCTGCTCAACCATCACAGGTATCACTGCCTGTATATGCATGAACGGCCTGGTATCTATTGCGGCACTATTTGCCATGACGCTTAGTAATCTCCTTGTGGCAGATTCATTAAAATTATTTAAAAACACCAGCCATTCCCTCACATAAGTCACGGTATCTGTTACATGTACTTTCCCGGCTAACCATTGCAGGTTAAACTGCCGGAATAATAACCGCACACGTTCCCGCTCCAGGTTATCTGCCAGCATGCCTTCCATCAGCTGCTGCCATTGCTGTAAAGCAGCAATCGTATGATTATCCCATAAAGAAGGTACATCTTCCATCAGTATCCAGAATTCATCTTCCGGTAAATTTAAAGCTACCTGTTGCACCACCACTGTTGCTGATAATATCTTCCGGTAAAAAGCCAGTCTTTCAGACGGTGGCCTGTCATGATACTGTTGCCATATCTCCAGGAAGTTTTCACGGTACTGTATAAACGTATCTCCCAGGTTCTGCTGGAAAAATGTAATGGTATCTCTTTCTGCATAGGCCTGTAACTGCTTCCTGATATTTTCTTCCAGCGGAGAAACCGGTTTCTCAAACAGCTGATGTACATACAGCCTTGCATTTATTTTATAACTGCCGTGTTCCCATAACTCCGCGAGTAACATAGGGCGTTTCCGGAAAAGTAATATCACTGCCTGCCGCAGCAATATAGCCTGCCTGGCTTCGGATAATCCGGCAAACCAGTAAGGTAGCTGCTGCCCCGTAATGAATATCGTAAACAGGTTAATAGCCTGCTGCCATACTTCCTGTCTTTCTGATTGTATGGTAATACTGTCGTATCCTATCCAGGATAATGGTAAAGGGATATCAGGAGATAAACGGGTAATCCCCGGCACGAATACGTTCACGGGTTCTCCCGGTACTTCCTGGTAACTTATTTTACCTGGTAAGGACTGATCATTATTTAATAACTCCTGATATACTTCCTGCAATAATTGCGTACCATTCTCCTCATATAAAATCCTGATGAAGGAAGTAAAAGAGCCTACAGGAATATCCTTTTTATAAAAGTCCATTGCCTGCCGGAAAGTATTTAACAACAGCTCGTAATCTATATTGAAATGCAGGGCAAGCCTTTCCAGGTTCCTGCGTATGAATTGTTTCCTGTTAAACTGACCGCTATTCTCTGTAACAAGGTAAGTGAGTACAAACATCCAGACGGCCTTCTCAAATTCGCTCTGTTCCGTTTTTATAACAGATTGCCTGCTTTGCAATGCAATCACTTCTTTTGTATAACCGAAAATAAAGGCAGCCTGTTCTTCTTCCAATGCTGTAATGATCTGCTCTACCACATAAGCAGAAAAATGATACACGATCCTCTTTACCACATAATCCGGCTTTGCAATGTCCAGCATGAAACGGGCAAAGCGGGAGTCTTTAATCAGCCTTAAAATAACATCTTCCAGTATTACATCAGATGCCCACCAGGGTAAAGTACCTGTTTGCAGGTAATGGGCTATCAACGCAAATTCCCTGTCTGTTTCCGTCTGGAAATAAAGGCTGCCGGATTCTTCCTCTTCTTTTCTTACCAGTTTATCCTTCAGCGCTTCTTCCAGGGCTTCCATAACAGACCGGCTGAGATCCCGTTCAATGTTATCATAAGCGATCACCCCAAGGTCCAGCTCCAGTGTATCCAGCCACAGGCTTTCTGAAGAGGATAATAAACGGTCTAAGAGTGTTTCCATGTCGCCGGCTATACTGGCATTAAATATCCGGCTGATCGTATCCTGCAAGGCAGTCGCCAGCTCCCTCTCCGTAAAATGGAGATCAAATGTATATTTACGGATTAAATTCACGCAATGAGATCAATAAGCCTGTCTGTAGCAATCACAGGTAAACCACCTGTAAAGTAGTCTTTCAGCCCTTCTATCCACGGATAATAACTGTCTTCAAAAGTATGCATTGCTGCCACACCCAGCCATTTGAAACGGATGTTATAATGCGCAGGCGTATTCTCCCTTATCAGTTCCTCTGCAAAATTCCTGAACTCCGTATACTGGAACCTGGCAGGCCAGGAAGGAAACACGATCGTCAGGCTGAATTTGAAGAAAGATTCCGGCAGCAGTTTACCGTTCGCCATTTTAATAGTATACTCTATACGCGGATAATACAGCGTTTTCTTTTTCTGTAACTGCTCAATGTTCAAGGCCAGGTTATACATTGCCTGCTCTGCGGCCTCACGATGTGCAGGCTGGGAAAAATCAACCGTGGTCACCGGTGTGGATATGCCATCGTTATAGGCATACACCCTGCACCAGGTGGAGATCTGGTTAAACATCTCTTCATAGGATAATTCCTGCCAGTTATTCTCCATTAAAGCGGCCATGATTTTTTCCCGTTCCTCAAACGTCATGTAGTAACGTTGTTCCAGCAGCAGCTGATCTCCTGCTCCTTTAATATTAAAACCGAAGGCTGCTGTTTTAAACAGGGGTTTTAATAAAGTATGCTCTACAACATAAAAACCTTCCGAAGAAATGCTCAGCTGCCGCAGATGTTTAATCATATCATGCTGTGCATTTACCGCCGCAGATTTCTGCTGATGTTTTGCTACTGCCTGCCATGTATTTTGTGTGGGTTCTTTGTATAATACCAGGTAATGATCTTCACCGTTATCTGCTACCACACGATAGTTATTGGCATCCACACCATACTTTAATATAGAGATAGGCTGATGCCCAAAGAAATACTGTTCATCATCGGGCACATTATCTGTCATCCAGAATTTCTCTCCGCCCATGTGTAACTCTTTTGTTACAGGAGCATGTACATGCGGATTTACTTTCATGGCCACATGTTCCTGTTTAAAAACAGCAGTTAACGGCTGACTGTTATTATTATTGATATGCAGCAGTTTTCCTAACCATTGCTGATACCCGGATACAATGCCACTCTGTGCAAAATCATCTAAGTAATTAAATGATTGTACCCTGCCGGATGCTACTGTAGGCAAATGTTGCAGGATATCCGCTTTCCAGCTGATCACATTCGTTCCGCCATATAATTTATCATACAGCGTTACCGGATATTTTATCAGCACAATGTTGAACCTGGCCAATAAATGATCTAATATCTTGTTCTTTCTTTCGTCAAAGGTGGCCTCACTTTCGACTGCATTCGTCAATGCTTGTACATATGTATCGCGCAGCAAAGGTGCTACTCTTGGTACATCAAATAATCCCTGTGCGAAGTAAGTCGCGGTACCATCTGCTGCAAAGAATGATTCCATATTCCCCAGCTGTGCCAGGTAATTGGTGAGTAACTGTTCAAAGAATAACAGGTATGCCTTTAACTGCTTTACCTGCGCTTTACGTACAGCAGGCTCACTTTCAGCAATACCTTCCTCTCCAGTACCGTAAATACCCGGAAAATAATTTTGTAATGAATAGTACTGAGATATATTGCGGTAAGACGCTTTCAGACTGGTATCTGCCAGTCCGCGCTGTTGCCCTGTATAATGTCTTTTCTTTACTTCCCTGATGCGTTGATAGGTATTCCAGAATACACCATCTTTGGCATAATGTTCAAACTGGTCGCTATAAATACCGATATCATTTTTATGATCCTCAATATTGATATAAGGATAATGCCCGGGAAGGATCTCTAATGGCTTGTTGGAGTAATCACTACCATCAGAACCAATGTACAGGAACTTCACCTGTAACACGCCAGTGATCATTGAAATAGCTTTTACAAGATCTGCGGGGTCTATCAGGCTGGCCCTCTTCTGTAAATCACTGTCCGGTATAAAACCACGGCCTGGTAAAGGACCGGTATAAATATCTTCTGTGGAATAACCCAGTACCAATAACTCGGCTTCTGATAAAAATCTTACGGGTGGATGGATAACATGTTCAATAGCGTTGCAGATATAGGCAACGGTTTCCTGTATATTCTGATGACCATCTACCAGTATCTCTGTTTTTACAGAAATATGTTGTGGAGTTAATACGATGATTTCTTCAAAATTCTCTCCCAGGTTCCTGTTTCGCAACAGGCAATTACGTACATCTGAGATCAGTTTCTCCGGACCTTCGGAAAGTGTATCAGAGGGTTGTACCATTACACGGTAAATACCTTTACTGGCACCTGCTGTATACACAGGTGATACTGCTTCAATCCAGATGTTCTCTACTTCCGATACCTGGTCTAATATCAGCTTACAATAATCTTTGACTGTTACCGGCCTTGTACTAAGTATCTCTGCTTTATTAAAGAAAGAATGTGCACCAGGATTGATCTGCCCTCTCTCATTTGCCAGTATTTCCTCTATAGGGAAATCTGTTTTATAAGCCAGATCCGTAATGGCATAACACAGCTGTTCCAGCATCGTTACACCCGGATCATGCAGGTTATAATCCGTCCATACATGACCGGATAATTCCTGTATAATAGCCAATCCCCTGGCCCGAAGCCTTTCGGCATCCAGGGTAATATTCCTTTCCTTATCTCTTGAAATCTGTATCGGCTCCTTTGCCATAATTAATAACGATAAGACAGTGGCATAAATGTGTCATCATCCCACAACTTTGTAATCTTATAATAGATCTCTACTCCTGTTCCATAATTACTGCCGGTACGGATCTGTAAATCATAATTACGGGTGCTGCCTACCCAGCGTAAACGGATCCTGTTCCAGCAAAAACCGTAGTAAGCAGAAGTATGGCGGATCTTGCCTCTGGATTTGCCGAATGCGGTCAATGCTATTGCATGTGTAATCGCAAACTTCCCGGAGCCTTTAAGCCCTGTCCTTGCCATTACTTCAAAGGCACTGCAATTATTCAGTCCTTTTACAATAGAATGCCAGTGTCCGTCTGCGTCTACCTGGCCGGAAAGATAAGTACCCACTCTTCCCTCCATGCCTACAAAGCCATTTACATCCAGTGCATGATCAGGATCGCATGTCTTCCCGATTCCCATGCTGCCATCGGTATGGAAGAAAAAGCTCTTATCATCATTTTCATCCGGAGTGGCAGACGACTGGAATCGCAAGGCTGCTTTTTCCCTTTCATCTTTTTCAATCAGGAAAAAAGGTTTCAGGTCGTCATTGGTTTTGTAAAAAGATACCAGTCTCTTTGAGTTACCCAATGCGGCTACCAACATCCCATTTTCTTCATCTTTCGAAAAGCCGTCTTCCTGTTTATTGATAGTAGAATCTATAAGATGTGCAAAATGTTGTTCTGTGGGTAATCTACCATTCTTAAAATGTTCTTTCAACTCTTCACGACCAAATATTTTCTGGTTATTTTTAGTTCCCATAACTATTTATTTTGAATGTATTGTTAAGGTGATCATTTCTCCGGTTGCATCAGCTTTAGCTGCTGCAGTTTTATGTGAAGCAGATCTGTCATGAACGATAATCATTTCTTCTCCTGTAATAACACTGTCTATACCCATTGGCTGCGGATCGCGGTACTTCTTTTCATCTATCACTGTGATGAGGTGATGGGTAGCAGGGATCAGCACCGATTCGGACATAGAACCTTCTATAAACTCAATGTCTTCCACTGCTGTATCCTTTATACAGTTGATATAATTCCCTGTAAGCGGATCTTTCTCCCGGAAGAAATGAACAATAGAAAAGGCAGTGACATAAGTAACATAAGGTAGCTTCTTGATAAAATTCAGCATCTCTGATTTATACAATACACTGCCTATTTTCACTTGTGAGGTAGCGTCAAATAACCAGGGATTCAGGTATTTCCTGATATCTTCCTGTAAAAGACTGAGGTAATAATTGTTGTCTGTACTACTGCGGCTATTACCAAAATGTACATCACAGATCACCTTCACTCTTTCGTATACAGGATTATGCACCGCTATCCTCATGAAGTCCGGCAGCAGCTCTTCCAGGTATTCCTTGATGCGGTATAACGCGGCAAGGTCTGCACGGGGTTCCTCTGTTAAACTATTCTGTATTTTAGGTACTACAACCAACTGAAGGTCTGTCTCGGCCATCATATCCGAGTTCACTTCAGGATCATTGCCCATACATTTGGCAATATATATTTCCGGGAATTGTTCCAGTACCAGCTGTATGATATCTATACCTAATACCGGTCGTTTTTTATGTCGTAAGCGTTCACTTACACGTACATAATATTCTTCCATTGTTTCGGCTGATCTCCCCCCGAAAGAAGGGAACAGTTGCCAGATTTTCTGTATTCCCCGTATCTCTGTTTGCGCAGATTTTATTGTTAAGGGTGCTATGTTTGTAACGGTAGTTGTGTTTTCAATTTGTCTGTCGGCAATACCTGCATTCATAAAAATGCCCTTTACCATCGGGCGGGTATCCAGGGAATACACAGAAGATAAATTGATCCACTGCAAAGTGGGATCTAAACGCGTATTACCATAACTGTTTATCGCAGGCATCTTTAAATTGATAATACCACTGCTGATGAAATGATGTGTAGAATCAGCGATCAGCTGTGTTTTATCAAAGGGTATCCATTTATCATTGTGCAGGTAGTTCCATTGCAGTTCCAGTACGTTGCCGGTAGTATGGGTATAGTGTTTGTCTTCCAGCTGGAATAATAAAGAGATCTGATCGTTTGGTTGCAGGTTATCAAAACCTATATAAAGATTAGAACGTCCTTCGAACTGTGGCAGCAAGGTGAACGTACCATATCCCGCAGCAGGATATGCCTGTCTGAATCCAAAAGGATAAAGATGGAATAACTGGATACCGTTCCCATCACTGTTCTCTTTATCTGCTTTTAAGATCTCTGCCTGTTCCAGTGTATAATCCAGTGTGATGGATTTTACCATAGGCGTATAAGGCATATTAGGCAGCGGACGTTTTTTTACCCATCTGCCTGCATTATGTGTTACTACCTCAGGGAATAACTGTGTATATAAACGTTGTCCGAATGCTTCATTCGGCGCCGCCAGTTCCAGTCTTACCATGCCTTCTGTCTGGGCATTATAATCTTCCTTTGCCAGTAATGGAAAGTTGTTAAATAATAACTGCTGAAAATCTGCCTGTTTTATACTGGTACTACCATTTAGAAAGATTCTTCCATCAGCATCGCGGTAGGTTTCAAAGAGCGGCAGGTTTTTATCCGGTCTGATGTAACCATTCGTGATACTTATTTTGAAAGAGCTATTGGTAATGCCTGCATTATAAGCGGCATAGTATGCATCAAATCCGTTTTCTGTATTGGGTAAGTCCAGCCATTCTACATCGATCTCAAAATCTTTCGTATAGCGGTTGAAGATATTTGTGTTTCTGATATCAAGATAAGTACCTACTACGGGTTGTGGCCCGAATATCTGGAAAGGGTTTTCTGCACTTAACGGACCTACATTATTGTATAATCTTACTGATCTGAATTCTTTTACCTTGGCATTAATAGCAATCCTTTCTATTATCAGCGATTGCATAAAAGAAAAGGCGTTGTGAAAACTGAAATTGTTTAATAACAGTTTTATCAGCGGTTGTGTGGTTTCATAATTACCACCATGTAGCAGTGGTGTATATATGTTAAAGGCTGGTGCAGCGGATTCCAGTGTAATATTGATATTGATACATCTGTTGGCAGCTTCCAGGCCGATCTTCACGGTATGCCGGGGAATATCTTCCCATCCGGCTACCCCTGTGTAAGAAATAATAAAAGCGGCAGCCAGTAATTCATTTAAGATCGTTTCTTCCCTGCGTCCTTTTACACTGGCGTAATTTCTGATATACGCCTGCATATGTTCAAAGGAAATACTTTCAAAGTAGATAGAGAGTACTATAGTCCTGTTGCCTTCTGTAAGATATAATACCGGGGATGCAATAATGAAACCCAGATCGGCTTCCTCCATTGTGCGTTCGTTGTCCGCCAGTTCATGCTGGTCTTCTCCTGCCAGCGCCCATGCTTTTACCGGCAGGCTTTCAGGCAGGTAAGCAGCCGCAGGCAGCACATCATGGGAAGCGGCGTATACCTGTGCTTCCATGATATCCGATTGTTTCAGGTCCTGGGCGGAGATCTGCTTATAATCGCTGATGAAAACGGTCCTTAAGGCTTTGATCTTTGCCTGGCTAAGCCTCAGTTCATTTGTTAAACGGAAGCTGGTATTTTCCGCGGGGAACAGGGTGCCCTCCGGAATAACAACCGGCAGTGTTTGTGGTAAAGCATCTATGCACAGGTGTACCTGGTCTGGTATGGCTGGTCTTAACTGTATACCCAGTACATTCTTATAATAGTAGTCCAGGTGCCTTTCTGTAAAATGGTTCAGATGCTGCTGCATATGTCCATATAAGCCCGTAAATGCTTTTAACAGCCCTATATGGGGCTGATGAAAGAAAGGGGTAGTTTTCCTGTCGAGATATTGTTTGGCCGCGCTGGATACCTGGTAAAAACGGGACCTTAGTGCAGTGTATACATCATTCAGCGACTGATACCCCAGGAAGATGTTTTCTGTATCTTCCTGTTTTGACTTTTCGTATGCTTCTTCAAATAACTCTTTTAGTAATTTATCGGTATGTGAAGTACGTAAATCGTATTTATGATGGAAGAGCTGACTAGCCTGTTTTTCGTAAATTAATAAGCGGTATACATAACCGGAAAGGTTTTCCGAAATATGTTCATCATATTCACCGGTTTCCCTGTTGTGGTCTGCTGTTCTTACCTGGTTCAGTTTTTCCTGCAGCAACAGTGCTATCTCATAGATCATGTTGAAGAAGATACTGAGTACAGGACGCAGGTCCGTATCGTTTTCTGCTATCTGTAGCTGTTCCTGTATTTGCAGGTATTTATCCTGGTAATGGGTGAAATCGAGTCGCGAGATAGTCAGTAGAACTATCTGCAGATCTGCTGAGAAAAACTCTCGCCAGTCACCTTCTTTTTCGTTATATAAATTATAGAAATTAAACTGCCCTGCTATCTCTGATAAAAAAAGCAAAAGATCATCCTGTGTCCGCTCATCTATTCTCAGATTAGCAGGCATTAATGCATCCAGTCGTCGTTCCGACTGGCTTACCCCATCCCGCGTATGATCAAAGAAAGTCTTCATGTTGCCTCACTGTATGGCAGTATGTTTGGTGTCGAAATATTGGTTCCTTCCAGGAAGTAGAAAGGATATACCATATTATGACGGGTATTGGTAATAATGATTGTGTAATTCAGCTGTAAGTGTATCATACCGCGTAAATCGTCCTGCATGAGTAAAGCCACATCAATGAGGTTTATCCTTGGTTCGTAATTCAGCAATGCATGATAGATGATGTGATTCAGTTCACTGATGAGAATAGAATCTACTTTTTCAAATACCAGTTTTTTCAGATCGCAGCCGAAATCAGGTTGCATAATACGTTCTCCAGGGATGGTACCCAGGATGATGCGGATGCTTTCCTCTATGTCTGTTACATTTTCAGATAGCAGGACGGTATTACCTACTTTGGTAAATGCCGGAGGAAAACTCCAGCCGGTTCCCAGGAATGAATTTATTTCCATCTGTTAATTTATCCTCCTATTAATACTGTGGGGCAGCCTAATGCAATATTGCCACCATGTGCGGTGGTATCTCCCATTCGTGCTGCCGGTTTACCGCCTATCATCACAGTGGCCGATCCTTTGGCGATACTATCCGGTGGGCCTACACATACACACATATCTCCTAATACAGCCGCAGGTAATTTGCCTATTAATACGGTAGGTATACCCGGACCAATAATTGGTCCGCCTACATGTGGTATAGGTGGTATTCCCGGATCTACCATCGCACATACGTGCATGTCTGTTAGTCTTGCTGCTGGCGCTCCCATAATTTTGTATTTTAATTGATCATCACTATTCCACCTTTAATCACTGTCTGTCCGGATGCAGATACTTCAGCAGAGGCGGTGCCTTTTGCTGTTAAAGCCATCTGGGCAGTCTGTTTTATATTCATGCCGGCCATTTCCAGGTCCTGTGTAGCTTTAACACTCACTTTGCCTGTCGCTTCCATATTAATATTACCGGTAGCTTTAATCGTGATATCCTTGGGACTATCCATTGTAATCCCGCTATCATTCATCTTAAAGCTGTTGCTGTTCTGATCTTTTATCTCAATAGATTTCCCGTCATCACTTAAAGTAATCATATTATTTCCCGGAGTAGTAATCTTGATGATCTTCTTATCATCATCAAAATTAATCTGTAGCAGGCTGCGTGTATAAATAGCTTTGATGTTATTTTTTTCATCTGCCTGTGTAACCGGAGGTGTATTACTCTTACTGAATAAAGAGCCTAATACTATCGGGAATCGGGGGTCATTCTCCAGGAAACCAAGTATTACCTCATCTCCTACTTCCGGGCAAAAGACTACACCAGCAGCAGAAGTAGCATAATAGCTGGCCAGTCTGGCCCAGATGCCTTTCTGATCAGTTGCATTAGAAGCCGGTTTCACCTGTATACGATATTCAGCTCCCGGGTCTTCGGAAATCTTCACCACTTTAGCTATCTGCAAACCTTGTATAGCAGGCATCTGCCCATTGGCTGGCGGATAGGAAAACTGTTCCTTTTCATAAATGGGTTTTTCGTTCAGCCCAAAACGGACAGTGGTGGTCCACTCTCCGTCGTCCATTTTATGGTTCACTGCACTTACAAAGGCTTTACCATTAAAGCGGGCACCTACTCCTGCCAGTTCTATAAGTTTCCCTGGTTTGGGAATGGCATTACCGATAAAAGATACACGGCCTTTCATGGCACTCATACGCAGACGAAGCAGGCTGCTATCAGCCCATGCCTTCAGCTGGTCTTGTGGCAGTGGCGCAGTGGATATCAGCTGTAATGCTTTCTGGTCCAGTTTGCCTGAGAGGGTTTGAGCGCTCAGATTACCATGTGCATTTACGGTAGGTTCTGTGGCACTTGAAGTAATCAGGGCCAGTGTTTGCGGGTCCCAGGCTGCGGCCTCTATGGAAGGCGGTTGTTTTTCTGCACTCAGTTCGGCATTGAACGAGATAATGGATTCACCCATGGCCACCCGCAATACCGCTTCTGAGCTGAATAGCGGCTTACCTACAATTACCTTGTCATCATCCAGTGTGGTGATATAGCCATTAAACGCCGCACGGGCCAGTATAAAATCCCAGTCGGTAGCCGACTTCTGGAACATCAGCTCCTGTTGCCCGGTGGTACTGTCTACCGTAGCCGTAAGACCGTAGGTCCCAATTATTTTTGTGATGATATCACTATCTGCAGAATCCGTGAATTCACTTTCACGTTTGTTATAAGTCATTTTTACAGCGGAATGTTTACAGGTCACTACCAGTTGAAAAGTGGTAGCCCCGCTGATGCGGACAGCCTGTTTTACAATTACGCCTTTAAATACGGAGACTTCTGTATCCTCTCCGTAACCTGCCGTGATGGCGATAGTATTGCCGGGCAGGAAATCTGTGCCATCACTACCGGGCAAATCACCTGCAACCCCATCATCGGCAGGATCATCTGTACCATCTGTAAACACGATTTCCGCATAGGAGATCTTATTTACTTCATGGGTGATATCTACTGATACGATAGGATATTTATCCTGTATTGCGTTGCCTTCTACTAAAATAGTAAGCCTCAAAGTAGCATCTGCAATATTCAACGGCGACGGTGCTGGCATTATGCTTTCTTTAAAGGTGGAAAATAGAGCTGATCTCCGGGTTTTATAGCATGGATGCTACTCAGACTGTTAATCCTGGCTACTTCCATGTAATAAGAGGAGTCGCCGTAAATGCGGTAAGTCATTAACGGCAGGGTATCACCGGCTTTCACGGTACGAACATGCGTAAGGTCCGGAGAACTCTTCTGGGCTTCCAGTATTTTGGTTACAAAAGACTTCGTCTCTACAAAATCGATCTTCACTTCTGCTCTTAGCGCGGAACCGTCAGGATTAAAGAGTTTATACGTTACCGATATCTTCTGACATACACCGGTAAATACCACCGATCCCCAGGTTACCTTCAGGAAATTAGGGCGGTGCATAGTACCCTGGAAGGTGTAAACAATACCTCTTAGTTTGGCGATGTAGGCATCCACTGTCAGGCCCTGGGGAATGGGTATGATACCGGTACCATCCACCAGCAGGTCCAGCGTGAAGTTTGTAGGCTCCATGCCACCAAAGATCTGCGTCACACCACTCCTGTCCTTCTCTTTGGAAGTATTATATTTTACAGCGTATGTTTTCGAATACGTAGAGGGATTCATCATTGCTTTGATAGATCCCAGCAGTTGGTTGGTACAGGCGCTGTCCTTGTAGGACTCAATCAGTAATTTAACAAGCTCTCCCATATATTATCGCTCATCAGTATTATCCATCCTTTGCAGGATGTTTTCCATACATTCTTTTACTATACTGGCTTTTAATGCCTGTAAATAATTTTCATCAGGCATTTGAAGGTGTTGCGTTGCATTGCTTTCTATGGTGACTTTGATCACCAGCTCACGGATTTCAAGTGGCATAAGTACTACATTTTTTTCTCAAAGAAACTGTATGCCAGTTCCAGTGTTTCCACCATAATCTCTCCTTCTTTCATCGCTTTCAAACCAGACATTTCCAGCTTTACAGGATATGCTTTGTTGAACACCCATACAGAAATGGCTTTACCCTTTTCATTCAGCAACTGTACGACCACTGTTTTAGGGGTAAACGTAAAGGTGTTGATGCTGGTCTGTGCCCATGTAATGAGGGGGGAACCCAGCACCATACCCCGTTTCAGTACCAGGTTGTTGTATTTAGGAGGGTTGGGGAGCCGGTGTGAAAACCGGTTCTCCCCTCCTTCTCGTTTATCTTCTGGTGTGATACTGGCAGAAATGCCGCTCACTTCCATGAAACTACCTTCCTGCTCACCGGAAACGCCTGAAATAATTACTTTAAAATAGAATCCAACCGGTGGATAATAATTACCCAGTGCGTCCATACATATTAACTTTGAGTCAGACCTTCGTGTGCCAGTTCCATGGTTTCCACTGCCACTTCATTTGCATCAGACTTCATATCTGTTACAGTGATTTTGGAAGGGAACGCATTTTTCAGGGTCCAGCTCATGGCAATGCCCTGAGATTCGTCCAGTAAACTGATTACGATGGTAGAACGTTTGTAGATATTCATTTTGATACCACCGTATTTCTCCCACAGGGCTTTATCTCCTTTAAAGATGCCTTTCTTGAGAGTAATGTTGGAGAACTTCTGGATGCCCGGCATTTTAACCGTTGAATATACCGGGCTGCTGCCGCCACGGTATTCGATCACCTGTGTTTCTGATGATAAACCGGTTACTTCCTGGAATATCAGCTCCGCACCATCCCACATTACTTTGAATGAGAACTTAACTAGTGGCCATACCGTCTGTGACTGGCTTGCTCCGTCATCTGGCATAATTTTAAAATTTTAAGGGTCTATAATAGTGTTAAATTAAGATTGTTGCATCATCTGCTGGAAAGTGATGACGATGAACTCTGCAGGGCGTACTACCGCTACCTTCACAGAGATCAGCATTTTTCCTTCCAGGATGTCCTGTGGGGTCATGGTAGCACCTAAACCGATCTGCACATCATAAGCCTGCTCAGGGGCGGCACCTGCCAGCGCACCTTGTTTCCAAAGGTTATTGAGGAAGTTGTCGATCATGCTTTTTACCGTTACCCAGGTAGTGCTGTCGTTTGGCTCAAATACATAAGCACGTGTAGCCAGCTTGATGGATTGCTCCAGCATGATCAGCGTACGGCGTACGTTTACATAACACCAGTCGAGGCTATTACCGTCCAGTGTTCTGCCACCCCATACCAGGGTACCGATACCAGGGAAAGGTCTGATTACATTGATAGATTTACCGGCCATTACATCCACGTTCAGCTGTTTCTGCTCATCGTGAGAAATGTTTACTGCTGGTGCATTTACCATGTTGATAGATACGTTGGCGGGTGATTTCCATACACCGCGACTGCTATCCACCAGTGTGTACAATCCTGCGATGGCACCACTTGGAGGAAGCTCATTTATTTTGGAACGCACTTCCTCAATGATAGTGGAATAGATAGGACTAGCCGCTTTCAGTGACTGGTGGTAGTTCTTCTTGTCATTATCATCCGGTTTTGCAATGGCTGTAAACGCTGCGATGATTTTCTTCGAGATATCATCTGTTAAGATGGTAGCCAGATCAGCATCCAGGTTTTCAAAGCTCACTTCACTTGGTTGTACCACGGCTGTTTTTAACCAGGGATAGTACGCAGCGCCATAGTTCAGGGAAGTAGTACCAATTGCAGTACGGAAGTCGGCAACTACAGCGTCTGTAGTGTCGGTAGAAGACTGCTGTACCAGGTCGAAGATACCGAAACGGCTCTGCGTCTTGGCACAATGGCCTAACACCTGGGTATATACTGCATAGGCATCTTTACCCAGTGCAATAACATCCGGCATTACGATCAGGGTAGGTTCGAATTCCTTTTCCAGGATCGTAAATACATTCGGTTTTTTACCATCGGCAGAACCGACAAAGTCTTCTGCGCTGACAGTGATGCCATCTGCTTTACCCTCATAGGTATCTACAGATAAGATGTAGCAGTTACTTCCGCCATTGGCATAAAACAAACGTACACTGTTGAACAGGAACAGCTTATGCCCGTCCTTGATCTTCAGTATTTTGTCTTTACCATCCACTTTAAACATTTCAGCTTTTGCATCGGTAGCAGCAGCATCTGTAACAGTGAATTTGGGGTGAAATGCGCCACCGAAATTCTCCAGGAATTCGGCGAAAGAAGTGATGCGGGTGGGTTTGTGTGACAGGGGCTTTCCGAATCTTTCAGCTTTTTCTGTATAGCCGATAAAAACGGGGACCGCTGTTTCCACGGCGACCACTGAACTGGGGAAGGCGTTTTTTTCCTCTATGTAAACGCCGGGAGTCATAAGTGTTGAAGCCATAGCTATACGGTTTAGTAATTAGTATAAAAAGATTTCTGAGAATAGTTCTGAATTGCCGGTTACAGCCGTAGATATCCTGCTGATATCCGGTGTTGGTAAAGTGGAAATAACTATTTTGGAATTATCTACCAACTGAAACGTGTATTTATTTTTAAGTGTCAGTTCAAGAGGGATATCGGAGGTAAACATATACAAGCCTGTCTTTCCGGGCAGGTCCACGGGTTCGGGGTCCCCAAACTGAACTTTACCTGTGGCATCTATAATAGCAGGTTCAGAGAGGGATGTCAGGTTCTCACTCATCAGGAAGTAACGCCACCGGGTTGCTCTTGCTGCAAAACGTATTTCATAGCGTGTTTCCAGGTCTGGTGTTAACTCCAGCACAATGCGGGCAAAAGGCTTAATGAAAAACCTGTCTTCCGGTTTCAGCTGATAAACATCGGCACCCGAAACTAACGCTTCATGGTGTAATGTACCGGCAGTGTGCTCCTGGTTATTGCTGAACAACAAAAAACTTTTCCTGATGTCCGCCTGGCTGAAATCAGTATAGTTATAAAATAAGGGATCTTTCAGTTCCAGGTCGAATGTCAGCGTCAGTTTTTCACGCAGCAACTCCTGCCTGTCGAATACATCCGTATCAAACAGTAGCAGGAAACCATCGGCTTGTTGCCGCAGTAACACCGAATGCCGACGCATGTCCATAGCAGTCTCTAACGGCACTTTTACGGCAATGCGATCAAATGTTCTTTCAGCAAAAAATACATGACGGAAGTAGACTGCCGTCAAAGTATCATGTCCCATTTTTTTATGCTTTATAAAGGGGCATTATCAGTAGAAGAAGCCTTCACAAGCGGCCTGTATTCCTTGATAATACTTTCGTCAAACGTAAGCATGCGCATTTTATACACTACCGATGGCATGTATTTAGCACCCAGCGTAGCCCAAATGTTATTCATCTTTTCTGTACCCATGCTTTCCATTTCAAACGTCAGTTTATCGATCCGGGAATCAAGTGATGGCGTGTTGGCTTGTGTGAGTACACTGCCAGACTGGAAATAAGCGATTATAAAAGAGATGAAGCGCAGGGCTTCGGGATAGTTGTTACTGCTGAAATAAGCAGAAAATAAAATATAGAGATTGACACACACCGGTGGCATAGTATTTCCTGAAAAGCGACCTGCGCCAACCTTACCCAATGCTTCTTTTTCAATGTTGATAAGCGTAACCAGCACTTTATTTTCTCCCTGAATAGCAACAGTACCGTCCTGGTTGATAATACCAGACAGTACGACCTTCTCTTCATTAATGTGCAACTGTCTGCTGAAGTGTTTGTTAATCTCTTCAGTGATACAGGCAAGGGTTTCGTAGATCATCTAAGATAAAAGCATGAGCTGGGGAGCAGTATAAAGCGTAAAATGCCTTACCAGTTGCTTACCGGCGTTGTTTTAATATCATGGTGTGCATAAATCTTCTTGTAGTTAGTTATCTCTAGGGCTCTAATGTTAAATCTTTACATAAGGTATAAAGCTATTGGTAAATAGTGTTTTTAAAATTACGGGATATTGTCCTTGTGTCCTTGAATCTGCCCACAATATAGTGGTTAAATGAAATTATTCAAATTTTTTGTTAGAAAATTAATTTCTATATTTTTTGTAACTAATTACTACTATTGCTATTCGAACAGCACAATTTAATACTCTTATGCATCCCTACCCTAAAGGCTTTTTATTGCTTATTGCTTTATTAATATGTACAAGTATTTGTACAGCAGCACCTGTTTCCTTCCAGGCGCCGAAGCTCAAGATGCCCAAGGATACTGCTGTTAAGACAAAATTGCTAAAGAAGATAATAACTGCCCTGCAATTCCGGGCTAACGTACGTGCCAAACAAAAAGAACGTATCGTTACCATCATTAACGGGGTCTTTGCAGATTCGATGATCGTGACCGCAAAAGACATTGCTCACCTGAATGAAGAATTATCCCGGCAGGAAAACCAGCATTTCGATTCATTACGGTCACTTATACACGCTATTTCCATACAGGCAGATGATAGTGCCGCTGTTGTTCCTCCCCCTTCTGAAAATAAAAGTATCTCAGAAAGTGAGTTCAATGAGCTGGTCAGTAAAATCATTCCTATCCTCCAGCAAAAAGATAAAGAGAAAGATGAGCCGGATGATACGGCAAGACAGGAGAAACTAAAAAAGATCCAGGCATTTTTTAACAGGCCCCCCGGAAAGATCGATACCTTACGTATAGGTGAAAACGTTGGAAGAAGGTATATCCTTCACCTGGGAGACAGCGCTTCCGTTACTGGTATCCATCCCTTCTGGATGGGAGATAAATATCTTAACTACAACTTTGCGGCATTAAGCACTTTATCCTTTTACGGATTAACAGCAGATGGCAAAACCGGTCAGATTAAAAAGATGTACGACCCTGCCGCACTAAAAGTACTGGCTGCCGCTCAGCAGGCTAATTGTAATACTACCTTCACCCTGTACAATCCCGGTAATCTGCTGGACCATGAACCGGCGCAGTTATTATATATTGATTCCCTTTTACCCGTGCTGCAACAGCATAATGTAGGGGGCATTAATATCTGGTTCGGAGAACTTCCCCATCATGACAGGGATGCCTTCACCCGGTTTGTTTCCCTGATGGTACATTATTTCCGCAGGGATAATAACAGGCGTTACCAGATCTCGGTGACAGTGCCATCCAATGATAGTGAACTGGCGTACGATCTGCGTGCCATGGATACCCTGGTGGACCATTTCATTATCGACTTTACTCAACCGGATAAAAAGACTGCAGGAGCTACCGCACCGTTAAAAGGAAATGCGACCAGGGCATTGCAACCAGTTATCTCCCGGTATCTGAATCTGAATATTGCTCCCAAGAAATTTATCGCACTTTTATCTTACCAGGGTACTATCTGGAAAATAGGCCGTAACGGTGCTGCGAATATTTATGGTGGGACTATCTCCTATAATGATATTAAAAAACGATTCCCTTCCGATACAGCTGTATTTTATGATGAAGTAGCGGCGGCAGCTATTCTGGAAGAAAAGAAAGATAACGGAGAGATTTCCTCACAGATATGGTTTGATGATGCCACTACCCTGGATATCAAATATGATTATATCAAAGGGAAAGGATTAGGTGGCGTGGCCATCTGGCCGTTAGGTGCAGATGATGGATATTCGGAATTATGGGAAGGGCTGGCAGACAAATTTATCAGCATAGATACAACTTTCATAGATACGGTCCCGTTAGTAGAGCTACCGGCCCCTCCCCTTACTTTATGGGAAAGAATTGTAAGACGGTTTCACATAGAGAAGAAGGCTATTATAGAGTTGTCTAAAAATCCATGTAGTGTACAATCCGATCAGTACAGGAGCGATGATTATGTGATGTGGATCACTATCTTTTTTACACTGATAACTATTGCCGCAGGGCTCTTCTATGCTTACCAGGTACGTATGCAAAGGCTAACTCCAACGCTGCGGAAAAGATTACTATGGTTGTTCATTGGGTTATTACTGTTCACCTTCTTCTGCGCAGGAGCCACTATGTTCCTGAGCAAACATATTCCCTGGTTAGGCGTTACTGACGGTCCTGATGGTTGCAAACCGATCAGCTTATCGGTTGTGGTGATTGTTTTCTTTAGCGGGGTTGGATTGGGCATGCTGATTATGCGGCTTTTTGTGTTCCCGGGTTTGTCAAAAGAGGAAAAGCCGTAATTAATTTGGTAGTGACAACGTAGATTGGCAGATGTTATTGATCAATAAATACACTGCATCTGACTGTTTAGTTCTCTGATTTAGCTTTATAATATGGGTTCAGGATTTGTTTTTCAATTTAACTTCACCTAATATTCACGTCAGATAAGGTGTATTTATTGATCAACAACATCTGGTGCGAAGATTATGTAATCAAACTGAGGCACTAACATCAATTTGAATATTTTGTGAAACAGGTCCCCATGTTTGTAGAAAAATTTAATTCTGTACAGGATGGTCCCTTTTCCATCTGGAAGAAAAGTAAGTCGACCAGTCTTTGATGTATAAGTAATATTCGTATTCGGTTTCAAAGCTCTGCAACATCTCGTAGGAGGGTCTGTATTGCTGCATAAATGTATCGAGGGCAGGTGGCTGTAAGCCTGTTATCTTCTTTACCAGTGCTTTATTAAACCGGTGAGTCACGTATTTATCCCGCTCCTCCTCTTCCAGTTTTAGTCTGAAAGCTTCCATTCTCTTCATCTTTTTTATACTGAACAGCAGATCGAGATTAATACCTGCTCCTGCCCCATTACTGGCTGGTGCCAGGAAGTCCGGGGCATAGTTGAATACCTTCCTGTATTCTTCCCGGTTGGCGATGGAATCTTCTTTATAGTCGTTTTGCAGTACTACAACGGTAGGTAATACCTTGATGTCTACATGAAGACTCATATCAAACGGTCTGTTAGCGGGAATTTCCTTTACGGGGAATTTCATGGTCGCCTTTCCCTGGTAGGAAAAGCTGAGGGAGTCAGTATAGGGCAACCTTATGGTGTAATGTCCTGCGGAATCGGTAACGGCGCCAGCGCCGGAAGAACCTCTTACGCTTACTCCGGCCATTCCGTATTTGGCGGAGCGTTCATATACTGTACCGCTAATCTGTACCTGTCCGGCAGCTACGAGACGCAGCAAGACCAATACCATCAATATAACAGTCCTTTGTAGCAATTTGGTGATCCTCATTTCGCCTCAATCTAAGACAGGATACAAACATTAGCAAGAATGCCAAAAATATTAACATTTCATGTTTTTTTATAATGCATTTTAGTAGATGTTTTCCCTTTGTTCAGAGAAGAGATGTAGAGGTTGGGAGAATAATGAGGACAAAACTTTTTTATTTGGAAGAGGGCTTGTCTATCTTTTGAGTTTATGTATGGATTCAGGTAAAAGAGTAATAGAACAGGAATAAAACGGCTATTGAAGAGGCTCATCCTACGTTTATCCTACGTTAAAGACGTAGGATAAACGTAGGATGAGCCTCTTCAATAGCCGGTCAAAACCTCTTTTAAGCTTCTTATGCCAGTATTCCTCCATCTACATTAATGGAAGCACCGGTGATATAACCCGCATCCGGTCCTGCCAGGAAGCTCACTACACCTGCTACTTCTTCTGCCGTGCCATAGCGTTTAAGCGCTGTTTTGGCTTTCAACAGGTCTGCAAATTCACCTTCATCAGGGTTCATGTCTGTGTTTATAGGGCCGGGTTGTACCGTATTCACGGTAATATTCCTGTGGCCCAGGTCCCATGCATACCCTCTGCCATATGCGCCGGCAGCAGCCTTTGTAGCACCATACTCTGTCAATGTGGGGAAGCCCACGGCAGAGGCTACCACAGAGCCTATGATAATAATCCTGCCACCATCTGAGATGACTTTTGAAGCAGCACGTATAGCCGCAGGAATAGCCCTGATGTTTATATCTGACTGCCTGTTGTACTGATCAGCCATGTCATCTGCCTGATCAAGGGTGCCTGCAATGAATACAGCTGCATTGTTAACCAGGATATCCAGTTTCCCAAAGGTGGATACTGTTTTATTCACGGCATCAGTAATAGCTTTGGGGTCGGCATTATCAGCCTTTATTGCTAATGCTTTAGTACCATTTTTTTCTACTTCAGTTACAAGCGCGTTGGCTTTGTCAGCAGAGCTGATATAAGTAAATGCTACATTGGCTCCTTCCTGTGCCAGCTTCTTTACTATTGCTGCGCCTATTCCACGACTACCTCCTGTTACCAGGGCTACTTTTCCGTTTAATGTTGACATTTTTTGTTCGTTTTAAAATTGATAAATTGTGTTTCCAAATGCCCTGGCTATAGTTTGCTATGCCAGGGCTACTGTCTGTTTATCTACTGCCATCCGCCGCCTACCGCGCGGTATAAATCTACTCCCGCATCCAGCTGTGCTTTTTTAATGCCGGCTAATTCCAGTTCGCTTTGCAGCACATTTGCCTGTGCTGTAATCACTTCCAGGTAAGTAGCCATCCCATTCCCAAACAACTGCTGTGCATTCTGTATCGCCTGTTTTAATGTATTGACTCTTTCGGCTGTAAAAGCCTGTTGCTGTTGCAGCTTATCTATCTTCACCAGGTTATCTGCTACTTCACCCGCCGCTACTAAAACCGACTGACGGAAACTGATCACCGTTTGTTCTCTTCTCACTTTAGCTACCTCGTAAAGCGTACTTAACTTCTTCTGCTGAAAAAGAGGCTGTGTTAAACTACCAGCCGCAATCCCAAACAGTGATGCAGGTATCGTAAACCAGTTACTTAATTTTACCGCATCCAATCCCCCCTGTGCCGTAATAGCCAGTGAAGGGTACATGTTTGCCTTTGCATATCCCACTTCCGCATTCGCTTTCTGAAGCGCCAGTTCCGCTACTCTAACATCAGGTCTGAGACCTAAAAGATCAGCAGGTATACCAGCATTCAGCTTCTCTGCAACAGGCAATGAAGCCAGGTCTTTCTGACGATGAACAGCAGCAGGATTTACCCCACTTAAAATGCTGATCGCATTTTCCTGTATAGTAATCAGCTGTTCAAACTGGGGCACAAGTGCCGCCGCGGTCAGCTTCTGGGCCTGCGCCTGCTGCACAGCCAGTAAAGTCACCTGTCCGGATTGATACTGCAACTGTATGATATTCAGCGTACTGTCATTGAGTAACACATTCTGCCTGGCTATAGACAATTGCGCGTCCAGCATCAGCAGGTTATAATACCCTTTGGCCATATCGCTTACAATGCGCGTTTGAACGGCCTTACGGGCCTCATTTGTCTGCAGATAGGCAGCAAGAGCAGACGCCTTCCTGCTTCTGATTTTGCCCCATAAATCGGCTTCCCAGGATAAGGAAACTGCCAGGGTATAATCCTCTACGTGAGAAGACGATAAAAACTGACTGATAGTAGCGCCGTTTAAACTGTTATCAGAGTAACGGCTGATACTGGTGTTAGCCTGTAAACCTACATTAGGGACATTACCCAGTTTAGCCTGACGCAGTGTTAATTCCGCTGCTTCTATATCTTTCACCGCTACCTGCAAATCGTTATTATGTTCAATCGCAGCTGCTATCAGCGTATTTAATTCCGGGTTGTTAAAGAAAGAAGCCCAGGGCATCTTCCCAATACCGGCCGTATCGGCCGGGGTATCGCGGTAGGTAGCAGGTACTGCCTCCTCCGGTGTTTTTACATCTTTTGAAACCTTACAGGCTGCTAATAACAGGATGATCAGGTATATACTTATATTCTTCATGAGTGAGCTAGTGTTAATTGTGGTTTCCTGCTTATTTTTTCCTGTAATGCCTGGAAAATGACAAACAATACCGGGATGATAACTAACCCCAGGAATACGCCTGAGATCATACCACCTGCAGCAGCAAAACTGATAGAATGATTACCCTGTGCAGCTGGTCCTGTAGCAATACTCAGCGGGAACAGGCCAAACACAAAGGCGAGGGAAGTCATTATGATAGGTCTTAATCTTAACCTGGATGCTTCCAGTGCAGATTCTATCAGTGTCTTACCCGCTCTCCTGCGTTGCACCGCAAACTCTACTATCAGGATAGCATTTTTAGCAAGTAAACCTATCAGCATCACCAGTGCTACCTGTACATAAATATTGTTTTCGATCCCCTTGAATCCTATCAGTGCAAATACACCAAATACGCCCGTTGGAATAGTCAATATAACAGCCAGTGGAAGGATATAACTTTCATACTGTGCAGCAAGCAGGAAATACACAAATACAAGGCAGAGAATAAATACGATGGTAGATTGTCCGCTTGAAGAGATTTCTTCCCTGGTCTGACCAGAGAATTCATAGTTATAATCCGCAGGTAATTCTTTAGCTGCCAGCTGCCTGATAGCTTCTATGGTTTCTCCTGAACTATGCCCTGGTTTTGGGATAATATTCAGATCAATAGAATTGAAAAGATTATAACGGGAGGCCGTTTCTGATCCAAATACACGGTTGAGTTTCACCACTGCATTCAGAGGGACCATTTGTCCGGTTTTATTTTTAACGTACACACTGGTAAGCGCTTCTGGTGTAGCTTTATCAGCGGAATCTGCTGCCAGTACCACCTTATAGTATTTACCAAACCGGTTGAAGTCAGACACCTGTGCCGTACCAAAATAAGACTGCATCGTTTGTAAAATGTCTCTTACGCTTACGCCCAGCTGATCTGCTTTATCATCATCTACATCTATCTGGTATTGCGGATAATCTGCTTTAAAAGTGGTGAACGCTACACCCACAGATGGCAGCTTATTTAATTTCCCGATAAAGGCATTGGCATCTGCAGAAAATTTATCCAGTCGGCCACTTGATCTGTCCTGTAATACAACACTCAGCGCTTCCACATTACTGAAACCAGGAACGGTAGGGAAACTGAACGCAAAGAAAGTAGCTCCCTTTATCTCATTTAAGGCACTTTGTGTTTGTGCTATCAGCTGTGTAATCTCTTTTACCTTCCCTCTGTCTTTAGGGTCTTTTAATGTCATGAACATTATACCTGCAGATGGACTGGCAGAAGATGTCAGCAAACTGAAACCCGGAAAATTCATCACATATCCGGTAACTTCCATACTCTGTAGTTTCTTCTCTGCCTCTAACATCACTTCTGCTGTATGTTTTAAAGAAGTAGCAGAAGGTGTGTTCACCGCTATTGCAATGAAACCCTGATCCTCATTGGGGATAAATCCTGTAGGCGTCTTTTTTACCATCCATACAGTGGCTATCACTACTACAACTAATCCGGCGATGGCAATCCACTTTCTGGCCAGTAAGAATTTAATAAGACCTACATACCTGTTCGTAAGGCCATTAAATCCTGCATTAAAACCAGCAAAGAACCTTGCTTTAAACGTCTTCTCTGCTCCTTCTTCTGTATGATGATTCTTCAGGAATAAAGCTGCCAACGCAGGACTTAACGTTAATGCATTCAACGCCGAGATCACGATTGCAATAGACATGGTGAAGGCAAACTGTCTGTAGAATAAACCAGTGGAACCGTCCATGAATCCTACCGGTAAAAACACTGCCGCCATCACCAGCGTAATGGATATAATCGCACCCGTTATTTCATGCATGGCCTGTAACGTAGCTTCCTGTGGCGGTAGCTTTTTATGTTCCATTTTTGAATGGACGGCTTCCACCACTACAATGGCATCATCCACCACAATACCAATAGATAGTACCAGTGCGAATAAGGTCAGCAGGTTGATCGTAAACCCAAAGACATACATGAAAAAGAAGGTGCCAATAATGGCTACGGGAACAGCGATAGCAGGGATCAGTGTTGACCGTAAATCCTGCAGGAATATAAATACTACCAGGAATACCAGGATAAATGCTTCTATCAGTGTATGTACTACCTGTTCAATAGATGCATCCAGCGATTTCTTAGTACTATAGAAAGTAAGATAATGGATACCCGCAGGGAATTTCTTTGAAGCCTTTTCCATGAATGCATTTACAGCAATCTGTACTTCATTGGAATTAGATCCCGCCAGCTGTACGATAGGCATCGCGATACCCACATGGCCGTTGATCCTTTGTTTGGTCGCATAATTATAGGACCCGAATTCTATTCTCGCTACATCCTTTAAGCGCAGTACAGAACCATCTGCATTAGACCGGATAGCGATGTTCTCATAGTCTTCCGGTTTATTCAGCTTCCCTTTGTATTTGATCACATATTCGAAAGTCTGGTTACTTCTGTCGCCCAACCGGCCGGGAGCTGCTTCCAGACTCTTATCCTGTATGGCTGCACTAACTTCTGCGGGTGTTACATGGTAAGTCTCCATCTGGGCAGGTTTTAACCATACCCTCATCGAGTAATCTTTAGCGCCACCGAATATAACCGCAGAGCCCACACCAGGGATACGTTTAATATCAGGGATCAGGTTGATGGAAGTATAATTACTCAGGAATTTCTCATCATATTTTGTTTCATCATCGGTATAGATACCCGTACCCATCACAATGCCGTTCTGTTGTTTGGATGTGATGATACCCTGTTGTACCACTTCCGGAGGGAGCTGGCTGGTAGCCTGGCTTACACGGTTCTGTACATTCACGGCTGCCTGGTCAGGATCAGTACCCAGTTTGAAAAACACACTGATGGCAAGCGTACCATCATTACTGGCGATAGAACTCATGTACGTGATATTTTCCACGCCATTGATCGCTTCTTCTAATGATGGGGCCACTGAACGGATAATAGTTTCCGCATTCGCACCCGGATAAACTGCATTCACTACAACACATGGCGGCGCGATATCAGGGAATTGCTGTAACGGTAATTTAAGCAATCCAAGTACGCCAAGTATCACCAGTATGATAGAGATAACTGTTGCCAGTACTGGTTTATTTATAAATGTCTTAAGCATTGATTATTTTTTTAAGGCCGACAATTTCTTTGCACTTTCAGGATGGATGACCATTCCTTCCTGTAAACTTCCCAGGCCATCTGTAATGATCTGATCTCCCACTTTTAAACCATCTTTTACTACATAATCAGTTCCTGATCTGCCACTGATGGTAATGGGCTGTTTGGTTACCTTATTGCTGTCTGCCAGCGTAAATACGAAGATCTTGTCCTGCATTTCCGTTGTAGCAGACTGTGGTACCAGTAATGCATCTTTGTGAAAAAGGCTTAATTGTATTTTACCTGTATTGCCTGAACGAAGCAATCCTTTTGGATTAGGGAAATTGGCTCTTACGGTAATAGCTCCGGTGTTTTTATCAAACTGTCCGTCGATAATATCTATTTTACCCTGCTGCGGATAAACCGTGTTATCACCCAGTAACAGGGATACAGCAGGCAGCTGTTTTAATTTATCGTTGATGGTTTCACCTGGATATTGTTCTTTAAAGCTGACAAAGTCGTTTTCTGCCAGGGAGAAATACACATGTACATTATGTACATCAGAAAGTTTGGTGAGCGCTTCCGCATCTGCAGGGCCTACCAGGCTGCCTTTCTTTTTTTCAAGCCTGCTGATATATCCACTCACAGGTGCTTTGATCAAAGTATATCCCAGGTTGATCTGTGCAGTTGAAATAGACGCTTTTGCCTGTTCTATATTTGCTTTAGCTACTTCCACAGCTGCTTTAGCTGATTTCAACTGGAACTCAGACACGATTTTGTTTTGCACCAGTGGCGTCAGCTTTTCTACTTCCAGATTAGCATTCGCCATAGCGCCTTCTGCAGCATGCAAACTGGCCAGGGCATTGTTTAATGCAGCTCTGAAAGGCTGCTCATTGATTCTGAATAAAGATTGACCGGCCTGTACAAAGGCGCCTTCATCTACTAAAACTTCTGCTAATGTTCCGCTTACCTGCGGACGGATTTCTACATTATCCACGCCTTCTATAGAAGCAGGGTATTCCTTGTAGGTGGTAACTGTTCCAGAAGTAATACTGAGGACTGGTAATGTTGGCGGTGGTGCAGATACTGTTTGAGGGTTGGATGAACAACTGTATAATGCAACAGCGATAACTGCCAGAATGATACTTTTCATGTTAAATTTTATTTTGTTTATGGAGGTGTAGTAATTAGTCAGTGTTGTTTGTTATGATCCATAAACCAATTACTAAACGAGACAACAAAACTATACATACTTGTATATTCTACAAAGAAAAAGAACCGACACAGCGGTCTAAAATCAGTTTAAATAATTGATATTTAAATGATTAACATTTTATCGACATTTTCCGATGCGTTGTAAAAACAGACAATGTTGACTGTTTTGTAATTTTATCATATATGTCGTAGAACCGACAAATTGGTATATATTTGTATCATCAAAAACTTAGAATATGAGTAAAGGAGAAAAGACCAGGCAGTGTATTATTGAAAAAGCGGCTCCGATATTTAATGTTAAAGGAATTGCTGCTACTTCTGTAGAGGAAGTATTGCATTCAGCGAAGGTTACAAGAGGATGCCTGTACAGCCATTTTGAAACAAAGGAAGACCTTGCTGCTTCCTGCGTGGATTACCTTTTACAGGTGTCAAGTGATACCCAGAAAGAGGTATTAGGCAAACAGCATGCAGCGAAAGATAAACTTTTCGCTTATATGGATATGGCGAAAAACCCGCTAAAGTCCTTATTTGATGGTGGATGTCCCATTGCAAATCTTTCTACAGAAGCAGATGATACTCTTCCTGCTGTGAATAAAAAAGTTAAAAAACATATTGAAGCTCAGATAGACCTGTTAACTGGTCTGCTGGAAGAAGGTATTCGTTCAGGTGAATTTTCAGCGGACCTGATACCGGAAGAATATGCCACGAAGATGTTTGCAGCGATAGAAGGCGCCAATATTATTTGTCGTGTTAAGAACACTGTAAGACCCATGCAGATAATCATTAAAGGGTTTAAACGAGAGCTTGAGTGCTATTGTGTGAATGCATCTACAAAAGATTTTAATTCTACATTAAATGACAAAATCTGAACGCACGAAAAATTTCATCATAGAAAGTATGGCTGAAATTTTTAACAAAAGAGGATATGCGGGTACAACCATGGCAGATGTGGAAATAATCACAGGTTTATCCAGGGGTGGTATCTATGGTAATTTTGAGAATAAAGAAGTGATGGCGCTGGCGGTGTTTGATTATAACATGGGAAAGTTGTGTAATGCTATCAGGGATGCAATGCTTGTTGCGCATAGTTATCACGACAAGATAATGGTATATGCCAAGGTCTATAAAGCTTTATACGAGGATGATTTCTTATTGGGAGGAAGTCCGATTTTAAATACGGCTACAGAAGCAGATGATACGAATAGTGTGCTGAAAGAGAAGGCCGCAAGCGCCAGTAAAAACTGGCAGAGATGTATGATGGAATCTATTGAATCCGGTATTGAATCCGGAGAATTTAAAAGGGGGATTAATATTGATCAGATCACCTTTTCTATATTAGCTTTAATTGAAGGCGGACTGATGTTATCCCGGGTAGCGGGTGATCGTTCCCGTATGGATCAGATTATGAGCACTGTTGAAGGAATGGTGAATAGTATACATGCATAATATTGTAAAAAGTATTTAGGTGTCACTATAGGCTCCGTTAGGAGCCCCGTGTTTGTAGCAAACACATAGAATAACAAAACACAGACTCCGTTAGGAGTCCCCTATTTGTTCATTTAACAGGGGACTCCTAACGGAGTCTATTGTGGAGGATAAAATTGTTTCTACAAACACGGGGCTCCGTTAGGAGCCTATTATGTTTTGTTAGAAATGCATTTCGTTTAAGCGCTTACAGCTACTTTCCCCGCCAGTTCTACTGTCAGTTCAGCCAGCCTGTTAGAAATCCCTACTTCATTATCATACCAGGCTACTACCTTCACCAGGTTCCCGATACTACGGGTCAAAGTACCATCAATAATAGATGAATGCGTATTCCCTAATATATCTGCGGATACAAACGGTTCTTCCGTGTATTCCAGTACTCCTTGCAAAGCATTGGCAGCATGATGTTTGAACAGCTCATTAATTTCGCCTGCAGAAGGCTGTTTAATGAGGTTTATAGACATATCGGCTATAGAACCATCAATCACAGGTACACGGTAAGAAAATCCATCCAGTTTGCCTTTTAACCCAGGCAGTACATCTCCGATCGCTTTTGCTGCACCTGTAGTGGTAGGTATAATAGACTGGGTAGCGGCACGGGCTCTCCTGTAATCTTTATGGGGACCATCCTGTAACATCTGGTCCATGGTAAATGCATGTATCGTACTCATGAAACCGGAGGCGATACCATATTCCTTTTCCAGCAGGTATAACAACGGTGCTATACAGTTGGTGGTGCAGGAAGCGGTAGACAGGATTTCATCTTCTTCTGTGATCAGCTCATCATTCACTCCTGCTACAATAGTTTTTACATTACCAGTTGCCGGAGCGGTAATCAATACTTTCTTGGCACCGGCGTTCAGGTGCAATTGTGCTTTGCTCCTGTCGGTAAAACGGCCGGTAGACTCTATCACAACATCTATCTCCAGTTTTGCCCAGGGTAATTTCTCCGGATCTTTTTCACTTAATAAGAGGATCGCTTTTCCGTTAACAACAATGCTGTTATCCCTCTGTACAACAGTGCCGGGGAACTTTCCATGGGAAGTATCGTATTTAAAGAGATGTGTGAGCAGTCCCGGTTCTGTAAGGTCGTTAATCGCCACTACTTCCACGTTTGCCTTATTCTGCAGGGCGCGTAAAGTCATACGGCCAATGCGGCCGAATCCATTAATTGCTACTTTCATAATTATATTTTTATGTTGTTGCTTGAAGAGATGTTCTAAAAGAGCGACGGTAATCGCTGGGCGATACCATCATATGCCGCATGAAAGTCCGGCGCATGGAAATAAGTCCGCTGAGACCGCATTTCTCTGCTATCTGGTCCATGGTAAGATCGCTGTCTTCCAGGTATTTGCGGGCTACTTCTATGCGTAATTTTTCTACAAACTTAGCAGGTGTAAGTCCTGTTTCTTTCAGGAATACGCGGGCGAAGTTCCGTACACTCATATTGCAGTGTTCTGCCAGTTGTTCGATGCTGAGTTCATCTGCCAGATGTCTTATCATCCAGGGATGCAGTTTCCCTGCAATTGAATTCTCCATGCTATGGATCTGTAGCAGTGTGCTGAACTGCGACTGATGCCCGTTCCTTTTCAGATATAATACCAGTTTACGGGCAACAAACAAAGCTATATCACGGCCATAGTCTTCTTCTACCAGTGCCAGGGAAAGATCTATCCCGGAGGATACGCCACCGGAAGTATATACATTACCGTCACGGGTATAAAATGGATTGGTATCCACATGTACTGCGGGGTACCTGGTCTGGAACTCCTGGGTAAATTCCCAGTGTGTAGAGGCTAGTTTGCCATCCAGTATACCTGCTTCTGCGAGTGCATAAGCTCCTATACAGACAGACCCCACACGGCGTAACTTTGGATATATGTCTCTCAGCCATTTAAAGAGCGGGTGATCTTTATGCAACTCCAGCCTGGAGTAGCCAGCCACTATTACTGTATCAATAGGCCTGTCAATCTCCGAGATCTTCGTCTGGCAGGTAATCTCAAACCCGTTTTTTGTAATGATCGTTTTTGTGTCCATAGGAGAAGCGAGTAATACCTCATATCCTCCCTTTTTACTGCCTGGAACCTCTTTCAGGGCCAGGTCAGCAGCGGTGAATACGTCACATGGACCAGCGATATCCAACAGGTAAGTGTTAGGCATAGGTATCACTACGATCAGTTTTCTCTTTTCCTCTGGCATGTAGTATCGTTTGACTTTACAAAAGTACGTAGTTATTAGGATGGCGCAAATGACATATTTTATACAATTTCGGCCAAATGAGCCTTTCTGGACATTTCTTTATATATTTCGTTTCACATTCATTATTGTATGAAAATATACCTGATCCTGATGTTTAGCATCGGTGCCTGCGTTAACAAGCCTTCTGCTGCCTCTTTTGAAACGGGCAAGGTAATAGACACTGTTATCTGTAAAAATGATGCTACTCAATCTTATGCCTTATACGTCCCATCTAAAGGCAATAAGGAAGTTTTACCGGTGATATATCTTTTCGATCCACATGCTGATGGTAAACTGCCTTTAAATAAATACAAATCACTGGCGGATACTTACGGCTATATTTTAGTTGGTAGTAATAATTCTAAAAACGGGAACGACTGGTCTGCCACAGAAAACATCTGGAATAATTTATCTGCTGATGTACAAAGCAGGTTAAAGATCGATAGCAACAGGATTTATACAGGCGGGTTCTCCGGTGGAGCTAAAGTAGCCGGTTATATCGCCTTAAAATATCCCGTTATTAAAGGAGTGATCGTCAACGGTGCAGGTATGCCGGATGGCACCTCTCCTGCTGATTTTAATTTCAGCTACACGGCTATTGCAGGTGAAGGAGATCTGAACCTCACTGATATAGTCGCCTTTTCCAAAGCCCTGGTTAACACCCAAACCAGGCAGCATCTTATTTTCTTTGATGGGAAACATGAATGGGCGCCGGACAGTACTATGAACCTGGCTTTTGCAGGCTTGCAATTGGATGCTATGCAGAAAAACATCATTCCTAAAAATGAGAAATTCATCAATGACTATATTGAAAAAAGCAAAGAAAGACTGGATACCTTCTATCATGCAAAAAAAATGATAAAAGCTGTACAGGAATGTACGCTCTCCATCAGTTTCCTGGATGGGTTAACTGATAAAGCAACACGGTTTCATGAGAATCTAACATCTCTTACGAATGATCCGCTTTATAAAACTCAGGATAAGATGCAGGAGCAGTTACTTAGTGTAGAACAAAATACAAAAGTCACCTATAGCCAGCATTTTGAACAGGCAGATATGCCATACTGGGTAAAAACTATTGATCATCTGAAAGCGGGGGCGACTGCTAAAACCACTGAAAGCCCGATGTATCAAAGGTTACTGGCTTATCTGTCACTGGCATTTTATTCATACAGCAATCATTTTATCACGGGTAATGCAAATCCGGAAGCCCGTTATTTCGTAGAGTTATATAAGTTAGCTGACGCTACCAATAGTGAAGCCTGGTATTTTTCTGCTATTCTGGATGCCAGAGAAGGCAGGTCAGATACAGAGAAAGATTTACTGAAAGCGGTGGAAAATGGATTCAGAGATAAAAACCGGCTGAAGCAACAAAGTGAATTTCAGGGAATCCCTGATCTTACATCTATTGAAAATAAAATGAATTAAGAACGGACTAAATTCCTATACGCTTTAGGGCTCTTCCCTTTCTGCTTTCTGAAATATTTATTCAAATGACTTTCATCTGTAAAGCCAAATTCATCAGCTATTTCATTTATCCGCTTATCACTGAATTTTAAACGATGCTCTATTAACTTTGTTTTATAATTAGTAATATACTGTTGCATCGTTTCATTCGTATGTTTCTTGAAATACCTGCCCAGGTAAGCATTTGATATCCTGAAATTATCACTGATACTCTCGGCTTTCAGCTTTTCAGGATAGTAGATATTATGCTGAATATACTGAAGAATATCCATCGCCTTTTCTTCTGTTGCCACATTCACCTGTTCTGGTAAGTATTTGGCAATATTACGGGCCACGATAATAATCAATGTATTCACCAGTTGATGTATCAGTTCCTGGTTATATAAATCCCTGTTTACATATTCACGTATAATAGCTTCCACCATTGGCTTCACCAACGTCTTATCCGGCAAGTTTTTCAAAATACATCCCGGCTGATGATTGGCATTCTGAAGAATATATTCCAGCCTGCGGATATTCTCTGATAATAGTCCATTATTCTTGATATAGATATCATTGAACTGAAGAAAGAAAAACTCAGTAGTTGTAGCTATATCAAAAGAATGACAATCATCAGGTGTCAGCAAAAACATATGCCCCGGCTGATATTTGGATCTGCTGTTGTTGATACACTGCGTACCCGTTCCCGATTGTATATACACCAATTCGAAGAAACTATGCTTGTGTTCAGTCTCAGGACCTTCGTCAAGGGTAGCGAACTTGATAGAATAAGGCTCGTATAGAATTTCCTTTATCATGCTACAAATATACCAAATTATAGAAAACTTATACCATTTATCTGAGTATATACAGTATAAATTTGCCTTATCGAAATAATAAAAATATGAAAGCAATCACTTTAACAGCACCAGGATCAACAGATAATCTGATCCTGCAAGACATCCCCACTCCTGCTATTAATACAAACGAAGTACTGGTACAGGTGAAATCGATCAGTATAAATCCGGTAGATGTGAAAACACGTATAGGCAAGGGCGTATATAGTTACGGAGGCATAAAAAGAGACGCCACATTCATCATAGGCTGGGATATTTCCGGTATAGTAACAGCATCAAAATCCGATCTTTTTAAAGAAGGAGATGAAGTGTTTGGCATGGTTAATTTTCCCGGTACAGGCAATGCATATGCAGAATATGTGGCTGCTCCGGTTGCACATCTGGCCTTAAAACCGGCGAACATTTCTCATGAAGAAGCGGCTGCCGGCACGCTTGCTTTACTTACCGCCTGGCAGGTACTGGTTAGCAATGCTGGTATTAAAGCCGGAGATCGTGTGTTGATTCACGCAGCTTCCGGTGGTGTGGGTCATTATGCAGTGCAGGTGGCAAAACATCTGGGGGCTTATGTCATTGGTACCTCTTCTGCTGCTAATAAAGACTTTGTTTTATCACTGGGTGCAGATGAACATATTGACTATAAGTCACAGACATTAAAAGACGCTACCAAAGACATTGACTTTGTACTCGACTCCCTGAGTGCAGAAAGCATAGATCAGTCATTAGATGTCATTAAAGACGGTGGGAGGATCATCAGCATCCTCACCCAGATTACTGAGACACTGGCACAGAAAGCAAAAGCAAGGAACATCGGTATCAGTTTTATCCTTGTTAAATCCGACGGAGATGATATGAACACATTAGCCACCCTGTTGAAAAGCGGTAAAATCAAATCTCATGTTTCAAAAAGCTTTGCTTTTAACCAGATGGCAGATGCACATTTGCAGGTGGAAAGTGGAAGAACAGTTGGTAAAGTTGTAGTGAATATCTAAATAATAAATTTATAGCTTGTCCCCCAGGTACTGTTTAAAACAGCATCTGGGGGACTTTATTTTACCATTAATCCTTGTTTTTTTATATATTTAAAATCAATATGGGACAATAATTATTTCTAACACATTTATACCTAGGGTTTTATATCCCTGTACAATACATTCAATTAACCTATAAACAAACTATTCATGAAGCAAATTGTTCTTGCTTTTCTTCTGATTGTCAGCCTGGATGCTACGGCACAGATAGTGAAAAAGAAACCTGTTCGTAAAGTAACAAAAGCAGATAGTACTAAAGTGACAGCTACCGGAAAGCCTCAGGCAGAGGCAATTGCAGAGACCCAAGTGGAAGAGGAAGCACCTGTTATGGAAGAGATGGTAGCAATTGTAGAAGCTCCGATATCTGATAACTCTTCCCGTACTTTTAGTGATGGTGATGGTTTATATTATCTTTCTGAAAGCTTTTCAGAGAAAGGTATCAGCATAGTTTACAAAGGAGACTATAGTAACAGGGTTTATGCTATTATAGAAACCGCTACTAAAAAGAAATTAACACCTTTTATTTTTGAAAATATCCGGGCTTCTTTTTATGGTGCTAATAATACGGCCGTTGTAACAGTTAATGGAAAATCAGGTACCATTAATTCAAAAGGACAAATGATAATTCCATGTATTTACGATCTGTTAAACAGTTTTACTATGGATGATCAAACCTATTATATTGCTACTCTCAAAAATAAGGTGGGTATTATTACGGAAACAAGTGAAATTATTTTTCCTTTTGAATACACCCGCCTGGAAAAAGCCTATCACGATAAGCCCAATATATTCCTGGCTCAAAAGGGGGATCTTTATGGTCTTGTAAATGTAGCGAGTAAAAAGATAGTAGTTCCGATTGAGTACAGTAGTATCAACACTGATAGTGATGATTATTTGCGGGTAGCAAAGGATAATCTATATACGCTTATTAACTGGAACGGTAAACCGTCGTTTAAAAACTGGTATAGTTATTTAAATATCTATGATGACTTTGCTATTGCTGAACTAAATGGACACATGGGGGTAATTGATTTGTCGGAAAATAAACTGCTGCCGTTTGAGTATGATAAACTGGAACGAATAAACAGTAATACTGAGCGGGTTTATAATTTCATCGGCCTTAAAGATGGCAAATATGGCATGTGTAGTATGAATGGTAATGTAATTATTCCTTTTGAATATGATCGGTTATCTAAAACTTATTCTTCTTTTATCAGCGGCACAAAAAATGGATTGAAAGGCCTGTTTGATTTAAGCGGTAAAGTAATATTACCGTTTGATTACGGCGTTGTTAATGTTGGGGAAAAAGCTATTCTACTCAAGAAAGAGAATAAATATGGTATCATCAAGAGGGACCTGACTGTTATGCTTCCTATGAAATATGATTACATTAAAACTATTTCGATGAATGATTCTTATAATACTTATTACCTGGTTATGCTGGATGGGAAAACCGGGATTTGCAACAGCAGTGGTAAAATGGTGCTGGACGTATTATATGATGATCTGCTCTCTTACAATCCGAATGGTCGCAATAGCGATTCTTACAGATCTCCTTTTATAGCTGTTAAAAAAGGTAAGTATGGTGTAGTAGAAAGCAGTGAGGATGCAGATAGCAAAATAATTATTCCTTTCGAATATGATGAGCTGGATTATATAAATAGCTATCTCGTAATAGCTAGAAAGAATGGTAAATATGGTATCCGCACTATTTATGAAAATACAATAGTACTCCCATTTGAATATCAGTCGTTAAGCAATAAAGGAGGCAACCTTGTAGGGTATAAAGGTACTTTTGAACAGTATAGGGTGTATGGGAAAACTGTAACACCTGTAAGCAGCAGTAAATAACGGTAATATAGTAAATGATAAAATAAAGTCCCTCAGGTACTGTTTAAAACAGCGCCTGGGGACTTTGTTTTAATAAAGACTTTAAAGCACCCCGGTAATTATCAGAGCAGAAGTGTTCATGAGGACACCATCTGCCAAATCCCCGGATAGTCTACTACAAAGCCATCCTCATTTGTTTGAATCATAGATGTGAACCCTTTATTTATATTCTCATATTTATACAGGCCCTTACCCATATTAGTGTAATTTTGCGTCACGGCTTTGAACATATCCTCCGGCAGATCGAAATAGACAACTGTTATCTCTTCCTTTTTACCTTCTGTCAGCTTCAATCTTTTGATAGGTAAAGTATTTGTAAATGGTGTCAGGGATATATCGACATCAATAGCATTATCAAGATCAGGGTAATATTTCCCCTGCAGATCATACCATTTACCATTCTTCTTTTCCAGGAAAAGTTTAAAACTCTTCTCCGCTTTCACCTCGATCGCTACTGAAATAATATGCCAGTTATAATCCATTACAAGCTCATAAGATACCTGCAACGGATGATTTTTTAATGCTCCGGTAATTTTCCCCTTTGCCCGGTATTCTCCATTGTATTCAATAGAAAGCATCTCCGTAGTACTAAGAAGATCACTTTGCCAGACTACCTGTTTCATATACAGATCTTTGTTAAGTAACAAAATCAGGTGGGAAATGTTGTTTACAAAACAAAAATCCCGGCTGCAAATGCAACCGGGACTATTTTAGAACACCATTCCCCAAAATGATTCGTTATATAACACTAATTCCGTTATTCTCAATGATACTATTGATAGTCTTCACAGAAGCAGCAGAGCGCAAACCATCTTCCGGTGTATTCACTGCATAATCCACCAGTCTGTCGATAGTAGAAGTAGCCACATGCATACGGGTATCTGATGATGCATAATAGATAAACACATTACCGTTATCATCAGCAATCCAGCCATTACTAAAAAGCACATTGGATACATCTCCTACCCTTTCCTCTCCTTCCGGTGCCATGAAATAGCCTGTAGGTTTGTGGATCACTTTGGTAACGTCCTTCAGGTCGGTCACGAACATATACAAAACATAACGAAGACCCGCAGCGGTATTACGCACGCCATGAGCCAGGTGTAACCAGCCTATGGATGTTTTGATCGGTGCAGGGCCTAAACCGTTCTTTCCTTCATATACGGTGTGATATACCTTAGGATTGATTACCATTTCTTCGTGAATCACTGCATTCTCTATGTTGTCTGCCAGGCCGAAACCAATACCGCCACCATTGCCGGTACTGATAAAACCATCCTGCGGACGGGTGTAGAATGCATATTTCCCCTGTACGAATTCAGGATGCAACACCACATTTCGTTGTTGAGGAGAAGGTGTTATCAGATCAGGCAACCGTTCCCACTGAAGCAGATCTTTAGTCCGCACAATACCACATTGCGCCACAGCTGCCGACTGATCACCAGGGGCAGCAGCAGGGTCCCGTCTTTCTGTACAGAAAAGGCCATATATCCAGCCATCTTCATGCTGTACCAGGCGTATATCATAGACATTTGTATCTGGTTCCGCAGTTTCAGGTAATTGCACCGGGTAATCCCAGAAACGGAAATTATCAATACCATTATCACTTTCTGCCACAGCAAAGAATGATTTACGGTCAATCCCTTCTACCCTGGCTACCATTACATATTTATCCTTGTATTTGATAGCACCGGCGTTAAATACACCGTTAATGCCAAACCGTTCCATCAGAAGAGGATTGGAGGATTCCCGGAGATCATAGCGCCAGAATATAGGTGTGTGAGCTGCTGTCAGTACAGGATACATATACCTGTCGTAAATACCGTTGCCCAATGGCTCTTTTCGGTTAGGTCTGGTTAACAGCTCTTCTGATGCCTGTTGTAATGCATGCAGTCGCTTTTCAAAATTCATATACTTACTTTTGTTGCCTTACGGCAGTTTAGATTTCTGGTACCAGGTAAAGAATCATAACGGAGCATACAAATCCAATGCTGCTGATTCTTTTTCAAACAATGTTTTATCTTGCTTATAAAACTCTATAAAGTCATTCGCGGATACCTGACCTGCATAGGGTACATAATAATGCATCCTTTTCATATACTCATTGTATCCTGCATTACGCCACAACAGCGTATAAGCTATCCTGTTATTTCCAATAGCATCCAGTAACGTCTTCGTCCACCAGTTGGCATATGGGATCTGTTCATACCCTGTTTCCGCCAGTGCTGATATTTTATTCTTCTCCGTGGCAATGCTGTCCAGCAATGCCAGTTGCCTGTTTGTATTTTTCACGAACCAGTCGTTTTTCTGCGGATCATCATATTGATAGGTATCGAAGCTAACTACGTCCACCATATCATCTCCCGGGTAACGGGCCAGGAATTCCTGTTTTGTAAATTCTCCTGCCGTATTATACACGTATAAAAGGTTATGCAGGTGTTTCTCCTGTTGCAGATAATAAATAGTAAATCTCCACAGCGTAATAAATTCCTGTTCTGAGCATGCATTGCGTCCCCACCAGAACCAGTTGCCGGTCAGCTCATGAAAAGGACGGAAAAGGATAGGAATAGCCTCTCCTTTGGTACCTTTGAGTGACTTGATATAAATGGCTGCTTTATCAAGCCAGCCTTTATATAATTCATAATTGGTTCCACCGGGTAAAATGCTGGTAACGGTACCATGTGTGGTATCCCAGGCCCCTTTGGTAGCTCCTGCAGGACTGGGCATATGCCAGCTCAGGGTAATAACGCCTCCTCTCTCATATCCCTGCTGTATATATTGGCGCATCTTTTTAAATGGTACACCATCCAGGTCTGTATCATGGTCTGATTCAATCCCACTAAGGTCCCAACCATACAGCGCAGGATAGTCCCCAGTCACTTCCTTCACATCGCTGTTACCTTCTTTATATTTCCAGTTAACACCATAAGCCAGATCATCCTGATGACCAAACAAAAACCCTTTCTCCGGTAGCTTTTTCAGATGGCTGTACAGGTTTATTGTTTCTACAGTAGCCTGCTTATCGGAGGGTAACTCCTGGCCTGCCACCGGAATACCGGCGGCAGTTAATCCCAGGCCCATAATGATGCTATAAAAAGTTCTTGTCATGCTATTTCTTTTAGAATAACCCGAAGTCGTCAATATATATCAGGCTGTTATTATTGCTGAATTCCTGTATGGTGATATTGGTGAGAGAAGAAGGACTTCCCAGTTGACTGAAAGGAATGGTGTAATCTGTCCAAGACCCTTCTGATAAAGCCAGTAAAACACTGGTGCCGCCAACGCCGTTAATGTAAAGTTTTACCTGCATCCCTTTTGTACCACTGCCACCATAGATAGACACTTTGATGCCCTGATAGCTGCTCACATCCAATGTACTTGCACACTGAAATCCACCATAACCACCAGTGTATTGTACTTTGATCGAATTACTTCCTCTCTTCGCCTGTTCTGTGCTGCCCAGTGTCATATCAGAGCTCCAGTTACCAAACCACCAGTTTGCATTGGCTGCATCATCATACAAAATATAACTGAACCCGTATGCATTGGCAGATTTGGTAGTACCACCGGTAGCTGTTGTTACGTAGATGTATCCCGGTACAACGCTGGTGGGCACTGTTATCTGTATAGTAGTGTCTGTGCTGGCAACGATCGTTGCTTCCAGGCTACCGATCTTTACACTTTGCAGGTTCTGGAACCAGTTACCCGTGATGGTCACCGTTGTACCGGCATCACCGGTTGCGGGATCAAAAGAAGAAATGACCGGAGCTGGTATCTGAACTGTAAAAGTGAAATCTGCCTGACCATATTTGGTGATCACACTTACTTTACCGGTTACAGAATCTGCTATTTCAGCAGGTATCTGTACTGTAACGGTAGAGTCAGTAGCATAAAAATCAGTAGATGCTACCGCCAGATTGTTAAAGTATACTTTCTGTGTAGTAGCCAGGTGCGCACCTTTTATCTCCACCCATTCCGACAAAGCGCCGGTACTAATACTAGTAGTACGATCAGTGGTGGTAGTAACGGCATTGATAACAGGTACACTGGTATCAGTGCTTGCATCTTTTTTACAACTGGTAAAACATAAGCTGATATAGAGCACCGCGAACAACCTTACAATAAGATGTTGACGGATGATGATAAGTTGTTTCATTGAAAAAGATTTATGATGTTCTTACAATATATCCTAAGCTTACCAGCCGGGATTGTTAGAAGTAATAGCGGAATTGGCGCTTAATTCACTGGTAGGTATTGGCAACAACAGATTTTTAGTTGTTCTTACCTTGGAAATGTTATTCTGTCCCAGTGAAATTTTATTCATCACCTGTAAATATACACCCCAGCGTAACAGGTCATATTTACGGATGTTTTCCAGCGAAAACTCACGTCCACGTTCTTCCAGTACAAAACTGCGGAACTCATCCTGACTAAGACCTGCTGGTGCACTTGTTGCTTTCGAGCGCAGACGTACCTTATTCAGATACAGGTAAGCGTTTGCATCAGGACCAGTTACTTCATTTTCTGCTTCTGCATATAACAGCAGCACTTCAGAATAACGCATTACAGGGAAAAAGGCATCGCTTGTAGACACATCAGGACTGCTAACATCGCTGAATTTGGTAACAAAAGCTTTATCATCTGTACCACCATTGTTGTAATAAGAATTACCCGATGCATCGGTACTATATTTGGCCGATTTCCAGGAAGGATAATAGTAATTAGTACCTGCACTTACTGCACGATATGCAGTATACTGATGTGTAACGCCATCCAGTACACGGGTATCAATATCTTCTTCATAATTCAGATAATGATTGTTAGTCATCCACACCGCACCTAAACCAAAAGGATAAGAACCAGCCGTGAAATAAGCATGCAGATCATTCAGGAAGGAAGAACCTGCCAGCGATTGTATTTCCCACATATGTTCTTTCAGGTTCCGGTTAGCTTTCAGCCATATGTCAGCCCAGTTATCAAACAACGTATATTCGCCACTGTTTATCAGCTCCAGCGCTTTATCCCTGGCCAGTGTATAACAAGCCTTACTATCCAGTGAATCATATCCGGCCACAACTGTTTTTGTATAAGGATAAAAAGCATTGTCCTCACCACCACGAACGGTAATACTACCGGTTAATGCTCCGGAGCCCATGGTTGCATATACTTTGGCAAGGAAGCCTTGTGCTACTCCTTTATTTACGCGGCCAGTTTCGCCGGAACGGGAATCGCTCGCATAGAAAAGATGAGATTCAGCGTTCTTCAGGTTACTGATAATGCTATCATATGTAGCCTTTACGGAAGAACGGGGAACATTCTGGTTAGGATCTACAGATAGTGAGTGCATACGCAGTGGTACTCCACCGTATAGCTGAACCAGTTGGAAATAAGCCCAGCCGCGGAGAAAATAAGCTTCTCCCATTACCCTGCTTCTCAGATCATCCGTAATATTCGCTGATGCAATACCCGGTACTTTTTCCAGTACAGTATTGGCACGGGCAATGATCAGATAGAGGCCGGCCCATGGACGATCTATTCCCCAGTAAGATTGTGGGTTACCTGCGCCCGCAGCACCCAGATACCAGTCAGCTCCCGATACATGATCGTCGTCTAACAATGTGAGGTTCCAGAATGGCTGCAGGTACAGGTCATAGGTATAGAGTTCGCTATAAATACCATTCACTGCTACTTTGGCATCATCACCACTGGAATAGAAATCATCAGGCGAAATAAAACTGTATGCCTTTTCTTCCAGTGTTTTCTTGCAGGAAGTTGTAAAAAGTAAGCCAGCAGCAGCTATCAATAATATATGAAGTCGTTTCATTTTAATAAGTTTTGCGTGTTTAGAAATTAGCACGAACACTAAAAGTGTAAGTTCTTGAGCCAGGGTAACCTCCCAGGTCTACTCCAAACAAAGCGGGATTATCACCAAACCCGTTCACTTCCGGATCGTATCCTGTATATTTTGTGAACGTGTAGAGGTTATTAACTGCCAGCGATACACGTAAAGCAGATACACCTATTACCTTTACAGGTACATTATACCCCAGGTTCACATTCTTGATCTTCACAAAACTACCATCCTCAATATATCTGCGGGAGAAATACATGGTACGCCAGAACTGGTGAATAGCTTTAGGCCAGGCTGCATTACTGTTGTCTTTTCCTGCCTGCCATCTGGTATCCCACATATTCTGTGAAATATTTTTATAATCTCCGATGTTACCAAAGAAACGGTAGTTCATATTGATTACATCATTTCCCTGCACACCACTTACAAATACGCTGAAGTCCCAGTTTTTATAATGGAAATTATTGGTGATACCGAAAGTATATTTAGGGTTTACATTACCAATAAAAGTACGGTCAGTTGTAGTGATACCGGGAGTTCCATCCAGGTCTTTGTATTTGATTTCTCCGATAGTACGTTTCACGATGGCATCAGACTGTGAACTATAAGCAGGATCACTTCTCACTTCAGCTTCATTATCATAATAGCCGTCTTCCTTATATCCATACAACGCACCAATAGGATGGCCTACTTTCTGAATAAAAGGAGCATCTCCCGTAGAGATGTTATCTGCAAACTGTTCCGTCACATCTCCTCCCAGGCTCAGGATCTTATTTCTGTTGAATGCGATATTTGCACTCACATTCCACTCAAACTGTTTTGTTTTTACAGGAGTTCCATCTATTGCTACTTCCAGACCTTTATTCTCTACAGAACCGGAGTTACGTAAAGCTTTGCCGAAACCGGTAGAACTTGGTGTAACAATATACTGGAGCAGATCGTCCGTCTTCTTTTTATATACATCTACATGCAGATTGATTCTGCTGAACAATCCTACATCTAATCCCAGGTTATAAGCAGCAGTAGTCTCCCACTTCAGTTTATTATTAGCTGGCCCTGAATAATAATCGTCTGCCAGGCCGGTTTGTACACTTCCACCTAATATATAGTTATAGACTGCCAGCTTTGATAAGGATGCATAGGAACCAATACCCTGGTTACCCGTTTGTCCATAACTGGCACGTAGTTTCAGGTCGCTGAATGCTGTTATGCTTTTTATAAAAGACTCATTCACCAGCTTCCATCCCAATGCGAAAGAAGGGAAGTTCGCCCACTTATTATCTTTACCGAATTTGCTGGATCCGTCCCTGCGGAAAGATGCAGTTAAAAGGTATCTGTCGTCGTAGTTATAGTTAGCACGTACAAGACCGGATACCAGAGTGGCACTATACCTGTTATTGACAGGAGTAACCTGTATCTCTCCTGCATACAGGTTTTCATTCTTCATGAGATCATTCGGGAATGTTTTAGCCTGAATATTCTTCGTTTGTCCATCTGTACGTTCATAAGTACCACCGGCCACCACATTGATGGAATGTTTATTCAGTTTTTTCGCGTAGGTCAGCAAACTTTCAGACACTACGCTGCTCCAGATATCATCTGCTTTCAGTCCCCAGCCTTTTACGCTCTGGCCTTCATACACCGATCTTGGATAATACTGGTCACGTAAGTTATAGGCATAGTTAAAACCAATATTCTGACGGAATTTCAGGTCCTTTGTAATAGATGCTTCTGCATAGTTGGAAGTGAAGATGTTGATACTGGATACTTTATTCAGCACGTCCCTCGTATATACATAAGGGTTGGTAATGAAATACACACTGGAAAAAGCTCCGGTTGCAGGATCTATCAATCCCTGTGTAGAAGGGAATGTTAAAGCAGATCTTACCACACCGGCAGAAACATCATCAATTTTGGTAGTACCAGTTTTTACGCCATTCATAATAGAGCGGCTCACCATGGTACTCGTACCCATTTTAATATATTTACCCAGGTTCCTGTTAAGGTTCAGGTTAACACTGTAACGTTTAAAATTAGAGTTAAGAATAGTACCGTCCTGATCCAGGTAATTGAATGAAAGACTATGATTACCCGCATCACTACCTCCTGAAATACTTATTGAATAGTTCTGGAAAAGTGCATGACGGAAAATCTGGTCCTGCCAGTTAGTTCCTGTACCATAGTCATTGGGACCAGGAGCATAATAGGTAGAATCGGGATAACCTGAAACAGGCATATCTTTACCAGGATAGGGAAGATCATAGGTAGTACCTTCTATATCGTTCTCATTCTGAAAAGATTCATTCTGGTATAAGGCATAATCATGTGCATTCAGCACTTTTATCCTGCGGGACACTTCTGACATGCCCACATTAATATTTAACTCCACTTTGTCTTTCCCGGTACGGCCCCTGCGTGTGGTGATCAGCACAACCCCATTCGCACCACGGGAACCATAGATAGCGGTAGCAGAAGCATCTTTCAGTACTTCAATGGATTCTATATCGCTTGGATTGACAAAAGACATGGCGTTGATGGTCTGTTTCTCATCATCGCCGATAGATGCAGGTGTAGAACCGCTGCTGCTATTGTTGAAGGGAACACCGTCTATTACATACAATGGTTCCGTACCACCCAGGAATGAGTTAGAACCCCTGATGCGGATACTCAGTCCGGCGCCTGGCGCACCATCATTTTGTGTAACGTTCACACCGGCCAGTTTACCCTGCAGGGCTTCCAGTGCATTGGTAGGCGTATTGCGTATCAGATCCTCCCGGCCGATCTTTTGTACCGAGCCGGTGAGATCTGATTTCTTCACTGTTCCATAACCGATCACAACCAGGTCATTTAAGGCCGTGGACTGTAAGCTTAAAGTAATATCAAAGGTGCTTTTTTTACCTAGCTGTACTTCCTGCGATTGCATACCGACAAAGGAAATAACCAGCGTTTTACTCCCCTCCGGAACATTCAGAGAGAAGTTCCCATTTACATCTGTACTGGTAGCCACTTTAAGGCCTTTAACCAGTACCGTCGCCCCCGGAAGGAGTGTACCCTTCTCATCTTTTACAGTACCACTCACCTTCTTTTCCTGGGAAAAGGCTGCAAGGTGAAGCAATACACATAAAAGAATGGATGGAATCCCCCTTAGTAGATACTTTTTCATAACGTGTACTTATTTATAACAAAGATGCTCTTATTTGGGACTTGATAATAATACTTTTTTATCTTTTAGATGTATTAATTCTATAAAATCTGAAATACTCACCCTGAATACCTCCTAAGACTACTATATAGTAGGACTTTATGTGAACTACTGCATTATTCTTAATTAATACTTTATTACATCATTACTATGCTTTAATTGCAGGAAACGGAATATATTGCACTCCTAATCTTTTAATTATGAGAGAAAAGCTGTTAAGGGAAATAACACCACTTACACAAAATGATTGCTTTACACTCTTTGCAAGAGAAAAGACGGCGTTTGACTTTCCATTACATTATCACGAAGAATTTGAACTGAATTTTATTCAGTATGGGACGGGGGCGAAACGTATCATTGGGGATCATATGGAAGAGATTGGAGATCTGGAACTGGCATTGGTAGGTCCCAATCTGCAACATGGCTGGTTCAATAATAAACATCAGGGTGGTATCATGAAAGAAATTACGATACAATTTCACCGTGATCTGTTTGATGACAGATTCCTGCAACGTAACCAGATGACCTTCATCCGGGGTATGCTTGAACGCTCTTTACGGGGAATCCTCTTCTCCCGGGAAACTGTCACAGGCATTATGCCCAGGCTGATATTGCTGCCACAAAAACAAGGATTTGATTCTGTGCTGGAGCTGATGTCTATACTACATGATCTTTCCATCTCCCGTAATATGCGTGTATTATCAGATGCCAGTTTCCGTAATACGGAAACATTATCCTATAACAGCCGGCGGATCGAGAAGATCATGAAATACCTGAATGATAATTTCGATAAAACTGTCAACCTGAGTGAGGCAGCAAAAATTGCCGCAATGACAGATGTGTCTTTCAGTCGCTTCTTCAAAATGAAGATCGGAAAAACATTCGTGGATACGCTTATTGAAATACGCCTGGGGCATGCATCCCGTATGCTGATAGAAACTACTCATGGCATTCACGAAATAGCTTATAAATGTGGGTTCAATAATATCTCGAACTTCAATCGTATTTTCAAAAAAAAGAAAGACTGTACACCGAAAGAATTCAGACAGGCATATACATCTTCATCAGGAGTGAGAACGTTTGTATAGAGATCTTTTCTGTTTAGTTCATTTCAGAAATAGATATCCAGATTTTTCCTAATAACTGAGCGACTCTTTTCAAAGAGATCGTATTTCCATCTTTATTAAATTAAATCCTTATTTTGCTGTAAGAAGGAACCTGGTTTTCCGCTAAATAGCGCAAAGTCTACCCTAAGTTAAAACACGTTTTGATGCGTTTTCTTTTCTGGTTTGTCTGTGCATTGCAATCGTTTACGGCTTTGGCGCAAAGTAATTACTATAACTTTTCAAAGCTAAATACTTATACCGGCCTTTCTCATAACCGGGTATATAGCATACTAAAAGATCCTGACGGATTTTTATGGTTTGGAACTATGTCGGGCCTTAACCGTTATGATGGATATTCTTGCAGGGTATTCCGGAAAAACCACAGTGACAGCTCTTCGCTTTTGGATAATAATGTCTCGGGACTCTATGAGCTTCCGGACGGAAAGATGTGGGTATCCACAATGGGAGGACCTTGTATTTATAATCCCGACACAGAAAAATTTAGTGCCGGTTACCGTGACTATTTACATTCTCTCGGTTTGCCTGCTGGTTCCATCAGGAGTATCGTTAAAGGGAACAACGGCAGATACTGGTTCCTCTACTACGATATGGGTTTATATGTGTATTCAGTTACTGATAAAAGTGCAAAACAATTCAGCCAACAGCAGACATTGTATCCTTCGGAAAAAATAACCTCCATTAAAGAAACAAAAGATGGAAAGATATGGCTGGTATATCAAAATGGATTTTTGCAGGAATATGATATAAAAAAGGATAAAGCTGTTTTTTCCAGCACTGCTTTACAGGAACGGTATAAGGGAAATGCTTTTGAGAATTTTTTTATAGACGCAGATGGTGATATCTGGATTTGGTGTTATACCTGTGGCGTTTTTCTTTTTCATCCGCAGGATAATACAATCAGGCAGTTTAATAAAAATTCGTTTCCGTCGAGATTGAATTCAGATGTAGTAAGTCAGATTGTTCAGGATAATAATGGCTTGATCTGGATAGGGACAGACCAGGGAGGGGTAACATTGATCGACAAAAATAAGAATTTCAGTACCAGTTATCTTCTGAACAATCCCGATGAGCCGAAGAGTATCAGCCAAAACAGTATCAATAATATCTATAAAGATGATCAGGGGATTATCTGGCTGGGAACTTACAAGCAGGGAATAAATTATCTGAATAACAACATAGTACAATTTCCGTATTACCATCACCAGGAACTGAATGCAAAGAGTCTTCAATACGATGATATAAACCGTTTTGTTGAAGACAGGTCAGGTAATATCTGGATTGGGACCAATGGCGGAGGACTAATTTATTTTGATAGAAAAAATAATACTTTCACACAATACCTGCACGATCCAAACAATAACAACAGCCTGAGTAATGACGTAATTGTAAGCTTGTGTATCAGCCGGGATGGTATACTTTGGATTGGTACTTACTTAGGAGGCCTCAATAGTTTCGACGGCAAGAAGTTCACTCACTACAGGCATGATGACCATGACACTTCAAGTTTGGCAGATGATAATGTATGGGAAATATTTGAAGACAAGGATCAACATTTATGGATAGGTACTTTGAGCGGTGGATTGGACCGTTTTAACAGAGAAACAAAACAGTTTGACCATTATAAAAACAAGCCGGGGGCTTTACCCTTCTATTCTGTATCTGCTATCTTACAAGACAGAAAGGGCAATTTATGGATTGGAACTGATGCCGGAATCGTTATTTTCGAAAAGGATAAAAGTACTCCTGTTTTTTATCAGCATACAAACGATAAAAACAGTTTGAGCAACAATAGTATAACCTGTCTCTTAGAAGATAGTAAGGGCAGAATCTGGATAGGAAGCCGGGAGGGTTTAAACCTGTTTAATGAGCAAACAAAAAAATTCAAAATATTTACTACCGAAGATGGCCTGCCCGATAATCTGATATTCGATATTCTTGAAGACAATCATCACACTCTTTGGCTTTCTATACCTAATGGATTGTGTAATGTCATTCCAAAACAAAAAGAAGACAGTGCTGGTTTTGTCATTGTTAGTTACGATGAGATGAACAACCTTCAGAAGCGCGAATTCAATGAAAATGCCTCGCTCAAAACAAGGGCCGGCGAATTGATATTCGGTGGACCTTCCGGTTTTAACATCATTGATCCTGATAAAATTCAAAACCCTGTTTATCATCCTAAAATTGTTTTCACCGGTTTGCAGATATTAAACAGAGATGTTGAACCGGGAAAACTGATCAATAACCGGGTTTTATTGCAACAACCTTTATCAAAGCTTAAGGGTATTGACCTGAAATATCAGGAAAACGATTTCTCTATTGAATTTGCGTCACTCGACTTTGTCCACAGCGCCCATGATAAATATGCATACATGCTGGAAGGTTTTAATTCAGAGTGGTTATATACTGATGGCAACCAGAGAAAAGCAACTTATACAAACATTAATCCCGGTCATTATATTTTTAAAGTAAAGGTTTTAAACAGAGATGGTTCCTGGAGTGATGTTAAAAATTTGCGGATCAGGATTGAACCGCCATTCTGGCTATCCCCCATCGCATATATTATTTATGCATTAATTGCTGCGGGATTGTTTTTACTTGCCCGGCGTATTACTTTAGACAGAATTCACATGCGCTTCGAAGTGCAGCAACAACGTAGAGAGGTTGAAAGAACGCATGCAATGGAACAGTTAAAAACAAACTTTTTCACTAATGTAAGTCATGAATTCCGTACGCCGTTGAGCCTCATCATTACACCGTTAGACAGAATTATTAAACAAACAGCTGATGAAGACCAGAAAAAACAGTTAAATCTCGTGCACCGGAATGCCAAACGATTACTGAACCTGGTAAACCAGCTGCTCGATTTCAGAAAGATTGAGGTACAGGGTATAAAATTATGTCCTTCAATAGGCGATATTGTCGCATTTAGCAGGGATATCAGTTATTCATTTGTAGATATTGTAGAAAAGAAAAAGATCCAATTTTCATTCTCGGCTAACATTGAGAACCTGGAAATCTATTTCGACAAGGATAAGGTTGAAAAGATCTTATTCAACCTGCTTTCCAATGCTTTTAAATATACCCATGATAATGGTATGGTGGACGTAAACCTTACATATAGTGATGAGGGCGATGGAACGCTTGCCATAGCAGTAAAAGATACAGGCATTGGAATACCTGCTGATCAACAGGAACAGATCTTCGAACGGTTCTTTCAAACGGATGTACCTGAAAGCATGATGAACCAGGGGTCTGGTATTGGCCTCGCCATCACAAAAGAGTTTGTAAAATTACATAACGGTATCATCACTGTAAAAAGCGAACCGGATAAAGGCGCCTGTTTCACCGTTTTACTTCCAGCTAAAAAGATTTATGAATATTCAGCAGGGACCGCCCTTACCCTGCCCCAAACAGAAATGATATCTGAAGAAAGTGAAAAGAGCGGTAAGAAGAAAACAATAATGATAGTGGAAGACAATGAAGACCTGCGCTTTTATTTAAAGGACAGTCTGAAAGAGGAATATTATATTGAAGAAGCTACGAACGGTAAAGAAGGCTGGGAAAAAATAAAACTGTTAAATCCTGATCTTGTGGTGAGCGACGTTATGATGCCCGTAATGGACGGAGTAGAACTGGTGAGGAAAATTAAAACTGAAACGTTAACGGCCCATATCCCTATCATTTTGCTTACAGCTATGGGAAGTGAAGAAAAACAACTGGAGGGTTTGAAAGCGGGTGCAAATGATTACATTACCAAACCTTTCACTTTTGAGATTCTGGCTTCACGCATCAGAAATTTGCTTGTGCAGCAAAAATTATTGCAGAAAAGGTTCCAAAAGCAAATTGAGGTCAATCCCGGAGAAGTTACCATAACGCCCGTGGATGAAAAGTTCCTGAAACAGGCTTTGGATGCTGTTGAAAAAGAAATCGACAACTCCGATTTTTCGGTGGAAGATCTCAGCCGTGAAATGTGTATGAGCCGTGTTACCTTATACAGGAAGATACTATCGCTTACAGGGAGGTCACCGCATGACTTTATCCGTTCGATCCGTTTGAAAAGAGCGGCTCAGTTATTGGAAAAAAGTGGAATGTCTATTGCCGAAATAGCATATCAGGTAGGATTTAATGATCCCAAGGTTTTCACTAAGTCTTTTAAGGAAGAATTTAAGATTACCCCTTCACAATATGTAACAAATATCAGAAACAAAAATGCCTAAGGACAGCACTTTGTAAAATTACCGGTGACGGTTAAATCCGTTGTACCCCCATCTGCAGGCAATGAAGCCTGAGATGGAGATACGGATAATTGCGGGGTAACAACGGTACTCTCTTTTTTACTACAGGATGCATAAAACAGCACCGCTAATGGAAGTCCTAAAAATGAGAATTCCTCTTTGACTTTTCTTCTTGTGAAATTCATAGGTATGGAAATCGAGTTTTTTTTACGAACCATGCAGTATTTACAACAATTCACCGCTTATTTAATGGCCGTAAAACTATTGCTATACCGTCTTAAATTGGGGGACAAATGTTGCAAATTATGGTGTGGAATGTTACAAGTGAATGATTTTCAGAAGGATTTGTTCAATAATGATGGAGTGTTTGGGGAGTCTATATCTGTGCCACACGTAGAACATACGTTTATCATATATTGAACAGAATAATGTGCTATAAGTATGTTCAAGGTATGACCAAGGTATGATCAACGTCTGTTCTACATACAGACTCCCCGAACACACTCTCACAATTTGAACTAAAAATTCTGTTAAATATTGGGTCTGTGTAGATAAATTACACATATTGGTCTTAATTTCGCAACACGAATTGAAGGAAGGAAAGGACGCTTACCACTTGTTGAAAAACACATCCAATTTGTCTTAATCAGCTACAGTTAACCCTGATTTAACCCATGTAGCATAAGTATTGACAAAATTTAAAAATACATTATCATGGCACGTTTAAAAAATGGCCTCCTGGGCGGCATTACAGGAGCAATAGGCAATATCGAAGGGTATATGTTCAGGGGGCAGCTAATATATCGCACACGCCGCATAAAGAGTACGAAACCCCCTACTGAAAAACAGCTGGCCTGCAGACAGAAAATGAAGATCGTACAAAACTTCTTAGGAGCATTTACAGATTTTATAAAAACGGGATTTGCCTATGCTGCTATAGGAAAAACGTATAGTGCAATCGGTGCAGCAGTTGGCTGGCATATTAAAAATGCGATCACAGGGGAATATCCCAATTTTACAATAGATTATGCAGCGGTAAAAACTGCTGTAGGACCAATAGATATAAAGGGTACCCATGCTACAGCCACAATAGAGGATGATAAACTGACTTTTACGTGGACGCCGCATTATAGCTATCCGCATGCCTATGACCGGGTAATGCTGCTGGCCTATTCACCTGTTTTAAATGAAGCCGTCTATGTCCTTTTTGGTGCACAGAGAGTTAAGGGGACAGATCAACTGATTTTGCCGGTTAATACCTGGGGAAGAGATGTTGCTGTTGAAACCTATCTGGCATTTATTGCTGAAAATGGGATGAGCTGTTCGGATAGTATTTATACAGGAAATTTTATATTGAAGAAGAAGGATTAGTCATTAAACTGACTAATCCTTCTCCTTTTTTCAGATTATACTGCTTTGTTTGGCCAACTGGCTTCCCAGTGTTACACCTAAATAGCTGGCGTAATTACTCAATGCATGCTGAGCGCCTGCCTGGTCAAACCAGTCTTCCAGGGTATTGCTCTGATAGTTTTCATCCAGCGCATTCGGGAATACCGTATAGTTGAGGGCCTGTTGCTGGTAACCGTAACAATAGAATATACCGGCCAGCAGGATAAAGGCCTCACGTAAACTGATGGTGACCCCCTCATAGCTTATGGTGATCTGTGAGGCAGCAGGAGCAGGATCAAATAAGAAAGCAGTCAGCAGAACGGAAAAAGAAGCCGGGAATTTTGGTACAATATCGTTAGCATTCTCATAATGCCATGCATTGGATATCTTGTTATCCAGATCTGTAGCAAAATCACTATTACCCGCTGCGGGAGCTGCGAATGTAAACAAAGAGGTATTGTCTGATGTATATCCCTCTTGTGTTATACTTGTAACAAAATAGGATGTATATACATTGGCAATATTGCCTCCAAGACTATGCCCGGTGATGATTATTTGTTTCCCGGGAATAACAGCATTGTTTTTCAGATAGTCGAAGATGAGCTGTCCGGAACCTAACTGGTCCTGCATGTTTAAAACATTCTTGAAAGAGGTATAAGCACCCTGGCTGATCAGAGCATTGTCACTGCCTGAATAAGGCCAACTGACCTGCGTTATTACGTCAAGGTCTTCCAGTATCCAGTTAGCAAACGCATCCCAGTTGTCAAAAATATCAAAAGGTGGTAAGGAGCCTCTGACAGCTAGTGCATAATATTCCGCTGACGGATCTGTAGCGATAAAAGCATAATTACCATCTGATGTCTGAATACCGTCCCAGACTATACTCCAACCAGGCAAAAGTGTATCAATATCCTGTTGGGGATTGCTGCTATAAGTCACAGCTGAAAGCATTACGGCAGTTTGTGCAAGACCGGATTGATTTGAGGTCATTTGTATTGGGTTTTAAAAGTGAAAAATACTGAGGGCGTAGTTCACAAATACTTAATTGTTATTTTGAGTTTTTAGGGTTTTATCGTAACTAAATTACTAATTTTCCGGCTTATTTTATTCCTACAATAGCAATATAACAATGGGTTTAAGTTGGTAGCCTGGCAAGTGAAAACAGGGTATAACATAAAATCCTGTTAGACTTTCATCTGACAGGATTTTATATTATTCTCCATACTTTAACAGAAACTCAGGATTAATCGCTTTAAAAGTAATCCTGCCATGTATGAAATAATCGTTGGACATTTCAATCTTTTCAACCATGGGACGAATGATAATGCCTTCTGCCCATACTTCAGGACATACTGTACTTTTGATGGTCGCCATTGCCACAAGCGCATCTATATCATTCACCAGTTCATAACTGGTTGAAATAACAGGAACAGATGGCAATTCCAGCCTGGCAAGCAATGCTGTAAATTGTTCAAACTGCAGATATTCAGATCTGTCAATATCAAAAGCATTGAAAAAGCGTATATGCTGCCCCTTTAGCTTTAGTTTGTTACTTTGAATACCCTCTCCTACTAATTCTCCCTGAAGGGCATAGTTCCCTCCCAGTGACCGCAGTTTATTTTCAATATCTAATTGTCTGGCTACCTTCCACAAACTGTTATCTTCATTTTCAAGTAATTCGAGATTACGACTACAAACACCAAACTCTCCGTTATTGATAAAATAAGTGGTACTGCTACCATCCAGTTTCTCAGTGATATAGCATCTTTCTCCCTGGTATTTATCTAATACGGTTTGTAATACCTGTACTCTTGTTTCATCTGTTTTTGGAATAAAAGAAGGGAATTTACCTTTTGCTATGCCGCTCAAATTAGCAGGAAGAGCCGGTTCGTACTTGATAATTCCCATTATCTCAGTACAGTCAGTATCTTCTTCTGCATTAAACCCATCCGGCAAAAAAGACAAAGGCAGCGCAATCCCCTGGGATACTTGTCCACGGAGTCTTACTGTTCTAATCCTCATCCCCCTCGGTCTTAAGAACTCAAATGCTGGTTTGTCGGGCATCAGGCTATCGATCTCACAATAAATGCATAGATCACCCTTTTTAAATTCTCCTTTCTTTACTACAAGCTGCCATCCCAGTACCTGGGCTTTTTCAATGGCATCTGCACCTTCAATACTTTCCAGGTGTTTGATTCTTTGGATACTTGCTAACTTTCTCATTTTAAATCGTATTAGGCAAAAAAAAGCCCCGCAATCTCTTGCGGGGCAAATGTTATATTGAATCAGTTATAAACCTATTCCATCGCATAACACAGCCCGCAAAAGAGATAACCTCCTGCCTGCATAAACCTGTTTTTGGATGTGGTATGTAACTGAGTATGCTTCATATCTTCTTTTCGAAATTTATTTTAACAGTGCGAAGTTGAGAGTTTTTCCTGTAATGACAAAATTATAGATGATATTTTTTCTATATTATCATTGGATATAGCATTTGGGAAGGAAAATACTGCCCTGATTTTTATCTCTTACCACTCGCCAAACCAGCCATTATCAACTTTATAAGATACCTGTTTATCCCGCTTTTCCTTCTTTATTTTATCCATATCAACATATTCAGTAGCTGAAGGGCTACGAACAGGCGTTACGGGCATAGGCTTATCAACTACCGGGCGTGATTTAAGCCACCACTTTTCAAATCTTATATGGTTTAGGTCAAAATGATCCTGATACATCGCATCTTTGTATGGAACAAGGTAAGGCGGCAGTACAAGATTGCTTTTCATGAGTTTCTTTATATGTTTTTTCATTCTACCTTATAGTTTTGACTATGGAATCACAGAAATTGTTATTTACGCTTAGTAATCACAAGTTGGTTCCTACGTACTTTTATCTCACATGTATCACCATCTTTAAATCCTGCTTCTTGTATATAGATTCCGGCAAATGAAATCCATGGTACTTGTTTATTACTCCACTTTCTGTATGCCGTTTTAGTTTGAATTTTGGTCTTTCTTGTTTTATATGTCATAATACTTACAGATTTAGCCAAATTAAAGAAGCAACGAGAAATAGAAATTCCGGCGGCTGTTAGCATATTTTTAGCCCTGACCATTTATTTCGTTTATATATTCACGTTTCAAGTAATCGATGAAGGTTTGCAAACAATCAATAGTTATTATTATTACCTTCCTTCTTTCATTAAATTTCAGTTCACTATAAATAATATCAAAACGGTCAGAAGAGCATTGCATTTTCCTGTAGAATCTTACAAGTGTCCAATTAAATTTATCCTGGAATATTTTCCGAATATAAACTGGTAACTGTTTTATTCGCTTATAAATGTCCAGTAATGGATTTGATGAATAGGGAACCTCCGGGAATAATTGGTCAATCCTTAATTTTTCATAATCCATGAACATCGGCACATAGATTTCGTTGTCCGTAATTTCATTTTCAGTGATCATATGTATAGGTTTTTGGTTAACACAATTAATTTGATAATCAAAGTAAGCAAACATCATTTTTGTATTCTACATTTTATGTATGTATTTTACAAGCCTTGGTTTGTTTAATACATGAAATTTTGGGTATTTTACCGTTGTTTTTTCTATATATTTGTTATCATTATAACTACCACTATGAATAAGATACATGAAGGGAAAAATATACGACGCATCCGAGAAACCCTTGATATGAAGCAAGATCTCTTAGCTGACAAACTAGGTAAAGACTGGAATCAACAGAAAATTTCCTTATTGGAAGCGAAAGAAGTTATTGACCCAAAGGTATTAGTTGAGGTTAGCAAAGCACTTGGCGTTTCTCCGGAAGCTATTAAGAATTTTAGTGAAGAAGCTGCTGTCAACTATATCAATTCTTTTAATGATAATAGTGTTAATTATGCTCCTGTAGGTTGTACAAATAACTTTTGCACGTTTAACACTGCTGACAAACTCGTAGAAGTCCTTCAACAAGAAATAAATAAAAAAGACGCGTTGATTGAGAAGTTGTTGGAGAAGATTGGAAAATAAACTATGAGATGCTATTATAGGATTATTCCTCAGTAAGATGTTGTGCATAACAAAGAAGCCCTGGCTAACTGCCAGGGCTTTTTTGTTATGGAATAATAAATTTACATGCTTTGTTTAGTTAACAATGGTTATTTACAATTTTAGTCACCTTTTTAAATATACCTTAAATTGATTTAGGCACAAATTAATTAAGGCTGAATTTTACTATAACCCTCCACCGATTACTTTATCCAGATCTATACAATCGAAATGATTGGACCATTCAGGTAATGATGCTTACTACCCTTTCCATATCTATAACAAGCTCCCTTGTTTGGCGGCTTGTTATATAAATTTAAAATCCATGTGCATGAAAAAGTTAATTTCATAAAAGGTAACATACAGTTTTAACTTTTTAAAGGGTCCTCACTGGTTGTGCTTATATCCATTTCTCTATATTTTAAGAGAGAACATAGCTCTGTTATTTTGCAAAACGCCATCTATATCCTTTATAGATACGGTTGCCTTTACAGGCTAAAGAAATATAGGCAGCAGTTACCTGTACAATGGAAGCAGTTTCTTGAAGGCTATTAAAGGATCGAATGAATTTACCTTCTGGTGTATATTGTTCAACTTTTTTAGATTTCCAGATGGAGGCTGATTCGCTTCCCCATTTATAACCGGATAAATCAATTTGTTCTTCTCCATATCCTTTTTTCCAAAAACAGCCACCAGCGGTCTTATAAATACCCTTTAGCATCAACTTGATACCTTTGGCACTTGTACCAGTAGCTATTTGTGCATCCACCATCGACGGATACTGTCCCAGTTTTTTTCCAGAAAGGTCATACTGTGTTACCTTTACCCCTATCTTGTCTGTAAGGTTCTTATGGTATGTTTCTGTCAGCTTTTCTTCAACTTCAATTTTACTGGCTGCACCATACCGCCAATAAAACCCTCCGTATATATACCCATGACCACGAGCTATGCGACTAATACCGCTATTATCAATACCTGTAGACCGACTAGCGTCCATGATACTCGAATAAGTTTTAATGAGTATTCCCCTTTGATCATATTGGGATACTTCTTTGCAGCTGACCGCCATGCGTGCCCGGATTGCATTACTCCTATCACAAAAAAGCCATTGACTTATTGCACGCCCTTTATCAAAAGCAATGCGGGTTTTCTCAACGGCTTTTATCATTTTTAAATTACCTGGCCGAATATCCAGACCATTACCATTTTTGGTCGTAATCTCAACCAAAGAATCATCCAATGCAAACTCTTTCACGAAGCAGCAGTAAACCAATCGCTTTATTGAAAAAGAGTATGATCTATTACTAATTCGCAGACAGCCTGTAAGTTGATAGATATAATCCCCTATAAATTTATTAAGCAGCTTCCCTGGTTTGGTAGCCAATATCTTTTCAGGAATAGTTTGTATAAAGCCATTAGAATGAATCTGCTCTCTTTCCATTCTCTTTATCCTTCCAAAACTGGAAATGAGAAAATATCCGTCCAGCCCGGGGATATCTTCCCATTTTTCTCCTTTTATATCTTTTAATGAACGATTTTGATATGGATACGTTTTAGACATATGTAGATGATTAATATCTTGCCCGACCTTCAAATAGCAAAGGCAGCTTTTGACGTTCATCTTTATACAATAGATCAGTTCCTGCATAAAGTAAGTCAGGATTGGAAGTTAAAAATAACTTCCGACTAATATCTTAATGTAATGTTAACGTAATGAACAATTTAGTATGTGGTGATGAAGAGGAGGTGGACAACCACCAGTTGAATATCGATGTGCATGAACATCCTGTTAAGCATGATGAGTACGGACATATCAAACAACGAGCATCAGAAAAAAGCGGTACGTTCTGTCGGGTTCTACAGGAGGGATGCTACCATCGTAACAGTACTTTGGAAGCAGCTTAGTGAAATCATAGATATGATGATAAAGGAGTCCATGAAATTAGAGATTAAACAAGCAAATGTGATAACCTCACAAGTAGAAGTAAACACATAATCTTCCCGTATTTTAGCTCGGAATAGGCTTGTCACATTACGGCGTAGGTGTCCCTTTTACGACTGATTGAGTCCTTTTCATCACTGCCAGGAGCATCATAAAACCTATCCATAGCATTGCAGGCAGGATTTCCTTCATTACCAAAAAAGTGAACGAACGTACTCTTATATACTTCATTTAAAGAGCCTCCGTGTATTTCCTCAAAAAATTCTATTGTATTCGAAATGTTACGTCTAACTATACATGCACAATCAAATAATTTGTCCTCAGGCACTTTCCATTTAGTCTTAAAATGGAAATAAAGATCCTCTTGTAGTTCCACTTCGAATTCATGGATAATCTTTTTTTCGTCAACCTGACGTTGAATAGAAAAATAGAGAAAATCACCTTTGTTATAAACTTTCTTATACTTACCAAGGTCTGAATCCTTTTTCACTTGCGCCTCCTTCTTTTTACTATCTAGTTCTTCAACAAAAGGAGTCCCGGCAGGGAGAGGTGAAATAAAATCCGAGGTAGTAGCGACGATACAGAATACAGCACCATCCTTCAATTCTATTCGTGATTTGGTTTCCCGATCATAGAAATGTCCATTTTTAAACACTAAATTTTTCGATTCCATAGGGTATATTATTTGGGTTATTGGGAGTCTTTAAGCTATATGAATATAGTGTTTTTCTCATAATTGGATAAATAAACACATATGAAATGGAGAAGATCGTATTGTAATAATATCCGGGTGCTTATTTATCTGTTAATCAATACAGTACCAGATTATAGTAGTGTCTCACACTTTTTTCGTGAATTATAAAAAGTTATTTATATTATAACCTAATCTACCGGAATGATCTTATAAAATCGCCATCTATAATAGCATACATTCTCTATTTAAAGAGTTATATTTATTCTATTTTTTATAATTATGAGAATAATATGTAGCCTGATGGCATTCCTGGCAACTTTGTCAGGCCACGCACAGAATCCCAATGTATGGAATCACAAACAATGTGCTGTGGTATTAACCTATGACGATGCAATTGATGCAGATCTTGATAACGCTATACCAGTATTGGACTCATTGGGGTTAAAAGCGACCTTTTACCTGATCGGCTCCTCTCCTGTTGTTGCAAACCGGATGGAGTTATGGCGGAAAGCAGCCCTTCACGGTCATGAGCTGGGAAATCATACTTTATGTCACCCCTGCGATGGCAGTCTTCCGGGACGCAGCTTTGTACAAGCTGATTATGACCTTAGCAAGTATACCGTTAACAGAGCTGTCGCTGAAATCAGGATGAACAATACACTTCTGCAAGCAATTGACGGCAAAACAAAACGAACATTTGCCTATCCTTGCGGAGATCTCACTATAAAAGATTCTTTTTTCTATGCAGGGTTACGCAATGATTTTGTTGCTGCCAGAGGCGTTCGGTCTGCCCTGGACTCTATTGAAAAAGTCAACCTGGACAATATTGACTGCTTTGGCATGAATGGCCAGACGGCGGAGCAAATGATCGCCCTTGTACAGAAAGCCATGAGTACCCATACACTGCTCGTCTTTCTTTTCCATGGTGTAGGTGGAGGGCATAGCCTCAATGTTGGACTGAGAGAACATAGTCTTTTACTCCATTTCCTGAAAGAGCATGAACGGGAGATCTGGATTGCCCCTATGGTAGATGTGGCAGAATATATCCGCACCAGCAGGGCGAAAAAGGTTTAAATTAAAAACGCCCCGGTAATGGGGCGTTCTATCTGAAGAAATCCTATATCAATGAATTTGAGGTGGTGGCAGAGCTGGAGGTGTGTTGCTATGTTTTTCACGCCATTTTGCATTTTCCACTAATTCTTTTCTGCCAAAGAATTTAACCTTACTGATCTTTGATGAAGAAGGATTATCAAAGATAATATCGGCCTGATAATATTCATCATATCGCTCTCCCTCTATCCAATACCTCGCCCTGAACAGATTACCATTACCATGCTCCACTTGTATAATACTCAATTCTGTTTTCCCAACAATCTTTGCGATCTCCTTTTCAGCACGCGCGATCTGTGCCTGTTGTTTTACGGAAGGAGATATCAGTAAATTTTCTGCATCTTTTACCGCGTGATGTTCAAGGTATGACATGAATGCCGCCGCTATCTTTTTTTGTTCCGGATTTACCCGAAACTGAGCAGAAGTTGTTAGACCGAATAACAGGCTGACTACAAGTAATGGGAGTGTTAATTTTTTGTTGTTCATATTCAATATTATTATTCGAGATCAAGATATTTTATAACCCATGACAGACTATCCGGAAATGCTATATGAAACCGTTTAAAGTTCGCGGGAGCTATCAACATTGTATTATTACCTGTGTCTCCAATCTGGTAAGCAACCGGGAAATGGTGACCGGTAAAGTCTGCACCTATCTGGCCATTAATATTGGGATAGGCATCACTACTAGTATACAATTTTCCATTTATCTCAAACGTATAATCAATACCATTAGCAGACCTTGAGTTAGTACTAAAGTGCTTGACAATACCATCTGCGATTGAGAAGTTACTTATAAGCCTGCCCCTTTTATTACAGTCTTTAACAGTTATTACATAGGCAAAGACTATAAGTACAGGTAATATAAATACTGGTTTGTTTATCCGTCTTAAAATCTTACTTAGTTGGTTGATTAAGTGCATTACTTGTTATTGTACTTAAAAGGTTAAATTGAAAAGGAATAAGGCCCTTCTCCAAATTGCAGCGTTAATCCTCTTGGCTTACTTATACCTGACTCGATTAGAGATTGAAGCGCTTCCAAGCACATCGCCAACAGCTTCCATATATTGATTTGGCCGCAAAATATTCATGTAGAGCATTCATTAAGTATCTGTGGTCGGATACTTTTAATTATAAATTGTTAGGAAACAGAATAGCTACGTTACGAAATATCCGGAGGTTATAATGGTATAGGTAATAAATCGAAGATATCATATTTTGCTTTATATATCTAATAACCATCATGGAAATTTTTATCTATCAGATACGTATTTATGACCACGTGATGAATTTATAGGTCTTTGATGTCCTTTGCTACTACACTAAGATTATTATCTAGTTGGTGTCCGCCGCTTTCAATTTCGCGGAAGGTTGCCCATGGAAGTTTATCCCTGTAAGATGCAAGATGATCAAACGGTATTTCTTCATCGTCACGGCAATGGTAAAAGAAGATATGATTATTTGGAGGAAGGTTTTTTGCGAAATCTTTTTGAAGTTTTAATCCCTGTGCCCATTCCTCTTTACCAGTCCAAAATGGAGTAGATATCAGAAAAATCCCGGCTGCCTTTTTCGAAATCATATTTTCAGAGAGGTATTTCAGCAGAAGTGACGCACCTAATGAATGTGCGACCAAAATAACATCGTCTCTGAGTTTACCAATTTCTTCTCCAATTTGCTTCAGCCAACCAAAGTCCGGAGCAGCAGCATCCGTTTGCATTTGAGGGTAGATTATCTGATAATCCTTTCCCAATGCTTTTTGCAGAGATGCTACCAGGTTTACGTCTGCCTTGTAACCATCGTCGCCCCCACCCTGTATAAAAAGCACTTGTTTTCTCATATGCATCAATTTATTTAGCTAATGACTCATAAGAAATCCCCCAGTGCTTCGCTAGTTTTACTGCTTCTTGTTTTGTTAAATGAATGACCGCACCATGTTTAGGCGATGTAAAATTGATAGTCTTCATAACGCCTTCATTGAAATGCCCCAGATTGGTAAAATTTATGAAATCACTGGTTTCACTAAACCCGAAATTATGCGGATTGATTCCGTAAATATCATACATCAACACCCATTTCTGTTCTCCAATCCGTTTCCATACATTGGGAGCTTCACAAGATTTTTCTTCAGGGTCGTACCAGCGGGCATCAAACTCAAAATCTTCATTAATTCTATTTGAAACCGCTTGTTTGATTCCAGCCTCTCCATCATGCGATACATAAAACATATGGTATTTTCCGTCCACCCTGGTAATGTCAGCATCAATTGCCGAAACCTTTTCATTAGGGTATTCAAATAAAAGCCGGGGTAGGGTTTCAAACTTGTTGAACTCATCGTTGACATACACGTAGTACAATTTGTTGGCCTCATTCCTGAAACGCATGGTGAAGTACATCATCAGCTTCTTCCTGTTCTCATCAAAAATAATTTCAGGTGCCCAGGCACAGCCTATTTCTCCCAATCCTGCCGAAAGTGTGTCCAACCGGATAATAGATCGTTTCCAGTTAATCAGATCCCACGATTTCATCAATATCAGTGAACGATTATTACCCCAGCCGTAAAGCTTTCCATCCCGCTCCCATTGTGTGTTACGATATCCGGCTTCCTGTGCATAAATGTGCAGGTCGGTCATTGCTAAATAGAAAGCGCCATCCGGGCCACGATAAATATGAGGATCACGAATACCTTTCTGCAAGGCAATGGTATCGCCAGCGATGACAGGTTTACCATTATTCAATGCTGTGAAATGGTATCCATCCGGACTTAATGCCATATGTAAACTATGTGTTTCATCACGGTGAAAAACCATCAGGTAGGCACTCATATCCTTTTCCTGCGGAACAGCGTTCCTGTAACGGAACTGTTTAAACCCTGCGCTACCGTTACCGGCAGAAAGCAGGCCGATTCGTAGTGCAAAGAAACCTCCGAATTTATTATGGTTCAAACCGGAAACATCCAGGTCTTCAATCAATGTTGACCATACCTTTCCATCCGGACTTACTTCTATATCTACACTGTTGCCATGGTTGTGGATTTTTGCAATAAAATGTTTCCCCAGTTTATTGGGCACAGTTATCTTCTCACCAGCATTTTTATAAATTGTAAATGTCTTCCCGTCAGATACTACTCCCGCATATGCTTTCTCACTATAATACAGGATCAGGCCTGCGGTATTTCCTTTTTCTACGGTGATCTCTACCTGTAATTCATAATTCTTGTCTGTTGCAGTCGTCAACAACAGACGCCCATCAGCAGGTGTTGCTCCTTTCGCTTGAATAAAGAGGTTTTGTTGTTTAAAAGAAAGCGCCTGAGGGGAATATTCTTTCCAGAAAGTCCACTGAAGCCCTAATTCAGGCCCTGTAAAATCATCGGAAAGCTCAAGACCGTGTTTTACTGCTGTTGCCTGCGCTATCGGTGTTGCAGTACTTTTGGTATGAAACCAGCCATCCTGGGTCCATTCAATAGGTTCTATCAGGGTTTGCCGGCCCAGGGTATGATAAGCATTGGCATAGGCATGATAAACAATCCACCAGTTGCCGTTCACATCATCGATGAGGGTACCATGTCCCTTTGACCACCAGTTATCGCTGGCGCTATAAGTGTGTACGATAGGATTATAAGGAGAATTCTCCCAGGGGCCCATTATACTCTTAGATCTGGCACTAACTACCATATGACTGGTAGCAGGTCCTGCGGTTCCACCCTGTGCCGATGTCATATAATAATACCCGTTTCTATAGTTTAATTTGGGAGATTCCAGGCACATGCATTCCGTTATCCAACTCTTCGGATAAACCCAGCCATCGTAGACTTTTGTTTTCTCTCCCACAGTGCTTAATCCATCTTCATTTAACCGGATCACTTCCCCCTCATTGAGAAACAGGAACCGGTTTCCCTGATCATCAACAATATGTCCGGGATCAATACCACTGACCTTCAGGTCTACCGGCTTACTCCATGGACCTTTGATATTCTCTGACCAAACTACCCAATTTGTTCCCGCAGCCGGATAATAGATATAATACCTGTTCTTGTACTTGAGTAAGTCCGGCGCATAGCCTGAGCCTTTATATTCCGGAACGGCCCGGCAAACAGGCTCCCAGTTCATCAGATCCTGTGAATGCCAGATCAGAAATCCGGGAGCATAATAGAAGGGAGAATGTGTCATGTAATAATCCTTTCCATCTCTTAAAATCGAAGGATCGGCGTAGTCTCCAGGCATAATTACTTTCGGGAAGTCCTGTGCATGCGATAGCTTCACTGACAGCATTAAAGCTAAAATGATAATACTCCTGTACATCTTTATAGAATTATTGTAAATTATGTTTCAGATAAATCCAGCATGTTAACTGAATTTCTCTTCTCTCCTGCCGGTTAGATGTTGTTTAAGGGAATATTGAAGTGCATATAATTAGTGATCATAGCACGTGGAACCCAATTGATAGTAAACAATGTTAAGCTAATCTATTTACCTCTACTCTTCTTCAAAGATAAATAACAATTCTTAAAGTGTCAATATAACATTTATTTCTAGTGAAAAAGCTCTTAATCTTAAATTTCATAGTTTATTGAGGAAGAAGCACTCAGTAGTTATTTATGTGCAAATAATGTTTCCTGAAATTTAATGGGCTCTGGTGATAACGCATTTTAAACTGAAAGTTGAAGTTAGAAAGATTATTGAATCCGCACACTAAACTTATTTCCAGAATGCTTTTTTGCGTTTCAATCAGGAGCTTTGTTGCATGACTAAGCCTTATTTCATTTAAAAAACTTGTAAATGATTGCCGGGTCCGTTGACTAAAGTATCTCGAAAAAGAATTATTCGCCATGTTTGCAATTCCCGCAACTCTGTCAATCGTGATTTGTTCCTGAAAGTTCTGATAAACAAAATTAAGTACCTTTTTCATCCTTTCAGATTCGACGCCGTTTCTGCCAGATATGACATTATTGGTAATAATGCCTAAATTCTTTGACTCTGCTAAGCTGTTCAGAATTTCCAGGAGTTTGAGCCATTTGGGCAAACCGTTTAATTCAAGGATTTCAAAAAGCATCTTACTCACCGATTTATTTATAGCACCAGTGATTGCAATACCTTTCGACGATTTAATCAGAAGTTGGTTGAGGTTTTGGCTTTCTGGTAAGGATAAAAATCCCTCGCCGAAAGTTTTTTGGTCAAAATGCACAACTATTGACTTTGCCCTTAAATCGGTATTGGTCAAATAGAACTCCGGATAATTACGATAAAGATGCGGCAAGTTAGGCCCTAATAGCACGAGATCGCCGGGGCCAAACTCGCTAACACGGTCTCCTATAATTCTTTTCCCCTTGCTTTCCAATACCAGAACCAGTTCATATACAGGATGGAAATGCCATGGAGTAGGAAAATAATTGTAGTCGAACAATCTTGTAACTCAATGCTGTGCTCCCAAATGGTCAGAAAGTTAAGCTGCCGAAAGATCCCTGGTTCCTGATTGGGAATTACAGGTTAACCCTGTTCGCTCACGTAAGCGGTGAATATGAACTAATAACCGGTCAAAGGGCATGGGGCCGCATGAACCAGGGAAACACGCCAAATTCAGGCTTAAATTCGTCGTCAATCGATTTGTTCAATGACGGGGGAAAGATGCTGGGGCATTATCAACTGACCGGATTGAATTCTTTGGCTGCCGATCCGCATTCCTGTACCAGGGAATTCGGCTGTGGTTATACTAAATATACTTACCGTACTAATAATTTCATTTGTGAAAGAACCTTAGCCTGTAAACCATCAACCAATCCTTATGACGGCTTCCCCGCTTTTCTTCTGACCGTAAAGTTGCGTAATACAACCGGTAAAATGTTAAAGGTATCCTACAATGAGTCGGTGGTAGCTCATTATGAAATGATGGAGCAACAACGTAAAAGTGTGCAGAACAAAATCGTTAAGTATCAAAATACAGTATCCTTAAATAAACAACAAAACATCATTAAAGCTGATATCAAAGGAATTGCATCAGATCCTTTGTTATTTCCTGATAAAACCTCCGCTAGTATAGCTGATGGTTATCCTCCATCACTTTTCTTAAAAGCATTATCTTCAAATACCCGGTTAAAAAATGAAAGCGGAAATGACAGGGACGAGTTATCCGCCACAACAATTATAAAGTTAAAGGCACATGAGGAAATATCCATTAGATATATTATTGGGTACTCTTTTGGTACCGGCTTTGATTCGATGGAAGTTATATGTGATGGAATTCAGTCGGCAATCGATGAAACAAATAATCAAAATGACTTCAACGCCGATTGGCTCAAAGTATTACCTCGTTTTCCAAAAGAATCTGATACGCTGTTAAGAAACGAGATGATCTGGCATGCTTATAACCTGGAAGCGATGACAAAATATAACGATTATTATAAGGAGACTGAAATACCCCAGGGTACCGTTTATGATTATGACTGGGGAATACATGCCAGTGCAAGGGACCATATGCAGCATGCGTTAGCATCGGTCTATTATAATCCGGGGCTTACCAGGTCAGTATTACGTTATATGATAAAAAAGACGACACCGTGGGGAGAGATCAGGTTAATCGAGGCGGGCTATGGAATGGCCAATGCAGGTAGCTATTTTACAAGTGATCAGCAGCTTTATTTTTTTCAGCTTCTTTCAGAATATTTAAGAGTAACAGGTGACTACCGTTTTTTGGAAGAACAAGTTGATAATTATCCGTTGTCAGCTGGGTATAAAACATCTGTTTTACAAGCCACAGAGAACTGTTTCAAGTTCCTGAGGGACGAGATCGGTATTGGGAGGCACGGACTTGTCCGCTTAATGAATTCTGATTGGAATGATGCGATATACTATATTGTCAGGGCCCCATACAATCGTACTTTATACAATGGCGAATCTCACATGAACTCCGCAATGGCTATCGTTGAGCTGGATAATTTAATTGACCAGCTAAAAAGCCTCGCTTCAAAAAGTGATTTTACAACTATGCAAGCGCAACTGGACCGTTTAACAGCATCTATGGGGGCATATCGTGATAACTTAAATACCGCGTTCTTCAGAGATTTAGGGGACCGTAATTTTTCGAGAAGAATGTATTTCAATGGGCGTTCATATGGAGATGAAAACCTTTTTCTTGAGCCGCAAACACATATGATGCGAATGAAAGAATTGCCTGAATCAAAAAAACTTGCATTGCTTAAAGAATTGAAAGAACGTGTCTATAACGGGGAGAAATTAGGTGCCAGGGAGCAGCAGGCACCGGAGTTTGAGGATGAAGAATTTGATAGAGGATCCAGGGAAAATGGCGGATTCTGGTATGCGCTTAATGGGCCGCTGATTATAGGAATTTCTATGTTTGACAAACCTGAAGCATGGCGGCTATTGAAAAAGATGTCTTTTGGTAATTACTCCCACTACTTTCCCAATTACTGGTCCTCGTACTGGTCTGCATCAGATAATGTCGAATCATCATTAATACCAATGGAGGGACTTCCGGATCAGACTGGTGACTATAGTGATATTCCGGTTTATTGCGCACATCCTCATGCATGGCTGTTATATTGTTATTATAAATTAACAGAAGATTATGTTAATGTTTCGCGCCGATAATCAATAAAGCGCTACACTTTTGATATAGACCTTTCCCTTTGTCTTGGTAACAAGTAATCTGAATTTAGAAGACGCCACAGGCAAAAATTCCTGTAACCTTTTATGTCCTACAGACTCACCCGTGGCTATTTCTTTCCAGGTGCCATCTATCCATGCCTGCAGACTGTAAGCCAGTATTTGTTCACCATGTGCCAGATCTTCCATTAGCATCAGTGTATTTGCTGTCCGGGAAGCAGGAGTTGCAAGTATTACGGAAGATCCGTAAACATTATTTTTAATAGCAAGAGGATTGGAGAAGTGTTCCTTAATCCTCTTGCCCAAACTATCAAATACCAATGAATCTGCTCTTGGGATCAATCCCCCCGTATCTACGACCATTCCTATCAGCATATTTGTATTTCTGCCAATACTTTTATAATATTTATCAATTAGTTCATTCACAGAAAAGAGATCTTTATCTTCACCTGCTCGCCATAACCAACCTCCGTTCCATGCATAATTCCTGCGTATTGGAAAATCTGATTCTCCCGGGCACCAATATTGTCCATCAGGATCTCCATGCAGGTTATCTATTTTTACAATTCCATCAGAAGCAGTCTTTTCATTAGCAGTACTCCATTGTGGATAAGCAGCAATCCCATCTTCATTACCAATCCACCGGACTGTATTGCCGGCCTTTAAAGGTCCCTGGAACAGAATAGCATGTGGTTGCTTTTCCCTGATCATTTTCAGCACCGTAGGCTCCAACCCATCCTGCAAACCTCCATCAAACCAGATCTCGAACATAGGACCATAATTACTCCATAGCTCCGCGAGCTGTGCAATTACAGCTCTTTTAAAAACCTCATGAGCGCTATCGTTCACAAAAGGTTTTCGCCCTGCCTCGTAATAGGTATTTGTATTGGTATTGTAATACAGCCCCGGCTTTAGACCATACTTCTTACAGGAAGCAATAAAATCTTTCAGGATATCACCCTTTCCATTATGCCATTTCGTATGACCTATATTATAAGGATTAACAGCAGAAGGCCACAGACAAAACCCTGTGCCATGCTTTACTGTCAATACTGCATATTTTGCACCAGCGGCTTTGGCTGTCCTTACCCACTGATCAGTATTCAATCTGGAGGGAGTAAAAACATCCGGCGAAGGAAGCGTTTCCTTTCTGGCATAATCAAATGTTTCCGGTGCAAAGATATTGATATCAAGATGTATAATCACTCCCATCTCTGCTTCACTCCAGTTAATCTGATCTTTGTTAGGAACTAACCGTTGAGAAAAAGATGGTAAGATTGCTGCTGCTAATAACAATGAAATGAGGAATATTCTATTAACCATAGCAATTAAAGTAGAACAAACTTATAAGGAAACAAAACTTTGGTCAAAATGATTGAAGGGATGGGTAAAATAATAGGTGAAAACAAAAAGTTGTCTCCATCAGGTATCCGAATAAAAAGAAACCGCCTCAAATTAGTTTTGAGGCGGTTAAATGGTTAGTTATTCGGTAGTGAGTTAAAGTTTATATCTGGAGGAGTACCTGTACTATTACGCTGCACGAGGCTTCCCTTCGGCAGGTTATTCATTTCCTTGAAGCCGCCACTGAACATATAGATCCATTGACCGGAAACCCCGCCTCCATAGTCGTAGCGCGCATGCCCCGCAGGATCTGCTGAAGTAGAGAAGTATGCTGATTTTATTTCCGTCCAAACACCGGTGCTTGAACAAACCCACTGGTTGCCGTAGCGGGCCTTGAAAAAATCATTACCGTTTGAACCATAATTCTCAATAAAAGAATACAGGCCACCCAGCAGATGCCCACCGTTTTTAGGCTTATCCCATCCTGCAACGAGGTTCCATTTATTAGTCTCCGGTGTAAATATGTAAGCAGTATAGATCGTATGATCACCAGCCGCTTCTGCATGTACCAGCAATTTATAAGTAGTTTCTGTTCTCCAGTTAAACATCAGGGAGCTTTGTCCACCTGAGCCCTCACCACCAAAATCCTTGGTAATCACTTCTGCTTCTTTCTTTACCAGTTTAACAGTATAGTCGGGAGGGATCTGGGTAGGATCATCTGTACTATAATTGCTCCAGATGGAGAAAAGCACTTTTCTTTCTGTAGGGGAATTTACCTGTATACCCAGGTAGCCCCCGTTAAAGCCATTCGTCACATAGTAAGAGTAAAGAGGGTCTGCACCCTCGGGTACAGAGATCTCTGTATAGAACCAGGCTACATCGTTACCGTAATTGTTAAAGAACAGGTGTGTGGCTGGTGCTCCCCTGTTCTGGCTGGCATTATATTTTAGATTAACGGCAGCAGGTCCGGAGAATACATCGGGAAGATAGACACCGTTCCTGGTCACTGCCGCTATTTCAAGGCAATTTTTAAAGTAAGAGCATATAGGCACATCAAATGAGTTGCAATTATAAAATAGATAAGGCTGATTCATTTTACTGAACCAGCCTTATACCAATAATTTGTGACCCCAGTTGGAATGTTTTCAAACCAGTTCCGAAGAAATCTAAGCTACTAAATTATTTATATCCAATATTTTAAAAGGTAATAGAATGATCAGGCGTCATATCGTTTTTATTTATCCACTTTACTCATTTCTCTGAGCATTTCTATCAGATTATTACAATTATTGTTTTCCGGTTATTTTTTCTCTTTTATCCAGGCTTCACACGCAGCATTGAACGCTGCAGGCTGTTCGATCCAGGGGAAGTGACCTGCATTAGTAATTATTGCAATGTTGGCATGCGGAATATGTTGATAAATGCGTACCGATTGCGAAATAGCATCACACACTACGTCGTCGTCCCCAACGAGTATTAATACGGGTGCGGTGATGTTATGCAGTTCAGGCAATAAATTTTCAGAGAACAATTCAGCCTTATTGGTGTAAGCCCACACCTGATCATTGAGGGTTACATTGGACGGAAATAATTTTGCTTTCGCAGGATCATGGAAATAGAATTCCGCAGTTTCAGACAGATCTTCCCCCAATGTTCTTGAAGAAGTGTCTAGTCCGAGCACCATATTCGCTTTCTTCCAGGTAAAATAAGACTCTCCGGCCCGCTTCTCCATTTGTTTATGGGCTTCTGCCATATACATACTATCGGCCGCTGCCAGGGCGTCTATCGCAATGATCCCATTAAGGTTGGCGCTGTAATGTATTCCATATCTTAATACCTGGAAGCCGCCACCTGAATGACCGGCAATCCAAACCTTTTTTTGTCCCAGGTAAACCCGCAGTGCATCCATGTCGTCAGTAAAATATTTCCCGGTGTACTGCCGGTAATCATCAGGGCCACTGCTTTTCCCTGTATGACGTGTATCATAACACACGACTGTAAAATGTTTTTTAAGCACATTGATCGTTCTGTAGGCCTCTACAGATACTCCCCAGCCAGGAGAAGGTATCATGCATACAGGACCACTTCCCTCAACATAATAATGCAATTTCAAACCGTTCACCTGGGCAAAATGTTCTCCGGCAGACAGTTTACTTTGTGCCTGAACAGATAGTGTAAAAAATAAAAAAACGGGTAAACAGTAAACCAATTTAATTTTCATATTTAAAAGATTTTTATAACACCTTTACAGATAATGGTACAGAAGAAAAGTCTGAATTGAATTTACATTTGACTGGTAACAATCTTATCAAACAGCCTGTCTCCAAGAAAAATCCTCATCCAAACAAGCGGTTTGGCTAATTTCCCGAACCGGTAACGCGTTTTAGGCTTCTTACTGTTCACAATCCTGCTCACAGTGTTTGATACTACTGATGGTTTCGAAGAATTATTTGTTTCATACGACTTCCTGGTACCTTCTGCAATCTTGTTCATCATATCTATGTAAGGGCTCTGCTTTGAAATTTTATCAAGGCTGCTCAGGACAGTGCTGCCAAATTCGGTAGCAATCAAACCAGGTTCAAGCACCACCACATTAATATTGAAAGGTTTCAGCTCAAGACGTAAGCAATCACTGAATCCTTCCAGCGCATGCTTACTTGCATGGTACCAGGCTCCTAATGGAAAATACATTTTACCGCCCATGGAGGATGTATTAATGATAGTACCTGATTTTGCTTTACGCATGTACGGAACAACTTTTTGTGTGATGGAAGCGAGGCCAAAAAGGTTTACATCAAATTGCTTTATGGCATCTTCTAAGGGAATATCCTCAACAGAGCCATAGATGCCGTAACCAGCATTGTTCCACAGCACATCTATCTTTCCTTCTTTTTGAATAATGACATCCACTACCCGCTGGATATCCGCTTCTTTGGTAACATCCATGTGCATAGGTATTCCACCTGATTGTTTAAGGTCCTGCATCTGCTCAATTCTGCGGGCAACAGTGTAAACGGTATGGCCTTCTTTAATGAGTTTTTTGGCGGTTTCTTTACCCATTCCGGAGCTTGCTCCTGTTATTAAGATTACTTTTTTCATTTTTTGTATTGGCTTAAGTAAAAATGTTATTGTTGATCTTTTTTCAATGCGAGGTATTTTTCAATTTTTGCCAGCAGTTGTTTACCCAGTTCTGCTGCACTAGTCGGATCCTGTGCAGTAATCAGTTCCCGATCTTCTATTACCAGCGTCTTGCCCAGTATAACATTCTCCACTACCCCACCCCTGCGTTCCAGGATAAGAACAGGATAGTCGGGCAAATGACCGCCTGAGTTGAAGAACGGCACATCTTCAACCAGTTTTTCTGCGAGCATAGATACACAGGTCATCCGGTATTTGTCATAAACCCAGTGCCCGTTAATGTCCGGAGCAGCTGCTAATGCTGCACCGCCATGGCAGATGGTTGCTGTTGGTTTGTTATTCTGGTGAAAATGCAGCAACAAATTTCCTGTCTCTTTATTATATTCATTCCCTTTCATCCAGTTCACGTGCAATACATCGGTCATAGGTGCATGACCACCAGGAATAAATAATACATCGTAAGAATGTAACAGGATATCGTTCTGCAGGAGATCAGACAGTTTCATCGGTTTGTTCATACCCAGGTGGTTCAGTGTCTCCAGAAAAGCTTTGGAAGCATTCAGTCTTCTGGTTGAAAACTGCCAGTACATTAAATTGAAAGAGGCTTTGTCAATGGTACATGTATTACCGTCGGGGCTTACAAAATCAATGTGGTAACCTGCCTTATAAAGAGGCATTAGCGGTTCTACCAATTCACCGAGAAATACGCCTGCTTCATGTGAAGTGCCTTCGCGGTGCGGCACTTGTGTGGCAGATGAGATATATACTAAAATTTTTACTTTGTTCATATCTTTTGTGTTTATTGACAACACAAAGATGCAATGAACTTACAGCGGGGACGTTGCGAGGATTCTAGCTCTTATTGCAAAAATCAAAGCTGGTTTGATTTCCTGTATTGGAGAGGCGTTACTTTCTCCATTTTTTTGAAGAAATTGGCAAAATGGGCGGGGTCTTTAAATGACAGGCGGTAGGCGATCTCTTTCATTGAAAAATCAGTTTGAACAAGTAATACCCTGGCGGCGCCTAAAAGCGCACTATGGATATGTTCCTGTGCGGTTTTACCGGTTTGCTTCTTCAATATGGTGCTTAGATGGTTGGGGTGTACGTTTAGTTTTTCGGCAAACCAGGCTACAGAATAATCGTGTTCGTCGTCGGTGGGTGATAATATGTCCCGCTTAACCAAAGTAAAAAAGTTGTTGGTTATTTTATCATTTGAATAGTTGATCGTTTGTGCCAGCTGGTTATCTATACGAACATACTTATTGTACATTTCATTTATATGCAGTAAAAGAATCTTCACGTAACTGGCAATAATATTAAACTGTTCAGGGCTTGGGTTATTGTATATCTGACCTATATTTTCAAATACATTTACTAATGTAGGCATATCATTATCTTCCAATTCAAATGGAATAGCTTTGTCTAATTGAAAAAAAGGGAAATCAAAGATAAGATTGCCCAGAGATGAATGTTCTGCAATAAAATCTTCTGAAAAAACGATAATGAACTTCCGTTTAACCTTTGGATCAAAACTCCAGCTTACCACCTGGTAAGGTGTTTTAATATAAATAGCAGGTTTCTGTGGCTGGACTTTCCAAAAGCCGGCATTCAACGTACCGTTACATTCTATGATCAGCGATATGGCATACATTCTGTGCCGTAAAGGTTTGCTGTAAATGCCGAAAAACTCTTCGTTGCCTTCAACCTTCATAAACAGGAAATCCTTATGGGGAAGTGTTGGCAAGCCAAAGTAGCTACAAAAATCATTGAAGTTATTGATCTCTGGAAGTGCCTCCTCTTTAGATTGATCTTTCATTTGCGGTTTTGCTTATTATTGAAATGCCCTCCATTTTTGGAGGGCATTTCAATGTGGTGACATTAATTATTATTGCACAAGAAGCGATTGCCGCAGCTTATTGCTGCCGTTAGTCCAGATTACTTCATAAACTCCCAGAGCCAGCCCTTTTACACTCACTTCTGTTCTCTCTGTATTGGTGGGTACCTCAATCACTTTCATTGTCCTTCCCATTCTGTCAATTAAAGTAATATGTGACGCCATCGTGCTCGCCGGGTGTTTTACATAAAATTTATCATGCGCCGGGTTAGGATATACTGTCAGTTGTTCTCCAGGCAGATAGATGAACCCGTTGCTGGATATGCTCCCTTCAGCGGTGGTCACCGTAAGTGTGCCGGAAGCTCCTGGTCCCACCACAGCAATGATGGTATCTGCTGACACTACTGTAAATGATAATGCTGCAACTCCGCCAAATAGCACTTGCGTGGTGCCCGTAAAATTTGTACCCGTAATAGTTACGGCTGTACCCGTAGCTGCCTTAGCAGGAGTAAATGCAGCAATTACAGGAGTAGGTGGAAGGTAGATGAAGCCAGCTGCAGAGTCAGTACCGCCTGCGGTAGTAACGCTTACATATCCCGTAGTTCCGGTGTTTACTACCGCGCTAATGCTGGTAGTAGACAGCAAAGTATATGATTGTGCTGCTGTACCGCCAAACGTAACCTTGCTCACCCCCTCAAAATTGCGGCCTGTTATGGTAACGGTAGCGCCTGTGGCAGCTTTAGCAGGCGTAAAATCAGTGATCTCCGGGGCGGGCGGTATGTAAATAAAACCAGCTGCGGAGTCTGTGCCGCCTTTGCCGGTAACGCTTACATATCCTGTAGCACCGTTATCTACTATAGCCATAATGCTGGTAGGAGATAACAAAGTATATGATCTAGCTGCTGTGCCTCCGAACGTTACCTGCCTTATGTCGGCAAAATTATTGCCTGTTATGGTAACGGTGGCGCCAGCAGCAGCTTGGGTGGGCGTAAAAGAACTGACAATTGCCGGCTCTGCATACTCAAAAAACTCCATGATGCCAATGCCGCCCGGGCCTTCCACCTCTGTTGCACCGGAAGCGCCATTGCCAACAACGGTAGTGATCAATTGGTCTGATACTACTGTAAATGATTGTGCGGGAACTCCTCCATAGCGCACGGCCGTAGCGTTACTGAAGTTTCTGCCATAGAGGCTAATAAGCGTTCCCCTGGTACCTCCTCCGGGAGCGCGGCCTGTTATAACCGGCGCAGGTATAAATGTAAAACCGGCTAGCGTGGCTGTACCTCCGGGCGTAATAACGCTTACTTCGCCGGATGCCGCCGTTTTAATGGTAGCGGTGATGCGGGAGTCTGAATGAACCGTGAATGAGTCCACGGGGATGCCACCAAAGGTAACCGCTGTGGCGCCGGTGAAATGCGTACCCATGATAGTGACCTCGTTGCCCGCTATAGCGGTATCAGGAGTGAAACCGGTAATAACAGGACGCTGGTAGTAAGTAAACCCGGCCATCCTTACGGTGTCTTTCGCCGTCATGATCACCACATCACCTGATGCTCCTGTGCCTACTATAGCCGCTATAGATGACATGACATATCCCTCAATGGAAGCAACCGGTACGCCGCCTATTGTAATGCCCGTGATATTCCGGAAGCCATCGCCCGTAATGGTAATAGTGGTGCCGGCCCCGCCATCTACAGGCGAAAAAGAAGTAATGCTTAATGGCGGAATAAATGTAAAGCGATCCTTGCTGCCAGTTCCTTTTGCAGAAGTAGCTGTTATACTGCCTGATGTCCCGTTGCCCACTACAGCAGTAATGCTGGTGTCTGCGTTAATAGTGAAGGAGGCAGCAGCTGTGCCGCCAAATTGTATTCCGGTAACACCGGCCAGGTTTGCACCGTTTATAACAATAGTATCTCCCTGGGCGGCTTCGGCAGGTGAGAAATACCGGATATAAGGTACATCCGCCTGGTTATGCATCACGGCAATCAAATTACGATCTATATGGTCGGAAAGAATATCTGTTTTACCATCTGCGTCCATATCTGCCAGAGTGATCTTATACAGGGACGAGTTGCTACCAAAGGCAACCGGTGAAGCTGTGGTAATGGTACCGCCGCTGCTGGTATTTTCATATACCGATATCGTGGCATCGTTACTTGTTACAATATCCGGCTTGCCATCCAGGTTTATATCGGCTACATTCATATCCGGCAAAAAGGCTAATGGTAATGAACGTTCTGCAACATAGGAAAATGAAACCGTGCCGGGCTGACCAGTGTTTTTATAAATACCCAGCGTAGTGGCCGACGATGCCACCAGGTCAAGTCTGTTATCGTTGTCCAGATCGGCTATTACCACTTTTGAATTGCCGGGTACATCCCTGAGATCAACCTGCGTGCGGAATGAAATATTGCCGGCAGTGCTGGTGTTTTTAAATACCGCAATATTGCTTTCACAGCCCGCCACAACATCAGCCAATCCATCATTATCAATATCTCCTATTGCGATACGGCTGGCAGCAGATCCGGTAGCAATGCTTATCGGACTGGCAAAGGAAATGGTACCCGGTATGCTGGTATTTCTTAGTATGGATATACTACCAGGAAGGTAGTATTCGGCCACTACTATATCCGGTCTGCCATCTCCGTCAATATCACCTATTGCTGCATCCTGGAGGTCGCCGAACGGGCTGAAGGTCAATGTGGTATTAAATGAACAGCTGGCAGGGGTACCAGTGTTGCGATAAACAAATAACGTGCTGTTATTTGAAGGGCGAACAATATCGGTCAGCCCATCGCCGTCCAGATCACCCAAAGCCAGTCTGGTATTAACGGTTACCGCTACACTACTATACTCGCCGGTGCTGCCGATAGTAATGGCAGGGCTTACACTTGCATTATATAGAATATTAAGACGGTCCGAACTGCTGGTAAGCAAATCGGGTTTGCCATCACCATTCATATCTTTAGCCAACAGATTGGTTGGACTGGTGGGGTTACCAACATTGCTGTATCCGGAAAAGGTATTTTCTGTAACAGGGTAACCTACGGTAGTATCAGCTATGATAAATGGTTTACGGGAGAATGCGGTCAGGTGGTTGCCGGTATGCAGCACGCTGATAGGCTCAAACGTTGCTCCGGACGGTACTTTAACCGTTAATTGTGTAGCAGATGCGGTTAATACCGTTGCCCGGGTGGCACCAAAATAAACGATGTTGCCGGCCGGGGTAGTATTAAAATTATTACCTGTTAAAGTAACGGTAATACCGGCTTTCCCTTTTTCAGGGCTAAAAGCGGTAATAACCGGCGAAGGAGCATAATTAAACGTAAACCCGTCAATCGTATCTGTACCCGCGGGTGTGGTTATTGTTACCGCACCGCTGGAGCCACCGCCCACATATGCAGTAACTGTTGTAGGAGATACCACCGTAAAAGAAGCAGCCGGAGTTTCTCCAATGTTTACTGCAGTGGCGCCGGTTAGATCAGTACCGGTAATGGTGATCATCGTTCCCGTGCCCCCACTGCCAGGCGAAAAAGCCGTGATGGTGGGAGGTGGTACAAATGTAAAACCGTGAGCGGTATCACTGCCATATGATGTCGTAACAACAACATCGCCGGAAGCGCCATCGCCTACTATGGCCTGGATGAGGGTGTCTTCGAATCTATAGAGTGTGGCAGGGACGCCGCCAAAGCTCACCGCACTGGGTGAGTTGTATCCCAGGTTCCTGCCGCGTATTGTTACCTTAGTACCTGCTATACCAGTGGTAGGGCTAAAACTCTCAATAATGGGAGGAGGCTGCCAGGTGAAACCGTTGATAAGAGTGGATTTTCCATTCGCAGCAGTTACTACCACATCGCCGGTTGCCCCCGCACCTATTACGGCAGTGATCACATTGGCCGAATTAACGGTAAAAGAAGCTGCGGGCACCCCGCCGAAACTTACACCCGTTATCCCGCTAAACCTGTAACCGTAAATAGTAATGGTGGCGCCACTGGTGCCCGCGCCGGGACTAAGTCCGCTGATATTTGGCTCGCCTACATGGTTCCTGAATATTTGTAAATAATCATTGATAAATGAGGGCACTACCAAATCGATCTTCCCGTCCCCATCCAGATCCCCCATGGCCACATTATACGGGTTTGTGCTGGAGATATTGTAAGAAGTGGGGAATGCGATGGTATTAGTGCTGCTGCCATTAAATTGTACGTAGGCGGAAGCATTCACCGGCGTAATAATATCCGCCTTCCCATCTCCGTCAAGATCACCTACCGCGCTTTTAAAGGCATGATAGCCATCTTTAAAACCCGGAGGGTTGGCCACCATACTAATGCTTCCGGAAGTGCTGGTGTTTCTGAACAGTGATACCAATTCGGTATTATCACTATTATTTGACACAACCAAGTCTATTTTGCCATCGTTATCAAAATCACCTGCCGTAACAGCTTTTGGTCCGGCGGCGGTAGTAAATGCAACACCATTCGCAAAGCTGATATTGCCGGTCGTGGTGCTGTTCCTGAAAACAGACAGTGAATTGGATAATTCATTGACTACCGCAATATCTACCTTGTTATCGCCGTCGATATCATTAACTATCAGGCTGCCAGGCATTAAACCGGTGGTAATATCCGCTTTTGCCTCAAAGGAAATATTGCCGGTAGTTCCTTTGTTTTTAAATATGGAGATTGAATTGGACAAATAATTTGCTACTGCCAGATCGGGTTTACCATCAGCATTAAAATCGCCCACTGCTACACTATAAGGATTATCACCGGTACTAAAACTGACTTTACCTGCAAATGAAATGGTGCCGGGCGTGCTGGTGTTCCTTAATATACTTACGGTTTTATCCGTAATGCTGGTTGCTATGAGATCCTGCAGGCCATCGCCGTCAATATCTGCCGCAGCCAGGCTGTAAGTAAGGGAGCCACTGGCATAATCTGTTTTAGGTGCAAATGAAATGGAATACAATGTGCTCGTGTTCCTTAGTACAGAAACAGTGGCTGTTGTTCCGGCAATGCTATAGTTGTTGGGAGTAGCCAGATCTGGCTTACCATCCCCGTCAAAGTCTGCTATGACCACCCCATTGGGATGCAGGCCAGTGGTAAAATTGCCCGCTGGCTCTACATAGCTGTAATCCTGATCGGAAGAAGCGCCGGTAAAAGTGGTGGTAAATAAAGCCGGTGACCAGGCGGTAAGGTGTCCTGTGGTTACGCTGACAGGCTGATAACTGGCCCCGGCAGGTACTTTAACAGAGAGCAACGTAGGGGAAGAAGCTGTTACTGTGGCTTTTACTGCTCCAAAGTATACAATGTTACCGGAAGCCGCGGGGTCAAAATTGGTACCTGAAATCGTCACCGTTTCTCCCACTCTGGCCGATAAGGGAGAAAAAGAATGGATAACTGGTTGAGCTGAAATGTGTAAGGAAAAAAGTATAGGCAATAAGAAATAGATATACCTTTTTACACTTAGAGTATAGGTAAAAACAGACATAGGTTATTGGGTGAACTTTTGCCATCACCCGGCAGATCAAAAATAGGAATTAAATTCTTTTTTTGATATAAAATGTGTATATGTTTTACTATGTGGTTTTGGGGAAGAAAGACTATCCACCCCGCTTAGCCGTTCACGTTAATCATCTCAATAAAGTATTGAATTGGGAGTAAGCAAAGGCGGCTGCGGGTTAATGATCCTCATGCCGGTAATTAACTATACACGATTACTAAGGGGATTAAAATAATCGTTTTGTCGGTACATTTTTAGCGTTGATCTTGTTTTAACAAAACAAAACCTGCATATCTGCTGAAATTCAGCCAAAATGAATTCGATGCAAATAATTATGACTATGCAGGAAACGAAACTATTTCAGAAGATATTATGTTATGCCCGCAAGAAGTGTTACGAATTGCTGCTCATCAGTTTTATGGTCTTCATATTTGGTAATACTTTTTCGGAACATCTGCATGTGGGGGCAATATTCAATATTTATCAGAATATGATCGCGGGATTTGTTGTTTTTTATTACAATAAGCGTTTGCGTATATTTATCCTCGTTGTGATAACCTGTACCGTTTTCCTCGATATGTGTCAACGCGAACTGGGTATCACCGATATCAAGAGCTGGCTGGGCATCCTGTACCTGTTATTCTTTTTCATAGTGGCAACAGATGTTTTTAAAGAGGTGTTGTATGCAAAGCGTGTATCAAGAAGCCTGCTATCGGCCGCTTTGTGTGGGTTTGTGCTACTTTGTCTTATAGGCACTTTTGTTTTTTATCAGATCCAGATCAAAGAACCTAATGCGTTTTCCAATACAGGCACAGGCTATGCAGTGATGAATAACCTTAACTACTTCAGTTTTACGACGCTGCTTACGATAGGGTATGGAGATATTTTACCTTTATCATTATTGGCGAAAAGAGCTGTGATGCTGATTGGTCTTGCGGGCCATTTCTACACGGTATTTGTTACCAGTATCATTATCGGTAAATATCTTTCAGCGAACAATAAGAAGTTGAGCCATTCTTATCAGCATGAGGATCATTAACCCGCAACTGCCTTTGCGGTCATATCATTACTCCCAATTCTTTTGCAGGCAGCGACATACCCGTTCATCTGCAATCTTTCGGGAAAGGAAAATCGGTGGTTGAGTAACATATCGTTAATTATCATCTGCCTGTTAAATAGGATATATTTCCCTTATATCCATCACTGACAGGAAGTTCAATACGATTCCCAGTTAGCATAATGGAATCTTTTTTAATCACCTCAATTGCTGCAATATTAACAATGTATGAACGATGAATACGGATAAATTTTGCAGCAGGCAATAATTCTTCCATCGATTTCATTGTCACTTTTGTAAGCATGGTACGATTTTGTTGCAGCTGTATTTTGATATAGTCTTTTGCCCCTTCTATATATAACACTTCCGACAATACGATTTTTACAATATTATATTCTACATTAACAAAAATAAAATCCGCTTCTCTATGAATATTAATGGGATTGTGATAGCTTGAAAATAGCAAAGCTTTATTGGTCGCCTGCAGAAAGCGTTCACTGGTAACAGGTTTAACCAGGTAATCAATCGCATCTGCATTAAAAGCATCTAAGGCGAAATTCTCGTAAGCAGTAATAAAAATAATCAGTGGTTTTGGCAACAATGATCTGACGAATTGTAAACCACTTAATCCCGGCATCTGGATATCTATAAAAAGTAAATCTATTTTTTCCCTCCTCAATACAACTGCAGCTTCCAGTGCATTTTTACAAGTTGCTATCAGCTCCAGATACGGTATCTGACTGATGTTATCTGCCAGCAGATCCAATGCAAACTTTTCATCGTCGACTGCGATACAGCGTAGTTTCATTTGATTACATTTTTGTAAAAGGGACAAACAACTTATTCCAGCACCACACGCAGAGAAATGGTGAAAATACCTGCTTCTCTTTTTATCAAAAGCTCATGGGCCTCCGGATAAAGGAGCTGCAATCTCTTTTGTACATTGACAAGCCCTATCCCGGAAGCATTGTCCTTTTGAGCCTCTTCTGTCTCTGTATATTTATTGCTTACCTTAAAATAAAGAATGCTGTTCTTTCCCACCAATTCAATATTGATAAAACTGCCATTATCTACAAAACTCCCCGCATGTTTATATGCGTTTTCGATAAAAGGAATTAATAACATGGGAGCAATCCGAATATCTTCCTGTTCATTTAGAAAATATGAGTTGATCATTAAATCCTGATTTCTCAATTGTTGCAGACCGATATAATCTTCCAGATATTTTATTTCTTTATCCAGTAATACTTTTTCTTCATTCGTGTCATAAAGCATGTAACGCAACAAGGATGACATCTTTATCAGCGAAGGTTCCAGTAGCGTAGAGCTCTTACGTGCAAGATAGGTTATGTTATTTAATACGTTAAACAAAAAGTGGGGGCTAATCTGGGATTTCAGAAACTGTAACTCTGCACTTAGTGCATTCATTTCCCCTTCTTTCAGTAATCTTTCTTTTTTATCATCATCCCTGATATACCTGTATGCAATACTACCTGCAAGGACCATTATGAATGGAAACAGCGTAACTGAATAAGGTAAAGATGGAAATGGCCCTGCTGGAAATTCGGGAGCGCCTGGCATTATTCCTGAAGGCGGAACTGGCATATTCATTGGTGGACTATGGCCACGACAACCCTGAGGCATCATGTCCGCAGCAACGGGTGCCTGCATAAAACGGAAATAAGTATTCATCCCTATGACAAAACCAACCAGCAAAAAGGCAGATACAACAACAAATAAGATGATTTTTTTTCGCTTAAATAACCGTGGAATTAACACACTGCTATACAGATAAAATATACCTGCCAACGAAACAATGGTAATTATAAAATGAAGATACAAACGCCAGTCTTGTCTTAGTGGCCTGATCTCCCGACTATTGTTTCCACTATAAAAAAGAAAAAATGAAATAGAAAGTATACTTGCCCATGCAGCAACATGTAAAACTGTTTTTTTTAATACCGGATTTGTTCTCAGTCTGCTCATTACTGCAATAATATCATCTAAGTTAAGACACTGACCGGTAAAAAGATAAATAACCTGATTTTGTAGATGAACGCATATAAATGTGGGGGACACTACCAGCAATTGCTTCTGACAAGTTGATTGAAATGATTCATTAATCGACAAATGTTCCCGATTGATCTACGTTTATATAAAACAATAATAAACAACAATAAGTTTGAATTCAGAAAATCAACTGTTTTTAAAATGGATTATCAGGATAGAGTAATAAATACCCTTCGCTAATCCGAAAATTTCAAATCAGATAATAACTAATTCCTGGATGTCTCTAGAAATCATCACTGGCTTACTAAGAAATAAAATATCTTTCTATTTGTTTATCCTGTTTGGTACAATAATATCGTCGGGCAACGCTGATGCACAATTGTGCACCGGCAGCCTGGGCGATCCGATTGTAAACATAAATTTCGGGACTGGTACAGGAAGAGGTACTTCACTGGGTTCATCTGTGACCGCTTACAGCTATTCCAGCTCAGGAGAACTGGGTGAGGGTTACTATACTATTGCTAATAGCACCTCGGGGTTAAAAGGATCTGCCTGGCATGTTACCACTGATCATACGGGTAATGCCAATGGTTATATGATGGTCATAAACTGCGCTACACTTGCCTCTGAAGGTGTGTTTTATACCAAAACTGTTTCTGGGCTATGTCCCGGTACCTATGAATTTTCGGCCTGGCTGATGAACATTATGAACCCCTCCGGAGGAACGGATCAATATCACCCTAACATCACTTTCAGAATAAGCACTATCTCTGGAACTGTGCTGGGCTCTTACAAGACAGGAGAAATCGCCCAGACATCTTCTCCCTCATGGAAGCAATATGGGTTTTATTTTACAACCGGAACAAACACCAGCGTAGTCATCACCATCCTGAATTCAGCACCCAGCGCCACACCTGGCAACGATGTTGCGCTGGATGATATTACCTTCAGCCCATGTGGCCCTATTGTGACTGCTTCTATTTCAGGCGGAGGTACTACCATAGATCTTTGTGAAGGTGTTTCTTCCTCCTTAACGCTTATCAGTACAACGTCTGCTGGCTATGACAACCCTTCTTATCAATGGCAGCTCAGTTCAGATACAGGATCAACATGGACAGATATCAGTGGTGCCAATGCCCAGACTTATATCCTGCAGGTTTCAACAACAGGCACTTACCTCTATCGGTTGTCGGTGGCTAATGGAAGTAATATCTCTTCCACAAATTGTCGCATTGCGTCCAATGATATTACTGTAACAGTCCATGAAACACCCACGGCAATTGCATCCAGTAATAGCCCCTCCTGTTATAATGATACACTAAAGCTTTATGCTAAAGCAAGTGATAGCAATAGCACTTTTTCATGGACAGGGCCAGACAGCTTTACCAGTACGGTCCAAAATCCTGTCATTAATGCCATCACAGCATCGGATAATGGATGGTATTACGTGACTATCACAACCGCCGCGGGCTGTGTAAATACCGATTCTGTAGCCGTTGAAACCAGCAATTCGCCAACAGTTGATGCCGGCGCAGATCAATATGTTTGTGAGGGAGAGACTGTTACATTGAATGGAAGCGGTACAGGGAACAGTTTTTCCTGGTCGCCTGGTGCGAGCCTCTCTGATTCAACGATTGCATCACCTGTTGCCTCCGTGACAGGCACCACTACTTACATTTTGTCTGTTCGCAATGCACAGTGCAGTAGTACAGATACCGTAACCGTTTTCACACTCCCCAAGCCCACCGCTGATGCCGGAACCGATAAATATATACTAGAAGGTGGTTCCACAATCCTTGATGGCCAGGCAGGTGGTACAGAGGTCTCCTATTACTGGACGCCTGAGTATAGTATTTCATCTTCGACAATACTCAACCCCACCGTATCCCCTGCCGCAGACACTACCTATACCCTGCATGTCAGTTCCCCTAATGGCTGTGGCACTGCTGCGGATGAGGTAAAGGTGACAGTTTATAAAAACATTAAGATTCCTAATGCATTTTCACCAAATGGTGATGGCATCAATGATACATGGAGCATTAAACAGATAAGTTCCTATACAGATGCAGATGTCTCAATATTTAACAGATACGGGCAATTGGTTTTCCATAGCAAAGGTTATACAAACGAATGGGATGGCAGATATAATGGCAGCCAGTTGCCCGTTGGAACTTATTATTATGTCATCGATCTAAAAACGTTACTGCCATTACATTTTACAGGATGGGTGGCTTTATTGCGCTAAGGTTTCAGCAGTCGCACCAGCAAAACTGAAAGAGCTACTGATAAAGACTGCCCGTGAAAATGGCTCGGCCCCAGCTTTTTAATTGGTATTCTAAAATGCTCTATTCACGGGCTACTGCATGTCCGTTACAGCCCTGTCTGCTTATCTTTTCACTGATATTCTGTTACCCCTTTTACAATAACCCTTTTGTTAACTTAAAACTTTCCCACATGAACAAACATTTATACCTGGCTATTATTGCCTGGCTTATTGGTTTGAGCACTACCCAGGCACAAAATGCGGATCAGCTGTACTACAACACCTTCGCATTGCAATTCCACTACAAAGCAACAAGTTTCGTCGTAGACACGCCATTAGTAGCTTCTGCCCCACAAGCCTTTCTGTTATGGAGCGCCAACGTGTACCAGGATTCCACGAAAAGTTCTTTATCGCTCGATCAGTTTGATGCCAACGGCAACTTCATCTCCGAGCATGTGGTACCACAACCCAACAAGTTGTTACCTTCCCTACTGCCAAAGAAAATCTTTCGCATGAAAAGCGGTAAAGGTTACTATCTCTTAGGTTACGCGATCCAGTCCATTAACCTGATCAATGGCATCCCCGTGTACTCCACACCAGTACTCATCCGCCTGGATCAGCTGCTGAACCCTATCTGGGTACAGAAGCTGCACTTCTCTGCGGTTAGCACTGCCAACGCCAACGCGCTCATTGAGTACAATGATCTTATCGAAGCTACTAACGGGGACGTGATCATTGCAGGCCGCTACAGCCCCGCGCCAGCAGGTCAGCAGATCAACATACTGGTAACCCGCCTCACCAACGCCGGCGCCATCGTATGGAACTACCAGTACTCCACCAACTTCACCTGTAACGCTAACGCGCTGGCCCTGACAGAAGCCACCGATAACAACATCATCCTGACTGGCTATGTAGAGCTTTGTACTAGCGGCTTTGGTGGCCCACGCCAGGTACTCTTCCTTCGTCTCCAGCCTACCGGTATCCCAGTTACTGGTTTCGCTTATCTCGGTGCCACCACTGAATCTGCCGGCACCAAGATCGTGAAACGTACCAACATTGCCGGTAATGATGCCTTCTTCATTTCCGGCTTCACCGATGTTACAGCTGTTACAGGCGCAGCTAACAGACAGGTACTGATACTGGACGTAAGAGAAAGCGGCGCCATCGTAGGCTCCTTCCATGTTGGCGATGCCGGCACAGAAGAATCCAACGACCTCGTTATCCGCGACCTGGGCAACGAAAACTACTTCCTATATCTCACCGGCTTCACCACCAGCTACTACACTGCCGTAAGCAAAGAAGTATTCTACCTGCAACTGCGCTACCTGCCTGGTTCCCTGGGTCTCGTGGAGTTCAGCACCTTCCCGCAGACGGCCAGCTACACCGAAAGGTATGGCCTTGAAATAAAAGCTGCCGGCAAAGACAAGTTCGCGATACTGGCCAACGCCAACTACATCACCAGCAGTACCAGCAGCACCAGTACATTTACCAACGTGCTTCTCCGCGATCTCAGCACCACCAACCAGCAGTGTATCAAATTGCACCAGCCGCCGGTAAGCGTCATCAACTTCAGTCCTAAACAACTCACGGCATCTCCGATAGCACTATCTTTCAAACCTTACGCAGAGAAATATATCGTGTTCCAGAAAGTATTTCCAAAACTGCTCTGTGGTCAGTTCATCGTCAACGCATACGATGCGCTCAACAGCGGCGTGATAGAACAACGGGTAGCTGCGCCAACTATAACACTCAGGCCGGTAACCAAACTGGAAACCGTGAGCATCTATCCTAACCCGGCCAACAACTACGTCTTTATCGAATACAGCAAACCTATCACCTCCAAAGTGTTGGTGAAAGTGTTTGGTACCGATATGCGCTTGCTGAAAACTATTGAAATCAATGACAACAACAGGAAAACGTTGTCACTCGACGGCCTCCCATCCGGCTTGTATTTTATACAGGTGGGCGATAATAATAAAAACGAAACCTTTAAAATAATGAAAAACTAAGGAGTACCTGATCATATAAAAAGAGGGTGTCATTTCATTTTGACACCCTCTTTTTATGTTACAAAATCTTAGCGGTGTTATAAGAAGAAGTTGCATCTGTTGGGTAAAAGTGGTCAGGGGGGAATAAAAAGTGATAACTTTGCACCCGAAATAAAGCAAAACACTTGGGAGACAATAGTGGAAGTAAGGTGTCTTATTTTTTGGAGGAATCGATAAAGCAGATAACATTACCTGAACGGTTTACCTTTCCATTTTATTACGAACCACATCCTTTAACAAGAATAGCAGCCGCTGAGCTGCAACATTATCTGGAAACTCAAACTGACCTTGAGCACAATTTCGGACTGGATGCCAACCAGGACGGAACCGCCATCGGGAAAATGTTTGGCGTTTTGGTAGTACGTTGTACCGAAGGAAAACTGGGCTATCTGTCAGCTTTCTCGGGCAAACTGGCAGGCTCAAATGATCATCCGGAATTTGTGCCGCCGGTCTTCGATATGCTGGCTGAAAACAGCTTTTTTCTCAAAGAGGTGGAAATCATCAACAGTATTAATATCCAGGTTAATGAATTAGCCTCGGATGAAAGCTATCAGCGCTTAAGTCAGGACATTGAAAAGCTTTTTGACGAATCCCGGCAGGAAATTATCGCTTTCAGGAAACAATTGAAGGACAATAAAGACAGCCGGAAGAAGCTTCGTGAACGGTTGAAGAGCAGCCTGGATCAGCAGGAGTATATTATTGCAGAAGCACAACTTGTTAAACAGAGTTTGTATGATAAGCATCAGCTAAAAACGCTTACAGATAAGTGGGAACGGCTTCTGGAAGAAATGCGAGCAAGATTGGCTCAATTTGAGGCTAATATCGAAGCCTTAAAAAATGATCGTAAAGAAAGATCAGCCGCTTTGCAGCAACAGCTTTTCGATCAGTATGTATTTTTGAACAAAGACGGCAAAAGCAAGAGTTTACACGAAATTTTTAGTGTGACTCCTTTTGGAAAACCACCTTCAGCCGCAGGTGAATGTGCCATTCCCAAACTATTGCAATTTGCATTTGTGAATGGCTACGAACCTATTGCCATGGGTGAATTTTGGTGGGGTGCTGCACCCAAATCTGAGATCAGAAAGCATAAGCATTTTTATCCGGCATGTACGGGTAAATGCAAGCCTATTCTGGAACATATGCTTGAAGGAATGCCTGTAGACGAAAATCCGCTTTTAAACGCCCCGAAAAAGGACAGCAGGTTAGAAATAATTTATGAAGATGAGAGTCTTGTTGTAGTCAATAAACCATCCGGATTACGTTCTGTTCCGGGCGTGAATGTCCGGGATTCAGTCTATGCCAGTTTAAAAGATATATTGGGGGATACAGAGCCGCTTATTGTTCACCGGTTGGATATGGATACTTCAGGATTGATGGTGGTAGCCAAAACGAAGGAGGCACACAAGCATATTCAGCGGCAATTTTTGAAACGTACAGTCAGCAAACGTTATACAGCCCTCCTATCTAAAGTGATTGATCAGTCAGAAGGGGAAATCGATCTTCCGCTAAGCGCTGATTTATTTAACCGGCCAAGACAGTTGGTTTGTTTTACATCCGGGAAGAAAAGTGTCACGAAGTGGAAAGTAGTTAAGAGATACGAATCGATGACCAGGGTTGATTTCTGGCCGCTTACCGGAAGAACTCACCAGTTGCGGATGCATTCGGCTCATGAACTGGGACTTAATGCTCCAATTGTTGGTGACGATCTGTATGGGACTGCATCTGAAAGGATGTACCTTCATGCCGCTCATATCGAGTTTATACATCCCGAAAAGAAGGAGAAGGTCAGATTTGAGGCGGAGGTAGGGTTTTAGATGGGACAGATAATATCCCTAACCATTGCAACTTCGCCAGAGCTCTTTCCTCTTTTCGATGAAAAGCTTATGGTTAGATTCCAGATCCTTTGAATTGATCATTAACTAGTGATACTCGGTTCGATATTTCTTATAAGGTCTACCTATTAGCATTCGAACCAAAACGAAGTTGAGTCTGATTACTTTATAAGATCGTGAAATAAACTTTATAAAAAAAGAAGCCTTCAAATCTAACGACCTGAAGGCTTCTTTTTTTGTGACCCCGTCTGGATTCAAACCAGAAACCTTCTGATCCGTAGTCAGATGCTCTATTCAGTTGAGCTACGGAGCCATTCCCATAAATTGGGATTGCAAATGTAGAATAAATCTTTTTAATAATCAAAATCTGTCATGTCGATTTTGCTGCCGGAGAAAGTTATATAATTTAAAAAGGGCCTCAAACTTTGCAGTTTAAGACCCTTTTAGTGACCTCGTCTGGATTCAAACCAGAAACCTTTTGATTCGTAGTCAAATGCTCTATTCAGTTGAGCTACGAAGCCATTCCCTTGATTGGGATTGCAAAAGTATGAAAAAAATCATAATCTCCAAATATTTTTAAAAAGACCGGCAAATAAAATCCCTATTTTCGCAAAAACACCACCCGTGAAAATTCAACTGTGGAGCATCGGGAAAGAGAATGATCCTTACATAAAAGACGGCATTGCCATCTTTCAGAAACGTCTGCAACATTATGTAGACTTTGACCTGAAATTAATCCCTACTGTTAAACAGGCCGCCAGCCTGTCCATCCCGGAACTTAAAAAACAGGAAGCTAAACTGATCCTGGATATGCTGCAACCTCAGGATTACCTGGTAGCGCTGGATGAATACGGAAAAATGCTGACTACCATTCAGCTGTCGGAGTTTATCCAACAAAGGGCCAATGCAGGCGTAAGACAGGTCATTATATTGATAGGCGGTGCCTTTGGTATTGATAGCAGCCTGTTGGAAAGAGCCCAGCTTAAATTATCCCTCTCTCCCCTCACCTTCCCCCATCAACTGGTAAGGCTGATCATGACAGAGCAGTTATACCGGGCTTATACAGTACTCAACAGGGAAAAATATCATCATCAGTGAAATGAATTATATTTACAATACTAAATAACAGACTGGAATGGAATACATGACTTTAAGCCTAGCAATCATCATTATTACATGCCTTATATCCATCACTACCTTCAACAGGCCGGATAAGATGGATGAACTGAGCATGTGGCCTTACATGGTAAAAGAAAAGAAACAGTTTTACCGCTTTTTTACTTCGGGACTGGTACATGCCGATTATATGCATCTCGGCTTCAACATGCTCACCCTCTATTTCTTCGGCCGTTATATCGAATCTGCTTTTCTGCAATTATTCGATTCTAAATTATACTACCTCGGGTTTTATCTGCTGGCATTAGTCGTATCCGATATCCCGACTTACGTTAAATATAAGAATGATTACGGTTATCGTACTATCGGCGCTTCCGGAGCAGTATCCGCTGTAGTATTTGCTTTTATCTTATTCAACCCCTGGCAGCGTATTGGCGTTTTCTTTATACCAATGCCTGCTATCGTATACGGATTTATCTACTTAGGTTATACTATATATATGTCCAGACGCGGACAAGGTTCCGGTATCAATCACGATGCACATCTATGGGGCGCCTTGTTTGGTATTACCTTCCCTCTCATTTTTGAACCAAGAATAGGACCTTACTTCATTGATCAGCTGTTGCATCATTACAGATAAACGCGGATTGCTTTTTGCGTAGGTATAATTTTCAAATATACTTTCACACGCAAAATGCGCCACCATGAAGCTTGATACAGCTAAAATCTTACAGAAGAAGAAAAAGCAAATCCTTGAACTGTGGATGAAGACCCAATTAGTGGATTTTTCTCTACGGGAAGACCTTATGTCCAATGATGAATTATCTGGTCAGTCAGAAGAATTAGTAGATGCTTTATTACAAACTTTAAATACTGCGTCCCTGGATGATGCCCAGGCAGATGCTTTTGAACCTGTACGTGATGTACTGGACGGTATTTCTTTGTCAAGAGCCAAACAAGGATACTCTCCCCGTGAAACCGGGATGTTTGTATTCAGTCTGAAAGATGCCTTATTAGGAGTATTGCAACAGGAATTGAAAAACGAACCTGTGCAATTGTATGAAGAAAGCATGAAAATCAGCAGACTGATAGACAACTTCGGCATTGCTACATTTGAAACTTTTATCAAAGGCAGAGAAGAAGTAATTCTGCGTCAGACAGATGAAATAACAGAGATCTCGACTCCTGTTATCCGCGTTTGGGACGGTATTCTGGCTATGCCTATCATTGGTACACTGGATAGTTCCCGCACACAGGTCGTAATGGAAAACCTCCTGCAACAGATCGTTGACACTTCCAGCACTATTGCTATCCTCGATATCTCCGGTGTTCCTGCTGTAGATTCACTGGTTGCCCAGCACCTGATAAAAACAGTCAGCGCTACCCGCCTGATGGGTGCTGAATGTATTATCAGTGGGATTCGGCCTGAGATTGCACAAACAGTAGTACACCTGGGGATAGACCTTTCTGGCATTATTACGAAATCCAGTCTGGCAAGTGCGTTAAAGCACGCTTACGGACTGCTGCAACTGGAAGTTAGAAAGTCTATCGCTAATAAAAGTTAACCCAAACCGATGGACAAGATACCTATTTTAAAAATTGGTCATTTTCTGATGGTGGCCATCCAGGTGGACCTCTACGACAGACTGGCCCTTAACCTGGAAGCCGACCTCATACAGGCAGTTAGTAAATACAATGCAAAAGGCGTATTAATTGATATATCATCTGTATCTATTGTAGACTCTTTCATGGGAAGAATTCTGGGAAACATTGCCAATATGAGCAAGATCCTGGATGCAGAAACCGTGATAGTAGGCATGCAACCAGCTGTAGCTATTACATTAATTGAACTGGGGCTGCCGCTGAAAGGAATTCAGAGTGCGCTGAACGTTGAAAAAGGAATGGAATTATTACAACAGAAATTACCTGCAGAAGCCCCCCTGGAAGACGATGATAGTACTTTCTAGCGATAAGATACCCATATCTAAGGAGCTGGACATGGTTGTTTTCAGAAACAGATTAAAGGAGCTTGCCGTTAAAATCGGAATGGGACTCGTTAATCAGACAAAACTGATCACCGCCGCCAGTGAGCTTTCCCGAAATATGCTGCGGTATGCAAACGGAGGTACTGTTCTAATGGAAATAATAAAAGGCCCCACTCAGAATGGTTTACGCATAACATTTTCGGATAAGGGACCAGGTATTGCAGACATTACGCAAGCCATGAGAGATGGTTTCTCAACCGGTAAAAGTCTGGGATTGGGCCTGCCGGGTGCCAAGAGACTGGTGAGCGATTTTGAAATTAAAAGTACTGTGGGAAAAGGCACCACGATTATAATCACCAAATGGAAGAATGGATAAGCGGAAGGCATGTTAGTTACTCTTTAGAAGACCGTAGTTACCTGTCTGTGTTGAAACGGGATGTACATCGCCTTGCCCTGCAAACAGGACTTGGCGAAAAGAGAATCGGTGAAATCGATATCGTGGTAGCTGAACTTGGCTCTAATATTCTTAAACATGGCGGCGGTGGCGAAGTGCTGGTTATGCTCACAGAACAACCTGTACCAGCCATTGAAATCATTGGCATCGACAACGGCCTGGGTATTTCAGACCTGGGCCGGATGATGCAGGATGGTATCTCTACGACTAAAACACTCGGACAGGGACTGGGAGCCATGAAACGGTTATCAGATTTCCTCCAGGTATATTCTGTAAAGGGTTGGGGAACCATCATATTGTCCCGGTTTTATCTCAAACCAGCTCCTGCTTTATCCCCTAAACAGGTAGCAGAAATCAGGACCATACTAGTTCCCAAACCAGGGGAAAAAGTATGTGGTGATGGCTTTTATATCGGAGTAGACAGAACCGGTATCCGTGTGTTGCTCGGGGATGGTCTGGGACATGGCCTGGAGGCCCATAAAGCCATTCAGGAAGCCATCAGCTCATTCAGATTCTGTATGCTAAAGGAACTACCTGAGGTAATCAGGCAGATTCACCTCGATGCTAAAAAGACAAGAGGTCTGGTAGGCACTCTGGCAACGTTCAATTTTAAAGAAAAGAAATGGCGGCTTTGTGGAGTAGGGAATATTCATACACGTACCTGGAATGCCATGCAAGCTAAAACATACCTGCCCTATAATGGGATAATCGGGCATAATCTGCCCCGTACTATTAATGAACAGGTAGGTGAAGAAGGTGCGGACCAATTATTGTTACTGTGTTCTGATGGGATCAAAACCCGCTGGGATATGAGTAAATACCCGGGCATTTTCAGGTACGATATGTCTATTCTGGCCAGTGCCATTTATAAAGACCATGCCCGTAAAACAGATGATATGTCAGTTGTAATAGTAAAAGTTAAATAAGTGTAATGCAGGAAATAACACACATCTCCCTGGATACTGATATGGACCTGGTACTGGTTCATAAACGCACCATGAAACTGGGTGAACTTGCAGGGCTTTCTCTTGCATTACAAACTACTTTTGCAACAGCGGTTTCTGAAGTAGCCCGCAACGTTATTGAGTATGGTCACGACGCCAGCCTGATGTTAGGCATCATGGCAGACCTGAAAGAACCGGATAAATTCCTGGTAGCTACAATAAAAGATCATAATAATAACCTTACAGACCGTATCAATGGAGGTCTTGTCTACGCCAGAAAACTAGTAGACAAATTCTCTATGATAAGTACAGAAGCTGGTGTTGAGATCATTCTCCATTTTAAAATACCGGGATCACAAAAAATTATTTCCAGCAGGATAGAACAATGGATCATCAGCTTCAATTTAGAACCACCAGTTTCTCCTTATGATGAGATAAAACGTAAGAATAAACAATTACAGGAACTGGCAGAGAAATTAAAAGAAAGTGAAACGCAGTATAAGGAACTGACGAACTCTCTGCCCATGATCATTTTCTCCATGCGTGAAGACGGAGAGTTGTTATATGCAAACAGCTGGCTGGAAGAATTTACAGGGGAAACACTATTACAACTAAACGTAAATAAATGGGCCAACGTGATGACACCGGAAGATCTTGCTGCAAGGTGGGAACAATGGTATCACCATGTAGCAGAGAATAAACCTCTCACACAGGAAATACGTTTAAAGAATGTATTGACAAATGAATATACCTGGCATCAGTTATCTGCTTTCCCTCTCTCCGATGAGAATGGAAAAACCCTGTACTGGACAGGGTTTATTGTAGATATCCACGCCCGTAAAGTGATGGAGCAAACCCTGAAAGATAACAGGGAATTACAGGAGATAAAGGTGCAGATGGAAGAAAAAGTGAGGGAATTAAAACGCAGTAACCTGGAGCTGGAACAGTTTGCGTATGCGGCTTCACATGATCTGCAGGAGCCATTGAGAAAGATCGTTTTTTACAGTGATTATCTCTATAAAAATTACTCTGCACTGATTGATGAACGCGGACAGCTGTATTTCAATAATATGATGGGCGCCAGTCAGCGTATGATACAACTGATCCATGATCTGCTTAACTTTTCCAGGATATACCGCGATAATCTTTACCTGGAAAAAACAGACCTGAATGTGATTGCGGCAGAAGCAGTGAACGATCTGGAAATAGGTATTAATGCGAAACAGGCTGTGATAGAAATCGCACATCTTCCCGTGATGTTCATCTATCCTATCCAGATACGCCAGTTGTTTCAGAACCTCTTATCCAATGCAATAAAGTTCTCAGATGAAGAGCGTATACCACATATTAAAATATATGCACTGAACGGTGGGAAAGAGATACAATTGATTTTTGAAGATAACGGGGTAGGCTTTCAAGAAAAACACCTGGATAAGATGTTCAGTCTTTTCCAGCGTTTACATTCCAGGGAGAAATATGAAGGCACGGGTATCGGGCTGGCCATGTGTAAAAAAATAGCAGATCTCCATAACGGAACAATTACTGCTACAAGCGAACCAGGAACCGGAGCCAGATTTATAGTAACACTTCCAAAAGAAGTAGTCGTATAATTATAATATTTATCAGATATGGAAAAGGTAGTGAAGATATTATTGGCTGATGATGATCTGGAAGATCGTTATATCATGCAGGATGCATTTAGCGCTATCAACTTAGCACATGTTCCCTTTTTAGTGGAAGATGGTGAAAAAGTGCTGGAATACCTGGCCCAAATGCATAGTGATGAGGGAATATTACCTTCGCTGGTAGTACTGGACCTGAATATGCCCCGCTTAAGCGGTACACAAACTTTAAGAGAATTAAAGAACATTGAACATTATAAAGATATCCCGGTGATTATCTTTTCATCATCTCTGAATGTAATAGAAATGCATGAATGCAGACAACTGGGCGCCCTTTCATACATGGTAAAACCATTTACTTATGAAGAATACCTGTTATCCGCACAGCACTTCTATGATTTCTGTTTATCAAAGCATTCATTCCCTGAATTTAACAGCCTGATAAATAATTTTAAATAGCGCTCCATTCCAGCAGTAACATATCCTTTGTAGACTCAGTAATCCTAAAACGGTCATCGATACGCATTCCTACTACCCACACTATCCGTTTGCCGGATTCAAGTACCCACATCTTTTCCTTCTGTAATAAAGATAGTTTCTGATCTATAAAGAACCTGCTCACCTTTTTCTTTTTACGCATTCCCAACGGATAGAAATAGTCTCCCTGTTTCCACCTTCTCAGTAACAAGGGATACTGCACAGCATGTCTATCCAGACAGGCAATATTGGCGGCTGTTGGAATAACCGTTTTACCTGCTTCTTTTATTTTAAGATGTCCGTCTGTAGTAACAATATGCGTGCGTTCCTTTTCAATGACGATAAGGGGCGCTTCCTGTTCTGCCAGCGTAGTAATGAGCAACCATTGTCTGTCGCGTATAATACGGTGGGTGGCTGTTTCTACCAGCCTTCCGGAAGTACTGTGTAACAGTTCCAGTACCTGTGGCAACTGTGCAGAGCTACATCCGAAATCGCGGAATATTTCCCAGGCAATGGTATGCAATGGTACTGTCTTTTGCAGACGCAGCACTGCTATCATCCAGGTATTCCCCTTTTGTGACAAGAGCCTTTTTTTATGACGGATCACCGACTGGCTATACAGTTCTTCCGCTTCACGGAAACGTTCTATACCTGCAGCTATATTATTAACCACCCCGGGATAGGCTTCCTGTATAACAGGAATGACCTGGTGCCGGAAGAAATTACGTGTGTATTTGATCGTTATATTGGAGCTGTCCTCTACATAGGAGATGTTATTCTCCGTTGCGTAAGTCAGCAATTCCTTTTTCTGTGTAAACAGCAACGGCCGCACCAGTGTAGTCTGCCTGGGCAGGATGCCATGTAAACCTGAAATGCCGGTACCCTTGCAGATATTCATCAATACCGTTTCCACGTTATCCTGCATATGGTGTGCAGTAGCCGTATAAGCACATCCGGAGGCCTTGCGGGTAGTTTCCAGCCATTCGTAGCGTAATTCACGGGCTGCTACCTGTATGGACACACGTTTCTCTGTTGCGTAAGCGGCTGTATCAAAGCGGACACTGAAAAAGGGCACATCCAGTGTGGCTGCCAGCGTAGTCACGAATGCTTCATCCCGTACAGATTCATCCCCCCGCAACTGGAAATTACAGTGGGCAATGGCAAAGGGTAAGCCAGTCTGTTTAAAGAGGTGGGCCATTACCACGGAATCCACACCGCCACTGGTGGCCAGTAATATCTTTTGATCATGGGAGAACAAATTCTCTTTCTGTATGTATGAGGTAAATCCTGTCAGTAAATCCATTGTTGCTGATTAAATAAGGTCATCGAGGGCCGTCTGTAATTCATTATAAGCATGTTTCTCACCAGCTGCTTTTGCCATTTCCATGCCTTTTTCATAGACACTGATGGCTTGTGCAGTATCCCCTGCCCTTTCCAGCAGTTTGCCCAGCTGATAATAAGAGCCTACATATCCTGGTTCATGTGCCAGCAGCTCTTCAAATAACTGACGAGCGTCATGATCATTGTTCAATTTAATGTATTCCAGCGCCAGTGCATGCTTCAGAAAGCTGTCCTCAGGGCTGTCTTTAAGAATTTCCTTTATCCTGGCTATCCTATCCATTATTTAAATATATTTGCCCATTCCCGTTTTAAATAACTAAACAGTTTAGGCCATGAAGATTTTAGTATGTATCAGTAAAACTCCGGACACAACTGCAAAAATAGCTTTCACAGACAACAACACGAAATTCAATGAGGCGGGTGTACAGTTCATCATTAACCCCTACGATGAATGGTATGCCCTGGTAAGGGCACTGGAGCTTAAAGAAACCCTTGGAGCCACGGTACATCTTATTACAGCAGGAGGTGCGGATACTGAACCCATTATCCGTAAAGCGCTTGCATTGGGTGGAGATGAGGCCTTCCGTATCAATACGGATAGCCAGGACAGCTACTTTATCGCAGCACAGATAGCCGCTCACGCTCAGCAACAAAGCTACGACCTGGTACTCACCGGTAAAGAAACCATCGACTATAACGGATCTGCCATTGGCGGTATGGTAGCAGAGCTGCTGGACCAGCCATTTATATCGATTGCAGCAAAGCTGGAACTGAATGGTACAGAAGCAACCGTCAACCGCGAAATAGAAGGTGGTGAAGAAATATTGAAGGTAACACTGCCGCTGGTGGTATCCTGCCAGAAAGGAATGGCAGAAGCCCGCATTCCCAATATGCGCGGTATCATGGCAGCACGTACTAAAACATTGACAGTAGTGGAACCTGTAGCCGCAGATACACTGACCGCCATTGCCAGCTTTGAATTACCAGCACCTAAAGCAGGTGTGAAAATGATCAGTGCTGATAATGTGGAAGAACTGGTAAAGTTACTACACGAAGAGGCGAAGGTGTTTTAAATTTCTAAGAACTTAAATATTACACTAAACATGTCAGTTTTAATATTTGCAGATCAGGCACAGGGTAAAATTAAGAAAGTAGCTTTTGAAGCGATACAATATGGTGCAAAAGTAGCCGCTCAAACCGGTACTACTGCCACTGCACTGGTACTTGGAGAGGTAGATGCCGCAGAATTGTCTGCACTGGGCAATTATGGTGTCACTAAAGTATTATATGCAGCCGATAGCCGCCTGAATGAAGTGGAAAGTGGGGTATATACAAAGATTATAGCCGCTGCAGCAGAGCAGGAAGGCGCAGATGTTATCGTATTCCCGCATAATTTCGACGGCAGGGCCGTTGCTCCCCGTGTAGCTGCCCGTTTAAAGGCCGGACTGGTATCCGGTGCTATTTCACTACCGGATACTGCTAATGGCTTTGTGGTGAAGAAGAGTGTGTTCTCCGGTAAAGCATTCGCTAATATCAACATCACTGCGGCGAAAAAGGTAATCGCCGTAATGCCTAATACATTCCCGCTGGAGAAAACGGATGCCGCTGCAAGCGTTACACCTTTCTCTCCTGCTATTAATGATGCGGATTTCAAAGTAAAGGTGAGCAGTGTGCAGACCGTTAGCGGAGAAATTCCGTTGACAGAGGCAGAGATTGTGGTGAGTGGCGGCCGCGGCCTTAAGGGTCCGGAAAACTGGGGCCTGGTAGAGGACCTGGCCAAAGTGCTGGGTGCTGCTACAGCCTGTTCCCGCCCTGTGGCAGACTCCGGATGGCGTCCGCATCATGAGCACGTAGGGCAGACTGGCCTGACGGTACGTCCAAACTTATACATCGCTATTGGTATTTCAGGCGCAATACAGCATCTTGCGGGTGTAAACGGCAGTAAGGTGATTGTTGTTATCAATAAAGATCCGGAAGCCCCATTCTTTAAAGCAGCAGATTATGGTATTGTGGGAGACGCTTTTGAAGTAGTTCCCAAACTGACTGCTGCCATAAAGCAACTCAAAAGCTAAAGGCAAAAGCCTGCTGCTTTTGGTTTAAAGCATTAAGCTATTTTTAGATAAGGAATATTTTTTCTAACTTCACGTTCTTACAAAATATTCAGCGACAACGCAGGACAGATATGAGAAAAATAGAACTGGAAATAGTTGCTCTATCGCACAGCATTACGCAAACGCATTCTTACGCCGTGGTCTTAGGAGAGGTGAATGGATTACGGCGTTTGCCAATTGTTATTGGCGGATTTGAAGCGCAGGCTATTGCTGTAGCATTGGAGAAAATGCAACCCAGCCGCCCACTTACACACGACCTGATGAAGAACTTCATGAACGCGTTCACCATTGAACTGCATGAAGTAGTCATCAGTAATCTGCAGGAGGGAATTTTTTATTCTAAATTGATTTGCTACAGTAACGAAGAAACTATAGAGATAGACTCGCGTACTTCCGATGCCCTGGCATTGGCAGTACGCTTTGGCTGTCCCATCTTCACATATGAAAATATACTGAACAGTGCCGGCATCCTGCTGGATGACCCTGCCGGTAAAAAAACAGGTGTGAAACCACTAACTCCTACCATTTCCGAGCATGAAAAAGGAGCTGAAGATGATTTGAAAGTACTGAACGTAGATGAATTGACCCAACTGCTGCAGGAAGTCCTGGAACAGGAAGATTATATTCGTGCTATTGCTATCCGCGATGAAATCAACAGCCGGAAAAGCAGGTAACTCCCATGATCGTTTTTCCCAATTGTAAAATAAACCTGGGCCTGCACGTCACACGCAAACGCCCTGATGGATTTCATGACCTGGAAACCGTGTTTTACCCTTTACCACTAACAGATGCTCTGGAAGTGATTACACCGGGTACACTCACATTTACAGGTAGTGGAATTCCTGTGCCTGGGAATACTGAAGACAACCTTTGCCTGAAAGCCTGGCATTTATTAAAACAGGACTTCCCTCTTTTACCGGAAGTCAATATCCACCTGCATAAACATATTCCCATAGGAGCAGGACTGGGTGGTGGTTCTGCTGATGCCGCCTTTATCCTGCAACTGTTGAATAATCGTTTTGAACTCTCCTTAACAGAAGAGCAACTGATAACCTACGCAGCTAAACTGGGGAGCGACTGTGCTTTCTTTATTCCTAATAAACCCTGTTATGCTACTGGTCGTGGAGAAATCCTGGAACCTATTCCTCTGAATTTGGACAACTGGTCATTTGTATTGGTATATCCGGGGATTCATGTAAATACAGGATGGGCATTCGGTCGTATCACACCAAAAGTACCTGCACAATCATTACGCGATAGTATACTGGCGCCTGTTGAAAGCTGGAAAACCCTTATCAGTAACGATTTTGAAGCACCTGTTTTCAGTGCGCATCCGGAATTGGCACAAATTAAGGATGAGTTATATGCCTATGGTGCCGTATATGCTACTATGAGCGGCAGCGGATCCGCGATGGTGGGTATTTTTCCTAAAAACAAAATAGCCGGTATTACATTCAACACCGGCTACAAAGTATTTATTCTCTGAGTTTAAAAATCCTCCTGTAAAATAGTCACCGGTCCTGTTAACCCCGATTTCAACAACTTTGAATGTTTGTTATAAAATTTATAAGTAGAGAATGTATATCTGCTGCTGGGCCTTGGTAATCCTTTAAGCAGCCAGTCTGGCCACTGATCTTCATTCTTAATGCCATCATCCGGCAACTTCTCATCACCAATAAGCCTGTTGGGCCACAGGTTAATCACTTCTATTTCCAGTTGATTATTTGTTTTTAATACGGCATCAGTGATATCCACTTTCCAGGGCGCTGTCCACAAAATCCCTACATCTTTTCCATTCAATTTTACCCTGGCCATATTATAGATCTCTCCAAGATCAAGATAAATCTTTGAAGAACTATTGATTTCCGGAAGATCAAAAGTCTTATTATATACAGCGGTGCCCGAATAATATTTAATACCATCCTCTGGTCTTAGTGTCCAGTCTTTCAATTCATCAAAATGGACTTGTCCCGGGCCTCCCCATTTAGGATCAAAAGACACCTGCCAGGGACCGGTTAGTGTGTTGATAACAGTGTTAGTTGAAAAGTTTTTGTGAGTAGATGCAGGCAGACTGTCTTTTGCAAATACGATAAAATAACTTTGATACGCGTCAAATTTCAATGGCAAAGAAGTAAGTTGTCCTGCGACTGTATATTCCGGTAATTTAGTGATACTGCCTGTAACAGCGTCCCATAGCTGAGCATAGCCACTCGTTGTTCTGAATGATGCAGTTGTTTGCACCTGTTGATCTGTACGGTTTGATACAAAATAAATATCCTCATCAGCGGTTATACGGTGCGTATATCTGAGTTGTCCGTTTGCTTTAAAATCCTGCTCAATACCCATATCACGGAGTATCTGAGCCGTAAGATCGTATTCAGGATAAAGATCGTTGATCTGTTTACTCAATTCTCCTCCCCATATTATTTTCCCCTTACCAAAGATATGCGTAGTCTGTTGTAACGGCTCCTGCAAGCTATCCCAAAACGTTTTCGCCATGTTACTGATCTGCGTATCACAGGCTGGATAACCGGATAATCCCGGGGATTTCAGCGGAGGGCTTCCTACCACAATAGCTCCGTCATGTACCAGTGAAGATATTTTTTTCAGCAATGCAGGAGTCATTGTTTTTACAGCAGGCAATACCAGTAAGCGATAGCTGGCTCCATGCGGAAATACGATTTTCCCGTCTTTTACACTGGCTGTATACAGCTGACCCGGAGAGCAGCCATCAAAATTATACCCCTTCCTATCTGGTATCACCACATCTCCGTCCATAGCTGATGAAGGCGGACGGAACACATGTGGAGAACCTTCAGGTGTCAGATATAACACATCAGCCACGGTCCTGCCCTGTTGTAAAATATACTGACATCTTGAAATGTAGTCGTGATAACCATTTACCAGTGGCCACCAGGTTTGATTCCTGTCCCAATGTACACCATAGGGCCCCATTGTAGCTCCCGGCCTCAATGAATCTGCCAGGAACTGGTTCTGAAAAGTGTGATAAACAAAACGGTTGATACCCGTTGCAAAGGCCCAGTCGCCCTGGTTTTTCATAGCACCCGGATATTGTTTCCAACCCTCATTATCCTGTGCTGTAAATGCTTCCGCAGGGATCAGGGCTTTTCCGTTTATATGCCCTATGGACGTCGCTTCAATACAACTGAAAGAGGAATTAAATCCCAGTCCCTTACTCCAGAATTCTGCCATAGGTAAATCCGCTACGGAACCCAGTTCCAGATCGGCAGTAGGGTTCATATCATAAGGCTCTATGGATAATTGCAAACCATTACGTTTGCCATATGCTTTTACATGTTCAGCATGATTTTCCAGTACTAACTCCTGTGCAGTCTGGCGCAGGTCCCACAAAAAACGCTCACTTATTTCTACGCTGCCTACAACGTTTCCTGCATATACAGGGTAATACGGCAGCGGGTCATAACCTCTCCTTTTTTTAAATTCTTCCCGGAAATGGGGCGTCCAGTTCTGTGCCCCCATTTCCCAGCTATCGATATGTAATCTCTTTAAACCACCGGCATCTGATGGATCAGGCTTGCCTGTTTTATGAAGCAGCCTGCCTACATAATTATCCAGGTGGGCATTGAGTGCAATGGTATCAAATTTATCAGCTTCAAAGCCCAAACCGGGTACTGGTGCGGGGCGGGTGATGGCGCCATTGTTACGCCTGCCTAAGCGCATGATGGTCCAGCTACCATTGGGGGCTAGCCAATACAATTTACCATTTCGTTGTAGTTTTCCACTGAGATCTATGATTTTATGCTGATCAATTATTGCTTCCTGCGGCAATTCATCATAAACAGCTACAGTCGGTAAAAACTGTTTTACTCCTTTTACAGACGAGTAAGGAGCGCGATAAAATAATGCCTTTTCATCGATATCTGTTATTTTAGATGATGGGACAGATGGCGTAGGATAGGCCAGCACGGCTACATCCTCATAAAAATCCTTCCACTGTTTTTTTAACTCAGGCGTAAAAGCTCCTTCGCCGAAGTAGGGCTGTTTTGGTGGAGGCACTGGTAATGTAATGGCCTTTTTTCTGGCACCATTGATGGTAACGGTACTGCTCACCAGCTGTTGCATAGACTGTGCTGGCGTTACCCATGGACCACCGCTGCCAGTCCAGCCCGGGCCGATACCTAATGTAATCTCAATGCCTAAACGTTTTGCTTCTTTAACAGCATGTGCAAAAAGGTTCTGCCATTCATCGCTTAGAAAATCAACTGGTCCACGGGGAATACCAACGTTTACTTCTAAGAAAATAAGATTGCCTATGCCCGCTTTTTTCATGGCTTCCAGATCAGCGGTAATAGATGCAGCGGACATATTACCATCCATGAAATACCAGTACACGCCTGGCTTTGCAGTATCCGGTGGATGAAGAAAACCTTTTTTTAATGTATTAATCTGGGCATAACCAGTGTTAATCAAACAGGAAAAATATATAAGACAAAATATCAGGTTTCTATACATTACGCAATGGTAATTTATGGATGATGCAAACGAAGCTCAACAAATTAATCATTTACCGGCATTCTATAGTTGCCATGATATTCTTTTGTATTTTAAATGTGCTGGTAATAAAAAACAGACTGTTCAAAAGTATTTGTAGACACTAAAAAGGCTCCGCTAGGAGCCCCGTGTTTGTAGCAACAATCTATCCTCTCCATAATTGACTCCGTTAGGAGTCCCCTATTACAGCAATTAATAGGGGACTCCTAACGGAGTCAAGTTTTGTTTATAATACGTTTTGCTACAAACACGGGGCTCCTAGCGGAGCCTTTTATATTTTGTTCATATATATGCAGACAACAAAAAAAGTCCGCAAATTGAATTTGCAGACTTTTAAGCGATATATTTTTATCTTCCCGTAATTACTTAACGGAAGCGATAAGAGTCTTGAAAGTTTCAGGCTCATTCATAGCCAGATCTGCCAATACCTTCCTGTTCAGGTCGATATTCTTGTCAGACAGCTTGTGAATAAACTGAGAATAGGTCAAACCTTCGGCTCTGGCAGCAGCATTAATACGTGCAATCCACAGCTGGCGGTAATTTCTTTTCTTCAATTTACGGCCTACATAGCTATAGGTAAGACCTTTTTCTAAAACGTTTTTGGCAACGGTATAAACATTTTTCCTTTTACCGTAGAAGCCTTTGGCCTGCTTTAATATTTTCTTCCTGCGGGCTCTGGAAGCTACTGCATTGACTGAACGAGGCATATAGTGCTTTTTTACTCAGGTTAATAATTAATTGTCCAACACCACATCTCTATCTGAGAGCAAGCATTCTTTTTACCAGGTCCAGGTTAGCAGAACTAACCAGGCTGCTACCTCTCAGGTGGCGCTTTCTTTTGGTACTCTTCTTAGTCAACAAGTGACTTTTGAAAGCATTATACCGCTTAATCTGTCCGCTCCCGGTAACCTTAAAGGTCTTCTTCGCCCGGGAATGAGTCTTTACTTTGGGCATCTTACATCAAATTTGGACTGCAAAGGTAGATAAATATTTGAAACAATATACGTGCAATATAAATTATTTATTAACGCCTTTACTGTGTGGATAACTTTTAAATATTTTTTTTGATCTTTTTTTGAACAGTTTAAGTCACTGACTATCAAATTATCCCTCCCCCCCTACCTCATGTTATCCTTCCATTAATCACCTTAAGATATATACACATTTTTTATATTTACTATATTAGTCATAATTTTAATCTTAAGAATAACCTTTTTTTTAGCCATATCAATAAAAAATGACCGAGCCTATGAAACCGTTTTACACGTCTCAAAATGCCGCCCCAATCAGGGTCTGGAAGGATTTTTCGCTGGTTAACCACTACAAATCATGCAGTGAGAATACCATTTAATTCTCAGAAACCTGATACTTTATTAACATATATTGATTGTTTGCAGCATGAAAAAGATCCTCCAATTATTACTCATCTGTATGTTCTGTGCACTTGGCATGGTGCAGGCTCAGACGACGCATATAAACATACCGGATACGGTTTGTATGTCGACGACCAGCAGTACTTCAGATCAGGCAAAGTTCACCAGTATTAACTCGTACCTCGACGGAAGTGGTATTTCAAGTATATCTCTGGCTACATGGACAATTACCACCCCTGGTGGAACGGATGCAGATTATAATATATTATACTCTGCCAATACGTCTACTGTGAAGGCTACCAAGTTAGTAAATACAAAATCACTGACATTGGAATTCCTGGTACCTGGTAAATATACATTTAAAGCCACATTCACATATGTCCAGGGGGGAGTAACTAAATCGATCTCCATTACCAGAACACTGGTTGCCGTAAATTGTACTATATCTACCTGTAATGGCGGTTATGCTGTTATGGCCGGATTTAATGAAAATTTCGGTACAATGCCAGCAGGGGTAGTGCGAATGAAATACCCTGTGGATAGTGTTGTGTGGTATGGATATCAATCTACCTACGGCCTCGCGGATAACTGGTATAACATATCAAATACTACTCACCAGAGAGACGAATGGGTAACCATGCCAGATCACACGGGTAATACCAATGGTGCGATGCTGGTGGCGAATTCTGCGATTGATCCGCTTAGATTCTATCAGAAAAAGGTAACCGGATTATGTAGTGGTTCCATTTATAACTTCAGTGCATGGTTGCTGGATTTGGATGGCATTGGTGTATTCGAAAATAACTGCGTTACTAATTTTATATATGCAGGTGTAACATTCCGGGTACTGGATGCTAATGATACCACCAAAGTATTGGCCAATTTCAAAACATACGCAGTATCACCGAACTTAACATCTCCCCAATGGCAACGTTACGGCGGACAGTTTACCATTCCGGCCGGTGTAACAAATGTATTGGTACGTATTATCAATGATCAGCCTGGTGGTTGTGGTAATGATATCGCGATTGATGACATCAGTTTTACATATTGTAGTCCTATTATTACTGCTGGTCTGTTAGGTAACAGCACTGGCCTTAAAGAAGTATTGTGTGAGGGGACTGCTGATACATTAACATCTTCTATATTACCTATTGGTTATTTCAAAGTTCCTGTTTATCAATGGGAAATGAGTGATGACAATGGTGTTTCCTGGTTTAATGTACCTTATGGTACACCAAGGGATTCTTTACTCAAGATTCCTGCGGGAGCATTAAAAGGTACTAAAACGGTAGCCGCAGACTACCTTTTCCGTGTTCGTGTATATGAAAAAGGCATTGCCGATTCATTGGGCTGTGCGAACCCCTCGAGTCCTATCAAGATTACGATCTTACCAATGCCGATACTGTCTCTTACCAAGAGTCAGGTCTGTGCGGGTGCAGTAGTGGAGTTAGAGGCATCAGGAGGTTTCGACAGATTTGAGTGGAGAGATCTTCCGGGATATGTAGGAGCAACCAGACAAATTACACTGGTGCCACCAGACACCACAATCATGGTATACGGTTTCGTATTCTATGGAGAAGGTGGTGGAAAAACCTGTAAAGACTCCAATACAGCCTATATTAAGGTAGATGATAAACCTGTCGTGGAAGTAGCTCCTTCTACAACAACCATCTGTTTGGGCGATGTAGTCGACTACAAAATCAACGCAGCGCTCGCTGGTATGGATATCAGGTGGTATCGTGGTTCTCATGGTTCCGCTATTGATACTACATTAATGCCTGAGTGGAATGGCGCCACAGATATTGAGGTCCAACCCACATCCGTGGCGGATAGTATTTTCTCCGTGATGGTCCGGTCTGGGGTCTGTGAGGTCGAATCAGCTCCTTTAAAGGTGATCATTACGCAAACGCCACCTAAGATCAAGTTCCCTCCGATTATAAATTGCTCCAGCACAAATCCAACTGGTGTATTCAATCTGCCTGATTCTACTCAGACAGGTGTAATCGGTTCATGGTCTATTGTGTCTTATACAGGTATTGACCTTCAGGCGGGTGAAACGATCAATGACTATGTCAAGATCTACAATCCAGCCAAGATGAATACCAAAGTAAGTATACCATATGGAAGTACAGTGGTAATCGGTTGGACGGCTCAGCCTACAGCTAACGGAAACTGTAAGATTACTTCTACGGATACACTCTCCCTGGTGAACAATCCTACCTTCAGTGATGCAGGTCCGGACCAGACACAGTGCGGTACTTCGAATGTATTCACCATGGCAGCTTCTGCGCCAGATCTTACATTAACGGGTCCTGCTGCTGAAAGTGGTAAATGGACACTGGTATCGGGTGTTGCGACAATAGCAGACGCCACCTCTCCTACTACAACCGTTACCGTTGCTGGTATACAGGATGTAGTATTAACATGGGCAATTACTAATGCTGCGGGTTGTTCTGGTAATGTGGGAACTGTTACTTTACATAAAACAGCTCCTCCATCTGCTGTACTGAAAGCACCTCTTACTATATGTAGTTCAGCGGGTACCTTCAATGTGGATTCAGTTTCAACCACGGGAGCACCTACTAATTATGTACTGAAAGCAGGTACACCTGCCCTGCCAGGTTTTGTAACAATGACAGGTACACTTGCATGGCCTATCACGGTTACTTATCCTACAGGTACATTACCAGCTCCTAATACTTATAACTTCATCCTCACGGTATCTACTGCCAACCCAGGATGTACGACAGATATTCCGTTCTCTTTAAATGTTTCTTCTCCTCCTACCGCTCCTACAGGCGTTACCGTTGGTACACCAAGTATTTGCGATACTGGTTCTACCATCCTTACTGTTGTAGGTGGTGACCTCGGAAAGAAAGCAGATGGTGTTACACCGGATGCTAAATGGAAATGGTATAAAGGAGCATGTGGAGGTACAGCTATTGACAGTGGTGCTTCTATCGTTGTTCATGGTATCAGCGCTACCACTACTTATTATGTGAGAGCAGAAGGTACCTGCGGTAATACTGCCTGCGCAAGCGGAACAGTGACTGTTTATACCAAACCAGCTGCTGCTGCTGCTGGAGTTGATCAGTCTCATTGCTCTGACTCCCTGTTTATCATGGCGGCCAATAAAGCGACCGCCGGTGCAGGTGTCTGGACCATCGTTTCTGGTACAGCTACTATTAGAACACCTGCCAGTGATACCAGTTCTATCATTGTATTAGCAGGAAATACTGCTACTTTAAGATGGACGATTACAAATGGTGTTTGTACATCTAATGATGACATCGTACTGACCAACTATAAAAATATCCAGGCTGCTGCTGGTGCTGACCAAAACCATTGTGCTACTCCTGCTTTCACCATGGCAGCTAATACGCCTGCTACAGGATCAGGTGCATGGACATTGGTGTCAGGTGCTGCTACCATCACAACACCTGCAAGTGCTACTTCTGCAGTGACGGTTGCTAATGGTGCTACCGCTACCCTGAGATGGACAATCACTAACGGAACCTGTACAACAACAGATGATGTAGTGTTAACTAACTACGCTACACCAACAACTTCTGTTGCCGGTCCTGCTCAATCACATTGTTCTGATTCTCTGTTCACTATGGCAGCTAACACGCCAACAGTAGGTACAGGTGTTTGGACAATTGTTTCAGGTACTGCTACTATCACAACTCCAACCAGTCCTACAAGTACTGTGTTCGTGTTAGCCGGTAAAACAGCTACGTTGCAGTGGACTATTTCCAATGGAACATGTACCGCTTCTTCTTCTACTGTTGTTCTGACTAACTATATGAAGCCTGCAAATGCAGCAGCTGGTCCGGATCTGTCTCATTGTTCTGATTCACTGTTTACCATGGTGGCCAACAAAGCTACTTTCGGTGCTGGTGTATGGACAATCGTTTCAGGAACAGCGACTATCACAACTCCTTCAAGTGAGGTAAGCACCATCTTTGTAAAAGCTGGTAATACTGCTACACTGCGCTGGACCATTACAAATGGTGTTTGTACAAGCAGTGATGATATCGTACTGACAAATTATATGAGTATACCGGCTGTTGCTGGTCCTGACCAGAATCATTGTGCTACTCCTGCTTTCACTATGGCGGCTAACACCCCAGGTACCGGAACAGGAGCATGGACAATTGCAAAAGGTACAGCGACTATCACAACGCCAGCCAGTCCAACATCAGCGGTAACAGTTGCCAACGGTGACTCTGCTTACCTGGTATGGACTATTACAAATGGTACTTGTAAAACAACTGATACCGTAATTTTAAGAAACTATGCAACACCAACTATTTCGGTTGCTGGTCCTGCTCAGTCACATTGTAGTGACTCCCTGTTTATCATGGCGGCTAACAAGCCAACAGTTGGTACAGGTGTATGGACAATAGTTTCAGGTACTGCTGTTATCAGAACGCCAACAAGTGATACGAGTTCAGTAATAGTAAAAGCAGGCAATACTGCTACATTACAATGGACCATTTCCAATGGTACATGTACGCCTTCTACTTCTACTATTGTACTGACTAACGCTCAAAAAATACCGGCTGTTGCTGGTCCTGACCAGGCTCATTGTGCTACTCCTGCCTTTACCCTTGCTGCCAACAGCGCTGGTACCGGAACAGGTGCATGGACATTGATAAAAGGTACAGCTACCATCACAACACCTGCCAGTCCAACATCAGCGGTAACAGTTGCCAACGGTGATTCTGCTTACCTGGTTTGGACTATTACAAACGGTACATGTTCTACAAAAGACACTGTTGTTTTAAGGAACTATGCTGCTCCATCAACTTCAGTTGCTGGTCCTGCTCAGTCACATTGTGCTGATTCTCTGTTCACCATGGCGGCTAACACGCCAACTGTGGGTACAGGTATATGGACAATTGTTTCAGGTACTGCTACTATCACTACACCAACCAGTCCTACAAGTACTGTGTTCGTGTTAGCTGGTAAAACAGCTACCCTTCAGTGGACCATTTCCAATGGAACATGTCCTCCTTCTTCTTCTACTGTTGTACTGACCAATTATATGAAGCCTGCTACGGCAGTAGCTGGACCAGATCTGTCTCATTGTTCTGATTCACTGTTTACAATGGTAGCTAACAGCGCTTCTGTTGGAGCAGGTGCATGGGCCATCATTTCAGGAACAGCAACTGTCACTACTCCGGCCAGTCCTACAAGTACTGTGTTCGTGTTAGCTGGTAATACTGCTACACTGCGCTGGACCATCACAAATGGTGTTTGTACAACCAGTGATGATATCGTACTGACCAACTACAGAAATATCCAGGCTGTTGCTGGTCCTGACCAGAATAATTGTGCTACTCCTGCCTTTACCCTTGCTGCTAACAGCGCCGGTACCGGAACAGGTGTATGGACATTGATAAAAGGTACAGCGACTATCACAACACCAGCCAGTCCTACATCAGCGGTAACAGTTGCCACCGGTGATTCTGCTTACCTGGTATGGACTATTACAAACGGACTTTGTAAAACAACCGATACCGTTGTTCTAAGGAATTATGCAACACCAACACCTTCTGTAGCAGGTCCTGCTCAGACACATTGTAATGACTCTCTGTTTATCATGGCGGCTAACAAGCCAACCATCGGTAAAGGTGTATGGACAATAGTTTCCGGAACAGCGACTATCAGAACGCCAACAAGTGATACCAGTTCAATCATAGTAAAAGCAGGAAATACTGCAACACTGCAATGGACCATTTCTAATGGAACATGTCCTCCTTCTACTTCTACGGTTGTACTGACTAATAATGCCAAACCAACGACAGCAGTTGCTGGTCCTGACCAGGGACATTGTGTGGATCCAAACTTTACACTGGCAGGTAATACACCTACGCTGGGTACCGGAGCATGGACACTGGTAAAAGGAACAGCTACTATTACAACACCAACCAGTCCAACATCGGCTGTTACAGTTGCCACCGGTGACTCTGCTTACCTGGTATGGACTATCACCAATGGGTTGTGTACTTCAACAGATACTGTTGTTCTCAGAAACGCACAAAAAGCAGTTGATGCCGATGCGGGTACCGCACAGGAACATTGCGGAGATCCTATCTTCATCCTGGCTGGTAACACACCTGATCTGCCATCTGCTATTGGTACCTGGACTGTTCTGTCGCCTGCTTCTGTAAAGATTGCTGCTACAGAAATACATAAACCAAATGGAGTAGTAAATGTACCTGCCGGTGTTACCGCAACACTGACATGGACCATTTCTAACTTAACATGTACTACTTCTTCTAATGTCACACTCACTAACTTCGGTCCGATTCTGGGTAACACCATTACCGCTGACCAAACATTGTGTGCGACTGAAACACCAGCTACTCTCACCGGTGGTGCTATAAGTGGTGGTAAAGGAACATATACTTATCAGTGGATTATCAGTACTGACAGTACCAACTATTCTGCTATCGCAGCAGCAACCGGTACGTCTTATTCTCCTGGTGTAATCGCAGTCACTACCTGGTTTAAACGTGTAGTCACTTCCGGTGGATGTGTACCTGATACCAGCAACGCTGTGAAGTTGTCGCTGATCACTAAACCGCCTGTAGTTGTAACCGTACCTGCTGCCATCACTACTGATTGTATACAGGGTAAAGATTACACGACACTGTTTGGCACTCCTACCTTCAGTCATGAACCTTACAGTAAAGAAGTACTGACAGTAACTTCTGCTGATCTGACAACAGTCGTAGATGCCTGTACAACTACCATCAGACGTACATGGACTGCTACTGACCGTTGCGGATTAACTACTTCTGCTCAACAAACCATTACTGTGGTTGACAGAACAGCACCAGTATTCACTACTGCCGCTCCTGCTAACGTAACAGTAGATTGTGATAAGGTACCTGCAGCCGTAAACCTGACCGCAAAAGATGATTGCGCTGGTATGCTCACTGTTGTGCCGATCGAAGTAAGACAGGATATTCCTGGAGCATGTACCAGCAATTATCTGCTGATCCGCAAATGGGTGATCGCTGATGCCTGTGGTAATGTGAGTGATACCTTAAGACAGACCGTTACTGTGAAAGACTTAACGCCGCCTGTATTCACTGCAGCTGCCCCTGCAAACATCACCGTAGATTGTGATAAGGTACCTGCTAAAACAGACCTCACCGCTACTGATAATTGTACACCTGGTGTCATCACGGTTACACCAATAGATTCAATTGCTACTATCGCTGGTGCATGTAAACAGAACTATCGTATCATCCGCAAATGGGTAGCTACTGATAACTGTGGTAACATGACCACTCTCAGACAAACAATCACTGTTCAGGATACTTCCAGACCGGTATTCTCTATCCCAGCACCTGCAAATGTGACTGTAGATTGCGATAAGGTACCTGCTCTGCCAACTGTCACCGCTACCGACAACTGTACTGCTGTCGTAACTGTTACCGTAGGTCAGAAAAAAGAATTCCTGTCAACTACCTGTTCTAATAATTACAAATTAACACGTACCTGGACCGCCAAAGACGATTGTGGTAATACTACTACCATGTCTCAGGTGATCGTGGTACAGGATACAACCAGACCAACATTCACTGTAGTACCTCCGGCAGATACTACCATCAGTTGCGATGCTATACCGGCTCCTGCTACTAATCTGAAAGCTATCGATAATTGCAGCGCTACCAGCAATGTGAAAATCGCTTACACACAGACAAGGCAGAATATCACCGGTGCTTGTGCCAGCAACTATCAACTGATCCGTACCTGGACTGCTAAAGATGAATGTGGTAACAGTACTGTTATCCGTCAGGTAATCACTGTCGTAGATACCACCAAACCAGTGATTGATCCGGCTCCGGCTAACATCACCGTGAATTGTGGGGAATCTATCCAGATTGCGGCTACCTTATATGCCCGTGATAATTGTGATGCCACCTTCCCGAAGAAGGCTACCATGAAGGAAGATCCTTACGTAAAAGATATCTGTAACGGATATACCATCATCAGAAGATGGACCATTGCAGATGCTTGTGGTAACCAGGCAATAGAACGTGTACAGACCATCACGGTAAATCCTTGTCCTAAACCAGAACTGGATCCTACCCTGCCTGTCAACTGTTCTAACAATACCAAGTTTGCCATCCTGTTGAAAAACAAAGTAAGCAAACCGAAATTCACGCTCGTTAGTATCACACCAGCAACGGCCGTAACCACTCCGCTGACACAAACCAGCAACGTGTTCGATCTGAAAGGTGCTACTCAAGCTACCTTCACAGTGACAGACGGCGTAACGGGTTGTGTATCTGATCCGGTGACTTACGATCTGCAATACACCGCTAAACCTGTAGTGAACCTGGGTAATGACACTTCAATATGTAGTGGAAACACCCTCACCCTGGATGCTGGTGCTGCCAACGCGGCTTACACCATCCG
>NZ_FOJF01000002.1 GCF_900110995.1 Chitinophaga sp. YR573
CTGTCAAGAGAAGTTAGTATGAACAGGATGCGCTACATTATAGACGCAGACATGCAAAACTACTTTGGGAGTATCAATCACCAATGCCTGCGGGAATTCCTTGACCTGAAGATAAAAGATGGCGTGATCAGGAAAATGATCGATAAATGGCTGAAGGCTGGAATATTAGAAAACGGACAAGTGATGTATCCAACGGAAGGTACACCTCAGGGAGGTAGCATCTCTCCGTTGATCAGTAACGTTTTTCTACACTATGTTCTGGACGAATGGTTCAAAGAACAAATCCAGCGATTACTGAAAGGTAACAGCTTTATCATCCGCTTTGCAGATGACTTTCTGTTAGGTTTTACTAACAAGGAAGATGCATTGCGTGTGATGGAAGTACTACCAAAGCGATTAGGAAAATTTGGATTGACACTTCACCCTGAAAAGACTAGATTGATAGATCTGGGAGAAGTAGAGGGAGAGGATAAACATCCAAAGAAAACGTTTGACTTTTTAGGCTTTACGCATTACATGAGTAAAAGCAGGAAAGGAAAACTTATTCTGAAACGCAAAACAAGCAGTAAGAAGCTGAATCTGTCATTGAAACGATTGAGTGATTGGATTAAGTTTTATAGACATAAACTTCCCATTGCGGAACTTATGAAAGAACTGAACCAAAAGCTACGCGGCCATTATGCTTATTACGGTATGACCTTTAACTATAGAAAGCTACACACGTACTATAACCGGACAAAACATTTGCTCCATAAATGGTTAAACCATCGTGGCGGTAAGCGTGTCTGGACGTGGAATAAAATTGCAAAGCTGACTACAGAATGGATACCTCTTGTAAGACCGAAAATCTATCACAGTCATCAATTAGCAAAGCCATAAATAGAGGAACCGTGTGCAGGAAATCTGCTCGCACAGGTCTGTGGGGGAGCGGGGAGGTAACGAACCGCTCTACCCGGAACCAATTGGTATTGATAGTTAGTAGATTGGTATTGTAGCGCCAATTTAATTCAGACGTATCAAGTATATCTTTTACAGCAAAATAACCTATTGTAGGTACTAGCACATTTTCATTTGATCATGCTATAACCCATAATAGAGCAAATAGGAGAAAGCGTCTTTAGGCTGCGATTGACAACCAACTCAATGACATTCGAGTTATGAAAGCTCGTTTTTATTCAGGGATTAAAATAAGAATCTGACCTTCTTGTTTCCAGAACCTTACATTCCAATTCTGAACTGCCAATAACATCCTTTGGAAGATTGCACTTTAATAAGGCCAAATCTTTCCTCCGGAGGAGATTTGTGGCGTAAAAGGTTGAAAATATCACAAATCAGAGATTTATGATCCCCATAATAGGAATGACCGAGGAAGTCAGTATCAAGCTGCGATACATCAATACTGTCCATTTGCTCAATAATTACAATGTTGTCTCCTGCATCTCCCGCCCTGGGGTATCGGTGTATTTTTTTAGACAGCAGAAGTGCCTTGTCATTTTCTGATGCATACAAGGTAAAGCGGTGAGCAAAATGGAGTATCTTTTTAAGCAAATTGGTGAAATGCCCCTGGTCTACATCCGGAGCGGCCAGCATTATCTGGTTAAAGGTTAAATGTTGCCTGTCGGTGACGATAGAATTTTCTGCTATGGAGGCCAGTACTCTTAAAAGAGCCCGGTTACCCATACTATGTGCCAAAATGTGAACTGTGTTAATACCACAAACTTGAACTACAAGGTTCAGGAAGGTAGCCAGGTCTGGCTCTGCGTATTCAATATTTGCTTCATCCACGGTGTAATTAACGGTTGCTACTTCTGACGGCCAGCTAAAAAATAAGGAAATACCCTCAAATGCCAGATCGTAATGGATCTGGGCCGATCTGCGGGCCGCATCTTCAAAAGAAACATTGTAACCATGGATAAATACTATGGCTTCCTGTTTTTTTGCATTCCTCCATTTGGTTGTTAAAGATCTCACGAACTGTTCTTCCTTTTCAAGAAGAGTTTTAAGTAATACGATATGCTTTTGCGGATCTTGCCTGAATTCCAACCGGAAAATGGAGGGCGCTTCCAGCTTTCCTAATCTATGATCTCTGGGGATGCTTACTTCGCATTTTCCAAAGGATAATTGGCCCCGCATAATCCCGAATTCAGAAGACGAGACCGAGGAATTTAACGGTTCCCGGTTTGTACCATAAAAGACCTCTACTACTGCGTAATTGAGTTTGTCAGGCTCTTGCACCCGGTACATAACTGTATTATCAAAACTGGAAGGCAATGTAGATTGTTCTGTCACTGCTACTGATAAATCGATGCCAGTGGATTTAATATCTTCTAGTATCGCATGCCAGAAATTGGTTCCTTTAATGTTGGCGTACGAAAGATCTGTGGAAGTAAGGTTTGTCGTTTCTAATTTCGCTTCTTCAAGATTGGCGCCGATTAGAAGGGCTTCTTGAAAATTGCATCCTCTTAGGTCTGCATGAGCCAAGTGAGCATTAGTGAAGTTTGCGCGGTATAAGTTGGAGTATCTTAGATCTGCATCACTAAGATGAGCATCTATAAAAATAGAATCCGGCAAAACTGATCGTTTGATAGTTACATACCTAAGATCAGCACCGGAGAAATCAGCTTTAGTAAGGTTCACATTTTGAAACGAAGCCTTTAACAAATAGGTCTTCTTAAAAATGGCATTTGACAAATCAATCTCTGAGAAATAAGTCATTGATAGATTTGAGAAAGAGAAGTCAGGCGAAGCTAAATAGGAATTAGAAAAATGGCCTGCGGCCAGGTTTTTATTTTTAAAGTCTATTCCGAGAAGGTTACATCCAGAAAATACAATGCCAGTAAGATTAGACTCATCCAAATCGGCATCTTCTAAGTCGCAAGAATACATACTACACGATTGCAAATTAGCATTTCTCAAAAAAGAGTTACGAAACTTGCATCCATATAAATACCCATCTGATAGATCGGCTCCTTCCAGGTTGGATTCAGATAAATCGGTTCGCATCATTCTAACATGTTTCAACCTGGCAAACATCAGATTGGTTTTTGATAGATTTGCTCCGTCTAAACGGGTGTTCTCTAGGCTTGCATTTTCCAGGTTTATTCCGGAAAGATTGGCACCTGTTAAATCAAGCCTTATATCTTTATTCCGTTCTCTCCACCTTAAAAGCGATTCAGCACCTTCATGCACAAGTTTTACGTGTGTTGGATTTGCCATTTGGGGTCAGCGGTATTTGTTATTAAATATAGGGAAATTAGGTTACATAGTTTATATTACCCTCTACTTGATCAGAGCTGGGATGGAGAAATACAAAGTAGTTGGTATTTTTCAGGTGATTCTAGGAATATAAATTTGTGAGAGCTGTCTTAAGTAGTACGAACTCCAAGCGGCAGTATAACATAGCCCAAAATACAGAATCTATGATACCAATATTTGAACAAGGACAAGGTGAAGGAATTGGACATTCGTTTGACACCTTCTTAACCAGATTTATTGCGATTTGTGAAGAGCACTTAAAGAATGGCAGAGCAAAGGCGTTTGCATTTATACTTTATGACTTCCATGATAGTGCTATTAAACAGGTTTTACGTTCGCAAGGAGGATTTGCACGCCTGGACCGTTTGGCTGGACACGATCTTTCTGTATTCTATTTACATTCTGATAATAAAAGACAGCTAAACGCTTTCAATGACATTTTTCTTCATATGTTTGACATACTCCCTGCCCAGAATCTGCCGTTCGTTTTATTCTTTAAACTGGTTGACCGAGATGCTGTGGATGTTGAAATCGCTGAACTTGAACAATCGAATATAATGTTCGCTTTTGACGAGCTATACCAAAAAATGGAAGATTACATTGATAAATTAAAAAATGATGATACAAAGAATGATCATAGGTCAAGTAAATTTCTTTGCCTTTACCAATTTGTTAAGAAAATAGCAGCGGAGAAGTTTATTGAATATTTGGTAACAAAATTAGGTGAGTACGCTGGACGAAACTTGATATAAAATCAATGAGATAGTAAACGACAATTAAAACGGGCTTTACAGAAGTAACCAGAACGACCTTACCATTTGCTCATATCGTTGGTAGTGTTCCGGTCTAATATTACAAATATAGGATCTGGTATTCCTCCTTTGTTTCACGTTCTTTTTTCTGTGCTTCGGATTTATCATCATAGTCGCCGGTAAACCTGCGAACCATTCGCATAACATAATCAGCACCAGGCGTCCTGGAAGTTTCCGGTTCAAGTCGTGTGGCCAGAGAGTTGAGTGTTACCATTATCTTTTCACCATGAGCACACTCAAACAGGGAGTACTTGGCCTCATCAAGGCAATAGCGACTCAAAGCAACTGATAGTTGATTACATCGAATGATATTGTAATGTTTTATAATTCAAATCTTGATATGACAGATTCAGGTAAACAAAATAGTCATAACATTTGTTACACTTAAGAATGATATAAATCTAAATTAATTCCTAATAGTTTCTATTCTGCTTTTACGAAGGATTATAAAGTTTATATTAAGATATCGGTAGACTGTGAAATATATTAAAGTCTTAAATTAATCAGAAGGCAGAATAAATAGATGGAATTAGAACAATACTGAAATCTTTCTATATTGGTAATGTCCGCTGCGTAACAGATTACTGTAATAAAATATTAAATTAATTTTTAACTGTTAATGGCAAAACAAGACACTCAAGAAGTATGTTTAAATGGTCATCAAATAACCGACCGATATTATAGCTCTCCTGAATTCCGAAAGAAATTTTGTACAACCTGTGGTGAAAAAACCATTCATACTTGCCCTTCATGTGCTAAAGATATTAAAGGACACATGATTTATGAGAATGTTATTGACTTATCAGGTAGATCTACACCAGTCCCTAACATCTGCGATAATTGTGGTGCAGATTTCCCTTGGAGAGAAAAGAAACAAAAAATAAAAGAATTATCAAACCCAACAAATGTTGAAAAAGATGCAACATTTCTAATTGGTGTGCTATGTGATAGATTTCATTTAATAGTTAAGCAACTTAGGCAACGACACAACGATAGACCTACTTTAGACATTAACGATGAATACGATGTACAAGATTTATTACATTCTCTTCTTAAAATATATTTTGATGATATTAGACCTGAAGAATGGAATCCCAGTTATGCTGGTAGTTCGACTCGATCTGACTTCTTATTAAAAGATGAACAGATAATAATTGAAGTCAAAAAAACAAGAACTGGGCTGAAAGCAAAGCAGCTTGGAGAACAACTTATTATTGACATTGCACATTATAAAAATAATTTTGGCTGTAAAATCCTGTATTGCTTTGTGTATGATCCAGAAGGTTATATAAGCAATCCTAAAGGAATTGAAAGTGATTTATCAAAAAATGAAACCGGATTTAACGTAATTGTAAACATTATTCCCAAAGGGCATTAAGTCTGAAAAGAAAAGGATGAGATCATTGCAAAGGTACCGATTACATAAAATAGCAAACCCCAACTAGTGCGGATTTGTTATTTACACATCAGTTTTATCAAAGCTGAGATGAAGCAAATAAACTTCAAATTGATCTGCAGGAATTCTTACTTCCTCTCTTTCCTGTAATATAAGCATCCCTTTCCAAACACCATCAGCACTAACTTACTATTCTCCATAATTGCTTGACGAGATATAGACTTCAAACCAGTTCCTTCGATGGAATCTGTAAAGGTGTGCGCAGTTTTAACCGCCTCTTTAATTGTTCTTGTTAATTCAGACATATAAAATGATTTAAGGACACAAGGTAACGCGCTAAATAAATCAATTCAAAAATCAGGAAAGTTAATACAAGGTTAAGGGTTATAAGTAATTGATTTTGTAGAAGTAGCAGCAAACTAAAGTTGCATGAAGGTTACTTGATGGTAAAGAATGTAATGATTTCCCTGATTTACCCTAATAAAGAGATACGTTATAACCGCTGAGCATTCCAATAGTCAGAAAAACATTTCGAACGTCAGCTCTCATCCTTTCATTATCTGGGAATGAGTTTCCAAATCTAGCCTCGATTCGACGGTTCTCTTTGTTATAATCGAATAAAATAAAATCAGACATCGTGAAATTCATAGTCAGGGTAATGATTTTCCAGTAAGTGATGCAATGATTCTTCGAACTCTTTAATGAAGTTATCCATAATAAATTTTTAGAAACCGAATATAACGAAATGAAAATAAAAGATTAATGCTGTGCCAGGGAACAGGGTTGCAGATAAGCTTCGATTGCCAAAACCTTCGTTGTTGTTAATATACTCTTGATAGTAGTCGAAAATATTGTCGTTAATCTTATGGACTGGAATATCCCCACTGAAACAGACTGTTTTTCTATTACTAGTTGAGATCTCCTGGCTTCCAGAATGGAAAGAGCCTCTTTGTAATATTCCTTCTGTTCATAGTTTTAGGCTTTGCCCAAGCATAAATTCCTCTTGCTTTACGCCGGCCAGCGCCTTTGCCCCATTCGAAATAATGCCATACATTAAATCCGTCGCGGGAATCCGTTGTGAAATAGAAATAGTGCTCGCTATAATGTTCACCAATTGTACGCCAAAATAGGCGGTAAAACGTAGCAAAATGTGATATTTTTCAAACTGCGATATAATTAAAAATCCACGTAAACACTGTTTTATCAGTACCTACGGTGATTTTTCAAGTGCCCAATGGTGAATGGTAGAGTATTTTCGAACCAAGTATTACTGATTATGAGAGAATTAGTTTCACTAAAGCTATGATTACAATAGTAGATGAGTCTAGTTCCCATTTCTAAATCCCTTGAGACTACGAAATTTATAAAACGTCTGATTTCCGCAAGTTTACTATCATTTGATAGTGGATTCGGTCTTTCACACAATAACAATTTCTTGATCCGATTCTTCCAAAACAATTTACAAAGGTTTGTATGTTTCGAAAAGAACCTTGGTGAAAGATGAAATCCTGACCTAGATAAGTACGTTTCGTTGCCTATTCCAATTAAGATATTGGTACGTTGTCATAAATCAGCAAGAGTCAAAATTAGGAAAAAAGAGCTACGATAAAACCTTGTGCGCCCACTAATTTAACTTGAATATACTAGTAGATATCAACGCCCCAACAACCAGAATTCCGCCTTGCAAGTCTCTGTTGCCAATATTTTCAGTGTTGTTTAAAATCTGCTTATAATTTGCAAAAAGCCCCAGTTCTGCAACCTGCAAGGATGTGTTAAATCCAATAGTGTGAAACGTAGGAGGCAGTGCTTTTTCACCTAGCATTTCATTTCTAATACTGAAGTCTTTGGGTTCTGTTGCAATCAGCTGATAATATGGGTAAAAAGTAAACCCAAATTGTTTAGTTATAGCCCCCAGAGTGAAGTCCCTTCTAAGATCTATTTTGGCCCCTATTGAGAAATTTGTAGAATGAAATTTTAAGATGGAATCTTTCGAAGGTGTATAAATATTCCGATTAAATGAAAACTCTACAAAAGGTATCAATCTCCATGGCGCATCTCCGCTTCCTAGTTTGATTAACCATTCATATCCGAGTGTCAAGTCCCTTTTTCCTATGTCTGGGAATAGAAAGGTTCTGGCAACAACACTTGTATCCGCTGAGTTTCCTGCCCTAGCATTATACAGAATATAGACAGCGTGGTGTGACCACCTCGTATTGTCTTTCTTTTTTTGGAAGGCTATATAAGCGCCTAATGCTAAGCTACCTCCTAAGTTCTGCGAGTTGGTAATGTCGTTTGCGCCTCCGATACCTAAGATATCTATATCAATTGGATTTACCACAGATGCATCCTTCCTATTCGCTCCCAGATTTAAGGCGCCCGATGGCCTAATTTGAGTGGGAATGAATTGCTGTGTGAACGCATTGAGAGATAAGAGGCAAAGAATACATGTGATCAAGAATTTCATAATGATGGAGTTCATTAATTAATAGAAAATAATTTTTCGTTGAACACCTCCGTATGAGGCATTGATATTAATGTAAATATTTTCGATTTAAACAATAAGAGATTGTAATATTATCGTATCAATTGGAGTTTTCTGAATCGACTAAATGGGTTATTCCCTTTTAAGTTGAAAACGAAAGAAGTGCTCTCAGCTGACTGGCTTTCATCAGTCAGAACCGCCTGCACTTTTATCTCATATAGAATGTGTGAGCCAAGTCCTCCAAGTTTAATGTAATTATTCGTTGTTGTTATAGTTTTCCAGATATTAGATTTCACCTTTTTGGCTAGGACATTGTACTCCTTAGCTCCATCTATCTCAGTCCAAAAAACAAATCCGTAACGACAAGTATCATGGATCGGTTTGCATCGGAAATACTTTTTAAATTCCACAATTGTAGGTGTAAATATGTCTGTCCGTCTGTTATCACTTACCAATAGCTGCCGGTTTGCAACGTCATTATTCATAAAATGAGATCTGTCTCCGCCTTCTACAAACAAGCTACGCATTCTGTCCTTCTGTTTCTTTGTAAACATGCACATGCAGGCATCATCTACGTAATCCATATAGTTCATAAACATTTCGGCCACAGTTTCTGGGCATTCAGGATTATAAACCATAGGATGGTTAGGACATCCGTAATTTTGACCATATCCGTTGCCTTTGTTTCCTTCATCCGACCCGCCCTTTTGTGGAGGAGTGTCGGCGACAAGATCATCACCACAACCTCCGTAAGTGTCACCGCCAATATGACGCAGATTAAGCCAATGCGCTAATTCATGCGTTAATGTTCTACCTTTGTCGTATGGTCTATATGGAGATGGTACCCCAAAACATTTGTAGTAGATAACTACTCCGTCATATTCACACAATCCTCCTGGGAATGCTGCATAACCTAATAATTGCCCATCACTACCATCCGTAATATTTCCCACCCAAATATTTAAATATTGGGTACAAGGTAATGCATCGACACCTCCCAAATAGGAGAATTTAATCGGTTCATAACTAGGACTATAAACTTTATAGCCATTACCATCCTTGCGCGATTGAATAAGGAATTGTCTTTTGTTTGTCTTAATTCGATTTATAGAATGAAGGACAAACTCAATTTGGCAATCAGCTATCCTATCTTTAAATATTTCCGGAACATTTATTATATCCTTATTTTTCGCGGAGAAATCCAGATTAAGTTGAGATATCTGCGACTTTATTAACGAATCAGGTAAATTTTCCTCTGACGCATTGTACACAACATGCACAACCACTGGAATTTTTATCATTCCTGTTAACCTACTCAACTTTTCGTTCAGCAAAGAATCGGAATTGGTTCGTCCATAACGAGAGGATAACTCTGGATAGTTTCGTATGATATTTTGTTTATACGGCTCTGTTCCACAATTTCGCTGGGAATGGACTAAAAAACTTAGGCAACAGAATATCAATATGAGTATAAGTTTGAGCATAAGATATATTTTAATTTACAATACAAAATATTCTTGTCAGAATTGCTAGTATTTATCACCATTCCTCATTAATCCGCAATTACTTGTCTATATGTCTAAAAACAAAGATGCTTGAATTTAGATCTAACAACAATACCAACTAGTTTGTATTTTTCTTGTTTCAGTGGTCTGAAATTTTTCTCCGAATGTCTTTATTAGTGTTTGTCATTAGTGAAAATTATTTGGATGAGAAGGATTAGATTATCCCTAAAACTAGATGCTTACAATACCGTTGTTTATTAATCATTTTAACAAGCCACAGGATACTGAATCGGGTTATCCAAATTTACGGGAGAGTATGTTATGGGGTTGATCGAAGAATACTCCTAATACTTATGATGATATAAATTGAAGAGCCGAAAATTTGAAGTCGAATTGAAACACACTGCGTGATTTAAACTTCACAAATTATATGTATTATATCAAGAATGAAGTGACCTTTAAAAAGCAATAAGCTAAGAGGTTTATGATATGTATAGACATACTCCAAATGATGAGTTGTGTAAGGCTTGTAAAAAAGATCAAAATTACTCTTGGCCAATAAGATTCGATATTACATATAGCGAGAGAGACGAAGAGGAAATTCAGAATCGAACCTATCGAGATATGATTATAAATAACTTATAAAATGGCTTTAAATCCTGTAGAACAGAAAATCCGCTACTAGAGCTATTGTCTGAACACAGTTCTAAAAAGAATCCAGCCTTACATGACTGCAGTAAATTTCTATGGAAATTTAGACTTTGATTGACAGTTTTCATCTTGTCAATCAAATGTTTAAACATGAGTCCAAAAGAACTATCAGACATTCGTAGAAAACTCAGAGTAATACAGCATGGTAAGGAAACCGGCAACATTTCCAAAACATGTAGATACTTCGGTGTATCAAGGTAAACGTATTATAAATGGAAGAGAGATTATGAAAAAGATGGTGAAGAAGCACTAATTAATAGCAAACCTTGTCCTCAGAATCCTAAGCTCCGTGTTCCTACAAATATTGAAGAGAAAATCATGCACTTGAGAACAATCTATCACTTAGGTCAGGTACGGATATCCTGGTATCTAAAGCGCTATCATAATATAACCGTTTCACCCGCAGGCGTATATGGAGTACTTAAAAGAAATGGAGTAAATAAGCTGTCTCAAAATCAGCGTAAAAGATCGATGGAGCAGTTCAAAACATATAAAAAACAAGTACCTGGTCACAGAATATAGGTTGATATTAAGTTTTTAACCTTCACTGATAAGTCTTCCGGCAAGGAAATCAAACGGTTTCAATATACAGCCATTGATGATGCAACAAGAGCCAGGGCATAAAAAATATACCCTAAGCATAATCAGAATAGCGCAATTCAATTTATAGACTATATAAGAGATAAATTCCCATTTCGGATACATACTATACAAACGGATAATGGACACAGATTTCAAGCTCAATTCATTGGCATTGCGAAGATTTAGGCATACGTCATGTATATATTAGAAAAGCTAGTCCTCATTTAAATGGAAAAGTAGAGCGCTCGCATTTAACACACAAACAGGAATTTTATCAGCAACTGGAGTATAAAGATGATATAGACATAGACAAAAAATTAGAGGAGTGGAAAAAATTCTATAACTGCCATCGGCCCAATGCAGTCTTAAAAGGAAAGATGCCTTATGAAGTTCTCAGAAAAAAACTACAATCCAAACCATGATGTATCCATTGTTAGAAACCCCTGCCGGGATGGGGGGTAAGGGGAATGACGCGGCAGCAGCGCCTTCCCCAGGAAATTTTAATGTTTTGACTACAGCAATCGTATTGTCAATGATATCCCAAGGATCACGTGTAATGGCTCTGATTTTATCTAACAGTCAGGTACAATTGGGCCTAAGCAACAGGTAGATCATTGAAAACTAAGTTCGTCTACCCTTGATCGAACCAATTTGAGCTTGAATATGAAATACTTATAAAGTAGAGTGAGATAACATAAAATGCAAGACCCGCTCTATGAGCGGGTCTTGCATTTTATGTGCCCAGAACTGGATTCGAACCAGCACACCCTTGCGAGCGCTGCGACCTGAACACAGTGCGTCTACCAATTTCGCCATCTGGGCATCTCCTTTTCGTGTCAGGGTTGCAAATGTAAACACTTTTTTAAAATGAACAAATTTTTATTCGGATTCATGGATAAGTAGCGCCACAGGGAATTGTTTAAGTATGGCAGACACAGATAAAACCCCTTTGATAGCAAGGATTTCATTAGTGAAAACGTTCCTGAACCGGGAAGGTGCCCCGGCAGGTAATAACACCGTTGCTGTATCAGAAGAAAAGCCGGGGAGAGGGGTGATGACTACCAACCATTGCTTACGGTAAGCCCGCGCATAAGCCAGGACTCCTGATGAACTGCTCTGCAAGGGCAGGTAATCTCCTTCGAGGAAGAGGTCTGGATACAGCTTGCGTAAGGGCAAGGCTTTCCAGATGAGATATAGCTTTTGTAAGCCCGAAGAGCGGTTAGCAGAGAGATAAGAGAGTGAGAAGTCTTTGGACGTAAAGGAGGCAAGCGCAGCCTTCCGGATAGTATAGTCCACCGGGCGGCGGTTATCGGGATCTACATAGCTGTAGTCCCATAACTCGCAACCCTGATAGATATCCGGGATACCAGGAGCGGTGATTTTTACCAGTACCTGGACAAGAGAGTGTATAAAAGCATGTTCATCTAAAATAGAAAGGAAATCCCGCAGGGGGTGTAGAAAAGATGAATCTGTAAGGATCTGTTGGATGAAGTCCGTACCGGCCTTTTCATAGGTTTCATCAGGAGTAGCCCAGTGCGTATTAACTTTCGCCTCACGCGCCGCTTTAATAAAGTATTGCTGCAAACGCTTTATATACTCAGGAGTAACAACGCCATCTGGTGGAAAGCCCGCTATAACAGACTGATAAATGAAATACTCGTCATTTAAATCACCGGTAAAACCAAGGTTACGCCATTGGGTCACTAACGCTTTCCACTCAACAGGAAAGAGAGTGAGCATATTAAGCCTTATACGGGCATCCTCGCCTCTTTTGGTATCGTGAGTGCTGGTTGTATTCAAAGACTGAGGAGTATGCAGCTGGCGGGTTAATAAACGCTTATGAAAGGCATCTAAAGAGAAGTCGGCAGGAGCGGGGCTATCGCCTACTTCATTAAAGGATAACAAAGGATTGTACACGTAAAAAGTTGTATCCTCTACACCCTTGGCAGTAAGAGGCCCTGTAAACTGCATCAGCCGCTCTACAAATAATAGCCGGTTTTTATCGGAAGTATCTTCGAAAAAACTCTCTAATAACGCCATCTCAGTCTCAACAGTACGGTTCCGCGCCCGCGCTCGTTCAAATGTCTCCCGTACAATCTCCTCATCAAAGGGGCGATAAAGACGATAAACTGGTAAACAAAGCATGAATAACGCTAACGCCTCTTTCAGCTTCTGTCTGTTAATACGTGTATCCGCCAGTTTTAGTGTGTAAGCATAGCGCACCAGGTTGTCCCATTCACCCACCATATACTGCTCTAAAATCAGCCTTTTTTTAGCATAAACAGTTCCCTCATAATCAGGGGTAGCAGGTAATAATTCATGATAAAACTGACGTAGTATTATTTCACCTTTACGATCAGTTAAAAGATGATTGGTGTATGAAAGGAATTCATATCCGCTGGTACCCTGCAATGACCAGTCAGAAGGGAAAGACTCATGGCTTTCTAATATCTTCTCTGCAATAATATAACAACTACTGCCAAACATCCTGCGTAACTGACGTATATAAGAAGCCGGATCACGTAACCCGTCTATATGATCTATGCGTAAGCCCTGTATTAATTCTTCCCTGTAAAGGCGATGTAGGAAAGTATGGTATTCCTCAAAGACAGGTAACGTTTCCATACGCAAAGTTATCAGCTGATTTATGGTAAAGAACCGGCGGTAATTGATATTATGATCAGCTTCACTCCATGTACTAAGCTGGTAATATTGCTGCTCCGCTAATTGGGCCAGCAGAGTAGGGCTGTTATTGATTCTTTCTATAAGATCAGTCAATAAGGAGGATTCTAATAACGGTGCCAGTAATTCTTTTTTACGCTGAACCCAGTCAATCATACTAGTGCCAATTGTGGCCTGTTGATATAAAGCGTTCATAAGCTGCTTAATATCACCGGCAGCAACAAGCACTTCATACGCAGACACCGATAACGGAAATACCTGCTCAAAATAATTAATACTAAAACCATTACCTGAAACAGATAATTTAATCTCCCCATCGGCAATACATTCCTTCAGTGTTTTGGCCAAAAAAGGTGCTATTACCTTACCTGCAAAAGAAGGATGATGCCAGTCTATATCAAAATATTCATAATAAGGTGATAAAGGCCCTCTCTCCAGCACATCATACAACCTTGTATTTGTAGAATGATACGCCATATGATTCGGTACAATATCCTGCAACCAGCTCATCCCTTTCTCCTGCAAGCGCTGATGAATAACGCGTAACTCTTCTAATGTACCAATAGCCGGATTGATAAGATGGGGTTCCGTAATATCATAACCATGCCGACTACCAGGCGCTGCCTGAAACACAGGAGACGCATAAATTGTAGAAATACCAAGATCGTACAGATAATCAATAATCTCTTCTAACTGCTTAAATGTAAAACCTGCATGAAACTGTAAGCGGTATGTTGATGATGGTGAACTATAAGATCCGGCAGGCCCAGCAAAAGGATATTTATTCATCATAAATGTCAGTAGTGAAAATAATATGCCAGCTATGCAGCATATTGATAACGTAGAATATATGCGACGTTATTCTACAGTCTGAAACATAAAAACGGGATAAAATACTATTGCAGGGTTTTTGCAGCAAGGAATATAGAAAAATTATAACCATGTCAGAAACCGGAAAAAATTGGTGGAAAGAAGGCGTCATATATCAGATTTACCCAAGAAGTTTTAAAGATAGCAATGGAGATGGAATAGGGGATATTCCCGGTATCATCTCAAAACTGGATTACCTGCAAAGCCTTGGTATTGACATGGTATGGCTGAACCCTGTATACGGATCTCCCAATGATGATAATGGTTATGATATCAGCAACTATTATGATATTATGAAAGAGTTTGGTACCATGGAAGATTTTGATGTGCTGTTAAAAGGACTCCACGACAGGAAAATCCGCCTCTTAATGGACCTTGTAGTGAACCATACCAGCGATGAACACCCCTGGTTTAAAGAAGCAAAACAATCACGGGAGAGCGCTTACTATGACTATTACCATTGGTGGCCTGCAGAAAAAGGAACGCCGCCTTTCCGTTACAGTCATTTTGATGCCAGTGGTAATGCCTGGACTTACAACAAAGCTACCAACTCTTACTATCTGCATTATTTCTCAGAGAAGATGCCCGACATCAACTGGGAAAATGCAGCAACAAGACAAGCCATTTACGAAATCATGCGCTTCTGGTTTAAAAAAGGAGTAGATGGTTTCAGGATGGACGCTATCTGTTATATTTCCAAAGATACAAGCTGGCCTGATGTAAGAAACCTCGTAAGAGATAAATACAATAACGACTGGGCAGGATATTACGCACATGGCCCGCACCTGCATGATTATCTGCAGGAGATGCGCAAAGAGACAATGGATGGGTTTGATGTAACCACACTGGCAGAAGCATCCGGTATCACCATCGATGAAGCATTACTCTTTGTAAAAGAAGATCGTAAACAATTGCATATGCTGTATCACTTCGAAGGTATGATGCTGGGATATGAGAAAAACGGATACAAACGCCCTGATCCTAAAGGCCCGGATCTGGTGCAACTAAAAAAAGTATACACCGCCTGGGACGAAGTATTTGAACAGGATGGATGGGGAACGATTTATTTAGGAAATCATGATCAGCCGAGGATGGTGAGCAGATGGGGAAATGATACAGAAGAATTCAGGGAAGTATCTGCAAAAATGCTGATGACTTTCTTACTCACGATGCGTGCAACACCTATCTTCTACAACGGAGATGAAATAGGTATGACGAACATCAGATTTAATAAAATAGAAGATTACAGGGATATTGAAACGATCAATATGTACAAATATCTTCAGAGTAAAAAAGAAGACCTGGAACGTTTCCTGAAAGATCAGCAAACCAGCGCCCGTGATAACGGCAGAACACCTTTTCAATGGGATGACTCTATCAATGCAGGTTTCACCACTGGTAAACCCTGGTTGAAAATAAACGATAACTATACTACACTCAACGAAGCTGCTGCAAGCAGTAATGACCGTTCAATATTACAGTTCTTCCGGCAGATGGTATTACTCCGTAAACATACACCTGCATTGGTATACGGTACATATGATCTCTATGATGAAAAACATCCACAGGTATATACATATACACGTACACTGGATAAAGAAATGTTGCTGATCGTATTAAATTTCTCTAAAGAGAAAATTGATTACGACATACCTTTCCAGTTAGCCGCTGATATAGAACCACTGGTAAATAATATGCTGACTTTTAACTTGAAAACGCTGGAACCATATCAGGCATTGATATTCGGTCCGTTGCCTCCATCCAAAGTAGTCAGTCGCAGAGCCGAAAGGGTATTGAAGACAAAAAAAGAAGTAGCATTTTAAGGCAAACTAAATAACATATACTCTTTCTGGTTACCCGGCAGGGTAACCATTTTTTTATAATGTAACCCTATTTTCTGCAGCAGGGAAATGGAATGCGTATTATCTTCCGTAGTAATAGCCACCACCATATTCAGTTTCAATACTTCCCGGGCATATGTCATTACCGCAGCAGTAGCTTCAAATGCATATCCTTTTCCTGTATAATCAGGATGTAAAGCAAAGCCTACATCCACATCATCCAGGCCGTCCCTTTTAATCAATCCACTCATTCCTACCGGTATATCCCCTTCTTTCAGTTTAATGAGGTATAATCCAAAACCAAGACGTTTATAACTGGCGATTGGTCCGTTTAACAGGTAGTTACGTGCTTCATCAAGATTTTTAATACCTCTGTCCCCGATAAAACGTAACCAGGTAGGTGTATTCAGCAACGTTAATACAAAAGGGGCATCCTGAACTGTCAGCTCGTTTATACTCAGTCGTTCGGTTTCAGAGATTAGCATAGATTTTATTTCAACAGAAGATTTGTATAAATTTAGTAAAAAACACCGATGGTTAAATACACGACTACGATATTAAGGTTTGAAAAAATGGGAGAAAAGACGGGCTGGACCTATATCGTTGTGCCTGCTGATATTGCAGAGGAGTTAAAACCCGGTCATAGGCAGTCTTTCCGTGTAAAAGGTAAACTTGATAATTTTAAAATAGCTGCAGTGGCATTAATGCCCATGGGAGATGGTAGTTTCATCATGGCGTTAAACGCCGATATAAGGAAAGGTATTGCCAAAAAGTTAGGCGCAAAACTGGATGTACAATTAACAGTAGATAATAACCCTGATCCCGTTTCTTCCCCGGAATTTATAGAATGCCTGAAAGATGAACCGGCAGCCTTTGAATATTTTAATTCATTACCCAAAGGCCACCGTAATTATTTTATGAAATGGATAGAGAGTGCAAAAACAGAACCGACCAAGGCTAAACGTATTGCACAGGCAGTTACTGCCATGAGCCGGAAACAGGATTATCCCACCATGATCAGATCAAACAGAAACTGATACCGACTTATTCAGCTTCTGTAATTCCAGCACTGTTCCGCTACTGCTTTCCCGGTACATAGGCACAAACTTCTTATTATATTTTATCTCACCGTAAGTGTAGGATGTACGTTGCTGTACCACGTTGGAATATACATCACTGAACCCTCTTATCAGGGCATAAATTTCCACATCAGCTGTTTGTAAATCTTCTGTACTCAAACCCAGTAACGGGCTTTCTGCTGTAATAGGATGAACCACCGTCCAGTTCATCGGTAAGTTCTCAATCTTGCTTCTTTCCAGTTTCAGGTCAAAATACCGGTAAGCAGCCGGGCCTTCATCATGTACCAGCATTGCAATATTCACCTGCACATTCACATCCGTCAGTGCATGGTGGTCTTTATAACACACAAAGCGGAACATTAACGCCATCCCATCCTTGTAAGGAGCTATTACGGCATGGTCGCTAAAGGCCAAATGAGCCTTAGGACGGGCAAATCGTCCGTACATAAGACCAGTTGCCAGCGCAAAGGACAAAAAGCCGCTCATCGCCTCTATAGAGGCCAGGAAATTAGCCCTGTCCCCAATCGGGTTCACCCTTCCGTAACCAACAGTGGTAAACGTTTCCGTACTGAAAAAGTACACTTCTTTAAAAGTTCCCCAGGCCGATCGGGTGGCAATACCCTGCAGCTCGTTTGTTCCTATCAGCAGGTAAATGGCCGTATATAACAGGTTCAGCATGATGAAGGTTATCACCAGTACACAGGTAAATTTCCATGCCGGCAGATTCAGCAACGTCTGATACACACTGTACCTGTCCAATACGGAACGCCCTTCTTTACGCAGGTTGTAGGTCCCGTCGCGGTTCACAAACCGGCCCCCATAATTGCTGATGGTGGTACTGAAGCCGGTATCTTCATTCGTTTTAGAAAATGGGTTGATGCGTTTAAGCAAAGCCATATAATGAGTGGTTTACACAGCAAATCTACTTTTCGTTTTTCAATTGTGTACCTTTACAGCTGTCTAAATAACTTAGTTCATGTATAAAGTAGGTGAATACAACCTGTTAAGAGTAAAGAAGGATAGTGATTACGGGTTATTCCTGGATGGGGGAGAGCAGGAGATTTTAATGCCTAACCGTTTTGTTCCTGCGGGTGCAAAAAAGGGTGATGAGTTAAAAGTATTCATCTATCATGACTCTGAAAACCGCCTTACGGCTACCATGCAGGAGCCTTTTGGGGTAGTGGGGGATATCGTGAACCTCAAAGCTACCGGAGTGACTGAACAGGGCGCTTTCCTGGATTGGGGCCTGATGAAAGACCTGTTTGTACCGGCTTCCAAACAGTTAACGACTATGCACCCGGGACAAAGTTACCTGGTAAAGATTTATATTGATGAACAGACCGGAAGGGTAGCTGCTACTGAAAAGCTGGACCCTTACCTGAGCAATGAAGACCTCACACTGAAGGAACTGGATATCGTAGATCTGCTCATTTACCGCCGTACAGAGATCGGTTTTGTAGTGATCATCAATCAGAAACATACCGGCGTCCTGCACTTCAACGAGGCTTTTGGCCCGGTAGATATAGGAGATAAACTGAAAGGATTTGTAAAATCTATAAAAGGAGATAAGATTGATGTTGTAACTGGTTTACCAGGCTATAACCGTGTTGAAAACGAGGGAGAAAAGATCCTGCGCCTGCTGAAAGAGAACAACGGATACCTGCCTTATCACGATAAATCTGATCCCCAGGAGATCTATGATTTCTTCAGTATGAGTAAAAAGACTTTTAAAATGACCACCGGTAGCTTATATAAGGCCCGGAAGATCACTTTCACCCAAACAGGGATCAAACTGGAAGAAAACGAATAATTTTTTTTAGATAAAAGGACGGCCCGGAAGATAATCTTCCGGGCCGTCCTTTTTATGATACTATTTTGATTTACAGCCCTTTCTCCTGATATCACCCCTATATCTGTATCAAATTATGATAAAATAATATCTATCACGGGTAAAAGAGGCTTAGTACTCTTTGGGCACTCGCACGACTCCTACCTGAACTATTATTGTCTACCATTTTTATTTGAAAACCTTAACACACCCTCTATGATGACCTGCTACACAAACCGGTTGCGCGACATTCCACGTCTTGCGCACCAATCATTTTTAACCTGTATCATGTTACTGCTAGCCCTATGCCTTGGGGTAGCACCAGCCTTTTCGCAGCTTAGCAGGCTGCATGCGGATGGTAAAAAAATTGTAAACGCCAGTGGCCAGGAAGTAATCCTGAAAGGGGTTGGCCTGGGTGGCTGGTTATTACAGGAAGGTTACATGATCAAAGAAGGGTACTCCGGTTACGGGACCCAATGGTCTATTAAACAACGTCTGTACAACCAGGGCCAGACCGACGCCCAGGTTGAAGCATTCTACCAGAGCTGGCGCGACAATTTTATCACCAAAGCTGATATAGACTATATCGCTTCTCTGGGATTCAATTGCGTTCGTTTACCAATGCACTACGACTTGTTCCTCACAAGTGCGCAACGTGCAGTGCGTAACGGCGTGGCGCGTAACAACGCCAACTATGAAAGTTATGTCAGCTCCCTTACCAGCTGGTATAATGGTAACACCCTGTTTACAGATCCTAACCTGGAAGGTTTCCGTCTGGCAGACAGCGTGCTGAGATGGGCCAGTGCCAACAACATGTATGTTATTTTAGACCTGCATGCTGCTCCGGGTGGTCAGGGTTCCGACCTTAACATCGCAGACATCTTCCCCGGTCAGGAACATGGGCTTTGGAACAGAAGCATTTACCGCGACATTACTAACCGCCTCTGGCAGAAACTGTCCGCTCATTACACCAACAACGATGCTGTTGCTTTCTATGATCTGATCAATGAACCTAATAACGTTCCTGCCAATCAGACCATTCATGATCTGTTCGAAAGACTCATTAACTCTATCCGTGCTTTAGGTGATACCCACCTGCTGATGGTAGAAGGTAATGCTTACGGTAACAACTACAACTACATGGAGCCGTTCACGTTCACTAACAGAACCAACTTAGTGTACAACGCGCACCGTTACGGTAACTCTACTTCCACCACCGCTACAAGTGGCGATATCAACCAGATCAGTGAGCTGGGAAATATTGTGAACTTCCGCAACACCAATAACTGCCCTGTATGGGTAGGTGAAACCGGCGAAAACAATAACAGCTGGCTGAGTGCAAACATCGCAGCGATGAACAGCCTGGGTATAGGCTGGTGTCACTGGACTTACAAACGTACTACTTCCGGCGAAAGTCCTGCATTACTGCGTATCAATCCTCCTACACTAATGGATGGTGCAGGCAACATGGCCGCAGTACTCAACAATATCAAGTTCGCCAACAACGTAAAAAATACAAGTACCATCGCAGCTGTTGCTCCTGGTACACCGCCAACTAACACTACAGCACCTATCGGCAAAACTATCTGGCTGAGAGGATTCAATAACTTATACGTTTCTTCCGAAGATGGTGCTACCACAGGAATGAACTGTAACAGAGCTACCGTACAGGGCTGGGAACAGTTCCTGGTTGTAGATGCCGGTAACGGTAAAATTGCTTTAAGCAATAACGGTAAATTTGTTTCTTCTGAAGACGGTCAGCAGGCTATCACCTGTAACAGGGCTACTGTACAGGGATGGGAAGCTTTCGACTGGGTACCTACCACAGATGGTAAAGTATTCCTGAGAGGCAGTAATGGTCTGTATGTATCTTCTGAAAACGGTACACAGGCAATGACCTGCACACGTACGACTCCAAGCGGATGGGAAGCCTTCGCTTATGGTGAAGTAAGTGCAGCAGCAAGAGTTGCAGCAGCGGCAGCCGCTTCTTCGTTTAAGGTAGTAGGTTATATGCCCAGCTGGGCAGGTAGTGTAGATGCTGTTCAGTACAGTAAACTCACACATATCAACTATGCGTTCATATTACCAACAAGCACCGGTGGTTTAACTGCTGTTGAAGATGCCACTAAATTAAGAAACCTGATCACCAAAGCACATGCTAATGGTGTGAAAGTAGAAATCTCTATAGGTGGATGGAATAATGGTAATGATGGTGCTTTCGAAGCATTTGCTGCTAATAGTACTTACCGTACAAACTTCACCAACAACGTTCTCAACCTCATCAACCAGTATGGTTTGGATGGTGCTGATATCGACTGGGAATATCCTGATAATGGTGCTTCTGCCAATAACTATGTGGCATTGATGACACAGTTAGCCACTGCTTTACATGCACAGGGTAAACTGTTAACAGCAGCTGTTGTAGGTACAGATGGTGCAAGTATCCTGAATGCAGTTTTTGCACAGGTAGACTTCTTAAACCTGATGGCATATGACTATAACGACTTCCAGCACTCTACTTATGCTTATGGTCAACAATCTCTCAACTATTGGGTTGGTCGCGGATTACCTAAAGAGAAAGCCATTTTAGGTGTTCCTTTCTACGCCCGTCCAAGCTGGGATAACTATAATGTACTGTTACAGAAAGGTGCAAGTCCTTATGCAGACGTATGGAACAATAATGGTTACAATGGTATTACTACCATCAAGAACAAAACCAATTTTGCTTATGATAATGGCGGTGGTATCATGATCTGGGAACTTTCCGGTGATGAAGGTACCGGTGCTAACTCCCTGGTAAGCGCTATCCACGATGCTATAATAGCTAAAGGTGGTGGTACAACACCTCCTCCGACTACAACAGCGCCTGTTGGTCAGACTATCTGGCTGAAAGGCTTCAATGGTCAATACGTTTCTTCTGAAGATGGAGATACTGCTGGTATGAATTGTAACAGGGCAACCGTACAGGGCTGGGAACAGTTTACTGTAGTAGATGCCGGTAATGGTAAAGTGGCACTCAGCAACCAGGGATTATATGTTTCTTCAGAGAACGGTACTAAAACCATTACTTGTAACAGGGCTACTGTACAGGGCTGGGAAGCGTTTGACTGGATCACTAATGCAGATGGAACCATCTCTTTGCGTGGTAACAATGGTCTGTATGTATCCTCAGAAAACGGTACAAAAGCAATGACCTGCAACCGTGCTACAGCACAGGGATGGGAGAATTTCAACTACGGTATCGTGAGTGCTGCTGCGGCTAAAATAGCAGCAACAAAAGCTGATATCAGTCTGGAAACTTCAACCGGTGTACTCGTGTATCCTAACCCGGTAACAAAGGGTACTACCTTAACGGTGAACGTACAGAAATATGATGGTACTGCACCAGTACAGGTATCTATGGTAGATGTGAATAAGAGAGTAGTCGCATATAAGAAAGTAAATGCGCCTACAGTGTCAGTATCTACAGGTAATGTATCCAGCGGTTTCTATATCATGGTTATCACCAATGGTAAGAACAGCTATACTAAGAAAGTAATAATACAATAAGAGTATAGAGGGACTGACCGGATTGCTTCGTCAGGAGTAAACTGTTTACGGCTTTCCGGTCAGGCTCTTTCCTTAGATTAACCATTTAAAAACAATCCGGGAAAACCTGTTTTTATGACACAAAACCTCTACAGAAAAATCGCCTTTCTGTTGTTGTTGATCGCAGTATCCCTGCAATCATCCGCACAGTTTAAGGTAATCGGTTACCTCCCTACCTGGGGTGGTACCGTAAGTAATGTTCAATTCGATAAACTAACACATATAAACTATGCATTCCTGATCCCTAATGGCACCGGTGGTTATACGCCACCGGATGATCCGGGAAGACTGCAGGCACTTGTTACAGCAGCACATGCTAAAGGTGTGAAAGTGATTATCTCTGTTGGTGGCGGTGGTGGTGATGTTGGTTTCAGAACAACAGCGGTGAATGCTACTTATCGTGCGAACTTTGTAACCAGCATGGTGAACTTCTGTAACCAGTACAACCTGGACGGTGTTGACCTCGACTGGGAATATCCATCTGCAGGTGCACAGGCACAGGGTTTCGTAACACTGATGCAACAACTGGCTAATGCTTTTCACCCACAGGGTAAATTAGTAACAGCAGCAGTAATCGGAGATTATGGTGATGATAGCTTTTTAAGTACACTGTTCCCTATCGCAGACTTCCTGAACATCATGGCATATGATGACAACGATTTTCAGCACTCTACTTACGCACTGGCTGTACAGTGTTTAAACTACTGGCTGGGTCGCGGATTACCTAAAGAGAAAGCCGTTCTCGGTGTTCCTTTTTATGCACATCCTGATTATATCGCCTACAACGATCTGCTGAAGATGGGCGCTGATCCTTATGCAGACGTATTTAATAATAAGTACGGCTATAATGGTATCACTACTATCAAAGCTAAAACCAACCTGGCCTACGACCGTGGTGCAGGTATCATGATGTGGGAATTATCCAACGATGAAGGAACCGGTGCAAATTCACTGGTAAGTGCTATTCACGAAGTAGTTGTAGCAAGAAGTGGAGATACTACCACACATCCTTCTACTGCGCCGATTGGTAAAACGATTTGGCTGAAAGGTTTCAATGGTCAGTACGTTTCTTCTGAAGATGGTGATACTGCCGGTATGAATTGCAACAGGGCTGCTGTACAGGGCTGGGAACAGTTTTCTGTAGTAGATGCCGGTAACGGTAAAGTGGCGCTCAGCAACCAGGGATTATATGTTTCTTCAGAGAACGGAACCAAAACCATCACTTGTAACAGAGCTACCATACAGGCCTGGGAAATGTTTGACTGGATCACCAATGCAGATGGTACTTTCTCTCTGCGTGGTAACAACGGTAAATACGTTTCTTCAGAAAACGGTACAAAAGCAATGACCTGCAACCGTGCTGTGGCACAGGGCTGGGAGAATTTCAACTACGGCATCGTAACAGCATCCGCTGCACGTTTGTCTACAGTAGCAGCAAAAGCTGAACCTGTAAGTGTTGAAACCGGCAAAGGATTACTGCTGTATCCGAACCCTGTTCCAAGAGGTAGCGCTATTACCGTAAGCATCCGTGATTACAACGCAAATGCACCCGTACAGGTGTCTATGCTGGATGTAAACAAAAAGACAGTAGTATACCAGAAAGCAAATGCGAAAACAGTTACTGTAGGAACAGAAAAACTGAGCGCAGGCTTCTATATACTCGTTGTTAAAAACGGTAGCAGCAATTACACGAAGAAAGTGATCATACAATAAATTGTAAAGGCTGACCAGGATGTGGTAAACAGGAAACCTGACGGCGGGTCCTGGTCAGTTTTTTCCCTCAGAATAAACATTAATCAAAAGAAAGATGGATCTCCATATTTCAAATTTTATTCTCAGAATAGCTATTTATTCACTAATCAATATCTAAATGAAAAAGAAAAATCTACTTATTCTGCTGCTGGCCGGTACCTTTTCCACCACTGCCCTAAAGGCCCAGACGCCCCCTGCTACCTGGCAGGAACATTGGTTTGAGCACAACCAATTGTTAACCCGTGTATTTTACGACAATGACCTGGCGTTGTACTATGACAATGATGTAAGTAGCTCCGTAACGTGGACCCAACAGTACCTGGGAGACGTATGGCGGTATACAAAACGTACATACGGCTACTTTGGTGATGACCCACATTTGTTTGCGGTTTTGCATACCAATAAGTATAGCGGAGGCCATCCATCAGGTTACTTTGATGCAAGTCATGACTACAGGGATGTAATTGATGCGGGCCCCGGACCATGGACCAACGCTACTCATGGTGATCGTAACCTTTTGACACATGAAGTAGCACATATTGTAGAAGGTGATTCAAAGAACTCACATGGCTCACCAGCCTTTGGTGTATGGGGAGACAGTAAATGGGCAGAAATATTTATTTATGATGTTTATAAATCCCTGGGCAGGACCGATGATGCTACCCAGGCTTATAATGAATTTTATAACAGTGCAGGAGATAATTTCCCCAGAGCCGGGACCAAATGGTTTAAAGACTGGTTCTACCCCATTTACAACAATTATGGCGGTACCCAGGTATTGAACCGTTATTTTGTTCAGCTGGCATTGTACTTCCCTAAAAACGGCAATGATTACAATGGTGGTTTGAACATGGGGCAATTTGTACACTTCTGGAGTGGCGCTGCAGGTGTAAACCTGAAATCACTGGCTACTACTGCCTTCGGCTGGACTTCAGAATATGAAGCACAATTCGTAGCGGCGCAGGCAGCGTATCCTTTCACTTATACTACACCGCCTCCTGTGGTAGTAAATGCATTCCAGGATTCCAACTATGGAGGATATGGCGTAGCATTACCTGCAGGCAGCTATAACCTGGCTAAACTGAAGGCATACGGTGCAAAAAACGATGATCTTACTTCCCTTAAAGTAGCCGCAGGTTACAAAGTAGTATTATATGCTGATGATAATTTCACCGGTGCCAGTACTACTATCACTTCCGATGTGCCTTTACTGGACGTGGCTACCTGGAATGATAAAGTATCTTCTCTCATCATCAGTGCAAACGGTACAACTACTCCCAGCACATTGATACAGGCAGAGAATTATACTTCTATGGCAGGTGTTATCACAGAAGCTACTACTGATGTAGATGGCGGTTCTAACGTGGGTAGCATTGATACCGGCGACTGGTTAGCTTTCAGCAACATTAACTTCCCTACATCAGGTACTTATAAAGTAGAATACCGTGTAGCCAGCTTAAATGGTGGTGCTCAGTTATCACTGGACCTGAATGCAGGTACTACCGTTTTAGGTTATCTGAATGTGCCTTCAACAGGTGGCTGGCAGAACTGGACCACCATCTCTCATAATGTAACGGTGACTGCCGGTACTTATGCGTTAGGTGTATATGCACAAACAGGTGGCTTTAATGTTAACTGGATAAGGATTACCAAAGTGGTGGATGCTGCATCTGCTATTGCAGCAAAAGCAGAGCAGGATGCAAAGGATAATGAAGAATTGGTATTGTATCCAAACCCGGTAGCTAAAGAAGGTACTTTAACAATCAACGTACCTAAGTACAATGCGGCAGCGCCTGTACAGGTATCCCTGGTAGATCTGAACAAACGTGTGGTGAGTTACAGGAAAGCAAATGCTAAAACAGTAACACTTTCAACACACAATGTTTCCAGTGGATTCTATGTACTGATTGTAACCAATGGTACTAAACAGTATACTAAAAAGGTATTGATCCAATAGGAGCATTTATGAATAGTTAGGAATAGTTTAATTAGAAGGGGCCTTTCAAGGCCCCTTACTTTTTTCAATAAAAAAACGGCCAGACAGCATTGAGCTATCTGACCGTTTACGTTGTGAGTGCCAGTCTGTTAATCTAATTTCAGGTGCTTCAGATCAGCGCCATCTCTTATTTCTTCTGATGCCACGGTTACTATTGTATCGCCGGCATTCAGATTACCATATACTTCTATTTTACCATCTGCGTCATGTCCTGTCTGTACAAGCACTCTTTCAGCTTTACCATTTGTTACCCTTACCACAAATACATTCACTGTTGAATTAACAACGGCTGTTTTTGGTAAAATGAAAGCGCTGTCTGCTGTATTCAACGGGATCTTTACTTCCGCAATCATACCCGGCATCAGTTTCTTATCATTATTCGTAACGTCCATTTCTATACGCTGAGAGCGTAAACGTGTATCCATCACACCAGACAAACGGTTTACTTTAGCTGTGAAGTTCTGACCTGCATATGCTTTCACCGTGAATCCCACTTCACTGTTGCTGGTCAGGTAGCTGGTATAGGCTTCCGGAACGGAAATCACTAAACGTAATTTCTTCTGTTCCTGTAAAGTAAACAAAGGAAATTCAGATCCTTTGCCTGTAGGGCCTACATAAGCACCTGCGCTCACGTTCCTGGCACTTACGATACCACTGAAAGGTGCTCTTATTTCGAGATAGTTCCTGTTGTCGGTAATCTCTTTATACGCTGCTTTGGCAGATTCCAGTTGTGCTGCATCAGATTTCATCCTTGCCTGCGCAATATCCAGGTCGTTTTTGGAAACAGTACCTGGCGTAAGGCTGGTTTCATGTAAGCGGTCGTAATTGGCTTTGCTGGCCAGGTATACCGCTTCCTGTGATTTCAGCCTGGACTCAGCGCCGGATAACTGTGAAGTGATCTCAGGGGCTTCCATAGTAGCCAGTAACTGACCAGTGCTAACTTCAGATCCTACATCCACATTCAGCTTCTTTACAAAGCTGCTCACTTTAGCATATATATCCACCTGTTGAAAGGCAACCAGTTCGCCCGGTATTTGCAGGGTAGATGCCAGCTTACCTTTATGTAAAGTAGTAGCAGCTACTGTAATTACTTCTTTGGTAGTAGCGTCTGTATTTTCTGCCTTTCCTTCTGAATGACCGCAGCTGCTTAACAGCATGGCTGCCTGTAGGCCACACATCAATGTGATAGCCAGTGTTTTTGTGTTGTTCATACTATTCATGCAAAGATGGTACATAGTTTTTACTTTCTTTATCTTCCGGATCAAGAGATACGGATTGGGTAGTTGTTTTGCCTTGTGCCCACGCAAATACCAGTGGTAATATGAAGAGGGTGCTGAAGGTAGAGGCGATAAGGCCACCAATAACAGCACGTCCCAGCGGGGATGTCTGGTCGCCGGATTCACCCAGGCCACTGGCCATCGGGATCATCCCTGCTACCATCGCAAGCGTGGTCATTAATATCGGACGCAGACGTAATGCTACCGATTCTTTCGCAGATAATAATGCATCCCCGTTATGCATGCGTAAATGCTCTGCATTGGTGATGAGTAATACCGCGTTGGAAATGGATACACCCACGGACATGATAATACCCATATAAGATTGCAGGTTCAGGGTAGAGCCGGTGATCGTCAGTAATAACAGTGAACCTAACAGTACTGCCGGTACAGAGGTGAGTACTACCAGGGACACCTTGAACGACTGGAAGTTAGCTGCCAGCATCAGGAAGATCACGATGATCGCTACCAGCAATCCATCCTGTAAGCTATCCAGCGTGTCTGTAAGCGTCTGACTTAAACCAATCAGTTCCACCGTCAATCCACGTGGCAGTTCTCCCAAAGATGCAATCGCTTTGTTCACATCTTTTGTAGCTGTACCAAGATCTATATTATTTGTATTGGCCGTAACAGACAACGTTGGTAACGCACCTAAGTTATCCGCTTCACCATAAGTAGTATCGCGTGTAATAGTAGCCACATCTCCCAGCACAGGACGGGCAGAATTTCTCAGCAGAGGAATTTCCATCATCGAATGAAGATCGGTCATCTTATTCTCAGGGATCTCTACCTGCACACTATAACTCAGGTTCGACTTTTCATCTATCCAGATATTCTTATCCGTATAACGGGAAGAAGAGGTAGAGGCCGTCAGTGAACGGGAGATATCATTCAGGTCAACTCCCAGCTGTGCAGCACGTATACGGTCTATCGTTACCTTGTATGCAGGGTATTTGGTAGACTGTCCCAGCTGTACATCACGCAGGTAAGGGATCTTTTTCAGTTGATCTATTACCTTCTGTGCATACTCTTCATTCAGCTTCTTGTTTCTTCCGGACATCCTTATCTCAACCGGGGTAGGAGAACCCTGGCTCAGGATTTTATCTGTTAGTTCAATAGGTTCAAATGAAGGCTGTACATCCGGTTCTACTTCTTTCAGTTTAGCCCGGATCTTATCCTTCAGCTGATCCATATTTACTTTGTACTCTTCTTTCAGCGCTACCTGCATAACAGCTTCCTGCGGACCTGCCATGAACAGGTAAATCGGGCTGATAGAGAATTGTCCCGGATGTTGCCCTACGTAAGAAGAGGTAATAGACACATTTTCTGCACCTACGATATCCCTGATGGCCTTCGCTGCCAGAATCGTTTTTTCTTCTGTTGTTTCTACACGTGTACCTTCAGGTGCGCGTAACCTTAACTGGAACTGACTGCCATTACCACGTGGTAATACGTCGCGTCCGATATTGGATAACAACAGCACTACTAATCCTAATGCAATAACGATATAAGCCGATACGATGATTTTACGCGCAGGGAGGATCCTGTTAATGAAACGCATGAAGCGGTTCCTGAATTTATCAAACAGGGTAATCCTTCCATCATCATTAAAATCTACTCTTTCCACCAGTTCTTTCTTCTCATCCCAGGAATCATCACCTTTATGAGAAATATGCGGATGTACAGGTTTATGCTCTTTCATGATCCAGTTGGCCATGATAGGTACAAACGTTTGTGCCAGGAAGTAAGAGATCACCATGGCAAAACCGATCGCTAATGCCAGTGGAAGGAACAGTGAACCCGGAATACCACCCATTGTAAAGGCAGGTGCAAACACCGCCAGGATACAGAACAGGATCAGTAATTTCGGGAAGGCTATTTCCTTACACGCATCCCAGATGGCCAGCCCCTTGGGCTTGCCCATATCCAGGTGCTGGTGTATATTCTCAATAGTCACCGTACTCTCATCTACCAGGATCCCGATAGCCAGTGCAAGGCCACTCAGCGTCATGATATTGATGGTTTGCCCTGCTATTTTTAAACACAGTACCGCGGCAATGATAGAGGTGGGGATCGTTAATATTACGATCAATGCCCCCCTGGGGTCACCAAGGAATAACAACACCATCAGTCCCGTGAGGATTGCACCAATGGTGCCCTCACTGATCAGACTTTTTACAGAGTTGATTACGTATACGGACTGGTCAAATTCATAAGTCAGTTTCACATCTTCCGGTAGCAATGCCTGGAATTTAGGCATCGCAGCCTTCAGCTTCTGTACCACTTCCCAGGTAGAGGCATCACCGGATTTGGCGATACTCAGATATACAGACCTTTTACCATTTACCAGTGCATAACCGGCAGTAATATCCGCACCATCTTCCACGGTAGCCACATCGCGCAGGTACAGGTTCTGTACACCACCTTTAAACAGCGGGATATCTTCAAAGTCTTTTACATTTTTGATAGTAGTATTGGCAGGAGTGATATAGTTGATATTACCGATACGCACGTTACCGGAAGGAGAAGTCTGGTTATTTACACGGATGGCTTCTACCAGCTGATCTACTGTCAGGTTATGTGAGCGCAGCAGTTCAGGATCTGCTTTTACCACCACGGTACGGAGGTTACCACCAAAAGGAGGAGCCGATACCAGACCGGGGATGGTTGTAAAGGAAGAACGTACATAGGTGTTTGCAAGGTCTAACAGCTCGTTATTACCACGTTTCTCACTGCTTAGTACCAATTCCCCAACGGGAAGGGTAGAGGCGTCAAAACGGATGATAAAGGGCGGTTGTGAGCCTGGCGGGAATATCGCCTGTATACGGTTACAGAAGGCACTTAATTCTGCCTGTGCCTGTGCCATGTTGGTACCCGGATAAAAGTTCACCTTTATCAGGGTAAGGCCCTGTATGTTTTTTGTTTCAATGCTTTTGATCCCGTTTACATACAGGAGGATGTTGATGTACTGCTTACCGAAATAAGCCTCCATCTGTGTAGGTGTGTATCCGCCGAAGGGATGCGCAATGTACATCACCGGCAGGTCCAGCTTCGGGAATATATCTATTTTGATCGTGCGCACGGCGCTGATGCCGAAAAAGAAAAGTGCGGCCACGATCACAAGTATCGTTATCGGTTTGCGTAATGCTAGTCTTATCAGGTTCATGAACTAAAATTCATTGATGAATAGAGAAAAGTTCCCACTGGCAGCAGCCTTCAGTAATAAAGCCTGCCATACATTTGTATAAGCAATATCGCGGTCTGTTTCAGCGCGGTTAAGCGTATAGGAAACCTGTGTTACATCTACAATATTCGTGAGCCCGTTCTTATATAATACAGTGCGTTGCAGGTATGCATCAGACGCAGCGTTCACCTGGATGGGCGCTTCCCTGTAATTGTCCAGTGCATTCAGGATGCGTGTGCCGGCCAGTGAGATCTGTGCATTCAGTTGCTGTTGTACAAGATCGTATTCATCCTTTAATCCCTGAGAGATATACTTTTGTGCTTTTACCTGGTGACTGACTCTCAGCGGAGTAGTAATATTCCAGGTAACACCTATACCTATCAGGTAGTTACTGCGGGAGGGTTTTACACCATCCCAGTAATTCTTCGTATAGGCTGTCTGGTCAGTAGCATACGATGAACTGAATCCGGAACCTCTTGTCTGCCCTACACCAAATAAGGAGAATGCAGGGAAGTTCAGTGTATGATAATAGCTGGCCTGTGCATCACTCAACCTGATACGGTTTTCATAATACTTCAGTAATGGATGATTCTGTAAACTGTCGTGTAAAGGATCTAATAAAGAAGAAGGGATTTTTGTAATGAACACGGTGTCCAGCACAAAATCCTTAGGCGGTACACCCATCAGCACAGCCAGTTGATTTGCCTGAGTCTGTTCGAAGTCTTTCGCTTTTGTATAAGCGATTCTTGCACTGGATACTTCTGCATTGGCAAGAGAAGAATCCACGCCGGGAATCAGTCCGTTCAACACCCTGGTCACTACTACAAAGCGGAAAGTATCCGCTCTTGCGAGGTTCCTCTGCCAGGAAGTTGTTAAGCGTTGTGCTGCCAGCAGATTCAGATAAGCCGCAGCTACTCTTACTTCCTGCTGAAATTGTTCCTGTTGTAAATCAGCTTCATCCCTGGTTACCACCGCCTGTGCGGTTTTGATCTTTTCTCTGGAACGTCCGAAAGCAAAGAAATCCCAGTTGATGTTGGCAAGATACAAACCTCCAAAAGCAGCATTTGAATTCTGAGAAGAGAGTGTAGGTCCTGAAGAAGCTACCCCTAATCCGTTTAAGCCATAAGAAGGACCAAATTGCCCGTTAACGGTACCATAGTCCTGTTGTGCAGAAACATTTAAGTTGGGCAGGTAATCGCGTTTTGCCTGTGTGGCTGATTCTTTTGAAGCGTTTATATAATTCGCCCTTGACTTAATGGAACCGTAATTAGTAAGTGCGGTCTGCACGGCCTCTTTTAAAGTGAGTACCTGTGCATGCACCTTTGTACTTCCATAGAGCACCAGGAGAAAAAATAAACAAACGAGTTTTTTTCTTTGCATGATTTTATGAACATTAATCGATAGACTCCAGAGATGTATTTCCGGATGTAAAGTGAGTCGGAAATAATTTGCATCATTCGCTGGTTGGTATTTCAGGCGGGTTCCCCATGTTCCTGATCTCCAGCTTATCTTTAGCATTGTTAGTCATATTATAACGAATGGAAGATCTCTCTGAAAGCCTTACAAAAAAAGCAAAAAGAACCAGCGATTAAACGTGGTTCTTTCTGCTTCTATCCGTAGTACCTTTCTTATGAATCCTTCAATCGATATGCAAAGATTGTACTTATATCATTCGTTTGTATTGTTTCATTCAAACAAATAATTGTATAAATCAAAGAATCATAAAAAACTACAATGTAGCCATATCGATAACAAAGCGATAACGGACATCTGCTTTCAGCATGCGCTCATACGCTTTCTGGATATAATTCATGTCAATCAGTTCAATATCAGACACAATATTGTGTTCTGCGCAATAATCCAGCATTTCCTGTGTTTCTTCAATACCGCCGATCATAGAACCTGCCAGGGTTTTCCTGCCCAGGATCAGGCTGAAAGAAGAGATCACAGAAGGTGTTGGAGGCGCACCCACACAAATCATGGCACCACTGGTCTTTAAAAGTCCCAGGTACACATTGTAATCGTGTTCAGCAGATACTGTATCGATAATAAAATCAAAGGAACCAGCAGCTGCCTTCAGGTTATCGGGGTTGGTAGTGAGCAGGAAGTGATGGGCGCCCAGCTTCTCAGCATCTGCTTTTTTGGATGGTGAAGTACTGAGCATAGTTACTTCTGCACCAAAAGAAACCGCAAATTTCACCGCCATATGGCCCAGGCCGCCTAGTCCTAATACAGCCACTTTATGACCTTTGCCTACTTTCCAGTGGCGTAAAGGGGAATAAGTAGTGATACCGGCACATAATAGTGGAGCTACTGCTGCCAGGTCCAGTTTCTCAGATACCTTCAGTGTATATGCCTCATCTACCACTATCAGATTGGAATAACCGCCATAAGTAGGGGTTTTCTTATCCTGTTCGTAGCCGTTGTAAGTTCCGGACATGCCATTCAGGCAATATTGTTCCAGTCCGTCAGTACAGTTCTCACATTTGCGGCAGGAATCTACCAGGCAACCTACACCGGCCAGGTCTCCCACTTTGAATTTAGTTACATGGCTACCTACTTTGGTAACTCTGCCTACGATTTCGTGGCCCGGCACCATCGGGAATAGCCCATTTCCCCATTCGTCTTCCACCTGGTGAAGGTCTGAGTGACAAACCCCGCAATATAAAATATCGAACTGTACGTCGTGTGGTCCTGGTTCCCTGCGTTCAAAATTAAAAGGTGCAAGCGAAGTTTTCGCAGCAGGGGCTGCGTATCCTTTAGTAGCGATCATAAAAAATAATTAATATAAGTGATGGAATTGAGAAGCTCTCGAATTATTGTGCAAAGTAAACGCTATTTCAAATTCTGGCAGCGCTATTTAAAAAGATAGAGGGCCAACCTTTGCAGGTCAGCCCTCTGAAATACATGAGATAAATGTTGTTAATGAGATCACCTATCTCAGTCTGTTCACAATAATAACGTGGAATTTTAGATCAGCATATTTATCAAACTTTTTTTATCACTATCTTAACAAATTGACGGCCCCTTTTTTTATCACTTCCGTTCCATTCGTCATGATAATTTTCATTGTATACATATAAACTCCCGTAGGTTGGGCCTTTCCTCCACTGGTCCCATTCCATCCGCTACCTGTTGCTATCAGTTCTCCCCACTGGTTAAAGATCTTCATATCAAGTGACCTGATATTCCCTTCTGGTTTGAAGATATCATTCTTTCCGTCTCCGTTTGGTGTGAAGGCATTAGGGATAAATACCTCTCCTGGTTTCAGTTTAGCTGTAGCCTGGCCTGGTAAGCTGGTCTGGCAGCTTAAAGTGCCCAGAGAGATGACCCGTATACTCACGGTTTCTTGTTGCAGTCCGGTAACATTATAAAAAGTATCTGTTACGGTGATATACGCTCCTCCATCTATGGAAATAAGATAACCGGTGGCACCGGGAATACTTTTCCAGGAGAAGGCGGCACTGTTGGTTGTTACTGCTGTGTTGACTACAACAGGCGTTACTGGTCTGTCAAATGGTGTGACAGTCACCGGTACGCGATCACTGCTGCAAGGGCCGGTAACGGCTTCCACATACCAGGTGGTGGTCTCATCTATTGGAGGCGTGGTATAAATGTCTCCCGTACCCAGGATATCTCCGCCGGAAGGATAAGGATACCAGTTGTAGATTAGCTGAGAATCAGGATATAGTACAGATAAAGTCGCTAAACTATCCGGGCATATAGATATCGATGAAGCCAGTGGCGCTGCGGGTCGTTGTATCACGGATACTTTAATACTATCGCTGGTGAAGCAACCAAAGAAATCTTCTCCTGTCACTACATAAGTTGTTGTATCTGCGGGAGAAATGCTGGTAGTAGAATCGTTGATATTACCGGGCAGCCAGGTATAATGCATGATAATGCCACCGGTTGGAATGGCAGACAGGGTAGTAGCACTACCGGAACAAACGGTGCCCGGTCTGGCCGTTGCCTTCAGCTTCACTACCGACTTCTCCGTCACCGTCATTGGTACCAGGGTAGTACACAGATTACCATCTGTAACAGTACAGGTATAAGTGCCTGCAGGCAGGTTGGTAGCAGTTTGTGTTAACTGCACAGGCGTTGTATTCCATTCATAACTGAGAAGAGGGGTACCGCCGGTTATATCAAGAGAAGCACTTCCATTTGCTTGTCCGCAGGCAGCAGGTATAACAACCGGTGTTACGGACATTGGTGTTGAACCAACACCTGCTACAGCCAGTATTACTCCTCTTGAATTAGGCCCGCCTCCGGAAATTTCTGTCACTGTAATTGACTCCACCAGTTTTGACTGGTCTGTACAGGAAAGAGAAATATTAAAAGGATAAAATCTCGGATTATTTGTAATCATACCATCCACAACATAAGGTGGCCCCAATAATCTTTTAATACGTCCAAAACCTGAAATAACCGGGGTAAGTCCATCAAACCAGTCTGCTACCGTTTGCTGATAAGCAGTTGTAGAAGTACCATCTGTAAAATTTACGACTGCACTTAATACACTGAAGTATTCGGTAGAGAAAGATAACAGGCTGAGTTTACTGAAGGAAGCAGGAGTAGCAAGTGTTAATGTGCCGGAAGGAAGCGTGTTTGGCTGTGTACCGCCAACAGACATAAAAAGTGCATTATTTAATGCATAATTTTCCAGCTGAAAATTATACCCTCCATTGGATATGAGCCCGTTAGCAGGAATGCCGCCTGCAAGGTTATTCGTAGCAGCAAAGGTGGTGCTGTAAAGGATATTAAAAACAAGGTCCAGTTCACTGCTGGTAACAGCAGTCGCATTGGTACCGGTATCTGCTACAACATCCTGGTTAAAGCCGGTTACTGTAACAGGGGAGTAAGTCTGTGAATAGAGTTTGCTCAGGCATACAGCCAACAATAGGATAACAATTACAATGCGTTTCATCGGGGGGTAATTAAAATGGGTAAAATTGATGGCTGACCCCGGAGTGAATCAGGGTCAGCCATTTTTTTATCTTAACAGGTTCACCGAACCTTTTTTTATCACTTCCGTTCCATTAGTCATAATAATTTTCATCGCATACATATAAACGCCCATTGGTTGAGCCTTTCCTCCACTGGTCCCATTCCATCCGCTACCTGTTGATATCAGCTCTCCCCATTGGTTAAAGATTTTCATATCAAGTGTTTTGATATTCCCTTCGGGTTTGAAGATATCATTCTTCCCGTCTCCGTTTGGTGTGAAGGCATTAGGGATAAATACCTCTCCTGGTTTTAGTTTCGCTGTAGCCTGGCCTGGTAAGCTGGTCTGGCAGCTTAAAGTGCCCAGAGAGATGACCCGTATATTCACAGTTTCCTGTTGCAGTCCGGTAACGTTGTAGAAAGTATCTGTTACGGTTATATATGCTCCTCCATCTATGGAGATAAGGTAACCGGTGGCACCGGGAATACCTTTCCAGGAGAAGGTAGCACTGTTGGTGGTCACCGCTGTGTTGACTACAACAGGCGTTACTGGTCTGTCAAATGGTGTGACGGTCACCGGTACGCGATCGCTGCTGCAAGGGCCTGTAACGGCTTCTACATACCAGGTGGTAGTTTCACTTACAGGTGGTGTCACAAAGGTATCTCCTGTACCCAGGATATCTCCGCCGGAAGGGTAAGGATACCAGTTGTAGCCCAGTGAGGAATCAGGCGTGAGCACAGATAAAGTAGCTAAGCTATCCGGGCATATAGATGTCGGAGAAGCTACCGGTGCTGCCGGCCGGGGTATCACGGATACTTTAATACTATCGCTGGTGAGGCAACCAAAGAAATCTTCTCCTGTCACTACATACATAGTAGTATCAGTAGGAGAGATGCTGGTAGTAGAATCGGTGATATTGCTAGGCTGCCAGGTATAATGCATGATAATACCGCCGGATGGGATGGCGGAGAGGGTAGTAGCACTGCCGGAGCAGATACTGCCCGGCCTGGCCGTTGCTTTCATCTTCACCACAGATTTCTCTGTTACCGTCATTGGTACCATGGTAGTACACGCATTTCCGTCTGTAATTGTACAGGTGTAAGTCCCGGCAGGAATGTCTGTTGCTGTTTTTGTTAATTGTACGGGTACAGTATTCCATTCATAGGTAATAAGAGGGCTTCCGCCTTCTGCACTCACAGTGGCACTACCATTCGATTTACCACAGTCTGCCACTACAAGAGAAGAGGTGATGGTCATCGGGGTATAACTTACCCCGGAAAGCGCCAGGATAACTGCCCTGGAATCATTACCGCCACCTGATACATAATTAAAGAAGATGGAATCCAGCATCTTTGATTGAACAGCGCAGGGGATATTTATATCTATCGGGTAAAACCGGGGATTACTAGCCGCCAGGTCTTCTACAACATAAGGTGGAGAAGGAATACGCTGTATACGGCCTACTGATGAAATGACAGAACCCGGTCCGTTAAACCAGTCGGCAACATTTACTGTTCCGCCGGAAATAACAGTACCATCTGTAAATTTCAGACTGATATCCAGTACACTGCTTTGCTCAGTGGAAAATGCCAGTACACTTATTTTGGTGAAGGTAGCCGGTGTTACCATAGCAATGCTTCCGGATGCAAGCGTATTGGCTGCAAATGCATTGGCCGAAAGATATAACGCATTGTTGAGGGCATAATCACCCAGTTGGTAGGTACGCTGACCACTTACAATAGTACCGTTATCTGCTAAACCTCCTGCTATTGAATTGGTAGCAGCAAAGCCCAGCGAGTAAAGGATCTTCTGCTGAAGATCTACTCCCGTAGAAGTAACAGCCGTTGCATCTGTTCCGGTTTCGGCTATTATATCATTGTTGTATCCGGTTATGGCAACAGGAGAATAAGTTTGTGCATGTAAACTGCAGGTCCATGTAGCCAGCATAAGGATAACAATAAAAATACTTTTCATTCACTTGTATTTTTTGGTTGATGTTAAAGAGTTTATCAGCGTAACAGGACTACCCATCCGGTATAGGGTTTCTCTCCGGGCGCTGTTTTGATTACATAATAATAAGTGCCTTCACTCACAGGTTTTCCCTGTCGCAGACCATCCCATCCAATGGTGTATCCGTTGCTCTTGTAGACCGTTTGTCCCCAGCGGTTGAACACTTCTACCTGGCATGCAGGGCGTGCTTTTAATCCATCCAGGTTCCAGCGGTCGTTGATACCATCTCCATTCGGACTAAATGCATTGGGTATATCAAGTACGAGATCGGGAATTATTTTATACCACGCGCGACTGGTACTATCCATACATCCGATATCATTTCTGGCGTATAGGGTTACACGGTAGTCGCCCGGTAATTCCCATTTATAAACAGGATTAATTTCTGATGAGGTAATACCATCGCCAAACTCCCATTCATAGGTGGTTGCATGCTGTGAAGTATTTGTAAAATTGAACGTCGCATTTTTATATTCTATAGGAATGTTCTCTCCGGGTTGTGCTGTGAAACTGGCAACAGGTGGAGGGATAACATTGATCAACCCTGTTTTTGTCAGTGTGTCAAAACATAACTGTTGTGAGCCTGCTATCAGTGTAACAGTATATGTTCCGTCATCACTGTAAGTATGGGAAATGTTTTTACTGGTAGCAGTACCACCATCTCCTAAAAACCATTTGTAAGAATCTGCAAAAGTAGATTGGTTGGTGAAGTTTACGGTAACGGGTGTACATCCGGTGATGATATCCGGAGTAAATTTTGCAGAAGGTCTTGTGATAACATCCATTGCTACCGGTGTAGCAGTTCTTACGCAAACGCCATCGGTAACAGTCAGGGAAATAGTTCCGCTGCTCAGGTATTTTACCAGGCGTGGATTAAGGCCGGTACCGCTTTGCGGAGAACCGCCTCCCCAGTTCCATTGTGCAATAGCTGCATTACTGGCAGTACCGGTAAAGGTAACAGTCACTATCTCGCCTGTACAAACCGGATTTTTACTCACACTAAAACTGGCAACAGGCGGAGCCTGCACAGTGATCTGATGTGTTACCAAAGGAGATGCACAACCATTTTGAGTTACCTGCAGAGATACTGTATAAGTACCAGCAGCGGTATAATTCAGCCAGTACCAATCCGGGTTGCCGCCAACACCACCACCCTGTACTGGTGCACCACCACCGTCCCATGCATAAGTTGCTGTTGGACCGGCACCACCTGTGTACATCAGTGTATCTGCAAAACCAAGACAAACAGCAGGCTGGCGTATATCAAATGCAGCACTGGGTGTAGGCTTTACAGTTACATCAACCGTATCTGCGATCACACAGCTGAATGCATCTTTTGCAGTAACAATATATTGGGTATTAGCGGTAGGCGTAACGGAAGTATTAGCTCCGCTGATATTGCCGGGGTTCCAGGCATAGCCGCTTACAGTGCCGCCTGTAGCCGTAGCAGATAAGGCAGAAGCGGACCCGCTGCATATCATTGTTGGATTGGCCACTGCTGTAATACTGGCTAAAGATTTCAGTACAAGAGTATCAAATACAGTTGTAATACAGTTGTTGCCATCTCTGATAGCGCAGGTATAAAACCCTGCTACCAGGTTGGTAGCAGAGGCGGTTGTTTGGGTTGGGTTAGTATTCCAGCTATAGGTTAAAGGAGAAGTACCACCGGTGGCTGTGAGGACAATATTGCCATTGGCGCCACCGCAAACAGGATTGGTGATCACCTGTGAATAGGTGAGTGGTGTATACCCCACTCCGGAAACTGCCATGATCAGCGCTCTGGAACTGGGGTTGGCACCGGGAATATAATTGAAGGTGATAGATTGTACCAGTTTAGACTGAGAAGCACAGGGGACTAAGAAATCAAAGGCATACATACGTGGATTAGATGGTAATCCATCCACGGTATAAGGAGCTGCAGTTAACCGGGTAAGACGTCCAAAACCACTGGTTAAAAAGGGGGTACCGCCAAACCAGTCTTTAATAGTGATATTACCTGCATTAACGGTAGTACCATCTGTAAAATTCAGGGTCACTGTTACTACGCTGTTGTTTTCTGTACCGAAGGCCAGCAGGCTTAAATTGCTGTAGGCTTTAGGAGTGGCAAGGGTGAGTGTGCCGGTACCTACCGTATTGGGCACATTACCGGCGGAAGACATATACAGTGCATTGTTGGCTGTATAGGCTGCCATCTGGTAAGTACGGGTACCGCTGACGATAGTGCCGGTATTGATAATACCTCCGGTTACTCCGTTCAGTGCTGCAAAACCGGTAGTATAGATAACGTGATTACTTCCGTCTATTATGGTAGAGGTAACAGCAACTGCATTGTTTCCTGCTTCCGCTACAATATCACTATTGAACCCGGTAACGGGAATGGGCGTATAGGTTTGGGCAAATAAGACGTTAGTGCCGGTCAGTAATACTGCCAGCAGGATAATGGTAAACGTACGCTTCATGAATGGTCATTATAGGTTAGCATTAAACAAAAAGACCAACGGTACAGGCATAGGTATACCGTGGACGTAAATGGGTATGATCAGGGCATAGCCGCACACAAGGCATGGAACACCGGAAAGCGATGCTCCTGCCAACACTTTTTAAACCTTCTCATCTAAATACTTTGGGAAAGGAAAAATGGGGGGGTAGGGAATATATATTTATAATTTAAATAACTAAATTGGGTGTAACATAACTGCTTTTATACAACTGTAATGGCCAGATTTTTGGTATTAATGGCCACTCCGTCTTTCTCCCAGATCCTTCTTTGCTCAAAAGTTATGTTTGTAAGGCCGGGGGCCTTACCTGTTATCAGGTAAACATCGTCATTGCTGTTGCCAGCCTGTTGCAACATGGAGTCAACTGTATAATGATAGGGTTTTATATCGATAAAGTCTTCTGTATCTGCCTTAAAAAACCATTGAAAACCGGCAGTACCCAGTCCGGGAAGTATAATAGGTAAGGATGTACCTACCTTGATTTCTTTTTCTTCGATTTCCATATGATACGTGTTTTATTAAATTGCGGGTTACAGATTAATCCGTAACCCGCAATATAGTTTATTATACATACCATTTATGATACATCGCAGAATCTGTGCCTTGTACAAAGCAATCCAGTCTGCCTGCCTGCCATGAGCAAACGCCCACATCAGAGGAGAGTACGCCGCCGAGATTTTCATCTCCGCTCCAGCTCTTACCATCCCACCATTTGTGCATCATGTTGTAGGTTAAGCCAGGATAGAATATATCTATTCTGTTAGGACCCCACGATTGTGCCGCAGGACTTCCCATCATATTAGACTGTAAATCTTCCCAGTTGCTCCAGCCTTTATCGAACCATTTATGGAACAGGTGGTTGTTGGTACCGCGTGCAAAACAATCCAGTCTGCCACTGGCCCAGGAGGACACTGCAGGTGCTGAAGTGATAATGCCGCCTAAATCTTCCCATCCATGCCATGCGCCATCATACCAGAGGTGCCACATAGAAGAGTTCATACCGCGAGCGAAGATATCGATGCGGTTTGGTCCCCAGCTAACGCAGGCCGGTTCGGAAGAGAGCATACCGCCCAGGTCTTCCCATCCGCTCCATCCGCCCTGGTAGTATCTGTGCCACAGGTGATGGTTCATACCGAGCGCAAATACATCCAGTCTGCCACTTGCCCATGAGCAGATAGCAGGTGCGCCCTGGATCATGCCGCCAAGAGATTCCCAGCCCAGCCAGGAGCTACCGTTCCACCATTTATGGTAAACAGCAGAATCTGTGCCTCTTACAACCACATCAATGCGGTTAGCAGCCCAGGAAACAGCATTTGGTCTTGATGTAAGCAGACCGCCCAGGTTTTCATAACCATGCCAGCCATGAGCAGGAGCAGGTAATTTCACGCCACTGGCAGTCCAGAATGGGAATTCAGTATCGATACCAGCCTGTCCGTAGCCGATCTTGAAGAAACCGCCTTTACCCCATCCGGAGCCCCAGGAGTTCTTACAGATCCAGCAATGTTCAGCCTCTGAATAACCGATTACTGTTACGCAATGCAGACCTTTATCTACGCCACTTACATGGGTATATACACCATCTGCATAAGAGAAGAAATCTTCGTATACATGCATCACTGCAGAGCAGGGACCATTATTGGAAATATAGTTTTTACGAGCTGTAACATCAGCGATCGTAGTAGAGTTTGTGATCTTCACAGCTCTTGCATCGCGATTGGGTCCTACGGTGCAATGAGGAGGTGATTGCCAGATGTTGTTGCCCGGGAAAGCGGTATTATATGGGAAACATGGTTCATCCGGAATACCGCGGGTTTTGATCTGCGCAAATGCATCTGTAGGCCACCATCCGCCGCAATTGGCGCCATGGGAGGAGCAGAAGTGCAGGTCTGCTTCAGAAAGGTCCAGTAATTGTCCCAGTTCAATAGAAGCCATTGCTTCTGTTACGGAAGTAGTACAGAAAGAAACGCATGAACCGCATCCGCCCTGGTCTTTAACGGGAGTGATATGATTCCCGTTATGGTTGCGCCAGTCTACTGCGGGAGCAAACGTGGCTTGGGTGGGAGCGGCGCCTGCAACGGGTTTCATAACAGAAGCCAGTTCCGCTTTGTTAACAACTACGCCCAGCATTGCTAATTGTTGTGGTTCGGGCAATACTGAAACAGGTGTTTCTCTCGCCTGCCATTGGGTGTTAGCCTTTTTAAGATCGGCTACCAGGTCCGTGATTTTGAGATTGGACATGTTGAATGTGGTGTTTTGGAGTGAATTAAAATGAAATAGGATTCTTCCTTCGTGTCTTTCGACAATTGGAGATTTTACAGGTTCAATAACTTGGTTAAGTCCAGACTAGCGAGTCAGAGAATTTGGGGGGTGAATAATAATCACATAACGCTTAGGAATTGCATGCATGCTCGTTCCGTCTTAAAGTTAGAACAACATCAGCTACAAAAAAAATAAATGTTGAATTGCAATCAGTTGCAAGTGAAAAAATGCGTATTTATACGTTGACAAAATACTTATTGTTAAAAATTTTAACAATAAATATTTTGTCATATAGGTTCCACTTTTGGTTATATTTAAATGTATAGTACATTTATAGGGTTAAACAAAACAGTCGTATTGTCAGGTGAACAATCTTTATGGGATGGATTAAAGAGGGGCAATGTACAAAGCCTGGAAGCATTATATACACAGTATAATGAGTTACTGTACAACTATGGTAAGAAGTTTACCACAGATATTCACCTGGTACAGGATGCCATCCAGGAGACATTCATCTCCCTCTGGAAGTACCGTACTTCCATCTCTGCCGATAAAGGCTTTAACTACTATCTCCTTAAATCTTTCCGTAACCAGTTATTAAGATTAATTAAAGAAAGGGCGAACACCACTTATACAGACGAAAACCTGGAATTCTCTTTTGAAGTAGGTTTTGATAAACAACTAATAGCAGGAGAGGAGTACGCCTTGTTGTCCAAACAGGTAAAGGACGCGCTTGGTCAGCTGACTGCCCGTCAACGGGAAATTATCTATTTCCGCTTCTTTGAAGGACTCTCCTTCGAAGAAATAGCCGGTATCATGAATATGCAGGTACGGGCTACCTATAAATTAACGTCCCGGGCATTAGCCGCCTTAAAGGAAATTATGTCCATCCTGCTTATTTTAAAAATAATTTAAAATCATGGGGCACTTTTTGTCCCCTGTCTTCTTTTATATACAGAACAGCGCTTTTATTATGACACACTCCGTTCATAACTATTCCAATTATACCATGCATCAGTTGCTGACGGCACCTTATTTTCTGGAGTGGGTAAGGTTCCCTGATGCAACAAATACCGCTTTCTGGGAAGATTTTAAAAAGACTTACCCGCAGAAAGCCGAAGATGTAAACAGAGCAGCTGCCATTGCCCGCACCATGTACGTGGTAAAGGAAAAGCCGGCCATGCTTTGGGAAAATATCTATAAAGAGATCAAACCAAGATCTACAATAAGATTAAACATCATATGGAAAGCAGCTGCTATATTCATATTAGCCATCGTTGCTACCTGGATGATTTTCCGTACCAATACAGATAATAATATAGAGATAGCCTCTCATTTTGGAGAAGTAAAGAAATTAATATTGCCGGATAGCTCTGAAGTAACGCTCAATGGTAACTCCACTATCCGCTACAGCAAAAACTGGGACAAGAGAGAAGTATGGATCAATGGAGAAGCATTCTTTAATGTAAAACATTTAAATCCGGACGGCTTTAAAGTACACAGCGAAGAGATTGATATTAATGTATTAGGTACCTCTTTTAATATCCGCAGCAGACGTGGAACTACATCTGTAGTATTAAACAGCGGAAAGGTACTGGTAACGGATGAAGATAAACAATTGTTGCTGTCAGCACCGGGAGATATGGCTGTATACAGCAAAAAAGAGCTTGTAAAGAAACAGGTACCGGTGAGCAATTACACCAGCTGGCAGCAGCAAAAACTGCAACTGGATCAGGTAACTGTAGCTGCCTTTTTTGAAATGCTGGAAGATGATTGGGGATATAATGTACAACTCAGCGATTCCTCACTGCTACAGAAGAAAATAAGCGGTGAGATTGATATGAAAGATAAACAGGTGCTAATGGACGCATTAGCCGTTATTCTGAACGCAAATGTTACGCAACAGGGATCAACCATTATCGTAACTACCAACTAAGAGGGACAGGTTCTATTATTTGTAATTTAAAATGCTCTGGGCATGATCAATCTGAAAAGGATTGCGGCCTTCTGTTGCCTGCTGCTTTGCAGCAGCTTGCAGATGTTTGCTGCCGTAACCGACCAAAATCAACCAACACAAACATTGAAGGATGCTTTAAATAATGCATCAAAACAGTTTAATGTTTCCTTTATCTATGAAGATGAACTGGTCTCCAACAAAAGAGTAAATACTACTATTGATGGCAGCTTCAGAAAAGTAGAAGATTATTTATCTACCGTACTGAAACCATTTAACCTGCATTTTAAAAAGTTAGGCGCCACTCAGTATGCTATTTATGGTAAACAGCCAGCTAAATCAAAAGATTCAAATACCAACCATGTAATACCCGCAGAAGCTGCTCCTCCCGAAGAAGCAGCTTCCGGGAAATTACCTTCCGTCAGTACTCCTTCGTACAACTTAACAGATAGTACGCCACAGATCCGCATGGTACTGGGCATAGTGACTGATGAATCCCTGGCACCTGTATCCTCAGCTACCGTAATGGTTCCCGGTACACGAAACATGGTAATGACGAACTCCCGTGGTGAGTTTGAAATCAAAATCCCTGTCACTGTAAAAACATTGCAGATATCATCTATAGGGTATGAAACCCAGCAGATAGCCATCAACAGGGTAGTATATTACCAGGTGGCATTAAAAGATAAGACAGGTTACCTGAAACCGGTAGAAGTAGTGTCCACCGGTTATGCTAATCTGCCTAAAGAACGTGCCACCGGTTCCTTTGGTGTTGTCACCAGTAAAGAACTGGAGAAAATCCCTACGGCCAATGTTATCCAGCGACTGGAAGGTCTTGTTCCCGGTTTGCAGATGAAAATAACTGCTGGTGATAACAGCTTTGTATATGACAACGTTACACCTGCTCCATCCAGTAATACAAGAACAATCGGTGCCAACGATTATAATCTCAACATAAGAGGTACCAGTACCATCAGAAGTGAAAAGACCCCGCTGGTAGTTGTAGATGGTTTTCCTACAGAACTGGACATGAAAACATTTAACCCCAATGATATTGCTCAGATTACTTTCCTGCGGGATGCAGCAGCAGCTTCTATATGGGGTGCGCGTGCTGCTAACGGTGTAATTGTGATAGAAACAAAGAAAGGACGTACCCGCATGCCGGTAGTAAATGTATCAGTAGGATTCAGTACACAGGACAAACCCGATATCGGATACCTGAAGCTAATGAACTCCTCACAGGAACTGACCTACGAAAAGGAACTGGTGGATAAAGGAATTGTACTGGCATCTGTTTATAATCAGTATACACCTGGTGTAAAGAGTTATGCCAGTGATGGAATAGATCTTGCCTTTCAATTAAAGTCAGGCAGAATCTCACAGGCAGAATATGATGCAAAGGTTGCGCAGATGAGCGCTGTCAATAACTACGGACAGATTACAAAATACCTGATGCAGCGTGCTACCAGTCAGTCTTACAACCTGTCTGTAAGTGGTGGAAGTGAGGTACACACCTATTTCCTCTCTGGTTCTTATTCCAAAGAAATGCCCAGTACAAAAGGAAATTCCGGAGAAAGAATGACCCTTACCGCTAACCAGGAATTTAAAATAATCAAGAAGATTACACTGTCTGCAAGTTTAAAGGCATCCTTCTTTAATTATACGGCAAATGGTATAGGGATGGGTGCTCTCATGAGCGGTGGCAGAACATTTATGCCTTATAATGATATTCATAACAGGTTTTATTATACAACAGGCCGGCACTATGCAGATTCATTACAGTCACTCGGTTACCAGAACTGGGGTTATAGTTACCTGGATGAATTAACGATGTCTGACAATAGTACACATGATAATAACTATACCGGAACATTAAACCTGAATGTTCCTATCTACAAAGGACTGGCTTTTGCGGCTGCTTATGCAATGGAACGTAGCTATTATAGTTCCCGCTATTATTATGGCGATAGTACTTTCACTAATAAGAACATTTATAATACCGGGACTACTGTATCAGGTGGTAACCTGGTAACGGGTGTTCCTAAAGGTGGTATATTCAGTCTTAATAATTCTTCTTTTAATAACTACAGCGCGCGTGCGCAGTTTACCTATAATGGTAAAATAGGTAAGATCCATGAACTGAATGCCCTGGCTGGTATGGAAACCCGTCAGACAATGGTTAGTCAGAACCTGTCCACACTCTGGGGATATAATTTAGCCACCGGTTTAAGTCAGACGCCTGCATATGGAGTGTTCTACAATACTTATAATTATAGTATAGGTTCTTTATATGGAGCCCCTTCACAAATAGATAGGATTAAACGCTTCCTTTCCTATTATGGTAATGCTGCCTACACGCTGATGGGACGCTACACATTGTCAGGAAGTGTAAGGTATGATGATTATAATAATTTTGGTCTGGATAGAAAATACCGTGCTAAACCTTTCTGGTCTTCCGGTGTAAGCTGGAATATCAACAGGGAGCAATTTATGCAGCCTGTCAGCTGGGTTAATAACCTCACCCTGCGTGTTACCTATGGTATTAATGGGAATATTAACCAGGAAGTTATGCCCTTCACAAATATCAGTGTAGGTTCTGCCGATTGGCAGACCGGCCTTCCTTATGCGTCTATAAGCTCAGTCGCTAATCCGGCATTAAGATGGGAGAAAACGGGTGTATTTAATGCAGGGGTTGATTACTCGTTGCTGAATGGTCGTATTAGCGGTAGTATTGATGTATATACCAAAAGAGGAAAAGATCTGATTTCTTCATTTGATGTGAATCCTACCTATACTGGTATTAATGGTAGCATATTATCATTGAACGGAGCGACGCTGTCTAATAATGGTATTGATTTAGGATTGAATGGGGCCATTATTGATAATAAATCATATGGATGGAATATGGGACTGAACTTCTCATACAACAGTAATAAAATTACTGATAACAGGTTTAAAGCTACCACCTCCTTCTTTTCGAGTTTAAGTGGTGGATTGATAAAGAATTATCCTGTAGATGCAGTATGGGCATATAAATTCGCCGGATTGGACAGTACCGGTCTTACACAGGTATATGACCAGGATGGTAAAAAACTGAAAGCTAATCAGCCGGTAACTAATATTGGTGCCATAAAATATGCAGGGCGTTCTACTGCTCCTTATTACGGGTCTTTCACCAATACTTTCCGTTACCATCAGTTGTCATTATTTATATTAACAACCTACAGTTTTGGGAGTGTGTTCATGAGACCTACTGTAGCATCTTATCCAAGCACCAGGCGCTTTGATTACAATTTGAATGCAGACATTGCCCAACGCTGGCAAAAGCCGGGAGATGAAGCAACGACCAATGTACCCGGCATAAGTGGTACATACGCAGCTCTCAGTACTTTCCGCTACGCCTACTCAGACCTGAATGTACAGCCGGGAGATTATATCCGCCTGCGTGAAATATCATTGAGTTATGATATGCCTAAAAGCATCGCTGGAAAAATACTGGCTAAAAATGTGCGGGTAAATGGTACTGTACGTAACCTTGGATTAATCTGGAAAAAGAATAAAGTAGGCATAGACCCTGATTTTCTGCCGAACCTGAGCATAGCAATGCATATGCCGCCAACAGTACAGTACAACCTGATGGTAAATGTGACCTTTTAAATTTAAAAAGCATGAACACTAAATATATAGCTGTTTTACTACTGATACTTACAGCAGGATGCAGCAAATACACAGATATAAAAACACAGGGCAGCCTGATACCAAAACAAACTATCAACTACAGGTATCTGCTGAACGGTACAAGTACATTTGAAGGAGGAGGTCAGCTACCTGATATCGCCACTGCGGATGTTAATATTACAGACAGTATTCAGCAGGCCAGTATTACAGGTAACAGCTACTATACTTTTTTTAAGAACTGTTATAACTGGCAATCGCCTATTTATGCAACAGCGGTCGACAGGGACCAGGACTGGGATACTTATTACGGACGTATCTACAACTGTAATACGATCATTGCAGAAGTACCTTCCAGTACAGGTAGTACAGATTCAGTAAAGAATGAACTGATTGCAGAAGCACTGGTACACCGTGCAGATGCTTATCTGAATCTGGTAAACGAATATGCCAAACCATATAATGCTTCCACTGCTTCTTCAGACCTGGGGGTACCGTTATTGTTAACACCCAGTCTGGATGCTAAACTGGACCGTGCTACTGTAGCTACTGTATATAACCGGCTGGAAGCAGATCTGAAAAGCGCGCTTATCGCTTTGCCAAAGGTCACTGCATTCAATACATTGCCCGGCAAGGCAGCAGCCTATTCCTTACTGGCACGCCTATACCTGTTCATGGGTAATTACACAAGCGCAGGGTCGTATGCAGACAGTGCTTTGTTATTAAAATCCGGATTGAATGACCTGGGAACTATCAGCAGTTATCCTACGAAACTGCAAAATCCTGAGATCATTTTTGGTAAAATAGCCTATACTTCTGTTGCTTACTCACCCACTACCTTAAGATTGGGAGATGAATTGCTTAATCTGTTAGGCACAACAGATATGCGTTATGTACTTTTCACTGCTGATGCTGCCACTAACCTTGGTAACGGTTATACGGGCCGTTTCTTTGCACTTGAAAGATCTACGTATCAGACGCGTAATATCGGTACGTCCGTGCCTGAAATGATGCTGATAAAGGCAGAAAGTCTGGCCCGTAGTGGCAGTGCCGGTTCTGCTATTGATATAGTAAACCAGTTAAGGTCAAAACGCTTCAAAGCAGCAGACTATGTTGCATTGACTGCCACTGATGCAAACGATGCACTGGTACAGGTGATTAATGAGCGTCGCCGTGAATTTTTCTGCCGTCATCTTCCCTGGTATGATCAGCGTCGTCTGAAAAACGATCCTTTATTCAGTCGTACGTATACCCGTACCTGGCAGGGCATCACTTACACATTAGACCCGAACAGCAACAGGTATGTATTTCCGATAGGGCAATACTACATTGGCTATAACCCGGAAATAGTACAAAATCCATAATAATGACATTCAGAAGAATCATCATCCTGGCGATTGCGATAGGTACAGGAAGTCTTGCCAGCGCACAGACAGAGAAGAACCTGTCCATGACACCAGACAGACCGGAAAGAGGACAGCAGATAACATTCACCTATCGTCCTGATAGCGCCATGCTGGCAACCGGTAAACCGGTAAAGGCAGTAGCCTATTATTACGATACTACCTATCGCTGGTCGGTAGCAGACATACCACTGGATAAGGATTACAAGGCTACACTGCAATTACCGCCCGCAGCAGGTTTTGTTGTTTTTAAATTCAGAGCCGGTGATGTGACAGATAATAACAGAGACAGTGGTTACTACCGGATGTTATATTTCCCGGGCAACGTGCAGGGTGCATCTACCTATGCCGGTTACTGCCTTCTGAGAGCAACCCGTTATAACATGGGTATTCCCAATTATTTCAATTCATATAATATCAGCGATACTGCTGTTTATTTCTGGATAGGTAATGAAGTGGCCCGTTTTCATGGTGCTGGCAGGCCACTCGCTGAAATATATATCCGTTCCCTGGCTAACATGGAGCAATTAAGCAATGGTGATCCTTCAACCTTGCCTGCGCTTCGCAAAGCGGCTTCTTACCTGCTGCATCTGCCGGATGCAACGGAAAAAGAGTTGTATACAACAGCAGAAGTATATGAGAAATATATGAAGGAACCGGCCGTAGCAGATTCTCTCCGCGCTGTAATGCAACAGCGTTATCCAAACGGGATCCTGCAAAAGAAAGTAGCTTATAAAACCGCATCAGCAGAAAAAGATCCTGCTAAAAGAGTGCTTTTATGGAAACAGTTTGTGAAAGACTTTCCTGCTTCGTATGCGCTGGATCAGGCAGCAGATGTTGATTACAATAAAGTATATCGCGACATATTTGCTATCAGTATTGCGAATAATGATACAGCGGTGTTAAGAACGTATGTTGGCAATAGTTCGCTGGTTACGCTGGCTCTGGCATATTACAAAATGGTGGAGATCCCTTATGACGACTGGAAAACAATGCCTGCAAATAGAGCGTATTCCTTCTCTCAGCCTATCATGGACCGCTTTTACCAGTTGAAGAAAACAAAACCAACAGAGTACTGGTACTATTCACCAGAGGAATGGAATGAGTACACTGATAAAATGTTTACCAGGAATTACATCACACATGCCAGTATCTTAAAAGAAACAGGCAGGGATAAAGAAGCACTGGAACTGGCTACCTATGCGCAGCAGTTATTACAGTATAGTAATGCAACGCTGAACGAAATACAGGCAGCATTATTACAGAAAGCAGGTAAGAAGAAGGAATTGTCTTCCGTGCTGCATAACAGCGTACGGCTGAACCAGGCTTCTGGGGTGATCCTGGATATGCTGAAGAAAGAGTATGGGAAAAGTGAAGGGTTTGATGCTTACCTGGCTGCTATGAAAGATGCGAATACCATGAAGCTGATGAAGGAGCAGGTAAAGGAAGAGATGGTCAATGAACCTGCTGCTCCATTTACACTCAAAGATCTGAATGGGAAGGAGGTCTCACTGTCTGCACAGGCCGGAAAGGTAGTTGTACTTGATTTCTGGGCTACCTGGTGTGCTCCCTGTAAAGCCGGCATGCCCGGTATGCAGATGGCACAGGAACATTTTAAGAATGACAGTAATGTAGTTTTCTATTTTGTAGATACACAGGAACGTGATCCTGCCTACAAGGAAAAAGTAACAACATTTATAAAAGAGAAGAAATATCCTTTTAAAGTATTGTTCGATAATGGAGATGAGTTTTACAAAGCATATGCTACGCTGATCAAAACTTCCGGTATCCCATTTAAAGTTGTGATAGATGGAAAAGGGAACATCCGTTTTGCGGCAGTAGGGTATAAAGGTAGTCCCAGCGGACTGGCAGACGAAATGATTACAATGATTGAACTGGCAAAATAAATTAAAGAGTGATGAACCAGAGGGGTAGTATTTACTACTCCTCTCTTATTTTAAAAAAAATGATACTAGCAGCGATACTAATGGCATTACTGCCTTTAAAAGATACCACCGAAAACATACATTACTATAACGCAGACAGCTCTATTCAATTCGGGGCTTCTTTAACGATTCCAAAGACTAAAAAGAAATGCCCTGTAGTGATCATTGTTTCCGGAACCGGTAAACAGGACAGGGATGGCACCATGGCAGGACATAAAATGTTCCTGACCATAGCCACTTATTTAAGCAGCAATGGTTATGCTGTATTACGTGTAGATGACCGCGGTACGGGTGAAACCACCGGCATATACGAAGAGGCCACTACTGCCGATTTCGCAAAAGATGTACTCGCAGGTATCAGTTACCTCAAAACAAGAAAAGAGATCAATCCCAAGGAGATCGGACTGATAGGACACAGTGAAGGGGGAGCAGTCGCTTATATAGCCGCTGCACAGAGTAAAGACGTTGCTTTTATACTCAGTCTTGCCGGACTGGCAACACCCGGCCTAACAGCCCTTAAATTGCAGAATAAGGCTATTGTCAGCAGCGCCGGGATCTCTCAGCAGTCGCAGGACAGGCATAACCTCGTCAACACCATGCTTTTTGATACTGCCTATGCTTATGCGGATTCCCCGGATTTGGAACAGCATCTAAGAGCTGCTTATGCAGCATGGAAGGTACTGGATGATGAAAAAATGAAAGTGGAAGGCTACCAGGAGAAGGGGAAAGGTCACTTTTTCTTTCCGCTGGAATCCTATATCAGACAGGCTACCGGTCCCTGGTACCGTTATCATATCCGCTTTGACCCTGTTCCCTGGTTACAGCAGTTAACGATCCCGGTATTAGCTATCAACGGTGATAAAGACCTGATGGTAGATTATAAAGAGAACCTGGATACCTACAAACATTACGTGAAGCATATACAGGTAATAGTGGCCCCGGGATTGAACCACCTTTTTCAGCATTGCATCACCTGTACCATGCAGGAACCTGCTACCTTAAAAGAAGATTTCGCTCCGGAAGTGTTGCAACAAATGAAGGAATGGCTGGATAAGCATAAGTGAGGATCTTTTATCTGTTTGAAAATGAACATTTTAAGCCAATGAGTAGTTAAAGTAAAATAAATGTTATATTTTTCGCAGTCATGGATATACATTTGTTTGAAAAGCTTCAGCAGGAAGGCTTGATTTCCCCAGATTCCACAGAGAAAGTACGTGTACTTTCCAGGAATAAATTGTTCTCTTTACATTGGGAGCTGAAAACCATCCTTTACCTCGGCGTATTATTGCTAAGCGGGGGATTGGGCATATTAATCTACAAGAATATTGATACGATCGGGCATCAGGCTATACTGGCCATGATCGCACTGGTATGTGCAGGTTGTTTCTTCTACTGTTTTAAGCAGAAGTTACCATTCTCGTGGAACAGGGTAGCAGCACCCAATGGCTTCTTTGATTATGTGTTGTTACTGGGTTGTCTGACTTTCCTCACGTTCATCACTTACTTACAGATCCAATACAATGTATTTGGTACACGTTACGGAGCGGCCACTTTCTTCCCGATGCTGGTACTACTGTTCAGTGCTTACTACTTCGATCACCTGGGGATATTGAGTATGGCGATTACCAACTTCGCGGCCTGGCTGGGACTAACGGTTACTCCTATGCGTCTGTTATCTGCCAATGACTTCGCCAGTCAGCGGATCATTTACACAGGTATTTTCGTAGGCTTACTGCTGGTATTCGTTGCATACATGGGTGATCGCCTGGATCGTAAGAAACATTTTGCATTTACCTACAGCAATTTCGGCGTACATGTTTTTATGATTGCCTGTCTTGCCGGATTAATGGGTGGTGGCTTAGGATCTTCCTATGAACCGGACAACAGTTACATGCTCTGGTTCCTGTTACTGGCAGGGGCTACTGCGTTCTTCTATACACAGGCTTTAAAGAAACGTTCCTTTTATTTCCTGCTTATCGTGGCATTATACGGATATGTCGGAGTGAGTTATGTAGTGGTAAGACTGCTGGTTGCAGCAAACAGTATAGAAGCATTTTATGCAGGACTGCTTTACTTTATAGGCTCCGGCATAGGCGCTGTGATATTCCTTATGAACACCAGTAGAAAATTGAAAAAAGCATGATCTCCTATAAAAGTAAAACACTCGATAATCTTGCTGTAGTTGAAGCCGCGGAAAAAGCGCTGGATAAAACCTGTATTACGGCAGAAGAATTTCAGCAGATCAAAACTGCTTACCCTGTAGATCTTTACACGCCAAATATCTATATGAGGTTTGGCCTGTTTATACTAACACTGGTCGTTGTCTTTTTCTCCTTCGGCCTTTTCTGCCTGATATTTATGGGAGGTGGAGAAACTGCCATTGCAGGACTCACACTTTTCTTTGGCGCTTGTTTGTATGGTGCTGTTGAGTATATGGTAAATGAAAAGAAACATTATAAATCAGGCGTAGATGCTGCATTGATGTGGATGAGTGGGGGAGCTGTTACCGGTGCTGTTTTTGTACTTGCAGACACACATGTAAGTTTATCAGGAATGAGCCTCTTGTTCCTGATTTTATCAATGCTGTTTGTACTGCGTTTTGCAGATGTATCGATGAGCATTGTAGCCTACCTTGCCTTTCTTACATTATCATTCTCTCTCCTCATATATTCAGGGCGTATGGTTATCCCTTTTATGCTGATGGGTGTATCTCTGGGCACTTACCTGTTATCGCGTAAGCTCACTGCAATACACGCCTGCAGGCATTATGCCAGCTGTCTGAAAATGATCCAGATTCTTTCTCTGATCACGCTTTACCTGGCAGGTAATTACTTCGTAGTAAGAGAAGCCAGTAATGAGATGTTTGATCTGTACCTGAAACCTGGAGAAAGCATTCCCGGTGCATGGATTTTCTGGATCTTTACGATAATAATACCACCCATTTACATATTCGCGGGCATCCGTAAAAAGGACAGCATCCTGATTCGTACCGGCCTCTTTCTCGTTGCTGCTATCGTATTTACGATCCGTACCTATCATAGTGTAGCACCTATTGAAGTGGCCATGACACTCGGTGGTGTCATCCTTATTGCACTGGCATACGGTGTTACTAAATTACTGATGCCATCCCGCAACGGCTTTACCTCAGAACAAACAGATGATGATAAAACAGATGCTATCCAGCTGGAAGCCGTTATCATTGCACAATCCTTTAATCAACAGGCCCCGCAGGGAGACCAGTTTAATTTCGGAGGAGGAACCGGTAGTGGTGGAGGAGCTAGTGGAAGTTATTAGTGACTCAGTTTGATTTTTGGGTGCAGAGCGAAGCCCTGCAAAAAACCTTTCATTTTTTCTGATAGTGCATTCGCACTATCAGAAAAAATGAAAGGTTTTTTGATTAAAATAAATCTACTCGATAAGTTAGCTCTCCTATATATTTAAATATTTTACTATATTGCAGCCCATTGTGAGGAACCTGAACCTATATTCTTGTTAAAAGGGGCAATATCGAAAACCGTCTATATATCTGATCAACATACAACCTATATGAAAAAAATCCTTTATCCTTTATTGGTATGCGGCCTTTTCGCGTGCTCCAAAAAAGACACACAAACAACACAGTCCACCGAGCCTGTAGCAGTTACAGAAGTTTCTGCTTACCTGGCAGGCGTAGATTCCCTGAGTGAATTTGAAACAGCCTTTAAAAAGATCACCATCAGCACTGCTGATGCCAGCGGAGGACTCACCATATTCGCTCCCGGTAACGAAACTATCGGCAGCTACGATATAGGCGCTAAAACGAAGGGAAATGATCTTCCGGATAGCATCATCAAAAGTCATATCGTGAAGGGCGTATTCAAAGCCGCAGACCTCACAGATGGCAAACAACTGACTACTCTCAGCGGTAAAGTATTTACTGTGAAAGTTATAGACGGTAAAATCTATGTTAACGGTGTGCTTATAACTATCCGGGATGGTAAAGCCGGCAGCCAGGTGGTGCATTGCATCGCTAAAATGCTTACTACCAGTCCGGGTGGTACAGATGTAACCGTATACGACGCTACAAAGTGGTCTCCAAACACCCCCAGCGGACAGCGTCTTGCCGGTGCTACTGTAAACCTGTATCTCACTATAGCGGAATATCAGAACAATACACCTTCTTTTACTGCTCTTACAAATAATGACGGTGTGGCGCACTTTACGGGGCTGCCTGTTGCTACTTACTTTGTAGTAGTTAAAAAAGATGCGCTGTCTAATATCTGGCCGGATGCAAATGGTAATACTTATGTAAGTACAGACAGTGTTTTCCAGACGCAGGCAGAAGTCGAGGCCCAAATGCCTTTACAGTATGGGTACACTATCGGTGATTTCCGTTATGCAGACTTAAACATGGATGGTGTCATAAACACCAACGATAGAGGAGTTGCTCCTCCCCGTACTATTGTTGTGAATGAGGGAGAGATATCCGCGCAGAAGATCCTGATCGGTTATCCAAAGAATTCCATCATGAAGTTGTTCACTACTCTGGCAGATGCACAGACGAGCCTGAACAGTGTTATTACACAGGTAGGTGTAGTGCATAAGTCGCTGGTAATGCTGGATGGTATGATGAGTGATGATGCAGATTGTTCAGCACTTGCCGGCTGGTGTGCTTATGATCAGTTCACCTTCGCTGCAACTGATAGTAAGATCGCCAATATCTGGGGACAAGAATATTCTTCTATCACTTCTTTAAACAGGATTATCCAGAGTCTACCCCAGATAGGAGATACTTCTGTGATAGCTGCACAGGCAAGAGCGCTGAGAGCTTATGCTTACCTGGAACTGGCTACTTATTTCGGTGGTCTGCCCGTGACCAATGATCTGACATTGCCTTCCAGTATCAGCCGTAAATCATTGGCAGATACATATGCGTTTATTGAGAATGAACTGCGCATTGCATTGAATACTTTACCTGCTACCGGAGCAGTTCATGTAGTAACGAAAGGTGTTGCCAAAACATTGCTGGCCCGTATTGCTATAGTTAAAGGTAATTTCAACGTAGCAGGCAACTATGCAGTTGAAGTAATTCAGAGTAATTATTCACTGGTTGATTCTACACAGATTTACGCCAGTGCAACCAATTCTGAGATTGTATGGGACCTCTCTGGTGCTTATCCTGCTGATTTCCTCACTTACTGGAATCACAGTATCTGTCCGGTAGCCCGTATCGCAGAACTCTGGCTGATCGATGCAGAAGCTGATATAGCACTGGGTAACCTGACTGGTGCTGCATCCAGCATCAACCTTATCCGTGACAGATCAGGTATGCCTGCTCTGACCATGACTAACTTAGATGAAGCAAGAACAGCGCTTAAAGATACCTATCAGAAAGAATTCTTCAAGGAAGGGTTCCGTTTTGCAAGCCTGGTACGCTGGAACTTAGCTGCAGAGGTATTGACCAGCAAAGGATACCAGTCTTACCGCAGCCTGTTGCCGATCCCTGCAAATGTACTCCTGAATAGTCCAAACATAGTACAGAACCCGGGATACTAAAATTATAAAAGCTGCTAACGGGGCTTAACTGAACCCTTTATTCACTTTGCAAAAGGCAGGTGAATAAAGGGTTTTTTAGTTCTTTTAGCATTCGGAAACTATTGCTCCCCTTTACTTTGCTTCATCCATATATAATAGCTATAGGCAGTCTTTAAGTAGATTATCCCCGGAATAACAGGATTTTAAGCCCTATATAAGCCCACTCTAAATAAGGTGGGCTTGTATACAGGTTGTAGTGGACTTATAGTGGGCTTATATAGGGCTTATACCCTCATATAGATTGAATATCAGTGCCTTATGAGCTATAGTAAAAAAGCTCCTGACAGGTTTCAATCTGCCAGGAGCTTCATTATCAATTATTTAAGTATAAGGTTATAGTTGATTTAATCCCACCATTGCATTTACATCAGGGTTCCAGACCTTCAGTTTCAGGCATGCAATAATATCAGAAGGCGTTAGGCGTGTAGTTTTAGCCTGTTGTAATTCCGGTATCGCTGCCATTACTTCCGGCAAACGATAAAAGGGAATACGGGAGTTCAGGTGATGAATATGATGGTAACCGATATTACCGGTTACCCAGTTCCAGAATGGATTCATCAGCAAATAACTGGAAGAGGCCATAGCCGCATTCTCATGACACCAGCCTTCCTTATCCCTGAAAGTAACCCCGGGGAAATTATGCTGTGCATAGAAAAGATAAGCGCCTAAAGCGCAGGCTAGAAAGAAAGGTGCTACCAATAGCAATAAGCAGCTCAGCCAGCCCATATAAATGAATATAAGCGTACCTGCTGCAAAATGTAATATCAATGCCAGCAATGAATCAAAATGACGGGAAGGACTGCTTAAAAAAGAACGCAGACTCATTCCTACCAGGAACATGCTGAAATATCCGAAGAGAATAGTTAAAGGATGCCTTTGCACCAGATACGCACGGCGTTCTTCCGGCGTGGATTCCATGAACTTCTGTTTTGTCATGATCGGATAAGAGCCGATGCTGGCAGTAAAGAGCTTGGAATTATGTGCATGATGATGATCATGAGAGCGTTTCCAGATACTGGCAGGGGCCAGTATAAAAACACCAAAAGCCGAGAACAGTAAATCAGCAATTTTAGATTTATAAAGGATCGTGTGGTGCTGGTAATCATGATAAATTACAAACATCCTCACAATCACCAGTCCGCAGAGAACACTGCATAATATGCGGAAAGGCAGAAATGGAATGAGTGCTACACCCGCATAAAGACCCAGAAGGATAGCTGCTGTTGATAGCGTATAATACCAGCTCTTCCACGGTGTTTCTTTGGCAAATGGTTTTGTAGCCAGAATCAGTTGTTTTCCTTGAAGCATTGTAGGTTTCAGTATATAATTGGTGACGTTGTCTTTTTAACTGGTTCCGGACGTTTGTGTTTCCATCTTCTGTGACTCCACAACCAGTATTCCGGTTGTTTACAGATGTCCTCTTCCAGTGCTTTGGTATGAGCAGCAGAAATTTCACCATCACTTGTCTTAGCGGGTTCTTCAAACAGCGTTCTTGCCGAAATCTCGTAATATCCTCTTTTCACCCTTTGTACTTTGGCATATACTACCGGGTAGTTCAGCTTGCGGGCAATCTTCTCTGTTCCCTGGAAAACAGGTGTATCCTGGTTCAGGAAGGTGGTCCAGAAAGCACTCGTTGGCGCAGGTGTCTGATCAGCAATGAAAGCGGTAGCGCTCAGCTCTCCTTTATTGCTCACCATATCCCTGAAAGTATCTTTCATGGGGATCAGCCCGGTACCGAAACGACTCCGCATTCTGTAGATCAGTCCGTCGAAATGTTTATTGGACAGGGGGTGATATACCACGTACAGGTGATGTTTACACTCCAGGCTGAAAGTATTTCCCGCCCATTCCCAGTTGCCATAATGGCCCATTACGACCATAATGCTCTTGCCCTGTTCTGCATAACGGGTAAACACCGCCAGTGCTTCCGGCGTCAGTTTACAGCGTTTAATGGCAGAGGCCCTGGAAATAGTCAGCGTTTTAAACGTTTCCAGCAGCAAATCACAGAAATACCTGTAAAAGCGCCTGCTGATACCCCTGATTTCCTTTTCTGACTTTTCCGGGAATGCATTACGTAAATTCTGCAATACTACTTTCTTACGGTAACCCGTAACGTAATACAGCATGAAGAACATAAAGTCGCACACCCCATAAAACAGTGGAAACGGCAATAGGGAGATCAGGTAAATAAACGGTAAAACGAAAAAATACATTGGCATATTCGACACAAAATACGATATATTAAAATTTAAAAAAATGTATTTTAGTTGTATAACAAGAGTTTAACACATAGGAACTAACGATAAAATTACAGTATACCCCTAGAGACGATTAAATATTGCTGTACTTTGGGTGGCGAATAAAATAAAATTCAATGAGGACATTGTTGCTGTTATGTGGTTTGACCCTATGCGTTACAAATACAAATGCACAGGAGTCTGCCAGGCTGGATAGTGCCATCACCGTGGTAGAAAATGAAATTAAAGCCCTTTCCAAACAGTTTGATAAGGAGAGTGATGTGTATGAAGCTGCCGTAAAAAATAAGGCTGATGATCATGTGCTGGATTCCCTGAAGGAAGTGCTGGCTGCTATACATGACAAGTTCGGGCCTTACAATAATCGTGTACAGGACCTTACACTACAGTTTATAGCAACACATCCTGATTCATATGTCAGTGCCAGGAAGTTGATCTATTTTGTTAATGCACTCCCGCTGGATTCCGTACAGCATCTTTACAACAGTTTATCTCCGGTTATCAGGAATAGCGAATACGGTATGGCAGTAGCAAAGGAGATCCAAAAGGTGATATCAGGTTTACCGGGCAGTGTGGCACCCGGTTTCAGCACAGTAGATATCAATAACAAGCCATTACAGTTATCAGCTTTCAGAGGTAGTTATGTATTACTTGATTTCTGGGCCAGTTGGTGTGTGCCCTGTCGCCATGGTAATCCTCATCTGATAGCACTGTTTAATCAGTACAGCAGTAAAGGATTTACGATAATAGGGATTGCTGATAATGATAAACAGCCGCAGGAATGGCGGAAGGCTGTTGCAAAGGACAAGATAGGTATCTGGCATCATGTGCTTCGTGGAATGAATATGAAGAAGATAGATCTGAATGATAGATACGGGATTCGCTCTCTTCCCACTAAGATACTGATAGACAGGAACGGTGTGATTATAGGGCGGTATGGAGAAGGCGGGGAGGATGAAACCGCACTGGATAAGAAATTAGCAGAAATATTTTGATTATTGGGTGCAGGGCGAAGCCCTGCAAAACCCCTTTATTTTTTTGTGATGATGCGAAGCATCATCACAAAAAAATAACTGAATCACTATCCACAAATAGCTTTCTTGCATTTATAGCTTTTTCTCCGTATTATTATCGCATCCGAAATGTGAACTATATGGTGAAACGTTCTTTGATGGCAGTAATCTGCCTTGTTGTATGTCTGTATGCCAACGCGCAAAAAACATCGAATACTCCTGAAAAAGAAAAGTGGTTTATGGACCTGGGCCTGGGTATGTTCATCCACTGGAGTGTGGACGTACAGGTAGGAGCTGTTATCAGTCATTCAATGGCGGGGGCTTCCGATGATTACCTGAAGCGTTTCACCGAAGAACTGCCTAAAACATTCAACCCGCACAAATTCAACCCGGACGACTGGGCCGTATTAGCCAAACTGGCTGGTATGAAATACGTGGTATTCACAGCTAAACACCATGCCGGCTTCTGCATGTGGGATACTAAAACCACAACATTCAACATCATGAATACCCCCTTTAAAAAGGATGCTACAAGGGCCATTTTTGATGCCTTTCGTAAGCAGGGCATCGCTATTGGGGTGTACTACTCGCCGGAAGACTTTTACTACCTCTATCAGCACCATATTCCCATTGGCAGGATGCAGCTTCCACAGCATTTCCCTGAAAAGAATCCCGGACTAATGGCTTATGATAAATCACAGATAAAAGAACTACTCACCAACTATGGTAAGATAGACTTCATCTTCTTCGACGGCCCTGCCGAAGGTCTGAAAGAATACGCCTGGCAACTGCAACCGGAGATCGTTGTCACCCGCGGACAAATGAACACTCCTGAGCAGGAATTACCAGATGCCATATTGCCCGGCCCCTGGGAAGCCTGTTTCACCATGGGGACCGACTGGCAGTACAAACCTACCAATGACCCTCAGAAGTCCGGTACAGAGATGATCAATATGCTGATAGAAACCCGTGCCAAAGGTGGTAACCTGTTACTAAACGTAGGTCCTAAACCGGATGGCGAAATCCAGATAGAACAGGAAGCGCTGCTCCGTGAGCTCGCCCTCTGGAACCTGGCGAATGGCGAATCTGTTAGTGGTGTAAGACCCTGGAACATCTCTCATGAAGGAAACATATGGTTCACCCGCGCTCAGGATACCAGCACCGTTTATGCGTTCGTTCCCGGTGGAAAAGACTGGAAATATGGAGAACGTAAAGACCTGGTGTTACGTACCCTGCAAGGTAATGAACATACCAAAGTATCTATATTAGGTTATGGCAGTGAGCTGGTAGAATACAAAGAAGGATTCGATGCCGGTATTTACGTACAATCCACCCCGGTAGGTTTACTGATCAGCGCAGTAAACGGGCAACGTTTTTATACAGACAGGAAATGGCCTAACCCGGTAGTCATCAAAATAGAAAATGTAAAATATAAACCTGCTGTCAGCAATTATAAACAAAGTACGATTGATGGTGCGAAGTAAAACCTGTTAATATTCTGTTAACAGTAACATAACTTTACGTTTCAACATTTATACCCAATTTGCATTCTTCCTTGCCAATAGATCACTGTCGCAAATTGCTGTATTTAATGAGTGTAATCTCTCAACTGAATGATGGAAACGAAAAGGTGTTCAAACAGATATACGATCTGTTACATAGGAAAGTATTCCGCTTTTTTCTCAAAAGGAATGATTCGCATGATATTGCAAAGGAACTGACACAAAAGACTTTTGTTAAGCTCTGGCAATACAGGCATACGCTGAAAGAAGAATTTACAATAGAGACACAGCTGTTCACCATTGCCAACTCGATCCTGGTGGATCACTACCGCAGGGAGACACATCAAAATAACATGCAGGCAAACATTGCAGTACGAATGCGTGATAACCATACCGTCGCGCACCCTATGCAGGAATTCGAACAGGTAAATTACCTGAACGCTGCTATAGCCAATTTGCCACCCGTACGTAAAAAAGTAATAGAACTAAGATTAACTCATGGCTTTACCAACAAAGAAATCGCACATCATCTGTCTATCCACGTTAAAACTGTAGAAGACCATATAACAAAGGCTTTACGCCATATCAGGTCCATTCATCTTTAACTTATCTTTGTTATCTAAATGTTAACAGCAGGGGGTACTCTTATTACTGTGCGTAATCAATTTTGATATTAACCAATTCATGCAACTAACAAGCGAGCAGATAGACAGTTTTCTAAAAGGAATGTATTCCGGAGAGGAAGCAACAAAGATAGCCGACTATCTACAGGAAAATCCTGCTGTGTTACAACATCACTTAAGTAAGGAGTGGGAAGACGCGGATGGGGAAACCCCACTGCCAGGTGAATTGAGTGAGGTAATATATCAGGAGATAACCACAGAGACATTTGGAATAAGGAAAGTAAAAAGAAATGTATGGACTGCCATCGCGGCAAGTGCATTATTGATCATCTCATTTTTACTATTTCAAAAAAATAATAGCAAACCTGCTATGCTGGCGTCGTTGAAAAAACCGGATAATGATACTGTAAACAGGAACGCCGGCATAGTTTGGCAGGAAAAACGAAACAATACCAGTAAAAAAGAAGTGATCACCTTACCGGATGGATCCACAGTACATCTTTTTAAAAATAGTGTAATTCGCTTTAAACAACCATTTGTACAACAGAAAAGAGAGATTTTCCTGCAGGGACATGCATCATTTGAAGTGACCAGAAACCAGCGTAAACCATTTATAGTATATGCAGGAGCTACCGCTACTACCGTACTTGGCACCATCTTTAATATAGCTCAGGATAAATATGGAGTAACCGTAAAATTGTACAGCGGTAAAGTAATGATAAAGCCTGCAGGGAAAGAACAAACAACAGGATGGAAAGATCCCGTATACCTTTCTCCCGGCCAGCAGATGAAATATGATGCAGCAAAAGATGCCGTAACAGTGCTTGAAGAAAAAGACAGTAAAGGTACCCTGGACTTTAATAATATACCCATCAGTAAAGTACTGGAAGCATTATCTGACAAATACCGGGTACAAATCATATATGATGAGGAAGAACTGGCCGAAAGCTATTTCACAGGAGCTGTTCAGCGAACAGATTCACTTATGACAGTATTACAGGTAATGAAAAGTGTGAACAATCTTACAATAGCCCAGTTACACGACACGATTATCATAAAGAAAAACCACTAAATATGAAATACATTTTTCTTTCTCTGTTAATAGCAACAGGTGCATCCGCCCAGCAAAAAACAGATGTACAGTCGCATCGTGGTGGGCGTGCTTTAATGCCGGAAAATACCATTCCTGCTATGATTCACGCCATAGACCTTGGTACGAGAACACTGGAACTGGATTGCGTCATCTCCTCAGATAATAAAGTAGTGGTATCACATGATGTGTATATGTCTGCCGACTTTATGCGTAAACCCGATGGTACAGACATTAATAAGAAAGATGAGAAAAATTATGCGTTGTATAAAATGACTTACGACAGCATCCGTAAATTCGATGCCGGCACCAAACCTCATCCCGAGTTTCATGATCAGCGTAAAATGAAAACATACAAACCATTATTGTCTGAGCTGATAGACAGTGTGGAAGCCTATGTAAAGCTGCATCACCTGAAACCTGTTTATTATAACATGGAGACTAAATGTTCTCCACAGGGCGATGGTACTTATCATCCGGCTCCTGATGTATTCTCTGCTCTGGTAATGGACGTGATCAATAAAAAACATATAGCTGACAGGGTTACTGTTCAGTCTTTTGATATCAGAACATTACAGATCATCCACAAAGATTTTCCTAAGCAGACAACCGCTTTACTGATTATGAACAAGGAGAGCTTTGCGAATAATATCAAAACACTTGGGTTTACCCCCAATATTTATAGTCCTTATTTTTCTCTTGTTACACCGGAGCTGGTGAAGGAAGCGCATGATACAAAAGTAGCAGTTCTTCCCTGGACTGTGAATGAGGTAAGTGATATGGAGAAGATGATCTCTTATGGTGTTGATGGGATGATTACTGATTATCCCGACAGGCTGGTAGGCGTAGCCGGTAGCTATCAGAAAAAATAAAACTAATTATTCTTGCCATAGAAATCCAGGCCGTCTTAGTCATTTGACTTTGACGGTCTTTTTTTTGTATTATTGTTCCCATTATGGTCACCGTACTTTCAACAGCAGACATTGTGGGGCACCTGGAAAGTATATTTCCTGCCGAAAGAATCAAAAGCCGACTGGTAGATGTAGTTTCTTATGCCGCAGATGCGGGCTTTTACCACCTGGTACCGAAGGCTGTCGTGCAGCCGGTCAGTATAGATGAAGTGAGAGCATTATTTGCCTTATGCAGGCGCTTAAACATCCCGCTTACCTTCAGGGCAGGAGGGAGCAGCTTGTCCGGCCAGGCGATTACAGACGGGATACTGGCAGATATCAGCCAGCACTGGCGGAAAGTACAACCATTAAATGAGGGAGCAGCCGTGAAAGTACAGCCCGGGGTAACAGGCTCCGTGGTAAACCATATGCTGAAAAGCCATAAGGTGAAGATAGGCCCGGACCCGGCCTCTATCAACACCGCCATGATGGGAGGGATTTTATCCAACAACTCCAGTGGTATGTGCTGCGGCGTAAAGCTGAACTCCTACCATACCATCCGGTCATTACATTTCTTACTGCCGGACGGGCATGCTTACAATACTGCCGTAAAGGAAGACTATACCCGCTTTGAAACGGAATCCGCAGAACTGGCAAATGGTATCAACAGGCTTAGACAACAGGTACTGAACAATACCACCTTATATGATAAAATCCGCCGGAAATACCTTACCAAAAACACCGTTGGATACTCTCTGAACGCGTTCGCAGACTATACCCATCCGCTGGATATCTTCGCCCACTTATTAATAGGTGCAGAAGGAACGCTGGGTTTCATCGCCGAAGCCGTGATGGACACAGTACCGGATTATCCGGCAAAATCCACCACTATTCTTTTTTTCAGGGATATGAAAGAAGCCTGCGATGCTATCGTTCCCCTGAAAACATCCGGGGCAGAGATGATAGAACTGATGGACAGGGCCTCATTACGTTCCGTAGAAACGATCAAGGGTATCCCGGATATCATCAAACTATTACCGGAATCTGCAGCCGGACTGCTGGTAGAATACCAGGATACAGATGAAGAAAGGCTGGAACAGAAAATAGCCGCTTTTGAGCAGATCCCTTTATCCCTGCTCACTCCTGCAGCATTCACTACGGATGTTACCACCCGCGAACTATACTGGAAAATAAGAAAGGGGATGTTCCCTTCTGTAGGAGCTGTACGTGCCAAAGGCACCACGGTGATTCTGGAAGACGTCGCTTTCCCTGTAGAGCAGCTGGCTGCTGCCTTAGCAGACTTACAGGTGCTTTTTGTGAAATATGAATACGCGAATGCTATCATCTTCGGTCATGCAAAAGACGGGAATATCCACTTCGTGGTTACCCAGTCTTTCAATACAGCAGTGGAAATAGAACGTTATCGTCAGTTCATGGATGAAGTAGTAGCGCTGGTGGTAGACAAATACGATGGTACACTGAAAGCAGAACATGGTACAGGACGCAACATGGCGCCATTCGTAGAAGCAGAGTGGGGGGCAGAGGCATATCAGATCATGCGGCAATTAAAAGAGCTGGTAGACCCGCAGCAGATCCTGAACCCCGGTGTGATCATCAACGATGATAAACTGGCACATATCAAAAATCTGAAGTCGTTGCCCGAAGTAGAGGAAGAGGTAGATAAATGTATCGAATGTGGCTACTGCGAACATAAATGCCCCAGTCGGGACCTGACGATGACACCCAGGAGAAGAATCGTGGTACGCCGTGCCCTGGCTAACTTTAAACAGGAAGGTAATACAGCTGATCATAAAACATTGTTGCAGCAATACCAGTACGACGGACTGGATACCTGTGCCGTAGATGGTCTCTGTGCCACTGAATGCCCGGTAAACATCAATACCGGAGACCTGGTAAAACGTCTGCGTAAAGAGAATCATTCTTCCTTTGCTAATAAGGTAGCCACACAGGCAGCTAAGCATTTCAGTACAGTAGAAAGCGTGGTGAAGGTATTACTGAGATCCGGTGTACTGGTGAACAAAGTACTGGGTAAACGGGCTATGACAAACATCACCGGTGTCTTTAAAAAGATCGTCCCTGCTTTCCCATTATGGATGGCGGAACAAACCGGGCCTGTACGTATCTCTAAAACGAAAATTGATCAGCCTTCATTTATATATTTTGCTACCTGTATCACCCGTAGCATGGGTCGCAGTCGGGAAGGAAAAAATAGTGTGATTGATAGTCTGCTGACGGTAGCTCAAAGAGCGGGGATTAATATTCAAATCCCTGTAAACATTCACGGGCATTGCTGCGGACAGCCATTCTCTTCCAAGGGATTTGCTTCAGCAGCAGCTTACACCAAGAACAAAACGGTCGAATGGTTATGGCAGGAAACCCAGCAGGGCAAGCTGCCTGTGATTCTGGATATGAGTTCCTGCACTTATACTTTACTGGAATGCAGACCTTATCTGAATGATGAGAATAAAGCCCGTTTTGATAAGCTGCTCATCCTGGATACTGTTGATTTTCTACATGACCATGTAATGCCATCTCTCTCTATCAGAATAAAGAAGGATAACGTGGCCTTACATCCCGTTTGTTCTTTATCTAAAATGAAGAATGCGCATAAGCTGACGAATATCGCCAAAGCATGTGCAGATAATGTACATGTACCTATCTATGCAGGTTGTTGCGGCATGGCAGGAGACAGAGGGTTCTTATTCCCTGAGCTGGTGAAATCTGCTACAAATTTAGAAGCAAAAGAAGTGCTGGAACAACCAGGACAGGGGTACTACTCCAGTTCCAAAACCTGTGAAATGGCTTTGGAGAATGTCACAAAGAAGAATTATGAATCTATCGTTTACCTGGTAGACGAGTGTAGCAGAAGATCGCCTCATTACCCGCGAAACTAGCTCATTTCCTATTAATGTACAAAAGACGCAAATTCTTCCTGAAGATTACATTACCTTTGCGGTTTATTTAAGAGATATGACTTTTGAAGAATTAAACCTGAGCAAACCTTTACTCAACGCTTTAAGTGACCTGGACTATGTACAGCCCACCACTATTCAGGAGAAGGTTTTCTCTGTAGTAATGTCCGGCCGCGACGTATGTGGAATAGCCCAAACGGGCACGGGAAAGACTTTTGCATACCTGCTTCCCATGTTACGGCTGTTCAAATTTTCGAAAGACCGTTACGCCCAGATGCTGATTGTAGTGCCTACCCGCGAACTGGTAGTACAGGTAGTAGAAGCTGTAAAGCAGCTAACTCCCTATATGACAGTGGAAGTAGCCGGTTTTTACGGTGGGGTAAATATGAATCCCCAGATGGAAGCCGCAGAAAAGAAGCTGGACGTGGTTGTTGCCACTCCCGGTCGCCTGGTAGACCTGATCCTGAGTGGGGCTTTAAAGACGAAAGCTATTAAAAGACTGGTGATAGATGAGGTAGATGAGATGATGAACCTCGGGTTCCGTCCGCAGATCAACATGATCCTGGACCTGCTGCCTTTAAAGAGGCAGAACCTGTTGTTCTCTGCTACTATCACGGAAGAAGTGCAGAAACTGATGACCACTTACTTCAATGATCCGGTAACCATAGAGGCAGCTCCTACAGGTACCCCGTTGAAGAACATTCAGCAGATAGGTTATGATGTTCCCAACTTCCACACCAAGGTGAACCTGCTGGAATTACTGCTGACAGAAAACGAAGACATGGCCAGGGTGCTGGTATTCGTTGCTACAAAAGAGCTGGCTAACGAGCTGTACGAGCTGATCTCTGCCAAATTCCCGGATAAAGTAGGGGTAATGCACTCCAATAAAGAGCAAAACCACCGTTTCAATACAGTAAAGCAGTTCAAAGAAGGCAACTACCGGTTTATCATTGCAACAGATATCATTGCCCGCGGGTTGGATATTGCTGAAGTAACCCATGTTATCAACTTTGATACACCGGAAGTACCGGAGAACTACCTGCACCGTATTGGTAGAACAGGTCGTGCAGATAAAGACGGGGTGGCTTTGGTTTTTGTGAAACCGGCAGAAAAAGAATTCCAGGAGAATATAGAAGGGCTGATGAGTTACAGGATTCCCATGAAACCATTACCTGAGAATCTGGTGATCTCTGATGTGCTGACAGAAGATGAACTGCCACAGGTGAAGATGAAGAACTACCTGATCAAACTCCCGGCTAAGGAATTATCTGGTCCTGCTTTCCATGAGAAATCTGCCAAGAACAGTAAGGTGAACAGGAAAGTATCTCATGCGGATAAGATGATGAAGAAGTACGGGAAACCGAAAACGAGAGGCGCGAAAGTAAAAGGTAAAAAGAAGAAATAAACAGAAGGTCTGCCAGTTTAACCGGCAGACCTTTTTTATTATTGATGATTATGGCCAGGTGTTCTCCCCTTTCTTCATTTTATCCCATATTTCCTGGTACATCTTCATATCACTTTCAGGAGATAATATCGTTCCTCTTTCCTGCCATTTTAAGGCATCTTCCCTGTGCCCCAGTTTATAAAGGAGATTAGCGTAAGCAGTCATGGTAACAGAGTTCTTTTCCATCTCTACGACCTGTTTCATCCATGCCAGCGCCTGATTAAGCAACACAGTATCACTGGTTCCGTTAAATACCTTTGTGGCCATACTGCTTATTTTAGCCGGTGAGAAGCTGGTACCTCCTTTTTTCAGGTAGTCAGTTAAGTTATCTGTCATAGGTTTCCAGTCGTGGCTCTTTTTAGCATCAGCTTCCTGTTCCAGGATGGCCAGGAATTGTTTACGGTTGGGATCGGGGATGGAAGTAGTATCTGCATCTTTAAGTGCTAACATAGGTATCAGCAGTTTGCTGCGTTCCTGTGCAACAAAAGGAGCATGTATCTGACGTAATGTAGCTAATGGAACTTTGATGATTTCACGATCGTAAGTCATCAGGCCATTCTCTTCTATTTCCACATCATAAGGCTCTGTGTAGATAGAACCGGAAAGACCTTCTGTTTCATAGACCTTCAGCCGTTTTACCATACCAGCATATTTATCGCTCATTTCTGAAGGAGTGATCTTTACGTATCCCCATCCGGCAGCAGCATTCCACTGATGGCCTTTTACGGGAACACCTACACCGCCCCATTCGCCCAGTACACGGGCTTTACCTGGCAAAGCAGGCGCAGTCCCGGGGCCGGGATAATCATGAATATCTGTAAGGTCGCTGTTCGCCCACTTCTCAGCAGGATTCTGAGGACCATCTGTACCATAGTTTTCACCTGTATGGCCATTGATCAAACGGGAATGATCCGTTTTCTGCAACCACTCCGTTAAGCGTGGCTGATCGTAAGTATACCAGCCTTCGTTAAATAATACCCAGCAGATAATGGAAGGGTAATTAAAGAGCTGTTGTACGTTAGCGGTGTTCTCTTCTTCAAAAGCTTTTTTAGCATCGGGTTGTAAGCTGGCGCAGGTAACCATATCCTGCCATACCAGCATACCCAGTTTATCTGCATGATAATACCATCTGGCAGGCTCTATCTTGATATGCTTGCGGATAGTATTAAAGCCCATGCCTTTTATCGCTGCAATATCAAATTGCAGCGCATCATCTGTAGGCGCAGTATAGATCCCATCAGGCCAAAAGCCCTGGTCTAATACGCCTAGATTATACGTGTATTTATCATTCAGGAAAATGCGCTCCTGTCCTTTAGGATCTTTTTTGATGGCTATCTTACGCATGCCGAAGTAAGAAGTGATCTGGTCTTCCGTAGTTCCTTTTTTCACAAGGCGGATGGAAAGATCATAGAGGAAAGGGTCTTCGGGACTCCAGAGATGCGCATTTTTTACAGGGAGTTTTAAGGTAGTATTAGCTGAGCCTTTTATACTGCTGACAGTTTTACTATTAGCGCTGGCTACAGCTTCTATGGTGTAATCACTGGCAGCACCCGTAGTGTTGACAGTAAGGGAAAGATAACCCCCATCCACTTCAGGGACCATCTTAAGAGAAGAGATATATACAGGCGGAACAGTTTCCAGCCATACGGTTTGCCAGATACCGGTGGTAGCTGTGTAACGGATACCCTGTGGTTTCAGTACCTGTTTCCCATGAGGATTAGGTCCCTGATCTGTAGGGTCGTATACACTTACAACCAGTTCGTTATCTCCGCTTTGCAGCAGGTCTGTGATATCGAAAGAGAAGTTCTGGTAGCCGCCGGTATGAGTACCTGCTTCCTTACCATTCACGAAAACGGTCGTTTGCCAGTCTACCGCCCCAAAGTGCAGCAGGATGCGCTGGTCGTTTTTAGTGTCTGGTTTAGAGAAGGTACGTTTGTACCAGAGACGCTGGGTAGGCAGTACAGGCTTTTTAACACCTGATAAAGAAGATTCAATGGCAAAGGGCACCAGGATCTGTCCATCGAACTGAGTGGGCTGAGCCGCATCTTTATCGGTAATGGCGTATTGCCAGAGGCCGTTCAGGTTTTGCCAGTCGGTACGCACCAGTTGAGGGCGTGGATATTCGGGCAGTACTTTATCCGGTGTAACATCTTTTGCCCAGCGGGTCTGTAATGGTGCGGGTTGGATCTGCCATTGGGCCTGTGTTTCAGACATATAGATGCAGAATACGAGTAGTAGTTTTACAAAACGTTTCATTAGAGCGTGCTGGTGGTTTTAATGCTGACGAATATAACGGCCGGGGGCAGTAGTATATTCGCAGTGAGATATAATTATCAGGGGTACATTGCAGAAGTAGGCAAAAGGTAACATCTTTTAAAAGTAATGTTCATTTTAGCACAGAAAAGTGTCCGTATTTGAACAGATGAGCATTTTATGAAATATTGTAATCCGCCATAGATGGGCTTCCTGCTATATGGCATCTGTTTTGAATATAGGGAGCATAACAATATCAGCCATGATCAAAAATTATCTTAAGATCGCATGGAGAAGCCTGGCCAGGAATAAGATGTATTCCCTGATCAATATCACCGGATTAACCGTAGGCATCGCCTGTTGTATCTTGATTACATTGTATGTAAAAGATGAATTATCATACGACCGTTATAATCAACATTATAATGAAACTTACCGGGTAGTACAGGCTTTCCGGAGCGCTAAAAACGTAAAGGAATTAGCGCCGCCTGCGCCGGAAGAGTTCCAGGTATGGGGTTGTGCTCCGCTGGCTCCTGCCATGAAAGCAGATTTTCCTGAAGTAGATAAGATCGCACAGTTTACCAGTCCAAGTACATACTTACTCCAATACAAGGATAAACACTTCCAGGAGAACGGTATCGTATTTGCCGATTCTTCCATGTTCGACATCTTCAGCTGGAAAATGATCTATGGAGATAAAACAACAGCCTTAAAAGGTGTTAATTCCATTGTACTCACTAAAAGTATTGCTGAAAAGTATTTCGGGAAGAGTAACCCTGTGGGGCAGATGTTGAAGGTAGATGATGGTAGCTCACTCATGGTAACCGGCGAAATGGAAGATATTCCTTCCAATTCTCATTTTACATTTAATGGCATGATCTCCATGAGTACTTTCAGGCGGGTGAGGCCAGAAGTGTTTGACGCCTGGGGATATGTTGACTTTTACACTTATTTTACTGTACGTAGGCATACAGATATAAACGCCATGCAGGCAAAGACTGCTGCATTTGTAGAACGTTATAATCCCGCTGGTGTGGATCATAGTTATGCCATTGCTTTTGAGCCATTAAAGAATGCTTATCTGCATTCAACAGCCAAGAGGCAACCCGGTGTAACCGGCAGTTTATCTAATGTATATATCTTCTCGCTGGTAGCTGTTTTTATCCTCTTCATTGCCTGCATCAATTTCATTAATCTCTCTACAGCCAGATCTATGGAAAGGGCAAAAGAGATAGGAGTAAGAAAGGCAGTGGGCGCACACCAGGAAGGACTCATGTTCCAATACCTCACAGAATCTGTATTGATTGCATTTTTAGCGACAATACTGGGAGTGGCATTAGCGATTTGTTTATTATCGGTGGTGCGTGAAATGGCAGGTAAGCCATTACCGTTTACAGCGCTGCTGTCCTGGAAGATGCTGCTGGCATTCCTTTTAGCACCCGTTTTAGTAGGTATTCCGGCGGGTATTTATCCTGCCTGGGTATTGGCGAGGTTTAAACCTGCGCTGGTGTTAAAGGGTAAGTTTCATTCATCCGGTAAAGGGATACAACTGAGACAGGGGTTAGTGATATTTCAGTTTAGTTTATCCATTGCATTAATTGCCTGTACTGCTATTGTATTCTCGCAACTGAATCATCTCAGATCCCATGACCTTGGTTTTCGCCAGGATCAGATGCTGGTGATAGACTATGGGGGCGATGGTAACATCAATAAAAATATTGAAGCGATAAAGGCTACACTGGCGCGTAATCCGGCAGTAACATCTATTACAGCTTCCAGGGCAGTACCGGGAGATTTCCTGCCCAATGCGACGACTATAATTGAAGCGCCTAATGGAGACAAGTTATCATTTGATCCTGGTATCTATGAAATAGACGCAGACTTTTTACCCGCTTACGAGGTGAAAATGGCAGCAGGCAGGGCTTATTCCAAAAGCTTCTCCACTGATTCGGAACAGGCCATCATCATTAATGAAGCAGCAGCAAAAATGTATGGATATGCGAATCCTGCAGATGTAATAGGTAAATCTTTTGATCAGTGGGGACGTAAAGGAACAGTGATTGGCGTAACGAAAGATTTTAATTATCAGTCGCTCCATAATAAAGTAGAACCGCTGACCATCAGGATGGCGCAGTTTTACTCTTTCAATAAATTATCCCTGCGTGTAAAATCCGAACATTTATCAAAGACAATTGCCGAACTGCAGAATACCTGGGCTACCATAGCGCCAACCCGGCCTTTCCTGTATGGCTTCATGGATAAGTCTTTTAATGAGCAGTACCAGAAGGATGAACGTTTTGGAGAGATCTTTATGACCTTCGGTTTTTTAACGATATTCATCGCCTGTCTTGGACTCTTTGGACTGGCTACTTATTCAACAGAAAAGAGATTAAAAGAAATCGGGGTGAGGAAAATCCTGGGAGCATCTGTAACAAACATTGTAACACTGTTATCCGGTGATTTTGTAAAGCTGGTGCTGATTGCTATCATTATTGCTACACCGATGGCCTGGTGGGGAATGAACAAGTGGCTGAACGACTTCGCCTATCGGGTGGCTATTCAATGGTGGATCTTTGGCGTAGCCGGAATGATAGCTATTGCCATTGCATTACTGACAGTAGGAGTACTGGCGCTAAAAGCCGCTACAGGTAATCCCGTGAAGTCTTTAAGAGCGGAATAATGATAAGAGGGTATATCAAAGTCTGATATACCCTCTTACTATATTAAAAATTTCTACATTTGCGTAAAGACACATCGTATTTATGCAAACCATTATCCTGGTAACCTTTTTTACCTTTATTGTACTCCGCCTGATCACAGTAGTATTATCTGCTATCAATGAAAAGAAATTAAAGAAGATAGGAGCCATTGAATATGGCAAGCCCAATTCAACTTTCCTGATCATTGCGCATTTTGGCTATTACTTTGCCTGCATATTTGAAGGCATACAAAGGGGTGCTTATTTTTATGATACCATCAGTTATACCGGATTAGGTATCTACATCTTCTCTATCGGAATGTTATATTACGTGATCTATTCTATCCGTCATGTATGGACGGTAAAACTGATCATCGCTCCACAAGCATACCACACTATCAATAAGTCACCCTTATTCAAATATGTTAGGCATCCTAATTACTTTCTCAATATTATTCCCGAACTGATCGGCATCGCGTTGTTTTTCCATGCATGGATAACACTGGTAGCAGGGATGATCATCTACCTGATCCCTTTAATTACCAGGATAAGGCAGGAGGAGGCTATTATGAAAGAAACTTTTGCCGGAGATTATTAAACTATAATTATAGGTCTTTCGTAGAGTGCTGTTATTGGGCATGTAGAGTATTTGTAGTAGCTGATTATTCACAATGTTAGTTTCCAATAACTATTTTTGAGGGATATCGTTACTAAAATTGAAAAGCCTCGTATAGATGAAACAGTACTTCGAATTTCAGGAAGACGCTTCTTCCAAATTCTGGGAGATAACCCTGGAGAATAACATTGTAAAGACCCGTTACGGAAAAATCGGAACGGAAGGTAAATCCACAGAAAAAGAATTTAGTGATGCTGCTGCAGCCAGTAAAGAATATGATAAACTGGTAAAGGAAAAGACCAAAAAGGGATACCAGGAAATTACACAGGAGAACACTCCATCTGCTGAAGCTCCCCGGGTACTTACCATGAAACAGGCAAAGGAACAATTTGACCTGAGCGGTTATGATCCTATGGGAGATATTGGTTATGATGCTGTATTGCTTTTTGATGGAGATACACATGTAGATAGTGATCTGCAGGAGTGGGCAAAGAAAATCACTGTTACCCTGGGAGATAAGGCCAAAGGAATGAACCTGTTCCTGATAAACGGAAACCTGACCGTAATAGGAGACCTTGATATCACCAGTCATCTGCTTGTATTGGGTAATGTTACATGTGATGTGCTGATGAGTTATGATGAGTGTATACACATCACCGGTGATGCGAACATTAAATATGCATTTGATGGAAACTATAACGATGGCAGTATCACAATTGAGGGAACAACCTATGTACCATATGTACTTAACTCTGATCATAGCTCAACCATCACTCCCGAAGGCGCTATCCTGATTAATTATTTCGGAGATTCTAATGACTTCTTTGATTATGATTACACAGAGCAGGATTTTGAAAGAATCATGGTGCCGGAAGTATTTGATGAGAAGATGCGTTTTAAACAGCATAAATTTGTCGAATTACTGAAAGAAGGGAAATCTCCTTTAAAGGAAGATGCACGCCCGGCGCGTCAGGTCCTTGAGGAGGAAATGGAACAGTTGGCTAAAGATGATAGTGGGGGAATTGAGGAAGTGGATATGACTGATAAACGGCTGAATAAGTTTCCACTATCAGTGACAGAGATTATTTCTCTCAAAAAGCTGATCCTGAATGATAATCCTATTAAAAGTATTCCTGCTGACATTGAGAAGCTGGTGAACCTGGAAGAATTGCAGCTGGAATCATGCTACCTGGAATCCCTGGATTTTAGGATAGAACAATTAAAGAAACTGAAAGTACTGAACATTTCCTCTAATTACGATTTACCTGTACCGGAAGGGATGGGTAAACTTGCATCGTTGAAGACGCTGAATATTGCCCGTAACGGATTTGAATGGCTGGAACCAATTGGTAGTTTAAAGAAACTGGAAGAACTGGATTGCTCTTATTCTACAGATGCTGCTCCTGTTGATTTTCCGGTGGTTATCACACAACTGACAGGGCTTAAAAAATTGTTCATTGGAAGTAATTCGGTAAGGACAATTCCGGAGAGTATACTACAGCTTGAGAACCTGGAAGAGTTAGACCTGGATTCCAGTTTATGTTACCTGGATGAATTACCTGATTTGTCAAAGTTGAAGAAACTGAAAATTCTGCATGCAGATGGTCAGAGATCTAATTCCACACGACCCTATCCTAAGCAGAGTTTGTTGCAATCATTCTTTAATATTCCCGGTCTGGAAGAATTATATATCGACAGGTTTGGAAAAGAGGAAGAAGCGTTTCTCAATAAAGATCAATTTGCTGAGATAGAGAAGAACCTGGCACATGATCCTGAAAGATTCAAGGCATTTGCAGATACAGTCAGCACCATTGTTCCCAACAGTATATATGGTGATGGCCGTAAAGGAATTACAAGACATGAGTTAACAGCCGCACACCTGGAAGGCATCTCAAAACTGAAGCATCTGAAAGTATTAAATCTTTCATTTAATGGTCTGATTAATCTTCCGGAAGAAATCTTCACTATGAAGAACCTGCAATTTTTAGATCTGCGCTATAATCGTCTTGCTACAGCAGAGCGTTTAAAGATCAGTAAAAATCTGCCGGGATGTACAATTGACTTCCGTGATAACCGTCCTGTAAGCGATGTTGCTGATGCGGAAGAAGTAAAGCAGTGGCAGATGATGAATATGCTGATGATGAGAGCAAATACTTTCATGGTGGCAAAGGATGATGCAAAGAGATTAGGCCATTCGTTGGTGGCATATGATCAGGTGTTGGAGCTTTTCCGTTCCGGTCAGGTGGTAGATGAGTATAATTTGTTGTATGCGAATTATGGTAAGGTCAATGCATATAATTACCTGCTTTCAAATCATGCAGCTACTTTTTCTCCTGCTGAATTACTGGAGAATAGACTTGCAGCTATTGATCAGGGACTGAAAACATTGGAGCTGGTTCCTGTTATCATCTGGCACTTTACAGATTTGGGTGCATTTCATAAAGACGTGACCCGCATTAGTGCCAATATGGTGGCCTGGCAGATGTACGAGATCTATGATAAAACAGAAGATCTGGAAAAAGCGCTGGATGTTATTGTTAAAGGAGTGGAATGCATATCGAATGAAGACCACTACTTTATTTATGATACAAAGGTCAGGATCCTGCTGAAACTTGGAAGAACAGAAGAAGCCTGGCAGATTGTAAAAAGAACATTAACGCTATCCCCGGATTTTAATGACTTTCAGGATCTTAAAAAAGATGAAAGGTATAAGAAATGGAAGAAAAAGAATAAATAAAACTATAACGTTCCTATATATTCATCGAGATCCACCTCTTTACCCAGGCCCAGTTTTAATTTGATGCGGTAACGCGCCATCAGGATACTTTTGGGAGCAATACCTAAACGCTGGGCAATTTCTTTATTGGTTAAGCCGATGGATATATAGGAACAATGTTTCAGGTCTAACCTGGACAATGTATTACCGGATTTCTCTTTCAGTTTCTCAAAGAACTCCGGATTGATATTGTCAAAGTCTGCTTTATAGTTAGCCAGTGTATCATCTATCCGTTTATTCTGATCAATGATCTGGTTGATCTGTTTCAGAACGTTGTCACCACCTTTATTCTCCTCAATCTTCTTTTGAACAGCCTGCAACAGCTCATCTTTTTGTTCCACCTGCAAACTACCGGCCAGCAGATCTCTCTGTAAGCGATCCTGCCGTTCCTGTAATAATTGCTGTTCTGCTATTAAACGCATGGCCTCTTCATCCTTTAATAGCACACGTAATTCAGCATCTTCTTTCTCTTTTTCCAGAAGTTGTTGCTGATGACGGGTAGCTTTTAACCGGAAGTGATAAGACCAGAAAAGGAACAACAATGCTATAGCGGCTGCTATTATCAGGAATATATAGAGGTAGTTGAGTTTTTTGTTGAGGGCGGCCGTTTGTTTAAGCGTTTTCAACGCTGCTTCATTCTTTTCTGATTGATATTGTGCATCTAAACGTTTGGTAATAGCCAGTTTTTCAGCATCGAATAATTCCTCATATTTTTTGTGATAGTTTTTATAGTATTTGAGAGCAGCAGTTTTATCGCCCTTTTTCTCAGCCAGGTTGGATAAGGCTATCATGAACTGCACCATGGTGTGGAGGTTACTAACACTATCAGCACGAAGCACAACTAATCCTGAATCTAATAAGGCCTCCGCTCTCTGGTAATTACCCCTTTCTATTTCAAGATCACTCATCATGCCATAACAGTTTGAAATAACATCGATGTGTTTGGTTTCCAGTCCTATTTTAAGGGCAATGTTGAGATAATGAAAAACGCTGTCTTTATAGCTGGCAGGAAAATAGGATTGGTACAGATTGGCGGTATTTAATGCAACGATAGCCATAGTACTCTGCAGAATGATCCGTTGTTTCTGTGCGTAATAGAGGTTGGTGGCTTTATGATTATGAAAAAGGGACGAATCCAGGAGTGCCGTATTTTTCTTGTTTCGCTTATAGGAGTAATGATAGTATGCGGCCATGCCCTGCTCGCTCATCAGCAGGTTATCAAAATCACCACTTTTCTCTGCTGCCTGCACAGCTAACAGTGCATATTTCTTTCTGGCAGGAAGGTCATCCCATTCGGAATAGATCCCTGCTATGTTATAATAAACACTGAACTGATAACTATAGGCATCAGTTCCTTCCAGGTACTTTAAGGCTTCCAGAGAGCTTTGCATAGACTCTTTGGGTTTTCCCAGCAGTGTTTCCAGCCAGGCTTTTTTAAACCATGCAAAACCTTTCATAGTTCTGCTGGTAGTTTTGCCGGCATACCACAAAGCACTGTCTGATACTATCTGGGCTTTGGGCATATTATCAGTCCTGTAATATAGATTTGTGAGGGTACCATAGGCAAAAACCCTGTATTGAGGATCTGGTAAAGTACGGCTCAGTTGTAAAGTTTGCAGGCCAATTTCCAGGGCCTTCTTTGCATCAGTTGTTGACAGGGCTTTTGCTAACAGCCCCATGGTCATCACGCGATTTTCTACGGATAAGTCCTTTTGTAATAATACAGTACTGAGTGAGTCGGTAATTCTCTGTGCTTGTGTAACTACAACCTGTGTACAGAATAATAGGATAAAAATGCTTATCCGGCTGATTTTTTGGCTCATGTGGCAAAGGTAATTATGAAAAAAAGTCAGGCTATTTCAACGTTCCGATATATTCATCCAGATCAACGTCTTTACCTAGTCCCAGTTTTAATTTGATGCGATAACGTGCCATCAGGATACTTTTGGGCGCAACGCCTAAACGCTGGGCGATCTCTTTATTGGTTAACCCGATGGATATATAGGAACAATGTTTCAGATCCAACCTGGACAATGTATCGCTCGATTTTTCTTTCAGTTTCTCAAAAAACTCAGGATGGATATTGTCGAAATCTGCTTTGTAAGTAGTTAAGGTTTCATCTATACGTTTATTCTGATCAATAATCTGATTGATCTGTTTCAGTACGTTGTTACCGTTTTTATTCTCTTCAATCTTCTTTTGAACGGCCTGCAATAGTTCATCTTTCTGTTCCACCTGCAAGCTGCCGGCCAGCAGATCTCTTTGTAAGCGTTCCTGGCGTTCCTGTAATAATTGTTGTTCTGCCATTAAACGCATAGCCTCTTCTTCCTTTAAGCGTGCGTGTAATTCAGCATCTTCTTTCTCTTTTGCCATCAGTTGTTGCTGGTGACGGGTGGCCTTTAGCCTGAAATGATAAGACCCGAAAAGGAACAATAATGCTATAATGGCTGCTATCGCCAGGGATATGTAGAGGTAGTTAAGTTTCCTGTTCAGGGCGGCTGTTTGTCTGAGTGTTTTCAGCGCCGCTTCATTTTTTTCCGATTGATATTGTGCTTCTAAACGTTTGGAAATAGCCATTTTTTCAGCATCGAATACTTCCTGGGATGTTTTGTAATACTCTTTATAGTATCTAAGTGCATTTACATAATCCCCTCTTTTCTCAGATATATTGGATAAGCTTTGCATGAAAGCTGATATCGTTCGTGTATACTTGGCACTGTCAGAAAGAAGTACACTCAGCCCCGTAGCTAATAAAGCTTCGGCTCTCTCATAGTTACCTGCTGCCATTTCATAATCACTCATTACACCATAGCAGCTTCCAACCACGGCAATCTGCCTGGTTTCCTGTCCTATTTTCAGCGCAATATCGAGATAATGAACAACGCTGTCTTTATAACTGGCTGGAAAATATCCCTGATACAGATTGGCGACATTCAATGCTACCACTGCCATGATATTACCGGAAATAAGCCGGTGCTGTTGCGCAAAATAGATGCTGATAACGTTACGGTTATAATAGAGGGCTGAATCCAGGAGGGCAGCATTTTCCCTGTTTTGCTTATAGCGGTAATGATAGTATGTTGCCATGGCTTGCTGACCATGGGCCATGTTATCAAAATTTCCGCTTTTCTCTGCAGCCTGCACACATAATTCTGCATATTTTCTTTCAGCAGGGAGATCCTCCCATTCGGCATAGGTCCCTGCTATATTATAATAAACAAAGGATTCATAATCATAGGCTCCGGTCCCTTCCAGGTATTTCAACGCTTCTAAGGCGCTGTTGATAGACTCTTTGCTTTTTCCCTGGAGGCTTTCCAGGAAAGCTTTTCTATACCATGCAATGCCTTTTATACGTCTGTTGGTAGTTTTAGCGGCATACCAGATTGCACTGTCCAGTGCCTCCTGTGCTTTCGGCATTTCTCGATGCTGCTGATACACAGATACCAGTATACTATAGATAAATGTTTTGTATTGAGGGTCTGATAAAGTATTGCTTAATTGTAAAGCTTGTTGACCAATTTTTAAAGCATTCTCAGTTTGAGTGAGCGATTTGGCTCTTGCCAGCATGCCCATAGTCATTACCCGATCTTCAAGGGGTAAGTTCTTTTGTGATAATATAGCACTTAGTGAGTCGGCAATGATCTGGCCCCGTGTAACTACAGATTGTATACAGAATAAAAGGATAAAGATGCCTATTCGATTGATTTTCTTACTCATGTGGCAAATGGATTGGCTGCAAATTTACAGTTGTAGGGTATTTGTAGTGAACATTTTATGCGCATGTAGAGCATTTGTAGTAGTTAATTATTCAAATTATAGGATTTCAGGGTCTATTTTTGATCATATATTAAAGATACAATTATATATATAAAGATTGAAACTCTGAATCCTATGTTTAAAACTGTAGAAGAAGCATCCCAAAGATGGATCACTGAAGGAAAAGCCTATAAAGACCAACTGAATAACTGGCTGGATATCATTTATATAGATAAAAAGCAGCCGGAAACACCCTGTCCGGAAGAAACCCGTAAGGATATGGGGGCATATGTACTGGAACAAATCATTGCTTTTAATGAGGCGGGAAAGCAGGAGGAACTCAGAAAGTTGTTTCCACCGGATAATGATCCAATGGACTGGAGAAATATAACTGTCTGCGTGAGTCAGGTAACAATATTACCTGATAACCGTTTGGTGGTAACCCTGGGAGAATGGCACCAGGAACGTTGGATGTATATAATTAAAGGTAACGACTACCAGATGCTGGATGACATTTTCATGTTTGGGAAGTCGGCCGACAAAAAATACTTCGCAAAAGTATATCCCGATAAAATAGAAGTTACAGAAGGCTGGGACGGCCCTGTGGTAAAAACGTTTGCTCCTCCTGCCACTTATGGAAAAACGGACATAACATTCAAAGATGGTCTGGGGGAATTAGACTTCTCAGGGCTTGATATTCATCATGTTATTATATTTCCTTCCGGCCAGCGGATTGGGCTGGCTACGGCCAAGGGCATTTTCGTGCTGGATGAAACAGGGGCCAAGTATATCGAAACAGAAGATAAGGAAGCAGAAGAAGAGAATTATACTTTCCGCTACGATTATCCTCATATAGATGTATCCCCGGATGAAAAATATATAATAGTGGGTTCCCAGTCTTCCAGTCATTTATTATTGGAAGAAATAGATGGGGTATGGACGACCGTGGCCACTGTAGAACCCCGTTCGTCTTATCCTAACCTGGCTAAGTTTAATTATAAACTAAAGGACGCCGGGGAAGAAAATGATGGGCCACAGGTATTGTTAAGCTCCTGTCATTTTGGAGGAAGTGCTTCTGTTAGCCTGCCCATTAAAAATCTTACACCTGACTTCTCCGCCTCTGCTTATGATGGTGACAATACACTCAATTATGTAGATACCCGGAAATGGGTGTTTTCTGCAGCTAACTATGGCTGGGGATATGGTCTGGGATGTAATGATGGCTATATCTGGTTTAAAGGATTTTATGGCTGGCACTATGGCTTTCTTTATATAGGTGGAACTGTGATGGATATTGATATTTCTGAAGACAGGATGACTATGGTTGCAGCAAGTTACAGCGGACAGGTAATTGTATATAGTTGTAAAGATCTTTTGTTTGGAGACAGCCTGTTCCGTTATGATGCCAACAGGGAGAGTAAAAGACCGGATGATTTTTCCATTACCAACACGGCTTACAAAGACGTAAAGAGATATTTGTTCTTTGGAGGACAGCATCCTAAGATCTGGTAAAATCCGATCTCCCAAAAATTAATCCATATATATTCAAAAACCTAAGGTGAATGATACAATACTTTGAGTTACAGGATGATACTTCTTCCAAATTCTGGGAAATAACCCTGGAGAATAACATTGTAAAAACCCGTTACGGAAAAATAGGAACAGATGGCAAATCAACAGAAAAAGAATTTGGTGATGCTGCCGCAGCCGGTAAAGAATATGATAAACTGGTAAAAGAAAAAACAAAAAAAGGGTACACGGAAGTTGTTCCGCTGGTATACCCTGCATATACACTGATCACCGAAAAAGAAGCTAAAAAACGCTTCAGTTTTTCAAAATACATAGAGGGTGGATATGGAAATGAATGCAATTATATATTGCTGGAAGGAGAGGTTGTCCTGGACGGAGATCTGGATATGGACCGGTTCTGTACACCGTTGGATACCTATGGGATTATTGTTGACGGTAACCTAACAGTTAACGGGGTGATTTTTCAACCGGATATGGATTCTGGTCAGGCACTGTTTGTAACAGGAAATGTCCGTGCAAAAAGCATTAATAAAGGTGGTGCAGAGTTTTATATTAAAGGAAACCTCAGTATTGAGCAAACTATTTATGGCTACTATAATCATGGTAGCCTGAAAGTAGAAGGTAATACAGAGGCCACTACTATTTTTTCGGAGGACCACTATTTCCAGTTTAAAGGAGATGTACAGGGACTGATCATCAACACCGGTGAAATACAGGGAGCAGAAGCTGATTTTGAAACAACTGAGCCATTGGTGGATGAACTGATTAATAATGAAGATTATAGTTATAGTGAAATAACATCTGATTATATCAACAGTGGCCGGCATATTATAAAGGATAAATACCTGCCCGCTGTATCAGAAACGGTTGTTAACAAAACATCTGCTGTCGCCCAACTGATTACAGAAGACGAAGCAAAAGAAAAATTTGATCTGAGCCTGTATGATTCCTTTGATGAGATGGGTTTTCAGAAAGTAATTTTCCTGGATGGAGATGTTTATATTGATGGAGATCTGAACCATGACTGGACAGTAAATACGCTCGAAGCACTGGGTGAAGATCCTGATACATCAGATTCATTGCTGCTTATAAATGGTAATCTGACGGTGGCAGGTACAATCGAACCTGCGAACGATAATTATCCTTTTTTACTGGTACAGGGCAATGTTAAATGTGATGTCTTACATAGTTATGATGAATTCATTCACATTACCGGTGATGCCGATATTAAATATGCACTCAATGGCAATTATAATCATGGCAGGATTGAGATTGAAGGAAAAACAAAAACCCCTTATATCCTCAACTCAGATCATAATTCATTACTGAGGCCCGAAGGTGCCACTGTCATTAATTATTATGGAGATCACGATGACTTTTTCGAGTATGATTATACCGTAAAAGATTTTGAAGAAGTGATGGTATCCGCTGTTTATAATGAGAAAGGAGCATTTGCAGTACGGAATTTTATAGCATTGGTAAAAGCAGGTAAATCTCCTTTGAAGAAAGGAGCACGTCCTGCCCGGTTGATACTGGAGGAGGAATTAGCACAACTGGGAAGCAAAAAAGAGGATATTGAAGAATTGGATCTTACCGGTAGAAAATTGAAAGAATTTCCCCGTATACTGAGAAAGGCGCTGTCTCTCAAAAAGCTGGTCCTGGATGATAATCCTATTAAAAGTATCCCTTTTTCTATTGGAGAGTTATCTAATCTTGAAGAATTACATCTTCAGAAATGTGGTCTCGAAAGATTGCCTTATGAAATAGCAAAACTGAAAAAGCTGCGTGTGCTGGATGTAGCCGGTAACTGGAACTTAAAATTGCCCCCAAATATCAATGAAGTTGCATCACTCAGAGTACTGGATATTTCCTATAATAAAGGATTTGGGTTTCCTGCATCTGTTGAAGGGCTGAAGGAGCTGGAAGAGCTGAGTTGTGCTGATTGTTCCGGTCCGGCTCCCATTGATTTTCCAATTGAGATTACACAGCTGACAGGACTTAAAAGATTGTTCATGGGTACGGTTTCAATCAAAACCATTCCGGACAGCTTTCTGCAGCTTGAAAAACTGGAAGAGCTTGATCTGGATGCCAGCTTATGTTATCTCAATGAATTGCCGGATTTATCAAAGTTGAAGAATCTGAAAATTCTGCATGGAGATGGTTTGATTTCTACTACTACACGTCCCTGTCCTAAACAGAGCCTGTTAAAATCATTCTTTAATATTACCAGTCTGGAAGAATTATATATCGACAGGCATGGAGAACGTGAGGAAGCCTTTATCACAAAGGAGCAGTTTGAAGAGATGAGGAATAACCTTGCACATGATCCTGAAAGGGTTAAAGCCTTTGAAGCGGCAGTCAATGAGGTTGTTCCTAACAGTATATATGGAGATGGCCGGAAAGGTATTGTGAGAGAAGCCCTGAAAGCGGCACATCTGGAAGGTATTTCAAACCTGAAAAATCTGCGGGTACTGGATCTTTCTTTTAATGATCTGGCCAGCTTGCCGGAAGAGATCCACACGATGACACACCTTCAGTTCCTGAACCTTCGTTATAACCGCCTTCCAACTGCCGAACGTTTAAAATTGAACCGTAGTCTTCCGGGATGTACTATTGATTTTCGTGATAACCGTCCGGAGAATGATACAGTAGATACAGAAGATGTGAAACAGTGGCAGGCCATGAATACATTGATGAAGGAAGCCAATGCATTGATGTATGCAAAGGATGATGTGGAGAAATTACGTGCGTCACTGGGCGTATATGATCAGGTGTTCGATTTCTTTAGTTCAGGGAAAGTGGTGGATGAATATAATCTGTTGTATGCGAACTATGGTAAAATGTATGCTTACAGCTATCTGAATTCATATCATAAAGCTGCTTATTCAAAAGAAGGATTGCTGGAAATGAACCTGGCCGCTATTCAGCAGGGTTTAAAAACACTGGCGCTGATACCATCTGTGATCTGGCATTTTACAGATATGGGTGCATTCCATGAAGAAGTAACCCGTGTTGTTGCGAATGCGGTAGCATGGCAGATGTATGAGATCTATGATAAGAAGAAGGATCTTGAAAAAGCATTGGAGATTATTGCAAAGGCGGTGGGATTTGTATCAACAGAATATCATTATTTTATCTACGATACACAGGTGAGAATCTTACTGAAAATGGGACAAAAAGAAGAAGCCTATAAAATAGTAAAGAGAACGTTAGCTCTGGCATCGGACTTTGAAGATTTTAGTGACTTTAAAAATGATGCAGATTACAAGGAATGGTTGGTGAATCAGAATTGAAAAACCTGAAAAATAATGTCATACAAAACGATCACTGAGAAAGACGCGAAGGAACGTTTCGGGTTTCCGGAATATATTCAGGGAGGCGGAGATAAATACAAGTATATACTACTGGAAGAAGATACGGTTATAGACGGGAATCTGGATATGTATAAACTTTGCACGACACTGGATACCAGCGGAATTATCGTTGCCGGTAATCTGACCGTAAAAGGTGTCATATTTCAACCAGGTCTGGATGCTGGTGAGGCATTGTTTGTTACCGGTAACCTTCGCGCCAGAAGCATTAATAAAGGTGGGGCAGAATTCTGCATTAAGGGAGATCTGATTGTTGAACAAACTATCTATGGTTATAGCAACCGAGGTGGCCTGATAGTAGAAGGAAATACGGAGGCGACTACTATTTTTGCGGAAGATCATCATTTCAAATTCGGCGGCGACGTACAGGGGCTTATTATCAGTACGGGGCAGGTAGATGGGGCAGAAGCAGACTTTGAAACTACAGAGCCTCTGCTGGATGAGTTGGCTGATGGCGACTATAATACTAATGGAGAGTGGCTGGACCGGTATATCAGTGAGGGCAGACAAATTATACAAGAGAGATACATTTCGTCCGGGGGTGAATTGAGCCCTGCTCATCTGATCCTGGAAGAGGAATTAGCACAACTGGGAAATGCTGACATCCACGAACTGGACCTTACTGGTAAAAAACTCAAAGAATTTCCCCGTACGCTTACAAAGATCTCTTCTCTCAAAAAGCTGATTCTCGATGATAATCATATTGGAAGTATACCTGCAAATATTAAAGACCTGGTCAATCTCGAAGAATTACATCTTAAGAAATGTAATCTGGAAAGTCTGCCTGATGAGATAGGTTTGCTGGAAAACCTTCGTGTACTGGATGTATCCGGCAACCCGGATTTACAATTGCCGGAAAGTATCAATGATCTTTCATCACTCAGGAAATTGGATATTTCCAATAATATCGGATTCGGATTTCCTGAATCTGTTGCAGGTCTGAAGGAGTTGGAAGAACTGAATTGTTACCAGTGTTCATATGCCGCTCCTATTGATTTTCCCATGGAGGTTACACAACTGACAGGGCTTAAAAAATTGTTCATTGGAAGCAATTCACTGAAAACAATTCCCGATAATATCCTGCAGCTTGAGAACCTGGAGGAGTTAAACCTGGATGCCAGTTTATGTTACCTGGATGAATTACCGGACCTGTCTAAGCTTAAAAATCTGAAAACGCTTCATGCCGATGGGTTGATCTCTTTTCTCACACGTCCTTGTCCTAAACAAAGTCTGCTGAAATCATTTTTTCAGATTAACAGTCTTGAAATATTATATCTTGACAGACATGGTAAACGTAGAGAAGCGTTTATCAAAAAAGACCAATTTGCAGAGATAGAGAAAAACCTGGCGCATGATCCCGAAAGATTCAAAGACTTTACTTCCAGGTTGAACATTATAAGTGGTCATATGTGGGGTGATGGAATGGAAGGAATTGTAAGGGAGAACCTGCAGGCAGTACATCTGGAAGGGATTTCAAACCTAAGAGACCTGAAAGTACTGGATCTTTCATTTAATAAGCTGGATAGTCTGCCGGAAGAAATTTTTACATTAAAGCACCTGCAGTTCCTGGATCTTCGTTATAACCGTCTTCCTGCCAGCGAGCGGTTAAGGATCAGCAGAAACCTGCCGGGATGTACAATAGATTTTCGTGATAACCGTCCGGAAAAGGAAACTGCTGACACAGAAGAGGTGAAACAATGGCAGGCCATGAACAAGCTTATAACAGAAGCTAATGTCCTGATGAATGCCAAAGACGAGCGGGAGAAATTGTTGCAGTCGCTGGTGGTATATGATGAGGTACTCACTTACTTTAGTTCTGGCAGGGTGGTAGATGAATATAATCTGTTGTATGCAAATTATGGTAAGGTATATGCTTACATGTACCTCACCTCTGTTCATAAAGCAACTTTTTCTCCGGCGGCATTACTTGAAATGAATCATGCTGCCATTAAACAGGGCCTGCATACATTAAGCCTGATTCCTTCTATGATCTGGCATTATACAGACCTGGGTAAATTTCATGAGGAAGTTACGCGTATTACAGCCAACTCTGTAGCCTGGAAGATGCAAATGCTTTCTGAAAAAAGGGAAGACCTCGATACGGCGATGGATATGGTGCTGAAAGCAGTAGCATTCATTGAAGGAGAGATCCATTACTACATTTATGACACTCAGGTAAGGATCCTATTGAAACTTGGAAGAACAGAAGAAGCTTATCAGATTGTGAAAACAACATTAGCACTGTTGCCAGACTTTGGCGATTTTCAGGATTTCAAAAAGGATGCGGATTATAAAATATGGTTGGATAAACAAGTATAGCATTGAATATGGATATCGAAAAAATAAAAACCTTTAAGCAACTGTATGTTGCTACGAATAACATAGTTGCCGAATTCGCAGAACTGGGTAACAGTGTACCGCTGAATGAGCAAAGCATTGAACAGGCTATTCGTAATATAGATGAGTTGATAGCGATGTTGCCGATGGAGTTCCCTGATAATTCCTTACACGATAAAGGATCGCGCGTTCTGCATATTAATATGAAAGATGCAGCCGATGAGCCAAAAGAGAAAATGTGTAAAAAAGATGGTGCTACATGGTATGAGACTCCGGAAAATACAACAAGCCTGTTTGAAGAAAACGTACTGATATCACTGGAAAACTCGAAGTTCCTGATCTGGAATAAGGTCGTATTACTATTTGAAGATCCTGTTATCAGGGGGAAATATAATCCCCTGATGCTGGCCCAGGCAGAGAAATGTCTCACTTATTTTCCGAATAATATTTATGGGCGGGACTGGGCGAAAACAATGATAGTGATGTATGCAAATCAGATTGGCCGGTTTGCACTTGAAAACGAACAAGATCCTGAAAAACTGGACAAAGCTTTACCAATAGTAATAAAAGGGTTTCACCATTCCAACTGGTATAAACTGAATGATATTAAGGATACAATTGTTCGGCTGTTACTTAAGCTTGGCAGGGAGGAAGATGCCTTCCCGATTGTTCAGGAAGGACTTAAAAAGAATCCTGAATATGCAGATTTCCAGGATCTGAAAAATGATGCGCAATATTTAGCCTGGGCAGATGGAGTTGCACAACGTGAAGAAGAAGCGAAGCAACAATTGGAAAAAGCCTATCAGAATTTTCTGCTGTTGGTAAAAGAAGAACAGGCAAAGACAAAGAACCAGTTCGTATATCCTGATCATCCACTTGTGAAACAGCATGCAGAAACACTTAACCTGATTAAGGAACGAATGGTGGCCATCCGGTTAGAAGAGATGTATAGAAAATCTGATTGGATAACAGCAGACCTGAAGTATGAAGATAATTATAAACTTCAGAGGTGGAGTATAGAAGAGGTGAAAGCATTTGAGCAAACGAATGATATTCATTTGCCGGATGAACTGAAAGTATACCTGATGGAAATTGGTACTGGCGGTGGAGGTTATACCTGTTATGGCGGTGATATAAGGATTTATGACACACGATGGGATGAAATAAGAAAACCTTTTCCTATCACATGGGATAAAATACATCCTATCAATCATCGCTGGAATATTAAGGCCTGGGTATACAGTGATAGTACAGCCTGGAAGAAGATAGGAGTATTTAAGGAAGAGGATGATATGAAGACATTGTTTGGTTTAGCTCCCGGAGCAAAAATTACAGATGGTTGTATGGAGTTTGGTAATTCCAGCAGCCAGGACGAACTGTATCTTATTATGAATGGCCCGTTCGAAGGAGAGGTGTGGGTGGACACTTTGCAGTATGGTGCAGAGGTGGGTGGATGCTTTGGCGCTGCCACAGCAAAGCGGCTTAAACTATTGGAATACATGGCTGAAAGTCTGCTGGCAAAGTTCGAGGGATATACAGAGGCTTCTGATCAGGGAGCATGGATATAATTGAAGAACATAAATATTATTACACTCGTATGATAACACTACCGCTCTCCGAAGATGATAAGAAAGTTCTTGAAAGACTTTACTTTATTCGGTGGACCATATACAAACGTATGCTCATGGCCCTTGGCCTTGTATTTGGAACCTTTTGGTTATGGACTGGATGGGAGGCGTTACACGATGAACAGTTAATATCTGTGTTTGCCATCATTACTGTTGTTGTGTTGGTGCTTATGATTTTTGGCTGGCTAACGACTCCTGCATATAAGCGGAAAGTAAAACAACCGCTGGAAGAGGATATTCAAAAGAATCAGAAAATACAAAAGACGGGCACTATTCTCCGGATAGAAAGTGCTGGCAGATATAATAACAACATTATTTTTATTGAGAATGGTAGTCCTGACGAGGAAGCGTTTGTTTTTAACAGCCGGTTTTCTGAAGTGCTTATTCCAGGAAGAGAAATTAATCTTGATTACAGCCCCTGTACCAGGGTTGTTTTGGATGCATGTCTGCTGGTACCCTTAACAACAGAGGAGATAAAGGAAAGGAAAAAAACAGATGATACTGCCTTAATAGCAGCGGTAAGTATACCCTGTATGATATTGCTGGGTTTGGGGTGGATGTTTGATATGTTATTACCCTTTGCAATCATTTGTTTTTTGTGTGTGATCACTACCGGGTTTATAGTAGCGTGGGGAAGAAGACAGCGTAAACGAATAGAGTAATAAAATAACTATGGCAAAGAAAAAGGATACACGTGTACGTTTCCTGGGAGGGTATGCCGCAAGAAAGGATCTTTTGGGAATACTGTCATACCCGGTTGGGTATGATGGCAGTGATGTAGAACATACCCGTTTCTTCATGGTTACGCCAGAAAAATGGGTACACAGACCTATTGAAGCAGATGTAGTCTCCGCCGTATTTGAGGATAGTGCAAATGGGAAGTGTTGGTGGTTGCTGGATAAACGTGGTGTTGTGCATTCAATCCGTCCATCTGGCCTGGCACAGCAACAGATTGCTGATGCTGGTACTGGCCCTGGAAAGTTTGGTTATCTGAGCAGCATCAAAATGATAGAGGAGAAACTGTATGCCTGTGGCTATCGCAGGCAGGTATACGAGTATACATCTACCGGCTGGGAGCATATTGATCAGGATATCCTTTTGCGTGAAGATGCGATGGGTTACTCACTGAATGATATAGCAGGTTATGCTGGTGTACTCTGCGCGGTGGGCAATGAAGGAGAGATTGCGCTTAGATCCGGTAGTAAATGGACTATGATTAACAGCCCTGTACAGGAGCATTTATACGCTGTTTGTACAGATAATCAGGGGCGTTTTTATGCTGCCGGTGCAAATGGAACAGTAATCAGTGGAGATGCTTCGGGTTTCGTTGTGCTTTGCTCAGGAGGAGATTCACTTTGGGATATTGAATATTATCAGAATGAAATAGTAGTATCTGCAACATCCGGGTTGTTCATTGTGCGTGATGGAAAGCGGGTCCCTTTTGATAAACCTGCTGCTCCGAAACATGTAGGCTACAAGTTAAGTGTGGTAGATGATATGTTGCTATCCATCGGCACAGATCAGATCTTCGCCCTTGAGAATAATAACTGGAAAGAATGGATTTGTCCGGATAATGTTTAAAACTAAATATGGTGAGTACCGATATCGAAAAAATAAAAACCTTTAAGCGCCTGTATGTTGACACCCATCAACTGTTTGTTGAACAAAAGATTGATCAGGCCATTGAAAATGTAGATGTGTTGATAGGCATGCTGCCATTGGAGTTTCCTGGTATCTCCCAGAGAAGAAAGGATACCCGCGTATTATTGATTAACCTGGAAGATGCGGAAGATGAACCGGAAGAGAAACTGATATTCGAAAAGGGGCTGCCCAAATTTGTTATACCGGAAAATGCACGGCTCTTTTATGATGTTGATATGCCGACAGTTTTGGACGACTGGAAATTCTCTATGTGGAATCGTGCGGTGGAACTGTCCACAGATCCTGCCATCCGGAAAAAATATCTTGCACTGACACTTGTACAGGCAAATTATTGCATTGCTCAATTTGGTAAAAAAGAAAGATGGATGGATTGGGATGTGACAATGTTTGTCAGGTATACGAATCATATTGGATGGTTCGCTTATCTGGAAGAGCAGGATACCTCTAAATTGGAAGTCGCTTTAGAGATATTGGAAAAGGGATTCAGCTGGTCTAACTGGAATCATCTCAGATATATCAAAAATACGAAGGTCCGCCTGTTACTTAAACTGGGGAAGAAGGATGAAGCATTCCTGATTGTAGAGGAAGCGTTTAAGCAGGATCCGGGTTACGAAGATTTTCGGGATCTGAAAACAGATGTACAATACACCTCATGGGTAAAAGAGAAAGCAACACAGGAAGAAGAAGCTAAACAGGAAAAGGAAAGAGCTTATCAGTCATTCCTTCAACTGGTAGCTGCAGAACAGGCAAAGATTACAGATCAGTTCGAGAATCCTGAACATCCGCTTGTTGTGCAGCATGCAGCAGTACTCAATCTGATTAAACAGCATATGCTTTCCGCAAAATTGCATGTTTTCTATCATAATCCGGAATGGAAAGAAAAGTATGAGAAGAAATTTATGCTTAACAAATGGTCCGTGGAAAAACTGGCACAGTATGAAATAGAAAACGGACTTCGTTTGCCGGATGAATTAAAGGTATATATGATGGAGATTGGCGAGGGTGGTAAACTGTATTTTAGTTCGAATGGTGTTAGTCTACCAGAAGAAAAATACATTGAAAGATCGAAAAAGCCTTTCCCGATTACTCCTGATAAAATTCATAACATTAAGCATGCCTATGGTTGGGATGTTAAAGTTTGGGTATACTCAGATGATGAGGATTGGATAAAGATGGGTATATATAAAGATGTAGCTGAAATGGAGGCCCTTTATGGCTTACCTGAGGGGGCGGTAATTTCGGACGGTTGTATGTTCTTAGCCAGCTCCAGAGATCAGGATGGATTATATCTTGTGATGAACGGTGTGTTTGAAGGGGAAGTATGGGTAAATACTTTACAGTATGGAGCTGATGCCGCAGGTTGTTTCGGAGCTGCTTCTGCACAGCGGCTTAAACTGTTACAATTCATTGCAGAAAGTCTGCTGGCAAGACAAGGGAATTATAATTCTGACCAGGGAACATGGATGTGAAATTGGAAATAAATAAACACTATGCCGGATATACGTTATATCACTTTAGATGAAGCTGTACAACTAATTCAGCAAGCTCCAGATGGTGATACGAAAATAAATATGCAGCAACATCTTGACGCTTTCGCCGAGTTTGTAGAAGATGGATCATCTCAGATTGCTTTATATGAAGGGGATACCGTGTTGCCTTATCTGGCAGTAAAGGATGACCTGATCATCGTAAATGGTAACCTTACAATAACAGGCATTCTGGAAGATTGCCTGGAAGTGAGTTTATCATTATTACTTGTATTGGGGAACGTAACAACTCAGCATCTTTTTACCTTCTCACAAATCTGCATAACCGGTGATCTGATTGTTGAAAATATTCTTGTTGCGGATTCTATTTGTATATCCAGTTTGGATGTTCAGGGAGATGTGCGTGCAAGAATGATCTTTGAAGATGGGCATTGGTTTGATATTAAAGGCGCAATAACTGCTGATAATATCTATGCCTCACATTCTAAGCAACCACGTGGTTTATTGCAATTTAACATGGAAGATGATGATCTGCCGGATGAATTGAAAGAAAAGGGCCGGTTGGATCTGAGTAAAGTGATGCAGGCATTGATGAATAACAATTCTGATTTTCTGAAATAGATTGTATGAGTATGAACATCTGGCTGTTTATAATGGAATTTATTCGTCAGAGAGAGCCTGTATTTCTGTCTCAGATAAAGGGATTGTCTGACAATGACATTGCTGGGTTACCTGCAAGCCTGCCGGCTTCCTATGTAGAGTTTCTACGGTGTATGGGCATTAACAGCAATGGTTATTCAGTCTTTGGTTCCACATATGATCATCGCTTTGTTGCTATTACTGAACATCTCAGTGAATATGATGAGGATTCACCTCCGCCTGATCGTTATTTTCCGGTAGCTATCGAAACAGACGAATCACTTGTGTCATTGGAAAATATTTATCTCGATCTGAAGCGTGGTGATGGAGAAGATGCACCACTGGTTGTGCTGGAATGGGGTGTCCCATTTAACTGGCAAATACCAAAAGAAACCAGTGATACTTTCAACGAACGTATTGTCTGGAGTGTATTTAATCGCTTTCAATTGAGTTCTTGCAGAGAACAGCATGTACTGGCTATGGGTGGTACGTTATCACCGGGTGAAGGTCGTATTGCGTTACAACAGGTGCTGACGCTGCTGCAGAACATGGGATTTGAAGCTGTATTACCGTTGCTGGGTCGCGTGGCCTGTTTGCAGTCGGGATCGATAAGCATATTAGCCCGGGTTAACGAGGAGAGTGAATTGCTGACGATATTACTTGGCAACAATGATGCTAAAGCACTGAGTAAATTAGCGGATCAGCTGCTGGCTGGATTGCCCGGCGCAAGACGGCCACATTATCAAAAATGATCTTATATGAATGAAATAAATTTCTGGCCTCGTGTAATCGAATTTATCCGGCAACGTGATCCGGTATTCCTGTCTAAGATAGCAGGTGTGCCAGGCGAGACTATCTCGGCGCTGATGACTGAGCATTGTATTACGCTACCAGCTGCTTATATAACATTCTTACAACTGATGGGTGCCAACAGTAATGGCTTTAACCCATTCGGCCCTACAGGGGATCATCATTTCGCCACTATTATAAAGCGGCTGAAGGAACCCTCCGGACAGTTCTTTCCGGTTGATGGGGATGCATTGTTAGAAACGAATGAAACCTTTTGCGAACGTATCATCAGTAGTGTGTTTTACCACTTCGGACTACGTGGTCTTGCTGCCAAAAGTGAGATACGCATGCACGAACCCGGCGCATATCAGGAGGTCCTCTCGCTATTGCTGAGTATGGGACTCATGTCTACGTTGCCAATGCTGGAACGTGTGTCTTGTTTGCAGGGAGGGCCACTCATCATAATCGTTGAGGTAAATGAGTCTCTGACATTGAATTTCGGGAGCAACGATCCGAAGGCTGTAAAGACATTGAGCAAACAGTTGCTCGCGAATCCACTAATACAACCTAAATGAGTACAGATATCGAAAAAATAAAAAACTTTAAACGCCTGTACATTGCTGTCAATCGATTGATGGTCAGTTTTGAAGAAACAGCTAAAAGCGGTCAGTTCGACGAACAATGTATTGAACAGTCTATTATCAACATAAATAAGATGATAGAAATGTTCCCATTCGAATTTCCAATTGTATCTGAGAGATATCCAAAGGATCGTCTTGTGATTATTAATCTGAAAGATGCAGAGGATGAGCCACAGGAAAAAATGGTGGAGGAAAATGGAGAGAAGCAATTTGTTTTTCCTGAGAATACGCATGTCTTGTTTGAATCTACTATACTAACTAGTTTGGAGGATTGGAAATTTAAAGTATGGAATAGTGTAGTATACAATTTTTCTGATACAGCCATCCGGAAAAAATATGTTCCTCTGATGCTTGCACAAGCAGAGAAATGCCTGGCATCTTTCCCGAAACCGGTCTATTGGCAGGAGTGGCAAAAAGATATGATTACGCTTTATACCAACCAGATTGGCTGGGCCGCTTTTGAATATGAAGAGGATCGGAATAAATTAGAAGAAGCTTTAAGTAAAGTGGAAAGAGGGTTTGAATTTTCCAATTGGGATAATCGTAAATACATTAAAGCAACTAAAGCAGAATTCTTAATAAAACTGGGGAGGAATGAAGAAGCTTACTTAATCATGTTTGAAGCCTTTAAAAGAAATCCTGTTGATCCTGGTTTTCTTGCGCTGAAAACAGATGGGAAATACCTGGATTGGGTAAAAGCAAAAGAAAAGAAAGAAAAAGAAGCTAAACAGGAAGAAAAGAAAATATATAAGTCATTCCTGGGATTTGTAGCCGAGGAACAGGCTAAAGTAACAGACCGGTTCGAAAATCCGGAACATCCTCTTGTTGTACAGTATACAGATGTACTTAATCTTATCAAACAGCGCATGGTGTCCGTAAAGCTACACCTGATGTATAAGAAATCCGGATGGAAAACGGCTGATGAAGAAAAGTATAAAGATGCGTTTGTTCTTAATAAATATTCTGTAAAAGAGCTGGAGCAATATGAAGTAAAAAACGGACTTCGGTTACCGGATGAACTAAAAGCATATCTGCTGGAAATCGGAGAGGGTGGCAAAGAATATTTCTGCTACAGTGGTGTGAGTCTTCCGGATAAAAAGAAACTTTCAAACGTGAAAAAGCTGTTTCCTGTTACTCCTGATAAAATTCATAACATCAAACATTACTGGCGCATTAAAGCCTGGATAGACCCATACGACGGGGAAGAGTGGAAAGAAGAAGGGATCTTTAAGAAAAAAGATGATCTCAATGCGATGTTCGGTTTACCGGAAAAGGCTAAAAGAACGGATGGATGTATGTACCTGGGGCCTTCAAATGAACAGGATGAACTATACCTTATCATGAATGGTGCATTTGAAGGGGAAGTATGGGTAGATACAGTAGCATATGGCCCGGAGGCGGACGGTTGTTTTGGAGCTGCATCTGCACAACGGCTGACTCTTTTACAATTCATCGCAGAAAGTTTACTGGCAAAACAGGTAGGTTATACGGAAGCTTCTGATAAAGGGTCCTGGAAATGACGAGCAACAAAGCTCTTGCTCTTTGGCTGGACAACGCGTAATAATATCAACATGCTTGACGAATTACAATTACATCTGAAGATGCGCAGTGGCGAATACTGCGCGGCACGTGTTGGCGTAACGTTGGTGCTTTACTATGCGAAGTCGATGGAGGAGCTGGCAGACGTTGTTCCGAAGATGTATGAACTCTACCAGTCTTTTATTCCTAAAGGGGCATTGCGGTCATTATTAGGAACAACGGGCGTGTGGCGAAAAGCTACAAAACAGGCACTGGCGTCCAGGTTTCGTCAGTTACACAAGGAGGGGGTAGATTATACCTCAATTAACCTGAATTCTGGTGAACCGGGGCATGTTGGAGACTATGGCTTCCACTTCTTTGCATCAGATTTGTGTCATACGGACATCTACCCGCGCGAGACATGCTCCTTTATCATGGAGTTTCCTGTTGAAGCGCTTGCGCCGGAACAACGGGGACGCTTCAAAGAGTTTGTGATGGCAGTATCCGGAATAGCAGACTTTGAATCAGGATATGGAGGTTATGCATTCAAGCATCTGTCACGGACATGGCGTGGGCAGGCATTAGACTGGATTTCCAGACTTACACATCGCTATCTGGCGCTTGACATCAGTAATGACAGCTTCAAAGTGGTGGCCCGCCGCAGGGTGGTGAATGTATCGTGGATTACGCTGTTGGGCCATGATCTGACAGCTGACCTGGGAGGTACAGAACGTATCCGTGAGCAATTATCACCGGAAGTGGGTATGCAATCACTGACGAATGGGACAATACTGATTGCCGGCGATACACCGCCTATAGGCGACACGAACGGCGATTTACAGGATATCCGATGGCTGAAGGAAGTGGCAGCGTTAACGAAGCCCGTAAGGGCCAAAATGGAGATCGGTTTTGGTAGCCCCACTTTCCGGCGCACCTGGCTGAACCGGCTCGATATAAATGAAAAACCTATTTAAAAGATGAATAATTCAGAAAAGATCCTGGCATTTAAACGCTTGTATGTTGCAGCGGATAAGTTGGTGGGAAATGCCCATGAAAGGATATCAAAAGGAACGTTAGATGAAGCTGATGTGGATCAGGCTATAACATACCTGGATGAGATGCTGGCGCTGTTGCCAATCAGCCCGGCCGGGGTATTGCATTCTTCGGATGAACCGGTGTTATTGATCAATCTCAAAGATCCTGAAGATGAACCGAAGGAAAGGAAGATAAAGGCGAATGGAATGACAAAATATGTTATTTCGGAAGACGTCAGGAAATTGCGTGAGTCAGCAATACTGTTTACGCTGGAAGACTGGAAGTTTTCACTTTTTAATTTTGTTACAGTACTGGCTCCGGAAGAAAGCAGTAAACAAAAATACAAACCCCTGATGCTCGCCCAGGCAGAGAAATGTTTTGGTTTTTTTGCTAATAGGGACCAATTATATTTCGGGGAAATGGACAAGATTGTGCTATACGCCAACCAGATAGGCTGGTATGCTTTTGAAGAGGAGCAGGATCCTGTTAAACTGGAGAAGGCTTTGGCTATATTGGAAGATGGTGTTAAACATTCCGACTGGCACGACCGGAAATACATCAAAGATACTTATGTACGATTACTATTGAAACTCGGTAAGGGGGAAGAAGCTTATCCTATTATAGGCGAAGCGTTTGAAATCGATCCAGGATATCCTGATTTCCAGGATCTGAAAAACGATGAACAGTTTATCCGCTGGGGTAAAGGTGATGCAAAACGCAAAAAGGAAGAAGCAAAGCGTAAAAAAGAAGAACAGAAGGTTTTCCTGAAAAGTGTAAGTGATGAACAGGAGAAAGTAAAGGATCAGTTCATACAGCCTGATCATACACTTGTACAGCAACATGCTGCTATGCTTAATGTGATCAAACAACGTATGGTGGCCGGCCGGATGCTCTTGTTAAATGAAGCGGAGCCAGATGAAATCGATGATTATAATGAGGACTTTAAGTTGCATACCTGGTCTGTACAGGAGCTTGAAGCATTTGAAAAAAAGCATGGACTGCAATTACCCGATGAATATAAAGTATATCTCATGGAGATCGGCAGTGGTGGTGTCGCCTATTTCTGGCAGGATGATATAGGAGGTATTGATGTGATTGACGATAAGAAGAAAATTAAACAGATAAAAAAGCCTTTCCCGATAACAACCGACAAAATTCATGAGGTAGATAATTTTTATGGTGTTAAAGCCTGGGTATACCCGGATGATGAAGAATGGATAGAGGAAGGCATTCTCCCGGAAGGAACTGATATGGAAGCTCTTTTTGGTTTACCGGATAAAGCTGAGATAACCGATGGCTGTATGTTCCTGGCCAACTCCGGTGCACGGAATGCACTATTCCTGATCATGAATGGTGAATTTAAAGGTGAAATATGGTCGGACAGACTGCAATATGGTGCTGAAGTAAGAGGTTGTTTTGGTCCGGCTTCGACTAAACGATTGAAGCTGTTGGAATTTATAGCTGAGAGTTTGCTTTCTAAAGAAAAGGGAGCTAAAAATGCTGATAAAGGAGATTGGATGTAACAAATTACTTAACCATAAAAATTGCCGACTTATGAGTAGCGAAAAAGAATTAATGGGGTTTATAGGTTCCGCTGACTTTGATAAGGTTGATAATATTAAAAACCTTATAGAGGAAGGTGTTGACATTAATTACGTATTCCAGAAAGCTGAACAGGTTGATAATCTGTGGTTCAGCAGAACGCCTTTGATGGAATGTATTATAACAGCGGGCATCAGCCAGTCTGAGGAAGATTTTGAAGTATTTGAATTGCTGACAGAGAATGGTGCAGACATGAAAATAACAGATGAATCAGGCAATACACCGGCTCTCATAGCTGTCAGGTATTTCGCACTGGACATCCTTAGATTTCTTGTTCAACAGGGCGCAAATATCCATGATCAGAATACGGCTGAAGAGAATGCGTTCGACATTATAATAGCCAGATATGAAGAAGAAAGAGAGGAATTGGGTGAAGAAGATGTGAACGATAAGGGGGAAGCGTTTGAAAGAATGCTGGAACGGATTGATGCCATTGTTGAAAATGGGTACGATCTGTCCGCCGGAAAATACCCGGCTACTGAGTGTGCACTGCTTAACATCAGTGAAAACAGATTGCCTGCCGAAACATTGATTTATCTGTTTGATAAAGGAGCCGATCCAAGAGGATATGTTAACCCGGAAGAGGGTACTCCCTTCCCATTGTTGGAAGCAGCTTTTTGTAACAACCTGCCTGATGAAGAACTGGTAGCTATGATCGGAAAAATAGGTGTTGAGTATGTGTATGAACAATACGTAGAGAGTACCCCGCTACTCCTCGCTGTCCATAACCAGAATGAGGTAGTTATAAAAAATCTCATCTCCTCAGGAGCAGATGTTCATATACAAAACGATCGGGCTCTTAGAGTAGCCTGCGATACAGGGAACCTGGAAATAGTAAAATACCTGGTCGGACATGGGGCCATAATCAATGCAACTGATTTACGTGGAGATAATTCGGTTGCGCTTGCAGAAAAGCTAGGTTTTACAGATATTGTAGCATTCTTAAAATCAAAATTGTAAGATAAATATGGGAATGCACGAATTTGAAGCTGGCGCTGATATAGCTGTTATGGCACTGGATAAAAGTAAAGATACCAATACAATGGATCTGAGGTCCATGTACTATTCAGTGGCAAAATTCACAGGACAGTGGGATGCTTCTTTGCAGCATTTTCACGTACTTGCGCTTCTGCTGAAACACCGGTTCACATATGCATTTCCGGTACAGGAACACCCGGACTATATACAGTACAAAACATATTTTGATGGCCTTACCGGCTATCAGGGTATTAACCGTGTACCCGGTGAAGAATGGGACCAGGAGAACCCGCAGGTAGCCATGTATTGCAATCCATCGGAAACCTGGAATGATTATACCGGCACCAATGTTCCCGAACACCTCAGAAATACCGGTATGATATATTTTGATGCCGGTAGCGAGCTTTGGCAACGGTTTGTGGACGCCGGGAAATTAGCCGGTACAGATGCAGTTTCCCCCAAAGAAATACCTGTTGAAGAAGTCATTGCAGCGGTAGTAACCGTAGCGCAGGAACAGGGAGATGTGGACATTATCAGCTTCTGGTATCCGTTAATAACAACAATCGCTGCATTTGTAGCACCTAAGGAGATCGCATTGCTGAAACAAAATCCGCATTTAATAAAAATCCGGGAGATAGCGACTGCCACAGAAGCCTATAAAAAGAATAATGACTACGGCGCTACCCGTTTACCGTCGCCTGATGACTTTAAAAGTAATTTTCTGGAATGGGGTGTTGGTGAAGAACTAAGTGATCTTTTTCAATGGTGGTACCAGCCACTGAGACAATGGTACGAATCTCCTGAATATACTAATCAATAAAAATACTATGGAATCACCTACTCCAAAATTATTCACCAGGGAAGAGATTAATCAACGGTTTGACCTGCGTAAATACGATTCAATAAATCGTCTTGATCATGAACGGATTCTCTTCTTTGATGGTGATACGACTATTGCTGAAAATCTCGATTCAGACTGGGCAGAGAAAGTGCTGCAGGAATTAAATGAAGATGATTCCCTGCGTTCCGTATTGATTATGATCAATGGGAATTTAACAGTGGAAGGAAATATTAATATTGCTGACTATCACCCGCTGTTGCTCGTATTGGGTAATGTACATTGTGAGGTGTTAAAAAGCGGAGACGATACTATTCACATTACCGGTGATGCGCATATCAAATATGCTTTCTTTGGTCATTATAACGATGGTAGCATTATTGTAGAAGGAACTACCTACGTGCCGTATGTATTGAACGAAGATCACTCATCTTCCATCACACCGGAAGGAGCCACGCTTATTAATTTATACAGTGATCAGAATGATTTCTTCGAATATGATTATACGCGCAATGTTCTTTCTGATATACTTATCCCTGCTGCTTTGGATAAAAATGAAGAGGTGGATGTATGGAAGTTTATTGATGTTGTTAAATCGGGTCAGTCACCTTTTAAAGAAGGAGTAAAACCTACCAGGTTAGTACATGAAGAAGAGCTTGACAGGTATACATCCGGCAATATTGAAGAAGTGCTGGAACTGGATTGGTCAGATAAGAAGTTAAACGTGTTTCCGGAGTCCATTGCCAAACTGAAGCAGCTTAAAAAACTCAACCTGTCAAAAAATGACATTAGTGAAATCCCTGCTATCATTGGTGAGCTTGAAAACCTGGAAGAGCTTTATATGCAGAATTGTGGCGTGAAAACCATTTCTGAAGCTATAGGCAAACTTAAAAAATTACGTGTATGGGATCTGAACGGCAACTATCATCTGAACGCGCTGCCTGATACTATTGGTGACCTGAATGATTTGCAAACGCTGAAGATTGATTACATCCCGGTAGCTCTTCCCGAAAGTTTAGCACGTCTGGAGAAACTGGAAGAGATCAGCATGTATAAGTGCTATTCAGATATTAATAATCCCGCACCTTTTCCTGAAGTGTTAACAAGGTTGAAGAATCTGAAAAGATTTGATTTTCGTGCAAATCACATCAAAGAGATGCCAGACAGCATCCTTGCTATTCAAACGCTGGAGGAATTTATATGGACTGACGGAAGTACGAACTCTCATAACTTCCCTGATTTCGCACACTTTAAAAATCTTAGAAAATTAGTGATCAGTAAGAAGTTTAATAGCTGGAAAGAGAGGATATTTAATATTCCCTCTTTAGAGCATCTGGTAATTAGTCAGAACAAAGAGAACAAGGAATATTTTGATCAGGAGACACTTGATATCTGGACAGAGCTTTCTCTTGAAAATGGGGAAGAATTTAAGAAACGCCTTCAGTGGATTATAGAAAATAAACAACTGGAAGCCGATGGACGGTTTTCAAATATTATTACTCCTGGTATGAAACGTGAAGAACTACAGGATATTTATAAGTTGCAGCAATTGAAACACCTGGATCTGTCATCCAATGATTTATCATACCTGCCAGATACATTTTTTCAACTTAAAAACCTGGAGCATCTCGATTTGGGAGGCAATCAATTTCCGGAGGATGTACAGGCGAAGATCACTCAGGCTTTCCCCGATACCCGGATAATCTGGATGAGTGAAATAGAAAGAAGAATGCAGGATTTACGTAATACTATTACTGAAGAATAAAATGGAGAAAATAATCGATACTATCCGCCGTCTGGAACCTGAAATCAATAATCAGGGTATCCTTATTGAATTTACAGATCCTATAGAGATGCAGGAAGTAAGGGACTTCGAAGCAGATTTTGGCTTTACATTTCCGGAGGATTATACCGAATTTATTACCACACATGGGTTAATGGGTTTTAAGATTTTAAAATCAGACAAACAAATGTGTGATATGTATGAGCCGGTAATTATTGCTGAAGAACTGGAGGATGTGCGTGATCTTGAAGGCGAATGGAGTGGGCAAATATTTATATTTCAAAAATTTGCTTCCCCTGATAGCTTTGACTTTTATGCTTTTCGAAAAACCGGGACAGTAACAGATGTTGTTTCCTATTTAGATGATGGAGGAGTCAGTTTTATTGCCCCAACGTTTACTGAGCACATTGAGATCCTGCTAAAGAGTATGATAGATGGATCGTACCGCAATAAATACAACAATTATATCAGGTACGATAAAGCAGTTTTTGATGCGAAGGAACTGCAAGCGGAATATCAGTTTGCCATGCAGCGTACTTTCCAGGAAGCGGGTACCTACCTTGGTAACACTAAGGATAAAGTAAAATTGCAGAAGGCACTGGAATTATACGATGAGGTAATCGAATATTTCAGCACAGGAAAAGTAATAGATGATCATTTTTTGTTGAACGCTAATTTCCTGAAGATGTGGGCATACTCCTATCTGCTAGGGAATTGTCGCCAGGAATTTACTGCAGCAGAGATCTCTGCCTTGCAACAGGCAATCATTAAGCAATCTGAGTATACGCTGACATTGGTTCCGGATAATTCAAATCATTTTTCCGATAAAGCGTCAATACGGGTAATCTGTAATACCCTGGCCTGGTATATGGCAGAGAGTACGCAACAAAAAGAGGTGTTAGAGAAGGCACTTGGGATTATACAACAGGGCATAGATCATATTGAAACAGAACTACATTATTTTCTTTATGATACACAGGTAAGGATTTTACTCAAATTGGAGAGAACAGAAGAAGCATATCAGATCATACACAATATATTGGGCTTGTTGCCTGATTTTGCTGATTTTCAGGAATTTAAAAGTGATGAAGGGTATAATGCCTGGCTGGGAAAATTATAAATTGTTAATACATGTAGAGCATTTGTAGTAGCCTGATTTCTACAGAATCTGTTTACGCAATGTATTTTTGATGATTACTGATAGCAATGGATAATTTTTAATAGATACGATGGAAAAACCAATTTCAAAATCAACAGTATTTATTACAGGTGCTGCGAGATTCCATGATCTGATTTATTTGATAGGACGGGACAAGGATCTGGATGTTCAACATGTAGGGCACTCCCGGCTCATTGGATTTGATGGGGGGAAGTTTGGCCATATGGGTGATCGCAACTGGAACGCTCATGCTATTGCTATCGCGAAGCAGCCAACAGAGCGTTTAGTGATTATAGGTGAAAGTGGTGAAGTTTTTACCTATGCTGCCGGCAAATCAACGTCCAGACAAATATCTCCTGAACCCAGTGCTATTCGTTCGGCAGGTGTGATTGACGGATATGTATATGCTTGTGGGATGAAACATGAGGTTTACAGACGCAATAGCGATGATAGCTGGATAGCGATCCCTAAACCAGCGCAACAAGCGCTGGCAGATCTCGAGGCTATTGGAGGTTTTGGAGAATCGGAAGTATATGCAGCCGGGTGGTCTGGTGAAGTCTGGCTTTGGGATGGTATATCATGGTCTGTAGTATCAGCTTTAACAAATCGTATTTTAACATCCATGTGTATTACAGATAGAGGCGAAGTTGTCATCTGTGGTCAGGGTGGAGTAATGATCCGTGGACGCAATCAGCAATGGTCGAAGATGGATTTGGGAGAGTATAAGGACGATATCTGGGATGTCGCCTGGTATAAGGATAAACTCTATTTTTCAACCATGACAAATCTTTACTGTCTTTCTGAGAATGGTCCGGAAGCTGTTCAGTTCTCAGATGATAAACCTAATACATTTTATCACCTAAGTCAGGCAGAAGGTGTACTATGGTCTATAGGAGCGTCTGATGTTTTCTCCTTCAATGGTGATAACTGGAGCCGTATTGATTAGAACTGAATCTGGTGATCAAATTGGTTGCCAGACAATAGAAAATGACTAATTCAAAAAATTATAAAAATGGAATTACCACCTATAAGCTTTGGCCCTGGGTTCGTTGAAAATGCAAATATAGTAAGGGTAATATGTCACATCGGAGAAGGTGCTGATACTGTTACAACTGTGGCTCGCTGGGACGGATTAGAAAACAAGTGGGGGTTATTTCCCATGAAATGGATACCTGTAGCCCAGGCTATGCTGGATCTCCCTCATCCATGTTATTTTACGCTTAGTACCAATGGTACTGTTGGTTTTGGATATGGCGATTATCATGAAGAACAGATTGATGATATCAGAGGTCCTATGCGGGATCTTCGTGCCATAGACAATCAGTTGTATGCCACCGGAATGGGGCGTCAGGTCTATAGGAAGGAACCTGATGGGTCCTGGTTAAGAATTGATGAGGGTGTTGTTGTACCAAAAGGAGAGATAAGCCCCAGCGGATTTTCATCGATTGATGGAACCTCCGGAGAGGATATCTGGGCAGTAGGTATGCTTGGTGAGATATGGCATTTTGATGGCAATCAGTGGACAAAACATGAAAGTCCTGTAAAGGTGATGCTCAACCGGGTTGTAGCTGTTGATCCGGATCTGGTGTATGTAGTAGGACAAAAAGGAGTTGTGCTGAAGTATAACAGAAATCGGTGGAGCGTGTTATACAATACCCCGGATATAGGTGATCTCTGGGATGCTGAGTGGTATCTTGATGCGCTCTACGTAGCATCAGAAAAGAATATCTATCGCCTGCTGGATAACAACTGTCTTAAACCTGTTTCAACAACGGCAGCAAGTAGTTTTGGGCATCTGCATGCAAAGGATGGAGTGCTTTGGTCCTTCGGAACAGGTCATCTGGCATTTACCAGTGACGGAGAGACATGGAATGCGGCAAAACCACTGTTATAAATTATAGGTATGATGATGAATAGTTATTTCAAACCCCCTGAAGAAATTAACAGTCTTTTTCAGAAGGCTTCTGAGGCATTGGAGCAACACGGCTATGATGCTGCAGAAATTCTTTTCGAAGAGGCGTTTCGTCATGATCCTTATCGGCTGCAGGCACATTATGAATTAGCGCTTTATTTCGCTTCGGTTAACAACGCTCATCGTTTTAAGGAACACTTGTTCATTTGCTGGAATATTGATCCTGTATACAAAGAAAAAATATCGGCTGATAATGCGTTCATCACTGAATTTATTGCAGCAAAAGAGGAAAGAAGGTGGTGTAAAAGGGAATTTGAAGCCATAGCCCCTCCGTCACGGTATGAAACTTTGTTGAAATTTAAGCCTGCTCACAAAAAAGAGATGCTGGTTTTTGCTAATTCATTGGATACTGAAACAGCAGAATATTTTATAATTGATAAACCTCGTACTGCACCTTCTCTGTCTGAGCTGCATAAGGAACCTGACTTTGAGAAAATTGATTATTGCAGACTGGATCATTTTTCAGAACGGGCCGCGATTGATTGTGCCCCTGAAAAATTGTATGCAGCACTACAAAGAATAAGCCCTTATATAGAAGATGTACGCTTTCTTGTGACATCTGAATGGGATCCTTTTGTTGATGAAGTGATTATATTAAATGGAATGTTTAATATTTATCGCCATCCTGTAGGAACAGATAGATATCAGGACCTGTGGGACTATTTTGAACCAATCGTCCAATTGTATCCGGAAGACAGGATGCTCAGGCATTGGTTATGCAGAGAATATCAGGATGATGTTCTTATGAGGATCGGATATAGATCACACTTTGGTGAGCCGGAGGAATACCTGGATAATGCAATCCGCCTGTCTTCCCCTGAAGATCCATGGATGCCCTATGTATTGGGGAAATTAGCGCTCAGTAAGAATGAAACTGAAACAGCATTGAAATATTTAAGGGAAGCTGCTGCAAAAACATCCGACAGCCTGAAGGCTGCCCGCAAGGATTTACTTTTAAACAAACCGGATCTTCGGGATCTGAAAGATAAAATAGCAGCGCGTTTAAATGGATGATAAAGATATTCCAATGGAGAAAAATACATTCCCTGAATCACTTCTGCAATATCAAAAGCGCATTGAATCGACAGCTATGCCGTCTGTACTTTTATCATTAAAGAAAGAAAAGACGGAATTGTATCAAAGTAAAATAGGGGGTGAACCTTATTTCCCCCGTGATTATCCACCGGATATATTTTATCTTCCTTATCCTGCTATTGTAAATCCTTCACCCTGGTCTAAACTCAGGGAAACAGGAAGGGAACTGATGTTGCTCCTGCAGATCAATTTTGAAGAAATGCCATCCTTGCCTTCTTTCCCGGAAAAAGGAATATTGCAGATTTTTGTGAATGATTATGATTGGCATCACCTGGACACCGATCTGCAGGTTATTTACCATCCCGAAATAATCCGGAATAAAGATCTCCTGTTTTCCGATTTTAATGCTCCATTAGAATCGTTCAGAGTTAAGGAACATTCCCTTTCCTTTCGAAAGGAAACAGAATTTATAACTCCTTCTGATTTTCGTTTTGAAGAGGTACTACCATATACTACTGTATTTAAGGACAATCTTCAGGCAGGGAAGGATTACTCAAAACTTACCGACTACCGTTATTTCAAACAACATAGAGAATGGGGACTTGGAAGGAATAAAATAGGTGGATATCATCATTCCCAGAATTTCCAGGATCCCAGGAAATCACTCCCTGACTGGCAGGATAGTCTTTTATTAGTTCAGTTTGACGAATATGATGAAGGGCTTTATTGGGCAGATGGAGGCAGTGCGCAATTCTTTATCAAAAGAGAAGACCTGGAAAATCTTAATTTTCAAGACCTGCTTTTTCATTGGGACTCTACGTGAACCCGGATGTTATCCGGATCTGAAATAATTAGCAGAAAAGAAAAGACAAAAACCTATGGAACTCAACTACACGCCTCCACCCCACATTGCTGCCGCTGATTTGCCGCAGACGCCGGTCGCCTACCGTTGGGACAACACAACAGAGGAGGAGATGAAATTCTTCCAGATGAACATCGCGCACCGTATGGCAGAGATGTCTGGCAGGGCTGCATTGGCGTTTTCGTTGGGTGCGTTGGAATGGACGTTGTGGCGGCTGCGTCCGGAACTTCCGGGAGATGACGTGTTTCAGTTCCTTGATGCGGCCTGGGCTGCGCTCGTCGATTGGCGCTATCTCAAATCTTTTGACCTGCCTGAATGGGAGCCAGCCTTTGAACGGCCAGTAGGAGGGCCTCTTTGGGAGTCGTTTAATGTGTTACATGGCTCCTTCGTACAAGCGCGTAACGGCAAGCCGTTTATGCATAATCCGGTGATCATCTCGAAGATCGCATTGTACGTGTGTGGACGACCAGAGGCCTTCAAGGCCTGGCGTCGCTCCATCATCAGGCGCTTGGTTGGGATGTACCCGATGGACCGTGCAGCGCCTGCCGGTCGCCCGGTACCACGCAGCCTGCTCAATCCTGGCTATGTCCCGTCTCCGGAGATGGACAACAGACATATCGCTGATTATCTGGCTGGCCTCAACTGGCAGACCAACCGGTTCCTCCATTCGCCTGAAGAACTAAAGGAGAAAGGCTTTGAGGGCGAGCCTTACACCTTTTAAAACTAATTTTTATGAATAGCTATTTTAAAACGCAGGAAGAAATCAGCCATCTCTTTCAGATCGCCTTTGAGGAATTAGACAGGAATGGATATGATACTGCTGCTGTCTTTTTTAAAGATGCTTTTCGTCATGACCCTTATCGACTGGAAGCTCATTATAATTTAGCTATTTATTTCGCGTCTATAAAAGATGTAGATCGTTTTAAGGATCATTTCTTCAAGTGCTGGAATATTGATGTGGCATACAAAGAAAAAATAGCGACTGATGATGTTGTGGTGAATGCATTGGGTGATGTATCTATTGCAGAAGTTATTGCAGCGAAAGATCAACCGGATTTATCGATGACAAAGGATTTCATGGCCATAGATCCGGCAGGATATGACATCATTTTGAAATTTAAGCCCGCACATAAAAAAGGGATAGAGGAATTTTATCACTCACTGGACTATAAAATTGCCAATTGGTTTATAATTGATCAGCCAGATACTCCTGCTACCTTTACGGAGTATGTAAATAGTGAAGAGGAGTATGATTTTGATAAGATCGATTTTTTCATGTTGTCTTCTAACAGGAAATACATGGAAGGTACGCCCGAAGGATTGTTTGCTGCATTGCAGCAAATAAGTGCTTATATAGAAGACGTGCGTTTCCTTACAACATCGGAGTGGGATGAATATATGGAAGAAGTGGTGATTGAAGGGGGGAAGATGCATATTTACCTTCATTTGCTGGGGCCGGATACTTATGATGAGCAGTTGGAATGTTTTCAGAGAGTTGTTGATTCGTATCCGGAAGATAGTATGTTATGGAGCTGGTTGTACATACAATACCAGAATATGGTTGAGGCTACACTCGCAAACGATTGGCTGGATAAAGCAGCGGAATCTTTGGATAAAGCCTTTGCTATGTCTAAATCAGATGATCCGGGATTACTTTACCTGAAAGGGAGGTTAGTACTTGGCAGAGGAGATATCAACGCAGCAATCATTTGTTTCAAAGAAGCCATAGCAAAAAATTATCGCGTATTTAAGATCTACAGAGATTTAGGCGAACTGTTATTTAATACAGATGAGTACAGGGAAAGCATACAGTATTTTTCAGCGGCGCTGGACATTCAGACAGATGTTAATATTTGTCTTAAAAGAGCATTGGCGTATTATAAAATAGGAAAGATAGAAAAAGCAAATATTGATATTGAGTTCTACATCTCCAGGATAAATTCATACAATAATTCAATGCTTGTGTATGGAGGGTGGTTGTTTTCAAACGCCGGTTTTAGCATTCCTGCAAATATGTTTTTTGAAGCAGCGCTGGAGGGAAATATGTTGTTTGAAAAGTATCTGGCTGAAAAAATACATGAATATGGAGCATCTGGTGATTCTTTCTATAGCAGGCAGCTGACCGAAAATATTGCACTGAGAGTACGTGCCTATATTGGATTAATGCTAAATGCAGCATCGCCTGCATCTGAACAGGAATATGAGGAGAAAGCGCTGGCGCTTGCAGAAAAGGATGCGGAGCTTTTATTCAATATCGGTGTTTGGTTCCGGGATAAAAAGAGAATGGAGGAGGAGAAATATTATGACCTGTCCATTGCACAGGATCCACATTTTATCAAATCCCTGAATAATAAAAGTATCATCCGGTTGCAACAAGGGGATTATACAGCAGTATTGAAATTAGCCAAACAGATGGAAGCCGCAGATCGGGATTATCCTGGCACCTGTATCACGAAAGGGAATGCGCATTATCACCTGAAAGATTATGAAAATGCACTGATCGCTTATGAAAAACATATTGTACTGATGCCTGCATCAGAACTTGGCTATTTTGGTGTGGGATTTACTTATGTTCATATGAGACAAGATGAAAAGGCGATTCCTTATCTGTTGAAAGCTATTGAAATAGCTCCGGAAGGGGCGCAGGTAAATGAAATATATAGTAACCTGGCATGCTGTTATAACAATACCGGACGGTTAGAAGAAGGGATTGTAATGGCAGAGAGATCAATTGCTATTAATCCTCATTATTACCACCCGTACTATATGCTGGCATGTATTTATGCAAAGCAGGATCATTTGGATGATGCTCTGAAAATGGTACAACAGGCACTATCACAGGATGCATCCCAGCGGGATTTAATTTTATATGAAGCTGATCTTTTGAAGCTGAACCTAAAGGATAAAATATAGATACCATTAGCATAATAAAAATAAAAGCGTGACAGAAAAACAACTGGAATTACAAACGTTGATCAAAAAGATAGACGATTTACATTACATCTATCAATACCACAGAGTAGAGAAGAGTGAAGCTGAATATCTCCAGATACTGGAAAAGGCAAATGAAAATAACCGGCAGGCGCTGGCAGCCATCAGGGAAATACTAGAGAGTGGTATAGATCTTACATTTAAAACTATAAATAACTGGTCAGTAATGTACTTAGCAGTTGTTCAGGATAATGTTGAGTTGATTGAAATGCTTATTTCATATGGTGTTTCCATTGATGGGGATAGAGAATATTTTCATCCTTTACGCCGGGCAGCAGAGTTTGGCGCAATCCGCGTAGTTAAATTCTTCATTGAAGAAAAGGGAATAAACCCGAGGAAAGTTGGTGGATTGTCTGAGGCCATATCATCACGATTTAGCGGAGAGGTGCTTCCATATTTGATAGAAACGATGAAGAAAACAAAATCGGAAAGACTACCTCCTCCGAAAAAGTTAGATGAACTCACAGAGGAAAATATGATGAAATGGTTATCTCAGGTCCCGATACCTGTTTATAGCAGTGAAAAATTACATGATATCGTCGATAGTCTGTTTATTGTGGCTTATTCAACAACGATATCAAACTTTTATGCAGCAATAGAAGAACAAGACCCTGAACTAGTTTTTGCCTGCATAGCGCTTATTACGAATGCAACCACATCAGAACCTAAAGATAAAGTGATAAAAAATATATCGAAGGATACTTATGTACATCATGGTAACCTGGTTGTTACAGGTGATTTAAAGATCCGTTCATTGATGGTAACAGGGAATCTTACGGTTAAGGGTCATGCTTCTAATGTGCAGGGGCGCAGGTTATTTGTGGGAGGGGATTTTGAATGTGAGAGCATGTATACGGAAGGTCCTGTGATTATTGGAGGTAATTTAAAAGCCAAAAAGGTTGAGACTTTTTATAATGATTATGCATTGGAAGTTAAGCAGACGTTGCAGGCAGATACATTGATTATAGATCATCATCAGGTGATAGCCAATCATTTTGATGTGAAAGAGCGTATTGAAAAATAAATCGCAAACAATGTTTCCTAAATCACTACAACCATATCAGCGTATTATTGAATCAACAGCTATTCCGTCTGTACTTCTATCATTAAAAGAAGAAAAGACGGAATTGTATCAAAGTAAAATAGGGGGCGAGCCTTATTTTCCCTGCGATTATCCACTGGATATGTTTTATCTTCCTTACCCTGATATTAGTACTGTAAATCCTACACCCTGGCCTAAACACCGGAAAACAGGAAGAGAGCTGATGTTGCTCCTGCAGATCAATTTTGAAGAGATGCCTCCCTTGCCATCTTTCCCGAAAAAAGGAATATTACAACTCTTTGTAGATGACAGGAACTGGCATAACCTGCAAGACCAGTTACAGGTTATTTATCATCCCCAGGTGATCCGGAAAAAGGAACTCCTGTTTTCAGATTTTGATAATCCCCTGGACTCATATAGAATTTCGGAGTATTCTCTTTCCTTTCGAAAAGAAACGGAATACATAACTACTTCTGATTTTCGTTTTGAAGAGGTACTACCTTATGATGTTATATCCGGAAGCAATCGCTTATGGATGGATTACTTAAATCTTACTGAGCGCCGTTATTCCAAACAAGATACAGAACCTGGATATGGAATGAACAAAATTGGTGGATATCATTATTCTCAAAATAACCAGGATCCGAGGAAGTCGCTCTCAGAATGGAAGGATAGTCTTTTATTGGCGCAGTTTCAAAATTATGAAGACCTGAGTTGGGGGGATGTAGGAAGTGCACAATTTTTTATCAGGAAAGAAGATCTGGAAAATCTCAATTTTCAAAACCTGCTTTTCCATTGGGATTCTACCTGAACCGGATGTTATCCGGAGATGAAATAACAACACTTTTAAACAGGACATAAATAAAATTAAAGTAGATGAAAGAGACCTGGAAAATAGTAGAAGATAAATTAAAAGAAATGGCTCCAATTGTATACAAAGATTTAAATGAAGGAGCAACACAGGAACAAATTGACGAATTGGAACGTTTGACAGGTGTAAAATTACCTGGTGATTTTGTTGAATTTTATAAGATTCATAATGGACAAACTCCTATAAAGTTTGATCCGAATATTTCATTGTTTGATCATACCAAATTAATGTCTATAGAGGAAATAATTGAAGTGTGGACAAGGTGGAAAGAACAGGTTGATGCCGGAGAATTTATTGATAATAAGAATATGCCCTGGAAAACAGAGCCTGATACCGGTATTTCTACCACTGGGGGAATGAGGTTCCCAATGAGGAGATGACGGACTTTTTCCGCAGATGGCCCTTTGGCCCCGCTTCACATCCCCGGATCATCCACTAAAAAATGCATGACTATAATATAGACATGAGCAAATCGGTTAACTTTTCAGCAGAGACCTCAGGAGCCTCAATATTCTCAAATGGAAAATATATCTCTACCAAATCATTTACTCCTTTTACTTCAAGATCATCGTTATTGATAAAGGCTATCTTATTATAACGGGCCTTCCAGCCGCTAAGAGCATCTTCCTCTTTCAGCAAATCAATAATGACCTGTTGTATTTTTTGCGTCAGCTTTAATACCCTGTTTAATTGCAGACCATCTGTAGGAAGCTCCATAACCGGTACTCCAACATTTATAGCATGAGCATTAAAAATAGCTTCTGAGAAAAGTTGAAAACCTCTTTGAACTGCTAACTTTCCTGAGACTTCATAAGTCTCATTTTTTGTAAGCTTACCCAAAGACAGTATACTAAGCAGGTCGGCAGGATTAATCAATTCAATAGACTCGATCTTCCCAACCGTAAGATGTAGAAACCTGGTTGTCAATGCATTTCTGTCATCAGTAACCTGTAATACCAGAAAGGCTTCATCAGTTCTTACTTTGCCAATCGTTAATACTACACCTGTATAGGATCGTCCCGCATCAGTGGTGATGCTTAATATTGTAGCAGGAAAATGTTCTGCTATGTGAAATAAAAGTTCCTGCTTATTAATAGCAGGAACTGATTTTAGTGATTTGTTCATTGGATATCTATAAGTTTTTCATTAAAAGTTCTCCCAACTCGGTAGAACGTTCAGTAACATTGTCTACGTTAGCAAATGACCTATGATCTATTGTTAAAACACCATCACCGAATTTATAGGCAGTGGACCCATAAACGTTTCCTGCTTCATTTTTAATAATCACTTTCTTCAGAGCCTCTTTAAGCGCTTCTTTTCCCATATCATCAGCTGTTATTTCTTTTAGTGCTGTAATAAGGGGGGTAAAATATACCTTGGTAAAGTATTCATCATAATACTCAGTGGAATATCCCTCTTCTGCCAGGCTATCCCAGTTGACCTCAAATTCAAGTGTGTAACCAGTAATTGCATTGATTTCATCAGTTAACTTTATGTAGCTGCCATCCTGAAATGCTTTTAATGCCCTTTTTTCTAATAATCCCATGGTTTTAATTTTAAGTTTTTTTAGATGCCTAAAAGTAAGAGGGAGGGGGAGTATCTACAAATATTGGTAGACTACAAATAGTCTACGTTAATTTTATATATATACTACAAATGCTCTACGAGTATAATATATTTTCTTATAGTCGATTGATTTGTAGTGTGTTGATAAGTTTGGCCTATTTAAAATCAGTTCCTGCTTATTAATAGCAGGAACTGATTTCAACAGGTTGTTCATGGACCTCTATAAATTCTTCATTAGAATTGCCGTCAGTTCGGTAGTACGCTCTGCAAGTCCGTTATCTACATTAGTACATGGCTGATGATCTATTGTTAAAACGCCATTACTGAATTTATAGGCACTGGAACCATAAATGTATCCTCCTTCATTTTTAATAACCACTTTCTTCAGGGCGTCCTTAAGTGCTTCTTTTCCCATATCATCAGCTGCTATTTCTTTTACTGCTGATACAAGAGGGGTAAAATATACCATAGTAAAGGCATCCTCATACTTATCTGCAGATCCTTCTTCTGCCAGGCTATCCCAGTTAACCTCAAATTCAATAGTGTGACCAGTAATTGCATTGATCTCATCTGTTAACTTTTTGTAGCTACCGTCCTGAAATGCTTTTACAGCTCTTTTTTCTAATAGTCCCATGGTTTTAATTTTTAAGTTTTTTTAAGTTTTTAGTGGAAGCCCAAAAGTAAGTGGCAGGGGGAGTATGTAAAAATATTGGTCACCTACAAACTGTCTACACTTATGCTACAAATGCTTTAAAATTATGATAATCAATTTATTGTAATTGATTATATAATTGACGATGTAGAGGTTTTAAATGCATGTAGATCATTTGTAGTAGTAGGATAGTTATGTAATCTGTTTCAGTAATGTATTTTTGACGGAATAATAAGAGGTTAATCAAATGAGTAAACTGCCAGGAGATATTGGGTACATTACAGGGATAATTACAGAAACAGGTGTTATTGCCATTATAGCCGCATCTGAAGAACTGGAGAATAAAGACATACCCCATAGTTTATTGGCTGTCTTAAAAGATAAAACCTGGAAGATATTCCAGGAAGACATGGACATTGTTTCATTAACATCCGGTAAGAAGAATTTCGCGAGACATGTGAGCTACATGGGAATCGATGGACAATTAACCATCAATGAACCTACTGCTGTCCATAATGAACATGTACATAAAGGCAAAAATGGCCCTAACAACCTGAGGACCATGAGTGAGGTCCGTGCCATTGGGGATTACTTCGTTGCTGTTGGTATGAGACGGCAGGTTTATAGCAGAAAGATCATGAATGGGAAATGGACCCGGCTGGATGCAGGAGTGATATTGGAAGAAGATTCCCTGGAGATCGCAGGCTTTTTAAGTGTTGATGGTATTGATGATAATGAAATCTATGCTGTTGGTTATCGCGGAGAAATCTGGATGCGTCAGGCAAAACAATGGCAGCAAATTGATAGCCCTGTAAATACCCGCCTGGAATGTGTGCGTTGCGGAGCCGATGGTACTGTGTTAATCTGTGGCGATAATGGGATAGTGCTGAAAGGAAGAGGTACACAATGGAAGGTGATTCAGACAAATGAAACAGGGACATTCAAAAGCGCTACACAATTCAGAGGCCAATGGTATGTAGCTGATGAAGAAGGTCATCTGTATATAGTGATGGACGATGGGCTTCATCCTGAACCTGGTTTTGAGAAACTGGGTGTTACCAGTGGTGTCATAGACTCAAATGAAAACACCCTGCTCTCAGTTGGAGAAGAAGATATTGTGTTATTTGATGGCAAAAAATGGCAGCGACTGAAGCATCCACCTTTTAAGTAAAAATCTATAAATAATGAATGAACACACTCCGGCTGAGGAATTCGCCAGCAATTTTCATGGTAATAAGCTCCCTGATGAGTTATCCCTGTTATTTGAATTTGAACAGGAACATGGCACTGAAAGCTATTCGGAATGTTTTTATCTTGACAGCGATGGAGAGTCAGCTCTTTCTTCCTGGTCAACAGATAAGGGTTTTTTAAAGATGCTGATGCCATTTGCTGTTGCAAATGGTTCCGGCTCTGTTTATGCATTTTGGGATGAGGGAAAAGGTAAATCCTTAAAAGAAATGCCTGTTGTGGTATTCGGTGATGAAGGCGGGGTTCATGTTGTGGGAAAGAATATCCTTGAATTAATGCAATTGCTGACATACGATACAGAAATCTCTGTATATCATGATGAAGCCTATTTTTATAAAGATGAAGAGGAGTATCAGGAAAGCGAGTATGCGGAAGCCTATAAAAACTGGCTGAAGGAAACATTTAATATCAATCCTGTAGATAAGCCCGGTGAAATAATTAAAAGCGCACAGGATGAATTCAAAGCTTTATTTGATGTGTGGTTCGCACAATACTATAATGAATAGTCTACATGACCAACTCTGAGAAAATTCTTGCATTTAAACGCCTGTACGTAGCTGCTTATACATTGTGTGCTAATACCGAAAAGCTTATTTCAGAGAATAAACTGAATGAGCAGGATGTAGATAAGGCCATTACCTGCATGGATGAAATGATAGCCCTGTTACCCATCAGCTTTCCGGTAAATGGGATGGCATTTACGTCCGCTGCGTTAATGATCAATCTTAAAGACCCTGAAGATGAACCCAAAGAAACAATGGTACAGAATGATGGTGGAACGCGATATATCCGTCCGGAGAACATCGTGGTAGTGTATGAGTCAACATTATCGTTGGTATTGGAGGACTGGAAATTTTCACACTGGAATTATATTGTAGTAAACGCTCAGGAAAAAAGCAGCAGAACGAAATATAAACCATTCATGCTTGAACAGGCAGAGAAATGTCTTGCCCTTATCCCGCTTAAAGATACTGATGCTTATGGATCATGGATGGATGATATGATAATAGTTTATTCCAACCAGATCGGCTGGTGTGCCAGTGAAGATGAAGAGGACCCTGTTAAACTGGAAAAAGCGTTGGATATTGTGGCACGTGGCTTTAAACTGTCCAACTGGCGTAAGCATAAATATATAAAAGAGACGATGACGGATCTATTGCTGAAACTTAACAGATATGAAGAAGCATACGTTATTGTTGCCGAAGGGCTTGTAGAAGATGCGGATAACCCTTATTTTCAGCATGTGAAGAATGATGAACGTTATATCCGTTGGGTAGCTGCTGAAACACAGCGAAAAGAAGAAATCCACAACGCATTTCTGAAGGCTGTAAGCGATGAGCAGGCAAAGGAGACGGATCAATTCATTTATCCCGGTCATCCACTGGTACAGCAACATGCCGCTATACTAAATCTGATCAAACAGCGAATGATCGCAATCAGGATGAGGAGGATACATAATAAGATACAAAAGAAGGAGGAGGTTACCGATAGTTATATGGAACGCTTTGAACTTCGCAAATGGTCTCTGCAGGAGCTTGAAGTATTTGAAGAAACAAACGACCTACAATTACCTACGGAGTATAAGATATATCTGATGGAGATCGGTAGTGGTGGAGGAGGGGGGTATTTCAATGTAGATGAAATATCTGGTATTGATTACCTGCGTACAGAAGCTATTGATAACCTGAAAAAACCTTTCCCGATAACAGCCACTAAAATTCATGATGTTGGTAATTCATTAGGTGTTAAAGCCTGGGTATATCCTGATTCTGAAAAATGGAAATCTACGGGACTCTTTCAGGAGGATATGGAAACACTTTTTGGGCTACCGGATAAGGCTGATATAACTGATGGTTGTATGCTTTTAGCCTACAGCAGGGGCCAGAATGAATTATACCTGATAGGGAATGGTGAATTTGAAAATGAAGTATGGGTAGATGCGTTGCAATATGGCGCAGAAGCAAGGGGTTCCTTTGGTGCAGCATCTTCTAAACGACTTAAATTCTTAGAATTTATGGCAGAAAGTCTACTCTCCAGGTGGGTTGGTAATGAAAATGCTTCAGATACGGGTGACTGGATGTAACTGAGGCCCCTCAGGGGACACGCAAATATGAATATTTAAAAATAGCATAGGATGATGGATGAATGGTTCAGAAACAAAATATGGAGTGCCGAAATAAAGACTGCTTTTTTCAACAAGCTACAGCATGCTGAACATAACATGCAGGTAACAGCATTGCAGATTCAGGGAGACATTTTATCCGGAAGTAAAGATGAAGAAACCCAACAAGCTGGTATTGAATTGCTTCAAATGCTAATCACCGGATATCCTGATGAAATCTATATCATTGCTATTGTACAGGGTATGCTGGGAGACTACTATTACCAAAGAAGTGATTTTGAAAATGCAGAGACCTATTTGCAATCAGCAGTGGATTTTCATAGAAAATTCAAACGGATTGGTGTTATTCGCAGAGAAGATCTGTTGCTTGCTGAAACGATCCTGCTTCGTAAGCTGACAGACAGGTTAGAAGAAGCCTTGCAGTTGGTCATTGATTACCCGGATACGGAAGGTAGCTTAAGTGAAGATCATGAACAACATTACTATTATGAATTGCTGGCACATTTGTATTACCAGCTAGGCAGGAAAACAGAAGCAGCTAACTACGCCCATAAAGCCATTGAAATAGCACAAAACATAGAATTGGATTTCATGCTTGGCAAACCTGCCGCGATAGAAAAATGCTATCAGCAGTTACCAGATTTACAACAAATAACAAAATATTAAAGACTATGACACAAACATTCAAACAAAGATTTTGGAAATTCGGAAGATGGTTTATCGGATTATTCTTCCTGATGTTAATATTCAGGCTTATATACGGATACGTTGCCACAGATGTAAAATCCGGCAATGACTATTCAAATAACTTTTTCAGTAGCGTAGGAAACTTAAGAAAAAACTATGCATCTGAGAAACAAATGATGAAACAGGATGTGGCACAACAGGCTAATATAGCTTCTTCTCAGAAATATGAGAAAACAGCCACCGTTGTATCAAAGACATCGCAGTTTGAAAAGGACCTGGATAGCATAAAAAAGATTACAGCCAACTTTGAAGGAGTAATTCAATATGAACAAAATACCGGCAATAAGGGAAACCGTCAGATTCAGTTATTGATTGGTATTAACCCGGAAAAATTCGATAGCTTCTATACAAAGATTCAGAACATTGCCCTGGTGAAATCAACTGAAATCACAAAGATTGATAAAACAAATGAATACAGACAATTAAATGCAAGGAAAGCTTCTCTGGAAAAGAATCTGGCTTCATTAAATGAATTGAAATCCAGAAGCGGAGCCATTGGAGACTATGTCACCCTGCATGATAAAATCCTGGAAATAGAAACACAGATGCAGGAGTTGGGAGTTGAATTAGGAAATTTTGATACGGAGAATGAATTTTGTTCAGTTAGGTTTTCCCTGTATGAAGGTGCACCTGAAAAGAAAATTAGTTTTGCCAGCAGAATGAAAGTAGCATTGGAATGGACTATAAAATATTATGCTGTTTTGACGATAACATTATTGGGATTAGCAGTTACAATATTTATTTTGTTATTAATTGTTGATAAATTGAAATTACTAAAACTGATAGCAGAAAAATAAGTGTCTAATGGAATTCGCTTTTCCTATTGAATCTTTCCTTCAGATAAAAGAAGATGTAATTTCAAATCGTAAAGATCTTGAAAAGGAGAAATCTTTGTGGCTATCGGTTAGAAGATCAATAAGGGAAGAAGATGTAAAACTATTGGACAAGCAGTTTAAATCAACATTCGAGGAGCTGGGGCAACTTTTCCTGAATGCTGATTTAACCGGACTGGAAAATATCCTCGCATCTCTTCAGACCCTTGTTCAAAAAGGTGCTTCTGCTGAACTCCTGGGAAATGATGAATTAGGCACCTACAATCTCGCCATGCTGATTAAGGGTATTGCAATGATAACAATTAGCTCCAGTCTGGAGCTAATTTGTAAAATCATAAGAATAACAATAGTAGCAGAAGCAGATCTGAAAGCACAAAAGGCATACGCAGGTAATGGGGGATCTATCAGTATAGAATGGATCTGTTTATATCTGGCGGTGGGGATAGGACGCGAATACTATACCCTTAATCCGAATCAATATGACTGTTATTATAGGATATTTTGCTGGGTTATTGAAGACCAGCAGGAAATAGACACTGATAACCCCTTTTCCGTTTTCCTTATTAACCTGAGAGAGGCTCCTGAAGTGTTGGATATACAGGAGAAGATCATATTAAGAATGATTTATCTGAAGTTATCTCCATTTCCTCATGGAAAAATATCCTGGTTTAACCGTATAAATTTAAAATGGATCAGTATTCTTTTTCCATATGAAAACGATTATATAAAACCTTATTTAAAGGCTGTAAAAAAGGATCTGAATGAAGAAGCAGTTAAAGGCCTTATCAATAGTTGTACAAGCAGCAATGCCGGCAGGAAATACTTTAAAACATACTTTTCTCTTCATCCCCACTGGTTATTGGAATTTATCATTCAATCGGTACCTGCAACAATTTTTGATCTGGTAAGAAGAAATGAGAAAGACCTGCTGATACCATTTTTGAAACATTTCAAATCGGCAATGATCAATCTGAAAGATGAAAACGGAAATACTTTATTGCATCAGGCAGCTGCTGGCAGAGGTTTGATGGAAAATATCGTCCAGCTTTTATTACAGACAAAATTGTCTCCTCATACAATTAATAACGAAGGACTTACCCCATTAGGAATCGCATTGAAGAATAACAGAACAGATTTAATCCGTTTGTTAACAAATTAATTTAGGTATTAATAAAGGTATCCTGATACAGCCTTTTTTTCTTATATTTTCCGAAAAAAGGATGGTCAAAAATAAAAGACGTGATGGATTTGAAGGCGAAAAGCTTATCAGTTTGCCAGAGGCTGTCTGTACCAACCTGATAAAGAACTACCCTGCTACCAGCCAGATTTACATCACGCATATAGGGTATTTCCCGAAGGCTACCTTCCATCACCGCCAGCGACGGAACGGTTGCCGGGATAACATCCTCATCTACTGCATGAGAGGCAAAGGATGGTATACCATAGGCAGTAATCATTACCTAGTAGGCCCTAACCAGTTCGTAATTATACCCGCCACCAGTGAATATCTGCGTTATGGTGCCGATGAAGAAGACCCCTGGACCATCTATTGGGTACATTTCAGCGGAAAGGACATGGGCAGCTTTAACGCGTCTTTCGGGATCGGATTGACGGATGGCCCGCGGCAGATCCCTTTAAATGAAAAAGGACTGGAGATTTGGGATAATATGTACCAAAGCCTAGCGATGGGATATAGCACTGAAAACCTGTGTAATGCCAACTTCTTACTGTATCATTTTCTGGCTACGTTCCTGTATCCTGCTAAACATAAGCAATCGGAAGAAAATTATATCACCCAGTCTATTCTGCATATGCGCAGTGAATTGCATGGGAAACTGACCGTGGAAGAAATGGCAGCCAGACATAAACTGTCAGCATCCTATTTTTCTACCCAGTTCCGCAAGGCAACAGGCATGCCGCCAATAGATTATTTCATTCACCTTAAAATCCAGAAAGCATGTCAGTTACTGTATAAGGATAATATAAAAGTAAAGGAGGTGGCAGAAGCAATAGGTTATGAAGACCCTTATTATTTCTCCCGGCTTTTTAAAAAGTATATGAATGTATCACCGGAACAGTATAAGGCGATGAGAGAAAAATAATAGGATAATCCATTATAATGAAAGAATAGCCCATTTTGGATATACCCACCTAGCCCTAATTTTATACCGTTATGAAGAAACAATTCCAGGCCACTTAGAAGCAACCAAAATCTAATATTCATTTACTGATCCAAATTTCCACGAGTATGAAAAGCAGCAAGCTATGTTGTAATGCATTATGCATTACGTTATTGCTCTTATTCACCTGTATCCGTATCTATGCACAAACACCATCCAAAATTACTGTTATCGGAACGGTCACCGATTCCCTTGGTAATTTAATTCCGGGTGCCAGCGTTGTTGTTGAGAATAAACGAAATACAGGTGCTTCCACGAATGAAAACGGACAATTCATTTTAGATGTATCTCCCGGTACCAGATTGCTTATAACAGCAATAGGGTTTCAGTCCGCTAGTGTACTGATAAAGTCCGCAGACACAAAAATCAGTGTTGTACTGAAGGAAAAGAACTCCAGACTGGAAGAGGTGGTGATCACCGCTTTTGGTAAGAAGCAGCGAAAGGAAGCCGTAGTTGGCTCCGTTACCAGCGTACAACCTGAGAACCTAAAAATCCCTTCCAGTAACCTGACCACCGCCCTTGCCGGACAGGTAGCCGGTATTGTCGCCTACCAGCGAAGCGGGCAACCAGGGCAGGACAATGCTACTTTCTTTATCAGAGGCGTTACCACATTTGGTTATAAGCAGGACCCGCTGATACTGGTTGACAACGTAGAACTGACTTCTAATGACCTGGCACGCCTGCAGGTAGATGATATCGCCAGCTTCTCCATTTTAAAAGATGCCAGCGCTACTTCTTTATATGGTGCCAGGGGAGCTAACGGTGTTATCCTCGTTACCACTAAAGAAGGTAAGGTAGGAAAGGCAAAGATTAGTGCCCGTGTTGAAAACGGTATCTCCCAGCCCACAAAACGTTTAGAGATCGCTGACCCTATTACTTACATGAAACTGTACAATGAAGCGATTACCACAAGGAATCCGCTGCAACCACCATTGTTCAGTCAGAATAAGATCTTAAATACAGAGCAGACATTGAAAAATGCGCCTGGAAGTAATCCTTATGTATACCCGGCGGTAGACTGGATGAAACTGATGTTCAAAGACCGCACTACTACCCAGCGTGCGAACCTCAGCGTAAGCGGTGGGGGAGGTGTAGCCCGTTATTATGTAGCAGGTTCTTATAACGTCGATAATGGGATTTTAAAGGAGAGCGGGGCTAACAGCTTTCATAACAATGTGAAGTTTCAGAACTACCAGTTAAGGTCTAATGTGAATATAGATGTGACACCTACCACAGAACTGATCGTTAGACTGTCTGGTAACTTCAATGATTATAACGGGCCTATTACAAATGATGCATCTTTTGCAACAGATTTGTATAGTCAGGCCATGCATACCAGTCCGGTGTTATTCCCGGCACTCTATGCACCAGACGAAGCCAATATATACACAAAACATATCCTGTTCGGGAACTCCAATGAGGGAGGCACGGCTACAGGGGTAGGGTATACCAATCCGCTGGCCAATATGCTGAAAGGATACAAGCGTTTTTCCGAATCCAGGCTATCCGCACAATTTGAAGTAAACCAGAAATTAAGCTTCGTAGTGCCGGGTTTAACTTTCCGGGGATTGTTCAGCACCAACCGGTATGCCTATTTCGATAATCAGATGGCCTACCAGCCGTTTTTTTACAATATTGGCACCTACGACCAGCTAACGGATAAATACACCTTAAAATGGCTTAATCCGCAAACTACAGGGGGTGGGGTAGCAACAGAATACCTGGTGTATTATCCCGGGTATAAAAACATGAACACCTTTCTGTATTTGCAGGGTATCCTGGAATATAGCGGGGACTTTGGCAAACATAATGTAAGCAGTTCCCTGGTAGCTACCCGTCAGCAGACACTCTACGCCAATGCACTGGACCCGAATACACAGTTGCCCAGTTTACAGTATTCATTACCCTACCGCAACCTCGGGCTGGCAGGCCGTGCTACCTACTCGTACAACAGGCGTTATTTCCTGGAATTCAGCTTTGGGTATAACGGGTCGGAACGCTTTTCTGCAAACCATCGTTATGGATTCTTTCCCACCCTGGGCGCTTCATGGGTGGTATCAAACGAGCCATTCTGGAAAGGAATGACAGGTTTTGTAGACAGGTTAAAAATAAGAGGCAGTTATGGGCTGGCGGGTAATGATGCTATTGGTTCCCAACGCTTCTTTTACATGTCTGATGTAAATCTGAATGCAGGTTATCCTACTTACTTTGGTACCAATAACGGATATATCCGTAATGGGGTGTATATCAATAATTACGCTAATCCTGATGTTACGTGGGAGACTTCCAAACAAACCAACATCGGACTGGAAGTTACCTTGTTTAAGAACCTGAACATCATTGCAGAGATTTACAAACAGCATCGTGAGAATATCCTGATGAACAGGGCCTCTATTCCATCTACGATGGGACTGGAAGCCGGTATTGCGGCCAACCTTGGTTCCGCTTCTTCAAAAGGGCTTGATCTGGAAATAAATTATAAGCAGAATTTTGGGGAGCATCTGTGGGTATCTGCAAGAGGTAACCTCACCGCAACCGAAAATAAGTATGAACGTTATGAAGAGCCGGTATATGCCGAAGCATGGCGGTACAGGGCCGGAAAACCTATCAATCAGAACTTCGGATACATAGCAGAAAGACTTTTCGTAGATGATAAAGAAGCCGCTGTTTCTCCACGGCAGATTTTTTCTACCAATGGTATTGCACCCATAGGCGGAGATATCAAATACAGGGATATCAATAGAGACGGACAGATCACAGAAGCGGATAAAGTGCCTATAGGTTTGCCAACCACTCCGCAAATAGTATATGGGTTCGGATTTTCTGCCGGTTACAGGAACTTTGATTTATCTGCCTTTTTCCAGGGTCTGGCACGCACTACCCTGTTTATAGATCCAAGATATGTAAGTCCATTCGTTATACCGCCTTATGGCTCCAACATCAATGGACAATCACAGTTAATGAAAGCCTGGGCAGATGACCATTGGTCTGAAGAAAATCAGAACCTGTATGCGCAGTATCCCCGCTTAGGTACCAGTGCTACTTTAATAGACAATAACCTGCAAACAAGTACCTGGTGGATGCGTGATGGCAGTTTTATCCGCCTGAAATCCCTGGAATTTGGGTACACCTTACCAAAGAGCATCTTGAAGAGAGCCGCTATATCCAATTGCAGGATCTACTTCAGTGGTTTAAACCTCTTCACCTGGAGCCGCTTTAAACTATGGGACCCTGAACTGGGAGGTAATGGATTTGCCTATCCTGTGCAGAAGGTTTTCAATGCGGGATTAAATGTTAACTTCTAAAACTACAACGATGAGAAGTATTTATTTCCTGATATTATTACTCTCTGCTGTTTCCTGTAAGAAATACCTGAATGTAACGCCGGAAAATGTAGGTACACTGGAATATGCTTTCAGAAACAGGAATGAAGCAGAGAATTATCTCTTTACCTGTTATTCCACATTACAATTTATGAGCAATGTGGCAATGAATGCCGGTTTTACAGGTTCCGCAGAAATTATATATCCCAACAACCTGAGTGAGCATCCTGTATTTGAAGGAGGCTTTAATATGATACGTGGTACACAAAACGTGATCTCTCCTTCACTGAATTACTGGGATGGAGAAAACGGTGGCGTATCATTGTATGTAGCTATCCGCAGATGTAATATTTTCCTGGATAATATAGACCTGCCGGTAGATCTTTCCGCTACGGAAAAAAAGAGATGGATTGCGGAGGCGAAATTCATGAAAGCCTACTATCATTTTTATTTAGCCAGGATGTACGGCTCTATTCCTGTAATCAGGAAAAACCTGCCCGTGAATGCTTCTACAGAAGCAGTGAGAGTGAAAAGAGAGCCAGTCGATTCCGTGTTTAATTATATCGTACAACTGCTGGATGAAGCAATCCCTGATCTGCCGCCTTCTATCGAAAACCAGGTGAAAGAATTAGGACGTATTACCAGTGTGGCAGCCATGTCCGTAAAGGCAGAGGTATTGGCTACAGCGGCTAGTCCGTTATTTAATGGCAATCCTGATTATGCAGGATTTAAGGACAAAGACGGAACAGCATTGTTTCCTGCAAGTTATGATGCACAGAAATGGCAAAAGGCTGCTGATGCCTGTAAGGCGGCTATATTAGCCAGCGAAGAACAGGGACTTCATTTGTATACGTTCATTGTGCCTGCCAATATCAGTAAGTTGTCTGATTCACTAAAACAATTATTAACTATCCAAAATGCTGTTACGGAGAAATGGGATGTAAACCCTGAACTCATCTGGGCCTTGAATCCAACGTTTGGGTATCAATCATGCTGCATACCCCGTATGACTTCCAAATCCGTTGCAAACGTAACTTCTGCATCTTCGAATTTTGCGGTACCGGAGTCTGTAGCAGAGTTGTTCTATACCCGTAACGGTGTGCCTATCAACGAAGATAAAACATGGGATTATGCAGGACGTTATGGTCTGCGCAGCGGAGATCCTGCTAATAAATATTATATCCGGGAAGGGTATGAGACCATTAAAGCCCACTTTAACCGGGAACCCCGCTTTTATGCCAGTATAGGCTTTGATGGAGGGATCTGGTTTGGAAATGGTGTACTGGACCAGGAGAATGCATTGTCCGTACAGGCGAAAGGCAACACTTCTTTTGCAGGACCTAAAGACCTGATCAGGATTAACATTACCGGCAACTGGCCCAAGAAGCTGGTGCATTACCAGACTGTTTTTGATGACGGATTACAGGAAGTCGCTTATCACTTGCCTTTGATCCGGCTGGCGGGCTTGTATTTATTATACGCGGAAACCCTGAATGAAGTAAATGGTCCTACCGCAGAAGTATTCCAGTATATAGACCGTGTAAGGCAAAGAGCCGGCTTGCAGGGAATACAGGATGCATGGAGTAACTATTCCCGGTCGCCGGGTAAGCCATCCACTAAAGATGGTTTACGACAGATCATTCATCAGGAGCGTAGAATAGAATTGTGTTTTGAAGCACAGAGCGGATGGGATTTACGCAGATGGAAAGAATTGCAGGGGGTGTTAAGTAGCCCATTACAGGGATGGAGTATTTACGAAACCAGTTCTGCTAATTATTACCGCTTACAAACGCAGCTGGTGCCGTCTTATGGAATCAGGGAATACCTCTGGCCTGTAAAGGATATAGACCTTACCATCAACCCTAATCTGGTGCAGTCTTTATACTGGTAACTATTAAAAAATACAATTATGAAGAAGCTATATAGTTGTGCATGCCTGTTGTTGCTTTTCTCTTGTTCTAAACTGGAGAATTACAATGGTGTGGTGTCTACAGATAAATCAAAGCCGGGTATAGTAACAAATATTAAGGTGATCAACTTTAATGGTGGTGCATACATTACTTACAGCCTGCCGTCATCTGCTAATATCCTCTATGTACTGGCGGATTATAAAGTGAATGGTACACTTAGCAGGCAAACTAAATCAAGTTATTATTCAGATACTATTGTGGTGAATGGTTTTGCAGATAGTAAAGAATATGAAGTAACACTGCATGTGGTGAGCCGTGCGAACGTTATGTCTGATGCCGTAATAGCGAAAGTATATCCGGATACTCCTGTGTATAAAATGATCTTTCCTACAGTAAGTGTAACACCCGACTTTGGCGGTGTAAATATAAAGGCGCTGAATAAATTCAAACAACCTGTAGGCGTAATACTGGTGGAGACAGATCCTGTTACCAATCGCTACGAGATCAGAGACCAGTATTATACCAAGTCTGATACGATTGATTATTCGGTAAGAGGGATGGATACCTTACCCAGGAACTTTGGGATTTATATCCAGGACCAGTGGGGGAATATCTCTGATACACTGAAACAGACACTCAGCCCTATTTTCGAAACACAGCTGGATAAGAACAAATTCTTTGTAGACAAGCTGGCTACAGATGCCAAAATAGGATATGGCTGGGAACTACCCTATATGTGGGATGGTAATACAGATGGTGGTAGTACCGGCTGGCATACACTGCCCGGTAGTACTTTCCCTATCACGGCTACTTTTGGATTAGGCGTATCCGCGAAACTAAGCCGGTTTGCATTGTGGCAACGTACAGGAGATTATACTTACAGTCATGGTAATCCACGGGACTTTACCATCTGGGGATCCGAGAAAGATAATCCGGCAGATGTGCAGTTGCCGGTAACTTCCGCACAGGGAGATATGGCGGGTGACTGGATCAATATGGGTAACTATCATTATCCTGATCCACCTTCCGGCGCCAGACCAGGCGCTGTAACAGACGAAGATAAAGCCTTTGCGGCGGCAGGTGTAAACTTCAATATTCCGTTGGCTAATCCCCGGGTCAAGTTTATCCGCTTTGCAGTAGCTGATACCTGGTCGGGAGGAGATTTTGCACACGTAATAGAAATTACTTTCTGGGGTAACCCGTATTAAAATATGCAACTATGAGATTATTCATTTTAGCAGGTCTTATTTGCATGATGGGATGCAGCAAGAAGGCTACTGATTATCGCTCTTTTTTAAACGGTGGGGAGATTGTATATCCCGGCACTGTTTCAAATATCAAAGTCTCTCCGGGTAACGGACGTATACAGATCCGCTGGCAACCCAGTCCGGACCCCAGTGTGAAGAAGTATATTGTTTTTTGGAATAATGGTATTGATTCTTCTGTTATACCAGCTACTACAAGCAACCCGGGAGATACCGTAAAGTGTATCATCAGTAACCTGGGCGAATACACGTATAGTTTTTTAATTTATTCTTATGATTCAGCAGGCAATCGCTCTATTGCTTCTGCAATCAATAATGTAAAAGTCTATGGCAATAGTTATCTGAGTAGTCTGTATAACCGGCCTTATGATGTTATAGAACCTGGTGTATATAATTCACCTACTGCTGTTACATTGAAATTTGGTATACCGGATACCATCAACGTTACCACTGAAATCCGTTACACAGATGCAAATGGAATAACGCAACAGCAATGGTTATCTCCGGATAGTACGTCTATCAGTATTGGTAGTTATCAGCCAGGGTCTGTTATTTATTATAAGTCGGGGTACATACCTGTGCGCGGCGCCATAGATACTTTCTTCGTAACTTATTATGATTCTCTTCCTAATATCCCCGTATTATGTAATAAGTCATTGTTCAGCGCTTTGCAATTGCCGAATGATGTGGGAACCTATGAAGGTCAGACAGGATTGGATAAACTATGGGATGGAAGCGTAGGGCCACAATCTTACCCTAACATATTCCATAGTGATGGTAATCACTCTTTACCACATCATTTCACATTTGATATGGGACAGCTGTATAACGAGTTAACACATGTGGAAATCACAGGAAGAAATTGCTGTAACAACCCGGACCATTTTGAAGTATGGGGTATTGCAGATATCACGAATGCGGCTACAACATTACCAGGTAATGATGCTGGCTGGAAGGATGAAGCAGTAGCAAAGGGCTGGACATTATTACAGGACGTTACAAGAACAGATGATGGCATAGCGCCTTTTAAAATTAACCTGAGGGCGGGTATTCCGGCAGTAAGGTATATCAGGATCAGGGTGCTGCATGTAACAAGTGGAGATAGCAATTATAGCAACATCAGTGAATTGTCTTTCTGGGCAAGGCCATAAAATATATTATCAGGTCTCAAACATATAAATCATGAAACAATTAGTAGTCGTATTCTTTTTATGCCTCTCACATGCAATGGCACAACAAAAAATGGTAGACCCGGCGATTAAAACACCGGCCCGGGTAATGGATGACTTTATGAGCAAACGCTTTGGAATGTTTATCCACTGGGGGCCTGTAACACTACGGGGAACAGAAATAGGCTGGAGCAGAAACAACGAAGTACAGGAGGCCGATTATGATAGCCTGTACCGGGAGTTTAACCCCGTGTTATTTAATGCAGAAACATGGGTAAAAACAGCAAAGGATGCAGGAATGAAATACCTGACCATCACCTCTAAACACCATGATGGTTTTTGTTTATGGCCAACTGCTTACTCCTCTTATAACATTATGAACACTCCTTTTAAAAGGGATGTAGTAGGAGAACTGGCAGCTGCCTGTAAAAAATATAACATCAAATTCTGTATCTATTTCACGGTACTCGACTGGCACGATAAAGATTATGCTATTCATAATCCTCACAAGTCAGTGATTGATCCGGATGCTGATATGAACAAATTTGTAGCAAGGATGAAAAATGAATTGAAAGAGATCATTACAAAATATCATCCTTACATGCTCTGGTTTGATGGTAACTGGGAAAGCCCATGGAAACAGGATTATGCAGTAGATGTATACACTTATCTTAAAAAATTAGATCCCAATGTGATTATCAACAACCGTTTAAGCACCAGCAAACTACAGGATACATTGATCTCCGTAAGAGCGGGGGATTATAACACACCTGAACAACGGATAGGAGAAATGGATATGACACAACCATGGGAATCCTGTATGACAATCGCGAACCAGTGGGCATGGAAACCTAACGATCAGATGAAGTCCTTGAAAGAGTGTATACAAACATTGGCAAAATCTTCCGGTGGAAACGGGAACCTGCTCTTTAATGTAGGGCCTATGCCGGATGGACGTATAGAAGCGCGTCAGGTAACACGGTTAAAGGAAATGGGAGCCTGGTTGAATAAGTATGGAGAAAGCATTTATAACACCAAAGGTGGGCCTTATAAACCCAATGCTGCCTATGCAGCAACACGTAAAGGAAATAAGATTTACCTGCATGTGTTTGAAGCTAAACAAACACTTACGTTACCTGCTATTCCCGGGCTTAAGATAGAAAAAGCATATTTATTGAAAGGAGCTGCAATAGTATATAAGCAGGATGCAAATGCAGTAACAATTGATTTGCCAGCTCAGTTACCTGATGTAAATGATACGGTGATTGTATTGGAATTAAATGGAACTACAACAGACATACCGGTAATATGATTAAAGAAATAAAAGTAAGAGATGCGCGGTTCCCGCTTGCAAAAGGGGCTGGCAGTGATGCAATTCACCGGGATCCGGTGTATTCTTATGCTGTTACAGAACTAAAAGATGATAGTGGACTTACCGGAACCGGACTGGCTTTTACATTGGGAGAAGGGAATGATCTTGTTTGTAAAGCCGCGCAGTTTTATGCAGAAAGGCTAAAGGGGATGGATATAGAAGACCTGATGTTTGATTTCGGGAGGGTGTTTAATGAATTGTCCAATGAGCAGCAGTTCCGCTGGCTGGGGCCTCATAAAGGAGTGGTTCACCTGGCGCTGGCATCCGTGACGAATGCCTGTTATGATCTGTGGGCAAAAAAGAGAGGTGTACCACTCTGGAAATTGCTGATAGATCTTTCTCCCGAAGAGATAATAAGTACACTGGATTTTTCATACCTGGAAGATGAGTTGACAAAAGAACAGGCATTGCAGTTAATGAAAGATAATAGTACCGGCCGTACAGCAAGAGAAAGTATTATCAACAGTGGTTATCCGGGTTATGATACTTCAATTGGCTGGTTTAATTATTCAGATGAAAAGGTAAGAGAGAATACAAAGGTCGCTGTAGCCAATGGGTTTAATGCCATGAAGCTGAAGGTAGGTTCTGCGGATGCGACTCGGGATATCCGCCGGGCACATATTGTAAGAGAAGCCGCAGGAGATGATGTAAAGGTGATGTTAGATGCTAATCAGCAATGGACGCTGCCACAGGCTATGAAGATCTGTAAGCAGTTGCAGACGATGAACCCATATTGGATAGAAGAACCTACACATCCTGATGATATACTGGGCCATAAAACATTGGCAGATGCCATTGCGCCTACAAAGCTGGCGCTGGGAGAACATGTACCTAACCGGATTATTTTTAAGAACTACCTGCAAACAGGTTGTGCCGGTTTTATGCAGGTAGATGCTGTGCGGGTAGGAGGTGTGAGCGAGTTTATCACCATCAGTTTACTATGCCGTAAGTTTGGTGTTCCGGTAGTGCCACATGTAGGAGATATGGGGCAGTTGCATCAGCACCTGGTATTGTTTAATCACATTGCTTTAGGACATGAAGCCTTGTTTTTAGAACATATCCCGCATTTGCAGCAACATTTTATAAACCCGGTGAAAATAGAAAACGGGGTGTATATAACACCACAGGAAGCAGGCAGTAGCTGCGATCTAAAATTATAATTATGATTAAATCATTGGACCTTACTGTAAGTATCCTCTATATCATTGGTATTGTAGGTATCGGCTTATGGTCTGGTATTAAACACCGGAGAAAGAATAAAGGCAATGCTGCCAGCGAATATTTCCTGGCAGGGAAAACGCTGCGCTGGCCGATGATAGGACTGGCACTCTTTGCTACCAATATCTCTTGTGTACATCTGGTAAGTCTTGCACAAAGCGGATTTGACACCGGCCTGCTGAATGGTAACTTTGAATGGATGGCCGCTTTTACTTTAATCCTGCTGGCATTGTTTTTTGCTCCCTTTTACATTAAATCCGGGGTAGCGACCCTGCCAGATTTCCTGGAGAAAAGATATGACAGGGCCAGTCGTGACTGGCTGGCCATTGTATCAGTAGTCTCCGCCATCATCATTCATATTGCATTCTCCCTGCTGGCAGGTGGTATTGTACTGCATACTTTGTTTGGCGTGGATATGTACACCAGTGTGATCATTATCTCCTTACTAACAGCATTATATACCATTGTAGGTGGTTTGACAGCCGTGGTTGTCACAGAGTCTATCCAGACGATAGTGCTCTTAACAGGTGCAGTAGTCATCAGTATTGCGGCGTATCATAAGATGGGTGGCTGGCAACCTATGGTGGATGTATTACAGCAGCATAATCAAATGAATAAGCTGTCAATGATGCGTCCACATGGAGATGAGAGTGGCATGCCCTGGTACGCTGTATTCCTGGGTTACCCGGTACTGGGTATCTGGTACTGGTGTGCTGACCAGACAATCGTGCAGCGGGTATTAGGTGCAAAAGATGAGAATCATGCAAGGGTAGGGCCACTGTTCTGCGGGTTTATCAAGATACTGCCGGTATTCATCTTTGTATTGCCCGGATTGTTTGCCTACACATTATCACAAACAGGTTTGCTGGATGTGAGTTCGTTAAGAACTGCCACAGGGATTAACAGTAAAGGAATTTATACATTGATGATTACACAATTATTACCTACAGGTTTGATAGGAGTATTGGTAGCTGCGTTATTATCCGGCCTTATGAGCCAGGTATCAGGTGCATTGAACTCTATTTCAACGATGGCCAGTTATGATATTTATCAGCGGTATTATCCAGATACTACAGATAAACAACTGGTCATAGCAGGTAAGATATCCGCCGGTATTGCGCTGGTACTATCTCTTGCATTAATGCCTTTGTTAAATAGCTATGAGAGCCTGTTCAATGGCCTGAACGATATTATTGCACATATCGCACCACCTATTACCTGTGTATTCCTGCTGGGTGTTTTCTGGAAGAAAGCTTCTGCAGTATCTGCGAAATATACACTGTGGATAGGTTCTGCACTGGGAGTAGTAGTATTCATCATTAATAAGCTGTATCAGGATACTATTATCGGGCATATTCCTTTTATGATGATGGCGTTTTACCTGTTCTGTATTTGTGCCGTAATGCAAATAGTTTTCTCTTATGCTTATCCGGTAAAGCATACCGCAGAGAGTAGCACTTTATACTGGAAAACTCCCTGGGAACCTTTGCAAAGCCAGGGTTGGAAAGGGCTATTAAATTATAAGTTTTTATCCGTATTACTATTGCTGGTAATGGGTGTATTATTTTGGTTGTTCCGTTAAAAAGGAAGCGTATGAAAAAGTTACTGATCGGCTGTTTATGTATAGCAGCCTGTAATAGTCAGCCTGTGAAACGGTACGGTATGATAACAGGTTTAAAGCCTGATAAAATAAACGAGTATAAACAATTACATGCTGCGGCATGGCCGGGTGTATTAAAGAAGATAAATGAAGTGAATATCAGGAACTATTCTATCTATCTTAAAAAGATAGATGATAAATACTACCTGTTCAGCTACTTTGAATATACCGGAAATAACTTTGACGCAGACATGAAAAAGATGGCGGCCGACAGCACAACGGTAAGATGGTGGAGCTTAACCGCTCCAATGCAGATACCGTTGCCGGAAGCCGCCGCGGAAAAGCAGACCTGGACCAGTATGGAAGAGGTATTTCATTATTAATGTAAAACGATTGTATGGGTCTCTTAAGTGATAAGATTATTATTCTTACGGGTGGTTCTATGGGTATTGGTTTTGAGTGTGCGAAGAAATATGCAGAAGCTGGTGCTGTAGTTGTGGTACTGTCTAATGACAACGATTCTCTGGCAGATGCCATGAAGGAATTAGGTGTAAAGCATCATAGTATTGTATGTGATGTGTCTGTAGGGGAAGACGTTAAGAAAGCTGTTGAAGAAACGTTACAAAGGTTTGGGCGTATTGATGCTATTCATAATAATGCAGGTATTGCAGCGCCATCCAGACCGTTACATCTTACAGAAGAAGATGAGTGGGACAGATTGTTTGATGTAAATGTTAAAAGTATCTACCTGACTACAAAATATGGACTGGAAGCATTGAAATTAACGCAGGGAAGTATCTTGAATACAAGTAGCCTGGTAGCAGAAATTGGGCAGGAGAATCACGCGGCTTATACCGGTACAAAAGGAGCAGTAAATAGTCTGACAAAATCAATGGCGCTGGATTATGCACAGTTCAATATACGTGTGAATGCGCTTGCACCGGCAGCAGTATGGACACCTTTACTGCGGGAGTGGAATAGTGAGCAGGACAGTGAATCTATGGAAGAATACCTGGCGCAGATTCATCCATTAGGGTATTGCCCCGAAGGTGATGTAATTGCAGATGCAGGTGTGTTTTTGTTATCTGATAAAGCAAGGTTTATTACCGGCTGTATTTTACCTGTCACAGGAGGAGCAGAGCTTGGATACAGACGTCTTCATCATTAAGCCTGTTTATTCCTGTTCCTGTATTCCGTAGGAGATACGCCCATTAAGCGGGAGAACATCCGTGAAAAATAATATGGGTCTTCAACACCTGCATGCTGTGCAATCTCTTTGACGGTCATAGTGGTGAATAATAAATACTGGCAGGCCTTCTGTACTTTCAGATGGTTGAAATACTCTATGGGAGAATAACCCGTTTTTTCCCGGAAGATAGCAGAGAAATGAGAAACCGAAAGATTCGCAAAGTTAGCCAGTTCATTCAATGTTAGTACCGTATGGATCTTTTGCTGCATCAGCGCAATCGTTAGTGCAATCACATCATCTTCCGGTTTATTCTCTACATAATTAAATTTATCCTCGTATAATAAAGAAGAAAGGAAATGATAAAAGATCATGTTCACATAGCGGAGATTATCTCCGCTATATCCTTTTTCAAGATTGGAATAAATTTCCTCAAATAATTTTATGCGATTCTCATTATAGGTAAGATGAGGTTTATAATTTCTTGATTTCTGCAGGATGAGTTCTACGATGTAAGCAGCTATCTCCCCCTTAAAATGAATCCAGTAAATAGTCCATGGGTCGTTGGTGTTAGCAGAATAACGATGTGGAGTATTAGCCGGTATAGTGATGAATTGTGAGGGGGAGATCTCTATCCTTTTTTTATCTATCTCTATCCAGCCACTCCCTTCCACACAATAGATAATGATATGTTGTCCTACCCCGGCAGGACGTTGTATATAATGCCCTTTCGCTTTAGGGTAGTAGCCGATATCAGTAATATACACCTGTTGGGTGATCTTGTCTTTGGTGAGGAAGTCGGCCATAATCTTTTTGGGCAGTACGATCAGCTGCTGTCCGTCGAAGCCCTGCCGCTTTCTGAGTACTTTATCTTTCATCATGGAACGATCTTTTTCTAAAGATCATAAAATAATCCATCATTATCATAAAAATCACTATTCCGGGGGTGAATGCTAAACACGAGATTTGTTCTAATTCCACGATTAAAAATGAATGTTATGAAAAAACTGGTATCCCTGTATATCTTGTTGATGGCTGTATGTATGCAGTTACCGGCACAAAATAAGCCGGTTAGCGGTAAGGTACTGGATGCATCGACTAAAAATCCACTTCCTTTTGTCACCATTACCAATGTTACTAACAAAAGCGCTTCCCTGAAAACGGATGTAAGCGGTAATTTCTCTGTAAATGCTACCGGTAAGACTGTCCTCGTATTTAGTTTTGTAGGCTACAAGCCCCGCACAGTTACACTCACACCTGGCGACACTGCTTTTACTGTTAATCTGGAAAAGGATATCTCCGGACTTAGTGAAGTAGTGGTTATTGGTTATGGTCAGCAGAAAAAGTCAGATATCACCAGCGCTGTTGCCAGTTTATCCGGTAAAGAGTTAAGCGAACTACCCGTGACTTCCATTAACAGCGCTTTGCAGGCCCGGGTACCGGGAGTGCAGATCAGGAGTGCCGGATATGAACCGGGCGCAGGAACTTCTATTAAGATAAGAGGGATTAACTCTATTACACAGGGGGGCGGACCTATTTATGTTGTAGATGGAGTAATTGTAACCGGCGACATCCGGGAAATTAACCCTTATGATATTGAATCAGTAGATATCCTGAAGGATGCTTCTGCTGCCGCTATTTATGGCTCCAGGGCTTCAGAAGGAGTGGTGATCATTACCACTAAGAAGGCAAAGAGTGGCAGAGCATCTATTGATTATAATGGCTACTACGGCGTACAGAAGATTAACCGTACATATGATTTCGTAGACGGTAAAACCTATGCCGATCTTAGAAGACTGGCCTGGAGTGATGAAGATCCTACCGCATGGCCTATGAATGATCCGGCTACAGATAAGAAGATCTTTAGTGCGGTAGAGTTGAAAAGTCTGGCTGAGGGGAAAACCTATAACTGGGCAGATGCTATTACACAAACGGCGCCCATGCAAAGCCACACATTAAGTATTTCCAATGGTATTGGAAAGAATAAGATTTATCTGAGTGGAAATTACCTGGATCAGAGTGGGATCATCAAAGGATCTGAACTAAAGAGATATTCCCTGAAAGCCAATATGGAATCATCTGTAACGGAAAAGGTATCTATCGGTTTAAATACTAATTTCTCTCACCTGGATAATAATGTAGTCAGCAATGAGGCATATTATAATGCTATCAGCATGAGCCCACTGCGCCCTATCTATGATTCAACGGGTAAACCAATGGTAGATATAGATCCTAATACAGGAACTATTACAGTTACGAATCCACTGGCCCTTACCAATGAAGCAGTATTTAAGAAAATAGATGACCGTTTAATAGGCAATGTATATCTGGATTATAAAGTCATTCCCAGTCTTACCTTCCGTTCTAATGTAGGAGCTGATATTTACAAGAACCAGCAGTTTGAATACTATCCGCGTTCTACAGGAGCCGGATATCTGCTGAAAGGAGTGGCTAAAGTGCAGAACTTTGGATACAGGGATTTCTTATGGGAAAATACACTGACCTATGACTATAACCTTTCAGAAAAGCATTCCCTCAATATACTTTCCGGATTCACTTTCCAGAAGAGAAGACAGGAATGGAATTTTGAACAGGCATCTGGTTTCCCTACAGATGAACTGACATATAAAAATATGAGCCTCGCTAACAGAAGAGATTTAATCCAGAGTGATTATTTCAACTGGGCAACCAGTTCTGTATTAGGCAGGGTAATCTATAAATTCAAGCAACGGTATATTTTAAACCTCACGGCCCGTTACGATGGTTCTTCCCGCTTTGGTGCACAACACAGATACGGCTTCTTCCCATCTATCAGTGGTGCCTGGCGTTTGATAGACGAACCGTTTATAGGTGTGAAATTCAAATCAAGAGTAAACGATGCTAAAATCCGTATCAGTTACGGGGTAATAGGCAACCAGGATATCTCTTACGATAATGTGTTTGCAAGGCTGAATTCGGCCAGTTATCCCTTTAATGGTACAAGTCAGTCAACCGGTTACCAATTGGGCAGTAATCAGGGTAATGATGCCTTAAAATGGGAAAGTCAGTACCAGTTCAACACAGGGTTTGACTTAGCCATGTTTAGTTCCAGGGTACAGCTGACAGTTGACTTCTATAATAAGGATGTACATAATCTGTTGTTACAGCGAAACCTGGCATTATCCCAGGGCTATGATACCAAGATGATTAATGTGGCGTCCCTGAATACAAAAGGAATTGATATCGGTATTAAGTTATCGCCGGTGAAAACACCCAACTTCGACTGGCAGGTGGACCTGAATTTCTCTAAGTATAAATCGAAAGTAACATCACTCTTACCAGGTCGTGACTCTTTGAGTCCTTATCTGAAAGTAGGAGAAGCGCCGAACAGTTTAATAGTTGATTACGTATTTGATGGGATCTATAATAAGGGCGATGATTTCAAACTGAACCCTACCGGTAAACCCGGAGATGTGCGGGTAAAAGATTTAAATAATGATGGTATTATTAATCAGTACGACCGTGCCATTGTAGGGCGCACTACACCTAAGGGCTGGGGTGGTATCTGGAACTACTTCCGTTATAAGAGAATTTCCCTGACCGTATTCGCCAGTTATATGTATGGGCACGATATCTACAATAAAGCCTATACCGATTACCTGTATTCCAATGGCCGTAATGTGATCCTGAAAGAAGGATTGAATTACTGGACACCGGAGAACACGCATACGAATATTCCCCGTCCCAATGCATTTGGTAGTTCTACACGTACCCTGCCTTCAGGCTCTTCCAGTTATGCGGTGCAGAAAGGAGATTTTATCCGTATCAGGAATATCACAGTAGCGTATGATTTTTCTCCTGCGTTACTGTCAAGGATTAAGATAAAATCAATGGGTGTGTATGGTCAGGTATTAGAGCCTTTCCTGTTTACAAAGTATAAGGGGATAGATCCGGAGATTGATGCCGGTAGTTACGACATCTATCCAAGATTCCGTACTATTCTCTTTGGTGTGAAAATCGGTTTATAACTTTAAAACTACAACGTATGTTTTCTCATAAGGTCCGTTTGATCTGTCTTATTATACTTTTATCCGGTTGTAGTAAGCAGCTGGATATTAAACCGGAAGTATTCATTTCTCCTGAACAGCTCTACAAAGACGAAGCAGGAGTAGTAGCCGGTGTAACCGGCATATATCGCCAGTTGCTGATACTGAAACGTTCTGATTACGCTATCATAGGTATGGTTGGCACAGATGAAGGAAAGACCACCATCTTTGTGCCTACCTGGGGGCCTTACTGGCAAGGCTTCTCCGCAGTAAACAGTTATTCTCCTTTGATGACCGGACAGAATGATGTGGTGCAGGGTTTCTGGTCTGTTTCCTACAAGGGTATTACCAATGCTAATCTGGCTATTAAATATATTACAAAGGCTCCTGTAAATGAAGCGCTGAAGAATCGTTGTATAGGAGAAGCAAAATTCCTGCGGGCTTTATTCTACTTTTACCTGGTGCAGTTGTTTGATGGTGTTCCTTTACCTACAGACGCTGATAACCCTGATGCAGATCGTGATGGTTACCCACGTAGTAAAGCAGAAGATGTATACAAGCTGATAATAGAAGACTTACAATTCGCTGCCACTAATCTCAATAGCAAAGGAGCTGGCGGCCAGGACCCGGGAAGAGCTACTAAAGAAGCAGCTATTGCTTTGTTAGGTAAGGTATATCTTACCCGCAAAGACTACGCAAATGCAAAGGCTACATTAGCCCCTTTGTTAACAGCTACGAATGTTAGCCTGATGACTAAATACGCGGATCTGTATGTGGAAACCAATGAAAACAATATAGAGTCGCTGTTTGAAATCCAGTTTTCAAATGAAAATGATAACACCAGTAATATGGCCAATAACACTGGTTGCTGGCAGATCAATTCTCCTGGTCTGAGTGGCGCTGGCGGACATGTAATCATTCCTACAGATTATTACTATCAAAGTTTTTCTGATGATGACCTTCGGAAGGATGCAACTTTCCGTACAGTGTTTTATGATTCCAATGGCAACCTGGTAGATTATTCCTGGTGGGCAGATGTAGGCAAACCACATGTAAAGAAATTTGATATCACGAAAGGTATTTCTGTGAGTGGATCGCTTTCTTCCCGCAATATGTATTACCTGCGTTATGCGGATGTTATCCTGATGTATGCAGAGGCGGAGAATGAGTTGAATGGGAGTGCTGCAGCGGTAGAAAATCTGAATAAGATCCGTCATCGTGCAGGACTGGCAGATTGGTCGGGTAGTGTGGCCCAGTCGGATTTACGTTCAGAAATTATGATGGAAAGAATGCGGGAACTGGGCTTTGAAGGCTGGCGTTGGTTTGATCTGAAAAGAACAGGTACTTTATTAGATTCAACGAAGGCACATAATATTGATGCTGCTCCGAATATGCTGCCTAAGCATTTGTTATACCCTATACCTGCAAAAGAATTTGAGAATAATCCTGCCCTTAAGCCGGCGGATCAAAACGAAGGATATTAATGAGAACATTGTCTTTTATCTGCCTCTGTGTTTGCCTGTTTTTTAATGTACAGGCGCAGGATAGTACGGTACTATCTGGTAGCCTGGTGCGTGTTGTGGTAAATAATAATACCGGGAAAGTAAGTTATTACTTTTCCACTGGCGCAAAGCTGGAGAATACTATTGCTACTATCGATGAACACAGTAGTGGATATATAAGCAGCGGTAGTTTCAAAAATCATTACACTACCATACACGCTATAACAGATAGCTTTGGTACAGGTAAACAACTGGATATTGAACATACAGATGCTCAGATAAAATTCCGTCTGGTACAACATATCAGGGTATATAATCAGCATTTATTAATAAATGTAGAAGCAATAGGTACTGATCTGGAAACAAGGGATATTTCCCCTTTATCAGTACCTGGTAATTTAACCATGCCAGGTAACGATCTGCGAATCCTGGATGTACCCTTCGATAACGACGAATGGACAAGGGTAAATACTATAAAATGGCCTGGTGCCAAAGGCACCACTTACGAATTCTCTTCTATCTACGATATACATACAATGTCTGGAATAGTATTCGGTAGCATTACACATGATTTTTGGAAAACGGGTATTGTATATGGAGATTCTTTAAAAATCTATGGTGGCATAGCTACCCCGGATAAAGACGGTACACATGACCATGCTCCGCATGGTACAATGAAAGGGAACACACTAAGTTCTCCGCTGATTTATCTGTCAGCTACAAATGATATCCGCACCGCATTTACCGATTACGGAAAAGCAAATACGATCATAGCCGGGAAATTAACCTGGAAAGGGTATGCCCCCGTATACTGGAACAGCTTTGGCGTAGAAGGCGTATTAGGTTATTCCAAAGTAATGATGCCAACAGGTGTCATTAAGATCGCTGATTTTATCCATACCCTGGATAACTTTAATAAATACGCAAAACCTGTATTAAGCATAGACTCTTATGACCAGGGAATTTATACTACTGATTTACTGGCCTCACTAGGTCGCTACGGTAAAAAGAGAAATGAGCAGATGGGATTTTATTTTATCCCTTTCGCCATATGGACATGGAAGAACTCCATAGACCAGCAAATGATAGGCAATACATTATTGCAGGATATGGTATTAAGAGATAAAGACAGGCATCCTGTCTTATACAAAGACGGCGACTGGGGGGCTTATGCTATCGACCCCACTCATCCGGCTACAAGACAATACATCATCACGCAGTTACAAAAAGCAAAAGCTATTAATGCTACTTTTATCAAAATAGATTTCTTAACCGCAGGTGCATTAGAATCTACTTCCAGATATAATAAGTCTGTAAGATCTGGTATGCAGGCATACAATGCTGGTATGAAGATGTTAAAAGGACTAGTAGATTCTATCATGGGGCCTGATATCTTTATTACCCAGGCAATATCACCAATGTTCCCGCACCAGTACGCACATACCCGTTTCATTTCTACAGATGTCTACTCTCATTTAAGAGACGACGAACCAGGCTTCCCTCACTATGGCAGTACAGAAGCCTCTCTGTCCGCAGGCTCTCATCTATGGTGGGTACAAGGCACATTATGGCCATACACCAATTTGGATGTAGCCGTGATGAAACGTTTCCAGCAGAACCCGGATTTATCAGAACAGGAAGTGAAAGTAAGAATATACGCCATGATGGCGATGGGTAGTATCCTCGGTGATGGATCTGATTTCAGAGATAAACTGGCAGTAGAACGGGCAAAGAAATACCTGAATAACGCAGACGTATGCCAGTTCTTCAGTAACCCGAAAGCATTCACACCTTTGCGTATGTCTGACGGAGAAGGAATGGACCAGCAGATGAGCTTTTATTTAAAAGGAGATACTACAATGGTAGGCTTATTTAACTTTGATACAAAACTGCCTTTTAAAGAAGTAATCGTGTTAAAAGATCTTGGTTTGAGTGAAGGGAAGTATCTGATGAAAGATTTCTTAACAGGAGATCTATTGGGTGAAATAACTGATACAATGTCTATAACGGTGCCTGTAAAGGATGCCATCATGATAAAACTTGTAAAAATATGGAAGTAATAGCCTGGATAGAAAAGGTGTCGATACCTACGTATAAAGTTGGTAAGCCTGAAAAGAATCCGATGTTCCTGGAGAAGAGAGTATACCAGGGAAGTAGCGGGGTAGTATACCCGCATCCGGTCATAGAGCAGATTGCGGATGAGAAAACAGAGGTGGAATATACCGCTGTTTTCCTGGAAAACGAATACCTGAAGATTATGATTCTGCCCGAGATAGGCGGTAGGATACAAAGAGCGTACGATAAAATAAGGAAACGTGATTTTGTCTATTATAACCAGGTGATTAAACCCGCATTGGTAGGACTGGCAGGTCCATGGATCTCCGGAGGAATAGAGTTCAACTGGCCGCAGCATCACCGGCCCAGCACTTTCGAGTCCGTAGATTATACAATAGAAGAAAATGCAGACGGAAGTAAAACAGTATGGGTAAATGAGACAGAGATTATGTTCCGTACTAAAGGTATGGCAGGGTTTACTTTATATCCCGATAAAGCTTATTTAGAGATTAAAGGAAAATTGTTTAACCGTACACCTTTCCCTCAGACATTTTTATGGTGGGCCAATCCTGCTGTAAAAGTGAATGAACATTATCAATCCGTTTTCCCGCCGGATGTATATGCCGTATTTGATCACGGTAAAAGAGATGTATCAGATTTTCCTATAGCTACAGGTACCTATTACAAAGTGAATTATGCACCAGGAACAGATATCTCCCGTTATGATACTATTCCTGTTCCTACTTCGTACATGGCTATCCGTTCCCAATATGATTTCATGGGTTGTTATGAACATGATACACAAGCAGGAATGCTGCATGTAGCAGACCATCATTTATCTCCCGGTAAAAAACAATGGACCTGGGGCAATGGAGACTTCGGATATGCATGGGACAGGAATCTGACAGATGAAGATGGGCCTTACATTGAGTTAATGACCGGCGTATTTACAGATAATCAGCCAGATTTCTCCTGGTTACAGCCGAATGAAGGCAAAACTTTCGAACAGTATTTCATGCCTTACGCAGGTATTGGTATGGTGAAGAATGCAACGAAAGAGGCCATGATTAATGTCTCAGTTTCAGATAAGGAGATGGTGATAAAGGTGTATGCTACTGCAAGATATGAAGGTGCAGTAATACAGGTATTGCAAAAAGATAAAATAGTAAAAGAGTATAAAGTAAATCTTTCACCTGCAGATATCTTCGAAGTTACTTTCTTAGGTGAAGCAGATAAAGTAATTGTAACAGATAACAAAGGCTCCATACTGGTATCCTGGCAGCCAGAAAAGCCTACAGATAAAGCGATTCCCGCTGCTGCTACACCGGCTAAACTACCTGCTGAAATAACACAGGTAGAAGATCTGTATCTAAACGGACTGCATTTAGAACAATACAGACACGCAACCTTCAACCCGATAGACTATTATGAAGAGGGCTTAAGAAGAAGTCCCGGTGATATCCGCTGTAACAACGCAATGGGATTATTACACCTGAGACGTGGCCAGTTCAAAAAATCACTTCCCTTTTTCAGAACAGCAATTGAAACATTAACCAGCAGAAACCCCAATCCTTACGATGGGGAAGTATATTACAACTTAGGGCTAGCCTTATTTTATCAGAACGACTTAGACGAAGCATATGACTCTTTTTATAAAGCTACCTGGAATGACGCCTGGCAGCACAGCAGTTTCTTAATGCTGACAAGAATTGCCTGCGCCAAAGGAAAGTTTAAAGAAGCATTAGCATTAATAGAAAAATCATTAATCAGAAATTATCACAGTCACACCGCCCGTCACTTAAAAGCAATATTGCTAAGAAAGAACGTTGAGGAAACAGAAAAGAGAACCCAGTTTATAAAGGAATCAATATCTATAGATTCCTTTAATTATGGTTGTTTATTCGAATGGTATCTCATAGAAAAAGATATAACCATACTGAATAAAATGAATACGCTCATGCGTGGCGCCTTGAATAATTACCTCGAATCATCATTAGACTATGCACAGGCAGGGTTATATACAGAAGCTGCTGAAATATTAGATTATTGCCCATCTACCAATCCTTTAATAAACTACTATAAAGGCTGGTTTGCATTGAAAAACGGTGAAACTGATAAAGCTCTTGCATTATATAAACAGGCTGCCATACAAAACCCCGACAGATGTTTTCCAAATAAAATAGAAGAAGTATTGATTTTAGAAAATGCAATACTCTTAAATCCAACAGACGCACACGCACATTATTACCTGGGAAATTTCTGGTATGATAAAAGACAATACCCGGAAGCAATCGCCAACTGGGAAGCCGCTGTAAACCTGAATAACACTTTCGCTACCCCTTATCGTAATCTGTCATTAGCCTATTACAATAAGTTAAATGAAAAAGAGAAAGCCATAGAATTCATGGAAAAGGCTTTTGCTTTAGACAGGACAGATTCCCGCATTTTAATGGAGCTGGATCAGTTGTATAAGATTACAGGTAAAGGATTTAAAGAGAGATTGGATTTACTGGAAACACATGCTGCTTTAGTAGAAGAGAGAGATGACCTCTACCTGGAAAGAATAACATTGTACAATAATCTCAGGCAATTTGAACACGCAAAAACATTATTATCCAAAAGAAAATTCCACCCCTGGGAAGGTGGAGAAGGACGTGTAGTAGGACAGTACATTCTATGTTATACACAATTGGCTAAACAGGCTATCCAGCAAAAAGAGTTCGAAAAAGCACTGGAATTACTGATAGCAGTATCTACCTATCCTGATAATCTGGGAGAAGGTAAGTTGTATGGTGCCCAGGAGAATGATATCCATTATTTACTGGGTTGTGTATATGAAGGATTAAACCAGACTGATAAAGCAGGAGAATACTTTATCGCGGCTACACGTGGCATTAGCCAGCCAGTGCAGGCTATTTACTATAACGATCCTCAGCCCGATAAAATCGTATACCAGGCTTTAGCATGGCAAAAATTAGGAGAGCCTGAAAAGGCAACAGAAATCTTCAACAGGTTCATCCTGTTTGGAGAGCAACACATGTTTGACGCAGTATTTATTGACTACTTCGCTGTATCACTACCGGACATGCTGGTGTTTGACATGGACATTAATTTACGTAATACTATTCATTGTAAATACCTGGTAGGACTGGGGTATTCAGGTCTTGGAGATACTATACAAGGCCGTAAATACCTGGATGACGTGCTGCAGTTAGATGTTAACCACCAGGGAGCAGTTTTTAACCCATTGATAAAGGAATAGCCAATGTTATCTGTTTTGAGTAAGAGTTATGGAAAAGACTTATACCTGATCACTTTAAAAAATGATCAGATTGTTGTTAATATTACGAACCTGGGTTGTACGGTTACAGCTATCTATACACCTGATAGCAATGGTGTAATGAAGAACATTGTTGCAGGATTTAGTGACCTGGCATTTTATGAACAGAATGATGCGTATTTTGGTTGTGTAGTAGGGCGTTATGCTAATCGTATTGCAGGAGGGAAGTTTACATTAGCCGGGCAACCGGTGCAGCTTTCTGTGAATGATGGTACCAACCATTTACACGGTGGTTTTGAAGGTTTTCATAAAAAAACCTGGTCTGTGGTGACTGAGATCAGAGAGGAAAATCAGGTAGGTGTGGTAATGGAATATTTAAGCAAAGATGGAGAAGAGGGATATCCGGGTAATTTACTGGTACAGGTACGATATACACTGGATAACGCTTGTAAATTAAGTATCCGCTATACCGGTCATACCGATAAACCTACTCCGGTGAATCTCACCAATCATTCTTACTTTAATTTAAGTGGTTTTGAGCAGGCATTGATAACCGGTCATCTTTTAAAGATTAACGCTTCACATTATACCGGTAAGAATAATCATAATGTACCAGATGGCAGTGTGATCGAAGTACGGGGCACAGCCCTGGATTTTCAGCAGGCTAAACGAATAGGGGATGATATTGATCAGTTTCCCGATGACAAAGGATTTGATCATAATTATGTTTTAAATAGTGAAGGAGAGATAACAGAAGCTGCAGTATTATATGAACCGGTAACAGGGCGGGAGTTAAGGGTATTTACAGATCAGCCGGGGATGCAGTTATATACGGCGAACTGGTGGTACGGTGGCTTATACCCTAGACACGGAGCAGTGGCATTGGAAACACAGGCTTTTCCTGACAGCCCGAATCATCCTTCATTTCCCTGTACTATTTTACATCCGGGAGAAGTGTATGAGAAACATACGATTTATGAGTTTGGAGTGAGATCATTAAAATCCAGTTATGAAACAATCTTATAATAATACCTATATCCTTGGGATCTCCTTTATTTCTGCATTGGGAGGTTACCTGTTTGGGTTTGATTTTGCCGTTATTTCAGGGGCATTGCCCTTTTTACAGCAACAGTTTGGTCTGGATGCTTACTGGGAAGGATTTGCGACTGGCAGTCTGGCCCTGGGGGCAATCATCGGTTGCCTGGTGGCCGGAACAATGGCAGACAAATACGGGCGCAAAAAAGGCCTGTTACTGGCAGCCGCGATCTTTGGCATTTCGTCTCTGGCGATGGCATTAGCGCCGGCCCGGGATTTCTTTATAGCCTTCCGGCTGGTAGCAGGGATTGGTGTGGGCATGGCATCTATGTTGTCCCCTATGTACATCGCAGAGGTGGCACCAGCGCATTTACGGGGTCGTATGGTGGCCATTAACCAGCTGACTGTAGTAACAGGTATACTGGTGACTAACCTGGTAAATTATACGTTAAGAAATAATGGGCCAGATGCCTGGAGATGGATGTTTGGGCTGGGTATTATTCCTTCCCTGTTATTCTTCGCAGGAGCCTTATGGCTGCCCGAAAGCCCGCGCTGGCTGGTAAAAGTGGGCAGGTCAGAAGAAGCTGGTATAATACTGGAAAAAATAGGGAATGCAAAGGATGCGCTGGGTATTATCGAGCGGTCAATGAACGAAAAACTAAACGTAGGTCCGGCATTTAATAAGGCCGTATTACCTGCCGTATTTATCGGTATAATCCTGGCTATTTTCCAGCAGTTATGCGGTATTAACGTAGTGTTCAATTACACTCCCAGGATTTTCCAGAGTATAGGCGTTTCACAGGACGGTCAGTTATTACAAACCGTTTTCATCGGAGGGGTAAACCTGGTATTTACGCTGCTGGCGATGGTACTGGTGGATAAGCTGGGCCGCAAACCATTAATGCTGATAGGAGCTGGTGGACTGGCTATTCTGTATATTATCGTGGTAAGGATGCTGGCAGCAGGTTCTGCCAATGTATCCTGGTTCCTGCTGGCGGCCATTGGTACATATGCGATGTCGTTAGCCCCTGTTACCTGGGTACTGATCTCTGAAATATTCCCTAACAAGATCCGTAGCGCCGCCACTTCAATTGCTGTACTATCTCTCTGGGCCGCTTATTTCGTACTGGTATTCACTTTCCCTATCCTTTTTGAAAGGTTGAAGGACAGTACTTTTTATATTTATGCAGTAATCTGTGTACTGGGTTTTATATTTATCTGGAGAAATGTACAAGAAACAAAAGGAAAAACACTAGAAGAACTGGAAGATGTAATTGTGAGGCATTAACGCATAATGCTTAAATTAGAGGTCTATTTGATAAACATTATGGCGCAGACATCTTCAATTACCACACTATTTATAGACATAGGCGGTGTTCTCCTGACTAATGGCTGGGATCGCGCAGCGCGCAAGCTGGCGGCAAGTACTTTCTCTCTGGATCTGGTAGAGCTGGAAGAAAGACATCATCTTACCTTTGATACTTATGAGGAAGGTAAGCTCACGATGGACGAGTATCTTAGCAGGATCGTATTTTACGAAGACCGCAGTTTTACCAGGGAAACATTCAAAGAGTTTATGTTCTCCCGAACGGAGCCTTACAATGAAATGATAGAACTGATCTGCAAGCTGAAAGAAAAACATGGCTTAAAGATCGCTATCGTGAACAATGAAGGACGTGAGTTAAATCAATACAGGATCACCACATTCGGGATCAATAAATTTGTAGATTTTTTTATCTCTTCCTGTTTTGTTCATTTCCGTAAACCGGATGCAGATATCTTCCGCATTGCACTGGATATCGCATTCGTAAAGCCAGAGGAAGTATTGTATATAGAAGACCGTGCGATGTTCGTATCCGTGGCTGAAAACCTCGGTATTAACGGACTATTGCATGTGGATTATGCTTCTACAAAAGAGAAACTGGCCAGTCATGGCCTCACATTATAAACTACTCAATAAGCTCCGTTAGGAGCGACGTGTTTGTAGCAATATTTATATCCTCTTTAATAGACTCCGTAGGAGTCCCCTAATATTCACAATTAAGGGACTCCTGCGGAGTCTGTATTTTATTGTTTAAAAGTATCTGTTATAGCTGTTTTCGAACGATACTGCGGGAGAGTTTGTCTGCTTCAATATTGTAATTGAGTTCGCCATCGTTCTTCTGATGGGCTTTAATCTTTATAAATTCAACGGGAGGATCAACAATGAGATCGAGGAATAATTTAACGAGATCTGCATTACGTATATCCGTTCCTTTCTTAGTAGAAAAGGAACGGGCGGAGAGTTTTTCTTTTCTGTCTGCCAGTGTAACAACATACTGGCTGTCTGAAATAATACGTATTGCCGTAACGGCTGTATAATGTTCTTTTACATGCTGGATGGCTTTGATCACAGCTGTGAGTTCCATCCTGTTATGTGTGGTATCTGTTGCTTCACCGGTAAGCACAACTTTCTCTTCATCAATAAAAATAATCGCAGCCCAGCCCCCGTTGAGGTGCTGGGTATGACAACTTCCATCTGTATATATAGTTGCGATCCTGTCCATGGAAGCAATTATGCTACCACGGCCTTACTAACTTTGCGGTATACAAATTCATGGTAGATATGCCTGCGGCAGAATCTTCCCGGAGAATCTGAATTGACGAGCTTAATATAGAGCGCTTTCGGTACTTCGAAATACTCATAACTGCTGCCGTCATGGAAAGTAAGGAGTAAGGTTGTCTTTGTATAAGAGAAGTCCAGGATCATGGACGCAGAGATCGTTTCTGTATACTGAGGTAAGGCAGCCTCAATAGTTTCAGGAGCAATACTTACCAGAAAGTGGTAAGCCTCAATCACTTGTTTGCTTTTTTCTTCAGCTTCCTGCTTTTTAGCATCATCGTCCTGGAATTTGTCAGGATGCCATTCCTTCATTAAATTTCGGTAAATGGTCTTTAATTCCTGTAATTCAGTAGTTTTTGATACTCCAAGCAGCTTCCGGTAATCTATAATTTTCTTCATAAATGTGCAAAGGTAATCGTTTTAACCGCTTTGCAAGCATTTTTAGCTAATCTGACCAAAATATGATCTTTATCAGGGACGTGGTGCTTAGTATTTAGTAGTTTTGACTTATACAAAATATATATATGAATGATTTTATAGCTGCCAGGTCGCAGATGGGGCTTTCGCTGGGCTTTCATATTGTGTTCTCGTGTATTGGAATGGTAATGCCCTTTTTTATGGCAGTGGCGCATTTCTACTGGCTACGCACTAACAACATCGTTTATAAGAATATTACCAAGGCATGGAGTAAGGGGGTGGCTATCTTTTTTGCTACAGGAGCGGTATCCGGTACCGTACTGTCCTTTGAACTGGGGCTGTTATGGCCGGAGTTCATGAAACATGCAGGGCCTATCTTCGGGATGCCCTTTTCGCTGGAAGGAACGGCCTTCTTTATAGAGGCGATCGCCCTGGGCTTTTTCCTGTATGGGTGGGACCGCTTCAATAAATGGTTTCACTGGATAACCGGGGTAGTCGTAGGAATAAGCGGACTGGTATCCGGTATCCTGGTAGTGGCCGCCAATGCATGGATGAACAGTCCTGCAGGATTCGACTTTGTGAATGGGCAATATCTGAATATAGATCCCATCAAAGCCATGTTCAATGATGCCTGGTTCTCACAGGCTTTACATATGTGTATTGCGGCATTTTCTGCCACCGGCTTTGCCGTGGCGGGCATTCATGCCCTGATGATCTTAAAAAAGCAGAACGTTTATTTCCATACGCAGTCATTCAGGATTGCAGCTGTTTTTGCCTGTGTGGCAGCGCTGTTACAACCATTAAGCGGAGATATTTCTGCTAAAGATGTATCCAAACGTCAGCCGGCAAAACTGGCTGCCATGGAGGCCCATTTTCATACAGAGCCTGCCTCTTCACTGGTAATAGGAGGGATTCCTGATGTAGAAGCACAGAAAGTGAACTATGGCCTGCAGATCCCCGGTTTATTAAGCCTCATGGTGCATGGGGATTTTAAAACACCGGTAGATGGGTTAGATAAAATTCCTGTAGAAAATCAGCCACCTGTATCAATTACGCATTATGCTTTCCAGATAATGGTAGGGCTGGGGATGGTCATGTTGCTGATTGCTGTTTGTTATTTCATTGCTATCCTGAAGAAAAAAAGCTGGTTATCACGACAATGGTTACTACGTATGTTCGTCATTGCCACTCCAATGGGATTCATTGCAGTTGAAGCAGGATGGACAGTCACAGAAGTCGGACGGCAACCCTGGATCATCAATGGTATCATGCGTACTGCCGATGCGGTTACGCCAATGCCCGGCATTGTCTATTCTTTTTATATTTTCACTGCTATGTATATCTCCCTGTCGCTGATCGTTACATTCCTGTTATACAGGCAGATCAAAATGGTAGATAAGATTTATGATGTTAAAAACCAGGCCGTATGATTTACGTAGTGATTGTTTATTTATGGGCTGCCATACTGTTGTATATTTTGCTGGGTGGTGCTGATTTTGGGGCGGGGATCATAGAATTATTTACATCTGAGAAAAATAAACAGCATACCCGTACAACCATGTACAAGGCCATTGCCCCTATATGGGAGGCAAATCATATGTGGCTGATCATCGCGATAGTAGTATTGTTTGTAGGCTTTCCGGATATCTACACAACTATCTCCACCCATTTACATATTCCATTGGTGATTATGTTATTCGGTATTATCGCGAGGGGAACAGCATTTACCTTCAGGAATTATGATGCGGTCATTGATAATATGCAGAAGGTATATAACAAGATCTTCGTGTATTCCAGTTTTATCACACCGTTCTTTTTAGGTGTGATAGCTGCCAGTGCTGTATCCGGAAGAATAGACCCGGATGCGCATGACTTTTTATCTGCCTATGTATTCAGCTGGCTGAACTGGTTTTCCGTAGCAGTAGGCTTTTTCACCGTAGCCATCTGTGGATTCCTGGCAGCTATTTTTATTATAGGAGAAACAGAAGATGAACATAACCGCAAACGGTTTATCCGCAAGGCTAAACAGATGAATATAGCAGCAGTGGTATTTGGAGCGATAGTATTTCTGGTGGCACATTCTGAAGGTATACCACTGGATAACTGGTTGTTTGGTAATGCTGTGGGAATTATTGCCATTACAGCGGCGTCTTTATCGCTGGTATTGCTGTGGTATTTACTGCTTAAAAAAGGAAAGGTCATCATTATTCGTGTACTGGCAGGGTTCCAGGTAACGATGATCTTACTGGCAATTACACTCCGGCATTATCCCAATATTGTGATTATGAAAGGAGGAAGATATTTATCACTGATGGAACATGCTGGTCAGGATAAGGCGATCTATTCATTGGGGATGGCCTTGTTGCTGGGTAGTATCCTTATTCTTCCCGCATTGTTTTACCTGTTATATAGTTTCAATAAGAATACCGGTAAATGGCATGAATAAAAGGCCGCCCTGCAATATTGCAGAACGGCCCTATCGATAAAACCAAATCCTGTTAATAGTAAAGATCTACAATACCATTAGGCGTACCGTTGGTGACAACTGTAGCATGCTGACCACAATCGGTCACTGCATTGGCTACACTCCATGAAAGAGATGACTGTGCGCCGCCTACTAACAGTTGAATACCGCTGAACCTTGTTTTGGTGGTATTAGGATAATCAGAACATACTGTTACACCATATACTTCCAGTGACTCGGCTGCCCAGTAGAGTTTCTGGATATTGTTAACCGTGAGTGTGATAGAAGAATACCCGCTAAAAGCAGATGTGTAATTATAGTTACTGCCGGTAGTACCGGTCTGGGTCATGATACCTGTTAAGCTGGTGCCTGCGCTTACACGTACCAGGTTGCTGAACAGTGCGGTACCATTGGAACCATCTACATACCAGTTGGCAATAGCCCAGTAATTACCACCACCAGCTGCTGAAGGGCCCCATTGCAGAACAGGTTGCAGGATGTAGGAAGAGTTTTGCAGACCAGGGAAAAGGAAGATCGTTTGTCCATGTGATGTGGATGGAGCTGGTGGCACTACAAACGTACTGCTGAAAGATGTAATCGGAGTGGAAGAGGTGTTTGTCCAGTAAGTGTAGCTGATCCAGCCGGAAGCCAGTGGTAATACCTTGCGTCCTTCAGGAATGGTGACGTTGGTAGGATAGTCTGGCAGATTACCGGCTTTTTTCTCAATAGCGCCGAAGTCCTGGATTACTTTACCGGCAGCATCTACTTTGCTGAGTCTTTCGCCGTTCACAGTGAGTTGTTCACCGGGCGCTACACGTCCTACTTTGGAAGCCGGGCGCCAGCCGCCAGGTGTAAGTACTAAGTCTTTGCTCTGTGCATCTACAGGGGCGGTTACTGTAGCGGGAGGTGTTATGTCTTTAGTGGCTTTTTGTTGTTCTTTACCGCATGCGGAAAAGATGAATACGCTGACTACCGCCAGGTACATTACATACTTGTTTTTCATGTCTGAAGGGGATTTTAGGTTATTAGAGGGTAATTGAATAGGGTGAACGTACGTTACTCTTAACAGATCTTTAACTAAATTACTACTAACGATTGCAATGGGACGGCATTCTCTTTTTTTAAGGGGTTTTTAAGGTAGGCTCCTTCCACTCTCCTTCCTGTCTCCGTCCACTCTCCGTCCTGTCTCCTTCCTCTCTGAAGCATCAATTGGGCATAAAAAAGCAGGGCTAACTGTTAAGTTAGCCCTGCGAACATTGTATAAAGATAAGCAAGCTTAATCTATACGTTTAACGTTAACGGCGTTCATACCTTTCTTTCCTTCCTGTAACTCAAACTCAACGCGGTCATCAGCCTGGATCTCATGAACGAGACCATTTACGTGTACAAAAGTTTCTTTATTTGATTCATCATGTTTAATGAAACCAAATCCTTTTGTCTCGTTGAAGAACTTTACAGTTCCGATTAATTTTGTACTCATTTAAAATTGTATTATTATAATGTGCAGTGAAGGTAGCTTTAATAAACCCGGCCACCAAATATAATTAGAAATCAATCATTTATTATTTCTGGATTTTCAGATACAAATCAAAATAATCACTCACTTTCTGCATGAGGTGAATCCTGTCATAACCGCGCACATTATGCTCATAACCCGGATAAACGAAATAGTCTACCTGTGCCTTTTTATCTACCGCTGCCTTTAAAAATTTAATTGAATGTTGCCATACAACGGTGCTGTCTATAGTACCATGTATCAATAAAAGCTTCCCTTTCAGGTTTCCGGCTTTAGTGAGTAGATTGGCATTTTCGTACCCTTCAGGGTTCTCCTGAGGGGTATCCATGTAGCGCTCGGTATACATCACTTCATACATTTTCCAGTCCATTACAGGGCCTCCTGCCACGCCACAGGCAAAAACGCCTGGTTTACGCAACATGAATGAGGTAGTCATGAAACCCCCGAAGCTCCATCCATGTATGCCCATGCGGGTACTGTCTACAAAAGAACGGGATTTCAGGAATTCCACGCCTTTTAGCTGGTCATCCATCTCTACAGTACCCAATTGTCTGAAAGTGGCATGTTCAAATTTAACCCCACGGTTGCTGCTGCCTCTTCCATCCATCGTAAATACTATATAACCGTGTTGCGCCATGTATTCGTACCAGAGATTGCCACTGAAAGGAAAACTATTGGAGAGCAGTTGCACACCGGGGCCATTATATAAGTAAACGATCACCGGGTATTGTTTGGTAGAGTCGAATCCGGTAGGATAGATCAATTTGCCATATAAAGGGGTATTATCGTTCGCTTTTAAGGTGATTTGTTCTATTCTGGGCCTTTCATATTCCGCCAGAGGATCAGGCGATTTTAACAGGGTTTCTTTCCATTTTTTGTCGGTGCTGTAGACTTCTATATTACGGGGAGTGGTAGCATTGGACCAGCGGTCGGTGACATAGTTACCACTACTGCTCACTTTCACTGTATGAACGCCCGCACTGTTATCTAATAATGCCAGTTTCCCGTTTTCATAATTTACACTGTACAGGTGTTTCTCCATAGGAGACTCTTTGGCCGCAATGATATACAGTGTCTTTTTAGCAGCATTGAAGCCGGAGATATCATTCACTACCCAGTCGCCTTTTGTTACCTGGTTCAGTAACTTACCACCGGTATTATAGCGGTACAGGTGCATGAACCCATCCCGCTGTGACCACCAGATAAACTGATCATTATTATCCGGCAGGAAGTACAGGGCATGTTGCGGATGTACATACTGAGGGTCCGTTTCTTCAAACAATGTTTTTACAAGTTTGCCTGTTTGCGCGTCGTATTTATTTAACCACAGATGATCCTGTTCACGGTTAAGTATAGCAATAAAGATATACTGTTCATCAGGGCTCCAGGTAACACAGGTGAGGTAATGATCTTTAGGAGTGCCCGTTTCCAGGAATATTGTTTGTCCTGTTTTAGGATTATATACACCCAGTGTTACTTCATGAGAGGTACGGCCGGCAAAAGGATACTTTGTATAATGTACAGTGGCCGGTACCTGGTCCCATTGTATCAGCGGGTAATCTTCTACCATACGCTGGTCCATGCGATAAAAAGCAAGGTAGTTACCTTTGGGAGAGAAGAAGATCCCACGGTCTATACCGAATTCCTGACGATGTACAGACTGTCCGTTTACAATACCACCATCCGTATCATTTGTGATAGCATGTGTTTTACCGCTGGCATCGAGCAGGAAAAGGTTATTATCTTTTGTATAGGCAATTTGTCTTGTCTGTTTATTTACATCTTCATTCTCAGCTCCTTCCGGCAGCTCTCTCCATAGCCTCGTGCCCCATCCCCGTTCTCCTCTGGAGACCATGAAATACTGGGTGCCTTTTGCTAACAGGAATGTTTTATTATCCAGCCAGTCAACCACTGGCATGTTTCTAAAGATATACCTGTTCTGTAATTGCTCATTCAGCTCATTTAACCGCAGGATAGTATCTGTCGTCAATCCCGGGAGATACTGTTTAATCAGTATTTCTCCCTTTACTACACTGGAAAGGGATTCTTCTCCCGGAATCCAGCTAAGTTGTTTGATATCGGCAGGTGCGAGGTTGGTATATATTCCCAGGGTAGCTTCTGCTATGGTGTATTGTTTTTGCTGGGCATATCCTGCAAGAGGTAATGCCAGCAAGATAAAAATGGACTTTATCCGCATAACTGATGTATAAGAGTGTGCTAATCTAAAACAAATTCTATTTCTCAAAAGGGAATGTTTCAATCGCTTTCCATGGCCCTTTTAAATACAGCCAGGTGTTAATACCAGTCGCTTTGATCTCAAAAGGAATAAAATCTTCCTGTAGCTTTTTAAATAATCGTTGTGATTTAAAAGCAGTGGCTTTATTCTGTATCGTAATATGCGGCCATAATACCTGCTGATCTTTGCTGTTCAGCCAGGGCATAAATGTCTCCTGCATTTTTGCATGCAGTTGCAACAGTTCTTCTGATTGTAAACTGTATGCGACACCGTTACCCAGGTAACGTAATTCACATACCTGTAAAGAGATCGTTGTATGATGAGAAAATTCCAGCAGTTGCTCCCTGATGAATGGTTCATCAGAAGGCAGGTGATGGAACAAAGTAATATGTGCGTGCAGGTAATTTACATGAGCAGGGAAATGTGTGGCCCGCAACGCGTTAAAATACTGTTGGTGTTCATCCTCAAGACGGAGTGTAACGATGAGGGGAGGCTCATTTTCTTTTTTTACCATTACCTAACCATAATAAGGCATCTATAATAAATTTATCCTGTATCTCATTAGCAAAGGTAAAGGATAATTCCTTATTGGTATGGTGTTCATAATCGATATCATTATGCCCCATATTCACATACAGCATCCTGTATTTTTTGTTCGTCCAGGCAACAGGGTAGTATCCGCTATGCCATATTTCATGCAGTTTGGGGCCTGTTCCAAGAGGAAAACTGGTAGAATCAATAGAGAGTAATATATCAATATCCGGATTTTTTCTCAGATCATTTGACCACCTGTACCACTCATTGGGAGCAGACTTGAACGTTACAGGCAAATTCTTCACCGCTGGATGTGCAGGGTCTTCAACTCTGAGTATTGCAGATGTAGGTCTCCAGGTATTACTCCCATAAGAGCCGGATCCCAGGAACTCATTATGATACCAATCCCAGTTCTGAGGATAATCTGAAGGCGTGAGTGCGAAGCCAGCGAAGTGGAAACCCATCCAGGCGCCACCATTTTCCATATATTTCTGAAAGGCAACTCTTTGTTCCTCTTTATCCGGCCGGGTATCTAAAAACAGTACTACCTGATATTTAGCAAGAAACGCAGTATTCAGGTTATTCCAGTTATTAGTTGAATCATAGGTGAAGTGGTACTTCTTTGCCATGGCAGGAAACCATTTATTAGCTTCATGTACATAGCTGATATGTGCCTGGTCTTCTTTAGCTGTATAGAAGGCTATTACTTTGAATTGTGCATGAGAGATGCCTGCACAGAAAATAAGGGTTATAAGGAGAAAAAGATGTTTGCCTGTTTTCATGAATGATACCACAATTTGATTTTAAGATAGCTCTTTTTTGCAATCCTTTACTACACTATATTCTGATCATTTTCCTGATATCAGGAAAATGATCAGAATCCAATACTGTAGGGCCTTTGTCTAATTTTAGTGACCAGATATAATTTTTATCCCGGGAAACAATTACACGTTCTTTTAAATTATATGTGACCATCAGAACTGATTATGTATCTTGCAGAATAATCTTCCTTATTTTATTTGACGCATTCAGACAATTCACTTTTTCATCGCGTACTATTAGAGAATGAGATTAATTTGGTACGAGCTGCAGCTGATGGAGATCAGAATGCTTACGGCCAGTTATACACTTATTATTACCCCAATCTACAGGTAGCCATTACTTTTATTACTAAAAACAGAGATGAAACAGATGAGATCCTGCAGGAGACTTTCCTGAAGATCTGGAGAGCCCGTGAGAAGCTCCTGCTGGTAAGATCTTTTGAAGATTATGCCTTTAAAATTGCTAAAAACGGGCTGTTTGATCTATTGAGACGACAAAAAGTACATCTGAAGGCAATGGACGCTATCAGCAAAAGAGAAATGATAACAGAGGGGGGAGATAACCAGCTGGTATATAAAGAATTTCATGATATAGCTACTCGGGCCATCAACGGCTTAGACCCCCAGAAACGGGAAATCTTCCTGTTACGTACCGAAGAAGGCCTCAGTTTTGAAGAAATAGCGGAAAGGTGTGGTATCGCCGTAGTCACCGCTAAAAAACATTTTTACGCCGCATTCCATGCCTTAAAAGAGCTCCTGAAAGAGCATGGTGGCCTCTTTTCCTTCCTTTTTATCCTCTGGACCAGGGGCAAATAATTATTTTTTTCAAATGACCGTATACGAATTGCCAGGCAGTTCGTCTGTAGTATATATTCCCCTGTATGAACGAAGAACAGAAACTGTTATTATTAAATAAATATATGGATGGAACGCTGACCAGCGAAGAAGAACTTGCGTTCTTTGACTGGTATGCAGAAGCCGGTACCAGTGAATTCCATCATTTATTACAACAGGTATCAAAAGGGACCATTTATGAGGCTCCCAGACCGGAGTTCTTACAGGAACTGGACAGAAAGCTGAGACAAGAAGGAAAAGTGAGGAAAATGCGTACCTGGTGGTGGGCAGCGGCAGCTGTATTATTACTGGCCGGCAGCAGTACCTGGCTGGTATTCAAACACCCGGCAAATAAGGAGATAGCAGTAGTAAAGGATATCGCTCCCGGTAAGACAGGCGCCATTCTTACACTCGCAAACGGAGATGTAATTGAACTGGACAGCCTGAAGAATGGGATCATCGCTACCCAGCAGGGTACCAGCCTGAGCCTGCAGAACGGCACCCTGTCTTATAATGCAAAAGACGCCGCTGAGGCAAGTTATAATACCATAAGAACACCTAAAGCAAGACAATTCCAGGTAGTATTACCGGATGGATCTAAAGTATGGATGAATGCGGAGAGCTCATTAAAATACCCTACCGCATTTATAAAAGACAGAACCGTAGAGATAAGCGGAGAAGCATATTTTGAAGTAGCGAAGAATGCGGCATTACCATTTAAAGTGAAGATAGGGGACAATGCCACTATAGAAGTCCTGGGCACACGTTTTAACCTCAATGCATACAGTGACGAACAAAGCATCAATACCACCCTGCTGGAGGGAAGTGTAAAAGTAAACAAGGGGACACAATCAATCATATTAAAGCCTGGACAACAGGCAGCAGTGAACGAAACATTAACAGTGAATAATGATGTAAATACAGATCAGGTCATTGCCTGGAAAACAGGGATTTTCAACTTTGACGGATTGGGTATTGAGGCCGTTATGCGGCAATTGTCCAGATGGTATGACATCGAAGTAATATATGAACAGGGGATACCCTCTACTAAGTTCTATGGGGAAATAGGACGAAACCTGAACCTCTCGCAGGTATTGGAGGGATTAAAATTGTCAGGAGTGCATTTCAGGATCGAGAATGGTAAGCGTTTAGTCGTATTACCATAAAACATTTGCGGAATTGTTTTTTAATGATACGGTGTTACAAAAGGAAACCGCTCTGAGGTGAGATTCAGAGCGGCTCATAGCCTGGTAAAACCGAATAGACAATTATTTTAGGGACAACTGTTTTTTCAATCAACCAAACCAAGTGCAAGGTATGCAAAAAAACGCTTTTTGTAACCGGTCCAACAATGCCATGTCCAGTAGTGGGTGGAATGGCAGCCGGTTTTCAGCCAAAATCTTGTTAGTAATGAAACTAACCACCTTCTTCCTGTTTATTGCATTAGTGGGGGTCAATGCAAAAGGGACATCGCAATCAGTCACGCTTTCAGGCAGGAATATCCCGCTTGAAAAAACATTTGCTACCATCCGTACACAAACGGGGTACCTTATTTTCTGTGACCGTAACCTTCTTAAAGATGCGCAAGCAGTAACCGTGTCCGCAGCAGATATGCCGCTGAAAGAGTTCCTGGATATCATCTTCAGTAATCAATCCCTGCAATACCTGATTCAGCAGCAAACGATCTTTGTGAGCAGGAAGTCATTGCCAGCTATCCTGGAAGAATTAAGACCTGTGCCAGTACAGGGACATGTTACTGACGGGCAGGGTGGTCCTTTAGAAGGCGCTACCATCAAACTGAAAGGTTCCACCACAAGGTCTGTCATCACAGACGGAAAAGGATACTTCAACATAACGCTGAATGTAGGAGACGTACTCGTGATCTCTTATGTAGGATTTAAAACACAGGAGCTGAAGATTACTAACAGCACAGACCTGAACATTATGCTGCAGCCAGCTCCTATTGCAATGGACGAAGTGACAGTGAATGTATCTACCGGTTATCAGACCATCTCTGCAGAAAGAGCTACCGGATCCTATGGTGTGGTAACTGCAAAAGAGTTGAAAGAAGTACCTTCTAATAACCTGATGGAACGTCTGGAAGGTAAAGTACCGGGTGTACGCTTTGATATCCGGAACAACTCTATACAAATCCGCAGCGTTAATACATTTACTAGCAACACGGCGCCTCTCATTGTTATAGATGGTTTTCCAATGATTGCAACCGGTGATGCGCAGAAGCTTACTTCCGTCCCTCTTTCTACGATGGCCAACGGTGCAGTATTATCTACCTTCAACCCCGACGATATTGAACAGATCACATTCCTGAAAGATGCAGTCGCTACCTCCGTATGGGGTGCCAGAGGCGCTAACGGGGTTATTGTGATACAAACCAAGCATGGCAAAAAAGGAGCTCCTGTGATAAGCATTTCATCAACGGTGAGTATTTCTAAACCGGCTTCTCTCTCAAAGCTCAACTGGATGAGCAGTGCACAGTATGCCGACCTGGAAACAGAAATGGTGAACAAAGGTTTTTATACAGATCCGAAGGCCTCTCCTTATTATAATCCACTGTATACGACTAATTCAAGTGATGTGGTAGAATGGTTGTTTAAAGTACAGAGAGGGACGGCGACGCAGGCTGAAGCCGATGCTGCTATTGCACAGATCTCTGCCCGCAGCAACTATTCTCAGATAGAAAAGTACCTGTTACAGACAGCCGTAACGCAGCAACATAACTTATCAGTATCCGGTGGTGGAGAGAATAATACTTATTATATCTCGGGTAACCTTAATAAAGATGTGCCTATTTACAGGAGTAACAAATCCCGGAATGTAATCCTGACTGCCAATTTCACTAATGATCTGTTTAACGGAAGAGTGAAATTGAGAACAGGGTTTAATTATCAGTACGCAGCAAGCACAATCAACTTATCAGCACTGGATGCATTGACCAATTCCAGCACCTCACTGCGGCCTTACGATATGCTGGTGGATGCTGATGGTAACCACATACAAAGAAATATCAATTTTCGTCCTGAAGTAGCAGATAGTTTTGTGAAAAAGGGATATCTTCCTTTTACCTATAACGCTATTGATGAACTGAATTATTCCAATACAAAAACTGCTTCCAATCAGATCCGCCTGAATATGGGTGTGAATACTAAAATCACGAACTGGATGGACCTGGACTTGTCTGGTACTTACCAACGTAATATCAATAATTCATACACTATTAACGATGTGAATAGTTACACAGGCCGGATTTTTATAAACACGGCTACTACTATCTCTACAACTACAGGTAAGCCGGTATATAATATTCCTTATGGAGGGACTTATCTTTTATCTGATGCAAGTGCGTATGATTACAGTTTGCGTGGACAGCTGAACTTTTCACACAACCTTGCACCAGACCATCATATAAGCGGGTTGTTTGGAACAGAGATAAGGGAAACGTACAATAAGTCTTATGGTAGTACACGGTATGGTTATGATCCGGATGCAAATAGCTTTGGTACTGTGAACCCTACTACACCGTATATGACTATGTTTGGCTATACTACTACACTTGGTAATCCATTAACAGGTATAAGCGAACAAAGGAATCGTTACCTGTCGTATTACGGCAATGCGGCCTATGTGTATAAGAACCGCTATAACTTAAGTGGTAGTGCCCGTTTTGATGATTATACACTGCTGGGTATTTCACGCAGTAAAAGAGCAAAACCTTTCTGGTCTGCCGGATTTAAATGGAATGTACAACAGGAAGAGTTTATGCAGAGCTTTTCCTGGCTGAATGGTCTGGACGTACGTCTGACGTATGGGACAGGAGGTGCGGTTCCACTGGGGGGCTATAATACGGCTGTTATATCACTGAATGCCACTGACCCTAATACACAGTTACCAATTGCTTCTATTACCAATCCTGCCAATCAGCAGCTGGGATGGGAGACTACACGCACGCTCAATGAAGGGATTGATCTGCGCACATTGAATAATCGTTTGATGATCAGTGCCGATGTTTACCAGAAAAAGAGCAGCGGTATACTGGCTATTCTCCCGTTCAATCCTACCTACGGATGGTCTTCCCTCAGTTATAATACCGGTAAAATGAAGAGCAGTGGCTATGAGTTTGGTATTACCGGGAAGTTGCTGGATAAAAAAGACTGGACTGTTACTTCTACTTTCAATTTCTCCTATAATAAAACGAAGGTTACAGATAACCGTTATAATACTGCTACCGCGGCTTCTCTTGTGCAGGGTGGTTTTACTGCGCTTAACAATTATCCTGTGGGCGCTACTTTTGTTTACAGATCTGCTGGTCTGGACCCTGCTACCGGTCAGACCCAGATCTATGACAGAGATAAAAATATTATTAAGAGTACAACCAATCTTACTTCTGCATTTGATATCAATGACCTGAAATATGTAGGTGTGAAAATAGCGCCTTACCAGGGTGGATTCTTTAACACTTTTCGTTACAAGAACTTTGATCTGGGCGTGCAGATGACCTATTACCTGGGACATGTATTTTTAAAACCTGCGATCACAAATTATCCCACTTATACCGGTTTCTCAGGTACGTTAGGACGTCAGATTGATCTTGCATACAGATGGAAACAAACAGGTGATGAGGCATTTACGGATGTACCAGGACTTACCAACGTTAATTCCAATAGTATCACACGTTACAGATTTTCGGATAAGCTGGTGAGAAGTGCTGATAATATACGCTTACAACAGATCTCTCTGGGATATCATTTCCCTGCATCAATGCTTCCTAAAAGAGTGTTCAGGAGTTTATCTGTCAGTGGAAATGTCCGCAACCTCGGTATGATCTGGGTAAAAAACAAAGAGAAGCTGGACCCGGAATACCTCAATGCGAATTCCAACTATTACAGCATGCCTCCGGTAACCAGCTATTTATTTAACATCAACGCATCATTCTAATGAAAAGAGCAATATATTTTTTGATGGTGATCGTGTTAACAACAGGTTGCCGTAAATATGTAGAAGTAGATCAGATAGGGAACCGTGTGTTAAAGTACACAAAAGATTATCGTGCATTGCTTGATAATTCTTCCGTACTCGAGGGCGGATTTGGTTTGCCTGTTTATTCCAATGATGATACCCGTTTCATCGATACGACGAAGCAGATAGCCATGATCGATATTAACAGGAATGCGTATTCCTGGCAGGCTCAGTATTGGTCAGATACACAAGGGGATGGAGACTGGGAAAGATTGTACAAATCCATTTATGTATGTAATGAAGCAATAGAAGGGGTGATGACAAGTGAAAGTGGCACGGATGCATTAAAGAAACAGTTATACGCGGAAGCTTTAGTACATCGTGCATATGCTTACTGGTGCCTGGTGAATATCTATGCTAAACAATATGACAGCACCACTGCTGCTTCAGATCTGGGTGTACCGTTATTACTCACTCCGGATTTGTTCGCGAGTCTCAAACGGGCCTCAGTTGCTACTGTGTATAATCAGATCATTACAGACCTGTTAGCTTCGGCAGATGATCTGCCATCCTTGCCGGATTATAATACCCGTCCGTCTAAAGCCGGGGTATACGCATTACTGGCCAGGACTTACCTGTGCAAACGTGATTTTTCCAATGCCCGTACCTATGCAGATATGGCGCTGTCTTTACAAAGTGGTTTGCTGGACCTGCCCACCTATGTAGGGAATACGGCTGCTATCCCTTACCGGATAGCAGATCCGGAAGTGATCTTTTCCAAGATCAATAATGGAAATTATACAGGGATACAGCTGGATACTGCTCTGCTAAGTCTCTTAGGCACAAAAGATGCCCGCTATACTTTGTTTGTAAAACCAGGAGGCAATTTTTCTCCGACATTTGTCGGTTATGGTTACTGGAGATACAGGTACAGCAAAGAAGGCATTTACTTCTGCCAGGGACCTTCTGTGCCTGAAATGATGCTGGTGAAAGCGGAATGTGCAGCGCGTGCAAATGATGCAACTACAGCGATTGGTATACTGAATACCCTCAGACAGAAACGTTTCGCAGCGGCTGATTATACAGACCTTACTGTAAGCACAGCTTCTGATGCACTGCTAAGTGTAGTCGCAGAAAGAAGACGTGAGTTTTTTGGTACAGGACTAAGATGGTTTGATCAGAAGAGATATAATAAAGATGTTGCGTTACAGGTAACGGTTACCCGCACACTGAATCACCAGGACTATACATTAGAACCCAATAGTAACAGGTATGTGTTCCCGATAGGGACGAAGTATATCCTGTTAAACCCGGAGATAGAACAAAATCCTTAACCAACCATAACAAAGATACCGGAAGGCATTTTAAATGCCTCCGGTACTCTCTTTAAAAACAATTACAATGAAGCATACATGGATCAGTATACTGGCTATACTGCTTGGCCTAAGCCATGCGGTATACAGCCAGGCAGACAGCAGCAGCCGGTTAAAAGAATTTGGTATTCCGGTGGCAGGAGATACAATGCATATTCACTATGTTAAGACAGGAGGCCCGTTAGAACAGAAAGATAATATTTCTGCCCTGGTGTATATGTTCAATGACTATAAATGGGTAGTAGATGATATTGTATTGAAAGATGGTATAGGCGCCTATAAATTACCGGAGAATTGTGCGTTTGTTGCCTTATTGTTTTATACAGGAGAGAATGGGAATGTGACAGCATCTGATAATAACAATGATTATGGTTATGTTGCCACTACCGTAAGTAAAGACGGGAAATATGTACCGGGTGGACAACTTGCATGGGGTATTTTCCGTAAACCATCTTTTGGTAAAGCCCCTCGTTACTTTGATAAATTTGAGATCAGTAATGATGCTTTGGAAATGTGGGTAAGAAAAGAAATGAAAGATTTCCTGCCTAATATGCCTAAATATTTCGATAGCTACCTGGCTATGTTGAAATTACAGACAGGGGATGAGTACCCGGAGAAAGCACAACGTAGCATGGAACGACTTTCTAAAGATCCCTCTCTGAAGGAAGAAAATTATATGACTTTCCGGGAAGTATATCGTTCTCAGTTCAAAGATGAACATAAAGCAGATTCCATAAAGAATATTATTCTGGAGAAATTCCCTCATGGGCAGACAGCCAGACTCGCACATTATTTCGAAGCATATAACATGCCCCTGGATGAAAAGAAACTGACTGCACTGGAAAACTTCCTGCACAATTTTCCTATTAAAGATGCAGATGGAAAACAGGCATTCATTTATTACAATGTTTACAGGGAATTAGGTGCTGCTTATTTTGCATCTAAACAGAATGATAAGTTATTCGCGCTGATACCAGATATGAATTTTGCTACGCTGAATGAAAATTATCGCTCGGATATTGTTGGCCTCTTCGTTGTTAACAGATTACCGGTAGAGAAGCTCTATCCTGTTGCCAGGGCACTGATGGATGCCATGATAAAGAAAAGAAATGACTTATCCTATATAGAAGACGTACGTTATACCCCCCTACAGGCCGATGAAATAGCGGGTGTGCAGATGGACAATAAATTATCAATTCATATCCGCCTGCTCACTAAAATGGGTAAGTACACAGAGGCTTTGCCTTACCTGGATTTGCTGACGGAAAAAGGCAGGTATACAGACGCCACCCTGAATGAAGCACGTATTACTATCCTGGAAAATACAGGTGGTAAAAAGATGGTCCTTTCAATGCTGGAAATGGGTATCAGAGCTAATGCGGCTACACCAGCTATGATCAGCAAATTGAAAGAATTGCATGGTGATAGTACCAATTTCGATGCTTACCTGGAATCACTGAAAGCAGCAGATGATGTGAAAAGAACAAAAGATGAGCTGAAAGCGAAACTAATCAGAGAGAAGTTTACTGCGTTTAAACTGGAAAATATGACCGGGAAGACTGTCAGCTCTGCAGACTGGAAAGATAAGATCGTTGTGATCGACTTCTGGGCTACCTGGTGTTTTCCCTGCAAGATGGCCTTTCCGGGAATGCAGCTGGCGGTAGACAAATATGCGAAAGACCCGTCTGTGGGGTTCTATTTTATAGCCACCATGGAAAGATCCAGGACTTACAAGGAAGATATTAAAAAGTATATACAGTCATCCGGTTATCGTTTTGAAGTATTATACGATGAGCATGTATTTAAAAGTCTGACCCCGTTTTTTCAGTCATCCGGCATACCAAGAAAGATCATTGTAAAGAATGGATATATCCGATACACCTCTGAAGGATATGAGGGTAGCCCCAGCAAACTGGCAGATGAAATATCTTATGTTATTGAGATCTTAAAAGCAGAGAAGTAATGAAGAATCTTTTTTCAGGAGTGACGAAATACCTTTTTACAGGAGTGATGATAGGATGTACTTTACCAGTGTTTTCCCAAAAGAAAACACTGGATACATCCGCTTATGAACAATGGCGATATTTAGCAGTCCCCTCCATCTCATACGACGGCGAATGGGTAATGTACCATTATCCGGAAGGGGATACGAAGTATTTGAAGAACACACATAACGGGAAGGAGATACAGCTGGATAATATTGGAGGAGCTGATTTCTTCGATTATGGCAAATGGCTGAAGTACACCACAAAAAAGGATTCAATGATCCTGATGCGGTTAAATGATGGGAAGAGAATTGTGTGGGATAAGTCTTCTTATATCAATTGTGGTACTGCATCTCCCAATGTTATCTATGGTAACAACAAACTGGTAATCTGGAATGTAGAAACAAATGATAGTACGATCATTGAACATCAGGGAAAATACACCCTGTATGCCCAATCTATCATTTATATACGGAATAAAAAGTTACTGGCCGGCCCCTTGAAAGGTAAACAGAATGTATTATTCACAGGTGATATAACAGATTATTCTTTTGATCCTGAAAAGGAGACAGGTACTTTTTTATCAGATAATAGATTATATACTTTTTCTGTAAAGAAAGGTGTTCCTCAGCAGATACTGAACTTTAATGAAATTGAAGCGCCTGCCGGTTATCGTATAGACGCCCGCGCATATGAGATTACAGGTGAAACGAAAGCGTTCCTGCCGGATCTCATTCCTTTACACCGTGTTGAACCTAAGGCAGCAGGAAGGCCTGCTAATACAGGATTTGACCTGGAGCTATGGACATGGAACGAGCCGGTAACACAACGAAAACAACGCAGAGGTGTATATAATAAAACCGCATTGGACGAGCCGGCATTTATCTACCATATTGATACAAAGAAATGGGTAGAGGTAAGAGTAGAGAACACAAGTGGATTTTTGCTGACGCCAGATGCTGATAATTATAACTACGTTTTACAAACAGACCCTAAGCCTTATGTTTATACGGTAGACTGGCGCTACAATAACAACGATGATATTTACATGGTGAATGTTCATACAGGAGCGCGTACACTTATTGCTAAGGATTGTTATGCGAATCCACAATGGAGCCCTGATGGTAAATATGCGGTGATCTATAATGCTGTACAAAAGGAATGGCAGGTGCTGGATACAGCTACCCGTCAGTTCGTTAATATCTCAGATCAGATTGGTTATCCTGTACATGAGGAAGATTTTGATATGCCTAAACCAGCACCTGCGTACGGCCTTGCCGGATGGGCGGAAGGTGGCAGCAGCGTGGTGATGTACGACCGTTATGATCTGTGGGTAATAGACCTTAGCGGTAAGAAGAAAGCTTATTCTGTTACCAATGGTTATGGCAGACAGCATGGTATAAGGTTCCGTTTGTTATCGGCTGAATATAATGAACACCTGGATATCACGAAACCACTACTGTTCCGCAGCTTTAATGAGCATACCAAAGCAAAAGGAGTATACCGGCTGGCAAACCATAAGGTGGAAGCACTGGTAGATAACCCTGCTTATTCTGTGAAAGTGGTAGCGATGGCAGGAGATGGAAAGTCGTGTGTTTTTACGAAGGAGAATTATAATACCTATGCAGACCTTTGGTGGGGAAGCAGTGATTTTACCCGGCAACAGCGGCTGACAGATATTAATCCTCAGCAAAAGGATTATAATTGGGGATCTGCAAAAGTGGTACAATGGAAGAATTATGAAGGCAAGGAGAATCAGGGGGTGTTGTATTTACCTGAGAATTATGATTCCACGAAGAAGTACCCGATGATCGTGGACTTTTATGAAACACATACAGAAGAATTGCATGAATATTTTACACCTATGTACAGTACCTGTACGATCAATATTCCTACTTATGTGAGCAACGGATATGTTGTATTCCGCCCTGATGTACATTTTACTGTAGGAGAACCGGGTGAAAGTGCTTATAACGCTGTTGTCAGCGGTACTTCGGCCATGATAGAAAGAGGGATAGCAGATAAGGCGCATATTGGTTTGCAGGGGCATAGCTTCTCTGGTTATGAAGTAGCTTACCTTGTAACGCGTACGAATATATTTAAATGTGCTAACCCGGGTGCCGCGGTGGCAAACCTTACCTATAACTATTCTGCTATCAGGGGTAACGGAGCCCCCTGCCTGTTTAAATACGAAGTAGAGCAGGGACGTATAGGTAAGAATCTATGGGAAGGTAAAGACCTGTACCTTAAAAACTCTCCCATCTTTAATGCAGATAAGATCCAGACACCTTTGCTGATTTTCCATAATGATAAAGATGGTGCAGTAGCATTTACCCAGGGATTAGATCTTTTCATGGCTATGCGCAGACTTGCAAAGCCTGCCTGGTTGCTGAATTATAAAGGAGAAGGGCATACGCTGGATGGATTGCCTGCACAGAAAGACTGGACTCTCCGTATGGGACAATTCTTTGACCATTACCTAAAAGATAAACCTATACCTAAGTGGATGAAAGAAGGAATTAGTGTGGATGAACGGAATGCTGATCAGAAATATGATTATTGAGTGTGCCATATCCTATGCCAGAAGTCTGTCCTAACCGGTGATGGATGACCTATGAAAGAGGCTGCCCATTGCGGGCAGCCTTAACTTTTACCGGTATTTATACCAGGAACCCGTATTAAATAATAATACTGTTTCGTCTTCTGTTATCCAGCCGCTTTCTACAAGCTTTTTACAACCTATATAAGTAGCGCTGCCTTCCGGAGATAATAATACTCCTTCGGCCCTGGCTACTTCAACAATACCATCTTCCATTTCCTGTTCAGATACAGTCAGGGCAGTACCATTACTTTGCTCCAGTACTTCCATCATCAGGTCTTTGGCAAAGGGAGCAGGTACTGCCAGGCCATATGCAATAGTAGGCTGAGCAGGGGTGCTTTGAGTATGTTCAAACAGCCGCACCATCGGCGCGCAATTCTCAGACTGCACAATCACCATCCGCGGCAATGGGCCACTAATCCATCCCAGCTGCTGCATCTCATGAAAAGCTTTCCACATGCCAATAAGCCCCGTACCCCCACCAGTAGGGTAAATGATCACATCCGGTAATTTCCAGTTCAACTGCTCCGCTATTTCATACCCCATCGTTTTCTTCCCTTCCAAACGGTAAGGCTCTTTCAGCGTAGACATATCAAACCCACGGGTTTCAGCCACCAGCTGCCTGGCCAGTTTACCACAATCATCTATAAGGCCATCAACAAGGATCAGCTCTGCCCCATAAATACGGCATTCTTCCTGCAAAGTAGCAGGCGTATGCCGGGGCATTACAACCGTCGCTTTGATACCCGCTTTGGCAGAATAAGCGCTTAAAGCGCCCCCTGCATTACCGGCAGTAGGGATGATACAATGTGTAATCCCCAGCTCTTTGGCTTTAGACACCGCCACACTAATCCCCCTGGCTTTGAAGGAACCGGTAGGGTTCACGCTTTCGTCTTTTAAAAGCAGGTAGTTACGCTGACTAAGTGCAGATAACTCAGAAATAGGTGTCCAGCCTTCACCCAGGCTCACAATATTGTGTTTATCAAATACCGGTAATAGTTTCGCGTACCGCCATATTGTTCGTTCAGCACTGTGCAGGAGATGGCTTTTAGGCAGATCCAGGTCATAATTGGTCAGTAAAGGCTGATTACAGCAGGTAGCGAAAGACTGTCGTTCTTCTATATTGTACAATTGATGGCAATGGGGACATTGTAATGATGTTGACAGTGAGATAGCATTCAGGGTTTTCATGGGGCACTAATGAGTGTTACTACCTAAAGTTAAGATTTTACGCTGCATGTCCGTTGCAACTAAATATTAAGTTAACATAAAGGGGGGAGTAAATATATAGAGATATAATAATACATTTACACTCATATTTCCAATTTTGTCATGTATATCGATATGTATAATCGCATTGTAGCTGTAATCATTTGTTTGTTTTTTGTTATAGAAGTGAATGCCCAGGATACTCCGGCTATCAAAAAAAATAGTTTAAGAGCTGTGGAAATCATTTATCAGGCCAATACACATACCCCCGTTTCTTATCAGAATATCAGTGGCAAAATACTGGATGCAAAGAATACAGGGCAGGAGCCTTCCTTTTTATTATCAGAAACACCCGCTATTACCGTGTATTCCGACGCCGGCAATTCTCAGGGATATTCTTATTACAGACTAAGAGGAATGGACCAGACAAGGGTAAATACCACCCTGGATGGCATGCCACTGAATGAACCGGAAGACCAGGGCGCCTACTTCTCCAATTATCCTGATATCCTGAATTCCATCAGTAAAATCCAGATTCAAAGAGGAGTAGGGACCTCCAAAAACGGTACTTCCAGTTATGCCGGCAGCATACAGTTATTCTCCCCCGATCTCACAGATTCAGTTAAGACCACCTTCGGTATCGGATACGGATCATACAACAGCTTCAGGGTATTCGGAGAATACCAGACCGGTATCAAAAACAGGAAATCACTTTATGTACGTGCCTCGCAGATATACACAGACGGTTATAAATATCACTCTTCCAATAACTCACAGTCAGTGTTCATCAGTGGTGGATTATACTATGATAAAACCACCTGGAAGATCAACATCATGGCCGGGCATCAGCAGAATGATATGGCCTGGCTGGGCGTGGCAGATTCGCTGATACAAAAAGACCGCAGGACGAACGCTAATTCAAACGAAAGAGACAACTTCACCCAGGGATTAATACAGTTGCAAAACAGCTGGCAGATAAGCCCCCGCTCTGTTCTCAATTCAAGCGTTTATTATACTGCACTCAAAGGGAACTATGATTTTGATGTAAACAATTACATGGGAATCCCTTCAGACGGGAATTTATTCAACTATGCCTTTCAATCTAACTTTACAGGGCTATTTACCAACTACTCTTTAACTGTCAATCATCTGACCTGGACAACAGGTATTCATGGCAACCTGTACAACCGTCAGCATCTGGGTAGTGATAAGGCACTGGGAGAACTATATAAGAATAAGGGCTATAAGAATGAGTTAAGCACATTCAGCAAAATAGAATACAATCTTCATCGCTTTAACCTGTTCGCAGATCTGCAATACCGCTATACTTCATTTGATTACAAAGGCAGCGTGGCATTTCAGAAACTCGACTGGCAATTCCTGAATCCCAAAGCAGGTATCAGTGTTGATGTAGACAAGCACACCAACCTGTATTACAGCATCGGCAGAACCAGTAGGGAACCAACAAGGAACGATATGTTTGGGGGTAATGATGACCTTACCGCAGATAGTACCGGACAAGCCATACTGTTCAACAAAAAGGCAGAATCTGTTACAGATCATGAACTGGGAATCAGGTTACATGGGCAGCATCTATCCATGCAGTTTAACGGGTATTATATGAATTTCAACAATGAGATCGTGTTAAACGGAAAGTTTGGGCCTAATGGATTACTACTGACAGATAACGTGAAGAGCAGTTACAGAACAGGACTTGAATTATCCCTGAATTATCAGCTCTGTAAACATTTCCTTTTAACCAATAACTCTTCTTTTAATTACAGTCGTATTAAAGAACAGTCAACCACTTTCAGTCCGATATTAACACCTGCGCTGATCATTAACCAGGAAATAGCATACGAAAAGAATCATTTTGGTATAGCTGTATCAGGCAGGTATCAGGGTAAATCATTCATTGATTTTGCCAATGATGTATCACTTGATCAATACGTACTGATAAATGCAAGAGCGCATTATACGATCAGCCATTATGAAGTGTCATTTTTTCTGAATAATATTACCAATGCTAAGTACATTAATAACGGGTATGTAGAAGCAGATGGAACGAGGAAGTATTTTGTACAGGCACCCACTAATTTTTATATCGCATTTAAATATAGTTTTTAATGCAGTTTTTCCAGATAGAAAATATAGCTTTTCATGTAATGGGATATCCGCTCAGTTATATTGAGCTGATAGGAACATTGTTTGGACTGATCACTGTATACTATGCATATAAAGCAGATATTCTGACCTGGCCAACAGGCATTATCAATGAACTCTTCATGTTTGTATTATTCTACCAGGTGCAGTTATATGCAGATATGTTTCTGCAGGTATATTTCATAACCGTTACCATCTTTGGCTGGTATAAATGGAAGAGTAATACAGCAAATGTACCCATCACATCCGTAGGGAAAACAGGCATTAAATTAATAGCACTGATCATGGTGCTGGGTACCGTGTTTGTTGGTTATATCATGATGCATCTGCATGAATGGTTACCGTTTTATTTCAAGTTGCCTGCCGCTTACCCCTTTGCAGATTCATTTGTAATGATGGGCAGTATTCTGGCAACGGTATTACTGGCCAGGAAGCAGGTAGAGAACTGGTATCTGTGGATCATTATAGATGTGGTATGTGTGGTATTATATGCAATAAAAGGTGTTTATTTTTTATCCCTGGAGTATTTGATCTTTTTAGTAATATCCACTTTTGGATTACTCAGGTGGCAAAAGCAGTTACGACATGTCTAAAGCATTTGTATTCGGAAAATTTATGCCTTTTCATAGCGGGCATGAGGCAATGATCAACTTTGCCTTAACAAAGTGTGATTTCCTGTCGGTATTGATCTGTTGCAGTGATAAAGAGCTGTTACCTGCTTCTGTAAGACAGAAATGGATGGCAACAACCTTTGAACATGTACCGAATATTGAGATTATTACTTTTGATTATAATGAGGATGAATTGCCCAACACTTCTGTAACTTCTCATGAAGTATCCGCAGTATGGTCTGAGACGTTTAAACAGTTATTTCCTGATCATTCCCTGCTGATTACTTCAGAGCCTTACGGAGATTTAGTAGCAGGATTTATGGGAATAAAACATATTCCTTTTGATCCGGATAAAAAACTATATCCTGTTTCTGCCACTAAGATCAGGGCAGATGCTTATGGCAACTGGGATTACCTGCCGGAAAGTGTAAAGGAGGATTTCATTACGAAAGTAGTAATACTGGGAACGGAATCAACGGGAAAGACTACACTAACGGATAAGTTATCAAAGCATTTTCAGAGTGCGTATGTATTAGAAGCAGGAAGAGATGTGGTGGCAGATTCCAATGATTTCAGTATGGAAGATCTGGAACTGATAGCCAGTATGCATGCAGAACGCATTGCCGATGCCTCTGTAGGTAAAAGCCCCTTATTGATCATCGATACTGATATCCATATTACATTGTCATATGCGCAGTTTGCTTTTGATAAACTTCCCGAAGTAGATGAAGTAATTTATAAGCGCAACAAAGCAGATCTCTATCTTTATCTGAATAATGATGTGGAGTATGTACAGGATGGAACGAGGATGAGTGAAGAAGACCGCAACCTGCTGGATGATTCACACCGGGAAACATTAGCACGCTATAAAGTAAAGTATGAGGAAATAACCGGCAACTGGGAAGAACGCTTTAGTAAATCCGTCGCATTAATTGAAAAACTGATCAGCAAGTGATACAGGTTTTCGTTTTGAATGTGATGATGGTATATACTAAAGCGATCCCCAGCAGAATAAATCCGGCAATCTTTATATTCTTTCTTTTTCTTTTATAACTACCGATGTTAGGATGAATAAATATCCCTCCTTTAAAAATCAGTAATAAGCCTAATGCCAGAGGAACTATAACGTCTCGGTATCCCATGGCGGCAAAAGTAGTTATATTAATTTATCTTTTTATCTGTACTTTAATTACAGCAGCAATGCCATCAGGCGTTTTTGCGGGTAAATTGATAGTCATGTCATTTGTTATCAATTTCTTACCGTCAGCCAATAATTGAGCAGAGATTATTTTTGTTCCCGGAATCTCCAGTTTCCCATTCTGTGGCCAGTCGAACACAGAGAGATAGAGGTAATTACCTTTGGCTGTAATACGTCCCCAGGTTGGCGGTGCTAATTCGCTTTCATGGGTACCATAGATGGCTTCTCCGTTTACTTTCATCCAGTTGCCAATAGCTTTAAGGCTGTGGACACTTTGTTCCGGGAAAGTACCATCAGGTTTAGGGCCTACGTTTAACAGATAATTACCACCTTTAGAAACAATGTCTATAAGATTACGGATAAGCGTGGTATCGCTTTTCCATTTATTATCATTGCGTTTAAAACCCCAGGTACCGTTCATGGTCATACAGGTCTCCCAGTCGGCCCCTTCCATTTCTCCTTTTTTAGGGATCCTTTGTTCGGGTGTTTTAGTATCTCCCGGGAAGTTGGGACGTTTGAGACGATCATTGGTAATGATGTTGGGCTGGAGTTTTAACAACGCCTGTAATTTCTGTGCAGCGTCGTCTGTCATGTTGGTAGGAGTATCCCACCAGAGAACGGCTACATCACCATAATTGGAGAGTATTTCTCTCACCTGTGGTACTGCTACCTTATCAATGTACTGGGCGAAGGTGGCTGTTTCCTGTGCCGGGTCCCAATGGCCGTCATGCTCTTTGGTATAGGCATCGATTTTGGCGCTGTCCGGGTTAGGCCACCCTTCTGAAGTTACTTTCCGGCTGACTGCCCCGCCAGGGTTATTCCAGTCCTGTGCCTGTGAATAATAGAAGCCCAGTTTGATATTGTATTTCTTACAGGCCGCAGCGAGCGGCAGTAACAAATCCTTACCATAAGGAGTAGCATCTACAATATTCCACTTGCTGGCATTGGAATGAAACAGTGCAAATCCATCGTGATGTTTAGCAGTGATCACAATGTATTTCATGCCTGCATCTTTGGCCATACGCACCCATTCGTCCGGATTGTATTTTACAGGGTTGAAATGTGCAGCTGCCTGTTCTCTATAGGCAGCTACAGGGATCTTGCCTCTGTTCATAATCCATTCGCCGGCCTTGTTGATTTCGTGTCCGTCATAAACACCGGCCAGTTGTGCATAAACACCCCAGTGGATAAACATACCGAAGCGGGCTTCACGCCACCATTGCATACGGTTGTTGTCCTGTGCAGAAAGAGTGTGGCAATAACATAGTAACAGAATAAATGCTAGTTTTTTCATAACAGTGGGTTAATTCACGGCAATTTAATAATTTAATTGCAATCGATTGTTTTTATCTATATTTTTGTTTAAAGGACAACAGCCCGAAGTTTTAAGCGTAACAACTGATAATTCCACGAACCTTAATCAACTAAAATCCATTCCACGTATGGCAACAACAATTTACCTAATATCTAATTACATGACTTAGTACGCAAACGTTTGCATAACTGTACTATAGTTTGCCGGTTTACCACCGGCACAGACCCCTTATTGTCCACACTTAAATGAAACGTTATGATTAATTTTCTACCTCGCAGGTGGGGAATACTCCTCGTATTCCTACCCCTGTTCTCTACCGCTGTAGCAAGCGAATTACCCGATACACTGATAACCGGCCGCGTTACCGATGCCAGCCAGCAGCCTTTGCCGGGTGTAAGTGTATCATTAAAAGGTAGCCAGACCGGCACCGTTACCAATACCAGCGGCCACTATTCCCTGCGCGTGCATACCTCAAAAGGAACACTGGTGTTTTCATTCATAGGCTCCACTAAAAAGGAAGTTGCTTTTAACGGGCCGGCGACTATCAACGTACAAATGGAATCCGATCAGAAAGCATTGGGAGAAGTAATAGTAGTAGGATATGGCACTCAGAAAAAAATAAACCTGGTAGGTGCTGTATCTGCTATTAAAGTAGATGAGAAAATTACCGGCAGGGCATTGCCAAATGCCTCTTCGGCTTTATCTGGTCTGGTGCCGGGATTATCCGCAACACAATCTACCGGTATGGCGGGTAACAACGGCGCCAGCCTGATGATCCGCGGATTAGGCACGGTGAATAACAGCAGTCCGCTCGTAGTCGTAGACGGTATGCCCGATGTGGACATCAACCGTGTGAACATGAATGATGTGGAGAGTATTTCTGTATTAAAAGATGCTACCTCTGCTTCTGTATATGGTTCCAGGGCAGCTAACGGCGTTATTCTTATTACAACGAAATCAGGGAAAGGACAGAAGAAAACAGTCATCAATTTCAGCGGCTCTCTGGCTACAGAAGTACCTACACGCTCCTATGAATTTATGTCTGACTATGCACGTGCATTAACCATTCATCAGCGTGCGGCAGCAGTAAATACACTACGTTCGAATTATAATTTTAAAGATGGGACAATAGATCAGTGGATGGCCATGAGCATGGTAGATCCCTTACGTTATCCTGATACCGACTGGTGGGATGTAATTATGCGCAAAGGACAGATGCAGAACTATAATCTGTCTGCTTCCGGCGGTACAGAAAATTCCAATTTCTTTATCTCGCTGGGTGTGATGAATGAAAAAGGATTACAGATCAATAATGACTACAAACGTTACAATGCCCGCTTTAATTATGATAATAAGTTGCGGAAAAATATGAATGTGGGACTGAAGTTTAACGGTAACTGGTCCAAGTATGTATATGCCCTGGCAGATGGTTATACAGATGATGATGCAACAAACACCGCGGGTTTTGATATGCAGTATGCTATTTCAGGTATTACTCCTTATGATCCTGCTATCGGATATTATGGCGGGGTAATGGCCTATAACGAAGACCCGCAGGCATACAATCCTTACACCGTATATATGAATACGCTGAACCGTCAGAACCGGCAGGAAGCAACAGCAGCGGTATACTGGGACTGGCAGCCTATAAAAGGATTAACAGGTCGTGTAGACTATACACTGAATTATTATAACCAGTTTCGATGGAATGCCAATACACCCAACCGGTCTTTTAATTTCCAGACGAATGATTTTGGTAGTCGTGTGTACGTGGGCGATAATGCCGGTGTAGGTAACTATACTAATACTGGGTATAAAACCATGTTAAACGGGCGACTGAATTATCATACCTCTATCGGTGAAAATCATGATATAAATGTAGTAGGCGTATACAGTGAGGAATACTGGTACGACCGCTACCAGGGTACTTTTCGAAATGATCGTCTGTATCCTACATTACATGAAGTAGATGCAGCATTGACAGATATACAAAGCACCGGTGGTAACTCCGGTACAGAAGGATTACGATCCTATATTGGCCGTGTAAACTACACTGCTTTCGACCGCTATCTTTTTGAAGCAAATTTCCGTTATGATGGTTCTTCTAAATTCCTGCCGGGGAGCCAGTATGGTTTCTTTCCTTCTGTAGCTGTAGGATGGCGTTTCACGGAAGAAGGATTCATACATGCATTCACAAAACACATACTAAGCAATGGTAAGTTCCGCATTTCTTATGGCGGTTTAGGGAACAACAGCGGTGTGGGCAGATATGAACAACAGGAAACATTAGCAGCCAGCAACTACATGATAAATGGTGGTATCGTAAAAGGTTTTGTGAACGAGAAGATGGTGAACAAGGATTTATCCTGGGAGTCTACTAAAATAATGAATCTGGGGCTTGATCTTGGTTTCTTTAATAACAGGCTGACAACAGAACTGGATTATTACAACCGGTTAACGTCTGGTATGAATCGTCCATCTGAAATGTCTAACCTGCTTACCGGTGCTTATGATGCTCCAAGAAAGAATATCGGTAATCTGCGCAATAAAGGAGTAGAAGCAAATATTACCTGGTCTGATAAAATAAATAAATTCAATTATGGTATCAACCTCAATGCTTCGTATAATAGAACCACTTTAGAAAAATGGAATGAGTTTTTAGGAAGAGGATGGACCTTCCTGAATATGCCTTACCATTTCCTGTATACTTATGAGGATATAGGTATTGCGCAAACATGGCAGGACGTATACAATGCTACTCCACAGGGAGCTTCTCCCGGAGATATCTTACGGAAAGACTTAAATGGGGACGGACGTATAGATGGCAATGATATGAAAGCAGATCCTTCTGTACAACGCGACCGGCCTACTACCAACTTTGCACTGAGCGCCAATTTCGGATGGAAAGGAATTGATGTGGCTTTTCTCATACAGGGTGCCACCGGCCGCAAGGATTACTGGTTGAATAATTACAACAAAACCAACCTTCCTTTACAACGTTATGCTTCTACCTGGGACCACTGGAATAACACCTGGTCTGTAGAGAACCGCGATGGTCCATGGCCTCGTTTGAATGGCAGTAATAATGCTGTAGAGACTACCTTCTGGCTGGATGATATGAGTTATATCCGTTTCAAGAATATCCAGATTGGTTATACATTGCCTGTTACATTATTGAAAAGGGCAGGAGTGAACAGCTTCCGGATTTATTGCTCCACAGAGAATATTGCCACTATTACTTCTTTCCGCGGCCTTGATCCTGAAATGACAGGCAACAAGAGCAATGCTTATCCATTGAATAGATCTTATTCAGTAGGGATTAATATAAGCCTATAAAAACTGATCATCATGAAAATAGCTATATATCTTACCTGTATACTTCTTTTCGCAGGCGCTTGCACAAAAGACCTGCTGAAACAACAGCCTACCACTGAGCTAAGCACTAATTCCTTCTGGAAAACAAACGCCGACGCTACTTATGCCCTGATGGGTGCCTATGCCGATATCAGGCCCCTGTTTGACCGTGACTATTACTTCGATGGCCAGGGAGAATATTTCCGCACCCGTGGTACCAGTACCACCAGCGGCAATCTGCAAAAAGGAGATGCCTATAACGGTGGAGACTATAACCCTTCCGGTTACGGTGACAACTTCGATAAAATGTACCAGTATCTGTACGGTGGTGTAAACCGTGCCAACTACGTTATTGAGAACGTCACTAAAATGTTACCCTACGCCAGTGCTACCTCTTTACCAGAACTGGAAAGGATCATTGGTGAAGCAAAGTTACTTCGTGGCATGGTCTATTTCCGGTTGATATCTATGTGGGGTGATGTGCCCTACATAGGACATGTCATTTACAACAATTCAGAAGTCGCCGGTCTTACCCGTACACCCATAGGGCAGGTGAAAGACTCCGCACTGGCCGATTTCACCTATGCCTTTGAGAAGCTGCCTGTAAAAGCTGCTGAAGTGGGTCGTGCTTCGAAAGCCGCTGCACTGTCTTTCCGTGGCAAATTGCAATTATACTGGGCCTGCTGGAACCAGTTCGGCTGGCCGGAGCTGGACAAATTCGTACCGGACGGTAGTGCTGCTACTCTTGCTTACAGGGCTGCTGCCGAAGACTTCGGGCATGTCATCAATGACTATGGGCTGGTACTCTTCCGGAATGGTGAACCGGGCGATTGTGATGCGCTGGGTAAAGCAGATATACTGCCCAACTACTACTACCTCTTCACCCCCGTGGCCAATGGAGACCCCGAAATGATCATGGCATTTACCCATGGTGGAACGGGTACCAACCAGGGAGAAGAACTGATGCGTGATGTGGCAGGACGTTCTCATGAAGGTTCTCAATGCTGGGTGTCTCCACGATATGAGATAGCAGACCGCTACCAATCGATTACAACGGGCGATTTTGCGCCTAAACTCATTCCAATGAGTCCTACTACTGCCGGAGCAAGAACAGCGCTTAATTCGGCTATAAATCCCCAGAGTTATGCAAATCGTGACTACCGGATGAAATCTTCCATTATGTGGGACTATGAAATGAGTGTAGGCATGATCTCATTGAAATCCACCGGCTGGGTGCCTTTCATTTATAAAACCTGGAACCAGGCGGTTACCCTGGAAGGAGTTAATTATACGACTTACAACACAGATGGCTGTAACTCCGGTTATGTATTGCGTAAGTTCCTGCGCAACTATGCAGGGCAGGGACGTAGTGATGGTAACTACAACTACCCGGTCATGCGCCTGGCAGATGTATACCTGATGTATGCAGAAGCTACCAATGCGGTGAATGGCCCGCAGGCGGATGCTATCCTGTTGTTAAACAAGATAAGGCACAGGGGAAATCTGCCTCCGCTGAATGCAGATAAAACTGCCAGCAGGGAGGCATTCTTCAGCGCAATAGAACAGGAGCGTATCGTAGAACTGTTCGGGGAAGGGCAACGCTCCTTTGATCTTCGCCGCTGGAGGGCGATAGAGCGTGTATGGAATCCGCCTTATGGAAATGGGGTATGGCGTATAGATACTTATGGTGCGCAGATGTCCCGCTATTTCCAGAATTCTTCTGAAAGGGAATACCAGCAGTGTTACATCTTTAGAATTCCCCCCGGAGAACGTGACCGCAATCCAAACCTTACTCAAAATACTCCCTGGTTATAAAAATATTCACCCATGAAAAAGATACTTTTTTTATTGTTTATCGCCTTTACCAGTTGCTCCAAAGATCATCCTGTTGATGAAGACGGATTACTGATTACTTCCCGCGCAGAATGTTATGTCAGCAATTTTGAATTACTTGGAGTAGATTTTCAGACTGTAAGAACAAAGAACGCTGTAATAGATACTACTGCCTGCACTATAGACGTAACCGTGTTTTATGGTACTGATTTAAAGAACCTATATCCTCAGTTCACTTTAGTTACCGATGCTAAACTGGATCCTAAAATCACCGGAAAAGTTGATTTCTCTGATCTCGCCAATCCTAAATCCTATACAGTGATATCAGGTAACAGGAAAGTAAGGAAAACATATAAGGTACTCATCACCGTACAATCTAAATAAAATGAGAAATATAGTAATCATATTATTATTGCTGGTAACAGCCTGTAAAGATAAAGACTACACCGTTCCTGTTCCTAAAGATGCACTACAGAACGATTGTATCAAAAGAACGTTAGGGCCTAATGTAGCCGGACTGAACATAGAATTCGCCTATGCCATGGCTTTACCTTTAAACAAAGGAAAAATAGTCTCCGCTCAGGTAGAAGCATCTATCGCAGGCGCAACCGGTACTTACCTGGAGAATAAATCCTATTATACGAACGGTAGTGGGGTAGATGTAGGTATACAGATCGGAGACCCTTCTGTAAATGAAAACAACTTCACAAAAGTTAATTTCACAAAAGATACAAACGCTGTCACACTCCGTTACTATTACATCATTCCAAAAGAAGCACAGGGGAAATCTGTCACCTTTACTTTTTCCGCTAAGAGCAGCGATGGAGAAGCGGTCTCTTACAAAATGGGCCCCTATGTAATCTCTAAAATGGATATGGTACTTGATTTACCAGTAAAAGATGGGGATTTTATTTCTATTGCAAATATGGCCGTATACAACTTAGCCGATGCTGCTACCAAAACTGATAAGCTGGACCTTGTCTATCTTTTTAGGTCCATCCCCAATATCTCCTTTGGTCATGCGTTAGTATCACCAGGAGGGGAGCCGGATTATTTACCCAATGTAACACTGCCAACAGGTGCTAACAAGATAACTAAAGTCAGTAAGGTCTGGAATCTCCGCGATTTTCACCTGGCCCGTTTGCAATATGGCATCTATATTGATGATCTGGATTTCGAACAGTTAAAGATGTCAGATGCACCGGACTATGCCATCAATCTTAAAGCTGAAGCGGGTACCTGGATAGAAACTGCGGATGGTAAATACAGGGCTTATATTTACATTAACAAAGCAAGTGATGCAAATAAAAATGCGGTAATCAGTATGAAACGTTATACGCTTAAATAAAATCTATCGTTATGAAACTATTGCTCTTATTATGGATGTACGCAGCGCCTTTGCCACCTCATACTTTCCTTGTTAAACCAGCTGCATTACTCAATGCAAAACAACAGATAGCAAAGAAAGACCCTGTTATGCAACAGGCTTTATCCGAGCTGATAAAGAATGCGGATGAGTCTTTACAAAACGGGCCTTACTCTGTAGTATACAAGGAGAAAACACCGCCCAGTGGTAACAAACACGATTACATGAGCGTAGGCCCCTACTGGTGGCCGGATTCAAGTAAAGCTAACGGCCTGCCCTATATCCGCAAAGATGGGCAGGTGAACCCGGAACGATATGCCATTAAGGATGATGAATATCAGAATGCATTGTCCAAAGATGTATACCTGTTAGGACTGGCCTGGTATTATACCGGTGATACAAAGTATGCTACCCATGCCGCCAAACTGTTAAAGACCTGGTTCCTGGACTCAACTACGCGGATGAACCCGCACTTGAATTACGGACAGGCTATCCCCGGTATTACAGAAGGCAGAGGTATTGGATTGATAGACCTGCACAATATCACCATGCTGATAGATGGCATACAATTATTGAAGAATTCACCCGCTTTACCTGCTGTAGATTATAAAGCCATACAAGCATGGTATACTGATTACCTCACCTGGATGCGCACCAGCCCCGTAGGACTGGATGAAGCTGATGAGTTAAATAACCACGGCACCTGGTATGATGTACAACAGGTAACCATTGCATTATTTACAGAGCAGCCGGCACTGGCAAAAAAAATCCTGGAAGAGCAAACAAAAAAGAGAATTGATAGTCAGCTGGAAGCAGATGGACAACAACCCAAAGAACTGGCACGTACCTTATCCTGGAATTACTCTTTATTTAACCTGAGAGCATTCTTCGAACTGGCACTCCTGGCGGAAAATGTAAATGTTGATCTGTGGCATTATGGTAAATTGCAAAAGGCATTTACCTGGTTATTACCTTATGCAGAAGGCACAAAGAAATGGGAACATCAGCAGATTAAACCCAGGGATGATAAGGAGTTCCTGGAATTAGCAAAAGTAGCAACAGGGAAATATTCACTGGATTTAACACCTCTCTGGGAAAAACATACCGACTTCAAAAGTAATATGCTTCTACTCACCAACTGGGATTATTAAACATGAAAAAGATATTACTTTTTATCTGCCTGTTACTAACCTGCCGCGTATTATCCGCGCAGGACTTATTAAGCGGCAAATACTCCGAAAGCCAGTTGTCACAGCATCTGATACCTCAGGCGAAATGGGAACCATTTCCACATACCAGCAACAGACCGGCATGGGCGAAAGCCGATGCAGAAACCGGCAATGCACTCATAAAAAGAGCAGAAGGTTTTCTTAACTATGAATGGCCGGGTATCCCTGCTGTAAAATCACTACTGATAGTGCGTAATGGCAACAGGAGTGAATACCAGGATATCGCTTCTAAAAAGCGACAGGTACTAAGCACTTTATTATTGGCTGAAGTGTATGAGAACAAAGGCCGGTTCACAGATCAGATAGTAAACGGTGTATGGTCTATCTGTGAAGAATCTTTCTGGGGAGCGTCTGCGCATTTGCCAAAAAGTAAAGACTACGCCGGACTGATGGACGTTACCCAACCCTTTGTAGAACTGTTCTCCGCGGAAACAGGTATGTTACTGAGCTGGGTAGATTACTTCATGGCAGAAAAGCTGGACAGCATTTCTCCACAGGTAAGAAAGCGGATTTACTACGAAACTAACAAAAGGATCTTTGAGCCATTAATGACCAGATACCATGGATTTATGGGTGCAACTGCCAATGGCAGACGTCCTAACAACTGGAATCCCTGGATATGTTCCAACTGGCTCAATGCTGTACTGTTATTGGAGAAAGATGATCAGAAACGTACTGCTGCAGTACATAAAATACTGAGCGTCCTGGATGCTTTTCTAAATCCTTATCCGGCAGATGGAGGCTGTGATGAAGGTCCGGGTTACTGGGGAGCCGCGGCCGCTTCGCTGTATGATAATATCTCCATGTTAAATCTGGCCACTAACAATGCATTTGCCTATGCCTATGAAGATAAGAAGGTAGGAGAGATGGGTAAGTTCATTTACCGTGCGCAGATCAGCGAGCGTTATTTCCTGGATTTTGCGGATGCAGATCCTCAGCCTGGTATGCCTGCCCGTATGATTTACCGTTTTGGTAAGGATATTAAAGACCCGGACATGATGAAATTCGGGGCGTATTATTTCGCCCGTGAAGATAAGACCAGTACCGGAGGTGCCCACTTCTTCAGACATCTTTATACCTTGTTTATGGAAGATGAGCTGGATCATGCCGGGAAAGGATTATTACTCCCTGCCGATTTCTGGTGGCCTGATTTACAGGTAATGATAGCCCGCGATACACAGGGCAGTACTGACGGTTTCTTTGTGGCAGCCAAAGGTGGTAATAATGATGAAAGTCATAACCATAATGATATCGGTAACTATGTGGTATATTATAACGGATTACCGGTATTGATAGATGTTGGCCGGGGTACGTACACGGCAAAAACATTTAGTAGTAAACGCTACGATATCTGGTATAACAGATCTGATTACCACAATGTACCTACCGTAAATGGATATACTCAGCAGGATGGCCCGCAGTTCAAAGCCACACAGGTGAGTTACCACAATAGTTCAATGACAATGGATATTGGGGCATCTTATCCCGCTGCTGCAGGTATTGAAAAATGGCAGCGTAGTGTTAAGTTAAATCGTGGGAAGAATGTAACAATAGAAGATGTAGTACAATTAAAAACAGGAGAACCGGTGATCCAGCATTTAATGACCTGTTATGCAGTGGAAGTGGATAAACCGGGAGTACTGGTTATTCATCAACCATCAAAAGATTTCTATCTGCATTATCCTTCAGCGAAATTTACTGCTACTATAGAAAGGGTGCCTATGGAAGCCATGGAAGATCAGGGGATAAAACAGAAATGGGGAGAGAATATTTACCGGATCAACTTAAAAGCAGTTAATCCGGTAACGAAAGAACATTATGTATTTTCTGTTACTACTAAATAAATAACCGGGTATAGTAGGATCAGTCTTTTATCATTTGTGCAACATTTTTGCCACTGATCAATGCTGCTTCTACTGTACCCGGATGTTTTCCTTCATACAATGCTTCTCCGGCAAAATAAATAGTATCCGCTACCGGCGTATTTAAGAGTTTCCTGGCATTATCTGACATAGGTGTATCATAACTGTAAGCCCCTAACGTTTGCGGGTTATCTGCCCAGTTATAAATATGACTGCTTACAAGCGCTGGTAACTCCTTCTGTGTAAGATTGGATAATGACTGCAATGCTATTTTCAGGATCTCCTCTTTGGAAACCTGTTTGAAATGTTCTGCCGGCGGCCCTCCCAGCCATCCGGTAAGTACAGGTGTTTTATTGGGGAACTGTGTCCACCAGACAGGCACTTTTTCCTTACTGAAGATAAACCCGGTATCCTCTTGCCAGAAAGGTGCTGCAAACTCCAGCAGTATTTTGATAACACTGCCGTAACCGATATGACTGGCAGCATTCATATAATCGTCTATAGCCGGTGAGAATTGAATAATGTTATGCTGCAATATCCCCAGTGAAGCAGTAATGATCACTTTCTGCGCGGTGTAAGTTTTATCCGGGGTAGATACTTTTACATTTCCCTGCTCCCAGGTTATTTTCTGAACAGGGTTGTTCGTGATAATAGTACATCCTTTTGCGAGGAAGTTTATCATCTCACAATAACCTTTATCTACTCTGAAGTTAACATCATTTTCAGCTGACCATTCATTGTACAAAGAGAACATACTCACTTTGGATGGATCAGCCAGATCATATCCCTGTACATATCTTATCATCTCGTTCCTGAGATCCGCATACTTATGTTCTGCATAATATGTTTCGAGAAATTCCATCAGGGTCATGTCTTTAGTCAGGGTACCCATCTTATCCAGTAGCTCATCCCATCCTTCTATAGATCTTTCTTCCTGTTTCCATTCCCCATCTTCTGCGGTATACATTTCCCCATCAACAGCGGTATAGGAGAGACCGGCTTCTTTGAGTAAATCAATCGTAACAGGTAACCTGCCATGTATAAATTCGGCCCCGGCTTCTATAGATGGGCGGATAGTATGAATCCTGCCACCTATAACACCCTGAGCTTCAAGGATAGTGACGTTAAAGAAAGGGGATAATTCCCTGGCTGCCATTAAACCCGCTGCGCCGGCACCTATAATAATGATATCCATAGTGTTAAAGATAAAAAAAGCCGCACTTTTCAGTGCAGCTTTCTATTTTAAATGTTTTTATATGCATCAGCTACCACGGGTACCGCCGGTCTTGATAGGTTTCTTTGTAAAAGCAGCGTTTTTATTAGACTGGATAAACGCATTCGGGTTAGCACCTGGTACATTAGGTTTAGCCTGATTGCCCTTTTTACCAACTTTCTTATTGTTGTTTAGTAATGACATAATCCGTATATTTTGTTAGGTAAATATACTTATTTATCATTAATGTATCTTAAAAGAGCTTATCAACGGCAATAGAAAGGCAATATCCTACGCTTGTCCTTCGCTTTTTAGCGAAGGACAAGCGTAGGATATTGCCTTTCTATTGCTTTTCAGTTGCTGTTTAATCCCTGTTCCAGAAAGCAGGAGGTTCAATACCCAGTGTACGGAGATATACATATCCCTGGGCCCTGTGATGTATCTCATTATCAATGAAATAGAGTAACAGATCAGAGATAATGCCTTCATACATCCCAAAAGCCTTGTCAACTTCCTGGAAACGTTCTGCAGGAATCTGTGGCCAGAGTGTATTGATATCCGCAGTAATCTCATCCCAATACTCCAGTATCGCTGCTTTTGTTGTTGGCGCTGCTGTTGGGGTATAATGGTCCAGCTCTTCTACACGTTTCCATTTCCCGGTTACTATACCAAGAATGCCATTGGCGGCTATATCTGTGATTTCAGTGATTAATTCTGAGAATGTGCGCATGCCACCAACGGAATAGCTGAAAAGCTTATCTTCCGGAAAGGCTTCAATAGTCCTGCGGGTAAGGCGGCGATGTCCCTGCCAGTGTGCCAGCATTGCCTGTGGAGTGATTACGGTCTCTGTAGCGGAAAGTGTGTTGTTTGTCATGGTTTAAATATTTATAACACAAAGAACATATGACGGAGTGACAACCCTATGTCAGTAGTGCTGAATTATATTTTCAGGGGGTTAGTGTATCTTTCATAAGATGCTTTCTTTATAAATATAAACCACTTTTAAATGTTAATCCGATGAAAATCAATTCTACACTTATTTTCTTACTATTCCTTTATTGTACGGTACATGCTCAATCCCGGCAAATGGAATTCCTCAGCCGTGCGCCTGTGGCCGTCAGGCAAAGCAGCAGTGCTGTATATATAGGCTGGCGTATGCTGGGAACAGATCCCACTTCCATTAGTTTTAATGTATACAGGAACGGTGTAAAACTGAATACCACACCTGTTACCGGCTCTACCAATTATGTGGATAATATCACCACCAATGGCACTTATACCATACGCCCGGTGATTAACAACGTGGAACAGGCTGCCACGGCTCCTGTAAGTGTATGGACCAGCATTTATAAAACAATCCCCCTGCAGATCCCGGCAGGTGGTACTACTCCTTCCGGTGAGGCATATACCTACACCGCCAACGATTGCAGTGTAGGTGACCTGGATGGAGATGGTGAATATGAGATCATCTTAAAATGGGACCCCAGCAATTCAAAAGACAACTCCCAGAGTGGTTACACCGGCAACGTATTCATAGATGCCTATAAAATGGATGGTACGCGCATGTGGCGGATAGACCTGGGACGGAATATCCGTGCCGGGGCACATTATACGCAGTTCATGGTTTACGACCTGGATGGGGACGGAAAAGCAGAAATAGCCATGAAAACTGCCGATGCTACCATTGACGGTGTTGGCACTGTCATCGGCAGCAGCAGTGCTGATTACAGGAATACCAGCGGTTACATTTTATCCGGCCCTGAATACCTCACTATCTTCAACGGACAAACAGGGGCCGCTATGGCTACCACCAACTATATCCCTGCCCGTGGTACGGTTTCTTCCTGGGGAGATAGCTACGGCAACCGTGTAGACCGCTTCGTGAATTGCATTGCTTACCTGGATGGCGCCCGCCCCAGTTTAATCATGGGCCGTGGTTATTACACGCGCCTGGTAAGAGCTGCCTGGGACTGGCGTAACGGACAACTGACCAGTCGCTGGGTGTTTGATAGTAATACCAGCGGTAACAGCGCTTATGCCGGACAGGGAAACCATCAGTTAACCGTAGGAGATGTGGATGGAGACGGGAAAGATGAGATCATTAACGGGTCCAGTGCCATTGATGATAACGGCACCGGTTTATATGCCAATGGCTTAGGACATGGGGATGCTATGCATATGACAGACCTTGACCCCTCAAGACCAGGACAGGAACTATGGCAATGCCACGAAAGCCAGACTGCGTATGGTAATTTTGGGATTGAGTTCAGGGATGCCCGCACAGGACAACCGATATGGGGCCGTGGACCTGCGGACGGGGTTACAGGAGATATAGGAAGGGCGATGGCCGGTGATGTAGACCCTGCCTATCCCGGATATGAAGTGTGGGCTTCTTCCGGAGATCTCTATACCTGTCAGGGCGTATCGATCTCTACTTCCAAACCCAGTAATAACTTCGGTATCTGGTGGGATGGAGATCTATGCAGGGAATTACTGGACGGTACCAAACTGGATAAATGGAACCCTGCTACGCAGTCTTCCAACAGGCTGCTGACTATCTACAATTACGGCAGTGCTGCTTCCAATAACAGTACAAAAGCAAACCCCTGTTTAACAGCAGATCTGCTGGGCGACTGGCGGGAAGAAATAATTTTACGGTCTTCTGATAATGCCAACCTGTTGCTTTTTACCACTACTATTCCTACTTCTTACCGGTTATATACATTGATGCATAATCCCCAGTATCGTCTGGCGGTAGCCTGGCAGAATACGGCTTATAACCAGCCACCTTATCCTGATTATTATCTGGGTACGGGCATGTCTACACCACCACAACCTAACATCTACCTGACGGGTGTTTCTGCGGCTTTATCCACAGATAAAATACCTGTTACAGAAAACAGGTTTAAGATCTCTCCTAATCCCGCAAGTGATATGGTAAGGTTTGAATTAAAGCCTGCCGGAGATAATCTGCATATGAAAGTAACGACTACTGACGGGAAAGTTGTTTTACGTGTTAAAGGTGGATTGAGTCAGTTGAATAACACGCTCAATAGCAAACTGGGGTCGTTTACTCCCGGTGTCTATATCGTACAGATAAAGGATGGAAATGAGGTGTATGTCAGCAAATTGCTGAAGCAATAATTGCGGATAGAAACAGGCCAGTACTGGCCTGTTTCTATTCATTAGGATTTACGGCATACCATGCAGCTCCTAATAAGGCTGTTTTATCGTTTAAAATGATCTTTACAGGGATATCTTCCAGCACATGTTTCATCCTTCCAAAATCATGGAACCATCTGATAAAAGTATGTGCATCGAGATATTTTAAGTTCTTGGGCATAATGCCTCCACCTATAAAAATCCCTGCCGTTGCTTTTACTTTCAGGGCAAGATTGGCGGCTTCTATCGCCAGGTATCTCATGAAAAGGTTCATGGTTTCTGTACATATAGGTACAGAAACTGCATTCTCACTGATGAGGGCAGAGGCATCAGCATGCGCCAGCATTTTATCTGTCAGCCAGGCGGGAACGTCCATTTCTTTCACATCCCTCAGAAACTCATAAATGGTAAGGATACCAGGGCCGCTGAGTAACCTTTCCCAGCTTACATGCCCGAATTTCTTTTTCAGGTAGATAAACATGTCAATATCCAGGGTGGTACGTGGTGAAAAGTCGCAGTGTCCGCCTTCTGTAGGGAAGGGGTGTGCTGTTGTGCCGTCCCAGTATAAGCCTGCTTCACCCAGTCCGGTACCAGGGGCAATGATACCCCAGTTACCCGGCGTATGCTTCCCTTTATGTACGATATGAATGTCTTTGTCTTCCAGCACGGCAAGGCCATAAGCGGTTGTTTCCAGGTCATTGATCAGATGAACGGGGATGTTGTTGTATAAACCGGAAATCTGTTTGCTGTCAATTCCCCAGGGCACATTCGTGATTTGTACTTTTCCGTTTAAAACGGGACCGGCTACTCCGAAACACATCCTGTCAGGCGTTTTATCTCCTGCTAAGAAATCCGAGATCATCTTGCCCAGATCATCGTAACTTTTTGTCCGGTATTTATTTTCTTTTAAGAGAGAGAAGGTTTTACCATCATATTTGTATGATGCGAGGTTTGTCTTTGTTCCGCCTATATCTCCCGCTAAGAGGATACAGGGTTGTTGAGCCGTACTAGTCCTTATTGGAATAAGCATGTGATACCTATTTTAAATGAATCTACGATTTATTACGTTAAACTGTCGCAATATACCCTTGAATTTGTCGCTTCCGCACCTCTTGTCTCCCGAATAGTAAAGGTAAGTTTGCTTTAAAATAAACTGTATGCAAAAGATCACCCCGTTCTTATGGTATGATGATAACGCTGAAGAAGCTATAAACTTTTATACGACTGTTTTTAAAGATGCAAAGATCGACTCTGTGCATCGTAATGGCGAAAAGTTATTCACCGCTACTTTCCATCTGCATGGGCAGGAGTTTATGGTCATAAATGGTGGCCCAATGTTCAAATTCACAGAGGCGATTTCGTTGTTCGTCAAATGCAAAGATCAGGAAGAAGTAGATTATTTCTGGGAAAAACTTTCCGAAGATGGTGTTAAGAGCCGTTGTGGCTGGCTAAAAGATAAATTTGGCTTATCATGGCAGGTCGTGCCGGATAACCTGGAAAAACTGTTATATAACGCAGATCCTGCCAAAGCACAGAAGGTAATGGAAGCATTGATGAAGATGGATAAGCTCGTTATTAAGGACCTGCAAGACGCAGCAAAATGATGACGGTCCTGGAATATATAGCCAAACAGCCGGAGCCATTCAGAAGTAAACTGGAAGAACTACGTGCTTTAATTCTGTCTGTGGCTCCGGATGCTACTGAATCCGTCAGTTATAAGGTACCCTGTTTCAGATACCTGTACTGGCTGGTAGGCATGGGTGTAACAAAGAAGTATTGCAGCCTGTATATTATGGGTACTGCTGTAACTAAAAAATTAAAAGAGGAAGGAGTGGAAGTAGAAGGTTCTACTATTCATTTCCCACCGGATAAACCATTACCTGTGGCTTTGATAAAGAGAATTGTAAAGGATAGAATGAAAGAGAATGAGGCCAGAGCCCTGGCTAAAATGAAGAAATAGTTTTCAGGGATGATATACCTGTAAAATTATTAAGATGAGTTTAATAAGGCTCCCGCATTATGCGGGGGCTTTTTTTATGTCCGACAGCAATCATCATTATTGATGATGCACGTCATCTTCTACGTTTTACCCACGCACTACCTTGCATCAGAATTAAGGATTTAATATTTACTATTATGAAAACATCAATAGCACTCCTGTTTTTTATTCTGCTTAACGGATACGTATCAAAGGCACAAGTACAATACCAGCAAAGAAATGATTTTAACCTTACAGTAAGTGGCACATCTACCCTGCACGACTGGGAAATGAAAACCTCTAAAATAGCCTGTAATGCGACATTTACATTTTATGAAGACGGTAATCTGGGTGGTTTAACACTGCTCAACTTCACGATGCCCGCAGAAAGTCTGAAAAGCGATCATAAAGGTATGGATGATAACGCTTACCGGGCAATGAAAACATCAAAGAATCCTACCATCACTTTTAATCTTACCAATGCTACCATATCAACTGATAGTAAAAACATACAGTGTACGGGTAAACTAACTATAGCCGGTGTTACAAAAGATGTAGAGCTGGCTGCTACTGCAAAAGTAAATGCAGACAAAAGCATCAATATAAAAGGAAGTAAGAAGATCAATATGAGAGATTACAATATTGATCCGCCATCTTTTATGATGGGCGCCGTTAAAACCGGTGAAAATGTAACAATTGATTTTAACCTCACATTCAGACAATAAATATATTGATATGAAACCTAAATACTTATTACTGGCCGTTCTTCTTTCTCCTGTAACGCTGATGGCACAACAACAGCCCAGGATTGCTAACCTGAGATCTTATGATCAGAGAGGGATCAATGTTTTTGAAGATCCCAAAGATACAGCGGCCACATTCGACGGCTTAAAAGTAAAGTTTGGCGCAGGCTTCACCCAACAGTTTCAAAATCTGAAGCATAAAAACCCGGATGCATTGAATAATAATGTGGGTGCTTACTCCGGTGGAGTATCTACTCCGGGTAATAAGCTGAAAGTGATTACAGCAGGCTTCCAGACAGCACAGGCTAATCTTTACTTTGATGTGCAACTGGCAGATGGTATCCGCTTAAATGTAACTTCTTATCTGTCTTCCAAACACCATAATGAAACCTGGGTAAAAGGAGGGTATATACAGTTTGATAAACTACCTTTTAAAGGGCAGATATGGACTGATATCATGAAAGTAACCACTATCAAAGTGGGGCATTATGAAGTGAACTATGGGGATGCACATTTTCGCAGAAGTGATGGTGGACAGGCTTTATACAATCCTTTCATGGAAGGGAATATTATGGATGCTTACTCTACAGAAATTGGTGGTGAAATTTATGTGAGAAAGAACGGCTGGTTTGGAATGGTAGGCGTTACAAACGGGATGATCAAAGGAAATGTAGATTCTTTATATGCTGCAAAGAACGCAGACGGTGATCTTCATAAATCTCCCAGTATTTTACTGAAAGCAGGAGTTGATAAAAAGGTAGCAGAAGATGTACGTGTAAGGGTCAGCGCTTCTTATTATGGTAATCAGAGCAGTGGCGGGAATGTGTTGTATGGTGGTGACCGTTCCGGTTCCAACTACCAGTTTGTGATGGAGGAAAACTCTGCAAACCCCAGCAGTACAACAGGTGCGGGTACTCCGCTGGCTTTCTCCGGCCGTTTTAATCCCGGATTTAGTAAGAAAGTAAATGCCGTTATGCTGAACGGATTCTTAAAAGCAAAGGGCCTGGAACTGTTTGGTACATATGAAACAGCCTCCGGTCGTACCGCAAGCGAAACTTCCACCAGAAGTGCCAGCCAGTATGCCGTAGATGCGGTATATCGTTTCCTGAAAGATGAGAAACTGTTTATAGGGGCGCGTTATAATGCAGTAAGTGCAAGGCTGGCAGATAATGCAACCGGCACGGGGGCAGGTACCATCACTTACACAGGAGATGTGAAAGTGAACCGTTTTGCCGCCGCCGCAGGCTGGTTCCTAACCCGGAATATTTTACTGAAAGGCGAATATGTTATCCAGCAATATAAAGACTTCCCAGTGGCAGACTATCGTGCCGGTGGCCAGTTCAATGGTTATGTGATCGAAGCGGTTGTCGGTTTTTAACAGGTACTATGAATATCAGGACCTTATTGTTTCTTTTGACATTTGTTCCTTCACAGGAAAAGGTGAGATGGGTAGCTAAAGGGGGGACATTAAAAGTGGATGGTACTACCAATGTGAATAAGTTCAGCTGTCAGGCAAAAGACTATCATCATCCTGATACCCTTACATTTTATCCTGCTCCCCAGTCTGTATTGATGTCCGGATGTGTAAAGCTGCCTGTAATGAGTTTTGATTGTATGAACGGCGCTATGACCGACGGATTACGGAAGGCGTTACATGCAAAGGAGTTCCCCCGCCTGAGTATTACCTTTTTATCACTGGAAAAGTATCCTGTGCTTAAATCCGCAGAAGAGAACATCAGAGGGATGGTGAACATTGAAATGGCAGGTGTTTCAAAAAAGGTGACCGTGAACTACCGTGTTTTTATGGATGATCAGCAGGTAATACATCTGATAGGTAATCAGACAATTCTATTTACGTCTTTTGGATTGACCCCTCCGCGGAAGCTGGGAGGGATGATCAGGGCAGATGATCAGCTGCAGGTGGAGTTTCATATCAGTTTTGTCATTGTTTCCGATCCTTAGTAAAGATCACGATAGCTAAGTTGGATAAAATTTAGTTAATGTACAGGCCGCTGTTTGCGCATTATTAAATCTTTAAGTGCTGTGTAAACTTCTCTTAAATGGCTAACTTTAATATATGGGTATAGATAAAATGTTGATGCAGGATTTAGCTTATGCAACTTCGAGGGAGTACCTGGTGGTATCTTATGCCGGAGGTTATGCAGCAGCGACTATCTCAGGATGTAATACGAGGAAATATCATGGGCTGCTGGTAGCACCACAGCCTCAGCTGGACGGAGATGATCATGTATTATTGTCTGCACTGAATGAAAAGATCTCATACAACAATAACGTGTATTCTCTGTCGGTACACCGTTATCCCGGAGAATACAATCCGGATGGACATGCACTCATTGCCATGTTTTCAGCAGATCCTGTACCATGCTGGACATTTAAAACAGGAGATACTGTTATTACAAAAGAGTTGTTGATGGATGAATCAGAAAACCGTGTCTCTATACGATATACATTAAAGGAAGGCCCTTCATCTGTTTCATTACAGCTACAGCCTTTTGTAGCATTCAGGAATATGCATACAATAGGGAAAGCCAATTCATTTGCCAATCTTTCTGTAGATACAATTGATAATGGTGTGCAGATGAGATTGTATGAAGGTTATGATCCTCTTTTTATGCAGGTAACAGGAGATGCTGCCTTTACAAATAATGGTTACTGGTATTACAATGCAGAATATGCGGTAGAACAGGAGCGGGGATATGAATCTCATGAAGACCTGTATTCCCCCGGGCATTTTGAAGTAACACTGACCAAAGAGCAGGCTGTTATATTTACAGCAGGATTATCTCTCAATAATAAGTTTAGTTTTAAACTGCCTGCGTCTGCAAATACGATGAAAGAACGTTTGCTGAAAGCAGCAAAACAGTTTATCATCAACACAGACCATGGTGTTGCTATCAGGGCCGGTTATTACTGGTTTGGCAGTTGGGGAAGGGATACCTGTATCGCGCTACCCGGATTAACATTACTCACGGGTAATGTACCGGTGTTTGCTCAGGTGGTAGAAACCTTAGAAGCTGGTTTGAACAATGGTTTATTGTCTAATGCAGGAATAGGTAAACATGCTTTATATAATACGGTAGATGCTTCTTTATGGTTTGTATGGAGCTTACAGCAGTATAATGTAAAGATCTGGGCTACCTATAAAGAAGCGCTTTCCAATATCCTGTATAGTTACCGGCAGGGTACTATGTTTGGTATAAGGATGCTGGACAACGGCTTGATTACTGCCGGAGAAGAAGGTGTAGCGCTTACCTGGATGGATGCTGTTATTGGCGGGGTACCTGTAACTCCACGCAGGGGTGTAGTGGTAGAAATAAATGCACTGTGGTATAATGCCGTTTGCTTCTGCCTGGAAGCTGCCCGTAGTGAAGGTGATGAGGCATTTGTGAAGGAGTGGGAAGTTTTACCTACAAAAATAGCTGCTTCATTTATAGATGTTTTCTGGAATGAGGAGAAACAATACCTGGCAGATGTGGAGAATGACTGGTCGGTGCGTCCCAACCAGATCTTTGCGGTATCGTTACCTTTTACGCCATTGAAACCTCATATGCAGAAGGCAGTGGTGGATAAGGTACGGAATGAGTTGCTGACACCACGTGGTTTGCGTACTTTATCTCCTTTGGATGAACGTTACACGGGGCATTATGCCGGAGATCAGATGAGCCGCGATCATTCCTATCATCAGGGAACGGTATGGCCCTGGTTACTGGCACATTTTGCAGAAGCATATTTACGTACAGACGAAGAAGCTGCATTGCCCTTATTAAAAGAGTTGTATGACGGAATGTCTGCTACGCTGGAAGAATGTTGTTTATATTCTGTACCGGAAGTGTTTGATGGCAACTTCCCTTATAAGGCGGGAGGGGCTGTGGCACAGGCATGGAGTGTCGCGGAGTTAATCAGGATGGAACATATTATCAATACATACAAAAGGCCTGTCAGTTGACAGACCTTTTTTTTTATATAATGGATGAAAGGCTTAGCGATGATGAATCTTACTTAATTTATAACTGGCGCCCAATTGAACACTCTCTGCATGCTCAGTTGCATTTATTTGTGTGAACACAGTGAACTTAGGACGTGAATACTGGAATGTGGTAGAGAAATATAAAGGCACCACATAAGTTGTTCTTAAATCAGATTTTCCTAATTCAATTGTTCTATACAAAGATGTTCCTAAAGCCCATTTTATACCAAAAGCATTTTGTCGTTTCTTGAAAACCAGTTCACTTGTTAATCCTATATATCCATAGTGATCATTCTTTGAGATCGCAGTAGCTGAAGAATCCGGCATGCTTTTTCTGAAATCCAGATAATCACCCCACTCTTTTCCTATAGATGTTTCTATTCCAAGAACTCTCCATTCATGTCCTCTGCGAAATGGCATTACAAGATTTATTCCCCCTACCAGTCCTGCTCCTGCAAAGTATTTATGCCCTCCCAGTATTTTACTCAAATCTGCATTTGCGTAATTGCCGTAATAGTGAAGGGAGTCGAAGCGGGTTACTTCATAAGTCCCAGTCGTAAAAGAGGCCCCATAATAAGCCTGAAAATACTTAGATGTATGGCTCCTGTGAAATGAGAACTGAAAAGCTTTCAGATTATCTGTCAGCTGCTTCTCATAGCCATCACCGTCATATGTATAATATTGATTGTTTGGTCTGCCGGCTGTAAATGTAGCGCTGAAATAAGTAGCAGATTTTGCAGAATCGGCTAGCAATGGTTTTGCATAATAAGTAGTAGCATTTCCATTGAACGGACTTAAATAATAAGATCTTCTTGCACAACTACTAAAGACAACCGGTACCAGTAAAAAAATTAGGGTAGAGTTTCTATTCATGGAGAGTTATTAGGTTATCAGCAAATTAATACATTCCGCAAGACGAAGTATGTATTACATGGAATTTAACATATTTTAAAGGTGATGTTAATATTTTATAAAAATTGCTTTTGGGTTGTAACATTTAGCAGTATCTTTTAGTTCAATTAACCGTTATGAAGAAAATTCTGTTGCTGTTCTTATTGCTGATCCCTTGTACTGGCCGTAGTCAGGGATTTTTACATACTTCAGGTACAAATATTGTCAATGCGCAGGGGAAGAATGTGTTGCTGCGTGGAATGGGTCTTGGTGGCTGGCTGCTGCAGGAAGGGTATATGCTGCATGTTCCGGGAGAAGGGCAGCAGCATAAGATCCGTGCAAGGATTGAAGCGCTGATAGGGGTAGACAAAACCAACGCTTTTTATGATGCCTGGATCTCCAACAATACTACTCATACAGACATCGATTCCCTGAAAGCATGGGGGTTTAATTCTGTACGCCTGCCTATGCATTATAACATGTATAAAGGGTTTGTACTTATAGATACGCTGCTTTCCTGGTGTAAGGCAAGAGGGATGTACCTGATCTTAGACCTGCATGCCGCTCCGGGTGGACAGGGAAATGACCTCAATATCTCCGATCGTGATGGCACTAAACCTGCTTTATGGGACAATGAAGCTGATAAGCAGAAAACGATTGCCCTGTGGAAGAAGATTGCGGCCCATTATAAAGACGAACCTAACATCGCCGCATATGATATCCTCAACGAACCTAACTTCGGATTTGATGACCCTGTAAACGATAAAAACGGTATCAAAGAGCAGCATAATATCCCCCTTAAAAAACTCATGCAGGATATTACGGCAGCGATCCGCGAAGTCGATAAGAAACATATCATCATCATTGAAGGCAATGGCTGGGGAAACAACTACAATGGCATTCTCCCTCCCTGGGATAATAATATGGTGCTGAGTTTTCATAAGTACTGGAATGCGAATGACCTGCATGCTATCCAGCATATCCTGGACTTCCGTAAAAAGTATAATGTACCTGTATGGCTGGGAGAAACCGGTGAAAATTCTAATGTATGGTTTACTGAGGCGATCCGTCTCTTTGAACAGAATAACATTGGCTGGTCCTGGTGGCCATTGAAGAAGATGGGGAACAGCAATCCTTTAGAGATCCTTTCGAACGATGGTTATCAGCAGATCCTGAACTACTGGAATGGCAAAGGGGACAAACCTTCAGAGGCCACTGCTTTTACCGCTTTAATGGAGCTGGCCTCTGCCAGTAACATCAGTAATAACATCCTGCACAGAGACGTCATAGATGCGATGATGCGCCAGCCTTATTCATCTCAGACCAGGCCATTTGCTGCCAATATCATCACCGACCACACCACCATACAAGCCGTTGACTATGACCTGGGCATTAACGGTGCTGCCTACTACGACCTGGATACGGCCAATTACCGGCTTTCCAACCCCAAAATGACCATTGGTAACCGTGGCCGGGCATATCGCAATGATGGGGTGGATATTGCTGCTGTAAAGGATAGCGCAGACCGTTATTATGTAACGAACATCGAAAGAGGGGAGTGGTTACAGTATACTGTTTCCGTAAAGAAAAAGGGCAATTACACAATACAGCTGGTCACTACCGGCAAACTAAGTATTGCTGTTGCCGGTAGAACTGGTGCAATTATCAAAAACGTACCTTTAAATGCCGGGAGCCTGAAATTGAAAGTACGTGCAGAAGAAGGAGGAGGAGATTTCAAAGCAATTAAGTTCGATCGTAATTAGAATACACATGAAATCGGTATCTCCAAAGTTAATTACGCTATCTACTAAATAACATTGGTGCCTGCTGCTGTATTTTTGAATTCGAAAGCGACTTTTTTTATTTACTGCATTGTATCTGTAAACTAAAGAAAACTGTAAGACAATATGCCATTGCCAATACCATTACAGATAACCCGAGTTTACATTCGTTTTAATCAATCTCTTTGATGGCTTAAGGTCGAAGCCTATCAGAAAACTTATGTTTAAATCTGTTTAAAAACTCCTTAAACAGATATAGATACTACTATGTATTTAAGCTAAAAATATTATAAGATTTTAAGTTGTTAACAACGGGCTGCCTATGCTTGCAAGAATGGGTAGTAATTAATGGGGTAGCTGAAAACCATTGAAAGAGTAAGCGTGTTACTTAACTTAAAAAGTTTAGCCTTTTGGTTTATAAAGGCCAGTATTTTATGAAAAAAGCAAAATTCGCATTAGCGTTAATCACAGTATTTGCAATAGCAGGTGGAACCCTGGCATTGAAAGCAAACAAACGTGGATTAGGTCGTGTATACTGTCCAACTACTACGAACCCGGCTGCATTAGCTATTTCAACTGTTAATTATGTCCCATTTATAGTTTCAGGCGCTGCAACAACCACTAAACCTTGTGCATTGACTACTAATTATGCAACAACCACTACTACAACTGCTGGCCTATTTGGTACAGTATATTCTACCATACAATAAATTTAGAATCTCAATAATTCTAAACTTTTGCGGGATTCAGCTTGAATCCCGCATTTTTATTTACTTTTTTCAAATCCAGGATCAATACCTTTAAGTCTTGCATTAATTCCATCTGTCATCCATTTAGGTGCGATAGAATCTTTAAGATAGTGGTCGAAGAATTGTCCAAGCCTGATTGTATAATCAATTCCCCCTCCCTGATGTCCTCCATTCTCATATTCAAGTAACCAGGCTTTCTTTTTCAAACGGCGTAAAGCCAGAAAATACTCAATACCCTGTTGTGGAGGAACTGAATTATCATTTTTTCCAACCATTAGTAACAGGGGCGTTGTTACTTTATTCGCCTGGAAAAAAGGGGAGTTTTTAAGGTATAAGTTGAGTTTGTTCCACGGAGTTCCGCCTATTCGACATTGATAACTTTCTGTCATATACCGGTTATAGCTACTCAGGCTGTATATACTACAAAAATCTACAGGGCCGGATGCCGATGCTGCTGCTGTAAAAGCATGGGCCGCTGTTACCAGATAATTTACTTCATACCCTCCAAAACTGTGGCCTTGTAAGCCCGCATGGTGAACATCTATCCAGGGGTTATTACTTAAATATTTCAAGGCACTCATCACAGAATTATATGCGCTCGCCCCTGGCTCTCCAATTTTGTAATAAATATCCGGACGAAATACTATATAACCATTACTAACAAAATAAGGAATATTCATATCTCCACTGGATTGTTCAAAGTCATACCAGTAATTTAATTCATTGGCCACTCTTTCATATAGAAAGAATATAATGGGATATTTTTTATTGGGATCAAAATTTTCAGGTTTATATAATATTCCTTCTGCAGGTTTACCATCGGGCAGCTTCCATTTAACCAATTCTGAAGTCATCCAGTTATAATCTTTTTGAGGTTCATTATGACTGATCTGAACATAATCTTTAAAATCCTTTGTATAGAAAAAGTTAGGAGCATCGGTTACACTGGATCGCCGGATAATATATGCGTTTGTATCAAGGGCCTTTACAGGAGGATAATCGTACAGTAATTGTGAGTTTGGTGAGATAAGACCTACATAATCTAAATGTTTACCCATAGATAGTTGTATAGGGTTCTTCTTTTTATCAGCATCTATACTATAGAAGCCATTTTCTTTATTGTTAAGATTAAAAGCACTTAAGATTAAAGAACCGTCCTTTAGGTATTTATCTATATTCCATTTTGTTTCAATAATTCGAAAAACAATATGATTTTTCTTACCATAACCATTGGTGATGTTTATGGGGGACCTGATCCCTAATGGATCTATTTGCCATATATCATATCGATCATAAATAAGTACGGCACTATCATTTTGTGACCATATAAAACTCCTGGATGCATAGTAGGACGGTACACGAGGATGATCTCCTTCTACATCATATAAAGGCTCTTTAATAGATTGGGATACATTTACAGTATTACCTGTTTTAATATTATAAGTGAAATATTGTCTTTTTTCAGCATCATAATATAATACATATGACCTGGATAAACTGCCATTGTCAAGAATCATATCTTTTTTGACAATTTTACGCGTACTGTTTTTTATATTAAATAAGTAAAGGGAAGATCGCATATCCCTTAGCCAATCGCTATCATAATTAAAATTTGTTTTAATGAGAATGTTTTCATCGATATTATTATTGTCGAAGCTGGATGCTACACTTTCATTTTCACTGGTGAATCTTACAACATGACCATTCTTTTTTTGAATTACAGCCTGGTAATAGTTTGTAAGATCTTTTAACTGATCTTGCTGTATTATCTTATCATTATAATGCCAGACATTAACGGTGTTATCAGTAGTTGGGGGTGGAGAGATTAATTCAAAAAATATATAATTACCGTCCTTACTAAATTTAGGCGCACTATTATTTAGTAACATACCCTTTTCCATGCCGGTTGTTTGACCATTTACAAGCACTGTTGCCTTTTCGTCTCCTTGTTTATACAGCCATAGTGTATGTATAGATTCATCTCCTTTATCCTCTTTTTCTATAAATGAACACTCTTCTGAAGTTGTATTAAATATACAATTAGAAATCTTCTTACCTTGCCATATGGTATTAATTGCATTGGTTTCTACATTTAACCATTCAAGTTCATGAGTAGTATCTGCTTTTTTCTGTAACAAAATCACCGTTCCATCATTATTACAAAAGTAATCATCAATATCTGTGTATTTTTGTTGAATGCCTGTTTGCAGATTTCTCACTATTAATTTTTGATCCTGAGAATTCAACAGATAAACCAGCGATTGGTGGTTTAGTGTAAAGGATTTTACCTGTGGAATATGCTCAATATCACCCGTTTTTAAATTCATTATACAAAGAGTATCCTGATTTTGAGTGAATATAACAAACCGGCTATCTTCTGTAAAAGTTGCTTTCCATGTATCCACATTTGGGATCTCCTTTTCCCAGTTCGGTCTTTTAATATCCTGTACAATCATCGAAGCATGATTGTCGGAGCCGAAATAATAAAGAGCATAATTCCCGTTATTACTGATTTTTATATCATTTATTCTTGTCCATTTGGAGTATAATGTATGATCAAGAGGTTTCTTTTGAGCCCATAGGTATATACTGAAAGAAAGAAGCAATATGGTTATTAAAGTCCTTTTCATATTAAGAATAGCAAACGATAGCTTAAATTATTGCCAGGTGGAAACGCCGTTTTTCATCTTTTCTAAGTTAATTTTAAATTCCTGATTTTCCGGTTCTAATTTCACCGCTTTTTCCTCAAGCGATATAGCTTCTTTATTTTTCCCTAATTTATATAATATATTGGCATTGGTATCTATCCAATTGGCTGAAGCAGGTTCCAGTTTTAAAGAATAATTACTCCATTTTAGAGCTGTATTCAGTTCATCCGTTTTATTACTATGTTCAAAAATTGACCAGGCTTTGTTATTAAGATTGAATGCACTTTTATCTGTATCATACTTTTCAACAAAGATTATTAAGTTTTTAGTGTGCTCTGCCCAGTCTTGTTTCCAGGAAGCCCATCTTACCTTTGCTCCTGTTACTGTACGATTTGCATAGTCGATATTATATTTCCTGCTAATAGTAGTGGTTATTTTATCCCAATTTGGTTTGTACTTTTCCGGATTTGTTTTTGAAAAGATGATAGGATCTATTTCTTCTTTAGCAATGATGAAATCTATCATCCCCTGTAGATAGTTGGGTATGCCCATAACAGAATCAACCTTTAATCTGTTTTTATATAGAACTTTAAAGCTGTTATCATTTGAACTTAGTACAGCGCTCATTAAGGAATCGATATTATCCTTAGTTATTATTGCTTGTGCATATATGCTACAAGGAATTAGTATGGCTATTAAGAAAGATAGAATCTTCATTATATAATATTTTATGATAACTAGTATCCATCATTCTGCTTAAGACGTGGGTTAAGTTTTATGTCAGCATATGGAACAGGGTATAATTGCCAGTTAGTACTCCACGAACCACCCTTAAGAGGAGTTACTATATTCATTATATCATTTACAGTACCATTCCTTTTCATGTCAAGCCATCTATGTCCCCATTCAGTGAATAATTCAACGCGTCTTTCTTTCATGATAGCTGAAATTAACACTGTCATCGAACTTGTACTATATTCAACTAATCCGGCCCTGGTCCTGATTTTATTCAGGTCTTCCAATCCTCCGGTTATATTCTCCTGTTGGGCACGGGCTTCAGCACGTATCAGATATTGTTCAGCCAAACGGAAAATCATGGTATATTCTGTAAGCGCTGTATCTGCCTTTGCACTTTTATATTTATAGGGATAATAATAAGTAGATGCCTCTACTTTATTTTCTCCTATCCAGTTTTCACGGCGTAGGTCATTCGACTCAAAAGAGGTTAATAAGAAGGAACTCAGATAAACAGGATGATCGTCATTATCGGGCCCATTAGTGAGTATAAATGATCTGGCATCATAAGTATTCCATGTGGGATCTACTGGCATCAATTGCCAGATTGCTTCGGTACTGGTGTTCAGGAATACTTTATTAAGATCAGTTTCTAAATTGTAAATGCCTGCGTTAATTATATTGGTTGATTGTGTTTCTGCTCCTGCCCAGTCTTTGGTATATAAATAAACCCTTGCAAGCAAGGCTGTTGCCGTCCATTTATTAGGACGAACACGTTCAGGTGTGTTACTTACGCCATCAGAAGCTATGTAATTATCAGTAAGTAGGTTTTGAGCGTCTATTAAATCACTAACAATTTGTTTGTAGACATCCGCCTTATCAGTACGGGCATTTGTTGCATTGGTTCTATAATCACTGGTAGTTGATAATGGAACATCCCCATAAAGGTTTACCAGGTAAAAATAAAAGAAAGCGCGTAAGAATTTAACTTCGCCCTGTAGTTGTTTTTTAACGGCTGATGTAAGGCTTGTGCTTTTTGCCAGACCTTCAATGGCAGCATTAACTGTTTGTAAGTATGTATATGAATTCTCCCAGATTCCATAATAATCCTGAGCGGAAAGCGCGTTTAAATAAGTTTTCTGAAGTAATATATTTGAAACACCGGGGAAAAGGGTCAGTTCATCTGAAGATAGTCCTGTACGTATTGAAATACCATTTAGCCCGCCTGCCAGTGTGTTGTCGGAAAATCTTACGTATACCCCGGTTACAGCTCCTATTGCAGTTGCATCATCTGTATAAACGGTTTCTCCTGTAATAGCCGTTTCCGGTGGATTTACTTCTGTCAGTTTGTTACATGACATGAGTATAACAATGAGCAAAAAACTGTAAAGTGAAAATTTGATATATTGAGTGCGCATGATTCAATTTTTACAAAGAAAGCTGGATACCGGCGGTTAAAACTTTTAAAGGAGGCAGTGATGTTAAACTTCTTGTTTCCGGATCTCCTCCCTGGTATTTAGTGATAGTAAATAGATTTTGTCCCTGAAGATAGACCCTCAGTTTTTGAAGGTGAAGCTTTTGAATTGTAGATATAGGGAGAGAATAGGAAAGAGAAATGTTCCTGAACCGGATGAAAGATGCATCAGAATAAGCTGCATCACTTCCGTTTGCCTTGCTATAACCATCGTAAAGTGAAAAGTCCTGGTTATAACGTTGAACAGGTGCAACATCTCCTGTTTTTTTCCAGCGATTTAATATTGTTACAGGCTGATTTCCAAAATAGAATCCGCCTGGATAATTTCCGAATTTATTATTAAGACCAATTTGTTTTATGAATTGCAATGAAATACTTAATTGAAAGTTCTTATACTCAAAATTGTTTTGAAAACCACCATAGAATTTCGGTGTCAGATTAATCGGAACTGTTAAATCTGTATAATCAGGATTAGTTGTAGTAGCGCCCTTACTATCTATAAATTGGTATTGTCCGGTTGCCGGATTGACATTTGATAAGTGATAAGTGAAAAAGGTCCCCAGTGGGTGACCTACATATTGACTATCTATACCAAGTACAGTTGGGCCAATCGAAACGAGTTTATTTTTTGTAACAGACAAATTAAATGAACTGGTCCAGCGAAAGCTGCTGGACTGAATGTTAATTGTATTGACTAAAAATTCCCATCCGCGGTTTTCTATATTTGCATCCTGGTTTGCGTCTATGGAACCAAACCCGGTAACACTTGGTAGAATATAACTTGTTAATTGATTTGATGAGTGGTTCTTATAGTAACTGATACTTGTAAATATCCGGTCTTTTAAAAAGCCTAATTCAAGACCGCCTTCCAGTTTTTTAGTTTTTTCCCATGCTAAGAGAGGATTAGATAAGTTCTGATTATACAATCCTACTATTCCCTGGTAGCTCAGATTAGTGGCATAATAAAGATCCATATAACGATAATTACCAATCTGGTCATTACCCGTTACACCATAACTTCCTCTGATCTTTGCAAAACTTAAAGATGGAATGGATTTCTGAAAGAAATGCTCATTGGAAAGTATCCATCCAATACCTAAAGCTCCAAAATTGTGAAAACGATTTTCCGGACCAAACCGGCTGCTTCCGTCCCTACGTATAGTTAAATTGATCAGGTATTTGTTTTCCCAGTTGTAATTTAACCGTCCAAATACTGCACTGTATTTGTATTGAGCAATTGTTGTTGAACTGATTGTAACAATAGGAGCGGACTTTATATCTTCCATTACTTTATCACTGATGAATTTTTCTCCATGCAAAATTTGTCCGTTATCATCACTCTGTTGGATAGTTGCCCCTGCAAGGGTCTGTAATTCACCTTTGGCAATAGTATGCTTATAAGTAATCTGTGGCTCGATAATCCATGTTTTGCTTGTGTTATTGGTAAAGTTTGACTGTCTTACATCTGAAGACCAGAATGCGGGATCAACTGAAGAATGAGGTCTTACATTGACCTCATTAAGCTGCATATTATTATAACCAAAACTTGTTTTAACCTCCAGACTTTTCGATATTTTGTAACCAAGTATTGCATTACTTATGAGATTGCTTGTCTGACTTCTGAATCTCTGTTGTAAATAGGAAAGAGGGTTTGTCCAGGTAGAATTTGCCCAGTTTAAACTGCCATCTTTGTTATATATCTCAGGAGCATTCGGGGCAAGATTAATATTATTAGTTAAATCAAATTGTAGCAATTTATTAACATCATATAAGTAATTTCCGGAAAATGTAGCAGTGAATCTTTCATCAGCAGAACTACTTGTAATATTAAAATGTACTGATGTTTTCTGATCGTTAAAGTCGCCGGGAAATACAGTAGTTTCCTTATGATATGTTCCGCCAATTAAATATTGTGTAGTTGAATTTCCACCAGATATAGAAGCTCTTGCTTCATTGTAATGGGCTGTACCTCCTATAAGTACTTTCTGCCAGTCAGTATAACGGGTTGTATCCCATTTTGTTAAATCAATATCACCACCAATCCCATTACCTATAGTTACATTATCATTTTTCAATGCTTCATAACGCATGTCGAGATATTGTCTGGTATTTAACAGATCAATTTTCCTTGTTACTTTCCCAATACCTCTTTGGATATTAACATCAACTTTTGTTTGCCCCGGTTTTCCTTTTTTTGTAGTAATCAGCACTGCACCATTAGCGGCACGGGAACCATAAATAGCTGTAGCATCTGCATCCTTCAAAATGTCAATTGACTCAATATCGTTTGGATTAATATAACTGAGCGGGCTGCCGTAAATTCCTGTGCTTTCATTTCCTGAGCCTCCTAATATACTGCCAAGATTTTTTAATAATTGTGGTGTATAGGGTACTCCATCTATAATGTATAATGGATCATTACCGTTGAAATAACTGTTTTGTCCGCGTATTCTTATTTTTACACCACTTCCTGCTAAACCAGTACTTTGTGTTATCTCCATTCCGGGAACTCTTCCTTCTAAAGCTAATAAAGGGTTATTTACGGGTTGCTTTTCTATTTCCTCTGCTTTTACTGTAACCACATCACCGGTATTAAATCTTTTGGTAGTCGTTCCATAAGCAATTATCACCATCTCATCTAGTTTTCCGACATACTCTTTCAATTGAATATTCCCTAAAGAGCCTTTTTTTTTGTAAGATATTTCCTGACTTGAATAACCAATACTCGATATAATTAAAGAACTATTGGAGCGTACATTATGTGCAACAAAGCTGCCATCAGTACCCGTGGTAACAGCATTCCTCGTCCCCTGTGCCACCACTGTCGCTCCGATAACCGGCTCCCCCTTCTCATTAGTTACCCTCCCGGTAACTGTAATGGTCGTATCTGCTTCAGTAAACGTAGATTTTAGAATTGGTTGGTTTTTGATTGCTACGATAGTAATGAACTTAGGCTCGATAGACCATTCCAGTTTTTTACCGGCGAGGATTTGTGATAACACCTCTGGAATTGTATTATTAACTGCTTTGATATTTACTTTTTGCTGGTCATCCAGTATGCTGTTCGCATAAAAGATACGTTTTCCCGTCTGCTGCTCAATTTTTTGAAAGATCTTTTGTAATGTATAGGTACCTGATATAGAAACCTTAGGTTCAATCTGTAAGCTGTAGACAGGCAGTTGTAGGTAGAGTAAGCTAATAAATAACCATATTGACAATCTCATGGTGCGACGTTGAATTGGCTGATAAATCATATTTGTCCCGTATGAAGAGCAAAAAATAAAATGGTTTGGTGACAACGGTGGAAATGAATTTCGTTAATAATTGGTTAATGGCAAATTAGTCGCTACGTTTTATATGTTACGCTATTCGGAGATAAGCAACATAAATTATACTGAGGAGTAAATAAAACAGACTCAAAATACCACTTATTATATATATGTCATGTGTGTCAGAAAATATCTTATTACAGGGACTGATAAAAGGAGATGCAAAAGCCTTTGAACAACTGTATAAAAAGGAGTATAACATCCTGTTTTCCAAAGCAATGAAAATACTGGGAGATGAGTTTAAAGCAAAAGATGCTATTAACGAAGTCTTTTTACAGCTATGGGAACGGAATACTTTCTGTAATGTGAAGGTGTCTCCCGAAGCATACCTGATGGTAATACTACACCACAAATGTATTAATATGGCCACCGCAGAAACGAAAGTAAGGGCCAGATTAAAGGATTTCGGGATAGATCTCAACAATCAGTGGGAAGAACAGCCTGAAGTGGCCCAGGAGCAGTTAAACAGGCTGCAACTGGCAACAGCGGCACTATCTGAGAGACAAAAGGATGCTATCGATAAGATCTACTGGCAACAGCTCTCCTATAAAGAAGCATCTGAACAAATGGGGGTATCAGTTAACAGCTTTAATGAACACATGAAAAGAGCCATGCAGAAATACAGAAGAGTTTTTACCTGATGTTGTCACTAAAAATTATTACATATACCTCTCTATAGAGGAACAATAAAGAATGTATGTTATATAATGAGGATAGTTCGAGTGTAGAGCGATTGTTAATTAAAAAACAACAGAACAGGATCAGTCCTGAAGAACTGGCTCATTTGGAACAACTCCTTAAAGAAAATCCGGCGGCAAAAGCCTTTGCTGAATTTTATCAGAATGAGCAGGCTGCACTGCAAAGCGATGAAGCAGTACATGCCGTATGGCAGCAACTGGAACAAAAAATGCTGCAACCTAAAACGAGCATTGTTACAATGCGTAAAATCTGGTTTGCAGCTGCATCTATATTGATAATAGTGGCTGCTTATTTAACATTCAGACAAACGCCGGAAAAAGCACAATTGATAAACCCTGTAGCTTCCAATGCTGTTATTCTTCACGTAACAGGAGGTAAGGCGATTGATTTAACCAGCAATGATGCCATCTCCACTCATTCTACTATTAAACAGTTAATGGAAGTAAGCGGCGCGGCTCAGGGCTGGAATACGATAGAAGTTCCTCCGCGACTGGATTATAAGTTGAAATTGTCTGATGGTACGGAAGTCACACTAAACTCAGTTACCAGGCTGAAATTCCCTTTTTCTTTTTCAGGAGATAAAAGAGAAGTATATATAGAAGGAGAAGCATATTTTAATATCGCTGAAAATGCAGATCATCCTTTTATAGTACATACTGATAAAGGTGATATCACCGTACTTGGAACTGAATTTAATGTAAATACGTATGTAACAGATGTGCTGAAAACTGCACTCGTGAAAGGATCTGTGAGTGTGAGCAGTAATAACAAGGTGATTCATCTTAAACCAGGAGAAGAACTGACCTGGAATAAAAATCAACATTCCATCTCCGAACTGGATGAACGCATAACACTTTCATGGATGCAGGGTGTATTATATTTCCATGATACACCATTGTCGGAAATAGCAAAGATGATAGAAAGATGGTATGCCGTTCCCGTAAAAATTGATGATGAAAAACTGGGGAGAGAAACATTTACAGGTAACCTGGAGAAGAGTCAGCCATTGGAAGATTTTCTTAAACCGATGAAAGGAATTGTGAAAATGCGCTGTTATTATCATGGTAATGTATTACACATGACCCGTTAAGCGAAATAGTTACTGTTTTAATAACATTAAATCCGGCTGGGCATATTTATACACCTTTAAATACATCGTTGTATTTGTCTGAGATACACCTTCAAATGCAGAGATCTCATTGATAAAAGCTACCAGGTGATCATTATCCCTGCACATTACATTTACCTCAAGATCGTAAGCGCCGGATGTCATGGCCAGGAAACTTACTTCAGGCATCTGGGCAATTCTTTTGGCTACCTGCTCTTTTAAGGTCGCTGGCCTTATATATATGGCAATATGGGCATAGGACCTGAACCCTACTTTGTCCGGATCAACCCTGCCCACTATGTTGATAGTCCCTTCTTCTATCAACCTGTTGAACCGCGTTCTGATGGTCCCTATAGATACTTTTAGCTTGTCTGCAATAACCGTAAATGAAACCCTGCCATCCTTTTGGAGGTGGGTTAGGATGGAGAAATCCAGGTCGTCCGGAGCGGTGAGTTTATTTTTTCCCATTGCCTGTACAGAATTTTCAGAAAATATATATTAAATGTACATTTTTTTCAGTAAATTAAAGGTATAGTATAGAATATGTACTTCTCCTCAAAACCCCCGTTATATGAAATACGAACGGATAAGAAATTTTATCAACGGTAACTTTAAACCAGTATCGTCCGCCAGGACGCTCATTATTACCTCTCCAACAGATGGAACGCCATTGGCAGAAATGCCCTGTTCATCTGCTGCAGACCTGGACGAGGCTGTGAATGCGGCAAAAGCTGCATTTCCCGCCTGGAGTAAAATGCCTATTAAAGAAAGAGTGCAGGTATTCTTTCGCTATAAATATCTGCTGGAGAAAAACCTGCAGGAATTGGCAGAACTGGTCAGTGAGGAGAACGGGAAGACAATAGGGGAAGCGATCGCAGAAGTAGAGAAGTGTATTGAACTGACTGAATTCGCCACCTCATTGCCCCAGCTGATTACGGGAGAAGTACTGGAAGTAAGTAAAGGAGTGGAATGCCGTACATCACATGTGCCATTAGGCATTGTAGCGGCGATAGTCCCTTTTAACTTCCCGGCTATGGTACCTAACTGGACCATCCCCAATGCTATTGCCCTCGGCAATTGTATGATCATAAAACCTTCTGAAAAGGTACCATTAAGTCTTACCATCATTGCCCGATTATTAAAGGAAGCTGGTCTGCCGAACGGGGTTTTTAATATTGTAAACGGAGACAGTGAAATAGTGAACGCAATCTGTGATCATCCTGATATAGAAGCCGTATCTTTTGTAGGTTCTACCAAGGTGGCTAAAATCGTTTACAGGCGTGCTACGCAAAATCTAAAACGTTGCCTTGCCCTGGGTGGCGCTAAGAATCATCTGCTGGTATTACCTGATGCCCGACCTGATATGACCGCAGCCAATGTTGCGGCATCTATGAGTGGTTGTGCTGGTCAGCGTTGTATGGCTGCATCTGCGATGATAGGAGTAGGAGCTGTCGATCATATCGTAGAAAAGATCTGTGCAGAAGCAAAAAAGATTATACCGGGGCAAAATTTAGGTGCCGTTATCAGCAGAGAATCTAAAGAAAGAATAGAAAGATATATTACAGAAGCAGAAAATGCAGGTGCCAAAATATTAGTAGATGGCAGAGGTATTACTGTAATAGGAAAAGAGAACGGCACTTATGTCGGTCCTACCGTAATTGATTATGTAACACCAGACATGGCAATTGCCAGAGAAGAAGTTTTCGGACCAGTTATCAGTATACTACGCACTGATACATTAGATGAAGCGTTGATAATTGAGAATGCCAGTCCGTATGGAAACGCCGCCTCTGTATTTACTGAAAATGGTGGTCTTGCGCGTTATGTAGCAGATAATGCCAGTGCAGGCATGATAGGGGTAAATGTAGGAGTACCCGTTCCCCGTGAGCCTTTTTCTTTTGGAGGCTGGAATGAAAGTAAATTCGGGGTAGGGGATATAACAGGCAAAAGTTCGATAGAGTTCTGGACGAAACTAAAGAAGAGTACGACTAAGTGGAACCCTGAAGCAGGGGTGAACTGGATGAGTTAGCCTAATAATATACAACCAAAATTCAATGACATGGCAGAATTAGTTGCTGTATCAAATGCACAGGAAATCATACAGGATAACCTGGACTACACCCTGTTTTCATGGAGTAAACAAAAGGGGCTTGCACCGATTGCCGTAAAACACGCAGAAGGTGTTTATCTATATGATTATGATGATAAGCGTTATATAGATTTTTCTTCCGGATTGATCAATGTAAACATAGGACATGGTAATCAACGTGTCACTGCTGCCGTCGTAAAACAAATGCAGGAAGTGAGTTATGTAACACCCGGATGTGTTACACAGGCCCGTGGAGAACTGGGGAAGAAACTGGCTGAAATTACACCCGGTAACCTGCAGAAAACACTGTTTACCGTATGTGGTGCCAGTGCTATTGAAAACGCTATCAAGCTGGCAAGATTATATACCGGCCGCCATAAAATAATTACCCGTTACCGCGCATTTCATGGGGCTTCCTATGGCGCCATGACAGCCGGCGGAGATCCAAGGAAACTGGCACTGGATTCCCAGCAGGTACCTAATATTGTTCACGTAGAAGATCCTTATTGTTACCGTTGTCCTTTTGGGAAAGAAATTACTACCTGTAACCGGGAATGCGTAAGTCATGTAGAAAGAGTCATTGAATTTGAAGGGCCGGAAAATGTGGCTGCTATTCTCATGGAAGGAGAAAGCGGTTCTTCCGGATGTATTAAATATCCACCGGATTATCTGCAAAAGATTAGGGCTATCTGTGATAAACACGGCATCCTTTTAATTGCTGATGAGGTGATGAGTGGATTTGGCAGAACAGGTAAATGGTTTGCCTGTGATCTGCATGGTGTTGTCCCCGATATGATTGCTACTGCGAAAGGTATTACAGCAGGTTATTTACCACTCGGTGCTTTGATTGTAAGTGATACAATTGCTGCTCATTTTAATGAAAATGTATTGTGGCTGGGGCTCACATATTCCGCTCACCCGGTAGCCTGTGCCGCCGGTGTGGAAGTATTGAAAATTTACGAAGATGAACACCTGATAGAAAACGCTGCTGCAATGGGTGTATATATAGAAGCAAGGATAGAAGAAATGAAAGAGCAGCATCCTTGTATCGGTGATTTCAGGAATACAGGTTTATTAGGTTGTATAGAGCTGGTGAAAAACCGCACGACTAAAGAGCCTATGGCTCCATTCAATGCCAAACCGGAAGAGATGGCTATCATGAATAAGGTGGCAGGCAAATTGAAGCAATTAGGCATGTATGCTTTCGTGCGCTGGAACTATGTGTTCATTGCACCTCCTTTAAGTATTACCAAAGAACAGGTAGAAGAAGGATTGGCGATGATTGATGAAGCTCTGTCCATTGCTGATGAATACGTAATCTAACCATAGACTATGGATACTAATACAACATTGTACAGTGAAGATCTTGCACCTGTACCTGCTTCCAAAAGGACCTGGAGCACCTGGAACTATGCGGCCCTGTGGATCAGTATGAGCTTATGTATCCCTACCTACATGCTGGCCAGTTCACTGATAGAAGGCGGTATGAACTGGTGGCAGGCTATTCTCACCATCTTCGCCGGTAATACTGTAGTGTTGATTCCAATGTTATTGAACGGACATGCCGGTGCTAAATACGGCATTCCATTCCCTGTATTTGCCAGAGCCAGCTTCGGCACAAAGGGCGCCAATATCCCGGCTATGCTGCGGGCAATTGTGGCCTGCGGATGGTTCGGCATTCAAACATGGATAGGTGGCTTTGCACTCTTCCAGATGCTGCACTTATGGATACCTGCACTGGCTACATTGCCTCCGGTATTCCCTGCGTCTTTTGGCTTGCCTACAGGGCCTGCCATTTGTTTCCTCCTGTTCTGGTTACTAAATATGTATATCATATACCTTGGTATAGACAGCATCAAAAAACTGCTGGTGTTTAAAGCGATATTTCTGCCGCTGGCAGCACTGGCATTGTTATACTGGGCTATTACGGCTGTTAGTGGTGGGCTGGGACCTATACTGACACAACCATCTAAATTTACTACGAATGCAGCCTTCTGGGCTTTCTTCATACCCGGACTAACAGCCATGGTCGGCTTCTGGGCAACACTCTCCCTGAATATACCGGACTTTACAAGATATGCTGTTAACCAGCGCGCACAGATAAAAGGACAGGCATTAGGTTTGCCCTCATCCATGACATTATTCTCATTCATAGGGGTAGTGGTTACTTCCGCTACTACCATTGTATATGGTGCTACCATCTGGGACCCTGTAGTGCTGGCCGGTAAGTTCGAAAACAAAATACTGGTGAGCTTTGCCATGATTGCGGTAGCCATATCTACACTGGCTACCAACATCGCCGCAAATATTGTAAGTCCTGCGAATGACTTTGCCAATCTATCCCCTGCCAGGATCAATTTCCGCACAGGTGGATACATGACTGGTATTATCGGTATCCTTATTTTCCCATGGAAGCTGGTAGCCGATCCTTCCGGATATATTTTTACCTGGCTGGTGGGATATTCCAGTTTATTAGGACCAGTAGGCGGCATTATGATCGCTGATTATTACCTGGTACGCAAACAGGAATTAGAAGTAGATGAACTGTATAAACCAGGAGGCATCTATAGTTTCACTAATGGTTTTAACCGGTATGCACTGATCACATTATTGTTAGGCATACTTCCCAATATTCCCGGTTTTCTGAAAACGATAGGACTGATATCACCGGATGCTGTACCACAATGGTTATCCGGCATATACAGTTATGCCTGGTTTGTAGGATTCTTTGTATCGGGGATCAGTTATTATATCATTACTACTATCACTAAAGAGAAAGTTAATTATGTCACTGCTGATTAAAAACGGAAGGATCATTACAGCTACGGACGACTATATCGCAGACATCTTCATAGAAGGAGAGGTCGTTACTGCGATTGGTAAAAACCTGTCTGTAAAAGCAGACCAGGAAATAGATGCATCCGGTATGCTGGTAATGCCTGGTGGTATAGATCCACACGTACATCTCGATATGCCTTTTATGGGCACCTTTTCCAGTGATACACATGAAACGGGTACCAGGGCTGCATTACATGGCGGCACAACTACCGTGATTGATTTCGTATTGCAGAAACAGGGGCATTCATTAAGAGAGGCATTGAATGAATGGAATGGCAGGGCAGATGGAACAGCCGTAGGTGATTACAGTTTTCATATGGCAGTCACTGATTTTAATGAACATACCAAAAAGGAAATAAAAGAAATGGTGGATGAGGGGATCACCTCTTTCAAAACATTTATGGCGTATAAAGGCGCACTGATGATTGATGATAGTCAGATGACAGCATTAATGCAGGAAGTGAAACAGCAGGGCGGAATGGTGACTGTACATGCCACAAATGGGGATATGATTGATTACCTGATAGCTAAACATAAAAGCGAAGGGAAATTATCTCCCCGTTATCATTATCTCTCTCAGCCGGAAGTGACAGAAGCGGAAGCTTCCGGACGTTTTGCTGATATTGCAAACTACACAGGATGCACTGCTTACATTGTACATCTCACCTGTGAAGGTGCATTGAATGCAGTACGCAATGCTACCAAAAGGAATCAGCATGTATTTGTAGAAACCTGTATCCAGTATTTGCTGCTGGATGATTCTTATTATGAAAGGGATTTTGAAAGCGCCAAATGGGTAATGAGCCCGCCTTTGCGTAAGAAAAAAGACCAGGATACTTTATGGGCGGGCATTAACCAGGGACTGGTAAATATAGTAGCAACAGACCATTGCCCGTTTATGTGGAAACAAAAACTGATGGGTGCGGAAGACTTTTCCAAAATACCGAATGGTCATCCTGCCATAGAAAACAGGATGGAATTACTGTATAGTGAAGGAGTACATAAAAAGAAGATTTCACTCAATAAATATGTAGAGATCACTTCTGCAAATCCTGCAAAAATATTCGGCATGTTCCCGCGTAAAGGCACCATTGCACCAGGCAGTGATGCGGATATCCTCATTTTTGACCCGGAGAAAAAACATGTGTTATCTGCATCTACGCATCATATGAACGTGGATTATTCCGCTTATGAAGGATGGGAAATAAACGGAAAAGTAAAGACAGTTTTATTGAGAGGGAAAATAGCAATAGATAATGGTGAATGCCTGGTGCCAAAGGGCTATGGTAAATTCATTAAACGTAAAAAAGTAAATTAAATCACTATGTCGCGTATTATCAAATCAGGATTAATTCAAATGAGTTTGCCTAAGACAGAAGGCGAAGGAACTATTGAGGAGATCAAGGAGGCTATGATTCAAAAACATATTCCGCTGATTGAAGAAGCGGGAGAAAAAGGTGTGCAGATCCTGTGTTTGCAGGAGATCTTCAGTACCCCTTATTTTTGCCCGGGACAGGATAGTAAGTGGTATCAGTCGGCCGAAAGTGTACCCGGACCAACAACCGACCGTATGGCTGTTTATGCTGCTAAATACAACATGGTGATCATCGTACCGGTATATGAAAAAGAACAGGCCGGCATATTATATAATACAGCTGCCGTCATTGATGCAGATGGCACTTACCTGGGAAAATACCGTAAGAACCATATTCCGCATACTTCCGGTTTCTGGGAGAAATTCTTCTTTAAACCCGGCAACTTAGGTTACCCTGTATTTCAAACGAGGTATGCTAAAGTGGGTGTCTACATTTGTTATGATCGTCATTTTCCTGATGGTGCAAGATGTCTTGGATTAAATGGAGCGGAGATCGTCTACAATCCATCAGCAACAGTAGCCGGTTTGTCTCAGTATTTATGGAAACTGGAACAACCTGCACATGCTGCTGCCAACGGTTATTTCATGGGATGTATTAACCGTGTGGGAGAGGAGAAGCCCTGGAACCTGGGTAAATTTTATGGCTCTTCTTATTTTGTAGATCCACGCGGACAGGTATTCGCCACTGCTTCCGAAGATAAGGATGAGTTGCTGATCGCATCATTCGACCTTGATATGATAGAAGAAGTAAGAAGCGTATGGCAGTTCTTCCGCGACAGAAGACCGGAAACCTATGGTAAACTGACAGAACTTTAAATCATTGCTATGACAATCCGTAATAACAGGTTAACAGCTGATGAATACAAGGAGCAATTCAGCGATATACGTCCGCCGTTTGAAACGTATGATGCTGCGTTAGTAGAAGCCAATCGTTGCCTGTATTGTTACGATGCTCCCTGTACAAAAAGTTGCCCTACAGGCATTGACGTCCCTAAGTTTATTAAACAAATCACCACAGAGAATCTCAGAGGCTCTGCCTACACTATATTAGTGTCTAACATCATGGGTGGAGGTTGTGCAAAGGTATGCCCGGTAGAGAAATTATGCGAAGGGGCCTGTGTATACAATCTGATGGAAGAAGAGGCAATCCCTATCGCCCGCCTGCAGCGATTTGCTACAGAAAGAGCTATACAGGAACAATGGCCGCTGTTTACAAGAAAACCATCTACAGGTAAGAAAGTAGCGGTTATAGGTGCCGGTCCATCCGGACTTAGTTGCGCGCATGCATTATCCAGAGAAGGTGTAGATGTAACGATCTATGAAAAGGAAAGTAAAGGTGGTGGATTGATGACCTACGGTATTGCCGCCTATAAGGTGACGCCGCAGTTTTGCCAGGAAGAAGTAGACTACATTACTTCCATTGGCGGTATCGAAATCGTATACAACCAGGAACTGGGGAAGCATATCAGTCTGGATACCCTGCAAAAAAACTATGACGCAGTGTATCTCGCATTTGGGGTAGGATTGGCCCGCCAGCTGGAAATACCCGGCGAACAGTTACATGGGGTTGTAGATGCCATCAGCTTCATCTATGATATCAGGACCAAAGGATATCCTGCCATCCCTGTAGGAGACCAGGTAGCGGTAATAGGGATGGGTATGACAGCCATTGATGCTGCTACACAGGCAAAACGCCTGGGCGCTAAAGAAGTGACCCTTGTTTACAGGAGAACGCAACAGGAGATGTCCTGTACAGAAGCAGAACTGAATATCGCTAAACTGGATGGCTGTAAGATCGTATGGCTGGCAGCTCCCAAAGAGATAGTGGGGGAAGATGGTAAAGCTACTCAACTCGTTTGTAATATAGTGAAACTGGATGTAACAGGAGCAATGGTAGCTACCGGGGAGATCATCACCTTAGCTGTTGACATGGTGATTAAGGCTGCTGGTCAGATGCCATTTGAAGAACTGGTATACAGTAATCAGCTGGATAATAATAAGGGGAAGGTTATCATTGATGGTAATAGTACTACCAGTATACAAGGTGTATTTGCAGGCGGAGATTGTGTGAATGGTGGTAAAGAGGTAGTAGATGCAGTACAGGCAGGGAAGGATAGCGCAAAAGCAATATTGCAATATTTGTTTTAAACTTTTCATATGGCAGATATATCAGCCAATTTTCTTGGTATCAAATCACCCAATCCTTTCTGGCTGGCAAGTGCGCCACCAACAGATAAGCAGATAAATGTATTGCGCGCTTTTGAAGCAGGTTGGGGGGGAGTAGTCTGGAAAACCCTGGGTAGCCAGGTGAAGAATGTCTCTTCCCGTTATTCAGCGGTAGATTATAACGGGCGTCGTGTGATGGGGTTTAACAATATTGAACTGATCAGCGATCGTCCCCTGGACATTAATCTGAAAGAGATCAAAGAGTGTGTGCGGTTGTTTCCCGACCGGGCCATGATTGTTTCGCTGATGGCCGACAATGATCGTAACAGCTGGCATGAACTGATTAAGAAAGTGGAGGATACCGGTGCACATGGGCTGGAGCTGAATTTTGGCTGTCCGCATGGTATGACGGAAAGGGGGATGGGTGCAGCCGTTGGGCAGGACCCTGACATTGCCAGGAAGGTGGTGGAATGGGTGATGGAAGCTGCTACTATTCCGGTTATTACCAAATTAACGCCCAACGTGCATTCCGTAGTACCTACCGGCAGGGCTGCGGTGGAAGCAGGTACGCATGCGTTATCGCTTATCAATACGATTCAATCAGTTACAGGTGTAGACCTGGATACATTTGTGCCTAATCCTAATGTTGGGGGTAAATCTACTTTTGGGGGATATTGCGGGCCTGCTGTAAAACCTATCGCATTAAAGATGCTCACTACTATTGGTCAGGACAGGGTGACCTCTGCCGTACCCGTTTCAGGTATCGGTGGAATCGAAACCTGGAAGGATGCGGTAGAGTTCATGTTGCTGGGGGCGACGACCCTGCAGGTCTGTACGGCTGCCATGAAATATGGCTTCCGTATTATCGAGGATATGTGTGATGGGTTAAACAACTGGATGAACGAAAAAGGGTTTCAAACAATAGATGAGTTTATTGGGAGATCACTTTCTACTTTAACAAACTGGGAAGAGCTGGATATGAACTTTCATATCGTTGCTCACATTAATCAGGATAAATGTATCCATTGTGGGTTATGTTACATTGGATGCGAAGACGGCTCACACCAGGCTATTAACCTGTCTTACGGTAATCCCTACAACACTTACTCTATTAAAGAGGATGAGTGCGTAGGGTGTAATCTCTGCCAGCTTGTTTGTCCTGTTGATAACTGTATTACAATGACAGAACAAAGAAAAGGCGATGAATACCTGAACTGGAAAGAGTTTCAGCGCAGAGGGCTACCTTTAAACGACCATTAATTAAAGATCTACATTGGCAAGCATAAATTCTTCTCTGATGTTATTAACTTCATAGGAATCTACGCAACCGCTTCTGGCTTCTCTTTTCAGATTTTTCCATTCAAGTAATAATACTTGCTGACCGTAATTCACCAGTTGCTGAATAGCAGCTTCTATTTCCCATCCGTTACCACGTTTGGTGATGGCTGCCAGTCTTATTTCCTGGATATAATCAGTCAGTTTCCTGTCTACAGGATTTTTATTATCTAAAAACAATGTGATGAGGGTGTGTTTTCTTTCCAGTTCTTTTATCAACCGGTGTCTTTCAATACCCGTTTTGTAATTTTCAACAAAGATGGCCTTATTACATTCCATAGCCATAGATAGATACTCAGCTATATGCTGACGCAAATCTTCAATATACTTTGCTTTTAACGAAGTAATCTGATTAATATAATTCCTGCGTCTGAGGCTTCTTACACTTACAGCCAGAACAATAATTGAAATCAATATTGTTAACAAGATTCCAAAATTTTTAATAAATTCTCCTGCATCTGATTGCAAAAAGCGGGCAATTGGTGACTGTAACATTAATCTATCTTTTAGTTGGATGTATAAATAAAAAAAAGGTTAACAAACAACTGAAAGCGTTTAGTTCTGCTAGTCTACTGCTAAACTAAATATAAGGTTATAATGAGGAGGACTTATCCTGGTTAAATGAGGGTTTTCATAGAAAAGTTGACAAAAGAAAGAACTATTTCAGATGAATTACTTCACCTTGTTTATAAGATATAATTTCCTTGGTGGCATTTAGTTGCTCCATAAAGTATTCTATTGGCTTATTTCGGTTATAAGTAATACCTAAGAATTTCTTACCGGCTGCAGATTGATCAACAATCAGCTTTACGCCGGAATACCTTGGTATAGCCTGGGCAATTTCATCAATTGTAACACCATCAGGGAATCTGAAGATTCCATTTTGCCTGTCCAGCATTTCTTCCTGGTCAAATGAATTCACTACAATATCTTTTCCTGCAAAGGTGGCAGCGTTACCTGGTTTTAATAAGACACTGCTACCGCCGGCATTCATTTTTACACTTCCTTCTACAAGAGCCACTTTTACGATACCACTATCGTAAGTGTTCACGTTAAATTCAGTACCAAGCACCTGTACATCACTGTTGGGTGTATGGACGATAAACGGTTTTGTATTTTTAGCTATTTTGAAGAAGGCTTCTCCTGTAATCCTGATCTCACGTGTATCGCCATGAAACGTCATCGGAAATTCCAGTATAGATGCAGAGTTAAGGATGACTGTACTTCCATCACTAAGTATTACCTTATAATCTTTTCCGGAAGGAACGGTAAGTGTACTGGTGTTGTAGGTATCGCTGGCTCCCGTATATGTTAATGTCTTATTATTACTATGTAAAAGGAAACCGTTGGCATTCATCTCTAAAGCATCGCTTTCAAGATTTATTTTCTTGTCCCCAACAGTCAGCCTTATCATATTGTCACCCATAAATGCAGGTGAATCAGCTTTCAAGGAAGAATTGATATAATATAATGATCCTCCTCCAAGAATAAGTATCGTACAGGCAGCAGCAACCACCCGCTGTATTATTTTGTTGAGCTTCCGTTTACCGGCAATTGCTATCAACTGATCAGCAGTTGCATAACCCTTTCCGGCAACCTGAGTGCCTTCTGATGCCAGTTCCTTTTGGATATATTCATATTGGATTCTTACATCTTCATCCTCTGCCATCAACTTATTCAGTTGAACCTTTTCTTCAGGCGTAATTGATCCTAATATGTCGGCAATAATAAGTGTTTGTATGTCAATAGCGTCTAAACCCATAGTATTACATTAAAGACAATACTAAAGATCGAAAAGTATGAGTAGATCGAAATTTATTTTAAGTGGAGTTTGGAGCGCATCAACTTTAAGGATGAGTATACCTGTGTTTTCACGGTATTAACAGACAGGCCAATAAGGTCAGCTACTTCTTTGTGGGACTTTTCTTCGAAGTAAACCAATTCGAGGGAACGGCGACTCTTTTCGGGTAACGTTTTCATCGCATTATTAAGGGTATCCCTTTGTTCATTATTATTTACATACACATGAGGATGCTCGACATTAACGTTCATCTTAGTATAACGCAGGTTGCGTTTAGCGTGGTTGGAATTATGTTCTATTTTATTAAGGCTCATATTATGAGCGATCCGGGAGAGGTAAAATTTAACAGTTGATTTGATCTCGATCTTGCTTCTTTGTGCCCAGAGAGCCAGGAATACCTCCTGCATTACATCTTCGGCATCAGTCTTATCACGGAGTACCAGATATGCGGTAGTATAGACAACTTCACGATACTTCTCATATATCACTGAAAACGCTCCCCTGTCTCCGGCTTTAATTTGACGGAACAACTCAAAATCTTCCTGTATCTGCCTTTCTTGCACGAGCGTATAAAATTTTAGTTACATGACTTCTAAAAGATCTGACTGTCTGGTGTGTCCTAACTTTTTTGTCCGGGGCATATCCGAACGTGGAAATTATTACCGAAATTACCTATTTTTTCAATGTCAAAATGAACAGCCGGGAACTAATTTTTTAGGGAAGAAAATGGAAAAGTGCTAGAAGTCCGTCCATCAAGGATTACAGGGTAATACCCCCTCTGTAACTAAAAAATGGACAAAAAAAATGTAGAATCACTCATACTTTTTTAAAATCAGAATTGTCTTATATGGTTGGGGAATTTCAAAAGACACACCCAAAGAAACGGTTCCACGCTTCTCTATGCTAAAAATACCAAAATTTAGTGCTGCATTTTATAAAGCACTATGCCTGCTATTTCTCCTGATTGTCAGCGTAATGACTGCTATGGGGCAAGATAATGTGCCACCAGGTTTGAACAGGCGTATGAGTATATCTGTGAGTAATAAACCTTTATTACCTGTACTACGCAAGGTTTGCAAGAAGGCCGATCTTAATGTGGTAGCTGCAATGACTGTGATTAATGACAAAATGTTATGTAGTATTACCGCACAAAATGGAACAGTGCTGGATATCTTAACTCAGCTTGCAAAGGATAAAGGCCTTACCTGGATTATTAAAGATGATATGATCATTTTTGCTAAATCATCTGATACTTCTTCCGTTAAAATAGCTATTCAGGATAAAACTATTACCATTAAAGGACTTGTAACAGATGAGGCCAATATGCCTCTTCCAGGTGCGTCTGTCCAGATAAATAACACCAGCATAGGTACCGCCTCTGATGAACATGGTAACTTTATACTGCATTACGATAAGCAGGCGGCCATCTTAAACATCACCTATACGGGATATAAGAAGCAACAAGTAGTTGTTCCAACAGATAATTATCTGCATGTTAAACTATCCAGGTCGGATAATATGCTGGATGAGGTTGTTGCGATTGCTTATGGAACTACCTCCAGAAGATTAAGTACTGGCAATGTAACCAGGATTACAGGAAAGGAGATAATTCGGGTAGGAGGAGCCAATCCAATTGCTGCATTGCAGGGCCAGGTGGCGGGATTGCCTGTTACCGCATCCAGTGGTGTTGCCGGAACAAGTTACACCATGCAGATTCAGGGAAGGAGTTCTATAGATAATGGTTCTGAGCCTTTATTTATTGTTGATGGCATTCCTATTATTACTCCGGGTAAAAAGTTGAATATACTTTCTTCTGTCGCTTCTCAGAATATAGGGGATGGGGGTATTAGCTTTTTTAATAATCTGAATCCTGCCGATATTGAAAGTATCGATATTCTGAAAGGCGCTGATGCTACGGCTATTTATGGTAGTCGTGGTGCAAATGGAGTAATATTAATTACTACCAAACGGGGGAAGCCAGGAAAAACGATATATAATATAGATGTCTCCAAAGGTATTAAAACAGTGGCCCATATGCTTCCATTGCTTTCTACCCCGCAATATCTGGGAATGAGAAATGAGGCATTCTTCAATGATGGAATGAGTCCAGACTCTGTTCCGGGTGATGTAAACTATGCACCAGACCTCAAACTTTGGGATCAGCACAGGGATGTTAACTGGCAGAAATATTTAATAGGTGGAACTGCTCAGACTACAGATGCTAATGCCTCTGTTTCTGGTGGAGATAACAGTACCCAGTTTCTTGCAAGTGCAGGGTATCACCACGAAACATCTGTATTTCCTTCAGACATGGGTTATAACAGGGGAACATTCAATTTTAATTTGAATCATAAATCTCCTGATTCCAGATTCTCCCTGGATTTTAATACTAAATATTCCAGGGATGATAACAATTTGTACAATGCAGAATTCAGCAATTTCCTTTTGCCTCCTAATGCTCCTGTTTTATATGATCAGGCAGGCAAGTTGAACTGGCAGGAAAATGGAGGTACTTTTAATAATCCTGCTGCTGATCTGCTGAAAACATATGAGATCAAAACGGATAGCTGGTTAGTTAGTCTTAATCCTGGTTATAAAATAATGAATGGACTCTTCTTCCATACCAATTTTGGTTATAACGGATTAAGAACACATGAGCATTCCCAGATACCTATAGCATCACAAAACCCTTTCACAAACTCTCTGATAACAGGTACTGCTAACTTTGCAGCCAGTACATTTAATAACTACATTATAGAGCCTCAGCTGGACTATTCGGGTGTAGCATTAAAAGGGAAAATATCGGTCTTATTAGGTGGTTCCTGGCAATCTAATAGTCTCTCCCGCACAAATGTATCCGGACAAGGGTATACCAGCGATCTGGCATTAAATTCATTAGCTGGTGCCTATGATACCGTATATCAGCCCAATGAACGTTATTATTACAGGTATGCTGCCATATTTGGACGCTTCAATTATAATTACAACGACAGGTACATTGCAAATATATCTGTAAGAAGAGATGGATCAAGCCGTTTTGGGCCAAAGAAACCGTATGCGACTTTCGGATCTCTTGGCGTTGCATGGATTTTTACAAATGAAGATTTTGCAAAAGACTTACTCCCTTTCCTGAGTTTTGGTAAACTGCGTGGCAGTTATGGGGTAACGGGTAATGACCAGATAGGGGATTATAAATATCTTGATCTGTGGTCTTCTGTAGGCCCTCCTTATCAGGGCGTAACTACTTCTCAACCCACATCGCTTTTAAATCCAACTTTTTCCTGGGAAAGGAATAAAAAGCTGGAAGCGGCTTTTGAATTAAGAACGTTGCATGACCGGTTATTTTTTTCCATCTCTTATTACAGGAACCGGAGTGATAATCAATTACTGGAATTTAAATTACCTTCTCAGACCGGTTTCATGACTATTACCAGAAATCTGCCGGCAGTTATACGAAATACAGGACTGGAGTTGACCGCAATCATGGATGTGATTAAACGTGCTGATTTTAACTGGACAATAAACGCGAATTTAACCGTGCCATCCAATAAACTGGTGAGCTATCCGGGGATAGAGAATTCATCTTATAATTCAAACTATGCGGTAGGGTATTCTGTAAATGTTATTAAAGGATATCAGTCAACAGGCGTAGAGAAGAATACAGGGTTATATACATTTAAAGATGTAGATAAGGATGATCAATTAACAGCCGGGGATTACCAGATTTTAGGAAACCTGGACCCTAAATATTATGGAGGAGTAAACAGTTCAATCGGTTTTCATCAATTTCAACTGGATATTTTGTTCGAATTTAAAAAACAAACGGTACTAAGTTATTACTACTCTGCCTTTATCACTCCTCAGGTGCCAGGTTTTGCTTTCAATCAGCCTACATTAGTGCTTGACCGCTGGCAAAAATCCGGGGATATTACCAATGTCCAGAAATTTACGACCATCACCTCCAGTCAGGCATATGCGTTAAAAGAGAATATAGCTTTTTCTGACGTTGCATATACCAGTGGGGCATATCTGAAAATCAGAAGTGTTTCTTTTTCTTATACGATAAAAGAGGATTTAGCAAAAAAATTAAAGCTGAAAAATCTGCATGTTTATTTACAGGGGCAAAACCTGTTTACCTTTACCGGTTATAAAGGATTTGATCCCGAAACGCCTTATTACTTTTCGCTTCCTCCGCTTAGAACAATAAGGGCAGGCTTGCAGATAGGCTTGTAAAATATGATTACCTGGAGACAATAACAAAGTTAGAGTTATGAATTACCGGATTAACTATATTTTCTGTATTCTTTTGACTGTGGTTTCGGGGTGTAAGAAACTGATAGATGTACCGGGGCCGGGAACCCAGACAGAAAGCTCAGATGTTTTCAAAACTGATGCATCCTCTACGGCTGCGGTAACGGGTATTTACTCAAGAGCTATACCCTTCTCTGTTAGTTTTTTAAACGGGGGAGTTACCATTTATGCAGGTTTATCTGCTGATGAACTTATTCAGAATGAAACCAATATTACTATTCAGGAATTCTTTACCAATTCACTGCAACCCTCTAATCAGCTTTTAAGAAAAGATTTATGGGTAAGGGCTTATAGTCTCATTTATGATATTAATGCCTGTATAGAAGGTCTTAGCAGTAGTAAAACACTGACAGCGTCAATCAGGGACCAATTACTTGGAGAATCTTACTTTTTAAGAGCATTCGTATACTTTAATATGGTTAATCTTTTTGGAGATGTTCCATTAGTGGTTACGACTGATTATGCTACAAATACAACTTTGCCAAGAACGAATGCAACGATTGTAAAGGCGAAGATAAAAGCAGACCTTACCAATGCCGCAGATTTGCTTATTCCTGCTTATCCTACACCTAACAGAGCGAGAATAAATAAATGGGCAGCAATGGCTTTACTGGCAAGGGTTAATTTGTATGATAATAACTGGCAAGAGGCTGAATCTGCAGCAAGTATGGTCATTAATTCCGGTACATACTCACTGGAAAAAGATCTGAACAAGGTTTTTCTCTTCACCAGTAACGAGAGCATTTTTCAAATGATGCCTGTAGCAAAAGGTTATAATACTACAGAAGGAAGCCAGTTTGTTCCGGCGGGCACCTCTTCCATACCTGCTTATTCCTTTAGTACATTTCTGTTAAGTGAATTTGCATCTGGTGATAAACGCTTTACTAACTGGGTAGGAAGCAGGTCAATTGGTGGCACATTATATACTTTCCCTTATAAGTATAAAGCAAGGCCCGACTTTTCAGCTTCTTTTGTTCTCAAAGAGTATTATGTAGTACTCAGGCTTGCAGAGCAATATTTAATCAGGGCGGAGGCCAGGGCTAATCTGGGAGATCTGCCTGGCGCTATTCAGGATATAGATACTATACGTTCCAGGGCAGGACTGCCATTTATTGCCTCATCCATTAATAAGACAGATTTGCTGGTTGCTATTCAGAAGGAACGTCAGACGGAATTATTTACAGAATGGGGACATCGCTGGTTTGATCTGAAGAGGACCAAACAGGCTGATCTTATTTTAAAAAGCAGGAAGCTGGGATGGAATGCTACAGATACATTATATCCTATTCCGGCAGCCGAACGTTTATTGAATCCGGCCCTTACACAAAATAACGGGTATAATTAACAACAAAGAAGAGCATACAAAGTATGCCCTTCCCGTTAACCCCAATAAATTACTGAAGCATTTTAGCAATTAAAGACGGAGAGTCTGATGCTCTTAAGCAGAATACGTCATTACCTGGGCATCCGGCTTCAGCTTCTGCTGTTGAACCAATCAACTGAGTTACACCATTGATGTCTTTCCAGATGTGTACTGCTGCAGTTTTTGGGGTTGGTTTAGAGGCATATGCTCCACCAATACCAATAAGAGCAGCCATCGCTGCAAATGCGAATTTCATTTTTGTCATGACTTAAATTTTGAAGTTACTAATAATAGGTCCCCACCTTGTTGTAGTTCCAGGCTATTGGGTTTTTATTCAGTGCTATATCTGTTTTTCCTTATTAAGAAGATTGCGAGTACTCCTGCAAATACGAAGAATAGATTAAAGAAGAGGTGTTGTGTCCAGCTTAGGTCTGCTATGGCCCCTCCACATGCGCAAGGGATTTTTCCGAAAAGATTTAGTTCGATCAAAATGATATATCCCGTAAATAAAATCATCATAGCTGTAGCAATTTTTAGTGCCAGCACACGGGTTTTATCCAACATCATCATAAGAGATACAATAATTTCTGAAGAAGGGATACCCCAGACCAGTAAAGGGGTATATTTATCATTGAAGGGCTGCTTATTCATCTGAGAAACGAATACATTAAACATCATCCACTTACTGGCAGCAGCGTACGTAAACATTGCAATGAACAGAAAAGAAACTGTGTTAATAATTAATCCTCTTTTTTTCATGGTATTTATTTATTAGACCTTAATGAAATCATCTGCTTTCAATGCATTTATAATTGCAGGTAATGACAGTCTGTTCTCTGCTACCGGGTCTAAACACGAGACAATTGTCTCCAAAATATTTTTTTCCAGATTCAGATTGACCAACGCATTATAAATGTTACCAGAAAATTCAAGGCTATTTTGAGGATTCAAAATCATAAAAGCAAGTAATGCTCCTAATGAATAAATATCTTCAGCCGGAGAGGGAGTCAGGCTTATTTTTTGTTCAGGTGATACAAATCCTGCAGTGCCGAAACCAAAGGCAGGATTAGGTATGCCGGCTGGCATATAGTATGCCAGCTCGAAATCAATAATGTATACTTTTTGATCTTTGACAATGAAATTATTAATCTGAATATCTCTGTGTAAATAACCTATTTGATGAAGGTTTTTTATAATTTCTGTGATCTGTAAAAAATAATCCAGTAACTCATTCCTGTTTTTAGCAGGCAGATTTTTCCAGTTCAGATCTCCATGTATGGAGATGATTTTCTGTAAGAGATTTTCCCCTTCTATATATTCTATGATCAGATAATGATCTCTTCCTTTTCTGCAAAAATCCAGTACACGTGGTGTAGGTATTTTGTCCTGTAAGGCCTCCAGTACGGTCTTTTGCCATTGCAGTTTATGAAAGGACTGTCGTTTGAATTTGTCTGTAAATGATCCTGCGCGTGCCTGTTTGATAATGCAGGGTGTGAATGAGAAACCTTTCAGACTTACACCTAAGTTGATATCACCCTTAGGACTAAACTTTAATAACCGGATAGGAACATAATAACTCCCTATTATCCCCTTTCTTTTTTTAAGACGATAAATCTTAGGTATTTTAAACGGGACGTTTTCAGCAATGTATAATACTTTTCCTATTCTTGTGCAATTATCTATTATGATGCCTTCACATTCTGTAGTTACAAGTTCCAGTTCTTCTACGAGTAATGCCGCCTGTTTATCTGAAGAAGGATAAATCATAAAGACTTTTCCGGCATCACTTGTACCGAATGCAAGTCCATTACTTAAATCGATGAGATGACTATTTTGTAATAATCTGAATGGTACATTATATGCCTGCAACAGGGGTGCTACATTGTGAATTAATTTCTCTGCATCCTGCGATAGCACAGAGATATAGAGGATTCTGCTATTGGCAGAATCGAAATTGCCTATTTCCAGCCATGGATCATTTGTACGGTACGAGATACCGAATTTTAATAAAAATTTTCCATAGTTGGGTATTTCAGTGGTACAATGAGGATCCCCGTTGTTCATATTTAAAATGAATTTCGCAGACTATATCATAAGTATTAAATCGATTGTGTATTTCCCCTGTTTACGTTTGTTTAACCAATGCAGCTGTTTGCATAATAAATGATGTGTTTAATGAGACTATTTAAACACTTGCCCTCTCATAACATACAGTCTTGCTTCAACGAACATACGGATTTTATAACAAGACAAGTTCAAAAATGTTCATAATAATTTAATTCAAAATTTTACGACTGATCGTAACCGTGTCATAAATATACGAAATGAAGTAAAAATGGTTTCCTGTATATCACTGATTTGTAATTAATTGTTGGATGGCACAGGCTTTGACATCACCGGATGAAATTTTAATAACCATTATTCAATTATCTTATGAGAAAAATCCATTTACTGTATTCAGTACTAGTACTCGCATTGTTTAGTTGTACCAGAAACGACTCCTCTTTTGAAAAACCAGCTCAGTTAGCCGTTACTCCATCAATTTCTCCCGAAGGAGATGTAGTAGGAAAGGTGACAGTTGGTTACCAGGGTTGGTTTACAGCGCCGGGCGATGGATCGGCTGTTAATGACTGGACACATCAGAATCTCGACATGTGGCCTGATATGCGGGAATATACTACCACTTACCAGACCAGCGCTGGTAATCTGGGAAATGGGCAACCCGCTAAAATGTTCTCCTCTTATGATCAGTCAACAGTTAATCTGCACTTCCAATGGATGCAGCAGAATGGTATTGATGCGGCGGCATTACAACGTTTCAGCGGGGAACTGAGTGATCCCAGGTTTAAATCCATGAGGGATGGAATGGCCCTGAAAGTGATGAGTGCAGCAGAGGCTACCGGAAGAAAGTTTTATATCATGTATGATATATCCGGGCATCAGGCTATGCAGTCTGTTTTAAAAACTGACTGGGTTAATACTATTCAGGGTACACTCAAATTGTTATCATCCCCTGCTTATGCGAAGCAAAACGGAAAACCTGTGGTTTGCATATTCGGCATGGGATATAAAGGCGCTCCGGCTCAGGGGCCTGGTGATTCTGTTGCCTGCCTGGATGTAGTGAACTGGTTCAAGAGCCAGGGATGTTATGTGATTGGTAGTGTTCCTATGGACTGGCGTACACCTAACGCATTTTCCAGAGATAATTTTTCCACTGTTTACAGTTCGTTTAATATGTTAGCCCCATGGGCGGTTGCGGCTCAGGTTGTTGCTTCTTATCAGCCATGGATACAGGGCGATTATGATTATTGTACAGCGCATGGTATGGACTATCAGCCAATCGCTTACCCCGGATTTTCTTTCCATAATTCTCAGGCAGAAAGTGCTTTAAATCTGATCCCCCGGAATCATGGTGATTTCCTGTGGGCGCAGGTGGCCGTGATGAAGACAGTAGGGGTGAAGAGTTTGTACATAGCTATGTTTGACGAGATGAATGAAGGCACTGCCATATTCAAAGTGGCAGAGAATGCTTCTCAGGCTCCTACTGATAAATCGTACGTGAATCTTGATCAGGACGGGGTAGCTGTTTCATCTGATTTTTACCTGCGCCTGGTGAATGATGCGGGTAGAATGATCAAAGGTTTGATCCCCTATCAGGCTACTCATCCCACTCAACATGTAATAGGAGGGGCAGGTCCTCTGGCAGATGGCACCTATAAAATCATTAACCGGAATAGCGGAATGGCGCTTGACGTAGTGGCTCAGCTGACTACCAACGGTAGCGCTATTCAGCAATGGGGCTATAATGGAGGCAGTAACCAGCGCTGGGTATTAACCAGTTTGGGTGGTGATCATTACAAAATTACCGGTGTACAAAGCGGACGTTCGTTGCATGTAAAAGGAGATGATCTTACAGATGGTGCCAGGATCGAGTTGTATGATTATACCGGCAGTGCAAGTGAGCAATGGATTATCACTCCTACAGCCGGTGGTTACTATTTTATCCAGGGTGTACAAAGTGGAAAGGTAATTAATGTGCCAAGGCAGTCAACTGAAGCTGGTACATTAATAGAGCAATGGACTAATGATGGTGGTGCTAATCAGCAGTGGTCAATTAATCAATAAAACGGAATGAAATGAGGAATTTAATGCTTTTGATAGCGGTTTCTTTTTTGCTGAATAGCTGCACCACAAAGGAACTTATCAAAATAGATAATAAAGTAGCCGTTGTGGCAAATGCATCGGCTGCCAGCGGTAGCCTGGCAGATACAAATATCAGGTATTTCGGTCGCTGGGATTTTACTGATGCCAGTCAATATATCAGTTACTGGGGTGGTGCTTATATCAAAGTAAATTTTACCGGAACCACGGTGAAAATTAAGGTGGGTAATACAAGTAACTTCTATGCGAAGATCGATAATGGTCCCTGGGTTAGTTATAAGCAGTCTGGTGGCATCATTAATCTGACAGCTGTACCGCTTGTCAGTGGCACACATTCTCTGAGCGTTGCACAAGGGAGGGATTATGATTACCTGTTTAATTTTCAGGGTCTGATCTTAGATGGAGGAGCCGTAACAAGTGCGCCAACAGCATTAACAAGCCTGATAGAGTATATTGGTGATTCTATTACAGCAGGATATCTTGATGAACAAACGAATGTATCGGACTATGCCTGGGTTTGTTCTGAGAACCTGAATACTGAGCATACCCAGATAGCTTACCCGGGCATCTGGTTGATGGCTGGTATGGATACGCAGTATTTTAAGTTACAGACGCCCAATTATCCTTTATCTCCGGTCTGGGACTTTACACGATACACACCTGATCTTATCGTAATCAATCTTGGCACAAATGATAATCCAAATGTCATCAGTGACAGCATATTTCAAAAAGGGTATATTAGTTTTCTCACTAACATCCGGACTAAATTCCCTCAGGCTGAAATATTTGTATTACGTACATTCCTTGGATTATGGGCATCCCCTACATCTGCAGCTGTGAGTGCCAGAAACGCAGCAGGAGATACCAGGGTACATTATATTAATACACAAGGATGGCTGGCGCAGAACACCAGTGATTATCTGCCGGATAACCTGCATCCCAGTGTGAGTGGCCATATCAAAGCAGCTAACCTTTTACAGCCCATTCTGGCGCCTTATCTTAATGGCAGTCAGACTATTCCCGACGGGACCTATAAGATCATTAACAGGAATAGCGGACTTGCTTTGGATGCTGCGGGGCAGGGTACAGTAAATGGTACACCTGTTCAGCAATGGAATTATAATGGCGGAGGTAACCAGCAATGGACAGTAAAGAATCTGGGTAATAATCAATATGAGATCGCTGGTGTGCAAAGCGGAAAATCATTAGACGTAAAAGGGGAATCGGTTCTGGATGGAGCCGCTATACAGTTATATACTTATTCAGGCGGTAATCATCAGAAATGGGTGATTACACCTGCTTCTACGGGTTACTACACCATTACCAGTGTGCAAAGCGGGAAAGTGGCAGAGGTGGCAGCTCAATCCACAGCAGCTGGCGCAATAGTAAGTCAGTATACAAGTAATGGAGGGAATCATCAGCAATGGGCTTTCCAAACGCCTTAAAATATCATCCTGGCTCCGGTAGTTGTTTACCGGAGCCATTTATTACCTTTGCGTCATGTCGCACAGAGTTTACTTATATAATGTTAGTACCCCTTCAGCCGCACAGGACAATGATAAGATGATGATGGAATGGGGATATGAGATGCCGTTGTTGTTACAACCCTTACTGATAAACGGCGCATTCATTTCAGGCAATAATTATAATACCCATACAGATAGTAATGCGGGCTTGTATTATAATGCTCAGCCGGGGATTGAGAATCTGAAACGGTTTTACAATTTCCTGGAGAAGCAGGAATCAATTATTGCAGATAAAGCCGCTTTCTCAGCAGCTAAAAATAACCTGTTCAAATACCTGGATAACCTTAAACAGCCCTATTTTAACCTGGATATGTGGGATGTGTTCAATATGGAGGAAACACCGCATGAAGACCAGGCCGCAATATGGCAGGCTGATATCGCATTTAATAATGAGGTAATCACCAGGGCTATGGATAACAACGATATCTCCCTGTTATCTTATAAAGCGTTAAAGAATGTGAGTCTGGCTTTTCAGACATTCGCTGATCTGCTTAATTACGAAGGCTATCATTATGGATGGGCGCATATTTATGAAGAGATCCCTACCGTAGAAATTTACCAGGAAGATGAGTTATGGGGATTAAAAGGACCTGATGGAGATGTGCTGTTAAGTCCGCAGTTTGACGAGTTCTACGAGTTCAGTATGCAAGACCTTGCAGTGGTGATGAAGGACGGTAAATATGGGTATGTACATACTTCCGGCCAGATCGTGATCCCCCTGGAATGGGATGACGCATATGATTTTGAATATTCATACCTGGCTGTTGTTAAAAAGAATGATCTTTTTGGACTGGTCAATTTGGTTGGCAGAGTAGTAACCCCGGCGGAATATGAGGATATTGAGAACTTTGGGAACGAGGGGTGTTTTCTTGCACAGAAAAACGGGAAGTGGGGAATGCTGGATAAAGATGGCAAAGAGGTCCTGAGTGCAGCGTATGAAAAGATAATGCCGCTGTATGAGAATGTATTTATCATGCAGAAAAATAATTTATGGACGATTGCTGATTCACCCGCACATAAACTGAGTGATGATTTGTTTGATCTTGTAGTAAATAAAGTGCCTCATCAGGGGTTTGCTTATGCCTTTAAGGGAAAGGATGTTTTCCTGGTAGATAAATATGGGCTATCGAGGGCTAATAAAGACCTTGTACAGCAGGATGCCGGGAGTGAGTACTACCATCATTATTATGATGATACTGTACGTGACAGGCTGCTGGCTTATGCTGCGAGTCCAGATGAGGATACTGTTATCGATGCATACACCCCTGTAGAAGACCTGTATAACATCGGAGTAGATGCCCATAACAGTCAGGACTACCAATCGGCTATTCATTATTACACACTTGCGGCTGAAAAGGGATATGGGTATGCCATGAATAACCTGGCACATACTTATTATATGGTGGATGATTATATTGATCATGAGAAAGCCTTTTACTGGTATGAGAAAGGGGCTGCTGCAGGCAATACGAATGCGATGAACGGGTTGAGCCTGTGTTATCAGAATGGTATAGGTACTATCCCCGACATAGACAAAGCGATCTCCCTGTTAGAACAGGCGGCCAATGACGGGCTGGCGGTAGCCCATAATAATCTTGGTTTCTTATATTCTGATAATGACCCCGAGCTGGCATTGTATCATTATCAACTGGCAGAAGAGCTGGGAGAGCCGGATTACGGGGGGCTGGGTTATATGTATGAGGGGAAAGAGGATTTTGAGAAAGCCATTGAATATTACCGGAAGGATGAAACTGAAATCGGGGCCTATAACCTTGGTAATCTTCACAGGAAGGGACTGGGAACGGCAAAGGATATAAAAGCAGCTATAGGCTACTTTAATACTGCTGTGGAAGGAGGGTATGATGCTGCTCATATCGAGCTGGCCAGGATATATTTGTATGAAGACGGGTTTATAGATGCAGAGCAGGCTAAAAGGCATATTACAGCCGCTGAAGATGCCGGTCTGGAGATTCCTGTCTTATCTGAGTAATACAACTGTCCCTTTTCGTTCTCCATCTCCGCATAGTGTTTTAGCACGGATGATATAGACATAGGTACCTATAGGCTGTAGCTGGCCTTTATAGGTACCATCCCAGCAGGTATCTAAGGTGGTTGAATGAAAAATGAGTTCTCCCAATCTATTAAAAATACTGAAATCAACTGTCATTGCTCCCCAGTATTTAAATCCAAAACAATCATTTTTGCCATCACCGTTTGGTGTGAATGCTGATGCCATCGGGAAATTACTTAATGCGGAGGTAAGGTCCATTGCTATGGCAATAGAATCTTCACTACTGCATCCATTGGCGTCTGTAATCTGCACATGATAAGTGGTAGACGTAGTAGGTCTTACTACCGGATCCGCGATAGTGAGATCTTTAATACCAGCTGCTGCTTCCCAGATATATTGTACTCCACCTGAAGCTGTTAATTTGGTTTCAGGATGTGTGCAATCTATCAGATTAGTATATTTAACGGTAGTAGTTGGAGGGAGATTAACGATAACAGGTATATCCAGCGTTTGAGCAATCTGGCAGATATCATCTGTAACAATTACTTTATAGGTAGTATTGGATGCAGGAGTTATTACTAACTGATCTGTATTTCCAAGGGTGGTATTATCAGCATCCTGCCACTCATATGTATTCCCTCCGGTAACCCTGAGAACAGTAGATTCTCCTTTGCAAATTCCTGAAGGCGGGTCTACGATACCTGCATCAGGGTGATGTACGCTAACGAGTATAGAATCTTTATTACTACAGCCATCTGTGGTAGTAGCGGTTACAACGTACCTGGTATTGGCTGTTGGATTGGCTGATGGAACAGATGATGTAGCATCATCCAGTCCTGTTGCCGGCAGCCAGCTATAGCTCGACGGAATATCAGCCGTCGCAGATAATTGAGTAGGCGTACCTATACATGTAATTACATCTGCGCTTTTTGTTATTGAAGGAAGAGGGTTTGTACTGATGATGATGCTGGCTGTTTGTGAGCAGTCTCCATCAGTAGCGGTGACAGTATAAGTATTGTTAGTGGTTGGTGTTGCAACCGGATTAGCTATATTAACGGCGGAAAGGCTTGCGTCCGGCGACCATGTATAGGTAGGGTAGTTGCCTGTTGCATTGAGTTGTACAGGTGCTCCCATGCACACGGTTTTACTGCTGATATTCGTGCTAAGAGGATCACAGACCCATCTTAATGGCGTAAGATAATCTTCTACTTCTCCATCATCAGCAATACTACTTGCCATAGTGATGGCTATAGTAGACAACCGGAATCTGAACCCAAACAGTTTTGTGCTTCCCTGTACTGGTTTGTTGGGAATGCCTGTCCAGGTGAGGGTGGCTGTTGTTGCATTGTCCGGAACAGTAGCTGTGGCCATCTCACTGGCATCAAACTGCTGATTACGGTTAATGTCAAACCATCCGCTGAGATAAACGGCAGCGCCGGTGGTATTGGTCAGGGGAACGTTGATGGTGTAGGTGCCGCTACGGTCATAATCCGGGAAAGTAGTGATAGCCTCTTCATCTACTCCTGTAATATTATCATCTACATCATTAAAAGGATCGGAATCGGGGAGTACTGTGCCTAGTTTCAGATTTGGATTCTGTGTAACGGCAGGGAAGGGGACATCGTAATTACAGCTGTTGCTTTCTGCATAGCTGATCTTATGAGCCGCATAGCCATAGCTGGCCGGCAGATCGCCTCTGTCTACCGGTGTTAATATACCGAAGGCTACGGCCATCCCGCCGTTTACAACCCTATCCATATGTACTTCTACAGATACTGTTCCTGTTGAGGGGGCATCGGTAGCCATTAACGGACTTTGACCTATAGGTATAAATGAGTTGGCAGCATTTGAATGTTGCGTATCTGTGATTACGATCTTTTGTGTACCACATCCGGTGAGGGGATTGGTGATCCTTGTTGAATTCCTGTAGAATTGTAATGTTCTCCAGTTACCTCCTGTGGTGATAAAAGTGGTAGCTTCCAAATCTACTACACTGGCTTCCGCATCGACTGCACAAAAGGTGAACGGAGTAGCTACGCCGTTACGTGTGGCGTCTACTTTCATCGTAAAAACGCTGCTCTGTGATTGGTTTTCGGCGAATAGTGCCGGTTGTATTGCGGGATTGGAGAAGTCGTAAAGGAAATGTAGTACGGCGCCACTCCAGGTATTCATGACGGAGGGTCTGGGTATGGGGCCGCTTACTTTTGAAAAGGTAATTTTGATGGTAAGGCCATCTGTAGTATTGAATGTTTTACTGGCGCCATCAGCGAGAGTGAAGCCGGTCCAGTCGAACCACCATATATCTCCTTTGAGCGTTCCTTCGCCTAAATCAGCGTATTGTGCTTTTAATGAGAAACTTGTCAGGAGTAATAAAATCAGTAAGGAGTTACGCTTCATAATAGGTTGGGAGGCATTCTGCGCCACGAAATAAAGAAAAAAACGGGGATAATAAAAATCAAGGGAGATAAAGGTTATTGAATGGCAGAGGATTAAGGGGTATTATATATGTTTCTTTTATAATTTTTGCTTTCTCCTTCTTTCAATAATTTCTTCTTATAAAAATTTGGAATAATTAAAAAACTCTTTACCTTTGCAATCCCTAACACGGAAATGATGCCCAGATGGCGAAATTGGTAGACGCACTGTGTTCAGGTCGCAGCGCTCGCAAGGGTGTGCTGGTTCGAATCCAGTTCTGGGCACTTAAAATAGGAAACCTGCTCATAGAGCGGGTTTCCTATTTTAAATGCATTTCTACGTTTATTCTAACTTCGTGTTATTCAATTTAAAACAGGTTCGATTCCGGAACTGCCTTTCATAAGCATCACAGCCCAAGAACATGACGGATATAATTAAGGGTCTACCGGCATCGGAAATTTCACCGTATTACGTATTACTTAGAACCTATTCAGACTTAGGATTTAAAAAATAAAAGAAAACCAAGCTTAAATTATCGAACTCTTAGTCCATTTTTACAATTTAGGCTTATGGTTTGCCCTGCCAATGGTTATCATCGTCGCATGCTGTTCACCCATAAATCCGCAAAGCGTTTCATAGGCAAGTGCGCCTCTGAGGATTGGCATAACAATCGTATCACTATTGTTTTCGCGAGAGTGGAATCGATCAAAGAAAGATTCAGAGCTTCCGGGACCTAACTCTAGCATGTATAACATGCCTCCTGCAATAAAAAAAAGAGAGTTCGCTTCGGGTATATAGCGTGGCCCGGCCACGTTATAAATTATGTCTTTGTTGAAAGCTTGCAATGCGGCTGCTGCCACTCGGTATTTGCTGGGGATACCAGCATCTTCATTCATGATCATTTGTCGCAGGGCTTCTGCATGATGCTCAGGCATTTTTCCGTTTTTGAAAAAAGGGTTGCTTGCAATGTGAATGCGCCAGAAAATACTTAGTAGCATCAGTTTAAACTGTTCATAGGGCGCATTGTTGGCGATGACAAGTTCTAATCCATCCGGAGTAATTACCTTTTCGGTTTTGAAGCCATTTTTTATATTTTGTCCGTACAAAAAAATTGAACTTACCGTTTCCCATCTGTTTAGACGAATGGTGTCGCATTCAACACAAAGTATATATTTCTCAAATATTCCAGTTTGCACCGGAACTTTCCCACTTATGCCGTCTTGGTTATATTTCATCAACTTCGCCGATTCTTTGATCAGCTGTTTATACATGAAGTCGGGGATAATATGAGACTGCTTTATCAACTTTCTTTCAAGCTGACATAACTTGCAAATACCAACAGCATCATTCATATTTACGATTGTAATTATATATATCTGTACATTCTGAAGCATGTTGACCAGAATTTACAATATATCACTAAGTTAACAATATTCTAGATCATCATAAGTATGGACGCCAAGTTAGCTTGAAGCAATTTGAAAGATGAAAACACGCTAGGGTATATCACAAGTGAGTATTGGTAATGGCGGGTTATAGTTACAAGGAAATAAGGGCCCCCCGCCACTATCCTTGGTTCTTTTAGCCATTGAGTTAGTCCATTTACATACCACCCTATTACAGCTCTACTTTAATCTCCTCCCTCCTAAATTCAGCTAAAACATGCTCTATACACTTTTGTGGATGATACCCAAGTACTGAGTTTACAATGTTCAGAACTTCAGAATTCTTCTTTATTAATGCGTAAATAAGTAATATCCGGACATTCACTATTCACATTGAATACTCTTGCAACCAAATAATTAGACTTAACCTTTTCCTCAATAAACTTCCATTCAGAATTCCTCCAGAAAACCTCTGTTTTGTCAGTTTGATATTTCTTTGCAGTTGTAGATTTCGCATCTACGAAAAACAGTATGTTTTTTTTTGTCTCATCGTATATCTCAAAATCATATTCATTTGTACCAACAGTAACATCCGGATTCTCCGTACTCGTCCATTTTACTCTATCTTTACCAAATTTTTCGACTAAGTCAGCATATACTATAATCTCACCGACATTTCCTGAATTAAAAAAAGCGGCATCATTTGAAAAAGCCTGGCTACCAACTGCAAGGATATCTTCAAACATATCTACACCTAACTCGTTTTTAAGCCTGATTAGTTCTAAAATCTCCTCTATGTCACCGTTTTGCTCTATCTTTTTAAGAAAATAATACTGGTCTTTCGACACTTCGTATCCAGCAGATTTTCCATTTCTATCAATACTTAAATGGAGTTTAAGTAATTCATCTGCACTCATCTTTTCATCGGCTACCAGTTTAGTAAGGATCATCTTTAAATCAACAACTTTACGCTCATTGATATAAATTACATTTTCGTCAGAAATAGCTACATCATCTGATTTATATTCTTTAAATATATAATGGCCAAATTCGTTTAGCTTAATAATTGCCGGAAGTTTGCCTTTATATAGAAAAATGGAATACTTGTTATCTATCTCTTCCTTCCAATGGAGATAAAATTTATCAGACATTTCTACTGATTCCGCTTGCAGCTTAGAGAAGTTGAAACTATCTTCTATTATCAATTCCTTACCTCTATTCTCCTTTCTTTGATTATTGATAATAGAAACCATTCTTTTAAATATTTCAGTTGCATCTGTTTTTGTAAGTGTTAACTGATTTGATATCATCCAGGTAAAAGAATTATATAATAAATCTTCACTTCCTTCACTTTCAATTCTCGGGAAATGGAACGCATCTCCGTCTTTGAAATACTTTCGTATAGAGACTATAACGGAACTAGACGTATTAATTTTAAGATCTGATAAAAAAAATTCTGCTGATTCGTTTTGTTCTACCCATGCTTTAAGATAATCAGGTAACTGTTCTTCGGCTATAGCATACGCATCCGGGTATATAGCCTTCCCTGGATCAAACCCTAATAATACGGATGTCTCTATATCACTTATTTTGGACCAGTCAATTGCTTTAACACTCAATTTATCCTTATCCCAAATGCTGAAAATGAACAAAATAAAATTTAATTTCTGTTCGTCATCCAATTTATCATTCAAATCTGGGCAGACAAATTCATCTCCGGCTATATAAGGTTCAATTAATAATTGAGTATTTGCATCCTGATCTATTAACACCGGAAAAGTGTTAAAAATCTCCTCTATACCGTCATATTCTTGACTTAAGATAGCACCAGGTAAAGGAAAATCATATTGTCGCGTATAATAGGAGAATCCACCAAGTGGATAATTATCTTCTAAAGTTGCTACCTCATATGTATTCAGGTCCAGGTTTTCTATATTATTATGATATTGAATTATAAAGGCCAGTTGTTGAGCATTCTCAATGCACTTTGGAATTAATTTGCAAATCTCCTTAAAGTCAGGTTCTGCACTTACACCCAGCAACTTTCTAAGTTGATGTGCATTAAGCTTTAAATCTTCAAACCTTTTTACTACTAAATGCAGATAATCACTATTCTTGTAATTATCAGGAAACATCTTTTCCATACTAAGACTACGTGATTCTCCACCAAAATTTATTTCGCCAAGAGAAACTGGAATTTCCAATAGCTTAATAGGTCCTTTTTTAGTTACTATTACTATTTTACTTCTGAATAACCTCCGTTCTTCCTCCTGCTCCAGCTCTTTACAAGCCATATCAAGGATCTTGTATTCAAAACTTTCCTCAGTATAGTCATCTGAAATATCTAAACGAAATTCGGATAATCCTAATAGGAACCTTCGCTTAGGCTCCGGATACAAAATAACCTCTACCAGTTCATTTTGTAAAGAATTAATATCTATACTATCAATCAGCAAATCATAAAATGGTTCTTCTGACAATACTCCTTTTACATTCTTGAATTCACTCAGTTCAGGTGGCAGAATTTTGAATAATTTATTATTTATCAGCTCATCCGAACTTACAGTTTCATTCAGAAACTTTGCAGTTTTGCGGGTTACATTTACTTGATAAATATTTGGTGCACTGGGAGCAATACTAATCAACTTTCCTTTTTTCTCAAGGTAAAATGATTCAAAAAAATCTTCTCCGCTATTTATACAAAATTCTATAAGTACGCGAACTTCATCAGGCTCTAATAGTGTTGATTTAGGCTTAAAATCACGCAGGTAAGAGTTTTTGAGAGAGAATGGCGGATTGGCAAAAAAACTAATTACATTGTATTTTGGAGTATATTCTTCTATCAGGCTATAAATTGAGTTTTGCAGTAATCTATAATTTTTTGCAGTAGCAAGTTTATCATTATAGAATAAATTTCCAGAAGCGACAAATGATTCATTATTATCTTTGTCAATCACCGGAATAAATCGCTGATTTGTCAATGGCGGATTGTCTTCTTCCATGAGAAAATACTTTAAAATACTCTCATAAAATGATTTATGCTCACTAGGCTGCTGTATTATATTTTCCCAATTGGGAAGAATTAATGTTTTGTATATTCTCCGTTCTTCAAGTAAAAATTCATCAAGTTGCCGGAAATATTCTTCATCAATAATTTTATATTGTTCCAACCATGTAGGAGTTACTAAAGAAGTGTTTATTAGTTCTTTTAGTCCTTTTATATTACCCGCTTTGTTACTGAATAATTTTAATTTCTTTAGACTTTCTTCTCCAACGCCTGAAAATTTAGTATCTGGACGCAAAAAGTTTATAAAGAGCCCCTTTTTTTGAGAAGTTGTCAACTTATTACTCACTTCCGTTCTAGCTGAAATTTCATTAAATATCTCTACATCAGATTTCAAATACTCACTTAATTCATGACTGAAGTTGAGATTTAATTCAGATATATTTAGTTCAGACACTACAAAATTAAGCGCAATGAGCTCCGCTTTAATTCCTATCGTTTTAGGAGTAAGGAAGATGAGGTTTTTGTTTTCTTTTATATCCTTAATCGCATATAAATTACCATCAGAAAATTTAAACAACCTGATAACACCAATACGTTTTCTGGCTTCTGCATTGAATATCATTCTTTCCAACTCCTGTAAAAAAGAATCATAATCTTTTACTGACTGATTAGCTATCCATTCATCAAGTTTTGCAGTATCAGCGTTAATTAATATATCTCGAACCGACCATTCTTCTATCTTAAGATTTACTTTTATGGCATCAATTAATTCATCATCATCCTTTTCATGCCAGTACAACCATTCAATATGATCCAATCCTATTGTACCAAGTGATATTTCAGTTCCTATCTTTTTTATCCTTATATTCTCTATTTCATCGGAACATCCTTCCATAGTAGGAATTCCTTTGAATAAACGCTCTTTAATAAACTTAAAAAGATAGTTATTTATATTATTTCTGTTTGTAGGTTCGTTTGACAAAATGAGACTTGCATATGTGGCGCGATAAGCCTCAATATCCGAGCTCTCCTGTTCATCAAAATAAGCAAGAAACTTTTTACAGATTTCAGGTAGTAATCTTTCATTTATTTGAGAATCAGGCTGCAGTTTCCGCCTATCATTATTCATATCGAATGCATTACAATGCAACAGAAACCTAAATCTATTCTTTTCCTCATCCATAGAAAAGAAATTGTATAGATTCGGAGCGCTAGCAAGACTTTTAGAAATTTTATAATCTCTATACCAGGCAAATGTAAATTTTATATCTCTGCTATTGTTCCTGGGCCTGATATCATTAAATGCATCACTTAGTTGCGGGAAGCTTCCCATAAATGTTTCTGTCAGCGTTTGCTTGCCAATTTCATCACCATTTATATAAATTTTTTCAAGATTATTTAGAAAATTAAGAGAGTAAGAAATACCACTTCTTAAATTTCCTATGTTGTCATCAATGAATTTGAACTTTCCTTTTCCAAGTTTCAAGAAAAAAACAGATCCGGTGTTTAAGTTATTTTTCTTAATAAGATCCATTTTTTGCACTGACTGTTTCACCAAAGCTCTCACTGTTATCAGCTCGTCTTCTGTAAATACAATACCTTTTGTTTTATAATCTTTCAATCTTATTTCTTCATTAAGATCAGCAGGAAAACAAGTATAAATAATCTTAATAAGCCAAGGAAGTGTTTCGTCCTCATCATTACCCAGACAAACATCTTCATCATCATCAATAAAACCTTCTAATTGAGACTGATTGTTCCAGCTAAACAAAACAGGTCCTGCGTAGTCATTAATAATAGCATTAAGTCCGTCATCTTCACCCAATAAGCGATGTAAAATCTTAAATCCAATACCAAATGTTCCTATATCCTCACCATGTTTATCTGAATCTCCTACATTTAAAATGGCAGACATATTACTTTCAGAAAAGTAAGATCCATTGTTAATACATAAGAGGAAATTTTCATCATAAAGAACACTGAATAAAGTGGCATGACTATCATCTGCATTTTGGATAAGTTCATATATTGCCTGCTGATCTGCTGCGACATTCAATGAAGAACTTCTCAAGAAACCACCTATATTGGGTCTTCCTCCATAGATAAGATAAGGAAACCCCTTTTCCTTACGACCTGTTTCATGATGTATAGTATTAATGAAGCTTATGTCAATTGAGGGGTCATCATTTCTTGCCATATGCGCTTTGTACCAATTTCTGAAATTAACTGCACTTCTTGTAAATAGCATGTCCTGGGATTATTTAGTTACACAAGGGTTGTTTTAGGTTACCGGATTAATTTCTCACGACGTAAGGTTGAAATTTGATAATGTCTTTTTAGATTCAGACAGAGTCTCAGATTATCAAATATAACTTAAATTCATTTTGTACTACTTAATGCAAGAATTAAAATAAAGGGAATCATGCAATTCATTATATAAACCCCGCAATAAATGATATATTCTTTTAATCTGAATTGCGTCTGCTAAATAAATCTCCTAGGGGATTTATTTTCACCTACAAAACAAAGGAGCGTCCTTTAAAGAAATATTGGCATAAACTTCATTTAACTAGATAACAGGGAATTATGCAGGATTACAGCATTTACATAATACCTAGGCTCAGGTTAAACTATTGTGTTTCTATGACAGTTAATATGCTGTTAATCCGATCGTATTTTTGAGAAATACGCTGGCATTGAACACTTATCTGGGCAATTCTGTATAGTGCTTATATTATATCCGGAATTCATATTACATTTACAATATACATTATATGAAAATTTAACCTGATCACTGACTGATAGCAAACATGGAACAGTAAGCATTTAATAATTATAATCAGGATAACAACTCAGCATCTGTAACATAATTTCCTATCCCTAAATTCTAAACATGCCAAGAACTTTTCTGAAGAAGAAAAGGATGAACAAAGACAGTCATTTTCCCAACCTGGTTTTTCAATGGAAGCAGCCATTATAAAACTGATGCGTAAAGCATTTGAAGAAGCCATTGCAAAAATTTTAATCGCAGCTAAATTCCGCGAATCCGGGAATTGGATTTTAATATTTGATAATGCTACGCATTGATCTGACATAAGTTGTTTATAATCAATATCATTTGGTTCGATAACCTACCGCTACTGGGCACTTGGCGAAAAGCCGGAGAGAAATCTTCGGCTTTTCTTGTTCTGGGCTCTGTAAGTCTTTGGATCATGTTGAATTGGGGGGTGCAACATTTTCAGGAATCAATATAAAAATACGTGTACGAAAAAATAATGAGTGAAGTTGATTGTGACATTAGAAAAAATGGTTGAACCTACAAAAATAGCCTCATTGTTTATTTCTTGTATCTCCTGCAATACCTTATCTGAAAGAGACAATTATCTCATATTCAAAGAGCCATATTAAAGTCACATCCACTAAATTATTTGGAGAACTAAATAAAAAAGCCCTGTAATCATATAACTATAAGCTTATTTCTATAAGTTGAGACGTTTGGATTCGAACAGACAACCTATTGACAATCATAATACTATGCATAAGTCAGCACTGCTTCGCCGACATAAATGCCTTAAGGATACCTCACCCACTGCAGAAGTAGAAAATCTTCCGACCGCTTTTTCAAATCAGTTATTGTCGTGCAGATTTCATTATAGATAAATATCATTTTCATTATTATGTTACAAAACAGGGCAACCCGCAATTAACAATGTTTGTCACTTTATGCTTTACATTACCCATATTGAAATTTTATAATTAGTATAACAATATTTTATATGTCCACAAATACTTGGTCCAATACCGCCATTTTTAAGAAGCTGGAAGCAAATAAAAGCGATGTAGCCTCCAGGATTATAGTTTTCCTCAAACAACCATCAGTAATGAATAAGATCGAAAGTATTTTGCGAGATGGTAGCACTACTCCTAAGGACTTTACCCTACACAATGCAGATCATTCATTTCGGGTTGCTGAAAGAATGTGGGAATTGATTCCGGAAAAGACAAAAAAGATCCTTTCAGAATATGAATTGACATTTCTACTTTTATCTGCTTATTTACATGATATTGGAATGAGTCCTACCTATGAAAAAGTGATAAACCACGAAACGTATTTAACTACAGGTAACAAGCAATTACTGTCAGAACAGGAGATTGCAGACCTACAAAAGTGGATTGATAATGAACCTAAAACATCTTCAATTGATGTCAAAAAAGAAAAAATAACAGATGCTACCCTCTCCGATTATGTCCTATCCTATTATATTAGACATAAACACAATGACTGGAGCGGGGAATGGATTAAAGAAAATATTAAAGATGACCAATTACCTGGCCTTTTTGATTGGGTGGATGATCTGATTAAAGTTTGTAAAAGTCATCATTATGAACTTGAACACCTCTTGGGTGAGGCTTTTGATCCTAAGCCTGCAGGAACCGGGAAAGTATTGCACTTAAGATATCTTTCTATTTGTTTAAGAGTTGCCGACATTCTGGAGAATGACCCTGAGCGAACGCCAGAAGTAATCCTTCAGCATAGAATGATTGATAAAAAAAGTCTTACATATTGGTTAAAAGATAGAAGATTTACGCTAACAAGAAACAGTAACAGATTTTCTATATATGCGAGACCCGAAAAGGCTTATCTCCATAAAGCTATTGAAGAAACAGCAGACGGTATTGAAAGAGAATTAAAGTTATGTGAAGAATTACAGAAAACAAAGCCTTTAAATCATTCAACCTTTATAAAGATTGAAGGTTATTTATGGGAGATAGATTCATTTGTTATCAAAGATATAGCCCCAAAAGAAGATACCTATGTTTACATTCAGGGGGCATTTAGACCCAATACAGCAAAAATACTGGAATTATTAGGCGGCAATCAATTGTATGGAGATCCTATATGGGCAGTTAGAGAATTGATTCAAAATGCGTTTGATTCAGTGAAAGAAAGAATTGCCTACCAGATCATTAACGAAAATAGGTCTTCGACCGAATATCTTCCCAGGCTTGGAGATTTGTACTCTGTAGATATTAGCATGGAAGAACGGGTAGATGGGATATGGCTAATATGCAGTGACCAAGGAGTAGGAATGACTAAAAGTATTATAGAAAAATTTTTTCTAGAAAGCGGCTCATCTCAACGCCATGAAATAAAAGAGCTTGAAAGAAAATGTAACGAAAGAGGATTTAAATTAAATAGAACAGGACAGTTTGGAATTGGGGTTTTAAGCTACTTTATGCTGGCCGAAAAAATTGTTGTTATAACCAGAAGGGAATCAAACACCGGCTATGATCCGGATGACTCAGTAGCATGGCGCTTTGAAATTAATGGCACCCATGATTTTGGCGAACTAAAAAAAACTAATAAATCTAATGTGGGAACCATCATTGAATTCAAATTAAAACCCAACATCGAAAACGATATTCAAAATTGGTATTTGGCTATAGCGGAATTCATCGGAAATAACATAATTAAAGTCCCCTGTGCTTTATCATATAAAGATGAATTTAATCATCAAATAAAAAAAATAGTTTATGGGTGGGCTAAATCAAAAAAAGAAATCAGAAATAAAATAATTAATGATTTTGAAAAAAATTACGACTACGAAATTGATCAGCTAAATGAATATGTAACAGTAAAAAGAAAAGATGCGGCCGCTAAGTACAAATCTCTTATACAAGAAGTTATAAAAGAGATTGAGGATAAAATTGACTTCCTGGTTGATGAGGGTGATTTCCTGGGCTTAGCCCAATATAGAATACATATTCCTTACTTTAAATTATGTAAGGGGAATTCCTTCCTTTATTTAAAGGAACGTTTTGAGTCAGAAAACCATTGTATAGAAATGGTTAAACATGGTTACTATTGGTCTCCTGAATTTGATGAAATAAATTTAAGTTTAAAAGGAATAAAAATTGATCCTACGGAGAACCCTTTGCAACGGAATTTTAGCTATGACTTGCCCACATATGCATATATAGAATTGGATATTGAATTAATCGACCCCTCGCTTGTGACTGTATCCAGACATGGATTAAACATCGAGCATCTTATTAAAGATTTCACAACTTTTATTAATACAAAGTGCGTTGATTTATTACACAATAATAGCCATCTGTTTGAGAACCAGTATGGGACTTTGAATTGCCTGAAACATGATATTTTTCCTATTCATTCATACTGGATCTCTGAAATATCATTTAAAGACCGGAAAATTTGCACATGGAGTCCTATAAAATTACCAATAACTAAAATCCCACATGATGTACTATGCAAAGATGTTAAATATAGAGGACAACGAGTTCATAATATTACAGATATTGAACCTTACGAAGAGGGTGATAATTATAGTTTACGCTTCATTATTGACGGAGTTCACAAAATGGGCATATTTCAAAAAGAATTTTTTAAAGATAACAAGCCATTACTTGCTCCGATAATTACGGAATATAAATTTTCAATTTCAGATGGTGAATCAGAACGATACAATAGTATAGAACTTCCACAGGTTTTTAAAAATGTATTACTTTTTGAACCAGAAGAACCTAATACTTACACATTTTTAGAAGAAAATTATCTTAATAACCAACACGAACTGTATAAATATTTTGATCCTAGGATTTTCACCAATATTGAAGCTCTTGGGAAAGATATTTCAATTGATCAATTATCTGATCCCCAGTCATGTCTGAGCTTTGTTATATATTGTATTTATGATGATGATTGGGATGAGCTTTATGAAGTAATTGGAAATAAGATACAACATTGTTACAATGTGCTTAATATTACTGAAATAAATGTGTTGATGTCAGATTATTATATTACGAGATATTCACTTGGTAAAGAAGACCGATTTTATGCCGGATCTGATCAAGGATATCTAGATCCTGAGTTAATTGATCAAGAATTTCAGGTGTTGATAGATAAATAGTATTTAATAGATACTACTTTATCTAACAGATAGAAATTTTTGATTCACTGGATCAGTTGTAAAATAACCTTTGCAACTTATTAAAAATCAATGCAAATTGGTTCGATGATTTACCGGTACTGGGCACCAAATGGCGAAAAGCCGGAGATATTATCTCAGGCTTTTCTTGTTTTATAGCTTGTGAGACGTCTATTGGCTTGCTCATTATAGATCAAGTTGAATTGTTGGGGGATTGATAGTTCTCGCATACAATTTAGATAGTCTAAAGAGAAAGAATTCTACATCTCTAGCTCCTCTCATCGCATATCCAATTCTGCTGTTTAGAATATTTAATATTGTTGAAAGGACATTTTTTAACTAAAAATTTACAGTCTTTATTTCTCCTAATTTTAAAAAGGTCCGCCTATAATCGAGGATAAAATACCAAGTAGTTGGTATTTTTATTCCCTATGATTTTGATTAATCTTGTAAAATAATTCTACCACATTCAGAAAATATTTGCTAGATAAGGAATCATATTACAACCAAAGCATAGTATCGCAGATGCCAAACAAATTGATATTGAGCTTATGGTCTTTGAAACATACAAGTCAGCAACAATTATTTAATAAGAAACAAACTAAAATTGGAGTATTACATTCTGGATTAGCTTGTTATACTATACAACTTTCAGATGACTAACCTTTCTGGTCAGGTAATTTGAAATGTGGGTGATGGATATATCAATGGCCCAACGCCTAAAAATATAGTTCTTTAATTGATCAAATAAATTCGAATAACATATAAGAACTAACCTATAAGTTATATGTATACTAAAAAGAATCCTTGTTACTATTGGGAAATACTAATCCCAATAGTTTTTGCCGCTTCCTGTAAGTGTCCTTTACTGTCTGCGCCATCGGTCAAAGCCAGCCATATAACGGTTTACGATAGCACTAGCTTAATACTTGCTGTTCCACATGTTCGATATGCAGATGTCTATTGGCAGGGACCAATTGGTACACATGAAGGTGAGACATGGGTTATCGACACAGTGAACAAATCGATGTCAGGTACGTATAGCGTTTGGTATCAATATAGAAAAAGAAAACGCTGTTATTCCGACGAAACTAAGTATAGCTTAAATGTTGAAGCGTTCCCACAGTATCCTAATCCTCTCATCTTTTCAAATCAAAACGCGTTAGTCAGTGCTGGAAAGACAATTATACTTTCAGTTCCTAACATTAATGAGGCAGAAGTATATTGGACAACTCCGCAGGGAATTAATAAAGGAAACCCACTTGTGATACCTGCTGCCATTGCAGGAGATTCTGGTCTCTATTCAGTAAAGTATGTCCATAATAGTACACCCAGAATATCGTCTGTTTCTACATCCAAAAGCGTATATGTATATAGCCGAAGTATCATTGCAAACTTTAATAATAAAACCTACTACGTTGATTTTAATTCTTCTAGAGAATCTGTTGATATTTGGTTAAGAGCCGATAAATCGAAATACGATATAAATAGAGATCTCATGCTTGCGCAAGTAAACTTTGGCAAAATTACTCTTCAAGATGCTAAAACCTACTTTTGTGAGCAAATAGGCTACATTTCAAAAAGCAGACTTCTATCTGGCTGCATGATCTCTGCAGGTGCGGCGGGCTGCTTATTAGGCTCTACAGAAGGCCTACCTTTGGTCCCATCGTGTGTCGTACTATTGAACCTTTCGATTCCTGGAAGCGCCGCATGTCTCGACGAAGTTGGGGGAAATATCGCGGAGGTACTTGGTATTTCTGATGCTGCCGACATAGGTAGTACAGGGGCAGCTATTGCAAAAGACGATGTGGTAGGTGCACTTTCTGGATTAATGAAAATGGCCTGTTCTAAAGCACTCAATAAAGAACCAAAGATAAACGTGGATGGCACCGTAACATTAGTACCTACCCACTCACCCCCATCTACCTCAAAAGATTCTAATAAACCTGATGGAGGAAATGGACATGAGTTTGGCTTTGGAGCGAAAGGCAATGGCGGAAGCAGTAGTAAGACCGGCAACGGTGGTAGTAATTCTGGGGGGGGCAATACTGGTGGTGGGAATCGCGGTAATAAGAGCGGAGATAAGCCAGATAAAGGACAAGGTGGAACAATTCGCATACCGTAGGCTGGTCGTTGTGGTATTCCCCATAATTCAAAGTTAACCAATTGGGAAGGTAATATTTTATTTGATGAAAAAATGACATGTATATCATTGAATAGGACATCTAGCTACGGATGAATGTAAATTAAGTTACTATGTAACTTGTGTTTTTTAATAAGGATATATCTCACATGAGATCAGGTTCTACATGCATTTGTTGGAGATTGTATTCTTCCACTTAAGAATTTGTTTATAGTTTACTTTCTTACTTACCTTTTAGTACTAAAAACGGATACGATTGATAAATACCAAGTAGTTGGTATTTTATCGATCGTATTTTTTTCTCTTTAACTAAGAACTCCGAAATAATTTGTTATAGTCTCGTAGATATTTCAAAAAGGCAATATGATAAGCAAAACTGACATTACTGGAGAAAATGAAAATTTAGAATTCCAAGATGAATTTTATCTCCGCCAGCTGGCCAAATGGTAGAACAGTGTTGTCGCCTTATACTAATAATCATTTGCGTAAAAAGTACATGAAATAATTTGGTCATTTCGAAAGAACTAACGAATATTGTCTAATTAGTATTCCTAATCATTTCTGGGATTTTGGTAGCCATTTAATTATATCTCTTCTGTTGTAGCAGCGACCGAATTTTTTAGCGTTCCTATCTGCTATTTGAAGTGATTATATTTTGATATAACCTTACTTTTTAAATAGATTGTCATATGATGCTCTCCAGAGTTACCCTAAAAGGGTTTCGAAACTTTATGGATGCAACAATCAACCTGAATGATAAAACCTTGGTTATTGGTGCAAATGATGTAGGTAAAACTAATTTGCTCTGGGCTATTAGGCTACTCCTTGACAGGGGACTTTCAGACTATGATCTTGAACCCCTTGACAGCGATTTCTATGCTTATGAGGAAATCCATTCTTTTAATATAAATCTTTTCTTTAAGAATGTAACGGAAGATTGTGTTTTATCCAGGCTAAAAGGGAAGGTAGGTGAAAACAACGAACTATGCCTATCTTATAAAGCTGTCAGGGATAAGTCAACCGGTGCCAAAAGCTATTCTCTCTACGCAGGACCAGATGTTGATCAACTGGAAGAAATTCAGGAAAGATATTATTTAAAGGTATTAAACGTAAAATATATTGGTAGCCGGAGGGATTTGAATCCATATGTAAAAAGAGAAAAAGCATACCTTTTTCAGCAAGCAAAAGAAAACAGAAGTGAAGAACAGGAGAATGCTGATGATAACCTCTACCAGAAAATTTTAACCGACCTTAAATCAGTTGACTCCCGGATACCTAAGCTGAACTTTATTGCAACTGCGACCAAGACTATTAACGAGGAGCTAAATAAGTTATCCTTGCACCATACCAAACAACAGATTGTATTTGATGCGGTAAGCTCAGATGTCGATAATTTCATTAATAATGTTTCCATAGCTTCCAATACTAACGGCCAGAATGTGGCGGTTGGAGGAGATGGTCGCTTGAACCAGATCTACCTTGCTCTATGGGCATCCCGTAATGACCTTACTGAGGATGCACTAAAAGAAGTTACTATTTTTTGTATAGAAGAACCCGAAGCGCATTTACACCCTCATCAGCAGCGGAAACTTGCTGATTATCTGAATGAATCTTTGAAAGGGCAAGTTTTAATTTCTTCACACTCCCCACAGATCGCATCCGAATTCAGCCCCAACGCGATTGTTCGCTTATTTACTTTGGAGAATAAGACAGTCGCTGCGTCAAAAGGATGTTCAAAAATTATTGATGACGCTTTTGAGGATTTCGGATATAGAATGAGTATTATACCGGCAGAAGCATTTTTTTCGGACGTGGTGTTTTTGGTTGAAGGGCCATCAGAGGAGTTATTTTATAAAACCCTTTCCACGCAGATAGATGTTGATCTGGATATGCTGAACATTAGTATATTAATGGTTGATGGAGTTGGATTTGGAACTTTTATTAACATACTCAATAGTCTGGAAATTTCTTGGGTACTGAGAACGGATAATGATATTTCAAAAGTGCCTTATAAAGAACACTATCATTTTGCTGGAGTAAACAGATGTATCGGATTTTACGATGACTATACGCAATGTGATCCAGCTACGAATGCTTTAATTGCCAAGCATGGAATACATTTAACAGGATTTCCCACAAATATGCCTGAACTAGTGCATTTAAAAGCTGCACAAGCCATTATTGCAAATTTGGAGAAATATGATATGTATTTATCAGAAAAGGATCTTGAAAATGACCTGATCAATAGTGCAATCAAGTCAGATCTTGTAAGGCATTTTAACAATAGAACTGAAGCCAAGGTTATTAAGGTTATGCAAGAGAAAAAGGCCATCAGAATGTATGAATTTTTGAAGAAAAATAAAGCATCTCTTGCAGTACTCAAAGATTCGCAAATAGCTAAGCCCTTATTGCGCTGTAAGGAACTAGCAGAACTTATATAGAATGCAGCCCACTAAACAGCAGCAGCTAATTCTTGATCATGATGGGTGTGCCGTAGTCATTGCTGCCCCTGGTAGCGGTAAGACCTTTGTCATTTCTAATATGATCAAACAGAAATTGTCCAAACTTTCGGAACATCAGGGTATTATTGCAATCTCCTATACCAATAAGGCCAGTAATGAGTTGAAACACCGGAGCCTTTCTAATGGTGAAAATCCACGCTTCTCATTTTTTGGTACAATTGACCGGTTTACAATTTCCGACGTAATCATCCCGTTCGGGAAACATGTTTTTGGTATTCCTGCTTCTTCTTTTCGTACAGTAAAATTGAATGAATTGTCGGTAGAAGATGTTGAAGAGATCAAGAGATTGATGATAGACAGAAAGGTATTTAATCAGATGATTGAGAAACTGGGACGTTTGTTTATGAATGGGATTATTCTGATAGAATATGTTGGTTTATTGGCCAATTATATTTTCTCTGTATCCCAGGCATGCAAAGCATATCTTAAAGCCCGTTACACTCATATTTACATCGATGAATATCAGGATTCGGGTGCTGAACAACATCAGCTTTTTTTAAGTATTAAGAATTTGGGAATTAAAGCCATTGCGGTCGGAGATCTGAACCAATCGATATATGCGTTTTCCAATAAAGACGCGAAATATTTAAAAGAGCTGACTAAGAATGTTGACTTCAAATACTTTAAGTTGGATAAAAATCACCGGTGTGCTGCCGGGATCATTAATTATTCTAATTACCTGCTGAATCCTAAAACAGAGTTGATAGCAGATGAAGACCGTCCCATAATCTTTACAATGATTGATGGAGGGAATGAGGAGATTGCGGCATGGATTGATAAATTTATAGAAAAATTAAAAGAGGGATTTCACATCACTGACAATAACAAAATTGCCATTCTCACTCGGTATGGCAGGACTGCTGTGGCTATTGACAAAACACTAACCACTCCACACCGCTATTCGGAAAGCAACGAGCTAGATAAGAGTATGAACGTTTGGGCATCTATTTTTTCCAGCTTATTGTCCTTCCTTTTTGATCACAATTACCGTTTTATTGATGTTGTAGAACAAGTTACCGAATATAACCATCTTTCAAAAGTTGAATTGAAACGGCTAAATCAGTTAAAAAAGAGTATAGAAGCATTTCGGGGTAGACCGCTAAAAGAGCTAACCGCATTGAAAGAAACTTTCTGCGAGGTTGCCAAGATAATTGCACTTAATTCAGTTCATCAGGACTCGGTATTGTTATTGAATGAAGTATTGAATACCCCGGAAATGCTGGAACATTACTATCCGACAGCTACAAATGAGATTCATATTTTAACTCTGCACAAATCAAAGGGACTGGAATATGACTTGATAATCCATTTGGATTTGCATGAATGGGCTTTGCCTGCTAAACGTCCAGGACCGGGTAATGATTTCAACAACCCAGTGTTTGAGAATTATCAACAAGACCTTAATTTACATTACGTTGGGGTTACTAGGGCAAGAAAGGCATGCGTGCTAATTTCCAGTACAAAAAGAGTAAATAATACGGCGCAAGTTAAAAAAGGAAGTCCTTCTGAGTTTCTGAGCCTTAACGGAATTGAAAAATTAAGATATAGTAAGAAAAAAGAAGAAGGAAATGCTAAAAACTCATCTTAAACCAAGTTGGACATATTAGTTTCTAATGTTGATTTAAAGAATGTATCTAGTATGATATCTATTTCGTATGAGATGTTGAAATTTCGATAATTAATTGTATTTTTTATATGTTTCTATTGATTACTGATTATCATTCCCTTCTGGAAGAAAGCAACCTCTTTGAAGCTTTTGACTTATTAAAACTTTCCAAGAATTTCCTACTTTTGTTTATGACAGGTAGAACTTTTTAGAGAGTGTGTAAAACAAACAACTTTCTAAAAAGTTCTAAATCTTTGACACGTATTTGACACGAAGGCTTTATAAGTTATTGAGGTTCAGTATTTAATTCGCTCCTGTTCTGGTCACTTGGCGAAAAGCCGGAGATAGATATCCGGTTTTTCTTGTTTTATAGCTTTCGTAGGTAAACCTTAGATATTCTCACTATTGGCAACTATAAAACACCTTACATCTAACAACTCTTCGTACCTACTGGGAACTGTTTTCAGATTACCAGCCTGCAGTAACTGTGTTTAGGCAGTTCTTACTTTCGCAGCATCGCTATGCGCTCGTACTTTAGCTATCTCGCCACCAAAGTTAATATTATATGAAAATACATAGAGCCGTTCTATATATTATATTAAAACGTGTACTCAACAAATTGGAATTTCGCTTCAATTTGAAGCTAAACCGATTTTACTATAAGGAATTCTGATTATTAAAAAAAATTGTTCATTTTAGAATTATCAATATATTCATAACGTACAGGTTGTCTTCCTTACGAAATCGTAGGAATATTTCCAGTATGAAAATGGAATGTGAGTTCCCGTTATACAAGCATTTTCTTTTTAGCTTATCCCAATAATTACAACCCCAAATACCTTACTTGACGTAATGAACATTACTCTTTCATCTTATTTGAAGTAGTAGAATATCGCATTATTCAAAAAAGCCTATGCAAGTTTTGGAATAATAGTTAGTTTATTGCTACTTAAGTTCCTTCGGAACTCATAAATTGTCTCGTTATGAAAAAATTATCTGTTAAAGATCTGATAGAGTTTAGAAGAAAATCCGATAGAGGGAAAAAGACATTCGTTGAAAGCATTAAAGCTAAAGTAATCGAAGCCCCAACAGTAGGTGGAGGCGACTATTGGATAACAAGCTTAAGTGCTGTTTGTAATTCCTTTAAACAAGATAGCATTGAACTTGTTGATAAAAAGATAGATGAGTTAAACAGGAAGTTGAGTGATAGCCAACATAGCATTACAAAAAATATGTACAATCGAAATATTTCAATTCTCGAACGATACAAAAAGATGGACAGTAAAATGCTTCGTCCGAACGGAAAATTATCATTTCTAAAAAAATCCACTGGCGATTCATTGCTGACTATCAAAGGAATACAAGTTAAATCCAATCCCAGTCATATATATGCCTTTGGAACCAAAACGGAGGAAAAGGTTGGGGCTATTTGGTTTGTTGCGAAAGTAAATGGTTATCGTATTGAAGAAGTTGGCATGTTTTGCGAAATGCTATACAGATTTCTCGTAAATAATTATTCAAAAGAATACCTAGTTGACTCTAAATATTGCATAGCCGTTGACACATTAAGTGGCCATCGAGTAAAATATTCTCAGATAGAAGACGGCGACATCTCTCCAATGTTAAATTCAACTTTGTACGAGTTAAGTAAACTATTATAGGGGCATAGAAGAATCGTTATATACATTTCTTCACTCATTCATCAATAGAATGAAGACCTTATTGGCACTTTCTTTAAAAAAAAGAGTCATTTTTATTAATTCTCTATATTTTAATGCATATACTCACAACCTTACCACTGTTTGAAAAGAAAAACTTTTCTCCCCTTGTGGATAACCTGGGAGACCTTAACTAGAGAGAATACAATATCATTGCAATTGACAAAACGATTCCCGCAATATGAAAAAAAATTACCCAGGAAGATATTTCTATGGAATAGCTGTACAGACAAGGTTTCATTACAGACAATAGCCAGTTTTTTTATTACAGCCGTGGTTTTCGAACCAACAAAAGAAAATAAGCTCAAAAATAGTAAATTAGATACTGAATACTCAACCCCATGACTATTGATTCATTAACACCCTACTTATCTGCAATAAATGCAGTTTCCAGTGTTGCCGTCTTCACAGTAATTTTTAATTTAATAAAAACCCATAGAGAGACGACTACAGAAAGAATAAATACCTTATTAACACGGATTGATGCACTAAAAGATGACTCAGTCCGGAATGATAAATGGTTTGTAAGAGAAAAGGAGCTATTGGAGAGAGAAAAAAAGGAGAAGGAGGGTGAATTGACAAAACTACAAGTGCAGCTGGAAGAGGTGTTAAAAGGAGAAGGCGTAACCATGCAAAAACTTGCTTTGGGACAAACACTTAAAGAAAGTAACAATGAGGTAAAAAAGCTGATTGGGGAACTAAGCGAAAAAATGATTGAACAGATTAGGGAAATTACCAATAATAACCTCCAGCAAGATTCTATTGTTTCTCAATCACAATTGACATTGGCCAAAGCACAAATGGCAAGAGGCAGTTTTGATGACGCTGCAACTAACTTTGAACAATATACCTTGAACGAAAATGCATCTTGGGAGGTTCACTTCTCGAAAGCGGTCAATCTTGCAAATCTACGACAAGGTAAAACTTCCAATAGCGCCAGTGTTAGGGCTTACAGCGATGCAATCGGTGTTCTGCCGAATGAGATAGATCCCAATATAAGAGCAAGGGTATTTGGATACCGGGGTGCTATCCTTAAAAGGCTTGGCAGATTAGACGAAGCTGAAGCAGATTTACAGATTGCTAAAAAATACGCAACAGCTGACTATGAGGTGGATGATATTTATTACAACTTGGCCTGCGTCTATGCTTTACAGGGGAATAAAGATGAAATGCTATCAAGCATCTTTAAGATTAAGAACAAGAATACTTTCCTCTCAATAGAATATCACTTGGGTGATTATTTTAAACAATTTGTAAATGATGAAGATTTGAAATCTTTGCTGTCATCAAAAACACGTGGGTGATAAATTGAAAGAACAAAGTGATAGTAATCAGGGGATCTTTTGGGAACTGTGTAATTTAATCGAGAGTCTATTTTATAATTGCAATTCTACCTTGGTAACTTTGGCTTTGTTCCTGAAGTAACTGTAAACCTATATCAAAAGGAGACAATAAATATGCAGATTAAATTATTGGCATAATAAACTTTTAGAAATCCTCAGCATCAAAGATCTTTACCTGGTAAAGTTGAAGGTATCGTTTAAAGTGAACGCCCCTGATAGCACTTTTGGGAAGGAGGTCAACCTCACATGCTAAGATTTGTTGAAAGGAAAGCCATATCTGCAGCAAGGTAGGGGCCTGGTCTGCTTTTCTCATCCGCTTCAGCTCCACCCACATATCTATATCGCTTTCTCCAGGCCTGAAGCGGCCATCTACCACAGATCCGAAAACATACAGCGTTTTTATCCGGTGAATCAGACAGGCTTCCCGGATAGCGGGTAGTCTGTCTGTAAGATAAGTATGCATCAGTTTCGTTTTATCTGGCTAAGAATGGTTTGATCGGTGATCTTCTTATCGTTGGCTAGCAGCATCGCCTTGCTGATAATGACAGACATCATCATATCCCCTTCAAACGGCAGGAAAACCTTGTTGTTGAGGCCTTGTGCTCCTTGTACAATACAGAGATAACTATCATTAGGCTCCATAAGAATATTGCTGCTGCCCAGGTGTATTTTATAAGTAGTGAATGTGCCGGTCACTATCAGGAATTTTCCTTCAAAACTGCATTTATCAGCAATCGGTAGCCTGGAAACCAGGTTCTTCAGCGCTTCTTCCCTGATCCTGGCCGTTACGGACAGATCACCAAAGGCATAGCTTCTCCAGTATGTGCCACCTTCTTCTCCGCCCTTATCATACCAGGTAGGATCGTTCCCAACGCTGGTAACGCCCACGAACATATCAATGTCACGCATTACTTCAGAAAAAACGATCTCCGGGACTTCTGTGAGCGATACAGCCTTTTTCTTACGCAGGAATGTCACTGCATGAGTGGTAATGTGAGCAGAACCATGCATTCTACTGCGCACACCGAGGAATATACCCTGTGTGGCAAAAGCAGCCTGCAGGTCCCATTCGGGCAATTTGATGTTTGGCCCTTTATTCTCTATATCGCCAGGCGTCCACCCCTTCACCTTGCAGAGTGCGGCAAACTGGTCTTTGTTAAGAACATGGCTGGCAAAACGATTGGAATAAGTGCTGGTGGTTTTCTCCGCATCTGTGATCAGGTATACTTCGCGGAAAGCCTGTTTAAATGACTGCTGTATTTCATGGCTGTTAAGGTAGGTACGCCATTGCAATACGTGGGCAGCATCTGCAAAGATAGGATGCCATAATTCCACCTTGGTATGCTCGTCCAGCCAGTCCAGCATTTCGCCAGACACTGTACGGAAGCCTTGTTCTGTCCAGATGGCGACTCTGTTCTGGTCCTGTTTTGTGAATTGCCAGATCAGGCGTTTCCCAATAGCGCCTACCAAAGGGTGCTCAATATAGAGTGGTATCCATTCTGTAAACAACCAGCTGCGTTGTAGCCGGTAAAAACCTTCTATCCTGTTCCTGTGGATGGTGAACTGTTCGGCCAGTCTTTTAGCTTCCGCCTTTAGCCTTTTGAGGGCTGTTTCCGCCTCTTTCTTTACGCCGGCAGGTACCTTTGGTAATTCCTGCCCATTTTCCCACCAGACGATCTCTGTGGGTTTGTAATTCAGCAGGTCAAGACCTACAGTATAGTTACCTGTGTTAACCACCATCCGATGCACGGAGTCCAGTCCAAAATCGGGCACCATGGTTTCCTTCACCTGGTCGTTACTCATGTTCACCGATTTGCCCAGTGTAGTGATAGCCGCCTCTATCTTTTTGAGCAGGGGCTTCTTTTTTACCTTACCCTGTAGCTTTAATATACGAGCCATCGCAATATCCCGGGGAAGGCTCTGGTATATATGAAGAACATCCAGGCACTCATCATGATTGCTAAGCGCGAAAGCATCTACCATTAACATTAGCTCAGTGTCAGGGAAAAGGGCTGCAGTATGTAGTATGCCGCGCAGCAAGCGTCCACCCAACGTATAATAAAAGTAGTAGCCGGTAGAGGTATATAATGGGTTAACATCATTATCATAAATGTAATTCAACCCAAATACCTGGCTCACCCAGTTAGGGGTAGTTGCCTTTTCCCGCATATCGGTTTCCAGAGATATCCCCAGACTGGCAGCATTTCCTCCTGCAAAATGTTTCTTCCAATATTCATCCATCCGGTTTTTATAAGCTTCATAATCATCAATTTTATATCTGAGCCATCCTATCACATGGTCAATATATGCTTCTTTGCCTATGACCGTTATTTTTTCAAGCACTGTATTATACCATTCTTCATCCGGCATAATGTTATGGTTGTCCAGTGACAGGAAAAGTGTAAATAGCTCCTCCCAATCAGTGCCGGGTGGCACGGTTAATCCTTTTAAAATTCGCATAGTATAATATGAGTTTTATCCCCCTACTAAAGGCACAAGTTTGATAAAGGAAATGGTAGCATCTGGTTGCAGTCTTACGGTTTCATCAGGATCAGTATACTGTTTGTTATTTATCAGCAAAAGAAAGCCATTTTTATCAAATGCTTTCAGGGCAAGATCCACCTGTTCTGCAGGATCTTTTTTCGCGACCCCGTTTGAACGGACGGGGTTTAACAACAGCTCTTCTGCACGCGGCTGGACCAGTCCCATATAAGGTATAGATCCATTGCTGTTAAATGCCTTTACGTCTTCATATACTCTACTGCGGATCAGCTCACGGATAGTGATACCGGATGTATCCAGCTCAAGCCGGAACTCCTGTGTTATTTTGCCAGAAAGAGTTTCGTCCCTGATGAGAATTTTCATAGGTTGGTATTATGAAGGTAAATTTAAATAATATTCCGGGAATTAGCCGGTGATGACACCTTAGAACTGCAGTAATGCAACATCTAAAAGCCCTCTAAACCCCTACTCAAAGCGGATCTAGCCTTAACCAAACAACACTGGAATTGTACCCATATTTACTGGTGCTTATAACGTACTGATATTCAATCTATATGAGGGTATAAGCCCCATATAAGTCCCCTATAAGACCTATACAATTGTACTACAAGCCCACCTTATTTAAGGGGGGCTTATAGGGCAATTATATTTGTTGTAATTACAGGTTTTAAGTAAATTGTAGTATACACTACACCCCAAATGGCCAGACTTAGAGGAGGTATCGATTTTACCGGAACAATCGGAGGTTTATCCGCCTACAAAAGAAGGGATATGGATGGTACTTTTGTCCGCAGTCCCGGAGGAGCATCCAAAAAGAAAATTAAAACAGCTAAAAGTTTTGAAAGAACACGAGAGAACAATCTCGAGTGGAAAGGTTGTGGAAGAGCAGCTGCCAGAATCAGATGGGCTGTGTTGTTTGTAAGACATCTTGCAGACCATAACATTACATCTGAATTTTCCAAATTATGCAAAGTGATGCAGTTGCAGGATCCCGCAAATGGGAGAGGACAACGGTCTATTCTGCTTTCAAAACACAGGGAGCTCCTGGAAGGATTCCGCATTACGCAAAAGAATCCTTTTGATGGAGTAGTAAGGCATCCCTTAAAATGTGAGATTATAAGAGAAGCCGGCAGCGCATGGGTACAGTTACCTAACCTGATGCCGGAAATAAACCTGTTCATTCCGTGGCAATATCCGTTGTTCAGGTTTGTAATTTCACTACACGCTATCACAGATCTTCACTACAACTATCCCCAGTATACAAATAAAGATACTGACGCTGCACCAACTGCTTATACCGCCTGGCAGCCAACAGGTGAAAACTATACAGGAGAACGTATCGAATTACAATTAGAAGGGGGGCAGAAACTGGATGACTCGTGGACCTTTATACTGTCCGTAGGACTTGAAATGGGAACGCCCATCAGTAACAATGTCATAAATACGGTGAAATATACGGGTTGTGCCAGGATATTGGCATTAGGGTAACTGCCAGGAATGGGATCTATATCTTCTGAGTTTGTCTATCAACGAATCAAGTTGAAATGTCAATTCTCAAGGATTGCATTTGCTATGGGAATATCTGCGGGTGCTAAATTCCATTTATTAAGATCCTTTACATCTACCCATTCGTATTTGTCATGATCTGTAAGGGTATAATTAGCCTCTTGGAATTGACAGGTATAAGCAATAAGCTCAATGGTAAATGCATCATAAGGATGTATTACTGTTTTAAAGTGCTCGATGATTTTAACCTTCATTCCAAGCTCTTCATGCAACTCGCGAGATAGTGCATCTACATCCGTCTCTCCCGATTCAATTTTGCCACCTGGAAATTCCCAGTAACCAGCTAAAGACTTGTTGGCGTTTCTTCTACAAAGAAAAATCTTGTCATCCTTAAAGATTATACCACAAATGACCTTAATTGTACCCATGACTTTTACGATGATATTCCAGATTTGATTTATTCAAATAGTGCTGCTTATGGAAGAACAATTTTCCTTCTAATATCCCAATTAATTCTAAGTTGTCATTTATTGAAAACGAACCTTTATCAAACATTACATGATGGTTTGGGCAAAGGCAAATGATATTATCTATACTATCGTCACCATCATGAGGGTTCCCCAAGGGTTTTACATGAGCTCCTTCTGCATATCTGCCAGATCGTGTATTTATGGTATGTCTGCACACTTGACATTCATAATTATATAATTTCTTTATATCACGGACAATTTTAGTGTCCCTGATTATTCGTAAAATAGTACCTTCTTTTCGCTGCTTTTCTCTTTTGCTATATCTTAGTTCAAGTGTTTCGGGTAAGTTCCGTTCTTTATTTTTTCCACAATATTCAAGGCGAAACCTGCAAATTTTAAACCCACTTTTACCATTTTCTTCCCATGAATCTACTACGCTATATAGCCCTGCATATGTGTATCCAGTAGCAGGTGAAAACTCAGATTTGTGAGAATAGCCACGAATTACTCTCACCGGCAACCCTTGGTCCATACTTAAACGTAAACCCGCATTACCTTTATCCCATGTCTGGTCTTTAATTTGCTTCCTTGTATTAGGATCGTTTCCTCCAGCACCAGTATATATAATTTCATCACCGAGGTCTTCGTCATCTTCATAGCCTCCAGAAAGAACTATTGCAGCAACACCTTCCTTTGCATTGCCATCTATGCCAGCTCCCCAATTCCTATGAAAGCTAGAAAGCATCATTTCTTTTCTATCTTTAAACCAATGTCCTTCTCCGATGTCCAGTATTTCACCAAATATAATAGGTTTCCTCATTGTCTATCTTTAAACGCATTGAAATGGAGTTCTTTTTCAGGTTAGCACCGAATATTTAAACAACAGGGTATTTATAGGTTCATAACTATGTAAACAAATCTAAGTAAAATTTTGATTGCATAGCTATTAAGCTGACATGTTGAAAGTTAATAAGTGACTTAACATTGAGTTGTTAATTCCCTTATTCTTGGTACTGAAATAAGGGCTAATATTAGGTAGGGTTTCTGGGGTATCTTCAAACTTGCACGGCTTTTTAATGCTGCCATGTGTCAATTTTAAACAATCTGGCAGCAGAAGGTTTGTCAGCCATGACAAACCTTCTGAGAGATTTCTATTCTTTCCTCAAACTATTCACCGGGTTCACTAATGCTGCTTTGATAGCTTGGTAACTTACAGTCAATATTGCAATTGCTACTGATAAGAAACACGCAAGTGCAAATACCCACCAGTGAATACTAACACGATATTCATAATCCTGCAGCCATGTATACATACTCCAATATGAGAATGGCGCCGCTATTAAAAATGAAATAATGACCAGCTTTACAAAATCTTTGGATAGTAAAGTCGTAATGCTGGTTACAGACGCCCCCAACACTTTCCGCACACCAATTTCCTTGATCCTGTTTTCTGCCATATATGTAGCAAGACCAAATAAACCAAGGCATGAAATAAAGATGGTAAGTCCTGCAAATAAAGCAGCTAGAACCCCCTGACGTCGCTCATTATCGAATTTCTGCGCATAGGCTTCGTCTACGAATTTATACTCAAATGGATAGTCCGGGTTGTATTTATTGAAAATAGCTTCCGCCTTTTTCAGGTTTTTAGTAGTAGCATTTAGTTTTATCTGCATCACTTTGAAAGTCATGAAGCGACTCTTCGCACCACATATCAATATCGGTCTTGTTGGCTCATAAGGGCTGGTAAGAATAAAATCTTTAATAACCCCTACAATATGCCAGTCAATACCAAGGTCGCTGACTACTTTGCCAATCGGGTCTTTGAACTTCATTACTTTCAGCGATGATTCATTTATGATCAGCCCTGTTGAGTCGGTAGGGTATTTCTCCAAATCGAAATCACGGCCTTGTATAAATTGCAGACCAGCAGTAACACCCAATCCTTCATCAGCTAAATACCGGTCGAAAGATGTTTTATCATTCGGGTCTTTTCCTGCCCAATCCTGTCCCCATCCATCACTCCACCTTTCAGTAAGCGGAGAATTTGTTTTTGTAACTGATTTGGCAATACCTGATTCAATCAATTCATTTTTTATCAATGTATAGTTCTTAGGTATATCACCTGTCATGAAATGGTAAACAAGATTATCTTTATTATACCCTGTAGCCCGGTCAGTGGCATAGTCTATCTGTTGTTTTACGATGATAGTACAGATGATGAGAATGGTGGCACAGGTGAACTGTAATACAACCAGCGCTTTTCTTGGCGTTACTAATGCATTTACTTTTTTAAATGTGCCTTTTAATACTTTAACGGGTTGGAAAGATGAAAGAAAGAATGCGGGATAACTGCCGGCCAGTAAACCGGTGAACAGGATAAACCCGATAAATGCAATCCATGTATAGATGTTTCCAAAGTTTATGAATAGTTTTTTCTGCGTAAGCTGATTGTAGTCTGGTAAGCTTAGCAGTACAATAATAATAGCTACAATGCCTGCCAGAAAGGCGATAAAAACAGATTCCCCGATAAACTGAGTGATGAGAGAACTTTTCCCGGCACCCACTACTTTTCGTATCCCTACTTCCTTCGCCCGCTTTTCACTTCGTGCGGTACTCAGGTTCATAAAGTTGATGCATGCAATTAACAATATTAACGCCGCGATGATGCCAAATATTTTTACGAATGTGCTACGCCCACCGTTATCTTCTACGCCATTAGTGAAGCTGGAATATAGGCGCCAGCGATGAAGCGGATAAATAAACATCTCCCATTTCATCATTTTTGCTTCGCTACTGTAATGCTGTTTTAATTCTTTTATTTTAGGAGCGACAGCAGCATAGTTTACATTTGGCTTCAGCAGCACATAAGTAGGAGTGCTGTTATCATTCCAGCCTAAATCCTGTCCTTCCCCATATTTCAAAGATGACCAGGGCAGTAAGTATTCAAAATTGAACCTTGTATTCTCAGGCAAATCTTTTAGAATACCGGTAACAGTGAAATTATCCCTATTCTCAATTTTGATGATTTTCCCCATTGCCTCTTCATTGCCGAATAAACTTTTAGCCGTTTTTTCAGTAAGCACTATCGAATGCACATCATTCAATGCCGTATAAGGATTGCCTTTCAGCATCGGGAAGCTGAACACCTGGAGAAAACCGGTATCAACCGTAACTCCCGACTTCATCATTTTTTTATCAGCAACTGAAAAAAGAAGATTATCATTCGACTTTGCCCTTACTGCACGTTCTACCTCAGGTAAATCCTTTTCCAGGGCGGGGGCCGTCAATGTGGGTACGGTATTCCAGCAGGAAAGCTTACCATCAAGTGCTACACGATTCCATACCTCGTATATCCTGTCTTTATTCTCATGAAACTCATCATAGCTTCTTTCGTCTTGTATCCACAGCAAGATAAGTATTGCGGCAGCCATGCCTATTGCAAGACCTATAATGTTAATGGCAGAAAAACCTTTATTACGCAGAAGATTCCGGTAAACGACTTTGAAGAAATTTCTAATCATAATATGGGTTTGCGGGAATTGTACCAAGACAGTGCCGGATAATCATATGGTTGATTTACAATGTATTAGATTTGTATTATACAAGTTGGCTTGTTCGTTTTCAATACAAAACTGTCCGCTTCTGAACACCGGTTATATTCATGCCACTTCCATTTGCTGCTCGCCCCAGATACGCATCTGGTCAATAAACGGGAGCAACCCCGTTCCTGTTTCAGATAGTTTGTATTCAACGTGAGGGGGTACTATAGGATATGCTATACGGATCACAAGCTTATCTTCTTCCAACTCTTTCAGGGTTTGTGTAAGCATCTTGGGAGATATCCCTTCTATCACCCTGATAAGTTCCCCATATCTTAAACATCCTTCCCGGAGAGACCAGATTATACGACCTTTGTATTTACCCCCGATCCGTTGGAAAGCATAATCAACCGGGCAATAAGTTTTTCTAATCTTTTTTTCCATAAATGGGCGTTTTAATTATCTGAAAACCACTTTAGATACTTTTTAGTAAGTAGTACACCAATTGGTATGTACTTGTTATAAATATAACAATACATTTCTTTTGCATTATGCAAAATAATCCAGATTACACGTCAATTGGTCTCATTGAACTAAGGAATTATATCATAAATCCGGGGATGTGTGAGCCGTTCATAGATTACTTTGAAAAGAATCTGATTTCCCCTCAGATTGCATCAGGTGCTTATCCGCTGGGACAATACAGGATCAAAGGTGAAGCAGATCATTTCTTTTGGATAAGAGGATTTACCGACATGACTTCACGTGGGAATTTTCTCCGGACATTCTATGGTGGTCCGGAATGGAAGAAACATAAGGGGCTTGTCAATCCCATGTTAGCTAATAATGATAATGTTCATCTCCTGAAACCTTACAATGTACAGGTTTCGCAAGATATTTTACAAGCAGGAAAGCATTTGGCAATAATAGATTATTATATTTCCAATACCAGACTGCCGGAGCTCCTGGAAATCTTTACCACAAGCTACCTCCCGCTTCGAAAGAATGCAGGGTTACCAGATTGTACTTTATGGATAAGCGAATTAGCAGAGAATGATTTTCCTGCACTTCCGGTATTTCAGGACAAGAACCTGCTGGTGACTATAACATTCTATAAAGATGAACAGGAATACCAGCAGGGACAACAGCAACTGAATGAAACAATCAAAGGTCCTCTGCGTAGCCAGTTACGGGATGTCATTACATTACAGCATACCCTTGTTCTTTATCCAACGAATAACATCACGGAGAAGTAGGATTATTGAACATATACCTGTAAGGATTATATGTCCGTTCCGCTAATGGCTTCACCGAAAACCATCTGCCTATCTGAACATCATACATTCTGTCATGCTCATTATACCAATCCAAACCAGGGCCCTGTCTCATTTCCTTACTATGCAGATCGCTGCTTCTGTAACGGTATCTGTTTTCAGGATACAACAGCCCTTTTAACGCGATTGAGCTGAGACCGGTCATCGTTAATCCAAAGGGATAATAATGCGTCTCTTCCAATAGTGGCCCTGATATATGCTGAACAATGAGGTTGTCGAAATACATGTCTCCGGCTGATTCATTGCTCAGATAAATATACAGGAACCCGGATTTCTGGATGCGCATCTGTTCTATCACCAGGTTAAGCAGGGCATCAGGCGACCCATGTACCTGTCTTACACCACTATTGGCATCTACTATTTTAAACTGGTCATCGAATAAGATAAAAGACAGGTAGGCTTTAGCCAGGAAAGGACTATTCTCGAACGGATTTTTGTTCAGGAGCTGCTGATAATCTGTGCTGCTGAAACTTGTTGCAAGGGGTGAATTAGGGCCGTTTGAAGAGTGTATTCCCGCGGTGAGCCCTCCGGTACTAAAAACCTGCAAGAGGGCAGCTAACATGCTGGCAGGGGTATTACTGGACGTATTGACTGCTGTACTCTTATAGAATGCTCTGGTAATAGCTGCTATGGTATCACCTCTCATCACCCGCAACACAAGAGAAGGTCCGATTTTAGCACCATCCACTCCGTTTAACTTTGAAACATAGTCATTGGGACTGGTAGCATTATCAGTGGGATATCCCGAAGGCAATGCTGTTCGTGTATTATCAATATTGCTGAATAAAGCGTTTTCTATTGCACTCCGGGCCGTTTCCATGGAAGCAAAATATTGTGCCGTATCACGGTTGGCTCCCAGTACACTCCGCACATTTCCCTGGTAGTCTTTTACAAAAGCATCAAAGAAGTATTTGACAGGTTGTTCCGTTCTGTAAACCGGACGGATCTGCCCGTCATCATGTGAGATCAACTGTAATGTATCCTGTTCGTATACAAGACCACTTGCATAATCGATGACTTTTACACTGCCCTGTTGGGCGCTTGTATCAATAATAATCTTCGAAAGAAGATGACCGAGAGGATCGTACTGCATATAGATCATTCCTCTTTTCAGAAAAACGACAGAGGGCTGATTATTTTGATCATAAATGATACTGTCAATATCCTTGTTTTTATCCTTAGCCATGTTTCCATCAGGATCATAGCTGTAATCGGGGGTAGGGGTATTGATAGTCTCTCTGAAATCGCCAAGCGTACCTTGAGGGTTATTTGCCAGATCAGTTACATAGCTTAGCCGGTTGCTGTTTCCCTGGTAGTTGTATTGCAGACTATCAATGGTTTGGATGCTCACTCCATTCATGCCTGATTGTTTCATGGACAGGATGTTGCCATTGATATCATATGAGAGATTTTTCAGCGAGAAATTTATTTTGTCTTGTGTCCAGGCGGTGCTGCCATCATTCTGTTGATTGAATTCGCCGGTAATTAAACGGTTCATCCTGTCGTAATTATAACCGTATGCCCGTGCAGTGCCATCAGTTCCTCCTTTCCATTTTACACCGGCTATATTCCCGTTATAGTAGTGATTAGTAAAGCCTGTTTCATAGGAAATTTCCTGGCCAAACCAACTGCTGGTACTGTTAGGGGTATTGACAAATGATTTATTAATAGCTGTTAAACGGCCACGCAGATCATGCTGGTAAACCTGCGATTCTATTTGAAAAGAAGCACCGTTGACATACAGATTTTTTGTTTTGATCTGCCCCAGCTCATCATATTCCATTGTGGATACATTCCGTTGTAATGATGGATTATCGTTCAGTTTTTTAGTGAGCATATCAGGTCTTCCTGAGGCATCAAAATGATAGATGGTCAACAAGGTGGTTTGAGGAGTAACTGTACTTTTAGGATTGGTTTGATGGAGATAAGTGCTGATCAGTTTACCATCAAAGTTAAAGAGGTAACTGGTAAAGTCTCTGCCCCCCATGATATTATCGGCCGCGGTTTGCGTAGGTCTGCCCTTATTATTATAGAAATATGTAGTCGCCAGTTGTCGGTTGGTACCGGCGACTGTTGTTACTTTTATAGTTGGAAGTCCAATGGGCATATTAACAACGCCAGTTGGTAAGGGCTCTGCGTATTGATTACTTCCTGCATCTACCTTGGCTGCATCGGCAGCTGAATAGGGAATATAAGCAGGTATGAAAAAATAATTGTCGTACCAGGTGCGTATCAGCGGTGTAAACCCATGAACTGTATCTAAGCCAGGAACAGATACTGCGGGATTATATGGGGAAGAATTGATCAGGGTTTGCATCTGATCGCGTGTTGCACTACTGAAAAAGAGACCAGTAGCACGCTCTCTGTTTATTTCATCATAATAATACACCTGCCACATATTCCTGTTCTTCAGAATACCGGTCCTTGAAACGATTAACCGGTTACGGATATCATAGATCTGCTCTACAGAATCGCTGGCAGGTTGTTTGGATACTACCACTCTGCCCCGTCTGTCATAGCGGTAGATAAAACAAAGTCCTGCTGCAATATCGGGTGTAATGATCCAGTCTGATTGAATGGCCTGTACTGCTTTCGGTGGAATAATAACCCGCAGATGGTCCAGGTTATCATAAGTGTAATAGGTACAGGCCCAGCCGGTATGCTCTGTTCCCGGTGTTTCAGCAGCTTGTTCCTTGCTGAGGATAACATGCCCTTCCATATCCTTGTATTCGATCGATTTTGTTCCTGCTTCATCAATGGTAACGTTTTTGTATAATACGCCCGCCGGATAAACCTGGCTGGCAACAGGCAGGATGTCTCCGGTAGTAAAACGCCAGATCCGTACAGAGTCGCTCAGTGCATTGGTGAGGTATTGATATTGCCGGGGTTTGTTGCCGTCTGTTTTGGTATATGCATTGCCCGGGAGATAAGTTTTTTGTACACGGTTCAAAGGCGAATTTTCAAAGTCAGTCTGATAAAAGAAATAGCTTTCATTGTTAAAACCGGGGTTCTCTGCCTGGTTAGAATAGAAGTCCTGCTGTGCCTGAAAGGGATCAGTTTTGAATTTGCCATCATTGCTGTTAGAAGCATACGGCAGGTATTGAAAATACTCTCTGCCAGATGCATCATACAGAACAGGTGTCACCAGATCTCTGCCAGCAGGGCTTTTACGCCTTTCTACAATTTGTAATCGCCTGCCTGATCCATCCAGGTATTCAGTCGTTTCCTGTACTTCTGCCACTGTGGTGGAAGGAGCTTTTATAAAAACAGGATTCGTTGCCGGCATATGTGGCTGCAAGGTGCGGATATAACTGATCGTGGACCGCTGATACGCGGGTGGTAATGGCACCGCGACCGGCGAATAGGGTGTTTCGGTAACAGGTATATTCTGAGCAACAGTTATCTGTCCTATACAGACCAATAACAGCGATATGATAAATTGATATGTACGCATGGTTATTGAGTAATTGGTTTTACATATTGATAGTCTATGAGTTTCAGTATTTTTCCATCTCCGTCTCTCACCATTTTTAATCGCCCGGTTGCATCGTAGGAGTAATAGGTGATATTACCCCGTTCATCACAGGTGCTTGTGATACCAGTGTGAGGTTGATAGGTATATGTTTTTATTTGGGCTTTCGACGGATAGAGTCGTATATCGTCAACGTACCCACTGGAAGGGAATGTTACCCCCCCGGAAAGTGAAGTAGCAATCCAGTGTATGAAGAAAGTCCATCCGTTAATGGTCCTTCCTTTCAACGGTGTATAAGGAAACTCTGCTATAAAAGTAAAGGGTACTGCATTTTTTGTCCAGTAAGAAAGAACGCACATATCCCCGTGGTTTGTAAACACGGATGAGAGGCCACCTGTAGCCAGGTTATAACATTTTTGCCCGGAGGGAGAAGTTGGATCAGTTACCGGAACCCCGGAATAATTCCAGCCACCATGTTGATCTGTTTCAAATGAAGTATAAGCAACACTATCGGAAGTCGCATTCAATACTTCTGCAACCTTATACAGTTGCTGGTAGTCATATAAATAAGCAACACGTACGCCATTGACAGGTGTCATCAGTGTAAGATTGTTATTATTATCATAACGTGAAAAGGTGGTCGTTGTTTCGTATCTGCTGTCCTTTACAAGATTGCCTGTACTGATAGAGCTCGTTGTATAAGAAAGCATGGGGACAGGCTCATTCAGGTTTAATTGAAAGGTCTTATCAGGAAATGGTCTGTCTTCCCGATAGGTAGTTAATGTAGCGCCGGTTACATAATCTATACCCGCAATGGTACGGTATTGAATCTTTTCTATGGGTACCAGTACATTCAGTCTGCGCAAATTCCTGATGCCTCTTGCTTCTGCAGAACTGATAGTACTTGTATCGTAATCAAAAGAATAAATAGTGCGTTCATTTAATTTTTCTGCCTTACTGTTTAATTGTGTAACCAGTGTAGGCAATGTATGTGTGGCGGCGTTGGCCGTATAATTGGTCTGGTTCGTCAGACTTTGTGCAGGTAGATAATCGATCTTTTTTGATTGCAGCAGGTAAAACCGGTCAGAAAACAAAGTGGATAAGGAGACGTTGTAAGTGGATGAGTCAGACACACAATATACTGCGTAATTAGTCTTGAATCCTGTAGTAATCTGTTGTTTATTCAGCGTAGTATAAGTGTGCCGGTATTCCCGTATTAACTGATAGGTGTTACCTGTTGATGAATAGATTTTTTGATTCAGCAGTTTACCCGTATACCAGGAAGTGTTTACAGGTGCTACATATGGATCAGCATGACTTGCAGTTTTATCCAGAGGTAATAGATAAACATTTTCGGTTTTACCCAATTTCCCTGTTGCACTGGAATCATATACTGTTACGCGGCTATATACGACAGGGCTACCGTCAAAAGGGACCACGCTTTCATCGAAAATAACTGATTGTATACCACATGGAGGACAAACCCCGGTGTTTGTGATATAACGGGGAATATTCAGGAATGCCACCGCATGTAAACTATCTGCATACACGTATTTCCGGTAACGTGAAGGTGTTCCTGTACTGTCATTGATGATGATAGTCTTCACACGTACACCACCAATGATATAGGGGACCGGTGTACCTCCCGGTACTGTAAGAAAAGGAGAAAGATTTGTTAGTTCACTGTAAGCGCTAACCCTCAGCTGATTGGGTTCATATTGAAATGCAGTACTACCAGCAGCAGGATAAATGATCGACTGCAGCATACCATACACAGCAAATGTATCTGAAGAACGATTCCCATAACTGGCTACCGGATTGTTCCAGCCAGGTATAAGGGGTGAATAATCAATGTTGGGGATCAGGCCGGCATTATTAGCAGCATTGTAGTATCCCCAGTGGTCCTGATCCCTGGAGAATATTGCAGGAAATATAGCAGATTCATGATAATAGTTAAATTGCCATGTCTTATCAACGGTGGTGCCATTTAACTCATGAATACCGGATAATTTTAATCGTTTATTGGTATCGAAATAACTCTGAATAAAAGAAAATTCCTTGATCTTATTGTTATTCCCGCTAACGATGATTAACCCGGTTATAGAAGGAACTGCTGCTGCAGCTTGTATTGTTTTTATATCTTTCCTGAATGTTGTACTGATAGAGAATTTTACAAATCCCTGATCAAAAATGATGGAATCCGGTAACAGATAATTGATCTGTTCTGTACGGGTATAAGCGGATACACTATTATCAGTGCTACAGGTAGAATTAAAATGAATGACAGACTTATTTTTAGTTACTGTATAGCTATAACTTTTATACCTGAATAAAATAGTTCTGTTTTCTTTAGTGACAATTTTTGATAAATAATAGGCGGAAATATCATTAAAGTCGGGTCGGTATTTTTCTGCTGATGAATCGGTACTACTGGCATGCTCAGTCGCTCCGAAATAATAGTTATTATTTTCATTGTCCAGAATACGTATTTCATTCGCCTGCCGGAAGATCTTTAGATCCGTTTTCGGTACTGTTACTGCATTCATCAGCGTATCATAGTAATACATACCAGACCTACCTGGAAAAGTATAATGATACTGGTCAAATTCCGCATCTGCATTACCATTTACTACCTGTTCCAGGTAGCTCAATCGTTGCCCCGTATTCATATGTCCTTTTAAAAACAATTTCAGATTAGTCATGGAAGGAGAAGAGACCCCGCCATTGAAGAGGCCCGATGTATTAAAATCATTTAGTCCATTTTGCTGGAAAGAGATCATGCCACCATATTGTAATGACCATCCATCACCCACGGAAGAGGGTATTTCATCTACTTTTAAACCATTTTTATGATAACTGATACTGATAGGTAATGCAAAAGAACCAATGTGAAGATCAGCCAGTGGTATGCTTACATCATTTTCTGATGCAGGGGTTTCAATACTGACAATATCCGGCGATCGCGTAATGATCTGAGGCAGTTTCTGTTGGGCATGGATAGAAGTACTTGTTAACAGGAGTAATAACAATACGGGAATACGGGAGTTATACAATAGCATGACTTAGATTTATTTGGAGTAACCGAAGCGGATCTTTACGGGTTCTGAAAAAGGGGCTTGTTGTCTTGCGAGGAAATCATATAGCACAGTAAGTGTACCCTTTAATTTAGGACTTACTTTATAGGTATATTGTATACCCATTAAAGCGCTTTTCTGCCAGCCATTCCAGTTTTTGAGTTGTTCGATATGAGAGAAGGCTGTATAATAATTCATTTCCATACCACCGTTCAGAGAAAACGCTTTTTTAATACGGTAGTCGACAAATGACCTGATCCCGGTACCCTGACTGGAAAAGGCCATCCGGTTAAGTGAGCCCATCCCAAGTTTATAAGCGAGGCCTATACCGGCATGGGTTTTATCAGTGAATTTGTAGGCTGCCTGCAATGCGAGATCTCCGATAGTAGGATACCAGTTATTCGCCCTCTGGAACTGGGTATTACCACCCAATTCTATCCTTTGGAGAAAACGTTTTGTTTTCATCGGATTGGGCTTGAAATCCGGCATTTCTGCTGCATTATCAAGAAAAGGAAATTTGTCTTTTAACTGCTTAAACTGATCCCTCGCCTGGTTAACCTGTTGAGCAACAGCCTGCCGGGCATCAGGACCATCCCCAAGCCGCTGTTGTACCAGCTGTTCTACCTGGCTGCGGGTTTGTAATCCTTCCAGGCTTTGTGTAGTGTTAATATTAAGCAGACCAGCCAGGACGGAGTATTTGCTGAAGAAGTTCTGGAAGGCAGTTGATTTTCGCAATAACGCCATTACTTTGGCTTCCATCTTATCTCTATCCTGAATGATGGAAGTGTACTCCCGGACCTGTTCCTTATAATACCAGGCCTGTTTACTGAGTTGTTGCAGGTCTTTACTGAATGCGGTATACTGCGACAACTGCTCTTTTAATACCTGCTGTCGTTGATTAAGATAAGCGCTTACCTGTTCTGATTCCCCTATGGACGCTTCTAATTGTTTTACACGCTGCTGTAGTTCTTTAGAGGATGATAGAAATTTAGTAACCACCTGTAAAGTATCTAAGTAACTGTTGTAGTTATGATTTATCGCCCCGATAGCTGGTATTTTATCAAAGATCCGGTGGGCAGCAGCGGGGTCGGACTTCATTAATCTGGCCTTCATGCGTTGCTCACGGTTGAGGAACCAGCTTAAAGACTGCCGGCTTCTTTTCCGGATAAGGTCATTCACCTTTTGGGTTTTCTTCTGTATCTGCGCATAATATTTCCCCGGGATAATACTATCCTGTGCAAAGCATGAGACCGTTAACAATAAGAAAAGAGGGGGTAACAGTTTTTTCATAAAACCGGTGGTTGAGGTAACAGAATATTCTGGCGTTAAAACGTCACGCGTCCCGCTGATCTACGTGGAATTGATTGCTACTGGTTATATTGAGATAAAACACTTAACACAGAGTGTATCGAAAAAGTTTAAGATTGTCCGGATAAATTAATGAACAGCACTTTTAGAGAAAACATTTAACACTATTACGCCTATAACAATTAATGACAGGCCGGCTATCGCTGCTACATCTAATTTCTGCTTAAATAATAATAACCCCACAATAGCTGTTAATACTACTCCCAAGCCAGACCAAATAGCATAAGCAATACCCAGTGGGATACTTTTTAATGTTAAACTTAAACAATAGAATGCTACACCATATCCAACAACAACTATCGAAGAAGGAATCAGTTTTGTGAAACCATTTGAGGCATTTAGCGCTGAGGTGGCAGTTACTTCAGCAAGAATAGCAACTAGTAAAAGAAGGTACTTCATGAGATGAAAAGTTTCGACAAAATTATGTTGTTGAAAAAAAAGAAAGATTTTTTTGTCTTAATTAAAAGCGTCCATAAGTATTGATTTTAACTGGTATCAACAACCCCGATTACCATAAAACAGTATTGAGAATCAAGACGCTTAATTGTTTTTTATATTCATTCGCAGAAAATTCAGTATTTATTTTTATCTTAACCGCCCACTGTTATGTTACTGCCCCTAACCTGGCCTATATTCAACATTTACTCAATAAAATAACCAAGAAAAAATGAAAACCCGTATCAGAAATTTGAAATGTAGTCTCACACTTTTATTCTTTATGATGTATGGTCTTGTCAATGCGCAGAACAAGCCGTTTCCACAAGGTGTGAATTTTTCAGGATGTATAAAGCCCAGCAATGTCACGCAGGCGCAAATGAATACAGCCATCCAGACTTTTTACAATACTTATAAATCTAAGTATCTTAAACAGTGTCCAGACGCAACAGATCAGTATTATATGTATGCAGAAGGGAATCCTTCTTCCTCTACAGATGCTACTGTTTCGGAACAACATGGTTATGCCATGATTACAATGGTATTGATGGCAGGTTATGATGCCAATGCCAAGACTTATTATGATGGCATGTACAAACTCTATTCACGTTTCAGATCCACCAGTAACAACAACTTCATGTCGTGGGTGATCAAGAAAAACGGATCTGTTATGGTGGGTGGAGAAGGTTCTGCTACGGATGGTGATTTTGATATCGCCTATTCACTTATCCTGGCACATTACCAGTGGGGTGGTGGTCCGGCAGGAACCTCTGTTACCTACCTGAATGAAGCTAAACGTATTATCAATGCATTTAAAGGTACTAAAGGTGTAGTAGGCGCAACTACCTATCGCACTTTGTTGGGTGATGATTTCAGCAATCAGCTGAACACACGTTCATCAGACTGGATGATTGATCACATGACCGCGTATAAAAATGCGACTGGCGATGCTTTCTGGACCAATGTAGAGAACGAAGTATACAATTGCATAGATGACCTCACCGGAACAGGAAAACCCGGCGCAAGCACCGGATTAGTGTCAGATTTTGCAAAGAACGATCCTGCGGTACCGGATGCTGCCGGCGGAGGTACTGGTGAAGATGATGCTGACAAATACAGCTGGAATGGTTGCCGTTACCCATGGCGCATTGCAATGGGCTATCAGCACTACGGATCAACGAAGGCTAAAGCTGCTATGACAAAACTGCTGGACTGGGCTACAGGAACTCCTACAAGCGGCGATCCTCAGAACTTTAATGGCGGATATAATCTGAACGGCACCAAATTAGGCTCAGATGCAGGTGAACTGGCTTTTGTGGCACCTATTACCCTTGCAGCAACAGTAGATACCAAATACCAGGCTTTCCTGAATAAAGGATGGGGAGAATTAACGACCCTTTCAGGCAGCGATTCTTACAATGATGCGATCGGTCTTCTTTGTATGCTGTCTATTTCCGGTAACTGGTGGATACCTGGTTCTACCAGTACACCAACAGCGCCTGCTGCTCCATCCGGTCTGGTAGCTACGGTAGTTTCCAGCAGTCAGATTAACTTAAGCTGGACAGACAACTCTTCCAACGAAGATAATTTTAAGATTGAATACTCTACAAATGGTGGTACCAGCTGGACTGCCCTCGCTACAACAGCTGCCAATACAACCAGTTATTCCAATACGGGTTTAACAGCAGCCACTGCTTACTCTTACAGGGTGTATGCTGTAAATACGACTGGTAATTCTGCTTATTCCGGAGTAGTAACTGCTACCACTTCATCAGTAGGTACATCTGCTAACCTGGCATTGAATAAAACCGGTGTTGCTTCTTCTCTGGAAACATCTGCTTATCCTGCAAGCCTGGCATTTGATGGCAGCGCTACCACCCGTTGGGCCAGCGTTGAAGGAGTAGACCCACAATGGATCTATGTAGACTTAGGCGCTACGTATGCTATCAACAGGGTGAAAATTACCTGGGAAGCAGCTTATGGCAAAAACTACCTGGTACAAACTTCACCGGATGCTTCTACCTGGACTACCATAAAAACAGTGACAGGTAATACAGCACTTACAAATGATAATACCGGTCTTTCAGGTAACGGTCGTTATGTAAGAATATATGCCACTGCAAGAGGCACCGCATATGGATATTCTATTTATGAATTAGAAGTGTACGGTACAGCCGCACAAACATCTTCCAATATTGCTGTCAGCAAAACTGCCAGTTCTTCTTCAGTAGAAGAAGCCGGTTTTGAAGCAGCGAAAGCTTTTGACGGAGATGCTACCACCACACGCTGGTCTTCTGCTTTCACAGATAATGAATGGTTAGCTGTGGACCTTGGCTCTGCGCAGACTATCTCAAGGGTTGTCCTGAAATGGGAGGCTGCTTATGCGACATCTTATCGCATAGAAACATCTACCGATAACACAACCTGGACTACACAAAAGACCGTGACAGCAGGAACCGGTGGTACCGAAGATCTTAGCTTCACCGCTGTTAGTGCCCGTTATGTAAGAATGTACGGAGTAACGAGAGCAACGGTATATGGTTATTCCATCTGGGAATTTGAAGTGTATCCAACTACATTATCAAACAAAATTGCATATAGCCCGGCTAAGGAAAGTTTAACCGACCTGGTTTCAATCACTGTATCGCCTAATCCGGCAAAGGATGTACTGACTGTTAAATACAAAGGCACGACTCCGCAGTCTGTTTTAAGGATCTATAACATGAACGGACAGCAGACATACTTCTCAAAAGTGAATGGAAATACTACACAAGTAGATGTTTCCAGATGGCCTAAAGGAATTTATATTATTTCAGTAGGTAGTGTTCGCAAGAAAGTAGTAGTAGAATAAATACTAATCAGATTAAAGAAGCCGTATCAATTGTTTTGATACGGCTTCTTTATTTATAAACAGCATTAACTTTCTATCAGTTTTTATAAATATTGTATCAGCCCCCAATAAAAACAAAAAAAACAAGATGGATCCATTATTTTAGTACTCTCATGCTTAGATAGAGAATGCAAAATTAAACAGGTCGTAATGAAGAAACTAATCGGGATAACTGCAATATCCCTTGTAATGGTGGTATCCGGTTGTAAAACAACCACACCTTTAAAAAATACAGCATATGACATTGCTCCACCGGCTCCTTATGGCGCACTGCCTAATGAAGCGCAGCTGAGGTGGCATGAAATGGACATGTACGCTTTTGTGCATTTTACCGTAAACACGTTTACAAATAAAGAATGGGGTTATGGGGATGAAGATCCTGCTATCTTTAACCCTTCTGCATTTGATGCAGATCAGATAGTCGCTGCTATCAAATCTGCCGGATTAACGGGAGTGATCCTTACCTGTAAACACCATGATGGTTTTTGTTTATGGCCTACTAAAACTACGGAACATAATATCAGCCAAAGCCCATGGAAAAATGGTAAAGGAGATATGGTGAAAGAATTTGCTGATGCCTGTAAAAAAGAAGGGCTGAAATTCGGTGTATATCTTTCCCCATGGGATCGTAATAACAAAAATTACGGTACCCAGGAATACGTGAATATCTACCGTGAACAGTACAGGGAGTTATTAACGCAATACGGCCCCGTATTCGAGACCTGGCACGATGGTGCTAATGGAGGAGACGGTTATTACGATGGTGCCCGTGAGAGCCGTAAAATTGATCGTAGCACGTATTATAACTGGCCTGTTACCTGGCAAATGGAAAAAGACCTGCAACCAGGTGCTGTAGTGATGAGTGATGTTGGTCCGGATGTACGCTGGGTAGGTACTGAAAGCGGTTTTGCGGGAGACCCCTGCTGGGCTACTTATACACCACATGGAGAAAATGGGAATAGTACTCCTGCTCCCGGACTCTCAAAGTACGAAGAAGGATTAAATGGCACCCGTAATGGAAAGTTCTGGATACCGGCAGAAACGAATTTCTCTATCAGGCCAGGATGGTTCTATCATAAAAGCGAGGATAACCAGGTGAAAACACCGCAGCAACTGATGGACCATTATTTCGCTTCTGTAGGTGTAGGTACAAGTATGTTGCTGAATGTACCACCCGATCAACGCGGTCTGGTAAATGAAATAGATGCAGGCTCACTAAAAGAATTCGGTGCATTACTGGAAGAAATGTACAGTGTTAACTATGCAGAGGGTGCAACCGTGAAAGCAGACGATATCCGAAATACAGGAAAAGAATATGCCCCTGAAAATGTATTGGATAATGATCCTTACACTTACTGGGGAACTAAAGATAATGTGACTGCCAGCAGCATCGAACTGGACCTGAAAACGACCAGCACATTCAATGTGATCCGTTTAAGGGAGAATATCAAATTAGGACAACGAATAGACGACTGGGCCGTTGATATCTGGGAAAGTGGTAAATGGGTAACCGTTCAAAAAGGAACCGCTATAGGACGTTGTCGTCTTATAAGGTCCAATGAATTACTCACCACTTCCAAAGTGCGTGTACGAATTACTAAAGGAGCCGCCAGTATCTGTTTAAGTGATATCGCTTTATTTAAAGAACCCGCCAGGCTGACAATACCGGCTATTGAACGTGATAAGTCAGGAAATGTCTCTATCTCTACCTCTCCGCAGGTATTCGATATCCGTTATACAGTAGATGGAACTGATCCGGAACTTTCTTCTGCTCATTATGTTCAGCCATTCGCATTGCCGGAAGGTGGTGTAGTGAAAGCAAGAGCATTTAACAATAAAGGCAGACGCAGTGATGCCGGCTCAAGGACATTAGGTATTGTAAAGACCGGCTGGACTATCGCCAATAAGAAATTGGAAAAAGTGATAGACGATGAAGACAAAACTAATGTAATGATGCCCCTGAAAGCCTTTCAGGAACTGGCACCGGATGGTATCACTGTAGATATGGGACATGATGTCAAAATCCGCGCATTCACTTATCTGCCTGCTAAAAACTATCCTGCCAAAGGGTTAATTAACAAGTATAAATTCTATACCAGTGAAAATGGTAAGACCTGGGAAGAACAGAAAGAGGGAGAGTTCTCTAACATAAAAGCGAACCCTGTAGAACAGCGTGTAGATTTATTGACACCTGTTACAGCCAGGTATTTCCGTTTTGTACCTGTAGATGTTATTCCTGCATATGATACGTCCACTGATGTTGGTATAGCAGAACTGGGAGTTATTCAATAAGAAACAGGCTGCCTCAAAAGCTCAAAAGTATTAGTAGACACTAAAAAGGCTCCGTTAGGAGCCCCGTGTTTGTAGCACAATTTATATTCTACATAATAGACTCCGTTAGGAGTCCCCTATTATAACAAATAATAGGGGACTCCTAACGGAGTCTTGTTTTGTTGTTTAATATGTTTTTCTATAAACACGAGGCTCCTAACGGAGCCTATTTAGTGTCTACTGCAAACATATAGAGGGGGTATCAGTTACTTTCTTTTTATAATCATATCACCGCTGATGTAATTTTTAAAAACTTCCATTTATAAGATTTTATATTTGAAAAAATAGTTCACGTTAATGGATAATCAAATTAAAAAGCTCATATGCTTTGTACCGTTGTTGCTGCTCGTTAGTTTTTCCCACGGACAAACAAAGTATGTAAACACGTTTATTGGTACCGCTCCGCTTACAGATCCTAAAATCCTTGGTTATGAATTGCCTCATGGCTGGAGATCATGGGCTGGTCTTACCTTTCCCGGAAGTTCTTTACCTAACGCCATGGTGCAGCTGAGCCCGATTACCGCATACGGGTCTGGTGCAGGATATGAATATGAGGATACAGTCATTTATGGGTTCACACACACGAATAAGGGGCACTGGAATTTGTGTAATATTCCAGTGCTGCCGGTGTCTGATCCGGGTAAGGGATTTAGTTCGAGGTTTAGTCATAAAAGAGAAAGCTCGGCCCCGGGTTTTTACCAGGTATACCTGGAAGATTACAATGTAAATGTCAGCCTCACTTCTACCTTAAGATGCGGTTATCATCAATATGAATATAAAAACAATACCAACAGACAAATACTCTTTGACCTCGCCAAAGCTAATAACCATATTTCCAACTGGAATATAGAGCAGGATGGAAGCAATGCTTTACAGGGCTATCAGCAAGCAGGAGAGAAGATCTATTTCTATGCACGACTGAATACAAACGTCGAAAAGCTGGAAAAGACAAAAGAAGGTAAGCAGGATGGTTTTGCTGTAGTACATCTGGTAAATGGAGATGTAAAACCAGTAACACTCGAAATAGGAATTTCATTTGTAAGTACAGCAAATGCGAAAGAAAATCTGGAGAAAGAAATAGGTAATAAATCGTTTTCAGAAATCCGTAAAGAAGCAAATGATAAATGGGAAGCCTTGTTATCGCGTATCCAGATAAAAGGTGGAACAGAGAAACAAAAACGGATGTTTTATTCCTGCCTTTACCGTTCGTTCCTGTGGCCCGCCTTACGTAGTGATGTGAATATGGAATACACGGATGCAAAACATAATGTAGTAAAGAATGGATTTAACTATTATACAGAACCTTCTTTATGGGATACCTATCGTAATAAAGATGTTTTATTAGGATTGATATCTCCACAGGTAACATTGGATGTAATTAAATCTATGAAGGATGTGGGTGATAAAACAGGCTTCATTCCTACATTCTTCCACGGAGATCATGGCACATCCTCTATAGCAGGAGCGTATTTAAGAGGGATTGATAATTTTGATATAAAAGGCACTTACCAGATATTGTTAAGGAATGCGAATGTATCCGGTGGTGCCCGTCCTTATATAGCAGAATACATTGAGAAGGGTTATATCTCAGATCCTGATATTGCTAACCCTCATGTAGAAACGAAGGCAAAAGCAGGTGTTTCCAAAACCCTGGAATATTCTTATGATGATTACTCTCTTGCACAGATAGCCAAAAAGCTGGGAGATACCGCCAACTACAGCATATTAATGGCCAGATCAAAGAATTATAAAAACATGTTTGATCCTTCTACGCGGTTTATGAGAGGCCGGTTAGAAAACGGTGAATGGATTAAAAACTTCAATCCTCAATACCCTTATTACGAATACATGTACAGGGAAGCCAATGCCTGGCAGGTATCATTCTTTGCTCCGCATGATATGCCCGGACTGATCGCTTTATATGGTGGTGCAAAAGGATTCGAATCCAAACTGGACTCGCTCTTTACCATACCCTGGAATCCTGCCTATATTGCCAGGAATGTAGAGACTATGATAGGCCAGTACTGTCATGGTAACCAACCCGATCATGAAGCTCCTTTTGCTTATTACTTTATCAACAAACCGGAAAAATCACAAAAGATTATAGATACTATTCTGAATAGTTTATATGGGATAGGGGATGATGGTCTGGCTCTTTGTGGAATGGATGATGCCGGGGAGATGTCTGCCTGGTATGTGCTCAGTTCTTTAGGTTTATATACCTATTCTGCAACAGATCCTTCATACCTGGTGACGGTCCCTCTTTTTGATGAGGTAAAATGGAAGACCAACAGTGGTAAACTGCTTACATTGACTAAACCAGGAAAGGGGAGGGCACTGACAGCAATAAATGTAAATGGGAAGCGACTCAATGGTTATTTCGTATCCCATGATTTATTTAAGAGTGGGGGAGAGATTCAGATACAGACAAAATAAAAAAAGCCCCCAGGGGCTTTTTTTATTATAAATGACCTTTTGGTTTAGGAATTACCTTGCAGCAATTGCCGTTTTTATCCAATGGATCAGACAGATAAACGCCATTCGCTTTTTTATCTATTTTCTGGGTGTACTCCGCATCGAAAATAAGCCTGCCCTTATTGATCTCATAGAATTTCGAAGGGTTATAGTATATCGAATCATTCGATGGATAGGTTGTTGGCAGTTCACTACCACCAAACTCCAGATTACCATCATGGTCCATGTCCTTGACATCAGAACTGATGGCATCTAACAGTGAATCCGCTTTTGAGTTATTGATGCCGAAAACATACAATCTGTCTTTTTTAGGACTTCCTTTTATCTCCAGGAACAGGAATACATTACCATTGTCTTCTACCAGGCGATTACGTCTGGTGGCGTAATTGATATTGTCTGCGGCGAACTGGAAGGCCCGGTTGCCATTCACGAAGATAGTCCCCTTATACACCGTGATCTTTTGCTGCTTGCTGCTGGTGAAATGCAGCTCGGTCTTAGGTGTCTGGGCAAAGGCTGGCAAGCCAATAAAAAGCAGGAGACAGTGTCTGAGTTGAAAACGCATAGTGATATTGTTAAATAAGACCTTAACTTAAGTAATTTCCTGCTAAATACAAAAAAGGCGTATACAATACGTCTACAAAATATATGTGAAGTATCTCTCTGGAAGCATGTTTTATTATACTTTGTAGAGGCTTTGTATATAATTTATATCCCTAATCAGAGCTTTGTCAGATACTTTTGATTGATAATCAATGTAATCGGTTTTACAGATACACAACCCTCCTCTACTTGCTGTATTTACATTTTTGCCCATATTTTTGGGCACTATAGCTGCGTATTTAAACCTGAAAAAGCCAGCGTATTCTATTGAAATACTCACAAAAAATCGATGCTATTATATGCCCAGATACTTTGTTCGAGCGGTCTTTAATATCCTCTTATTGTTACAAATTAATGTCTGTTTTGCCGCTGTTTATGTTAATGTAAATAATCCCACTCCAGGTGCAGGGACCTCCTGGGCAACCGCCTATAACGATTTAAATGCCGCTTTTGCGGCGGCTCCCTCTGGAGCTGATATCTGGGTAGCCCAGGGGACCTATTACCCAACAACGGGGACCGACAGGACCATCGCGTTTAATGTACTACCGATGTACGTTCATGTGTATGGCGGTTTCGTAGGAAATGAGACCCTGCTGACCCAGCGCGACTTCAGGAATCACCCCACCATCCTGAGCGGAGATATCGGTGTAAAAGGAGATGCCAGCGACAACTCTTACAGTGTGGTACGTTTTAATGCAGGTGCTAACGGAAGCAGTACCTTTGATGGTTTTACCATCCGTGATGGTAATGCCAACTATGGATATCCCGGTTCTACAACACCTTCAGAGTATAATCAGGGGGGAGGTATTGAGCTGTACTCCACAGTAGTTAGTTTCTATACATATGCGTATGCTCAGGTACTGAACTGTACCTTTATCAACAACTTTGCAGTATATGGAGGAGCTTATGCAAGCTACTCAACCACAGGTACTATCGCTTTTGCTACCGCATTTAACTGTGTATTCAAAGATAATACTGCAGTGGTAGACGGGGGGGCATATGCTACGGTATCAGTGAATGGAGATGTGGTATATACCGACCTGTTGAACAGTGTCTTTATCAATAACAAAACTATCAATGGGGGAGGATCTGCTATATCAACCTATGTTGATACCAACCCCAATGCTGTAAGGGTTAATGTAACAAACTGTGTATTTTATAATAATCCACTACCTCTGATAAATAGTGTGTTGCTGAATGGTGCAGCAGTAAACAGGATCTGGTGTTCTTATTCGATCTTCTGGAATCCCACGCCCTATCCGGATAATAGTTTCATTAGTAGCGGAGGTGTTACCTATAATACCTGTGATATGTATATGGCTACAGCCAGCAGTGGTAATACGAATGTTGATCCCCTGTTTGTGGATGCGCCTGCAGGTAATTTTCATGTTTCACCCTGTTCACCTGTTATTGACTATGCTGGTTATGCTTATTATGGCGCACCATGGAATACTGATTTTGATGGAAACCCTCGTTTACAGGGGGGGAGTGAAGATTTGGGGATTTACGAATCAACGAAAACAACATTTGCTGCACCAACAGTTTCTACACCCACCCTTAACTATTGCGAGGGCGCTACTGTAACGGATGATTTGTCAGCCTTAGTGATTTCACCTACAGGTACACTCAACTGGTACGATGCATCCAATAATGCTTTAACAGGCGCGCCAACACCATCTACGACTGCTGCCGCCACCAGCATTTATTATGTGTCGCAGTCTGTGGGTACCGGTTGTGAAAGCCCTAAGACCCAAATTACAGTAGTAGTGGCAGCTGCCCCTTCAACACCATTAGATCCGGGATTGTCTTACTGTATGAATGCAACGCCTGCAGATTTAGATCTGAGTATTACAAAGGCTGCCCCTACAAATACGCTGATTTGGTATAGTGCAGCTACTGGTGGAACCGTATTACCTGCTACGCCTGTAATATCAACTGCTACTGCCGGTTCTCAATATTTTTATGTAAGTCAGAAGGCTGGTTGCGAAAGTGGTATTGCTACCGTAGAAGTGAAAGTGACAAAAACAGATGCACCGGTAACTACAGATCCTGCACCTGTCTATTGTCAGGGAGCTGCGGCAACACCTTTAGATATTACCGGGGCTTCCCTGTTATGGTATACAGCTGCTACAGGTGGAACGGGTAAGAGTACCATCCCAACACCATCCACCACTACAACCGGTTCCCAGGATTATTATATCAGTCAGACGTTGAACGGTTGTGAAAGTGATCGTACTGTCATTACTGTTACTGTAAACAACAAACCCGCCGCACCCACTACTACCAATACAACACTTACTTACTGTGTAGGTGTGCCTGCCGCAACACTGGATGCTACCGGTACTAACCTGCAATGGTATACAGGTGCAACTTTATTACCTGCTGCGCCAACGCCTTCTACAGCTACGGCTGGTACGGAGAATTACGGCGTAAGCCAGACAGTATCCGGCTGTGAAAGCCAGCAGACAGCCATTAGTGTTACAGTAGAAGCGCAATTGCCAGCGCCTGATGCAACAGGAGCCACTTACTGTCTGAATGATCCGGCGATAGCGCTGACGGCTACAGGGAATGATTTACTGTGGTATACTACAGATGCCGGTGGTGTAGGTAGTACTGAAGCGCCACAGCCGCTAACAATGAGCAGCGGTAATACTACGTATTATGTGAGTCAGTCGAATAATGGGGCCTGTGAAAGTGATCGTACAGCAGTGGTGGTTACCGTGAATGATTTACCGCAGGTAAGTATCAATACTGCAGGTAAGCCTGCCTGTCGCGGTACTTATGTAACATTACAGGCATCTGGTGCTGCTTCCTACCAATGGAGCCCTGCAACGGGCCTTTCCAATGCAGCAGTTAGTGGTCCGCTGGCATTGATGGATAACAACATTTCCTACACGGTAACAGGTACGGATATAAATGGCTGTAAAGCTACTGCACAGGTGAATTTACAGGTAAATGATAACTGTGGAGATTACGTGATGCCTACTGCTTTTACTCCTAACGGAGATGGGGTGAATGATCTTTTCCATGTAGTTAGCTACAACGTGCCTAAGACTTTTAATATGCAGATATTTAACCGTTATGGCGGAATTGTATTTGCAAGTAGTGATATTAATACCGGATGGGATGGAACGCAGAAGGGAACCCCTGCACCGGATGGAACATATGTATATATCATCCAGATTAACACCTCAGACGGAAAGGTGATCAATAAAAAAGGAACTGTATTACTGATCAGATAATAAAAACGGCCGGAGATACTCTCTGGCCGTTAATTTATTGTATCCAAAAGAAAATAATTACCTTATATATTTTATTATTTGATATAAATCATTAATATTAGGGTATTAATTGAATGATATGGCCCCACAGGATTTTAAGAATAATTGGATGCAGCATTCGGACAGCCCGCTTTTTCCGATATCCCCTGAGCGACTAAAACGCTTTAACTTATTGCCGTCTACAACTGCATTTCTAACAACAACAGGGTTCCCTAAATATGTAATGCCTGTCTTATCATTTAAAGAGGATTCCGATGATATTTTTTCTGGTATCAGCAGATTAAACGAATTGCATGATACTTTAGGGAATGATCCTGAATATGAAAAGTATGTTGTAATTGGCAGCTGCCGGGATCTGGACCCTATTGCCATTGATACAAAAGATTTTGACCGGATAGTAGCGCTGGACCGTAAAGATTCTTTTACACCATTTTATTTCAATAGTTCCATTGAAACACTGGCTGAATTCTTAATTATCTATAGAGATTTTGAAGAGTCTATTGTTACAGAACATGGCGTAGAAGGCTTTCAGAACGCGTATTTCACAGATATACAGCTTGAACATTTTCAAGGCTGCATGTCAAAGGTTGATCCGAGAGCATTAAAGGAGGGAAGCTTCTGGAAAAGTATCTTTGATATGTGGCTTTCATTAAGACAGCAATACCTGGATAGTTAAAATGGATCTGTGTTTGCTGATAATGTCATGAGTTCCGTATCGGCTATAGTCATCATTGCAAAAGGTTGTGGAGAAGTTTTTTTGCGCAGGATAATGGTGTAAGGGCTATCGAAGATCATTCTCTTAACGGGAATACTGTCTAATGCTGCCATCATATCAGCTTCATTGAATACAGTAGCGCCTTTTTCAGTTAAAAGAAATGCATTACGCAGGCTTGCATTGGTAATAGTGTAAGTTTCTTTTCCTGCCCTGAACTGTTGTCCTTGAACAGATGACAATTGTTGCGTCAGATCGAAGTTGATTTTCGGCGCAGAGAAACCATCATTTTCCATAAATGAAGTCCTCCAGGACTCTTTCTTTTTTGCATCAGCGATATCAATATTTACCGATTTGTAAAGTTTATTGAAATCATGAAATTGATTATATCCCATGCAGAATAGTATCTCTTTTGATGTATCCTGTGGGGTAATGCTAACAATAAAATGTTTCTCATCTTTATAAGAAAGAATGTCGATGTAATCACGATATTCATATGAATAAGTTATCCCGAAATATTTGACCTTTTTATTCCCGAAAGAGCCCTGTATCGTATCAAAAGAATGTTTAAAAGGAAGCTCTGCATACATGGTTGCCTTAACGTTGACCTCTCCATTCTCTGCACTTGCCTCTACTTCACTTCCTGGAATATTATCTGGTATTATTAGTGGTGAATAAGCCAGCGCTTTGATAGCAGCAGCGGTTTTATTTGTTAACCGTATGTTGTGATGTAAGAGGATATCCAGTTGTTGCCATGCCATTTCCATAGTAGGTATGTAGATATTATTTGCTCCCGGAACCAAAGGATCAGACATTGTTAAGATAAACCTCGTATTGGGTTTGGTGGAAATATCTTTGGATAAACTTGCATCGAAAAGTAAGGGATTCTTTCCTTCATACCTTTTTACAGGCTTACAATGACTACAACAAAATATAATTAAACAGGCAGATAGGGAAATACGCATAGGACGACAAAATAGATGTTTTTCCTCTAAATAAAAAACATACGGGTAATGGGTAGTGTCTCAGTTTGATTGCATAATCTTCGTGCCAGATGTTATTGATCAATAAATACACCTTATCTGACGTGAATATTAGGTGAAGTTAAATTGAAAAACAAATCCTGAACCCATATTCCAAAGCTAAATCAGAGAACTAAACAGTCAGATGCAGTGTATTTATGATCAATACATCTGGCAATCTACGCTGTCATTACATTCGAACTGAGGCACTACCGGGTAATGGTTACCATTACCCGTATTAGCTTATCTGCAATTATAACTGATTTGTAGATCCGTTAAAAGCATTGTAGCAAACTGCCCGTAGCCATGACTATTGGAAAAGTCTAGCGCTGTTGGCAGGCCATATTGATTGAAGGCAGTCGCATGAAATGAATTGTTTACACTGTAATCCCTGTCCAGAAATTGCCAGATAGGATGGGTACTACGTAAATTAATCTTATCATCGAAACTAAAGTTGGCCGTATTAGTAGCCCCGCTTCTTGTTGTAACTATCTTCACCAGGTTGCCATCCCGGTTATAAGTATATAATCTGGTGGTAATATCACTTTCAACAAAGCCATAAGTATCAGTGGATTTGATAATCCTGTCTTTCAGGTCATATCCATAGGTAGATACATTTCTTACCCTAAGTTGTCCATTATTGGTTTGATCCGGTAACGGGATACCCGGGCCAACAAGTCCGAATTCAAATGTAGTATCTGATATAATCCTGTTTTTTGCATCATAATGATAACGGTGCCATATATCAAAATAAGGGTTAGGACTGGTATAAACACCGTAAAAGTCTGTCAGCCTGTTTTTCTTATCGTAGATGAATAAAAAATTAGGAGAGCTGGTGCCTACGTAAGTGCGGGTAATACTCACAGGGTTCCCTTTGTTATTATAGGCAAAAGTAAGAGTGTCTTCAGGAGCGACAACAGCAAACCCCTGTATTATTTTTACAATCTGGCAGGAATGGGTAGCGGGGGAACAATCGGGATACTTGTTACAGCCGGATAAAATGCACGTCATAGCGCACAATACAATCAATGAAAATTGTTTCATGAGAAGATTTTTGGAGTGTAAAGAATTGTTACCTGGGAGTAGGGGTTATCGGTATGCAGGAATAAAGTACTTGGAATATAGGGAAGAGGTGCAGATACCTGCACCTCTTTAAAATATATTATACAGCTACATTAAACTCTCTCAATGTATCATTTAAACTTGTTTTGAGATCTGTAGAGGCTTTACGCTGACCAATAATCAGTGCACAGGGAACCTGGTATTCACCGGCAGGGAATTTCTTGGTATAGGAACCAGGAATTACTACGCTACGGGCTGGTACACGGCCTTTGTATTCTACCGGCTCAGGACCAGTAACATCGATGATCTTGGTACTTTTGGTCAGTACTACGTTGGCGCCTAATACTGCTTCTTTCTCAACAATTACACCTTCTACCACGATGCAGCGGGAACCTACGAAACAGCCGTCCTCAATGATAACCGGACCAGCTTGCAACGGTTCCAGTACTCCACCGATACCCACACCACCACTCAGGTGAACGTGTTTACCGATCTGTGCGCAGGAGCCAACAGTAGCCCAGGTGTCAACCATAGTGCCTTCATCCACATAAGCGCCGATGTTCACATAAGAAGGCATCAGGATTGCTCCTTTAGCTATATATGCGCCATAACGGGCAATTGCATGCGGGACTACACGTACGCCAAGGTCTTTATAATTGGATTTCAGCTTCATTTTGTCGAAAAACTCGAAGGGACCGAGGCTGATGGTCTCCATTGGCTGAATAGAGAAATACATCAGTATGGCTTGTTTTACCCATTCATTTACTGTCCAGCCATTTTCTCCGGGTTGTGCCACTCTTGCCTTCCCTTTATCTACAGCCTCGATCACGCATTTTACAGCATCCGTATATTTAGTATCCTGTAAAAGGGTGCGGTCGCTCCAGGCTTGAAGAATTAATTCTTTTTGCTCCATCTTGAAATGATTTTGTCACAAACATAAGAAAAGAAAAGGTATCGAAAGAGAGCTTGTTTTTACTAACTTTACCACCCTTTAAACACGACTATGAACATAGCCTTTGACGCAAAGCGGGCTTTTCAGAATAATACGGGCCTGGGAAATTATAGCCGTACCCTTATCAGTTCTCTCGCTACATATTATCCTTCAAATGATTATTACTTATATGCGCCTAAGCTTACAGAGATGTATGTTACGGCCGCATATCCCAACATACACACGGTATTGCCTGAAAAAAGACTGCACCGCTGGTTCCGCAGCGCCTGGCGCAGTAAATATGTGGTAGGGGAACTGGCTAAAAAGAATATTTCCATTTATCATGGATTAAGTCATGAAATTCCTTTCGGGATACATGAAAGCGGGGTGAAAAGCGTTGTAACCATGCACGACCTGATCTTTGAACGTTATCCCGGGCAGTATAACCCGATAGACGTGCAAACCTACCGCCGTAAAGCAAAGTATGCCAGTCTGTATGCAGATAAGATCATTGCTATCAGCGAACAGACCAAACAGGACCTCATTAATTATTATAATACACCGGCAGAGAAGATAGCCGTGGTTTACCAGAGCTGTGATGAGATGTTCGCAGTCTCTCACCCGGCAAACGTAATACAGGAGCTGCTTACGAAATATCATCTTCCAAAAGAATATTTTCTTTATGTAGGTTCTATTATAGAGCGTAAAAACCTGTTGTCCATCATAAAAGCAATGCTACAGCTAAAAGGCAAGGTGGACATACCATTGGTAGTGCTGGGAAATGGCAGTGGATATAAGAAGAAAGTAAAAGCATTTATAGCAGCCCATGACCTGTCCGACAGGGTCATCTGGTTAAATGAACAGGCTAAATTTGCTTACGGGGATTTACCCGCGCTGTACCAGGGAGCTAAAGCGCTGATCTATCCATCTATTTTTGAAGGCTTTGGTATTCCCATTTTAGAGGCTTTATGGAGCCGTACACCAGTGATTACCTCTGAAGGGTCATGTTTCCTGGAAACAGCCGGAAATGCGGCTGTTTATATCGATCCGCTGCATCCGCAATCAATTGCAGAAGCAATGAAGGAGATACTGGAGAACCCTTCGAAGGTGGCAGATATGAAAGAAAAAGGATGGGCACATGCCCAGTTATTTACCCGGGATAAATGTGCCGCAGGGGTAATGAAAGTATACGAAAGTTTATAGAACATGATTGATTTCGAAAATGATATTACAGCTTCTCTGGAAGCCCTCAGAAACGGGGGATTGATCCTGTACCCGACAGATACCATCTGGGGGATAGGCTGTGATGCGACAGACGAAACCGCAGTAAAGCGGATTTTTGCGCTTAAACAAAGGCCGGAGCAAAAAAGCCTGGTAGTACTGCTGGCTGATGTGCGGGACCTGCTGAAATACGTAGCAAGCCCCAGTCCGGATATAGCAGATATTATCGCCGGTTTCGACCGCCCAACCACGGTCATCTATGAAGGTGCCCTGGGCCTGGCCCCCAATGTGATCAATGAAGACGGCTCCATAGCCATCAGGATCGTGCAGGAGCCATTCTGCCGTCATCTGATAAAAAGACTGCGTAAACCGCTTATTTCCACCTCTGCGAATATCAGCGGACAAGCATCCCCTGCGTCTTTTGCCGATATAGACCCTACTTTAAAAAGTGGCGTAGATTATGCTGTGAACTACCGGCAGGATGAAATAACGTCTTCCCGTCCTTCCCGTATTATTAAGATGGGGAAAGATGGTTCCGTTCAGGTGATAAGAGAGTAGGCTAGTGGTTATGAACTAAAAAAACTACTTTTGCCGTTTTATTCATTTATGATCAGCAAAAGGCCTATAGATATTCCCTGTACATTGCAGGAGCGGAAAGTGTTGGAACAGATAGCGTTAGCCGCCCAGGAACTGGGTGTTCCGTGCTACCTGATAGGAGGCTTCGTGCGGGATAAGTTGTTGAACAGGCGTACAAAAGATATGGATGTGGTATGTGTAGGCGATGGTATCGCACTGGCACATAAGGTAGCCACTCATTTTGATAATGTACCAGTCAATTTTTTCAAAACCTACGGCACTGCCCAGGTAAAATGGAATGAGCTTGAAATTGAGTTCGTTGGCGCCAGAAAGGAAAGCTACCGGCGCGACTCCCGTAATCCGGAAGTAGTGCCTGGCACCTTAAAGGACGACCAGCTACGCCGGGATTTTACCATCAACGCGCTGGCTATCAGTCTGAATGAAACAGATTATGGTACGCTGATTGACCCTTTCAACGGTCTGGCAGACCTGGAAGCTAAAATTATCCGTACGCCACTGGAACCGGCACAAACGTTCATCGATGATCCGCTGCGTATGATGCGTGCCATCAGGTTTGCCTCTCAGCTGCAGTTTACGATCACAGACGAGGCATTCACTGCTATCCAGGATAATGCGGAAAGAATAAAGATCATCTCTCAGGAGAGGATCACAGACGAGTTTAATAAGATCATGTTGTCTCCGGTGCCTTCCGTAGGACTTGATTTGCTCTATAAAGCAGGACTTTTAAAGATCATCCTGCCCCAGATGATAGACCTGGTAGGTGTGGAAATGGTGGAAGGCAAAGGACATAAGGATAATTTCTATCACACCCTGCAGGTGGTGGATAATATTGCCAGGAATACGAAAGACCTCTGGTTACGCTGGGCAGCACTGCTGCATGATATCGGTAAGCCTGCAACCAAACGCTTTGAACAGGGCCATGGCTGGACCTTCCACGGGCATGATGCCGTAGGAGGGAAGATGGTCCCCAGGATCTTCGCTAAAATGAAGCTGCCTCAGCACGAAAGCATGCGGCTGGTGAAAAAGCTGGTAGAACTGCATCTGCGGCCTATCAGCGTTACCAAAGAGAATATCACGGATTCTGCTATACGCCGCCTGTTATTTGACGCAGGAGATGATATCGAAGGACTGATGATGCTCTGTGAGGCGGATATCACATCCAAGAACAGGGTAAAAGTAAAACGTTACCTCGAAAACTTCGAACTGGTACGCCAGCGGCTGAAAGAAGTGGAAGAGATAGACCGGATACGCAACTGGCAGCCTCCCGTAACAGGAGAAATGATCATGGAAACTTTTGGGCTAAAGCCTTCAAGAATAGTGGGAGATCTGAAAAATGCCATCCGTGAGGCGATACTGGATGGCGAAATTCCAAACACGTATGAAGCCGCATTTGCCTTCCTGCTGGAAAAAGCACAAGCATTGGATTTGACACCAGTTAAATAAAAATGTTAATTTAGTATTGTTAAATAACGTTAAAAGCTTAAAGTCAGAGGTTTAATGTTCTTATATAGCACACAAACCTGTCACTTTCAACAATCAAATAGTAAAAACCTTTATTGTCATGCCTGTTTTGAAATTCAGAGTTTATTGGGAAGAGGATGAAAGCGTGTACAGGGATATTTCCATTAAACCGGACCAGACATTTTTACAATTTCATCAAGTTATTTTACAGTCATTCGAATTTGACAATAAACATAAGGCCACTTTTTTCCGTAGCAATGACAACTGGCAACGGGGCAGGGAAATCATCCTTGAAAAGGATAATACTCCAAGAAAGGTTGACCCCCTTATGATGAACGAAACTGTTATTGCGGCTGCGGTGAAAACACCTAATCAGAAGTTCATTTACCTGTATGATTATGCCAAGAACTGGGTGTTCCTGGTAGAACTGATCGGTGTGTCCAAAGACGAAAACTCCAGGCTTACTTACCCTTACTGCGTAAGAAAGGAAGGCCTGGCCCCAAGTCAGTACGGTACCAAGGGATTAGTAGGTGATAAACTGGTGGAGATGGAAGAGAAGTACGACCTGAACAAGGAAGGTATGAGTGAAGATGGTTTTGGAGAAGAAGGTGAAGAGGATACCACTGATGCTGATGATGATGGTGGTGAAGAGAATAATTCTGAAGAGATGTTTTAATTGGGAAAGACCGTAATCATAATAGCTGGTCCTACAGCGGCGGGTAAAACAGCACTGGCTATACGTTTAGCCAGTCATTTTAAAACTGCTGTTATTTCTGCAGACTCCCGCCAGTGTTACAAAGAAATAAGTATTGGTACCGCCAAACCCAGTCTGCAGGAACTGCAGACTGTTCCTCATTATTTTATAGATTCCCACTCCATTAACGAAGAAGTGAATGCCGGTATCTTCGAGCGGCTGTCCTTACAGTATGCAACGGAGATATTTAACAACCGGGATGTTGCCGTGATGTGTGGTGGCACTGGTTTATATATCAGGGCCTTCTGCGAAGGAATTGATGATATACCGGCTGCACCTGCGGATGTACGTTTAAAGATCAATGAACAATATGCCATAGAAGGTCTTGAGTGGCTGCAAAAGGAAGTGCAGGAACGTGATCCTGCCTTTTATGCGGTAGCGGAGATTCAGAACCCCCAGCGGCTTATACGGGCGCTGGAAGTGTTATATACTACAGGGCAGTCTATCACTACTTTCAGAACAGCGAACAAAGCTACCAGGGATTTTAATATCATCAAGATAGGAGTTACTGTTCCGAAGGAACAATTGCATGCGAATATCGCTCACAGGGTGCATGCTATGATAGCCACAGGGTTAGTTGAGGAAGTACGCGCCGTATTGCCTTATCGTCATCACAATGCGTTACAGACAGTAGGCTATAAAGAGATATTTGATTATTTAGATGGGAAGATTACCCTGGAAGAGGCGACAGAACTAATCATTATCCATACCCGTCAGTATGCAAAAAGACAATTGACCTGGTTCAGGAAAGATCCCACTATACAATGGTTTGATGCCAGGGATACAGAAGGGGTTATGAACAAAATAGGGGACTCCTAACGAAGTCCCCTGTTTATTAAATCTTTTTCAGCAATACTTTCTGTTTATTAAAATCTGCACCGGCATCTAAAAATGCGATCATCTGTGGCCAGCTGGCTGCCGGCTCATAAGCATGATTATAACATTTGCGCACAGTAACAACAAGTGCATTTCCTTCCTGTTTAGTCGTACTAACAAAACTGCCCGCATCATTGATCACTGATTTATTCAGGTTCTCAATACCTTCTACTTTATATCCTTCAGGGATATTCAGGGTTACCTGGTAAGCTACTGTACGGGCATAGGACATATTGATGTCATAAGACCTTGTACGTTGTTCTGTAGTTAATTCTATCTGTCCGGTAATCAGTTTACCAAAGTCTACGATGTAATTATTACCCGCTTTTTTCACCAGTCCATCCATACTGAATTGCTGTTTCATCGCAAAAGGAGGATAGCGGTGCTGCAATCCTTCTTCGATGATTTCGTAAGTAGTACTGTCAGTAGGTTTGATGCTGTAATCGTTGGTGATATTCGTCGTTACTATTTCCTGCATATCCTTGCGGGCCTTGCTGAATGCTTCCGTATATTCTCCATAACGTTTGTACAGAGGTCCCTGTGCATTCAGGTCAGCGTTCAGCAGAGTAGGGGTGTGTACGCGTTTACGTTCCTGTTTCAGCATATCTTCATACAGCAGCATATCCATGTACTGATAACGGTACTGGCCTTTGGCAGAGATCGTACGTGCGATGTTCACCTGCTGCAGGTTGGCCGGATTAAAAATAACGTCCAGTGTTTCCGCACTCACGTTATCTTCTTTCTTACTGACAGGTAAAGTGATCCTTTTAAAAGAGGCTTCTTTTTCCTTCTTGCTGCCTGTTACTGCTACGGTATATGCTTCCTGTCCTTCGAGGGAAGAAGGCAGTTCACCGGGATAAGAGAACATGCTGCCCATATAACAATAGATAGGTTTACCATCAGCCGGATAGGCAATGATGAAGTATTCCAGGTCATTGAAAGATACAGCGTCGTTGAGTTTACCTTCACTGCGGGGTACAGCAGCAGCCAGTACACAGGGGATATCATACTCTTTCAGCATGAACCGCATTACATTGGCTACGAAATGCGATTTAGGCGTATAGAGTTTACGGTTTTGTCCTACTTCTATATTGGATGCGGTGTATTCACGGTAAAGCGTACTGTAACGTACATAGTAATAGATAAGTTCAGTCAGCTGTGTATCGGTGAGGGTTTTCAGGTCTTCATCTTTCAGACAGGTACTTTCCACTTTTGGAAACTCTCTCTTCATGATGTCGTAATTAAAGCTGTAATTAGCGCCCACACTGATGATTTTGTAAGTAAGATATTCTTTGATATCCTCTTCATCGATCCCGTTTACAACATCGTTGTTGTCATCTCTCATATAGGCAATACGTAAAGTAGGTAAGGTCCTCTTTTCGTATAACCAGCGTTCATCCGTTACTTTTGGGATATCTTTTTTATTGATGGTAAATACGTTGTTATCATCATCATCTTTGCTCCTTTTTAATTCGGAATCCTTTGCATTCAGGTATCTCCATGAAATCCCCATTTTCTTGGAGATCCTTACATCCAGTGAAAAATCGAGGATAGGATATCTTTCACCGATGGAGAAATCCAGGGGTTCCGGTGCAGCATAAAACGTAGATTTATCTTTGTAGATACGCATGTAGTAGTCGATGATATCGCCTACCTGTAAATCGGAAATGGCTATCTTCTGTTCTTTGTCTCCGGCTTCATCCTTTACATTTACCGCTTCTTTCATATCGATATCCCGTTGTTGCCCATTAGGTTTGATAATACGGATACCCATGTATGAAACCAGCTTATAACCACGCGACCAGCTATTCTGTTTCAGCTTCTGAATATTGAATTCAGAATATGCTTCCAGCGCTGATTTATCCTGTATTTTAATACGTTCGTGCATGGTAGTGGACAGGTGTTCCTGTTTACGGCTATGATCCGCTCCCATGGAGAATTTCATGGCAATGATCACGGCAGACTCGTTATTGTATTTTTCAGGTACTGTAGTAACGTTGAACGCAGCGTCTTTACCATCCCAGATCTCTTTTTTTATCTCTGCTGCATCTTCCTGGTATTCTCTTTCCTGTCTGGATTGTGCCATACCGGTAAGGCCGGTACAGATCAACAGCAGGATGAATGTTATCTTTTTCAAGTTCGTATAGGTTTATAGTTTAACGAGGGTAATTTGTTCTAAATATTTTTTGGAAAGAGAAGCAATCGCTTTGTTCCATTCCAGGAAGTCGGATCTTTGCAGATAGGTATTGAGGATCGTTATTTTTTTACGGTAATAGATCTTGTTATCCTTTACAGCATAGGTGATATCAATGGTGAATTTAGGATGTACGATGTGCAGGTTTTCCGGTAATGCACCTGCTTTATAACCTGCCGGCATCAGCAGATCTGTTTCTGTGATGAAGTTATCCTTACAATCAAACCGTAAATCTATTTTCCTTTTAACCGTATCTATGACTGCGTTGTTGAATTCTTTGTTATAGTCGATATCGATATACATTTCAGACCCAAAAGAAGATACCGCATCCTGGTAAACGAGGTCGAAGTTCACTTCCAGATTACCATCACGTTGTTCCAGGCTGGTGGTCTTCATGTTGGAGATCTTGTAGTGCATGTTACTGTTGGTGATATAGTTCTCCAGGGCAGTTTGTAAGCGGTCTTTTTTAACGCTATTGATACTGCTGAGGATATCTGTTTTGCTTTCACCTTCGTATTTGTACAGGATCTTACCAGCCATGTTATTGCCATCTACGTACAGTTCTTCTTTAAAGAGACGGCTGTTTTGTTCTGGCTTGGTACCGGGGATATGTTCCAGCAGGTAATTATCGCCATTCTCTATCATAACCTGTCTGCCCTGTATTCTTTCTGCATAAACGCCGGGCTGCATGTATTCTTCGGTAGCGTCCAGGAACCACCATTTGCCTTTATAATTCACAGCGCAGATCATGTGGTTGTCTACACTAAGAGAAGGGATGCTGTAGTCGTACATGATATGGTTGGTGCCTATCCAGCAAAGCCTGGCATCAAAACCGCAGCGTTGCAGCAATGCTTTGGTGAGGTTGGCCATCCCCTTACAATCGCCATATTTCTTACGCATTACCTCATGGGCTTCATCCGGTTTAAAACCCGCTATACCATCTTCAAAAGCGATATAACGCACGTTATCTTCCACCCAGTAAAAGATGGCTTTCAGCTGTTCCCATTTGTCGGTGATACCTTCCGTGATCTTTTTTGCACGTTCATCTAAAGCCACTGTATCGCTGTGTAACTGCAGGGTAAGACTATGATACCATTTATAGAGGTCGGCCGTAGTGGCGAAGTACGCAGATTTGTTGCCTTCGTAATCAGCCGTTTTACTGCAGATCATGATATGCGGCCATAACCAGGTGGGGCCGGGGCTCATGACTGTTTTCTTCATGGCCGGCATGTTAGTGGCAGTATAGGTGTATATATCAGCGTTCTTTTTACTGTCGAATGTTTTCTGAACAGAGATGTTTTGTCCTTCGAAATTGTAAGGATGTATATCTGCCTGCATCCAGCGGGGTACTATCACAGTAATCTTTTTCGTCCTTGTAGGATAGTTATCCGTGAAAAAAACAGTGGATAAATACCGTGGATCTTTGATCTCTTTTTCGATGGTCACTTTACTCTTAGATCCTTTTTGTACAAAGGGGAGTTCGAAGTAACACATCCTGGCATCAGTATAAAAGTAACTGTTGATGTTCAGGTAATCATAGGTAGGTCTGATGTCTCTGGCCCTTTTCCCGTCTACTTCTATGTTTACATCCAGTATTTCTTCCTGGTTGTTATATGTTTCACCAAAAGGGATAGAGGAGCGGAAGGCATTACAGATAAAGGTTTTTTCTATCAGTTGGTCTACCGTAACCTGTTTCTGTTTGCTATTATATTGATATTCATAGGTTTCTTCGCTATTGTAGAGTTCTATGTTGTCATCCTCTTTTTGCTGGGCCTTTAACAGCGGGACGTCTACGCAGACAAGCATGATAAACAGGCACAGGGAATACCTGATGGATAGGTGTAAGGACGATACATTCATAGATGGAGATAAATTATATATATAACATTATAAAAGTAATTAAAAAAATCTGAAGGTATGGGGTAAAAAAAAGGGGCTCCAACCGGAGCCCCTCTGTAAACATGATATAATATCTTAGAATTTCCAGCCGAAAGTGGCCAGTACATTTGTTGTATTTCCTTTGATAGTAGCAGGAGCAGGGGTTAAATAACCCTGGGTATTTGGTTCTATCGCGTAAGCTATTTCCTGGCGTTTGGTTTCTCCCAGTACAAGACCTAAATCTGCATAAAAGCCTCTGTTACGGTAACCGATACCACCGGTATAGTAATGACGGGTAGCATCCAGAGAACTGTTTTTATAAGGATTGCCATATAAAGCATAACCGAGTCTTAAAGCGATTACATGCAGTTTCAGTTCTCCACCCACGCGGATATTGGAAGCAGCCTGGTAAGTGCTTTTAATAGCATTGTTGCGGAGATCATTATCCTGTTTGTCATATACCGGATCATTGTTGAAGCGCATTTTCATAGATGCGTAATCGGTATATTCATAGTCGAAGGTCAGGAAGCCGGTAGGCTTACGTGTATCAGCAGAAGGGCTGAACAGGTAAGTGGCGCTCAGTACTCCTTTCCAGGGTGTTCTCACCATGTATTTAGACTGGTCCTGATCTCCGTTGTTAGTATCTATGGAGGAGAAGCTCACAGAGCCCTGTGTTTTGGTATTGGTTGTCATGTCTGTCTGGTAGTTATCTGTAAACCAGATCCAGGAAGGGGAGTGGAATGCTACACCCAGGCTCAAAGGTTTAACAGGCTTAACAATAGCACCCAGTTTTACATTGATACCATTACCATCTGTAGTAAGGTGTTCTGTAACGGAGAAATCATTCAGGTTAGCAGCCACCGTATTGACATTGGTCTCTCTCCAGGTCTTATCACGGGTGTAGTGTACGGTGGGGATATTGACGCTACCACCCAGGTACAGCATATTGTTATAATTAGCGCCAAAGTCGAAGGAGATATCATTGGCAGAACCACCGGTATTCAGCATGTTTTCCTGTCTTACTTTCACACTGTTGTCAGTAGCTTCAGCCGCAGAGTAAAACTTTGCAGTTTCTCCGGTGTTCTGTACGTAGTCGATCAGGTAAGTCTGATAGGCCAGTACAGCGCCATGCGCCAGTGAACCGATGGTCTGATCTCCTCCCAGCTGTGCATCGGGAGAGGTAATACCTGCTGCATCTGCCTGCAGGTAATAGTTCAGAGACAGGGAAGAGTTTGAGTTGGTACCTGTGTAATATACTCTTTCGTTATAGTTAGCGGTACGGTTGAAGCCCAGTGCGAAGCTGAAGTTTTCCCACTTGCTTCCTGGTTTCTTTCTTTTACCACCAAAGATCAGTGTAGCATTGCTGATATTCAGGTTGCCTTTGCTGTCACTGCCTGTTGTACCCAGGTAAGTGCCTTTGTTATCTGCCTGCTGGAATCCCAGGGTAAAGGAGAAGTCACTTGTTCTGAAAAACCCTGTACTTGCCGGGTTCACATAGATAGAGGAAACTTCCCCACCCAATGATCCGAGTGCGCCGCCCACGGACTGTGCGCGTGCTGTACCTGCCGGTGCGCTAGTGCTGAATCTTAACGCATCATCTATTGTTTGTGCCTGTAGTGTATAGCAGGTTCCAGTCATAGCAATGGCTAATAACACCATTCTTCTTAACATATGTTCGTAGAATTAAGGGTTAAAAAATACCCTGGCCATGCCTTGACCAGGGTACAGTATTTAGAATATCAATGATCGTGTGTAATGTGTGTTTAGTTCCTTGATCTTCCACCGGAACGACTACCACCGCCTCCGCCACCACCATATGAACCACCACCGCTGCTACCAGAGCTTCTGCTTGGTGTGTAAGACGGTTGATAGCTACGTGAAGGCTGAGATTGTTGTGGCTGATACACTCTTGAAGGAGCGCTTTCGCTTGTACGGCCACCAACGCTGGATGGTCTTTCACCAGGAGACTGATTGAATACACGTCTTGGCTGGTAAGAACCAGTGGAGCTTCCTGTACGTCCACCACTGTTATCAGTGGTACCGGTTACTCTGGAAGGACGATAATCAGAACTACCTACACGGCCACCGGGATAGTAGTTACCAGTACTGCTGCCTGTACGACCACCGGGATTAGTAGTACCGCCACCACCACTGAATCCATCACGTGAGCGACGTCCTCTTAATGGAGCGTAGTCGTAAGCACCATGTCCGTAGTAGCCACCACCATAATAACCACCACCGTAGTATCCTCCTATGTAGTAAGGATTATAACCGTAGTAGCTCCATGGGTAATAGCCATAGCCCAGACCCCAGCCAGAACCGTAGCCCCAGCCATAACCAAAGCCTAAACCAATGCTGAGAGATGGACCCCACATACTACCGTAGTAAGGGTAGCCACCATAACCAAAGGAACTGTAGTATGGACTGCCATACATACCTGAATAGATATTGGGAGACCCATAATATCCATCATTGTAATAGCTGCCATTGTAGGAGCTATTGTTAAAACGATCTATGCGGCGTGCATAATCACCCTGATCTTCATCATCATAAGTAACGTACGTACCGTCACCCTGATCATTTGCATCAGTAGCAGCAACGTTGTTATTGTTATTTTGATTATTGTTTTCAGAAGCATAGGTACGCTGAACTCTCGGAGAGTAATACACATCATCCGGTGTTTGAGTCGTTTTATATGCTGAGGAACAACTGCTTAGGATGAGCAGCGTTAACGCGGCAAGGTAAGGAGCTGATTTCATGTTCGGAATTTTAAGCCTGAATTCTATAGTAAATTTACATTATTTTAACGTAAAGAAAGGTTAATTGCTACAATAACATGTGACCACTCATAATATTTCACTTTATTATTTGAACGTTTCTGATTTTCATGTAGGTTTGTGGCATTTTACCTTTTGGTAATATAAATAACGCAAATATTAAGCCAAAATTATAGCAATAAAATAGACAATGAGTAAAGAGATTACGGCCCGCTCGGAAGATTATTCGAAATGGTATAACGACCTGGTACTGAAGGGAAGTCTGGCAGATTATTCTGCAGTAAGAGGCTGTATGGTGATCAAACCATATGGTTATGCCCTTTGGGAAGGTATGCGCGATGTACTTGATAAGAAATTTAAGGACACCGGACACCAGAACGCCTATTTCCCCTTATTCATCCCCAAGAGCTTTTTAAGTAAAGAGGCCGCCCATGTTGAAGGGTTTGCCAAGGAGTGTGCTGTTGTAACCCATTACCGTCTGAAAAATGATCCGGTAACTGGTGGTGTAGTAGTAGATCCTGAAGCAAAACTGGAAGAAGAACTGATCGTTCGCCCTACTTCTGAAACAATTATCTGGAATACATATAAGGACTGGATACAGTCTTACCGCGACCTGCCGCTGCTCATCAACCAATGGGCAAACGTAGTACGCTGGGAGATGCGTACCCGTCTTTTCCTTCGTACCGCAGAATTCCTGTGGCAGGAAGGTCATACCGCCCATGCTACTGCTGCCGAAGCGATTGCTGAAACTACGCAGATGCTGGACATTTATGCAGACTTTGCCGAGAACTATATGGCGATGCCTGTTATTAAAGGTGTAAAATCTCCTTCCGAACGTTTTGCCGGTGCAGTGGATACCTACTGTATTGAAGCATTAATGCAGGATGGTAAGGCTTTGCAGGCAGGTACTTCCCACTTCCTGGGTCAGAACTTTGCCAAAGCCTTCGATGTGAAGTTCTCCAACAAGGAAAACAAGCTGGATTACGTATGGGCTACTTCCTGGGGTGTATCTACCCGTCTGGTAGGAGCTTTGGTAATGGCACACAGCGATGACGATGGTCTGATACTGCCTCCGCGTATTGCCCCTTTACAGGTGGTAATCGTACCTATATATAAAGGAGATGAGCAGAAAGCTAAAATCGACGAGAAAGTACTGGCTATCGTGGCTGAACTGAAACAGGCCGGTATCCGTGTTAAATACGACGATTCCGATAACCAGCGTCCGGGATGGAAGTTTGCTGAATATGAAATGAAGGGTGTACCGGTGCGTATCGCTATCGGTGCAAGAGACCTGGAAAACAATGTGGCTGAAGTAGCCCGCCGCGATACGAAGCTGAAAACGAGCTTATCACTGGACGGACTTACTTCACAAATCAGCGCACTGCTGGAAGAAATTCAGCAGCAGATGTTCGATAAGGCATTAGCTTACCGCGATTCTCATATCACGCCTGCTGACACTTTTGAAGAATTCGAACGCTTACTGGATGAGAAAGGCGGTTTCATTTCTGCACACTGGGACGGTACCGCAGAAACAGAAGAACAGATCAAGGACCGTACAAAAGCTACGATCCGCTGTATTCCTTTAAATAATCCGCAGGAAAATGGTACCTGTATACTGACGGGGAAACCTTCAGTACAAAGAGTATTATTTGCCAGGGCATACTAATATTTATCGGCACTATTTACTACATTGTAGTAAATAGTGCCGGTTACTACTTACTACTTTTCAGGATTTAATTATCTGTTGCTTATGTTGATCCCCTTTATTAAGTTAACACAGCACAAAATCCTACCTTTATAGATGCCTGGAGTTCGTTACATATACTTATGGTGGATATTGGCTGCCTGCACGGTAAGCAATGTCTTTGGGCAGGGACTGATGATCCGCAACTATAATGTAAAGGACGGTCTGGCCAACGCTACTGTTTATTCTGCCGTACAGGACAAAGAAGGCTTTATCTGGTTTGCAACACCTACCGGTGTTAGTAAATTTGATGGCAAACGCTTTCGTAACTACTCTAAAAAAGACGGTCTTACAGATAATGATGTAGTGAAGTTATATGCGGACTTCAAAGGAAGAGTATGGTTTTTTACCCTCAATGGCCTGCCCTCTTTTTACAAGAAATACACCATTCATACCCCTGCCAATGATTCTACGCTGACAATAGATCCCCGTGGCCAGTACATGCAGTACATGTTTGAAGATGGTGCTCATGGCGCCTGGTTCCTGAATACAGATAATCGCGTTATTCAGTACAATGATAAGAAAACTGAATATAAATACGATCAGGGGTATGCTAAAATCAGAACAGAGCTCTTTTACTTCCTGAGAAATGATAAGATTTTCAAACCGCTTCAGTCTTACTTTACTCTCAGCAGCCTCAGAGACATCGATAACTCCGATCAGAAGATACTGCCTGTAAGTCCGGTTCCTGTGAATGATCCGGCCTTTTATGCCCGAGTGCATAAAGATCCTGTGATCATCATAAAAAATACTTTATACACTTACAGTATCACAGATGCTATCTGTTTTTTCAATGGAGCCGATTGGGGCATCCGGGATGAGATCAGTAATATCTGCCTGGATAATGATAACCTGTGGATAGGCACTGCACGTGCCTTATATTACCTGAAGGGTTTCTTTAAAGGAGAACATAAGCTCACAAAACTCCTGGATAATCACTATATCACTTCCCTGCTGAAAGACAGGGACGGTAATATCTGGATCACCACCTTTGGCGATGGTGTATACAATATCCCCTACAAAGATTTTTATTTCAACTACCTCGATAATACCAACGGATTATACTCACACTCCATCTTCAGTATATCTAAAGATGAGAAGAGCGGTATCCTGCTGGTAGGACAAAACGGGGGGATGCTCAATACCCTTGACAGCAATCATACTGTGCGCCAGTTTAACCTGGACAGCACCAGTGGCCGCAACAGCATCCTCTCCATCTTACCTTATAAGGATAATGAGGTGCTGATAGGCGCCGATAACGGGTTATTCGTTTTTAATACCCTCACACAAAAAGCGCCCCTACTGAAAAAAGCTGTAAAGACATTGAAAGATGTGGATATAGGCAGCAACGGTAAGATCCGGATAGTATCAAAAGACCAGGTAATCACAGATGAGTATTCGACTAAAATACCGGATGCACTCATCACTTCCATCGTTAGTATCAACGATACTGCTTATTACGTAGGCACCAATGCCGGATTACTTTACGGTACCGACAGTACCCGGCAGATGGTAATACCCGGAACAGATGTAGCCCTGCATCAGAGTATCAAAGACCTGAAATGGATCAATGGGGATTTGTGGATAGGCACCAGCGATCAGGGATTGTATGTAGTGAAGGATAACCAGGTGATCAAACACCTCAGTACTGCCGATACACTGGTGAGTGATATCTGCCAGCAACTGTATTATGATGGGATAGGCCGTTTATACGTTTCTACCAACAAGGGTGTATCCGTCATAGATGTAAACACGAAAAAGAGGATCCGCAACATCACATCCAATGACGGATTGATGAGTGATGATACCAGGGGAGTATATTATCAGCAGGGAATGCTGTATATCGCTACCTCTAACGGTTTGAGTTATTTCAGTGACAGTAATATGCCGGTAGATACAGTGCCACCGGTGATTTACCTGAGTAATGTGAAATACGGTGACAGTACCTTCCGGCCCGATAAAGACTACTTTGTACACCTGTACCAGCGCAAAGCCTCTTTTGAAGTGGAGTTCGGGGCCATCGCATACGACCTGCCCGAGCTGGTGCAGTACCAGTATAACTTTTCCAGTGATACCGCCAGTGGTTGGGTCACTACCATGTCTAACATTGTACCTTTCCCCGATTTACAACCGGATACGTATAAACTACAGATCCGGGCAAGGAAGTATAAAAGCGACTGGAGCAAGCCAATCTTCATTACGATAACGATACTACCACGCTGGTACCAGGAATGGTGGGCCAGAGGTATCCTGATCTTACTGTCATTATTACTGGTGTTCTTTATTCTCCGGTATATAGTAAGGCGTATCAAACAGGCAGAGAAGCGTAAAACGGAGTACAACCGTCGTATTGCAGAACTGGAAGCAAAAGCATTGACAAACCAGATGAACCCTCACTTTATCTTTAACTCTCTTAACTCGGTACAACACCTGATTATGGAGAAAGAGGAGAAGCAGGCGCTCAACTTCCTGGCAGATTTTGCGACGTTGATGCGTCAGATGCTGAACAATTCAAGGAAGTCTTACCTCTCTCTGGAAGAGGAAATCGCTTTCCTGACCAGGTATATTGAGTTAGAAAAGATCCGTTTTTCGAATGTTTTCATCTATCATTTTACCCTGGAAGACGAATTAAAAGATTATACCATTTATATTCCGCCAATGATCATACAGCCAATTGTAGAGAATGCGATCAAACACGGGCTTGCACCTAAAAATGGGGAAGGCCGGCTGGAAGTGAAGCTGGGGTTGAAGAATGATATGTTGTATTGTTCGGTGGATGATGATGGAATAGGTTGGGAGCGTGCTAATAATATCAAAAGCAGCAGGTTGATAAAGCATGAATCTACCGCTTTGAGCGTGATCCGGGAGAGGTTGCAGATTATAAAATCTTTTAATGGAAATATTGGAAAGTTGGAAATTATTGATAAATTTAAGTTCGGTTTCGGCAATAAGGAGGGTACTCTGGTTGAAATTCTGATTCCCATTGTTAAGATGTTATGAGTAATATAAAAGCTGCGATCGTAGATGATGAAGTTCGCAACATCCACATTTTGCGAAATATTCTTGAAAATTACTGTAAGGATGTTACGGTAGCAGGGGAGGCGCAGAACATACATGAAGCGGCGGAAATGCTTAAGAATACCCAGATAGACGTACTGTTCCTGGATATTGAGATGCCGCCACATAATGGATTCCAGTTATTGGAGATGTTTCCTGTGCTAAACTTCGAAGTTATTTTCATTACTGCGTTTCAGGAATATGCGTTACAGGCAATTAAATTTGCCGCATTGGATTACCTGCTCAAACCTATCAAGGTTAGTGAGGTGGAAGACGCGTTAGAGAAAGTGAAAAAGAGCAAGAAGGGGAGACTCAACGAGCTTGCTTCTATCCTGAAAGACTATGTAAAGAATAATGACAATGCTTTCTCCAAGATAGTAATACCTGTAAACGACGGTTATAACGTAATTGATCTGAAAGATATCATTTACTGTGAGGCATTCGACAGTTATACCAAAATTCAACTGATCGGTAATGTATCACATCTTATTTCCAAATCTCTGAAAGAATATGAAGAGATGTTGTCTGATAAAGGTTTTTACCGGGTACACAAATCATTCCTCATCAACATTCACCACATCGTTAAGATCATAAAAGGATTAGGTACGGCAGTGGTGATGAGTGATCAGAAGAATATCCCGATCTCTTCCAGGAAAAAAGATGAATTCTTTGCACAGCTAAAAGGCGTGATCAACTTATAAAAGAAATGCCCGGCAATTTGCCGGGCATTTTCTTTTTATATAGGATACGTTAGAAGGTTTCACCATTCGCAAGATCTATATTGTAGTAATACACCCCATTCATTTCGGGATATACGCCTTCCAGTTGTACTTTCTTTTGTTTTGCCAGCACACGTTTCAGATCATCTAATGAAGCAACGGGTTCTCCGCCGGCTTTAAGGATGATGAAGGAACGCTTCATGTTGGTTTGTTTCTTCAGGATACCACTGCTGATGTTATCTACGTATACACCACCACGGATACCCAGTTTAGCCGCATCAGTTTTATCCAGTGCTACCATGTCTGCACCTAATGCATCCAGTACCGTACTTTTCACGATCTCTGTATTACCATCTGCATTTTTCAATACAGTGTTGGTAGTATACTCTTTATCGTCGCGCAGGTAGTTGATGCTGATCTTATCACCTGGTTTGTAACGGGCGATCTGTTCTGTCATCTGTGGGATAGAAGAAGTAACGATACCGTTGATACCGGTGATAACGTCCCCTTTACGGATACCCGCTGCAGATGCTGCACCTGATTCGGTTACACCTGTTACCACCACACCATTGATATCTCTTCTGATACCTGCATCTGCCCATCTTTCTTCAGGGATAGAGCTGGGATCCTGATAGAGGATACCGAGGTAAGCTCTCTGTACATTACCGTACTTCATCAGGTCGTTCACTACTTTCTTCACCAGGTTCACTGGTATGGCGTAGGAGTAACCTGCGTAAGCCCCGGTAGGAGAAGCGATGGCGGAGTTGATCCCTACCAGTTCACCGGCAGTATTGATCAATGCACCACCACTGTTACCCTGGTTCACGGCAGCATCGGTTTGGATGAAAGACTCTATAGCGTTTCTTCTTACCTGTTTATTGATACCGATGGTACGTGCCTTTGCACTCACGATACCTGCAGTAACGGTTGTTTCCAGGTTTAAAGGGTAACCTACGGCCAGTACCCATTGTCCGATTTCTACTTCGTCTGAATTACCGTATAACAGGTAAGGCAGGTTCTTCGCATCTATTTTTATCACGGCAAGGTCGGTGTTAGGGTCTGTGCCTACTACCTTTGCCTTGTAAGTTTTATAGTTGTTAAGGGTAACAGCTATTTCGTCTGCATCATCCACCACGTGATTATTAGTGATGATGTACCCATCGTCAGAGATCAGCACGCCTGAGCCAGAGGCCATTTGTCCGGGAACGTAGTATTTACGTCCGCCACCTTCACCCTGGAATTCTTCTCCGAAGAAGTCGTCCCCGAAGAGGTCCTGTAAAACAGAACGTTTTTTCTGGAGGTTGTTACTTACTTCTCTTGGGTTAATCTTTGTTTTGATGTGGACTACACCGGGTGTAGCAATTTTAGCTGCCTGCGTAAAGTCGGTAGGCGGAGTGACATTTTTCACTTCTGCCCCGGGCATGTAGCTTGCGTAGTTAACGGGGATGTTGTTAGAACCGTTCTGGTAAGGACCAGCCAGCCTGGGTTGATATTTGTTGTACACAAACATGCTGGCAAGTGCAGTTGCCGCGCTGATTAGAACAGTTGCCGCGATTTGCCTGAATTTCATACTCTTTGTTGTTTAAGTGATTTGTTTGAATGTATAAGGAATATATCAATTTACATGCCTCTGATACAAATGTAAGGGTACGGGAGAATCGTTTGATTCCCGTACCCTTTACTTTAACACATTTTTATATGAAAAGTTAATACCATCTTAAGGTGTGGGCTGTCAGTATATCATGGCAGCTGTCAGAATAACGCGTAAAACAGACAAATTGGTATTACAGTCCTGTTAAGAATTGCATGGTATCGATTCCATCCGCATAATCAGACAGGCCGGGTTGCTGGGCGGTACCGAACGGGGTAAAGCCATGGCCTACCAGGCATTGCAAATCCTCATGGTCCTTCAGCTCTGCTGCCTGGGCTGCAAAATCTGTATAATAACTGTAATTCAAAACACTGATAGGTGAGAAAAGGGAAGGTGCTTCATGCAGTAGCAGGCTTTCATTGCTCATATACGGACTGCTGTTCAGCAGGAGTAACGCCAGGTTATAATCGTAGTTGTTCTTGAACTTGTGGAAGTCTGCCAGGTAATCGTATTTACGGAATGCCAGTAGCAGGGCTTCGAAGTTGTAGCCTTCCGGAACGAATATTTTGGTCACGTTGCGGCAGCCAAGACCGAAGTACAGCATGGCATCATCTGCCAGGGCGCTGAGTTCTTCCGGGGTTTCGGTACCATCCAGGATAGCGACCGAAGTACGGTTACGGCGGATGATATTCGGATACTGGGCAAAATAGTAGTGGAAGTACCGGGCAGAGTTATTGCTGCCGGTGGCAATATAGGCATCGCAGTTCTTCAGCATGTCCATTACCAGGGTCTGTTCTGCAAATTCCGGGTACCAGCTGCTCATCTTGTTGAGGATATGCTGCATGAGTACTACATCTTTGGAGGACAGCTTGATGCGTACCTGGTGTCCGCTAAGGAATCCGCACAGCCAGTCGTGAAAACATACCAGCGGGATGTTGCCAGCCGCCACTATACCCACTATACGAGGGTGTTGTTCCCCTGTTTTAATGGGGTAAGCTGCCAGCCAGGCGGTTAGTTTGGCTTCATCCAGGTAATAACGGCAAATATTTTGTATAGATAGATTGATGAACTCGGGGGTAAACCATCCGTTTGCCTGGGAAGCCTTTTCTTTAGCGGCCTCAAGCTCAGGATCATTGCCTGCCAGATACTGGCCCAAACGGACCAATGCTGTTACTTTTTCTTTACTACTCATGAAAATGTATAAATAATTAGCTTTTTAAATTCTATTTTTGTTCACAAAATTAATGGCTTACTACTTAAACAAAAAGTTTATAACATGGCAATTAAGATAACAGATGAATGTATTAACTGTGGAGCATGTGAACCCGAGTGCCCAAACAACGCTATTTATGAAGGTGGTGTAGAGTGGGCAATGTCCGATGGAACCACGCTCAAAGGGACTTATGTGATGATGGATGGCACCACTATTGAAGCCGATAAACGTAATGCACCTGTCAGTGTAGACAGTTATTATATCGTTGCAAATAAGTGTACGGAGTGTCAGGGTTTCCATGAAGAACCACAATGTGCTGCCGTTTGCCCGGTAGATTGCTGTGTTCCGGACGAAATGTACCAGGAAACTGTGGATGAATTGCTGGCGAAGAAAGAGAAGTTACACATTTAATACAGGAAGCAAAGGAATTGAAAGGGAGAAGTGGTTAGTCCGCTTCTCCCTTTTCTATAGAGATCCAGTTAGCGTAGATTGCCAGATGGTATTGATCATAAATACACTGGATCTGACTGTTTAGTTCTCTGATTTAGCTTTGGAATATGGGTTCAGGATTTGTTTTTCAATTTAACTTCACCTAATATTCACGTCAGATAAGGTGTATTTATGATCAATACCATCTGGCACGAAGATTATGTAATCAAACTGAGGCACTACCAGAAAGCAAAAAAAGTGGACATCCCCCATTTTTCTATTAACTTTAGCCGCTTATTATTAAATAATATATGAAAAAGAATATCGCCCTTGTCGCTGGCGGGTACTCCGGAGAATATGTAATATCCGTGAAGAGTGCGGCCGTAATTGAAAATCACATTGACAGTAATCTCTATAATGTATATAAAATAATAATTGCCAAAAAGAGCTGGCCTCATAACGGACCTGACGGACCGGCAATTTTTGTGGAAGAGAGCTGGACTCACAGAGGCGCTGACGGACAGGAAATTGCGGTAGACAAGAACGATTTTTCATTGACAATTGGGGGGAAGAAGGTAACATTTGATGCAGTATTCATTGGTATTCATGGTACTCCGGGAGAAGATGGTCGTTTACAGGGCTATTTTGAAATGCTGGGTATTCCGTTTACCAGCTGCGGTATGGTCACTTCAGCACTGACCTTTAATAAGGGCTTCTGTAATAAGGTGGTGGCAGCGTTGAATGTTGTAAATGTTTCAAAATCAGTACATATATTCAGAGATCAGCCTTATGATACCAAAACTATCCTGCAGGAACTGAAATTGCCGGTATTTGTAAAACCGGCAGAAGGAGGTAGTAGTATCGGTATGTCTAAAGTGAATACAGCGGATGAATTACCGGCAGCTATCGATAAAGCGTTTAAAGAAGATGTACAGATCCTGATAGAAGAATTTGTGAAGGGTAGGGAGATTACCTGCGGATTATACAGATCTGAAGGGAAATTCACGGTATTACCGTTAACAGAGATCATCAGCAGTAAGGAATTCTTTGATTATGAGGCGAAATATACGCCGGGCATGTCTAAAGAGGTAACACCTGCGGAAGTGCCGGAAGAAATAGCTGAACCGATCCGTAAAACAGCACAGGAGCTGTATAACCGTTTAAACTGCCAGGGAATTGTGCGGATGGACTTCATCTGGGAGGAAGCAGGTAACCGTTTGTTCTTCCTGGAAGTGAATACAATGCCTGGTCAGTCAGAGAACAGTATTGTTCCTCAGATGGTTAGGGCGGCCGGTAAAACTTTACAGGAGTTTTACGGCACATTAATTGAAGACTGCCTGAAAAGGTTTTAAGTTTGACATCAACTCATATCCAATAAATGCCTGCTTTAGATCAATTAAAAGTTAAAACAAAGTCTGTGTTGAAATCAATAACAAAACGCTCCTTTGGCTTTAATCTCGCTGTAGCGGTGGGATCAATCCTCCTATTGGGGCTGTTGTTCTTCCTGTCGCTTGGGATTATCACCAAACATGGAGATACGCTGACAGTGCCTGATGTATATAAGAAAAATGTACAGGAGGCTACTATGCTACTCGAAAAAGCAGGATTTAGTGTGGATGTGAGAGATTCTATTTATATAGACAGTATTCCGGCGCTGGCAGTTTGGGAGCAGACTCCGGAAAAAGGGTCTACTGTAAAAGTTGGTCGGACTATTTACCTGACTATCAACAAAGTAGTTCCTCCGATGGTAGCCATGCCTGACCTGGAAGGTTTTACCTTCCGTAGTGCTGAAATGATGCTGCATGCACTGAGACTGAATGTGGGAGATACTATCTACAAACCGGATTTTGCTACCAATACTGTATTACAGCAGTTGTTGAACGGCAAACCGCTGAAGGCTGGTAAAATGATTCCGGAAGGAAGCAATATTACACTTGTACTAAGCAGTGGTACCGGTAATACAGAGAACCCTGCTCCGGACCTGGTAGGACTTTCCTTCCTGGAAGCCAAAGAAACATTGAGCGCAAGCAACCTTTTGATAGGAATTGTGTTAGTAGATCCGAATGTTACTGATACTGCGAATGCATTTGTGGTGAAACAGGACCCTATGCACAGGAACAACCTGAACGAATTGAATATGGTGAGGGCAGGAGAGGCCATAGACCTCTGGTTGTCTGCGGCCAAACCTGTAAAGGATGCCGGGGTAGCGCCTCCACCAAAGGATAGTACTCCAGAATAATTATTTACATCTAAAATTTAAAGTGATGGAAAATATCACAGCAGAAGAACTGAAAAAACGTATTGATAGCGGTGAAGATTTGAATATTGTTGATGTAAGGGAACCGCATGAGCATGCAGAATTCAACATCGGTGGCGTATTAGTGCCATTGGGTGATATCCGTGCGATGCAGGTAGATGAGCTTGAAGACCTGAAAGATGAAGAGGTGATTGTTTACTGCCGTAGTGGTGGTCGTAGCAGTCAGGCGGCTATGATTTTAGAAACAATGGGCTTTAGCAATGTAAAGAACCTGGCTGGTGGTATGTTAGCCTGGCAGGAGAAGTTTGGCCAATAAGAATTTTGGTGGTTAAATGCGCTGTGTTTAACTATATACTCCGTTAGAAGTTCTCTGTTATAAATAGGGGACTCCTAACGGAGTCTTTGTTTGATGGATTGTGTTGTTCTACAAACACGGGGCTCCTGACGGAGCCTGAATAGTAGATAAAGCACAAAAGAACCTGTATTTGTAACAAAACATAATAGGCTCCTGACGGAGCCTGAATAGTAGATAAAGCACAAAAGAACCTGTATTTGTAACAAAACATAATAGGCTCCTGACGGAGCCTGAATAGTAGATAAAGCACAAAAGAACCTGTATTTGTAACAAAACATAATAGGCTCCTGACGGAGCCTGAATAGTAGATAAAGCACAAAAGAACCTGTATTTGTAACAAAACATAATAGGCTCCTGACGGAGCCTGAATAGTAGATAAAGCACAAAAGAATCTGTATTTGTAACAAAACATAATAGGCTCCGTTAGGAGCCCCGTGTTTGTAGCAAAAGCCTATCTTCTCCACAATAGACTCCGTTAGGAGTCTCCTGTTAAATTCCTTCAAAGAAGGCGCAGCTGCCGCCTATCCACGTATGTGATTTATCTTTTGTAACTCCTATCATCTTACTTTTACTTAACCTGGCAAGGTTGTGTACCAGCAATGGTCGTGTAGCACCATCCTCCCATATATACATCATTCTTATTTCACAGTAAGCCGGGCCATCGGGTGTTTCTATAGCAGGTGCATATTGCACTTTACGCTGTAAGATCCAGTTCTCCGGGTCTTTGATCTTATCTATATCTTCCGGTGTGATATCTATTACTACACCCTGGCCTGCAAAAGAGAAAAGAGGTTTTAATACATAGTTTTCCAGATCGGATGGGATAGCAGGCAACTGATGTAGAAACCAGCTTTCAGGCACAAATTCATTGTGAATAAAAGGCATGGTGTATTTGCTGATACGATAGAACCAGTTGGGGTGTGTGATCCATTCAACATCTAAATCCTGGAAGAGATCTGCGTGTTCTCCTAATGTAGGTTTCTGACGTAACAGATCATCGAAGATAACACGGTTGTACATACGTTTTATCCTGGTTTTAACACCATCTCTGACATAGAAAAGTTGTTTACCTTCCTGGATCAGATCTGTGATACATACAGGTGTAATTCCCAGTTTCTTCTCAGTATAATAAAAGTCTATTCTTGTTTTTTGTTCATGAGGTTTTACTTCCAGTAAGATGACTTCTTCTGTTTTGTAAGGCCCTGTAATTACCTGCTGTAGCAGGTTTAAATAAGTAATATCGTTTAATCCGTTAAAGTAATTATTAACGGTATCGGGTATATTAAAATGTTCCCGGAACTGCCGCGTCATGAGTTCCTGGAAAGTATATAAAGAAGGGAATCCCTGTAGCTCTATCAGTTGTGGATTCAGTAGGTCTGATTCGTCTGCATCTTGTTCTTTTACATCCACTTTGTCTTTACATACAGCAAAATCGATAACTATAAAATGAGGATGTGCTGTTTCATTGGGTACATCCATACCGGCAGGAATCGCATCTTTAGTCAATGTTTTAAAATCCGGGCGTACGATAACATCTATAATCGCTTCGCAGGCCTGCATCAGTTTAGCTGTTAACTGAGCAGGTATGAAAACAGGTGTTTCTGCTACTTTAAAAGCAGGCGCTTCACCAGCTTCCGCTGCCATTCCATTCAGGAAATCCTGGTATAACCGGGCAGTAAAATGTTGATTGTAAGATGCTCGCAGAGAAGGGATCATTGATTAAAGATTGCTTTGTCCAGAAAGGATGGAATAAAAGAGGCACGTGTAAGCATGATCTTATCAGGATCAGATAATTGTTCCAGCATGCTGTTATATTTCTCTGCCCCGTAATTAGTGATCACCTGGTTTTTCTTTTCCTGTTGCAGGAGATACATCCGCATACCGGCAGCATCCGCTTCCGGATGGAATTGTGTACCAATGAAGTAGTCGTTGAAACGGATGGCCATGGTAGCCCGTTCCAGCGGTACATGTGGTCTTTCTTTTTCAATGGCCAGTACCCTGGCACCGATATCTTCCAGCTTTTGCTGGTCCAGTTCTATCACCTGCCAGTTGCGGCTGTCTACAATATAATACGGCTCCGGTAGTTCGCTGAATACGGTTTCTTCTTCACCTGCGGTAGTTTTGTGAACAGGGAATACGCCAAAGGCAGGAGACCTGCGCCGGCATACATTTCCCAGTTCCAGGTGACGGCACATCAGCTGGAAGGAATGGCAGATAAGCAAGACTTGTTTTTTGGATGACGACTGCTCATTCCACTGCATGATATCATTCATCAGGGAGAAGTAGCGCTGTTCCCAGCCGCAACCTTCGCTGTCTAAAGGACTGCCGGGGCCGCCGGTAGAGATGTAGATATCGTAGGAGAGGTCGGGGATCTGCTCTTTTACCCGTACTTCGAATTCGTCAAATGCAAGTTGCAGGTTATGTGTTTTAGCGTATTGCGTCAGGACTTCCCTGATGCAACGCATGCCTTCATTCGGCACTTCTTCATACATATCTAATACTGCCACTTTCCAGTGCTGCTTGGTAGGTGTCATGCTGCAAAGTTAATGATCAGCAATCTTTCAGGAAAACCGAAGTGATAAAATCTGTTACGGATACGAGGTCCTGCGTCTGGCCAAATACTGTCAGCTGCTGATCTGCACCGGTCCCATGGTCCAGCATGTAGCGGGTGTAGTCGATATAATCACGACTGCCCAGTTCATCCACTACGTCATCTACAAAGTCCAGCAACTCATAAATGAGAGAGCGGGCGTTTACTTCCATTTCCTTACCGAAGTCAACCAGGTTCCCGTCAATACCATAGCGGGAAGCCCGCCATTTATTTTCGTTTACCAGGGCGCGGTTGTAAATGATAAAGTTGAGATTCTGCATACGCAGCTTGTAGATCTTTGCACAGAGCGCCTGGAACAGGGCGGCTATTGTACAGGTTTCCCTGACGGTGAGCGGAACATCGCAGATCCGGAATTCCACGGTATTGAAGAAGGGGTGTACCCGAAGGTCCCACCATACTTTTTTAGCGTTGTCTATGCAGTTGGTTTTCACCAGCAGTTGTATGTAGCGGTCGTATTCCTCAATACTGCTGAAATAGTCCGGGATACCGGTACGGGGGAATTTATCGAATACCTTGGTACGGAATGATTTAAAGCCGGTATTCCTGCCTTCCCAGAAAGGAGAGTTGGTGCTGAGCGCAAATACATGGGGCAGGAAATAACGCACGGAATTGGCGATATGCAGGGCCAGTTCCCTGTTTTCCATGCCTACGTGTACATGCAACCCAAAAATAAGGTTGGAACGTGCGGCGTCCTGCATTTCATTGACGATATCTGAATAGCGGGGATGATCTGTGATCAGCTGCATGGCCCATTTGGAGAATGGGTGTGTGCCGGAGGCACCCACGCTGAAACCAAGGTCTCCTGCTATCTGTGCAATGCTTTTACGCAGGAGCGATACATCAGCAAAGGCTTCGTCTATGTTGTTGCAAACCTGGGTACCTACTTCTACTACAGCCTGATGAAATTCGGCTTTTACTTTGTCTGGAAGCACTTTGTGGGCCTGTTCAACAATCTTTTGTTCATGAGACCTCAGCTCGCGGCTGGTGGGGTCCATAACCATATATTCCTCTTCTATGCCGAGGGTGAAATTTTTGGACATGTGGCGCTATTGGTAAAACGATAACGAGGCTGACCAGGTTAATTAGTCAGCCTCGGAATTATGTCCAAAGGTAGGGTACAACTACCTCATTCTTTACTCTTTCTTTTTGGTCTTTTTGGCGGGAGCTTTTTTAGGTGCTTCCTCTTTGGCGGTTTTTACTGCTTTAGCTGCTTTCTCCGCTTTAGGTTTCACTGCCGCAGCAGGTTTCTTCGCCGGTACATCAGGTTTCTTCGCTGAAACCGGCGTAGCACCGGGAACAATAGCTGTTTGTTTGCCATGAATAGCCTGTTGCAGGAAAGTACCCCAGGTGAGGTTATCTGTTCCGGGAACCTGTTTGCCGGCTCGTTCAATGAGGTAGGTGGCCATGGTTTCTATCACCCATTCAAAGTTGTTAGTACCAATGGTATGGGCATCTGCTTCGGGGGAAGGGTTCCAGAAGTCGATGACATAGGGCACGCCGCCTTTCACCGCAATTTCCACTGCATTGAAATCATAGCCCAGGTATTGATTCAGCATGGCTACCTGGTGGGAGATAGCGCTATGTATGGCTTTATCGCCATTATCTTCCTGTAAATACCTTTGATTTTCAGGTTGATAAGGATCGTAAGGGATGACCCTTACATATTTACCACCGATGCAATAACAACGGTAATAGGATTCGTAGGCAATTTCTTCCTGCAGCATCATCACCAGTTGTCCGGTGCGGGCATGTTGTGCAAAGAACTCCTCACGGTTATGTACTTTATACACATTTTTCCAGCCACCACCATTGTAAGGTTTGAGGTAAGCCGGGAATCCGATATGTGTAAAGATGGCATCCCAATCGAAGGGATATACCAGGTTATGGAAGGATTTATCAGAAGTATTCTCCGGTAAGCTACGGCTGGGCAGTAAAGCCGTTTTAGGTACTTTCACACCAGTCCTGTGTGCCAGTTCATTATTCACGAATTTATCATCGGCACTCCACCAGAAAGGGTTGTTGATGACTGCTGTACCATCCAGGGAGGCTTGTTTCAGCCAGGTACGGTAAAAGGGTACGTGCTGGGAAATGCGGTCCAGTATTACGGCATAATCAGCGGGTATACCCTGAATCACTTTATCTATCGACACAAATTCTGCTGTTACTCCGTCTACCTCTTTTTCGTTGATACGGTCTATGAGCGCTTGTGGGAAGCTGTTTTCCTGACCGGAAAGAAGTCCTATTTTTTTCATCCTAAGGTTGTTTTGCAAGTGATGGAGGCTCAATATTCACGCCAAGACAAAAAAAACGGGCTGGAACTAAAAGAAGTCCAGCCCGCCAGATATAGATTGAATGTATTAGAAGCTATAACGGATGCTTAACTGGCCTCTCCAACGTGATAAGTAATCATTCACGGTGTAAGGTCTGAGGATACCGTTGATGTTATTCATCTTTGTTTTATCAAAGGTGAATGTTGGTGTAGCTGTCTGTGAAGTCACAGAGAACAGAGATATTGACTGGTTTGGCAGGTAGTAAGACCAACCCCAGTTATGATTCAGCAGGTTGGCAGCGTTGAGGATATCAAAGCTAACTGTCAGTTTGTGTGTTTTGTACATGTAGAAGTCCTGTGCGATTTTCACGTCGAAGTGACTTTCCCATGGCATTCTTGCACCATTACGTTCAGTGTTTTTACCAGCCTGGTTAGCCAGGTATTTGTTGTCTGCGCTGAATGCTTTGAAGTCTGCTAACTGCTGATCAGGAGTTACTGTTACAGTAGCACCGGTTCCGTCTTTGTAAGTAAGTGTAGAGAACTGACTTGCATCGGTAGGAGCGTACAGTAAACCTGCAGCACCTGTTTTACCGGAAACGTCATCACCATTAACGTTATTGTTATATACAAAAGAATAACGCTGACCGGTGAAGCCTGAGTAAACTACACCAATAGTAGTTGCCAGGTGGTTATGTGCGTATCTGAAAGTTTTGGAAGCAAAACCCACGATGCGGTGTCCCGGATCGAAGTTAGCATGTGTAGCATCATTTACGCTGTTCAGGCCATTGGTGTTATATACAAAACGCCAGTTAGAATAAGCAGTAGAGCTGGTACCATCATTTACAGCATAAGATTCTCCGTAAGTGTAGGCCAGGCTACCTGTCCATCCTTTATACAGTGGTTTCTGAATCTGGAAGGTCAGGTTGTATGCATAACCTTTGCTGGTGTTATCCATGTAGATAACGTTGGTATAGGTAGCATCTGCACGCTGGAAGTTGTACCATGGGCGTGTTTCAGTACCAATCTTTGTTGTACCAACCTGGGGGCCTACGTTGAGGTCTCTGTAGTTGATGTTATTGATAGTTTTGGTAAATAATGCTTCGAAGCTACCAATTAAACCCCACCATGGTAATTTCTGGTCGATGGCCAGGTTCGTACGGAATACCTGTGGGTATTTGAAGTTCTTAGAAGTAACGTCGATTTCAGTAGGAGCGCCGGTTGGTGGAATGTAAGCACCTAAGTGAACGTCGTTCTTATTGTAATTGAAGTTTGGATTAGCAGGTAACGGGTTACCGCTGTATTTGATAAATGCTACGCCGGTGTTGGAGTAAGAGTTAGAGATCCATACCAGAGGAACACGACCGGTGAACAGACCAACACCACCTCTCAGCTGTGTAGTACCATCACCTTTTACATCCCAGTTAAAACCTACTCTTGGAGCAAATAATAACCTTGTTTTAGGAATGTTGGTGTTATTAACATTATTGGTAGTAGCGATAGTAGATGCGTTGAATGCTGCATTCGCATCAGGTTTGTTGAAGAATACAGGTAAGTCGATACGCAGACCGTAAGTCAACCTGAAGTTTTCTTTCAGATCCCATACATCCTGTCCGTATACGCTGAACTGGGCAGCATGGATTTTACCAGGAGCGTTATCATCACCACCTTTGGTAGAATAGCTGATACCATAAGTAGTAGGAGGTGCATTATTCAGCAGGAATGCCGGCACGCTTCTGTAGCTATAGTTACCGTAGTAATACTGAAGGAATACGTTGTTAGTATTAAAGAACTGGTTATCAGTACCAACAGTGATGGTATGTTTGCTCTTGATAATAGTGTAGTTATCAACCAGTGTAAAGTTATCCTGTCCCAGTGAGTTTCTTGCAGAAGACGGTTCAGCACCGAGGTTGTAAGTCAGTGAGTTTTCTGTCATGTTTACTGAAGGGAACAAAGAAGCTTCTCTTTTGTCGCGGATACGGTTATAAGTAACGCGCAGTACGTTTGAAGTAGTGTTAGAGAAGTTACTGTTCAGTTCAATAACTGAAGAGTTAGTCTTGTTCAGGATATAATAACCATCGTTACCGAAGGTCATGGAAGTAGCAGAACGGGAGATCACATAGTTACTACCATCCACATAACTGTGACGGATAGTTAATTTATGTTTATCGCTGATGTTCCAGTCTAAACGGGCAAATACAGAAGTCGCGAATTGTTTCTTGGTGATATCTGTATAGCTACCCGGATCGTATCCAAGGCTCTTTACGTAGGTACGGATACTGTCTAATCTTGCCAGGTTGAATTTAGAACCTGAACCAGCTTCTGCCGGGTTAAATGCCAGCGGAGTTGATACGTCGTTCCTTTCAGCATTTACAAAGAAGAACAGTTTATTTTTAACAATGGCGCCGCCTAAGCTGGCACCCCAGGTAGTATTTTTATAATCGTTGTACTTAACCTGGCTTTGTACGTTTTTACCGATGATACCTTCATTCTGGTTAATGAAATAACCGGAACCATGGAAATCGTTGGTACCACTTTTAGTAACGGCATTGATACCGCCACCGGTGAAACCACTCTGGGTAACGTCGTATGGAGACAATACGATCTGTACTTCCTGGATAGATTCCAGGGGAACAGCGTTTGCACCTGTCTGACCACCATTTGTACCTGTAGCTGATAAACCAAATACGTCATTTGCATTGGCACCATCCACGGTAAACTGGTTGAATTTATTACTCTGACCAGCAAAGGAGATACCCAACGGGCTACCATCTGTGTTGCTGTAAGTAGGAACTGCCTGTGGTGTTAAACGGGCAAAATCCTGAATGCTTCTCGTAACGCTTGGTAATTCAACCAGTTGACGTTGAGATATGTTGGTAGCAGTACCATTTCTCTGGGAACTGATGACACCATTGCGGGTACCGGTAATAGTTACTTCAGATAATGATTTGCTTTGATCGCTCAGCTTACCGTTCTGGGTAAGAGGGCTACCCAGGCTGAGATAAAGATCTTTGTAGGTAGAGGTTTCATAGCCTACATAGGTAACAGTAATGGTATAAGGTCCGCCGACACGCATGTTTGGGATAGTATAACGTCCGCTTTCCTGAGTTGTGGTCCCGTAAACGGTTCCGGTAGGTACGTGTACCGCTTTAACGGTAGCGCCTATTAGTCCTTGCCCCTTATCGTCTTTAATCACCCCTGTAACTCCACTGGTGGTTACCTGTGCAAAAGAGTAGCACACGCTCAACAGTACAATGAATGTGAGTAACAATTTTTTAAAGCCCATATTTGCAGTTTGATTTTATGTCGCAAAGTTGGTAAATAATCTTTAACAGATTTTAACTATAAATTAACAAATTGTTAAGCCCTTGTTCATCTTCCGTATTATGGTTCTTCTATTGGATACGAATACAATTTAACAGCGATTTAATGGAGTTTGTTTAAGAAACACTGGAAGAAATTCTAAAAATTCGAATAGAATTCTTTGTAATACTTATCTCTTTGCTGCTGTAGCTATCGATTTTTAGGACTTTTTGTATTAATTATTCAAATATTTAAAAATTAACATGTATGAGTGCTTTGATATAGGTGCCTGTTGAACCTGTTTTTAGCATAACTTTGCGTATTAACTTAACAGGAGATCTTTATGTTAGATACAATAGAATCAGCCATAGAAGACATCAGGAAGGGAAAGCTGGTAATAGTGGTGGATGATGAGGACCGTGAGAATGAAGGTGATTTTGTAACGGCAGCCAGGAATGTGACGCCGGAAATCATCAATTTTATGAGCCGTTACGGTCGTGGACTGATATGTGCGCCCCTGGTAGAGGAGCGCTGTGATGAACTGAAGCTGGAAATGATGGTACGTGATAATACCGCCCTGCACCAGACACCGTTTACGGTATCTGTAGATTTGCTGGGACATGGTTGTACCACCGGTATTTCTGCTTCCGACCGTGCCAAAACAGTACAGGCGTTAATCGATCCGAATACCCGCCCCGAAGAACTGGGCAAACCCGGACATATCTTCCCCCTTAAAGCCAAACGTGGTGGTGTTATCCGTCGCGCAGGCCATACAGAAGCTACCATAGACCTGGCCAGACTGGCAGGATTTGAGCCGGCAGGCGTACTGGTAGAGATCATGAATGAAGATGGCTCCATGGCACGTTTACCTCAGTTACGTGAAATAGCCACTCAGTTTGATCTGAAACTCATTTCTATTAAAGACCTGATAGAATACCGCTTAGAGAACGAAACACTCATAGAAGAACAGGTAAGCGTTCACATGCCTACAGAATATGGTGATTTTAAACTGATTGCGTTTAAACAGCTGAATTCAGGAGAAACACATATGGCGCTGAAGAAAGGCGACTGGGAAAAGGGTGAACCTGTCCTTGTGCGTATCCACTCTTCCTGTATAACAGGGGATATCCTTCATTCCTTACGCTGTGATTGCGGTGAGCAGTTACACAAAGCCATGGAAATGGTAGAGCAGGAAGGCAAAGGATTGATCCTTTACATGAACCAGGAAGGCCGCGGTATTGGTCTGCTTAATAAACTGAAAGCATATAAATTACAGGAAGAAGGACGGGATACTGTTCAGGCTAACCTGGAACTGGGCTTCCAGATGGATGAGCGGGATTATGGCGTGGGAGCACAGATCCTCCGTCATCTGAATATTACCAAAATGAGATTGATTTCCAATAATCCACGCAAGCGTGCGGGATTAAAAGGATATGGACTGGAAGTGGTGGAGAATGTACCTATTGAAGTGGTACCTAATCCTCATAACGAGTTCTATCTGAAAACAAAAAGAGATAAACTGGGTCATGAGATCCTGAAAGGATAAGATGTTTTTTAAACTAAGAAGGCCGGCCCTGTTTACAGGACCGGCCTTCTTAGTTTAAATATGATCAGGGGACTCCTAACGGAGTCAATTATGGAGAATATAGATTGTTTCTACAAACACGGGGCTCCTAACGGAGCCTATTATGTTTTGTAAAACATTTTCTACAAACACGGGGCTAACGGAGCCTATTATGTTTTGTAAAACATTTTCTACAAACACGGGGCTAACGGAGCCTATTATGTTTTGTAAAACATTTTCTACAAACGCAAGGCTCCGTTAGGAGCCCCGTGTTTGTAGAAAAAGATAAAACAACAAATTTGACTCCGTTAGGAGTCCCCTGTTTATTACTTAGGAGTTGGTTTCTTTTGTAAAGTATCTTTTCTCTGCTGTAACTCCTGCTTATCCAGCTCTTCCTGTTTAATAGCATCCGCCCTGCGGAAGGAATCTATTCTCCGCTTACGCTCTCTTTCATTAAATAACTCTGAGAAACGGTTGTACTCACGTACATAGGAGATACCAATACCTGCCTTGTTACGGTTCACCAGGTTATACACGTCGTAGTCCGTTTTACTGAATGCATTGACACGCACACGCCCTTCAGGTGTTAACAGATACTCCGCCCGGAAGTCACCGGCAAAGCGGTTGGCACTGGTAGAAGTGGCAGCCTTACCCCAGTCGTAATCACCGCCTACATACAGGCGTATCCTGTTATTATAGAGGTTACTGGTTACGCCGGCGCTTACCTGGTTACGGTCCATAGAGGAGTTATCCTGGTTGCTCACGTTGTAAGCGCGGTAGTTAACGTTGATACCAATGCCGCTGTTCTTCAACAAGGCACCGGTGATATTATTCAGGATAGCCTGTGCCTGCGCACTCAACGCCTGTCCCACACTGTTCTTACCGGTAATGGCCACGTTGGCAGCACCAGCAGAGTTAGGGTCATCCGGCAGGAACTGATTGAACAGCAGCAGACCGGCCATCTGTTGTAATGCTTTATTCTGATCAAGATTTACCTCATGTAATTTAGCTGCCACACCACTTTCATATGCGAGAGAACCTACTTCAGGAAGGTTAATCTCATAAGTGATATCAGGTTTCATCAGCTCTCCCCGCAGGTTAATGAGAATGTCTACTCTTTCAGTACGGGTAGCCAGTTTATCGCTGGAAGTGGAGGCTGTTCCTACCAGGTTATATAAACTTACTTTAGGTAAAGAGTATTTGGCATGGATATCTACTTTGGCTTCGCTGGGGTTACCATTCCAGGTGATGGAGCTGTTCTTGTCTATATCAAACTTCCAGCTGGTAAGACGTTGTAAAGTAAAGTTATAAGACCCGTTACTGATCTCATAGTTACCAAACATGCTGAAATCACCTTCAGTATTTACCTGTATCTGCAGATTACCGGTACCATTAGCCGAGATCATATCCCCGGAAGCAGCATCCATAATCACATCTATCTGTGCATCCGGCGTAGCCGAGATATCCAGTTTTACATTCAGTTTTACGTTGTCCTTACGCTTTTTCTTCTCTTCCTTCATCTCTGTACCGTAAGACTTGAACGTGATATATTCTGATCTTCCTATGTCTTTACTATCAGAAAGCGGTAAGTAAAAATGTGTTCCCCGGATTGGTCTGGCGGTGATCTTCAGCTGTAAATCATTCAGTGGTCCGGTAAAGTATACCTTACCATCTGCAATTACATCTCCATAAAATAAATCACTGTCTGCAGCTTCTGTATTCAGGAATACAAAGTTACGGGCCGTTACTTCGAAGTCGAAGTTGAGGTTATCAAAATGATCATGAGAGATATATCCGCTGGCGCTTGCCCGGGTGTTATTTTTATCTACAATAGTGAAGTTCCCGAACTCGATCAGGTTATCATCTATGTTTATATTTAGTTTAGGAATGGTATAATGAGTACCGAGATACAACACTTTTACACCCACACTATCTATTTTCAGACTGCCTTTGACGGAAGGCCGGGTGGTAGTTCCGCTGATATCCAGTTTACCGGTAGCCAATCCTTTTAAGTCTGTCACATATACGTTTACGAAACGATCCAGCAATGCTACGGAAGCCCCGTTCAGGTCTACAGTAGCCATGAGGTTATTATTAGTACTGGAAACACCTACTTTTCCGCTGGCTACGAAGCTCTTACCGGTATTTTCAGATGCTACGGAGAAGGTAGCTTCTTCGGTTTCCTGGCGGTAGCCGCCTTTGAATGTAACAAGACCAAGAGAATCGTTATCCAGGCGTAGTTCACTGGTGGTAATATCTGCCTCAATGTCCAGGTTCCGCATAGGGTCGGATACGCTGATGGAACCATCTGCTAATCCTTCTATACGCATGGTGGTCAGCTGGGCAGGGATCACATCTGCCAGGTTCAGATTCTTCAGAGAGATATTGAACCGGGATTCATCAGGATTGTATTCATTGGTTTCTACCGTCACACTCTGCTCGTTACGGGTAACACGCAGATTATGAACGGTGAGGAAGTGTTTACTCCAGTAGATCTCATTGCCCGGCGTTACATTCCATTGTCTTTCATTGACGGTGAAAGCGCTGTTCAGGAAATTCACTTTCACCCCATCCTGTACGGTTACTACGCGGGCGTAAAAGCCATCGAGGGAAGAGGTATCTTCTGCCTGTAAATCTACCTTAATATAAGAAGTATCCCTGCTGGAACTGGCCAGTATCAATGGGTTCTGGAACCATTGCTGTGTACCCGAAGACACTTTGCCTATGCTGGTACTGATATCTATCTTATTAAAATCCCCTGTACTTTTCAGTTGCAGATCTTCAAACTTATATTTATCATAAGCAGCTTCGGGAACAGAAATATTCAGGGCGAGATTACCTTTAATCGTATTTAGTGATCCATCAATTTTAGACTGATCAAACCCGGAAACCTTATCCGTAAATCCACGGATCAGTTTATCTACCTGTCCTAACTGGAATGCAAAGGAGAAGTCCTGCTTGATATCCCCAACAGGAGCAGTAGTAAAATAGCTGGGGTAGTATTTATTCAGCAACAGGCGGAAAGCATCCGGCAGCTGCATAAAGCTGTAATTCCCTTTTACGTATCCGCCAATTTCACTACCCTGAATAGACAGTACTTTTACCCCGTTATCCAGATGAGTAGCCAAACTCAGGGAGTCGAATTCCAGGCGGTGATTATTCCTGTGAAGAGACACATCGTATACCCTGGCAGAACCGTTGAAGTTATCAATGTTACTACCGGCAAAGTTCAGGTCCAGTTTAGCCTGTAAATTGAGAGAATCATTGACGATATGCAGGGCTTTGAGGTCACTGCGACGGATATCCGAGTTGAATTTAAATACGGGTACCGGTTCGTTAAAGTCGATGGTACCTGCAAAATCCATGTCCAGGTTAGGATCATTGGCGGTGAGAGAACCATTAAAGAATTTACGGTTGAGTTCACCTTTGGTTTTGATATTACTGTAAGAGTACCCGTAGAGGGCTATCTGTTGTACATCTGCATCTACAGATGCATTCAATGTTTTGAAGTTGAAGCCGGCCCCGTTTACTTTAGCACTGAGGGAAACCGTGCTTAACTGAGGAACGTCCAGCAGGTCGCCCAGGTTAAAGTTGGTGGTAGTGAGACTACCGGAGTATACCGGTACATCACCGCTGGTTTTAAAGTTCAGATCCGAGCTAACATTACCCATATTGGTCTGGAACTTACCATAAGCCACAAAGTCATTCACGAATCCGGTGAAGCTACCCGCAAAGGCAATGTTGGTGAGACGATCTATACGCACCGGGTCTACATTTCGTAAAGCGGGAATGAAGCTCTGTACGTCGGCACCGGTGGTAACCAGCTCGTCTGTGTGGAAATCAATGAAGGTTTCATTGATTTCCGGCAGGCCACGCATTTCCAGGCTACCTTTCAGGCGGGTATTCGGACCAGCCTGCATCTCAATATTACTGGCTTTGAGGTTGCTGACAGGGCCTCTGGCATCTCCGTTTAAAGAGATTTCCTTTTTCCAGGAAGCAAGCGGCGGTGCGAAATAAGCGATATCGTCTGAGGAAAGTTTACTGTTTACAAAGTGGGCCCGCATGTATACCAGGTCTATATAGTCGCTCATATCACTGATATCAGCGTACTGCATGGTATAGTAGTTACGGAGATGACTGCGGGCAGTTACCAGGTCCATATCAGAGAACTCCATTTCTACCGGCGACATTTTAAACCTGGCAGTGAGTTTTTTCAGCTCAAAGCCGCAGCGTTCTTTTGTTTTTAAGGTAAGATCGCCGATGATACTGTCTTTTATGAGGCTGGTATTGGCCAGTTGCAGGTTGATTTCATTGAAGCGGATATGATGTGGTGCAAAATAGCCGGCTTCGATGGCGGTAGTATCCTGTAAATCATCCAGGCCAAAGATCCCGTCTTTTATGGACAGGTCTTTTACTATCAGTTTCCAGTTGTTGCTGTTCCAGCGCAGGGCGGGAATAGCAGCAGTATCTGTGAGTGGCGCGGAAGCCGTTTTAGGCAGGCGGTGACGCAGGGGAGAGGAGGCATACCTGGAAATGATAAACGTTGGTTTCTCCAGGGACATTTCCTGGATATCAATGTTATGTTGTTTCAGGTCCAGGTTCTTGGCATCCAGGTAAATACGTTTGGCATCAACACGCATATCTTCTCCTACCCAGGCATCTGTCTGGTTGATATGGATATTCCGCAGGTCGGCCTGTCGGAGGTCTATGGAAATGCCGCTTTCTGTTTTAGGTGTTTTGCTGGTGTCTGGTGCACTGCTAAAGGCATCCTCAATAAATGCATAATTCCAGACAGAGTCGTTCCTGTGGCGTAAGAGGTTGATCTGAGCATCTTCCAGTCCTACGAATTTGATGACCGGTTTCTCCTGGAAGAAGAACCAGTCGGTGATACGGACTTGCAATACACCCGCATACAGGAGTGTATCTTTATGCTGATCTTCTATAAGAGTGCCTTCCAGTCGCAGGCTGTTAAAAAGTCGTATGTTAACATGATCGATCTGTACCCTTGTCTTCAGTTGGGCAGATAAGCGGGAAGTAACCTGTTGCACCAGGTAGTTCTGGACAGCCGGTATATTCACCAGGATACCCAGTAAAATAGCGATCCCCAATATAGACAACAGGACAATAGATGTTATTTTACGTACCTTTTTCAGCGCAGCAAATGTTTAATCCGGGCAAAAATAGTTGAATTAGTCCATAGTCCCTAGCCGGCTATCTATGATAATATTTTTTAACAATTTATGTAGTATGTCCAGCTGATGTGAGGTATGATGGGCGGAAACAACTATCCTGTTGATAGGTGGACTATCCGGGGATGGGTATCTGAATGAAGAAATAATAATATCATGTTCCAGCAGCTGCGTTTCTATACCTGCTGACTGCTGTAATATGAACATGGGTAGCAGGAAAGGATTATGGATATTAAGGAGATCTCCTGTAATGATCTTAAAATAAGCAATTTGCTTGTGTAGCAGCGCTCTTTGTGTATCGTGCAGAGAAAGGCTTTGCAGGAAGGCATATGCGTTGGCTGGCATTAGCGGTGTACCTGCGGTGAACAGGGGGAGCTTTTTGATGGCGGCAATATGGGCGCCTCTGCCGGCTACTACACTACCCTGAACGCTATAGGCTTTTGCCAGGGACGCTGCCAGCAGGTAATCCTGATGTGGAGGTAGTGTATGCGTGATACCATTGCCGGTAGGCCCCAGAATACCTATACCGTGCGAATCATCAATCAATACCAACGCCTTTCTTTTCAGCTGTGTTAACCAGCTGAAATCATTGATGGTACTGGTGAGCGGATTCACCCCATCTGCGACTATTACAAATGTATCATCCGGATGGCTGTTTATCAATGTTATCGTCTGTGCGGCCCAATCGTGCCAGGTAGTATCCGGTATTACAGGTTTACCCACCCATAGGGCCGGATGTGCAGACGGTGCATACAATAATGTTCCCTGTGTAGCGGCATATTGTACTGCTGCCTGGGATGCCATATAACCGGAAGAGAAGGTTGCTGCTGCCTGCTGGTGCAGGGCGGTAGCCAATGCATGTTCCAGCTCGTCATACAGGGAGAGCTGCACATTGGCTATGCGGGAGGAGATGAATATTGTACCATACCGATCAATACCGGCTTTCAGTGCTTCTTTGAACAGGGGATGTGTGTGCAGCCCAAGATAAGAGAAGCCTGAAAAGAACAGGTGTTCTTTCCCGTTGATATCAGCGGTATTACCAGGAGTGATATCAGTACGTAAGGTCTGCACTATTCCGCTTTTGTTTTGATGATGAAGTAATATTCGCCGGATTTTACTTTCATATCAAAGTGTGTTTCATCCAGGTTGGTAACGGTCACCAGGTTTTCAGCATCGCGTAACCCATTGGGAGCGGTGATGGAGATGACAGCGCCATTGCTTAACAACTGATATTTTCCGGTATCTGGTTTGTTATCAATGGTAGCGATGAACACATCATTATCCAGGAACTGATAATATACGTTACTGTAGTAGCCACGCTTCAGGTCTATGGCCTGGGTGATCTGCGTGTTATCGTAGGGAGATCCCGGCGGCACTACAAAATCGTATACGCGCCATTTCTTATGGATCAGTAAACTGTTGGTATGACTGCTATTGCAGGCTGTGAGGAATAAAGCCAGTAGTAAGTATCTCATTTATTTACCAAACTTTTCTCTGTTAAAATCCTGTGAATGTCCTTTGGGAATAGACAGGCTTTGCCAGTTATCTTTCTTAATCATTTTACCAATGTACACAATTTGACCAACGTGATGAGGCACATGACTTAATTGCCTGTTGATGGCATCAATCACGAAATGTGGTTCATTACGTATGTAGATGGTTTTTTCCAGATCAGCGGGTTGTAATGCAGCAAGTGCATTCATCATACAGGTCCATCCTTTTTCCCAGATCTCTGATATGTTTTCTTTAGTGGCTTCATTCTCTTCAAACTCAGTGTCTCTGTCGCGCCAGGACTTTTCCCCGTCGGAAGTCAGGAAGTCTGTCCAGCGGGAGAGCATGTTACCACTCAGGTGTTTAACGATGAGATAAATACTGTTAGGTTCACCATCAGGTTGCCAGTGCAGTTCTTCTCCTGTTAACTGTTCCATCGTTTTATCTCCCAGCATTTTATAATAGCTGAGTCTTTTGATGGCGCTATCCAAATAGAGTTGTTCTATCATGGTTCAATCATTTTAATATCCTGCGGCGCTGTCATCACCTCTTTTATCACCTACGGCTTCCAGTTGTCCTTTCTCATTTATTTTGATCACTTCTGTACGGCCAATATATCCCAGGGTCCTTATTTTATACCCCATATTTTTCAGTTGCTGTGTGAGTGTATCCGGGAAATCCGGTTCTACTGCTACTTCATCTGGTAACCACTGGTGATGGAATTTAGGTGCATTCACTACCTGTTCTGTAGGCAGATTAAATTCCAGTACGTTCATCAGCGTCTGGAAAACAGAGGTGATGATGGTAGAACCGCCTGGAGTACCTGCTACCAGGTAAGGCTGACTGTTTTTTAATACAATGGAGGGAGTCATGGAACTCAGCATTCGTTTACCCGGAGCGATAGCATTTGCTTCTGCGCCTACCAGTCCGTACATATTAGGTGTGCCGGGTTTAACGCTGAAGTCATCCATTTCATTATTGAGGAAAAAGCCTGCACCACCTACTACCACTTTGCTACCGTAACCACCGTTTAAAGTAGTGGTAACGGATACTGCGTTGCCGTCGGCATCCATTACAGAAAGATGGGTGGTCTCCATACTTTCAGTAACAACACCTGCTTTGGTTAGTTTACTGGAACCTGCTTTTGTTGGATCGTAATCCTTCATACGTTCTGCGAGGTAAGCTGTTGAAGTGAGTTGTTTCACTGGTACTTTCACAAAGTCGGGGTCTCCGAGAAATTCTGCCCTGTCTGCATAAGCGCGGCGTTCTGCTTCAACCATTAACTGTACGGATTGTAATGAATGAAAGCCCCAGGTTGCCAGGGGATATTTCTCCACCATACCCATCAACTGTTGTAAAGCTACGCCACCACTGGAAGGCAGGGGCATGGTTACTACCTCATATCCTTTGTAATTAAATACTTCAGCTGTTCTTTCCTTTGCTTTATATGCCTTTAAATCAGCTGTAGTGATAAGGCCATGACCACGTTGCATTTCTGCCACTATCAGTTTAGCCGTTTCTCCTTCATAGAATCCTGCACGTCCTTTATCGCGTATTCTTTTTAAGGTATTGGCCAGGTCTTTCTGAATGAGTGTATCTCCTTCTTTCCATGTTCTTATAAAAACACAGGATTTTGTATTTAACTGTTTAAATTGCTCCTGATGTGCATTCAGACCTTTTGCTTCTGCTGCTGTAATCACAAAACCTTTTTCAGCCAGTGTGATAGCGGGAGCTATCAGTGTAGCGATAGGTAAGCGGGCATATGGCAATGATGCGTAAATGCCTGCAATAGTACCTGGTACACCGGGGGCCAGGTGTCCGTCCTGACTCAGTTTTGTGTCAGCGTTGCCGCTCTTGTCGAGGTACATATCCCGGGAAGCCTTTGCCGGAGCTGCTTCACGGTAGTCTATCGCAATGTTTTTCCCGTTCTTAAGATGGCCTACCAGGAAACCACCACCACCGAGGTTACCTGCAGCAGGGTATACAACAGCAAGCGCTAACTGGGTAGCAATGGCAGCATCTACTGCATTACCATGCTGTTGTAACATTTGCAAACCTGCCTCACTGGCTAATGGATGGGCCGATACGACTGCGCCATGTGTTACAGTGACATTCTTTTGAACCGTATAGTGATACGCGTTTTGTTGAGCATATCCTGTCGTCGTCAGTAAAAGCAAAATTATTATACGCATAGTATATTATTGTAAAATCAGTAATTTAGTAAGTAACCCATAGAAAAACCCGTCACCACATCTAAATCAATTATATAACCCAAATCTAACACTTTATGTTACGCCCATTTAACCATTTGCTATTTTTTGTTTTATTATTTATTGTCGTCGTGCAGGGGTATGGCCAGACCATTACCGGTACTGTCACTGATGGCAAGTCTGCACTGGCCGGTGCTACCGTACAGATAGAGCATACCAACAAAGGCGGTTATACCAATGCCCAGGGTAAGTTCAGCCTGGATGTAATACCCGGAACTTATACGGTGCTTATCAGTTATGTAGGTTTTGTGGCACAACGGAAACCGGTGACAGTCACCGCCGGACAAACAGCCACCATAGACGTAGCCCTGGTGGCCAGTATTACCATGAATGAACTGGTGGTACTGGGTTCCCGTAACCTGCCACGGACACAAACGGAAACGCCTGTACCCGTAGATGTCATTGATATCAAACGCATTACTTCTGATGCGCCGCAGGTATCTATCAACCAGATCTTAAATTATGTGGCCCCTTCTTTTAGTTCGGGTACCCAGACTGTTGCCGATGGTACAGACCACGTAGACCCTGCCTCTTTACGCGGATTAGGGCCCGACCAGGTGCTGGTACTCGTAAATGGGAAACGCCGTTACAACACGGCACTGGTAAATGTAAACGGAAGTTTTGGCCGTGGTGCCGTAGGTACCGACATGAATGCCATTCCTACTGCTGCTATCGACCGCATTGAAATACTGCGTGATGGTGCTGCTGCACAATATGGTTCGGATGCCATTGCGGGTGTGATCAACATTATCCTTAAAAGCAGTGTGAACCGTTTAAACGTAAACGTTACCACGGGAGCGAATGTAACTTCGCAGGCGGATAATAACATGGATGGTCAGACGGTGCAGACGGGTGTTAACTATGGGATACCTGTAGGCTCCCATGGAGGGTATATCAATTTCGGCGGTTCCTATGATTTCCGTAATTATACGAACCGTTCAGGGCCATGGGTAGGTGCCATTTACAGAACTTATCCCGGTGCAGTGGATAAAACGGATTCTTTTTTAGTGGCGAATAAAATCACCCGTAATGATATCCGCATGAGAGCGGGGCAATCGAAAATACGCAGCTCGCAGTTATTTGTGAACGCCAGTTTTCCATTAGAGAATAATGCAGAGGTGTATCTGTTTGGGGGTATTGGTTACCGGAATGGAGAAGCCGGAGGGGTGTACCGTTTACCGAGTGATAGCCGGAATATCCTGGACATTTATCCCATAGGGTTCTTACCTGAAATCCATAGCGATATTTACGACCGTTCTTTAGCTGCCGGTATCCGTGGTAATGTGGGTGAATGGAAAGTAGATTTCAGTAATACCTATGGCCGTAATGAGTTTGATTTCAGCGTAGCGAATTCACTGAATGCGTCTATGGGGAAAGCATCGCCTACCAGTTTCACCTGTGGTGGTTTGATATTCATGCAGAACACGACTAACCTGGATTTCTCCCGTCGCCTGGGAGTGTTTGATGTGGCATTTGGCGCGGAGCATCGTTTCGAGCAATATCAGATCGTGGCTGGTGCGGCGAACTCTTATACGGATTATGGCCGGGCGACTAAAATCGGTACGGATGCCAATGGCAATCCTATCCTGATACCGGACCCTAAAGGTTCTGTTAACACCGTATTTGGGCCAGACGGAACTGCACGGGCAGGTGGTGCCCAGGTGTTCCCTGGTTTCCGTCCGGAGAATGCGATTACGGCTACGCGTAGTGCTATTGCCGGCTATGTGGACGTAGAGGCTAATTTTACAAAGGAGTTTTTGTTGGGAGCTGCGTTGCGTTTCGAGAACTATAATGACTTTGGCAGTACTTTAAATGGTAAAATCACCAGTCGTTATAAACTGAGTGAGAAGACAGCTTTGCGTGCCTCTGCAAGTACTGGTTTCAGAGCGCCTTCTTTGCATCAGCGTTTTTATTCTTCTACTTCTACTTTGTTTGTAGACGGTGTACCTTATGAAGTAGGTACTTTTACGAATGACAGTCGGCCTGCGCAATTGTTAGGTATTCCTACTTTGAAACCGGAGAAATCTAAAAGCGTGAGTGCTGGTTTTACCAGTACTTTTGGCAAATTCAGTCTTACGGTAGATGGTTATTTTACGCGTATTAATGACCGTATAGTTTACACTGATCAGTTCTCCGGTAGTAATGCGGATACTGCTTCTGCGGTGGATAAAGAGATTTATCAGCTGTTATCTTTAGCCAATGCCAACAGGGCTGCTTTTTTTGCCAATGCTATCAATTCTGAGACCAAAGGTATAGACGTTGTGTTTACATATGGCACACGTTTAGGCGCGGGTTCTTTCCGGGCAGACCTTTCCGGTACTTATGGGTATACGCAGCGGGTAGGGGCGGTAATGGCGTCTGAGAAACTGAAGGGTAAGGAGAATATTTATTTTAGCCGGGCCAGCAGGATTTATCTGGAGAGAACTGTTCCCCGTGAGAAGATCAATGTAACCCTTTCTTATACTATCCGTCGTTTTAATGTGTTTTTGCGTAGTGTACATTTTGGAAGTGTAGAAGAAGCGACCAACGATCCGAATTTCTATCAGACGTACTCCGCTAAGGTGGTAACGGATGCCGCGGTAGGGTACAAGCTCACCAAGGCATTTAAAGTGAGTGTAGGGGCTAATAATGTCTTTGACGTGTATCCCGATCTGGTGGCTAATCCTAATAATACTACTAACAACCAGTTCCGGTATAGCAGGAGAGCTACGCAGTTTGGCTATAACGGCCGGTTTTTGTTTGCAAGGTTGGAGTTAAGTTTGTAAAGCATTCTTTTATTTGAGCCGCATGGGTTTTTAACCTGTGCGGCTTTTTTAATTCCCTCGAATTCGACGGAGTTAAAAGATACTTTGTTCTCTCTATAAAGAAATATTGATAGGCTTCTGATAAGGTATTGATAAGGATCATCCTACGTTTATCCTACGTCTTTAACGTAGGATAAACGTAGGATGATCCTTATCAATACCTGTTTTGAACCTATTCAGAACCTGTTCAGAGTCTATTCAGAGACTGTTTAGAAAGGAATAGTTGGCTCCTTATCTGAAAATAGTTAGCCATAAATTCTAATTCCCTCGAATTCGAGGGAATTAGAATTACTAAAACCAACAAACGTGTTATTTGTGTTAACGATATTTTATATATGTTTGTAGGAGGGGGCAATTTTTTACGCAGTCGGGAGGCGTTTTACCTTAACATAACCTATGAATACAGCAATAAAATGCATGTGCAGTTTAATGCTGTTTGTTGTAACAACCAGCTGTAACAACCAGAATATTAACGAATTTACCCTGCGGCAGATTATGCGGGAAGAAGATGGAACCGTATGCAAACGGGTATATACCATTCCCGATGTACCAGGACAAGAACTCGTAGAAGTTTATTTCAGAGACGGGAGATTAAAAGAACAGTATTATCGTAAAAATGGTAAGCTGAATGGCTGCCGGACGATTTATTATGCGAATGGTCAGTTATCTGAAACGGGTAACTGGCGCGATGACCAGCGGATTGGCGTATTTATGTATTACCGTATTGATGGCGTACTGGATTGTATGCAGAATTTTAGTTTGTTGGGGGATAGTATGAAGGAATAATATTTATTTACCCATAACCCTTACCATGAAGACCACGATTTTATTTTTCATGTTGCTGCTTAATTTGTCAGCCCTTAATGGACAAACTATATGCGCAATAGCAAAAGAACCTAAAACCTATTACACAGCCCTGAAATCTACCAGCCTAATCTCAGATGATAATTGCAGTTTTAAAGTATTGGACTCATTAAGAGACTATGTTATCAGAGATAATGATACCACTGCATTAGTGATCCTGAATAAGATGGCAGCTAAATTTGTAGGTACAGCAGCAGAAGCCCTGGATAATATTGCCGCTGCAATCTTTCATCAGAATCTGCCTTTCCTCCTGTGGTTCTGTGATGCCAATAAAAACAGTTCTATTGAAAGGACAGTCATCCTCGGTCTTAGCATAGAGGTATATGTTGATAAAGAGAAGGCAAAAGAGCGGATTAATAAAGAAGCTGCTACCGGTAAAAGTACATTAACACTTAGCCCATCCCAGATAAAAATACTCAACCGCATAATAAGTAGCATAGATGGTTAAAATATCTATCTTAGTAGCATAAATTGCTGGATGTATATGCGCAAAGTATTGTTGTCTGCTGTATGGATGATCTTCATGTTATCAGGTTTCGCCCAATCGTTGCAAACACCTGAACAATTCCTCGGTTACCCTTTAGGCAGCCAGTTCACCCCTCATTACAAAGTACTTGAATATTTCAAGGCTGTAGCCGCCGTTACGCCTAACATGCAGCTGGTACAATATGGTACTACCTACGAAGGCCGTCCGCTGATGCTGGCTACCATAACCTCTCCGGAGAACTTCGGTAAACTGGAACAGATCAGACAACATAACCTGGAACTGGCTGGAGGAAACGGGAAGACGGCCAACGGAGACCCTGTCATCGTATGGCTTAGCTACAACGTACACGGGAATGAAGCCGTATCCTCAGAAGCGGCTATGCTTACCCTGTATAAACTGGCGCAGAAGGATCAGCAATGGCTGAAAAATACGGTGGTCATCATAGATCCCTGCCTCAATCCGGATGGCAGAGAACGTTACGTGAACTTCTACAACCAGGTACATACGAAGATGATTGATCCGGAGTTATTCGGAAGAGAACATCATGAACCATGGCCGGGTGGACGTGCCAATCACTATTACTTTGACCTTAACCGCGACTGGGCCTGGCAAACACAAACAGAATCCCGTCAAAGGATATTACAATACAACCGCTGGATGCCACAGGTACATGTGGATTTTCATGAACAATCCATTAACGCTCCCTATTACTTTGCCCCGGCAGCAGAACCTTTACATGAGGTGATCAAGCCATGGCAAAGGGATATGCAGATCCTTATCGGTAAAAACAACGCTAAATACTTCGATAACGAAGGCTGGTTATACTTCACAAAAGAAGTATTCGATATGTTCTATCCCAGCTACGGAGATACCTATCCCACCTACAACGGGGCTATCGGTATGACTTACGAACAGGGTGGTGGTGGCCACGCCGGTATCGCTGCGCTGAAAGAAGACGGAGATACATTAACGTTATCCCAGCGCATTGCTCATCATCTCACAACCGGCTTATCTACTGTAGAAATATCCTCTCAACAGGCGAATGAATTACTGTCTGATTTCACACACTACTTTTACGAAGCCGTACATACTCCCGAAGGACCTTTCAATGCTTATGTAATAAAGGCCGCAGGGAATACCGAAAAACTGGCCAGTTTGGCCACATTGTTAAACAATAACAATATCCGTTTCGGATACGGCGCCGCTGTAAATAAAGCTACCGGCTTCAATTATTTTAATGGTAAAACAGAAGGGTTTACGATAGAAAAGGAAGACCTGGTGATCAACGCAGCACAACCCCGCTCTAATTTACTACGTGTATTATTTGAGCCGGATTCCCATCTCAATGATTCCATTACATACGATATCACTGCCTGGGCTTTACCATATGCTTACGGCTTGCCCAGTTATGCATTAAAGCAATCATTAGAACCTGCAACAGACAGCTTCCCTGCTGCTAATAATACTTACCTGGCAGCTGCTAAACCATACGCTTACCTGGCCCGCTGGAACAGTATTAAAGATGTGAAATTCCTGGCAGCACTGCTGCAAAAGAAGATCATGGTACGTTATGCCGAAGAGCCTTTCACAGCAGGAGGCAAGGCCTTCCCCGCAGGAACACTCATCATTACAAGATCCGGTAACGGGGCTCATTTTGATGAAGATGTAACCGCACTGGCGAACAAGTTTAAAACAGGACTGGATATAGTAGGTACCGGATTTGTAGAAAAAGGAATGGACTTTGGCTCTGATAAAGTACATTATATTAAACCGGTACGTGTAGCCGTTGTAATGGGAGATGGTATTTCTTCCCTCGCTGCCGGTGAAGTATGGCATTTCTTTGAACAACAGATCGGTTATCCGATCACTGTGATTGATGAACAAAACCTGGACGCAGTAAACTGGAAAAACATTGATGTACTGATTTTACCGGATGGTACCTATAAATATCTGGGTGAAAAAGAAGCAACGGGCCGGTTGAAAGACTGGATTTCCGCTGGTGGAAAGTTAATTGCTATGCAGGATGCACTCAGCCAGATCGCTACTTTAGACTGGGGCATTAAAATGAAAAAACGTGATGAAGATATCCTGGAGAAGAAAGATGAATATGGCTTGGTGAAACCTTATGCCAACAGAGAAAGGGAAAGCGTAAAACAGATGATTCCCGGCGCAATCTATAAAGTACAACTGGATAATACTCACCCTTTAGCTTTTGGTTTCCCGGATACATATTACACCCTTAAACAGGATAGCAAAATATATGAATTCCTGGAAGATGGTGGCTGGAATGTGGGCGTACTGAAAAAGGATAATTACCTCAGCGGATTTGTAGGCACAGAAACACGTAAGAGGCTGAAAGATGGATTACTCTTCGGTGTAAAAGAAATCGGTGAAGGTAAAATTGTGATGATAGCAGATGACGTATTATTCCGCAGTTTCTGGGAAAACGGTAAGCTGCTGTTCGGTAATGCTGTTTTTATGGTGTATTAAAATCTTTTGATATTACATCCGATAGTCGCTGTAGTATTCACTTTCAGCGGCTTATTGGCCAGCATATCGTTAATCGCGTTATTCAGGTGACGGCTTTTTACCGCGTCTGCATTGCCTGGATTATCGTCTATTGCACCTTTATATACCAGTTTAGCATTCTGGTTAAAAAGATAACATTCAGGCGTATGCGTAGCTTCGAAAGCATCCGCCAGTTCTCCCTTATTATCAGCTACATAATACCAGGTGTATTGTTGCTCTGCAGCATATGTTTTCATAGCGTCAAACTGCTCCCTGCTGCTGTTGGCATTCACCAGTACCACGCCTATATTATTACTCAGCGCATAACGGCAGATCTCCTGTGTTCTTGCCTTATTCCTTTCTATATAAGGACAGGCATTACCGGAAAACATTACCAGTATTCCATTGCTTTTTTTAGCCTGATTAAATGTAATATCCTTACCTGAAACATCATGAAGAAGCAGGTCTGCTTTAGGAAGGGGGGCGCCTATTTCAAGTGGCAAATCAGGCACACTGGCGTAGGTGAGCCACGAACAAATGAACAGTTGAGAGCAAATTTTTAACATAAACTCAAGATATAGGTACGTACTAAAGGGCCACAACACTACATTAAATACAATCTAAAGATACGGATTTTTTATAATTTATCGTGGGCTGGGGTCTCCCTGAGGATCCTGATACTCGCATTCAGCTCAAAACCAACGAGTAAGATGAAAGAGTAGAAATAAACGGATAACATCAGGATGATGATAGTGCCGATAGAGCCGTAGATCTTGTTATAGTTACTGAAGTTATTAACGAAATAGGAGAATAGGATGGTGACGAGGATCATCAGCATGGTTGCAAAAGTAGACCCTGCGGTAATGAATTTCCACTTTTTGGTAGTGGCGGGTACAAAGCGGTAGATCACAGACAGGGTAGAAAAAAAGAGCAATCCTATCAAGATCCAGCGGGTAACATCTGCCAGGGAGAGAATCTTTTTGTTAGTGATACCTAAGGCATCAAAGATGAACCTTAATACGGTTCCCTGGGCAATGATAAGGATGACCGTCAGCAGTAGCAGGAACACGAGAATAACGGTGATTCTCAGGGCCGTTAAACGTTTCTGCCACCATTTCCTTCTCCTGAAACCGGGAGATTTTTTATTAAAGGCGCGCATCAGACCCATTACAGCATTGGAAGAGGCAAAGAATCCCATCACGAACGCAATGGATAACAGCCCGTTACGATGTGTATACAGGAAGTCATGGATCATATCGCGTACAATAATGTAGGTATTGTAGTTGGGCGTTACATCTTCTGCCAGTTCGTAGAGGGTAGGTTCTACATTCTTCATGGGAATGTAGGGCACCAGTGTGAACAGGAAGATAAAGAAGGGGGGAATGGCCAGCAGGAAGTTGAATGAAATAGCTGCTGCCCTTTCCCCCAGGCTTTTATTACGGGTTTCTTTCAGGAAAAACTTGACTACATCGTAAAATGGCAGTCCTTCAAAGCCGGGTAACACAAGCGTTTTGCTTCTGTTAACCACACTGCGGACTGGTTTTGAATTGAGTACAAGTCTTTCCGGTCTGAACATAATTTTATATTCCTCTTGCGTTTAACGCCGCCTGGTATGCTCTGGCATTCTTCATGTGATCTGCATAGTTAGCTGCAAAGGCATGATAACCGGAGAAGTCCCATTTGGCGCAGAAATAGAGGTAGTCTGTTTCCGGGGTATTCAGCACGGCTTCCAGTGTTTTGATGGAAGGAGTACAGATAGGACCCGGAGGCAAACCCTCGTTACGGTACGTATTGTAAGGAGAGTCGAACAGCAGGTGAACTTCCCTGATTCTCCTCAGGCCAAAATCCTGCAAAGCAAATTTCACGGTAGGATCTGCCTGCAGGCGCATTCCTTTACGGAAGCGGTTCAGGTATACACTGGAGATGAGCGGTTTCTCATCATTCTTATTACTTTCTTCTTCCACGATAGAGGCCAGGATGGTTACCTGGTTCATAGTGAGGCCCAGGTGTTGGGCAGATTCCCTACGGGCTTGTGTCCAGAATTCTTGTCTGCCTGCTTCTATCTTCTTAAAAGCATTTTCCGCAGAAGTATTCCAGTAAAACTCATAGCTGTTTGGAAGAACAGCACACATTACGGTGTTGGTATCCACATTGAACTGGCGAAGATATACCTGATCATTGATTAAGGCCAGCAGGGTAGCAGAATCGGCTTCCAGGTTGGCGCATATCTTATGGATAAAGTCTTTTTTGGTACGCAGTTTTGTGATGGTAAGGGTCACTGGTGTTTGCTTGCCGGAACGCAGCAGTTTCACGATCTCAAAATTGCTCATTCCCCGGCTGATTTTGTATTTACCGGCTTTTACGTGCTGAGGATAACCCAGTTCACGCGCTACCCAGTCGAAGCTGCTGCGGCTGCGGATGATCTCCTGCTCTTCCAGTCCGTCCAGTACCCCTGAATAGGTACTGCCGGTGCGCACATAAAAGAATTTATTGTCTCCGAATGCTTTTGTATTAGGACCAAATGTACGGTAGCCAACATATACTAAAACGCCTGCTGCAAGACAGCACAAGGCAACCAGCAAACGTTTTACCCAGGGGGATTTTTGTTTCTTCTGTTTTGATTTACTCTTTTTTGCCATAGAGGGTAGGGTAGTATTCAATAAAAAACCTCGCTTTTTGAGGGCGAGGTTCTACATTATCTTTATCAAACCGATTATTTAGTCGGTTGAGGCGCAGGCGCAGGTGTCATTGGTGCTGAAGGCTGTACGGGAGCGCTACCAGCAGCTTGTTCCATGATGGTTTTAGGTTGTTTTGCCGCTGTTCCTTTTGTAATGAAGAAGGAAGAAGTAAGGCAAAGCACTGCGATAAGGGCAGCCAGTACCCATGTACCTTTTTCAAGTACATCTGTAGTCTGACGAACACCCATTACCTGGTTACCGAAACCACCGAAAGAACCGGATAATCCACCACCTTTAGGGTTCTGCACCAGTACGAAAAAGCCTAACAGCACGCAGGCCAGGATGATTAATATACCGAAAATGAATAACATAATATATGCGTTAATTATTGTCTGTTAGTAACTGTAAATCCTTAATCTTTTGCGCAAAATAAGCGCTTTTGTTGGGATTAAGCAAACTTAATTTTTGATATATGTGGATGGCCGTTTGGTACTGCCTTTGCTTCGCCCAGATTTCCGCCAGTGTTTCAGAAACAACGTCGTCTGTAAGGGTGATAGACTCCATGGCCATCTTTTCTACCGCCTCGGAAACTTCAGGATCAAAGTCTTCATAACTACGCTTTAACTCCTTGTGATATTGCTCTTTAGTAGCCTTTTCCGAGAAAGTATGTTTGATATCTTTCAACCAGGAAGTGAAGCTCTTCATTTCAGAAGCGCCTTTTTCATTGAGTACTTCGGCCTGTTCAGGCTCTTTCAGGCGTTTATAGGCGAAGTAGTCATCAGTATATAAAGGCTGGTAAGTAAGGGTATTTTCCGCAGGACCCATTTCCAGCGGGAAGATTTTGATATCCTCATCCTCTATTCCGGTGTTTACAGTGGTATCAGCTATAGGCTTTATTACTGTAATAGGAGAAGGGGCTGCTTCCACCTCCGGCGCTTTATAAACCGTTTCCGGTGTTTCGTATAAAATTTCAGGTTCAGGAGCAACGTAAACAGGCTCTGGTGCTACGTAAGCAGGTTCCGGAGCTGCATAAACGGGTTCAGACGGTTCATCTACCACTATTTCCTTATCAGAAATAGTAATAAACTCCTCTTTCTCTGGTGTTAAAAGAGATTCGTCCAGTAAAGGAACATATGCAGCAGGTTGTTCCGGTTCAACAGGTTTTACCGGTTCAGGAACAACGGGTACTTCAGGAGCTACAACAGCCTTTGCTTCATCACTGGTAATGAACCGGTAGAAGTAATGCATGTTGGTACTGTACAACTGCGCTGTTTTAACGGCCGGAGCCAGCAGATTGCGTTGTACGGTATATTGTTTTTTGGCAAGAAGCAGGCGTGCAGTAGTAAAGTACGGATACGACGTTACCAGCTGCTCTAAAGCTGCCTCATCCACCTGCTTAATATCAGGTTCCTGGAAGATATGCTGAATGATCCTGTTCGCGGTCATATGCTGCTAAAGTATGAAAAAAAATCAAATATGTATCAAGTACTTACCAGTTAGCATAAGCTTTATTAAAGATATCATCCACCACTCCCGGAATGATCGTATTCTCCAGCAATCCATTCTCTACTGCGCTGGGCAGCTGGGTAGCCGGGAATTCCGCCGGACGGGTAAAAGACTGGGTAAAACCCTTCTTATCACCTACTCTTTTAATAAAAGTGATGCTTACGGTTACGTTCAGACGAGAAGTGGAGGCTTTATCCACATTGGTAACAGCGGCGTTACTGAATGAATAACCTGTAATAGACCCTTTGAACTCGTAATCAGCATTATCCTCATTGGTTTGGGTAAGCCTGGTTTGCGACTGGATCTTGGTACGCAGCTTTTCAGTCAGGTTCTGGCTTAAAGTCGGGTTATTGATAGGTGCCCTGTTCTCAATAAACCGCACATTCACTGTTTTAGCCCCAGGATCTATACTGGCACCGGAAGCTGAGTATTTTACGGAGCATCCGCCCAATACCAGCAGCATATTTATCGCGATAAGTAGTCTGATCATTTTCATTATTCGTTGATGTTGTATTCTTTCAGTTTCCTGTACAAAGTTCTTTCAGAAATACCTAAATCCAACGCGGCATCTTTCCTTTTTCCCTTATGTTTTTTCAGGGCTTTTACAATGAGTTCTTTTTCCTTGTCGGCTATAGATAATGTTTCTTCCACTTCTTCGTGGTGATCTATCTTATTATTATCCTGTAAGATAAAAGGCTGAGGGGAAGATAATGCGGTAGAACTGTTGCTGGTGACTACTTCCTGTTGCGGGTGGAAGTTGTGCATCACATGATTATCCTGGAAGTTGTTATTGTGTACGATGTTAGGATTCTGCAGGATATCAAAGAACATCTTCTTCAATTCCGTTACATCCTTTTTCATATCAAAAAACAGCTTGTAAAGAATATCCCTTTCGCTGGCAAAGTCGCTGTTACCGTTGGATTGTGGTCCGGCCAGCATAGGCAGGCGGGATGTTTCCTGTATTTCCGGTAAAAAGCGTCTTAATTCCTTGGCATTTACCAGTTTATCTACTGCCAGTACAGAAATCTGTTCTGCCATGTTCTTCAGTTCACGTACGTTACCTCTCCAGGGGTAATTCACCAGGATATCCCGGGCTTCATCATCCAGCTGTATAGAAGGTGATTTATAACGTTCGGAGAAGTCTACACAGAATTTGCGGAACAGCAGGTAAATATCCTCTTTTCTGTCGCGCAGGGAAGGGACCCTGATAGGCACTGTATTTAAACGGTAGTAGAGGTCTTCCCGGAACTTACCCTGCTGTGTATGGTCCAGCAGATCGCGGTTAGTAGCGGTAATCACCCTTACATCTGTTTTCTGTACTTTGGAAGATCCTACTCTTATGTATTCTCCTGTTTCCAGTACGCGTAGTAAACGGGCCTGGGTACCGAGGGGCATTTCCCCGATTTCATCCAGGAAAATGGTACCACCACTTACGGTTTCAAAGTAACCTTTGCGGCTGTCTACGGCACCGGTAAAGGAGCCTTTTTCGTGACCAAATAATTCAGAGTCGATGGTGCCTTCCGGAATAGCGCCGCAGTTAACGGCGATAAATGGGTTATGTTTCCGGGCACTCAGGGAGTGGATAATATTGGAAAACACTTCTTTACCAACGCCGCTTTCTCCCACAATCAATACGGTAAGATCCGTATTGGCCACCTGTATTGCTACCTGCAGCGCATAATTCAATGCGGGGGAGTTTCCTATAATGCCAAATCTGTTTTTAATGGACTGTATGTTATCCATATCCTTAGTTTATCCTTTTGCCTTGCCCGAAGGAACAACAAAAGGAGCAGTGATCCAATAATTTATCTCTTTATGCTTTGCCTGTCGATATTCCCAATAAGGTGCCGGCAGTACAATCCTCTACCTTCACCCATACGTATTCGCCTTTTTTATGATCTTCTTTAGGGAAAATCACCACCTTATTTTGATCTGTTCTTCCAAACAAATGTTCTTCCGATCTTTTTGACGTTCCTTCTACCAGTACTTTGAATGTCTTGCCTACATCTTTCTGCATGCTTAACAGGGAATGTCCGCGGTGTAATTCCACTACTTCTGCCAGTCGTCTTCTCTTCACATCTTCCGGAATATCATCCTGGTAACGGCGTGCCGCCAGGGTTCCCGGACGTTCTGAGTAGAAGAACATATAGGCGAGGTCGTATTTGACATAGTCCATCATGCTGAGAGTCTCCTGATGATCTTCTTCCGTTTCTGTACAGAAACCGGTGATCACGTCGGTAGACAGGGCACAGTCGGGGAGTATTTCACGTATCCTCTCAATCTTTTTCATGTACCATTCCCTGGTATAGGTGCGGTTCATGAGTTGCAGGATACGGGTACTTCCGCTTTGCACCGGCAGGTGGATGTAATTGCAGATATTCTCGTACTTGGCTATAACGAACAATACTTCGTCTGTAATATCTTTAGGGTGAGAAGTGCTGAACCGTACACGCAGGAGAGGGCTGATCTGCGCTACTTTTTCCAGCAGGTTGGCGAAGGTAACGGTGATATCTTCACTTACCCAGTAATAAGAGTCTACGTTCTGGCCCAGCAGGGTTACTTCACGATAGCCCCTGTTAAACATATCCGTAGCTTCTTTGATAATGGAGTCCATATCCCTGCTACGTTCGCGGCCACGGGTAAAAGGAACTACGCAGAAAGAACACATGTTGTTACAACCCCTCATGATGGAAACGAAAGCGGTTACGCCGTTGGTATCCAGTCTTACGGGATTGATATCTCCATATGTTTCCTCACGGCTCAGTAACACGTTTACGGTTTTCTGACCGGTTTCGGCTTCTTCTATAAGGGCAGGCAGGGTGCGGTAAGCATCCGGTCCTACTACCATATCTACCAGTTTCTCTTCTTCTATCAGCTTGGATTTCAGGCGTTCTGCCATACATCCCAGTACACCTACCAGTAATTCCGGGTTACGTTGTTTTAGTTTACGGAATTCGGTAAGGCGTTTACGTACGGTTACTTCTGCTTTTTCCCTGATAGAGCAGGTATTAAGCAGGATGAGGCTTGCATCTTCAACATTGCGGGTAGGCCCGAATCCATCCTCTTTAAGTATGGACGCAACAATCTCGCTATCGTTGAAGTTCATCTGGCAACCATAGCTTTCAATATAGAATTTTTTGGTATAAGTCTGTGTTTCAGTAGCCTCTGGCCCGTAAGCTTCCCCCTGACGGGTTTCATCATGCACTTTTGTAACCTGATCAAGCATTATTTGCAAGTAATTTTAGGAAAGCAAAACTAAGCAATAAAATCCGAAAATGACAGAATGGCATGGGTTAGTGAGTATAAACCTGATCAAAGCTGCGGGGGTTTTCAGTTGCAGCTTTTGCATGATGTTTTTACGGTGAGTTTCTATGGTATAAATACTCAGATGCAGCTCGTCTGCTATCTGCTGATTGGTGTATTGTTTACTGATCAGTTGTATGATTTCTATTTCCCGCCTGGTTAGGTTAAAAGGCTTGAGAAAAGAGGTATCAGAATTGATGACCTTACCCGGATAACTGGCTCCGCCTGCATGTACAATACGGATGGTGTTGATCAGCTCTTCTTTATTGCAGTTTTTAACCAGGTACCCGTTAGCACCGTTATTACGTGCCTGGGTAATGAGGTGTGGTTCATTATAAGAGGAAAGGATGATAATACGTGTACAGGGGTAGAGCTGCCGGATGTGCCTGGTGGCTTCCAGTCCGTTGATGAAAGGCATATTAATGTCCAGTAACACGATGTCTGGCTGTTCTACGGAGAGCAGGTCCAGGAGTTCCTTGCCATTAGCAGCTGTATGAGTGATGAGCAAGTTGTCTTCCTCTTGCAGAAGGGAGCAGATACCATCAAGGAAAAGGGTATGATCGTCTGCGATAATGATTTTAACGTGGGATGACATTTGAGGGGATATTTATAATGAATGTGGTGCCTGACTGGCCTGTATCTACGGTAATCTTTCCGCTCAGCAGCTTTACCCGGGAATAGACGCTCTGCAATCCTATACCTCTGGTATGATCGCTGTTTTCCGGAAGACCAATCCCATCGTCTTCCACCAGGATCTCCAGGTAGCCGGGGAAATATAAGAGCTGGACCGTAGCGGCGGTAGCATAAGAATGCCGGATGATATTACAGGTGAGTTCCATGACAATACGGTACATGATGAGTTCCTGCCGGGGATCAAAGCAGGGAACGTATGTATTGCAGCAGCAATGAAAGATGATGCCATTTTCATTTTCGATGTTAGCGAAGTGTTCCTGGAGTATTTGGGTGAGCGGGGTAGTGCCGAACAGTGGGGGCATCAGGTTGTGTGTGGCGCGGCGGACATTGTTACTGGTTTCATCCACCAGTTGCAACAGACGACGGGCCTTACGCTTATCCAGGTCTGAGGTATAGTGCAGGCTTTGAAGATTGATCTTGATTGCCGCCAGACTGCTGCCTATTTCATCATGGATATCATCCGCAATCCTTTTTCTTTCAGCTTCCTGGATATCCAGTTCCTGGTTTTGCAACCGCAGGTAAGCTTTTTTGTAAAAGTTAGAGCGATTGATTAAAACGATAAGCCATGCTACTAAGGGTATTACGGCAGCTACCGAATACGCTGAGGGAATGTGGTGCGATAACAGACAGATGCTCATAGTACAGAGAATGAAGGGGTAAAATCACGCCGAATATGAGAGAAGTAAGATGTTGTCCCGACAATATTATATGCAAGTCTACTAAAAAAAAGGATTGCGGCCTTCTTTTGCCGGGATAGATTTAAAAGATTTATTTACAGGAGATTAGGTAGGAGTAATATATGTATAGTTGTCTTGTCAGACATTAGATTATATGTAAATGAATAAGCTAAATTGATATTTACTATCAATTACAGTTTATATTATATTAGTATTATAAGTGCTAAAATTCGTACAATTCCCAGAAAGCATTCAGTGCCTGCTGCTGATGAGGGGCAATCTTTTCATTAGGAGTAGTGCTTTTTCTTATTTCTCCCGGTACAGTTCGCCAGGTCAGTGTATCCTTTTCCCCGTTTTCCCGCTTAATAGTAAATAGATATTCATTTTCGTTTAATTTGTCAACAATCACTTTAGAATCGTCCCTTGTAAAAAATGAGATTGGATAGGATTTGATCATGGTATTTTTCAATATCTGCAAGATTAAGTATTTAAATAGAAAAAAGCAAGACGGGGCAACGGAATTTACTCACTCTTGTAATAGCCGATGGGAACGGCTTTTTCAGGAATACAGAAAAAAAATGAGTAATCGTATCAATGTATGGGTCATGTGGATTGTCATAGTTATATACACACATGGAAAACACAGCAATTCAGGATTTTGTGATCGCCAGTCTTTCGGGGGACGCTAACGCTACGCAACAGGCACAGTTGCAGGAGTGGTTATCAGCCTCCGCCCATAACCGTTCGCTTTATGAGGATATCAAACGGATATGGGAGATGCCGGTGGCCGTATTTAATCAGGAAGAAGGCTGGGACGCATTGATGGAGCAGGTTAGGCCTGTATCCCGCAGCTGGTGGTGGCTGAAAGTAGCCGCCGTATTAATTCCACTGCTAATGATTTATTGGTTTTACCATTCCACCGTACCGCAATGGCATACTTATATCGCCAGCGGGGAACTGAAAGACAGCTTATTATTACCGGATGGGTCCCGGGTATACCTGAAACCGGGAACAGTATTAAATTATAATGATCTGAGGGAAGTCAAACTGCAAAACGGGGAAGCCTTCTTTAAAGTGGTTAAAAATGAAAAACACACTTTTCTTGTCCGGGCAGGGAATGCTACCATAAAAGTGCTGGGTACTTCTTTTAATGTAAGAAGAACTCCTGTCTGTGCAGACGTTACCGTATGGGATGGAAAGGTAAGTGTAGAAGGAAAACGATTTTCGGTAATACTTACCATGGGTAATATGGGCATTGTAGATCAATATACAGGCGAAGTATATAAAAAAGAGGGCAATTATGAATATCGCTGCGGATGGGCCAACAATGAACTTGCATTTAACAATCAATCGCTAAAACTGGTGCTGGACGAATTATCCGCTCATTATCATGTACAGTTAAAAACAGCAGATACCACTATACTCAATAGAAAAGTAACCATCCGTTTCAACGAAATGCCACTGGCAGATGCACTCGCAATTCTCTCTGAAACAATGGATATACATATACTAACACCTGTAGCAACAGAGGCGGCAACCAGGTAGTACCTCAGTTGGAATGTTATGACAACATAGATTGCCAGATGGTATTGCTCATAAATACACTGCATCTGACTGTTTAGTTCTCTGATTTAGCTTTGGAATATGGGTTCAGGATTTGTTTTTCCATTTAACTTCACCTGATATTCACGTCAGATAAGGTGTATTTATGAGCAATACCATCTGGCACGAAGATTATGTAATCAAACTGAGGCGCTACCTAAGTGATAACCCCTTTTATATTATCTTTAATCAAAGATCAATATACCTATCTATGGAACAATTTAGACTTCGCCCTGAAGGATTTAAAGAAATCAGGAATAAAACTCTGTTCAGATACATTATAGCAATGGGGCTTGCTGCGATCATAGGCGCTTCTATCTACCTGATTGGTTTTAAAGATATGGGAGCTGCTGATATAGATACAGATTTCCTGTCAATATTTATTCCTGTATTTGTCGTACTCATGGGCTTTCGCATTTACAGAATTCTGAGCAGGCAGAAAGCATTGTTCGATACTTATGTACTTACATTTTCAGATAATCTGATCACCAGGGAACAGGCAAACACGCCTGTATTATCTCTTCATTCTTTTGAAATCAAAGAGATCATAAAAGACAAGGTCGGTCATTTCTGGATCAAAGCAAATGATGTCATTATAGTGCCGGTACAGATAGAGCGGTATGAAGAAGTAGAAGTTTTATTAAATAAGATAGTACCTGTTACGACAAAAATGTCTTTTAAATATAAGTACCGGAATGTAATTTCTATTGTTTCTCTCGCGCTGATGTTTTGTGTATATCTTACGACTAATAAACTAATTATAGGAATCAGTGGACCATTACTCGCTGGTATACTTATATGGAATCTTATTGATCGTTGGAAACTGAGAAACAGTCTGGATAAAAGTACTCAACGGAGTTTCTTTATTCAGGTAATCGTCCTGATTGTTGCAATAGCAATAACGGTGATGAAACTAATGGGATATGATTACTTATCATAAAAAAGGGAAAGATGCTTCATCTTTCCCTTTTTTATTAAGCCAGTGAGAGTTTCTTTGCCAGCCAGCTGTTTTTAATGGGTACCAGCCAGTTCTGATCCAGATCCTGTTTTGTTAATACCGTATTATTCAGGTAGATAGTGTTTTCATCTATAAAGCCTTTTTCAAGGGCATAATTCAGTTGTGCCATTGGTAACAGCTGCAACTTGTCTTTTACCAGGAAGGCCAGTAACAGACGATCGAAGAAGTTCACTTTATACTGGTTTTCCATGCTTTTGATAATTCTTACGGAACTATCTGTGCTGCAACCACTTACCATAGTAGCAGATTCATCCGCCATCAACACAATTACCTGGTTGAAAAGCAGTTGTCCCCAACCCTTTACCGGTGCCCCATGGGCTTGCCACTGAATCGTGAACTGGTGAAGCTGCTCATTAATCTCCAATACTTCCTGTTCATTGAAAGGACGGTTACTCTGATATATCCACACCCTGGAGGCAGGGTGAAAGTCTGCTGGCAGTAATTGATGTAAATCCTGTGTCATGATACAAAATTACCAATTTTTTAGTTAGCGACTCTCAGACTATCTGTATCCAGGTATCCTTCTGCAGGCGCTATCTTATATAAGGTTAGATCGATGATCATTTTTACCCAGATAACAGAACAGAAGATAGCCTTTACTGAATAAGGCTCTACATAAGCGACTGCCAGTTTATAAGGGAAGATAATATCTGTAGAAGAAAAAGAGGTAAATACCAGTGCCAGTAAAACCAGTATTGTATTTAGCCTGCTTTGTTGTTCCTGACTGAAATACCAGATGGCAATGCCTGCCATTGCGAGGATATAAGTAGGGGATTCTCCTTTGTGATTAAAGATCACTACCCATATCAGGATAGAAGACAGTATAAATAAACGGAAGGCCGGTTTTACCCAGTTACTGTAACGTACTAAGGGTACACAGAGCAGCAGGGCGCCTATCAGCACAAAAATCTGTTTATTCATCTCGAAGCCAAACCAGGTATGCCACCAGCCATATAAAGATACCCCGACAGAAACGCCATGGTCCTGGCCCAGTAATGTTCCCCAGCTTTTATAGAGGAATAATAACTGTGTAGGTGATACTACTATTAATGGCATCAGTCCTAATATTACTAACCAAAAAATAGTGGCTATGGCAGCTTTCCAGCGGGAAGGGTACATCAGGCATATTAAAAGTCCTACGATACCAAATATCTTGATGTAGAAAGTAAGCACTATCATTAATGTTGCCAGCCAGGGATTATCTTTTTCCATGAAGTGCCAGCCCAGGATCAGCAAACCGGCGATGAGCACATTGGTTTGAGAACTGGTAAGGGAGATCATGGTTTCTATGGCGATAAACAGCAGCAACAGATTCAGACGTTTCCTGTCTAAAGGCAGGGTGCGTATTGCCAGTATTAATACGATGACGTTTAACAGGTTGAAGAAGATTAACCCCGGGAGATCGGGCATCCAGGCAAATGCAGACATCCAGAGCGCAAAGGAAGGACTGTATTTGTACAGATCGTAATTTTCAGCAGGGAATAACTGGTAGAGGTCCTGATAATGGATCAGGTGGAAAAAAGAATGTTTGAAGATGACATAGTTATTGTAGTGGGTGTATTGGCCTGACCCCTGTGAAGTACTCCATGAAACAACTCCTATTACTGCTGCCAGTAATACGAAGAAGATGAAAATGTAGCGTGTAGGGAATGACAGTTTTTTTGCAAAATTCTCTCGCATAGATAAGCTCGCCATAGGTCTGTAACATCAATTTTGCTACAATGATAGAAAAATCAGCATGTATTTTCACATAATTTTTAAGATTTTAGTGTTAAGTAGTGTTAAAGCAAGCCGGTGTGTTTTATCACCGGCCTGCTTTTCTTTAATTGCTCATTCTTCTTAATACGATCCCTGTGAGGTAGGACAGGCTACCGGCACAATAGATATCAATCAGCATTGTACCTGAAGGGGTTGGTACGATGCCCTCCAGGGTACGGATGACAAACTGATTTGGGACATTAGGAGCCGTAGTGCAGGAGAGGGAATCTCTTTTGTCTACCATGGTCCCATCGCTGACACTCAGGCAAATTATCTTGTCTATGACCGTGGTATCCTTACTGCTGGTGAATTCCAGATTATATACATTGCCGGGAAGTAGCCCACTGAGTTGTAACTGTGCCCGGCTCAGGAAGGTACTGGACAGGTACCAGTTGTCGGACATGACCCGCTGAGGGTATACGCCGCTGTTGGCTCCGCCGGCACTGGCACCGGTGAAGATCCTGGTGACGGTGGCGGTGATGCCGCTGGCGGCCCCCAGGTTGTCTGTGAGCACCATCGACTGGTTAAGTGCTGGCCCGGCTGCCGGTGCTGAGAAGTTGTTCCAGCTGACAGGAGGGGCTATCACGGTGTCCAGAGAGGGATCGATCTGCACGGTTTGTTCTACCGTACCGCTGGCAATGGGTTGGTAGATCCATACCGGGTCGCTGGGAGTGGTATCAGGATTGGTGGCCGTGACGCGGTAGGCATTCTGGTTGCCATTGATGCGGGGATAGGTTTGGGTGACAGCGGTAAGGGAATCGAAGATAGTCCAGTAGACCCCGTCGGTGCTTGTCTCTATAGTATAGGACGTATAAACGGGATTAATGAAATAAGTGCTGATCAGGTTCCAGAGGATGTTGAACATCACAGCATGACCTGCATCATTGGGATGGATGTTATCCGCATTGTAAATGGGGTTGATATCCGCAGGTTTGATGCTGTTAGGGTCTCTGAGCGCTTCCATTACATCTACATAAAATTCAACCGGGATGATGTCTTTGATCAGTGCCGCAGCTGCTAACAGATTATTTTGTTGGGCAACGGTATAACCGGTGCGGGGCTGGGGAGAGATCACAAAAGCAGGGATGCCTCTCTGCCTGGCAAGGGTGTACATGGTGAGGATGTTATCCCTGAACTGGGCGGGAGTGAGGCCGTTGCCGATGTCGTTGGTAGGGAAGGCAATAATGATGGCGGTAGGATTGGCCGCTAATGCCATGGAAATGTTCCTGTTTTCGCGGACGGCGGGATCTGCACCGTTAGGCAGGCCGTTCCTGGTGTCCTGCAGAGAAAGGGCATTGTTACAAAGTACACCGGTGCTGAGTTGAGTGGATAATTTACCAGCCACAGAGTTTGCGTAAACAGATGCGCCGCTGCCTGCGAAAGTAGAGGAGCCTATGGCAACGAATTTAGGCGCTGTGCTGAGGTCTGTTGCTACGTTTGCCCATTTCAGTTTAAAGCCGTTGTTGGTGATCCATGCAGACATGGCCAGTTTGGAAGCTGCAGGGGGTACTCTTTCTGCGCTTACTTTCGTTTTTGCTGCTGTTGGTGTTGGCGGAGTAACGTTTACCTGTACATTAAAGAACCTGAAGAGATGTGTACCAATTGTACCGTTTAATGGCGTCAGCAAAGAGATCACTCCGTTTTCAACAGTATCAATCTTTGCAGGGAATGCATCCTCCAGAGAAATCCCTTTTACACCATCAAAAAGATTCATCTGTTCTGTTGTAATCGTCAATCTATCCTCAGATACACTAAAATCCAACGAAATCAATTCTCCATAATAGAGCTGAATAATGTTAGCCTCATGCTGAGAAATGGGTAGGTCCAGTTCCAGGGAATCTGTGAGATTGCCGGATCTTGTAGTGCTTTGAACAGGATCACCACCATAGACCTGTACTTCTCCCCATACGGATGTAATAGCGGTAACGTTTGTGGGTGCATCAGGTGCGCCATAACCGATGGGTGAAAGAGGGTAATCCGGGGTAATGTCTTTGAAAATAAAACTACCTGTAGTGCTTACAGGCAAGGCGAGGGGATAAAAACTCATAATACGTGGGTTTAACTGTTTATGTGGGGTTTTAACTCTTTTAAAGGTAAACGTTAAGTCTTAAAAGCATAAAAGGGAGTAGGAGAATTGAGTATTAATGCTTTTATTGCATTAATTTTACATATATGGAATTAGGAGATAAAGGCGTAAAGCTCATTAAGCATTTCGAGAAATGCCATTTAACGGCATATCAGGACAGTAAGGGTGTATGGACAATTGGTTGGGGGAATACTTTCTATGAAGATGATAAACCTGTCAAAAAAGGAGATACTATCACGCAGGTAAATGCAGATAAATTATTTACTGCTATTACAAAAGGCTTTGTAGCCGATGTAAACAAACTGACGAAAGGTGTTGTCCTTAAACAGCAGCAGTTTGACAGCCTGGTATCATTTGCATATAATGTTGGCAGTGACCTGAATAATAACGGTGTTGCTGAGGGGTTGGGAGATAGTACGCTGCTGAAAGTAGTGAAGCTGAATCCCAAAGACCCTACAGTGGTTTGCGAGTTCCTGAAATGGAATGTATCCGGAGGTAAAGTGCTGGATGGATTGACGAGAAGAAGAAAAGCGGAAGCTTATTTATACATGGCAGGAGAGCTGGAGTTTTTTGAATAAGCTAATCTTCTTTCCCAGAAGGGGGCATCTGCCCATCTTTTATATCTCTCGCGAAGCTGAATGTCAGTTTATAATCTTCTTTAAAAGAGAATACCCTCTGAAATGTGTATCATTTCAGAGGGCGTTTAAATGTTATTATGCTGTTGTGATGTTTTTGATCTCTCCATTTATCTGCACCTTCACCTGCCTTGGTTTATCAGCATAAATTTTATAGTTAGTTACTTTTTTATTCTTCCATTCAATATCAACTGTAAAACCACCTTCTGCTTTTAATCCCTGTATTTTCCCTGAAGGCCATTCATCCGGTAATGCAGGTAATAGTGTAAGCAGGCCATCTTCATTACAGGATAATAACATTTCTGCTATCAGTCCGGATATAGCCATCGATGTATCTATCTGCCACACAGGTATCCATGCTCCTTCCGGTCTTTGAATAAACTCCAGATCTTTTGCAGATGTATCTTTTACCGGTACCTGCTGGAAAGTTAACAGGTTCTCAAACCCTGCATCTGAGATGATCTGTGTAAAGATTTTATTAGCTCTTTCAGCATCATGTAATCTGAGCCAGCAGAGAGAACGAAGTCCTAATGACCAGTTACCAGCTGTATGAATATCTGTATGCGGAATGTTTTTATAATTTCGTTCTTCACCCCGCATATTCAATGTTTGTTTTGCTGCTGCGGCCAGTTCTTTTGTATCGGGGGTAATTTGTTTAGCAGGCCAGAGTCCGTACAGATGACCGATGTGCCGGTGATTACATCCGGGTGTATCTATATCCTCTTCCCATTCCTGTAACTGTCCGTACCGGCCTATCTTTAAAGGCATCAGTTTATCTCTGGCTTCTTTTAAACGATTGGCGAATGTAGGATCAGTATTTAATATTTCTCCTGCTTTTATGGTATTGGTAAACAGTTCGTGCACCATTTCAATGTCCTGGAAGTTGCAGGGCACATTGAGTATATCCTGATCAAAAGAACTACCTGTAGCAAAGAGTTTTCCATTCTCTATAAAAGCACCATGTTCTGCAGAACCACTGGGAGCAGTTACAAGATGACCTTTATATTCTACCAGGTTTTGCAGCCAGAAAAGGGCCGCGCCTTTCATGGTAGGATATCCTGATTCTTTCAGGTAGTTTTTATCCTGGGAGTATACAAAGTGTTTCCATATGAAATGGCAGTGCCAGGCTGCCGCTGCGGGATACATACCCCATTCTATTTCAAAGCCCGGTGCAGCGTATCCCCATATGTTGCCGATGCTATGGCTTACCCATCCTTCACTGTTATAATATTCTTTTGCTACTTCTGTACCTGGCTTTACGAGTCCGTTGATCCAGTCGATATATGGCAGCATACATTCCGCTAAATTAGTGGCAGAGGCTCCGCTGTAATTCAGTTGTACATTAATGTTTGACTGGTAGTTTCCTGCCCATTGAGCGGCTTCAAACATGTTCCAGCCACCTTGCAGGTTAGCGGGTAAAGCGCCTGGTCTTGAACCGCTGATAAGCAGATAACGGCTTAAATTAAAGTAGAGAACTTTCAATCCCGGGTCTGCGTTTTTCGCCGCATAGTTTTTCCATCTTTCATTGGTGGGCAGGGACTCTGCGGCAGGTTGCCCGCTAACGTTTAGTTTCACCCTGTTGTATAAGTGCTGGTAATCTTCTATATGCCGGTTTTTTAACGGTTTATTGCGGGCTGATATAATCCGTTCTTCTGTTATCTTAAATGGATCTGCGCCGTTATATAAAGGTGCTATTGGCAGGTATTCTGTTGCTGCTGCGAGGATGATACTTGCGGTATCCGCGCCTTCTACTATTACATCCTGCCCGTTTAAATATACCTTACCACCAGGGCAATCCAGGTGCATCTTTAAACAGAAATTCCTGTTATTACCGTTTATTTTTCCTGATAGCTGAAGGATATTATCTTTCAGACTGATCTGATGATTTTCCTGGAATACATTCCATTTCAGGGTGAAGGAGATCTTCTTTTTCGCAGTGCTGGAAAAATTGAAAACGGCTACTTTATCGGGGTATGAACAGTAATATTCTCTTTTATAACCTATGCCATCTATTTCATATTGTACATTAGCTATAGCTGATGTAAGATCGAGGCTACGGGTATATTTTTGTTCATTGGTATGGTTGAACAGGATGGATAAGCGGCCGAATGCAGAGAAATGACCGTATCCTTTATCATTTCCCAGGAAGCTGCTTTTTATCAGGTTATCTGCTTCTTTCAGGTTTTCTATCTTATTGCTGAGTGTCAGTTCCCTTATTTTAGACAGGTGTTCTTTACCTCCGGGTACGATGCCATAGTGATAATCCTTGTATTCTCCCGGTCCGCCTGTCCAGAGTGTTTTCTCTGTTATGCTGAATATTTCTTCGGATACTCCTCCGAGGAAAGATAAGCCCAGTAAACCGTTACCGATATGTATAGATTGACTGTTCCAGTATTTACCGGGATAGTTAAACCATATTTTTTCATTGAAGGATTGCTGTGTTTTGTTAAATGCCAACAGGGGAGATTTTATGAATAGTCCCGGTGACATGACTGCTATCGTTTTTATAAGTTCTCTTCTGTCCACTGTATGAATTTTAGCTGTTCACTGACAAATGTGTGCAATAAGGTATAAAAATGTTTTGAGATTTTCTACATGATTTAGCGTGGGTAGTGACTCAGTTCTCATATTATGAGAGAGTAGATTGGCAGATGTTGTTGATCGATAAATACACTGCATCTGACTGTTTAGTTCTCTGATTTAGCTTTGGAATATGGGTTCAGGATTTGTTTTTGAATTTAACTTCACCTAATATTCACGTCAGATAAGGTGTATTTATCGATCAACAACATCTGGCGCGAAGATTATGTAATCAAACTAAGGCACTACCTTAACGTGCGTATGCAGCAAGTGCTGTTAACTCTGCTGCGACGTTATGTTCCCAAAGAGCTTGAGGCTCCGGATTCAGCCCATGATTGGTTTGTTCATCATATAAGTCTTGCCTTTCCTTGTATAAGGTATGCATCTTCAGGAAGGCTGCTTCGGTGTTTTGTGCATTAAGATGAGCTTCCGCCAGTTCTTTCCGTAATTTCCTGGCGTATATTTCACATAAGTCGAAATGCAGTTGTTCATGTACCAGTAGAGCTGGTTTTTTTTGTGTTGGTCTGGCACTGCTTTGATAACAGATAAATTCATTTGTTACTATTACATTGGCGCCTGGATCTACCCGTAAACCAAGTCTGCAGGAAGTTGTAGCTGCTATGTTTGTATCCCGGTTTGGCTTAGGTGTTCCTTTAAAATCATCCCATGTAAGTTTACGGGTACTGCTCCATTCAAACTTTGTTTCGTATGATTTTACATTATCGACTTTATATATTTTCGCAGTAATCCTGTCACAGTTATTTTTATAATCCGGTTTTTTATACTCAATTATTTTTACAAGGTTAGCTCCTTTTGATCTTGCTATTTGTTTGAGTTTGTCAATTGCTTCATCGTATGTGCAGGCTCCGTTGTCAAAGGAATTTATTGTCCCTATCTCATCTCTGAAATGAAAACGATCTCCCTGATCAAGTACTAATATGAAAGCGCTGTCCGCAAGTGGCGGCCTGTTGGTTGTAATCCCTGATTGTAATTTAGGAGAACAGGAATAAAGACAGATAACTACGAACGCATAAAGGAATTGTTTCATCTTTGGTAACGACTGATTGCGTAACGAAGATAGGGGCATTCGGGGTGGAAGGAGTGTGGGAAGGCTTTTTTAACAGATTTTTACGTACTTTAAGTTATTCTTTTATTCAATATCTTAAGTAAAGTAATAAGTGAAGCGCTTACGAAGGAAAATAGTTAGAGTTCTTAAATACCTGAACAGGCCGCGATTTATAATGCCTGTTCTTATAATCGCTTATGGTGTAGCATTTGTTAGAGGTGATAAAGCACGAGTGAGGCTTATGACACACCATTCAATAACGGACGGTATTTTCAATGACTTTACTACTGGCGGTAGGTCCGGTAGCCTTGTTCATTATTCGTTTGAGATAAATGGGAAGACATATACTGCTACCGATATATGTAATGGTGTTAAGAGCAATAAGGGTTACTTCCTTACGGAACATCATTTCCCGGTTGTTTACCAGATTGGCGATACTGATAATAATGAAATGCTGATAACTCCTGACGATTTTAAAGCATTTCATATAGAATTTCCGGATAGTTTATCCTGGGTGAAGACGTATCTTAATTATTATTAAAACAGGCCAAAAATGGAAAATCCTTTAAAATGTATACTAATAAACATTTTAAAGGATTCATTTCTGAGCGGGAAACGGGACTCGGACCCGCGACCTTTAGTTTGGGAAACTAATGCTCTACCAACTGAGCTATTCCCGCTTATATACCAGTAAATGTAAGAAAGTTATTCGATTTGTTGCGCAATCAGCTCTGCGATATCCAGCACTTTCACACTGTCTTCTTTGCCTTGTTCTTTTACACCATCCGTAAGCATTGTCATGCAGAAAGGGCAGTTGGATGCTATTACGGAAGCACCTGTTTCTACCGCTTCGCGGCCACGTTCGAAGTTAATACGCGTACTACCTTTTTCCTCTTCTTTGAACATTTGCGCACCACCTGCACCACAGCATAAACCATTGCTTTTGCAACGCTTCATCTCTACTAATTCAGCGTCGAGGGCTTCGAGGACTTTACGGGGCGCTTCATAAATATTGTTAGCACGGCCCAGGTAACAGGAATCATGATAAGTGATCTTCTTACCTTTAAAAGATCCTTCTTCTTTCATTTTTATTTTACCTGCATCTATGAGTTGTTGCAGATAAGTAGCATGATGGATCACTTCATAATTACCGCCTAACTCAGGGTATTCATTACGAAGTGTATTGAAGCAATGAGGGCAGGCGGTCACTATTTTCTTTACGTTGTAGTTATTCAACACCATGATGTTGTTCTGCGCCATCATCTGAAAGATGAACTCATTACCCGCTCTGCGGGCAGGATCGCCGGTACAGCTTTCTTCCTTGCCGAGAATAGCAAAGCGTACACCTACCTTATCCAGTATTGTAACAAATGCTTTTGTGATCTTTTGTGCACGTTGATCAAAACTACCGGCACATCCCACCCAAAAAAGAATTTCAGGAGATTCACCACCGGCGGCATATTCGGCCATCGTTTTTATTTGCATGTTCGTATCAGTTTAGGAATTCATTTCAATAGCCCATTTATCCCTGTCATCCGGACTGAATTTCCAGGGGGCCATGTTATTTTCAATATTGCTGAACATCATATTCCACTCCTGCGGAGCACTCGATTCTTCCATCACCAGATGACGACGCAGTTGCAAAATAATATGCAGCGGATTGATGCTCACCGGACATTCCTGTACACAAGCGTTACAGGACGTGCAGGCACGGAGTTCTTCTTCGCTGATATAATCGCGCAGCAATGATTTACCATCTTCTTTGTTAGCTAATAACCCCAGTTCCTCAGCACGGTCACGGGTGTCCATCATGATCTTACGGGGAGAGAGTTTCTTACCGGTAATATTAGCCGGACAGGCAGCCGTACAACGGCCACACTCTGTACAACTGTACGCGTCCAGTAAGTTCTTCCAGGTAAGGTCATTCACGTCTTTAGCGCCGAATTTAGGCATTACATCAGAAGCCGGTTCGCTGCCAGCGAGTTCCGGCTGCAGCATCAGTTGTACTTCTTTTTGTACAGCAGGCATGTTCTCCATTTTGCCTTTAGGAAGCAGGTCACTGTAATAAGCATTCGGGAATGCCAGTATAATATGCAGATGCTTGGAATAAGGCAGATAATTTAGGAAAGCAAGGATACCCAGGATATGCAGCCACCAGCAGCTACGCTCTATAGCTATCAAAGTAGTATCTGAAAGACCGCTTAAAATACCCGTGAATTGCCCGGAGATCCAAAAAGGACTATGCGCCTGATCTGCCGTATTCATCGTAAGGAACAGCAGCATCAGCACTATCTCTGTAATGAGGATGTAGTTGGCATCGGAACGTGGCCATCCGTCCAGCTCATGCTGGTTCAGACGTTTCACTTTAATGATATTCCTGCGGATAAGGAATACCGCACAGCCTAAAATCACCAGGACTGCCAGGATTTCAAAACAGCCTATTAATACAGGGTATAAGCCTCCTAATATGGGGGCAAAGAGGCGGTGTTTACCAAGGATACCATCCAGGATGATCTCCAGGATTTCGAGGTTGATAATGATAAAGCCCGCATATACGAAGAAGTGCAGCACGGCTACCAGTGGCTTGCGGAACATCTTTTTCTGCCCGAAAGCCAGCAGTAATACGTTCTTCCAGCGTAGGGCCGGTTCATCATTTAGCTGTACATCACGCCCCAGCAGTATGTTCCGCCTGATCTGTCCCGCTTTCCGGGAGAAAAGGTATACTGCCAGTCCGAAGGCTATTACAAACAGAAGCTCCTGAATAATATGCATACACCAGATTTGACTTTGTAATTTACAGCAATCTAAGTAAAAAACATTTTCCATACTTTTACCCTTTCAAATAATCAATATGGAAACAAAGAATGTGATCCTCACGCAGGATGTGATAGAGAAGAAGATAGAGCGTATTGCTTACGAAATATATGAACACAACAGCGATGAACAGGAGATCATCCTGGCCGGTATATGGGACAGAGGCTCTATCCTTGCCCAGAAAATAGCCCGTATCCTGCAACGGATCTCTCCTTTGAAAATCAAACTGATAGAGCTGAAACTGGATAAATCACATCCGGATACAGTGGAAGTATCTGAAAAACTGGATTTCAATGGTAAAGTGATCGTGTTAATAGATGATGTGGCCCATTCCGGCCGTACTATGCTGTATGCACTCAAACCTTTACTGGAATTCCTTCCCAAGAAGATCCAGAGCGCGGTACTGGTAGACCGTAAACATAAATCTTTCCCTTTATCTGTTGATTTCGTGGGTTATTCACTGTCCACTATGCAACAGGATATGGTAATGGTAGATGTGGAAGGAGAGGAGATCAAATCAGCTTACCTGATTTAAAAATAGATAAAATGACCTTTTAGCCTGCCCTGGGAGGTTAACTCAAGGGCAGGAGCAGGGAATTTAAGCATGTTCAGTACCTGGAACAACGCTTTCACCCCTTTTCTACGTGTAGGTATCTTCGTGAAATCTATATCCGGAGACAAGTAAAACTGGCGGTTACGCTGGATAAAGCTGTAATTATGCCGGATGCCATTATCATCTTCCCAGCTATTATTATCTCCCTTTAACATCCCTTCCGCTCCATACCCCACTGCCATATTCAGCCAGGCAGGAACATCCGCACCAAAAGAATGCAGGTTAACGGACAGCCAGTACGTTTGCGCATTATAATCTTTCAGAGTTCTTTCCGGCAGGCTCTTCCCGAATAATTCGGTAGCGCGTGCCTTCACCGCCGGGTCCCGGTAATGAATAGGAAATGAGGAGAACTTTACCTGGATTCGTTGTTCATCCCAGGCCAGTTCCTGGCTGATCATCAGGCCGGCACCAAAGGCATTAGCCGTCATATCTCCCCATGAAAATCCCCATTCAGATGAATAAGCGTCCAGTACTTCTATGACCGACTGATAAGTAAATCCACTTAATCCCCCTATCCAGATCTGTTGTTTTCTGGGAAGTCCGGTATAACGCCATAACTCGCGACTTAATTTCCCTTCCATATAAGCGCTGTATACATGCCCCATTTTATCCATCTGCAGCCATTCCCCGTCGTCATTGAAGAAATGGAAGCCAGCCCGGGGATATTGCCTGTACCAGGCATCATTCAATGCTGCTAAAGAACTGCCATATAAGCCAACAGTAACGCTGCTCATGAGAAGAATTCTGGGTTTTATAAGGGTATCCTGCGCCTGGCAGGGCAACAGGTACAATATGAATAAGCAGGTTTTGGCCAGGTATCTCATGTAATGGGTGTATCGGAATAAAGTTAGCTTAATCCTTTAAAGTGTACGACATTCCTATGCCCATAGCATCCGTATTATTGAATTTCACTTTGTGAATACCGGAATTCTTAGGTATCCTCACCAGGAAAGCTACTCTTGGAGGAGCATAAACGAGTTCTTCCTTTCTTTTTACTTTAAAGGGGATATCAAGGACACAATTTATTATCCTGGAGCTGTCCATTTGCAGGTATAATGCTACATCCTGAAATACAGGGTTTCCTCCGTGATCCAATATAGCAACCTTATTATCCAGTAATATTGCGCCTATTACACAGTTCGTAAAGTTGATGGTAGCGCTATCTGTCGCGGGTTCAAAAACTTTATCAAATTCCTCTTTATTGTTGAACATATAAAAGTCAATGACGGTAGACAGGCTCACTTCCTGGCGGATTTTATATCCCTTTACTGTATCGAGCGTATAATAATGACTGGAGGAGTCTTTACATACAAAAGAATCTTTAGTTTGCCGATGTGGATTGCAGGCAAGTAAAACAAATACTAAGCACAGGTAAGAAAAAGGATGCATAGGAGATAAGAAAAATCCCGGTACTTATATGTACCGGGATGATGTATTATTTCAACTTCATATCTTTTATAATCTGCTGGATCTTCTGATCAAGCGCCAGGGTAGCTGCATCAAAGCCGGCAGCGTTTTCCAACTGCTGATTTACACTGAAATAGAACTTGATCTTAGGCTCCGTACCGGAAGGACGGGCAGAGATCTTGGTACCATCTTCCAGTATAAACTGCAATACGTTAGACTTAGGCAGATCAATAGGTTGTTCATCACCTGTTTTCAGTGATTTCACCTTTTGCAGCTGATAATCGTAAATCGTTACTACCGGAGAGCCATTGATAGTGGTAGGGGGATTTTCCCTGTAACCACGCATCATATCTGCAATCTCGTCTGCGCCTTTCATACCTTTTTTGGTAATGGAGATCAGGCTTTCTTTATAGTAACCGTATTTTACGTAGATATCAATTAACTGTTCGTATAATGATCTTCCCTGGCTCAATGCATAAGCAGCCATCTCGCAAATGAGCGCTACAGATGCAATCGCATCTTTATCACGCACATTATCACCTATCATATAACCGTAAGACTCTTCACCACCGCAGATAAACTGTTCTTTTCCTTCTTTTTTATGGATCAGGTCTGCGATCCATTTAAAGCCGGTCAGTACGTTATAACATTTTACATTATTACGGGCAGCGAATACATCGATCAGGTCTGAAGTAACGACGGTTTTACATACGTAGTCGGTATCTCCTGCCAGTCCTTTGTTACGACGGCCTTCGATAATATAATTGAATAACAGTACGGCTGTCTGGTTACCGTTCAGTAATGTCCATTCACCTTTAATATCTTTCACTGCGATGCCTACACGGTCGGAATCCGGATCGGTTCCCAGTAAGATAGCAGCATCGAGTTCTTTGGCCTTTTTAAGACCAATGCTCATTGCTTCTGATTCTTCCGGGTTAGGATATACGACGGTGGGGAAATTGCCATCCGGGGTAGCCTGTTCTTCTACCACGTGTACGTTGGTGAAGCCATAGCGTTTCAGGATTTCGGGTACCAGGGTGATACCTGTACCATGAATAGGCGTGTATACTATTTTAAGATCGTGCTGAGCTTTGATCACATCCGGTTGGATGCTCAGGTTCTGGAGAACCTTCAGGTAAGCCTCATCCACTTCTTTTTCGATAGGGATGATATTAGCTTCTCCGCCACTCCATTTCACTTCATCCACTGCGGAAATCTTCTCCACTTCGAGGATTACGTTCTTATCATGAGGGGGGATGAGCTGAGCGCCATCATTCCAGTAGGCTTTATAACCGTTGTATTCTTTAGGATTATGGGAGGCTGTCAGTACGATACCGCCCTGGCAGTGCAGGTGACGGATGGCGAAAGACAGTTCCGGGGTAGGGCGGAGGTGTTCGAAAAGGTATACTTTGATACCATTTGCGCCCATTACATTAGCCGCTACTTCGGCAAAGAAGCGACTGTTATTACGGCTGTCGTGTGCGATAGCGATACTCACCTGGCCTGTAAATGCCTGTTTCAGGTAGTTGGCGAATCCCTGGGTAGCCATACCCACCGTGTATTTGTTCATACGGTTGGTACCTACGCCCATTACGCCTCTTAAGCCACCGGTGCCAAATTCGAGGTTACGGTAAAAGGCGTCTGCCAGTTCATCGGGGTTATCCTTTTGCAGTTTCTCTATTGCTGCTTTAGTATCTGTATCAAACTGGCCGTTCAGCCATTGTGATACCTTGTTTTCTATATTCTTGTCCATAGAACGATTTTCTAATCAGGTGTCTAAAATATGCTAAAATATGGATTTAATGAAAAGCCCGGCAGAGAAGCCAGCAATTATTAAACCAAGATGTTGATAAATAGAAGTATTCCACACATTATTGAAAATGGGGTGTAATGGTTAATTTTGTGCTTATGAGGCTTTACGAAGATTCCTATAAGCAAAAAGGATTGCGCAGACAACTAGTAGAAACTATCCGGCAAAAAGGAATTACTGATGAAAATGTATTAACGGCTATCGGCAACATTCCCAGGCATTATTTTCTGGACACGGCATTTGAAGGCATTGCCTATGAAGACAGGGCCTTCCCGATAGGAGAAGGGCAGACGATATCCCAGCCCTATACTGTTGCTTATCAATCACAACTGCTTGAACTTAAACCTTATGAAAAGGTACTGGAGATAGGTACGGGTAGTGCTTACCAGGCATGTGTATTGGGTGAACTGAAGGTCAATTTATTTACTATTGAAAGGCAGAAAAAGCTGTTCGACAAGGTGAAACAGTTTCCATTTAAGGCTAAATATTCTACCATCAAATTCTTTTACGGAGATGGTTATGAGGGGCTTCCTACCTATGCGCCCTTCGACAAAGTACTGGTAACGGCTGCTGCTCCGCAGATCCCTGAAAAGCTCCTTCAGCAGATGAAGGTAGGTGGTAAGATGGTGATCCCTGTAGGCGGACAGGACGTACAGCGTATGCTTCGGATCACTAAAATGAGTGATACGGAGTTTGACCAGGAGATGTTCGACAATTTTTCTTTTGTGCCTATGTTAGCGGGGAAAAGCTCATAAAGAGTTATCAACCGGCCTTCTTTCTTCGGCTGGTTCCTCCACTTCTTCAGGTTTCTTCTTCTTTTTGAACAAGTTAGGGTCCATTTTCCCAAAGCGGTAACGGATATTGATCCTGATAAAACGGGTAGTCCTTTTACGGGAGTAGTCTTGAATAAAAGACGCTGTTTCGTAATGGGTGCTGAACTTTTGTGTGTTCAGGACGTCTGAGATATTGAGGGAGATGGCCATGGCATTGTTCTTGAGCAACTCCTTACGGAAGCCGAGGTCTATGCCGTTCATGGCTTTGAAACTTCCCTGGGGTGTTACCCTGGGGGCACGGTAATGCCCGTTCATCTGCACATTGAATTTATGTGGCAGGCGTACAGTGCTGTTCATGGTGATACCATAGGAGAAATTCTCATTATTGATATTGCCGCCTGTAAGTTTGCTGTATTCCAGGTTGAGGTTGGTGGAGACATTCCAGCCTTCCACAATATGGAGATTGTATGTGAAATTAGCACCCCAGTCTTTGTCTGTTGCCAGGTTCATAGGTTTGGTGGTAGTAACGCCTGTAGTAGTGTCCAGTGTGCTGATACGGGATATATCATCGTTTGCCTGGGAATAATAAACACCGGTATTCAGATAATCTTTGGAACGCGGGAAATACCGGGAGTAGTTCATCTCATATTTCTGGGTAAGAGATGGCTTCAGGTCCGGATTACCTGTGCGGATATTCTGTGGATCAGAGTTGTTGGTATAAGGCAGTAACTGGTCAAAGCCGGGCCTGTCTACACGGGTAGAGAAGTTGAATATCAGGCTTTGATCTTCGTTATGGGGAAGGTTATATTTAAAGAATACGCTGGGGAAGACGTTAAAGAAATTATTCTTCACGGCAGAATTCTTTGTGTAGGAAAAGCCGTTCAGTACAGCCTGTTCCGCTCTTACACCCACCTGGTATCCCAGATTGCCAATGGCATTGGAAAAGTTAGCATATCCTCCATAAACATCTTCTTTGTAGTAATAGGTATTGGAGAGGTCGTTACTCTTTTCAAATGTTTGTGTGGTATCGTTGAATACCTGTGCGTTATAGTCGTTATTATTATTTCTTAAAGTAGCTTTAGCTCCTGCTTCAAACTTCCCTTTTTTCCCTACCGGTGTGGTATAATCCGACTGAATATTCCAGAATTTATTTTGAGAGATGGTTTTGTTTACCTGTAGTTCCGGAAAGGGTTCGGTGCTGTATTTTGTATTATAATTGCTGTTATTATTGCTTTTGTTATCGCTATAACTCACGTAAGCAGTCAATTCTTCATTGGGTCTGTCAGTGGTATGGCGGAAGTTGAAACTGGTGTTATTATTAGGATTATTATAATCACTTCCATTATTCCGCTGACCGGATTTTAATGAAACCTTCTGTTGATCCTGGTAATCCAGAAAAATCTGATCTGCGCTGTTTCCGAGGCTGCTGGTGAGTCCTTCTGTGAGGGTGAAGGTATTATAATCATCCAGGTAAAAATCGAGTCCTAAACGGCCTCCATTGGAATGATTGCTATTTTTATTATGACTATCCTGGGAAAAGAAAGAAGTATTGGAAGTATCTGCAATAAGGTTTTGGCGATAGCTGTACCCGCTACCGGCCTGACTTTCATACCTGCCATTATAATTCCCGAAGAAATTAAATCTTTTTATACGCAGGCTGGCATTGGCGGAGCCATTTAATTGCCCTCTGGTGGCCACGCCGGCGTTGAACATTACATTATAACCGATTGCTTTATCTTTTTTTAGAACGATATTGATGATACCACCGCCGCCTTGTGCTTCATATTTGGCAGAAGGGTTGTTGATGACTTCTACCCGGTCTATTGTTTCTGCGGGAATCATCTGGAGGGCGGTTTTAGCGTCTCCGAAAGGGGAGGGTTTACCATCTACGTAGATGGTCACGCTTTTGCCTCGCAGGGTGATGTTATCGTCGATATCTACGTCTACGCTGGGAATGTTTTTAAGCACGTCTGTGCCGGTACCACCGTCTGCGGTGAGGATGGCGCCGGCATCATATACTTCCCGGTCTATTTGCATGGAAAAGGCTGGTTTCTCGGATTTCACCTCTACGGTGGCGAGGACTTTGCCGGCCGGTTGTAATTTCAGTATTAAAGGTTTACCGGAACTAATTGGTCTTTCCAGTTTATTATAGCCCATGTAGGTAATGCGGAGTATGTATTTGCCTTGATTCGTGGTGAATGAGAAGCTGCCGTCTGGTTGAGTGTACATGCCTGTGACTACTGTGGAGTCTTCTTTCAGTAATACCACGGAAGCGTATTCTACCGGTTTGCCGGTAGTAGCGTCCATAGCTTTCCCCGAGAGTTTAACTGTTTGAGCCACAGAGACATAGTACAGACTAAGGAGTGCTGATACCAGTAACAGACATTTCCGCATAAAGGGTTTAATTATTGAGACCTGTCATAAAAGTATCACTCCATATTGTAAAGAAATGCTATTTCATGATGAATGGTGTGACAGGAGTATGAACAGCAGTCCTAACAGAAAACCTAATGCAGCACCTGCTATGGGGAAGAGTTTTTTCAATTTCACCGGTATCAGGCTTTCTGCGTCTATATTCTGTAAATACTGATTAATGATCACCGGGAACATGCTATCCAGTTCTTTCATCAGTACATTTTTCACTTGTTGGGTGGTGCTTTCTCCGATGAACATTTTGAATACGGGCATAGCTTCCGGGAGCTTTTCTTTGAGGAAGATGTCCATATGGGTTTCCACTACTGGTAATATGCTTTGGATATTTTCCGGAGAGGTGAGCTTGCTGCGGATCTGTTCATTTATCAGTTGTTTCCTGTTACGAAACAGGAATTTGATGGTTAACCAGTTTGCGAACCAACCAATGAAAGCGGCGATAAATGGTATTAAATATGGATTCATTATAGCATTGTTAAAAAACTAAGCAAAGAAATGTGAAAAAATTTGGAAATTGAAAATGAATTTATTTATCTTTGCACTCCCAAACAAACGGTGGTCGTAGCTCAGTTGGTTAGAGCATCAGATTGTGGTTCTGAGGGTCGAGGGTTCGAAACCCTTCGATCACCCTGGTTTAAGAAAGGTAACTGTAAAAGGTTACCTTTTTTTATGCCTACTAGTGAAGGTTTCAGGGGAATGGTCTATGTTTTTAGTTTTTATCAATGAATCCTTTAAAATTTATGAAATAGCCTGAATGTGACCCTATAACTTCAATTTGGGCTACAAAATGGGCTACACCAAAAAAGGAAAGAAAGGAGAGATTAGCATATCTAACCATAGAGGGAGGATTATGTTGAGATGGAGGTATAATGGTGAAAGATATCCATTAAGCCTACCTTATGATTACTGTCCAGAAAATATGCACCATGCTACATTAAAGGTTGCTGAGATCAATTTGGACATAATGAAGGGATGTTTTGATACTTCCCTTGAAAAATATAAGCCTGAGAAACCCAAACCTGCTATTTTACTTCCTTTAGAGGAAGAAATATCACCCCCTACAGTAATCTACCTTAATAGCTTGACCAGTAAATTTAATGACTGGACTAAGCAGATTAGAAACATGAACATTGATCTTTCTGTAGATTATCTTGGTATTCGCAAGATGTTGGAAAGATGGGTAAATGTTCCATTGGAGGATGTAGCTGCTAAAATGGCTACTGAAAAATTGGGTGCTACAACATATAATAGAAGGCTTAGTTTTCTCTGTAGCTTTTTTTCATGGTTGCTGAGTTCAGGAGTAATTACTATAAATCCACTGTTACATGTCAGCAAAAGGAGGCATAGTAAAAAAAAGAAGTCTGACAGAAGAAAGCCACTAACTGAGGATGAAATATTTATTTTTCTGGAAGCAATAAGAAAGAATACATTTTGCCATAAGTCATCCCCCTTTAAACATTCTCATTATTATCCTTTCCTCAAATTTATTTTTCATACAGGAGTTAGAAATGCAGAGTCCATTGGGTTAAAGGTCAAACATATTGACTTTACTCTTGGCCAAATTGAAATTTCAGAAGCATTTGCCAGAACACCAAAAGGTACTAATCATGCAGCCAGGATAAGTAAAGGAACAAAGATTGGAAATATCAGGTATTTGCCTTTGACAGATGATCTATCTACTATGTTGTTACCACTTGTGCAGAATAGAGAGCCTGATAGCTTTGTTTTCCTTTCTCCTAAAGGAATGTCCATTGATGATAGGATGCTGCAAAAAAGAATCCTAAAACCAATACTGATAAAATTAAGTATTGGGAACAGAGATTTATATGCAGGAAGACACAGCTTTGGTACTCGTGCAGTACAACAAGGAATGACAATTACTGATGTAGCCTATCTTATGGGACACAGTACAGTGGAAACTACCATCAGAAATTATGTAAGTACTGCCAAACCTGCTGTTAGCCTGCCTACAATTAATAAAAAAAGCAATTAATTCTTATTGCTCATTTTCAATTATTTAATCAATGAAATGAATAGTATAAGCCTGATTTTCAGTGCTATAGTACTATTGGCTATAAGTTGGGTATTAGGTAGTGTTACTGTTGATAAGGTTGTTCCTTACAATAGACCTGATCTGAAAGAGAATCCAATGGTTATATTGCTGATAGGTACTATGGTACTGGCTGTGTTATGTTTATTCTGCAAAATTTAGTTGCAAATCAAACTTTTAGTATTTTAGGTGCAGGTACATAATAATCCTGCACCTAATTTTATGGAACAGCACCCTTTGCAATACTTCAAGGATTTAATATTTAGAAACAGAATTCCAAATGAAAGGCTGAAATTTCTAATGACTGCTGATTTTTCACCAGTAGTAAAAAGGGATTTTCAGAATGATCTTATAGAATATGCAGTGACTAATGCTCTTGAAGAAGATGGTGCTTTAAAAGTTGAAATAGTAACTTTTGCTGGTCAATTAGAAATTAAGATTAATGATGAGATGTTTAATGTAATTGATCAAATAGATAATGTGATATTATTATTTGATGATGAAAAGAAGCAGGTATTATACCTCAAAACTCTATTTAAAACCCTCAATTCCCTGATACTGTATGCTGAAAAACTAGAGCATATCAATAAGTACATTTTCATCGCCAATGCATTAAAAGATTTGAAAGCAGAGTTGGCAGACAAATACAGTGTTCAGGATGATACAATTGCACAAAAGAATATAAATCTCCCTTCATCCCCTCAATCCTCTCATAAACTTCAATGGATGGGTAAATCCAAAGTATTAATCAGTCTGTTCTATGATCTATATTCCAATGTTGAAAATGGTGGTGAGCCTTTAATAAAAGCTACCAAAGAACAGGTAAAAAATTTCCTTTTAAATAATTTCCTTGAGAAAGATGGACAACCTCTGAGTGCATCATCAATAGATACAATTTTAACCCCTAGCAAAGAAGATAAAAGAGCCTTGAAAGATGATAGAATAGACACTTCTAAACTGAAAGATAAAAAATAAAACCCTTTACTATATTGAGTTTCATTAATTAATTAGTCCTGACAGTACCTGTTCAGGACTAAAGGACTTATGCCTATTTAGCACCTTTGTATCGAACAAAACAACGAACTATGATGCAAAGGATAATTAGACCACCTCCTGTAAAAAGGAATTAGACCAAGGGAAACAAATAATTGAGTATAACAGCAAAAAAAACAAAATGAAAATAACTGAAACTTTTACAGGTGTATATGCGGTGGAAGCTAACTTTAAATTTAACAATACCCCCAAGGGTAATAGTGTAACAACTATTTTGACTAAAAGAATCTTGTTTCTAAAGGTTGAGTCAGCAGCTGATATGGTAGCCAAACTGAATTTAATCTTTGATAGTATTTCAACTTCCTATTTTTCTGTTTCAATCAATGTAAGCAAAGGTGAATTTATGCTTGGAAATTCGAAAGCCCAGGAAAAACAGGTTTATGGAGAAGAGGCTGATAATTATATCGAATTATTGAAAGATGAAAGGGAAGAGGAGATTTTATCATTATTGGAAGAAGATTTCATACTTGATGAATATCTGAATAAAATTTATTGGAACGACAAATATTTCAATGATATCAGGTCATTTAGTGATATTTTGAATAGAATAATAGTTAATCTAAACAATAATTATAGCAACATACCTGCATATAATAAAAGTTTCTTATCAACATTCATAAACAAGGATAATCAAACAATAAAAAGATTAATGATAGAAGTATTTGATTACTATTATTGGGAAATTCTTAGTCGTAATTCCTTTACCCTTGTGAAAATGAAAGAAATAGAAAGGAATATACAGTTTCCAATATATCCATGGATAGAATCAACAAGTAGAAGAACTACTTAAAATTAAAGCATTAGAAGCCTATGGAAACAGGCTTCTAATATCTATCCAATTAAAATACATTAATCTAAAAATATCGAAAAATGTCTAATACAGAAAAGTTACAAAAAGATCCAGCTACAAATAGTGTGGACAATTATAAAGGAGCATATACTGCTAAAGAATTATTTCAATTGAACATACAAGAAGTTCCTTTCTTAGTAGAAAATTTAATTCCCCAGTCTGGGCTATGTTGTTTGACAGGAAGTAGTGATTGTAACAAAAGTACGCTGTTGAGGCAGTTGTCTTTTGAAATTGCGATGGGATTGGAAACATTTCTGGGATTTAAAATGAATCCCAAATACAAACGAGTAGTTTATATTTCTACAGAAGATGATTTTAAGTCAATTGCAGCACTTATAAGAAAACAATATCCTGATGGAATGCCAGATGAAATATTTGATAGAATATATTTCATATTTAATACAGAAAAACATATTCAAGAATTGAAAGAATATTTTTCTAAAAACAGAGTAGATGCTGTCATTATTGATACATGGACTGATTTATATGGTGGGGATCTCAATCAGTCCAATAAAGTAAGGGCTAGTTTTGATATATACAGTCAATTGGCGAATATTTATGGATGTGCATTCATATTTATTCATCATAAAGGTAAGAGAACAGAGGATAAATCTCCATCAAAAAATAACTTATTAGGTTCACAGGGCATAGAAGCAAAAATGAGGACCTTAATAGAATTAAGAAGAGAGGCAGGAAACAGACGATTGTTAACTGTTGTAAAAGGTAATTATACATCAGATGATATTAAGGGGAAATCTTTCCTATTGGAGTTGAATAATTCAATGAGATTACAACGAGTACAAGTTGCAACTAATGAAATATTGAGCTTTGAAAATGTTAAGACTGAAAAGGACGAGATGAAAAAAATATCTGCTAAACTGAGGGGTGATGGTCTATCATTTGAAAAGGTTCATAAACATTTACAGGAGAAGTATGGGACAAATGCACCAGGTCTTACAACATTGAAAAATTGGACTAAAGATCAGTCAGACAGTCAATCTCCTAGTAAATAGTTGACTGACTGAATATTTCTTAGTTATGAGGTAATACAAAATATTACCTCTATAACTATTTGTATAAGTTTTCATGACTTTTTTTAATTTTTAGTATTTATAATACAGTCAGTCAGAGATTATATAAGGAATTGACTGACTGACCAATTGCTATTAATATTTAAAATGCTATAAGTCCCTGTAGGCATGCCTTTGACTTATACAATCCTAATACATAGGGTTGTAGTGAAAGGATGTAAAAGTCCCAAGAAAAATTGGACATTAAATCTTAGGGACTTATACAACCTTTAATACATAGAATTGTATAGAAAAGTGCTAGAAGTCATAGAGGGTAACCATAAATCAGTTTTTAAAGATTTTTACAACCTTTACCTGAAATAATTGTATTAGTAGTGATAAAAGTTTGAAACAGATTATTTGAATAAAATATTTCGAGATGGCATTAGAAAAAAACCAAACAGGTATTGCGTGTGAATATTATGTAGCAGCAGAATTATCCAGATTAGGATACGATGTAACTGTTACATTTGGTAACACCAAATCTATTGACTTGCTTGTACATAAAGATGACAATGTATATGCTGTTCAAGTAAAAGGTATTCAACAAACAAAGTCTATCTGTTGGAATTTGAATAAAACGAAATTCAGAGGTAAGAATTTAATACTTGTTTTGGTGAATCTACATGTTGATGATGTCAATGCTAAACCAGAGTTTTTTGTATTGAGGCAATCAGATGCATTAGAACAGTTTATTAATACACCAAAAGAAGGTGAAAATAGAACCTACTTAGATTATAAAAGATTGAAGGCAAAGAATATCTACCAGAACAGATGGGATATATTTAATAAAGTGGAAAATTCTGCCTTGCAGGATTCATAGGGAAAACAGTTATGCAGAAAATATATGAGGGTGAACTGACTATTTGCGAAATGGTATTGAAAAGAGCTAAAAGTCCAAAGGGAAAACAGGCATTCAATCTTAAGGACTTTTATATTCTTAATAAAGTGCATTGGAAAATATCAAATAAATTACTCATTAACTTTTTATTAACCAATTTATAATAACAAAGGTTCTAACTAGCAGACTTATAATATTATTGCATTGCCATATGAATGCTTTTACAATTAATCGTATGACTTGGATATTTATAGTTTCGATTGCAACTGCTATTTTGGCTATTGCATCTGGATATTTGCAGTACAAGGATAAACTTGACAGCACAGCAAAATCCCTAAAGAAAGAAGAAGAATTGAATAATGTTTATAAACAACTGCAAAACAAGTCTGATGAAATAATTGGATCTACTAAACAAATTTTACAATTAAATGAAAAGCTCATTAATGCTAATGAAGAAATTATAAAACTACAATCAAAATTAGAAGGAACATATAGTGGAGGAAATAGCTTTCCTGAGTTAAAAATTATACCCTTAGATAATGAAAAAGGGCAAATGCTATTAATTCATCATGGGGGATTTCCATTGTTTGACATTTCGATGCATGCTGTTGACCTTGACATTCATAACCAAATAGTAACCCAAAGAGGTAGTAACCAATTCAAGATGGATGAATTGTCCCTGTTTTCTGTCGATTTACAATTTAATAATTTACAAATTGCTAATCAATTAGCTATTGGTACATTTTTATCAGATTATTCATCTGATAAAAAGTCATTTAATATTTTCTACAGTGCTAGAAATGGGTTATTTATTCAAGCTCTCAGATTATTTAAGAAAAATAATAATTGGCATTCTGCCACAATGATTTATAACAGAGAGTATAAGGAGATATATAGAAATATTAGTAAAGACTTTCCTATGGATTTATTTGACTGGAATGTAAAAGAAAAGAATTAGACATATTGCTATCTTAGGGAATGTATAATAGAGATAGCACAGTGATTGTCTATTAGTATTGTAAAAGTTCCTGAGAAAAATTGGTTACCTCTGGAACTTATATATAGGGATAGCTAGAAGTTGCTATTTTGTCTATAAGGTGGATATAAAGCATTCGCAATTACTAACAGCGAACTTACATTCGAAATTATTAATTTGATAGATAACCTAGAATAAATGAAATTATATATTGATGAAAGTGGTAATACTGGACAAGTTATTATTGAAGAGGACATTAAAAGATTTAAAGAGCAGCCTGTATTTGCATTGGGGGGATTATTGTTGGAGAATGAAGAAAAGGAGAATTTATTGATTAAATTTATTGGCAGAATAAAAGCTAAATACCAAATACAAGCCCCAGAATTAAAATCAAAAAGTATATATGAAAGTAAGCCTGGTGTTATAAAAGAGTTTTTTAAAGAATTTAAGAAACTAGATATCCCATTCTTTCTGGAAATTATGGATAAGCAGTATTATTTATCAATACAATTGGTTAATACCTTTTTCTTACACTCAATTTACTTTTCATTAACGAATGATGCATTTAATCAATTAAGAAACTTGATAGCAGATTATGTAGATCAAAATCTACCAGAAAGTTACTATGTCGATTTTTGCAGAATTTGTTTGACCCCATCAAAAGAAGGATTTGAACAGCTATTTACAGATTTATGCGAATATTTTGATTATCCTGACAATGAGGTAGAGGAATTATGCTTGGACTATTTGTTAGGCACAAAAAAAGAGTATGATGACAGTATTGAACTTGATTCGTTTGTTAATTACTTACCTTTGCCAGACCTAGATAAAAAAGGGAGGATTACATCTATCTTACCACATACTCATGCTTTTAGTTATCTTATCGCTAGATGTGAGAAATATAGAGTTGACAATGGGTTGCCCTCTTTTGTAATAGTACATGATGAACAAAAGTACTTCGATGAAATCCTTAAGATAACATTGGATACTATGAAGAAAACACAGATAGATAAAATGTTTATGGATTCTTTAATTTCAGATAAAGCCATATTTAAAGTGTCTGATTTATCGATTGTTAATTTTGAAAATTCAAAAAGCTCTACAATTATTCAGATAGCAGATGTAATTACAGGATTTATTATGCGAGCTTGGCAAGATTTTAAATCAAAAGACTTTAAAAGCCTTGACAGATATAAGGATATTCTAAAGGATCTCATCTTTAATGATACTTTGCATGTGGCTTGTGGTGTTAACTTTGTTGTTTCACAAAATGACTGGAAATTGTTCTTGAAATATTTAGATGATCCACAATATTATTTGTTATAATGGGGATTATTTTGATAGCTATATAAGTTTATTAAGTGGGTATAGAAAAAGTTTAATAAATATATATGCGAGGCCCCTCTAAATTTTATAGCTAAAGCTCTTACAATATTTTTTATAATCATCACTTTTTTTTACTCTCCAAAAATATCCCTTTGCTATCCAATACAAAAAAATACATGCCAAAAGTTGTAAATGCCCACAGGAAGTATTCTTCGAAGTCGGTAGACTGTCTGATAAATATCTGTCTATACAACCAATACCATGCATAAACATTAAAAGCGACAACGTAAATTCTTCTCGTCCATAAAACAATAACGATCATAACTCTTTTGTATTCATCTGCAAAGTTCTTATTCATAATCAACGGTTTTTCGAATTAAGTATTTAATAGGTTTGCACCTGTTTAGACACTTAAATTATTTAACAATTTCATCAGATAGTATTTAAGAATTAAATACTACCAGGAATCTTTAAATAAAGCCTCCATAGTTACCTCTTTCTGTATAAGGTTAATGTAATTGTCGTTCTTTTTTGCACCATAAGTGGTTATAAGGGTAAGAAAAAGCATTTTACGGGTTTTGGTTCTCTCACGGAAAACAGTTTCTTTTTGTTTTAATACTGTAGCGTAGTTTTTGTCTATAATAAATTCTGAAAGAGAGAATTTAATCTCACATAGATTGATACAATTGTCTTTTCTGTCAAAGAGAAGATCTATTTGTGCGCCTTTCTCCTTCTTTTTGGACGAATAACGCCATGGAGATACTTCTGTATAAACATCAGCTATTCCTATTTCTTTTTTAATCTGCTGGGAGTGTTTAAGACATATACTTTCGAATGCAAGGCCACTCCAACTTTTCCATGATGCGCTTTCCGATAGCCTTAGCCAGGTACCTGCTCCTTGCGATTTACTATTTTCTATGAATTTTATGTAAAAAAGTGAATATTCATCCGTAAGCTTATATATGCTATCTCTGATAGTTTTATCAAAAGGTACGTAGGGTGTTATAAATCCTGATTCCGACAATTCATCTAACAATTGTGTAGTTCCCCCTCCGGATGTGAGCGAGCAGGCTTTAATTATTTCATTCCTTGTCAGTCCGCCGGATTTAGCTGCCAATGCCCTGATCACTTCCATATGATATATGGCTGCTTCAAATAATGAATGAAAAAGTATTTTGAATTCATTATGTAACAAACCGCTCTTTTTAAAACATGTTCTATCTAATACCTGTGCTGCGCTTTCTCCCGTATTCACTTCTTTAAGATATAAAGGAATACCACCCATTGCCATGTAAAGCTGCAGCAATTGATATTGATCCAGTTTTATTTTTCTGCTTTTCAGATAGGCCGCTGTTTCGCTAAGGTTAAAAGGTAACAGGCGGATTCTTTTTGTAACCCTGTTATGAAGTCCTCCCCGGTTGTTGATTACTTTCTGAATCATCCATGAAGCAGCAGATCCGCAGATTACTACGACCAGATTTTTTTGTCGGGAGGCCCACATATTCCAGAAATATTCAAATGCCTGCATAAACCCTGATCTTGGTGTTTGTATCCAAGGGAATTCATCAAAGAATAAAACCCGCTTTTGCTTTTTTATAAGAGGTCCTATATACTTTTCCAGCATGTTAAAAGCTTGCCTCCAGTTAACTGGGGGCTCTACAGGTAAACTTTTCATAGAGAGTGTAAGCGCCTGTGCGAAATTAGCCAGTTGGTCGCTCAGAGTCGCATTATGGATGCCCGAAAATTCAAAAATTATCTGTGTCTCAAAAAAGTTCCTGATTAGAAAAGTTTTCCCTATTCTTCGACGACCATATATGGCCACTAATTCAGCCTCATTAGATTCCAAGGCCCTCTGTAGTATTACTTTTTCTTCTTCTCTTCCTATAAGTTGTTCCATCTGGATATAATTTATATTTCGCCACAACTAGGTAAAAATAACCACTTGTGGCAGAATATAAAAATTTATATTTCGCCATAACTACTATAAAATAATGACTTATGGCAGGGTATAGTAATTTTTAATAGGACGGACTGCCTGACTTTCCGTCGGTGAGCTTATTTATACGGCAGGAAAATTCAAAGAAAACCGGATCGTCTTAAAGTATATTGCTTATGCCAGCATTTAAGAGAAAAATGAGTATATAATTGCTCTCTTGGGATTAACGATACCTGGAATTTTATTTCCACAACATCAACAACGTTATCATATATGCACCTGCGATTCCCATCCATAATAGCAGGCATTCAAAAGGCGTTTCCGGGAATTTGGCAGATTGAGCAATAAAGGCAGCTGTACCTAAAATTAATAAAACACCTATTCCTATTGAAAGAATGATCCTTCGGGGTTTGTTTAACACCTTCGGGGGAAAGGAAGAAGAATTTACCTGCTGGGAAGGCTCAATATTTACCGGAGGTATTTCGGGCTCCTTTGTAATCTCTTGTACAGGTGTACGAGATTCTTGTTGAGTGAGCTTGCTCAAAACTCCTAATTGCGTGGCAAGCACACGGATGGTATAAGACCGGGGTAAAACCTCTTCATTTTCGATCCGTTGTATGGATCTGAGACTGATACCCGTCAATTCAGATAATTCCTGCTGTGTATATCCCTGAATTACCCGACCTTCTTTAATCAGGCAGGCAATATCTTTTTTAGTTAATTGATACATAGTTGATTAAGCATGGTGGTCAACGTCATTCTTACGTCATATGTATTTGACGTAAATGAATGTCTTTCTAAGATAATAGTTTTGTCTGAACCAATGAAACTTAATATGGTAAAACTGTTAGCTAACTATCCAAAGGTTAAAGTACTGTTTCGTATAATCCTTTTCTGGATCGTTTTTGTAGGATTATTTATAACTGTTTCCACTTTATATTCCTTTTTTCCTGCCCTTAATTCCCGGGCACAGGGATTGAGGAATGGCATAACCGGCACCCTGATTGCTTTTTTTGTTACCTGGATCTTCCTGAAATTTGAAAAACGATCATTTAAGGAGTTTGGATTGTTCTGGGAACGGAATAGCTTTTTCAGATTCATTAAAGGGATCCTGTTAGGAACAGCCATTTTTGCAGTTATTTTTCTAAGCTTATTGCAATGGAGTCCTCTTCAGGTGCTGAAGAATAACAAAGGAGTTGACATATGGATGCTGGTTTCCTATTTATCTATTTACCCATTAGCTTTAATGGAAGAAATAGCATTCAGATCATATTCATTTTTAGTATTGAACAAAGTCTTCGGATTGTGGGTCTCACTGGTAATTTCCGCAGTTGCTTTTGCCTTATATCATGTAGCAGGTGGCTGGAATGTCTATACTGCATTTATGGGACCCTTTGTCTGGGCATTCGTTTTTGGATTGGCAGCAGTATGGTCTAAAGGGATCGCTGTTCCTACAGGGATACATGTTGCATTGAATTTTTCACAGGTTTTTGTAGGGATGAAGGGGAACTCGGCATCGATCTGGAAACTATCTTTTACAAAAGATGCTTCTAAAGAATTGATAGCCAGGACAGAGACTATTGGAGAGCTATTTCAATTACTTGTATTGGTAGTTGCTTTGATAGCAACCTGGTTCTTTATCCGCTGGCATCATCCTTCCTGTAATAAAGAATAATTATGGTTAAACTCATTAAGATCACAAACCCAAGCCGGCCCAGTAGTTCTGCTCTTACTTCGTAATCTTTTTCAATTACTACTTTATACCATCATGACCTGTAGGAATTTATCCGGCAGTCGCTGGCCGGCAGGTACCGGTGGCAAGTTTCTCGCGCTATATTGGTTGTACCCCAGGTAAGGTGGTAAAGGCCTGATCTTCAACTATTATTTATGGGTTCCTGATAGAATGCAACAAACTCGAAAGCATTTGAAACATGCGCGAAAGTGTTTTCCAGGTAGGCTATGTTTATTTGTGAAGCATTTCACCGGCATTAGAACCTGTGGTGCGATCAAATCAATTGCCCCCCATTCGGGATGTAATTGATGATCAGTCCCGGCTTTGATAACAATGTCGCTTACCAACGGCCGGCGGCAGCAAAGGTTTTATATTTCTATAAGCCAATAAATTAAAAATGAAAAAACAACACATTATCACATTGATACTAAGCTGCGTAATATTTGCCGGATGCAACTATAGTAAAGGCGTCAATAAAGACTTCCGCACCGGCTTATTTTACAGCTACAATGGTTTTCGCGTGCGGGATGTTTTATTAATTGACCCGGATAACAAACGAATGACCGATAATAAAGTACAATTGAATAGCCAGATAGCTATAGTAGCGCTTGACATAAGCAATTATGGGCTTAAAGATGGCAAGGTCTTCCCGGGGATGATGCTTTTGGTTACTGATAAAAAGGGTACACCGGTGCTTAACGCCGCCGACCTGTTTGATGGCGACCTTGGCCATCTGCCGGCTGATGCCAGCGAACTGCGCGGAGATATCACCATTGCACAACCAATGGTAGCCGGGGAAACCTACCACGTCAAAGTACGCATTTGGGACAAGGTTAAAACCGATAATGAGCTGACTGCCGAAGCTGACCTTGTTGTACAATAAGTTGTTATCGACAAAAAGAAAAACCTGGCCAATAAAAATAACAGGTGGCATAGCAATTCTATAACCAAAACCGATAAACGAAACACATTAAACTAATTATGAGCAAAGAAAAACTGCAGCAGTCGATCAGAATCGATGCTAACAAACATACTGGCCTAAGCGGTACACAGAAGATCTGCCTGTTTTATTTGAGGTCAGTGCCTTTCCTGGTCGCACTGCTGGGTTTCGGTGTTGGTCATGTGAATTGCTGGTGGTATCTGCCTGCCTGGTTAATCAATACTATGATGATGCTTGCCGCCATACGAAGTTTTCTGAAACGTCTGTCATCCCACAATCTGATGTTTACTTTTGCGGCTCTGTTACTCATTGCCCCCTGGGTTATTTTTCCCATTTTTGGCGGAATGGGTCGGCCGCCGCAGACCGTCCAGGGTTGGCTCAGCCTTGTCGGGGAACAGCATTCCCGGTACAACCTGCTAATATTAGGTGGAGTACTGGCATACCTCGGCACGGCGCTACTTTACAAATGGTTAACTGATGTAGGTAAATTGTTTGCGTCATTAGGCCTGGGGCTGATGACATTGGCCATACCACTTTTTATAATAAACATGGCCTATTGGGGGAGTTTTCTTTCCGAAGCGTTCCGGAATTTTAAAACAGCGTACCGCCCCGACTGGTACCTTGCGTTTCAGGAACTGTTCCTGCTAATCGACACAGTTCAGGTTTCGATGATTTATCTGGCCGCTGCAATGTTTGCTCTCGCACTGGGAAAGGCCGGCTATTTTAGGGTTCCAGCTGTACGGACCTATGTCACTGTGAGCCTGTGTGCAGCCCTTATTAATTTGATTCCCCCAGCCACTCCAGCACCTTTTTCTACCATTAGTTACCTGGTGGCAGTGCCGGCTTTTCCATTTATCATGTTTTACCTTATGGGTGTCAATCTGCTGCGAGTTGTTTCAGCGCATCCGTGAACCGGTTGTTTACTTGTTGCTTCAAAAAACTTAAATTTAAGTTATGCCCCGTCTGTGGTTTCCTATAACATTAGCCTTCCTGCGCTTTCTCTGTGTAGGTCACCTGTCCGTTATGGCAGCTGTTCCGGTATTGAGGACAGACAGTTTAAAAGTTTATGAAAAAGGTTTTGCGTTGCATAGTATGCCCTGGCTTTTCCATATTACTGATGGCACGGATTATAGTGACCCGGCTATTACAGACAGCACCTGGACAGTGGCAACAACCGTGTTTGGCAGTACCGGGCAACCCAGCGGCTGGAACGGAGGCGGCTGGTTCAGATTATGGCTTAAGGTAGATGAACACCTGACCGGTACTATGCTGGCGCTTCGGATCGGTCAAAATGGTGCCACTGAGATCTATATAGACGGAAAGAAGATAGGAGAAACGGGTAGGATCGGCAAAACAAAAGCAGAAACCCGTTCGGAACGTGTTCCTTTCATTGTGTTTCCCTTTATAATACCAGATCAACGGCCACACCTTCTTACAATAAGGTATGTAAATAGTGAGCCGGCCTTTCCGGAGTACACCGGTTTCCAGGTATGGGCTGGTACCTATGAGCAACTGTCGACCTATGCACTTGATGGGTTAAAGACGAATACCTTTTTACTGGCCAGCATCAGCGCCCAACTGGCATTGGTACTGCTTCACCTCGCCCTTTTCGCTTTTTACCCCCGGCAGCGGCTGAACCTTTATTACAGCCTTTTTGTACTCTCGACCGCAGCGGTACTTTACATGTATTACCTTACTGTTGGTACGACAGATCCTTATATGCAACGGATTACCGCAGATCTTTTCGAGGCAGGGATCATTGTTGCTATTTTTTTCGCAGGTATTTTTTTGTATAGTGTCAGCTATGATCGCTTGCCACGCAAGCGTGTACTGGGGGTAGCCTCATTCGGCTTGCTAACCCTGTTATATTATTTTTTGTCCAACAGTAACCCTGACGGAACAACGATCTCGCTATTGGAAATTAGTTATTTTTTGCTCGTGATCATAGATGGAATGTATGCGCTGATAAAGGCCATACTTCGCAGAAAACCAAGAATCTGGCTGATTGGTGCAGGAATGTTCACCGTCACCATCTTCTATTTGTTAGTTGGAAGCGACATACTTGGATTGATGAAGGGAAATAACCAGCTGATCAGTGAATGGATGAGCATCGGCCTCCTTGCTATGCCGGTATCTTTTTCCATTTATCTCGCGCTTGACTTTGCAGATATTAACCGCAGTCTCACCACCAGATTGCAGGAAATAGAGCAACTGTCAGCTCTAAACCTTGCGCAGGAGATGGAAAAAAGCAGGATACTGACAGGACAAGCGGAGCGGTTGGAAGAAACGGTGGCTGAACGCACACTGGAGGTGCAAAGTCAGGCACAAAAACTGCAGGAAATGGATGTGGTGAAATCCCGGTTTATGGTTAACCTAACCCATGAATTCAGAACACCCTTATCCTTGATCATTGGGCCTGCCAGCTTACTGGCGACAAAAGCCGGGAATGCAGCAGAGCGACAGCAAGCCGAATTGATCAAACAGAATGCGAAGCAGCTTCTGCTCCTAATTAACCAGTTGCTCGACCTGAGTAAACTGGAGGAGGGTAAAATGGAAATTGTAACTGCAGATACCGATATCCTCACTACAACGTCAGCTGTATTGATGCCATTTGCCGGGGATGCCGCCCAAAAAAAGATCACTATTGATTTCAAGTGTCCGTTCAATCGTTTACACGGCACTATTGATTCCGGAAAGCTAATTATGATTCTCCGGAATTTGCTTTCTAACGCGGTTAAATTCAGTTTGACCGGTGGAACGATACTCGTAAATATCGCTGTGGAGAAAGGGCCTGAAAGTGTTGTTTTGCTACTTAGCATCACGGATCAGGGAATTGGTATAAACGCCACAAAGCTGCCCTACATTTTCGACCGGTTTTACCAGGTAGATTCATCGGATAAGCGTTCAAATGAAGGTAGTGGAATTGGCCTGGCCCTCACCCGTGAACTTGTCGAATTACTTGGTGGGACGATCCATATCAACAGTGCCGAACATGTAGGTACGACTGTAAAAGTGAAGCTGCCAATTGCAAATTTACAGGCGAATACTGGTGATGTACATTTCTCTTTACCGTCTAACACGGATCTTATACATGAAGATGAAAATGACAATTTTACCGATGAACGTCCTGTACTGCTTGTTATCGAAGACAATGACCAGCTCCGGGAATTCATCAGGATCACATTTGGCACACAGTTCAGGACATTGACTGCACCAAATGGGGATGAAGGGCTCAGGCTCGCCCGAAAATATATTCCCGACCTCATTATCACCGATCTGATGATGCCAGGAATGGATGGTTATGAGGTTTGTAATAAAATAAAAGAGCAGGAATTAACCAGCCACATACCGGTACTGATGCTTACCGCCAGGAGCGGGTTGGATAGCAGGACTAAAGGATGGGAAGCTGGTGCCGACGCCTACCTGTCAAAACCTTTTGAACCAACCGAGTTACTGGCACTTGTAGAAGGGTTGATCAGGACCCGAACACAATTACAGGAACGTTACCTCCGTGAGGAAGCATGGAAACCTGCCGCCGGGTCCTTGCCACCACAGGAAGTGCGTTTTATGGACAAAGTGCGTAATATTATTGAAGCACAGCTGGACAACGAACTGTTTGGTGTTGATATGCTCTGTGATCTGGTTGCGCTAAGCAGGGCGCAATTGCACCGTAAATTAAAAAGTGCTACCGGACACCCTCCCGGTGACCTGATTCGTATGGTGCGGTTGCAACAAGCACTGGTCTTGTTGAAAGCTGGGGACACCACAGTGGCAGAGGTCGCATATAAGGTCGGCTTTGGGACCCCGGCCAGTTTCTCAACGAGCTTTTCCAATTATTTTGGATATGCGCCGAGTGAGGTACACAATAGATAAAGGAGGCAATAGACAGGCACCCACAGGTATTCAAAAATGTTTCTGATTAAAAAAGTTTTTCCTATTCTTTGGCGACCATATATAGCCTAAGGGATCAGCAATATCCATAGATAGTAAGGAATGTTCTTGCAAAGATTATTTCCATCGCAGATCCAGGCCATACTTAACCGATATGGAAGGAAAGGTGTATTTGTTATCAGTAAATCAATTCCTCAGGAAAGTACTTGTCTCTGCTGTTACCCAGCCAGCTGTATAGACAACGCATGATAAAATATATTCAGCGGGTCCCATTTGGTTTTCACGTTCTGCAACCGTGGATAATTCTCTTTATAATAAAGTGTATGCCATGGAACGCCTGATTGATTCCATTCGGGGTCGGCGAGATCTGTATCCGGATGATTGATCATGCTACCATCAGTCTGTTCATTAGGTACAGGTACACCGCCAGAACCGGGAAAGAGGGCCTTATAAAAATTACGAACCCAGTCCAGACTAGCTGCCGCACCTTCCGGATCTACCCAGCCGGTATTGCAGGCAACATCCATAATGCAATCCCGTTGTGCTGATGCGGTGGCATCCGGCGGTACGGTATTTACTTTACCACCGTAGGTTGCCATACCTAATAGGCCTCCTATTTTTACATCCGCGGTGAGATATTTATAGGCGGTCGCAATCTGGCTGTCGGTGAAGGGTTGCCGGAAGAAAGCATCCTTCACTTTTGCCTGTACATTATCGAAACCCGGTTGAAATAATTCGGGAAAGGGATTGAGTGCAAAGCGCAGCCATGAGCTTTCCTCGATCTGTTGTATATAGGGTAAGCCAATAGGCCCCGCAATAGCGGCCAGATGTTCATCTATAAGCTGGACGCCCCCTGTAGAAAGCCCTTTTATTTCCAGTTTGCCCAGGTTACGGTGATTCAAAAAAAGTATGCTGAACAATTGTGTGTAAGGAGAGTCGGGACGACTGTTCTGCAGGCTCCATGCTCCGAAATTTCGCACAAGATGGGAAAACGATGTCTCATCAAAGAGCTTCCAGTCCCATGCCACCCGGAAGGTGGTAATGGATGCTGGTGCTTTTGGCAGCGCTGAATAAGGATCAGATCCGTTGGAATCCGGAGACCGCAGCCAGTAACGGGTTACAATGCCAAAGTTCCCACCGCCACCGCCGGTATGCGCCCACCAGAGCTCACGGTTAGGATCAGTTGTTTCCCGCGTAGCGATAACACTATAGGCCTTACCGGTTGCATCGACAGTCACCAGTTCTATTCCATACAGGTAGTCTGCCGCCAATCCATATTCCCGGCAAAGAAAACCGAAGGCACCACCCAGTACATGTCCGCCCATACCTATGCCGGGGTGTTCACCCGCAGGAAGAACCACTCCCCAACCCAGGAACAGTCTGCGATACATCTCACCTACCGTAGCACCGCCCTCCACTGCAAAGGCCGCCTGTTCAGCGTCATAATGGATGTCGGTCATAAGAGAGATATCGATAAGCACCTGCACCGCAGGGTCTGACACGAATCCCTCCAGACAATGCCCACCACTGCGTACCACTGGTCGCCGTTTACTGTTCACAGCCTCCTGTACGGCCTCTACTACCTCTTTTGTAGACGTTGGAAGACGTATATACTCAGGCTTTCCTGTAAAGCGTTTGTTGAACCTTTTTTCTGCAAGATCGGAATAGCGAATGTCATCGGGGGTAATCTTTTCCATGTACTAAATTTAAAGAAAAAATGTTTCCTAAGTTTCTTGAAGGATAAGGATATACGATTGCAATAAACGGGAATAGTTCCCATTTTAAATTAGATTTCAATGCCTGATGGTCGCCATTTTCAGGTAAAAAAGGAATTCATTTCTTGTGAATGAGCCGCTCATATAGCTGATGAGTTCTGTAACATCTGATCGTGTTTTCCTCCTCTATTTCCGATGGATAAAGTACAGCTCCATTCAGTCGTTCAAAAGTCTTGTTTAGCGCAGGTTCCGTAGCCATCAGCGCCTTCAGTTGGGCAGCATATGCAGTGGTGGCTGTTCCTGCATTGAGTGCTGCTTCAATATTGATATAACGGAGATAATATACCCGGATATCGGCCATAAGGCGGTAGTGCTCAAATTCCTCCACATGCCTGGTGGGCTTCAATGCATGAAGGATACCGGCGCTCTGTCGTGCGCTATCCAGCAATTGCTGTACCGTCATGGGCATGGGCGACAATACCTTGCCATTCGTCACAGCGTAGCTGGCCTTGTACAAGGCTTCATATAGTTGCACCGCTGCCTGTTTGTTGAGCCCATACTGTTCGTGGCAGTAGTGGGTAAAGAAGTCGTCGATGTTAAGCGCCTCTTGTTGCTTTGTAGCCTGCAAATATGCATTTATCAGCAGGTTAAAACCGCTTAACGGGTACACATGACGTACAGCATATAGGTCTTTCAGTTCGCCGTTGGCATCGAACCGGGCATCGTATTCACCGGAGGTAGACCAGGAAGTCATAATGATGCCCTGATAGCCCAATTGACGACAGGAAGGGATAAAGGTGCTGATATTATTGAAATGGTGTTGCCACCGGGTCAGGCAATAGTTGTCAGGCTCGCTGCGCAGGGCAGGAGCGCCCCAAACCTCGTAGCCGCTTTTTAGGAGAGCGGTATGGTCGCCAAAATGATCCAGTGGCCAGCCATAGTTCCAGTCTATCAGTACAGTTTGTTTGGGCAATTGCTGCAGGTATTGCGGGTATTTCAACGCAATGTCCGCCCAGAGTACAGGGCGCTTGCCCAGGCTTACTACGATATCGCAGAGCATTTTCACATGGTCGAAGTAAAGTTTGGATACCCCCATGGAATCAGCGCGTTGCCGGCACAAAGCGCAATGACCCAGCAGGTGTGTTTCATCACAGCCGATGTGGATAAAGGGAGATGCATGCGTGGCAGCAAGGTCTTTGAACAATTTGGTGAACAATGCCCTGTTCAGTTCCACCTGACTGGGACACACCTGCGACAAGTCCCTGGGATCTTCCCGTAACGCAGCATATTGATAATTGCGCAGGATGTATTCTACATGGCCAAAGCTTTGTTGCAGCGGGATCACGTCCACATGCAGGCTTTTGCAATATGCAATGAAACCTGCGATTTCCGCTCGCGTATAGGCGTAACGATTAGGAATGACCGGCGCTTCCAGGAAAGGATAACTCCCTTCCCATTCCATCAGCAAAGTATTGATGCCATTGTCACTGAGTTGCTTTACCAGTGCCTTGAGTGCGGGCATCTTCATTACCTGTATACGGAGGTCGATGTGAAAACCCCGGACAGCAAAGTTGGTCTGCCCGTTTGAGTAAGTCGCAGAGGAAAAAATGAAGAGGAGAATTGCAAACAGTCGCAGGCATAATTTCATGTGTCGTGTTTAAAGAGGTTGATAACTATCCTGGTCCAGGAAAAGCATGGCGTTACCATGCGTACGGAGTATCGTGGAGGGAAAGGCGCTGGATACCGGTGCCATCAGAGTGTGGCGCACAGCCTGACGCTTGGTAGGGCCGGGTACTATGCAGTATATTGTCGCGGCTTTCATCAACGCAGGCACAGTAAGAGTAATAGCATGAGTGGGCACTTCGAAAATGCTGGTAAAGCAGCCATCATTCACCTGTTGCTGCCGGCAGGCATCATCCAGTGAGACTTGTTTTACCCACTGTTTATCTTCAAAATCCGCCGTATGCGGGTCGTTGAAAGCAATATGCGTATTCTCGCCAATACCCATGAATACAACATCTGGTGGGTTGTCTCTGAGCAACTGTGTGTAACGGACGCATTCGGTATCCGGTGTATTTCCGTTCAGGTAATGCACAGAAGCAAACGGCACTTTTTCAAAGATGCGTGAGCGGAGGAATTGACCAAATGACTGCGGAGCATTGGCCGGCAAGTCAATATATTCGTCCATATGAAAGGCGTTGATCCTGCGCCAGTCTATGCCCTTATAGCTTAGCAACGCCGTCAGGAATTCGTTCTGAGAGGGCGCCGCAGCAAAGATCACGTTTACTGGCATCTGTAACGCGGTGAGCTGCTGCAATTGCTGTGCGGCCATTTCTGCTGCAGCCTGGCCCAGGGCATTTCGGTCAGCGAATACGTTTACACGTAAGTTGTCTTTTTTGAATTGATGCACTTCCATGAACAAAGTTGTTTAAAATACAATGTGGCCACCAACAATGGTGTGGCTTACCCGGATGTCTTCATCGAAGATCACGAGGTCGGCATCTTTGCCTTTCTCCAGTGTGCCTTTTTGCGCTGCAATGCCCATGATCCTGGCCGGACTAGCTGTCATCATCTGCACGGCTTCGGACAAAGGGATGCCGGCCATGCGCACCATATTGCGGACCAGCATATCGGCGGTAGCTACGCTACCCGCAAAGGCGCTCCTGTCGGGTAGTTTAGCCACACCATCTTCAATGATCACCTGCTGCCCGTTTTTGTTGCCGCCCAAAATGCTTGGTCCTGGCGGCATACCGGCCCCCCGCATGGCATCGGTAATCAGGGCAATTTTATCCGGACCTTTTATTTTGTATACGAGCTTCAATAATGAGGCAGGCAGATGCTTGCCATCTGCGATGATCTCTACAGTCATGTCGTCCAGAAGGTAGGCAGCTTCTACGACACCTGCATAACGGAAGGCATTGCGGCGCGATACGGTAGACATGCAGGAATAAAAATGCGTGGCATGCGTGTAGCCGTTGGCAAACGCCTCAAACACATCTTCATCAATGGCATTGGTATGCGCAATAGCCGGTAGTATGTTCCTGCTTTTCAGATAGCGGCCAAAGGTCATTGCTCCTGCCAGTTCGGGAGCAGCGCTCCAGCGTTTGATGAAATCATACCGCGCGATAATCGCTTCATATTCTGCCGGCACGGGTGCACGGATATAGCGTGGGTCCTGCGCACCACGCTGCTCCATAGAAAAATAAGGTCCCTCTATGTGCATCCCGATAAAGGTGGCACCCTGCTTGTTCAGCGCATGGGCTTTTTCGTAAGTGTCCAGTGTCTCCAGCAGATCTTCCTGTTCACAACTCAGCGTTGTGGGGGCAATAGCAGTAGTGCCAAAGCGGGCATGTAGCTGGGCAATTCCCAGGAAGGCCTCCACAGTATTATCCATAAAATCATAACCGCCGCCGCCGTGTACATGGATATCAATAAAGCCAGGTGCCAGGTATTGGCCCGCGGCATCGATCACCTGATCTGCGGCAACGTCGCTATGCCCTTGTTCAATGCCTGTTATCCTGCCTTCGTGAACCAGTACTGAGCACTGTTCAATAAGCTGGAAAGGTGTCAGCGCACGTGCATTTATAATTTTCAATTGCATAGGCTCCATTTTTTTATATTATGCCCATAGAACGCATAAAACGTAAGGAAGATATAACAGGGCAGCAGCACCCAGTAAGCTGGCTGGTGGCCATTCACATCTGCCAGGCGGCCATAGAGCAGCGGTAGTACCGCATTACCGCTAAGGCCCATAATGAGCAGCGATGCACCCAGCTTGGCCTGCGAGCCAAGACCATCAAGCGCCAGAGGCCAAATGCCAGCCCAGATCATGGAATTGGCAAAGCCCAGCAACACCAGGAACCACACGGAAATATCTGTGGTATGGCCCAGGAAATGCACGGTGCCACTTATAGTCGCTACCATCACGCTAAGCACAACGCCTAGCAGTGTACATATTTTCAGCGCGGTGAGCTGGGAAATGGCCCAGGGTATGAGGCTGATGCCCAGCAGATATCCGCAAATAGTGGTGAAGAGCGTGTATGAAGGAAAGGATTTAGCCTCCGGAATGGATAACCCCCGGGCATGCGCGTAGTTGATAATGGTATCTACCGCGATGAGCTGGGAGCCTACGTGCAGGAAAATGGCCACAGCTCCTAATACCAGATGGGGATGCTGCCAGACAGGCCGGTGGCCGACCGCTTGTTGTGTGGCTTTGCCCGGTTCGGGCAAAGGAGAATAACGGATCAGCAGTCCAAGCAGACTAAGTATTCCGCCTACAGTGGCATAAGGGAGGATCAGCCGCCGGACCAGCATATTCAGCGCCGCATCTTTTTCTGCTGCGGCCATACCAGGAATAGCGTGGAAGAGCTGAGTATCGCCCGGCCGGATGATCGCCGCGGCCAACAGCAGCGGGGCGATAATACCAGCGGTCTTATTGCAGATGCCCATGATGCTGATACGCTGAGCGGCCCGTTCTCTGGCACCAAGCAAGGTCACATACGGATTGACCGCCGTTTGCAAAATAGCCAGACCTATGCCGATGATGAACAATCCTAACAGGAATACCAGGTAAGAGCGGGAATAGGCGGCTGGGATGAAAGTAAAGGCTCCTGTTGCCATTAAGAAAAAGGCGGTCGTCATGCCCTTCTTAAAGCCCACCTTGTTCAACAATAGGGACGCCGGCAGGGCAATGACCAGGTAGGAAATATAAAATGCAAACGTCACCAGGTAGGACTCAAAATTAGTAAGCTCGCAGGCCACCTTAAAATAGGGGATCAGCATGGCATTGACCCAGGTGAAGAAACCCAGGACAAAAAATATCATGCAGATGAGCAGGAGGGGGCCCCTGATCTTTACAGCAGCAACTTCCATGGTTGATCGGTATTGTTATACGTGTTCCGTGTTCTCAATTTACGTGTACGTACACGAATCTAAATAATTTTATGCTTTGTAGAAAATGAAGTTCTCGCGGGTGATAATGTCGATAGGCATATACACGGCAGACTCAATAGTGCCGATATGGAACAGGTGACGGTACAGGGTCATGACTGCCAGGTAGCCCTGTTCCTTAGGACGCTGGCAGATGAGGAAGTTGATGAGGTTTTCAGACAGGAATTTAATGTTCTCTTTAAGGAAATCATAACCTAACAGCAGCACATTCAGGTTATGCTTTTTGATGATCTGCGCTACCTGGCTAACGCGGGAATTGGTTACGAAAACTGCTTTAACGGAATGATGATGGCTGAAGCTGCGCATGAATGCCGTTTCTATGGAATCGGCGCTGGTCTCCTTGATATCGAGGGTAGTGATCTTGTTGAAAATGGCATGTTCTTCGAAGTAGCGGCGGAAGCCCAGTTCTTTTCGTCTCAAATGATGATCGTTTTCCAATGCAGTGGAAATGTTTACGACCAGCATTTCATCGTTGGGGACCAGCATAAAGCTGATCAACTGCGCGGCCAGTTTGCCACTCTGGAACAGATCCGGGCCAATGTAGCTCAGTGGTTCCTGGTGAGGGATATCAGAGTTGATGAACACCATTGGTATACCTAATGTTTTCACTTTACTGATAAACTCAATGGATTCATCTACGAACGAAGGTGCCAGGATCAGGCCATCTGGCTGGGTTTTCAGCAGTTTGTCTGCCTCTTGCCGGAAACTGGCTTTTACATTGAGATCGTAAAAATGAATATCGAGATGAATACCGAACTGTTTTACTTCGGAGTGGGCGAGGTTAATGCCGGACAGCGGATAGGTCCAGTAGTCGGTCTCCCTGGAAGCCTGCGGTATCAGCACGGCGAAGGTTAAAACCTTTTTCTGGGCCAGCAGGCTGGCCATCTTGTTGGGAGTGTATCCTAATTCTGCTATGATGGAATTGATCTTCTGCTTTGTTTTTTCAGATACTCCTTTACGGTTGTGGATCACACGGTCTACGGTCCCGATAGACACATTGGCCCTTCTCGCTATTTCCTTTACACCCGTCAGTTCCGCCGATTTGTTTCTCATATATTTAAGGTTTAAGCCTATTGGACAAATTTGGAAAAAAAACGGGAATGTCTTCCCGTTTTTTTAATTAACCTACTGAGGCGTAAATTTAAATTCATGAATGATGATCTCCACGTTCTGCCCATTGGAAGGCGCCACACCATTATATAACCAGAGATTCATCATGACCGGCATACTTAAAGTGCTGATGGAGTATGGCGGATTAGCCCATGTTTTGGAGGCATACACATTTGTATTGTTATCGTAAAAACCGCCAATGCTCTGGAATTTCACTGAATCACTGCCATACCTTGTAATGCGATGGGTCGTGTAAGTGCCTGTGAGATTTACCAGGGGTGTAACTTCCACGCTGGACTGACTACTACCTGTAGCAGGATAAAGCGTGAAATCGAGGTTGTTATTGGTGGCATAGCCCCAGCGGGAATATTCTATGTCCATTTCATCATAGCCATCATTGCCGGAGTAGTTGAACATCCCGAAAACAACGTTTTTGTCAAGTTTGTCGATAGCCCCTTCCACTTTCCACTGGTATTTTCCATAGCCCAGGTTTTGGTTAAGGGTTACTTCCGCGCATTCCCAGTTCTGGGTGGTTGGGTTCTTAGCCAGCTTCAGGTGCAGGAAACCATCCGTATCCACCCAGGCGTTGGAAGCAGAGAAGTGATTGGGGCCGGGGCCCTGAGTATCGGTGCCGCTGCTGGTGACGATCCAGGTGTAGCCGGAAAAGGAGAGCGTGGTGAGGGCCCTGGCGCTCACATTGGTAGTAGGGGATGTTTCATTGACCGTGCTCACAACAGCTTCTTTTTGACAGGAAAACAGGCTGGCACAGGTAAGTGCCGCTAATAGGTGTTTTTTCATAGAACGAATTTTGAGGGTGATGGGTTTAGATGAACATTGGTTAACCGATAAAAATCTATCGTAACGTGTACGTACACGAAAATAGATGATAAATCTTATATCACTCAATAATTTTCCGGGTAGTGTCTCAGTTTGATTACATAATCTTCGTGCCAGATGGTATTGATCAATAAATACACCTTATCTGACGTGAATATTAGGTGAAGTTAAATTGAAAAACAAACCCTGAACCCATATTCCCAAGCTAAATCAGAGAACTAAACAGTCAGATGTAGTGTATTTATGATCAATACCACCTGGCAATCTATGCTATGATAATATTCAAATTGAGTCTGCTAAAAACATAATCGGATTATTGAATAAAATGTATAAATTGACTTAATCATGAAATATTTACTACTATTCTCCGTCTGTATAATCTGTTCTTGTCAAACTAAAACAAGTACTAAAAAAGATAGTGGAACAACAGATTCCCATTATCTGGATTATTTGCTGAAGGAATATCATGAGAGAACTTTGGTAGGATTGTTTTTTGTAGATAGTGTTTATGCAAAAAAGCTCTCTCCGGATTTAAACTTAACAACTTCATCCTATTGTAGTATAGATACATTCTTTAAGAGAAATATGTTAGCAACGGCAGAGAAATATATTGGGACTATCGAAGATCATAAACGTAACGAAATTATTCATCAACTGGAATATTGGCTGAAGAATGATGCTTTATTATCAGGTGTGATTAATAACTTAAATAAAGATCTGATTTTCGGAGAGATAATTAGCGACTTACCTGAAACCCAGGTATTTCTTAAACAATATTTAACGGCTCCTGGCCAGTATTGGGGATCATTAGATGCGGGGCAATCCTGCAAACTTTATTATGATATAACAGGCTATTTACTGACATTAAATGACGAAAAAAGAATCGCGTTTTTTAAACAGTATTTTGAAGTAGCATGCAGGATATCATTAAAGAATAAATAGTTATCTAACGTAGTTTCTGCAATAACTGCTCCCGGTACACCTTGCCAACAGGTAGTTTTTTACTACCCATAAAAACTTCATTTCCTTCTATATATTTGATAGCTTTCAGCGAAGCAATATACGATTTATGTATACGGGTAAATTTGGATGATGGTAACTGTTGTTCAAACTGAGTCAGTGTTTGCTTGGACATAACCCGTTCCTGACCGGTATAAATGAAAATGTAGTTACCGTAAGCTTCAACATAACTGATCTCATCGAAAAACACTTTAGTAAGTTTCTTGTCTGATTTGACCATAAGGAACAATTCCTCATCTTTCGCCGCTACCCGCATATCACTTGTTTTATTGACCACCTTTTCAGTAGCCTGTACGAAACGTGGAAAGGAGAACGGCTTTAATAAATAGTCGGTGACCGACAACTCAAAGCCTTCCAGTGCATACTCCGGGTAAGCTGAGGTAATGATCACCGCGGGATATTTCTTCAGGGAACGCAGCATTTCAAAACCGGTCAGCCTTGGCATATTGATATCGAGGATGATCAGGTCAATGTCCTGCTTATTCAGCACCTGCATAGCTTCAAAGGCATCTTCACAGCTGGCCGCCAGGGTCAGATAAGGCACCTGCTCAATATATTTTTTGAGAATGTCCCGGGCAATGGGCTCGTCGTCGACAATGATGCAATTGATATTCATTTAGCTGAGATCTATTTCCAGATTAATTTCAAAGTGATCCTTTTCTTTGCTGCTCGTTAAACGGTATTGCTGCGGGTAGATCAGATCTAACCGTTGTTTAACATTATTCAAACCGAGGCCACCCTTGGATTTGTTCTTTACGGGTACATATTCCGGATCAATCGAGTTCTTTACGTTAAGGCACATTTGACTTCCATTGAGACTAATCTGGATATGCACAAAGGCCGGTTGCCCTTTAGCAGCGGAAAAATGCTTAAAACTGTTCTCTACAAAGATAATCAGTAACAATGGAGCGATGTATCGTTCTGTATAATCACCGCTGATCCGGTACTGAATATCTGTCTTGTCACTTAACCGTATCTTTTCCAGGTCTACATAGTTACTGATGTAATCCAGCTCTTTTTGTAGTGCCACATAGTTTTGATTGGTATCATAAAGCGAGTAGCGGAGTAGCTCAGACAATTTTAGCATCAGGTCCGGTAGCTTTTTGGAATCGGTAACCGACAGGCCATACAGGTTATTCAGGGTATTGAACAGGAAGTGCGGATTCAGCTGTGCTTTCAAATGGCGCAGCTCATTTTCTTTTTGCTGTTTATCCAAAATAAGCCGGTCCAAACCGAGCTTGAAAATGGTGGCGATGACCGTAAAAGCGATAATGCTGAATGCAATATGCTCGTTCCGCCAGTCCACATGGTCACGGATGGGGAATAACGAGCCGATGGCATTAAGAATATATGGCAGCCCATAGATCAATAAAACCACTTGTACCAGATAAAGCAATATTCCTATGAGCCATTTTCCGCGTTTAAAAAATGGCACTACCAGTAAATTCTGTGAATAGGAGGGAATAGCCAGTTCCAGCGTTTCCTGTAAAACCAGGCAAATTAGTGTCAGCCCGCTCATCCGGTAGGGATATTCCTTGAGCACAACAAAAAGAATGAAAACAATCGCCCAGAATACCAATTGGGTATAAACCTTATAAGGTTTGGTAAATAAGCGTGTCCAGTCGAATTGCTTCATAAGCCAAAGAAAGTACAAGCGCGTACATAAACCAAATTTTGATGATGAACTGATCCTTTTTGATGATGAACATTTCATCATCACTGATGATACGTTCGTCATCAGGTGACTAATGTTCAGCACTTATATTTTTAGAGGAGTTTGGGGCGAAATACTTTTGGATAAATCTTTAGAAAATATGAAAACAAAACTCATTATCGTCCTCCTGAGTTTGATGAATACTGTCTCTGCGCAAAAAGATACACTTCAGGCTTCTTTACTAAGGGATATTCCAACATGGATGGAGGAATACCATGTGCCTTGTGTAGGTGTTGGCCTGATCGAAAATGGCCAGATTAAATGGGTGAAAAACTTTGGCAATTTGCAACAAGGGCATCCTGCTCCCAATAATACCTTATTCAATATCGCTTCCCAAACTAAACCGGTAACAGCTATGCTGACGCTAGCACTGGTGCAGATGGGAAAATGGGATTTAGATGAGCCGCTGGCGCATTACTGGATAGACCCGGATATCGCAAATGATCCCTATTTGATGAAACTGACTACCCGTATTGTACTAAGCCACCAAACCGGCTTTCCTAACTGGCGCTCGGATAATGGCGGGACCACACTGCATTTTAATTTTGAACCAGGCACCAAATTCGCTTACTCCGGTGAAGGCTATGAATATTTGAGAAGGGCGTTGGAAGCCAAATTCCACCAACCCTTAAACGTTTTAATGGATACTTATTTATTCACCCCCCTGGGTATAAAAGACACACATTACTGGAGCGAAAACCTGGATACCAATCGCTTTGCCATGTGGCACAACGGGGAGGGTAAGCGCTATGAGGGTTCTATCCAGACGCCTGTTAATGCAGCCGATGATTTGATCACCAGTATCGAAGACTATTGTAAACTCGGTATTTATGTGATGAACAATGCAGCATTATATGATAAACCTGAGGTCAAAGTCAAGGAGAATTATTACCGGGGCCTGGGCTGGGGATTGGTACAGGGCCTACCAAATGGAGAATATGCTTTCGAGCATGGTGGTTCGGATATCGGCGTACGCACCATGGCGGTTTTTCTGCCTAAATCAAAAACCGGTGTGGTGGTGATGACCAACGCAGATAACGGGATGTTCATCAATGACAGGATCATCAAACGTGCGCTGGCTTGTGGTCCCCAAATCCAGGCGATCATGAATAAGGCTACCACTACACATACGCGGATCACTATAGCCGATCAGCTCATTCAAAGCTATACCGGCACTTACGAACAAAGTAATGGGAAGTTGATAAAAATAGAAAAGGAAGGCAACGCGGTAAAAGTATCAGGTGATGGAGCGCCTACTGCCATCTTGTTTCCCGAATCCCAAAACAAGTTCTTCCTGGATGGTTACGATGTACAGCTTGAGTTCCCGGATATGAATTCGCTTATCATCTACGAAGGTGGAAAACAGGTTATGAAGATCAATCGTAAATAACATGAAAAGATATCTCATCATCCTGCTGCTTATTATGGCCTTCACGGTTCAGGGACAGACCATCGAATCTTTACAAAAAGATATGTACGGCATAGCCTCAGATGCGACCGAAGGGCGCTTTACCGGATCATCCGGATACCTGAAGGCAGCCCGCTATGTGATCGGTGAGTTGAAAGCCGCGGGGCTAAAAACCACCTTCCAGACGGTGCCACTCTTTTGGAATAACTATCAAGGCAGTATGATAACTATTGGTGGCAAAATTTACCCGCATCAGGGTGGCAACTTCATCGTCTTACAACATGCTACCTCAACACCGGGTGAATGGGTGGTCTTAAAAGCAATGCCTGATTCCGCTGCAATAGCGGCATTAACAAAGCAAAAAGTGGCCGGTGTTATCCTGATCCCTGATCAACAGCAATCCGGCGATTGGGAAACGACTGTAATCAGGCAATACCGTTTTGGTTATATGCACTATGCAGCAGATTTCGTTCAGAAAAATTCCCGGCTGACGATCATTTTAATCAGCCCTGCATTGGCGGAAGAAATAAATAAGGGCCAGAAGCCTATGGTAAATCTGAAGTTTAAACAAGACCAGACGAATGGTTATAACGTAATCGCCACGCTACCTGGCAGGGATAAATTATTAAAAGATCAGACCATTATAGTGGGCGCACATTTGGATCATATTGGCAGGTTGGGCGATCATATCTATAATGGCGCCAATGACGACGGTAGTGGTTGTGTGGCGCTCATGGCGGCAGCAAAAGCGATGGCTAAGCACCCGACACAAAAGTCGTTGCTGTTTGTTTTTTACTGCGGAGAGGAATTGAATTTATTAGGCTCCCGCTATTTTATGGAGCACCCGCCGGTACCAGTGAAAAACATGCTGATGAATATTAACCTTGAACAGGTAGGCAGCAAGCACCGTTCCTTTCAAGGCATCTGGGCAGTTGGTGATGAGCAGTTTAAAGCTGACTTCTTCAGCTCGGGTAAAATGTTTGCCGAACCAGATCTGAAATTCAGTCCAACAGATACTTTACGGGACGAACTCAGTAACACGGACACCTACAGTTTTATGAAAAAGAACGTACCATCGCTTTTATTAAGTTCGGGTGGTTTTGACGAGCACCATACAACGCAGGATAAGATAACACTGATCGATTTCGGGCATTTGCAGAAAGCCAGCCAGTTGCTGCAATCTCTGATCAAAACACTCAGTAAACATGTCCCATAAGTAAAAAGATGTTGTTGTATAAACTGAAGTCAGTCTATACAACAACATCTTCAAAGCACCTGTCAAAAGGAATTATAGAGAAGTACAGGTATTACCGGATAGAGTAGCACCAGCACCATTTGATGCCGTAACTGTAGATTTAACGCTTGAAGCACTCAGTATTGAAATACTGTAAGGCGGTGTAAAGGCAGTAACACCATTACCAGCTGTATTTCCGGTTACACTTGTGAATGTATTATTAGTAGCCTGCACTGCCGTAGAAGTTTTGGACATTAAATCAATAGGGTTCTTAACATTTTCGAAAACGTTCGACGCTATTAACAGATTCGCCTCAAAACCGGCTTGGATACAAGAACTACTTGCTGTACTATTGAAGTAATTGTTCACCATATGTACTTTACCAAATCTTACCCTTGGCATTCTGGCTACGCAGCCTGATGCCCACCAGCAACGCGCAAATGTAATATTAAGGTGAGTTCTGTCTGCTGTTGCACCATCACCTGATCCGATTAAATTTGAAAAACGATGATCATCGGAACCGCCGGAACCACCTGCTTTTGGTGGTTTTAAATACGTAAACTTGCAGTAGGAAACCGTGATATAATCAGAGGTGTTTTTGATATCGAAGTTGCCGTCAACGCCATCCCTGAACTCGCAATGGTCAACCCATACGTTATTGGAAGCATCTAATGTAGCATTATCCCAGCCATCGACATCATATGCGCCTGGCCCTTCAAAAATAAGATTACGGATAATAATATTATTGCATCGTTTCACATAGATAATACCGGAGTTATCTTTGGTTTGATCTGCCGAAACCAGTTTCGCTCCGGATGAGCCGAAGATTGTTTTTCCTGTTTGATCCTGAAAGGAAATTCGTCCCCCTGAAGGTATTGTGATGGTGCCATTTACCTGTATTACTTTGACACTGGTATTTTGTATGGCTGCCTTTAAGGTGGCATACGTTGTAACAACAGTAGCAGTGGCTGTACCCCCTCCTGTTGTACCTCCGTTTTGAGATGCCCATCCTTGTGCAGAACAGACCGCTGCTGCTGCCTGCACCTGTGCAGATGCCGTTGTCAGAGGTAACATCCCGCCGCTCTTCTTACAGCTTAAGGAAATACAGGCCACCGATAGAAGGATGGCTAAAGAACTGAAATAGGTTGTTTTCATTTTAATGTTTTTTCACGTTATGGAATTCTATTAACTAATGGGGCTTAACAGGGTTTCAGATGCTTCGATAGTGTTAAGCAATTTTTCTTATTCAAACGTATAAAACATAAATCAGAAAAAAGCTAAATCAGCTAAAAATATTAACGCAATCGATGCCGGTTGCAAAAACTATAGTGGTGCAAGGTACTGTGTGGCATCCAGTATCACATCAGCAGAAACATCTCCCCGGCCATTACCTGGAGCAGTAGCATTTTTAATAAGATTGAATACAATAGATCCATTACTCAAATTAGTAGCCGAAAAACTAAAGTAAGGCGGGAAATTTGAAGTAATATTTTGTATCGTAATAACAGGTGTACGCATCATCTGTTGATAAGATACAACCTGAGACAACACAGATTCACTCACATTGGTACTAATATATGTAGGTGTAAGAAGATACGCTTTCATTACCTTCCAAAGAAAATCTGCTCTGGAATACGAGCCTAATGTTGTAGCATTCATATTTTCAGCATACCAGCTGATATCTCTTGCTACAAAATTATCGATTACACTACGATCAAGAGCAGTATCTAACCTGATACAGGAATACATATTGAAATAATTTTCAGCACCGATGTATACTTTTGTAATCCCGCCAAGTGATGAGTTAAATACAATTCCGGAGATCTTCTGACTGATATTGTTCACTCCACCTACATATTGGTTGCCCGAAATAGTAATACAAGTGGTTTGATTAGCAGCATTCCCACCTGAAAAAATAACCATATCTCCTGCTTGTCCCTGGGCATTGAAATGATTATTAACTATTTGAAGATTCATTACATTTCGTTGAACATGCTTTACATTTAACAATATTGCACCGGCAGTAGTACGATCGAAATAATTCCCTTGTACGATACTATTAAATATCCCGTCTATCGTACAATTTGAACTTACAAAATGATTATTTAAAATCTTAATTGAGTTACATTTCGCTATGGAGAAGGTGCTGGCAAACAACTTATTTCCTTCGAATGTAAATCCCTCCAGTGCACTTGTGGAATCAGCAGCTATTACCTGTGTAAAAGCAACTCCTGTTCTGAAAGTGTTCTTCGAAATAATTGATTCCATAGGGGTTTTAGTAAACGCTGAAGCAGATACAGTTCTGATGGCAACCCCATTCGATTCACAATTAAAATGATTTTCTGTAATCTTATTAAAATCAGACCCTGAAAGCGATACTCCTACCGCTCCATTGGATAGCTCAAAGAAACAACCTGTTACATGTATACCTAAATTTCCGGAAGAACTGAAATCAGGGTTCTCATTTATACACACCACGCCTGTAGTACTACATTCAAATGTAATACCCTGATAAGTGGTACCATTAACAATCAGGGTACTCCCTGTTCTTGTAAAACCAGTTCCACTACCCGGGCGTACTATTCCCCCGGAGATAGTTACATTTTTTATTGCAGGTACAGATACATTGCTGATCTGAAATATACCATCCAGAAACAACACTCCTCCATCAGGCAGATAGTTTAATGCGCTTGTAAAGGCAGCACTGGCATCCATAGAGGCATCTCCCTTTGCTCCAAACCATTTTACGTTTATTTCCGTCTCATATAGTCTTCGCCATACACCATTATTCCCCTGTGGCAGATCAGGTCGGATAACAGTTCCGTTATTGTCATTGAGCGCGGAACCGGCATCCCAAAAGAATTCTCCGCCGCCACCATCTCCGGCTGTCCAATATCCGAGAACATTACATACTTCATTTGATTGTGGAGTTGTTGGGTTACTTCTTAATTCAGCAATGGAACTAAAGATCATTTTTAATTTTTTAAGGTTATCAAAACTTTACCGGACAAAGATCTATATCTGCTACGCAGTCTATGCGCGTAAAAACAAGGCCTTTTGCCTGTATTGTAAATAAATACTAAATTAGGTTCATTAGGCGATTCATATGGAAGATATAATGATAAGAGATGCACATAAGGGCGATATTGAAGCCCTGTCCCTGTTGATGAACGACCTTGGTTACCCGACAACCATATCCGAAATGCAGGAACGCTTTAGCGGAATTATAGAGCATCCGGATTACAGAACTATCTTAGCCGTGCTGGATAATGAGATTGTTGGTATGGCAGGATTGCATAAGGGCCATTTTTATGAAAGAAATGGCATGTATCTGCGGGTACTCGCATTTGTTGTAAAACAAAATAACAGGAATAAGGGCATCGGTAAAATACTAATGAAAGCAGCAGAGGATTGGGCAATTGAGCAGTGTTTAAACTGCGTAATCATTAACAGCGGAAATCGCGAGAACCGTAAGGATGCGCATGCCTTTTATCAGAAAATGGGTTATACAATTAAATCATCAGGATTTATTAAGGAATTGAATAACTGATTCTTTCAGAATGTTAAATTTTTCTAAAGGAGATTAAAAGTTTGTGAAATCCTTATCTTTGCCGTTACTTGTATGTCTGATAAACTGTCAGGTAGCGGAATGTGAATAGTTTAACCCTTTGTAAACGAGAGCGTCAACTTCGTATTAATATTAAAATTAGAACAGTGAAACATTTAATCGCATCAGTTATGGTGGTATTTTGTTTACAAAATATTGCTACTGCTCAAACGAGTACTTCTGTAAAAAAGACAACCATTGATTCTGTAAAATGGAGAGCAGACCATTACATTGTAGACAGAGATACTGCCTTTAAGGACCCACGGCTTGCTATTAAGAAACTGATGGGGGGTAATAAAAGGTTCGTCGAAAACAAATCTATCCGTCCCCGGCAAGATGCACAAACCATTAAAAAATTAGGGTTTGGCCAAAAGCCTTTTGCAACGATCGTCAGTTGTTCCGATTCCAGAGTTCCTAATGAGTTGATCTTTGACCAGGGCCTGGGAGATTTATTTATTATCAGAACGGCAGGGCAAGTATCCTCCGCTGCATCTTATGGAAGCATGGAGTATGCGGTGTTAAAATTGTATACCAGGTTAATTGTTGTTTTAGGCCACACGGAATGTGGGGCTGTGGCAGCGGCCGTAGAAAGACCTGAAGATGTACCCGGCCATATTGTTACGTTAATTAATGAAATTAAGCCAGCTGTAGCCAAATGTGCCAACATGCCTGGAGATCCTGTTAATAATGCTGTAAGACAGAATGTGATTGATCAGGTAAATTCACTCAGGGATTTAGACCCCATTTTACATAAAAAATATTTAAAGGGTGAGATTCTGATTGTAGGTGCTGTTTATGATCTTCATACCGGGAAAGTAGAATTCTTAGATGAAACCATGAAAGATCTTCCTGAAAAAACTAAATAGCCCTTGAACGGCATAAAATAAAAAATGGGAATAGTTAATTATTCCCATTTTTTATTTTACTCCAATGGTGATTATTATAATTTATCCAGTATCTCTACAACAGTTGCCCAACCATTATAGAGCACACCCTTCACATGTTTTTTGTCTTCGGCAACTGTGTATTTACCGATCCAGTTATCACTAAGCAGCTTAATGTAATAAGTTGAACTCATGCCCGCAGCATGAATCTTTGCAGGATATTCATCATCTTCTCTGAAAAGAAATGGAATAGGCCCGAACCTTTCATGAGGTTTAACCAATACATCACTGCCATTTGGATTGAGGACATAATTCTCATTTGAATAGAAGAGGGTGATACCAAACTTTGTCACACGATAATCATTATTGGCAATACCCGCTTCCTGCATCTCTGCTGTAGCTGTAATAGTAGACCTGATTTTACTGATACCGAAAATTTTATTTACAAGATTCATCATAATCACCAGGAACTTATACTTTAAAGGCATGGTGCTTTTTCTAAAACCTTTCCAGGAATTGATAACAAAAGAATACTGGCCGTGCCATTGGCCACGCCCTACTTCGAAATAATATATCTGGTTGTCTTTCATTTTGAAGTATTATTGTCCAGCGTCCTGATGATCTTTTTAATGCTTTTAAACTCAAATATGCCAATGATAAATATGGCAATCCTACCGAGCAGACCGGGAGAAACAATTTTTTTACCCAGACCAATGACCGTATCATTTACCTGCAGTACAAGTGCTTCTTTTTTCTTTTCATCTGCGACAGCCAGCTGACACGCAAGCGACCAACTCTCACATCGCGCTACACTGAGACTGAAGTTGAAGAATTTGTTTTCCACTTTCATCCCTGATTTTGAGGCCAGGCTAAGCACCGGAGACACTGAAAAAATCTGCTTTTCAATTTGGATCATTGCAGACGCCAGTATTGCATTTATCTTTAAAAAGTCGGGATAGAGGAAAACAATCTGTTCAGGAGTGCACATGCCGCTGGTTGCTATGGGCAGGTCCATATTAATATGCGGGTTCATTGAAAGCAATAGCTGTTGGAGGACAATCGTGAATTTTTGTTTGCTGTTTTCCAGCGCGAATGCCCACCCGGGTGTAATATCCAGGTTGTTGCGATAATTATCAACAGCTGCAAAATATCTTTTCGCAAATGTGACATCCAACTTTTCAATACGTGCTTTATCCTGAAACTCTCCCGCATCTGCCGCGGTTTTTATACGCATGGTCATATTTTTATAAATAGCAGCAAAAAAACCAATCCTGCTATTATTTTGTACAGACCATTCGATAATAGAATTAAGTTCCTGGATCACATCATCAAAGGAAGTGATTTCGTTTTGGTTGAGGTCCTTCATTTGGGGAAGGGGTTTTATTTATTGCAATATAGGCAATTTATTAACAGCCCCCGCACGTACGGGGGCTGTTAAGCTATGGCTGCAGGAGTTTAATAATATGCTCATTATCCTGTAGAGTAGCCTGCGTCAGTGCAGTGTTACCAAACCGGTCTTTGATATTTTTATTAGCCCCATTCGCAATCAGCAATTTTACGATGTTTTCCTGTCCGAAAGTAGCAGCGAACATCAGCGCACTTGCCTGGTTATAGTTTTGAAGATTGATATTCGTTCTATACTTAATTAATAGTTCAGCAATAGCGGTATACCCTTTGAATGCTACACCCATCAGGGCCGTATTACCATTACTGTCTTGTATATTGGTATTGGCACCTGCCTGTAACAATTGTCCGGCAGCAGCTATATTATCATTGTAACAAGCCAGTATCAGCGGAGTATATCCTTTATTATCTGCAGTATCTATATTTTTCCCGCTCACTATATATTGTTGGATGAAAATGGTATCATTGTTCCTTGCGGCATCGAATATATTATCAGCAACGTGCAGGTGAAAAATAAACGGAGCAAGTATATATAATAATGCTTTCATAATTAGTGAATAAACAAGCGTTCAACTTCTTCACGAGTTACGTTTAATTTAGCAGCTAACTGCTTCCCGAAATCGCTGTCTGCCATATAGAAATAACCTACCATTTTACGCATTACATCCTTGTCTGTTACCTGGGCAAGATCTCCGCTCAGATTACTGATCAGGTTCGTCTTATCCTTTTCGCTCAGTGAGCGGTAGAATTCTCCGGCTTGTTTAAAATCATTAGGCTTTGTAATCTTTGTCTGTACCGTATTTACAGTAGTAAAAGAGGCTGTCGGATAATCATATTTTGCATTATCTGTATTCCCATTCACGTCTGTATTGGGCTGGAAATTAATATCGGAGTTTTTACCACGATTGCTGAAAGCGCCATCCTGGCTATAGCTATTTACGGCCACTTTAGGCGCATTTACCGGTAATTGCTGAAAGTTGGCACCAATGCGGTAGCGTTGCGTATCGAAATATGAAAACAAACGTCCCTGAAGCAGTTTATCTTCTGAAGGAGCTATACCCGGTACCAGTGTGGCTGGTGAAAATGCCGATTGTTCCACTTCCTCAAAGTAGTTTCCAGGTAATTTATTTAAGGTCATTTTACCTACCAATACTGGTTTGGCAATAGTTTCCGGCCATATTTTAGTAGGGTCCAGCGGGTTGAAATCATACTTGTCCAGATCTTCCGGCTTCAATAGCTGTACATACAATTCCCAGGATGGATAATTTCCTTTTTTGATATTATCATACAGGTCTACAGTAGCATGCTGGAAATCTTTTGCCTGTATGGCTACTGCTTCCTCTGCCGTTAGGTTCTTTTCTCCCTGTAAAGTCTTCCAGGTATATTTTACATAGGTAACTTCGCCTTTAGCATTTACCCATTTAAATGCATGTACGCCAGATCCGTTCATTTGACGGTAGTTGGCCGGAATGCCATAGTCGGAGTACACTCTGGTGAGCATATGTGTAGCTTCCGGTATGTGACTGAAAAAGTTAAATACCCGGTTAGGATCTTGTTTATTATAAATAGGGGATGGTTTAAATGCATGCACCATGTCGGGGAATTTCATGGCATCCCGTATAAAGAATACAGGCAGATTATTACCTACCAGGTCATAATTGCCCTGATCTGTATAGAATTTTGTGGCAAAACCCCGGGGATCTCTGAGTGTTTCGGGTGAGCCATTACCATGTACTACAGTGGAAAACCTTACAAATACAGGGGTTGTTTTTCCTTTTTTTGAAAAAAGAGAAGCTACAGTATACTGTGAAAAATCGCCTGCTGCTATAAATTCTCCATAGGCACCGGCACCGCGTGCATGCACCACTCTTTCCGGTATCCTTTCACGGTCAAATGCGGCCAGTTTTTCTACCAGGTGAATATCTTCCAGTAATACAGGCCCATTCTGGCCCACGGTCTTGGAATCCTGGTTGTCGCCTACCGGTGCGCCGGTATTGGTGGTTAATTGTTTTTGCTGAGCCATCGCTAATCCATGCAATAAACAGAATAATAGTAGCAGTTTGATTCTTTTCATCATTGGTATGTAAATTTTTTTCTGGCCGTAAAGATGTACTAAAAGATCCATCAATTAAATTGATATGGTTTATCCTTACATAGAGATTACCTATATGATGAAAAAAGGGGTGTATCATTGATACACCCCTTTTTTATATTTATTTAAATCTATTTTAGTTATTGAATTGATAGGCTGCGGAGAACTCTTTAGCAAATTGCTGTAATGACGTTTGTCCTACTGATTGTAATTTATGTTTATTGAAATCTTCCATAAAACTTCCATTCTTTAAAGCTACTCCGATTTCAACCATGTACACCTTTGCCATTTGTTCAGAGAAGCCATTTTGGATCAAAGCATTGAATAATTGCTCATCTGTGAATGCAACCCAATTCACCCCGGATTTTCCAACTGCATTGCCTAATACCGCTGCAATTTCCAATCCGTTTTTCTCATCGCTTACAATATATTGGAACTGCTTTCCGGAGAAAGATAAAGTATCTAAAGCATTGAATGCAACTTCAGCAATATCCCGCGGATGAGTCAGCGGCAGACTAACAGAACCATCGAAATTATTCCCCAGCATATTCTGATGTTTAATCAATCCTATAGAGCCATAGAAATTGGTCAGAAACATTCCGGGGCGAAGATGCAATACATTAACACCCTCTAATTCATTTAGCTGTTGTTCTACAAAATAATTAGGACCAGTAGGGCCCAGTCCATCAGGAATATGGGCACCAATGCTACTTAAATTAACCGCATACTTAATCCCGTTTTCTTTAATAGCTTTTGCATACTGCGCACCTACTGTTCTAATGTATTGCTTTAAATCAGTTGTCCTGAAATTTGGCGGAATCATTAAATAAACTGCATCGCTACCTTTAAAAGATCCGGATATGAAATCATAGTCCTCCACCGAACCTATGGCTGGAATAGCATTGAGCTTCTTAATTTCATTTACCTTATCTGCACTGGAACTGATAACTTTTACTTCGTGTCCGTTGGTAACTAATTTTTCAATAAGTACACGACTTATATTTCCGAGAGACCCTGTTACTGTAATTTTCATAATTGATATATTTTAAATTTACAGAACAAAGGTATTTCTCAACCTGCTTCTCAACAAGTACTTACCCCGGAGTAGGTACTTCTCTCTATAACCTGCATTTAAACTTGGACACTTTTGTAGATTTTACCTGGGTAAGAAAGCCATATTGATCAATAGCATATTCTATCGTTTCATCAGAGTCTTCGCAGTTATCATGATAGGAGACAATCTTTTTTATTACCTGTCCCTGATCGTTATAAACATAACTGCTCTGATGCGGAGTAGCCTTTAGTGCCACAGAGTCCGCGGCAGCAAGATTCGTAATATACAAAGGGGATTTATACTCTTTATCTGAAATAAGAAGCCCTGTAGAATCATAACCGTATACATTCATTAATACTTCCTGTGTACCGTAATTAAGATCTCTGCTAACTTCCATCTTCCTGTCTATTGCTCCTTTGCCGGAGAAATCCATCCTGTAGCTTTTTAATCCCTGGTAAGGCATCTTCGGCTGGTAAAGATTATCTTTCTGTATACTACCAGTGCGTTCATACCTGAAGCGATCGATATATTCAGTAGACTTTACCGGTGGCTTTGACATGTAGTATGAATAATTGTAGACACTATCAGGTCTTTTCTTCCCATTATAATATATGCAATGGAATGTCCAGTTATCATGGTCTTTGCATTCAACACTATCCACCGCATCGTTTGTGTAGGTAAGGAAATACCTGGTGATCTGATGATAGACTTTTTCCAGTCCCGCATTTGCCTGGCCTATCGTAATTATACGTGAAGGATGGATAGAATCGTACACAAAGAAATAAGAATACTTTAATTCAGTGACCCAGGTCCAGGTAGTATTAAAATCAGGTACGTTACGTGTTTTATTCTTATTTGCGTATTGTAACATATGCTTCACTTTTGTTGAATCATACGTAACAAGTATCCTGTCGGTTGTATGCCCGAGAATATTTTTAAGCAGAATAGTAGCGGATGTATCCGTTACATCTTTGTATTCGGTATACTTCTTCCTGTCACTGTATATATCATATGGAGTGCTGAACATCTGTCCACAAGTAAACATTAAAGAAAGAAGATCATCTGTATTTACTCTCCTGACTTCCGCAGGTGTTAATACTTTCTTTTCTGCAATTTTCTCTTTAACAGGTTGCGGTTTTTTTGAAACAGCAGTTTTAGGTGCAATCTTCTGTTTGGATACCTGCGAAAAGCTTAACATGCTAATCCCACAGCAGATAATTAAGAGGCAATACTTTTTCATATAGGTAGGTATAGATTTTGTACCGAAGATACAAAATATTATAAAATATTACATATTTACCAGATTAGATAAAATCCCCCTTTCTCAGTTTTAATTTCAATACGCCTGCAGCTTTGGTATAACCACCTTCTGCTCCATCTACAAAATGAATATGATCATCCTTCAGATCATGTACATAACAGGACATAACAGACTCTTTGCTTACATAAAATGCATATAAAATTTCTCCGGCAGTCTCCAATGTATTCAATGCTTCCTGAAGAAGTAAGCGCTGTTTTTCTGTCCCGGTGATGACGGTATTTATTTTACCATCAATGACCAATGTATCAGACATCTCTACCAGCCGGTTCAGGTAGGTTTTTCCATTTCTCGTTTGAAAATAAAGATAACCGAGAGAATTGGTGAGCCATATCCGGATAAGATTAAAGACTTTCATTTCGCCGAATCTGGCACGTATCTCCAATCCCAGTTTGGTAAAAGTACCTTTCAATCTGAGTTTTGAAACAGATATTGGCTGCCTTTTTTCAGGAGTTCCATATATTTCGTCTATATGGAAAATTACTTTTCTGTATGCTTCTGATTGTTTCACCCTGTCAGCTGCAATAGCAATTAAAGTGACCACTTCATAGTTATTTTCCGGTGGCTTAATTCTATCCCAACGGCATTGCATCCCATTAAGATTCAGTTCATGCTCCAGGAGATCCGGATCAGGAAGCTGATAGTCCTCTCTTTTTATAAGCTTCTCTGCATACATTAAACCATCTCCCAATATTATCGGAATGGAAAAATTTCCCGAGCTACTGAATTTACTTACCTTAAGTTCAGATCCATGTTCATAAATCTCCCTGACAGGCATCGTACCTATCCGTAGTTCAATATTGAAATTCTTCTGTGTATTGATTTTATATAATCGAAGAGCACCTATAGCAGCATCTTTAACAACCTGTGGAACAATGAAAGTAGCACCGTCCCCTCCGAAGAAGAATGGAATGGTAATATTCGCCTTAAAACTTATATTCAGTACAGCCACAATACTTCCGGTGGCAATGAGATTTACGGTTTCATGTAGTCCGCTTTGTACTGCAGCAGTAGAATTTTTAATATCCGTTATAATAACATACCAGTTGTCGGGGATTTTATAAAACAAATGCTCCTCTGTTAAGAGATCACTCAAAGGAATACGATTCACCGGCAATCTTGAATAAAACTGATCGTTATTCATGGACATACTATGCTTTATCCTTTGATAACGCAACCTTTAATCAATTGTTTATAAAAAACAACCCGTGTTGGGGTTACACGGGTTGTTCATCTTTAATTTACTGAGAAACCTCCACTTCCGCAGGTACATGGTACACCAGTAAAGTAGGCCGAAGTGCCATAGACGTTATAGTTGTACGTGCAAACACTGCCTGCAATAGTATAATTGGAGGATGCACCGCCTGTGGGGTGTATACCAACCTGGTAGGTACCGGATGGAATTGTAACAGAATTGTTGTTAAACTGGAATTGATAAGTGCCTGATGAGTTACTGAATTCAATTACCCAGATACCTGAAACGTTTGAACCTTTTGATAAGGTGACCGTGAAATCCGCTCTGGTATCTGGTTTGTGAGATGAAGCTTTAGCTGGCTTCTTTGGATTGCTGGCAGATAATGTTGTGCCCAGCACAACCATACATAATAGCAGGAATGTGAGTTTTTTCATGTGGGTTTGGGTTTTTGGGTTTGGGTATATTGTGTTATACAATTTAAGTATTAAAACTCAGTATAAGAAAACTCTTCGTCATAACTATAGGTAGGCTGTAGGTAGATCATCACCAGAATAACAGGGTTTTAACTGGTATATAAGCCCACTCTAAATAAGGTGAGCTTGTATACCAGTTATAGAGGACTTATAGTGGGCTTATATAGGGCTTATACCTTCATATAGGTTGAATATCAGTACGTTGCAGGTACTAGTTAATTCGCAGTAAAAAGGCTTACTTTATTTCTATAATATAAAAGTTATCTGTTAATCAATAGTTAAGACCTTTATAAATAGTCGTAAACAGAAACAATTGCAGGTGATTCTATGTTATAACATATAAACACTGTTATGAAAACTTCTCTTTTTTCCAGGCAACAACTGCTGGCAGGCAGTTTCTTAATAATAACCGCATTACTGGCCTCTTGTAGTAATAGTGGTGGTTATGGTAATGGCGATACTACACCTACCAATTATACTGTTAGCGCCACTCTTAACGGCGGGGCAGAGGTCCCTTCTAATGCCACCACAGGCACCGGTACTCTTACAGGTACTTACAATCCATCCACTTATAAATTGACTTATACACTTAACTGGACCGGCCTTACTGGTGTAGCCCATATGATGCATTTTCACGGTCCTGCCATTGCGGGACAAAGTGCCGGCGTAGAGGTCGCTATTACCGGTTTTAGCTCAGTTGCAGCTGGTAGCTATTCAGGTTCAGCAACATTTACTGCAAGTCAGGGCTCCGATTTAACAGGAGGGAAGATGTATGTAAATATTCATACCGCCGGATATCCGGATGGTGAAATAAGAGGGCAGTTATCAGCCACAAAATGACAATAAAAAAAGCCAACAATTGTTACCCCGAGAATATTTCTTCCCTAAATAAATGTCAAATTGACGATTAATAAAGAATTTTTATTAGTTTTCATTCTGAAAGATCCTGTATAATTTAAAATCAATGTTGTTTAGCTAAATTCAGAAACATGGGTTTTGCTAAACAACATTGATTTTGAAGCTGAATTACAGGACAAAAATTCCAGTTATGAAACGTTTTCCGCTTTTCCGCATGCGGATATATAAGTTTTCTATATGAAAAAGATATTGCTGTTATTGGGGGTTTGTGTAGCAACCACCGCATTGGGACAAGTAAAAGATTATCCCTTTAAATCAGTCAGCTTTACAGCAGTAAGGGTAACAGACAGTTTCTGGCTGCCTCGTCTGCGCATTAATCACATGGTTACTATTCCGGCTTCATTTCAACGCTGTGAAAGCACTGGCAGAGTCAGTAATTTTGAAATGGCTGCCGCCCATTCGGGTAAGTTCTGCACTACTTTCCCGTTCGATGACACAGATATCTATAAAACCATTGAAGGTGCATCCTTTTCATTGAGCCTTTTCCCGGATAAAAAGCTGTCTGCATACATTGATTCGCTCATTGTTAAGATCAGGAACGCCCAGGAGCCGGATGGTTACCTGTATACGGCAAGGACTATCAACCCGGCATCTCCGCATGAATGGGCCGGACCAGAAAGGTGGATCAAGGAGCGGGAATTAAGTCATGAGCTATATAATGCCGGACATCTGTATGAAGCTGCTTTTGCCCATTATTATGCCACCGGTAAAAGAACTCTCCTTGATATTGCGCTTAAAAATGCAGACCTGGTTTGTTCCGTATTCGGCCCTGATAAAAAACATGTAGCTCCTGGTCATGAAATCGTTGAAATGGGCCTGGTAAAGTTGTACCGTATTACAGGGAAGAAGGAATACCTGGAAACAGCAAAGTTTTTCATCAATGAACGCGGTCATTATACAGGCTATGATGCCAAGAGTAAAGATCTCTGGAAGAACGGTGCTTACTGGCAGGATGATAAACCGGTAACAGAACAATATGAAGCAGAAGGGCATGCTGTCCGTGCAGGCTATCTGTATGCCGGTATGGCCGATGTAGCTGCATTAACAGGAGATGAAAGCCTGCTGCATGCCATAGACACCATCTGGGATAATATGGTAAGCAAAAAAATGTATGTACAGGGAGGATTAGGCGCTGTTCCATCAGGAGAACGTTTTGGCGACAATTACGAACTTCCCAATACTACTGCCTATAATGAGACCTGCGCTTCCATTGCAAGCGTATACTGGAATTACAGGATGTTCCTGTTGCATGGGGATTCAAAGTACATGGACATACTGGAAAAGACACTATACAATGGATTGATCTCCGGACTGGGTCTGGATGGGAAATCATTTTTCTATAGTAATGCGATGGAAATCAAAAATTCCTTCTCACATAAGAACCTGGAGCCGGAACGCTCCGGCTGGTTTGATTGTTCCTGTTGTCCTACCAACCTTACAAGACTGATACCTTCTATCCCGGGTTATGTATATGCTCAAAAGGATGATAAGATCTATGTAAACCTGTTTATCGCCAGCAATGCAACACTAACCCTGCAGAACAGGTCTGTGAACATTGAACAACAAAACAGCTATCCCTGGAACGGGGACCTGGTATTTAAAATTTCGCCGGAAAAAACACCGCTTGCATTTAATCTCCTGATACGTATACCAGGATGGGCACAAAATGAAGCCGTTCCTTTAGGGCTGTATAAATTTGCTACCAGTTCCGATAAGAAACCTGTCATTAAAGTGAATGGACAACCGGTGGAATATGAGATAAAAAAAGGGTATGCATCTATTGCACGCACCTGGAAAAAGAACGATAGGGTAGAAGTGGAGCTTCCAATGGAAGTACGGAAAGTAAAGGCGAATGAAATGATAAAAGATGATATTGGTAAAGTAGCATTACAGCGTGGCCCAATCATCTATTGTGGCGAATGGGTAGATAACAATGGTAAAACAAGTAATATCATCATTCCTTACAATGCTGTTTTTACATCAACATATGAACCTGGTATGTTAAATGGTGTAGAAGTAATTAACAGTGATGTACCGGTAGTTGTAATTGATGAAAACGGGCAAACGGTTAGCACTGTAAGAAGAAAGTTCACAGCTATCCCTTATTATGCCTGGGCAAACAGAGGTAAAGGGGAAATGATGGTCTGGTTCCCTGAGAAAATAAATGATGTCAATCTATTGACGAACAAGCCTGATGATAATACAGTTTCAAAGTAAAAACATATGATGAGAATACCTATCAAATGGATTTGTGTATGCCTGGCCCTGGGAATGTTGGTGCCGGCAATGGCTCAACAGGCCTCAACAAAGCATTATAGCGCTTATTTATTTGCCTACTTTACAGGTGCCGGAAATGATGCGGAATCTATTCGTTTTGCAATCAGTAATGATGGCTATAACTACAAAGCGCTCAATAACAATATGCCTGTCATTAATTCGGCCCAGATAAGTTCTACAGGGGGCGTAAGAGATCCGCATATACTGCGTAGCACAGATGGAAAAACGTTCTATATGGTGGCTACTGATCTGCATGTGGTAAAAGATGGCTGGGGCCCCAATCAGGCCATGGTATTATTGAAATCAAAGGACCTGGTTAACTGGAGCAGTCATATCGTAAACATAGCGAAGAGATTTCCCGCATTATCAGATGTAAGTAAGGTTTGGGCACCGCAAACCATATTTGATAGTCAAAAGAAGAAGTACATGATCTATTGGTCTATGAGTTTTGGTAAGGGCCCTATCAAAATATATTATGCCTATGCTAATCCGGATTTTACAGGATTGGAGACTACTCCCAAACAGCTTTTTTTCAGCCCTGACAGCAGCACTTGTCTTGATGCAGATATCATTTTTAAAGATGGTAAGTATCATTTATTCATGAAAGCTACAGGTAAAACACCAGGTATTAAAGAAGCCATTTCTGATAAACTGACAGAAGGGTATGTGTTATCAGATAAACGTTTGGAACAGACAGAGGAAGAAGTAGAAGGTTCAGGCGTATTTAAGTTAAACAATTCCGATACCTGGATTTTGATGTATGATCTTTTCAAAAAAGGGAAATACCAGTTTACTGAAAGTAAAGACCTGGAAAATTTCAAAGCAATAGATAACGAGATCTCCATGAACTTTCATCCCCGTCATGGAACTGTTATTTCAATCACCGCGAAAGAAGCACAGGTACTGACAAACAAATGGCCCTCATCTGATGAAAAAGAAACGCATAACCCGGTTTTGAAAGGGTATTATGCCGATCCGGATATTTTATATGCTGAAAAAACAGGCAAGTTCTATATATATCCAACCAGTGATGGTTTTGATAATTGGTCGGGTACTTATTTTAAAACTTTTTCTTCCAAGGATTTAACTAACTGGAAAGATGAAGGTGTGATACTGGACTTAGGTAAAGATGTAAGCTGGGCAAAAAAGAATGCCTGGGCTCCATGTATTATCGAGAAAAAGATCGATGGGAAATACAAGTATTTTTACTACTTCACTGCAGCACAGAAAATTGGTGTAGCGGTAGCGGATGATCCTACCGGTCCGTTTCTGGATTCGGGTAAGCCTTTAATTGATAAATATCCCGAAGGAGTTAGCGGAGGACAGCAAATAGATCCTGATGTTTTTACCGATCCTAAAACAGGAAAGAGTTATCTGTATTGGGGAAATGGGTATATGGCTTCTGCGGAACTGAATGATGATATGGTTTCTCTGAAAGCTGGAACGACTAAAATATTAACACCTGCTGCCAGTTACAATGAAGGTTCTTATGTGACTTACAGAAATGGCATTTATTATTTTATGTGGTCGGAGAATGATACCCGTAGCGAAGATTACCAGGTGCATTATGGAATGTCTGATTCTCCACAGGGACACATAAATATTCCGGAACATAACCTGGTCATTGCAAAGGATGCAGCGGTCGGTATTTATGGCACCGGTCATCATGCTGTTATTCAGATTCCTGGTACAGACGAATGGTATATAGTATATCATCGTTTCAAATATCCTGAAGGAATTACCATGGGAAGAGCAGCGGGATATAACCGTGAAGTTTGTATCGATAAACTGGAGTTTAATAATGATGGAACTATAAAGCAGGTAAAGCCAACTCATGAAGGAGTGAAGGCAATCAATAAAGTCCGTCAATAGTTTGATTTTTGGGTGCAGGGCGAAGCCCTGCAAAACCACTTCAATTTTTTTTATGATGGTGCTTAGCACCATCATAAAAAAATTCTCTATTTAAAATTGTATAGCTGTTTTTTTACCAGCATATTTAATCACCTTATCCGCTTTTTCGACAGTCTCAATTCCAGTACCATGGTTTTTCTTTACCAGGATAATATTAAAGGTTCTGTGTAGAAGCATCCCCGGATAACTACCTTTACGATCTTCTATGGTGAGTGTTTTTGTTTTATCGTTCCACTTCATCGTAATGGTCGAATAAATATTCCGCTCATAATTATAATTATCGTTTTCATCTTCATACAGAGTGAAAGTGCCATTGGCTCCTTCATATACTCTTAACTCCAGGTTGCTGGCATCTTTTTCACCTGTATATTGCTGAAACGGCCCCATTGGTAAAATAGAACCGGCTTTCACGTATAAAGGCATAATATCCACCGGCACTTCTTTTTCAATATCCTGTCCTCCTCTTGTTTTTTCACCTGTCCAGAAATCAAACCAATCACTACCTTCAGGCAAATAAACGGTATGTGTTTTTGTTTTGCTGAAATCGGTAACAGTCTCTCCATTAATTCTGCCGGTATAAAGAGAGTCAGTAACAGGAGCTACTAAAATATTTTTACCGAAGAGGTATTCGTTGTTGATCTCCCTTGCTTTTTTATCCGCTGCGAAATCCATCACCAATGCACGCATAAGGGTACCTGATTTTGAAGTCACTTCCCAGGCATTGGAATAATTATATGGCAGCAAACGGTAACGAAGCTGAATGAATTTCACTATCGCATCATAAGCCCAGTAACCTTTTTCTCCAAACTGGTAGATCTCCCTGGGTGTATCAGTACCATGAGACCGGAACATAGGTGTAAATGCAGCAAATTGTAACCAGCGTACATATAATTCCTGGAAAGCAGCGTCCTTAACCCCTTTAGGATAATTACGCCATGAGAAAAATCCGCCAATATCAGTATTCCAATATGGAATACCACTTAAAGAAAGATTAAGTCCACCGGAAATCTGCTTATTGAAAACATCCCAACCGGATACAATATCCCCCGACCAGTTAGTGGCAGCATTCCGCTGCTGACCCGCAAATGCTGAGCGGGTAAGGATAAATACGCGCTTATCAGTATTTATCCGGCGTTGATGTTCATATACGCCACCAGTGGTCATCAATGGAAAAGCATTACGCACTTTTCTGAAGGTACCCAGGTAGGTAAGGTTCTCATCATCACCTGGTTTAGGTACGATCTGGTCGGGCTCGGTGGCATCCATCCACCAGCCATCCATGCCGAGGGAGAAGATGTTTTTATTCAGATATTTCCAGTAAAGATCCCGTGCTGTAGGATTAAATGCGTCATATACCTGTACTTCCTGCACCGGTGGCCAGGTAGTAAAGTCATATAACATGTGCTGTTCTTTTAATTCCTGGTAGATCTTTGTTTTGTTCCCGAAAGAAGGCCATATTGAAATAACAATATGTGCATTGGCCTGGTGTACACTGTCGATCATGGCTTTGGGATCTGGAAATGCAGGATTACCAAACTCCATGGCATTCCATTCGTTATCATGTACGCCCCAATATTGCCAGTCCTGTACAATTCCATCCAGCGGTACTTTTAACGCCCGGTATTTTTTCACTACGTCCATCAGCTCATATTGGCTCTTGTAACGTTCCCTGCTTTGGGTGTATCCAAACAACCACCTGGCATACATAGGCGCCTCACCGGTAAGCCAGCGCATCTGAGCTATCACCTTATCTGCATTGCCGCCATTAATAAAGTAATAATCGGCGCAGTTACCAATTATAGATTCAAAGGAAGCAATGTTCAGGGTATCATTGAAAATAGTGGTTGAATAATTATCCCAGAACAGTCCATATCCTTTCACAGATTGAAAGAAAGGCACCGCTATCTGCATGTTTCCCTGCTTCAGTTCCAGTTTTTGGTTACGCTGGTCCATCAGTCCTTTCTGATGTTGCCCCAGGCCATAAATAGCCTCCTCTTCTTTTAACAGGAAGGACTGGTTTACACTATAGGTACTGTCTGCTCCGTCTTTTGCGGGTGTGAACTGAAGGCTGTTTTCTTCCAGTAAAGCTACTGCGGCGTTATTGTAGAAACTGATCTGCCCTGTTTGAAGGTTGATCCTGGTTTGCAGGGAAGCGCTGCTTACAGATAGTATATTGCCGTTCTGATGTACAGTTAGCGGAGTGCTTACAGGAGTCTTTATCACTGATAAACTTTTCTTCTCATCTGTAACACCTACGGGGTATTTTAATACCCGTACAATATCTGCATTAAAAAACCGGACTTCAATGTTTACGGAGTGGATGGTGGCTCTTATACCTCCGTTTGTCTGCTGGTATTGTTGTGACCATGCGCTTGCTGTAAACAGCAGCAGCCCGGAAAACAATAATGAACTTTTTACATGTATCATGACTAGCTTTTTCAGTACGTGGATTGCTAAATTAAGCGTCAAATTAACATTTATTATTAAAATAGATGTCAAATTGACGATTAATAATAAAAAATCATTAATTTACTTGCTGAGAATATCCCACGTAGACAATATAAGATATAGAAAACGTATTCCAGGTTATGAAATGATCAATCCAATTTCAGAATCGAAACTTTATTTAAACCTATTATAAAATGGGCTTTATTAAATATGTATGGTATAATTCATTTTACAGAATTACCATACTGCTCTGTTTATTATCGGCTGGCAGCATCTATGGTCAAAACACGGTGAAAAGAAAACAGATCTCTCCGAATTTGTTTGGGATCTTCTTTGAAGACCTCAGTTATGCAGCAGATGGAGGACTTTATGCTGAATTGATTCAAAACAGATCTTTTGAGTATGCTCCGGACGACCGGAAAGACTGGCAGCCATTTACCGCATGGGAATATCTTACAAAAGGCTATGGATACGGAACCGTTTCTGTGGAAACCAGGGAGCCAATCCATCCAAACAATCCTCATTATATTGTACTGAAGGTAGACGATGCAGGGCAGGAGGGAGTGGGCTTAATCAATTACGGTTTTGACGGAATCGTGATCAGAGCTGGTGAAAAGTATAATTTCTCAGTTTTTACCCGCCTGGTTTCGGAACAACCCATACCATTATCCATACAGTTGCGAAGTAAAAAGGGGGATGTGTATGGGGAAGTCGCTATTACTGCAAATACGCAAAAATGGAATAAGTACTCCGCTGTAATTGAAGCCACACATAATGATGACAGCGCTGTTTTAGCCATTGTTGCTAAAAATAAAGGTACCCTGGCAATAGACATGGTTTCACTGATCCCGGACAAAACTTTTCATGGAAGGGCAAATGGTATGCGATCTGATCTTGGTCAGGCAATTGCAGACCTGAAACCTGCATTCATGCGCTTCCCTGGTGGCTGTCTTGTTCACGGCGATGGATTAGAGAATATGTATCGCTGGAAAAACACCATCGGACCGGTAGAAGAGCGTAAAGAGCAACGGAATATCTGGAATTATCATCAGTCTGTGGGCCTTGGATATTTCGAATACTTCCAGTTTTGCGAAGACATAGGTGCTAAACCTTTGCCCGTTGTACCGGCTGCGGTAAGTTGCCAGAATTCCGGAGGTACCTGGAAAATAGGGGGAACAGGACAGCGGGGATTACCGCTGGATGAAATGCCTGATTATATCACTGAAGTGCTGGACCTTATTGAATACGCCAATGGCCCTGTAACCTCTACCTGGGGGGCAAAAAGAGCGGCTGCAGGTCATCCTGCTTCCTTTCACCTGGAGTTCCTGGGCATCGGTAATGAAGACAAACAAACACCGGAATTCAGGGAGCGTTTCAAGCTGATTTATGACGTGGTGAAAAGTAAACATCCTGAAATCACTGTTATAGGAACAGTAGGGCCTAGTCCGGCCGGTGAAGACTACGAACTGGGATGGAAGTTTGCCAATGAGAATATGTTGCAGATGGTAGATGAGCATTATTATGAAAAACCAGAATGGTTCCTGGCGAATACAGGCCGTTATGATAATTATGACCGCAAAAAAACAAAAGTATACCTGGGGGAGTATGCCTCATGGGGCAATACTCTATTCAATGCGCTTGCTGAAGCCGTTTATATGACTTCGCTTGAGCGTAACGGAGATGTGGTTAATATGGCCTCTTATGCGCCTCTTTTAGCAAGGATCGGGCATACATCCTGGAATCCCAATCTTATTTATTTTACAGGCACTGGGATTACTCTCACTCCCAATTATTATGTACAGCAATTGTTCTCAAACAATCAGGGTGACATTTATTACCCGGATATTGTTTCGTTCAAAGGGACTAATGTAGCGGCATCTTGTGTGAAAGATAGCAAAACAGGGGATCTGATCCTTAAACTGGTAAATGCGGGGGAGACCCCGGTGCTGGCTAAAGCCAATCTTTCCGGCTTCCGCCCTTTAAATAGCAATGCCACACTTACTTTTTTGAACGGCCAGAATGAAGCAAAAGAAAATGTAGTTCCGGTAACAACAGCTTTTAAGCCCGAAAAACAATTCACATACAATATGGCACCTCACTCGTTATCTGTCATCAGGATAAAATCAAAAAAAGAGTAAGTCAATTTCCACATATGAATGATACGCATCTTCAAAAATATGCAGACGATATCCTTTTAAGTTTACTTAAAGAGGATAACAGGGATGCATTTGATGTTATCTATATGAGGTATTGGGAGCGCCTGTACTTTTATCTTGTAAAAACAATTAAGAACGCAGAAGAGGCTGAGGATATTCTTCAGGAGGTATTTGTTTCATTATGGAAGCGCCGTAGTGATCTGGATGGTATTGAGTCTCTCTCTGCCTATCTTTTTTCATGTGTGAGATATGGTGGCTTCAGGTATATTCGTAATGAAATTAAAAAGAATGAGTTCAGAAAATCATGGAATTTCCTCTTTCATGAGGAAGATCATTTGCCTGAAATGCAACTCGCTGCAAATGAGTTGTCAAGGCTGTTAAATAAGGAAATTGATAACCTACCTGTAAAAATGCGGGAAGTTTTTATCTTAAGCAGAAAAGAGGAACTCTCCTATAAGGAAATAGCTCATAAACTTAATATCTCTGATAAAACGGTTAAGAAGCAGATTAGCAATGCTTTAAAGTACCTGCACCTAAAGCTGAACGGGAAAGTATTACTCCCTCTGTTTTTTCTCATTCAATTATTTTGATATTTTTTTTTCTCCGCCTACTACCACCTGACCTTTTTATACACTTCATTATTACAAGTCGCTTCTAATGGAAGAAAAAGATATTAAAAATCTGCTGGACCTTTATTTTAAAGGGGAATGTACGCCTGATGAAAAACAGTACCTGGAGTCAATGTTTGACGAGCTTTCCATACATGGAGAATTTGATGAGAAAACAATTGACACAGAGGCTGTCATGCATAGATTAAAGGGGAAAATAGACAGGCAGATCAGGCAGGGAAGATTTATCAGGCTTTCTGTTATGCTAAGGGTTGCTGCTGCTGTATTCCTGATTTCTTCTGTTGCAGTATTCTTTGTTTATAAAAGGACTCAGATAGATGCTGTTAAGTATGTAATCACTACAGTCCCAAAAGGGCAGAAAATGAAACTGACTTTAAGCGATGGTTCTACTGTTATGCTAAATGCCGGCTCACGAATCCGGTACCCGGAAAAATTCAACAGCGAAACAAGGAGTGTAACATTATTGGATGGAGAAGCTTTTTTTGATATAAAACATAATGACGAAAAACCTTTCGTGGTAGAAACACCGGGAACGCAGACACAGGTATTGGGAACAGCGTTTAATGTGCAGGCATACCAGGAATTAAAAGAGGTGAAAGTGACAGTATTACGTGGTAAGGTAGCCGTAAAAGAAACAGGGGAACACAAGCCTGTTTTACTGTTACCAGATGAGCAGGCCATCGTAAATACAGCTACGGGTTATCAGTCGAAGAAGCACATCAATGCAAATGAAAGTATAGGCTGGGTGCAGGGGAAATTTATATTCAGAAATGAGACACTGATGAATGTTGCGCTGATTTTACAAAACAGCTATAATGTTAAGATAGAATTTAAAAAAGAAACAACTAAGGAAATTCGGTTCACTGCAAATTTTAATTCAACTGATTCACTTGAAAAAATTCTTTTTGCTATTGCTAAAGCAAATGGGATCACCTATTCAGTTAAAGATAATATTGTTCGATTCTGATACAAAGCATTTTATATGATCTGATCCACCAGTTTTAGAAGAAAAACAGCCATTTATTTATCTAACCAAACCACGCAAATGTTATGAAAAAATTCATTTGGTATAATCTCTATGCCTTCCAGAAAACGATTAGTATTAGTTGTAAAGTATTCTTAATTATCACATTAGGGACGCAAATATTGTTTGCTGGTCCTTCAGCAGGACAAACTGCGAAAGAGATAAAGATTGACATGCAGTTTGAAAGCAGAACATTACAGGATGTTTTAACTGCGATGCAAAAAAAGAGCGGCTTAGGATTTGTCTTCAATGACAAATTGGTATCTAATTACAAAAATGTATCTGTTTCAGCTAATAAGGAACCAGTTACTGTTATTTTAGATAAAATCCTGAAAGATACCAATCTTGATTACCTGGAAAAAGATAATCTGATCATTATCGTTGAAAAGAAAGCAAAAGCTCCTTCTCAAAACGCCAATACTCCCAAAGAATTCTTTGAGCAAATTACCATAAAGGGTAAAGTAACGGATGAAAACGGGACACCCTTAATTGGTGTAAGTGTTAAAGTAAAAGGAGGACATACCGGTACCTCTACGGATATTTCCGGACAATATGCACTTACTGTGAATGACGGAAATGTAGTCCTTATATTTTCTTATATAGGATTTCAGGATAAAGAGGTGCCTGCAGCAGGCAATTCATCCCTGGATGTTGTGATGAAAGTAACAATAGAAAATCTCCGCGAAGCGGTGGTAATCGGTTATGGAACACAGAAAAGAGCTGATGTAACCAGTGCTGTTGCTTCCGTAAAGTCGGAGAATTTTGTTAAAGGACCGGTAGTGGATGCAGGCCAGTTATTACAAGGTAAAGTGGCCGGTTTAACTATTTCAAATACCAGTGGTAACCCCACCGGTGGATCGCAAATATTACTTCGTGGGAACACCACTTTATATGGCGCTAACACTAATCCTTTAGTAATCATTGACGGGATTCCGGGCGACCTCAAAACAGTATCTCCTGAAGATATAGAATCAGTAGATGTGTTAAAGGATGGTTCATCTGCCGCTATTTACGGTGTAAGAGGTTCTAATGGTGTAATCATCATCACCACCAAGAGAGCAAGTGGAATGATCACCAACAGCGTTGATTACAGCGTTTACGCTACTACCCAGGTGATTGCGAAAAAACTGGATATGCTTACTGCGCAGGATTACCGCGACCAGATCAAAGCTGGAACCAGACTGGCCTCATGGGATGCGGGAAGTAATACCGACTGGCTGAAAGAAACAACCCGTACTCCGTTAACGCACGTGCACAACCTCACTATAAGAGGTGGTAACAGCACAACAAACTACCTGGCTTCCGGTAATTACCGTGCAATGCAGGGTATTTTCAGAAAGAGCGATAACAATACATTTACCGGAAGGATAGATGTGAACCATAGTATGTGGGATAATAAGCTAAAGCTTAATATCGGAATATTGAATCAGACCAATAACTATACAAGGAATAATAATGGCGATAACAGCTTTAATGGCTGGATCTACAGACAAACAATCATACGTAATCCAACAGAACCGGTACGTGATTCTGCCGGTAATTTCTATGAACAAACAGGCAATTTTGATTACGAAAATCCTATGGGATTGTTGTATGAAAGCGATGGAGAGTCTAAAAATGTAAACTCCCGTATGAATGCTACTATTAGTTACAAACCTGTTAGTAATCTAAGATTGTCTGCCCTTTTTTCCTACTCAAGGTTTAATGGAAACAATGGATACTCAGAAAGCAAAAAACATATTTCTAACATTAAAAGCGGTTTAAATGGCTTTGCATCTGTAAGTTCCAGCTTGTCTATTGACCGGCTGACAGAATGGACTGCAGAGTATTCCAAATCCATAAAAGACCACCACTTTGTAATTCTGGGTGGTTATGCTTACCAGGAAAATGTGTCTTCCGGCATGTATGCGGACAACCAGGATTTCCCTACTGATCTCTTTAGTTATAATAACCTGGGATTAGGTGAAGGGATAAAGAATAAACTGGCCACTATGAGCAGTTATAAAACAGAGACAAACCTGATCAGCTTTTTTGGAAGACTAAACTATAGCTATAAAGACAGATATCTGTTGTTGGCAAGTTTAAGAAGGGAAGGTGCCAGTCAGTTGTATGGAGCCTTGAATCCCTGGGGTAATTTCTGGGCTGTTTCAGGAGGTTGGAGAATTTCCAATGAGAACTTCATGAAAGATCAGAAATTGTTTGATGATATAAAACTGCGTGCAGGGTATGGTATAACAGGAAATCCTCCATCTGCGGGATTTCTTAGTCAGCCGTTGATAACCTATGGTGATTATGTGTATTCTAATGGTAAATGGACAAGAATCCTGGTGCCTGCTACTAATGCGAATCCATATATCAGATGGGAAGAAAAAGCAGAAGCAAATATTGGTCTTGACTTTAGTATGTTAAAAGGAAGAATAAGCGGTAGTGTGGATGTTTACAATCGCCGGATCACAGGACTGCTTTATAACTATGCAGTACCAAGTCCTCCGAATTTATACCCCAGCACAACAGCCAATGTGGGTAAGATGGAAAACAAAGGCTTAGAGATCATGTTGAATTTCGTACCGGTAAAATCAAAGGATTTTACATGGACAACCAGTGTTAACTTCTCTACCAACTCAAACAAATTAATCAGTTTATCAAACGAATTATACCAGACAACTACTCCATATTTCACTACCGGAGCTGCAGGTATCCCCATTCAGACTTTTACCAATATTGTAACCGTTGGTAAGGGTATTGGCGATTTCTATGGATATAAGGTAATTGACATTGATGCTAATGGTAAGTGGATCTATGAAGGCAGAGATGGCAAACCTGTTAATTACGATAATTTCGCACATAGCTTTGAAGACAAAAAAGTGATTGGTAATGGTCTGCCTAAATATTATGCAGGCTGGAATAATAATTTCTCTTACAAGAAATTCGATTTAAGTGTTACGATGAGAGGTGCTTTTGATTATCAGATCATCAACTCTCAAAGGATGTATATGGAAAACCCCGCCATTCAGAATTATAATATTCTGAAATCTGCTTACGATCCTGTTTTTGGTAAAACAGCGCTGAAAGTAAATGCTTTGGAGTTTAACAGTTACTATGTTGAAAACGGGAACTTCTGGAAGATAGATAACATCACGTTAGGTTATACTTTCAATAAGATAAGAAGTAATTATATAAAGGGAGCACGCATCTATGCATCCACTTTAAATACGTTTATCATTACCAAATACAAGGGATTAGATCCGGAAGTAAACAGGCTTGGTTTAAATCCGGGTATGGATGATCGTGATAAGTATCCTACGACCCGTTCGTTTACTTTGGGAGTGAATGTCAATTTCTAACAATTGAAAAATCAAAAGATGAAAAAGCTTGCAAAAATTCATTTATTCATTGCAGCATTAGTTGCTGTAATCACTATATCCGCCTGTACCAAATTAAAAAATACACCATATACCTCTATTATATCTACCGAATTTAATCCTACCAAATCAGATCTGGCGGCATTGGTAGGAGCGGGATATTCTCAGTGGCGCTTCGTATTGCTGGACTGGAATGGTTTATGGCGGGCACAGGAAGTTACAGGGGATCAACTGGTAATACCTAAACGCCCCTGGGGCTGGTTTGATGATGGTGTGTATCAACGCTTACACAAACATACCTGGACTACCGATGATGATGTGGTGAATCAAACATGGAGCAGAACATATGCAGGTATCACAAACTGTAACAGGATCATTTACCAGATAGAATCCGGACTTATTCCAATTACAGAAGGGAAAGAGGCGACCCTTGCCGAACTGAAAGTTCTGCGGGCTTCCTACTATGCAATTCTGTGCGACTTTTACGGTAATGTTCCCATTGTAACAAAGTTTGATCTGCCATCAGGGTTTTTACCTGAACAAAGTACCCGCCTGGAAGTCTACACTTTTATTGTTAAAGAGCTTACAGATAATATCCCTTTATTAAGCGCTGAAAATAATAATGAGACTTACGGGAAATTTAATAAATGGGCGGCTTTTACATTACTTGCCAAGATGTATCTGAATGCCGGGGTTTATACAGGAACAACGAAATGGACCGAATGTATCGCGGCCTGTGATTCTGTTATCAATTCAAATGCAGGGTATATATTAGAACCAGCTCAGAAAAATGTATTTGTAACGGAAAATCAGAATTCAAAGGAGATCATTTTTGCATTACCTATGGATGAAGATTATACAAATAACTGGAATGCATTTGATCTTCATATGCAAACCTTGCAGCAGGAAAACCAGGCAACATACAATCTTAAAAATACTCCCTGGGGAGGCATATGTGCCATTCCTCAATTTATAAACACATATGATGTGAGTGATGCGCGGTACCAGAATAACTGGATAAAAGGTCAGCAATATACTTCAGCAGGTCAGATGTTATACGTAGCCCAGGGAGATTTTACCGGTCAGCCACTGGCTTTTGTCAATGAGTTACCCGGATTGGAAAAAGGAGAATCTGTGCATGGTTTTCGACTGAATAAATTTGAAATAAAAATGGGCGCTACCAACAGGTTAAGTAATGACTTCCCTATTTTCCGCTATGCAGATGTATTGATGATGAAGGCTGAATCGCTGTTGCGTAACGGGCAGGCAGATGCGGCTGCGACAATTGTTACCCAGGTAAGGCTGCGGAACTTTGCATCAGATCCGGCTAAAGCGGTTGTTACAGGAGCGGAGTTACAGTTAGGCAGTTCATATGCATATGGCCTTCAGGACGCGGTAAACAATCAGCATACTACTGAAGGTGGGGCTGATATTCAATATGGCAGATTCTTAGATGAGTTAGGATGGGAGTTTGACCAGGAAGGACACAGACGTACAGATATGATCAGATTTGGTGCATTTACCAAAAAATCATGGTTATCACATACAGCTACCAATAATATTAACAGAACACTGTTTCCGATACCAAGAACTGAGATACAGAAAAATGGCAACCTGATACAGAATCAGGGGTATTGATATTTTTTATGTAGAATATAACAGGGCATAAGTCGCCTGATTATTACTGAACTAAGGTAATAATCAGGCGACTTATGCCCTTTATGGAATAATAGCATTAATTTAATACAGAAAGAGACCATTTTATTATAAACTTGTGCTACTGATAATCGAAGACTTATGAGGAGCATTCTTGTTATTCTTATTACACTATTACCTTTTGCAGATAGCTTTTCCCAAACCGCTGCACAGCTTGAAGCCAGTCGTATACATTTGCCCAATGGCTGGTCGCTGACGCCTGTGGGTGAACACCTGCCGCTTGGAGATCTCCCATTGAATATAGCCGTTTCATCTTCTAAAAGATATATGGCGGTAACCAATAACGGGCAAAGTGTACAAAATATCCAGCTCATTGATGTGAAAGCTCAGCAGGTCTTAGATGAAGTGGTAATCCCGAAAAGCTGGTTTGGTTTGAAGTTTAGTGCAGATGAAAAATTCCTGTATGCTTCGGGTGGTAATGATAATCGTATAATTAAATACGCCGTACAGCAGAACAGGCTGATATTGAAAGATAGTATCAGACTGGGTGAAAAATGGCCGGTAAGAATCTCTCCTTCCGGTATAGAGATAGATGACAGGAAGCAGATCATGTATGTATTAACAAAGGAGAACGATTCACTTTACATCATTGACCTTACTACAAAAAATATTAAACAACAGTTGCCGTTAGGCGGAGAAGGTTATAATTGTTTGTTATCATCCAATAAAAAGGAGTTGTATATCACCTGTTGGGGATGCGACAAAGTACTGATCTTCGACACACAGCATAACAGTTTCAGCGGAGAGATTAAAGTCGGAGATAACCCCAATGACCTGTGCCTGTCAAAAAACGGGAAATACCTGTATGTTGCCAATGCGAATGATAATTCCGTTTCTGTGATAGATCTTCCGCAAAAAAAGGTAATAGAAACATTGAATACCGCACTTTACCCAAATGCACCGAATGGATCTACTACAAATGGGGTAGCATTGAGTGAGGATCAGAAGACTTTATACATTGCAAATGCAGATAACAACTGCCTGTCTGTATTTGATGTGAGCAAACCCGGTTCCAGCAGGAGTAAAGGATTTATTCCCGTAGGATGGTATCCAACAAATGTTAAAGTGATCGGTAAGAAAATATATGTGGCTAATGGAAAAGGATTCTCATCTATGGCCAATCCTTATGGGCCTAATCCTTTGAAGAAAAAGGAAGACGTGGAATACCAGGGAGGAGATAAGAACAGGCCAAAGGATGTGCAATATATAGCCGGACTGTTTAAAGGTAGCCTCAGTATTATCAGTGAGCCGACAGATAAACAACTGGCCATATTTTCCCAGCAGGTGTATAAAAATACCCCTTATACCAAAGAAAAAGAAAGTATTACAGCAGGAGAAGCCGGCAATCCTATTCCTATGAAAACAGGAGCAGCTTCTCCTATCAAATATGTATTTTATATTATTAAGGAGAACAGAACTTATGATCAGGTGCTGGGAGATATGAAAGAAGGGAATGGTGATACCAGTCTTGTTCTTTTCGGGGAACATGTAACGCCAAATCTGCATAAACTCTCAAGGGAATTTGTACTGTTGGATAATTTTTATGTGGATGCAGAAGTGAGCGCAGATGGTCATAACTGGAGTACCGCCGCTTATGCTACCGATTATCTTGAAAAGACCTGGCCTACCAGTTATGGCGGACGCGGCGGCGTTTATGACGGAGAAGGCAACCGCGATATTGCCAATGCGCCTAAGGGTTTCATCTGGGATCATTGTCAGCGTGCAGGGGTATCATATCGTACTTACGGGGAATTTGCTGATAATTCCAAGCCTAATATACCTGTGTTGAAAGGGCATGTTTGCCCATATTACACTGGCTGGAACCTGAGCGTTTACGACACTACCCGTTTTAATCAGTGGAAGCATGAATTTGATTCGTTGCTGTCTGTAAATATGGTACCGCATTTTAACTCTGTGCGAATGGGAAATGATCATACAGAAGGATTGCGAAAAGGTAAGCTGTCGCCTATAGCACATGTTGCAGATAATGATCTGGCAGTAGGTATGTTTGTAGATTACCTGAGTAAAAGCCCTATCTGGAATGAGAGTGCCGTATTTGTAATTGAAGATGATGCACAGAATGGTGCGGATCATGTGGATGCTCACCGTAGCACTGCTTATGTTGCAGGAGGATTTGTAAAACAGGGATATGTTGATCATACCATGTATTCTACTTCTTCTATGCTTCGTACTATTGAACTCATCCTGGGCATTCCGCCAATGAGCCAGTACGATGCAGGTGCTGTGCCCATGTGGAATTGTTTTTCTGCGACTGCCAGTCATCCACCATTTCAGTCAGTTGCTGCACAGGTAGATCTGCAGGAAAAGAATGTTGCCATAAATGAATGGCAACGACGCTCAGAACAGTTTGATCTTTCCAAAGAAGATAACGTACCTGACCTGGAGTTCAACATCGTATTGTGGAATGGAATGAAAGGCACTCCCTTTCCTGCTCCGAAAAGGGCTGCCTTTGTGAATTTATTGAAAAAAGATGATGGCGATGATGATTAGTGAATGTGTAATGCATGATCACTTAACTGATACCTGATGCTGGTTGTTTGCGACAGGTTATCCATGAACTCTGCCAGCCCGTCTTTCTTCGTGAGTACGCCGGTAACTGTTACATTCTCTACTGTTGCATCATCGAAAACAACAGGTATATCAAATAAGCGGGTAATGACGATAGCAATATCTTTAAGGGTGGATTTTTTGAAATAGTATTTTCCTTCCATCCATGCAAGCGTATTCTTTGGATTAAATTCATCTACACTGAAATCATTATCACAGGTAGCTTCATAACCCGGACGTAATTGAATCTGCTGATTACCGGTATTACTTTTAAGAGAAACTTTGCCGGAGGAAAGCGCAATTTTAGTATTGGTATTACTATAGGTATTTACATTAAATGCTGTTCCCAATACATTAATAGATACCTCCCCGGTATGTACTATAAAAGGATGATCAATATCTTTTTTCACAGAAAAATAAGCTTCTCCGCGCACGGATACTTCCCGTGTGCTGCCATTGAATGCCAGTGGGAAACTGATTTCGGACATGGAGTTCAGCCATACTTCAGTACCATCTGTTAATGTAAGTTTGTAATCCTTTCCGGCAGGTACCCGCAGTATATTCATAGCAGCTGCCTGACTGGTACCGGTTGCTTCATATTGCAAACTCTTGGGAGAAAGATGCATTTGAACTGTTCCAACACTAAGTACCGGTGCCTGACTGCTATCCGAGAGATTTATTTTTTGCCCGTTGGCCAGCTGAAGGGTGATACCCGGCGATTGTTTTGCAACAATGGGCATTTGTTTATGTTCCCGGGGAAAAAAGGTATACAGGAAACCGCTTCCTATAACTATTAACAAGCCTGCGGCAACCCTGTACAGCAGATGTTTATTACTGCGTCTATAAAAAAGATGTTGCTTTTTTTGCCATAAAATGTCTTCATCAAGTTCATCAAGATATTGTTTTGCTTCCGGATGGTTGAGTTGCTGCTGTAAACCGGTATATACCTGTTTAAGCTCCTTGTCATCCTCCAGCAATTGATGGAGTTCCTGATCATCTTCCCCGGAAATATATCCTGAAAGCTTCTCCACCATTAATTGATCAATATGTTGTTTATCGGATATCATTAGTTGCTAACTTAAGGGATGAATTTCACTCTGATATTGGAAAATGCAGCTTGTTCCGTAAGGTTTTAACAGCAATTTTCAGGTGAGTTTTTAATGAATTGACACTGATGCCCATATTGTCTGCAACTTCATGGTATTTTTTATGTTGCATATATACGAGATTAAATGCCCGCTGGCGTTGTGCAGGAAACTCATTCAGCAGTTCTTGCAGTTGTTCATGGAGTTTCGATTCATCTTCTATCTGATGTTTTTTATAGGTATCTGATTCGGGTAAATAAGACTGATCAACTGTTTCTACATATTTTTCAATCCTTTTATGGGTCCTTTGCTTCATCTTATGATAATCATTTACCTGGTTGCGAACAGCGGTAAACAGATAGGTCTTAAGATTGCCATTGATATTCTGATATAGTTTTCTTTCCCATATGTTGCTGAGAACAGACTGGACCAGGTCGTCGGCTTCAATAGGATCGCCGGTACCCAGGTATGCTTTAGTCCACATTAACCGGTAATATTTCTTAAAAATGCACTCGAATGCATTGCTGACATTCCCCCTTTCTAATAAGGCAAGTATAACCTCATCTCCTGTATATTCAGGCATAAAAATACTTTTTAATCTGGTTGATTAAATAACGTGGATAGAGTCGTCTGGGATACTGACAATAAATATATAAAAAGTAGTTCGGTTTTTAAAATGTTATTTTGACAATTATTTTTCAATTTTCTTCACCCGGTTTATAAATCTGTCGTCTTTATAGAGTAGCCAATTGTTATGAAGGACAAAATGAGTTCCATGTTATAGTTAAAATCAACCAAATAAGGAAAATGAAAAGAATTATCCCGTTAATGAAAATTGCGAGTCGAGATTTTGCGCGCAAAAAAATCAGTATTACAGCCTTTTTGCTCTTTTTTCTAAATTTCACGATGTATGCTCAGACTGTTACTCCCACAGTCACCATAAAAGGGAATAATATGACTCTGGAACAGATATTCCAGTCTATTGAACAGCAGACTGATCTGACGTTTTTTTACAAAGAAGCCCTCTTAAAGAGTGAAATAATCAATGGTCCGTTAAATTATACGGATGCTAAGGTTACCACTGTCCTTAATGAGGTACTAAAAGGACACAATTTGACATATGAGCTGAAAAAAAATGTGATCCTTATTAAAAGAGAGGAGAAGATTGCTGCAGAGCCAGGTAAACCGGCAGAAAAGCAGCATCAGGAAATCGCACAGGATAAACAGATCTCCGGGAGGGTGCTTTCTGAGGATAACAAAACTCCTTTGCCAATGGCTACGTTATTGCTGAAGGGAACCACCAATGGTGTTACAACAGACCAGAATGGGTATTTTAAATTAAAAGTGGTGGGGAACAGCAAAACACTGGTTGTTCAATATATAGGTTATATAGCCAAAGAAGTAAACATCGTAAATGGTGTGAATGATTATGAAATAGTACTTTCTCCCAAGGATAATACTATAAAAGATGTGGTGGTAGTTGCTTATGGAACACAGAAAAAAACAAGTCTGGTTAGCTCCATCACCAGTATCGACCCAAAAGAACTCAAAGGACCCTCTTCCAACCTTACCACTATGCTGGCGGGAAGGATAGCCGGTATTATCTCTTATCAGCGCAGTGGTGAACCAGGAGCAGATAATGCGCAGTTCTTTGTAAGGGGAGTAGGTACTTTTGGGGCGGGTAAAGTTGATCCGCTTATATTAATAGATAATATAGAATCGTCTTCAAGAGACCTGGCGAGGTTGCAACCTGATGATATTGGAGGTTTCTCCATACTCAAAGATGCAACAGCTTCATCCTTATATGGAGCAAGAGGTGCAAACGGGGTGATATTGATCACTACCAAAACAGGTGGCGCCGGGAAAATGAAATTCAACGTGCGTATGGAGAATTCAACTTCTTCCAATACCCGGAATTTTGCACTGGCCGATAATGTAACTTATATGAAACTGGCGAATGAGGCTGTGCTAACAAGAAATCCTCTTGGTGCATTACCTTATTCTCAGAATAAAATCGATCATACGGCTGCCGGAGATGATCCATTACTATATCCTAATAATAACTGGATAGAACAACTCATTAAAAATCGCACCAACAATCAAAGAGTTAATATAAATGCCAGCGGTGGTTCTGATAAGTCTAAGTATTATCTGGCCATGACATATAATGTGGATAATGGTATTCTGAAAGAAAACTCATTGAATAATTTCAGCAATAACATTAAGCTGAGATCTTATTCGCTTTTATCGAATGTTACATTAAACCTCACAAAAACAACAGAAGCGCTGGTGAGCCTTAAAGGGCAGTTTGATGATTATAACGGTCCTATTGGTGGTGGTGCTGCTACATTCTATAACGCTATATGGAGCAATCCTGTGGCGTTTCCGGCAGTTTATCCGGCAAGCTTATTACCATATGCAAAACATCCGCTGTTTGGAAATGCATTAATACCAGGAGGAGGAGGGTTGTATGTTAATCCATATGCGCAATCTCTTTCCGGTTTTCAGGCAACCAATACCAGCACCATGACTGCGCAATTGAGTTTAAAGCAAAACCTGGATGTTGTTACGCCAGGTTTGTCTGTGAGAATGATGGCCTATACCAGCCGGTATGCAAATTTTGCAGTAACCCGTCAGTACAGTCCTTATTATTATATGTCCAGCGCAGTAGATGGGAAATTCAGTGGCTTAACCCTGATTAATGATGGGGCCTCCGGAAGTGTTGGTACAACACCCACTGAATATTTAACGTATAATCCCGGTGATAAAAATGTGAATACTACCACATACGGGGAAGCGGCTATTAATTATGCCAGGATATTTAATGATAAACATAGTGTAGGTGGTATGCTGATAGGTACCATCAGAAATTATCTTACAGGGAATGCATCTACCCTGCAATTGTCTTTGCCAGCAAGGAACGAAGGCGTTTCTGGCAGGTTTACCTATGGATATGATAATCGTTATTTGTTAGAGTTTAATTTCGGATTCAATGGTTCAGAACGTTTTGCTGCGAATCACCGCTTCGGTTTTTTCCCTTCAATAGGTGGTGGATGGATAGTATCTAACGAAAAGTTTTTTAAGCCATTAACAAATACAATTAACCAGCTTAAGTTCAGATTCACATATGGCCTGGTAGGTAATGATCAGATAGGTAGTGCAACGGATCGTTTCTTCTATTTATCTGATGTGAATTTAAATGGTGCTGCTGCCGGATACTTTGGTACAAACTTTAATTATAGCAGACCTACTGTAGATATAAACCGTTACGAAAACCAGAATATTACCTGGGAACTGTCCAGACAAACCAATCTTGGAATGGATTTAATCCTCTTCAAAGATCTGACAGTAACAGTAGATGCATACCAGCAGAATCGTAGTAATATTCTGATGGTAAGAAGTACAATGCCTACCTCAATGGGTTTACAGGTAGATATTTCGTCTAATGCAGGTAAGGCTACCAGTAAGGGAGTAGATCTTGCGCTGGATTATCATAAATCATTTAATAATTCTTTATGGATACAAACACGGGGTACTTTAACTTATGCAAAGAGTAAACTGTTAGTAAATGAAGAACCTCAGTATGCTGAGAATAACAAGAATTTATCAAAAGTAGGTAATTCCCTGGGGCAGATCTATGGCCTTGTTGCAGAGAAGCTGTTTATTGATCAGGCGGAAGTGAATAATTCTCCTGTGCAATATGGGAGTACAATGGCGGGAGATATTAAATACAGAGATGTAAACGGGGATGGAAAAATTACCAATGCAGATTATGTACCTATTGGTTTCCCTACTACTCCGGAAGTGATATATGGTTTTTTGTTCTCAGTGGGGTATAAGAATTTTGATATCAGCGGTGCCTTTCAGGGTTCTGCCAGATCATCATTTATTATCAACTCAGCAAATACTACTCCTTTTTATCTGAATGGTGGTAATCAGAATGGCTTATTACAGGTGATTGCTGATAATCACTGGTCTGAAGATAACAGGAACTCTTATGCTTTCTGGCCACGTTTAAGTAATACACTTTCAGAAAATAATACACCAGTATCTACCTGGTGGTTAAGAGATGGTTCATTCTTACGATTAAAATCTGCCGAAATCGGATATAATATTCCCAGTCAGTTTTTGAAACGGTTCCATTTGAGTAGCGGACGTATCTATGTAAATGGGATGAACTTATTTACTATCAGCGCCTTTAAACTCTGGGACCCGGAAATGGGTGCTTCAGGGCTGGGATACCCTATTCAAAAGGTATTTAATACCGGATTGACAGTTGGATTTTAAGTTTTAAATAAAGAACTAATTATATGAAGGATAATAAACTTGTTGGCAGGTATTACAAGATGTGCTTCTTAATACTTTCAGTGTTATTGGCTATTTCCTGCAAAAAATCTTTTCTGAATGTAGTACCCGATAATGTGGCTACAATAGACAATGCTTTCACCTCTAAAACAGAAGCCGAAAAATATTTATTTACCTGTTATTCTTATTTGCCGGTAGATTATGACCCTACATACAATGTAGGTCTTTCTGCAAGCGATGAGGTTTTCGTGCTTGATCCCACAAATAATATCAGATCTACCAACGTGTTACGGTTAGATTATGGAGATCAGAATACCTCAGATCCGATCGCTAATTTCATGAGCGGCGGCAGAGATGGAATAGCATCTTATAAAGCTATCAGGGATTGTAATATATTTTTAGAAAACGTAAGTAATGAAAGTAAGATACCGGACCTCGATATAGATACCAGGAACAGGTGGATAGCAGAAGCGCAGTTTCTGAAAGCGTTTTATCATTTTGTGATGTTCAGGGCATATGGCCCTATTCCGGTAATAGATAAGAATTTGCCTATCAGCGCTTCACTGGAAGAGGTATATGTGAAACGTCAGCCGGTAGATAGTGTGGTGAATTATATTGCCAGTCTGCTGGATATGGCTGCCGTAAATCTTCCTTCAAGTATCAATAATATATCCTCTGAACTGGGACGTATTACAAAGCCTGCGGCATTAAGTTTAAAGGCAAAACTATTAGTAACAGCAGCAAGCCCTTTATTTAATGGTAATTCAGACTATGGCTCATTCAGAAATAAGGATGGTGTGGCGCTCTTTAATCCTGCTTATAGTGTGGAGAAATGGCAGAGAGCTGCAGATGCATGTAAAGCAGCTATAGATTTATGCACTGCGCAAAATATACAGTTATATACTTTCCCTGCACAGACGATACCGCTTAGTACTACTACCATGACTCAAATGAGTATCAGGAATTCAATGAGTGAACCCTGGAACGATGAGTTAATATGGGGATCTACCAGTGGTGTTAGCTGGGGCTGCACCTTTTTACAGCGTTGCGGGATAGGGCAGTTCGATTTTAATAATGCAGTGGCTTCGAAAACCGGCGGTCACCCTTTATTAGGTCCTACTATTAAAATGGCAAAGATGTTTTATACGAAAAATGGTGTTCCGATCGATGAAGATAAAACACTGGATTTTTCGAATATTGCTGCACTGAGGGTTGCCACTCATGAAGAAAGGTTTAATGTTAAAGAAGGTGAAACAACGGCAAGATTAAATTTTGACAGAGAGCCAAGATATTATGCTGATCTGGGATTTGACAGAGGCATCTGGTATATGGCAAACAGTCCGTCAAAAAGTGATGAAAATACTTTCTGGCTGATGGCCCGCGGTAGTGAATTAAGTCAGTCTTCACCAGTACCTATCGCCGGATTTTATATGAAAAAGACAGTGAACTGGCATATGGACTGGAATACACTCACTTATCCCCCTTATCCATATCCTGAAATGCGACTGGCAGATCTGTATCTGTTATATGCAGAGGCTTTGAATGAAGTACAGGGCCCTACTGCAGATGTATTGGATTATGTTAACAGGATAAGGGCAAGGGCTGGTTTACAAACAGTAGAAAGTTCATGGACAAGCTTTAGTAAAAATCCTACTAAATATACAACCAAAGATGGTATGCGCTCTATCATTCAACGGGAGCGTGGCATAGAGCTTTGTTTTGAAGGGCATCGCTTCTGGGACCTGTTACGCTGGAAAACAGCAGCACAGGAACTGAGTGGAAATATAACAGGTTGGGTTGTAAGCGGACAAACAGCTGAGTTGTATTACCGTGAGGTGTCTTTCCTGTCGAGACATTTTGTATCTCCCCGCGATTATCTGTGGCCAATACAGGAGAATGATCTGCTCGTGAATCCAAACCTGGTGCAAAACCCTAACTGGTAAAATAAAATATTAAAGGATGAGACTAATAAAACTATCATATATAACGCTACTATTAATAGTTGTAGCAGCCTGTAAGAGAGACGAATTAAACAAACCGATTGTCACTAATACAAACCCTCCGGGGCTTATATCCGGTATATCGGTAGTAAACCTGAATGGTAAGGCAACGCTTACCTATACATTACCGGCAGATGAGGATCTTTCTTATGTAAAAGCCGTGTATGAAACTTCACCGGGACAAACCAGGGAAGTGAAAGCCTCTCATTATGTGAATACATTAACAGTAGATGGTTTTGGAGATACGCTGGCTCATACTATAAAACTGTATTCGGTGAATTCCAGTGAAGTATCCTCAGGGGCTGTCACAGCAACTGTAGATCCTTTAACCCCTGCCGTGGACCTGGCACTCAGGTCATTGCAGGTGGTGGCTACTTTTGGTGGGTTTAACCTTACCTGTAACAACCCTACACTGGAAAATCTGGCCATTATCCCTTTGGTGGATTCTGCCGGGAAGGGACAATGGATACAGACCGTTGGGATGGATAATGTGTATAGTAACAGTCCGGTTATTACCAGCGCTGTAAGAGGACAACCGGCGGTAGAAAGAACATATGCTTTTGTGGTAAGAGACAGGTGGTTAAATTTTTCAGATACATTATTTGTAAAACTTACGCCTATATTCGAACAGTTGCTGCCGAAATCAGACTGGAGCAATTACGTATTACCCAATGATGCTACCATTCTTAATAATGGAGGTCGTACAGATGTGCCATATATTTATGATGGCAACTTCCACCCGGGATGGCCACAGTGCTTATTTACAGTAGAACAGGCAGGCAGTTCACAAATGGTAACGCTGGATCTTGGCAAGGCACATATCCTTAGCCGTATGCAGGTAAACCCATACCTGGAAGTGGGGAATAATTATTATGTAAGAGGAAATGTAAAAGATTTTGAAATATGGGCGTCTAATAGTCCGGATTTAAGTGGCAGCCTGGATCCCAGCTGGACCAAACTAACCACCTGTCATGTTATGAAACCTTCCGGATCTGCTTACGCAACGGAAACAACGGCTGATCAGACTTTGGCGTACAATGGCTGGCAGTTTGATTTCCCTGCCGGACAAATCGCCTACCGCTATATAAGAATAAGAAGCTTGTCCAACTGGCAGGGATCTTATTTTATAAATATTGCAGAGTTTACATTATGGGGTAATTAGTAATTGTGCAAACTGATAAATGATAATTTAAAACAGATGAAACAACATAAAATTACAACTTACTATATAATAGCATCGCTGGTGTTAATCATAAGCGCCTGTTCTAAAATGGATGATTACAAGGATAAATACATGGCCGGAGGAGCTATCACTTATCCTGGAAAAATGGATTCAGTCGTGGCTTATTCCGGTAACGGCAGGGTAAAGATTACCGGCCTTTTTACATCCGATCCGAAAATCGTTAAATACAAGGTGTTCTGGAATAGCAGGCAGGATTCAATAGAAGTGCCTGTTACAAGAACTTCCGGCGTAGATACTCCCAGTGTAATCATCCCTGATTTGCCGGAAGGATTGATGAATTTTGAAATAAGGACTTATGATGCCAAAGGTAATATCTCTATTCCTGTGAATACTTCAGCTAACGTCTTTGGTACCTTGTACCAAAGTGCGCTTATTAACCGCGGAATCGCCAATGCAGAAATGCAGCCTGACGGTTCCGCGTTGATTAGCTGGGCGGATGTAAGTAAAGATGCAGGTATAATGAATATGCAGATTAAGTACGCTGATAACACAGGTATGATGCATGATACCCTGATCATATCGGATCTGACAGGCTTAACTACTTCATTGCCTGCTTTCAAATCAGGTAATGCCATTAGTTACCGTACAGCTTATCTGCCCAATGCTACAGCTATTGATACATTTTATACTGCTTATGAGGTACATACTGTAAAAGCCGATGTAACCAGTCTCTATTTGACTAATACAGGTCCTTTTGACAGAGCTACCTATGATGGCGGCAGATGGGGAACACTGGCTGCTCCCTGGATTACAAGCGCGAATGTGATTAACCATTCGGGTTATGGCGGATACGCTTCTGAACCCTGGTTAAATATAGGAGGATGCCTGGTAATGGAATCGGGATGGGGTGGCACTGCTAACATTGTGAACGGGAAAATTACTCAAACAACTACTCTTCCGGCAGGGAATTATATTTTCCAGGTTAACTGCTATACTGAAGCGCTCGATCCGGTTTATATTGTGGCTGCTGCCGGTACCACATTGCCTGATATCAGTGATCTTTCAACGGCATTGGGGTACACTACATTTCCAACTAAAACGGGGACAACTGCTACCATCCAGTTTACGTTTACGCTGGCACAGCAACAACAGGTTACATTAGGGTTTTTAGCTACGATGGTATCGGGTAACCAGTATTGGAGAGTCCCTTCGCTGAAGCTTATTAAAAATTAGCTGGTCATATAACACGGTTCCATACACGAATACCGGGAACCGGAGATTGTCAGGGGGTATCATTAGATGCCCCCTGATTTTTTATGACCACAATCGGACAGTCTGCGTTCCATAAACGGACAGTTGAAAATAATAAATGGATATACATCGTTGATTTGTAATTATATAGGAATCTGGCATCTTCTTGGTTCTTCCAGACCAGTTTCCTATATAAATTGCAATTCATGCTAAAAAGCTACTTCAAAATCGCCTGGCGGAACCTGTTGAAAGACCGTCAGTTTACCTTTCTCAACCTGGTAGGGTTATCGACAGGGTTAGCTTGTACGCTGCTGATCTATCTCTGGGTGATGGATGAATTGAATGTCGATAAGTTTCACGAAAATGATGCCCGGCTTTTCCAGGTGCTTGTAAATAGTGAGAATGCCGGTGCTATAGGAACAGGCTCACAAACACCTGGTCTTTTGGCACAGACGCTGGCCAAAGAGATGCCCGGTGTCAGATATGCTGTGGCTACCGCCCCTACAATAGGATTGAAGAAAACGACCCTGTCTGTCGGTGAGAATGTTACAAAAGCCGTAGGACAATATGCCGACAAGGATTATTTCAATATGTTCTCCTGGCATCTGATACAGGGGAGAAATACAACCGTACTGGCAGATAAGAATTCCATTGTTTTGTCGAAGGACCTGGCCATGAAACTGTTTAACCGCACAGATAACGTTATCGGTAAAACAGTAGTATGGCAGCAGGATAAACCTTATACAGTTTCCGGTATCTTTGAAGGAACGCCCGCTAACTCTTCCGTCCAGTTTGATTATATACTACCTTATGAAGCTTTCCTGGATGCCCGCCCTTATGAGAAAGATTGGGGGAACGCAGATCCTTACACGTACCTGATGCTGGATAAGGACGTAGACTGGCAACGATTTAGCCGGAATATTGCAGGTTTCCTCAAAACAAAAGATCCAAAGACTACCAACACTTTATTTCTCCGGCCTTTTTCAACAGGTTACCTGTACAACCAATATGAAAATGGTGTACAGAGCGGTGGAAGAATAGAATATGTGAGGTTATTTTCATTGATAGCTGCCTTCATATTAATTATAGCCTGTATTAATTTCATGAACCTGGCAACAGCAAAAGCTGCGGGAAGAATGAAAGAAGTGGGGATTAAAAAAGTAGTAGGCGCAGGCAGGGGAGCATTGATTCTGCAATACCTGGGAGAATCCATGCTGATGTGTTTTCTGTCGTTGACGGTAGCGCTTGTTCTCGTTATATTTCTCATTCCTCCTTTTAATATCATCACCGGAAAGCAACTCGCTCTTCATTTCGATATAAGGCTTATTTTGTCGATACTGGGAGTGGGTATATTTACGGGTCTCATTGCGGGTAGTTATCCTGCATTCTATCTTTCAGGCTTTGCACCGGTAGCTATTTTAAAAGGGAAGCTCAAAAATTCAGCAGGAGAGAACTGGCTCCGGAAAGCATTGGTTGTATTTCAGTTCACCCTGTCTGTAGTGTTCATTATAGCGGTGATCGTTGTGTACAGACAGATTGTTTTTATACAAACGAAGAGCCAGGGTTTTAATAAAGACAATGTCATTAGTTTTGACATAGAAGGGAAATTCTCTACACCGGCAGAAGTCAGTGCTTTTCTTTCTTCAGTACAAAATTTTCTGCGGGAAGTTAAAAATGTTCCGGGTGTGATAAACGCCTCCAGTATGGACCATGAGAGCATCATAGGGGATTATGGTACTTTCGGGCTGAATTGGGAAGGAAAGGACCCTAAGAATAATATTAGTTTCGGGAACATTGGGATTAATTATGGAATGATAGAGACGCTGGGAATGCAAATGGCGGCCGGTCGCAGCTTCTCCAGTGCGCTCAGTTCCGATAGTGCTGAGATTATATTCAATCAGGCAGCTATTGACAGGATGGGCCTTAAAAACCCGATTGGGAAGAAGATCAGAATATGGGATAAAGACAGGACGATTGTCGGGATCATTAAAAACTTCCATGTGGAATCTCTTCATGAAAATGTGATGCCTTTTGTTTTGAGGCTGGAACCCCTGGAGACCTATTGTATTCTGGCAAGAATTAAGACCGGAGAGGAGACAAAGGTTATTGAACAGATCCGGACCCTGTATCAGAAATTCAATCCGGGTTATGTGTTCGATTATAAATTTCTGGATCAGGACTACCAGGCGCAGTATGTGGCGGAAAAAAGAGTAGCGGTATTGTCCCGGTGGTTTGCCGGACTAACGATCCTCATATCCTGCCTGGGCTTGTTTGGGTTAGCCGCTTTTACTGCCCGGAAAAGACAGAAGGAGATAGGGATCAGGAAAATAGTGGGTGCAACAATAAGTAACGTACTGATGATGCTTACCATGGACTTTCTGAAGTTGGTAGGGATCGCCGTGCTGGTTGCTTTCCCTCTGGCCTGGTGGGCCACTGACAGATGGTTACAGAGTTTTGCCTACCATGTAAGTGTGGGAGCCGACATCTATTTAATAGCCGGAAGTTCAATTATTTTTATCACGTTATGCACGATTAGTTTTCAGGGAATTAAGGCCGCAATCGCCAATCCGGTACAAAGCTTAAAAACGGAGTAATATAATCTTTGTATCTTATGCCCAAATCGCGATAATTGTGTCATTAAATCAACTATTATCCAGTATCGGCAATATTATTCCACTCAATAAATCAGAAAAAGAAGAGTTATCTCAAAGAGTGGTTGAAAGGAAGATTAAGCGAAAGCAATTTATTTTACAGGAAAGCGATATCTGCAAACATTATACATTTGTAGCAGAAGGATATTGCAGAAAGTATAAGGTGGATGATAAAGGTACAGAACACAACCTGCAGTTTATAGCGGAGAACGACTGGATAACAGAAATAAACAGTTTTTATTTTGAAACCCCCAGTCGTGTTTTTATTGAGGCAATGGAACCTGCAGTTATCCTTCAGATAAGTAAACCTGATCTGATTTATTTGTATAGTAGCAGCCCCAAATTCAACCGGATTTTCAGAGTGATTATTGAGAACCGGTTTGCGGAATTGGAAGAAAGAGTACTACATAATATAAGCTCTACCGCAGAGGAAAGATACCTGGCTTTTATCAGGACATATCCTCAACTTTCATCAAGAATCCCCAACACGCAAATAGCCTCCTATCTGGGCATCACCCCGGAGTTTTTAAGTAAAATAAGAAAGAACCTTAAACTAGTTTAAGTATAATTATTAAAATAGTTTATTTTCTGTCTGCCCGATCCGGGGGATCTTTGCGGTCTTATGGAACTACAGATAGCACAAACAGCCTTCAGAACGGATATAATAAAAGGGTTATCATCTCCTCAGAAGTTTTTGTTACCCAAATACTTTTATAATACAGAAGGAGATAGAATCTTTCAGCAGATCATGCAAGCTCCGGAGTATTATATCACCAATGCTGAAGATGAAATATTGGATTGCCAAAGTGATGAGATCTTAAAAACCAGCATGCAATTATTCCCTACATTTGATATTGTTGAACTGGGAGCCGGTGATGCTACCAAAACAATACATCTTCTGCAGGAAGCTGTACGACTGGGCGCCAGTGATCATTATTACCCCATTGATATTTCACGTAATACGATAGATTACCTGCATACGGCTTTGCCATCACTGGTGCCGGGAATGCAAATAACAGGTTTGGAAGGGGAGTATATCCCTATGTTACAGCAAGTACCTCTAACAAAACCCAAACTGGTTTTATTCCTGGGTGCAAACATTGGAAACATGCTGCCAGATGAAGCCCTGGCATTTTGCAAAAGGATTTTAAATAAAGGAGATATGCTGTTAACCGGCTTCGATCTGAAAAAAGACCCTCAGAAAATTCTGGCCGCATACAATGATAAAGCCGGCTTTACAAAAGCATTTAACCTAAATTTACTGGTGCGTATCAATGATGAATTAGGCGCCGATTTCAATACCGCTCACTTTACGCATTATCCCCTGTATGACCCGGTAACAGGGGCTTGTAAAAGTTATCTCATCAGCAGGATAAAACAACAGGTGACACTGGATGATGGCACTACTTTTAGATTTGAGAAGGATGAACCTGTTTATATGGAAGTATCGCAAAAATATAGTGAAAGAGAAATAGATAAAATGGCGATACAGGCAGGCTTTAAAACAATCCGTTCTTTTTACGATAGTAACCACTTATTTGTAGATACACTTTGGCAAAAAAAATAATTATGAAAGCAGCAGTTTTATATCATCCGGGACCCGCAGAGAATTTTGTTATTGAAGAGAGACCAATACCTCAGCCAGGGGAAGGACAGGTATTAGTGAAGATAAAGGCTTTTGGATTAAACAGGTCGGAGTTGATGACACGTAAGGGTTTATCGCCCAGTGTGCAGTTTCCGCGTGTATTAGGGATTGAATGTGTGGGTGAGATTGAAGCAGATCCTTCAGGGGAATATAAAAAAGGTCAGCAGGTGGCTGCTTTGATGGGAGAGATGGGCCGCGCTTACGATGGGGGATATGCCGAGTATGCCGTATTACCTAAAAGCATCATTTATCCTTTTAAGAGTACGCTGCCCTGGAAACAATTAGGGGCTTTCCCGGAAATGTTTCAGACAGTCTATGGCTCATTACACAGGTCTTTAAAAATAAAGGAAGGAGAAACCTTGCTGATAAGAGGTGGTACGTCTTCTATAGGTATGCTGGCTACACAACTGGCTAAAAATAAACATGTAACTGTTATTGCAACCACCCGTAAAGAAGAAAGCAGACAGTTACTGATGGATAACGGTGCCACACATGTACTCATAGACAATGGCCACCTGGAAGAACAACTGAAGGCTATCTATCCCGCTGGTGTTAACAAGGTATTGGAGCTTGTTGGTACAATTACACTGGCGGACTCATTAAGATGTGCCGCTGAAGGGGGGACTGTCTGTATGACAGGCATGCTTTCGGAAACATGGTCAATGCCCAGCTTTGTACCGATGGATTTAATACCATCTACCATAAACCTCACGACTTATCACAGCGACCATATCCGCATTTCTACTCACACTTTTCAGGAGTTTTTGACCGCCGTTGAGGCTGGGCAGGTGAACCTGAATGTAAGCAGAACCTTTCAACTGGAAGAGATCGTTGAAGCTCATAAATTTATGGAAAGTAATAAGGCCGGGGGGAAAATAGTAGTATTGACTTCCCATTCATAGATTAATGCCGTAACAAGATGGTTATGAGGTTTTTACTTCGAGTTCAGCAAGCAATGGATATTATATTATCCTCATAAGAAATCCATGTTTTTTCAATTATTTTTCATCTTTTATGAAAATTCATTTCTTAAATATGGATTTAAAACTATATTTAAGGTATGGATACCAATGCGAACGACTTTACATGGAGTCAAGAACCGAACCCACATCACGTTCGGGTGAGACAAATACTCAAACAACATCCTGAAATGAAGGAGCTGATCGGTAAAAATCCCTATACGATTTTTATGATTATTGGCCTGGTTTCGGCTCAGGTTGCCATTTCGTATTTTGTTAGTGATGTTTCCTGGTGGATTGTCTTTTTGGCAGCTTATGCTGTAGGCGCTTTTATCAGCCATGCTTTATGGGTAATGATACATGAAGCAAGTCATGGTCTTATATTCCGTGGAAAAGTGCCTAACCTGATGGCAGGGATATTGGCTAATCTTCCCCATATTTTCGCCAGCTCTGTTTCTTTTCAACGCTATCACCTGAAACACCATGCTCACCAGGGTGAACATGATCTGGATGCTGATTTGCCTGATTTCTGGGAAGCAAAACTGGTAAGTAACAATCCATTTAATAAAATGCTCTGGTTCCTTCTTTTCCCGGTATTCCAGGTAACAAGAACTGCCAGATTGAATATCGACCTTTTCGATCGCTGGATCTTACTGAACTGGATCATCCAGATCAGCTTTAATGTGGCACTCTTTGTATTCCTTGGCCCTAAAGCCTTTGTGTTTATGCTGGCCAGCTTCTTTTTCTCTGTAGGGCTGCATCCTCTCGGAGCCAGATGGATTCAGGAGCATTATCTGACCCTCGATCCTATACAGGAGACTTACAGCTATTACGGGCCACTGAATAAAGTAGCCTTTAATGTAGGGTTCCATAATGAACACCATGACTTCCCTTCCATTCCATGGAATAAGTTACCACAGATCAAGAGCAAAGCACCAGCTTATTATGATACGTTATTATCACATCAATCCTGGACAAAACTCTTCTTTAGTTTTATTTTCAATCCGAAACTATCGCTTTATTCACGTGTGTTAAGAAAGGAAAAAGTGAAGATTATAAAAGAAAGTGAAGTAACTGCTTAAATAGAAAAAGGCGATTCAATACTGAATCGCCTTTTTCATTATCAGTCTGTAACCCTGCATTAAACCTGTAAATAATAATGTGAACCCTAATACCCAATTAATAAGATATTGCTGCGTTTTAAGAACGTCCATTAAAAAACTCCCTATTAATCCATAGAGTATAAAAGCAGCCGCTGTTCCTGTTCCAACAGCCAGGATATAAATACTATACCCGTTATCATTCAATACCTGCCTGCTTTTTAATACGGCTGTCCAGCCCATCCAAAAAGGAAGATGCAGCGGATTAAGCAGACTAAGTAGCAATCCCGTATAAAAAGGCTGTTTTCCTGCAAGTGGCAGCACATCTGCAATGGTACGCATCTGAAAGGCTGCTTCAAGGCTTTTGAACGCAAGAAATAAAATGGCGACACATATCATCAGGCTCAGGATCTTAAATAACTGCCGTAAGCGGATCAGGCGGTCAATTAAAAATAAGGCTATCCTCACGACTATTACTTCAATAAAAATAGCTGCTACTCCAAACTGAATAGCCCCGGTAACATTATTATTAAGTGCATAATTAGCAACATTGGTGTTTAATGTCCCTATTGGCAATGTACCGATGAAACTGATAAGAAAAGCAGCAGAGAATAATTTCTTCATATCAACCAATTAATTTGAAATATTCAGCATTTTTCCTGAGCATATTCATACCGTCCTTATACGTCATATAAGTAAGCGCTTTCTTATCCTTGTTTATCTTACTGATCCGGTATAAAATCTTCCAGTGACGAATGATTTCTTTCCATGCATAAAAGATGGAATGATCATAAATATGGGTGGGTTCACTTCCTGCTCCATTCAGCTCAACGATAGAAAAGTTTTCTCCCCTGCAAAGCTCTTCCCAGCTGTTGTACATGATATCCAGTCTGCCGAAATAAAATTCAGGTATCTGCTGGCAAACCGTATCTATGACGGCGGTTAACTGATCATTGATCAGATGACTCAGATCGATAAATTTAGCGCCTCTGGCATGATTACCATAAGGAATCAGTGTAAGGGATTCTCCTTTCGCTAATACACGTCTGGACAGGTTATTATAAGTACGGCGGAGAGCAGGTAACTGTAATAAATAACGGGGATTTCTGATGATGAGTTCTTCCATTGTTGAGACACCATCTCCTGTAACGGATAAGAATTCTTTACCCACAATACCGGAAATATGTCCGCTGCCTGCTCCCGGAAATCTATAATAAAAGATGCCCACTTCATTTTTAAACGGGATATATTCCTGTAATAAAAAATCAACAGGAATCTGCCGGATATAGTCAGATAATTCTGTCTCATTATTTATCAGTTTTACCTGTACTCCCTTGCAACCGATATCGGGTTTGGCAATTACCGGATAATTAGGATGGACTGTTGATCCGGCTTTGAATGCAATTGTTTTTGGATAATATTGCTGTGGAATCAGACCGTAGATGAGCGTTTTACTTTCTAATGCAAAACCTCCGTTCTCAATCAATGGATTCGCTGTGTTGAAAAAGAAAAAAGAACGGCATTTCATACTTAACCAAAACCAGTAAAGCATGATAGGAGCGTAGATCACTTTGGAAGGCCAGTATTCCCAGTTAAAAAGCCGGATGAAGCACCTTTTTAAGCGATATGCCCGTGGGGAGAGTGTACGTGTATACTGATGCTTCAAATCGTTGTATGTCATGGTAACGTTATCTGCTGTAATATGAATATTGGTAATGCTTACAGTCTTTATCTTTTCCCCGTTCAGCTTCATATCATGATGGAAATGCAAAATTTCTTCTGTGGTTGTAGCGGATGCACCCCATTGATTAAAACAATCCTCTTTTTCAGCTGTAATTGTTTTGTCATACAGGGTAGCAGATGACCAGATATGGGCTGTTTTATTATCCAGTAATCTCTGGTGTTTTTTATCCCCGTCCCAACGGCATTCATACAATCTTCCCGAAACATATAAGATCAGTGTAAATGGCGCTATGTCATCAAGGTCTGTTTCCATGAAGCATTGTTCGGGATGGGCATCCTTTATAATGTCTAATAGTATGAGCCCGCGGCTTTTCCTGTAAGCAGGTTTAACCTGGTATTTTACAAAAGCCCCATTGAGTAAAATGACTACATCACCATTGCGTTTGGCAGCCAGCCAGCTGCCGTTCTTATCCGTATCTTTAGGATATAACAACCCGTTATATTCCTTTGGAATAATGGCTTTACTTCTGCCGATATGTTCATCCCTGTTAGAAGTAAGATGAACGCCATTTGTAGTGGGGATGAAAGTTACTGTACACATGACTGCCGGTATTTTAGTGTGGATGCGGCTACACCAAATTCACCAGGGACAACTATGTCACTGATGGTTCCTATGCCTATTCTGATGAGTGCCATGTGATGCACCATATGTTCCATATTATAGATCAATTCACGGAAATAATTAGTGGGAATATCTCCGTATTCAACATGCAGGACAAGTTGTTTATCCGGACGAAGAATGCTTACTGCCACTTCATTCATGACATTTATAGCAAAGAGTTTATCAGATTCAATAGTATGATCCCGAAGGCGTTTGTCATAATCCACTATTCCATTTTCATATCCTTTATTTAGCTCAGTAAAGAACTCAAGGATATGCCTGGTATGCTGGCCTATTGTAGCCCCGGATAATACTTTTACAGGAGTAGTATATTGTTTATCTGAGAGCGCTTCAAGTGCATGTTTTAACTGCTCCAGTAAATCAATGATAGATTGCATGTCTGAACAATTTGAAGAATGAAATAAACTGCTTCCGGAAGGTGATAAATAATATGACGGAGCTGGTGAATACCAGCAGTGCATAAATGAATAACAGACCACCATCATCCTGTACTACAATTCCCAGTTTTGTAAGATGAGAGAAAATGGCTCCGCTCATAATACCGGCAGCCAGGAAAGCGCCTATACTTGTAGTGCGTGGAATCAGCAGCAAAACAGATGCAATCAGTTCCATGATTCCTGTTCCTATCCTTCCCCATGGCTCCAGACCCAGTCTGGAGAAAATGTATACTGATTCAGGTGCTGCCGTGAATTTAAAAAACAATGTTTGTAACATGATTATGGCTGCTAAGAGCCGTAATCCCCAAATCAGTATATTAAATTGCTTGTATGTTATCATGATTATTCTTTGTTTTTGAGTGCAGGCCAGTTGGCATCAGCTTTCATAATCAGGTTCTTTTGATCTTTGGTCCACATTTCTTTTACCTTACTATTGTAATTGAAATACAGTTTATCATCTGCAATGGTCCATGTATCTATTTGTGTGGGTGCTTTATGACCATCTGCTGTTCCATACGCACAGTATCCTCCGTATTGTGGTGCGTATTTCTCAGGAGAAGATTTAAAGGCATTCATATTGTCTTTATTCGAAAAGAGCCAGGTAGCCCCTTTCCATTGATAAGAAAGACTATCAGCTCCTTTCATGGGCCTGGATGCTGTAAAGAAAGCCACAGGATCATACCCGTTAATGGCTTTGCCCGCTGTTGTGTAAACTTCGGATTTCTGTGCATTGGCATGTAGAAAGCCAAGAATGATAAGTGTTGTGAATACCAGTTTCATTTTTTACTTTTTTAAAAGGTTATTCCAGTTTGCGTCTGCTTTATTTTTAAGATTATTCTCGTCTTTATCCCAGGACTTTTTAGTGTTATTGAAGAACTTGTTGTAGAAGAGATATAACTTACCATTTATAAGCTTGAAGGTCTCAGGATCTACTTCTACTTTTTCTCCGCTGGCTCCCATAGCATAAGCGCACCAGCCACCATATTGTGGTTGATATTTTACAGGATTAGCCTTAAACAGCTCTCTGTTGCCGGCAGATGCGAAATGGTAAGTGGCGCCTTCAGTAGTGAACGCAAATTCTTTTTTACCTTCAATGGCTTTTGGGGAAGTGAAATACGATACAGGATCATAGCCTTCAATGGCTAAACCTGATTTATCCGTATTTGTTTTTTTCTGTGCAGATAAAATATTTATTGAGAAAATAAATATTACAAGAAGAGAAGTTAATTTTTTCATGATCTGATTGCAATGTTTGATGGTTTGTCGCAATCAGATCATAAACCTTACAATGTTTTTTTTATTTCTTTGTCTATACGTTGTTGCAATTCTTTCTTAAAATCATCTTCCAGTTTCATTGTTTTATATTGGGGTAGTTGAAAGAGATTTTTTACTGTCCGGTTGATCAGGATGCTTTGCTGCTGAAAGATGCGGCATATCACACAACCTGACAGATGAATTTTTAATTCTATCTTTTCACGTAGCGTGATAGTTCCAATCTGCTTTTTTTCAATCAGAAAGGTGGCTTTTTTGCAGTTGTAAGCAATTTTCTTTAATCTGTTCATTTTGGTTGATTTACTTCCAGTTTTTTTGAAGACACGCTCTGAGATTTACCTTCGTACGATGAATAATTACCCAGAAATTAGCCGGAGTAACATTTAGTTCGTCGCATATGGTTTTAGTAGATTCATCATCCATATGTTTCATTGTAAATACGGATAACCATAATGTGGGCAATTTCTGCATACACATTTGCAGGAAGCGAATAAATTCTTTGTTAAGGATCGGGTCCTCGTGTTCTATACCAAATGATTTAGGTCTGTATGCAACATTCCAGTGTCCATCTTCCTGATCAAAGAAATCATGTTGTTCAAACTCGGCATCCTCTACCTCTTTCCTTTTATTAAGACCAGACGATTTTTTCCGGTAAACGTCTATGATCTTATTTTTTAATATAGCAGTAAGCCAGGTACTTTCAGAACTTCTTCCTTCGAATTTGCTGATGCCCTGTAATGCTGCCAGAAAGGTTTCCTGTACGAGATCCCGGGATTGTTCTTCATCGTTGGTCCTGCTGAATGCATAAGCATACAGGTAGTCTGCGTATTTATTTACCCATTGCTGTGGCTCCAGCAGGTTGTTAACAGTCTTGATATCGTTGTTGACTTGCATGTTTGATTTCAAATTAATGCTTAGTCGGTTCACCCGCACAATCCTTACAAACTTTTTTTTATTTTTTTATAGCCCTTACTCTGTAAGGTTTTTAATCAGCGTCCGACCAAAGGTTTGTCTGCTATTGCAGGAACTCATTCATCATTATAAAATACAAAAAAATTAGCGTATGAATTTCAGTAGAAGAAATCTTTTATGGTTAACCGCAGTGGTTTTGCCTTTGGCTTTTACCGCTTGTAAGAAGGATAAAAATGATACCCCGGTTTCGGAAAGCGCTACCATTACTGTAGAAAATGTCCTGAACTCCCAACCACTGGTAGAATCCGGTACTTTCAAAGGTACGGGTACTCCTCCTGTGATCCTGCCTGGTCAATCAGTTTCTATTCAGTTTTCAGCCGCAAAAGGAGAGGCCATCTCCTTTGCAACTATGTATGGCTGGTCCAACGACCTGTTCTTTGCACCTGCTAACCCTGGTATCCTGGTGTATGATGCAACAGGCAATCCAATTGAAGGAGATGTTTCTTCCCAGGTAAAACTGTGGGATAACGGAACAAGAATCAACCAGGTACCCGGTGCTACGGTAAATCACCCCGGAGTGGCTGATAACCAGAATATTGTAGAGGTAAATGGTACAGATGCACAAGGTAATACTTATCTGCCCGCTTCTTCCCTGGTAAAGGCTACTTTGAAATATAACGGTAATTCCGCTTTCACACTTACCCTGGAAAATACTTCAGGTGGTACTGCTAATGAAACGCCGTTAAGTCCGGGTGTATGGTCTGTATCTTATATAGTAGGTGGTCAGTTATTGAATGCAGCCCCATTATATACCGCTGGTAAACCTACTGCAAACGGACTGACAGGCATTGCTGAATCTGGTGATAATACTGTGCTGAGTGCTTATATAAGTAGCATTACAGGCATTTTTACGCCATTATCTCCAATACTGGTAGTGGTATATAACGGCATAGATAACCCCATCTATAAAACAGGTGAGACCGACAGGGGCGAAGGTTTAAAATTAATTGCACAGCAGGGTAATGCGGATGTACTGGCGGCAGCTTTGAAGACTAAAGCCGGTGTAAAAGCGGTGTATGTGCTGGCGGCAGCTACCAGTAAGGTATTATTGCCTGTTATCAATGGAGCGGCAGGTAGCAGTGTCTCTCAGGCGATTACAGTAACACAGGGAGACCGTATTGCTATTGCTACTATGTATGGATTCTCGAACGACTGGTTCTTTGCTTCTTCCGGCAATGGCGTTGATGCTACTCAGAAAGGAGATATTTCAACCAGTATAGCATTATATGATGATGGGACCGCTATCAGTCAGTTCCCGGGTGCTGGCATTACTCAGTTTAACCTGGCTGGAACACCGCTTGCTGAAAGCAAAGCCATAGCGGCAGTACCTAATCCCAATGAGTTTACCACTTTGCCAGCTATACAGAATTTTATTCGTGTAACGATTAAATAGCTGATTTAACTCAATAGGTAGACCCTTACAGGGTTTACCTATTGAATATTTGATTAGTAAATATTAATATGTATGTTTATAGTCTTATTGTACTGAGCTGAATTAATTTATTATGAGTTTTGCCTACGAACAGGATACCTCTGTTTCTTTTTTTACTAATTGCTATGAAAACGATTGGGAACGGGTGCTGATAGAGAATCGCTTAGAGACGATGATTAAGCGCTGTAATTATGATTTCTTAGAAAGAGTACTGATCATAAATAATGTGAAGGATAGAACTAAAGTAGAGCAATACGCTATCGAAGCTGTAAGCAAAAATATTATAGATGCGTATTACTTTAGTGAAGATTACAGTGAGAGAATCCTGTCTGCATTTTCTATAGAACGGGATAGTTTCTTTTTAGATTTTTATGATGGATACTGGTACAGCATGGGCCCTCTGAGTGCTGTTTATTTCTGTAAAGGGAAATACCTGTTATACTTTACCTGCGATTGTATCATGGAGCCTAAGGCTACCTCATCAGAGTGGATAGCCGAATCAATAACTGCATTAGAAAAAGATCATTCGATATTTGTAGCGAATCCTTTCTGGAATGATAATATAGTAGAATCCAGGCATGATAAATTTAAAGAAGAGAATAATTTTATCCATGTCTCTTCTTTTTCTGATCAGTGTTTTATGGTAGAGAACAGTCGCCTGAGGGGAGATATTTATAATACCTATCATTACGCTTCTGAAAAATATCCTATCTATGCGGGTAACCTGTTTGAGAAGCGTGTGTACAGTTATATGTGCAACAATGAGTTTACCAGGATTACAAGAAATGATGTTTACTATATTCATGAGCGTTTATTAAACCATGATATAGAAGGGAAGCAACAAAGTATAGATCTCTTAAAAGAGTTTAAAAAGATCGCCTCTGTCTGCTCAAGGAAATTAAGAAAGTTTGTGTATAAGAAATTTTTAGGGCATCAGAATGTAGATTATAGTAATGCTAAAAACGGTCGTCTTGATTTCCGGATCAATGTAAAGCAGTAATTTTATTTTAATGCAGAAGAGGTATCTAACAGATGTTCCAGTGGACATTCTTCGAGAATAACCCGTGATGCATCTTTCCATTTAATCAATCTTATTTTCCCACCTTCCATTTCTATTCCCGTAATATCACCATCACTAAAACAACAACAACCGCTATTGAAATATGTATTCTTGGAATAATCTAATCTTGATGATGTATCTCCACTAAAATTCCCTGCTTCCAGCAGGGCCTCTATCTTTTGGATCTCTTCTTTATTCCCGCCTTTTTTCGCAGTCGACAGGTTCATGTACAACTGCTCTAAATGAGTAAGCGAGTTAAATACAGGTTGATGAGTATGACCGGTAATCAGGGCAAGGTTTGATTGCTGGGCCGTCCAGTTATACATGATAGTATTGTGTTCAGATTTTAGCTGGTTATCGTATGCAGGCGTATTAGGATTAATACGGAGATAAGATTGGAACGGTCCCCATATAACGGATACAAACCATTTGCTGAACAAGTTACCATCACTTTGCAGGTCGCCTTGATGGCCGTGTGTAAGAAACACATAAAATGGTGTCTTACGAAGCGTCATCTTAAAAATTACGCCTTCATATATTTTAATTCTTTGTCCGTATACCTTCTCCAGAGTTAAACCTGCTAATGGGGCATTAGCCCAATATAAATCATGGTTACCGAATACTTTGATAAAAGCATTTCGTTTGAGAAATAATTTTTCTGCTTCAAAAGTAGCAGTGTTACATTTCAGTACATCATCCAGTTTATTCTTCCAGAGTTCTTCACTATCCCCTAAATTACAATAGAGGTATTCTTCTTTATTATAATAATCCAAAGCAGCCAGATAATTTTTCTCAGAAAGTGCAAAATCATCTCTGTAATCACGTATGCCTTTATGCTGATCTGAAAAGATGATCACTTTGGAAGAGGGGGTAAAATTGAGCTTTATTCCTTTTTTGCCTGGTCTGTTCTGAATATTACTGAATAGCGTTGATAATGCTTTATGTACCCGCACCTGATCAGGTCTGGAAGCATATTTATTGGCCATCCGGATGATGGGAGCGCTAAAGATTTTTTGCAACAATTTACGCATACGGAAATAAAGATAAATCAAATGTCTCATTTTTGGGAAATTTACTTAGATTTGTAATTCATGTTAGAGGATACTAAGCAAAATATCATCAATGCTGCCATCTTCATCTTTAATGAAGATTTATCTGCACCACTGGAAAAGGTGGCAGATCAGGCAACGGTGACGCGCAGAACGCTTCACCGGTATTTCAGCAACAGGGAAGAGCTGCTGACAGCCTGTAATGAGGAAATGCAGAAGAGCTGTGGTCAGGCGATGAAAGCAGCAGAACAGCGTTCTGATGATCCATTGGTACAACTGGAGCATTTACTGTATGCCGCTATTGATTGCGGTGTTAAATATGCCTTTTTGCATAAGCTGCATCATATGCACGGGCATCAGCATGTACATAAGGATAAAGACTGCGCCAAATACGACAAGACATTTGGTAAGATTCAGCACATCATAGAAAAATTAAAGGATAAAGGAGTTATCAGTAAACTGATTACAGTAGAATGGATCTCTGTATTCTTTCCGGGTATAGTAACGGCTACTATTAATTCACATGCTTCAGGTAATATGGATAATGAGAACCTTAAGAAATTTGCATGGTTCTCTTTTAGTAAAGGAATAGGAGTGTAAAATTTTTTGTATATACATGTCTCATTTGTGAGACTTAATTAAAATAATATGAAAGATATAGTTATTATCGGTGGCAGTTATGCAGGTCTAGCTGCTGCAATGTCTATGGGCCGTGCCTTACGTAATGTACTGATTATTGATAGCGGAAATCCCTGTAATAAACAAACGCCTCATTCTCATAACTTCCTTACCCAGGATGGTCAAACGCCGGCACACATCAGGGAAACAGCATTAAGCCAGGTATTGGCATATCCTACTGTTAAACTTATAAATGATACAGCAACGGATGTTGCAGGATCTGATAATCAATTTGTAGTTACCACATTATCAGGGACTGTCATACATGGAAGGAAGATCCTGTTTGCAACAGGTATTAAGGATATTATGCCAGCTATTGAAGGGTTTTCTGCCTGCTGGGGAATATCTGTGATCCATTGCCCGTATTGCCATGGATACGAGTATAGAGGTCAGGATACAGGGATCTTCCTGAATGGAGAGATGGCTGTAGAATTTGCAGCTCTCATCAGTAACTGGACGGATAAACTCACTGTTTTTACAAATGGGAAATCTACCATTCCTGCGGGATCAATAAAGGCAGCTATAGTAGAAAAGGAGATTGCACGTGTTCATCATACAAACGGCCGAATGGAATACCTGGTGTTTACAGATGGCAGCACTCAACCACTGAATGCGTTGTATGCAAAACTGCCTTTTGTACAGCATACTACGATTCCCGCAGCGTTGGGATGTAAAATGACGGAGCAGGGTTATATAGAGGTCAATGAATTTAAGAAGACCAGTGTACCGGGTGTATTTGCCGCCGGTGATAATACAACACCTATGAGGGCTGTAGCGGGCGCTGTTGGCGCCGGCACTTTAGTTGGGGCCGTCATCGTGAGGGAGTTACTGGGGATGTAGTATATTTGTGATATGATCTACAAACTCTTCAAAATGCCATTTGTCGGCTCCTTTATGGTAAAATGGAGAAGCCCGTTAACAGATACTGAACGCCTGGAATGGCAGCCTGTTTCTGCTAAAAGTAAATCAGGTGGTATGATACAGGGGCTCTTTGCAAAAGCTAAAACAGAGGATGTAAAAGCTACTATTGTATTGGGGCATCCGATGGGGAAAGAAGCCAAAGCTTATTTTCTTAAAAATGGTTATGCTGAGTTTTTACGGAATAATGGCTTTAATACACTGGTGTTTGATTTCAATGGTTTTGGAGAGAGTACGAACGGGAGTTTTTCTTATTTTGAGGATGTACTGGCAATTGCCGCTGAAGCGAAGAAGATCACGCCTTTATTGCCTATGGGCTATCATGGTGTATCTCTTGGGGCGCAATGGGCTATCATATCATTTACAGATGCCTCACATCCTTTTACATTTGCGATAGTGGAAAGTCCTTCTGCTACTACAGAAGAGTTCTGGATTAAATATCCTGCTGCGTATAAAACATTGAAAGTCCTGAATTTCCTTTTACCCCGGTATGCAAAGAAAATCCGACCTGTTGAAAGAATAAAGGAAGTAAAGAATCTGCAATCTATGTTATTGATTTATTCTTATGCAGATGAATGGACACCTGTTGAAATGGGAGAGAGATTAAAAGCGAATAGCGCTGTACCCACTGAATTGTGGACAGTGAATGATGCCGGACATACGCTGATTATGAAATCTGATGAGCAGGAAGCCTATAAGCAGAAGATCCTGGAATATTTTAATACGGCGATCCTTTTTGGGAAATAAGTTTTAGCAAATACTGGCTTATTGTTTGCTGCAAATCTGACTAAACTTTATGTATAATGAGTTTGAGAACGATGATCCCCATTCTGCTGTTAAGTACATTAAACGTATTCTCCCAGCATAAAACAACCCTCACTTATAGTGATACATTGAAGATGGATGTATATAGCAACCAGGATATACAAGTGAAACAACCTTGTGTATTATTTGTATTTGGCGGAGGGTTTTTTATGGGACACCGGGATGCTGATTATTATACTGATTACTTCAATAAACTGGCCCAGCATAATTATAAAGTAATTTCCATTGATTACAGACTTGGATTAAAGGATAATAATAAGAAGATTTCTCCGCTGAACACCAAACCTTTGAAAGATGCTATTGACCTGGCTGTAACAGATCTCTATGATGCCACGGCTTATCTGATTAAAAACGCGGATAAACTGGGGATAGATACTTCTATGATGATGCTCTCCGGATCAAGTGCAGGAGCTATTACTGTTCTACAGGCAGACTGGGAGAAGAGAAATCATACCACTCTTACCTTACAACTACCGGAAGATTTTCAATATAAAGCCGTACTCTCTTTTGCAGGCGCTATCTTAAGTTATAAAGGCAAACCTTCTTATAAGATCCCTCCGGCGCCTACTATGCTATTTCATGGTACCGATGATAAAGTAGTTACTTATAATAAAATAAGACTTTTCAATAAAGGATTTTTTGGATCTAAGGCGCTGGCTAAGAAATTCAGGCAAAACAAATACCCTTATTATTTTCAAAGAGTAGAAGGGATGGGGCACGAAGTAGCAGGTTCCCCAATGAAGGAGAACCTGGATGATATTTTGTGGTTTATTGATACATACGTTTATAAAAAGAAGCAGTATCTGATTGAAGTTGATTTCAATGATTTGCAGCGAAAGAGGACGTTTAATATGCAACCAATGCGATAATCTATTTAAACAGATCATTAAAGGCGCTATAAGCAACTGTGCCAGCTGTAAAGCTGAAACTACCTTGTTGATGGATCTCTTCTGCGGCATGCAGGAAAGAACTATATGCCACCCGCGCCAGGGTAGAACCCAGACTCACCCTTTTTACACCTATTGCGGCCAGATCACTTATTGTAAAGGTAGTCTGTGACAGACCGGCTACAACATTCACAGGACGGGGAGCTACAGCCTTTACAACGGCCGTGATCTCTTCCAGTGTCTTTAACCCTGGAGCAAAGAGAACATCTGCTCCTGCATCGGCAAAGGCTTCCAGCCGGCGGATAGTATCTTTCAGGTCTGGTCTGCCATGAATGAGGTTCTCTGCTCTTGCTGTAAGAGTAAAGTGGAAAGGAAGACTTCTGGCAGCTTTAACAGCAGCTTTCACTCGCTCTACGGCGAGCTCAAAGGGAATGATAGGATCTTCGGGGTGGCCCGTTGTATCTTCTATGGAACCGCCAACAAGACCAATACCGGCAGCGAGTAAAATAGTTTCAGCACAGGTTTCAGGATCTAAACCATAACCGTTTTCCAGATCTGCGGAAACGGGAAGATCTGTAGCATTGACAATATCCTGTGCATTCTTCAAGGCTTCTTCCCGGCTAACAGCGTTTTCCCCGTCTCGTTTTCCCAAAGAAAAGGCGAGTCCTGCACTGGTGGTAGCCAGGGCTTCGAAGCCTGTAGCTGCCAGCATCTTTGCAGATCCCGCATCCCAGGGATTGGGAATAACGAAAATACCTTCACGCTCGTGGAGTGTTTTAAATACCTGGGCTAAAACTTGTTGCGATATCATTGTATGAGGGTTATACTGCAAGGTATAAAAAACAGATTGATATTCAACCTGCTTTGGATATTATAAGGACGGTACCGGTATGGGCCTTCATATTCTTATCCAGCAGGAACATATTTCGCATAAAAACGCCGGATTCTATGGCTAACCCGGCAATGGCTATACGAGGTTTATTCTTATGCCCTGCAATAAAAGCCATGCCCATCATCGTACTGCAAAACAGGATTAGAAACATGTATACTTTATAGGTGAGTTTTTAGATATTGAATACTGTATTCGCCCCGTTGATTGAAAAATACTAAAAAAATGTATCATTCATTAATATATATAAATAAGATAATTTTTCTTCCTTATTAGATATGGAGCACTTTTTTGTGTGTATTAAAATCCAGTTTTTGTATTGTAGCTTGCGTGAAATATAACCATAGACACAGACACAAATAGCCCGGAGACGGCCCTACAACTGTCTTCGAATTACGTGTATCCCCGTCGTGTTAGTATTGCCACAGTTTACAACCAGTCCCATGTCTATCTACAACCAACCCAGAAAGAGGGTTATTCAGCTAATTATTGCCGTTGGAGTAATTATTATTGTCAGCAGGTTATTTTTCCTGCAGGTAATCGAAAAGAAATATTCCAAATTATCAGATGCCAATTCGGTATTGAAGAAAATCGTGTATCCGGGCCGTGGTATTATATATGACCGTAAAGGCCGGAGTGTACTACAGAATGATGTGATGTACGATCTGATGGTCACACCATCCGCTGTGAAAAACATTGATACCGCTTATCTGTGCGATATCCTGGGTATAGATAGGGTGGAGTTCAAAAAGCGCATCGTTGCAGCTATTATTAAAAACGGGAGAGTAAGACAATCCGTATTTGCACCTTTATTATTACCGGTTACTTTCAGCAAGCTACAGGAAAGCATGTATATGTTTCAGCCGGGCTTTGAACTGATACAACGGCAGATCCGCTCTTATCCTTATAAGGCTGCCGCTAACATACTGGGTTATATAGGAGAGATCTCCCCGCAAATGCAGGCAAATCCGGCATTCAGCGCTTATCAGATGGGCGATTACCTGGGTATGACCGGATTAGAAAGAACGTATGAAAATGTGCTGATGGGGCAGCGTGGTACGCAGTACCTGTTAAAGGATAACCTGAACCGCCCGCAGGGAACTTATGAAAGGGGAGAGTTTGATACGGCTGCTGTGGCAGGTAAGAACCTGAATCTGTCGCTGGATATTGATTTGCAGGTGCTGGGAGAAAGACTGATGCATAACAAGATAGGCAGCATTGTAGCTATCGATCCTAAAACAGGGGGCATACTGGCACTGGTGAGCGGCCCTACCTATAACCCTAATCTGCTTACCGGTTCTTACAGGGCCAGGAATTTCAGCAAGCTGTCCGCAGATACAACCAAACCTTTATTCAACCGTGCCATACAGGGGACTTATGCCCCCGGATCATCTATAAAGCCATTAACAGCCTTAATTGCCCTGGATGAAGGTATCATCACCCCTGACTATGGTTATTCCTGTAACGGGGCTTACTGGAGCTGTGGACGGCGTATAGGCTGTGAACACAGTGATGCTGGTCATGCTGCGAATCTGCGGCTTGCTATCTCTCATTCCTGTAACTCTTATTTTGTGAACCTTTACCGCATGGAAGTAGATGCCCGTAAATGGGGCAGTGTAAACGAAGGGCATCAGAAGTGGTATGAATACATGACAAGTTTTGGAATGGGGCATCGTCTTGGCATTGATATCCCTTCAGAAAATCCGGGTTATGCTATCGATACGGCCGGGATGAATAAACGTTATCACGGTCAGTGGAATTCCTGTACGGAACTTTATGTAGGCATGGGGCAGGGAGCAGTGGCAGTTACGCCTATACAGATGGCGAATGCCATGTGTATCATTGCCAATAAGGGATATTATTACCTGCCGCATTTTGTACAGCAGATTGAAAATGATAGTTCTGGTTTACTTGATAAATATAAGGAGCGTCATGTAGTAGCGCATATTATGGACACCGCTTACAAATCAGTGATATATGGAATGGAAGATGTGGTAGAGAGAGGATCGGGGCGGAATGCACAGGTAGAGGGAGAGATCATTTGTGGTAAAACAGGAACAGCGGAAAATAACGCTCTTGTGAATGGTGTGCTTAAAAAGATGAAGAGCCATGCATTTTTTGTAGCCTTTGCACCGCGGGATAATCCTAAAATAGCTATTGCAGTAATTGTGGAGAACGTTGGTTTTGGGAACACCTTTGCGGCACCTATAGCCTCCCTGATGATGGAGAAATACCTGCATGATACGATTTCGGTAAAGAAGAAAATGATCGTGAAAAATATTCTGGACAACAATACGATGGATCCCGTTGTACAGGCTAAATCCAGACTGGATTCCCTGAATGTGGCTACCACCGGATTAACCACAGATCAGATACTAAATTTTTACTTTCATAATTAATTTTATCTTTACGGGTATATCCCTTAATTGAGTATTATGTCCTTTTCCTATGCCCTTCTGAGTGTACCTCCGGTATTACTGATGTTCCTTATGCTGTTTTTTTTCGCTCTCGCGGGCGGATTATCTACCTGGTTTTTCCGGAAATTTATACGGATAAAAGTACTGCGCTCACATAACGAAGTAACGGGTAATATCTTTGCCTGTGCAGGAGGGTTGTATAGCCTGTTGCTGGCCTTTGTTGTTTTCCTGGTATGGGATGGATTCAATGATGCCAGTTCACATGCCGATATGGAATTCAGTGTGGCGAAGGGGCTATATCGTGATATTCAGTTTTATCCGGATACAACAGAATCAAGAAAAATAAAAGAAGTATACCTGGAATATATCAACAAGGTAATAACAGAAGAATATCCTGCCATGGATCGTCTGGAACCAATGCCTTTATCCAGTAAAAAAGCATTTGATAATGTATTTATTGTGATAGAACAAATGCAGCCACAAAACATTAATCTGAATGCCAGGTCAGATGAAATGTTCCGGCACCTGAACGAGTTAGCTACTAACCGTAGCTTACGGCAGTTATCTGCTAACGCAGGTATTTCTTTTGAATTATGGTTGCCCTTATTAATAGGCGGTTTTATCACACTTATTTTTGTTACCATGCTGGATATTGAGAATATGCGGTTACATATTTTCCTGAGTGCCATGCTGGGTGCTTTTATCGGTTTAGTGATATACCTAATTATCATTCTTGATTATCCTTTTTCAGGACATCTTAGTATACAACCAACAGGTTACCAGGAGATTTTACAATGGGATAAAGCGTTGTAATCCCGAAGATTTAACATACCCCTGATATTGAATAGCAGTAGTAAAGTGTACTTTTAAAGTACCTATATTGATAACCATGTCTACCCGTACCTGCATCCTCTATTATTTTAAACCCAAATCTGTTATTTATGAAAAAACTATCCTTCATTCTGATGGGGCTACTATTGGCTTGCCCCATCCTGAAAGCCCAGATCAGTAAGGGCGGAAAACCCTACAGTTATGCTGCTAACCTTGCCCCGGATGTTAACACCAAAACAGTCCCCGCAGTATCCTTAGCTAACCTGCGAAAAGAAGATGTCCTGCATGAGAAACAGGGATTGCCATTACGCATCGGTATTATCTTCCCGGTTTCTTATTCGCTGAACAATGCCGGTACCTGGAATACCCTGCCCAATGGCGACCGCATATGGCGATTAAAAATTGATGTACAGGGTGCGCTGGCTACCTCTCTTTATTATCAGGATTTTCATTTACCGGAAGGGGCTACACTCTTCGTCTACAATGAAGATCATTCACAACTGATCGGTAGTTTTACCAGCGCCAACAACGAGCAAACAGGGTTGTTTGCTACTGAGATCCTGAAAGGGAATATCAGTATAGTAGAATACTATGAACCTGCTGCTGTGAAAGGACAGGGCCGCTTTACTATCAGCGGGGTAAATAATATCTACAGTGATAAAATTCCTGAATCTAAAACAGTAAAAACAGTAGGCGCTTCCGGTAGCTGTAATGTAAATGTAAACTGCCCAGAAGGTGCCAACTGGCAGAACCAGAAAAGAGCTGTTGCACGTATCGTATTGAAACTGGGTAGTGCTTCTTATCTGTGTACAGGTGCGGTTGTGAACAATGCACGCAGTGATTGTAAACCGTATTTCTTAACAGCAAGCCATTGCGGATCTGATGCATCTGCATCTGATTTTAATCAATGGATTTTCTATTTCAATTATGAATCACCTTCCTGTACAAATCCCGGCAGTGAGCCTGCCAGTAATACTATTACAGGTTGTGTGCAGCGTGCAAGGGCAGGAGAGAGTGGTGATGCAGAAGGTTCTGATTTCCAGTTACTGGAATTTAATCAGGCTATCCCTGCTTCTTACAATGTATTTTATTCCGGATGGAGTGCTGCTACTACTGCAAGTCCGAGTGGCGTAGGTATCCATCATCCTGCGGGAGATATCAAGAAGATCTCTACTTATACTGCTACACTAACAGATGATAACTTTAGTGGTGTAGGTACTACACCTACACATTGGAGAGCTGTGTGGGTACAGACACAAACCAACTGGAGTGTTACAGAAGGTGGTTCTTCCGGTTCTCCGCTGTTTAATAATGTAGGGCAGATAGTAGGGCAATTGTCCGGTGGGCCTTCCAGTTGTACTGCTACCAGTGCCAATAAATATGATCTATACGGTAAGGTGGCGAGGAGCTGGACTTCCAACGGTACAGATGCCCTTCATCAGTTAAAGCCCTGGTTAGACCCTGATAATACTGGTGTATTACAGATCAATGGTACTAACTATCCATGCGGAGATACCACACATCCTACTGTTTGTCCGGACCCATATGAACCTAATAATACCTTAGCTACGGCATACACCATTACATCTGCTACCGATATACGTGCTACTATTAATACAGCCAGTGATACAGATTATTTTAAGATAGTAATTAGTGATACCAGTAAGGTTCGCATCATACTGGATAATCTTGCTGCTAACTTCAATCTCCGGTTATTATCCTCCAGTGGTGCGCAGTTAGCCACTTCACAGAATACAGGTATTGCTGCCGATTCTATTATCTATAATAATGCCCTTGGCACTTACTATATACAGGTATATGGTAACAGCGGTGTTACTTACGATAGTATCTGTTACCGGTTAAATGCTACCGTAACGGGTCTCAGTAGTTGTACTGATCAGATGGAGCCTAATAATACCTTGGCTACTGCTGCGGGCATTTCTACCGGAACGAATATACGTTCACAGATTTCTACTGCTACGGATGTGGATTATTACAAGTTCACCACTACCGGTACGAATGCTATTCAGATTCGTTTAGACAGCTTACCGGGTGATTATGATGTGAAACTGTTCTCTTCTGCTGGCACGCAGTTAGGCATTTCTCAGCAGAGTGGTACTACTGCTGAAGTGATTAATTACACGGCTGCTGCAGGTACTTATTATATACAGGTATATGGTTATGGCAGCGCTTTCAGTAATACAAAATGTTATCTGCTGAGGGCTTCTCTTACGCCTGTTACTGCCTGTACAGATGCTTTTGAACCGAATGAGTCCCGCACAGCGGCAGCTGCTATCAGTGTTAATACGGCCATCAATGCGCAGATTGCCAGTTCATCAGATGTTGACTGGTATAGCTTCAGTAATAGCAGCAGTCAGCCTCATATAGAGATTCTGCTGAGTAACCTGGCCGGGGATTATGATGTGTACCTTTATAATGCCAGTGGTACGCAGGTGGGTAGTTCTCTGAATGGAGATACCAGCAGTGAAAGGATAGTACTGAACAATGCAGCAGTGGGTACTTATACAGTGAGAGTAATAGGATATAATGGTGCTTCAAGCACTACAAAATGTTATAAGTTAACAGCTAATATCAGTAGTTCTCCTAAAGTGGCTATTGTTGCTAAAAACAGTAAGGTAGCAGGTAATGGCATACATGTGTATCCTGTGCCTGCAAGAGATAAACTGTATGCTGAAGTAACTGGTCAAAGTAACCAGCTGGAGTATCTTATTATTACTGATATGAATGGTAAGGTGTTATATAAGCAGCCTTATAGTGTGGTTGTTGGGTATAACAGACTGGAAGTATCATTACCGGAATCATTAAAGGCTGGTGTGTATATTATATCTGATGGGAAACATTCTCAGAAGTTTGTTTTACAGAGATAAAATTGGTGTAATCAAAAAGGATCTAACCAATACCCCGTTTGTAACAAATTAAAAGCTCCGTTAGGAGCTCCGTGTTTGTAGCAAATGTTTATATTCTCTTTAATTGACTCCGTAGGAGTCCCCTTCTATTCGCGACTTAGGGGACTCCTACGGAGTCTGTGTTTTGTTGTTTAAGGTGTTTTCTACAAACACGGAGCTCCTAACGGAGCTAAATAGAATAGTATTTTTTTATTACATCTTTACAAACTTAATCGTTGCAACTTTTGCATTTGTTCCCCTCAATACCACAACATATACACCATTCTCCAGGTTGCTTACAGGTATGCTCATGCTTGTCTGGTTTTTAATTTGTGTAGTGGTATATATTAGTTTCCCACCCACACTGCGTATTTCTAATGATGCCCATCCATCAGTTGGTTTCAGCGGGGCTAAAGCAAGCACACTACTCACCGGATTTGGGTATAAACGAATCCCATATTTAGCAGCCGGTTCAGGGTCTACAGCTGTTACCAACTGCACCGTGAAAGTAAGTGGGGTACTGAATACAGTAGCACTGCTAAGGCATCCTGCATTACTTGTGAGCCTGCAAAGGACCTTATCTCCAGTATATGCCGGTAAGTAAGATAACGTCGCTGTTGTTGCATTGGAGATGTTCGTCCAGGTATGTGTGCTGGTGCTGTCCATCCATTGATAAAGCGGAGAAGTACCTTCATGTGTAACAGTGGCAGTCAGTTGCGTCGCTGTTGACATGGGAAGGTCTATCGGGCCTTTTATCACGATCGTTGGCGTAACGATACTATCTACATATACTGTGATGATATTACTTGTTACGGTTTGTGTAATACAGGTGTTCGAGCTTGTCAGTCGTACCTGTACAGTGGAACGGTCTGTTAATATACCTGAGAAGGTGCTGCTGTTTGTACCTGCAGCTACGCCATCCACCAGCCATTGATACACGAGTGAATTTCCTGCATTTTCTACATTCGCTGTAAAGACAAAAGAATTACCGTAACAGCCTGTAGAATCTGTGGTACTGATAGATACAGCAGGAGTAGTATTTACTATTAATGTTACAAAGAATACCTGGCTGGTATCGGTACCTGTTTTACAACGGTATAACGATGAAGCCTGTATATTTGTTAATGAAAGTGTATGCGTTGTTTGTCCGGATATATTGGTATATCCGCTACCGGTATACTGCTGCCATTGATAACTGGTACCTGTAAGGGTAGAACTAAGGGTGAGATTACTGCCTGCACATACCTCTGTAGTATCTATGGTAACGGGGTTTATAATATTGATATCAACCAGACTAAGAGAAGTAAATGTACTGCCTGTACCGGGTCTCATATAAATATCCAGAGAATCCAATCCCGTGATGCTATCGTATACAATAGCCCTGTTATAATCAGGTGTATCAGCAGAGGAATACCTTGTCTCCATTGTTTTGGCGCTGATCCATGCCTGGCTGCCCAGGCGTGTTTCCATGATCCTTGGTGTGGTGGTATTATCTACGCGGGCACCCCATAATTTGAAACTGTATGTTTTTTTAGCTGTTAATCCGGTGATACGTAATATCACTCCATTAGGATTGATAGAGTTATACAGGAACATATTATCAGATAATGCAGTAGCCGGGTAATCATTTGATGCTACAGTAAAACCGTTGTAATTGATACCCCTGGTAGTAGCTGTTGAATTGTAAGTCCCGTCCGGCTGGCCTACGATTTTCATAGACACAGTGGTAGCGCTGTTATTCGTTGTTACAAGTTTAGAGATACCCGCGCCATCTCTGAAACCTGAAGAACCGCCACTGCCAAACCAGTTATTCCAGTAGTCGCCATAAGCATCGGGAGAAACCGTAGCCTGACCAGCAGGTGTGCCATTTGGCAGTACGGTATTCATACCATCACCACCGAGGTCTACGAGGATGCGATTAGGGCTGCTGATATTAACAGGAGTGGTATTGGAAGCCGTAGCAGGTAAAACAACGGTATTGGAATAAGCGGAATACGTTGTATTGGTATAAAGTGCTTTTACTCGGAAGTATTGCAGACCAGTACCGGTATAAGTCTTTTTTACAAGGGTAGGGTCGGAGATCACATCCAATTGTGTCCAGGTACTGCTATCAGCAGATGTTTCCACTACATAACCGGCTACGCCCTGTATGGCCGTGAAATAAGATTGCCAGCGGGCAAAGAGGCTGTCGGCAATCTGTTGGTTACCTGTTGTATTCAGGTGCACGCCATCTCCTGCCCCGTAGCCAGCTTTTATCTGGGCAGCGGTGGAAGCGGATGAATCAACGGTATTACTAAAACCTTCTACATATCGTTTGGGCCATATTACGCGGATACTGTCTGCAAGTGTTTTCAGCTGTTGTTGCTGTACATCGGTAAAAGTATTCCGTGGCTGGGTAGTTTCCCAGAAAATGGGGATGCCCCTGTTGAGGGCCATAGTATCCAGTTTCCTGAAATTAGCCAGGATTTGATTAATAGTAAGTCCGTTGGCGATATCGTTGGTAGGAAGGGAGATAAAGATGAAATCCGGATTGCTATTGAGAGCGCTGTCTATGTTTGTACCCACATTACCACCTTCAGCCGTGGGCATAAGGTTAGTACTGGAATAACCAGCTACTGCGAGGTTAATCCAGACAGGACTTGTTGTATTGTTGTTTAACCAGATAGAGATCTTGTCTCCTAATCTATCCGGGTATGAGAGTAAATAACCTGCCAGGGTAGAAGAACCTAGTCCAACCACACGTGGGCCTGTACTTAATGTTTTGTCATTAGTCGCCCAGCGTAAAGTGTAAGTGTTATCCCCGTTGTTATATACTCCCGCGTTTAGAACTGTTTGTGAAAAAACAGGTAAATAAGCCAGCCAAAAAACCAGCACACATATATACTTTTGCATAGGGATTAATACATTGTTCACATGACATGGACCTTAAAAAATACCGCATAATAGGTCCCGCGGGGACGAAGTTAGGGCATCTATAATAAAATTATAAATGATAAAAGTGTGAGTTATTTGTTAATTTTTACATGTGATGAATAAATATTAACCGGTCTGGCGGTATCCAGATACACATAATTATGACTATTTCAGGAAGTGAAACAACAGGACTCGATATCCGTCAGGAAATTGCAGGAAGGGCAATGGAAGCGATTATTTCCGGTGCATATGCCAATAACACGATTGTAACCCCCAGAGAGGCGGCAAAGCTGGCTTTTGACTTCGCAGAGGCATTTATAGCTGAGAATAACAAGCGTCAGGTATAACTGACTGCTATAAGACCGGGGATATTATAACACATTTGGTGTATCTCCGGTCTTATTCAAAATAATTAATAACCGTTCATCAATAATCCCAAAACAATCGATTCATTGGTTTATTTTAGGGTACATATCAATATTACCATGAGATATTCAACCATACTTTTGTTACTGTTATTCCCGGGAATGCTGATGGCCCAGTCAGTGAAATTAATTACCAATCATGTGGGATATGAGTACAGTAAATCCAAACGTGCTATTCTGATGGCTGAGTCCAAACTGGCTGTGGATAATTTCGAGCTGGTAGATGCCGCGACGGGTAATAAAGTGTATACCGGCAAAGTGGTGTATAGTGGTCCGGTGAATAAATGGAAACACTGGCTTTTCTGGACAATAGATTTCAGCGGATATAAAACATTTGGTAACTATTATCTGAGGGTAACGGCAGCGGGTAAACCGGTTGTTTCTTATCCTTTTATGATTAATAAAAATGTGCTTGAGCAGGCGACGGTCTCTGATGTGGTTTATTATTTCAAAGGACAAAGAAGTTCCGGGTTGCTGGATGCAGCAGATCATCACCTGTTATTATCGGGTAAAACTACGGATACTATAGATGCACATGGTGGGTGGTATGATGCTACCGGTGATTATGGTAAACATCTTTCTCATCTTTCTTTCTCTACTTATTTCAATCCTCAGCAGATATCGTTAACTGTATTTAGTTTACTGGAGACGTATGCGTTGTTGCAGAAAAAGCCTGGAACTGATTACCGGCAGTATCTGAGAAGGATATTGGATGAAGCGATGTATGGGGCAGATTATCTGGTGAGGCTGAAGGCACCGGATGGGTCTTTTTATCGTTCTGTTTCAGCGCCTGGTCCTGGTAAGATGGCAAAGGACCGTGTGATCCGTGCAGAAGACAAGGGGTATAGGATTAAGCAGTCGAAGGATCAGACGTATGGTGCGGTTGTTGAACAGAATGACTGGAGGAGTTATCAGTCGAGTTACCGTTCCGGTGCGGGATTGTCTATTGCTGCATTAGCTATTGCTTCTACGTATGATACTTCGGGAGAGTTTAGTAATGCGGATTATCTGAAAGCGGCGGAAGATGCTTTTGCTTTTTTAGAGAAGGAGAATAGTTTGATGACGAATGATAAGAAGGAGAATATTGTAGATGATTATTGTGCGTTGAATGCTGCGACGGAATTGTACAGAGCTACTAAAAAAGATATTTATTTGCAGGCAGCGAATAAAAGAGCGAATCAGTTGATGAATCGTTTACTTGCGAAAGGTTATTTCAGGGCGGATGATAAAGACAGACCTTTCTTCCATCCTTCAGATGCGGGGTTACCTGTTGTGAGCCTGTTGAATTTTTATAAGATAGCATCTGCGGATATGCAGTCTAAAGTGAAAGAGACGGTGCGTAAAAACATGTTGTACGAGTTATCTTTAACTGCTGAAGTGAATAATCCTTTTGGGTATAGCAGGCAGTATACAGAAGATACGGCTGGTGTTCGGAGAACGACTTTCTTTTTCCCTCATGGTAGTGAGGCATCTCCCTGGTGGCAGGGGGAAAATGCCAGGTTGGGTTCTGTGGCAGTAGCGGCGAGAATGTCTGCGCAATTATTCAAAGAAGATAAAGATCTGCATGATAAATTAGAGGATTTCGCGCTTAATCAGCTTAACTGGATATTAGGATTGAATCCTTATGATGCATGTATGTTACAGGGGACGGGGCATAATAATCCTGCTTATGGTTTCTTTGGAACGTTTGAGTATACCAATGCACCGGGTGGTATTGTAAACGGCATTACTTCCGGATTGGACAACGAAGATGATATCGACTTTAACTTATCGTATGCCAGCACAGGGAAGGACTACGACTGGCGTTGGGCGGAACAGTGGTTACCGCATGCAGCGTGGTATTTGCTGGCGGTAGCAGTGGGGGAGTGAGAATTCAGGGACACCCATTTTATGTTACTGTAGGTAGTGACTTAGTTTGAATGTTATGACAGCGTAGATTGCCAGGTGTAATAGATCATAAATACACTGGATCTGACTGTTTAGTTCTCTGATTTAGCTTTGGAATATGGGTTCAGGATTTGTTTTTCAATTTAACTTCACCTAATATTCACGTCAGATAAGGTGTATTTATGATCTATTACACCTGGCACGAAGATTATATAATCAAACTGAGGCACTACCTTACTGTAAACTTTTTTGTAACCTCATAAAAAAACTGTAAATTAGTAAACATCAGACGGACACAATAACCTCCAGCCCGGGAAAACCTCATATGCAACTTTAGCTTACTATAGCCAATTCTTAATATACCCCCAAGCCTCACAATTATGAAACTAACACTACTAATGTTATTGCTATGCAGTGCTATATCTGTATCTGCTGCTGATTATCATGTTGAAATCACGAATCATGCAAATACCAACGAAAGTCTTGCAGGTGGCAGTTATACAATTACTGTAACCGGTACCGGCACTGGCACAGATACTATAACAGTAAACTTAGCCACCAGCGGAACCGCTGTGGTAGGTGCACACTATCAGGCATTTCCGCTAACAATAAAAATCCCTGTCACAGCAGGCAGTGGAAGTATCACATTCCCGGTCGTTCCCATAAACAACAGAATAGTAGAACCCTATGCAGATGTTGTCCTCGCTATACAAAGCGCAACAGCTAAATCCTCAGCTACAGTCGATTTTGAGCCCGCACCAACTACGCTCAGGATCTACGATGATGATAGTTTGGATGCGAGGGTTAGTTTCACGGGAAGTACAAATGGAACGGAAGGCGGTCCGAATGCTACAGTTACAGCAAGTCTATCCAGCGATTATATCGCCGGACACACCATCGAGATCGTTGCTATCGCTAAGCTCAATTCAACAGCAAATTATGGCGATTATGACGGGCCTAGTTTTAGACTTGATTCGGGACAACATAGTGTAGTTGCGGAAATCGGTATCCTGGATGACAAGATTAAGGAAGACTCTGAGTTTCTATACTTCGAAATAGTCCGGGCTATCGGCGGTGATGTTGAATACAACTACGAAGTCTATCCTTACGGTTACGGCCCTATTTACATTTATGATAATAATGATACTATTGCTCCCGTCAGAGGTGCCGAAATCTCCATTTATTATGTTGGAAGTCCCAGAGAGCGTAATCCCACTGTGGATGGTGCCATTTACCTGCAAACAAATCGCGTCGGCGAGGCGGCTGTCAATGAACCAATTACTGTCAAAATCAGGATGGACGGAAATGCTACGGAGGGAGTAGACTATCTGCCATTGGATAGTGTGGTGATTCCACCAACAGAGTTAGGTTCCAGCTCTATAATAGTTCCTGTTCGTGTAATTGATGATAACATTATAGAAGGAGACGAATATATCCAACCCTATCTCGTAAGTGCAAGTACGCCATCTGGTGATTCCATAACTGTATCTAATTATTATGCCCCTACCAGGGTCCCTTTGTATGATGATGATATCGATAACAGGAATATCACCATCTCCGGCAAGACAAACGGAAAAGAAGGAGGGGCTCCTGCGGGTTTTACATTGTCCTATCCGGATAGCCTTGTATCGGCAGAAGATGTACACGTAAATTATCATGTCATTCCCGCCGGCACTACTGCGAGAAAAGGTGTTGATTACACAATCTCTCCTGTAGTGATTCCTGCTGGTCAGCACAGTGCAACAATACCCATCAACATCATCAATGATAACCAGTTTGAATTCACAGAATTTTTAAGTCTGCAGATAGATGAAGGATTAGGAGATAGTCTGCATTATCCTGTTGGTCCGGATACTGCTATTATTGTTTCAATTGAAGATAATGATCGCTTATTTACCCCATGTCCGCCAGATAGTAACAGGCTTGATATCCCTAATGTGTTCACCCCTAACGGTGATGGAAGGAATGATCTGTTTGTGATCCGCGGACTGGAAAATTATCCAAACTCAAAGCTCTCTGTATTCAACCTGCTCCGTGGCGGAGCACTGGTATACAGGTCTGAAAATTATAGCAATAATTGGGATGGACGTGGCGCCAGTCCAGGATTATACAGTTATATCCTAGAAGTAAAAGAACAAGGCAGAACTAAAATCTATAAAGGTAAACTCGTAATTATAAAATAGGCTTCAAATATTCTTTCATTGATGGAAATGCCTTCAGATGCACTGATACTGAAGGCATTTTTCTATTTGAAATTCTCATTCCTGAAAGGCCGGAAAGAAGGGGAGTTCTGAAATAGTCTTTTATCATGGTGAAGCAATGAGGTATGCAGGTAATTTGGCAGGTAGCTACTGAAGCCCTATTGTGCCCCCTGTTACTCCAAATTGATTTTCACTTATTATGAGCACCGGCGGCGGTTGATACAGAGAGCTAAGACGCTCTTCTGATTTTAGGGAAATAGTTTCCCGGCCGAAGGCGTGGTTATCTTCAGGTTGTTTGGTGTAGATGGCTCCTGCTGCCAGGTGGGCTTTTATTTGTTTATTGAGTTCAATTGGGCTTTTGTAAATGCATCTACGACCGCTTCTATGATAGTTACATCTGATTTGGGTAACTTCTCTATTTTGGTTAACAGCAGAACCAATTCTCTGGAGATAGAATCTTTATCATGGGAAGGATTTTTTTTCTATGATACCTGCCAGATAAATTTAGAGACACAGGGATTTTCCGGGTGTTCATAAAGCATGTCTGTCATTTAATGTGAAGGATTGGCTGAAGGAATTTATACCGTAATTATAAAATGCAAAAGAGATTGTATCGTCAATGATACAATCTCTTTTATATTTTAATGAGTACTATGAACTGATCTAATGCAACAATACATGGAACATTTGGAAGAAAAATATTTATTGTTTTATCAATGATTTTTTGGAGTACTTTTTGAGACAATTGCTTAAGAAGTTGACCCCGAAACAAACACTGTTACAATTTTATCATATTTATCTACCCATAATTGTAGGCCCAAATCATCTATGTCATAAACTTCTTGTTCCGTGTCATCGTGAAAAAAAACCGTTTCATGTTTAATGTTTATTTTGTTCATATTAAATTTCTCCCAAAAGACATTAATATCCATTTCAATTAGCATTATTGCATATAAGTAAATATCACCTCGACAAGCTATCGATGTTATCAACAAATCCTCCCCTGTATAAATTTCGAGCATGCCATCCTTCAAAATATAAGTGTTCCAATCATCATCTGTTTCTTTAGGGATGAATTCAAACTCGAATGCACTCAAATATTCATCTATACTTTTCTTAAATTCAAAAGGACCTACACTTTTGAAAGGAATTATTTCATACATATGATTATCTTTTATTCGCACGACTATGCTCTACACCTTTCGCTTTTTTTGCAGCATCCCGTGTGACATTTTTTATTTTTTGTTTTATTTTATCCTTTTCGCTACCTGTAGCAGTTTTTAACTGTTCCTGATATTGATCAATTTGTTTTTCCGCTTTTGTTTTTGCACGACCACTGTCGCCATGTTTTTCATTTTTCCCATTAGTACTTTTCTCTTGTGTATCTTGAGATTTCCCATGAGCCCCATCTTCTACTTTTCTAAAAGGATTTGAAAACAGGTTTTTTACACCTAACCCTAAAGTAGCGGTTCCATGTAAAGCTACAGGAATCGCAATTGCAGTTGCGCCGCCCGCAGTAAAGAATTCGCCTACTCCTGCTGCTGCGTTTTCCATTATGCCAGAGTAAATCGCAGCTACATCTCCTACTTTTTGACCAACCTGATAAGCAATTGCATTACCTCCTGTTAGGCCAGTATTATCTACATCAATTCTTCCTCCTCCAAATAAATTGTTAGATACATAGGCGTTAGTAGCTCCAGCAGCAGCGGATAATACCTGTTGCCCTGTTTGTACAATTGCAGTCCCTAACTTGTTTAACAATCCTGGTCCATCTTCCGGTTCATCGCCTAAAAAGTCGTTATATCGGATTGGATTATCATAATTGGAGGCATATGGGCTCCACATCTCCATATCCTCTATCTTCGGATCTATTTGATTCCATCGACCAAGTTGCGGATCAAGATTCCTAAACTGTGCATCATATACATCAAGATCTAAATCATCAGTATATTCTATCCCGTTATACTTCCTGTGATTTTCAGGATAATTCAGTCCTTTCAGCGCGTGGTTACTAATCCCTGCCATGGCCAGGCCAAATGGATAATAGTGGGTTTCTTCCAATACCGGCCCGCCATTATGGACTACTACCAGGTTATCAAAGAACACATCGCTTCCGCTTTCGTTATTTGTATAAATATACAAAAATCCGGTCTTTTTGATCACCATGCGAGATACGGTCAAGGGTTGTAGCACATTTGGGCTGCCCTGTATCTGCCGTACACCGCTATTATCATTTACCAGGGCAAACTGGTCATCAAAGAGGGCGAAGTTAAGATATGCTTTGGGCTTAGTGGAGAGATTCTGCGAAGTATCTATCTGCTTTAAGCTATTGAATACACTTGTAGTAAGACCAGTATTGATAGCAGATCCAATACCAAAGGCGCCATGAATACCGTCACTAATCCCTGAACCACTAAAGGCATTTAAAATGGCTGATATCATATCAGGGGGAGTAGTAACCGAAGTATTCGCTGCTGTACTGGTATAAACACCTGTAGCGTTGACCTGGATGGTATCTCCTGCCATTACACGTAATACTAATGATGGGCCTATTTTCTGGGCAGTAGAAGCATTCAGCTTAGCAACATAAGCATTCGGAGTGGTGGTGTTATCTGTAGGATAACCGGCTATGGAAGATATGGGCGTACGGGTATTATCGATGTTGCTGAATAACGCATTTTCAACAGCGCTGGCTGCCGTTTCCATGGTCGCTGTGTAATAAGCGGTATCACTTTTTGTTCCCAGCACCATACGCACATTCCCTATATGATCTTTAAGCAGGAAATCATAAGTATAGCTGACTGGCCTGCCAGTTTTATATACGGCGCGTATCCGCCCTTCTTCATGAGCGAGAAACATTAATGAATCCTGTTCGTAAACAAATCCACCGATGTAGTCAGTTACAGTGATTTTAGGTGTACTGGTTGTGCTGTCCGTAACAGTCTTCTTTAGCTTATTGCCAGCAGCATCGTATTGATACGTGATAATACCTTTACCCCTGATGTTAATGATCGCAGGAAGGTTGAGGTAATTATAACTGATAGCACTGATCCCTTTGTTAAGATCCTGTATCAGATTACCATTTCCATCATAACTATAATCATTGCCCGCATTAGTGCCATTGATGAAATCTCCCAATTTAGCAGACGTTGTATTACCGGAATCTGCTACAGCGGATAATTTGTTACTACCGGTAGCAGGGTAGGAGTAGCTGAGCTTATCTATAGCAGTAATAGCATTCCCAATCATCCCTTTTTGCGTCATGGTTTTAATGTTACCATTGGCATCATAAGAAAGATTACTCACAGAGAAGTCTGTTCTGTCCGTTGTCCAGTTTACGGAACCGCTATTTTGCTGACTAAAGTCCGCAGTTGTGAGGCGGCTCACTTTATCATAGTCGTAACCGTAAGCACGGGCAATGCCATCAGAACCACTCTTCCATTTGGCACCTGAGATATTACCATTGTATTGTTTCAGCTTAAAGCCAGCATCGTAATTTAACTCCTCTCCAAACCAATTGGTTGTACTACCTGTTGAATTGACAAAAGCTTTGTTGATTCCCTGTAACCAGCCCCGGATGTTATAGTTATAAGTTAAAGAATCCAGTTGTGTTGTTGCTCCAGTTACACCTAAACGTTTTTGTCTCAACTGTCCCAGCTCATTGTAAGTATTGGCCACAATTGTTTTATCATCACCAGTTACATCATTCAGGCGTTTTTTGATGGCTGATAACCGCCCGGCAGCATCATAAGCCATCATAGTCAAAATCGTTGTTTGCGGAGTAATACCACTACGTGGATTAGTATGACGCAGGTAAGTACTTAAAACCTTACCATTGAAATCATACAGGCTAGTAGTAATATCCTTGCCTCCAACAGCATTTTCAGCGCATTGCTGAATGACCCTGCCTTTATCATTATAGTAAAGTGTAGAGGTCAGCCATTGGTCTGTGCCTATTACCCGCACTTTAGTGCCGGTTACCAGACCGTTGATCATTGTGCTGGGGGTAGCAGGCAGGCTTTCTCCATAAGGGTTGTCAACTGCCTGGGGTTTGGATATATCTCCACTTTGATAATCCAATACGCCTGTATAACTATAATTATCATAAAAGGTGTAAGTGAGTGGGGTAAGATCGCTGGCTGCTATGGATGGTAAAGGATTGGTAATCGTCAGGTTTGTGGTGCCGTTGGTACCAGCAGGATTAATGTCTGCTGTAACAGTAGCACCAGCTCCGGTATCAAACCCATCTTGAAGTGCAATGCTTTGAGTAGCAGTATAACTGCTGCTACCATCATAATTTCCCAATACCAGGTCGGCAACCCCTGGGTATGTGTAGGAAATACTTTGTGTTGCAGATGTAGCGGTATTCAGACTTGCCTGAAGGGCTGCGGGTGTTGTGTTCTGCTTATAGATGGCCGTCATGATTGGCCTGTTTTGCCCATCATAAAAAGTGGTCATCCACTCTTGCGGAGACTTTGCCCGTTGCATACTATCCTGGGTAAATACCAGCCTGTCCCTAACATCATAGATCTGATAAACAGGTCCTGCCCCGGGTATCTTTTTTACCGTCAACCGGTTGCGGGTATCATACTGGTATTGAAAGCATAACTCACCGGCTACACCACTTGCATTCCATCCTGCACGCATAGTTATTTCAGTAGCCAGCGGGGGAATAACGAATCTGAGATTTCCAAGATCATCATAACAATAGTAAGTACATAACCAGCCTACATGCGCTGAACCAGTAGTGACAGACAATTGTACCTTTTTCAGTACCATATGTCCACTCTTATCTTTGTATTCGATAATGGTTGTACTGTCTTCGTTAATCGTTACATTTTTATAAAGATCTCCAGTTGCATATACTTGTCCGCTACTGCTGGTAGGGATGGTACTATTATCAGTGAAATACCAGATACGCACAGAATCGGTAGTTGTATTTACCAGGTATTGCTGTTGAGAAGGATGATTACCCCCGGTTTTCGCCCAGCTGTTTCCAGGGGCATAGGATTTTAACACCCTGTTGAGTGGAGAAGATTCAAAGTCTGTTTGCCCGTAATAAATGCTATCAGCACCAATATCAGCTATCATTGTAACATCCCTGTAGAATGAACGCTGACCAGCAAAAGGATCTGTCTTGAACTTCCCATCACTTGTTTGAGAAACATATGGAAGGTATTTCAATTGCTCTCTGCCATAAGCATCATACACAAAAGGAGTGACCACATCTCTTCCTGAAGGACTTATACCTTTGTTGACTTCCTGCAAAGGACGACCTAAACCATCAAAATATTGGGTAGATTGTCTAACCTCTGCCACTGTACGACTGGTAGCAATAACAGTATTTGTATCTGCTGTGGGCATACTGGGTTCCCAGGTGCGCACAAAATTAATAGTCGCATTAGTATAAGGAGGAGGAAGGGTAACAGGTGTTGCCGTAGGACGCGGCAGTCCGCCTGGCAAATTCTGCCCCTGTACTGTAATGCTTAACAGCAGCAACAACAGCACTTTAATTATAATTCGCATGATCTTTGTTTAAAGGTTAACAGGTGCAAAAAATTGATAGCTGAATTGTTTTAGAATTTTACCATCCATATCCCGGATCAGCTTTAATCTGCCCAACCTGTCATACTCATAAAAAACAGTCTTTCCGGTTGGATCAGTTTCACTGGTTACACCTACACCCACCTGATATGTATAAGTACTTACCAGTGCGTTTGATGCAACAAGTCCGGTCCGGATCTTATTCAATTCTACTCTTAATACAGCATCACTGGAAGGATTACGCAGCACATTCATATTCACAAAACTGATCGCTGCTGCATAAGTACTGCCTGTGATCCGGGCAACAGGATAGAGGTTGCTGTAGCCCCAGATATACACCTCATTCACATCATTCACCATATGCTGTTCCCGGATATTCCCGGTACTGTCATAGGTATCAAAACTCAGCTCCTGCTCATAATTGGAATCTCTTACCAGATCATTGTTTTGAATATAAGTTGGCGTAAAACTGGCTAACGGAATACTCCTTTTTAATTTATAAGTCCCAGCCATAACCACTCCCTGGATATTGGTCTTGTATTGAACCTGTGCAGCAGACAACGTAGTAGTCACTCCGGCACGGACCTGCTGGACATACTGCTCGATCATGGTGCTGTGGATATTACTATCCTGCATCATTTTCAAAGCCTGTAAGCCTGAAGACAATGTACCCGAAGGAATAATATAGTCTGTAGGATACTTGTTGTAGATCCACAAATCATCTTTTTTAGAATTAACCTTATGAATGCGGGTAGGCTGATAATGTTGCTTATTATCATAAGTCATATCAGTTGTATTTACAATGGAATCTGTACCAAAATATTCCGTCTGTTTAACTGATTGTGGCACTGCCGCAAAGCTGTTGTAGCTGTACTTTCTTGAAAGAAAGTTCTCCACACCTGGCCCCACCGCAAAATGACCTTTTAGTATATAAGCAGCCTTCCAGCCCAGTATTGAACCTTTCAGATATGTTTCATAGGTTGTTTCTGTTTTCCTAAGCAATTTACCCGTGTTGTCATATACCAGTTTCTTTGCTTCCATACCATTGCTGGGATAATTATTGGTAAACGGAGTGAAGGGATAACTAACATAAGCATTAGCATCACTGGACAAATAGTAGACATACCGCGTACTGCCATTTTCGTTAGTCGCCTCCACTACTTCCAGATAATTGATACTTGATCCGTGAGAGTACATCATTTCATTATTGGCAGAAGAACTCTTGATCTTTGTAGGACAAGCGTATTCCTGAAAACCTCCAGTACTGGTTGCCGGAGGACACATCTTTGTAAAACTATATTCATAATCAGGTTTAGTGTATAACCAACCAGTGGACCGTGTTGAATCATTACCGAAGCGATACAGGTAAGTTTTTATGATGTCATTACTATGATTAATGCCATCATAACTGGTTATCCTTTTTATGCGCAAACCACCCCCTCTTGCAATACCGGTATAGCCTGTGAGGTGCTTATATTTAAGGCTTAACTGAACCTTTTCATAGTTAGCAGTAGGCTCATCATGACCGGATTCAATATACATCCGGTATTGACCCGCAGTCAGATCAGTATAATTATGCCCTGTCGGAATTGAAATCAGGGTATTGTCTGATAACTTTTTCAATGAAATCCGGGCATAGTTACCACAACAGGATTGCAGTGTAACATCTGTGATGATCGACTGAGCCGTATCAAGCGTGAAGGAGACACTATCTGATGCATAATTGGGATAGATGATCTGTGCAGAATAATATCCTGTCCGGATCTCTTTTGCCGTTGTCAGTGTTTGATACGTCGGGTCATGGACAATCTCGTTCACATTAAACCTGCCATAGGTATTATTCTCAAATTCAAATGTTGAATATCCTCCTGTAGGGAATTCGATTTTTTGGATGATCCCGGTTTGGATATAATCAGCATCAGGTTCACGGTTTGCCCCGTCCGTATTGGAACTACCTGGTATCAGGGTGGTATTACCGGCACCATTGTAACCACCCCAGTGATCCTGGTCTCTGGAATCCAGGGCCGGAAAACCGTGAGCGGTATTGTAGGTTACTTTGTAAGAGGAAATCGTATTCCCGTAAATATCTGCATTATTCACCTGCCTGAGCTGCAAACGGATCAAATTGTTATAATCAAATGTAAAACGCCTTACAGGATTATAAGTACCATTCAGCAAACCAGACTCCACTACAGACCCCAAAGCGTAAAATGTGTCTTGTGCCGTATTGGAAAGATCTGAACGTATATAAGTATAATTAAAATCAATCCGTCCACCAGGATAATCAATCCGTTTAACTTTAGTCTGCTGCGTAGTGCTGGTGGAAATACAACCTTTAAAAACCGGTTGATAAGGGCTGGTTGGGCAGCCCACTAACGGATCTATCGGCATAAGGGTGTTCAACGTTGTTAACGTCTGGGAGGTTGAGCTTACTCCAAAACCTGGATCAGCAATGTAGGTAAATTCTATCCTGCGTTTAGATTGTGGCAGAATAACCGATGTCAGATACCAACTGTTGATGGATTCACTTTCATCTGTCGAGCAAGCCGACACAGTTTCTGTAATTTCCGGATTTTTAAAAATGTAGATCGTGCCATTTTCTGTTGTTACAGTGAAATACATATTGCCAAGGTCAAACTTCGCCTCAATTTTTATGTTATGATAAGGCATTGTGTACACGGTATAGTTAGCTCCAAATACAAACTTGCCTGAGTTACCACCAAAATTGTAAGAAAATTCATCGGGTTGCGTATCATTTGTACCATCAGCGGAAAGTCTGAACCTTTCATAGGTAGAATCCACTGCATCCGTTTGCCAGCCCAGCGGAATCTGACTGTAACCGTTCTGTCCAACATAGCCTGCTTCATCCGGTTTACCTTTTATTACCCGGGTGATTGCACCACCAGCATTCATCGACCATCCCAGACCTACATAAGTAGCAACTTCCGCTACACCCATACCAGAAGCATGATACGAAAGGTCAATATCCATGTTAAATTCATTGCCCACAGCGATTTTCGTAAGCGGTACAGAAATGTTTGGCAACCCGTTACTCAGACTTACCGGAATGTCTCCATACTTGCCCAATGCAGCAGCATTTGGTGCCGGAGGTATAACCTTAAATTTTGTGGGGTTTAAGTCACCTTCCTGCGCATAGAGACTATTACTTAGCAGCAAGAGGAACAAAAGCCAATAGCTTAATATTTTCATGATGATCTTCTTTTGTCCGAAAAAGTTATTTGTGTTTTGATTGCAGGTGATTCACTACTACACCGGCAAAGGGAATCAAAGGCCCGCGGTGGGAAGAAGAATATAATACTGCATTGGAGATAATTGGTGGGATTAACATTTAAATACTACGGTATAACAATTAAATATTTATCATGATGCAAAGCTAAAGTGGAAATGCGCAGTCTATCTACGCAATAAAAAATAAGATAAATAAACGATATCATTTTTTCTACAATACTTTATCATTTTGCATATACCTGCAATACAAAAACTCGTACTCCTACATTTTTAAAATCATAATTCACGGAAGGCGGATTATTCTAAATAATTTAAGTACATTCATTTAGCCCTAATGTAGCATTAGTGTCCACCAAAAGACCTAAATAGAACAATCAACAATCTAATTTCAGTTAAACCTCAGTTTTTGTTAATCAATTAAAATTTAATCGTAATGAGTACAAATCGACTATTGCGTTATGCATTACCACTTATGATGCTGTTCATTGTAACTGCATGCCAGAAAGACCAAAAACTTATTAATGTACGGAATACCGCACTGACCCGTACACAGCAGGACAGACAGTTCCTTATTATTGCCAAAGAAGGGGTTAAATTAGATGCCATCTCAGAAAGCCTCACTAAATTAGGCGTTAAGAAATTTAAACTGAAAGAAGCTATCCAGGAATTAGGTTTGATCCGTGTACAGACACCCGATCCTTCCTTCCCCGACAAAGCCAGAAAAATTGCAGATGTAGAGTCTGTTGTAGTAGACGTAGTGATGAACTTCCGCCTGCCTACAAAAACTTTCCGCTCAGACCTTACTTATAAACGCAGTACGCAATCTGCGAATGCCAAAGCCAGCGCAGTAGCAGTAAGTAATCCTTACAGCTTCCTGCAATGGGGTCTGAAATCTGTAAAGGCTCCTGCAGCCTGGCAGAAAGGTTATAAAGGTAATGGCGCTAAAGTAGCCGTACTGGATGGCGGTTTCCTGCTGAATGAACCAGATATCGCCCCTAACATCATTTTAACCCACAGCTTTGTTGAAGGTGAAGAAGTACAGTATCATGGAGCATCAGGTTTCAGTCATGGTTCTCATGTGGCTGGTACCATTGCTGCACTCGACGATGCCTATGGCGTAGTAGGAGTAGCACCGGCTGCTAAACTGATCCTCGTAAAAGTATTGGGAGATGCCGGCAGCGGTTCTTTCAGCAGCATCATAGACGGTATCTTCTATGCTGTTAACCATGGTGCAAACGTAATTAATATGAGTCTCGGCGGAGAACTGCCACGTAAAACCTACACCGATGATAATGGTACACCGGACGATCCTTCCGACGATTATGTAGTTGAGTATAACAAAGACGTGAAAGACCTGATAAAGGCTATCAACAGGGCTACATTATGGGCTACACTCAACGGTACTACCGTAGTAGCTGCTGCTGGTAATGATGGCTATAATTATGATCAGGAAAAGAGATTTATCACCTATCCCGCTGCTGCATTAGGTGTACTGTCTATTTCCTCTAATGGCCCGCTGGGCTGGGGTATCAACCAGGACACTACTTTATACGTGCCTTCTATCTTTACCAACTATGGTAAGGCATTTATTTCCTATGGTGCTCCGGGTGGTAACTACGCTATTCCTATTAATACGACCGTAGTAAATGTTGGCGGTATTGTTAACTATGAATACGTATTTGATTTTGTATTCAACATCGGATACTGGGATGAAGCTACCGATACTTACTATTACGGATGGGCTGCAGGTACCAGTATGGCGGCACCTCATGCCTCTGCAGTCATCGCATTGCTGTATGGTAAATATCCTAAGATAAATCCTTTACTGGTAGACCTTATATTAAGACAATCTTCCACTGATTATGGCGCTCATGGTAAAGATGCTTATTTCGGAAACGGAGAAGTAAATGCCGGAAAAGCGGTTGGATTCTAATTAAACTATTTTGAAAAAGGGGTTGCCTGTTTATAAACAGGCAACCCCTTTTTTATTACAAGTTAGAAGAAGACTTCAGGCGAAACGCGGATAATAGGTAATAAAATGCACCAAATGCTGCATATCCGGCCAGACTGGTAATCCCCATTTTAGGATCATGCGCAAGAATGATAAAAGAGCTTCCACCAATAATTGACTGCCCTCCACTGATGATCATAGGCCATTGTCCACCCAGTTCTTTACGGCGTCTCAGCGCTAATATCAACTGAATTAAACCGGTTAATATCGCCCATATGCCAAATACGATCAGCGCTTCGGGAACACCGTGCTGTAATGCCAATGCTACAGCGATAGTGGTAATTGTACTGATAACAGCGTTTAGATACTGAGGCATTTTTGATGAAGCTCCTTTGTTGGCGCGGATATCCAGGAAGGTACCGAATACGTCCCAGGCAGGGTAAATAACCAAAAGAATAGAGGCCACTGTAAAGTTGGATGCCGCGAAGATGGCTATTAAGATAACCCATATCACGGAAAAAGCAGCACGGGTGAAGTAGAGTTTGCGTAAAGCAGCAGAAAGTGTCATGGTCTTTAAGTTTTTTGTTAAAACGAAGTTCTACACAAATAACCACAGAGATTTTAACCCAGGTTAATATTGCAATAATAACCCTGCTTTTTACTACAATATTGAAAACCAGTATGACCGCACAAGAAAAGCTGGATGAGATACGTAAAAAGTGTAGATGAGTTCAATGCAGATAGTGTAGAGATTCGCTCATCCTACGTTCATCCTACGTTCCGAACGTAGGATGAACGTAGGATCACTCTTATCAGACTATATCTTCTGAAAATCATTAGAAGCTATCAGGTACCATTCTCCATCCAGTTCCAGTACATCTCCCGGTGCCACGGAGCGGGTGCCATTGGCAACAGCTGCTTCGGGTTGTACTTCAGGGAGTTCTGTCCAGGGGAGATCTGAGTTCTGGCATAGTTCGAAGGCCGCTCTAAGGTCAGCAACTTCCACATCAGCAATGTGCTGAAGGTTCTCCACTTTTATTGTTTCGCTGGTCATGGGAGAAGCCAGTGTATAATCGGGGTTGAAATAAACTCTTACCATGATATTCCGGCAGCAAAAATAAGACCATTGTATTGGTAAATTTTGTAAGTTCGGCGTATGCAAAGAATGTTCGTTTTACTGTTTTTCTGTTTGCCATTGGCAGCTGCTGCACAGCAAACCGTTATTAAAAGTGATGACAGCCATATTCACTATGTGGGAAGGGTGGCTGTAAAAGAGGATGCTGCTGAATTGACATGGACAGGCACCGCTGTGAAGATCAATTTTGACGGCACCGGAGTGCAAGCCATTTTAAAAGATGAGAGGGGAGAGAATACCTTTAACGTGATCGTGGATAATCAGGTAGTAACAGTTATTCATCCCGATAGCAGTAAGCAGTTGTATACCCTGGTGAGTGGCCTGCCTGCGGGTAAACATAGCCTGGAACTGTTCAAAAGAACAGAGTGGGCAATGGGCAAAACCTGGTTTTACGGGTTCTCCCTGGATGAAAATACCAGCATACTGGCGGCTCCTGCCATCAAAAAAAGGAAGATAGAGTTTTACGGTAATTCAATTACCTGCGGATATGCGGTAGAAGATACTACTGGTCAGGACAGGGGAACAGCCCCTTACGAGAACGGATATATCAGTTATGCCGCCATTACGGCCAGGCACTTCGACGCAGAATATTATGCCATCGCTAAAAGCGGTATAGGCGTACTGATTAGCTGGTTCCCGTTAATCATGTCGGAAATGTATGATAGATCAGACCCTAACGATGCGAACAGCAAATGGGATTTCTCTAAATATACCCCGGACCTGGTAGTCATTAACCTTTTCCAGAACGATGCATGGCTGGTTATGAAACCTGAACATGCGGAGTTTAAAGCCCGTTTTGGAGAGAAAGCTCCCAATGAAGAACAGATCATCACCGCTTACCGTAACCTTGTTACATCCATCCGTACAAAGTATCCAAAGGCAGCTATTATCTGTGCCTTAGGGAGTATGGATGCAGCAAAGAAAGACGCTCCCTGGTACGGCTATATCCAAAAGGCAGTAGCCGGATTAAAGGATAAACGCATCTACACACATTCCTTTGGTTTTAAAGGAACAGGCGGACATCCCAGCGCAGCAGAACAGGAGGCCATGTCAAAAGACCTGATCAGTTTCATCCATCAGAAAATAAAATGGTAGTTTCGCAGTGTGAAAAATGCCCTTTTATTTTTAGTGCTGATAACGTTGTTTTCCTGTACAGGTACTACACCACAGGAAAAGGCGGAGCATAGTGTGGAAATGTATATGCCTTCGTATTTAGACTTTCCTAAAAGTTACGAAGGCATTGAATTTGAAAAACTGCTGAAAGATAGTCTTACAGGCAATGCCTGGCATATCAGTCATTTATACCGCTCTAAGAATAAGAAAGGGGAGATCGCAGTAGCCCAGCGGGTATTCTTCCTGGATACCCTTTTCCAGGTAAAGAAAGTAATGACGTTAAAAGAATATAGCGATCTTACCGCCCCCAAAGAATAATAGATTATTGATTATCAGTATATAAGGTAATATTTCCCCGCCGGAAACGTTAAAGGGCATTACTATGACACAGAAAGTATAACTATTGATTTAAAAGATGTAAGTTTGCAGACTTCCCATTAGATTACTAACATTACTCCCATTAGATAACTTATTGTAAAACAAACAATTGTATCTGCTATGCAGTTGCATGCTCAGATTTCTGCGGATTTCTCAGCCGGCCTCAGCAAACAGAGAGGAGTTACTATGTCAGAATTTAATCAGATAAATATATGGATAAGCTTAAACTGAAATTACAGGAATACTATCAGCACTGCCAGCAGCAGGAAACGCGCACTAAAACAGGCAGAAAAGCTGCCGGACGGGTAGCTGCGCCGGAGATGGAGAATGATATTCTGCTACAGTTCGGCTTGCCTACATCCAAACGGTTTGTGCAGATTTTACATGATTTTGTGAGTCACAGCCAGGTAAATGATCATCTGCTGGATTATGTGAGTAAGAAATTAAAAGAGGCCGCCCGTAAGTACCTGCTGGCCCCGGTAGTATCTGATATAGATCAGCTGGGACAGGCAAGGGAACAAAAGCGGAGTCCGTACGACCTGTTACCGGAGTTAGGCTACCCGGTGAATGAGTATGCTATTTTCCTGATAGGAGAGTTGTTATACCGCCGTAATATGCCCGCTACAGATGTACTGGATGAAATGAAAAAGGTACAGCAGGCTGATAGCTGGAATGATGTGCTGTTACTGAGTAAGATCATTCATTACACCAAACATGAGCTGTATACTATTGTGAAACAGCTGGACCTGCATTTTGTAGACGAATTTGTACAGTACACCCGCAGACAGGATACTTCCAAAGCGCCTAATAAAAAGGCTACTCCTGCCACTGAAGGATATACGCCAAATCTCCGCTCTGTTACCAAAATACAGGTAGAGGATATCGTATTTGATGAACAGGATACACCCAGTCTGGTAGGTAAGCTGAAAACAGGTTCCCGTTTTACGAATATAACGGTGACGATGGAATTTACTGCCTTAACACAGGTATTGATGAGTGCAGGTGAACTGGGAGCAGAAGTAAACAGTTTTATTAAAAAGAAACTGGCAGATGCAGGAAGAGAAAGACCTACGGTAATAGATATACGTGTAGAGTTCGGACAACAACTGATCCTCGACAACTGTTACCTGGAAATTTATAAACCACAGCACAGACATGGACAGAAATGGGTAGAGGATAAAGACAATTTATTCTTCGTGGAAAAGATCCTTTCTAAGAAGGAATTTGAGAAGAGAAGCAAGGAAGTGGAAGTGAAGCAGAAAATTCAGGAATGTCTGGAACTGATAGGTAGCTCTTATGGCTCTTACCAGCGTTTGCGCAGACTGGGTATTACAGATGAAGAAGCTAAGCTGCGTGCAGGTTTACAAGATGAACTCCTATTTAAGTTATCTACGTATCTACATAAGCTGAAAGATTAAAAAAACAAATGAAAAGTAAAAGGGTTCCGGTGTTACCGGAGCCCTTTTTTAGTTGGTTTTTGATTGTTTTGCAGTAGATAATAGATAGATGAGTGTACTTGTCCCCTTGAAATATTTTTATTCAGTTAGTAAGGGATGATAAACCCTGACCCCCAAGCTCTCACAACTTACGTACGAAGTGAGAGGCCTGGAAGTTAAGGACAACGTGCTTTGCTTTTATCAATACAAACTTAGTTTTTAAAAAACTTTTTATCGTTAATCCGATGTTAAAGAATTAAAGAAAAAAAAAGCCATGGTTCAGAAGAACCATGGCCTTTTATTGTATACTATACTTGTCGGTATATCGTTAGTAAAGCTGCTCTATATGTCCCAGCGTGCCATCTTCACCCATACCTTCAATAACTACACGGAAACGTCTGGTGAAGTCATTGTTGAAGAAGGAGATTTTAGCAGTATGTGTTAAAGTATCAGCAACCAGGTTTGGATTCCAGTAAAGAGTGAGTCTCTTATCCTGTAAGATGTGAATGTCTTTACGCACGGTGTAATCCGGTGCATAGAATTCTTTCACAATGTTATATCCACCTTTTCTGTATTTATCAAAACCACGGGTATCGATATCAGATCTGCTATCACCACCACGTCTTAAGTAAACCGCAATTGCACCGCTGCTTCCTCCGAAACCACCTACGAAAGTAGGGCGAAGTACCTTGATGTAAGCCACATCGCTGATGCTGATGTTATTCAGCATATTGATATCTGTAGGCATTTCATTCAGGAACAGTACCGGAGCACCACCGCGCCATGTAAGAGCAGGTTTGGTAACATCGGTAGTGTTGATAACAAGACCGGATACTTTTGACTGCAGGTACTGGAAGATAGTGAATGCACTTGGCTCATCCTTGGTAAGGTCAAAACCCTGACCATCACCCGCAGAGAACATACCAGTTGTGTAACGGTCTCCTGTGCTTTGTGCTCTTCTCAGACGTTTTTCACGAACGTTTACCTCCTGCAGGAAGATTGGTTTCTGCTGGATAGATTTGTTTACTGCATTGCTTTCAGCTACAGTAGACAGGAAGGTGCGGAGCACAGTGTTGTCGATTGTAGCCGGCTCCCTGAAAGGATAAGGCAATGTAAGAGGAGTATTCTTATCGAAGAAATGCGGTTCGAACTTCACGTTTACGTCTTTCCAGGTTTTGTTCGGATCGTTTGCACGGTAGAATACGTTGATGGTATCCACGAATTGCAGACGGTCTACAGCAAACTCACCTTTATCATTGGTAGTTACAGAAGAGAAACCGGTAGAAGTATCGATTGGCTGTTTCAGTACGAAGTCTATTCTGCCATTTGCCAAAGGAACAGTACCCTTGTTGGTAGTAGCTACACCTTTCAGCAACAAACCCTGTTCGTAAGGGAATTTCACGTCTGGTAAGTAGTTATGCAGGATTTTCTCCCAGCTAAACCTTCTCCAGCCGTTTGTCATCATGATCAGGTCCAGGTTACTAAGAGTAGCCGGGTCCATATCTTTGAAATATTGTGAGGGATTCGCAATGTAACCTTTAATGTCGGATGTCAGTAACAGATTGGATAGGATATTATTCTCGTCTTCATCTTTTACTACCTGGTCAGCATCAGTGATAGAAACAGACAGGCTGGTCAGCAGCGTATCAGGTACTTTTAGTTCCAGTACATTTCTTTGTCTTGGTTGCGTGTTGATCGTAGTGTTCTGGATAGCGATAGGCAGCGCATCCGCTTTTCTTACGAATGCCAGCCTTTCAGCCAGTGGTAATCCTTCACTGTTGAAGATAGTGAACTGGATGATACCGGAAGGAAGGTCTTTGGTTGGTACGAACCCGCTTATCTGTCCTTCAGCAGCGTTCAGTTTAGCCTTGTATACTATGTGCTGCTGCATCTGGGCAACAATCATCATGTTATTATATACAGGGTTGTCTTTGGTAGCTGGTAAAGTCTGGTAGAATACGCGGGTACCTTTGTTGAATATTTTCAGTCCGGCGCCAGCGGTTTTCACTGTTGGCAGCAGTACTGTTTTTTGTCCCTTGGTAGTTTGCACCAGCGCTTTGTAGGTTTCCCCGGCAACAGGTGTTAAGTCAAACATGCCCATACCATCATGCGTTGTTTTAATCAGGGCAACTGTTTCACCTTTCAGGTTCTGTACGATACCATTCACTTCGGAAGGATAACCGCTCTGATCGATAGACTTGAAAGCCACACGGCCCGCAACTCCAGCTATCAGGTTACCACCTTCAGGGAAGAATTGTACAGAGAAATCACTGGTGGTTCTTGGTGCACCCGGCTGAACACTGTTCTTGGAGGGGTCAAAAATCTCGATGTTCTTGTAGTACAGGAACTCTGCATCAAAGTTGAGCATCCAGGCGGTGTAAGCGCGAACCTGGTATTGCCCTGCTTTTACTAATTCAGGAATTTCGAATGCGCCGGAAGCAGTACCTCCACCGATCGATAATAACTTCTTCAGCACTACTGTACCGGACCTGTCAACCAACTCTACATACAGGTTTGTAGCAGAGAGGGATGGCTGGCCCTGGAGCAAAACGTACGCTTTGAACCACAGGGTTTCTCCGGCAGCATAATAATCTTTGTCCAATTGCAAGTAAACTTTCTCCTGGGGGAAGCGTTTGCTGTACTGCTCCAGGGTTTGAGTTATTTTATCCTGCCACTCGTCGGCGGGATAAAATGCAAGGGCAGCTGTTATACCCATCAGACAGACTGGGAGCAGCCACTTTAAACCGTTTCTTTTTTTAGATAATCCAGATTGCATGTGGAACAATTAGTTTGCGACAATATAGTATCAAAAAATATAATATGCAAAATAGTATGAAAAAATAATATATGCAAATAATGTTATTAATTATTAACAAATTAGGGTGTGAATTCTTTGAATTATTATTGCAAAATAAGTGCGAGTTACGCAGGGGCGTGAAAGCACGATTGAAACTAACAAGATGATAAACAAGAGATTAGTTGTAATTGGGGGCGGAGCAGCCGGTTTTTTTTGCGCAATTAACGCCGCAAAGTTATTTCCTGCATTGGAAATCAAATTAATAGAGAAAAGCAACAAATTACTCTCAAAAGTAAAAATATCCGGTGGAGGTCGCTGTAATGTCACCCATAATGCCCCCGACTTAATATATATGTCTAAACATTATCCGAGGGGACAGCATTTTGTTAAAAAGGCATTTAGCCGCTTTTTTGTGCCCGATACCATAGAATGGTTCCGGGAACGTGGGGTAACCCTCAAAGCGGAAGCAGATGGCCGTATGTTCCCGGATACGGACAGTTCCCAGACGATCATCGACTGCCTGCTGAAAGAAGCTGATAAGTACCGCGTGAAGATAGACATGAGCACCGCTGTTACTGCTTTAACGCAGGCTGGCAACGGCTGGAAGGTGAGCTTACAGGATGGCAGCGTATTGGAAGCCGACTTTGTATGTGTGGCTGCCGGTGGATACGCCCAGGCGGATAAGTTCTCCTGGTTACAGGCAACCGGCCATAAGATAGTTACACCGTTACCTTCCCTGTTTACATTCAATATGCCGGGCAATCCTATTACAGAACTGATGGGGGTGAGTGTGCCGGAAGCACATATAAAGATTGCCGGTACCAAATTACAGGAGAAAGGACCGCTGTTGATCACTCACTGGGGAATGAGTGGCCCGGGCGTATTACGCCTGTCTGCCTGGGGAGCGCGGGACCTGGCTCAGATGCAGTACAACTTTACAGCGATCGTGAACTGGTTGCCGGCATTTAATGAGAACAGCCTGCTGGAAGAAATGAAGGAGTTACGCTTCTCTATGGGCGGACAAAAAATGCATACCAAAAACCCGTTTGGATTACCGCAGCGCTTATGGCAGTTTTTGCTGTTACAGTCTGGTTTACCGGAAGAGGTGCGCTGGGCAGATGCACCGGCAAAGGATGTGAACAAACTGGTGAAACAACTGGTAGTAATGGAATGTACGGTAAAAGGGAAAACGACCTATAAAGAAGAGTTTGTGACCTGCGGGGGCATACAGTTATCGGAGATAGATCCTGCCACCATGGAAAGCAAACTGGCTCCCAACCTTTATTTTGCGGGGGAGGTGATGGACGTTGACGGTGTTACCGGTGGCTTTAATTTTCAACATGCGTGGACCAGCGGATGGATTGCTGCTAACAGTATCAGCTCTAAACAGGGGTAAAAAGGTAAAGGGCATTTTGGTATGTTGTATATAACAGAACGCCCTTTGTCTTTATTTTCTTATAAATAATGAATGCCCGGTTCGTATTCTTTTTCCAGTGCGTTTAGTAAAGAATCAAAGTCAGTGGGATTATTCAGGAAATCTGTTTTAGTGGTATCTATCATTAAAGTACGTATGGGATGTTGTCTGATATATTGCATATACATATCATGAACACTCACAAGGTACTCATCGGCTATCTGCTGTTCGTAAGAGCGGTTACGGGTTTTGATATTCTGTTGCAGCTTAGTGATAGGAGCATTGAGGAAGATCAGTAAATCCGGTTGAGGTAATTGCGGATTGATGATCTCAAATAATTTCTGGTATAGACTATATTCTTCTTCTTTCAGATTTATTTTAGCGAATAAAAGGCTTTTGATGAAGAGGTAATCTGAAATGATGAAGTTGCTGAACAGGTCCTGGGCCTGCAACATATCTTTTAGTTGTTTGTAACGTTCTGCCATAAAGAACAGTTCCAGTGGAAAAGCGTATTGCTGGGGCTTTTCATAAAACTTAGGCAGGAACGGGTTCTCTGCAAATTCTTCCAGTATAATTCTTGCGCTGTAATGTTTTGCCAGTCTGTTGGCCAGTGTGGTTTTACCTGCACCTATATTCCCTTCTATTGTGATGTATTTATAGTTCATTCTTTAGTGTACTTCTTCCGGAATATATTTTTTGGCAGGTAACGGGTCTGTACACTGCTGTAACAAGGTGTTAATGTCTTTATGTAAAACAGGATGTTGCCAGTCGGGTATTATCTCCTGTAAAGGTATTAATACAAATTGCCGGAATTGTAATTGCGGATGTGGAATTTTAAGTTCCGGCAGGTTGATGATCTCATCATTATAAAATATAACATCGATATCAATCACTCTTGCTCCCCATTTCTGCTGCCGGATGCGTCCTATTTTGCGTTCTATTTCCAGTACGGTATGAAGCAGTGTTAATGCATCCATTTCCGTTGAAACCATTACACCCTGGTTCAGGTAATCCGGTTGTTCCATACCTCCCCATGCAGCGGTTTCGTATAAAGCAGATACTTTTTCTACTTTCCCTACCAGCATGCCTATTTGTTCAACCGCCTGTTTCAGATGACCGGTACGGTCTCCCAGGTTACCACCTATAAGTAATATTGCTTTATTCATGTATCTTCAACGGCCCAAAAGTAGACATATTCTTTATTTTTGGGAAAAGTGAGTTTTCAATTAACCACTATCTGGTTGACTATTAAATCCATAAGTAACAAATGCGTAGTTTTTTTAAAACATTCCTTGCCATTTTACTGGCTTTTGTGGTACTGATATTCATAGGGATTATTATTTTGTCTGTCATGATAGGCAAGGCACTTGCCCCGGAGCAGATGACCATAGATGCTAACTCGGTACTGGTGATAGAAACCAGCCAGCCCTATAACGAAGTGAAAAGCGTAGACCCGGTAAGTGCCGTATTACGCAGAGGGCCACAATCTACCCCCGGCCTTTTCGACGTGGTACGTTTACTGGAAAATGCTGCTACTGATGATAATATCAAAGGAATTTACCTGAAAGCAGATAATAATGTGAACGGATTCGCTACCAATGAAGAGATCCGTAATGCACTTCTGAAATTCAAACACTCCGGTAAATTCATTTATTCCTATGGAGAAGCGATGAGCCAGCAGGGCTATTACATGGCATCCCTGGGAGATAAGGTATATGTGCATCCTAAAGGAGGCATCGACTTTGGCGGTTTTTACAGTCAGCTGATGTTCCTGAAAGGTACGCTTGAGAAGTTGGAGATACAGCCACAGATCTTTTATGATGGGCGTTTCAAAAGCGCTACAGAGCCTTTGCGTGAAACACAGATGACGGTAGCTAACCGCATCCAGACCACCGCTTACCTGGGAGAGCTGTACAGCAACTTTCTGCAACGTATAGGGGAGTCCCGTAAGATTGATACGGCTACTTTACATGGTTATGCCAATGAAGGACTTATCCAGAGCGCTGAGGATGCTGCTAAATACAAGCTGGTAGATGGCCTGCGTTATGACGACCAGGTAATGGACGAGATTAAGAGGAAGTTAGGTTTGAGCGGGGATGATAAAGTGAACTTTGTTTCCCTGAAAGATTATGATAATGCAAGACCGATTGTTTATAAAGACGGTGAGAGCAAAATAGCGCTGATTTATGCGCAGGGAGATATTAAAGGGGGAGATGATGATAATGAGACGACTATCAGTAGTGGTAACTTTATAAAACTGATCCGTAAGGCTCGTCAGGATAATTCTATTAAGGCGATCGTGTTCCGGGTGAATTCTCCGGGTGGTAGTGCCCTGGCATCTGAAACGATCTGGCGTGAACTGGAACTGGCAAAGAAGTCCAAACCTGTAGTGGTATCTATGGGTGATTATGCAGCTTCCGGTGGTTATTATATCTCCTGCATGGCGGATTCCATCTTTGCACAGCCGAATACTTTAACCGGTTCTATTGGTGTATTCGGGATGGTGTTTAACATGGAGAACTTCTTTAAGAATAAACTGGGGATCACATTTGATGGTGTAAAGACCGCTCAGTATGCTGATCTTGGTACGGGCTCCCGTCCGATGAATGAAGTGGAAAAACGCTTTATGCAGGGTTCCGTGGATAGCATCTACAGTACTTTTAAAAGCAGGGTGGTAGTTGGCCGTAAACTGAGTGGCGCTGTGGTAGACAGTATTGCCCAGGGCCGTGTATGGAGTGGTATACAGGCAAAACAACTGGGACTGGTAGACCGTATCGGTGGCATTGAAGACGCTATTGCCTGTGCCGCAAAGCTGGCGAAAGTATCTTCTTACCGTTTACGTGAATATCCTGAACCCAAGAGTACGATGGAGAAGCTGATGAAGAGCCTGGGTGGTGAAGCTGATGCCAATGCGCTGAAGAGCGAACTGGGTGTGAATTATAACCTGTACATGCAGGTGAAACGTATACAGAGCATGAACGGGGAAATACAGGCAAGAATGCCGTACGACCTGGATGTGAAGTAAGCCTGCTTTTTGTAACCAAACATAATAGGCTCCGTTTCCCGCAAAACATAATAGGCTCCGGTAGGAGCCCCGTGTTTGTAGTAAATGTTCATCTTCTCTTTAATAGACTCCGTAGGAGTCCCCTGAAATTCGGAAGGGGACTCCTACGGAGTCTTTGTTTTGTTGTTTAATATGTTTTCTACAAACACGGGGCTCCTACCGGAGCCTATTGTGTTTTGTTGTTTATTGCATTTGATACAAACATGGGGCTAACGGAGCCTTTTTTTACTTCTTTTTATGGAATGAGCAAAACAATAGCTAGTTTTACGCGATTTTTTAAGCAACAGATCTAGTAGTATGGCGGTGAAATATAACCAATGGAAGGCCTTGCTGGCCATGGCCAAAGCAAGTTTGAAAGCGATATTGAGAAGTCCTTCGGCAGTTATTTTCAGCCTGGGTTTTCCGCTGGTATTTATCCTGGTATTCGGTTTTATAGGGGATAGTGCGGTATCTGTCAAAATAGGGGTGGATAAGGCCACGGATACCAGCAGTTATGTATTTCAGGCGCTTCGCAAAGAGAAAACCCTGAAACTGATCATGGATAAGTCAGCCGCAGAGATGCAGGACGATCTGAAAAAAGGGCATCTCACCGCTATTATCAATATTACGAAAGATGGTGCGGCTCCTGCCTGTGATGTAAAAGTAAGTACCTCAACAGCTTCTGTAGATAAGATCCAGTTATTCAATTCCATCCTCAAAGGGGTGATTTACCAGGCAGATGATAACTTCTACCCGCGTAAGTCTGTTGCCAAGATAGAACCTATGATCGTTTTACCCGGCCGCCGGTATAAAACCATTGACTTTATCCTGCCTGGTCTGCTGAGTTTTTCTTTGCTGAGTGCTGCCGTGTTCAGTACGGCATTTTTGTTCTTTAACCTGCGTCAGACGCTGGTATTAAAACGTTTCTTCGCTACGCCTATCAGGCGTATTCATATAGTGCTGGGTGAAGCGCTGGCCCGTCTGGTATTCCAGGTGGCAGGTGCGGTGATCATCCTGGCCATTGGCTACTTTGCTTTTGGCTTTACGCTGGTACATGGCTGGAGTACTTTCTTTGAGATGTTGTTACTCACTGCCTTCGGGGTAGTGGTATTCATGGGTTTCGGCTTTGTGGTGAGCGGCATTGCTACCAGTGAGAGTACTATTCCACCTATTGCCAACGTTATTACATTACCACAGTTTCTGCTGGCGGGTACATTTGTACCGGTAGATGCTTTCCCTTCCTGGTTACAGCCTGTGTGCAGGATCATGCCACTGACTTACCTGAACGATGCTTTTCGTAAAATAGCCTTTGAAGGGTTGCATTTATGGAATATTGGACTGGAATTAGGTGTTATCACGCTTTGGGGGATAGTAGTCTATGCAGTAGCTGTAAAGGTTTTCCGCTGGGAATAAGCGGATTTTTTCATAACTTATACGTATGCAAGCCTTATATATCATCCTGGGAACATTGGCCGTGCTCATCCCCGGTCTGTTTGTAATCAGCCTGTTTTTGCCGGCTACTGTTAAAGTGGTACGGGCCAGGGTAGTGCCAGCTACCGTTGCTGCTGTTTTTCAACAAGTAAATATATTACGGAACTGGGAGGGATGGTCTCCCTGGCATCAGCTGGACCCTGCATTAAAGCTTACTTACAGCGAAGCAGAATGTGGTGTAGGGGCTGGTTTTCAATGGGAAAGCAAACACAGGCAGGTGCGTAACGGGCAGCTTACTATTACGGAGTGCCGCCTGCACGAATATATAGCGCTGGATATGCAGTTCATGAGACAACGGATAGCCAAGGGCTATTTCCGCTTTGAACCTGCCAGAATGGGGACACTGGTTACCTGGGGATTAAGGGCAGAGCTGGGGCAACATCCGGGAAGGAGATTGATGGGGCTGATGATGGATAAATGGATAGGAAAGGATTTTGAGAGGGGGCTTGAGAATTTGAAGAGAAGATGTATCCGGGAATCATCTGTAAATAATTTATGACAGCGTAGATTGCCAGATGTTATTGATCATAAATACACTGCATCTGACTGTTTAGTTCTCTGATTTAGCTTTGGAATATGGGTTCAGGATTTGTTTTTCAATTTAACTTCACCTGATATTCACGTCAGATAAGGTGTATTTATTGATCAATAACATCCGGCACGAAGATTATGTAATCAAACTGAGGTACTACCTTAAATACATAAGCAGAGTTATGTATTTAATTAATCAAATAGGGCGAGATTTATGCCTGTATCCAATTTTATGCGAGTTATCAAGTTATTTTTACTGAGTGTTTTCTTTTTAGGTTTACTGGTTTTCCTGTTATCGCTGCTATTGCCTTCCCGGGCTATTGTAGAACGCTCCGGCGTGATTGATGCCCCTATCAGCACTGTCTATGCTCAGATCAATGATCTTAAAACCTGGCAACACTGGAATCCCTGGACGGCTCCTGGTACTGCACAGGAAATTAAGTATTCCGAACCAGCTTTCGGAACAGGTGCTTATTATACATGGGCAGGTGTACAGACGGATAAACGTATAACCGGCAAAGTAACTATTACCAATAGTGATTCTCTGAAAGGAGTATATTATAATATGGATTTTGAAGGGATGAAATCCGTGAAAGCCACCTTTAATCTCAGACCGGCAACCACCGGTACCGGTACCGCTATCCTCTGGCGGCTGGAAACAAACTTAGGCTACTTACCCTGGTGGAAGTTCAGGGGTTTCCTGGCAGACCGTCTTACCGGCCCGCAGTTAGAAGACGGGCTGACTAAGCTAAAGAGCATTTGTGAGGGGAAATAGGGCTCTCTACAAACACGGGGCTCCTACGGGAGCCTTACATGTTGTTTATCAAGATTAATATACTACAAACACGGGGCTCCTACGGGAGCCTTACATGTTGTTTATCAAGATTAATATACTACAAACACGGGGCTCCTACCGGAGCCTTACATGTTGTTTATCAAGATTAATATACTACAAACACGGGGCTCCTACCGGAGCCTTACATGTTGTTTATCAAGATTAATATACTGCAAACACGGGGCTCCTAACAGAACCTCATATGTTGTTTATCAAGATTAAATTAATATACTACAAATATCAGGCTCCGTCAGGAGCCTAATGTTTATAGATAAATAAATCATAATTTCTATGAGTGGTAATTATTGTTGCCACTGAATGGCTTAATTTTCTGCAAACTTTAAACATATTGTTTATGAAACACGTTCTCCTATTTTTTGCACTGTTGGCTGGTACCAGCAGTTTCGTATCTGCTCAGGATAAAAAGCCTGAAAGCCCACGTGTAACAGCTGAAGGAAAAAATGTTAAAATTGCCTACGGACAACCATCCAAGAAAGGAAGAGTTATTTTCGGTGAACTGGTTCCTTTCGGAAAAGTTTGGCGCTTAGGTGCTAACGAAGCCACTGAAATCACTTTCACTAAAGATGGTAGCTTCGGTGGTAAACCAGTTAAAGCTGGTACTTATACCCTGTTCACCATTCCTGAAGCAGCTTCCTGGACTTTCATACTGAACTCCGAACTGAAACAATGGGGTGCCTACAAGTATGATGAGATCAAAGGTAAAAACGTACTGGAAGTAAAAGCAAAAGCAACTAAGATTGCTGCTCCTGTAGAAAAGCTGACCATCACATTACCTGGTGATAAACTGGTAGTAGAATGGGATCAGACTCAGGTTGAAGTTCCTGTAAAGTAAACACGTCAAACTCATTTAAAAAGGAGGGTGTATCAACTGATACACCCTCTTTATGTTTGCAGCAAAACATAATGCATTTCGTAACAAAACATAATAGGCTCCGTTAGGAGCCCCGTGTTTGTAGAAAATGTACTATACAACAAAACAAGACTCCGTTAGGAGTCCCCTATAATTTGTTATTATAGGGGACTCCTAACGGAGTCTATTATGTAGAAGATGGATTATTGCTACAAACACGGGGCTCCTAAAGGAGCCTTTTTAGTGTCTTCTAATACTTTCGATACACCCTCCTTTTTATAATGCTTTTACGCATTCCTCAATGCTTTTATATACCCTATCCAGCTGCTCATTTGTAATACAATAAGGCGCCATGATATACAATGTATTACCCAATGGTCTCAGCATAATCCTTTTCTCTTTAAAGAATTTATGCAGATAATCCGCCAGGTTATTGATATAACTATCTTCTGTATCAGTCACAATTTCAAAGGCGATGATCGTCCCCTGAACCCTTACATTTTTTATCAGTTTTAAAGTTTTTAACTGCGTCGCAAACTGACGATGCTGCGTTTCTACTCTTACACGATTCTCCTTACAGGAAGGCTGTAAAAAGAGATCTAAGCTGGCCAGCGCAATCACACAGGCTAAAGGATTCGCTGTAAATGAATGCCCGTGAAAAAGCGTTTTCAGCTTACTTTCTGAAAGGAATGCGTTATAAATCTCCGCAGTGCAGGTAGTGATACCTAAAGCAATACTACCGCCTGTCAATCCTTTAGATAAACAGATAATATCCGGTGGTGTAGAGACGTTCTCCATTGCAAAGTTGCGTCCTGTTCTGCCGAAGCCAGTCATGATCTCATCTGCTATCAGCATGATCTGATGCTGATGGCAATGCTGCAGTAATTCATCAAATACATCTGCCTCATACATCAACATTCCACCGGCACCCTGTACCAGTGGCTCAAAGATAAAAGCAGCGATATCTGAAGGATGTAAGGCATCTACCTGTGCTTTTAAAGTGGTGATATTGTCTTTGGTAGGAGTGTCTATGAAATGCACATCAAAGAGGAAATCGTCGAATACACGGGTGAATACACTGCGGCTGCTTACGCTCATCGCCCCAAAAGTATCCCCATGATAAGAATTACTGAAGGCCAGTATTTTATTCCTTTTCTGGCCTTTATTATGCCAGTACTGGATACACATTTTCAGTGCCACTTCTACCGCTGTAGAACCGTTATCCGAATAAAATACGCGTTGCTGATGGCCTGGTAATATAGGCAGTAATCTTTCTGCGAGGTTCACGGCAGGAGGGTGGGTATAACCCGCAAAAATGCAGTGCTGCAATTCTGTAGCCTGTGCTGCCAGTTGTTTTGCAATGTAAGGATGGGCATGCCCGTGAATATTTACCCACCAGCTGGAAGTAGCATCCAGGTAGCTGTTCCCTTCTTCATCATACAATAAAGTCCCTTCTCCTCTTACAATACCTACCGGTGCCGGCGCAGTCTGCATCTGTGTGTACGGATGCCAGATCACCTGTTGATCCCTTTCTGATAATGTCATGTCTTATTGATTTCAACGACGCAAAGGTAACTATTGCAGATGAAATGCCGGGGTGTTTGCGGGATACCCTGTTTTAATATTTGCTTTTAAATCACTGAGGATAGAATATAACCCGAAATAAGTACGGTTTACGTACAAAGAATGACGGGAGCCACGGGCTACTTTAGAGTCTTTTACTTCTTTTAAATTGGATACATAGTCCATGTAGGCATAGATCTCATTAAAATAAGATTCATCTCCAAAGTCAAAGCTGTCGAGGGTAAAAGGCAGCGTTAACATATCTATCATCTTCTGAAAAAGTTCAGAGAAGAACGTGATCTCTTTTTCTGTATCCGAAGGATGGATCATTTCCAGGTTAGTATAGATCTGTCTGCGTTTTACCTCATCCTTTATCACTTCTTTATCTACTAAAAGGAAATAGTTGATGTAAAAATCTTCCGGAATTTCTTTGATACAACCGAAGTCGAAGATACCAACAGTACCATCATCGCGCATCAGGAAGTTACCGGGATGCGGATCGGCATGTACTGTTTTGAGTGTATGTACCTGGAACTGGTAGAAGTCCCAGAGTGCCTGTCCAATTTTATTGCGTACTTCCTGACTGGGGTTCCTTAACATGAATTCCTTCAGGTGAAAGCCGTTCAGCCAGTCCATGGTAATAATCCTTTCGCTGGAGAGTTCCGGGTAATAGGAAGGGAATACGAGGTTAGGAATATGTGCGCAGAGGGAAGATAATTCCACAGAGCGGCGCAGTTCCAGTTTATAGTCGGTTTCTTCCAGCAGTTTGCTCTCAATCTCATCAAAGTATTTATCCATATCTACTTCGTTCATACCTACAATGCGGATAGCAAAGGGTTTTACGATGCGGAGATCGGATTTTACACTATTGGCAACGCCGGGATACTGTATTTTGATGGCCAGTGGCTTGTCCCATTTCCAGGCGCGGTGTACCTGGCCAATGGAAGCAGCGTTGGCCGCTTTCATCTCAAATTTATCATAGAGCTGGGAAGGGGATTGTCCCAGTGTTTTAACAAAAGTATTGACTACCAGTGGACCGGAAAGGGGAGGAGCGCTGTACTGCGACATGGCAAATTTGTCTGTATAGGCTTTAGGCAGCATGCCCTTATCCATACTCAGCATCTGGGCTACTTTTAAAGCGCTTCCTTTGAGATCGCTTAAAGTATCATAGATATCTTCTGCATTGTCTGCATGTAACTGGTCCTTGCTCAGAGAGGGGTCTAAAAGTTTTTTCGTGTAATGTTTGATATAATTTGTTCCTACTTTCAGTCCTGTTGTTACAAAGCGGCTGGCCCTTTCTACCTTTCCGGTAGGAATGTTAGTCTGTTCTTTCATCATCCCCGATAATTTTGTTTACTTCCTCGTAAACATGAATTTTCCAAAGTCTACTAAACTGTCAAATGTATTTGTGCTGATCAGCTGAAAGCTCAGGTTTACTGCTTTTTCAATAGCGGCATCTGTCATTTCAAACTGGTTGCTATCGTCTTTTGTCCAGTAGCGGAGTACAAATAACGCCTGCATCCAGAAACCGTGTACGTATTGGTCTGAGATGAATTTGCGTTCTTTGATCTCGTTGCTGGTATATCCTTCTTTCACGATCTCTCTGATATAGTCATAGAAAGCAATACGGAAGGTTTCCAGTTTATCCAGATGAATACCGGGAATCCTGTAGTTTTCTTTCTGTTGCAGGATATAACTCCTGTTTTCTTTCAGTTTCTGTACCCACATGAAGTAGAAGGTGAGCAGTTTTTCCTGTGCGGAATAGTTCCTGTAGATCTCATCCTGCTGTAACTTTTCTATGGTATCCTGGAAATAGGATAACCAGAGGTCTTTTTCAACAGCATCAAAAGAAGAGTAGCTGTCGTAAAAAGCAGTTTCAGCTATACCCAGCTGCTGACAGAAGGAGAAGATGGAAACGGGTCTTTTGCCGTTTTCCAGCCAGAAAGTTTTATAAGCGTCGCGAATAAGTTGCTTGTCCATTGTTTCCGGGATTTTTAGAAGTGAATTGGCTATGAACCATATCAAATTTACGTCAGAATCGCCGGATAATGATCAGATAAGCGTTAAGGAAAGCCTAAATAGCATGTATTGTTATAACACCTTTATTATCAAGTATAACGCATTGATTCTTTTCGCCAGTAGATAAGATTTCCTTGATGGGATCGGTGGAGTGGATCGTTTTGATCAATATGGGTATATTTTTTATATTATATACTTCTGCATAATATTCTGATGCGATGATGAACAGATCTCCGGGAATGTATGCTTTTGCCACACAGAGGATGGGTGCGGCGAAGAAGCTGCCGATGGTTTTCATGCCTCTTTCTACACTGATCAGGATACTTCCTTTTTTTGTGCGGGCAATTATTTTATTGCCGGGTGTGTCTGTTAAAGAAAAAATATCTGCGTCCAGTGGTAATTCTTCACAATATCCAAGATAATCCACGCTGTAAATGGATTTATTCATGTGGAAGTAGAGGATATACTTGCAGATCAATTGTTGCATAAAGTGTAGGTGCTGAGGAATAAGAAAATTACCGTTTAATTTACATTCAGATACATTGATCTCCCTATCAGCAATATGATGGTTGAGGTTCATCCGGCTTTCATCAGGAGAGACTGTAATGGTTGTTAATCTGGATGCTTCCTCATTGAATGCAAAACAAAGAACATCCTGCTCCAGTTGCTTATTCACGCGGATGTGCAGTTCCTCATGAAAATGACGATTAGCAGGTAGATCTTTATCCTCAAAAGAAAGTATTTTTTCCAATGTTCTTAATGGCAGTATAATGTCATTACTGGCATTAATATTATGAGGGAAAAATGGATATACGTGTTCCATTTCCTCACCTTGCGGAGGGTAGTCCTGATATGGATAGTAATCCCAGCTATAATGTTCCTGGTAGCCTTCTGTATTGAGGCGGACCAAATGCAGTTTGCTGTGACCCTGTCCGAAAATCAGCATCTGTTTATGATAAGTGGCAGAGCCCATCCATTCTACATGCTTATCCAGTTGTATCCTTATCTGATTTCCCGTTTTATCTTTTGCTGTCACACTTGCACGACTGTTTTTATACAGGTTGAAATCAGTAACCAGTTGTTCATCCTCAGGTAAAAAATGCTTTAATAAATGCATCTTTTCGGTGTTACCCATCATGGCATCCTGACTGATAACCTTATACGCCAGCTCTCTCGCAGTTTCTTTCGCCGCAGGGTTGGTGGTGGCTTTATTTACATCAACCAGCACGCTCAGGAAGCTATTTTGCCTGTTTACGGGTGTATGGTGTTCATATATTTTAAGCAGGCATTCAGGTAACTGCCCTTCTTCTGTACGCATGATCATCTGGAAGTACATGGTCAGGCAATCTTCCTGTTTGTTCCCGGCAGACCAGCCATCCAGTAATCTGGCACGGGCTTCTTCGGGGAGATGTAGTTTTTTATCCAGGATGAGTGCCGCTTTCTGATAATCCTGTTGTAGCAGGGCCACGTCTGTGCTTTTCCTGAAATACTGTGTTGCTTTTTCAGGTTGAGCGAGGAGCAGGAAGAGATCTCCTGTTTTTTCGTATTGTTCCAGTTCTTTGTAGCCCTCAATCGCTTCCAGCAGTAACCCTCCTTTCTCTAAACACTGGGCTGCTTCGAGTGGTTTATGTAAATGTTCTTTGTACAATATAGCTGCTTCCCTATAGTATTGTCCTTGTTCCAATACTCTTGCTGCTGCCTGGAAATTTCCCAGCAGATTAGCGTAGATGTAGGCCGCCTTTTTGAAGTCCCCTTTTTCTTCTGCCTGTTGGGCAGCTTTATGATATTTGGAGGTGAGGGATTCTGCATAATTGTCTACGTTCCATCCATCTGCACGTTCACCACCTCCAAGTCTGTTTACATTAAAATTGGTATCGCGGCTACCTAAACGGCCACTGGGAGTAGCGCTGCCTCTGCTGGCATATTTTGATGCAAGGGGGATGGCATAGCGGAGCGCTTCATCCATATCCTCATCAAATAATTTCAGGAGACGTTCCAGTTCCCTGTTCCGGCTCTTTTCAAGGTTGTCTTGGGTAGGGGTGTTACCATTGTCGCCTCTGCTGCCAGCTTTGGAACCTCTGTTGCCGCCATCATTTTCACTTTCCATCCAATTCATGAAGCGCTGTATCCAGTTATTGGGCAAAGGCGCTATCGGATTGCGGGGGAATAGAGATAATATTTTCAGGATAAGCCAGATGGGGAGCATGAACATTTTCGCTATCACATCCAGGAAAGCCATGAATCCGGTGGGTGGTTTTATCACTCCCGGGATTTCTGACAAAGGCTGTATATCGATACTTTCCTGTAACTGATCCAGTAGTTTATTTTCTTCCGGATTATCTACACTGATCTCATGCAGTTTTGCCATAGCAGGTAAACCGGGATGAGCATGTTCCCAGCTGGTGTTGCGCTGTTCGGCAAATGAGAGCAGATTGACAGGCTCCTGCTGATCTTCTTTATTGAATCCTACAAAGCCGATACCCGGATGAAACACCTGCCATTCCCAGATGAGCAGATCGTTTAGTTCATCATCGCTTAGTACCGGGTGCAGGCTGGCATGAACAGGAATGAATAATTTATTGCCGATGGCGGCATAGGGATGTGAGAGTACAGACGCATCAGGTACTTTGTCATTGAATACCACGAACAGACCCGCAGGAGTGATAGACCCGGTATTAGCCGGAATGATAAGGCATGTTAATTCGTTCAGCGGTATATTCCAGTTGTCAATTTCACGGAACCATTGTGCAGGAGAATTGCCCCGGATGAAAGTCCCGGCGATATCCTGACAGGATTGCGGATCGTATGTTAGCTGCAGGACTATATTCATTTCAATGCCTCTATAAATGATTGGATATATTTTTCGTAAAATTCCTGTACAGGCATTTTCTTCTCAGGGGATTTCCCTGTAAAGTATTCCGTACCGCATGTTGCACCATCAGAAGCGCAGCAGGCAATTGAACGGTTCAATATCAGTACGATCGTTACTTCTGGTAAGTTTGGAGCACGCAGGTGTAAAAGTCCACGTGAGTCTAAAAATGCTTCACAACCATTTTCCCAGGTGAATTTTAAAAGTTTATAATTGACATCCGGGATGTTTATCTGTGTTGGATTTTCGGATATTGCGCTGATTCTTTCTCTAATGTAATTATGAAGCGGCCTTTTTAAGGAGATACCAACGCTGTTATCATTTATAACGAGGCTACGACTATCCAGCATCAGGTATTCTCCATCTATATATATTTGCTCGATATTGGTAAGAACGCTGTAACCATTGTTGATGTGCTGTTTTATATCTTTTGGATGAAATTCGTAATCCGATGGTAGAGGGCTATCTGTACCTTCTCCCGATTTACTGTATATTCTCCCATGATTAGCATTGACAGTGAAGCGTGTATTACTAGTATCTATGATGAATTGTTCCTGATGAAATACGATTGTATGTGGGTCCCTTAGCTGGATTTTAGGCAAGCAATCGGTGGTGGTCATTGTCAGTGTCTTCGTATGTATATTATACAGTCTTAGTATCTGGGGTGAGCTGGGAATGTGATGAAGGATATAGATGAGAGATTTTTCATCCTGTCCGAAGTAATATTTACCAGGGGGAATGAAAGACATTAATTCTATAGCACCTTTAGTCTTTTCAGGCCAGTAAAGCAGGCGTTGGTCCTGTGTGATACCGATTACGCCAAATGCGCTGAACATATGTTCCTTATCAGGAAGGATCTTACTGCTGGGGAAGTAAAGTGGTGAAGGCGTCTGCTGGAAAAAAACCGGTAAGTCTTTTCTATCATAGGCTTCTTCTTTTCTCGTCTTTATTATCTTCTTTGTTTTTGATAATAATTCCGGTAAGTCCAGTGAGATATTGTGTAGCAACCGGCGGTTACCGGCTTTATATTTAAACAGTTGTAATTGCCCTGATCTGCTTACAGTGATCAGGAACCCATGAGCTGTTCTCAGGTGGGCGAAAGCAGCCTGGAAAGCGGGTGTGTAGAACAGTTGCTCATCTGTGATGAGGAAGTATTCCTGCTCACGGCCAAGGGGATGTTCTTTTGCAAAGGCTGTTAAGGCGCCTGCACTGTGCAGGGCGGGCGATAACTCTGCCAATGCGCCGATGATATCTGGTTTGGTGAGCAGTTCCATTTCGCTGTAGGTATTGCCCTGCAATGCGAACGTACTGACGCTTGCTTTTTCTTTGTTATTCATGCGACAGGCTAATGCTGTAGCGATGGCGAAAATGCGGGGTGTTCCCCACATTTTGATGCTGGTATCTACGAGGATGAAACGTTGCCGGACATGATGGGTGGGCAGTTCTTCCCTGCGCAGGTAGAGGGCTTCATTGTTGGCTAGTCTTGCCATTAAGGAAAGGTCGTCATGTGCAAGTTCGCTGAGGAGCAGTCTGTCGAAGTTGCCCCTGTTGGTGATATCGGATACGCCGCCGAATGACAGATCGCTGTTGCTGCGTGTCTGCATAGGGATTTTCAGCGCAGCGATGAGGCGTTGCGTTAATCGGGCCAGCCCTTCAGTCTGAGCGTCTCCGGCCAGTTGTTCCAGCAGGTCTGCCGGTTGTTGTTCCGGTAGTACCAGTGGTAATTGTTTAGTATCGAACTTTGACGACATTTAAATCATACTATTAGTAAGCCTTACCGCGCTTCTGGTGGCAGGTACAAAGCAATCAAACTTTATTTTTTCCCATTGACCATTTTCATGGAACAGTAGTATACCATCATTCACAGGGTTCAGTGCTTTTGCTACCAGCGATGTTATGGCTGGTGGATCAAAGTCGTAACCTGCCGGTAACAGGATGTTATTCCTGAGTATATATGTTTTACCTGGTAATGGTATGTTCGGCGTACCTATAATCAATGCTTCACTGTTTTCTGAAACAGCGAAGTAGAGATGTTGCAGTCTTACAAGCGGCGCTGTGCTGACATATGTTTCCCATGTTTCCAGGGGAGTAAGCAAAGCATCGCTTTCCTGTATGATTACATTCCTTGCCAGTTTTATCTGTAGAGGTTCTTCCAGTATGCCTGGTAAGGCAGATACAGGCAATGTTACTTTTATGAATGATAACAGCGGTACCCATTCTAATGCAGGCAATGTATCAGACGGTGTCAGGGCTCCGGGCGCATAGATACGTTCCTGTTCATCCATGAAATAAGTATACCTCGCCGGTAATACACTGATCTTTTTATCCGGTTTACCCGTAGGTATTCCTCTCACCCAGATCTCTTCTCCGGAGCGGGCAGCAAGTAGTCCGGGGAAAGTACGAACACTACCTAATGCCGCCGCATGAGCGGATGATAGTACTATTACGATTTCCATCATACTGTCTGTATTATTTTCTGCCAGAGTTCTTCAATTGGCTGTAACACATAGTTACGCTGTGTTTCATTGCTGATCCATTCACTGCGTCCATTCAGATAACGCAGTCTGTCTTTTATCAGTGAGCGTTCTGCACCTGAAGCCGTATCCCATTGCTCTGTCATTTGCAGCACTTCTTCATAGATAGTATCCGCATCGGGAGCACTATTGATATTGGCACGGGGATGCTGCTGGGGATGGGAATCATCTGTAGCAACAGCCGCATTCACAATGCCTGCAATCACTTCCTGCTGTTCCTCTGTATCCCAGATATAACGCAGCACCCAGAGATCAGAACGCAACGCCGTACGACGGTTGCAAAGTAACGCACTGGCCGCTATGAGGCGTTGCAGTTTCACTGCACGCCTGTCTGATATCAGTACACCGGCATTACGCAATAACTGCACGAGTTCTATGTAAGCAGGTCTTACAATGCTGAGGTCAATACTGGTAGTGAGTGATTGCAAATGTCGTACTTCCTCTTCCGTTATACCGGTATAATCAGTTTCAGTAGTTTGCTCCATATCCCAACCGGCATGCAGTACTTTTTCCAGTTGTGCAGGATCTACGTTCCCGCAATGTACCCTGATGAGGAAGCGATCAAAAAGGGCCTGTAAGGACTCTTCTTCCGGCAGATGATTGCTGGCGCCTATAAAGATCAGTGCGGGGAGTTTTTTTGTCTCCTTGCCACGGCGGAAGATCTTTTCATTGAGTGCCATCAGCAGGCTATTGAGGATGGCGCTGTTCGCGTTCAGCAATTCATCCAGAAATACCAGTGATGCTTCGGGTAGCATGCCATCTGTATTGGTGACCAGGTCTCCATCGCGCAGTTTGCGGATATCGAAAGGGCCGAACAGTTCATTAGGTTCTGTAAAGCGGGTAAGCAGGTATTCAAAGGTTTTGCCTTTGATATGACGGGCTAACTCACGTACCATGGCGCTCTTGGCGGTACCAGGAGGGCCCAGCAGGAAAAGGTTTTCCCTGCCTGCGAGGCAAATGCCCATAAGATCGATAATGTCGTCTTTACCAACGAAAGTTTTTTTCAGCTGTTGCAGTACATTATTCAGTTTGTCTATTATGTTGGCGTCGGACAGAATAACAGGTTCCATAGTTTATTAATCGTTAAAAGAGGGTTCAAATTGAGGCCACAAATCAGCGGCATAGGCGCCTAATGCTTCCAGTACCAGTGGATAACAATCAGGCTGCTGACATTTGTGGAGATTTCTGGCGGTAATGATCCGGTCTATATAAGCCTGCTTCAGGGAAGCATCACTGAATATAACGGAGAGGTCTGTACTTTCAGACATGGAGATAGCTGCTGAAGAGAAAGGCCATAATTGCGCTGTTTCCTTCATCAGTTTAACCAGCGGATCATTGGGCGATAATCCTTTTGCCAGGTCAAAGAGATCTGGGAGATAACGCAGGGTGAGGTCTGCGGAATACATCGCAGCGGGCGTCTGTTCTCCGGAATAGGGAAGCAGTTGTTCCTGCATGGTTGTTTCGTCCAGGTTTCTCAGCAGGATGAACTGTACGGCTGTGTAGAGATAACGGGCTGCCCAGAGGGCTGCGTTTTCATCAAAAGAAGGCGCGGTGGCTGGCATTTCCTGTATATCATCTTCATAGTATTGTTGCAGATGAACAGTAGACAGGCGCAGGTCTTCTGCCTCAAATGGCAGCAGCTGTGATACTACTTTTACTTTCCCATCGTTGATCAGTCCTGCTATAAAATTCGTTAGCTCCATGTAAATATCTTTATAGCAGAATATATAGTGTCAGTTGATTGCCCCATGCTTATCAACATCAGTATAAAGTCCCCCGGATTTCATATTAGCTCTAAGGTAATGAGTATGTGTCTTATATGCAAGTCTGTTATCATATAATAAATATGATGACCGGATTGTTAATTGTTAGATCTATTTTTAACTTAGGGAATTAAATTAAAGTGATCATGTATAAGAAAACACTTACAACGGCCGCTGCCGTTGTTTTTTCAGCCGCGTTATTTGCTCAGACAAAACCAGAAGAGACAGAAGTATGGGAACCGGTCCCTGTAGTAGTTACATCGGGTAAAGTCAATACAGATGCACCTTCAGATGCAATCATACTGTTTAACGGGAAAAACCTGGACCAGTGGGTATCTGTAAAAGATTCTACTAAACCGGCTTCCTGGAAGGTAGCTGGTAATGCATTTACTGTAGATAAAAATGCAGGGAACATACAAACGAAAAGATCTTTTACCAATTATCAGCTGCATCTTGAGTGGCAGGTGCCTAAAAATATAACAGGTACTGGTCAGGGTAGGGGTAATAGTGGCTTGTTCCTGGCGTCTACCGGTCCTGGTGATGATGGTTATGAACTCCAGATCCTGGATAACTACAACAATAAGACATATGTGAATGGTCAGGCTGGGAGTATTTACAAGCAAACGCCACCGCTGGTGAATGCTAATAAGAAACCAGGAGAATGGCAGACTTACGATGTGATCTGGACGGCGCCTCATTTCAATGCAGATGGTTCTTTGTTGTCTCCTGCCAGGGTAACCATGTTCTTTAACGGGATACTTGTGCAGAATAACACGGAGCTGCGTGGTCCTACCAAATACATCGGCAAGGCTACTTATGAGAAAGCACATGGCGCTTGTCCTATTAAATTGCAGGCACATGGAGATAAGAGCGAGCCGCTTAGTTTCCGGAATATCTGGATCAGAGAATTATAATCAAACTTATTCAGCAAACGCAATAAACAACCAAACACAATAGGCTCCGTTAGGAGCCCCGTGTTTGTAGAAAAAAATAATCTTCTCTTTATTGACTCCGTAGGAGTCCCCTTCTATTCGCAACTTAGGGGACTCCTACGGAGTCTGTGTTTTGTTGTTTAATATGTTTCTATAAACACGGGGCTCCTAACGGAGCCTTTTCCTGTTTTAAATATTTGACCACCGATTTTTACCGCTTCATCCGTATTTTTTCTACATTTAAGTGCAGAACGCTGGTACTTTGTACTTATGAATGCTACGATGGGGAGAATGTTTTACATATATAGCTCACTTTTTATCTCGTTTGCGCTCAACTTACCTAAATTGCTGGCACTCAGGAATGAAGGGGTGGTGGCGCATTACTGGCGTTTTGATCCCTATGAGCTTATCTTCCAGACTGTCATCAATTTCATCTTCTGTCTTTGCATTTTTTATATCAACAGGAAATATTTCCGTACACCTGTAAACCGCTGGCGTTTAAAGGAAGAAGGACTGGCATTACTGATCAATTTTGTTTTACTGCTCCTGTTCACGATGATTACCGTGAAAGTGCAGAAAAGGTTGTTCAGCCCGGGTTTATTACCAGGAAAGGGAGTAGGGATGAAATTCCTGATCAGTATGTTGCTGATAGCCATAGAGCTGAAGATAGTGGATATCCTGCGGCATGCCCGTTCTAAAGAGATGGAGAATGCACAGCTGAGGAATGCACATCTGAAAGCAGAGCTGGGGTTATTAAAAGGACAGTTACAACCGCACTTCTTTTTCAATGCATTGAGCAGTTTGTCTGGAGTGGTAAGAGAAGATCCTTCCCAGGCGCAATATTATATCAATCAGTTATCAAAAGTATATCGTTATTCCCTGCAAAAGAATGATAATAACCTGGTGAACCTGAAAGATGAACTGAATGCCGTACAATCCTATGTAGCGTTGTTAAAAATGCGTCATGAAAAGGGATTTGAACTGAAAGTAGATATAGGAGAAGCGGATATGCAGTACCTGTTACCGCATATGTCCCTGCAACCATTGATAGAGAATGCATCCAAACATAATATAGTGACGGTTTCCCGCCCTTTACGGATCCATATATTTATAGAAGATCAGCAGCTGATAGTAGAGAATAATATACAGCCGGTATCTTTTCCGGAAGCAGGGACGGGGATAGGATTACCTAATCTGAATGAACGTTATAAGATCTTAATGCAGCTGGAGATCAGTATTATGAAGAAGGATGGAAAATTTATTGTCAAACTGCCGTTAAAATGAGAGTAGCAATTATAGAAGATGAACCGGCCACTGCCCGCAACCTGCAGCATATGTTACAGGAGATAGCGCCTGAAGCTGAAGTACTGGCCATATTACCAGGAGTAACAGATGCTGTGAGCTGGTTACAGCAACATGCGCAGCAATGTGATCTGTTGTTTATGGATATCCGTTTAAGTGATGGATTATCATTTGAGATTTTCAGTCAGGTACATATTACGTTGCCGGTGATTTTCATTACTGCTTTTGATGATTATGCCTTGCAGGCATTCAAGGCCAATGGCATTGATTATATCCTAAAGCCTTTTGATGACGGAGAGCTGAAACAGGCGTTGGTGAAGTTTAACCGGTTGCGTACACAGGGTGGAACAGATAGTTATGCGCAGTTATTAAAGATTGCAGAAAGCCTGAAGGGGAATACCTCTTATAAACAATCTTTTTTGGTACATACACGGGATAAACTGATTCCGCTAACAGCCGGGCAGATCTCCTGGTTTTATACCGCCAATGAGATTGTATATGCCGGTACAGCAGATAACAAACAGTATATCATAGAGGCCACAATGGAGCAATTGCAGCAGCAACTGGACCCGGCCTGTTTTTTCAGGGCTAACCGGCAGTTTATTGTGCAAAAGAAGGCCATTCTGGAAGTAGATTTTTACTTTAACGGACGTTTATCCCTGAAAATCAATCCTCCGGCAAAAGAGCAGATTTTGATCAGCAAGGCAAGAGTGCCTGAATTTCGTCAGTGGATGAATAGTTAAAAGACGTATCTAAATAAATTGAATAAGTTCACCCCCCATATTTGCCGTTTCACCGGAAAACGAAAAACTTCGCCCTGATAAAACATCTAACTAGCAGTTAAATTATTTATCACCAATTTTAAAAAGTCATTCTATGAAAAGAGAACGCATCACTTTCAGTAAAGCTGCATTGTTATTCGTTTGTTTATCCGCAGGTATTTTATTTACTATTTCTTCCTGTAAGAAAGATGATTCTACAACTACTGACACGATATCTGATGATGATGTATCAGAAGTGGTAAGTCAGTCAGTATCTACACAGAGTGGGGGCCTTGTTACCCAGTCTACTGCTGCCGCCAGTATGACTTCCACAGTTAGTTCCATGAGAACGAGTGCTAAGATCGCAGATCAATGTGGTATTATGCATGATACTACTATTACGGGAGCAAGCGAGGCAGGCGCTGTTATCACCTACAGCTATAACTGTAGCTGGAACTGGCTGCTGACCTGCGATGGTACTACTCCGCAGACATACGTATGGAATTATGCAGGTAAGGCTTCTTATGATGCACCAAGAATGTCTTCCAGCGACAGTTCAAAGGCGAACATTACTATTACCGGTTTAGGTGGGGACAGTACATATTATGTAGTGAACCAGACTTATGTACGTAATGGTAGTCAGACTTCTAAAATCAATGAGAAGCGTTCTTTTACGAGTGTGATTACGATCACTTCTGCTGATATCAGAATCAGTAAAAGTACGCTAAAGGTTATCTCTGGTACAGGTACTGTTTCAATAAGTGGTACAGTAACCGGTGGTAAATCTTTTACACGCACAGGAACGATTACTTTCCTGGGTAACGACAAGGCAACACTTGTTTTAACAAATGGTAAGTCTTACACGATAGAATGGTAGAATTGTGGTAGGTAATGAAACTCCCGGCAGGAAATACTTCTTACCGGGAGTTTTCATTTTCAATAGTTTACACGCATTAATATTTAAATAACGCAATAGAATGTGTATTTCTACGTTTATATTATGATTTTTAAGTATATTATATTAGCTTTGTGAAGGTTCATGTGAATTATTTAAATCAGCATCATTTTATAATCACTAATCACTTAATAATCTACATTCTATGAAAAGAGTAAAGTTCCCCTTATCGCGTAGCAAGTCTGCTATTCTGTTAATGTTCGTAGCTGCTGGTATTTCTATGGCAATTCCAGCATGTAAAAAAGATGAAAGCACTGCTCCTGCTGTATCTCAGGAAGATGCATCTACTATGGTAAATGAGTCACTGTTTTCTACTGAAGGAAATGGTTTGCAATTCCAGACAGATAACGCAGTATCTGTTGCCGCTAATTATGATGGCGCAAGACAAGGCGCAAAAATTACCAGCGAAGATTGCGGTATTAAAAAAGAGAATAGCTATGTTGTGAAGAGCGAGCCTAACACCTCTGGTCTTTCTTACAGCTATAACATCCTTTGGAACTGGACTTTAACTTGTAAAGAAAGCGAGCCTGTGTCTTTTGCTATGGCTACTACTGCTAATATCTCTTATACCACTAAAAAGGTATCTGTAGTAGATAGTTCTGTAGCTGCATTCACCGTTTCTGGTTTACAGTCAGACAGCGCTTACCTGTTAATTAATCAGACTTATAACCATACAGGTAGCTACACTATCACTTCAGGCGATACTGTTTCTACTTACCACAATACCATCAGCTATAAATCTACTGATGTAAAGGTTAGTAAAGCAACCCGTATGATCGTATCTGGTACTGCTGAAGTTACTATCAGTGGAACAAACGCAAAAGGTCAGGTATTCAGCTACTCCGGTACTATTACTTACCAGGGTAGTTACAAAGCAATATTCGCTATTAAAGGTGGATCTAGCTTCAACCTTACCTGGACTGGCAGACAGTAATCAATTAATTAATAATAAAAAGCCCGTCCGGTATTACCGTGACGGGCTTTTTAATACTAATTGCTGATGTATTGAAGAGGTTCTGATCGGCTCTTGAACAGGATTATCCTCCGTTTATCCTCCGTCTTTTAACGGAGGATAAACGGAGGATAATCCTGTTCAAGTCCTGTTTTGTTCCTGTTCTATTCCTCCTGTCACTGCTATAGAAGTTACTTTATTATTAGTTCCTGGCTACATCATTATAGCGGCAAGCCTCTTAACGTTTACCTTTGGAACAAAGGTCTTCATGTTTGCGAAGTAAACATTTTAATTGTCTCTGCACAGCGGAGACAATGCCATAACGTTTTATCATTCCAGCCTTTGCCAAAGGTTTCTACTAGTTTGTGAGACAACTTTTTTACTATTTCTTTGTCATATCCAGCCCTTTGATTGCTATTACTTCTGATGATCCCCCATCAGTTATTCAATTTCTTAACTCAGAAGATACAGTTGTTATTCAATACTTAACGAATTGTGTTTTATATTATATAGTTGATGTATACACTTTGTCGATACTCCTTATTAGGTTTTTAGTCCCCTATCCCCGTCTTTTATAAAAGGTCCGCAAATCGATTTTCATTATTAATCCTCGCACCCAATTTTTAACTATTATGGATAGTGTTACTCTTCATTTCGATTTCAGCCACCTTCAACATTTAAATAAGGATGGCCTGAACATTAAATTCGTCAATTCAAACAAAAATGCCGTTGTAAAAGAGCATACCCCTCAAACGCTGGCACATTACCGGAGTACGAATAAACTACTGCAGGTATTATCAGATGATGCATTGGGCAAATTCACGCATTATGTGGAGCATGCGGAGTTTTCATCAGAAGAGATAGGGTTTAATGTGATCACCTATCCTTCTGCACGGCCAGGCGCAGTGGCTGGTGAAATAGCCGCTATGTATAACTACATTCCGAGGGAAAAGCTTAAAAAGGCAGTAAGTGTTATGAATGCTAACGGCAGAAATGCTTTCCTGCCGGCAAAATTAAAATATTATACCGCTGCTACCTTAAAACATGCAGCGCCACTTGCCCTGCAGGAATTAACCGATTATCATTCAGATACTAACCTTACGGTAAATATCCTGGATACAGCCCTTTCGGTTGTAATGCAACATCCTGAGATAGCAAGTGTGCTGGCAGATGTACATTACCGTATAGCAGAAGATATCATCCTGGCAGACCCTCTTTTTACGGACCTGTGGCAATACCTGCTGATGCACCCTGCCGAAGGAGATGCTCCCTGGTATGATAATACAATAGTAAAAGATCCGGCCGGCAATATTATGCCGCCTGCCAGCGACCTCATAGATTGCGACGGAGAAGTTATTGTATGGCCCGTTATAGAGATAGAGGGAAAAGAGGTGAGCGCTATACCACAATACAATCTTTCTGATGGTTTGAAAGAGGTGATGACGCCCCTTTTGCAAAGTATATTACAAAAACTGAAAGATACATCCTGGCTGAAAGGCTCCCAATGGGATGCCATCAATGGCAGTACAGGCGAAACCAGTGTAAGTGACCAATCAGACCCTGTACTGAAGGCTGAACATTTATTGGGAGACAGTGGTAAAACCAAATGGACCATTAATAATAAGACTTCAGAATTTGGCCTTCACCTGTATTGGGAAACCTTACAGTTTGACGATGCCTCAAAAAGGCTCAGCTTTGAAGTGAAGAACTGGCCTAATCGTGGATTAGGTGTTTATTGCCAGTTTAAAACACCTGATGGCGCTATTATTAACAATCCTGCCAACTGGGAAAGCGCTACCGGTGGTTTGAACGGGCTGGTAAAAGAGTGGTTTGAAAACAGCACCAGTAAAAAATACCTCACTTATATGGGTGCTGGTAGCCTGTTTTTTGGTTTTCCTGTTTGGGCGCCTAAGGTCAGGCTTTCTTTCCCGGTACCAGACAATGCCAGTACTGTCAATGTATTTTTTGGCGGGTTAGGAGTAGGCAACTGGGATATGGATGTAGATAAACTGGGCCTTGTTTATACTTCTGTTGTTTGTTACGGTATACCAGCTTTGTTTTCAGCTTTATCTGTTGGTGTTTCCTCCTCCCAATGGTATGCAGACTTTTTTAAGAAAAGGGAAAATGTAGTGATATTGGTATCAGCTTCACTGGCCTGTTATACGCTGATTGTTGGCGCGGCAACACAAAACGGAATGGATATAGAACCCTTTCTTATTAAAGCCGCAGAGTTTGTAGGAGGTATCCTGTTCTCTCAGGGCATGAAAGAATTCATGGCCCCTGCAGTAGCACAGGTATCTAAAGATAAGGTCATCCAAAGTACACCGGTTACGGGTCTGGCACACCAGCTGATTAGTATGACCAGTGCAATTACCAGTATGGTAGCCACCACTACACAAGTGTTAATGTCACCAGCCACGTATAATATCGAGGCTAAACGTTCTATGCAACTGACCGTACAGGTTAAACCAGACCCTACGCATGGCACCTCTTCCCAGGCTCCCATCTGGCCTAAGGCAAGCGACAATTACCAGATCCTGGTTCAATACGAAGGCAATACCTCTTCAAAAAAGAAAGTAGGCAAAATGCCCCTGAAAAGTGATGAACCGATTGAAGTACTTTTTTCAGAGAAAACGCAGGATGAATTACCAGTAGCACCCGGACAAAAAATGCAGATCATTACTACCGTTTATTCAAAAGAAGAATGGATTGTAGGGCAATGGACAAGCGGCTGGATGGATGCAGTACCTACAAAAGATGGCGCACGCAGAGAAGAAGGGTCTATTATTGAACGACTGGTCCCTTTATTATCTTCCACAAAATACCAGCATCTTGAAAAGCTGGATTATAATGGTAAGGAAAAGAAATACCAGTGGATTAAAAAAGCAGATGCACCCAAAGCTACACGGGCCATACTGAATCATCAGGACCTATCCGAACTGGTCAATCTTACCATCAATAACATTGCTTATAAGATCGGTTATTGCTACCGTGGGGGACAACAACAGCTACCACTTGATTATGGAACGGGCAAACAATCCACGCCGATGTACCTGTTGAAAGCTGTGTCAACACTGGCCAATCCGGGTGCAGGTATGAAGGTTTCCACCCTTGGACAGAGCATACAATCTTACATTGCCTTTGACCAGTTTGGACCAGCAGGTCTTTTTGGTGTGGATCAGGCGGAAAGTTTTATGCCGGACCTGAATACAAAACCCGCTGTTGCAGCTGCGTTACGAAGTCTGTTTTCTACCAATGGATTCGCGCTTCCAGCTAATGCAGTTGTTACCGTGGTGAAAAAAGATGCGTCGTGGACAATAGGTATACCAGGGAGTAATCCATTATATGACCTCCGCCGGGAGGTAGATGTGATTAAAGTATTCAGGTGGCCTACACCGGAGTTTAGTCCTAATAATTTCTATCTCGATACAAGGACTTATGATACACAGAAAATGTATCACCTGCGCCTGGTTGATCTGAATGATGAGAAAAATCCATCGTTCGACTTTGCATCCCGCAAAAGCTGGGGTGCATTCGCGATGGAGCATATCAGCGCTGTTGCTATTCATCCAAACAATTTTGCACTGGCTATCAGCTACCGGAATAATAAAATCGCGATTGTTGAATTACCGGCAACAGGGATGGACGAAGCAAAAGCGCCCATAGCTATTCCTTTGTCTGGTAAAGGCGTGCGGGAAGGCTTGCTGCAGGGCCCTGTGGCTATGACTATTGCTGCCGATGGAAGGATTCTGGTACTGGAAGATATTAACGCGCGGATCCAGGCTTTTGATACCAGGGGTAACAGTGTGCCCTGCTTTAAAGCAGAACTTTCCTTTCAGGTTTCATCGTCATTAAAAGCAACACTGTCTGCAAAAACAAGCTCCGTTTTATTGATGCAGGCACTGCAAAAACAGGTGCCGGTATACTATCCCAACAGTGATCAGCGCTACCTTCTGGTATCCTTAACCAGCTTAACCAGCTCATTCAGAGAAGAGCTGAATACAGGCAGACTGAGTAATGCACTACGGGAAAAATTCAAAGCAAGGCTATTATCCCTGAGCAACGATGCGGTATGCCATTGTACGGAAAAAGATAAACTATGGCTCATTGTTGATCCAACAGAAGGTATCAGTTATGATGTGCGTTTTAATGGCGAAAAAACAAACGAGATTGATGTGTACAGAAGTATGAACCTGACCATTGGTGAAAAATCGCCGGGCAAAATATGGACGGTGGAAGATCAGACCAACAGTCTTTATTATGATGTGCAACTGAATGAAACTGCTATTATATTCACCCGTTTATCTTCTGTAATGAAGCTGAAGGATGCTCCCGGCAGTCAAAGGACCTACCTGGATATCAGCAGTGAAACAAAGGGCTTTATTTATGTGCTTTCTTACAAAGATACCGGCACGAAATCAGAGGATTACAAACTGGATATTTATAACCCGGACGGCACTCCGCTTACTCCCAATAAACTTTCAGATAACGGACAGGTGAATGCAGCAAGATTTGTGGTAGACCAGTGGCGGACATTATTCACCCTGAATTATGAACAGATGGAAGGTGCGGCAGGCAGGCCAGAGCCAACTATTAGCCAATGGATCCCTACAACTTAAAAACACTATTCAATGCATAATGATACACAGACGGAATATGCACTTGTGTCTTCCGAATTGCCTTCGCTGCGTGTGATGCTCATTTTTCAAAATACATTCCAGCTCACGACTCCGATGACCAGCGAGGACATTAAAAAATTTTTCACAATGGTGGAATGGCTTTCGGGTAACTACCCGGATGTCAAAAATTCGCAATGCCTGATTTGGTATAACAGTTTCTTTAATGGTCTTGTTACTGTAGACAAGGTAGACATCATGTACCAGGTTTTCAAATACCGGAGATATGTACATGACACGGGGATAGACAATTGTCCTTACTATCGGGGAGAAACAAAATGGTACAACTGGTGGTATACCTATCATCATGGATGGAAGTATTGGGATCAGGACGATCAGGATACCATCACGGATCCCGGGGTAGGATTGCCCGGACACCCTGCTAACTGGCGAACCATGGCAGATACATTACTCATGGCATGGGGAGATAGTAATCCATCAGAGACATACATTAATAAAGGCGTCAGTAATTTGCTAAAAGGTGTAAACGAAGTGCATGCGTCTGAGGATAAGGTAATGAACAACTGGACTGGTATTTCAACGGTTACCGGAAGCATCTCATCTCTATGGAGTAAGCAAAAAGCAGACTTAGTGGCACTGAAGGCGTTGACCACTATGGATAATAAAAGTTATTTGTTTCTTTTACACCTGTTAATCGGTTTGGCTACAGGCGATACGAAGATGACTACTTTTGTCAATAAACTTGTTGTAGTGAATACTTCTACGGAAGCATACCCGAACGAAAAATTCATCAACCAGCTCACTTATTTTGTTCTTATGTACCTGGGTGATATCCGCGAAACAGATGTGAAGTACGGCTGGAATAATGAACAACTACAGACATTTGTAAGAGACCTGATAAGTGTTATCAATAAAACCACCAGCGCTTCTCCAGGTTCCACGGCAATAGTGGCCAGCCTGAATCTGCAATTAGGGTTGCTTTCTACAATATCCTATTACCCTTTGATTGATCCGGAAAGTAGTCAGCCTTTATCAGAACGTAAAAGCGATACACGTGCTGCATTAAACAGGGCCTTAAAAGCAACTCCAATAGAAGCATGATGCAGACAAACAACTATCAGCCGAAAGGAAACCCACCCTATGATTTTACGGGGCAGGATTTAAGTGGAAAAAATCTTGAGGGCCTGGATCTACGGAAGGCAATCATGAAAAATACAATACTGAAGGGCACCATATTCAAAGGAGTTATCAGCATGCAGGGAGCGGACCTTACAGGTGCGCAAATGGGAGATGGTACTGATTTTTCAGGGCTGGACCTTACCGGTGTTGTGTTTGATAATAAACCCAAATTTGGTGATAATGTAAAACAACCGGTTAAGCTGATCAAGGCTACAATCAATTTTAAGCAGTTAGGGTTGTTGTGGAAATGTATTGATCTTACCGGTGCTGTTATTAAAGAGATACCAGCCGATCCCGGTGATCTTATTGCCAGAAATTCCAATCTTACCGGGATAGATCTGTCTAAAATGCGTCTTAACAACGTTCATTTCTACAGATGTGTATTAACAGGGGCAAAGTTCATCGAAAGCATCCTGCACGACGCTATTTTTGGTGACCAGTGCGACCTTACACAGGCCAACTTTTCCAAAGCTGTTATACCTGGTGGTGTGTTTAACAAAGCCATACTGACCAGGACCAACCTGGACGGAGCGGTATTAACCAATGCCTCCTTTCTGAATGCAAGAATGGATGGTACCATTTTCGATAATACCGATCTTACCAATTGTATATTCAGTCAGCCTGCCAGTTTTTCCCGGGAACGGAATAACCTGACCTCTTTCAAAAAAGCAACGCTCAATTTTTCCACACTGAATAAGGAATGGTCCTATCTTGACCTTCGGGAGACTGTTCTACAAGGATTGAATGCTACTGTTAATCTTGATAACCTGGAGGCATTACACAGTAATCTTTCCGGACGGGACTTTACGGGTTATCACCTGGATGATGCTGACTTTAGCGGAGCCACATTGCACGACACTATTTTTAAGAATGCTGTGATGAACAGGGCGAGGTTAAAAGCAGTGAAAGGAGAGAAAACAATCTTTGTGGGAGCAGTACTGAATGCAGCGAGCTTCAGCAATATTGAGGAGCTGAATATTGCAACGGTGTTGAAGGGGGCAGACTTTACAAATGCCCGGCTGAACAATACGCTGTTTATTAATGCAGACCTCAGCCCATATATATCGGCCAGCAAAGTTAGTACACCGTCAAAGTTCAATGGGGCAGAAATGATGAATGGAGATTTCAGCAATGTTAATCTTACAGAAGCGTTGCTGTCGGGTGGAATTGCCATGCATAACACAAACTTTACCGGGGCCTTATTTAAGAAAGCAAATCTTAGCGGAGCTCAGATGGGGGCTTTTTCAACATTGTTTGAAATGTTGGAAGGAACAGAGGCGTATAAAAGATTACTACAACATCTGACATTACTGGACCCTTATGGCACTGCCGAAATATTCAAAGAATATGGTTATTCTTTATCACCCAAAGGCACCCTTATAAAGGCAGAGATAGCAGGTACAGCATGGAGCATTAATACAGAAGGCACTAGTTCTCTTTCCTATCAGGTGCTTAAATGGACTTCTTCGGATGGTAAAACCGTATTGATTGTTTCAAGACCGGTGAGTGCGGCCACACTTTCAAATGCGATCATGATCGATGTTAATCTTGACCAGGCGGATCTGAGAAATGTTACTGCTACGAAGATTGAATTATATGGACCCAATGTCAAAATTACCGGCGCTAAACTACAAGGCATCAAACTGTCTAACAGTAATCTAACTGGTATTGACCTGACTCAGGCGGTGTTATATAAAGCGGTACTAAATGGGGCCAGTCTGATTAATGTCAAATTAACGGGGGCTAACCTGACAGAAGCCATACTGAATGACTGCAATTTGCAAGGGGCCGTTTTTACGGGTACTCAACTGGATGGTGTTACACTATCTGGTTCTGCAGTATCTGTTAATATAGAACAGACAAAAACTGCGGGTGTTTTCCTCTTAGCATCATCTGCTTCTATGTCCCAGCACAAGGTGTTGCTGGACGAGTTGGAGAAGGTGACTGAACCGCTGATGGCAGATGCTATAACCAGGTATTGTAGTCTTTTGAATGATCCCCGGAATATGACCCGGTTAATGAAAGATATCCCGGCTTTCAGAGATACATTTTCAGAAGGAGCCGTATTAGCTGTTGTTGCAAGGGATAAACAATGGAGTGTTACTGACAAAACTACCATTTATACAATAGAATACAGTCCACTTAAAAATCAGATACTGCTATTTCCTGCTACTGACAAAAAGAGTGCAAGAGTGGTTGTAACGGATACGCTTGATACATGTATTAAAGCGCTGAAAGATAAAAATATGTCTTTGCTGCTATCACTTTATACGGATCTTGCCGGCATTTTTTCTACGGCTGCAGTTATTGAAGTGATTGATAAGAACAAAACCTGGCGTATAGTAGAAACAGATTCCCAAAAAGGCACTATCAAAGAATACAGGGTATGGTATGGGTATAGTGCGAGAGGCGTCAGTGGCTTATATATGCAGCCATTGTTCCCGAAGCTGAAAGATATATTGGACAGAGCAGGTGTCCGTCTCAGGACCCAGGCCTGGATCAGCAAAGGTACTGTTATTGATAGCTGGAATATTGATAATGACCTTCTGAATCCTGACAACAAGGATACTGGTTATGTCAAGATCGAAGTAATAAAAGAATCCAGCGGCAATGTATCTTTCTATGGGACGAATCTGCGTGTAGCACAGATCAATGATAAGCGAGAGCGGGAATTATTTATACGTAGTTATCAGTCGACCGTACTTGCCAAAAGTGGTACTACCACTAAGGATTGCGGGTCTGATGGCAGTAACAGCGTTTTTGGGCCTGATACGATCTGCCCTAATACGATGAAGTTTTCTACTAACAGGTTAGAGAGAAGATCATGGGAAGAGATGTTAAGGGTTTCCAGGTTGCCTTAATTATTCTTAATTATAAAAGCGGGCGTCGTCAGACGCCCGCTCGTTTATTAGTTTTTAATACTCTCTGCATCATCCAGTTTCCATTCATTATTATAGAAACCAGCTGTTTTCACTGCATTCATATCTCCTTTCAAAAGATCTGTACTAAAGATCATGTAATCAGGGAATCCACTACCACCGGCGAAGTATTGATTGGCATCAGCTGCTCTCATACCTGGCAGTCCTGAACCGCCAATTACTGCTACGGAAGCTACTTTACTATCAGCCCTGGGCCAGATGAAATAAGCAGCAAACTGGTTGCCGGTATATTCCTGTGTGCCTACGGTTACTTTGCCGCGGGTTACCTGTACCGGGCTGTTTTGCAGCAGTTGTTTCCAGGCTTTATTGGTACTGGCATTACCATAAATAATTACGCTGCGATCCGGATATTTAGTAGCATCGAAATCTTTATCAGCAATAATATCTACTGCACCATTTCCTCTGTAATACCATGTCTCAGCATCATAACGGGCTTTGTTCAAAGACCATTCATTCTCTGCTGATTGACCACCGGTGCTGTATACAAACACCATTCTGTGATTGAATGCCTCTTTAAAAGTACCGTTACGGGCGATGCCTTTTTCAGTGGACAGCGGCGCTGTGCCCTGGGTCCATGTTACACCGTTATGTAAATAGATAGTGGTATCTTCTGCTTTGCGGGTATAGCTGAGAGCCGGTTTGCCGTCTAACAAAATGTTGGTAGTAGCGCCTACAGGAAGGTCCTTTACATCAAAAGCCAGTGTCTGCACATTGGTGGTGGTACCGGTGATGGTATTGTTGTGACGGAAGAGTTGCAGACGGCTATATTCCAGTGAATGTTGCTGCTGTAATATATGTGCCCAATGATAGGCAGAAGAGATAGCAGGGTTGGCGGTGGTAAAGTCTACCACGCTGATACTGCTGTCTGCCGGGATGGTATGCCATTTAAAGAACTGGAATAACGGGCCCCAGTCAACGCATTGGTCGCCATACCAGTGTTCCCCGCCCGGGTATTCATAATAACTGTAATCCGCATGGAAACCGGCCAGGATCTGTTTCATCTGGCGGGCATAATCTACGGATACTACTTTGTCGCTGTCGCCATGCAGGATATACACACCAGCTGCTTTATAATTGGTAGCGAGTTTGAAAGTGTTGCTTGGATTGCTGGCACGTAACAGCACTTTTTCGGTGTTATTACGGGGAGAGTCCGGAATAAGCCCGTCAGCAGAGCCGTAACCCATTAGTGTGGGGTAACCGGAACAAGGAGCGATCGCCGCCCATTTGCCCGGGAAAGTGGCTCCCAGGTACCATGTCCCGTGGCCTCCCATAGAATGACCGGTAAGGTAGATCCTTTCCGGGTTAGGCTGGAACTTTTTAGTAGCAATGTCCAGTACTTCCAGGGCATCTAAACGGCCCCAGTCTTCCCAGTTAAAACCACGGGGGCGACGGTTGGTAGGCGCTACCAGTACACCCCAGTCTTTGTAACGGTAAGCGCTGGCCTGGTTGATAGCCTGTACTTCCGCACCGTGTACGGAGAGGAAGAGCGCAGGCGCTTTCCCGTCGGGGTTAGACTGTGGCGATACGCTGTAATATTGTACGCTGCCATCTATTTCGCTCACGAACGTGTTGCTGTAATGAAGGGTATCACTGACAGGTTTTAACGTAATCGTTTTATTATCGATGGAAGTTTTTGCATTGAGCAGGGTGAGGGAGCAATTGCCATCCTTAAAAGCGGAAGCATCCATTTTAAAGCCCACTTTACGGGTGGTTTGTGCGGCAATGTCCGGAAGGGTGGTCGTGAGCGTTTTACCCGCTACAGTAGCCTGTAACTGCAGGTTTTTAAGCGGCTGGGCAGTCGTATTGATGATCACTACGGCGCCCCATAGTTCACTGTTGTTTTTGTTGGATACAACAAAGGGCAGGGTAGAATCTGCAGTGCTGATATACACGGGTTTTTCCGGGAATAGCAGTTGTGCTTTGATACCCATTCTGCCATAACTGCGGCCTGTTCTGATATAGAAATCGTTGATCCCTTTGTGCAGGGCAACCGGAACGTACATCCATCCGTAGCGGTACATATCACCTGCATGCGGAGTACCATTCACGTATACCATCTGATGGCCGGCAATATTTAAGATAGCCGTTTGTTCTTTGGGAGAGTTGTAGGATACATAGAGGTAGCCGTTGTTGATAGCACGGCCCGCAAAAGAGCCGTCATCATCCGCCTTGATAGGCTGCCAGGTACCGGCTTTGCCTTTATCATCTGTAAAAGAAGCAGCACCGTTGATGGGTGTTTTCAGTTGTCCTTCGCAGATGAGGCCCGCCAGCTGGTCGGTAAATAAGGCAGTCCTGCCGTACTGGTGGCAGGGGCCACTGATTAATCCATCCTTAAAAACGTACGCCTGTTGTGCAATCAGGCTGAGACCTGTGAACTGGAACAATGCCAGTATGAATACAATCTTCCGCATCATAAGTTAATTTGACTTACAAAATAGAAAGCGGATGAATAGGTAGTATATAGTTTTTGAAGAACGGTAAATCTGCTTAATAGTTGATATATTTCTCTGAGAAACTACCATCTGCATATAGATCTATCAAACCATAACCAGGGGCTGTTTCTCTTCTGTTTCCTTCCCACCAGGCGCCACTTACGGCACCATCGCAGATGTAGGTGACATTGTTGTACACTACTTTATCGCGCAGGTGGATATGCCCGCTTAAACATAATTTTACATTCGGATGCTGGTAGAATAATCTGATGATTTTTGCCGTATCTGTATGCATATCTCCACCCAGCATCTGCCATTTATTTACAATGTCATCTTCTATCATCAGTGTAGCGGTGAGAATAGGGATATGAGACATGATGCACACAGGCATAGTGGTTGTTTTCAACTCATTTTCCAGCCAGCTGAATTGTTCATCGCCCAGTTTTCCGATGTACCAGGTATTATCGATATCCAGGTGTACACTATCGAGTATAATAAACTTCCAGCCATTCTTTACAAAGCTGTAGTAAGGAGAAGATAATTGCAGCTGGTCCAGGGAATATTGTTTACCATATACTGCCTGTCCTTTGTTGTTTTCTGCCCACCAGATATCGTGGTTTCCTATAGCGTAATGGATAGGTAAACTACATTCACCGGCTGTGATGGATTTTACCAGTTTCCATTGTTCATCAATGGTACTGATGTTTTCCTTGTTCATGTCAAACACAATATCACCACCGTTGAGGATCATATCTACTTTGGGAGATTGCTGTTGTACATGATGGAGACAGTCGGCATAATGTTTAGGAGCATCCCATTTATTCTTTAAGTGAATATCGGTGAGATGAGCCACCCGCAAAACAGGCTTTTCCTTTTCTGCAGCAAATGAAAACGGAGATGTGAGTACGAGACCACCTAGTCCCAGACCTTTGAGTAATGTTCTTCTTTCCATGACGGGGCAAAGATATATACGGGGTTATTGAGGGCAGGTTATGAAATTGTAAACAAGGCATAAAAAAAGCCGGTTCCCATCAGGAAACCGGCTTGATAAATATAATCAGTTACTTAGTTCTCATATCTTGAAGAAGTCTGCCTTGCTCTTGGCTGACCGCTGCTGCTACGTTGCTGATTACCACGCTGAGGGCGGTTGTTATTGGAAAAATTGCTTCTTCCACCACCGCCACCACCTTGTGGTTTAGGAGCAACACCACGGAAGGTGGGTGCAGCTACGTGACTATCATGGAATGGATGATTTTCCACTACCGGGATATTACGTGCAATCAGTTTATGGATATCACGCAGGTATGCTTTTTCTTCTCCATCGCAGAAAGAGTAGGCAGTACCGTTAGCGCCCGCGCGACCTGTACGGCCGATACGGTGTACATATGTTTCCGGTACGTTCGGTAATTCATAGTTGATCACATGTGCGAGTTCATCTATGTCTATACCTCTTGCAGCGATATCAGTAGCTACAAGTACTCTTGTATGCTGTGATTTGAAGTTGGAAAGCGCACGCTGACGTGCATTCTGCGATTTGTTACCATGAATGGCCTCTGCGGTGATATTTGCTTTCTGCAGGTCTTTCACTACTTTGTCCGCACCATGTTTGGTACGGGTGAATACCAGTGCAGTTTTAATATCATGTTCTTTCAGCAGGTGAAGGAGCAGACCGCGTTTATCCTGTTTGCCAACGAAGTAAACAGACTGAGTGATGGTTTCTGCAGTGGAAGAAACGGGTGTTACTTCTACTTTGGAAGGATCATGCAGGATGGCGTTTGCCAGTTTCTGAATTTCCGGAGGCATTGTAGCGGAGAAGAATAATGTTTGCCTGTTTTCCGGTAATTTGGTGATGACGCGTTTTACGTCATGTACAAATCCCATGTCAAGCATTCTGTCTGCTTCATCCAGCACAAAGAATTTAATATCTTTCAGGCTTACATGTCCCTGGCTGATAAGGTCCAGTAAACGGCCGGGAGTAGCTACCAGGATATCAACACCTCTTCTGAGGGCTTCTGTTTGTCCGTGTTGGGACACACCGCCAAAGATTACAAGATGTTTAAGATCGAGATATTTACCGTAGGCAGCAAAGCTTTCCTGTATTTGTATCGCCAGTTCACGTGTAGGCGTTAATATGAGTGCTTTGATAGTGCGTGCTCCTTTGCGGGGCGCATTCTGTTGTTCCTGTTGGAGTAACTGTAACAGGGGAATAGCAAAAGCTGCTGTTTTACCTGTACCTGTTTGTGCGCATCCCAATAAATCGCGTTTTTCAAGGATAAGAGGGATGGATTGCTGTTGAATAGGGGTAGGATTAGTATATCCTTCATCTTTCAAAGCCTTTAACACTGGCTCAATGAGCCCTAATTGTTCAAATGACAAATTATTTGATTTTTTAATGATAAATATGGTAAGGCTATCAAATGCAGTTGATACTTTACCTGCCTTACTCGCAAGCCTGCACATTTTTGGAGGGTAACTACAAAAGTAGGTGAGGAGAGAGAATAAAAGTTATGCAAATGTACATTAATTTATTGACAAATTGTCTTATAAGAGTTTTTCCATCAGCATTTCAGGCTTTGATGCCGGGGTGAATCCGAATTGCTGATAGAGAGAATGAGCGTCGGCAGTCATCAATCCCCAGCGTTTTAAACCCTGTAAATCAGGATGTGCCATGACCTCTTTCATGAGTAGTTTACTTAAGCCCTGTCCTCTGTAATCTTCTGCTATAAAGACATCCATCACCCAGGCCAATATGGCATAGTCGGTCACTATTCTTGCAAAACCTACCTGTTGATCATCATCGTTAAATACACCAAAACAGAGAGAATTAGCAACGGACTTTTCAACAACTTCCATGGTCCTGCCTTTTGCCCAGTAAGAGCGGTTACTGAGATAATCATGTATAAAGGTGAGATCGAGTTTGGATTTATCTGCGGATACATAGAACATACAATAAAGGTAATGAATGTTGATAAAAAGGCAATTCAGCGGGAGAACACGTTTAATGATTAGTAGTTATCTTGCATCTCATTATGAGCCAGGAACCAATAACACTGATAGAACAGCCTAACGGCCGCCATACCTTGTATGCGGCGGTAGAGCAGGACGAACGTACCGCCTATTTTTACCTGTACACGGCAGAACTGATAAGCAAGAAATACCGCATGCGTGCCTGCTGGTTGCGCAATCTGCAGGCGGGTCCTTCGGGTAGGGATAGTGCAGCGATGGAAAACGGGATGGCGCCTATGCTGCCAGCCAGGTTGTGTAATCATCCACAAGGAAAGGAGCCTTTGGTGGCTTCCAGGTTATCCATTGTATGGATGCCGGAAGATGATGGTGCAGCGGTATTGTATGATGGTGAGATACTGGGTGTAATTCCCGGCTGGAGCCTGTATGTAGATGAACCGGCTGCCTATGCGGCTGATTGTATAGATGTGGATCAGCAGCAACTGGTGTTCCCTTTGGGAGAACGGGGCAGCAATGAACAATATGATCGTGTAGCGGAAGCCGTTAAGTTCCGTAAAGAATGGGAAAGCGTGGAAGAACCTCGCTGGCCGGTGATACAGGAGCAGTTTATCAATGCGTATGAAGAACGTTTTGGTAAAATGCAGCAGTATTATGCGATTGATAACAAGGAATGGCCGCCTATGGCGATGGGGAAATTTGAGAAAGATAATGTTGTCTATTTCCTGACGATGGGTGTGAGTATCCGGCCTATGCCCTGGGTAGCTTACCTGTATAACGAGAGTGCATCTGCTTTCCGGCGCATGGAGCTGGGGATAGCAATCAATAAAGCTGATTTTACTGAAGAAGAGATTATGAAGATGGCGGAAGGACTGTCTGTTCTCGCGGATATCCCCTGGAGGCATATCAGCTGGTTGGGAGAAGGGCATACAGTAGGTTCTTCGAAGTTAACAGCACCTTTTGAAAGCCTGGTATTGTCTGCTGCTTTATATAACGGGGATAGCCTTGTTTTGCCTGAAATGTATGGAGATAAGGTGAATTTCTACTGGACCAGCCCTATTACACCCCTGGAACTGGGTTTTGCCCACAGAAAGCCTAATGGCGGGTATGAATTGCTGGAAAAGATGATAGAGAATGATATTACGCATGTGGTGAACCGCAGGGATGAGATATTTCAGCAGTAGAGATATGCTTCAACTATGAAGCAGACAGGAAGGAGAGAGGAAGGAGACAGGACGGAGAGAGGAAGGAGGCTTCCTTTTTAAATAGTTTTCAGGAAACTGTCAGATGACCGATCTTTGCATAAAAAAAATATGAAATATAGAAGATTAGGCGCTACACAGGAAGAATTATCGGCTATAGGACTGGGATGTATGGGTATGAATCATGCCTATGGGGAACCTGATGACGTGGAATCCATTGCCACACTGGAAAAAGCCCTGGAAATCGGTATTAATTTCTGGGATACTGCTGATGTATATGCCAACGGTAAAAACGAAGAACTGGTAGCTAAAGTACTGAAACCCAACAGAAACAGAATCTTTATAGCTACCAAGTTTGGTTTCCGTGCTGATAAAGACAATAAACTCACCACATTTGATGGTTCTCCTGCTTATATGAAAACAGCGGTAGAAGCCAGTTTAAAACGTTTACAGACGGATGTGATCGATCTGTACTATGCACACCGCATAGACCCGAATGTACCCGTAGAAGAAATGGTAGGCGCCATGGCCGACCTGGTAAAAGAGGGTAAAATCCGTTATATAGGCTTATCTGAAGCGTCTGCTAATTCTTTACGCAGAGCGCATGCCGTTCATCCTATCAGTGCGTTGCAGAGTGAATATTCCCTGCTGACAAGAGACGTAGAAGCGGAAATCATCCCTGTTTGTAAAGAACTGGGGATCTCTTTTGTGCCTTTTAGTCCACTGGCCCGTGGGTTAGTCACCAATGCATTGAATGTATCCGAACTGGCAGCCAATGATTTCAGGAAATCCCTGCCCCGTTACCAGGGAGAATATGCGGAAAACAACAGTAAGCTCTCTGAAGGGTTTGCTGCTATTGCAGGGACTAAAAACTGCACACCTGCGCAACTGGCGCTGGCCTGGGTACTGGCACAGGGAGAGGATATCATTCCTATTCCGGGTACTAAACGCCGTAAATACCTGCTGGACAATGCGGGATCTGTAGATGTAGTACTGAATACGGCTGATTTACAGGAGATTGAAGCCCTGCTGGCTAAATATCCGAATACTGGCGACCGCTACAACGAAGCGAACTACAAGTTTGTAGATAAAAACTGATATTTTTGCGCTCCGGGAACAATCCCCGGATACATATAATGATCAAGATAGATAACATCGTGCTGCCCGACTTTCCCTTGTTGCTTGCACCAATGGAAGATGTAAGTGATCCCCCTTTCCGGGTGGTATGTAAGGATAATGGGGCCGATCTGATGTATACGGAATTCATTTCCAGTGAAGGGTTGATTAATGATACCGCCAAATGCCGTAAAAGGCTGGACATTTTCGATGAAGAACGCCCGGTAGGCATACAGATCTTTGGGGGTGATGAGGGAAAGCTCGGTATGGCAGCTACGATCGTAGATATGATCAAACCAGATCTGCTGGATATTAACTTTGGATGCCCTATTAAAGGGATTGTCAGCAAAGGCGCCGGCTCCGGCGTGCTGAAAGATATAGACCTGATGGTGCGCTTAACTGCCGCCTGCGTAAAAGCCACTAATCTGCCCGTAACGGTTAAAACAAGACTGGGGTGGGACGATCATACCAAAAACATAGAAGAAGTGGCAGAACGGCTGCAGGATGTGGGAATTAAGGCCCTTGCCATCCATGGACGTACCCGCTGCCAGATGTATAAAGGCACAGCCGACTGGGAGCTGATTGCCAAAGTAAAGAACAACCCCCGCATTCACATTCCTGTTTTCGGCAACGGAGATATTGACAGTCCGCAGAAAGCCCTGGAATACAAGAACCGCTATGGTGTAGACGGGATCATGATAGGCCGTGCTGCCATCGGTTATCCCTGGATCTTCCGCGAAGTAAAACATTACATACAGACCGGCGAACTGTTATCTGCACCTACATTGGCCGAAAGGGTAACAGTGTGTAAAAGACAATTACGTAAATCATTGCAATGGCGTGGCCCGGAATCCGGTGTATATGCCATGCGCCGCCATTATATCAGTTACCTGAAAGGCCTGCCGGAGTTTGCGCTGTTCCGCAAAAGACTGGTATCTACAGATGATCCGCAGGAAGTAGAAGCAGTACTTGATGATCTGCTGGTAGCTTATAACGGCTTTGAATTTGAACAGACTCCCATAGAACTGATCAATTATCATGAAAACTGTTCATTGTAATTGATAAAATCTAAGCAAAGCCGGGTAATATCTGTTAACGGATTCTGCTATAAGAGTGGGAAGTTTACAGTATGTGGACTAAAACCTGGCTGATAGTATTTACTCTTACAATAAGCTTGTCATCATTTGCCCAGCACCGCAACTTTATACCTTTACCTGTTGCCCGTTTTTCTACCGGTGATACTGCTGCATGGGCTTTATCTTCCTATAAGGATGTTCACTGGAAGCCGGTGCGTACAGGTCATGTATGGCAGGAGCAGGGCTATGATGGTTATCATGGATATGCCTGGTACCGCATTCATGTAAAGATTCCTTCCTCATTAAAGAATAGTGGATTCTGGAAAGATAGTCTGCGTATTTTCCTGGCACATATTAACGATGTGGATGCCACTTATCTGAATGGCGTTCTGATTGGCAAAACTGGCGCTTTCCCGGAAGATGAAGGCGGATATGTGAGCAAATGGCCTGCGGTGCGTGAATATCATGTATCGGTGAAGGATCCTGCTATTCACTGGGATGAGGATAACGTGATTGCCATCCGTGATTATGATGGTGGTGGCAGTGGTGGTATTTTTATGGGAGACCCTTATATTGATATGCTGGAACGAACAGACGGACTGGATATCACTATGCCGGTGGAAGAAATTAAGTATGGGAAGAATGGAATGGCTACGCAGCCTTTGCATATACATAACCGCTTTAATACACCTGTCTCCGGTACACTTGCCTATAAAGATCATACTATCGCGGTGCAATTACCTGCGTACGGGCAGTTATCATTTGTATTGAATGTACCTGATAAGGAAGGTATTTCTTACTATTATCGTTTTACAGAAAAGGGGAGTGGTTTGCAGGTATATCATCAGCAAACATTTCCTTATATTCTTACACCACCTGTGTCTCCGGCTCCCCGTATCAATTCTGCAAAAGTATATGGTGTAAGGCCGGGCTCTCCGTTTTTATTTAAGATAGCAGCCACAGGTATTAAACCATTAACTTATCATATAGATCATCTTCCTTCCGGATTAGCGTTAGATACTCAGACGGGTATTATTACCGGGATATTGGATAAGAAAGGTAGTTATCAGACAGTCATACACGTTAGTAATGTAAAAGGGAGCGCTGCTCAGAACTTTACTATTAAAGCAGGAGATACGTTGTCTTTTACGCCTGTGATGGGATGGAACAGCTGGAATTGCTGGGGCGTGAATGTTAGTGCAGAAAAGGTACAAAGTTCTGCAAAGGCAATGCTGGATAAAGGGTTGGCTGATCATGGCTGGAGTTATATCAATGTGGATGATGGATGGGAAGCGCCTGCCCGGGCTGCGGATAGCAGTATTGTTACGAATAGTAAGTTTCCGGATATGCCGGCATTAGGTAGCTGGTTACATCAGCGTGGACTGAAGTTTGGTATTTATTCTTCTCCCGGACCATTGACCTGTGGCGGGTTCCTGGGTTCTTACCGGCAGGAGGAAAGTGATGCACGTACTTATGCGGGATGGGGAGTAGATTATCTTAAATACGACTGGTGCAGTTATGAATCTATAACGGATACTTCTCTGGAAGGGTATATTAAACCTTTCCGGATTATGCAGCATGCATTGCGTAAACAAAACAGGGATATTATTTATAGTATTTGTCAGTATGGATTGAAGGATGTGTGGAAATGGGGACGTGAAGTGGATGGACAATCCTGGCGGACTACAGAAGATATAGAAGATACCTGGGAGAGTATGGAGAGGATAGGATTTAGTCAGGATAAATTGCAGGCATACGCCGGCCCTGGTCATTGGAATGATCCTGATATGATGATTGTGGGGAAAGTAGGATGGGGAGAGAATTTACATGCTTCGCGTTTAACGCCTGATGAACAGTATACACATGTGAGTTTATGGTGTTTGTTATCTGCTCCTTTACTGATAGGATGTGATCTGGATAAGCTGGACGACTTTACATTAAATCTGTTGACGAATGATGAAGTGCTGGCGATAGATCAGGATGAACTGGGTAGTCAGGCAAAAAGGGTATCTGCTGATGTATGGGTGAAAGACCTGGCAGATGGAGCGAAAGCCGTTGGCATTTTTAATATGGATACTACTAAGCGTACTATAACGGTGAACTGGAAAACGCTGGGGCTGGATCATTATCATGTTATCCATGATGTATGGAGACAGAAAGATCTCGGTCAATTACAATCCACTTTTACTAAATCAATAGCACCACATGGCGTGATGCTGATAAAGCTGATAAAATGAAAAAACTGTTGATAGCGGGTATTGTTTATTGCAGCGCTGCGAATGCACAAACAGTGATTAATATAAATACACAACAACAAGGTGCGGGAATCTCTCCCACCTTACATGGAATATTTTTTGAAGAGATCAGTCATGCCGGTGAAGGGGGATTATACGCAGAGCTGATACAAAACCGTGGTTTTGAGGAAAGTAATCTGCCACAGGGAACTACGTTGGAAGATGGGTTCATTGTACCTAAAAGAACACCTCATTTTTCCAGTCATCAGATCAGCGACTGGAAAATGGAATGGCCTGTTAAAAGTGAGTGGCCTTCCTGGTCTGCTACGGATGGGATACAACTGGCTTTAACAGATAAAAAACCATTGAATCATCATTCTCTGGAAGTAAACATTAAAGCAAAAAATGCAAGCCTGATGAATGAAGGTTTCTGGGGGATTAATACGGTAGCGGGGAGTAAGTATGAACTGCAATTTTATGCAAGGAATTATAAAGGTCCGGTTACAGCTTCATTACAATCATCTAACGGAGATATTCTTGCCAGTTATACTTTTACTGATATCAATAAAAAAGGATGGGCAAAATATACGGCTACGTTATCTGCTGTTAAATCAGATCCTGCAGCACATTTTGTATTGTCTTTTGGTAATACAGGTGTTGCTTATCTCGACTTTGTTTCCCTGTTTCCGCAACAGACATTTAAGCAGCATGGTTTAAGGTTAGATCTTGCGAATTACATTGCAGATTTAAAACCTGCGTTTATACGCTGGCCAGGTGGTTGTTATGTTGAGGGGATCAATATTGAAAGTGCACCTGACTGGAAACGTACACTGGGACCTGTTGAGAAACGGCCTGGTACGTATAGTCTGTGGGGGTATTGGTCGGGCGATGGATTTGGTTACCATGAATACCTGCAATACTGTGAGGATATTCATGCAGCGGCCTTGTATGTATTTAATGTAGGGATTTCCTGTGATTACAGAAGTGGAACTTTCACGAATGATATAGATAGTGTGATTCAGAGTGCGCTGGATGCGATAGAATATGCGGTAGGTCCTGCTACCTCTAAATGGGGGAAGATAAGGGCAGCTAACGGGCATGTGAAACCTTTCCCATTAAAGTATGTAGAAGTGGGGAATGAACAACATGGGCCGGAGTATGCAGTGCGTTATAATCGTTTTTATGATGCGATTAAAAAAAGATATCCGTCAATAGAGATTATAGCCAGTATGGGAATAGGGGATGTGAACCGGAATACGATGGATAGTATGCATCATATAGACCTGGCAGATGAACATGCATATAAGGGAGTTTACTGGTCGTTTAATCATGATAACCATTTTGATAAGTATAAAAGAGGTAACTGGAAGATGTATGTGGGAGAGTATGCAACGAATGCCGGTGTAGGCACGGGTAATATGGCAGCTACATTAAGTGATGCGGTGTATATGATGGCGATGGAAAGAAATTCCGATCTGGTGAAGATGTCCAGTTATGCGCCGTTGCTGGTAAATGTACATGATATAGACTGGCCGGTGAACCTGATTAATTTTGATGCAGCGCATAGTTTTGCGAGGATCTCTTATTATGCTATCAAAATGTTTAATGACAACAGACCTGATGTAAACCTGGCGACTACGGTGACGACTGCACCTTCAACAGCACCAGCTTTCAGCGGCGGTATAGGATTAAGCACCTGGGATACACAAAGTGAATATAAAGATATAGAAGTAAGGCAGGGGGATCAGTTATTATACAAAAGTGACTTTATACAGAGCGTTCAGGACTGGCAGTTATTAAGAGGGACGTGGTCTGTACACGACAGTGCTTTATCACAAACGGCAGAAGGGGCACAACTAATGGCTGTTTTAAAGGGGAAATCATTTGATACCTATACGCTTACATTAAAAGCACGCAAAAAGGATGGTTTTAACGCCTTTATTATCCCTTTTGCTGTAAAGGACAATAACACCTGCTTAAGAGCGCATATCGGCTCTTATGTGAACCAGAATTGCGTATTTGAAAGAGTGACAGGAGGCTATGATGTATCTGACCTTAGTGATCAGCGCCGTCTAAAACATCCTATAGAAAAAGACCGTTGGTATGATATACGTTTAGAGGTTAAGGTGGATCAGGTAGATTGTTACCTTGATAATGAACTTTTAATGAGTTACCGGGAGCCTGCTAAAGTTTTCGCTATTGCAGGGAAAGAGAAGAGTACCGGAGACATTATTATAAAAGTGGTGAATGCGAATGCAACTTCCTCTAACACAACTATAAAACTGGATAGTGCAGTGACAATCGATAAGACCGCGGAGTTGATAACACTTGCCTCAGACAGTGAAATTTCGGAGAACTCCTTTGAAAAACCTGAAGCATATATACCTGTGCAACATCAGGTACCGGTTAATTCCGGTTCATTTAACCTGCAACTGGCCCCATATTCTGTAAATGTATTGCGACTAAAGAGCAAACATGATTAAATCTGATTTATAATAAATCAGTGTAACCCTTTTAAAAGGTTATCAGGGGTCTTTTTAAGTGTATTGATATTTTCTTAACAAGAAAGGACTCATAACGAGCTGTTGTTTGTTAATAGGTACGTAGTATTATTACTACATATCTAAAATGATTGCTTTTTGATGAAAAGAAAATATATCTTTGCCTCTACATTGGAAATTTTACCCGGACAATTTATTAAAGAACCTCGATTACATTGTTTTGTCTATTTGTTGGTGCCTACGTTTTATTTCTTATACCTAATAGGATTTACTCTGTATGCGAATTTCAAACAGACGGCATTTCTTAAAGAATGCTGCTATGCTTGCCCCTGTGCTTACCTTTTTGCCTTCTTATCTGAATGCGGGGACAGGGTCCCGATTACGTGTAGCTTTTATCGGTATTGGTCCATGGGGACAACAGTATCTTTCTCATGCCTTACAGCATAGAGATCTTGATGTAAGGGCTATTTGCGACATTGATCCGGTAGCTGTACGAACAGGACTGGAGCTCTTTAACAAAGCAGGTTATAGTCGCCCGGATGTATATACCGATGGCTATAAAACATTGCTGGAACGCAAAGATATTGATGCAGTATTGATAGCGGCTCCATGGCATCAGCACTACGAAATAGCCAGGGCAGCGATGCTCGCCGGTAAACACGTAGCCTGCGGAACGATAATGGGGACAACCCTTGCGGAACATTGGGACATTGTACGCACAAGTGAGCAAACGGGCTGTCAGTATTTTACATTGGATGAACATAACTATCGCAGTGATCTGATCGTTGCGGCTAATATGGTGAAGGAAGGTGTTTTTGGTACAGTGGAAGCAGTACGTGCCGGTGCAAATCATCATCAGTTGAATGGTGAACGTACACCTTATCCTGTGTATCCTGCAACAGCAGTAGCGCGGATTACAGGGAATGCATTTGTATCGTTGCGTACTACGAAGGAGAGACAGCAGTATGTGGTTAAAAGACCACATCCCAAAACTGGCTTGTCCTTTACCAGTGGTATGTTGGAGACTATTACGCTGACAACTGCAGAAGGACAAACAGTGCAACTGCAATCAGGTGCAGGAGATCTGTCTACCGGTTTTCACGTTAAAGGAAGTAAAGGCAGCTGGATGGATGTAGCTAAATCCATTTATAAGAAAGATGCTGTCAACCACGTATGGGAAGCTGATAAGCCTTACCTGCAGGAATATACGATTGCTATGCGGAATGAACGTTTCAAACGCAGCCCGGAAAATGATAATGTAGCGCTTGCGTTGCAGGATTTTATTACCGGAGTGAAAGAGTCTTCGCATAGTGTGTATGCAGCAGCTACCAATAGCATTATCGGGCCATTGGCAGTGTTATCTGCAAAGCGTGGAGGCACAAGCATTGATTTTCCTGATTTCAATAAAGGATAACCGTTAACTATTATTATATCACTTAAATTTTCTCTTGAAACATGGATGCATTTCTGGCGCTAATCTGCGCATTCGGCGGTAATTTCAACCCCAGGGGCTGGGCATTTTGTTATGGCCAGCTATTGTCAATTTCACAGAATGCCGCATTATTCTCTTTACTGGGAACTACTTATGGCGGCGATGGTATGACTACCTATGGCTTACCTGATCTGAGAGGTCGTACACTTATCGGACAAGGGCAGGGTGTTGGTCGTCCAAATTATACTTTAGGGCAAACAGGTGGTGCTGAGTCAGTGATACTGACAATCAACAATCTGCCTGCACATACGCATACCACGGATGTAAGTACCCTGATTGTAACGCCATCAGCATCAACTGCAGCAGCTACTACTAATACTCCGGGTCCTACGCTTGTACCTGCTGTATTACCTACAATTGGGGGTGGTCCAAGTGCTACTCAAATCAAAGGTTATGCTGTGAAAAATGATAGTACAACACTGGCCGCAGGCACTGTAACTGGTAGTGTAACTATTGGTGCTACCGGTAGTGGCGCAGCTGTAGCTACTCAGGACCCTTATCTGGCAATCAGTTATATTATTGCTTTAGAAGGTATTTTCCCTAGCCGTAATTAATTAGTAGTATAGTATGAAGCCACCCCTCACTATTGGGTTCCTCACTCCTTATTCTGGTATTTATCCGCATTACTCCAGCCACCTGGTTACAGGTTGGTTATTGGGTATGGGGCTTGATCCTGTACGACAAAGGTCTGTACAGTTTATGTTTGAGTATACTCAAATGGGAGGGGTGGAAGCATCTGTTGCTGCTGCCCGTAAACTGCTTTTTTTTAACAGGGTGGATATACTGTCTGGTTTAGTCAGTTACAAAGCTGCACCCGGATTGATCCCGTTAATTGAAAACGATAAGAAGCCTGCTTTCTTCTTTGATATGGGGGAATATGTTCCACATTTTCCTTACCTGAGCCCTGATGTATTCTATGCATCGCACCAGCTATGGCAATCACAGTATGCATTGGGTCATTGGGCACAAAGTAACCTGGGGAATGGCGGGCGGATGATAATGCCTGTATATGAGGCAGGTTATCATCTGACTGGTGCGTTTCAACAGGGAGTAGCGGCAGCAGGCGGCACGCAGATCAGTTTTAATGTATTACCGTTTGATCATAATGAACCGGACCGTATGGAGCTAGATGCTATTTTTGATCAACTATCAAAAGATGCCCCGCCATACGTACATGCTATATTTGCCGGCAACATGGGAACCAGGTTCCTGGAAAAATGGATACAGAGTGGTTTCCATAAAAAGATCCCCTTGCTGATAAATGAAACAATGGCATATGATGATATACTGGATGATATAAAACATGCAGACCTGCAAATATATACATCCATGATGTGGATGCGTGAAGATGAAAATAAAGCCAATCAGGCATTTGTGAAGAAGTTTGAAAGTATTGCACATCAGCCAGCTAATATGTATGCTTTAATGGGATATGAAGCAGGACTGATGTGGAGAGAGTTGTTGCCCCACGCCCAAAAAAGAGATTGGGATACCGTTAAGCAGTTACTAAGAACTGGTGTCATCAATGGTCCCAGGGGAGAGAAGAATTTTTATCCTTCCTCAGGATTTGCTTTACCGGTATCTAACATTATAAAAATAACTACCTCAGGAAATAAAATAAATAAAATTATTGTTGATCAGGGAAAAGGAATGCGCTATGATGCGAAAGAATTTGAATTGATCCATAATGAATCCGTGTCAGGATGGCAAAACCCCTTTCTCTGTATTTAATTAATATGTTCATATGAAGAACACTTTTACAAAATTTATCAGCAAGCTATTGCTGATATTATGCTTTTTGTTCACTGGCTATCAGGGCTTCGCTCAGTATACGGCGACTACGATAGCTACTGGTGGTGGTGAGTATCCTGCCATGGCTAAAGACCAGTCGAATAATATATACGTGGTGCGGCTGACCAGTGGCGTCAATTACGAAGTAGTTAAGTTTACTGGCGGTGATCCGGCTGTTGCTACAGTGCTTATTACTGGTTTGAATGCAGGCTCAGGAAGCCTTATTTTTTCCTGGGGACTTGCTGTGAACAGCAGCGGAGATGTATTCGTAACAAATGCTAATCAGGATGATGGCTGGGAAATTATTAAATGGAGGGCTGCTACTGGTACGAGTGCAGTTATCCATACAGGTAACTATTATTCATCCCTGGCAATAGATAATTCTGATAACTTACTATCACTGGAATATGATGGGGTTAGCAATTATCAGGTGTGGAAATACCCGGCAGGTGCTGAAGGCAGTACCGGTTCTCTTGTTTATAACGGAATTACTTATCCTGGTCCCACCCTCACTTATCCCTGGGGTTTGTCTGTTGATTCCCATAATGATATTTTCTTCCTGGGTTTCCTGGAAACGAATGGCGGCAGTTTATATAAACTGAGTTATCCGTCTTATAGTCTTACTACGCTGGGAACAAACAAATCATATACTGCACTGACTATTGATGACAATGATAATTTATATACCAGTGAAGGTATAGATGCCACCACTGCGCAGGTGGTAAAGTATACATATCCTGTGACGGTTGGCGCAACAGGAACATCGATTTATGCCGGACTTGCAAGCGCCGCACCTACTTACCCATGGGGACTGGCAGTGAATAGTAGCGGACAGATATTTGCGAATGATGGCGCTGCATCAGGTAGCGGAAGAATCGTACGCCTTGATCCGCCTACTTCTTTGGTTAGCGCTGTTACGCGCTTAAATTCAACACCAACAGCTGCCACCATTGTTACTTACGCGGTAATTTTCAATAAGTCTGTTACAGGTGTTACCCCGTCATCATTCGGTTTGACCACTAGTGGTAGCGTTACAGGTGCGGCTGTATCCGGTGTATCCGGCAGCGGAACTACCTATGTAGTGAGTGTCAATACTGGCACCGGTGATGGTACAATACGGCTGAATGTAACAGGAACGGGAGTTGTTCCTACTACTACCAATGTTCCTTATACCAGTGGTCCGGCATATACAATAGATAAAACACCACCAGTTGGTTCAATAGTCATCAATAGTGGTGCAACGCTTACCAACAATGCTACTGTAACATTAACGCTTGCGGCTACGGATGCGAGTGGCATACAGATGCGTTTCTCTAATGATGGTAGTGCATGGAGTTCTTATCAAGCATATGCAACCAGCAAGTCCTGGGCGCTTTCTGCAGGTGACGGATTGAAAACGGTATATGTGCAGTATGGTGATAATGCAGGTAATATACAAGGTTACAATTCTACAATTACACTGGATCAGACGGTTCCGGTAACAACAATATTAACTGGTCCTGCTAGTCTTACAAATAGTACAAGTGCAACTTTCACTTTCTCTTCCAATGAAGCTGGCAGTACATTCCAGGGTAGTATTGATGCTGGACCATTTAATCCTATTTCGTCTCCGGCTACTTATAGCGGTCTTACAGATGGCGCACATTCGGTGTTAGTAAGGGCAAAAGATCCTGCTGGTAATTTTTCAACGCCAGTTGCTTACAACTGGACAGTAGATCAGACTGCACCAACAGTTGCATCAGTAGGGGTACCTGCTAACGGATATTATGTGATCGGTTCATCAATGAACTTCGTTGTTAATTACTCGGAGAATGTAGTGTTAGATGTAACAGGTGGAACACCTTATCTGAATGTCATACTTAATTCCGGTACTGTACAGGCTAGTTATGTGAGCGGCTCCGGTACCAGTGCATTGACTTTCACTTATGTTGTGGTAGATGGAGATGCGGATATGGACGGTCCTTCCCTGGGTGCTAACTTACAGACAAACGGTGCTACAATTAATGATGCGGCTGGTAATACAGCCGATGTTACATTACAAAATCCAGGTAGTCTTTCAGGTGTGTTCGTAAATACGACCAGACCAACAGTTACATTGGCCTCTTCAGAACTTCCTTTATTAAATCATGCTATTACTGCTACTATCACCTTTAGTGAAGCAGTAACAGGATTTACAAGTGGAGATATTCAGGCAACCAATGCAACAATTACAGCATTTACTACTTCAGATAATATCACTTACAGTATAACAGCAACGCCTGTTACTGATGGTCCGGTAAGTTTGAGTGTACCTGCTTCTGTAGCTCTGAATGTGGCTGGTAATCCAAATCAGGCATCCACAAATACGCTGAGCTTTACTTATGATATTACCAAACCGGTAGTGAGTTCAGTTAGTGCACCAGCGGATGGTTATTACAAAGCAGGTGATAATCTGGGCTTCACCGTTACATTCGATGGAGCTGTTGCTGTAAATACTACAGGTGGCAACCCATATCTTAATGTAACAATCGGCAGCAGCGTTGTACACGCAACACTTATTAGTACAACCGCAAATGCGTTGAATTTTGCCTATACTGTAGTGGATGGAGATCAGGATATGGACGGTATTGCAGTAGGTAGCCTGGTATTGAATGGCAGTACCATAAAAGATGCTGCGGGTAATAATGCTACACTTACCTTGAATAATATCGCCAGCACTGCAAATGTGTTTGTGAATACTACGCATCCTTCCGTGGTATTGTCTAGCACTCTCAGTGTTGTAAATGCACCATTTACTGCCACTATCACCTTTAGCGAAGCTGTAACAGGATTTGCTATCGGAGATATTACTGCTGGTAATGGAACCCTGAGCAATCTGCAAACTTCAGATAATATTACTTATACCGTACTGGTAACACCAACAGCAGAAGGTTCCGTTACACTGAATGTAGCTGCAGATGTTGCAGTGAATATTGGTAATAATGGTAACACGTATGCTGCACAGTTAAATGTATTGTACGATATAACACCACCTGCTGTCACCTCTGTAAGCGTACCTGCGAATGGTTATTACGTAACAGGTAACAATATGAACTTCACCGTTACATTCTCAGAACCTATTGCTATGAGTTTTGCCGGTAGTACTCCATATCTTAATATTACTATTGGCAGCAGTGTTGTACAGGCAACATATATAAGTGGAACAACGACTTCGCTGACATTCAGGTATACCGTAGTGGATGGTGATCAGGATATGGATGGTATTGCAGTAAATAGCCTGAACTTAAACGGTCACACCATAAAAGATGGAGCCGGAAATGATCTGACACTTACATTGAATAATGTAGGCAATACTTCCGGCGTGTTTGTGAATACAGCACATCCTTCAGTAGTAGTGTCAACCACTGCTCCTGCAATAGTAAACGCACCATATACTGCTACTATCACTTTCAGTGAAGCTGTAACAGGATTTACTATCGGAGATATTACTAAGACTAACGCTACACTCAGCAACCTGCAAACAGCAGACAACATTACATATACAGTACTGGTTACACCAACTGCAAATGGGAATGTAAGTGTAGCTGTTGGGGCTAATGTTGCGGTGAATATCGCTAACAATGGTAATGCTGCATCCAACACCATACTTGTAATGTATGATGCAACGGCACCGACTATTACAACAGTTGGCGTACCTGCAAATGGATATTATAAACTGGGGGCTGCACTGAACTTCACCGTTAATTACTCGGAGAATGTTATAGTGGATGTAACGGGTGGTACTCCTTATTTAAATGTGGTACTCGCTACCGGTACTGTACATGCCAGTTATGTAAGCGGTAGTGGTACAAGTGCATTAACCTTCAGTTATACGGTGCAGTCTGGCGACCTTGATATGGACGGACCAAGTCTGGGAACTAATCTGCAAACCAATGGAGGTACAATAAGAGATGCAGCTACCAACGATGCAGATGTAACATTGCAGAATGTAGGTAGCCTGACAGGTGTATTTGTAGATGGAATAAAGCCTGCTGTAGTAGTATCAACTGCTGCACCGGCATTAGTGAACCAGGCAATTACAGCAACCATCACGTTTAGTGAAGCTGTAACAGGTTTGACAACCGGAGATTTCGTAACAACGAATGCGACGGTAAGCAATCTGCAGACTTCTGACAATATTACTTATACGGTACTGGTAACACCTGTTGCGGATGGTGCAGTAGATATCAGCGTTCCTGCTGCTGTGGCTCAGGACGTTGCTGGTAATGATAATACAGCGTCCAATACAATCAGTTTCACCTATGATGGAACAGCGCCTGTTGTTACATCTGTGGCTGTACCTGCAAACGGATATTATAAAGCTGGAACTACGCTTGGCTTCACTGTTAATTTTGATGGAAACATTATCCTGAATACAACAGGTGGTACACCTTATATCAATGTGACCATTGGTTCTTCAGTTGTACAGGCAGCATGTACCGGTACATCGGGATCAGCAGCATTGACCTTCAGTTATACCGTGCAGAATGGAGATATGGATATGGATGGTATCACAGTGGGCAGCCTGGTACTGAATGGTGGTACTATAAAAGATGCGGCTACCAATAATGCGGTGTTAACACTGAATAATACAGGTAGTACAACGGGAGTATTCGTAAATACAGCGCAACCGACAGTAGTAGTATCTACCACAGCTGCTGCAAAAGTAAATGCACCATTTACGGCAACGATCACCTTTAATGAAGCTGTGACAGGTTTCGCCATAGGAGATATTGTAACATCCAATGCTACATTAAGCAACCTGCAAACTTCAGATAACATTACTTATACCGTATTGGTAACACCAACAGCGGAAGGTATAGTGACAGTGAACGTTCCTGCAAATGCTGCTGTAAATATTGGTAATAACGGTAATACGGTTTCAAATACGTTAAGTGTTACCTATGATATAACAGCGCCTGTTGTTACTGTAGTTACAGTACCAGCGAATTATTATTATAAGGCCGGAAGTAATCTTGCCTTCACAGTTCAGTTCAGTGAGAATATAGTACTGAATACAACAGGTGGTAATCCTTATATTAATGTAACGATTGGTTCTACTGTTGTACAGGCATCATTCCTGGGTACCTCAGGATTGCAGGCATTAAACTTCCTGTATACCGTGCAGAATGGGGATATGGATATGGATGGTATCACAGTGGGCAGCCTGGTATTAAATGGTAGTACTATAAAAGATGCGGCTACCAATGATGCTGTATTAACACTGAATAATACAGGTAGTACAGCAGGGGTGTTTGTAAATACATCACATCCTTCGGTGGTACTGTCTACTGCAGCTGCTGCAATTGTGAACACACCATTTACTGCAACGATCACATTTAGCGAAGCCGTAACAGGATTTGCAATCGGGGATATCGTTGTATCGAATGCCACATTGAGTAACCTGCAAACCACAGATAATATCACCTATACCGTACTGGTAACACCAGTAACAGATGGTGCGGTGAGTGTTAATGTTCCTGCTACGGTGGCTGTGAACATAGGTAACAATGATAATACTGCATCTAATAGCTTAAGTGTAATGTATGATGCTACAGCGCCTGTTGTAACTTCAGTAGCTGTACCGGCGAACGGATATTATAAGGATGGCACTACACTTAACTTTGTGGTTAACTACAGTGAAAATGTGATAGTAAATACGGCAACGGGAGTTCCTTATATCAATGTAGCGTTGACTACTGGTGGCGTAAACGCTGCATATGTAAGTGGTAGTGGTACCAGTGCATTAGTCTTCAGTTACACAGTACAGCCAGGCGATATGGATATGGATGGTATTACAGTGGTTAGTCTGGTAAGAAATGGAGGTAGTATAAAGGATGTTGCAACTAACAATGCTGTAGTGACGCTGAACAATATAGCCAGTACTGCTGGTGTGTTTGTGAATACGGCCACTCCTCTGGTATATATCTCTACCACGGCTGGTGTTATTGTAAATACACCATTCACCGTACAATTATCATTTACTGAGGCGGTGACAGGTTTGACCAGCAGTGATATTACAGCATCTAATGCAACAGTCAGCAATCTGCAAACAACAGATAATATTGTTTATACGGCGTTAATAACTCCTTTTGCTGATGGTGTTGTAAATGTTAACGTACCAGCTGGTTCAGCGGTGAACGTTGTTGGTAATGGTAATTCAGGAAATAACCTTTTAGCTATTGTGTATGATGCGACTGCTCCGGTTATTGCGACCGGCCTAACTTTCAATATTGCTGAAAGAAGCCCGGTTGGTACACTGGTTGGAACAGTAACGGCTGTGGAAGCAAGGGGTACTTTACAGAACTGGACGATCGCCAGCGATGATTCCGGTGGAGCGTTCTCCATTGATAACACTGGTAGCATCCATGTTCAGAATGTGGCACTTCTTAACAGTAAGGCGAATAGCACTGTTACGCTCACTATCACGGTAAGCGATGGATTAAATACCAGCATTGCAGAAACTGTAACAGTGAATGTGAAACTGGTGAACCAGGCACCTTTACTGGATCCTGTCAGCAGCGTGGTAATGTGTACAAACACAGATTCTCATACGATACAGTTAACCGGCGCTTCTGCGGTGGAAACTGATCAGACATATGGCTTCTCTGTAAGTGCGGATAAACCAAACTTTGATGTATTGTCAGTTAGCGCGGCAGGTTTAATTACCTACCAGCTGAAAGCAGGTACATCTGGTATCACAACAGTGACCGTAACAATTAAAGATAATGGTGGTACTGCCAACGGAGGTGTTGATACATCACGCCGCACATTTACTATCACAGCCAATAGCTTACCGCTTATCAGCATCAGCAGCGATAAAGGAAATGCGATCTCCAAAGGAGATATTGTCCACCTCACCGCAACCGGTGGTACTTCTTACAGCTGGAATAATGCAGACGGTAATATCAGCGGTCAGCTGACTGATATCCTGGAAGCAAGACCAATGGAGAACACCACTTACAGCGTAACAGTGACAGATGCAGAAGGTTGTAGCGACAGCGCAACAATCAGTGTGAAAGTGGTGGAAGACTTCAAGGTAGATGCGATCAATATCCTGACGCCAAATGGTGACGGTAAGAATGACAAGTGGGTAATCAAAAACATAGATAGCTATCCAAACAATGAAGTGAGGATCTTCGATCGTACCGGCCGACTGGTATACACACGTAGAAACTACAACAATGAATGGGATGGTACTATGAATGGTTCAGCACTTCCAGAAGGTACTTACTATTATATTTTAACGATTGAAGGTGGTAAGACTGCGAAAGGTTATATCACTATCATCAGAGACCGGAATTAACTTATTTTATGAATATACGTTCCTTATTCGTTAGCTGCCTTATTCTGGCAGCAGGTAGCAAAGCCGGTGCGCAATCACTCAGTAATGCCCAGGCATTACTTGAGCCATCCGGTACCCAGTACTTTCAAAACCAGTACCTGAGTAACCCGGCTATGGCCGGTCTTGAAAAGGGCCTCCACCTGAACGCGGCTTACCGCAAACAGTGGAGTGGTATTGATGGTGCGCCTGTAACTAAGTTCTTCACCGCAGATGGTGCGGTGGGGAACAGGGTGGGAGCAGGGCTGAACATCTTCAACGATGTGGCCGGCCTTATCAACAGGACCCGCATTGGGCTTACTTACGCCTATCACCTGCCACTGAGCGATGGTGATCATCAGTTACACTTTGGTTTAACAGCAGCATTCAATGTACAGCGCATCGATTACAAAAACGTAGACGGGGATGTTACGGACCCTTCTGTAAGTGCATTCAACCGCCGCGACGACTACTTTGAAGCGGAGTATGGTATGGCATATACGGATACCAAACTGACCCTGCAGGCTTCACTGCCAAACGTAAGGAGTATTGTTACCGGTGATAACAAAGGAGTTGACGGAGGTGGTATCTTCTTCACTGCTGCATCTTACAGGTTTGCAGTAGATGAGACGATTACCTCTGTAGAACCTAAACTCTGCTATCGCGGAATAAGGGGATATGACAATATCCTGGATGCTGGTGTGAATGTATCTTTACTGAACAATGTTGCCAATGTAATGGCGATGTATCATACTTCTAAAAGTGTGACTGCCGGTATAGGGGTGAACATCATGAAAACGGTGGGTGTACAGGCTATGTATACTTCCCAGACAGGTGGTGTGAAGACTTATGTAGATGGTACGTTTGAAGTAGGAGTAACAGTGAACCTGTTCAAATAGAGAAGACACTTTCTATATAACAACGAAAAAGGGTTGGCCAGTTGGCCAACCCTTTCTTTATTTAGCTATCACTTTTTCAGCAATACCGTTAGGTACTAACTGATAATCCTGGAATGTTAAGGATGCTGCTGCTCTTCCTGAGGAAAGTGAACGCAACACATTTACATATCCAAATAACTCGGACAACGGCACTTCTGCTTTTACATACTGCTGGTTCGCTTTCATTTCCATGCCGCGGATGATACCACGTCTTCTGTTAAGATCGCCTGTTACTACACCGGTATGTTCTTCCGGCATGGTTACTTCTACAGACATGAATGGTTCCAGCAAACGGGACGCTGCTTTTTTCGCTGCATCCCGGAATCCCATCAAAGCTGCATGTTCGAAGTCCAGTGCGTGTGAATCCGTTACATGGATGCTTCCATCCAGTAAGCGTATCCGCATGGAGTTTACCGGGTAACCGGCCAGTGCGCCTGTCTTCATCGCCTCTTCAAATCCTTTCTTTACAGAAGGGATGAATTCGCGGGGGATTGCTCCGCTTTTCACTTCATTGATGAATTCAAGACCTGGCAGTTCATCTTCACGGGGAGCCAGTTCAAACTGTATCTCCGCAAAACTACCGGAACCACCGTTCTGTTTTTTATACACTTCGCGATGGATAACGGGTAATGTAAATACCTCTTTATAGGCGATCTGCGGTTCCCCTTTATTGATTTCTACGTTGTAATCTGCAGATAGTTTTTCCATCACTACTTCCAGGTGTAATTCGCCCATTCCTTTCAGGATGGTTTGGCCGGATACTGCATCTACTTCCACTGTTAAGGTCGGATCTTCTTCCTGCAGTTTCGCTAATGCTTCTCCCAGTTTTGCCACTTCCTTTGCGGATTTCGCTTCAATAGCGTACCCGATCATCGGTTCGGGGAAACTGATCTTTTCCAGTAATACCGGGTGATCAGGATGGGAGAGGGTATCTCCGGTACGAACATCTTTGAGTCCAACGATAGCACCGATATCACCAGCATTTATCTGGTCTACGGTTTCGTATTTATCAGACATAATTCTCATCAGACGGCTGATACGTACTTTCTTACCTGTACGGCTGTTCCATAAAGTATCACCTCCGCGTAATACGCCGGAATATACCCTTACCAGTGTCAGTTTGCCTGTATATTCATCAGAGATGATCTTAAAGGCTAAACCGGAAAATGTATTTTCTATATTGGTAGTAATCTCAATTGCTTCACCGGTATCTATTGATGTACCATGTACGGAAAGGATATCTGCCGGGGAAGGAAGGTATTGCACCACTGCATCCAGCAGGGGTTGTATGCCTTTATTCCTGTAGGCTGCACCACTTAATACAGGTATTACCTGCATATTTAAAGTAGTGCTGCGTAAAGCGGATAATATTTCTTCTTCAGTGATGGCCGCTGGATCTGCTGTGTATTTATCAAAAATTACTTCATCATACAAAGACAATTCTTCCAGCAGGTTATTACGTGCTTTCAGTGCTTCTTCCAGCATGTTGGCGGGTATTTCCTGCACTTCATAATTCTTACCGTCCTGTGTAGTCCATACCAATGCTTTCATTGTGATGAGGTCAATGACTCCTGTGAAGGAATCTTCTGCACCTATGGGCAATTGCACCGGCATTACATTCGCATGTAACACGTCTCTTATTTCCTGTACAACGCGCAGGAAATCGGCACCTTGTCTATCCATTTTATTGATCAGCACAATGCGTGGGATGTTGTAATGGTTTGCCTGGTTCCATACTGTTTCGGATTGCGGTTGCACGCCGGATTTAGCACAGAACACGGCGATAACGCCATCCAGTACACGGAGAGAACGTTCTACTTCAGCGGTGAAGTCGATGTGACCTGGTGTATCAATAATATTGATCTGATGATCTTTCCAATACGTAGTAATAGCGGCAGAAGAGATGGTGATGCCTCTTTTTTCTTCCTGCGGATCGCTATCCATTACGGTATTACCTTCGTCCACACTACCTAATTTATGTGTAAGCCCTGTATAATAAAGAATGCGTTCTGTAACGGTTGTTTTACCAGCATCCACATGAGCCATGATTCCTATATTCCTGAAATTTTCTGAGCGTTTCATTGTTGTATTATTAAAAAAATAAAAATGGGTTTCCAGTCCGGTGATGCAATATGCGTAGCGCATAACATTACCGGTTATACCGTGTAAGTAATTGAGTTAAAAAAGGGAAGATGGGGGGAGACAAAATAAAAAAGGCCTCTTCGGATGAAGAGGCCTCTGAAGAATATTCAGAAAGTACTTAACCTCTCATATCCGGGAATGGATTTGCCTCCCCGTTCTTAATAAAGACAATACAGGTGCTTGCAATAACAGCTCTGATAGCAGTTTTTGCGTTGAACGCTGATTGATATGTGTTGTTGTTAAGCATTTTGTTTATCTATTGTAATAATGTACGCAAAGGTAAGAATAATTTATGAGATAGCAATTACTCTTCACGCAGTCGTTCATCTGTATAAGTAATTTCCGTTCTGCCATGCGGAAAAGGAACGCCTTGTTCATCCACACTTACAAATACGATCTTATCTATGGTAAGAATGCTTTTTTGTGTGATTTTATTCCTTACTTCACAGGCAAGTGTAAGGGAAGTACGGCCGAAGCTGATAGCTTTGATACCCAGTTCCACGATATCACCCTGTTTGGCAGAGTTGATGAAATTGATTTCAGACATATATTTGGTCACGCATCTGTTCGTTCCCAGTTGAATAATGGAGTAGATAGCAGCCTCTTCGTCTATCCAGCGTAATAAACTGCCCCCGAATAGTGTTCCATGTGCGTTCAGGTCCTCTGGCTTTACCCATTTACGAGTGTAAAAATTCATTGATCATTGGTTTGTACGGCGGAAATTTATAAAAGGGCCACAAAGATAGGTCATTTGTAAGTTTTTTACTTTTTAGGCAACTTATAGTAGCATATGGAAGAAGATTTTTTACAGATGATCCGTCAGCATCAGGCAGTGATTCACAAAGTCTGCCGCTTATACCGGGATACCCGGGAAGACAGGGAAGACCTGTTCCAGGAGATCGTATACCAGCTATGGAAGGCTTTCCCTGCCTTTGAAGGCCGTGCAAAGCTCTCTTCCTGGATGTACCGTATTGCCCTTAATACAGCTCTGGCCTCTTTCCGTAAGCGGGCACCTGATATTACGTACCCGGTAGCGCTGCCGGAACGCGTTGCAGACCCTCCTGCAGGCGATTTACAACAGGAACAGCTATTTGCTGCACTGAAGCAGTTAAATGACAGCGATAAGGCTATAATTGCCCTTTACCTGGAAGATATGAGTTATCAGGAGATTGCTGCAATCATAGGTATAGATGAGAATTATGTAGGTGTAAAACTGAACAGGATCAAAACAAAGATTAAAAACATCCTTAAACTTTAATTTTATGGACTCTTTAAAATCTGCATGGAATAATGCCGGTACTGAACAAACAGATATAAAAATAGTGCGTCCGCCTGTGTTGAAAAACATCCGGCGTCAGTTAACGATAGAGACGATTTGTTATGTTGCTTTTCTGTTGGTGTACTATAACTTTTTTGACGGGGATAAGAAGTCGTTTTTTCTAAATGTTATCCTGGTGGTATCAGTCTCATTATTATTGCTGCATAACGTAGCCGGATATATGATCACGAATAACCCTGTGTTTGGTAATAACCTTAAACAATCGTTGACCGTTTATCTGGAAAAACTAAAACGATATGCTGTAATAGCGGTAGCCTCCCGTGCTATTGCGTTTTCAGGGATCATGTTATTCTTTATGGGTAATATCCGCTGGACTACGGGCAAGTATTATGCCCTGGCCTTCATTATCTGTTTACTGGGAATACAGATCTTTTCCCTGTGGCGCATCTGGGCTGGCAGGATAAAAAAGATAAAGGGGGTGTTAGTTGAGTTATAGTAAAATATACGAATGTCATAGTTAATGCGTTCTATATTGCCAGAAGTCTATTTATTAACTATTAAAAGACCCTGGTACATGAAATTCAATTCCACCCTATTGCTGTTCTGTTTAGCAATACTTATTTTTTCAACCTCCTGTAAGAGAGAGCATACAGAACCCGTTACTAACGGTCCCGATACTACTGTTACAAACCCTGTAGACACCATCAAATACCTTACTAAAAGACCACTTATTGTAGAGTACTGGGGTGGCTGTTGCTATGACAGGTCCTCTGTAGGTCCGCTGGATGCTATTCCGGATAGCGTGGATGTTGTCAATATCTTCACGCTGGGTATAGGCAAAACGACTGCCGGCACCTGGGAGTTTGAACACCGGGGAGTATCTGGTCAGAATAACTGGAATGATGTGCTGGTACTTGCACATAACCTGCAAAAGAGGGGCATCCGTGTAGTGGGTACATCCTTTGCTGGTAACCTGGTAAACCTTAGCGGATCAGATGCTGCGGCCATGGCTAAAGTGGTGAAAGATTCCCTGGACAACTGGAAACTGGATGGTGTGGACCTCGATCTTGAATATGGTAATGGTACACATAGTGCCAATATTGATAGCGGTGTTATTGCATTGGGTAAATACCTGGGCCCTGATTCAAAAACCGGCCGTATCCTCTCTGTAGTGGATTACAACAACTATAACATTGCCCAGATCAAAAGAAGCAAAAAATACATAGATTATGTGATGACAATGTCTTACTGGAATACTTCCAAAGACGTTCTCACCTGGATTAAATCCTATGGTGCTGCTATCGGAGATACAAAGAATGTGTTGATAGGAGTAGGGCAGGGCTGTGCTATTAATGCGGGACAGCAGACACCGGCAGGTCAGGAACTAAAGATAGCAGATACGTTGCGTACTGCCGCTCCGGGTAGTGGCATGATGGAATTTATCTTTGGATGCAGTTATCACAATACAGACGCTAATGGTAACATTAAAAAGGATATCAGCTATACTACCAATATAATTACACATCTGAAAAAATAATAAATTGAATATGTGCGACACTGTCGCACATATTCGAATGGTGAAATAAAATAATGCGATATGGGGTGGTTTTTATACCTTTATCGCATTATTTTATTCTTTTTTTGCTGTCTGTATGGCATGATGAAGTTTTTCTGCCAGCAATTCCTTTGGTGGTAATTGTGTCATATATTCGGCCACACGAATCTGACCTTTATCTAATTCCAGTAATCTCAATATAGTATTCTCTTTTTAAAGGTTCTTCTATTGTTATAAGCTCAAGAAAATGACTCCAGCTCAATTTTTGAGACAGCATCACAATACTTTTTTCATCATTAAATAGCTTGTAAAAATTGACCATCCGGCTTAATGCAGAAATCGTGAACCCTTTACCATAGGCCATTGTTAATTTGTGCGACAGTGTCGCACGAATTTGCTCTCCGTAGGAGACTCTTTCACTTTCCAGTATTTTATTATCAATTAATTTACCAATATTCCAGTATAACAATGTGATTTCCTGGTTAACGGTTGATGCAACTTTTCTCCTGCTTTGCTCTATTAAATGTGTGATGTCTTCAAACAATTCTCCTGTGACAATATCTTTTTCATAGTGAATCAGCTCCATATGTAATGGTTTTGAGGTGAGAAACAAACAATTTGGCGGCAATATAATTAATTGACAAGAACCAACAAATTTCCAGGCTAATATTGTATGCTATTATATTGATATACAATGCAAAAGATACTTTACTCCAGGAAACCCCCTATACTTTCATTATCAAACCATTATTATTTTTTATCATTCAAATGGTATAATTACATATATTTGCATACCTACCTACAACAAGCTCAGATTTAAATTAAGGATTAAACAGACTTAAAAGCATTATACATGTTTGATATTTGTTGTATAGGACATATCACATTAGACAGGATCATTACCACCAGAACGGTTGTACAAATGGCCGGAGGCACGTCCTTCTATTTCTCTAATGCGATCCGTAACCTGGATGCGAACTATCTACTGGTTACCTCTCTTGCTGCCAAAGAAATGCAGTTCGTATCAGACCTGCGTAATAAAGGCATCAACGTGAACGTCGTGCCCAGCAGAAACACTGTATACTTTGAAAACAAGTATTCAGAAAACCTGGATATCCGCACACAAAGGGTCTCCCAACAGGCCGACCCATTCACCGTAGATCAATTGCTTAATATCGACGCCGCTATATATCATCTTGGTCCGTTACTGGCCGAAGATATCCCGGTAGATGTTATCAAGCTTTTATCAGGTAAAGGCATCGTTTCCCTGGACGCTCAGGGTTACCTCAGGACCGTGAAGAACGAAGAGGTATTACCGGTAGACTGGCCCGCTAAAAAAGAAGCACTGCAATACGTGGATATCTTAAAGGCCAATGAATACGAAATGGAAGTACTGACCGGTGAAAAAGACATCACCCAAAGCGCAAAGATCGTATCCGACTGGGGCGTGAAGGAAGTCGTTATTACACTGGGCAGCATGGGCTCCGTTATTTACAAAGACAATACCCTGTACAGCGTTCCTCCATATATTCCTGGTAACTATGCAGATACCACCGGTTGCGGTGATACCTACATGGCAGGTTATCTCTACAAACGTAACAGAGGTGCCAGTATCCAGGAAGCAGGAGAATTTGCCTCTGCAATGGCCGGATTAAAAGTGAATTCTTCAGGACCATTCACCGGCACCGAAGAGGACGTTATGAACTTCTGGGGCGCCAGCAGCGACAAAAGAGTACTCCGCTAAAAAACAATATTTCCAATAGATAAAAAGTGAAGTGATTATATCGCTTCACTTTTTTTTATGCCCCAGCTAAAACGGACAACTCTGCTTTTGCCTTATTTATAAATATGAAAAATTATTGTATATTAGAAGAGAGTTAACCTGTTAACAGATTAATTCCACGACAACAGAACAACGACGATACTAACTACAACTGTGACCAGAACCCTTGGCAGATCTATTCTGTAAATAACCAATTCTTATGAACCCGACTTTTTTTCCCAGAACCATTGCATTAGGTACGGAAGATATTACAGACGAACAGGCTAAGAAAGGTATTACCATTGCAAATTCCCTCGCACTCACTACCGGTGTCCTCGCATTGGTCATTGGTACCGCATTCTTTTTTGTTACACACAGCAAAATGCTGCTTATTCCTGCTATACTGGAAAGCATCGCATTCTTCTGTATCCCCCTTTTAAACAAATTTAAAAAACATGAAGCTGCCGGCTTAACCCTCATCGTATTACATTGTATATGGGCTATTTATTTTGGCGCATTACTGGGTATTATCATCGAAATAAGACTCATTTTCCTGTTCCTGATCAGCGCCACTTTATTAATCTATAAAAACAGGCGTCCTATTATTATTGGTATTTCAGCGGCTACTTTTTCATTGATAGTGATGGAGCTGAATTTCTATTTTGGTATTTTTCAACCTATCGAACTGGGACATAATATCCAGTTTTTCTTACGCTGGTTATGTATCATATCCATTCTCTTTTTAAATATTCAGGCTATCCTGTTTTATAAAAAGAATAATAAAGAGTTATTAAATGCGCTTTTAGATCATAATAATAAACTGGAACATCTTGTTCAGGAAAGGACTGCCGAACTGGAAAGAGCGAATCATTCCAAACGGATTTTCCTGCGACAAACAAGTCATGAAATCCGTAATCCGCTCAATGCTATTTTTGGTATTGCACAGCTGATGCGGCATAATATTAAAAAGGATACGGAGAAAGTGGCTTCTCTCATAGATCCCTTATACGTGGCCAGTTACAACGTGCGGGAGATATTAAATAATGTACTGGAATTATCGAGTATAGAAGGTGGAAAGTTGCAGCATGTGGAGAAGAGCAGTTTCCTGTTAAGACCTGGTATCCTGGATATTATCGGTATACAAAAATATGTGGCACTGGTGAAATCTGTACAACTGGAATATGAGTTTGATCCGGCTATGCCCGAATCTATTATTACAGATAAAATAAAGTTAGGACAGATCATCAGCAACCTGTTAAGTAATGCCATTAAATTTACGAGGTATAATACTACGATCCATATTGAAATAAAGAGAGAAGGAGATAGCTGGTCGCTCAGTATTAACGATCAGGGAATGGGTATTGAAAAGGATAAACACGAAAGCATTTTTGATGTATTCGTATCAGAAGGAAATAATTTTACAGCAGGTACCGGATTAGGATTGCCTATTACCAGGCACCTGGTAGATTTACTGGGTGGAAAAGTAACGCTTGAAAGCACGGTAGGTACAGGCAGTACTTTTACAGTGACACTGCCACTGATAGCAGGAGATAGCAATCAGACAGATCATGAACAGAATATGCTTTCTTATTTCCATCATAAATCGGTATTGGTTATTGATGATGATAAGATGAGCAGCACAATCCTGAGTCACTTTCTGTCTGATGCAGGGATCGATATACAGATCGCTACTGATGGCGTAACCGGTTTGGCTGCAGCTGATCTGAAAACGCCCGACCTGATCATTCTTGATACCCAGATGCCGGGCATGGATGGCATAGAAACACTGAAACGTATTAAGGCAGATAGTTTATTGATGGATATACCTGTTATTATTGTTTCAGGAGATGCTTTTACCGAAACCAGCAATCATTTCCTGGCTTTGGGGGCCAATGACTACATCAGTAAACCCATTGAATATAAACAGCTATGTGAGGTAATCGGGAAATACCTGGGTCTCAAAGAGGAAAGGCCGGTTAGTTCTTCTTAAAATCAGATCCCGGATGTCCGTTCTTTTTGTAGCGTTGTGTATTGTAATCCAGCCATTGCAGATGCCCTTGTATCATCAGTCCTATGCTGTCTACAAAAGCGCGTACCGCCTCATTGGCACAGCCAAAATCGGGTAAGCAGCTACGCATGGCCACAAAACACTGTACATCTTCATTATGAATGGCCAGTGCTTTACTGTAGGCTTCCTCTGTACTGCATTGCAATTCGTTCCGCATCACCAATACAAGGTTTAACACGTCTTTACCGTCTTCCACACTGGCGGAATACAGATCGTTGCAAAATGCCATGATACGGCAGGTAAGCCGGCTTATTTCGCGTATAACGGGATGTATGGCTACCTCGTCCGGCAGGATAGCCCCTGTTTCCAGTTCCACTAAGTTCACTAATGGGTATACGCAGGCTGCATATTCCCTGATAGCGATGTAGGCACCTGAGCCCGGGTAGCGCATGTTCGATCGGTAGGGGATCTCCGCCAGCATGCCCGTAAAGTAGCCGTCGATGCTGGCGATGAAGCGTTGCATCCAGCCGGGAGAAGCAAGGCGCAGCAGTTCTTCCCTTAGTAAGGAAAGTTGTGCGTACATGCCTTTGGTGGGATGACCTTCCAGTGCTTCGATCACCTGTTTTCTCACCTGTTGTAATTGTTCTGCAGTACAGCGTTCATAGGCATCGTCATTAATGAATGCCCAGAGGGAGAACCGGCAGATAGAAAGTAAGCCCGCGTAATTGGTGTTGGGGAAGAGTCTTGCACCTACATAACCGACGCCGGTGTGTTCATACTTTTTCTTGATTTTTTCGGGTAGGTAATCATAATCCTGGTAGATCCATTGTCTGATCTGTGACTCAAGGGTATCAGCATATGGACTGACACCGTCAGGAAAAGGATACAGTAATTGTTGCATAGTGATGTGGTTTTAATGAATAAAAAAAGGGCATAGTCCTCCGACATGCCCCATGAACAATGAATTATCCATTAAAAGGTACAAAAACTTAATATATTAAAACTATTCTGGACAATATTGTGAGCTGGTACTGTATAATGTGTAGTTATTTGCCTCTTCTCCCTTCAATAATCCTGTAAAATGAGCGGCTGCGGATTTCTTCGAGGGTTAACCCTGTTGCCAGTACTTCTGTTTCAGAAACGGCTCCGCAGTTGATGGCCTTGATGAAGAAATTCAATAATCCCTGGCCGGTGGCAGCATCATCAAAAATATCTTTTGTTAATGTAGAGATGGCAGACCTTTCTATGAAGGTTTTTAAGCGGAATAAAGCGTCGTTATAGTTACTTAAAAAGAAATGGTAGGTAGCTGCATAACGCATCGGTAACTGGGCAGGGTTGAGATCCCAGCCCTGGTAAAAGCCGTTGATAAGAGAATGAGTAGTATGATGGAAACCAGTACGCCAGGCATGATAGATGACTTCCCTGTTTTCTGCCTGTTGTTCAAAAGTGAGATGATCTCCTTTGTGTGGTCCGACAGGGATTACGTTTGTAGCGCCATCAGACAGGAATATGCCTGTACCGCCTAATGCTACTTTAGTCATGTGATGTGCAAAGTCGCAGACAGGGTGAGACATTGTCTGGTATTTAGCGGTGATGCCGCAGGAAGCCGTATAATCGTATGTACCGAAATGTGCGGCAATACATCTGCCTTCACTGGCCCTGATGATCCTCATCAAAGGGTTTCTTCCTTCATCATCCATGATGATCTGCGTAGCTTCTACCATGGTTTCCATTTGCAGACTGCCTGCTGAAAGATGGTGTTTCTTTTCCAGTATTTCGAATAAGCGGACCAGGGTAGTGACTTGTTCGGGTATAGTTACTTTGGGTAACATTACCACGAAGTTAGCAGGGAGAGATGTATTCTCCAGCAGTGTAGTGAGGAAAAGATCGAGGGTACGTACGCTGCGGTGTTTCAGGTCTTCTGTAAAAGGTTTGATACGGATACCTATAAACGGAGAGACAGTTTTGTTTTGCATCCCCAGCGCCAGTTCTTTAGCTGCTGTGATAGCAGTAGCATCTTCTTCATCATCTGGTCTGTTACCAAATCCATCTTCAAAGTCGATGCGGAAATCTTCTACCGCTTCTGTTTGTAGTTTTCTGATGATTTTTTCATACACCGTATAATGTAACCAGTAAGGAGATGATCTTTTATCTGCTTCCGGCAGGGCATTGAATGTAGCAGCGGAAAAAGGGAAGTTGACCTCAAACTGTAATGCTTTTGCCAGCATTATAAAATCGGGTGCATTTGTTTGCAGATGCTGTAATGCAATCTCCCCCATTTTTTTACAGGTATCTGCTTTAAACAGGTTAGCGCCACCATATACGGTATGTACCGGCTGACGATCTGGTTTGTCGCCCGGATATACCTGCTGGAAGCGGAGATTAGCTGTTTTTAAAGTATTCAGTAACTGTTCTTTTTCATCATTTGTTATAGAGAACTGCATACGGTAGTATTTAATTCAATGTCGTTTGGTTAAGTTCCATTAGTTGAGCTCCGTTAGGAGCTCCGTGTTTGTAGCAACAATCTATCTTCTCCATAATAGACTCCGTTAGGAGTCCCCTATTATAACAATTTAACAGGGGACTCCTAACGGAGTCGTGTTTTGTTGTATAATACGTTTTCTACAAACACGGGGCTCCTAACGGAGCCTATTAAGTTTTGCTCAAACATAGAGTTTAAGTTTTGTTCAAACATAGAGTTTAACTAAATGATATTGGGGTTTTATTATTTAGGAACCTCTGTAAGTAGAATATCCGAAAGGGCTGAGTAATAAAGGAACATGATAATGTTCTCCTTTATTAACAGTGAATACAATTTCTACAAAGGGGAAAAAAGTAGTGATGGCGTGCTGATCGAAATATTCTTTGGTCTCGAATTTCAGTTTGTAGATACCAGGTGTTAATTCCCTGTTCTGAGTGGGGAATTCGCTGATCCTGCCATCATTATTGGTGTTGTTGGCCGCGATCACATCCCAGTAATCATCATGTTGCTGATACAGTACAACGGGTACGTTTTGTGCTGCTTTTCCGCGTGAAGTGTCTAACACATGTGTAGTGATCTTTGTCATGATGCTAATAGTTTTTGTAGCCTTAGCCTGGTGATTTTATCCTGTTCTTCCATGGCTGTTTTTATCTCTTTTTCCGGGGTGTTTGTCAATCTTGCCTGTAGCAATGATAACATTTCTGTAGCCGGTTTGCCGGTTGCGCAAACAATAAAAATATAACCAAATTTTTTCAGGTAGAGATGGTTACCTTCTTCCAGATCTTTTAGTACAGATATAGTAGTATTTGCTACGGACGACTGCTCTTCAGATGCCCATTTGTTGTTCGTTTTGTCGCCTATTTTAGGATGATGATCAAATGCTTCCAGCCAGTCTTTTTCTGTACACTGATGCCATAATAAAGTAGCAGCAGATAATAATTCAGCCTCATCTTTAACAGGAAAGATATCCAGCATTTTCTGCACCCATACCGTTGACCCGCAACATTGGGTGAGGGCTGTTTTCAGCTGTTCGGGCGGAAGGTCATTTAATCTCATATGGTGGTTGGAAAGCGGTTCACGTTTTTATAATAGATATATACGGCAGGTTCTTTTCCCATAGCGGTAAACCATTGCTGGCAATAAGGTGCCATCCATATGGAATCTCCTTTACGGATAGGGTACCACTGGTGGTCCAGCATGTATACTCCCTGTCCCTGTAAATATATCAACCCATGTTCCATGATATGTGTTTCCACAAAGGGAAGGTGCCCACCCGGATCATAGGTAAATATATTCACCGCCATATCGAATGGTAGTTCATCCGGTAATAATACCTGCAAACGCAGGGCTGGATCACCGAGGAAGGGATTACCTGTTACATTCGCCGCATCTCCAAAGAGGATGGAAGGAACATCATATCCGGGCAGTTCTTCGTATACCTTGTGAAAGGTGAGGACCTGCGTACCGGCCGTCGCATTCTCAATGGTATATTCTGTACCGATGGGGATGTATACGAACTGACCGGCAATACGTACCTGTTCGTTGGCAGTACATTGCCCCTGAATAACATAAAAGAAGATTTGTGAGGCTTGTGTGGCGCCTGTAATACGACTATCTTCATTGAGTGTGATCAGCGTCTGGCAGAAACGGGCGCCCATCTGTTCGTTGATGATAACGTTGACGGTGCAGTTCGTCCATCCGGGAACAACACTGTTCACATAGCCATCCGGACAAATCACTGCATGATTACTTTTTACGACAGACCTTGTTAATGCTGATATTTCCATACGTGGTTATTTAATAGTGAATCAAATTTAGCATAAACTGATCTGATACTTTTAATGCTGCTGCTATATCTTCTACATCCACATTTTCTGAAGGGTGGTGACTGATCCCTTTGAAACATTTCACAAATAACATGCAGACGGGGGATACTGCTGAAACAGGAACAGCATCATGGCCTGCTCCGCTGACCAATTGTACTGTTTCATACCCTGATCCGGTGATGGCATGTTTTAATAACCCGCTCATGACCCTGTCGCAGGCAACAGGTTTGCTTTCCTGTATTAACTGCCATTCGACATGTAACTGTCTTTGCTCAGAAATGTTTACCGCTGCCTTTTGAAGGGTGATACTGGCAATATCTAAGGTAGCAATATCTGCGCTTCGGATATCCAGGCTACAGGTAACTTCTCCGGGGATAACATTGCTGGCCGCATTGCTTACCTGAAGATAACCTACTGTTGCCACTATTTTATGGATCCTGGCATATTCTTCTACGGCTAATATAAATTCAGCAGCTCCGCATAAAGCGTCCTGCCTGCTGTTCATAGGGACTGTCCCGGCGTGGCCTGCCATGCCTTTAAATGTGACAGACAAACGTTTCTGACCGGCAATGGCGGTTACGACTGCTATAGGGATGTTGCTGTCATACAATACGGGGCCTTGTTCAATGTGGATCTCAAAATATCCCTGCCAGTTGTGAATAGCATCATCGTGCAGCCGGGATGGATCTTTTCCCATTGATTCAATGACCTCTTTTAAAGTTGTCCCGTTATGATCTTTTTTATCCAGTAAGTCGTTGTTGAAAGCACCGGTAACGGTTTTACTACCTAAATAAGTAGTATGGAAGCGTACACCTTCTTCATCGCTGAAGGCAATGACTTCTATATTGAAGGGGATGTTGGCCCCTTTTAATGCCTGTACGATATCTATACCCATTAGTACGCCTAAGGGGCCGTCGAATTTTCCTGCGTTGATGACAGTGTCTATATGGGAGGCGATAACCAGTGTGCTGGAGGCACCGGTATCCCATCGTCCTCTTACATTGCCTATGTTATCTGTATGTGTGTCTAAACCTGCTTCCTGCATCCAGCGCATCACTTGTTCACTGCCTGCTAAAAAAGCGGCGGTGCCGAATGTGCGGGTGATACCCTCTGCATCTTCACTGATGGCAGCGAGGATATCTATCCTGTTCATAATATTGGTGGCTCTCTGCAGATAATTCATGACCTTAAAATAATTGCTCCGGCGGGTGGTGTAAATGTTCCCTGGTCGTAGACCTTTACCCCGCGTAAATATGTTTGTTCTACCACTCCGTACAGCGTTTCACCGAGGTAGGGAGTTATCTTATGTTTATGATATAATGTTTGTGAGGTGACCGTAAACTGTTTATCCGCATCCCATACCACCAGGTCTGCATCATAGCCAGGCGCTATCTTTCCTTTTCTTTTTTCTAAACCGGGCAGGCGTGCCGGATTTTCACATAACCATAGCAGCAACTGGGAGAGTGTTATATTCCTTTGCCTGGCGGCAGTCCAGAGGATGGGTAATGCCAGTTGCAGAGAAATAATGCCACCCCAGGCTTGGCTGAGATCCCCGCTTTTCAGTTCTGGTGGAGCAGGAGAGTGGTCCGTGGCTACAAAGTCGATGATGCCTGCCTGCAGGGCTTCCCATAACAGGTTGTTATTCTCTTTTTCCCGGATAGGAGGTGCGCACTTAAAGGGTGTTTGTCCGTCCGGGATATCTTCTGCATTGAAGTACAGGTAATGTTGCGCTGTTTCCACGGTAAGGGGTAGCCCCTTTACTTTCGCCCTGGCAATATGGCCGATGGCATCGGAGGAGGAGAGGTGAACGATATGTACGGGGCAGTTATATGCTTCGCACAAATGTATCATCAGGGAAATGGCGTCGTTCTCCCACTGGCGGGGGCGGGAAGCCAGGTATTCCGCATATGACTGAGGATCTTTGACCGGTGGCTGAGGACCGCTTAATTCACAATGTACTAATAGTGGTAACTGTTGCCGGGCGAGCACCGGCATCACTTTTCGCAGGTCATATTCGGTAACATTCGGGAAGTCGTCGATACCGGAGTGGGTAAGAAAGGCTTTAAATCCCAGTACGCCTTTATTGATCAAACCAGCTATTTCATGATCATTCCCGGGTACTACACCACCCCAGAAACCACAATTGGTATATAACTTATTAGTTGCTGAAAGTAGCTTTTCTTCAAAGGCGGATACGGTGGTAGTAACGGGAGACGCGTTGAGGGGCATGTCTACCAGTGTGGTAATACCGCCTGCCAGTGCGCCTTTAGTGGCTGTTTCGAAGCCTTCCCAGCTGGTCCTGCCGGGTTCATTGATATGCACATGGGGGTCTGTGATACCTGGCATTAATATTTTGTCGTGTACATTTATAACAGACGCATCTTCGGGTAAATGACTGACAATATCCAGGATCAGGCCGTCTTTGATGAGGACAATAGCTTTCCTGATCCCATCAGGGGTAAGCACTTTATTTCCTTTTATGGCCAGGTCAAACATACAATTGATTCTTATTAAAAATAGGGAAATAATTTTGTACTTTACTATTAAACAAGCCCCTTGATTATGAGCGCAAAATTAACCCTTAACTCATACGGTAAAAATGCCGTGAACTTGTCCAAAGTAATCCGCCATGCGGATCATCATGAATTCAGGCAGATTACTGTGAATGTATCGCTGGAAGGAAATTTTACCACGGCTTATACGGAGGGGGATAATACAAAGATCCTGGCTACGGATACGCAGAAGAACACGGTGTATGCATTGGCAAAGGAGCATTTCACTTCTTCTATTGAAGCCTTTGGGATTTATCTGTCTGATCATTTTATTGCGAATAATCCGCAGGTGACACAGGTAACGATCGATATTACTGAACATGGGTATACCAGGATGGCTTTTGATGGCAGTGTGCATGCGCATGCTTATATAGGGAATGGCCCGGGTAAGAATACCGCTTTGGTTGTACAGGATAGGGAAAATATTACGGTGAGATCAGGGGTGAAGGATTTGCTTATTCTGAAAACAACGGACTCGGGGTTTGAGAATTTTATACGGGATGAATATACTTCTCTTAAGGAAACGGCCGACAGGATACTGGCTACACAGTGTGCCGCAAGCTGGTTGTACATTTCTAACGGGCAGGATTTTGAAGCTTGTGCTGCTGCCATACGTAATACGCTGTTAAAGACATTTGCGTTTCATAAGAGTTTATCTGTGCAGCAGACGTTGTATGCGATGGGAGAAGCGGTGTTGCAGGAGCATAGTATGGTAAAGGAGATCAGTTTGCAGATGCCTAATAAACATCATATTCCTTTTAATATGGAGCAGTTTGGGTTGAGTAATAAAAATGATATTTTTATTGCTACGGATGAGCCTTATGGGCTGATACATGGGACGATTACGAGAGGGTAAAATGATTAGGGCAGATGGGCGTTTTTTACCTGTATAATCTCTGCTGCAATACTTATTGCTATCTCTTCAGGAGTCTGACTTTTTACGGGTATTCCTATCGGGGCGTGCATCCTGTCTAAGAGCTCCTGATTTATACCTTCTTCTTTATAATCTGTAAACATCTTATTAATCTTAGTCTGACTACCTAATACGCCTAAATATTTATAAGGTTTATTCATCAGGCTTCTTAATACAATATCATCAGTTCTGTATCCAAAAGTCATTACTACTATGTATTGATCTTCAGGAATAATATTTCCCAGCTCTCTGTAATCACCTAGAATCGTTTTCTCATGTGCATCGTTGTTTTGTAACATAGTATGTAAGTCTGAACGGGTATCAAATACATGCACATAAAAATCCATCATCTTCATAACCTTAGACAAAGCTAATGAGCAATGTCCGCCGCCAATAATAAATACTTTATGCTGGTAGCCTACTACTTCCTGGTATAGCCAGTCTTTTTCAGAATGAATAACAAAATGATTCCGGGGGATGATATCGGTACTAAATGCAATTCCCGAAGGGGATAATACTAAAGTTCCAGATACTAACTTCTCAGATGTTGGTATCTCACTTTCAGCAAGTATAATTGCAGATACAACATCTATATCAGCAGCTTGTAACTGATATAATAAGATAGTCTGATCACCGGAACAAATCATCCCGCTCTGCTGGGAAGAACTTTTATCATGCACCTGTTTCCGGATAGTTAACAACGCGCCTTCCTGCCGCAACAACTCCTTTGCCATCTCCACAAATTTATGCTCCATGATGCCACCACCAATAGATCCTTCCATTTCACCAGTAAGGTTCACTGCCATACAAAACCCTTGTCTGCCCGGACTACTACCATGGCTTTCCAGCACATACAGCAGCATCACCGGTATATTCTGTAAAAGGCTTTTACTGATCAATTGCCATGTAGCCAGCTTCTTTTGCATGTTCCATTATCTTCTTTGAGTATAACGCCATTAATACTTTTTCAGGGGTCATGGGCGTGGTAAAAGGGATTTCTGCGGATGGATGATAAGCAAGGATCGCATTACGTAATGCAAACCATACACCGATACCATACATAAGGGGAGGTTCTCCAACGGCTTTAGACCGGAAGATAGCCAGGTTATCCTGCTTGGTTTGCAGGGCTTCTATTTCCAATACGGGAGGAACTGCATAAATATCCGGGACTTTATAAGTGGATAACGCGTTTGAACGTAACCGTCCTTCTTTATCATACACCACTTCTTCCATGGTCATCCAGCCGATACCCTGTACGATACCACCTTCTATCTGTCCGCGGTCTATATCGGTATTCATACTGGCCCCAAAATCGTGTACTACTTTTACGGCATCAGTGGTGTAAATGCCGCGTAAACAATCAATGGTTACTTCCAGTATAGCCGTACCGTATACATGATAGGCAAAAGGATGTCCTTTCTCCTTATTGTTGTCGAAGTGTATTTCCGGTGTAGCATAATGAGCATGTTCGGATAGGTTCACTCTTCTGGTAAACGCTTCGGAAAGAAGTCTTTTCCAGTCCCAGCCAGTGGGCTGACCATCTGCCAATACCTGTTCATTTTTTATCGTAATAGTAGTATCGGGGAAGCAGTCTGCTGCTACCTGCGTTAAACGAGTAAGAATAGCATTACAGGCGATTAAAGTAGCCTTGCCATTCAAATCTGCGGTAGCACTGGCCGCAGAAGGAGAGGTATTGGCAATATGATAAGTATTGGTTGGGTTGATTTTTATTTTATCAGGAGAGATAGAGAATACACTGGCAGCTACCTGTAAGATTTTCGTATTCACCCCCTGACCCATTTCTACAGCACCTGTGCTGATGCCAACACTACCATCCGTATATACATGTACCAATGCGCGGGCATTATTCATCAGTGTATTGGTAAAGGAAATACCAAAACAGATGGGCATACAGGCAATCCCTTTTTTATACAGCTTATTATTGGCGTTGAATGTTTTTACTGCCTGTTGTAATTCTTCCAGTTTGTATAATTCAGCAGCTTTGTCCCAGCTATTGTGTGCTTCACTGTGAGCTATCTGGCCATAAGGAAATTCTTCTCCTGGTTTAATAAGGTTTGCTTTTTGGATGACCGTTGCGGCCACCTGTAATTTCTCTGCTGCCAATGCAATAGCCGCTTCAATTACAAACATACCCTGTGGCCCGCCAAAGCCTCTGAAAGCGGTGTTAGGTGGTAAATGTGTACGGCAGCAATGGGCAGTAGCTTTTACATGCGGGATGAAATAAGCATTGGTGCAATGGAATAATGTACGTGCCATCACCGCAGGAGATAAATCAGCAGATGCTCCTGCATTCTGGAAAAAGGTGACCTCATAGGCGATGATCTTTAATGAAGCATCCAGTCCTATTTTAAAGTCTGCCACATAAGGATTTCTCTTGCCTGTCATGGCCATATCTTCCATCCTGTGCAGGGCATATTTCACGGGTTTCTTTAAATGCCAGGCGGCCAGCGCGCATAATGCTGCCCATGTATTGGCCTGGTCTTCCTTCCCACCAAACCCTCCGCCCAGGCGGGTAACGGCAACTTCCAGCTGGTGCATGGGTAAACCCAGTACCCTGGATGTGGCACGTTGTACAGCGGTAGGGCCTTGAGTAGAAGAGTAAATACGGATGGCTTTATTTTCCTGTGGCACGGCGTAAGCGCCCTGTGTTTCTATGTAAAGGTGTTCCTGCCCGTTGATATCTGCACTGCCTTCAAATACAGCGGTACATTGTTCCCATGCCTGTGAGGTATCTCCCATACTGAAAGTACGGGAAGGAACGATAAATTCTGTAGAAACTCTGGGGTCTGTGATGACAGGCAGTTTATCAATTGTTACTTTTATCTTTTTCACAGCAGCCCTTGCAGCTTCTCTTGTCTGCGCGACTACAAACGCAACAGGCATTCCGCAAAAGTGAACATGATGTTCTGCGAGTAAAGGTTCATCCGGCACAATACCACCAATCTGGTTTTCTCCGGGTATATCTTTGTAAGTGAATATTCTTACTACGCCTGGTTCCTGTAATGCTTCTTCCAGGTGTAGTGAAGTAATGATTCCATGTGCAACGGGAGAGCCATAGGCAGCGCCGAATAATGTCCCCTGTGTTAAAGGGATATCATCGAGGTATACTGATTGACCACTGACATGTGTATGGGAATCTATATTTTTCATAGTAATTTCAATGTAATGAAATGGGCTTTTATCAGTTGCCCTAACAGTAAGCGTTTATATTCAGCGCTACCCCTGGTATCACTGATCGGACTGATCTCTTTCCAGGCGGTCTGTATCGCTTCTGCTACTACATTCTCATTTATCTTTTTTCCTGTTAAATAAGCCATTGTTGCTTTTAGCAACAGAGGAACAGGCCCTACACCACCTGCTGAAATACGAACACCACTAACAATACTCCCTTTTACAGAAATATTGATAGCAGTGTTTACACTGGCAATATCGAGGTGTGTGCGTTTACTTACCTTTTCAAAGTGAAATAATGAAGGTAATTCGAACGTGATGCGTTGAATATATTCATCCGGATTTCTATCCAGTTCTTTATATCCTTTATATAATTCCGCCAGAGGTAATATTCTTCCGTTATTAAATTCCAGTATGGTATTCAATGCAAGAAAGAAGATAGTAAAGTCTCCGATAGGAGAGGCATTGATAAAATTACCGGCGATGGTAGCCATATTCCTGATAGGAGTAGAGGATACCTTTTTGATATAACTTTTTAATTCCGGGAAGTGAGCCTGCATAATGGGAGATTCCAGCAGATCACTGACAGTTACGGCCGCTCCCAGTGTAATGATGTTATCCTGTTTAGTGATATCTTTAGCAGCATTCCAGGCAAAGTTCAGGGGTATTTCCATCAACTCCTCCGGTTTTTGTACATACAGATCAGTGCCACCGGCTACCAGTTGTGTATTCATCTGCAATTCTTCTGCATTCTCAAAAGCATGTTCCCCATTTACAGCTATGAGTAATTCCAGTCGCTCTTTTATCCCTTTAAAATATCCCGGTACAATGGCATGGTCTACGGCAAAATCTATCGGCTCTTCTTCATTCCTGGAAACCAGTAATTCTTTTACGGTGGCGGCAGCCCGCTCTATGGATTTATAGCCTGTACACCGGCAGATATTCCCGTCTATAGCTGCAATAGGATCTGTTTGCCGGCCAAGGCAAAAGCCGGTAAGGGAGACAATAAATCCGGGGGTGCAAAACCCGCATTGCGTGGCTGACTGGTCTACCATTGCCTGTTGAACAGGTGTGAGTGTATCCATGTTGATCCCTTCTATGGTAACAACATGTTTTCCCTGTACATTTCCTAAAGGAGTAAGGCAGGAAGTGAAGGTGCGGTATTGCAGTTCATTATCTCTCAGTTCACCTATCAGCACGGTACATGCACCGCAGTCGCCTTCGTTGCAGCCTGTTTTGGTACCGGTCAGGTGTTGATGATACCGGATAAAATCCAGCAGCGGCATACCAGGAGACAAATGGGTGCCTATGTTTTCATTATTGAGAATCAGGTTAAGCAAAGATGAGGTTTATTTAAAGATAACAAAAAAGAGGCAGATTCCCCATAGCACAAAATGCTTATAAAAAGCGTTATTTTGCCGATTGCTATATATTATGGTAAAACTGGAACAGGAATTCTACAACCGGGCAGATGTTTTAAAGATTGCCCGGGAATTATTAGGAAAAGTCCTCATTACAAAATTTGATGGTATAGTTACTTCCGGCCGTATTGTGGAAGTGGAAGCTTATGCCGGTGTGAAAGATAAAGCCTCACATGCTTATGGGGGGCGTCATACTAACAGGACCAGCGTCATGTATTATCCCGGGGGCACTGTTTATGTATATCTTTGTTATGGCATTCATCACCTGTTTAATATTGTTACCAACATAAAGGATGTTCCTCATGCTATACTGGTGCGTGGAGTAGAACCGATGGAAGGGATTCCAGCCATGCTGCAACGTACGGGTAAAAAGAAGCTGGATTATACACTGACAAGAGGTCCGGGTAATGTATCCAAAGCATTGGGCATTGGCACTAAACATACCGGTGGAAGTCTGTTACAGGATGAGATCATTATCGCCTCAGATGGCTTTGTACCCAAAAAAGAAGATATTGCTGCCACACCCCGGATAGGTGTTGATTATGCAGGAGAAGATGCACTGCTGCCTTACCGTTTTATTATCAAAGGGAATAAGTACGTCAGCGGTAAATAACCAAAAACACATTATCATGGTAAATATCATCCTCATTATGCTGCTTGCTTTCATAGCAGGCGTTATCCTCGCTTTTGTATTAATGCGACAGAAACTACAGGTATTAACATCTGAAAATATTCAGTTAAAAGTACAGCTGGATTATAAAAACGATCAACTTAATCAGATAGAGAATATCGGTAATAAATTCGAGAATCAGTTTAAGGTATTGGCCAGCCAGATCCTGGAAGAAAAAAAGAACGCTTTCAATAAGGATCAGGAAAGCTCTTTAAAAGCGATTTTAGACCCTTTAAAGGAGAATATCTCCTCTTTTAAGCAGGAGTTCAGCGCGAAGCTGAAAACAGAGTCAGATGACCGTATTTCGTTAAGAGAGCAGGTGGTGCATATGATGACCCTGAACCAGACGCTTTCCGAACAGGCGAATAACCTTACCCAGGCTTTCCGGGGTTCTGTGAAACACCAGGGTAACTGGGGGGAGATGATCCTGGAAAGCATCCTGGAATATACCGGTATGCAAAAGGATATCCATTACTTCGTGCAGAAGCGCAGTATCAATGATGACGGGGATAGCATACAGCCGGATGTGCTGGTGAAATATCCGGACAGCCGTACTATCGTGATCGACTCTAAAGTATCTCTCATTCATTATGAGAACTTCTATAAGTCTACTGACCCGGTTTTGCAGCAACAGCAGCTGGCTTTGCTGGTGCGTTCTATCAAGGCGCATATAGACGGGTTAAGCGGGAAGTCTTACCAGGATGTTACGAACAGTCTTGATTTTGTGATGATGTTTATCCCGGTGGAAGCGGCATATATCACGGCTATGCAAACGGACCCTACTTTATGGCAGTATGCATATAAGAAAAGGATTATCCTTATCAGTCCTACCAATATCATTACCGCTATGAAACTGGTGAATGATATGTGGCAGAAGGACAGTATAGACAGGAATGCCAAAGCCATTGCGGAAAGGGCCGGGAAATTGTATGATAAGCTGGCTTCTTTTGTAGAGGAATTTGAAAAAATAGGGATTCATTTAGAGAGGGCTGCAGGAGCTTTTCAGGATTCTAAAAAGAAAATGACGGATGGAAAAGGGAATCTTGTAAGTCAGGCCCACCGGATGAAACAGATGAAAATCAATTCCAAAAAAGCCTTACCTTCTGTAATTATAGAGGAAGCTTTGATGGAAGATGAGGATGAGGAGTAAAATATTTATTGAGTTGATTCGTCCTGATCAGGGTAGAGATTCGCTCATCCTTCGTTCATCCTTCGTTCGCGAACGAAGGATGAACGAAGGATGAGCCTTATCCGACTAGTAATCAACCGAATATGAAAGAGATAAAAGTATACAATCCTGCTACTTTTACGACCAGGTTCATGAAGCCTGAACTAAAAAGCATTTTAAAGCCCGAAAAGGGGAAGTTTTTTGTTGTAAGGGTAGAAGATATATATCAGCTGATAACCGGATCAATACCGGCCTCCAGGTCCACCACGCATAGCTGTCTTTTCCTCACAGAAGGAGAGGCGAGGATGAAAGTCGGGGGGCAGTCGTACACCATCCATAAAGGAGAAATGTTATTTGTTCCTGCCGGGCAGGTTTTCTCTTTCGAGGAAGGGGATGTGAACAAAGGGTTTTTCTGTAATTTTCATAGTGATACCCTGGCCGGTTGGTTTAATAAATTCGAGTTTTTAAAGGTATGGGGAAACCCGATGATCCGGTTAAATGAGCAGACGGCTCAATTTGTACTGCACCTCTTTCAGCGACTGTTATTTGACTATACGCTGCATGGATTAAAGAACCCGGATATTATACAATTGTATTTAGTGACCCTGTTATCAGAAGCAAAGCAGGCTTACCAGCCTTTATCAGATCATAATAATCTCATGAGCCGGTTTAAGGAACTGATCTTTTCAAAGATCAAAAGTGTGCACCAGGTATCAGATTATGCTTCCCTTTTGAACATCACCCCTAATCATCTGAATAAAACTGTTAAAACTCTTACGGGTAAATCTCCTACCAAGTGGATTGATGAGGCTATTGTACTGGAAGCGAAGGTGCTGCTGGTGCAAAGTGAGCTTACTATCAGTGAGGTAGCCAATGAAGTGGGGTTTGAAGACCCTTCTTATTTCTCCCGCCTGTTTAAAAAGTATGAAGGTGTTACGCCGTCGGATTTCAGGAAAATGATTGAAAAGTCCTGAAACAGGCGTTTTTTGTCCTAACAGGCAGGTGGTTTAGCGCCGAACTTTGCGACATGATTAAAACAAAGATCGGAAGACTGCGCCTGATCGCTTTCTTCGAAGGACTTTCCCTGCTGATACTAACTGGTATAGCGATGCCGCTTAAATACATTTACCATGATCCTTCACTGGTGAAAACAATGGGGTCTATACATGGCTTATTGTTTGTACTTTTTGTGTTTAATACGTTGAGTGTAGGTGTGGAATATAAGTGGAAATTCAGTACAACTACCTGGAAGGTATTACTGGCCTGTATCATTCCTTTTGGCACATTTTATATCGACAAAACTATCTTATCTAAGATAAAAAGCTAATTTTGCATTCATTATGAAGAATGTCGTTTTAGCTAGTACATCTACCTTACACGGGCAAACTTACCTGGAATACTTATTACCGGTAATTAAAGAGTTATTCAGTGGGATAGAAGAGGTGATCTTTATCCCGTATGCAAGACCGGGTGGGATTTCCCATGATGAATATACCGGTCGTGTTACTACTGCGTTTGCTGCCATTAACCTGCGTGTCCGCGGTCTGCATACTTTCGAAAACCCGGTTGAAGCAGTGCAGAAGGGGCAGGCGTTTTTTACCGGTGGAGGGAATACTTTCCTGCTGGTACAACAGTTGCATGCACTGCATGTAATGGAAACGCTGAAAGCGGCTGTGGAAGATGGTAAACCTTATCTGGGCTGTAGTGCCGGGAGTAATATCGGGGGTGTGAATATGCAGACTACGAATGATATGCCGATTGTATATCCTGCCAGTTTTCAGACGATGGGACTGATCCCTTTTAATTTAAATCCTCATTATATGGACCCTATTCCGGGTGTGCTGCATATGGGTGAATCCAGGGAGACGAGGATTCGTGAATTTCAGGTACAGCAGCCGTTACCGGTTGTTGGTTTGAGAGAAGGGAGTTGGATAAGAGTGAAAGGGGAAACTATTACTTTGGAAGGATCGGAGCCGGCGAAGATATTTGAGGCGGGGAAGGATGCGTATGAATTGAGTGTAGGGAAAGAGATTATATTTGAATAGAGAATGTATCCAAAATATTAAGAGATACTATGCATAACGGGCATGCTGTTTATAGGTATTGACTATTTCCCGGATATTCGTATATTTGATTTATTCACTTTAATACAGTTCGTTAATCACATGACTGACCCTCTCAAAACCTCTAGTATGTAAATGTTTTGCTTTGTTAACTTGGTATATAGCCGCGGTATACCTCTCATATATCTTCATTACCCTCAAACCCTTTTATCATTATGAAAAATTTAAGTATCCTTTTGCTGGTATTAGCCCTGCCCTTTATGTCTTTTAATGGTATCGACAAGCGAGCAGCTAAGCCGCCTGTAAAAGCAAAAGCCAAAAAAGTAAGCTCCAGATCAGGTCAGGACAATATAGTGATAGTAAATAATACTCCATATGCAGTAAATGTGGATATTCAAATATCGCTGGGGCTTGGTACTCCTGTGGATCATCAATATACGCTGGTAGCACCTGCCAATTCATCTGTGAGTACGCCCACCTTTGACGGTACCTGCACTTACATTGACGGTAATAATACCACTTATATGCTCGTAGAGTGGACGTCAACTGGTCCTGCGGCTGCCACTAGTTACCAGCTTTATTTCCCCGATGGATCAACATACGGCTGCAAGCGCCGGACTACCCGTGATGGCGGCATTGGCACCTATCTTCAATATGGTTGTGGTACACAAACTTTTTTCCTGTATAACACCACAAACTGCTCATTATAAAGCAGTATAAAACAGACTCTTATTTTTTCGCGGCATGTAATAAAAAGAGGGTGTCTCAATTACTTTTGAGGCGCCCTCTTTTTAATTTATTTCAGTACTACTTCAATCACTGGAATGGTATACGGTGGTTGCTTCTCTGGCAATGTTAACACCATGTCTGTTCCTTTTATTACTCTCTTAATTTCTGAATTATCATGCAGGAACTGTGTATACTTTGCCAGTCCTCCATACCCTTTTAGCGTAATACTACCTGAAGGATATTTCATCAGATGTATATACAGGCGTTTGGTAACGGGGTTATATGTCAGCATAGTATTTTCCGGTGCCTCAAAGGTAGCGGGAGCTTCTTTACAACCATATATGGCGCGTTCATTTACATGCATCCATTGGGCTATACTATCCAGGGCGCGTTCTGCACGATAATCAAAAGTACCGCGGGCAGTGGGGCCTACGTTTAAAATCAGATTACCGCTTTTACTTACGGAAGTGATGAGTAATGTTAATAATTCCTGATTGGTTTTCCAGCTGTTTTCATCACGGTTATATCCCCATGAGCCAGAGAATGTCTGACAGGTTTCGAAGGGCATACCATTGTATAATGATTTCAGTTCGGAAGGTTTCACCTGTTCCGGTGTGGCGAAATCGGCGCCATCTTCGTATTCGTCCAGGTCCAGGCGGTTATCGACGATAATACCTGGTTGCAGTTTACGAATGAGTTTAAGCAGTTCAACAGAGCCCCAGTCTTCCTTTCCTTTTCCGGGATGAGATCCGGGGTAGGAGAAGTCGAGCCACATAATATCTATCTTACCATATTTGGTAAGTAGTTCTGTGATCTGGTTGTGAAGATAAGTACGGTATTTAGCGATATCCCGGCCTTTATTCAAACGGGCGTAGATGGTATCGTTGCCTTTATCATCTGTAGGGGGGCGCTGGGGATGGAGTTCATCGATAGGGAAATCAGGATGATGCCAGTCGAGTAATGAGTAATAGAACCCTACTTTGATACCTTCTGCTCTGAAAGCCTCTACAAACTCCTTCACGATATCCCTTTTAAAAGGAGTGTTGGTAGATTTGTAGTCAGTGAATTTAGAGTCGAACAGACAAAAGCCTTCGTGATGTTTGGTAGTAAGTACAGCGTACTTCATACCGGCCGCTTTAGCACGTTTAGCCCATTCCTTTGGATTGTAAAGATCTGGGTTGAAGAGGTCAAAGTAAGGCTGGTATTGCTCATCTGTCAGGCTTTCCCATTTTCTTACCCATTCATGCCTGGCGGGCATGGCATATAGGCCAAAATGGATAAACATACCGAACCTGTCGTGTGTCCACCAGGACATACGTTGTTGTTTCTGTGCGGGAGTTTCATTCCCGATCTTTTTCTTTTGTTGCGCCTCGGTGGCGGATGTACAGCAGAGTACAAGCAATAAAATGGTTAATAATCTTTTCATGAGACCTGTTTAATGTAAGAACTACACCTTTTTTCATAAAATGGGTGAATGTAAAATATAAAAAATCCTTTCATTATATGTACAAATCATCGATTTTAACCTGGGTTAAAGTTTATATCAACTATTAGCCTGAGATTTGTGGTATAAAAAACAAACAAAATGAAAAGAACATCAAACGCACATTGGAACGGTAATTTAAAAGAAGGTAAAGGTGAAATTTCCACACAGAGTACCGTGTTGAACAACACTCAATATTCATTTAATACCCGTTTTGCTGACGGCGTAGGTACTAACCCGGAAGAACTGATTGCTGCTGGTCATGCAGGATGTTTCACGATGGCGGTATCAGCTATCTTATCCCAACAGGGTATAACTGCTGGTGATCTGGATACAAAAGCGGTGATAGAACTGGACCCTGTTGCTCAGAAAATAACAGGCATTGCACTTGAATTAAAAGCTACTGCTATTGATGGCGTATCAGAAGAACAATTTAAAACATTTGCACAGCTGGCAAAAGAAAATTGCCCTATTTCCAAGTTGCTTACCGGCGCACCGATTTCGTTGAATGTGATTTACGGATAAATAATTGATGATGTTAGAAGCTCCTGATTAAGCTGTTTTGGCTTGATCAGGAGTTTTTTGTTTATGGAAGAATGGAAATACTTTATTAAATTTAGCTTGTTTAAGTGTTTGTTAATCAATTTCCTTAAAAACTGGATCCGTTAGCCGTAACAGGGTTGTGGCAAATTGCTACAAACATGTGGCTCCTAACGGAGTTTTGTTCGCATCTCCTAATATATTTTACAACAAAACATAATAGGCTCCGTTAGGAGCCTCGTGTTTGTAGAAATACGATAATAACAAATTTGACTCCGTTAGGAGTCTCCTGGTTCCAGTAAATCGTCTATTATGCCTAATACATATTCTCAAATTTATTTACAATTTGTTTTCGCGACAAAAGGCCGTCAAAATTTGATTAAGACAGAATATAAGGATGAATTACATAAATACATAACCTCGCTGGCTGAAAAAAGAATGGCAAAAGTATTGGCAATTTATTGTATGCCTGATCATTTACATCTTTTCGTAGGATTTAAGCCTACAATCTCAATTGCTGACTTTGTGAAAGAAATTAAAGTAAAAAGCAACAATTTCATTAATGAGAAGAAATGGGTAAAGGGTAGATTCTGTTGGCAGGAAGGTTATGGTGTATTCTCATATTCTCATTCACAGATAGATGCTGTTGTGAAATATGTATTAAATCAGGAAGAACATCATAAGAGAAAGACTTTCCGTGAGGAATATTGCGAGTTTCTTGAAAAATTTTCAGTATCATTTGATAATAGATTTTTATTTGATTTTATTGAAGATAAAGTGGAATTAGGGGACTCCTAACGGAGTCTTGTGTGGTTTATAGAACTTTTTCTACAAACACGGGGCTCCTAACGGAGCCTATTATGTTTTATTGACAAACATTATTACAACAAACTATTTAGCTCCGTTATGAGTTCTTCATTAAACTGATTTGGCTTGGTCAGGAATTTTTGTTTGTGGATGTTTTCTAATCAAACCCTATAGAATTTTTACAGTAATTTATTCAATTGGAAGGCGAATTAAATTCACCTAATGTAATTGCGCAGCAACCTGCTGCGCAATTATTATTATTTGATAATCATGCTATTGTAATTACGCAACAACCTGTTGCGTAATTAGAAAAGTCAATTTATCACTGATATAGTTATTCCATAAATTTCATATCTATTTGTTTTTAAAATCCGCCTTTTCTTCCATATAAAAAGCCGGAATAGGATTATTCCGGCCATTACTTTAACCTACAACTGTTACACTGTTAGTAACAATAAATTTAATCTTATCTGTCTGTCGATTTAATACAAAATTAGATGTTGAGAGAGAGTATTACAATTGCTATATAGCATAATGTATTGTACAAATTATGGGTTATTAGCCCGGAAAGGTCTATCTTCACCACAACTGATGTTAGTCTGAGATCCTTTTACTTCTTATTCCTTCTCAGCATTATTACAACCCCTATGTCTCTGCGCTTTTAGTAGATGCTTTTCAATTAAGACTGTTAATATGAAGGTAACAACCAGTACGGTGTTTGATATTTTGTCGCGGTTGCGTGTGTATTTCCAGGTAGATACTAATGTACGGAATTATGGTATAGAAGAACCTTTCCGCTCAGAACTCTACAGCTCGGATCAAATGAACCGGCACGGACATGTAGTTGCCCGTTCACATAAACTGATGAAGAAAAATGCTTCTGATCAGTTGCTGAAAAGACTGGATGATAATGACGTGGTACTGCTGGAAGTACGGGACCTGCTGGTGGAAAGCATTCGTACCGGCAAAACTATTACTCCTGCTGCTGAATGGCTGCTGGATAATTTTTACCTGATAGAAGAACAGGTCGTTATTGCAAAGAAACATTTACCTAAAGGATATAGTGAAGGACTCCCTTACCTGGCAGAAGGCCTTTCTGCCGGTACTCCCCGCGTATATGATATCGTGCTGGAAATTATCGCACACAGCGATGGGAGAGTGGATGTGAAAAGTCTTAGCGGCTTCATCGTTTCTTATCAGAGTTTTACTATACTAGAACTGGGTGAGCTATGGGCCATTCCTATTATGCTTCGCCTCGCTGTCATTGAAAATTTAAGAAGAGTATCCGGGAAGATCGCCCTGGATATGATAGACAGAAACCTCGCTGATTACTGGGCTGACAGAATGACGACTACCGTCTCTGAAGAACCCGGTAACCTTATTCTCACTATCGCCGATATGGTGAGATCAAAACCTGTGCTGACCGGCCCGTTTGTGGCCGCTTTTACCCGTAATTTACAGGGGAAAGGCCCTGCACTGGCATTGCCCCTTAACTGGATGGAACAGCAGTTGTCCGGTATGGGGATTAACAGCAATGACATGGTACGGCAGGAGAACCAGAAACAGGCTGCTGATCAGGTATCTGTGAGTAACAGCATAGGTACTTTACGCTTCATTGGTGCCACCGACTGGCGGGAGTTTGTAGAAGATCTCAGCAGTGTGGAGCATGTATTGCGTCAGGATACAACGTATCCGCTGATGGATTTTGCTACCAGAGACAGATACAGGCACGTAGTGGAAGGTATTTCCAAAGCATCATCCCTGTCGGAAACAGAAGTAGCACAGAAAGCACTGGCACTTGCGGAGGGAAAATCAGCAACTCCTCTTGCAGAAAAATCAGAAAGACAAAATCATGTTGGATATTATTTAGTTGATAAGGGATTAAAAATAACTGAGGAGGCGGCAGGCATGCGCCATAGCCTTAAACAAAACATTTTCCGGTTTACCCGGCAAATGCCTGTGTTCCTTTATCTGTCTTCCATCGCCGCTATCACATTTATACTCGCCGGTGCTATGTGGTGGCTGGCTTATCAGCATGGCACCCAGAACCCCTGGATATTATCCTTGTTAGGAATTATCGCCGTGTCCGGTGCATCGCAGTTGGCCGTGTCTTTGGTTAACTGGTTCTGCACTATATGGGTAAGGCCCACTCTGCTGCCAAGAATGGACTTCTCCGAAGGCATTCCGGAAACATGCAGGTCGCTGGTCATCGTTCCTACCATGTTATCAGGCAAGGATGACATCGATGACCTGGTAGAAGCCCTGGAAATACGTTTCCTGGCTAACAGGGAAGCTAACCTGCATTTTGGCCTGCTCACCGATTTTATGGATGCTTATGATGCTGTAATGCCTAAAGATGAGGAATTACTGGAACATGCAGCCAGCAGGATCGCCGCATTAAATCAGAAATATAAACAACCCAATATCTTCTTCCTCTTTCACCGCCCCAGAGTCTGGAATAAGAGTGAAAGAAAATGGATGGGCTATGAAAGGAAAAGAGGAAAACTGTCCGCACTGAATGCTTTCCTGCGGGGAAAAGGACAAGACGAATTTTCTTTAATTACAGGAGATACTACTTTACTCAGCCAGGTGAAGTATGTTATCACTTTGGATTCTGATACACAGTTACCACGTGAAGCCGCCTGGAAGTTCATCGCAACCATGGCGCATCCGTTGAATCAGGCTATTTATAACAAACGGCTGCATCGCGTTACAGAGGGATATGGCATCTTACAGCCCCGCGTAGATTCCGGTATTCCCAAACAGGCTACTTCACTGTATCTGCGTATGCAGGGCAATGTATCAGGTATCGACCCTTATACTAAAGTATCTTCCGATGTATACCAGGATATTTTTCATGAAGGTTCTTTCATAGGTAAAGGAATTTATGATGTAGATATCTTCGAAAAAGCACTCAGTAACGTATTCCCGGAGAACCGCATCCTGAGCCATGATCTGCTGGAAGGCTGTTATACCCGCTCTGGCTTACTCAGCGATGTATTGTTATATGAGGAGAACCCGGCGCAATACGCATCAGATATAAAACGTCATCACCGCTGGATAAGAGGTGACTGGCAAATTGGTGCCTGGATGATGCCTTTCGTCACCAACGTCAAAGGACGACTGGTTAAAAACAGACTCTCCGGTTTATCACGCTGGAAAATATTTGATAACCTCCGCCGTAGCCTGATACCACTTTCTTTATTATTGCTGTTATTAACAGGATGGACAGCACTGCCTTACCCCTGGTTCTGGACATCAGTCGTAACCGTGATCATCTTATTACCGGTAATCATAGCGGCAGGATGGCAACTGATTCACAAACCACTGGATCTTGCCCTTAAAGCACATTTACTGGAAGTAGCCATCTCCGTTAGAGATGTACTGCTCCGTTTTATATTCGGCCTGGCAGTACTCCCTTACGAAGCATTTAAAAACATGGATGCTGTTATCCGCACTAACTGGCGGATGATCATCTCTCACAGGAAACTGCTGGAATGGACACCTTCCGCTACCTCCGCCAGAAACACGCGCTATGATGTATGGTCTGTGTATAGGGCCATGTGGATAACACCGTTTCTGTCATTAGGCTGCGGATGTTTGTTTCTGTACATCAATCATGAAGCATTTTTTGTAGCATACCCTATACTAACGTTATGGTTATTCGCTCCTGCATTGGCATGGAGATTAAGCAAAGCAGAGGAAGAGGAAACAAACGGACTGGATGAAAAGCAATCTTTATTCCTGCACAGAACAGCCCGTAAAACATGGGCTTTCTTTGAACAATTCGTGAATGCAGAAGAGAACTGGCTGCCACCGGATAACTTCCAGGAACAGCCTGTAGCAATCATCGCACACCGTACTTCTCCCACTAATATGGGGATGGCTTTACTGGCTAATCTGACCGCTTACGACTTTGGATATATAGGCGGAGAAGAACTGACCACAAGAACCGCCAATACCCTGGAAGCCATGGGTAAACTGGAACGTTACCGGGGACATTTTTATAACTGGTACGATACTTTATCCATGCAGCCGCTGCATCCAAGATATGTATCTACAGTAGACAGTGGTAACCTGGTCGGACATTTATTTACATTAAGACAGGGGTTGCTGGCCCTGCCGGAACAGCCGCTGTTTCATCCCAATACTTATCAGGGATTGATGACTACCAGTTTAATTATCCGTGAAACTCATGAGGATGCAATAATAAAAAAGATCCTTACTTTAATAATAGCTGGAAATGCTGATCTGGATGAACTGTTAGCATTAGCGACACAACATGAAAACGGTGATCAGTTATCTTCTCAGATAAAGAGAATAAAAGATGATCTGGACCAGTTATTACCTTCCCCTGTTCCTGAAAAGTATGCAAGGTTTGTAATGACATCCTTACAGGATATCAAAGATTTTAATCCCATCACTTACCTGCAGGAGGAAAATACAGCAGAAGAAATTGTATGGTTAACGGCCATGCAAAACGCGAATAACATCGCTACAGAAAGAATAGCACTCTTAGAGACATTAGCGGAACAATGCGAACAGCTCTGTGATATAGAATACGGATTCCTGTTCGATAAATCTACCAGTTTATTAAGAATAGGGTATAACGTAGAAGAACAAAGGAAAGATGATAGTTATTATGATCTGCTGGCCTCCGAAGCAAGGCTGGGGATTTTTGTGGCTATCGCCCAGGGCAAACTGCCCCAGGAAAGCTGGTTCGCATTAGGCAGACTATTAACCAATTCAGGTGGAGACCCTATCTTACTCTCCTGGAGTGGCTCTATGTTTGAATACCTGATGCCGCAGCTGGTAATGCCCGCCTATGAAAATACCTTACTCTACCAGACCAATAAAGCAACCGTAAAACGGCAGATAGAATATGCCGGTCAGCGTGGTATTCCCTGGGGTATTTCAGAATCGGGATACAATATGGTGGATGCCAGTATGAACTATCAGTACCGTGCATTTGGAGTTCCTGGATTAGGGCTCAAACGTGGGCTGGAAGAAGATCTTGTTATTGCACCTTATGCATCTATGCTGGCATTAATGGTATTGCCTGCTAGGGCTTGTACTAACCTGCAATTGTTATCTGATGAAGGGTTTGAAGGAAAGTATGGTTTTTATGAAGCTATAGATTATACCAGCAGCCGTTTACCAAGAGGTAAAACAAACAGTATCGTTTACTCTTTCATGGTACATCACCAGGGGATGGGATTTTTATCACTTGCATACGTGCTGCTGAACAAACCCATGCAGCAACGCTTCGCCGCAGAACTCAGGTTCCAGGCTACGCTGTTGTTACTGCAGGAACGTATCCCGAGAGCAACACTCTTCTACTCACATACAGCCGATATAATAGAAACACATAGTGCTATCACGGATATCCCTGTACGGAAAAGTATCACGGCCAATACTGCCTTGCCGGAGATTCAGCTGTTAAGTAATGGGCGTTACCAGGTGATGATCACCAATTCAGGTGGTGGATATAGTCGCTGGAAAGATATTGCTGTTACCCGCTGGCGGGAAGACGTTACCAAAGATGACCGTGGAGTGTTCTGTTATATTAAGGATGTGCAAAGTGGCCGGTTCTGGTCTAATACCTATCAGCCTACCTTACATCCACCAAAAGGATATGAAGCCGTATTCTCACAGGGACATGTAGAGTTCCGCCGCCAGGATTTTGGTATAGATACCCGTACGGAAATAGTGATCTCTCCCGAAGATGATGCAGAAATGAGACGTATCCGTATCACCAACAGGAGCCAGGCTGTAAAGGTATTAGAGATCACCAGTTATGCAGAAGTAGTGATGGCCAGTCAGGCTTCCGATGAAGCACACCCTGCCTTCAGTAATCTTTTTGTACAAACGGAAATCATCCCGGAAAATAAAGCTATTTTCTGTACCCGCCGTCCCCGGTCTGAAGGTGAAATACCACCCTGGATGTTCCACCTCATGAGCGTGCATGGTGTTACCGCGGAAATGGTTTCTTATGAAACGGACCGTTTACAGTTTATTGGCAGAGGCAGAACGTTAGTACATCCCCAGTCTATGGACAGTGAACAGCTCTCCGGCAACCAGGGCGCTGTGCTTGATCCTATCATGTCTATCCGTTACCGCATTACCTTAAAGCCTAATCAAACGGCTACAATAGATCTTATTTACGGTATCAGTGAAACAAGGGAAGCCTGTGAAGTCCTCATGCATAAATATGAGGACCAATACCTGAAGAAACGTGCATTCGATCTCTCCTGGACGCATAGCCAGGTATTGCTAAGACAAATAAACGCAACAGAAGCAGACGCACAGCTATACGACAGGCTGGCTGCTGCTATTATCTATACCAATCCTGATCTGCGTGCAGACCCTGCTGTTATACTCAATAACCTGCGCGGACAATCAGGTTTATGGAGCCACTCTGTTTCCGGAGATCTGCCTATCGTATTGTTACATATCTACGATCAGGAAAGCATGGAACTGGTAAAACAGATGGTACAGGCACATGCTTACTGGCGATTGAAAGGGCTGGCAGTAGATCTCATCATCTGGAATGAAGATCATGGCACTTACCGGCAGCTATTGCAGGACGAGATACAGGGCCTTGTAGCTGCGGAAACAGGCGGTAATCCCGGTTATAATAAACCCGGAGCAGTCTTCGTAAAGTCTACTGACCAATTATCTACTGAAGACAGGATCCTGTTTGAAAGTGTGGCCCGTGTTATCATCTACGATAATAAAGGCACCTTATCAGAACAGGTAAACAGGCATTATACAGAGAAAGTATTACCACCGGCATTAGAGCCTAAACCAGTAGTTGCAAAAGACCTGCTGCCATCTTCTATTTTAACTTTACCAACCGATCTTTTATTCTTTAACGGTACCGGTGGGTTCACACCGGATGGTAAAGAATACAAAATCATTACAGATAAAAAACAAACGACACCGGCACCCTGGGTCAACGTTATTGCTAATCCCAACTTCGGTACTGTCATCTCTGAAAGTGGTTCTGCCTATACTTGGGCGGTGAATGCACATGAATACCGTCTTACGCCCTGGAGTAATGATCCGGTAAGTGATATAGGCGGAGAGGCATTTTACCTGCGTGATGAGGAAACGGGAGCATTCTGGTCGCCCGCACCTTTCCCTACCAGGTGGAACACACCTTACATTATTACACACGGGTTTGGCTATACTACTTTTGAACACCAGGAACAGGGCATCTCTTCAGAGATGAGTGTATTTGTAGATAAAGCATTACCGGTAAAGTTCATCGTGATAAAAGTAAAGAACAACTCGGGCAGGGAGCGTAAATTTTCTGCTACCGGTTTCATGGAAATGATACTGGGAGATGTTCGTGCAAAAACAAACATGCACATTACTTCGGAACTGGATGAAGAAACAGATGCGTTATTAATGAGGAATAAGTATAACACGGCCTTTGCAGAACGTGTTACTTTCTTCAAAGTAAATGGCGCCAGCCAGCAGAGTTTCTCTGCCGATCGTTCCGCCTTCATAGGCAGGAACAGAAACCTGGAAGATCCGCAGGCATTACACCGTAAAAGACTGTCGGGCCGCAGTGGGGCTGGTATGGACCCATGTGCTGCATTACAGGTGAAATTTGACCTGCTGGATGGCGAAGAGAAGGAGATTATCTTCCAGCTGGGCAGTGAAGAAAATACGCATGCAGCAAAAGCGCTGATAAAAAGGTTTACGGACAGGGATATTGTGATGGCTGCCTTGCATGAAGTAAAAGCATACTGGAAAGATGTAACAGAGGCTGTGCAGGTAAACACACCTGATGTTTCGCTGAATATATTAGCCAATGGCTGGCTTACTTACCAGACGATGGCCTGCCGTGTATTTGCCCGTAGCGGATTTTATCAGTCGGGCGGTGCCTTCGGCTTCCGCGATCAGTTACAGGATGTGCTGGCGTTATTACCTGCCCGTCCGGAACTGGCGAAACAACAGATACTATTAAGTGCGTCGCGTCAGTTTGTGGAAGGAGATGTGCAGCATTGGTGGCATCCGCCTGAAGGGCGTGGTGTGCGTACACATTGCTCTGATGACCTGTTATGGTTGCCTTTCGTTGTATCAAGATATCTTACTGCTACCGGTGAGAAAGACATCCTGGACATCCCTGTAGGATTCCTGGAATGCCGTCTGCTGCATCCTGAAGAGGATTCATTATATGATCTGCCTGTGAGTGGTAATCTCAGTGCTTCACTGTATGAACACTGCGTACGTACCATTAAACAGAGCCTGCATTACGGAGCGCATGGTTTACCGCTGATCGGTTCGGGCGACTGGAACGATGGGATGGACCAGGTGGGCCACAAGGGCAGGGGAGAGAGTGTCTGGCTCGCATTCTTCCTGTACGATGTGTTGCAGCGCTTTATGATAGTGGCTGAGGATTATGGAGACACAGAATTTGCCGCCAGTTGTAAAAGAGAAGCAGAAAAACTGCAGTTGAATATAGAAATCTCCGGATGGGATGGGGAATGGTACCTGCGTGCGTTTTTTGATGATGGCTCTCCATTGGGTTCAAAAGAAAATAACGAATGCCGTATAGATGCCATTGCACAAAGCTGGTCTGTATTATCAGGAGCAGGTGATCCTAAACGGACAGGCATCGCTATGGCTTCTTTAAATAAACACCTGGTAAGAAGGGACCTGAAGCTGATACAGCTGCTGAACCCTCCGTTCAATAATAATGGCCCTAATCCGGGTTATATCAAAGGTTATGTGCCTGGTGTAAGGGAAAATGGCGGACAGTATTCCCATGCGGCCATCTGGACGCTGATGGCCTTTGCTGCCTTGGGAGACCGTGAAAAGGTGTGGGAACTGTTTGATATGATCCGCCCTTCCAGTCATTCCGATACGCAGGTCTACAAAGTAGAACCTTATGTAATGGCCGCGGATATTTACGCCAATGAATCGCATAAAGGTCGTGGTGGCTGGACATGGTACACCGGTTCTTCCGGATGGATGTACCAGTTCATTTTAGGTTCTTTGTTAGGCATGGAATTAAGGGGCGATCATCTGCATTTCAAACCTTGTTTTCCGCTGGAATGGCCATCTGTATCAATCACATATAAGTATGGTACTTCCACTTATAAAATCACGGTATTTCAGAAAGAAGGCGGAACAGACAGCGTGGCGTTGATCGATGACGGACTGGAGCATATTGTTAATGTATATGTAACTTTTTAGTTTTGCATCTTTTCTTTAATATTGATCGTATATATTTGGTAAGATGAAAAGACTAATTTGTTATATAATGTTGCTGATGCCTGTGTTTGCTAATGCACAGTATATCAAGTCAGAGAAGGGACATGAGAATAATCCGTATTACTCTAATACAGATACTACGCCTTTAAAAGTAACGGATGCGGAATGGAAGAAGATCCTTTCCCCTGAATTATATGCCACGGCAAGAGAACAGGCAACGGAAAGACCATTTACCGGTCAGTACTGGGATTCAGAAGCTAAAGGAACGTATTACTGTGCCGTATGCGGGAATTTGTTATTCAGGTCAGATGCCAAGTTTGCAAGTACCTGTGGCTGGCCCAGTTTCTTCGAACCTTCAAGGGAAAATAGTGTGATTTACCGTTCTGATACTTCTTATGGTATGGACCGTACGGAAGTGCTGTGTGCGAGATGTAATTCTCATCTGGGACATATATTTGATGATGGTCCGCCACCTACGAATAAGCGTTTTTGCATGAACTCCATTTCTCTTGATTTTCAGCCGGATAAACCAAAGAAAAAGAAATGAATCTGTCTCAAAAGCAACTAATATAATGTTTGCGGCAACACATAAAAGGCTCCGTTAGGAGCCCCGTGTTTGTAGCAACAATCTATCTTCTACGTAATAGACTCCGTTAGGAGTCCCCTAAAACTGTTAATAGAAGGGGACTCCTAACGGAGTCTGTGTTTTGTTGTTCTATGTATTTGCTACAAACACGGGGCTCCGTCAGGAGCCTTTTTAGTGTCTGCTAATACAGCCTCATTTCAAATATTTTCTCAGTTCTGCAGCTGCATGTACGAATAATGATCTGGTGGTGGGTACTTCTGCTAATCCGTTCAGCAATCCAAAATCATGAATCACTCCGTTATAACGTACAGTAGTTACTGTTACTCCTGCTTCATCTAATTTACGTCCAAACGCTTCCCCTTCATCACGCAGGATATCATTTTCTGCTACCTGGATGAATACGGGTGGTAATCCTTTCAGTTCTTCCAGACCAGCCTGTAAAGGAGAAGCATAAATTTCTTTACGTTGTTCAGGATCGGTGGTATACTGATCGTACATCCATTTCATTAATGGTGTAGTGAGGAAACGTTGCGCACCATATAGTTTGTAAGATTCTGTATCAAAGTCTGCATCAACAATAGGCCACATCATAATTAACAATTTGATATGTGGTCCTTTTTTATCTTTTGCCATCAAACCTGTAACAGCCGTCATATTACCGCCTACGCTGTTTCCTACTACTGCCAGGTTTGTACCATCTACATTAATCTCGCTGCCATGTTCCGCTACCCATTTAGTGGCTGCATATATTTCATTAATGGCCTGTGGGTAATGTGCTTCAGGAGAAGGAGTGTAGTTAACAAATACAGCTGCATAACCGGATAATACTACCAGGTCTCGCACCATACGTTTATGTGTAGGGTAATCGCCCAGGATCCAGCCACCGCCATGGATAAAAATAAACACAGGTAATTTTCCTTTAGCACCTTCAGGACGAACAATATTTAACTTAACAGTGTATCCATCACTGGTGATTGTTTTTTCAGACTCTTCAATACCGGAAAGATCTACTTTAAAAGCATTCTGTGCATCTACAAGTACTTTACGGGCCTGGTCTTTGGGTAAACTTTCAACAGGCGGGCCACCTGCATTCAATGGTTTCAGAAATTCTTTTACTGCTTTAAGAAGGTGTGGGTCTGTTGCATAATCCTGTGCCATGGAAGATGGGTTTTTTAATGTGAATAAGCACAAAGCTATTCATCATCCGAACGATAGTCAATGTATAAATTACAAGAACTGTTGTATATTAAACGTCTGAAATAATGGAATGGTGACAATGATCAGAATATTGATGTTGGTATTTATTACCAGCAATCTGTTTGCTATGGGAGATCCTGTCAGGAATCTCGGGATAGAGAACGGATTGTCAAATAATGCAGTAGTAAACGTTTACCAGGATTATAAAGGCTTTATGTGGTTTGGTACATATGATGGACTAAACCGCTATGACGGATATAAATTCAAAATCTACAGAAATAAAGTAGGGGATAGCACTTCTCTTATTGATAATGGAATATATACGATTGAAGGTGATGCCAGTCACCAGTTATGGATAGGAGGCCGCAAGGGCCTCTGCATTCTCAGCAATGAACATTTTTACAGGGCCAGATATGCCGCCAGCGGTAAAATAGTGGAGGGGAATATCCATATTGTTAAAGCCGGGAATAATGGTGTTATACTGGTGGGATCGGAAAACAGCGGGCTGATCGTATTTGACGGAAATTACAGGAAAGGCAGGCAGATACCGCTGGGGAAAAACACTGATTATGAAGTGACGGCTATTGATTATGACCCCGCAGGTAATGCCTGGATCTTTGTACAGGGCATAGGTTTATGTAAATATGATCATAATGCGATTACCGTTATCGACCAGCAGATTAGAATGGCCAACTATCTCAGATTCGATAAAAATGGGGTTTTATGGCTGGGGACTGATCAGGGGCTTTTCAAATATGGGGCTACTTATTCGGGTAATTATTTATCGGAAAACACTAAAATAGTGAACCTCTGTATAGATAAACAGGGGGTATTATGGGTAGCTTCTGATGGTCATGGTATTTTCTTACTCAATGATAGCACGGCTATCCCTTATAACAAACAGCTCAGCAGTAATTCTGTATATTCTATATATGAAGACAGGGAAGGCCGGAAATGGATAGGAACTTTAAGAGGAGGTGTTAATATTATAGAACCCCGTCAGGATTTATTTGAAAAACATGCTTTTAATAATGGAGGGGTTGTCAACAATTTTATTCTTTCCTTTTGTGAAGGCAGCGGAAAGAATATCTGGATAGGGACAGATGGGGGCGGATTAAAATACTGGAACAGGGAAACCAATACCACCAAAGATTATCACACTACCAGCAGTAACTTCATTACCGGTATTATCAAAGATTCCCGGGATAATATCTGGATAGCTACCTGGTTCGGAGGTATCGACCGGTACAATAAATCAACGGATGCGTTTGATCATTTTACCTGTTTTAACCCTTTTACCAGAACAGAAGAGAACAACCTCTGGGCCATTTATGAAGATGCGCAAAAACGTATCTGGGCCAGTACGACCAATAACGGAACACTCTATCTCTTTAATCCTGCCACTAATAACTTTGAGCTGTTTGATAAAAGCCTTGTGAATATCCAAAGCCTGGCAGAAGACAGCAAAGGCAATATGTGGGGAGGAAATTATTCTTCTTTAATTAGAATCGACAGGGAGCATAAACGGCATAAGACCTATTCCATTGGTTATACCGTACGCTGTATTCATGAAGATACGCATGGACGTTTCTGGGTAGGTACGGAAGGGGGTGGGCTGCTGCTCTTTAATCCGGCTAATGGTAAATTCACCCGCTTTACAGACGCGGAGGGATTGCCGAACAACTCTATTCTCCGCATGCTGGAAGATAAACAGGGTTACCTGTGGCTGAGTACCTTTAACGGTCTGGCCCGGTTTGACCCGGAATTACATACCTGCAGGAATTTTTCGCAGTCGGACGGTCTGCAAAGCAACCAGTTTGCCTATAATGCCGCTATTAAATTGAAGTCGGGAGAGTTTGTATTTGGAGGGATCAAAGGCTTTAATATTTTCAATCCGGATAGTATTTATGAACGGAATAGTATGGCCCCGGTATTTCTTACCGGCATCCGTATTAATAATGTTCCTGTAGAAGAGAATGATACCTATGTATCTAAAAAGTTGATGGAGAATGTGCAGGAACTGACGATCCCCTATGACAAGGCCGCTGTGTCTTTAGATTTTGTAGCCCTGGAATATTCCTCGCCCGACAAGATCAGTTATGCTTACCTGCTTGATGGCTGGGATCAGATGTGGAACTACGTAGGAGAATCCCGTACCGCTAATTATACCCGTTTGCAGGAAGGAAGTTATGTGTTCAGGATCAAAGCCACCAATGCAGATGGCAAATGGGGGCGTGAGATAGAGACCCTGCGGATCATCATTCTGCCCCCCTGGTACAGGACCTGGTGGGCGTATGGCTTGTATATCGCCTTTGTGGTTATTTGTATTTACCTGTATATACAGTATCAATCCCGTCAGGAGAGGCTGAAATACGAAATTAAACTGGCACACCTGGAGAATGAAAAGGAGAAGGAGATCAATGAAAGGAAGTTATCCTTCTTTACTAATATCTCCCATGAATTCAGGACTCCTCTCACTTTAATTATTAATCCCCTGAAAGAATTAATGGAGAAAAGGGGGACGGAGTTAAATGTAGTATACAGGAATGCCCGTCGTTTATTGAGCCTGGTAGACCAGCTCCTGCTTTTCCGTAAGGCAGATAGTGAGGGAGACCGTCTTAAAATTACCCAACTGGATGTGGTGACATTATCTAATGAAGTATTCCTTTGTTTTACCCAACAGGCTAAAACCAGGCATATTCAGTACGATTTTATTACTGAGGAGGAGAAACTGGAGATCTATGCCGATTATGAGAAGATAGAGATTGCGCTTTTTAACCTGGTGTCTAATGCGTTTAAATTTACGCCTGATGGGGGAAGTATAGGGTTTGAGATCCGTAAAGCAGAGGGGGCCGTGGAGATTATTGTGAGGGATAGTGGCTGTGGTATTGCCCCGGCCGTAGGGGATAAGATTTTTGAGAAGTTCCGGCAGGCGGATAATAACCGCTCAGGTTTTGGTATTGGCCTTTATTTAGTGAAGCATTTTGTGGAAAAGCATGAGGGGACCATTAATTATGTGAGCAAGCTGAATGAGGGTACCACTTTTGTAATTACATTAAAACCAGGTACGGCGGAGCTTTTAACCGAAGAAGCCGGTGGAAGGTCGGGTTTACTGGAAGAGCTGGTAGATGAAGCCCCTGTAAATACTTACAAACGCCCGCCAACAGAAGAACTGATCACCGAAAAGCGGTCTATCCTCGTAATAGACGATAATGCTGAAATAAGGCAATACCTGCAACAACTGTTTGCTGGTAAGTTTGTTGTATATGAAGCGGACAATGGCGACGATGGTTTTACGGCTGTACAGAAATATATGCCGGACCTGGTCATCAGCGATATCCATATGCAGGGCATGGACGGGGTAGAACTCTGTTCACGTATCAAACAAACCGATAATATCAGCCATATCCCGGTGATCCTGCTTACTTCTACTTCTTCGGCCGATATCCGTCTGAAAGGGATTGAAGGGGGAGCAGATGATTATATTACCAAACCTTTCGACCAGGATCTGCTGCTGGTGAAGGTACAGACCATTATAAAGAACCGGAATTTATTGAGACAATACTTCCTGGAGAATATCACCCTTAAAAAGAGCCTGGTGAAAGTACCGGCAGAATACCAGGATTTCCTCAAAAAATGCATTGATATCGTAGAAGCGAACCTCTCCAATGAGGATTTCTCTATTAAAATGTTCACACAGGCGATAGGAATGAGTCATTCCAGCTTATATAAAAAGGTCAAGTCGATTTCCGGGCAAACAGTAAATGCCTTTATCCGCTCTATCCGTTTAAGGAGGGCAGCTGTATTAATGCTGAAGGAAAACTATACGATCAACCAGGCCGCTTTCCAGGTAGGAATCGGGGACGTTAAATATTTCAGGGAACAATTTTTCAAACTATTCGGGATGAATCCTTCAGAATATCTGAAGAAGTACAAACATTCTTTCAACCAGGACCTGAACGTGATAAAAACGGACGAGTAAATACGATTTTACCCCCTCTTTTAAATGATTTACCCCCTCTCTCAGGTTGTTTTATCCCCCTAATTTGCGACCATAATACCACGTATAATATAGTTCAACCAACTAATTATCAATTAAAAAGGAATGCGCGTTATGAAAAAAAGCTTATCCACGCTCGTGTATCTGATGTCACGGCGACAGTCAATTTTTATTACCTTATTTTTCCTTGTACCGCTATTTGGATTACAGGCTCAAAAGCTAAATATCAGCGGTAGAGTAATGGAAGGGAAGGAAGCAGTACCCGGAGTGAGTGTGCATGTAAAAGGCACCAGCCAGGGAACATTAAGCGGTAGTGATGGGAAATTTACCCTGTCGGCTGCTGTTGGCGATACCTTAGTATTTAATCATATTTCTTACACCACCCAGGAATTGGCCGTAACAGGTGCTTCTGTAAATGTTCAGCTTACCCAGGTGAGCCAGAATGTGAATGAAGTGGTAGTAGTGGGATATGGTACACAGAAGAAAGCCACCCTTACCGGTTCTATTTCGGTGGTAAAAGGGGCTGATTTAGTGAAAAGCCCTTCAGCGAATGTTTCAAATGCATTATCAGGAAGATTTTCCGGTGTGATTGCCAATAACAGGTCTGGTGAACCGGGGTACGATGGTTCCTCCATCACTATCCGCGGACTGGCGACTACTGGTAACAATGACGTACTGGTAGTGGTAGATGGGGTGCCTGGACAGATTGGCGGTCTGGAAAGACTGGATCCCAACGATATTGAGAGCATCAGTGTACTGAAAGACGCCTCTGCAGCAGTGTATGGTAGTCGTGCTGCAAATGGGGTAATCCTTGTGACCACCAAACGTGGTAAAACAGGCAAGCCATCCATCAGTTATAGCTTTAACCAGGGTTTCTCTTCCCCAACAAGGTTGCCTAAGATGGCTGATGCATCTACCTATGCTACCATCATGAATGAAATTCAATATTATGATAATCCTGCAGGTGGAATGAACCAGTACTATACCGCTGCACAGATTCAGAAATATGGAGATGGTTCTGACCCGTTGAATTATCCTAATACAGACTGGCAGAAAGCAACGCTGAAAAAAACAGCGATTCAAAATCAGCATAGCCTTTCTGTAACCGGTGGTAGTGAAAATGTAAGATATTTTGTGTCTTTGGGGATGATCGCACAGGATGGTATATATAAACATGGAGTAACGGACTATCATCAATATAATTTCAGGTCGAACATTGATGCCGATGTGACGAAACGTTTAAAAGTGGGTATCTATTTATCCGGCAGGGAAGAGGACCGTCTTTTTCCTCAAACCGGTTCAGGGGATATCTTCCGGTCTATCTACCGCGCTTATCCTACAGTAGCAGCAATGTATCCTAATGGATTGCCTACTTCAGGTATTGAGAATAACAACCCTGTAATGCAGGTGACAGATATAGGTGGTACCAACAGGAACCCTACACAGGTATTCAATGGTATTCTGAAAGGACGTTATGAGATCCCTGGTGTTGAAGGATTGTATCTCGACGGATTTTTCTCTATAGATAAGTCCTGGAGTTTTGCTAAATCATTCAGCAAACCTTATTCAGTATACAACTATAGTGCAAGTACGAATACCTATAATAAAGTAGTAGTAGGTGGTTCTAATGGTCTGGCAAGTTTGTCTGAAGGTCAGCTGAACCGTGCTTTACTGACTTCCAATATCAAATTAAATTATGACCGTAAGTTTGGTCAGCATAATGTAAGTGCCTTTATTGCTTACGAACAGAGTAAGACTTCCCTGGATAGTATGGGTGCTTACCGCATGAATTTCCCTACTTCGCAAACACCTGAGTTATCTCAGGGTGGTTCTGCTTCTACCGATAAGGATAATTCCGGTAAAAGCTACAACTTTACCAGGAAAAGTTATTTCGGCAGATTAGCCTATAACTACCAGGAAAAATACCTGATGGAAGCACAGGCACGTATAGATGGTTCTTCCACTTTCGCCAAGGGTCATCAGTATGGTTTCTTCCCTTCCGTATCTGTGGGCTGGCGTATTTCGCAGGAAGACTGGTTCAAATCTGTTAGTTTTATCAATGACCTGAAACTGCGTGCTTCTTATGGTACACTGGGGAATGATAATGTGGGGCTGTTTCAGTCGTTTGATAACTATTCTTTCAGCAACTATTACGTGATTGGTTCAGCCGTCCACCCGGGTGTTGATCTTACTAAACTGGGCAATCCTAATATTACCTGGGAAAGAGCCAAGAAGCTGGATCTGGGTATAAACATGCAGTTCCTGCATCACTTCAACATGGAGGTTATCTACTTCCAGCAGAAACGTACTGATATCCTTACACAACGTAATGCATCCATACCACAGTTATCAGGTATTGTAAATCCTAATGGCAGTGATCCGCTGGTACCATCTGAAAATATTGGTAAAGTGAATAGCAATGGTATAGAGGCAACACTGGGATATAATAATTCAACCAGCAATGGTATCCATTATAATATCAGCGGAAATATTACCTATGCTAAAAGTAAGATCATCTTCCTTGATGAAGCAGCAGGTACTTTATCTTACCAGAAAATAACCGGCCAGCCGTTGAATACATATCTGCTGTATAATGCCGTAGGTATTTTCAGAACAGCAGATGACCTGACTAAATTTCCTCACCTGGCTGGTGCACAGCTGGGAGACCTGATCTATCAGGATTATAACAATGATGGTAAAATCACTGCAGATGATGCTACCAGAACAAAATATGGTAACATTCCTGAGATCACTTACGGTATCGTAATGGGAGCAGATTATAAAGGTATAGACCTGGCGCTTGTAGTGTCAGGACAAACACGTGTTAGTCAGTATGTACTTCCAGAATCCGGTACTATCGGTAACTACTATAGCAGCTGGGCAAATAACCGCTGGAGTCCTTCTAATACCAACGGTAGTTATCCAAGGGCAGACGACAGGGCTTCTTCCTCTATCAATGGTGGATTATACAGAAACTCTTTCTGGTTGAATAATGCTTCCTTTTTGCGCCTGAAAAACGTAGAACTGGGTTACACAATCAATGCCGCTATCTTATCGAGGGCTAAAATAGCCGGACTACGGGTATACGCCAACGCATTTAACCTGTTCACTGTTACAAAGGTAAAAGATTATGATCCTGAAGGAGCAAACAGCAGTGGACCATACAACAGTACCGGACAGTTTTATCCACAGCAGCGTATTGTAAATGTGGGCGTGAATGTTAAGTTTTAATACCGTAAAAATTCCAGCAATGAAAACTAAAAATATTATATACTTACTGGCACTTGCTGTTGCAGGAACCTTTACCGCGTGTAAAAAGAATTATCTTGATATAGTACCTACAGACAGGTTTGCCTATGCTTCAGTACTGGCAGATTCCTCTTTGTTCGAAGATTATGTGATTAACCGTTATATGAGTATTAAGTTACAGGATAAGGAAGGTGAAGGAACTAATCCAGGCTTCGGAAGAGGTTTTGAATATGCCATGTGGAGCGCTGTTACTGACGAAGCTATTTACAATAATGATGATAATACCTGGCTTATACAAAGGGGCCTTCTGGCACCTGAAAATACCGGTATCGCCGGTACTATCTGGGGAAGAAGTTATCGTAGTATCCGTGAATGTAATTATGGCCTTATTAATATAGGAAAAGTGGCGATGAGCGATCTGCACAGGAACAGATTAAGGAGTGAACTGCATTTTATCCGTGCTTTCCGTTATCAGGACCTGATACGTAATTATGGAGGAGTGGTATTGGTGAATGATACGGTATATGCACTGGACAATAATCTGACAGATGCTTCTTTATTTGTCAAATCATCAGTGGCAGATTGTATTAAATATGCAGTGGCTGAACTTGATTCTGCTGCGTTATACCTGCCACAGACCAATGATGGCAACTGGCAGCAGGGAAGGGCTACTAAAGGCGCCGCACTGGCACTGAAGTCCCGTCTGTTGTTATATGCTGCAAGTCCTTTGTATAATACAGGTACCTGGGCAGATGCTGCAGCTGCGGCAAAAGTAGTGATGGATATGGGCCAGTATACTATCTCTGATAATTATAGTCAGCTGTTTTCATCAGCAGCAGCTAGTAGTAAAGAGATTATCTTCAGCCGTCAGTATGCGATTGGAGCGCGTCACGTGTGTATGGAAATTGCGAACGGACCTAACGGTTATGGTGGCTGGGCAGGTAATACGCCATTACAGAACCAGGTAGATGCCTATGAAATGAATAACGGTAAAGTGATCACAGACGTGACTTCCGGTTTTGATGCAACAAAGCCTTATGCCAACAGGGATGCACGCTTTTACGCCAGCATATTATACAATGGTGCCAGCTACAGAGGAAGCACACTACAGATGTTTTCGCCTGGTGGAAAAGATAGTAAGGATGGTCCTTCCAACTGGAATACGACAAAAACAGGCTATTATCTGCGTAAATTTATGGATGATAATAATCCTATAGATAATCCCTGGAATGTTGCAGGATTACAACCCTGGATTTATCTTCGTTATGCAGAAGTATTGTTAAACTATGCAGAAGCGCAGAATGAAGCGGTAGGACCTGATGGAACTGTCTATGCTGCTATCAACCAGATCAGACAAAGATCCAGTGTGAATCAGCCTGCATTAGTAGCAGGATTATCACAAACAGAAATGCGTGATGCTATCAGAAGAGAGCGTCAGGTGGAACTGGCCTTTGAAGAACATCGTTTTTATGATGTACGCAGATGGAAGATTGCAGCCGTGACAGAGAATGTACCTGCTTATGGTATGGATGTACAAATTAGTGGCACAGATACAGTGTATACAAGGAAAGTAGCATTGAGCGGTCGTTTGTTTGATGCCAGTAAGAATTATTTCCTGCCTATTCCAAGAACAGAAATTCAGGCATCTAATAATCAGCTTGCGCAAACTGCAGGTTATTAATAGGATACTACAGGTCATTCAATATTATGAGAAGAATTGCATGTTTTCTATTCCTTTCTTATGGTATCACTACCGCGGCGGCTCAAACCGCCGCGGTACATTTAAACCCGGATACCACTTATCAAACGATCAACAACTTTGCTGCATCTGATGCATGGTCTTGTCAGTTTGTAGGTCAATGGCCTGACGCAAAAAAGAATGCTATTGCCGACTGGTTATTCAGCACAGATACTACTGCCAGTGGCCAGCCTGTTGGTATTGGGTTATCCATGTGGCGCTTTAATATAGGAGCGGGGACAGATAAGCAGACAGATATCAGAGACGAGTGGCATCGTGCCGGTACCTGGGAAACCCAGGAAGGGCAGTTATGGTTTTTACAGGCGGCGAAGAAGCGTCATGTGCCTCAGTTTCTGGCTTTTCTGAATAGCCCGCCGGTGAATCTTACACTGAATGGGAAAGGGTTTGCTACGAAAGGGGTTTGTAATATCAGTCCGGATAAATACGATGCACTGGCTGTAAGTATCACAGAAGCTATTAGCGGGATTCATAAAAAAACAGGGATCCTGTTTGATTATATTAGTCCGGTGAACGAACCTCAATGGGATTGGAGTGATGATAAACAGGAAGGATGTCCTTATAATAACGAACAGATTAGTGGTGTAACGAAGAGCCTTAGTAAGGCGTTGATCAATAAAAAAATACCTACTAAGATAGTAATAGGAGAAGCTGGTCAGCTAAACTATCTCTATGCTAAACTGAATAAGCCTGATAAAGGGGAACAGATCCATGCGTTCTTTGATAATCATTCTCCTTATTACGTAGGGAATTTAGCGAATGTAAAACATATCATTTCAGCGCATAGTTATTTTACTACATCTCCCGCTGCTAAAGCGATCGAAATAAGGTCCAATCTGGCGAAGGCGGCTAAGAATGTGACCTTCTGGCAATCTGAATATTGTATTTTGGGTGATAATGACGGAGAGATCAATGGTGAGAAAAGAGATTACGGGATGGATGCTGCGCTTTACCTGGCGCGGGTAATTCATTACGATCTGGCGGTGGCGAATGCAGCTGCCTGGCAATACTGGTTAGCCATTTCCCCTTATGATTATAAAGACGGGTTAATCTATATTGATAAAAATAAAACGGATGGTGAGTACAGAGACAGTAAAATGTTGTGGGTGCTTGGCAATTACAGCCGTTTTATAAGACCCGGGGCAAAGAGAATAAAAGTTTCTGTTGATAATAATAACCTGTTGGTTTCAGCATATAAAAATACGGATCAAACTATTTATATTGTGATTGTCAACAGTAGTAAAGAAGCCGTGAAAATTGCTTTGGATAAAGCATCCCGTGCTTATGTTACTTCTGATGCCGGAAATCTTCAACCTATTGCCATCGGTAAGACTATTGATATTCCTGCACGTTCTGTTGTAACATTAACTAACCATTAAAATCTGGAGGATGAAACGACTCATAGCAGTACTTGTAGTACTGATAGCTTTTTACATGCCTGTGGCCGCGCAGCATACTTTTTCATTAGGTGACAGTGCCTTTTTACTGGATGGCAAACCTTTCCAGATGATCTCCGGAGAAATGCATTATCCCCGTGTACCAAGGGAATGCTGGAGAGCCAGAATGAAAATGGCCAGGGCGATGGGACTTAATACCATTGGGACTTACGTATTCTGGAACTTACATGAGCCTGAAAAAGGGCACTATGATTTTTCCGGGAATAATGATATTGCGGCCTTTGTGAAAATAGCACAGGAGGAAGGATTGTGGGTGGTTTTGAGACCCAGCCCTTACGTTTGTGCAGAATGGGAATTCGGTGGATATCCGTATTGGTTGGAGGAAGAAAAGGGATTGATCGTAAGAAGTAAAGAACCTAAATATTTAGAGGCATACCGTAATTATATACAGGCTGTTGGTAAACAACTGGCACCTTTACAGGTGGCTCATGGTGGTAATATATTAATGGTACAGATAGAGAATGAATACGGTTCTTATTCCAATGATAAAGACTATCTGGAGATTAACCGTAAGATGTTTGTTGATGCGGGATTTGATGGGGTGTTGTATACCTGTGATCCAGCCGAGGCTATTGATAATGGACATTTACCAGGGTTGTTGCCTGCTATCAATGGGGTAAGTGATACTGTGAAGGTCAAAAATCTGATCAATAAAAATCATAACGGCAAAGGTCCTTATTATATAGCGGAATGGTATCCTGCATGGTTCGACTGGTGGGGTACTGCACATCATACTGTTCCTTATGAGAAGTATCTGCCTCAGTTGGATAATGTGTTGTCCGCCGGGATTTCTATCAACATGTATATGTTTCATGGTGGTACTACCAGGGGCTTTATGAATGGTGCGAATGCGAATGATCATAGTCCTTATGAACCACAGATCAGCAGTTACGATTATGATGCACCGCTGGATGAAGCGGGGAATGCTACTGAGAAGTTCAGGCAGTTCCGTAGTGTGATAGCTAAACATCTGCCGGCTGGGCAGTCATTACCGGAGATCCCTGCGGACAGGCCGGTGATTGATATCCCTGCTATTCATTTTACCGAATCTTCCCCTGTGTTTAATTTGCTTTCAGCACCTGTACGCAGTGTTAAACCGCTGACATTTGAAGATCTTGGTCAGGCTTATGGATGGGTATTGTACAGTACTACTGTGGAAGGTGGTAAAACAGCTGTTTTACAGTTGAAAGAGCTGCGTGATTATTGTGTAGTATTAGTGAATGGGAAAAGGGCAGGAGTGCTGGACAGAAGATTGAAGACAGACAGTATACAATTGACGTTGCCAGCTGGTAAAGTGAAGCTGGATTTGCTGGTGGAGAATCTGGGTCGTATTAACTTTGGCCCTTATTTACTGGAGAATAAGAAAGGTATTACAGCACAGGTGCTTTTTGATCATAAAGAAGTGAAGAACTGGCAGCTGTATAAATTACCGTTTGATAAATTACCGGTGAGTAAAGTGAAGACGAAAGCGAGTGGTAATGCTCCTGTATTAAAAAGAGGCACCTTTGTTTTATCTGCAACAGGTGATACTTACCTGGATATGAGTAACTGGGGTAAAGGAGCTGTATGGATTAACGGGCATAACCTGGGTAAATACTGGGAGGTAGGTCCTCAGCAGACAATTTACGTACCTGCGGAATGGCTTAAAAAAGGAACAAATAATATCGCAGTATTTGAGTTACTGAAACCTGAGCAAAAGGAGTTATCAGGTGTTAGTAAACCGATATTGGATGTAGTTAAAAAATAATTATTAAAGCCTCGTGTTTCTAACAAAACCTAATAGGCTCCGTTAGGAGCCCCGTGTTTGTAGCAAAGATTAATCTTCTCTTTAATAGACTCCGTAGGAGTCCCCTAAGCCGCGAATATCAGGGGACTCCTACGGAGTCTGTGTTTTGTTGTTTAATTTGTTTGCTACAAACACGGGGCTCCTAACGGAGCCAAATAAAGTAGTATTAAAATAGGCTATTCCCTACCTTCTCCGGGTATCACTTTTATAGTTTCTTTTCTTCCACCTCTCAGCACATCCAAAGAGATCCTTCTTCCAATCTGTTTTTCTGTCAATAAGCGATGAAGGTCATCCACCGTAGAAATAGGTATATCATCAAAGGCGATGATAATATCTCCTATGTGCAATTCGCTGTTGTAATAATTACCATCAGGTACTATTTCAAAAACGTATACCCCGGTTTTAGTAGATACCTTATTCACCGCAATCATCCGATTGCTGAGGTTTACCGGTTGTGCTGCTATCCCTAACTGCGCTCTCCTTATTTTACCATGAAGAATTAATTGTCCTGCAATCTGCGCTGCCAGGTTGGAAGAGATAGCAAAACATAAACCCTGTGCAGATGGAATCATCGCTGTATTTACACCAATCACCTGCCCGCGGGAATTCACCAGTGGCCCGCCGCTATTCCCCGGATTTAATGCCGCATCTGTTTGAATGACATTGTCTATCAGCCGGCCATTACTGGCACGCAGCGTTCTGCCCAATGCACTCACCACACCTGCAGTAACAGTATACTGTAATCCCATTGGGTTACCGATGGCAATAGCGATTTGTCCCACCTGTAAAGTAGCTGAATCTGCCAGAGGCATTGCCTTCAATCCCGTTTCATCGATCTTTAAAACAGCTATATCTGTAGAAGCATCTGCGCCTTTGATTTCAGCACTTACTTTTCTTCCATCTACAAAAGAAACCTTTATAGTTTCTGCATTTTCGACTACATGATTATTGGTGATGATGTAGCCATCTGAAGATATAATGAAACCGGAACCTGTACCTGCCTGCACCTTTCTCTCAGGGTTACGCCTGTCTTTTACTTTTTTCTGTACTTCTATATGTACCACTGATTCTGCGACAGACCCAACCACCCCTGTAACGGTTTGAGAGTAGGCATCCAGTAAACCGGCATCGTTTACCGGATTATCCGTAATAAAAAGAATTGAGTTATCCATGCCATTACATACTCAAATATTTTTCCAGTCTCATGAAGCTGACCTTTTGACATTTCAGGTAGAGGTATTGCGTCCCAAAGGCAGGATTTTTGACAAAAAACTGCATGTCTGGTCACGCAGACAATTTAGCCTGCAGGCTTATTTTGCCTACTTATTAAACTAATTAGTATTACAAAATTGATTTGACTATCAACTTTTTAGAAAAATTATATTGGCTGCATTTGGAAAATATATTATCTTATAATTAAATTGGACAAGAATTACTCTAACGACCTGCTTAGGTTCAGCATGTGAATGTAATAACAGCTCCGCTCTTCTGTAACAAAGTGTACAGATGCAGCGGCGTAATCGATTCCGCTTACCTGTTTCTTGCCGGTTAAAGAAACATAATATCCTCTAACCAAAACAATTTTAAAGCATTGAAAGGTCAACCCGGTATTATGAAATTTAAAGTGGCTCCTGAGAAAGAAGCACTCCTTAAGATCAGCACTGTTTTTCCGCCCAAATACCCGGTCCACAGCATTCCGCATGCGGAAATTGAATTTGTGGAGGGCGACTTTGGTTCTTACAGTACACAAATAATAAAAACAGATTCCTGGGCAATTGGCTGGCTTCGTTTTTCCATTAAAAAGGAAGTGATATTATATCCCACTACAGACAACGCCATGGTTGCATTGTATTGTACATTAACGGGAAGCATTCCCTGTAAACTGGAAGGAGTTGGGCCCCTTGTATTAGAGAATAAGAAATACAGCTTTTATTATATACCGCCTTTAATTCATAATGAAGCCACTTTTGTGCCGGGTGAATATGAAGCAGTGTATATATCATTTGGAGATGATTTTTTAGCAGAGTGCGCGGAAGAAGATTTAATAAGATTGAAAGACCTGTACAACAGGAAGGTAAAGGAGATGCAGAGTGGAGAAGTGTTTCCGCCGTTTAATATTACGAACAGAGAGCTGGAAAATTTTGATATGATCCGCTATCATAAATTGAGTGGCACCAAGATGAAGCTGCATCTTGCATCACGGATCAATGATCTGCTGGTAAATTATTTTTCAATACTGGAAACGGGTAAGGATACTGCACAGGATGAAAAGAATACGGCAGTTCATACAGTAGCCCGGTACATTGCATTACATCTGGGAGGTAATTTAACGAATCCGATGCTGGAGACAGTAGCGGGAATAAATGTGAATACTTTAGAAAAGGAATTTAAGAAAGTTTTTTTGGTGCCGCTACAACAATATGTGGAAGATGCACGTATGGAAGAAGCGAAAAGACAATTGGTACAGACACATTTGCCTATAGCTGATATTTCCAGGAATGTGGGATACAGCGATTCTAATTATTTTTCCACGGTGTTCAGAAAGAAGTATGGGATGTCTCCAACGCATTACCGTAATACACATAAATAGTAAAAAACTGAAGGCCGTCTTTTATCAGACGGCCTTCAGTTTTTATAAGATCTCCACACTTGCCAATCCGTTTTCTACCGCGTTTTCTACCATGCCATCGCCTTCTATCCGGTAAGTAGTTACATCTGTTAAACCAATGAAGCCCAGGATAAACCTCAGGTAAGGTTCTGAAAAATCAAAATTTTTCATCGGTCCATCACTATAAACTCCTTTAGAGGCTATTGCCAGGTACACCTTTTTACCTTTCAATAACCCTTCTGGTTTACCGGTAGCATAACTGAAGGTCCTGCCCGCACGTACAATATGATCTATCCATGCTTTAAGCGCAGAAGGTATACTGAAATTGTACAGGGGAACACTGATAACGATGATATCAGCCGTTTCTACCTGTTCAACCGCTGCATCTGAATGACGGGCAACTGAGGCATCACCCGTGCCCATAAAAGCACCCAGCAGTTCGGCCTCTATATGCGCATATTTGGTATCCACCACGTCGTTCACGGTAACAGTACTGCCCGGATAACGGCTTTGTATCTTCTCTACGATCTTATTTCCCAGCTTGTTGCTGTTGGACGCCTCGCCCCTTGGGCTGGAAGTCACGTGCAATATTTTTTTCATGCCGTAAAATTATGTATCTTTACTAAGCTTTTATTAGTAGTAAGTAAAAGCTTAGTACTAACCTTTTTATTAGTTACTTATGGCATTTGGAGGACCACGCAGGGCGGATTGCAACGAGGCATTGGGGGCAGTAGGAGATGCGTTATACGCAATTGGCGGGAAATGGAAGCTGAGGGTTATTATTGCCTTATCAGATGGTAGTAAACGGTTCAATGAGCTGCAGCGCTCTATTCCGGGCATTTCAGCAACAGTGTTGTCCAATGAGTTGAAAGACCTGGAAATGAATGGCTTTGTTAGCCGTAAAGTAAATGCACAGGCTACACCTGTAGTCGTTGATTATGAAGTGACGGAATACTGTGCTACACTGAAAGATGTGGTAAGTGCACTACACAAGTGGGGGTCCATGCACCGGAACAGAATAAAAGAAAAGATGAAGGAAGAACGGGCTGTTCATTCTCCATCTACTTCATAGCTGTCTTTGAAAAATGTGCTTTTACAAAAGCATGCAGCTGACTATCTGTTAGTTTATCAGCAGGTTTAACATCGATTTTTATATTCTCAAAAAGATGATCTTCCCTTAAGATATTGTATAGCTCCTGTTTGGCGTCAGTAGGGCCACAGAGTAATACTTCCTCATAATTTTTAATCGCTTCCCCCAGTTGTCTGTAAAAGGATGCCTGTTCATGCTGCTCCTTATTATGCATATGGTGTTCACTGTTACTCAGACTAACTTCTTTTTCTTCGTGCGTGAATTTTGAGGTGATGATTTCTTCCATAGGACCGATTGGGTATTCTACTAAATGGGCTGATGAATGGTCCATCCAGATGCCTAGTCTTTTTATCGTTGTCATATGATTCGTTTTATATAAGTGAAGAATTATGTTACAAATGCCAAACTTCATTGGCATAAGAGTTGTTAACCATAATGATGCCGGATCTCTAAAGGATTAGCACTAATACATGAAGACCGAGCCAGAGCAATCACCCCCGCCTCGTATAAAATATTTCATTTCAGAGAAGATTGATGGTCTTTTTCTGAGTTTGTACGATGTGCATAAGTTTATGGTACGCTTTTTCAAAGAAGCTTTTATGCCTCCATATGAATTTAAAGAGATCATCAATCAATGTTACCAGGTAGGGTACAGGTCATTACCGCTGGTATCATTAACCGGTTTTATTGTAGGCATTGTGTTTACAAAACAATCCCGTCCTTCATTATCTACATTTGGCGCTTCTTCCTGGTTACCTTCTCTTATATCCATTGCTATTATCAGGGCATTGGCACCGTTAGTAACGGCGTTGATCGCTGCCGGTAAGGTAGGTTCCAACATGGGGGCAGAATTAGGCTCCATGAAAGTAACGGAACAGATAGACGCGATGGAAGTCTCCGCCACCAATCCTTTTAAATTCCTGGTCACAACACGTATACTGGCTATTACCTGTATGTTGCCGATACTGGTATTATACATGGGATTTGTGGGGATGATGGGATCTTATCTGAATATACATTTAACAGAACAAACAAGTTTCGCTGCCTTTGTCAGGAGCGCTTTCAGTACAATATCTTTCCTGGATATCTTCTCCTCTGTCTTAAAATCCGCTGTTTATGGCTTTACAATAGGGGTGGCAGGATGTTACCAGGGATATCATGCACAGAACGGCACACAAGGAGTGGGCAGAGCCGCCAATTCAGCTGTGGTAGTATCTATGTTTATGATTTTTATTGAAGAAATGCTGATTGTACAGGTGATAAACGCAATAAGATAATGGATAATAAAGAGGTGGTAATATCCATAAAGGACCTGAAAAAATCTTTTGGCAGCCTGTCTGTACTAAAGGGGATTGATCTGGATGTATACAAAGGAGAAAACGTAGCTGTACTGGGGCGTTCGGGTACTGGTAAATCGGTATTGATAAAGATCATTTCAGGATTATTAAAACCAGATAGTGGTACTGTTAAAGTATTGGGAGAAGAGGTGGATAAAATCAGCATTGCAGAACTGCAGAAGCTACGCCTGAAAATAGGATTCTCTTTTCAAAGCAGCGCTTTATACGATAGCATGACGGTAAGGCAAAACCTTGAATTTCCACTGGTAAGAAACAGAAGAAATTTAAGCAAACAGGAAGTGGGTAAAGCAATTGAAGAAGTATTGAATGATGTAGGATTATCACAAACGATTAATCAGATGCCTTCTGAATTATCCGGCGGACAAAGAAAACGTATAGGCATTGCCCGTACATTGATCTTAAAACCGGAAGTTATGTTGTATGATGAACCTACGTCTGGACTGGATCCCATCACCAGCATAGATATCAATAACCTGATTGTACAGGTACAGAAAGAATATAATACCACTTCCATTATCATCACCCACGATCTTACCTGTGCCAAACACACAGCCGATAAAGTAGCCATGCTGCTGGATGGCCGCTTTTTAGCACAGGGAACCTTCAAAGAGGTATTTAGTACAGATAATGAAAGCGTGAAAACATTTTATGATTACAATTTTATTAACGACAAATGAGTAGCTTGAAAAATAACCGGCCAGTAATAGTAGGAATCTTTTTATTCCTCGGCCTCGTCATCTTAGTGATCACCATAATGACCCTGGGCGGACAAAAAAAGACTTTCGTAAAATCGATCACCGTCAATGCTGTATTTGATGATGTAGGCGGTTTACTGAAAGGTGGTAATGTGTGGTTCTCCGGGGTGAAAGTGGGGACAGTAAGGAATATCAGTTTTTATGGAGATAAGCAGGTACTGGTATCGATGAGCATAGAGCAGCATGCGGAATCGCATATTCATAAAGATGCGAAAGCCAAAATAGGGTCTGATGGACTGATCGGAAATAAGATCGTGATCATTTATGGGGGAGAGGCCAGTTCACCACAGATGGGTAAAGACGGATTCCTCACAGTAGAAAAAGCGCTCAGTACAGATGATATGCTGGCCACTTTACAGGCGAATAATAAGAATCTGCAGGATATTACCACCAGCTTCAAAAGTATTGCCAGGAAGATAGACAGCGGAAATGGTGCATTGGGTGTGTTGTTAAATGACCCTGCTATGGGTGGTAAATTAACGGCCACTGTAAATAACCTGCAGGATATCTCTGCCAACTTTAAAACGGCCTCTGCTGCCAGTAAACATGTGATCGCTGATTTTCAGACCTTCTCAGGCAAACTGAATAAACCGGGCAATTCTGTCAATGAACTGGTAAGCGATACCGTGATGTACGGCAATATCCGCGGTACATTATCCGGATTAGAGGAAGCTGCCGGCTCTGTATCCCGTTTTACTGCTAACCTGAAAACGATGAGCGACAGGCTGAATGCAAAGGATAATGCAGTGGGGGTGTTATTGAATGATTCTACATCAGGTAACTCTATGAAGGTAATTATTGATAACCTGGAATCCAGCAGTAAGAAGCTGAATGACGACCTGGAAGCTGCACAGCATAACTTCTTGTTAAGAGGGTTCTTTAAGAAAAAAGCAAAGGCCGCCGCTAAAAATCAATAATATGTTTATCCTGCATAATACGGGTATCTTTTATGGCGCCCACACCGTTAAACCGGTATTGGAACCCAACGATATCCGTAGGCGGATGGGGGAAGTCCAACGCATATGCTTCTTCTCCGTTTATGATGAAACGCATATGCCTGTTCTTTGTTTCTACCCGTAACTGTACCCACTGGCTAAGATCACAGCCAAACCGGGAAAGGTCTGCCCCATTACTTTGCACTGCTTTTCCGGCGGCATATAAAGACAAATCTCCTATACAGGCTTTAGCGCAAAGAGGAATGATGATCACATCATTTTTGCATAGTATTAATATTTCTACATGCTGACATACTGCTGATCCCTGCCTGAAATCATTTTTAATACTTGTCTCAAAAACGAAATTATCATTTCTGATACCTTTCATATCCTGTACATTAATAAACCGCAGAGGAGGGGCCTGTGGTTGTAATGTGAGGTTGTAAGAGGTTATAGTAGCTGCATCTACCTCAATCATTTTATCTTTCTGAAATTCTGATTTTTTCAGATAAAGAGGAACTGTATTATTATCTATTAATGCTACCCATCCACCGGAAGTAATCATGAGATCATGTTCTTTTACTATCCTTTTTCCCACCATCAGTTTAGCCCTGAAATAACCGGGTTGGTAATAAATGGCAGAATATTCTTTTTTGTCTTTGTCGACGGCTACTTTACGGCTGATATCCCATGTTTGTGCGATGAATACAGAATCTGTGCCGGCCGCACTTGCATCGTATTTAAAAACAACGGAGTTGGGAACTCCTTCGGAGATGACTTTATTACTGCTGAATGTATATGTTCCTTTATTTGCTGATGAATTGCCGGAAGATAAAAAATAGAGGATGAGGAGGATAGGGAACCCTGCTAACCAGTACATCCATTTCCGGTTATGTACCTTTTCTTTGTTAACGGTAGTTACTTCTTTAACGGCGTCTATACTGCTTTTAAACTCCCGCCAGTCTTTATAACCTGAAAATTGTGCTAATGTATTCAGGGTGGTTGTTGCCGGGATATTGTTATAGGACAATTTTCCCCATATCCTTTTTAGGGTTGTTACACTCAGTGTTACTCCGGTAGCCTCCAGTATCGCCTCGCTTAATTGCTCAAAGTCGTAGGTAGTCCAATCAACACTTTTTCCCCTGTTCAGCCTTGTTTCAATAAGGTGGAGACACTTTAGTATATAGATATTCTCAGTGTTGTAACTCATTTATAATGAAGTAGGTAAAAGTTTGAACAAACTTGTATCAACTTGGCTGCCTGATGAACAGGACCAAAATTAGTGATAATTCATATTTGCCATACAAATTTAAAACTATGACAAAAATAATCACCGGAGTCCTTCTTTTACTCGTTACCATGCAGGCGAATGCGCAGAAAATATTACTGAAAGCCGAAAGCTGGGATTACAAGCCCGATGCTGTGGAATTCTTAACATACAAAAACGTGCCGGCCATGAAGGTACATGCCCGCGGCGGACAGGTAGTGCTGAAAAACCTCGACTTTACTGATGGCACGATTGAATTCGATATGGAGCCGGGAGATCCTGGTTTTGCGTCATTCTACTTCCGGGAAAGCAGCAGGGAGGAGAGTGAAATCTTCTATTTCAGAACAGCTCGTGCCGGAAACAGGTATGCTGTGGATGCTGTTCAATATGCCCCTATTATAAAGAATGTAAACCTTTGGGATATGCTCCCTCAATATCAGAATAGTGCCCTATTTGAAAGGGAAAAATGGAACCATGTAAAACTGGTAATAGCCGGGAAGCAGATGCGGGTGTATGTTAATAATAGTTTAGTGTTGCAGGTGCCCCGGCTGGAAGGAGATAGTCAGCATGGCACTATTGCATTTGATGGCCGGATGACTATCTCTAACCTGGTGATAAAACCTAATCAGACGGAAGGCTTATCTCCTTTAGCTGGTGTTGACCTTACAGATAATGATCCCCGTTACTTACGCAAGTGGCTGGTAACCACACCGGTTAATACGGATAGTATCGATTTCAAAAACAGTTTTAAGCCTGATTCAGCAGCTATGTGGAATGTAGTAGTAGCTGAACGTCAGGGACTTATCAACCTTACCAGGGATTTTGGAGAAAGTAAAAAACGGCGTATTGTATGGCTGAAGACTATTATCCATTCCGATTCAGTACAAACCAGAAAGCTGGATTTTGGGTTTAGTGATGAGGTATGGGTGTTTATCAATGGTAAATATCTGTACGTGGATAAGAATCTGTATGGTAGGCCTATAGCTAAAGAACCGGATGGTCGTTGTTCTCTTGAGAATACTTCTTTCAATATTCCTTTAGAAAAGGGTAATAATGAATTACTTATAGGGTTGTCCAATGATTTTTATGGATGGGGAATAATAGCCCGGTTAGATAAAATGGATGCGCTGGAGACAGAGTAGGGCTCACTAAAAGGTCACCCTTATATTGGAGCTCTTTTAAGCTACTCATCAGGTAGTATAAGCCCTATATTAGCCCCCTCATAGTCCCCTCTAAGCCCTCTACAAGCCCACCTTATTTAGAGGGGGCTTGTAGAGGGCTTATATAGTAGTATGGTAACAGTTATAAAAAGTTTATAGGAGAGTTTATGTTCTTCCTGTGTTGTTTAAGACGTATCTTGATTTTACTACAAATACGGAGTATTATTATCCGAAGTGTCCGCTTACATAATTTTTTGTCAGTTCTTTTTGGGGATGATTGAAAATATCATCGGTTTTCCCTTCTTCCACTACTTCTCCCAGGTACATGAATATCGTTTTGTCTGCTACTCTTTGTGCCTGTTGCATATTATGTGTAACGATTACAATCGTGTATTGTTCTTTCAGTTGTACAATCAGTTCTTCTACCTTTCTTGTACTGATAGGATCTAAGGCAGAGCAGGGTTCATCCATCAGGATTACTTCCGGTCTTAATGCCACGGTACGGGCAATACAAAGTCTTTGCTGTTGTCCGCCGGACATGCGTGTAGCGGGTTTCTTCAGCTCATCTTTTACCTCTTCCCATAAATAACTTTCTTTTAAAGCACGTTCAATAATGGCTGGTCTTTCTTTGGAAGGAATATCATTGATCTTTAATCCGTAGTTGATGTTTTCATAGATACTCTTGGGGAAAGGATTGGCTTTTTGGAATACCATTCCCACACGTTTGCGTACTTCTGTTACAGAGATCTTTTTATCATACAGGTCCTGCGTCTCCAACATCATTTTTCCTTCTATTCTCGCATCAGGGGATAAGTCGTGCATACGGTTAAAACAGCGCAGCAGCGTACTCTTCCCGCATCCTGAAGGGCCGATTAATGCAGTCACCTGTTTCTCCGGAAATGTAACAGTTACATTTTTTAATACATGCTTATTCCCAAACCAGAGATTCACACCCTGTGCAGATAATTTTATAATTGCCTCATTCATTATTTCTATACTTATAGCGGATATAAAATGCAGTTAAATTCAGAAGGAATACTACCATTACCAATACCAGTGCCGTACCGTATGCCAGTGGTCTCACCTGTTCAATCGCCTGGTGCTGGGTGGATAACATATACAGATGATAAGGCAGCGCCATAAATTCCTGGTTCAGGTAACCGGAAGAGCCGTTGATGTAAAAGGCCACTCCGGTAAACAGGATAGGGGCCGTTTCGCCTGCTGCTCTTGATAAGGTTAGTACTACTCCTGTAAGAATGCCTGGTAAGGCAGAGGGGAGCACTACATCGCGGATAGATTCAAACTGTGTAGCGCCTACACCGAGTGCAGCTTCTCTTGTACTGGCAGGGATGCGGCGCAATGCCTCTTCTGTGGTGGAGATAATATACGGAAGAGATAATAAGCCTAATGTAAATCCTGCGGCCAGCATGGAAGTACCCATGTGCATGCCCTGTACAAATAGTGCCAGTCCGAATAACCCGTATATAATAGAAGGTACACCCGAAAGATTACGGATAGAGGCTCTTATTAACCTGGTTACCCAGTTATCCTTTGCGTATTCATTCAGGTAAATAGCGCAGCTGATACCTAATGGCACGGCCAGTACGGCTGTGAGCAGTGTTAATATAACGGTACCTGTGATAGCAGGTAATATACCGCCTTTGGTCATGCCTTCAGAAGGCAGTGCTGTAATGAATTGCCAGGATAAGGAAGGCCATCCTCTTACCACTAAATCCCATAGTATGGCGATAAGGAATAACAATACGGTGCCTGTGCAAAACAATAAGGTGAACCATTCTATCACCGGCGAAAGCTTTTTCATCATGCTGCCTGGTATTTTCTGTAACGGTTTACAAAGTATTCTCCTGCAAGATTTACCAGCAGGGTGATGAGAAATAATACGGCTGCGATGGCAAATAATGCATAGTAATGGGTGGTCTGGTAGGGAACTTCTCCCATTTCAATGGCGATTGTTGCCGTGATCGTTCTTACAGAATGGAAAAATCCTTTTGGGAAAGCAGAGGCATTCCCTGTGGCCATGAGTACGGTCATTGTTTCTCCTATAGCACGGCCTACGCCCAGCATAACTGCTGCTATAATACCCGGTGCTGCTGCCGGAATAATTACTTTGCGCAGTGTCTGCCACCTGTTGGCGCCTACGCTGTAACTCGCTTCCCTGTAGGTGGCTGGTAATGCCTGCAAGGCATCTTCAGTGACGGTGATGATGGTAGGCAGGGCCATAATAGCCAGCAGGATAGCGCCGTTTAAAGCATTCAGGCCATTGGCCTGGTGAGTGAGTTTAGCGATTTCGGGCCCTACTATCACAATGCCTAAGAAGCCGATGGCCACGGAGGGTATGGCTGCCAGCATCTCTACCATAGGCTTCAGTATATTTCTCAGTCTGCTGTTTGCATATTCGGACATAAAAGCGGCTGTTCCTATTCCCAGGGGAATGGCAATCATCATGGAGCCCAGGGTAACAATACCTGTGCTGACCATCAAAGGCATAATACCATAGCTGGCATGACTGCCAGCCGGGTTCCACTGGGTACCGGTGATGAAGTCCAGTGGTTTGATATGCGCAAAGAAGGCAATGGTATTCCACATCAGCATCACGAAAATGCCGCCGAGGATCACGATTACCAGCAGGCCGGTAGTACGGAACACTACTTTTACAAATGAATCAATTGTTTCTCTTGCTGCTAATTTCATGTAATTACTATTGTATAATATAATACCCTGATGCCCGGATGATCTTTTGTCCTTCGGGGCTTTTTTCAAAGTCCACGAATGACGCTACTTTATTCCATGAAGTGCTGAGTACGAACTGATATAACGGGCGCTGAAAGAAATAGCGCTGTTCATTAATGGCATTTTTATCCAGGGGAGATACGGCCTGTTTACCGCTGCTGTCACTGATTTTCAGCACTTTTACTTTACTGTCGTGAGTGATGTAACCTGCGCCTACATAACCGATGCCTGATTCATCGGCTTTAATGCCTTCCATGATCTGTGCGTTACCATTCATTTCCTTGGCTTCGCGACTAAACTGTATTCCCAGTTTATTACGCACAAAAGAGTGTGTACCGGAATTGCTTTGTCTGCCGTAAATGTTCACAGGCATGGGTTGTCCTGTTACCGGCTGCCAGGTTTTGCTGGTACCGCTCAATATATCTGCGAGGGTGTGTACGTCTATCGAGTCTGCCGGGAAATCACTGTGTACGATGAATGCGGTGGCATCTTCTGCAAACACGATCGTTTTCAGATCAATATTTCTCTCTTTAAAAAGTTTGGTTTCTTCTGCTGTGAGTGGTCTGCTGGAGTTGGCAATATCTGCCTGTCCGTTTAGCAGGGAAGCGATGCCCAGCCCTGATCCACCGCCTGATATGGCCAGGCTGTGATCTTTATTCACCTTGTGAAAATGTTCTGCTAAGACTACTGCAAGATTCACTTCTGTGTCAGAACCTTTCATTTTGATTGCTTTTTGTCTGTTGCTGCAGGCCAGCAGTATCATCATGACAAAACAAACGGAATATCTCATGTGACTCAAAGTGGTAGGTACACAATATAAGCATCGAATGTTAACTCAATGTGAACAGTATACAATCATTCTTTTCACTGACGGCCATCATATATCGGCTGTAAGGGAGGAACTACTTTTACACTATCGATAGACCGGTTAGCCCTGAAATACATAATAGTTTCGAATATTACAGCGCAAAAGATGTACGGTTCCCCGTATATCTTTTTTTATATGAGCTTTTTAACAAACCAGATTTGAGCGTTTGAACAAAGCTGCTCATTTTAATATCCCCTACCTTTGCGATATGATTCACCAGGATATTAACAGACCTTTCCCTCAGATACTATATTCCTGTTATGTTTCCAGGAGCAGGGAAGGGGAGCAGTTTGTAAAGGAACATGTTTTCAGCTATCAGCTGGCGGGTTCTCTTGTGATGAACGATGGGGATAAGGAGTATACGATAAAGGAAGGGGATTTCAGGTTCTGTAAAAGGAATAACCTGGTAAAGTTTGTGAAATACCCGCCGGAAAACGGGGAATACAAAGCGATCTCTATCTATCTTGATCAGGATACTCTGCGCAAATTTAGCATGGAATACGGCTATAAATCGGAGAAAAGGGTAGAAGGGGATGCTATTATCAACCTTCCATCAGATCCGCTGTATAAAGGCTATCTGGATTCCCTGAAGCCTTATGATCAGATAAAGCAGCTGGGCAATGAACACCTGCTGTCTTTAAAGTTAAAAGAAGCGATCCTGGTTTTGCTGCACACAAAACCTGAACTAAAAGATGTGTTATTCGATTTCTCAGAGCCGGATAAAATGGATCTGGAAAGTTTTATGTTACAGAATTATCACTTTAATGTAGAGTTGAAAAGGTTCGCTTATCTCACAGGTAGAAGTTTAGCCACTTTTAAGCGCGATTTCGACAAGATCTTTCATACTACGCCCAGTCGCTGGTTACAGCAAAGAAGATTGCAGGAAGCGCATTATCTTATCAAAGAAAAGGGAAAGGCTCCTTCGGATGTATACCTGGATTTAGGGTTTGAAGATCTGTCTCATTTTTCTTTTGCGTTTAAAAAGACTTATGGCGTAGCGCCTTCAAGAATTTAACTATCTCGTAGAATGAGAAGGGGAAGTGAGGAGCAGCAGCCTGTCTATCATATCATCATAGCCTGCTTGGTCAGATGGTTTCAGGAATACCTGTAATGCGCCTTCTTTCTCACAATTGTTGATCAGGTATTCATCTGCATAGGTAGAGTAAACAACAACCGGGATATCGGCATAACGCTGAGAAGATTTGAGATAGAGAAGGGTTTCAATGCCGTTTTTCTTAGGCATATTCTGGTCGAGAATGATTATATCAGGAAGATCATTAGTGCTATGTAACCTTTCTATCAGCTCTTCTCCATTTTCCACAGCTGGCAGCATCAGGATATCTTCCCTTTCCTCTACAAAGTTCAGGAAAAAGTTTCTGTCATCAATATCATCTTCTGCTAATAAGATTTTTTTTATCATTTTTTACTGATGTGTGGGTAGTATAAACATAAACTCTGAGCCCTTGCCTTCTTCACTTTTTGCTTTTATCAACCCATTGTGTTTCTCAATTATTTTCTTAGTAATGGCAAGACCTATGCCAGTCCCTTCATAAATGCTTTTGGAATATAGTCTTTCGAAAAGATCAAATATTTTTGACAGATATTTTTCGTTAAATCCTATGCCGTTATCTTTTATTGTGATAAGACAGAATGGCCCATTCTGTTGCTCTTCACTGTCGAAGGATTTTTCTGCCAGGTATTTACAGTTGATTTCGATAACAGGTGCCTCCTCATTTTTAGAGAATTTAAGGGCATTGGAAAGAATATTCTGGAATACCTGTCGCATCTGCCCTTTGTTTGCGTCAATAGCCGCTAATTTTCCTACTTTAACGGTGGCTCCTTTATCCTGTATGGTTAATTCGAAATCTTCCTGAAATTCGTCTAAAATACTGTTTAGATTAATGTATTCAAATGTGTTGTCGGTTGCCGAGAGTTTGGAATAACTAAGTACATCAATGATCAGCGTTTTCATACGACGGGAGGCGTCTATAATTTTATCCAGGTGTTTTTTGGAATCATCGGATAAATGGGCCTCATTATGCGATTTTAAAAGAGCAGAGAACATCTGGATCTTACGCAGAGGTTCCTGTAAATCATGAGACGCTACAGACGCAAATTGTTGCAGGTCGTGATTACTTAGCTCAAGCGCATGATTAATCTTTTCCAGTTGATGATTACTGTTTTCCAGCAATTGCTGTGCTTTCTTCTGTGTAGAAATATCAGTGATGATCACACTTAAGGAAGGCCCTGTTGCCAGTTCAAGGGCAGTAAGAGATAGCTTTACTGTAGCATGACTGAGCCTTACCTCACCTTTGCAATCTTCCGACCAGCATCGATGAAACATCTCATTGTAAGTATTGATATCTTCCGGATGAATGAATGTCTCAAAGTTCAAACCGATCACATTAGAGAGAGGGAGCGCTACCATAGAAGCAAACTGAGAGTTGCAATAGAGAATTACACCAGCTCTGTTCAGCGTTACCGCACCTTCTGTCATCTTTTCGAAGAATACACGATAGGCCGCATCAGCGCTGGTTAAGGTATACAACTGGTGACCATCACTACCTTCCACGATCAGCGCATCCACCTGGCCGGTACGGATAGCCTCAATGGTATCGTTCGCCTCATATAGCTGACGACGCAATTCTTCCACTTCGGTCTTAAGCTCTTCTATTGTTTTTTCCATATCCCATTAAGATTGAAGGCCAAGACCCTTTAACACTTTTTCAGTTTCAGACATATCACCAATCAGTCTTTTTTCTGGCAGGGGGAATTTCTTGATAAGTAATGGCAGCGCGATAATCTGTTCTTTCTTTGCCACTTCTGCCTCCTGGTATATGTCTACTATCTCAAGCGCATACTTTCCTGCTAAGTAAATTTCACAAATACTCTTAATGTTATTGATAGCCTTAATTGAGTTCGGTGAAGCACCTGTCACGTACAGACGAAGAACATATTCAGTTTTTTTCGGCATGTTATTATCTTGCAGGCTTTATATCCAGCCCTACTAAAACTTTTTCTTCATTAGATAAATCCCCTATAATCTTTCTTACCGGTACCGGTACCTTACGTACTAATGTAGGAATAGCCAGGATCTGATCTCCGGCAGCCAGTTGTGGATGCAGTAGCAGGTCAATTACTTCCAGTATATAACGGTTTGCAAGATGCTCCTCGCAATATCGTTTCAGGTTTTCCAGTGCAGCAAGTGACTTGGGGGTGTTTCCGGCAATATACAGGCGTAGTTCCATCTTAAGCTCTTTCGCTTTTCCTTTTTTAGAAGGCTTTGGTTCTTTATTTATTTTTATCATTAGCGGTGTTATGATTGTTACGTTCCTGTGTCAGCTGTTTCCGGTTCCTATTCATAATCTCTTTTTTGAGATCATCTTCCAGGTACGATTTATTTAAGCTTTCCTGTACAGATTCAAATTCTTCTTTGAGAGAAGCGATCTTAGCTTCCAACACAAGACGTTTACGCGCAATTTCTCTGTCTTTACGTCCAAGTTCATGTGTTTTTAATTCTACGCCTGTAACCTCATCCAGTTGTTGTGCTTCGCGGGCAGAGCCTGTCAGCACACCATCTGGCCCCAGGTATACAGGTACCAGATCTATGCCATGATCTGTAATGATAAATTCCCTTACCTGGTTGGAATGTTTCATTCCCCTGGATTTCATTATATACAATCCACGATTCCGTTCTCCGTTATTTTCTATATCCCTTACCATGATCCAGGCATCTACAAGAGAAGATACGCCTTCATCAGACTGCTCTTTTGTATTAGCGACAAGATTGAGTGCAGTAAACAATACAGTGATACCTTCACTCTGTAAGAAATCTATCAGTCTTACGAGAATTGATTTCACTTCCGCCATACTCCCTACAGTCACAAGATTCGTGATGGGGTCTATGATGACGGTCCTGGGTTTGAATTGTTTGATTTTCTTGTGAATAGCTACCAGGTGCATTTCGAGGCCATACAAACTGGGCCTTGATGCCTGAATATGCAGCAGTCCGGCTTTAATATATTTACCAAGATTTAAATCGATAGAATTCATATTACGGACTATCTGGTCCGGGGATTCCTCAAAAGCAAAATAGATACATTTTTCTTTGCGCTCGCAGGTCGCCTTTGCAAAGTTGGCCGCGATGCTGGTTTTACCGGTGCCTGCGGTACCTGATACCAGGATAGAGCTGCCGGCAAAGAATCCCTTTCCGCCCAACATCTTATCTAATGCCGGAATACCGGAAGATACTCTTTGAGAAGATACTTTCTTATCTAATAATAAAGAAGTAACCGGTAAAACGGAAATACCATCTTCATCAATCAAAAACGGATATTCATTGGTACCATGCTGAGAGCCACGGTATTTTACAATACGTATCAGGCGGGTGGAGATCTGGTTCATGATCCTGTGTTCCAGCAGGATTACACAGTCTGATACATATTCTTCCAAACCTTGCCTGGTTAAATTGCCATCACCTTTTTCACCGGTTATAATAGCAGTCACGCCTTTCTCTTTTAACCATCCAAATAACCGTCTTAGTTCTGCACGTAATATGCTTTGATTTTGCAGTCCGGAGAATAAGTTCTCTATGGTATCAAGCATGATCCTTTTAGCCCCTATACTATCTATTGCATATCCTAAACGGATAAATAATCCGTCCAGGTCATACTCACCGGTTTCTTCTATTTCACTACGTTCAATCTGTACATGATCAATCTTTATTAAATTCTCTTTTTGTAATTTGATAAGATCAAATCCCAGGGAAGCTACATTTGTCTGTAGTTCCTCTGCTTTTTCTTCAAATGTAATGATGACACCCGGCTCCCGGAATTCAGTAGCACCGCGGATAATGCTTTCAATAGCAAATAATGTTTTACCTGCACCTGCTTCACCACAAACGAGAGTAGGTCTGCCTTTGGGGATACCGCCATCAGTAATCTCATCGAAACCGGTAATTCCTGTACGTGTTTTGGCTAAGTAAGTTTTAGGTATTGTTTTTTTATCAGTTTTGTTTGCCATACAAGCTAAAGGGTTATAAATAGTAGTAAGTATTACAAATTCTATACCGTGGGGATGCCAGGGCTAATTATAAAAGAGAAGAGGCCGACTGTGGGCTGGTAGCTGCTTGAGGTGTGGAAAATTTTACACAATAGATGGAGAGATGTAGTGTTACCTTTGTACATATGACGTCTCAGCAATTTAAAAGTGCCTGGCGAATTACAGACCAGCCACTTTCTGTTATATCATCAGATAAACTCTCCGGATTTAATTTAGTGAGAGATACTGCTGCTTTTCTCACGGAAACAGGGTTACCCATATATGCGTCCCCGTTTCTTTCTTTCGAATTTGTAGCACATGAAAAATATCCGGGTATTGGTTTGTGCAGGGATGGTGATCTGATCATTATTGATAACAATGAATTAAAACAGCTGACAACAAACGGTCTTTTGTTTTTCAATTCATCTATTAATGCACTGGCAGATTTCCTGATCATCTACAGGGATTTTGAAGATGCTGTAATGCTGACAGAAGGAGAGGAAGGCGTACGTAACAGTTATTTTACAGATACTCAGTTCGACACCCTGAAACAACGGATGACAGAGGCAGATGAAAGGGCGGTAAAAGAAAAAGGATTCTGGAAAGATGAACTGGAATTGATGCTGGCAGACAGGCAGGATTACCTAAACACCCGATAAAAGTATTACATTCGCCCAAATTTTCTATCAATGAAACTGGAAGAACAATTGCAGAAAAGGAGCGATAATAAATGCGAATTATGTCAGTCGGGGGATACTTTAAAGGTCTATGAAGTACTGCCACAGTCCTATGGTACAGAAGAAAACAGCATTTTCATCTGTGATACCTGCCGGAACCAGATAGACAGAAAAGCAGAATTAGACAGTAACCACTGGCGTTGTTTAGCAGATACGATATGGAGCGAAGTACCGGGCATACAGGTGATCTCCTGGCGTATGCTGAACCGTTTAAAGAACGAAAGCTGGGCAATGGACAGCCTGGATATGATGTACCTGAGCGATGAAAATCTGGCCTGGGCCAAAGTTACCGGCGACCATGATAATGACGATGCCGTACAACTCCATAAAGACTGTAACGGTAACTTATTACAAAACGGAGATTCCATTTCCCTGATAAAATCCCTGGATGTAAAAGGTTCCACACTCAATGCAAAGATGGGTACTGTAGTGAAGAATATCAGGCTGGTGGCAGATAATACGGAGCAGATAGAAGGGAAAATAGAAGGGCAGACGATCGTGATCCTTACCAAATATGTAAGAAAAATTTCTTAAAATACCGGACCCGCCACTCAGGCGGTTTTTTTAATGCTTACTTTTAGAGAAAAATGGGCAAACTGACTAAATACTATGGTGAAATCACCAACCTCACAAACGGAGATATGACCATCGACAGTTTGTTTGCTGAAAACTGGGTAGAGAAGACAAAGAAGAATAATTTCAAAACAGGCTTAAGATCTACTATCATCACCATTTTTGATGAACTCTCCTTCTGGATCGATAATATCATCGACAAGGAATACAGCCTCACCGTAACATTCGAATTTGAGAAACAGGGATATCTTGTCAATAAACTGATTCCCAGAGGATTATTATATGGGCTAAAGTTTAAGGATAAGACAATAGTAGGTTTGCAAATGGCAAATAATATACAGTCTAAAGACATGGCCACCCTTTTATTTGCGGCTCATCCCGATATTCCATTTTATACTTTTGAAGATCTCATCTTAACAGATATAGATTCCTTTGATGCACTGGGCCTGTTTGTTCAGAAACTTAAAAAGAAGTTTAAAATCGATAAAGTCTCTTTTGATCTTCCTGATAACATCATTGAAAATGGCTCTCCTAAGTTTTATAATTGACGGACTGTTGCGGTGAGATATGGCCAGGACTTACATCCTGCTCATGTACATATACCAGTTCCATTCCCAGGTTTCACCATTGTCTGCTGAAAACGCCTGGCTCCAGATCGGATTATCCGGGTCTGTTTTATCCCATTTAAAAACAACAATTATCTCTTTGCCTTTGAATGTATCTTTTGTATGAAAAAGTCCTATGTTATTATCAAAAGATCCTACAACGGGGGGATCCAGTTTTCCTTGGTTACTATCAGCCCAGTAAATACTCCAGAGTTTTGTGTTGGGATTGAAGAGTCTTACGGTCATTCCTTCAAAAGGAACGCCGTCAAATTCTGCGAGGAACTTATCAATATTACCTAATCCGTTCAGGATTTTATAACATTCCTGGGTGGATTCAAATTCTATCCATTCGTTACAGTTATTTAAGCGCTCTTTTAGTTTTTTATTTTTCAGTTTCCATCTTCCAATATAGAAATCAAAATCATTTTGTGAAGAGGTTAACGAGGGGGAGATGATTAATTCTCCTGAGTTGTCTGTTATCATGGGTTATGTTTTTCCAAAGATTCTTTCTACAAACAGGTTGACTACTTCTACCAGGATGAGGATGATAATGACCCATTCCAGGCGTGTACTGTTACGATATTGAAGTATATCCTTAAACAGCTCCAGGTTCTCTTTCACAATGGCTAATCCTTCCAGGATAGTGCGGAAACGGGCTTGCAGGTCGAAGGTCTTTTTAAGCCCTACATCCAGTTTATTCAGATTTTCATCTTCCCATGTTTCATCCGGAGAATCGAAGATATATAGATTGGCGGTTATACGGTTTTTGATATTCAGTGTACGGCCAATATATTTCTTCAGGTTTACACCGGAAAGATCTAATCTACCTTTATTTTCCAGGATCTGGGTATGATAATTTGTTTCTTCCAGCAGAATGTTGGTCGTTTGTGAATAGTAGTCTAAGGCTACTGACTGGGAAACATTCAGCATGACCAGCCTCAATACATTAGAATCGACGCTGGTCAGCTCAATTTTATTAAAGCCCAGTTTCATCCGGGGAGCATTGGTCTCAATTTCAAACTCTTCACTGAGCTTGTTATCCAGTTTGTTTTTGCAATAAGGACTGATGACTTCTATAAAGGCGGTGATCTGTAGTTCATTGTAGTTGAAAAAACCTACGATACCGAATTTGAATACGTATATGAACGCATCAGAATCTGTGCGGTAAAACAGTTCATCTGAATCTGAATATAATAGTTCGGCAGTAAAAACAGACTTAAATGTTTTAATGTCAATACTATCTGCAATTTGAAACGATGATACTTTTAACATAAAATTGGCCTCTGGCTACAAAGCTACTGATAAAGAACCATTGATCATATACTCTCTATATGTTATTGGTTTTGTGCCGGATACACGAAATAACCAATAATATAAGTGAGATAATTACTGCGAGGGTCCGTATCAGGTGCCACATATTCCATGGTTTATCAAAGGCGTGACGCACCAGCGCTGCTTCTTTAGGAGATGCGGTTAAAACAGGGAAACGGGCCAGCATATCATTCAGTGGTACATTGGCCATAAAGGTAATCCCGATCCCACCTATCAGGTAAAAGGCTGCTGCTATCCATAACAACGGTGTTTTAAGCTGATAGGCCGTTGCCGGTGTCAGAATGGCCGCGCCAAAGAACGCTGCTGCAAATACCGGGTTCACTATAGCCTTATTTATGGCCTGCATGGCCATAATGTACTGATTGTCCGGTAAACGGGAGAAAGCAGGATTTATAGCCACTACAAAGCCAAAAAAGAGTCCTGCTACCAGTGCTGTAGTAATGGTGGCGATTAATAAAAGCTGATTGTTCATTTTAGTAAGATATTCCTGGTGTGTGATGGAGATAGGTATTGTCTGAGAGTTGTTTCAGCATGAAGTCTGCCACGTCGGCACGGGAGATCTTCACCTGTATGTTTTTATCATTGGCAGGAAAGCCATGCCGGTAATTACCTGTACGGGCATTATCGGTGAGATTCCCCGGGCGGACTATCACCCAATCCAGCCGGCTTTGCCGGATATATTCTTCCTGTAAGGCATGGTCCGCAAAACCTTTCTTTAGTATAAATGGCACAATCAGGTACTTAAAATAGAAAGGTGTTCTGTTCAGGGTTTCCCGGCTGTCTCCGTAACCCAGTGATGTCTGACATATAAACCGCTGTATGCCTGCCTTTTTCATCGCTTTTATGATATTCAGCGTACCAGCAGACCTTATCGTTCCTATCTTATTTGCAGGAGAGCCCAGCGAAGACAATACAGCTTCATGCCCCTGTATGGCCTGTTCCACAGCTGCGTAGTCCATCACATCTCCTTTGCAGGTGCGGAGACGCGGATGCCGGATCTCTATTTTTGAAGGGTCCCGTACAAAAGCGGTGACTTCATGTCCACCCGAAAGGGCTTGTTCTACAAGATGGCGGCCGGTCCCACCGGTAGCACCGAAAATTATCAGCTTCATCATAATGTTGTTTTATACAACAAAACTATATCGCTGCGGAAGCTAAAAATTGAACAAAACCGACAAAGGGTTATTTTCTTTTCTGAAACTGGAAAGGGGAGCAGCCGGTGAACTCTTTAAAAGAGCGTATGAAATGGGCCTGATCTGCATAGTCATTTTCATAAGCTATATCAGACAACTTATTGTATTCGTTATTTTTCAGCTGTTGGAGAGAGGCCTGATAACGACAGATCCTTGAGAATAATTTGGGAGGGATACCTACGCATTCTTTGAACTTCCGTTCAAAACTTTTTTCTGTTAACTGTAATTCCCCCTGAAGATCTTTCATGGAAATACTGCCATTGGATGTGAGTATCCGGGATACGGCATGTTCCACCCGTTTATCTATAGTTACCTGGTTGATATTTATCTGTGCTTTTAAGTACGACTGTAATATTTTAACCTGTTGTATGGAAGATGGTGTTTCGGATAATTGTTCCGACAAATAATTATTGACAGAAATCATATCCGGATCAATACAGGTATTGGTCAGTTCTCCCGCATGTATCCCAAAAACGGATTTAAGGGCATTGGGATGGAAAATAACGCCTATAGAATGGAAGTGTTGGGTGGCGGTGATCTCTATATGTTTTGTTGTTTGTCCGTACAAAAAAGCATCCGGCAATGGCTTGTCATTCATCACCAGGGAATCCTGACAGATCAATCCCGGACAGCCATCCACCATAGACCCAAAGGCTTGTGACAGACCATTGATCTCATCACCTTCCATTGTCCAGAAATACCGGACATAAGGCGCAAGAAAAAGGGGAGGGGGGATGATTTCGTACTTCATTGATATAAAAATACGATTTATTTATAAAGGGCTAAAAAAAGGGGTTAGTAATTATAGAACGATGGTGTTCTATAATTACTAACCCTTTATTCTGCTGTTGTCGGGTCTATCACAGCAAACACCTGGCTGATCGAATTGGCAGGGAAGCCTCCTTGTTTTGCATGTTCCTGCACCATTTCTTCATTGGGTGCGATGTAAACGCAATAAATTTTGTTGCCCGTCACATAACTCTGCACCCATTGGATTTCCGGGCCCAGATTACGTAGTACTCCACAGGAAGTTTGTGAAATACCTTTTAATTGTTCGGCAGATAATTTACCTGCATCAGGAATTTCTCGTTCGATTACATACTTAGGCATACATGTGTATTTTTAGAGGTAACAAATGAATACAATGTTAGTTTAACTATGCCTGCCTTATTTATTATTTATCTTCATCTGTAGATACCGTTACTGGTAACCATTTTTCAAATTCTTCCTGTCTTGTAGTATCTGCCTGTTTCATGATGGCCGCGGCATCACTGCCCAGGATAAGATGTACAGGCGGTTCTGGATGATCAACCAGATCCACAAGTACCTGTGCCGCTTTCTCAGGATTACCTCTGGGAACGAATTTACCGTTTTTGAAGAAGTCGACCCTGGTATCCACAGTAGGTTCATACCCTTCCACATGTTTTGCATAGGTCATGGAGTCCCCGGCCCAATCAGTGCTAAAGCCACCAGGTTCTACAGCAGTCACTTTAATGCCCAGATGTGCCACTTCTTTGGATAGTGCTTCACTAAAGCCCGAAAGGCCAAATTTGGCGCTCTGATACATTGTTAAACCGATGCTTGCTACCCGTCCGCCAATAGAGCTTACCTGCAGAATTCTGCCGCTACGTTGTTTGCGCATATAAGGCAATACCACGCGGGTGATCTCAATAGGAGCGTAAAGGTTCGTTTCCAGCTGACTACGTACTTCTTCATCTGTAAATGCTTCCATAGCACCGGTAATACCAAACCCTGCGTTATTAACCAGTACATCTATTCTGCCAAAACGGGCTATTGTATCTTCTACTGCCTGTTTTACCTGCTGATAATTGGTCACATCAAGGGTAACAGGGAAGATATGATCTGCATATTTATCTGCTAAGTCTTTCAATTGTGCAGGATTTCTTGCCGTGGCTGCTACAAAATCACCTTTTGCCAGCGCGGCTTCTGTTAAACTTCTTCCTAATCCTCTTGAACTGCCGGTTATAAACCAAATCTTTGCCATAACATTTATTTTTTAATGATGGATCAAAGGTAAACACTGCATTTCATCGCTACTTTGTCTATACGTTCAAAGTTACTTTGCTGGAACGTTCAAGATTAATTTATCAAAATTCTTACCGGATAAATTGGATGGAAGGAGAGAAAAGATGATGAGGGGAAGAGGTGCAAATTGCATACGTTGGTTTATAAAATTAGTTCATTATTTTCGGCGCATTAATAAATACTATACTATGAAAATGCTGCTTTTATCTCTCTTCTTACTGGCTTCCGGAATAGGTGCCTTTGCACAGCCTGCCCCGGTTGCGGATACTAATTTAACCTTGTTTGGAAGAGGGATGTATCCTGGTAACGATACTACTTATACGAAGTTGCGGAAGTCCGGTTTCACGACTATTATTTTATCAAGCTTTTATATAAAAGCCAATGGGGATGTATATTCAGGTGATGATAACAGAAATCCTATTATTCATGATGGCCAGTATGTAGGTGACAAGGCATGGCTGAAACGTGTGGCCTCTTTAAAGCAACAACCATCATCAGTTACCCGTATTGAAATTTTACTGGAAGGCAGATGGATTAATCAGCCTCCTAATACATTTGATTTTATACAGGATTTTTCAGATGCTAAAAAGGTTATTCCTGGTATCACTACAGGAACTGGGACCAATAGCACGCTGTATAAAATAACTAAAATAATGAAGGATGAGATTGGGATAGATGCTGTTTGTATAGATGATGAATCTGTATATAATAGTGTATCTATGATAAAGTATGGAGAAATGATAGGCCGGTTGAACATGCATATGTCTCTTTGTCCATTCAGGAATTATAAATACTGGAGAGATGTGATCAAAGGATCTAAAAAGGGTTTGATTGATGCCATTTACCTGCAATGTTATGATGGTGGTATGAGAAATGTTCCTGGTCGCTGGAAAGACAGTTTAGGTACTAAATTGCCTATTTATCCGATATTCCTTTGTCGTGGTGCATTTAGTACCTGTGGTACTTCTCATGGTAGTAAAACAACAAATGAGATCAAGGGGGAAATGCTGAGATTTAAAAAGGGTTATCCTGCTATGACAGGCGGTGCTATCTGGCAGATGGCGGATATAAATAATTATGTAATTAGAGGTTGTGCTGTTCAGATGCCGGAGTCCGGAACTGCTACTACAGTAACTCAGTTTCTTGATCAGTTGAAAAGGAGTTTGAAGGAAGGATTATAAATGAATAAAGGCTTCAGGTCGTTGGTGGATCTGAAGCCTTTATTTTATCAATAGTAGTAATATTTTTTAATATCCATCTCTTCTTTTTGCCCGTCGTCTGTTATCCGGTAGCTAATAACAAATTCCAACAATGATTTATCATTGTATTCATTGCGGTAAACGACTTTCCCCATTACCTCATCTTTGTTAAAGGGATGCATGAATATCATCTCAATAATATTTCCCTGTGTATCATATTTTTCAATAGTACAACTCATTTCCTGAAGGGGATGTGTCTCGAAATATTTATTATCAAATATTGGAATGGCCCATTCCATGTTATTGTTTTTAAACTCATTGTAAAGCGTCGTTATATCATAACGCCCTAATGCCATCTCAGCATTCTCAACTTCAAAATTTTTCTTTGTGAGGATGTTTTCTTTTCTGATGACCTCTTCTGTTTTATAAGTGTTCATCGAGCCGTTATATCTGCCATAATATGTTGTTTTCTCCAGCTCTTGTTTAGCATTATAGAAGTATTTCTTTTGTAAGGATGGATACTGCATACCCTCATGTTTGCAGAGTTTTTGCTCTTCTGACAATAAATTATGCCTATAGGTATATATGAACATGTCAGAGAATTGATTGTTCACTACCGTGAGTTTTGATTTGGGAAAACCTCCCTCATAAGTATAATCAATTTTTGTAGTAGTCCCATCTGCGGCTACTTTGGTTTCTGAACTTTTTACACCATTACTGTAGGTGTAAGTGGTGGAATATTTTGTTCCTTCTTCACGGTCTTCATGATGTTCAGATAACAGTAATCCGTTTTCTGATTTAATATCTCTTACATAATGTGCTTCATTTTCTTTTCCGTATATAGAAGGTTTGGAAGAGAGGTAATCAGCGAAAGTTGTTGTGCTGTGTTTATATACAAGCATGCGATAGCTGTTGCCTGTGTATACATAGAGCGTTAACTGTCCATCCTGCAGCTGTCCGGCATCTTTGTTTGTTTCAATGATACTGCTTATTTGCTTTTTATCATTATAGACTATCTTTTTTAATCTTATTTGTGTCCCGGTTTTATATTCTTCTGAAACAAGGTCCCCGTTAGTATTATATTCTTTTGTAAGCGTGAAATGCTCGTCGCGATGAATTTCTTTGGAAAGAGGCATAATGATATATTATAGGAATATCTATAAAAGTAGGCAAATTTATATATGGAGTATGTTTTATTTCATCATTCTGTCAAAAAAATCAGCTGCCCTGTAATAGCCTTTTACCCAGCTTTTATATAAAAGGAAATCGTGTATTTCATCAGGGATGATCAGCTCTTCCCAGTATACTTTCTGTTCCCGCAGCTTTTCCACCAGGTGTACGGTTTCGCTGAAAGGTACATTACGGTCGTCATCACCGTGTATGAACAATACCGGGGATTTCCATCCTTTTGTAAAACTCACGGGAGAGGAGGCAAGGGCTGTAGCTGCGAAGGCTGCTCTGGTGGAAGGATCATAATCAGCTAACCAGTTTTTCATTTCATCGTTCCAGTTATGAACACCATGTATATCTACTCCACAGGCAAAAATATCAGAGTTGCGGGCCAGCCCCATGGCAGTCAGGAACCCGCCATAAGATCCTCCCCATAAGCCTATACGTTTGCTGTTGACATCCGGTCTGCTGCGCAGGTATAAGCCTGCACCTATAATATCATTGTATTCGCTGGCACCATTGGCACCGTAGTGTAATGCTTCGCGGAACTGCATGCCATAGCCTATACCACTGCGGTAATTAACTGCCAGTACGATGTACCCTTTAGATGCATAGTATTGGTTCATTGCATAGTCGTTGTTGTAATAGCCCATATAATGGAACCCTAATATCATCTGCCTTCTTGAACCACCATGAATAAACACGAGAGTAGGGTATTTGCTACCCTTCTGATAGCCAGGTGGTAAAAACAGTTGTCCATGTATCAGCATACCGTCTTTGGCCGGGAAAGAGACTAACTCTGGTGTTACAAGAGATGCTGCAGGGAATGAGGAAGGGAATAATGCCGGGGCTATCTTTTCCATACCATTCAATTTTATCGGCCAGCCCGGAGTGGTAGCGGTAGATTGTATAGCAACAATACCTGCCTGTGTGTTTACCGGCGACCATTCAATACCTGTGCCTTTGGATAGTTGTACCGGATTACCACCGGCTACAGCTACCTGCCAGATATGGCGGCGATGACTGTCGTTGATATTGGTATTATATACTACAGATTTGCCATTTGCGCTCAGTAACATGTTTTCTACCTCACCTTCGCCTGGTGTCAGCAAACGGGGAGTAGCAGCTGAAAAGATATCCAGTGCATATAGGTGTTGCCACCCATCTTTTTCCCATGGGAATACCAGTTGATTATCAGCTGCCCATAGCAGCAGGTTATCTGCAGCAGGAATAGCGGTATACAATATACTGCCGGTGCCTTCAGCAGCCTTCCACAGTGTTTTGGCCTGTTCTTTATCTACTTCCAGCAGACGTATACTCCATGGGGAGCCTTTGCGCAGCTCTGTAAAGGGCAATACATCTTTCCTGTTGGGTATACGTATATAGGCCAGCCATTTACTATCAGGACTCCAGACTGGCTGTTTATCAACATCTACAGAAGGGTCTGGGTATGTTACGGATTTGTTTGTTACATCAAAAATACCCAGGAAAGCATGGTCTCGGCGGTTGCTGATAAATGCCAGCCTTTTCCCATCGGGCGACCAGCGCAGATCCTCTATATTTCCTCTTGCTTCAAACAATTGTGTTGCCGCCTTTGCGGTATCTGTCAGAGATGCCTGCCATACTTTGCCTTTTGAAATAAAGGCTACAATATCATTACCCGGAGAAGAATTATCACCTGATACAATTTTTCGTAATCCTGATCCGTCTACATTAACAACCCAGATGAATTGCCCTGTCTTTTCCTGTAATAAAGCAGGATTGGCAGCTTCACCTGCGCCATTCGTTGTATTGCCTTCTGTGAATAGTAAGCGATTGCCATCCGGGGTAAAGGCAAGGCTGGTAATATCCAGTCCATCATCTTTACTATGGTTAGTCACCTTTCGCGGGATAAAGTCCGGAGCATCAGCGATAAACACATTTCTGGCGCCTTTATCATTAAAGACCCAGGCAATGTGTTTCCCATCGGGAGAACTCTTTAACTCTGTAGGGAAAGGAACAGACAAAAGGTTTTCGATAGTTACCTGTCCATATGTAATATGGAAGGTGATGAGGGTGGCCAGGAGGGCAAACGTTTGTTTCATATAGTTAATTTACGCTAAAAAAACTTTTCTTAAATAACAATATCCATGAAAAACAAAAGAATAGCTATCGTGGGCGGAGGCCCCGGAGGCCTTACTTTGGCCAGACTCCTGCAAATAAAAGGAGCAGATGTAAAAGTCTATGAAAGAGATCTGAATAAAGATGTGCGGGTACAGGGGGCCACATTGGATCTCCATGATGAATCAGGATTAAAGGCGTTGCGTGAAGCCGGGCTGATAGATGCATTCAAAGCGAATTACCGTCCTGGTGCAGATAAGACGCGCATTGTTGATAGAGATGCTAACATCCTGATGGATGAGAATATCAATGCGCATGATGAAATGTCCCGCCCGGAAATAGACCGCGGTCCGTTAAGAAAGATATTATTGGATTCATTAGCACCGGATACTGTTGTATGGGATAGTCAGTTTGTTGCTATGTCTGAGACAGACAACTCCTGGAAACTGATATTTCAGAATGGTACATCTGCGCAGGCGGATATCGTTATCGCAGCAGATGGGGCCAACTCTAAAATACGTCCGCTTATCACACCTATACGACCTTTCTTTGCGGGTATGACTGCCATTGAAGGCGCAGTGTATAATTCTGAAACGGCCTCTCCCAAAATACATGAACTGTTAAGTGGTGGGAAAATATTCGCTTTGGGAGATGGGAAAACATTAATTGTAAGTTCTAAAGGGGATGGTAGCCTGGCATACTATTGTGGGTTTAAATCAGACGAGTTCTGGTATCGCAATAGTGGGATAGATTTTACAGATAAGTTACAGGTAATCAATTGGTTTAAAGAAGAGTTTAAAGGATGGGCGCCTGTATGGCTGGAGATATTCGAAAATGCCAGTACGAACTTTATTCCCCGTCCTCAGTATTGTATGCCTTTAGATCAGTATTGGGATGCACTACCTAATCTTACTATGTTAGGCGATGCTGCACACTTAATGCCACCCTATGCAGGAGAAGGTGTAAATATGGCGATGCTGGATGCATTGGAATTGAGTATTTGCCTTACCAGTGATGCATTTCCTGATACGCAGACTGCCATCGCCCATTATGAAAAAGAGATGCGTGCAAGGGCTTCTGAAACTGCAAGGATGACTTTAGAGCAAACAGACTCTTTACATTCTAAAGAAGGACTGGAGAATATGCTGGCGATGTTCAGCGATCATTAAAAATCAAAAACATGCTCTACCTGTATCTTCTCTTTATCCAGTTGTAATAAGACATCACTTAAGTTGGGAACAGGTGTTGCTATGGCCACCCGTTTCATAGACGGATAAGAGGATATAGGTTGTATAAATACCGTTTGTGCCTGGTTGAAAGTTGTTGTATGGTCTGCAGGTACCCATACGGTTAATAATATCGCTGAATTATTCCCTGCAATTTCCTTAAAACGATGTCCGCTTTTGGCCAGTTCCAGGGCAGCTATTGCGAATTTATCGTAACGGGGCAGGTAATGCAGACTGTCATCATCCAATACTACCGCGGTTGTTGGTAATGCCTGTCCGTATACCTGCTTCGTTCCCAGGCCAATCAGTTTACCGTAGATGAATTTTACGAGCAGCTCTGCTGTGAGTACATATTTACGGTCCCATTTCCGGAAGAAATGTGGTCCGGAAGAGGATGTGTTTTTCCAGAGGTCTTTTAAACGGCTTTTGAAATTGAATTCATACCAGGGGCGGTCTTTAATGAAATCGACATAGTCCTGGGTGAATGTAGCGGCAAATTGATCTTCGGGTGTCAATGGTTGTTTCGTATTGGTTAATCTGCCTACTATGGCTTCATACAATGCTTTCATTGTATACTCCACGGTGGTGCTTACTCCAATAACCCATATCATAAAATGATAGCCATAATTGACAGGGAAATTCCCTTTGATCTGTTTTTTCATGATACCATAACTCCTCCAGATCTGCGCGGTGTGCGTCATATAGGGGAAGGTAGTGGCTGTATGTTGTTTAAAATAGTTCGCCTGTTCTTCCGGACTGAAAACCAGGAACCATTCGGGGAAAGTCAGGAATGTCTGATCCGCCGGTCTGATATCTTTGGCAGGTGTTACAGGGTTTTGATTGATCACCAGCCATTCTTTCGGTATCACGAGGCCTTTGCCGGCAGGTATTGTATTTTTACTAAAGGGCATAGTTGCAAATATATGATATTATCAATATGTCTATATCTTTAATTTTATATAGATTTGAGAAAAAAAATGGCTCAATCCTACAGAAAAGGTGCCATAGGCGCATTACTTGATGAATACGAACGTGCTGTTTCAGATTTAAAGAAAGTAATATCAACTGTTCCTGATAATGCTTTAACCATCATCACAGATCCTGATACTACTGATGATAACTGCAGATCTGTTCAGACTATCTTATCTCATATAGTACATTCCGGATATGGTTATGCTACCAGTATTCATAACCTGAAAGGACATAACAAACCAAGACCCACCAAAATATTTCACCTGACGATGCAGGAATATATGGATGATCTGACGGGTGTTATTTCATTCACGGAAGATGTGCTGAAAGAATTTAAAGATGAGGAACTGGAGCAGTTGGATAATGCATTAAAGATAAATACAGGCTGGGGACAACAGTACGATGTAGAACAGTTGATGGAACATGCAATCGTGCATATTCTCAGGCATAGAAGGCAAATAGAGAAGATTGAGTTTACGGGGTAACACCTATAATAACAGCAAAACTGCCATCTGTCTGTATCCAGTTCTTTTCCGGTAAATAGGTACGGGATACAAAGCCATCGAGGTACAATGCATTCCTGCAACCCAATTCTTTAAAGTAACTGGCAAAGTCGTACAGGTTGATTTCCTTTTTAGACATGACAAAAACTACTTCATTGTTAGGAAGAATACCTACCCCATTCCGTATATTTAAGTTAGCCGATCCCTGTTTGAAAGCAGGATGAATCTGGCCATCGATTACCAGCATAGGACCGGATTGCGTTGCGTATTTTATCTTCCCGTTATCAGTGAAATTTTCTGTTTTACAAATTACAGGATTGTTATCTGTTGTAAGATAAAATACACCATTAGGTTTCAGGTAAAAGTTGCCATTGCCAGAGGTAGTATCTAAAGGGCTCAATGTTTTCTTATCCTCTATAAAAAGCCCCTGCGGAGAGTTATCGGTTTTATACATGCCTCCATTCATCGCAAAAAGCAGTGTCTGAGTACCTAGCCAGTTTTTCAGGTTTTGGATGCTTTGGAAAGGCTGATGTTTATCGTCTTTCCAGTACATTTTTAGCTGTTGCTTTTTGGGATTAACCTTATAAGTGACAAAACGGTTATCTTCCTGCCCAAAAACGAAAATGCCTGCAAAAAGCAGGTATAGAAGAAATGCTTTTCTATGCATATTAAGATAACTTTTTCAACAGCCAGAAACTGATATCTCTGCGTTTTTCAAACCCCATAAATTCATATAAACGAACGGCGCGCTCATTCGATAAAGTCACATGCAGATAGGACATAATACCTGCTGCTACATGGGTACGGCAGAGATGTTTAATCAGCTGCTGTGCATATCCACGACCGGTATAAGCCGGATTTGTACAGATAGCGCTCAGTTCTGTATATCCAGGTATCTTTATGCGTTCTCCTGCCATGGCTACCAGCTGACCATCCTGTTTAACCCCGTAATAATTCCCCAGCAGCCGGGTATCGGGTTTGTATAAACCAGGCTGTACACTGTTTATCAGGTTAAACATATCGGTCTTATCAGTTTCATCTAATAATAAGGCCGGCGCATCTTCCGGTATCTTACCGGTAAGTAGCATCTGTCCGCAGGGAATCTCATGAATGACTGCATAATTGGCGGGTAAAACGGGCAAATCACCAATCATAAAGAACGTTTCGCCGGTATTGATGAATGGATCAATCTCTGCCATCCTGTTATCAATACAGGCTACAAATGGAGCAATATCTGCTCTGTAACGTTTGGCATGTTCCGTACCTTCTGCAAATTTACTATGTATGCTGTTGAGGGCCGACCAGGCTGGGTTATCTAATTCGTTCATATAGGAAAATTATCCAGGCTCTTAGAGATATCCCTGGAATTGTTTTTACTGTCTTCAATCACCCATTCTGCCATTGCATGTAGTACAGGTCTTAAACTTTCTCCGGAAGCGGTTAAACTATACATCACATCTTTCATGATCAGTTTATCCGTTTCCAATTCTTTCAGATGTTGTATCAGCATCTTTTCAGTAATACCGGGAATGTTGTTTTTCAATTCACTGTAACGCTTACTGCCTGTTAATAAATTGAACAGGATTGAGGGTTTCCATCGTCCACCGATTCTATCCGTAACATATGTTACCGGACATTCCCTGAAAACAATTTCTTTGTTCGCCTGGATAGTTGAGCTTTCTTTAACCTTGGTCATAGATACATACTTTAGGGTAAGTATATGTATAAAAGTAAGTAAAGTTTTAGTTTTGTTTACGAAAAAATAGATGATTGCCACTGCCAGTTTGTACTTTTACTATTATGTTGAAAAAGAATCCGCTGCCACCTTTTGTTGCTATTAAGTCTAAAGAAAATATAGTACTCAGCATAATCATCTCAGCCTGTGCTTTTTTTATAATAGCAGTTTGTCTGTTGCTTTTACTGGGAGCCGTTTATATCTTATTTGTGGAAGAGGATGAACCCATCTTCCTTAAGGTGATAGTCTTGTTGATAGGGCTGGTAATGAATGGGATCTGGGTATATCTGTGGAAGAGGTCTGCATTAACCAGGTATACAGATGTAACAATTAATGAGAAAGGGATTTTTTATGATAACAGGTATACCGGTAAGCCGGTACGACAGGTGAAATGGGCAGATTTCAGGAGTCGGGACAATTATGCCGTTGATTGTATAGAACCCAGTAAAGGACTGCCTTTACTGGGGTGGTGGGAAGCAGGTGAACCTCTTCTCAGGAGGCATGAGGCTTTCAGGATGAGTCATTTTTATCCTGGAGCTTTTAAGAACCGGGGAGAACTGATTGCCACCTTGTTACTGGGGTTCGCCCATTTTCGCCCGGAACTGACAATAGATCCAAAGATTTATTCTTCTTTTCATATTGATGAACAGAAGTATGTTTTTAAGAGAAAACAAAAAATCATAGAGTCTCTCTTTATTCTCCTTTTTTTTATAGTTATATGCTTACTGATTTATTTATGGGTTTAGTATAATCATGTCCGTATTTCTCTCCGCATAAAGATATAATAAGAAACGGCAAAACATACTACTGTTGCTGCAATAAGCCCACTTACCTGTGGCCATACCACCAGCAGGCTTTCACGCAGGGAGAGAGGTGAAGGGATAGCCCCGGCCATCTGTTCCATGGTAAGCGGCCCCAGGCTGCGTACGGAGGGCATCAGCAGGGTAGTAGTAGCATCTGTATACAGCTGGCTGGGTACGAAACGCAGGAATGTCATCACGATCCCGTTATAAGAAATCAGCTGCTCCTGTGAAAGTAGATTAGGATCCGGAAGTACTGCCTTTATGATAATATTCACGAGGATCTGATAAAAAATCGTGAAAAACAACCAGATAGCAATGGCTGTCAGCGCCGAAGTGGCGGTCTGCCGGAACTTTACAGATAAAAGTATGGATAGATTAAGCCAGAATGATACGTAGATAATACTTAACACAACAAAACACAGTATACGTATAAACTCAGACGGCTCTATCCTGACACCGGTGATAATCAGTCCACCGCCTATCATCAGCAGATTGAGAGATAAAAACAGTGCGCTGATAACAATCAGGGACGCTACAAATTTAGCGTTGATAAGAGAATCCCTGTATACAGGCTGTGCCATCAGCCGGATTAAGGTACCATTGGATTGTTCGGAATTGATAGCATCAAAACCCAGACTAATACCCAGCAATGGCCCCAGGAAACCGACGAATATATGAAAGGGAGGAAGTGATCCATCTGTTGTCGTTAATAATTTCAGATATAAAAACAATCTGTCGGGATCATGTGAATTAGATATCGCCTTGCTGATATTAGCCATGGACACATACATGGATCCAAAGAAAGTGAGCAGGATGAGTGCTGCCAGGATAATAAAACGCAAGCTATGTAACTGGTCTGCTACTTCCTTTCTCATCATGACAAGAAAGGGAGAACTAATGCTTTTTGAATTTGCCGAAAAAAGACCTGCCTGACTTTTCATTGGGTACGTTTTCCTTTAAGTTATTTTCAAAATATTGTTGATAAATTTCATCCAGACCATAAGTCTTCTTCTGTACACCGGTAACGTCAAAACCTTTGTGTACAAAGTACCGGACGATATCAGGTGTAATATCTTCCTGTCCTGAAATCTCTACAACATCTCCATTAATTATTATCTTTTCCGCACCTGGCAACTGTAGTTGCTGCACATCAGGCATAACAGCTGTTTTCAACGTTACCTGTACTACATGAGGTGCTGTTTTAAAGAGATTGCTGGTGAGTGTTTCAATATTGCCTTCTGCCAGTAAATGCCCACCCACAAATATGCCTACACGATTACATACCTGCTGTACCTGGTGTAGGTGATGGGATGATAACAGTACGGTAAGGTCCTGCCGCTGGTTCAGTTGCCGGATGAGTTCCAGGAAATCTTTTACACCTGCCGGATCAAGGCCCAGTGTAGGTTCATCAAGGATGATGACTTCCGGTTGTTTGATCAATACATCTGCTAAGCCGAGCCGCTGTTTCATGCCGCGGGAGAAAGTTCCGGCTTTCTTATTTATGGCAGCTTCCAGACCAACCTCTACAAGCATCTCTCTGGCAACATTCTTCACTTCTTTTTCTGAGATACCGTTTAGCCGTCCTATATAGATAAGGTTTTCGAGAGCGGTGAGTTCATTGTAGAAACCTACGTTGTCGGGCATATACCCTACTTTACGTTTTACCGGAATAGGTTTCCTGGAGGCATTGATCCCGCAGATACGTGCTTCTCCGGCAGTAGGTATTGTCAATCCCAGTAGCATCAGTATGGTGGTCGATTTACCTGCACCATTGGGGCCTAGTAACCCGAATATCTCACCTTTGTTAATAGACAGGTGAAGGTTATCTACAGCCTTAAAGGAGCCATAGTGTTTGGTCAGACCATGCATCTCAATGATTGGTTGTTCCATAAGCTGCTATCTCCTGCCATATTTACGGATAAGATAATACACAACGCCTAAAGCCACCAGAATAACAAGCAGCCCCAGCCATCCGGTAAGAACGGAGGTCCTGACAGTCATCCTGAAAGCTGCATCAGATGAACTATTGTTGTTCCTGACGCTGAATGTGGTGACATAATCACCTGCTATGGTTTTATCAGGGACATTCAGGGTGGCGATCACTTCCTGGTCTTTTCCGGGTTCCAGTTTTGTAATGGTGGAAGGAGAGAATGTAGTTTCCCATTGCGGAGGTGCCTGGGCGGTAAGTGCCAGGTTTTCGAGTGCAATGGTACCCGTGTTTTTCACCAGGAGATGGATTTCTGTCCGGCTACCTTCGGTGACATCATCACTGAGCCTTCCGGAGGGTGTTGTCAGCTGAACGGTATAAGTCCCTTTCACCACGGCTTCCAGGTTTAATCTGATGGAATCAGATCCTGCTGCTGCCACTACGGGAATGGCATATTTGCCTGGTTTTGTTTGTATGGTAGGATTGATTTCTATGGTAATATCCTGGGTCCTGCCGGAATCGATATTAAGGGAGGTTACCTGCATTCCTTCCGCTTTGAAGGCAATATTCCAGCCGGGGGGAATAGTGGCAGAGAGCTGGTAAATACGGGGCAGGGAGGCCGCGTTACGAAGTTTTGTGTTGTAGGTAAAAGTGGTATTGGCGGCGGCTTCGATGTTCATCAGCCTTGCCGTAAAAGGAGGAGTGCCTTTCTGCGCAATACTTTGTTTACTCAATAATAATAGGAAGAGACAAAAGAGTGGATTGAACTTAATCCGTTTTGGATACTGTTTTTTCGCGGACATAAGATTAATAAATAAGGATTATATTCTTTATGAAATAATAGCTATTTACCTTTCCATACAACAGGATGCTGTTGTCTTAAACGGGGAGCAAATTAAAAATAATTCTCAAAAGTAATTGCAAAAAAAATGTGAAAGTTATTTTTTCTCCTGCCAGATGCCCTATTTGAATTTCGTAATATTGTTTTGAAAAAACCTTCTATAAGATGAAAAAGTATTTCTCCTATATATTCGTACTCTTCTTTCTTGATGCTTTTAATGCTCTTAATGCTCTTAATGCGAATGCACAGCTTAAAACCTTTAGTGGAAAAAATATAACACCTGCTCAACTGGACTTCTTTGTTCAAAAGCAAATGGATTCACTGGGTATGCCGGGCATATCCATCGCTTTTATTAATAATAATAAGATCGTTTACCACCGGACATTTGGCGTATCAGATGTTAATACAAAACGGCCAGTAGACGATGCCTCTATTTTTGAAGCTGCTTCTATGTCTAAAACTGCTTTTACTTATCTGGTGATGAAGATGGTTGAAAAGGGCGTGATAAGTCTGGATACGCCCTTATATCGTTATATGGTTTACCCGGATATTGCACAGGATAACCGTTATAAGTTAATTACCGCAAGGATGGCACTTTCTCATCAGTCGGGTTTTCCTAACTGGCGGTATTTTGAAAAACCTGATACTTCTCTGCATATCAAATATGGTGACTTGTGGCTTAAATTCATTCCCGGGACGGCGTTCGCTTATTCCGGAGAAGGGTATCATTATTTAGCCCAGGTGATTGCTTATCTGAACCATCGGGATTTGAAAACGTTAGATGAGCTTTATCAGGAGGAGGTATCGCAACCCCTTGGTTTAAAGCATTTTTATTTTTCAGGCAATGACTATATCAGCAAGCATAAGGCTGGTGGTCATATGAATGGAAAACGCAATGGCAGGCCCTGGCCGGTCGCTTTCCCTACTCAGGATTCTACATGGTTTGGGGCTGCAGGTGGCCTGCATACAGAAGCGATGGATTATGCCCGTTTCCTGATTGCGCTAATGTCACATAAAGGCATTAGCGAGGCCAGCCTGGAGGAGATGCTTAAAGAGCAGGTGTTAATGCCAAAAGATGGTGAAATGTATAAGGAAGTGGGTTATATTGCCTGGGGGCTGGGTCTTGCTATAAAGCCTACGGTTTATGGGACCATTTATGCGCATGGGGGGAATAATGGTGGTTTCCAGTCTGGGTTTGAGTATCTCAAAGTAAAAAAGACGGGTTTTGTGTTTTTTACTAATTGTGATAAGGGGCGTTTCTTTAATAGTAATTTGTCTGCTTTTTTGATGAAGTGATTTACTGGAATATTGTTCCAGGTTTTATAATGCGGATATTTCTTTTTTGCAAATAATGGATTGATTCTTGTAAACAGCCACACCCTGTTTCGTCTCATCTTTGTTTCATCAGATTAAAACATATAAAATCAAGAAAACATCTAAAAAGAGCAACATGAAAATTCTCAGTGGAATACTAATTTTATTGACCGCCTTTTTAAGTTTTAAACACGGGTGGGATGGATTGCATCTGGATGCATATCCAGAACAGGCTAAAATGATGGAGGGGCTGGGCATTGGCAAAACAAGTGCGGTTGTTTTTAGCATCCTCACAATTGCCGTCGGTATAATGATCTTTTTCCCGCGAACCTTCTTCCTTGCAAATCTGATTAATGCCGTTTCTATATTGGTCATCATGGCATTATCGCTAAGAGCAGGAAATATTAAAACAGCTCTGATAGAGATCCCGTTTCTATTAATTCCACTGGTGCTGATTTTCCTGGGGCATCCGTTCCGCAAATAACCAGGATTGAGTAATGGCAGCAACTATGTGGTTGGAAGTTCTATCTCATACTCGTGTTTTTCAATCTCTTTTTTCATTTCGGCTATCAATTGTTGTTCAGTAGGTAGGTATAACTTATACTCACTTGCTATTATAGTTTTATTATTTTCCGGTAGGGAAATTTTTACTACAGCATTATTTTTCTCTGCACAAAGTAGTATTCCGATAGTTGGATTTTCAAAATCCTTTTTTTCGTAACGATCGTAATAATTCACATACATCTGTAATTGCCCTATATCCTGATGTGTAAGCTTCGTCGTTTTTATTTCTACGATAACAAAACATCGTAAAAGGCGGTTGTAAAAGACCAGGTCAATAAAGAATTCATCACCTTCAATGTGTAATCGTTTCTGTCTTGCTATAAAGGCAAAGCCATTGCCGAGCTCCAATAAGAAATCATGTAAATGGGTGATAATGGCCTGTTCCATGTCTTTCTCGTAATAGGATGCTTCGCGGTGTAATCCTAAGAATTCCAGGTAAATTGGATCTTTGATAATCTCTTTAGCATCGGACATATGTTTTTCATTCCGGGCTATTGCTAAAACACTTTCCTTTTCATTGCTGATAAGCAGTCGTTCCCATAGGTTGCTATGAATTTGGCGCTCTAACTGACGGGTTGTCCAAGTATTTTTTATGGCTTCCGCAATGTAAAACTCTCTTTTATCTTGATTTTCAATGCGTATGAGCATCTTGTAATGTGTCCATCCCAATTGCGAACGCACTGCGTTCGCAATTGGGAATGTCCGGTAAAACTGTCGGATTAACTCTACTTGTCTTTTAGAAAAGCCACTTCCGTATTCAGGTTCTAACTGTTCCGCTATGAATTTAGTAAGATAATTACCATAATCTGCCCGGTCCTTTCCTTCCTGTTCTTCTTCAAAAATGCGTTTACCAATATGCCAATACATTATTGTACGCTGATGATCAACCAGCCGGATAGCCCTGTCTTTCGCTTTGTCAATAATATCTTTAATATCTGCTATTACAGATTGAGTGAGAATCATGTGGTATATATTTTGAGGTATATAAAACTACAAAAAAAGATAGAAAATAACGATCATGGCTGAACATTATTTTCTATCTTTTTTAGTCTATTACATATTGATTCTCTAATCTTTATTTTGATTATCAAAACTTCGCCTGCAAAGTCAGATAAAAACTCCTGGCATCCGAAGGGACAATTCCCGGTCCTGGATAACTATCAGCTCTTCTTGTAAAGTATTTCACATCAGAGAGGTTATTAATAGAACCAAGCACAGTGAAATGTTTATTCAGATGATATTCCGCAGAGAGGTCCATCACACCATAAGCAGGCACTAATCCATCAATAGCGTTATCTGTAAAGGTAGCATTGGTGGCATCAGTATACTGTTTGCCGGTATAAGAATACTGATAACTACCTACCCATTTTTTATAACGTACGGCCACTCCCGTTTTAAACACTACATCTGGTACAAACTCAACACGACGGTTATGAATAGTAGCATCTTTACTGTGGATATATTTAGCGTTAATTAAAGAGAAGTTGGAGAATAACGTTACACTGGTAGCTGTTTCATTACCCTTTATCAACTTCCAGATATCCGCTTCTACATAAGACTCCAGACCAATATGTCTGGATTGTGCCACATTTGTTCTGAGGTTGTAAGTAAGGATACGTGCGGTATCAACAGATAAAATACTGCCGATTTTATTATCGTAATTGATAAGGAATACGCTTACATCAAAATTGAAGATACCTATGTTTTTACGGATGCCTATATCCGCAGAATATCCCTTCTCATCCTGCAGATTACTATCTACACGAAGATTCGGGTTTAAAGTACGAAGGTCGTTAAAGTTAATCGCTTTATAATTCCTGGAGAAGTTAGCATATAACTGTAAGAAGGAAACGGGATTATATGTTATACCGATCCCGCCCAATATAAAACTGCGGCTGTTGCGCTTATTATCTGTAATCTTCTGTGCAAAGATGGGATTACCTGCTCCATCAAATACTACATTGGTATAGTTACCGTCTGCTCTGGTAGTAATGCTTTCAAAACGTACACCGGGAATGATATTCAACTTAGGCGTAACCCGGAAAATATTCTCTGCAAAGATAGCCGTATTATGATTAGGGAATACATACCTGGAATAACGTAAAGAATCAGAAGCCCTGGTAGGGGTGAAAGTAAAATCATGACCGGAGCCATCGTTCCCATATCCCTGCTCGCGTTCTGTGTGACCGCTATAATAACGGAATCCTAAGAGAGCTGTTCCTGTTTTATATTGATATAATAACCGGGTTTCATTGCCCCAGTTGTGATAATGATCGATATACAGGTTTCTGTCGGACCCATCATCCGCGCGATTAATGAATGTAAGCAGACCAAGCGCATCCCTGCTGGCCATCAAACCAAAGAACCGTGTATTCAATGTTAGCTTATTACTGATGTGGTAATCTACAGCAACCGCTCCCAGGTTCCAGTTCACCTTGAACCAGTTGCGGGCTCTTACAGATTGCCTTGGATCAGCCTTAAAATCAGCATCTGTGAGGCCGCCTGGCTGATGTTCCAGGTAGCTCATGTAAGTGTACTGTAAGGTCACAGACAAGCGCTCATTGAGCTTGTATATCGCAGATGCATAGGCCGTATTAGAGTTAAACTCCGAGTTCGGCCGCCAGCCATCTCCGGATTTATGCTGGAAGAAACCGTAGTAGTTTAATTTGTTGATGGTACCACCAACACTGGTGGAAGTATTAAAGAAATTCCAGGAACCTGTTGTTAAACGTGTATTAACTGCTACTTTCTGACTATCAGCCCCACGTTCCATTTTAAAGTTGATCATCCCGCCAAACTGTGTCCCATATTGTAAGGAAGCAGCCCCACGTACTATTTCAATCCGCTCTACGGCTTCGGCAGGAGGTGTGTAATAACTCTCAGGATAACCCAGTGCATCTGCACTGATATCATATCCATTTTGCCGGGTATTAAAATTGGAAACACGGTTAGGGTTCAATCCTCTGCCGCCAATAGCCAGCTGTATACCAGCACCGTCGTTTTCCCAGATGTTTAGTCCGGCTACTTTTGAGTATATCTGACGACTGTTATTCGTTGCCTTATTCCCTACGAGGTTTTTCATGACGATCACCTCTGTTTTCTTTCCGGCATAGATAGCAGTTCCTTCCACATCTTTTAACCGGGTAAAGCCGGAACGCAGTTGTTCTGCCGATTTAACAATAACAGTGTCCAGGCGTTTTTTAGAAAGCGTATCCTGTGCATGAGCCGTAAAAATGAAGCTACAAAACGCAATTACAACTGCAAAAATTCTCATCATTTATTATTATAAGGAATGATCCATTTTTTATGAGCAAACCATGATGCTTTTTCATTGGCAAGATTCACGGTGCTATCGATATATAAGCGGCTCCCGCTGTTGTTCAGACTCACATAACTCTCCACTGTCACGATGGGATTTTTGATATTCTGATATTGTTGTTTGAGGATATGTGCGTATTGCATCATCATATCAGGCTGTGTCTCCATCATCCTTTCCTGGTAGCGGGTGAGGAAAGCAGTATTATCTACCTGGAATTTCCTTCCGCTGACAGGGTCTTTTACATAAAAGAAAGTAGTACCACTTTTCTCCATTAACATTACCCGCCAGGAGAAACGATATCCTTCTTCTGTCCAGAGTAAAGTACCCGGATATAAGAGATAACGGAAAGGAAATAATAGTTGAATGAGGAAGTGTATCCCCAATACTATCTTCAATATCGGGGGATTATAATTCAGCTGTATGTTTTTCTCTTTTTTAGGTAAAGGGATGTCGAAGAAGATAAGTGTAGCACTCATCATCAGATAAGGGAACATACCGATCTGGAAGATAACGGCGGTGAGTATATGAAAGATGATCACTAGTACGTATGCTATTCGCTGTGTGCGTTTGTATAATAATAGAAATATAATAGACAGATCAAATAATGCACCGGCCCAGCTGAAAGCATAAGCTACCCATTCGTATTTAAGGAAAGGGATGGCTGTTGCCGGTAGCCATATTCTCAGTGGCATGGCATGCAGTAGCCAGTCGGATGTTAACTTGGACAATCCTGCACAGCAGTAAACAATCCCCAATTGGTATTTGAATATTAATATCGTCCATGCAGGTACCTGTGTTGCTTTTAAAGATGGCTTTCTTAGTACATCAATAGAGCAGTAGCGGTGTGCAGGCACCAGCATCAGTAAAAAGGTAAAGATGGTGACGAGATAATAATGATTGAGGTAATAGGTTTTATCTAATAGTTCTGTATAACAGAAACATAAGAAAAACACAACGGATGCTACCCTGTAAAAAAGACCGATACAGATAAACAGTGCTGCAAGAGCCATTAGTATATAAAGGCTATACATACCCGTTTCTCCAAGAGGATGTATCCCTTCAAGGAAAGGAAAATGGAAGGATGGCTTCACGTAAAAATCATGAACCCATCCTTTCATAATAAAACGAACGGTGCTGATGAACAGCACCGCTCCAAAAGCTATACGTAATACAGCCAATGGCATTATACTCCGGTACTTAGTCTCCATCATCATCCTGGAAAGAGATTTTAATCCCTATTGCTGAACTCATATCTGATTTCAATAGTACCGTTAATTTACGTACTTCTGTGAATGCAGCTGTAATATCTGTAGAATTATTTTCAATACCTGTAGATAATGGCGTTGGTAAAGCCTGGAATTTAGTCAGTACGGCATTCATCTGACTAACAAGTGCATCATTCAGTGAACCACCATTATACTGTGCTTTGGAAGCAATCACTTTTTTATCTATTCCGTGCAGGTAGATGTTCTTTATTGCCTGTATCTGTGCTACCAGCAGCTGATCAGATAACCCACTGTAATATGCTTCTACTTTTGTTGGCGCCTTTGGTAATACGGTAGGGCCATATTGGCCAATCGGGATACCTATTTTGTAGTTCTGTAAGTTTACGTCAAAGTCCTGCACATATGAATTTCCCAGCAGAGATAATGAACTGCCGGAATTAACGCCGGTAGCGGCTTTGAAAGTAGTGAGGTAGGTGTTGGTCCAGGCAGTTACTACCGTTGCTGATTTTGCTTTTAAAGAAGCGGATAATGCTGCCAGGTAAGATTTCGCACCTGTTACGCTGAAGCGTGCCAGTGTCATATCAGTACCATATGCAAACAGCAGGTAGTCCATAGCCGGAAAACCTTGTGCAGCGTAGTTTCCTAATCCGTCAATGGAATAGGCAGTTCCGTTGATATTGTTTTTTATAATATTAGTATCTGTAGGAAATGCGTTGGTGAAATGGGTGGTCAGGAATGCATCAGCTGCCGGTCCGAATTCAAATTCACTACAAGCAGCCCATGATTTATAGGCAGCTGTAAATGCAGTTTGTACTGTTACTAAAGTAGTAGTGGAAGGAGCTGCATTGAATGCTGTAACAGCGGCATCCAGCGTTACTGCATCGGCAGATAATTGTTTGTAAGAAGGCAGAATAACATCTGTACCCAGACTAATCAGCACAGAATCGGATCCTGTTGCAGGATTGGCTGTATCACCACTATCCGACTTACCACAGGAGAAAAGAGTAACCAACACACATAGTGTTAATAATGATTTCATGTTCAACTTGTTTAATTGCCAAAGCTGATACCGGGAAGGTATCAGCTTTATAATAGTAAAATCTTTATGTTTACAGATTTGCTTTTACGCTATCCCATCCGTAAAGAGTGCTGATCTTGTTAAGGATCGCATCAATACCAGCAGGAGTGATATTGTAAAAGTTAGTACCGTACAGGTCTAATACAGCCTGGTAGTCGGCATCACTGATCTTTTTATGTGCATTGTATTTTAAGGCAGTCCAGAAACCTAATGATTCAGACAGGTTACCACATACAGCGGCAGCGCCGTTAGGCAGATTTCCTTTTGCTTCATTCAGTTCATGGAGTGCGGCAGCGGCTTCCATCTTTTCAAAGAAAGGGATGATGATAGCGGCCTGTGCCTGGGCGGTAGCGATATCATTGTTAGCTAATGCAGCTCTTCCTTTGAGGAAAGCACCCATTAAAGTAGGGTTAGCATTGATGCCGGTCATACTAACGACTGGTTTAGCGATACCTGAATCAATCTGACTGGTATAAGATCCCCAGTATTTTACCCCTGTTCTGTTAGCTGGGAAATTAGAAGGAACACCCCACATGTAGAATGCCTGATCCCATGCGTGTTGTTTAGCGGTAATGCTGATATTGCTGTTCAGGGAATCGCCGAGGTAAGCGTCGGTGATCTGGTGGCCTATCAATACGCCCATGATGGTTTTAGTGAAATACTGTCTCCAGTAGATCCCATTGGCAGACAACAATGTTTTACGATCGCTCACACCTGCTACGCCGTTGGCGGCAGTATTGCCGGTTGCACTGGCAGCGGCGATGCTATCCATTACGTTTTCTATTAATAACTGTGCAGTGCTGATGGTGTTGCTTTTCAGTTGTATACCGGAAGTGTTCAGGTTGAGGGTGTTACCACTAAAAGCAGTATCGGTAAAGAAGCTACCCTGGTTGGCAAACATGCTTTTCAGTTTAGCACTGCTTACTATATTTCCTTTTGTATTGCCCAGGTTCATTGCTATTTCTATCTGTGCAATCATGGACAGACTTGCTTTAGCGGACAGAGAATCTACATTGGTAAAAGTGTAGGTGGTCGGAACGTTGTAAGTTGGGGTGGTAGTATCGTCACTCTTACATCCTACAGTAAACATAATAGCAGCAGAGATCACCGCTACAGAATAGTTAAACGCTTTGATAGTCATACAGTAATTTAGTTAAACGGGCTGCAAGATAGGATAGGGGAGTAGTTATTCATTTACGCAATACGGAAAACTATTTGCGCAAAGCGGAAAATAGGTGAATCTGGTTCTTTTCCTGTTCGTTCGGGTTGGGTTACCATCCAGATATGGTATTTAATTGTTTAACTGGACTATACCCTGATAGGTTTATTTCTAACGGGTTCGTGATAGGATTTATCTGTTAACATCGGATTAACTATTGGTTCGTTTTAAATGTTCTATAGTGATTATTGCTGAGGAGAATATAGTGTCCCTAACGCTCTATATGATAAAAGTGCAGGACTGGCAAATTCGATACGTGATTTATTGGTTAAACTGATAAATCTGTCCAGGGAATGGAATTATTTTTTTATGAAATATTCAATTGATTATCAATTAATTGGCAGGGGTTGTGCAACCCCTGCAATCCAAATGAATTGATTATTTCATTTTATTTGCATTTAACCAAAATTTATGTCCAGAGAGTGGCCAATAGCCTCTCTATCTCTTTAGAGCAGATCTTTTTCGTAAAATACTGCGGATGCGTGAATTATTAAACCTCAAAAATGTAAATCAAATGACCATTAATTTCATTAAACATTTTAACGTCGTTATGTCTGATTTCCAGGACAGACAAGCATTGTATGCTACTCTCATCAGTTTGTACGTGGCTTTATTTTGTGATATCATTACCCCTGCAATTATCCGTATAGCATCGTGGGGGAAAGAAATAGAGCCCGGTGTGGACCGGTTCATTTTTGAGCCGGAGCATAGCACTTATAGCACCAAAAAAGAGCGGGGTACCCAGCCCGAAACTGAGCATCGACCCGGGTCAAAAATGGGCCCTTCTTATAAACAATATATAAACAATGTTAAACAAGAGAGAGTAAACGGGCTCACGCTCAAAAAAAAAGATATAAAAATTCTTTCTCAGGAAGAGGTGGAAGGGTATTTCCATACCTACGGCCTGCCGCAGACTGAAGCCCGCAAATTTTTCTTCTATTACCAGGCCAGAGGCTGGATCGTTAAGGGAAGTCCTATTCAGGATTGGGAATCCGCCGCGCGAAAATGGATGCTGAATACAGGATTCCTCCCCAACGAGGCTTCTACACCGGGAAAATTACACGTCAATCAAAACAAACGTTATGACATCCCGCTATGATTACGACTACTTCTTTCAGCACATTACGGAAGATGGTAAAAATATCTATGGGCCCGGATTTGAAATCCTATCGGGTTTTTGTCAAAAAAGAGTTCAGTCGTTTTTGACTGAACCCTTTTTAACATTAAGCAACTATTGCTTCCTCCTCCGTTTCATTTGCCGGCAGATCTTTAGCGGTTACGTGGATCTTAGAACCAGCAGGAGCGTTATTCAACGATGTTGCTGTATAGTTCCAATCCATCCCGTTACCGGTCAGCACGGCATTCCCCTGTTCTACAAGTACACCGGCTGCGGTGGTGATGCTCACCTGTACTGTTACGACCTTAAAATCGTCTACAGCACGGATGGTGATGATATCACCTGGCTGGCCGTGGTAGGCAGTCGTGTTGATGCTTTTAATCTCAGGAGCTTTGAAGGCATCCGCGAGCGCTACGTTATACGCACTTTGGTTGTTTTTCGCGGCCGCTGCATAGGTGGCTTTGGTAACAGGATTCTGGATAACCGCCAGCGCATATTTGCTGGCTATTTTAAACCTATCCTGGATGTCCAGTTGTGGGTCTGTGGCGGGGACACTGCTGGGGCCTCTTTTCTTGCCAACAATAGTATCTCCTTTTTTCTGAGTGAGGGTCATTTGTCTGCCCACGGTACCGGACAGACCGGTCATGAAGATGTTATTTTTTGTCTTTGCCATTTTAGTAGGTTTTAATGATTAATAATTTACTGAGTGATACAAGAGGCGCCTCTCTCTTGTATCGGGCGCAGCCTCAGTATGGCAATATTAATCCTTCGGTTTTTCACTTAGACAGCAAACCGTATGACCGCACTAAAATGTGTAGATGACCACACTGGAAAGACTATTTCATCTTAATATTTTTAAGCGACTGAATAAGTTTTCTTTGTATTTTTTTGCGATGGGGATTTCTTTGTTATCAAGATAAATAGTGTCAGCATCTATATCGCTGATACGGTTCAATGGTACGATATAAGCCCGATGTACACGGCAGAAAAGATCTTGTGGTAGATCAGCTTCTATCTGGGTAAGTGTGGCGCTTACGAGATAGCTGGTATTGGTAGTAGTGACTTTAGAGTAGTTACCATCAGCTTCTATCAACAGTATATCTTTACTGTTGATCCGGGTTAATAATTTGTACCTGACCTGGATGAAAATGTCTTCGTACATGGGGTAAATTTAATGTGTAACAAGCTAGTTATAAGGTACGATAAAACTCATCCTACGTTCATCCTACGTTCCAGACGTAGGATGAACGTAGGAGCACTGAATCTCTACCCTTGTTCCATATAATCTTTGATGGCGGTATGATAAACACTTTTTCCTTCGGCGGCTTTATAAGCTGCTTTTTTAACGGGATCATTCACAATGTCCGTTGCAAATTTAACTGCGTCAGCAAATCTCCTCTTCTCTTTCAATTGCGATTCCGAAGGAATAATATTGCTCATATCAGGATACTTGCTAACGTACGTATTCTCTCCATAAGTTCTAAAAACGATTTGTTTTAAGGCAGCTCCGCTAAAGCCTTTAAAGCCTGCCCAGAGGGGATTCTTGGTCTTTGCCATGGTTATTGGGATTATACCCAAATTTACTGAATTATTTACTTTTTTCGTAGATTTATAGTAGATGTTTGAGACCCCGATTCCCGTGTAATAACCATTGATTTTTCACTACCTGACCCCGTATTTTTATGAATGTAGATTTCTTCCTTAACACAAACAAAGGTCTGGTTAAAGTTAACAGTAGCGAGATTCATTGTATTGAATCATGCGGTAAATGTGCTAAAGTGGTTACAGCAAGAGGAGATTTTAATGTTACTAATTCGCTTTCACAACTTGAAAGAGAAGTGCTCCCCGAAGTTATGTTTTGTCGTATTCATCGTTCTTTCATTGTTCCTCTGTGTAATATCAGGCCTTTAGACAATGACGAGGTGATAATTTATGAGAGGAAATTTCCTGTTGAAAAGCCTTACAGGGCTAAATTATTGTCGAGTTTAAATATCATTTGGTAGTAAACATAAAAGGATAGCAGCCGCTATCCTTTTATAACTTAAATTCCCTTTCTTACTTTAACTCTGTGCCGTCGGACGAACAATAATCTCACTTACATCAACATTGGCTGGCTGCTCTATCGCATATGCAATAGCGTTAGCAATAGCTTCCGGTGGAATTCCTATCTTTCCCATTGCTTCTGATATCTGCGCCTTCATCTCTTTATTTGTCATAGATTCTATAAACTCCGTATTAATCATCCCCGGAGAAATGATCGTCACTCTTAATTTATCACCAGCTTCCTGGCGCAATCCCTCAGATATAAATCTTACCGCGGACTTTGTAGCTGCATAGACTGCCATCGTTGGAACGATTTTATATGCTGCGGTAGAAGCGATATTTACGAAATGTCCGAAGCCTTGTTTTCTAAAGACAGGCAGCGCTGCTGCTATACCATACAACACACCTTTCACATTGATATCGATCATATCTTCCCAATCTTCTACTCTCAGTTCATCCATCATTGAAATAGGCCCAACACCGGCGTTGTTAATGAGAACGTCCAGCTTGCCGTATTTCTCAATAGCCAGCGCTACCATATTTGACAAATCATTCTGCTGCTTTACATCTGTCTTTATATACACAGCCTCTCCACCTGCTGCTACGATTTTATCTACAAGAGCTTGAAGCCGTTCCGGCCTACGAGCACCCAATACTACCTTTGCACCACGAGTAGCAAGTAATAACGCTGTTGCTTCACCTATACCACTACTTGCCCCAGTAATGGCTACTACTTTGTTTTCTATCATATAATTTGATTTTGATGGTACAAAGGTAGGATAGGGCGTTGCTGGTGTGTTAACGGTATTCAAACAGGAAATTAAGAAATTCAAACAATTAAAAAGGGCATTGTAAGAACAACACCCTTAATCATAGAAGTAAAACAACAATTATTTTATAGTAACAATATTTCCTTTCAGTGTATAATCTATTTCTTCTGTAGACTTCAACCTTTCCAAGAATTCATTTACAGGTTGATTTCTATCTATCACCCCATAAAACATTTTCTTTCTAACAGCTGGGTCTAATACAACAGTAACCCCATACCAACGAGGAAGTATCTTTGCTACATCTTCCATCGTCGCAAGATCAAAAACATAAATTCCTTTCATCCAGCTCAACACCTGTTCCTGTTTAAAGTCTGATACAGCCAGAGTTCCGGTCTGAATATTTACCTGTTTGCCTGGGGATAACGTAACACTATCTTGTCCGGCTACTAATCTTACCTTCCCTGTTATGAGGGAAACATTCTCTTTACCATCAAAAGTATTCACATTAAAGCTCGTTCCCAGCACTTTCACTTCACTGCTGGGGAGATGTACTATAAAAGGTTGTTTTATGTCGGGAGCGACCTCTATATAAGCTTCTCCATCTACCCAGATCTCTCTTGACTTACCTGAAAATTGAAAAGGGAACCTCACTTTGGATACAGAGTTCACCATCATGGTAGTTCCATCAGATAACACAAGATTATAAAACTTACCTGCTGGTACGGAAAGAGATCCTATTCCTCCTGTACCGCCATTAAATTTCAATGTCTTATTTACATTATGTAAAGAAAGGTTGCCCGATTGAATCGCTGTATCAGTGCGTTCCAGATTCACGACTTCTCCATTGTCCATGCTTAATAAGATCTGGTTAGTAGCTATGGTCTCTTTTTTATGCTTATTTAAAAGAACGAATGCTCCTATCAATGCCATAGCCATTACAGCAACACCAAATCCTTTCCTATATCTTGATTTTTTAGAATGACCTAATTGATCAAGAATTAATTGTGAATTGACATTTTCATCCAGTTGTAGCATTGCGGCTGCCGCTTCTGGTTTATTCAGAACATCATGCATTTCCTGATAAAGTCTTCGTGCGTCACTATCTGTTGCTAAGATGTGACTCAGTAATACTTTTTCATCGGGCGTGATGTCGTTATCCATTTCAGATACTATGAGGGCTTGTATCAGCTCAGGTGTATATTTCATACCTATTAACTTTAATAAAGACGAACAATACTTGATTTCATAACAGAGAAGAGAGAGAATTCTTCATAAGATCACGAATGACCTTCATGGCTCTGTTCACGTAAGTGCGGGAAACCGGGACTGAAGTACCTAATAGCTGAGCTGCTTCTTTATAGTTGAGGCCCTGGAGATGGACCATCGTAAATGCCTCTTTATAGATATCGGATTTTACGCTTTTAAGCGCTGTCTGTATGTTGTTAAGGAATTCTTTATGTTCCTGTTGTGTATTAGCGGGCGCGGCCTCTGTATGGTTGTGATTGAACTCTACTGCATACTTATGGTGTAATCCTTTTGTTCTTATCATGTCCAGGCATTTGTTCCTGGCGGCAACGGAGATATAGCTTTTAAGAGAAGAGTTTATATTTAGGTTGCTCCTATTCTTCCATAGTACCGAAAATACATCCTGCACAACATCTTCTGCTTCCTGCTGATTCTGCAGCATGAAATAGGCTACACGAAAGGCTTTCATTCGATGCCTGATGTAGATAACAGAAAAGGCGTATTCCTTTCCTTCTCTAAGTTCAAATAATAATTCTTCATCCAAAGGCTGGTCCATATAATGACAATCTTGATTTTACGAGGCAACGATGGATGGAAGATCTGGTCTAAATTTAGATTCTTTTTTTGATAAGTCAAACCCTATGTGGAAAGATTTTTATATACCTGATTTGTTAACTAGGTATTAACCATATAGATATGGTTCGGCCCCAATTCCTCTCTGGTGTTAACATTTAGACATGCTTTTCATTCTTTTTAAAAAAAGTTCTCCTTTTGAGTTATGTTTTTGTTATCTGTTCGTCATTGGTGGGAAGGACAGCTTATATCCGTATCATTCAACCAACCAATCACAGCACTTATGTCTAAGTCTACAGGCAACTCGTCGTTCCGGCTATGGAGCGGTATTTTATTCTTATTCGTGTGTACTGCGGCTTCTTTATATGCTCAAGGAAAGCCACTTACAGAAAAACTTGTATCCCTTAACGTTAAAAATGAAACGCTTAAATCTATTTTTGAGAAAATCACTCAACAGACTTCCCTCTACTTCACTGGCTCAGCAGACCAGCTTGATCGTAATTTTAGGACTTCTATAACGGTAACGAATGAACCGCTTAATTCTGTACTGGATAAATTATTGAAAGGGAAAGGTGTGAGTTGGTTGATAGGAGAGAAGACGATTACGATTGTGAGAGGGGGCTCAGCTAATTTATCAACCTCATACTTTTCAACAAATATTGATACTGTTCCAAGTACTATCACTATTAGTGGAAAGGTAACTGATGAAAAAGGAAACCCTATTCCAGGAGCTACTGTATTGGTAAAGAACGGTAAAAGGGGAACTACAACTTCTTCGGACGGGAGTTTTATGATTAGTGGTATTAATCCCAATTCTTTTTTAAATATAAGTAATATTGGTTATTTAACAAAAGAAATTCCTATTAAAGGAAGGATATCTATTGCTGAAATAAAACTAAAGGAATATGTTGGGGATTTAGATGAAACAGTTGTAATTGCCTACGGTACAACGACAAAAAGAATGGGGACAGGGAATATAACGAGTATAAAAGCAGAAGAAATTGCAAGGCAACCAGTTAATAATCCATTACTCACCCTAGCAGCGAGTGTTCCTGGATTACAAATTGTTCAAAATACAGGTTTATCCGGTAGTGGTGTAAAAGTTGTTATTCAGGGTATTAATAGTTTAGCTTTTGGAAATGATCCATTCTACGTAATTGATGGAGTTCCTTACATATCACAACTATTACCGAATCTTGGAAATATGTTAGGAACTACTGGTGCACCTAATTCGACAAGCGGTAACGGTATAAATAATGGTAATCCTCTTGCCTTCTTAAATCCAAACGATATTGAATCAATTGAGGTTTTGAAAGATGCGGATGCTACATCAATTTATGGGAGCCGCGCAGCAAATGGCGCTATTTTGATAACTACAAAAAAAGGAAAAGCAGGAAAAACAAAAATTGATTTGAATGTTCAAAGTGGATTTAGCGAAATAGGGCGCCAACTAGACCTGTTAAATACGCATCAATATATTGAAATGCGAAAAGAAGCTTTAAGAAATGACGGAATTACTACTCCTTCTAAATCCGATTATGATATAAACGGGCTTTGGGATACAACTAGCTATACAAATTGGCAAAAAGAACTTATTGGAGGAAAAGCTAAATACCAAAATGTGCAGCTATCTATAATTGGCGGTACAGACTTCACACAGTTCCTAATCGGCGGAGGATTTCACAAAGAAACAACAGTTTTTTCAGGTCCGTTTGATGATCAAAAAGGATCAGTACATTTTAATATAAATCATACAACGGAAAATCAAAAAATAAAAGTCCAGCTTTCAGGTAATTATATGTTTGATAATAATAAGTTACCACAAATTGATCTAACAGGAATAGCGATGCAAACATCACCAGATGCTCCAAAACTTTATACTTCTAATGAAACACTAAACTGGATGCCAAATTCAACCGGTACATCTTCATGGACCAATCCGTTAGCGAGACTATATAATCATTATTCTAATAAAACGAATAATTTAATAAGTAATCTTTTAGTATCTTATCAAATAATAAAAGGTTTTGAAATAAAAAGCAGTTTTGGCTATACTAATTTGCAAACAAGTGAAATTATTACGAACCCATTAATTTCAATAAAGCCAGAAAGTCGTCCCTATTCGTCCAGAGCATCTAACTATGGAAACTCTTCTATTAATTCATGGATAATAGAACCACAAATTACTTATCAGAAAAAAATAAGTAAGAATAATATAGAGGTTCTTTTAGGTACAACATTTCAGCAAAACAATAATAGCCGACAACAATTATTGGGAATTGGCTATAATAGTGATCTAGTTCTAAATGATATTAAATCAGCCTCGGATCTATCTGTAGAATATACATTAGCCTCAACGTATAAATACAATGCTTTATTTGGACGTATTAGATATGAATTCGATCGTAAATATATAGTAAGCCTAACGGCGAGAAGGGACGGTAGTTCCAGATTTGGTTCCAAAAACACATTTCATAACTTTAACTCAATTGCAGGAGCGTGGATCTTTTCCGATGAAGAATTCGTAAGAAGAAATGTTCCTTTTTTAAGTTTTGGAAAATTAAGAATAAGCTACGGAACCACAGGAAGTGATCAAATTGGAGATTATCAATTTATGAACTTATATAATGTCACACTATCTGATGGTGTAACATATCAGGGTGCTACAGGATTAGAAGCACAAGGGATTCCTAATCCTTACATTCAATGGGAAGAGACAAAAAAGATTCAAGTAGGTTTAGATTTAGGATTTTTAAGAGATAAATTATTATTTAATGCTAATTTTTTTAGGAATAGATCTTCAAATCAACTTTTGCAATACACATTACCTTATACTACTGGATTTAACGGCATCGCTTTGAACTTCCCAGCCGTAATTGAAAACAAAGGTTTTGAAATATCATTAACCAGTAAAAATATTAAATCCTCAAACTTCAATTGGACAACAAATTTTAATATTACAATTCCTCAAAACAAATTAATAAGATTTAAAAATTTAGAGAAGTCATCTTCGTATAACAATCTTATAATTAATGAACCGGTAACAATTTCAAGATACTTTCATTTTGCGGGTGTAGATCCCAACACAGGAAAATATCAATTCTTTGACAAAGAAAATAATTCAACAACAACACCTAATTCCTCAACCGACAAAAATGTGTTAATAGATCTCGCTCCTAAATATTATGGGGGATTAAACAATAGCCTAAGTTATAGAGGAATACAATTAGATATTCTATTACAATTTGTTAAACAATTGGGCTCAACGGTATTCTTCGGGAATATTATACCAGGTAAATTTAATGTCAATCAACCACTGTCTATTATTAACCGTTGGCAAAAAAATAACGACGCAAAAAGCATACAAAAATATAGTACAAAAAACGATCTATTGACCCCTTATTTTAATGCAAAACAAAGCGATAGATCATATTCAGATGCTTCGTACATCCGATTAAAAAACATTGCTTTATCTTGGCAACTCCCAAACAAATGGAAGCAGAGATTGAGCATGGATAACTGCAGAGTTTATATTCAGTGTCAAAACTTATTGACGGTAACTAATTACTTAGGACTTGATCCGGAAACAAGAAATTCAAATGTACTTCCTCCCTTAAGAACGATCACATTTGGTATTCAAGTCACACTTTAAAAAAAAACTATAGCTATGAATATTTATTATAAAAATAACAGAATAAATTCATGCCTGATTTTTGTAATACTTATAGTCATTGTGGTATCAGGAAATTCCTGTAGAAAATTTATAGAAATTGACTCTCCTGCCACCAGTATTACAGGAGAAAATGTTTTTACAAATGATGAGACTGCAGCGGCGATAATGACGGGTATATACACCAATATAAGTTTTAAGTCATTCAGTGGGGCAGGTGGTGGACCAACGCTGTCTTTTTATTTAGGGTTAAGTGCAGATGAATTTGTCTTAAGCAATGATGCAAGCGGAAATATTGATTATCAACAGTACTATTCTAATACATTAAATAGCCAATCAAATCCTTCTTTTTGGCCAAGTTTATATAATACTATTTTCATAACTAATTCTGTCATTGAAGGGTTAAATAATACTACCTCTATTAATGAAAAATTAAAAACACAATTACAAGGGGAAGCTAAATTTGTAAGAGCTTTCTGTTATTTCTATTTAGTAAATCTCTATGGAGATGTTCCAATTGCGACAAGTATTGATTACAAATTGAACTCAGTATTACCTCGTTCAAGTAGGTTGGAGGTATATAATAGAGTTATTGAAGATCTAAAAGATGCTCAAACATTATTGAACGAATTTTATACTGAATCTGATGGGATCACTTCACATTCTACAACAGACAGATTAAGACCTACCAAGGGTGCAGCGACAGCTATGTTGGCAAGAACATATTTATATATGCATGATTATAAGAATGCGGAAGATCAAGCGACTCAAATAATCAATGATTTGCAATATGATTTTTCCGGAATTGGATTGAATTCAGTATTTCTGACCAATAGTCGGGAAGCTATCTGGCAATTACAATCAGTACAAATAGGTTGGAATACTAAAGATGCAAGATTATTTGTATTACCCAATACTGGACCAAATGCAGATCATCCAGTTTATCTGAGTGGTAAATTTCTAAATAATTTTGAAGTAAATGACCAAAGGAAAATCAATTGGATAGATAGCGTATCAGTTGATAACGTTACTTATTATTACCCTTTTAAGTATAAAAATGCAACGCTGGATGCTCCAATAACTGAATATGAAATGGTACTTAGATTAGGAGAACAATATTTGATTAGAGCAGAAGCAAGAGGACAGCAGAATAATATAAATGGATCTCAATCAGACATTAATATAATACGTTCAAGAGCAGGGTTGCCTAATACATCTGCAGATAATAAAGTATCCTTATTGACTGTTATATTACATGAACGGCAAGTAGAATTATTCACTGAATGGGGGCATCGTTGGTTAGATTTAAATCGCACAAATTCTACAGATACGATAATGAACGAAATTACTCCAACTAAAGGAGGAATATGGAATTCCAATTGGTCTCTATATCCGATACCTTTATCAGAGATACAAGCCAATCCAAGCTTAGCGAATAAACAAAATAAAGGGTATAACTAATTAAAATTCGAGATAATTATGATAAAGAAAATGATCATGCTAATCTTATTGGCTAAGATTACAGTTATAACTAATGCTCAAGGTATCAAATTCGAAAATAATCTTACTTGGAATGAATTAAAAGAAAGAGCTAGATTAGAGAATAAATATATTTTCATAGACTGCTTTACTACTTGGTGCAGCCCCTGTAAGTTAATGGACAATGAAGTATACACCTCAAGAATAGTAGGGGCATATATGGATGATAAGTTTTTATCTATAAAGGTTCAAATGGATTCAACTGATCTCGATAATGAACAAACGAAAATTCGGCATAAAGAAGCATCAGACATTCAATCAATATATCAAGTAGAGTCCTTTCCCACATTTTTGTTTTTTAATGTAGAAGGAGAATTCGTACATCGATTTTCAGGTGCAATAAGAGATAGTGATTTCTTAAAGGTCGCTGCAAACTCTTTAATTCCAGAGAGGCAGTATGCGACTTTAATAAATAATTACAAATTCGGGAAAAAGGAATACAATAATATGACCTATCTAATAAATTTAGTAGAAAACACAGGGAATAAAGAATTAGCAAAAGAGATTTTTAATGATTATAAAGAAAACTATCTTAATAAGATAAATGAGCAGGAAGTTTTTACAAAAAAAAACCTGAATGTTATATCTAAATATGAAATAAAAATAAGCACATCGGATAATATTTTTAAATTGTTACGTGAAAAAGCAAATAATGCAGATGAAATAATGGGATATAATATCTCTGAAAGAATTATCAATGCAATAATTACACGAGAGGAAATAAATTCTATTCTATGGCCTGATGGGATTCCCATAACGAATGAACCTGATTGGAAAAGGATAAAAGGAAATATTGAAAAAAAATATGGTGTGACAACTTCAGATAAGACTATTCTAGAAGCGCAACTTAGATGGTATGATGAAAAAAATGATTGGGCCTTGATTGCTAAATACAATATTGATAAAATTGAAAAATTTGGAATTGATACTGCAGGCCTTGCAAAATACCACACTAATAATATGATTTGGCGTATTTTCTTTGAAAAAGAACAAAAAACTGCCATCATTTATAAAGGTATAAAGTATATGGAAACCATTGTAAATGCCAATCCTGAAAATCCAGTTATGATAGATACTTATGCAAATTTGCTTTATAAAGTTGGATTAGCAGAGAAAGCTGTCAATTGGGAGAAAAAAGCGGCTAAATGCGAGCAAAAAATCGCCTCAGCGGAAAAACGGTCTTCAAATAAAGTGTATGAATCAACGTTAATAAAAATGAAAAAGAATATACCGACTTGGCCAAGTAAATAAGATAATAGAGGATAACCTATCTAGATAATGTGTAACAAGAATTGCTAAGCCAAGAGCAATAAGATTGTCAGAATGTATTTACAATTTACGATAGAAGACCTGACCTCTTTGCTACTCATTATCAGTGGTAAGAAGAGAAAGCTTAATATAGGAAGCGCTGTATAATGTGAAAGTTGTATGTCCATTATCGTGTGAGATTTGTGGTAGAATCCTATTTGCCTATTCAAATTACTAGTATTGCTGACTGCAATATAAATGCCTTATCTGTATTTACATTTACAAGGGAGAATTTCGTTACTTAAAAACAGTAACATTTTTTTTATTATGTAATTTGAAATGTAGTTATTAGTAACAATACTCGCACATACACTTTTACAGAAACCTCTGTTAGAGAATTTTTATAACTTATGAAGTTAAATTTCGAAATATCCTCCCCCGAAAAAATGCACCAATAAATTTTATATGAAAAATATAATATTTTTCTTTTCAGTTTTCATGCCTTTTGGCATCAATTACGCTCAAAAACAGATTATTGACACTAGTACTTACAAAAATTGGGTTACAATAGGAGAAGAAGCAATTACAAATAATGGGCAGTACATAATGTATATTATAAGAAATAAGCCAATTGGGGGAAACACACTGGTTGTGAAATCAACAAACAGTAATTGGGGGAAAGAAATTTTGATGGCCTCCAATCCTTTTTTTTCTGAAGATAGCAGATATTTAGTATTCATGAGAAATGGAACAGATAGTCTTATCATACTACAATTAGGCTATTCAAATGAAAAAGATATCAAAAATATTAAATCATTTAAATCCCCCAAAGAGTCCAAACGTTTTTTAGCATATAGCTCAAGTGTGCATGAAGGAGAAATTACCTTATATGATTTAGTTTCAAATAAAGAGGTAGTATTCTCAAATGTAATTGATTGTCAATTTGATGATAATGGGAAAATATTGTTACTAAAAAAAGAGGATAGGAGTAAATCTTCGAATAAGCAATCTTTAATATGGTATAATTTGTCTATTAAAACTGAAAAAATCATTTGGGAAGGAGACAATATAGAAGATTGCATATTTGATCATGAATCAAAACAAATTGTATTTTATGTTCAAGTGAAAAAGAATAAAGAGTTTGATTTGGAAATTTGGCATTATACAGAAGATAAGAATCAATCAAGTGTTTTGATAAATAGTGGATCAATTAAAGATTATGAAGCATTCACAATAAGTCCTGAAAATTGGGACACACAGTTTAATAAAGGGGGGACAAAATTAGTATTTTCTGTACAAAAAAGAGCTACTGAAAACATTGAACAAATAAAAAATAAATTGGCCGCAGATGTAGACGTATGGACGTTTAAAGATACATACCTTCAGTCAGAACAGCTTTCTGAGACTTTTAACAAATCAGCCAATATTCGATTAAAAGCGTCAATTGATGTTTTAAGTAAGAAAGTTGTTTTACTTGAGAATGATAGCATTAATTTATTGTTAGAAAATAATACTACTTACTTCCTGGCAAATGGAATTTATTATCCTGATTCATATTACAATGTGGACAGAATACCCCATTTATTTCTAATATCCGCAAATGATGGAGAAAAAATAATTTTGGCATCTAATATGTATAATTTATCATCAGCTAATATATCACCTAATGAAAAATTCGTAACTTGGTTTGATCAGGATAGCTTAAGTTATATCTGTTATAATGTTCAAACAGGAATAAAAAAAAATATTTCAAAATCAATACCTTATCCTATTTATGATGATGAGCTACTTTGTAGCACTGGTAGATATGCAGTTTTTAATGTTGCTCATAGTGAATCTGCAATTAGATGGATAGCTAAGGATCAAGCTATGTTAATTTATGATAGATATGATATTTGGAAAGTCGACCCGAATGGAGTAAGTGCACCAATCTGTATTACAAATGGTTATGGTCGAAGAAACAAAATAGTATTTGGAATAGTCGATAAAAATTCATCTAATGAAAATGAAGAAATAGATAGAAATGCTATATTGTTGCTAGCAGCTTACAATTTGAATAATCAAGATAATGGTTTTTGGCAAAGTAGGCTTAATGCATCAAACGATCCTAAATTATGTATAATGGAACCTTATAAATTCTTTGTTCCAAGAATTGGAGAACCATTTCAAATAGATATTTTTAAAAATACTGTTTTTGAACCTTTAAAGGCAAAAAATAATAATTATTGGCTAGTTAAACGTATGAGTGAAAAAGAAAGCCCCAATTTGTTTACGACTATAGATTTCAAATCATTTAAAAGAGTTAGCAATATAACCCAAGAAGACAAATATAATTGGTTAACTATAGATAGAATTACCTGGACGATGAGTGATGGTAAAGTATCGCATGGACTTTTATATAAACCGGAGAATTTTGATTCCACCAAAAAATATCCCGTAATATTTAATTATTATGTGAGAAGAAGTGATGAGCTAGTTCATCAATTTTTGGATCCTGATTTTACGAGACAAGCTATTAATATTCCAACTTTTGTGAGCAGAGGTTATCTTGTTTTCATTCCCGATATATATTATCAACAAGGTCATATTGGGAAAAGTGTAGTGAATTCTATAGTTTCAGCGGCTAAATATCTATCTAAATACAAGTGGGCAGATTCTGCTCATTTTGGTCTGCAAGGTCATAGCTTTGGAGGATGGGAAACTAATTACCTTGTGACTCATTCAAATATATGGGCTGCTGCTTGTGAATCAGCTGGTACATCTAATCATATTAGTTCTTTTGGTCAACTAAATAGAGGCAAGAGTAGAGCGGGATTTTATGAAACGTCCACTCAGGGAAGCCATTATGGAATAGGTGTAACTCCTTGGACAAGGCCAGACTTATATATCGAAAATTCTCCAATTTTCAATGTTGATAAGGTAACGACTCCTCTATTAATGATGCATTGCAAGGATGACGAAGCAGTACCTTTTGCACAGGCAATTGAGATGTTTTTAGGGTTAAAAAGAGCCGGGAAAAAAGTTTGGCTATTACAATATGACAAAGAAGGACATGGTTTAATGAACGACAAGAATGCAAGAGATTATAATATAAGAATATTCCAATTTTTTGATTACTATTTGAAGGCTGCGCCTGCTCCAAAATGGATGATAGAAGGAATTCCAGCTTCAAAAAAGAGTATCGATTTAGGATATGAATATGAATATAATCAGCAACCATAGTCTATGTATCAAGTGATAAAATGTATATTCTTAGATTATTTTGCAACTGCAAAGATAGGACATGTTAAATGTAATGATTCGATCTGAGGCTTTTGAAAGAAGGTGCTGTTTACTCTTGTTTAGATTTAGGGACTGTTTTAGTTATTAAAGCTTGTTAGAAACTCTTTGAATAATTTTATACTTGTTGTACTGGTGGACCTTAGAAATAGGAACGTGATTGGTTGGACGCTAAGTACTAATATGAAAGCTATTTACACTGTTATATTTGCCTGGGGATGGCAGGGCATAAATTTATCAATATGAAATAATCAATGTTAATAGCTTTCGAATATATAGAAATCTGGTACAATCTCAAGAGATTATATTCTGCGCTGGATATTTGTCGTCAGAGGAATTTGAAAAGAAAAACTTAAGCGAATTCAATGTCGAAGTTTAGCGGAGTGTCTATTTTGTTATTGTAATTCCAAATCGTATCCGGGACTATTGGAATAAGTATGTAAGTTTCAAAATCGGAGTAATTGAATAGACTAAATTTTCAGCCTGTTACCCCAAGTAGTTAAAAACTGATTAAAGATTATGCTCCAGTTTCTAATGGGCATGGCCCATTTTTTGAGGTTTCTCTTAGCAGAAGGTATACCGATTTCATCGCGGCTTCATCATTCGGGAAGGATTATATTTCCTGATCTTGCCATTGAGATTCTCAATTAGATTAGTGGTGTAGATAATCTGTCCGATTTCCATGGGAAAATCAAAGAATATAGTTGTCGCGTCCCAGTTATCGCGCCAGCTCTTAGCAGCGTAAGCATATTTACTATTCCATTTATTATCTAACATATCCAGTTCAGCGAGAGGCTTGCCGAGTAGGTGTGGTATAGATATCCTTCAGGTCAGTAGCAAATTCCTTTTTATCTTTCCAGATAACATATCGGCAGCTATTGTGGATCTGATGGACTACGTATATTTGAGTGGCTGATCAATATATCTTCACGACCATGTGCCTTCATATCAGTCAAAACACACATCCAGTAAGCGGCGGACTCATTCTTACCAAGCCGCATACCCAGTACTTCTTTAAGTCCATCACGTCGAAGTCCAACAGCAATGTGAACGGCCTTATTTATTGCCTTACTGTTTTCTCTTACCTTAAATATAATCTCATCCATCCACACGATCAAGTAAACAAGCTCTAATGGACTATTTTGACATGCTACTACATCTCTTGCAACCTTTGCCGTAATCTGGCTTATAGAGGAGCGGAAACATCAAATTTATATATATCTTTTATTTGGTCTTCAATATAGGAGACACTCATCCCTTTGGCATGCAGCTTCTTCAAGTCCTTCTACGATGTTTTCCCTTTTGGGCACGATCATCGGGTTAAAACTGGAATCCCGGTCCTAGGAACACGTATTTCTGATTCTCCGTAGTTCGTTTTGATCTTCTTCCCATGAGCATTACGGGTATTATCACTAACGGTTTGCTCATTCTTGCTATATTCCCAATGCCCATCCAATTCTCCTTCCAGCATCTTTTCGATCCCCGTTTCTGAATCTGAGTCAAGAAGTGATTGAGCAGCTTGCCTGTCTTAAATTGCTTTAAAAACTCATCTGATAAGAAATTTTCTGTGTTCATATGATTGTGTATATTTAAAATTAAAAAAATCGAAGTTCTTCAACCCCGATTTTTTCATTTACACAGTTTTGAGATAGTATCTCAATTTCTGTGAAACATAGAAATTATCAAAAAAAATGAGTTCGAATAACATCCCTATAAACAATTATACTAGATTTAATATCATAAAATCTATATCATAAGATTAGTATTAAACTAGCCTCATGATATAGATTATTATAACCAAAAAATAGCTATTTAATGGAGATTACCATGCGCAATTATCCTTGAGCATCTGTAAAACGAGCAGTTGGACACCCCGTTGTTAAAGGTGTTGTAGAAACGTTTATAATTGGTGCTGTTAAAGTGGTAGTACCAGCAGTCAAAACAGTACACTTACCAGCAGTACCTGTGTAAAAAACAACGACGTTTCTATTTGCTTTAAATGCCAATGCGCCTCCAACTATTGCAAATATTGCGATTGCACTTAACATGATTTTAGCACGTTTCATAAAAATGTTGCCTTTATAATTCAAAAGGCTAAACTTTAGTCAATAAAAATATTATTGCTTACTATTTTCTTAGGGTGTTCAGCGATTCCCTTTCATGATCAGGTTTGATTGCAATACAAGACCTCATCTATGTTAGCTAACAATGTTTTATCTTCATTTATTATATCCAACTGAGACTTAAGTATTATTATCATAAACTTATTTGGGATCTTCATATGGTATTCCTTACTACTCTAATTATTACACACAGATAACCTAGACGAATATAGAATTATAATCATCCTTAATTGAGCTCGGTGCCATTTTGAATATGTAAATCACTATCCAGATATTTTTTTATAAACAATATCGAATTTTTATTTTTTCAAAACCCTATGATATAGATTACTATAATCAAAAAATAGCTATTTAATGGAAATTGCCTTGTACAATTATCCTTGGACATTTGTAAAACGACCGGTTGGACAATTGGTTGTTAAAGATATTGTAGAAACGTTTATAATTGGTGCTGTTAAATTGGTAGTACCGTCAGTCAATATCGTACACTTACCTCCTGTGCCTGTGTAAAGAATAAGAAAAGCTTTTTTTGCTTTAAATGCTACTACGCCTCCAACTATTGCAAATATTGCGATTGCACTTAACATGATTTTAGCACGTTTCATAAAAATGTTGCCTTATAATCCAAAGGGCTAAAATTTAATTGACAAAGATATTAGGGCTTACTGTTTTCTTGGGGTGTTCAGCGATTCCCCTTCATGATCAGGTTTAATTGCAATGCGAGATAAGTATTCTGTAAATAGTTAAAATGTTCTTGTTATTACCAATACATCTTTTGAAATAAGATGTATTGGTGATTTTTATAGTAGATATAAGCAAGCGAAATTTTCTGCTCGTTTTTATACTAGATGTGAATGTTTAATGAGTACGATTTTAAATAGTTCAAGAAGAAAATGAAATTGTTTAGATAGCCTTCTAATTGAGTGATTCATTCAATTTACTGATAAAATAATTTGAATTAAAGGGTAATAAATGTTTTGCTTGTAATAGAGGTGTATATCTAAATGTTGTGAATTTCGAATGCTTTTTAAAGAAGAGATCATTTAAAATATTTTTCGGGTTACTTACTTAGCTCATCACAAATATAGATAGAAGATAATTAGAACAATTGCATAATGGATGTGAAGAAAGAACAAAAGTTATATCTATAATTATCAGTACAGCAGTCATACTTCACTAAAAGTACTCCGGTACCTTCCTGGCGCAACTCCGGTGGATTTTTTGAAGACGCGAATAAAGAAGGAAGAGTCGCTGTACCCAACTTCAAGACCGATATCGGCGATAGGGAGTTCAGAGCGGATGAGAAGAGTTTTGGCTTTGGACATGCGCAACTGCTGGACATATTGGAGTACGGTAAGGCCGGTTTTCAAACGGAAGCCATTTTGAAGCGCACGTTCAGTGATACCCATGTTTTTGGCAAGGTCCTCGATGTTGAAGAGGAGTTCAGGAGAGGATTCTATTTTATGGATGAGAGAGAGTATTTCGGTATCGAAGAGGGCAATAAGCCGGCTATCCTGGAAGGAGCGTCGATGAACGCCATCAAGATAAGCGATAGTAAAATCTGCAATACGGTTGTCGTAGTATTTGGTACGCGCATCACCAGTAAGGAGATTGTTCTTGATTTTGTCTAATTCAACACGGACAGTGCCAGAGTATTTGGAGTAAGGGAGTTCCAGCGTAGATTTATAGAGACCTGAGAAAGCGGTCATTAATTCGGAGAGCATGGAATAGGTGGAAAGTAGTTGAGAAAGTAAAGAAACAGAAGGCTCGATATAAATAGTATGATAAATCTTGTTTGCAGATAAATGAAGCGGAATAGAAACATCCGGCCCAAGGTAGCGCATACAAAGATGAGTACTATTAAGCGACACTTGCAGGAAGATAACAGGAGTAGTCGATGATAAAGTAAGAGAAAGGTCTGAAGAAGTGACTTCAACATACTGCTCACGATAAACATGCCCCGCAATTTCAACAGACTGATTAATGAACACTCCCCAACGAGAGGATATGAATTGCACAGAAGTCCTGGGAATGTTTAAAGCTAGTTTACGATAACGGGTTGGCAGCTCTGATAAGACCTTTCCATCTGGTAAGCTGATGTTTACAGGCATTATATAAAGGTTTGTATGGTTAACAATGAAAATAATAGAGCTAAGGGTATAACAATAACAAATATCTCAATAGGGAACAGGAATAAATAGGACGAAAACAAACTATTAATGAAGAAATAAAACTTAAATAGTGCTAATTGTCCTTTCTGAATTCATGCGGTGTCTTCCCTGTAGTCCGTTTAAACACCCGGGAGAAGTAGGAGTGATCTGTATAACCGACCTCAAAAGAGATCTCGGAAATACTATCATCAGAAGATAATAGGAGAAGTTTAGCTTTCTCAATTCGCTGCTGCTGCACAAACAACAACACCGTAATCCCCTTTTTAGACTTAAACGCATTTTCCAGCGCACGCGGAGTCATCCCCATTCGCTGGGCTTGTTCGATGACGTTGATAGGCTTCTCAGGGAATTGTTGAATAAGGGCAATGAACTCTTCTATCTGAATAATAATAACACTGGTGATGTGATTATCCCGGTGAATCTCTTCAAGATAGGAGAGAATAAAGTCGCTAAGACGACTATTATAATAAAGCACACTAGCCTGCCCCGGAATCACCCAGTTTTTCAGATTTTGTATCTCTTTATGGGCTTTCTTGCCAAATTTGCTATAAGGCAACACAAAAAGAGTATCCGCTTTCAAAAGTTGTAAGAGATGCGGATAACTGCCAGCCAAACCCGTTAATAAGACCGTAGAAGGGGAGATATAAACAGAATGATACTTCTGCCCTGCAAACAGGTAAATAACGTAAATAGCGCCTGGTTTAAGGTAATGCATGCCCCGCTTGTTAGACTGGGGAAATATGCGGCCATCAGGATATCGTAAAGTGAGATCTCCGGAGAGCATACCAAAGAGCACAAGTATAGGAGCAGTAACGGTAATATGTATCTCGGTATTGACTAAAGGTTCGAAATAATGTTCACCATAGAGGTAGTCATTGATTTGTACATACTGATGAATAAAAGTACCAGGAGCGCCGTGGGTATAAATAATGGAGAGATCGTCAAAGGGTAACTGTAGTTTCTTATGTCGCAAAGGAATCAGGGTTGTTGTGGAGACCTGATTTACTAATGCTTCAGGCAGCTGAAACATCATCGGCATGCTGGGTTCTTTGCAGGTGAAGTTCGACATAACAATTCAAACACATTAGGACGATAGCTAATTATTTTCATGATTATCAACCTGTTTTTGTTTTAATTTTTAACATATAAATTTTTAATGTAATTTAGGATAGAGCCCGGTGCCAATGTGCTATAGTACTCATTCTGCGGATTAAATGAAAATGAAGCAGTTACTCTGTAATACTCATTATTAACCATGTCTAAAATCTATCCCGTAATCCTGGTGCTATCCCTCACCTGCTCAAAAGGATTAGCACAATGTGGTATAGCAGTTACCACTATCCCTAATACTTTCATGTGCCAGGGCGCCTCTATCCAAATGGACGCAACCGGTGGAATCACCTACAAATGGAGCCCGAAAACGGGACTCTCCAGCGATAGTATTGCCAATCCAATTGCAAAACCGACAGTCACTACTACTTATATAGTAACAGGTTATGATGCCAAAGGATGTTCAGGGAAAGATAGTGTAACCATTCGCGTTAACCCATTACCGGAAATTACAAAGAACAACGATACAGCGATATGCGCAGGAGACCATGTCTCCTTATCTGTTAGCACCAATTATCCTGCAACATATAGCTGGTCGCCCGCAACGGGATTAGATAATCCTTATGTCGCCAATCCGGTAGCATCACCGATTACTAATACAGAATACACAGTAACAGCTACCACTGAATTCCGTTGCAGCAGCAAAGCGAAAGTAGACCTGGTAGTAAATCCCGCACCGGAATTTCTCATCAGACCAGATACACCTGTTATCTGTATCGGTCAGCATATATTGATCAAAGCAAGTGGGGGAGATGTATACGCCTGGTATGTGAAAGATTCGCTGATATCTAATGAAGCTGGGTTAACAGTAGCACCCACAACAGATACATTATACAAACTGAGCATCACCAATAATACCTGTCATTATACTGATAGTTTCAGTGTACCCGTAAAAGTGTATAAGATTCCTGTAACGTCTTTAACTAAATCTAACAATGTAGATTGCGTACATCACGATGCATTATTAGAAGCTACCGGTGGTAATAAATACAAGTGGGAAGAAGCAGATGGCCTCAGCAATTTAAATATCGCCAATCCAATTGTGACACCTACAAAAACAACTACCTACCAGGTAACTATCACAGATGAACATGGCTGTTCTAATTTAGAAGCAACTACTGTAGGAGTAGATTTTAATTCTTCACTCAGCCAGTACACGTTACCCTCTGCTTTCTCTCCTAACGGAGATGGTAACAATGATTGCTTCGGATTAAAATACTGGGGGAGAGTAGAAGGATTACTGTTTAATATCTATAATCGCTCCGGACAACTACTCTTCTCTTCCAATACAACAAACGCCTGCTGGGATGGATATTACAAAGGAATGCCGCAACCTGTAGGGACTTACCTCTACTCGATTACGGCAAAAACAGCTTGTGGCAATGAATGTAAAAAAGGAACAATTATCTTACTCAGATAAACTGGCAATACTCTCCAGCAACAACTGCGCCTGTGCATGCCTGGACGTTCCAACCGGAATATTCAGCAGCCATTTACGGCAATCATTATATTTATGTTCTTTCAAAAAACGAATCGCCATAAAATACGCAGCATCATATTTGAAAACAGAATTCCCTGCATACACATGTTCCAGCATATTCTCCGCTTTCTGCATATCACCTGTCTCTATCAATGAAACACCATAATAAAAAGTGATCATCGCATCATTCCTATCCTTTTCAAATATTACCTGTAAATCTTTAGCAGCTACATCAAATTGCTGATTGTTGAAAGCAGTAGTCGCCTGTTGCAACAACGTATCTGTATGATCTCCTCTCTCCGCAGATGTCACCATCTGTAAACCGCCATATTCTTTATACAGGTCATGCTGTTTCCAGGGATGGAATAAGTTCACCACCAGTATCAGCGCTACAGCTGCCGCCGCACATGCCCATTTGATATAAATGCCTACCGGTCTTATTTTAGCTTCCGTTTTACCGAAATACTCTTCATTCAGCGAATGTAAAGTCTGTGATAACGCCTTATCCTGTGTATCAGGGGCCAGTCGCGTACGCAACGTAGCCTGTACCTGCTGATACTGCTGTACATTTTCCTGCAGCGTCTTGTCGCGTTGTAACATCAGTTCAAACTGTTGCTGTTCCTCTCCGGCCATATCGCCGTTAACATACAGCGCTATTTCTTCTTCAGTATATGAGTGCATACGATTCATCTATTGTTGTGAACGGATAATTTTTAGCAGGGTAGCCATACATTCGGATTTCTTCTTACGCAGATAACCGTAGGTAACACCCAGAGACTCAGCTATTTTCTCCTGGTGTTCATCCTGTAAACTACGCTGAATGATCTCCCTGCATTTTTCTCCCAGTTGGCGAAAAGCATGCATAAATAACCTGGTCTGGCCTTCCTGCTCTGCAATTTGCTCCGACATGGCAAAAACATCTTCTCCCATATTATCATATACATCCGCACTGTGATTTGTTACCGGGTCATTCGATCTTTTTTTTAACTCATTCAGCCATTTCCGCTTACATACTAATAATAAGAAGGGCTCAAAAGGGCAGGTCAGCTGCAATTGCTTGTGTTTGGCCTGCTGGTAGATGGCGGTCAGGGCTTCCTGGAAAATATCCGCTGCATCCTGTCCGGTACCACTATTGTTAATAATGTATCCTTTAATCTTATCAGCAAACTGCTCATAAATCTGCCGGATAATCCGGCTATCATTCTGCAACAGGCCTTCTATATAACGTTGATCAATATGCGTGACGGTACTCATTGTCTGTTTTCTGTGGGTCTGCTAATATATAATAAATTTTTTTAAGGGAGGGGGGTAACAAAAGGAATTACCGGTTGATATACCTGTAGAAAGGCGGTAGCTGAAAAGCCTGAAAAGAGTAAGCAACTATTTTAAACCAGATAACTATGAATGTAAATCCTGTAGTAAAAGACGCTTGCCTGTTGTTAATAGCGATACTGTTGGTAACACTCATGCATGCCTGTAAACATTAAAATTAACTCACTTCAAAAAATAACAATTATGAAAAAGTTCCTAGTTTTAGCTTCTGTAGTACTGATTGCCGCCTGTAGTAAAGAGACACAGGCACCTACTCCTGATAATTCAATCAAAGCCGCCGATTTCTTCGCAAAATACAAAGTAAACGAACAAACCTTCAAAGGTAGCGCTGCACTGGGTTTCACTATCACCGGTGAAAAAGGTACTAAAATCACTTTCCCCCTCCATGCCTTCAAAGATTCTATTACCGGTGCTGCAGTAAACATCGGAGATGTTGAAATCAAATTAACAGAAATACTGAGCAAAAAAGATATCCTGTTATCTGGCCCTATGACCGAATCCAATGGTCAGCTGCTGATTTCAGGTGGAGAAATAAAAGTAACTGCTAAACTGAATGGCGCGGTATTAATCCCTGGTGATTCTGCCATCAAAGTAGAAGTGCCACAGGTAATGAAAGCAGGTGATATGAACCTGTTCGTACAGGCTCCAAGGAAACAGGCTGATGGTGGTACTATCCCTCCGGATTTCCAAAGTACCTGGGTACCAGCTCCTTATGCTCCATTCGGTATGGGTGCCAGTTCCTATATCTTCACACTGCCTGCTTTCACATGGGTGAATTGCGACCGCTTCTACAGCGATCCTGCTCCTAAAACCACTATCACAGTGTCCCCTGACTTCCAGGATTCAGATTCAATCTCCGGTTTACAGGTGATGATCGTGTTCAAAGATATCACGACTGTCATCACCCTGCCTTTCAACTATACTTTAACACAGTTCCAGTCCTACTTAAACTCCCTTCCAATCGGTAAAGAAGGAGAACTGGTACTGATCGGTAAAGATGAAAACGGCTACATAGAGTTCGGTACACAGCACATCACGATCGCTGCAGATATGCACATCGATGCGCCAATTGCCCGCTCTTCAGAAGCAACGGTATCAGCTTTTCTCAATACGGTACAATAGTTCAGTGATTCTTGCTTTGACCCCAATAGGATGCTCCTCAGCCGGAGCATCCTAATTTTAATTATATAGATAATTATTATATTTAAGGATTTATATTACCTTGTGTTATAGATCCCTATCGTAAATGTAGCACTATGAAACACTGGTTCCTTCTGTTATGTATAATATGTGTGAAAAGTTATGCGCAGTCCACAGACAGCATACCTGCTCAGGTCAATACTCAGGAGACAGATAACAAAATTGCTTTTTCATCTGATTTACGTGCCTTGCGTCCTATCGCTGGTGCGCCTTCTCCTTTTTACTCTTATTTCTGGGAATTCGGAGATGGTACTTTCAGTTTTGAAAAAACACCACTGCATGTTTACAGCGATACGGGGAATTATGAAATAAGATTATACGCGACTAATAATTATGACGATGGAAAACCACCGCCAACAAGGCCCCGCCCTGTAAGGATCAAGAATAAATCCTTTGCAGATGCTGCTACGCCTTCCGGGTTTTTTAAAGGAGGCGGCGCTATTGAAATGAAAGTAAACAGGATGCCCAGGGCAGGAGAGGAGATGGTATTACTGATAGGATATCGGCAACAGGCAGTCACCGGCGGATCGCTGATGCTGCTGTACAATGACAAGGATTTTAAGCAGGATAACTTTGCCTGGCAGGAAGTACGTGCCCATCACCAGGAAAGGGAGATCCCGGCAGATTCTATGTGGGCATATATGCAGGAACAACCTTTGAATATGCCGCTTTTACTGGCGAAAAACGGCCCGGCGGATGAAGATGTCATCACTAATCCCCTCCGTAATCAGCAGGTAAAAACCATGGTGATGGACCAGATGCAACAGTTCCGTAAGAACCATGTGTGGCGTATGGAAAAGATCCAGCCTGGGGCAGAACAGTTCATGTTCGTTTCCCTGCAAACCACGCCGGAGATGGTGAAAGATACCAATGCTGTCGTAAACCTCACCGCTTTATTCATTCCCGATGATCCTTCCGCAGAACCGGAACAATACGTACTGGAACTGCCTATAGTAGCCTCCCATGATCCTAACCGCATGATTATGCGCAACCGGCACATGAACTACCGCTTCACCGGTAAAAAGAGAACACTCACTTACAAAATACAGTTCCAGAACACCGGTACCGGTCCTGCTTCTAAGGTGGATGTAGGCATCCGTATCCCGGATGTTTTAGATGGTGGCTCTGTAGACCTGGTAGAGATTCAGCCTAAATGTATCCCCTGCGCCAAAGCATACGAGCATCAGAGCTGTGTGGATACCGTCAGGACAAAAGACAGCGTGCATTTCGTTTTACGCAATATCTACCTGCCAGGCATGCAGCAGGATGGCGTACATGATGAAGATTCTACCAAAGGATTTATCAAATACACCATTCACTTTAGCCGTAAGCCGGCCAAACAGCCGTTTACCAGTCGGGCTGCGATTGTTTTCGATCACAATGAACCGGTGGTGACGAATCGTTCTACAGCCCGTTTTATACCCGGAATTTCCCCTGGGATCATTATGGGTTATACCAGCAGGCTGGGAACATCAGGAAGCTGGAAAACGGGCGATAAAGGGCTTACAATAGGGGCCAGTCTTTCTCCCTATGCACCACATCATCAGTACCTGCAACTGGAACTGTATGCCAGTGCTTTCAATGAATATACACAATACCTGGGCCGTCGGGAAGGTGGAGATACTGTTATTAACGATACAGGTTATAAAGTGCGTTACCGTGATAAATATGAAAATGTACGTATAGTGACAATTGAAGCGGTTCCTTTGCAATTCAGGTATAATCTGAATAGCTGGATAGGGGTAGGAGTAGGGATGATGGCGAACGTAAATCTAAGCTCACGCGTTAAACATACATTGAATACTGTTGCCGAAAACGCAAATGGTGGTAATGCTACTTTACTTACTGGAGAGCTGGATAGTAAACAATCCTGGTTTACTGAGTATAACCCTGGTTTCTTTGGAGATCTGCAGTTGGGTAGAGTACGTACCGGACCAGCAGTGGGCATCCGTTACCAGTATTATACCAATCCGGCACAGCAGCGGATTTATATGTATGCTACCTGGAGATTGTAAATCATTTCCCGACTCTGTCAATAGGTCTGAAACGTAAGGCACTCCAGGTATCGTCTATGGAAATGGCGGTGACCGTAGTGATACCGAACTCTTCTCCGGTTACACGAATAGTATCTCTGTTGATATCAGTTTTAATCTTTGATGTTCCTTTGGGATAAGCAAACCATAAAACACTGTCTGGTTCAATGTTTTTCAGGTTGTTTTTGAGGAAGTGGAGATATTCTTTGTTGTTATTGATAAACACTAAAGTATTAGTGTTTTTTTTCGCAAGGCTTGTTTTGAAACCAAGTTGTACAAACGCGGCTTCAATAGCGGCTGGTGCATTCAGCACAATACCATTGTCTTTGAACTTAAGCTTTTTAATAGTGTCCTGCATCGTTTGTCTCTTTTATTAAAACTAAATTAATAATATTATAGCCATCTTGGTTGTTTAAATCCTATTCAGTACTTTGCTAATCCTATGCAATTAACCGTCAACGCCAAACAGCTTGGCCGTAAAAGGGACTTAATCGACAGGCTGGTAATAGAGATTGAAGATATCGGACAAGAGCCTACAGTGGCCGAATTGATCAGCGCTGTAGTTATACAGCAGGTCAGGGAATTTAATAGCAGACCTAACGAACCGACTCTCCTTCCATTGCTCGATCAGGAAACCTCCGGCAAAATTAGTTTTGGCAGTATTTATAATGATACGAAAGCTGATCCATCAGAAGCCGTTAAAACCGCCTTACTGGCATTTCAGGACGGATTGTTTGTTATTTTTGCCGATGAGAAGGAGTATACGAAATCTGAACAAATCATTCATTTACAGGAAGATACTATTATTACTTTTATCCGTTTAACATTTCTTGCCGGTAGTTACTGGTAGATTCATCCATACCTCTATTTTATGCAGAAAGAAGTTCTAAACGCTAAGGTAATCCCAAGCCCCTTAGAAAATTACGCGGAAGCCCTGAAATCAGATAAGATCCCCCTCTCCGCCAATGCCAGAGAACTGGGACTGCTCTTACTGAACGATGCAGAAGAAAAATCCAGGAGAAGAGATAGCCGCCGCTGGCCGGTATGGCCTGTAGAACGTCATAGCGAACGCTACAAACGTATTGTCGCGCTACTGGGCAATGAGCATTGGGATAACGAAGAAAATTACAATCTTTTATTATTCTTTTTTGGAGCAGAAAAAGCTGCTTATATGCGCTATGCCTGGAAACAGGCGCCTTATCAGATGTACCAGGAAGGGTATGCGCGCCGCTCTTTCCGCTCACCCAATAACCCTCATCACTATCTGGCCAGGCAGATCAACAATCTCATTCACATACTACCCCAGGCATACACACAGGCGCATACTGAAAGTTTCGAGCAGATCACTACCTTTTATGACCTTACAATTGTAGAACAGATTCGTTACAATTATTTAATGGCAGAGAGAAATCCTGAGATTTTCAGGTTGTGGTCGGCTGCTGTGGATATGGGAAATACAGATGCCTTTCAGATATTGGAAGATATCATTTACAATAAAGATGCAGAAGGAAAGGTTACTCAGAATATTATAAAAGCACTGCTGAATAGTAATAAACCGGCCGCCTGGAAACTGATAGAACAACTGCTGCTCTCTGCACAACGGCAGGAAGGCTTGCGGCAGGTGATCCTGGAATCGCTGGATGAAACCAGTATAGGCGCAATGAAGCATCTGCTGCGCGTGATAGTGGATAACGACCTGGTACGCTTTTCATCCGTAGTACGTGCAATAGATGTATGGGTAGGTATGGGCTGGGAGAGTGAACGCGAATCTGCTGTAAAGAATTTCATGGAGAAAGCGATTGAATACATCGAATATCCCGAGCTGATTCCTGCTGCTTTACAGTCGGATAATAATGCAGACGTGTTCATGGGGTTGTGGGCGCAGGGTGTATATGATGTACAGAAAACGGCGCCTTATCTGAAACAACTATACGAAGAAGGTAATGTACAGAAACGTACACTGGCCTTACTGTTTGCAGATAATACCCGTTTGAATGAAATCAGTTTTCCCCTTCACCTGTCAGCGCTGAACGATAAAGAGCTGATGCCATTGGGGCTGGCAATAAATGCCTTGCATAGCAGCATTGGTATACGTGATAATGCGAATTATTACAACCAGCATTATCCGGATCTTTTCAATAAACTGCACGAAGTATATAAACGGGTAACGGTAAAGGAAAAAACCTTTTCAGGAGAAGTCTTCTCCTGGTTGAAAGTAGCGTTCTCAAGGAGTACGATATTAAGAGCGATGATCATGCTGGTGGGTAAATACCCTGATAGGATGGATATCTTAATCAGTTACATGGATGAGATGGACAGTCTGATGAAGAGAATGCTGACGTTGAGAGTATTACCTGAATACGCCTCTCATGAGGCTAATTTCAAGACGGGTGATAAATCCAATATGACGGATTTTCAGCATCAGTATGCAATGATCATATTGAAAGACAGATCTGAATTTGATACTGCTTACACGGTATTATATCATACACAGTTTACGCCCGAAGAACTATCTACATTTCCTGCATTACTGAAAAGAAAGGCGGCAGAGTTCAGGGGAAATATTATTACGCTGTTATTGCGTCAAACCGATAAAGCCCTGATACCTGTGATGCAGGAGATTCTAAAGGGAGATGCAGAACAACGTATGGCCGCACTGGACATCCTGATACAGCTGAAAAAGAAGAAGCGCCTGCCCAGTGAAAGTGCTACATGGATCAAGGCTTTCAGGGAAAGGAAAAGCATTTCATCTAAAGAAGAGGTGTTGTTGTCGCAGTTGGGAGAAGGCCATAAAACGAAAGATGTATCTGCTGAAAACGGGTATGGATTATTTGATCCTAAACAATGTGTACCCGTTGTACGTCCGGTGATAGATAAGAATAATCAGTATGAAAAAATGCTGGCCAAACATCCTTATGCGTTTTCCGTACCGATTGAGACTTTAAAAGAAGCCATCACAGAACTATGTGATTTATTCGAAGCACATAAAGAGGAAGAATACGAGGAAGAAGGATATGATGGTACCCGCCGCAAAGTATTACTGGGGAATGCTTTACTGATGAAACTTACAGGCAGAGAGATGCTGGTGAGGGACGAAGTTCCTTTATACGAAGTATGGCAGTCATGGTGCGAAAAATGGGCTTTAACACCGTCAGATCTTTTCCTGTTGATGCAGGCCTTTATCTATCCTGTGAATGCTTTTGCTAAAATAGTTTCAAAACAACTGCCGGATGTAGAAGAATTTGTATCGGGTCGTTATGCGAAACTAAACAGGTACAATAATCCGATTATAGCCCTGCTGAACATTCTGAGCTTATTCAATCCTTTCAATAATGCGGATGAATTTGCATTAGGCGCTACTACCCGTATGTTTGCTTCTATCAGTGATGAGATGCTGCAAAAAGGCATCAAAGAAGACGGGCCTCAGGACTATCGCGAAGGCTGGCAGCAGATGTCCGGTATGTTCTTATTTCTCAAAGCGGCAAAACCGGAAACAATGCCGGATGAACTGGTAGCGTGTTGCTGGAATTTGTATCACTGGCGACAATTCTCCGGACTGAAAGAAAGCAACCCTCATAATATTACACCACTGATGGTCTATGGCCGTGCATATGAAAATGGAATTATCGGAGAGCCTGATCTGTTACGTGGTATCATGGAGCCCGAACATATGCGCTTATTATCTTCACCCAGGCGTAATGAACGCGAGTTTGATTATATGGGGCGTTTCCCTTTCCTGTTACCGCTATTTGAAAAGGCACGTAATCATGTACTCGATATAGAATTGAAAAGAGGAGATCTTCCAACATCTGTAACTTTTATAGCAGAGGAGATCCAGTCCTTATTTGGTGTAAACCGCTTTGCAGAAATCATTGCCGGCTTGGGTAAATCAACACTTCAGAAAGGTTACTACTGGGGTGGTGGTGATGCCAGTAAAACATCTTCCTTTAGTGATTTACTCAAACAGTGTCTGGCATTACCTACAGATACACAGGAGCAGTTTAATGTAGCCATGCAACAAATAAAGGGCGATGAACAGCGATTGATAGATGCCGCTATGTATGCCCCTCAGTGGCAATGGTTTGTTAGCAATTACCTGGGCTGGAAAGGTCTTGACAGTGCCATTTGGTGGATGCATGCACATACTAAAACGGATGCTTACAAATCAATAAATTCAATAATCGAAAGCGAAATTGCCCGTTACTCTTCACTGGATGTGGAAGAATTCAAGAATGGTGCAGTAGATAAAGAATGGTTCCTGAAAGCATATAAGGAAATAGGCGCCGAACACTGGCCCATGGTATATGACGCAGCAAAATATATTACGGATGGTAACGGACATCGCCGCGCACGTATTTATGCGGATGTATTGTTAGGTGTATTAAATTTGAAAGAAGTTACAGAGAAAATCGCGACCAAACGAGATCAGGATTATGTACGCATATACGGACTGGCTCCACTGAATAAAACCAATAAAGCAAAGGATATCCTGGCCCGTTACGAATTCCTGCAACAGTTTAAAAAAGAGAGTAAACAATTCGGTGCGCAGAAGCAAAGTTCTGAAGCCTTATCTATACAGATCTCTATGGAAAACCTGGCTCGTAATGCCGGTTATCCCGATCCGATACGGCTTACCTGGGCGATGGAAACAAAACAGATACAGGCCATCCTCTCTAAAGAAACACAGGTACAGTATGATGATGTACTGATAGGATTGGTCATTGATGAAAATGGAGAAGCAGATGTAGTATCTTTTAAAGGAGATAAAACCCTGAAGGATATCCCATCTAAATATAAAAAAGACAAAAAGGTAGAGGAACTGAATGGGTTTAAGAAAATATTACGTGAACAGTTCCGTCGTTCCCGTATAGGACTGGAAGAAGCGATGGTGAGAGGAGATTTATTTTTGATGAGTGAAGTAAAGGATTTATTTACGCACCCGGTCATTGCCAAACATCTTGAAAAGCTGGTATTCATATCAGAAGAGAAACATGGCTTTTACCGGGATGCTACACTGGTGAATGCAGATGGGGATGTGTCAGCACTCAGTGATAAGGATCAACTGCGTATTGCACATTGTTCAGATCTTTATAGCAACAGTTCCTGGTCTGCTTATCAGCATGCTGCCTTTGATAAAAAACTGCAACAGCCTTTTAAACAGATCTTCCGTGAGTTGTACCTGATTACTGATGATGAGCGCCAGGAAGTAGCGGTATCCAGACGTTATGCCGGTCACCAGGTACAGCCTAAACAAACATTGGCGCTGCTGCGTTCCCGTGGCTGGAAAACGAACTACGAACAGGGTTTGCAGAAGGTCTATCATAAAGAAGGTTTCGCTGCCTGTATGCATGCGATGGCTGATTGGTTCTCTCCTGCGGAAATGGAAAACCCGACCCTGGAGACCGTGGTGTTCATGGATTTGAAAACCTTTAAGAATGTACCTTTCGATAAAGTACATCCACGTATTTTCAGTGAAGTAATGCGGGATATAGATCTGGTAGTGAGTGTAGCGCATGCAGGTGGTGTAGATCCCGAAGCCAGTCATTCTTCTATTGAAATGCGCAGCGTTTTATTAATGGAAACAGTACGGTTATTTAAACTGGATAATGTAACGGTGAAAGGTAGTCATGCCCTGATAAAAGGGAAACTCGGTGAATATAGTGTGCATCTGGGAAGTGCTGTAGTGCATCGGGTGCTATCAGGTTATTTATCTATCTTGCCGGTGCATTCGCAGCACAGGGGCAGATTATTCCTTCCTTTTATGGATGATGATCCACGCACCGCAGAGTTACTGTCTAAAGTATTGCTGCTGGCAAGGGACAACGAAATACAGGATCCTACTATTTTACGCCAGATTGCTGAGAAAAACTAACGAGATATGCATATAACTGAAGAGATTAAAGCGCGAAGAAATAATACGAGGGAACAGGCCCTGCTCATGATGGACATGGTGCCGCTTTCCGATACCGACAGTAAATACAATCTTCTTTCATCTGCTGCCAACTATCTGAACGATCCGGAAGTGATCAGTAAATGGATTAGCCTGATAGCCGCAGAGACGGATACACGTTTACAGGCCGATATGCTGCAACGTCTTGCAGCGGGTGGCTTACAGCCTATCCCGGATAAAGAAGCCTTTATTCAGCTATTGTCTGATGCTTTACAGCAGAATGAATCAAGAGATATCATATTACCATTATTAGGAAGATTCTCTATCACGAATCTCACTGCGCGACAAAAACTGATGGACTTTTACCGCGAACATAATAATGCGGATACACGCCGGCAGATCCTTTCCTGGTTACTGATACCAGTAGAAGCCAGTGAAAAAGACATCGCCTTTTATCACGAGATATTGGAAGAAACAGATACTACCAATCAACTGGTGCTGGTAAATCGCCTGTTATTGCAGGATAAAATGGAAAGTGAACAGATCGCCCGGTTGCTAAAACCCATCACTCCCGATGTGATCAAGGAAATGGTCTTGCGTTATTGCCTGGACCGCTCCCTGGTACTAAGTGAGCAACTATGCGAATTGATCCGTGCTGATAAGAACCCCGGGGTACGTAGATTCAGCATCCAATTGCTGGCAGTACACCCCATCAGTGATACCGCGGTCATGGATACGTTGCTAAAAGCCCTTCAATCAGATCCTGATGAAGCCGTGCGAGAGGCCGCCATGATGATATTTACTTACAGCATTTCGCTGACCCCTGCCAATATTGAATACCTCTGTAATTGCCTGCTGGCAGAGAAAAACACGCAACTGGCATTGCAGTTATTACAGCTGCTGGCTCCTTATTCGGCGAACAATATCATCCTGTCAGAAGCATTATGGACTTTACTGGATAAGCCTTTGCAGGCAAACGTGGCCCTTGGTATCTATGATATTCTTGGCAAACAGGTGCCGGTAAATATATCCTTCCTGGATAAATTCGTTGCTGCATACGATAAAGAACAAAGAGATGATGCGAAAGCAGTGATCTTAAAAGCGATCAGTACTGCGATGAATGCAGGAGGGGAGTGGAACGACTTCTATCTCAAAGCATTACAGGCACCATCACCCGCTATCCGCGAATGGGCGATACGCGGTATTAACATGATACCGCTTACACCTGAAAATACCAGTGCAGTAGCCGCAGCGGCGCCTGTCTTATTACAACAGGAACTGAACCGCGACCTGCGTATAAATCTCGCCCGTAAAATCAGTAAGATCCCTGCACTTTCTGCCGAAACCATACAAATCTTTACCCGCCTGGTGGATCATGACACCAATGATCAGATGGTAGGCATCGCCACCTATGTACAGGAAAAGGCGATCGCACATACAGGTGGTTCCAATATCAACTGGGAACAGTGGTTATATAAAGCGGATGTCTCACACGAAACAGATGGGATATTCCCGCACCTGTGGGTGTTTTATGAGGAGAACCCGAAGATGGCGAAAAAGATCCTGTATGCTTGTCTGAACCCGGCCAACGCCAACAGCCTGTATTACCAGAACGTATCTGATGTGGAGATCCTGGAGTTTCTGATGGTGAATGATGGTATTGATGATCAGCTGGTACGTTATGCCATGAACAAGTTATTACAGGCAGACCTCGGCTATGAAGGGATGTTCTACCACTATCTGCTGATCATCAAAAGTAATCCTACTGCACCGGAACTGAAACCCGCGTTATGGCAGTTACTGGAAACCCGTGGAAATTATATTAAACTCATACAATTCGATGAACTGTTGAGGATAGTCTGGGGACCTGCACTGGAAACAGAATTCAGACAACGTATGCTCCAACAGCAAACAGTAAACGGCCTGTTACCATTCCTGAAATACCTCAGCGTGAACAATACCTGGGAGCCTGTACCTTCTTTATTAAAAGATGCAGTGAAGCTGCCCGGCATGCTGGAAGATGACACTTTTAAGAAAGCACTCAAAGAGGCATGTTACAGCGCCAATATTGACTTCGATACGCTTGTCCGGACATCTGCGCCTCCACCAACAAAAGAGGTGGAAGAAGGCCCTGGATTTGCGGATTAAATTTTAACCATCATTTTAAATAAAAATATGGCAACAGACATTGCTTTATTCGACATACTTATATCAGCAGAACGTAGTACCGGTGATCGCCTGAAGGCATTGGCAGACTTCCGCCCTTTCCTTGAATCAGAAGAAGGTATTACCAAACTTTCTGAAGCCACGCGTGCGGAAGAAAGCAAAGAGGTGAAACGCGCTATGCTGCAAATGCTTTGTGAAATTGACATTGCCCGCATAAAGAATCATCAGTCTTATATCGATACCCTGGCGTCCATAGCCTGCCTGGAAGCGGAGCGTGATTTACGTTATACCGCGGTGAAACGATTGGCAGGCATAGCGGCGCATAATCATGAGATCCAGGAAATACTGGCGCTCACGCTTGTCTGTGATATGGACACAGATGTGCAACTGGCCAGCATTCAGGGGCTTCAAAGTGTGGTGTACAAAACAGAAGAAACAATAGCCGCATTGTACACTTACCTGCCACTGGCACCTGTTGTGTGCAGACGTCCATTACTGGGTCTTGTACAGCAATTGATGCATCCGCATTCTGCTCAAATGATGCTGCACTTCCTTAATCCGCTGGAACAGGAGTCCCTGCGTTTGGAGGCGGTAAAGTCTTTGGCGGGCATGCCTTTTCTGCTGCCGGAAGTGCTGACTTCCATCGCTGAAGCACTGGCTACTGAAAGTTCCCTGCCGGTGCGGGACGCTATTATTCAATTGCTGGCGGGCCTGCAATGGATAGATGCTGCGCTCTTTACACACCTGTTTGCTGCCCTGCAGCAAATGCCTGATCAGCCAATGCTGCTCTCGCTTGTTGCAGAGCGTCTTACGGCCAATCCGGGATTACAGGACGATTTCGTCAACTTATTTACTCAAACGAAATCTGCAGGTTTAAAGATCAATCTCTTGTCGTTGTTACAGTATACGAACATGATGCAACTGATTACCCGTGCAATGGAAGATCCTAATCCTTATGTGAGGGAAGCGGCTTTACCATTACTGGCGAATAAGTTCGGAGAATGGCAGGGGGTGCTGGAACCTGTACTGGTACAGGCTATCAGTGTAGAACCTCTTACGGCATTACGTTATGCACAAGTAAATGTGATCCTGAATACCGGTCGTAAATCGGTACAGACAGACAACATGCTGGTACAACTGGCTGTTGCTGAAACAGACCATCAGCTGAAAATACAATTGGCCTATGCGGTGTGTCAGGTTGTGGTAAATAGTGATAACAGGCATGCGTTGCTGCAATTATTCAGTGAAATACTGGAAGGCCCCTGGTATCCGGAAGACCTGAAACAATATGTGATAGCACGTTTACAGACATTCGCCTACAGTAATGACCCGGCGCTGAAGAAAAGCCTGGAACTGATGCTGGACCAGGCCAAAGATGTCTATGAGCTGGAACGCATTTACGGTGTATTGAAAACACTGGAAACAGATTTTAGTCAGCTGGCGCCGGCTTTGTTGCGCGTATTATACCGTCACATTGCCTTTTATCCGCAACAACCATTGCACGACTGGGTACAGATGATCGGTAAACTGGCCGACCAGCACGCGGAACTCCGTGCGGGGTTACCATACCTGGTATCTGTTACGGGAGCAAACTGGCTGCTGCAAAACGCAGACAAAAGCGATCAGACAGGCGCCTTCCTGCCTACTTTCAAAAACGCCATGCTTACAGACGGTAGTGCATCCTCTTTCCTGGGGATGAAAAACCTGATTACGACTGCATGGAATAACCGTACCATCAAAAAGAGCGAGATCTCTGAATTATACAAAATACTGTTGCGCATGCCCAAATCGGTAGGGCTGATTCAACTGTTGCTGGGCATTATGGAGCAGGGGAAACTCGTAACACCGGAGCTGGTGAAAGTGAGCCTGGATTATATCCTCAATGGACAGGATCATAGCGGTATCTGGGAAGTGCGTCAATACCTGGAGAAAACCGGTTTCCTGGACCTCGAATACCGTCAGCGACTGGTGAGCCTTTTCACACAGGAGAACTTCGATCGCTACAGGCAGTACAATGTGCCGGACATTCATTCCAAGAAACGTATCACTACGCTCAATGATTGGGAATATGCCGGATGGATCTGCCCTTATGCCCAATGGCCTTTGGCGCAGCTGATATTCACAGTGGAACCAGGTGATCTGATCACCCGTATTTTTAGTAAGCCGGTCACTACTGAAGATGCCTCCTGCACTTTACAATACCTTGTGCTGGAACATTTGTTCCGCAACAGCAGTGGCAACTGGGCGAAATTCATTTATAAAGACATCGCACGATTCGAAGCCTTTTTATTGCTGTTGAAAAATGGCATTGAACAGTTACCTGCGGGCAATGCATTACGCGACCGTATGCTGCATACCTATTGGAAAAGATGGAACGATTACATTAGTCTGCTGAATGGCAAACCCATACCACAGGAGTTGACAAATACCGCTACGCTTGTATATGCAGGTGTATGTGAAAAGCTGAAGGAGTTCAATCCGGCATTTAACGGCAAGCAGTATCCTGATGTACTCAAAAACATGAATAAGGATTTGCTGCAACAGCATTGGCCCTGGACAGCGGAGTTATGGGATGAATTCTCTTACAAGAATTTCCCGGTAAAAGATCCTGATCAGGAATCCGCAGTAGCTTTGTTTCAGCGGGCAGCAAAGACCTTACATGCAGGCAATAATAGCGAAGCATATCAGTTGCTGAAGGAGCTGATTACAAGCTACCCGCATACCCGTCTGGTAAAAGAAAAATTATCGATGATTGAAAATTCTATTAAACAGCTGGAAGAAGAGTTGAATAACTAATTGTTTGTAACAAAGCATAATAGGCTCGGCTAGGTAGGAGTCTATTATGTTTTGTTATTTATTGTCGCGTTTATAATACAATCAATTACATTTTCAGCTTTACAGTTGTTTAGTCCGGCTCCCCAGCAAGCGTTAAACTCAAGAATAAACCAGCCTATCTGCTCATTATAGGCAATATCAACAACTACTGCATCAGGTAACTGATTTTTATTGTTATCTAGAAAATCTGTTACAAAATCTTTTCCGGTGTTAATATCTGCAAACCCCTCATATAGGGCAATATCCTTTACTATTCCATTTAGTATAAAGCTCCTGGCTTCTGCCTGTATGGTTTCAATGATGGTGGAAGTAAGGATTTCTTCAGTAGTTTCCAGGCCTTCTGTTATCTGTTTAAAATCAGCTATAGTTTTGAAAATACCTGCAAGGAATATTTTAGGAATAACGGGCTTAATAAAAACAGGGAAATCGCTTTCCGTAATCTGTCCGATTGTTTTTAGTGTAATAGTCCGTTTTGTCCATTTGTTATCCAGTCTTGCAATCAATGCATCATCTGGTGACAGGAGTTCAACGTCATAGATTTGTGCTAATACGAATGCAAATGTCTGGTTGCCATAGATGGCGATTTTCCGTTTTGCCAGTTCTTCGTCTTTAATCCAGTATTTCCCCAGTCGTTTTATCTCCTGGAGACTGTTGGTCCAGGTAGTATAAATCTGTTCAAATTCAGGATCTGTTTTTTCAGGAATCAGGAGTGTGGTAGATCTATCCATGTATAAATAGCCGCTTTACAGGAGCGGAAACTAATAAAAAAGCCGCAATCTGCGGCTTTTTTATTAGTTCAGTTTATCTGTAGTATCCACCATGTCCATGATAATGAGGTCGGTGATAATATCCTGGTCTGTCCCGGACAACCAGGCAACTACTTAAACCGGAGATGAGTACTGCTGTGAGAATAAGATATTTTAGCTTTTTCATGATTGTTAGGTTTGAAATGTGTGATGTATAGATAGAAGTTAATCGTCTGCAGTACGTTTAAACTTCGTCTTCACATATACTAATGACAAAACTGTGCCAGATTATAGGTAGAATTGTTATCTACTGTTAACGTGTTGAATTAACAGATCTTTAACCAGGTGTCATTAAACCTAAGCGTATTTAATCTAACAGCTTATTAATATCTATCCCTTTTATACATTCTTCTCCTATCTTATTAATAGCTTCTATGGATAAGGGTTTGCCGGTACCGGAGTTCTTAAACAGGATATAGACGATACCAGATTTCGCTCCTCCATGACGGGGATCATTATTTATGCCTAACTGAGTAGCTAACGCGATAGACCCTTCTCCGGGATCGTCTCCTGTATCTGCAAATATTGCATAACACTTTTTTCCGTTTTTCTTATTTACCCTTAAACCTTATCATTGTACTATATTATCTCAATATACTATGGAAGTGGTTATATTTTGCGGGATACAGGCTACGGGTAAATCTACGTTCTTCAAAGAACATTTCTTTTCCACGCACGTCAGGATTTCCATGGACCTGCTGACAACACGTAACCGGGAAGATCTCTTTATGGAAGCCTGTTTTAAAAGCTGGCAAAAGTTTGTAATTGACAATACGAACCCTTCCAAAATAGAACGGCAGAAATATATTTCCCAGGCAAAGGAGTATAAATTTAAAGTGATAGGATATTATTTTCAGTCGGTCATTACTGATGCCTTAATGAGGAATAATCAGCGAAGTGGTGATGCACTCATACCAGAAATCGGAATCAAAGGGACTTTCAACCGGCTGCAATTACCTTCAAAGGATGAAGGGTTTGATGAACTTTATTATGTATCAATAGGTGATAACGGATTCACTGTAAAAGAATGGAACGATGAAATTTAATGAGCTGGATAAAAAAATGCGGATTTACGAAACAGCCAGTGATGCTTTCGTATTACCTGAAATATATATTGTGGTAAGAATTGATGGCAGGAACTTTACCAGGCTGACAAAAGAACAACACGATTTCGAAAAACCTTTTGATGAAAGGTTCAAAAACTACATGCAAGAAACAGTCATACACCTGATGAACACGGGTTTAAATATTGTGTATGGATATACACAGAGCGACGAGATATCATTGTTGTTTCATATAAATGAAGCTTCATTCGGGAGGAAACATCGTAAAATTAACTCTGTTCTTGCCGGAGAAGCCAGTGCATGCTTCTCTCTGCTTCTTGGGAGTATTGGTGTTTTTGATTGCAGGATCTGTGAACTGCCTAATAAAATATTAGTAGCAGATTATTTCAGGTGGAGGAATGAAGATGCACACCGGAATGCATTGAGCGCTCATTGTTACTGGCAATTAAGAAAAACCGGACTATCTGCTGTTAAAGCAACAGAACGTATCAGCAAATTAAGTACGGCTGAGAAAAACGAATTGCTTTTCAGTTATGGTATTAACTTTAATGAGCTTCCTGCCTGGCAAAAAAGGGGTATTGGTATTTACTGGAAGGAAGTCAGTAAAGAAGGATTTAACCCTAAAACACAGACTACTGTCACTGTTAAAAAGAGACAATTATATGTAGAGGAGGAACTGCCAATGAAAGATGAATACAATAGTTTTATCCTTGATTTAATAAAAAGGAGTGAGGAAGCCTGAGTTTATCCATAACTCAACGTATTACTTATAACAGCTCGCTTCCGCATCGTCACCCAAAGCAGCTATTGATGGGATATTTCCTTTGAACAGTTGCCGGTCTCCCCATTCCTTTAGTTCGTTGATGAAAGGGATCAGTCGTAATCCTGTCTCAGTAAGGCTGTATTCAACCCGGGGAGGCAATTCATGGAATACCTCTCTGCATATCAGTTCATCTTCTTCCAGTTCGCGTAATGTCTGTGTCAGCATTTTAGGAGTGATATCGATAATGTGACGGCGCAATTCGCCATAACGGAGTTTGTTATTCCGCCATAAGTACATCATGATACGCCCTTTATATTTGCCACCTATACGCCGGAACGCATAATCAATACTACAAACAGGGTTTTCTATCTTTTTTTTATTGTCTTTCAAGTTTATTTGTTTGATAGTCAATGTTAGTATCCTTTTGGTATCCAGCACACAAAAAAGTGCATACTTGTCTTAACAACCGGGTATCAATACCTTTGATACAAATTTAGGAAACATGGAAAGACGAGCCTTACTGAAAGATATATTTTTATTAGGTATAACTGCCTCCCTGCCATTAAAGCGTCTGCTGGCACAACAAAAGAATAACATACGCCCTTTTCACCAGTTTAAACTGGGTGAACTGGAACTGACAGTCATCACAGATGGATCTATCCGGATGACCCCGGTACAACCTATGTTTGCTCCCGGTATTCCCTCCGCAGCAGTAGACAGCCTGCTGGTGAATAGTTTTCGTACTACCAAAGAAATAGATCTTGGAATCAATATCCTGGTTATCCGTAAGGGAAAGCAAACAATCCTGATCGACACAGGTACCGGTAATGGCTTTGATGGCAATTTCGGCAGTGATTCCGGATGGTTGATAAAATCATTAACCGATGCAGGTATTTCCCGGGAAGAAGTAACAGATATTATTATTACACATGCTCATCCTGATCATATCGGCGGCCTGTTCAACAACGATGGCAGTTTAGTTTTTCCTACAGCACAGGTGTATCTTTCTGCTATTGAATATGCATTCTGGACATTGGATAAACCGGATTTTTCAAAGAGTAAAATGGAAAATTCTGAACAACTGAAACAGATACTGGCATCCACACATAAGGTATTACAAGTACTAAAACCTACTGTACATTTATTTGATGATCAGACAGAACTATTCGGTTGTATCCGTTTACAAAAGGCTCCGGGACATACTCCAGGGCATACGATAGTACACGTTTATTCAGGTGGAGAAGAACTGGTACATATCGCGGATCTCCTGCATTCTGATGCATTGCAGTTCCAGCATACGGAATGGGGATTTTCAGGTGATACGGATATTGCATTAGCAGCAGCTACCAGAAAGAAAGTAGTGGCTACACTGGCAACAAATAAAACAAAAGTATTTGCTTATCATCTTCCCTGGCCGGGGATAGGCCATGTGCGTAGCAAAGGAAATGCATATGAATGGGTGATGGAAACATATCCAATACCTGGCTGATTCAAAAACAAAAGGCTGGAAATTTCCAGCCTTTTATAATTAGTTTATTTCTTTGGATACCAGTTCCGCAATCTTACCTCAATTGCAGGATTACCGGCATTCACAAGATTCTTGAATTCATTTACATCGCTTAGGCCGCCTTTACCACGATAATGATAAGGATATACTACTTTGGGCTTAAACGCCAGCACACCACTCGCCGCTTCTTTTACATCCATGGTATAAGGAAGGTTCATACATACAAATGCCACATCAATATTTTTCAGTGAGCGCATTTCAGGAATAGCCTGTGTATCACCGGAAATATAAATGTTTTTACCACCGATATGTAAGATATACCCATTGCCACGTCCTTTGGTATGCATAGCAGTAGGGCTCTCCGGAAGATTATACATAGGGATAGCGCTGATGGATATACCCAGTTGTTTAGTGGTACCGCCATTAGGCAATATTACCACATGATCCTTATTAGGCATTTTATCTGCCACTACTTTTGGTACAATGAAAATAGTATTGGGTTTGGCAACAGCAGCCAGTGTAGTAGAATCAAAGTGATCGCCATGAATATCAGTGATGAGGATAATGTCCGGAGAGGCTACACTTGTGAAATTAGCAGCACCATTAGGATCTGCATAAATAGTTTTGCCTCCCGTGCTGAGAACAAGACTCGCATGCTCAATGGGTTGAATAATTAACGGGCCGCTGCCGGTTTTCAGGGTGTCCTGTGCCTGGGTTTTTCCGATCCATAAAGATAAGCTCAGTAATAATATACTGTATTTCATAAAATGTGATTTTGAGAACACTAAATTACAAATTACCTGTCTTTATCTTTAAAAATGGGATAGCCGGTTTTATTTATCTAAAAAGGGCAGGATGAGAGCGGTCAGTTTCTGCGTTTCCATCATCAGGCTTACATGTGTAGCACCAGGTATAATGGCCAGTTGAGATTTCGGTAATCCTGTCATATCACCAAAAACACCACCACCACAAAGTTTGTACGTCTCAGCAACATAACTTAAATCAACTCCATCATTATCTCCATTAATAAACAACACAGGAGATTTAATCGCTTTTATGTTTTCTGTTCCCAGATCAAACGGAGTCCCATCAAACTTAATCAGTTTAGTAGCGAAGTCATTCCAATGGCTTTTATCCGGAGAAAGCTTATCGTATTCAGTTTTGATCGGTGTATTTGTGAAGAACTCCGGTTTCATATGAGGGAACATTTCTCTTGCTGCAGGAATCCATCCTTCAAATTTATATACAGAAGAAATAATGATCAGTTTGTGGACAAGAGAAGGATGTTTAATGGCCAGTTCAAAGGCAACTATTCCGCCTAAACTATAACCTGCAATATCTGCGCTATCAATCTTTAAATATTTCAGTAACCCCGCTACATCATCAGCAAGTGCAGCGTAGGAGAACGGACGATCAATATCAGCTGTTCTTCCATGCCCCTGCATTTCCAATACGATCACTTTATGCGATTTAGCCAATTCAGGTATCAACTGGCTATAGTTCAGATTGATATTCATATAGCTACCATGGAGCAGTACAATAGGTTTTCCTTCTCCATGAATTTCATAATACATTTTTAATCCGTCGATAGGTGCATATCCTGATGTCATGTTATTGGCTTTTTGTTGCGCATTACCTGATAAGATAGAAAGACAAGTGATGAACAGAGTGATAATAAGTGTTTTCATTTGTTTGTTGATTTGATAATGCAAACTTAGCGAGGAGATTTAACGGATACAGGGGGGGATTACGACTAATTGAAGGATGATTTGCGACAATCCGGAATGTTTGTATCTTCAACGATCAAACAGAAACTCTATATCACTGTACTATGCTGCTTCCTGGCAGTAAAATCCTTTGCACTACCTGATACGCTGCAAAAGCGTCTGCAGCAGTTGCAACAGGCAGATGACCTGTCGGGTTGGTTATATGAGCGGATGGAATATGTCGCCGCCGACCCTGCCGCCCGTATAAATGTACTGATGGACTGTAAAAAGGATGCCTGGCGTCCTATCCGCACAGATGAAGACTACCTCGCCTGGCTGGACCTGCTCGTGAACCAGGGCTATTACCAGCTCTACCTCGGGAATATATTACAGTCGATTCAATGTTACGAACAGGCCTACTCTTTTTACAAACAAACATTACCCGACCCATATGATGTGGAAGACCACATCCTTAAACCGCTGGGGAATAACTATACCCGCCTGGGAGATTATGAAAGCGCCCTGTATATCCAGGAGCAGATGTTATCCCTGGCCTTAAAGAAAAAAGACCCCGCACTGATTGCCGCTGCTTATGCAAATATGGCCGTGCTGAGGAGATCTCAGGGGGAGTGGCTACAGGCTACCGCCCTCGCTAAACAGGGATTAACATACGCCGGTGATAAAGCCCCCGTAAGAGGACTCTTACTCAACACCCTCTCAGACCTCGCCACTTCCAGAGGAAGTTACGACAGTGCCCGTTTGCTAAATGCCGCCGCCTTAAAAATACTAAAGGGTACAAACCCTTACTGGCTGGAAAGCGCCTATGTACAGGCAGCAGCTACCAGCAGCAATCCGCTGCAGCAATACCAGCTGGCCTTACAGGTGATAGAAAAACACTTCAAAGGAGGAAGGCAACGAGAAAAAGCAAATGTATATGTGCTGATGGGACGAGCCTTGCTGGATCAGAATAAACCAGATGCCGCCAGGCAACAATACCAGCAGGCGCTTAAAATATTGCTGCCGTCCTACACCCCGGATAGACTGCCGGAAGAACGCTGGCTGTACGGTGAATACATTTTACAGGATGCCCTGGAAGGACTCGCCAGAACATATCATCAGCAAGGGCATTCACAACAGGCACTGGCAGTCATAGATCTCTGTTTCGCCGCCGCTGCTAAATTAAGAAACGAATTTGCCGGAATGGATTCCCGTCGCTTACAGCAACAGGAGAACCGCCGCCGGGTAGAACTGGCGATGAAAATAGCTTATAGCCTGTATACCACGACTAAAGAAACGCAGTACGCCAACCGTATGCTGCAATATGCAGAACAGGGCAAAGCACAATGGCTGTTGGAAGAGATCCGCAGGAATATTGGTTATGCCGCCATGCATGAAAAAGATACACTGTTCCATCGTATGCAGCAACTGGAACAGGCCATCGCTTATTACAACCGGGAAGCAGCCGACAAAACAGATATGATCTCTTCCCTGGAATATGAAATGAGCGGCCTGCAAAGGAAATTGCAGCAGCGTTACCCTGCACTGTTACAAAGCAACCGCGTAACCAGCACCCAGCTAAATGATCTGCCCGAAAATACGGAAGTAATAGCCTGCTTCGCAGGAGAAAAACAATGGTTCCTGCTGGAAGCAGATAAACACGGCGTAAAAGCGGTGCGTACCATAGATAACCTGGGCACACAATGCCGGTACTTTGTACAGCACTACTTCAAGGAAGGCCCCAATGCCATGATGAATGATCCGGTAACCTATTACAAAGATGCTTACAAACTATACCAGGCAATACTGGGTGGTAAGAAATGGCAACAAAATTATCAATACTTATTTCTGACAGATGATGTACTGGGTTATGTGCCATTTGATGCACTTGTCACAGACAGCACCTATCATCCTGATATCAGCACCTGGCCTTTCCTGGTAAAACAGGCATCGATCAGTTATGCATATTCATTATTAAGCTGGCAGCAACTAAGAAAAAGACAACGGGAAAAAACAAGCGGCTTCACCGGCTTTTTCATCACCCACGACAGCAGCAGCCGGGCCATCCCTGCTGTGGTAGAAGAACAACGCCAGCTCAAAACTATTGTAAGTGGTAAATATGAAGAGAACCAGGCAGCCACATTGCAGGCCCTGGAACAGGCATTACAGCAAACGGGCGTGCTGCACATCAGCACACATGCAGGCGTAAACCATGAACCTATCCTGGAAATGGCGGACGGCAACTTTGCACTGTCTTCTCTCACCGCCCGCTTGCACGCTCCTCAACTGGTGGTGCTCAGCGCCTGCAGAACAGCAGATGGCTGGCTGATGCAGGGAGAAGGTGTACAGAGCTTATCCTGGGGATTTGCCGCAGCAGGTATCCCGGGAGTGGTAGCAGGATTGTGGAACGTGAACGATGCCGGGGCCGCTACCTTTATGCCTCATTTTTATGAGAACCTGCACAAAGGGCAGGAGGTAAGTGCCGCACTGTACTCAGCTAAGCTGCAGTGGTTAAAGCAGCAGCAGACCAATCCGGTATTGCAACTGCCTTATTACTGGTCGGGCTGGGTGTATATGGGCATTCCGCAAACAATCACTTTATCAACACCTATACCTGTCTATTGGTGGTGGATCGCTGCTTTATTATTGATATTTTTCCTATTTTACCTGTATAAAAAATTAACCCATGTCAAAACAATCAAGACGCCAGTTCATGTCAACCGCAGCTAAAACAGCTGCCGTGACGGGGATTGCCACACTTACAGGTGGAGCTGTAACAGCGAAAGAAACGCCTAAAGTGTTTATACATCATGTATATTTCTGGTTAAATAATCCTGATAGCCAGGAAGATAAGGATAAGCTGATTGCCGGATTGCGCAAACTCGCCGTAACAGCCAAAACCATCCAGCAGCACCATATAGGATTGCCATCCACTACCAACAGGGATGTGATAGACCGCTCCTACGCAGTATCCTGGATGTTGTTCTTTAAGAACAAGGCAGAGCAGGATATTTATCAGACAGATCCCGCACACTTAAACTTCATCAAGGAATGCTCTTCTGTATGGAAGAAAGTGATCGTGTATGATTCCGAAGATATATAAAACACAAATGCGAATGATCGTCTGATCATTCGCATTTAATCTCTTCACATTCTCTTATAATTACTGCATACCATCCATCATATTAGCACCATTCCCCTGGCTCTTGCGTTTAAACAAGCTCGCATCTATCTTTCCAAAACGGTAAGCAAAGTTCAGTTTTACCATCTGCGGATCACGCAGACGATTATAGTTCTGTACAAAGTAAGCGCTGGATGAATACTGGTCCGTTTTACGGCTCCTGAAAATATCACTCACACTCAATGTTACACTCGCTGCTTTACTCTTCAGGAAACTCTTCTTTATAGCAATATCAACGCCATAGAAAGGACGGATATAACCCTGGGAAGAACTCTGTGCCTGCATATCCGGAGGGCCACCACCAAACTGACGCTGGGTATTCACCGGTAAGTTTGTTTTCGACTGATATGTAGCGGTTAACTGTATATCAAAGTTAGCCGGTAACTTGAAATTACTGTTGAATTTACCAAACACACTCCACAATGCATCCTGCTGAACAGCACTGGTACTATCGGTGTTGATCTTGGAATTATAGATGTTAATATTGGTAGAGATATCCCACCACTTGGTAAGAATATTCTGTACCGTTATTTCCGCACCGGTTGTATAACTGCTGTTGGCATTGATATATGTGTTGATCAGCGCTGAGCTGCCGGTCGCTTCATCTGTTTGTCTTTCGGTATAACCGGTAATCAGGTGATCAGTATATTTATAATAAGCAGATGCCAGTAAGGTATGATTGCCTGCAAATGTTTTCAGATAAGAGAGCTCAAGAGAATGTGTGAACTCCGGTACCAGGGCAGGATTACCTTTAGTGATATTCAGCTTATCGGTAGAATCCGCAAAAGGGATCAGCTGGAAGAAGTTCGGACGGTTGATCCTGCGGTTATAACTCAGCTGTAATTCCTGGTTATGTTTCAGTTTCTGACTCAGGAACAGGGTAGGGAACAGACTGGCCGGGTATTCATTCCCAAACTTCTCACTGCTCTGTATCAGTTTCCCATCGTAGTTGGATTTCTCCACTCTCAATCCTAATTTATAACTGAAACTGCGGATACCACTGCTGAAAGTAGCATAAGCGGCATATACATTTTCATTATTCTCATAGTTACTGCTGGGATTAGGGATCAGTTCATAATCACCCAGTACATCACTAAAGATATAATTGTAGTTGTTGTTCTCTGTATGTCTTAATCCTGCTCTTAAACCAGCTTCTAATTTGGTAGTGGCATTGAATGGCTTCACATAGTCTGTCTGGATAGTGATATTCCTCATCTTACCATTTCCCTGTATTTTCTGCAGTTCATTGCCGGTAGCAGTACCACCCCTGGTGGTATAATAATTTGTGTTGTAATCAGAGTTGTTTTTGTAAGCACCACCGAAGTAGTTGGCGTCTACGGTCAGTTCTTCTCCTTCATGTGGGAACAGGTGTTTCATCCCCAGTACCAGACCGGTACCGTTGAAAACACGACTGCTGTTCGTTAAACGTTGTCCGTAAGAATGAGAAGAAGTACCGGCAGCAGTAAAGGTAGTATCTGAATTGATGTCCAGTACACTGGTTGGTTTCATACTCCCATGTACTTTCACACCTGATACAGATAATGTGGTACGGTTGTTCACGAAGTAATCCAGTCCAAGGCGACCGAAAGCAAATCCACCACCATTCCTGGAAGCATTGTTCTGCAGGGTATGTATGGGATCTGTTTCTATGGTGGTACGGTCGGTCGTGCCGGTAGTACGGTCCTTATTCTGGTTAATCATGGCGCTGGCCGTGATATTCACTTTATCCTGGCGAAGGTTGAAATCAGCCCCTCCATTTATAGCCCCGCGTTTATCGATACCTGCGCGAAGGTTACCGTTGTAACCCGTCTTACGGTTCTTTTTCAGTACGATATTGAGGATCCCTGCACCACCGCCGGAAGCATCATATTTGGCACTGGGAGCAGTAATCACTTCTACGCTTTCGATTGCATCAGCAGGAATCTGTTCCAGCGTGAGGGTGGTAGGCCGTCCATCTATGAATAACTGAGGAGCTGCGTTACGCATGGTAACGTTACCATCAATGTCCACATTTACGGAAGGCACGTTTTTCATCACATCCAGGGCAGTACCACCGGTACTGGAGATGTTCTTCTCCACGTTAAATACCTTTTTATCGCCGTCTATCTGCATCAGTGGTTTGGTACCGGTAACGGTCACTGCCTGCAGCTGACTGATACTTCCTGTCAGTTTGATATTTCCCATGTCCTTATCGAATGAAGGAATGGTACCGGGAGCAGGTTTCTTCGTTAAGAAAGCGACTGTCTGGGTATAAGTTTTATAACCGGTAGCCGTAATTTTCAGTTGTAAAGGGCCGAATACCGGTAATTCTTCCAGACTGAAATCACCGTTATTCTGTGTCATCACACCTTTTACAAGTACGTCTTTTTTAACACCACTGGCAGAGTCGAAACGGCTCTGTAAAACGATCACCGAAGTGTAAGGCATTGGTTTACCATCACTGTCCAGAATTTTCCCGTAAAGGTGGCCAATATTGGCCGGACGAGCGCCGCCGGGCATTCCTCCAGGAGGCATTCCACCACCGGGCATTTGTGCGTTTACAATACTAGAACAGGTCAACAGGGCGAAAAGCCATATAATTTTTTGCATAAGTTCCTTTTCAGATAACACAAAACTAATTGCGTATTTCCATTATACATAGTAAAATGAGGCAACAATATAAAATAATGCGACGAAAGGCGCAGATCAAGGATGAGATTTTATTTATTGCCGGCGCCTGTAAGAGCAGCCACCGCATCACGATAATTATCACCTACCGGTAATTCCATGGTACCGATAAAGACACTGTTTTTCCGGATAGCAGTAATATGGGCTACCGCTATTATATAGGACTTATGAATGCGGATGAATTTAGCCGCCGATAGTTGTTCCTCTACCTGTTTCAGGGGCATGCGGGTCACTACGGGCTTGGCATCACCTGTAAGGTGGATACGGATATAGTCCTTCAGGGCTTCTATCCATATGATGTCGGCGATGGTGATTTTCAGCAGGCTGTAATCGGCATTCACGAAGAAAAATTCAGGATTGACAGCCGAAGAAACAGGCACATTATTTTGCCTTAACTGGAAAAGTTCACGGGCTTTGTTGCACGACTTGATAAACCTGGGAAGGGATACCGGTTTTACCAGGTAATCCGTTACATCCAGTTCAAAACCTGCCAGTGCATATTTCTCATAGGCCGTAATGAGAATGATCATGGGTTTCTGGGCCATGCTCTGTATAAACTGTAATCCCGTTAATCCAGGCATCTGAATATCCAGGAAAATGAGGTCTACCGTATTTTCCTGTAATACTTTTATTGCTTCAAAGGCATCCGTACACTTGGCTACCAGTTCCAGGTAGGGTACCTGCCGGATATTATCTTCCAGCAGCTCAAGAGCCAGGGGTTCATCATCAACGGCTATACAACGTAGCATCATAAAATTAAGAGATTAATGCAAATGTAACTGTAAAGAGACAACGAACCAGCCTTCCTTTTTGTTGATCAGCAACTGATAATTATCCTTATATAAGAGATTTAAGCGGCGTTTTACATTGGTAAGACCTATACCGGACGTTTTGTCTTTTATTTCCTCGTATTCCGTATTGTATTTGTTCATCACGGAAAACTGCAATAAGCCTTGTTTGGCACGTAGTTCTATATCAATACGGGCATCCTGTATCAGTCCGGTACCATGTTTAAACGCATTTTCCACAAAGGGGATCAGCAGCATGGGTTCTATCTCATACCCGTTTTCAGGCAGCTGTAAATTTACATTTACCTGCACTTTTGCACCGAAACGCTGCTGTTGAAGGTCTATATAACTTTGCAGGTAATCAATCTCCTTATCCAGCGGCACTTTATCTTCATCCGCTTCATACAGCATATACCGCATTAAAGAAGAAAGGTTGATCAGGGAAGGTTCCAGCTGGTCTGATTTTTTCCTGGCCAGCGCAACCATATTATTGAGTACGTTGAACATGAAATGAGGACTTACCTGCGATCTTAGCAGGGTCAGCTCTGTTTTAAGGTTCTCATTTTCACGCTCACTGGCCAGTTTATCACTGTTCAGTTTATCCCTGATCATCCTCCAGGCCGTGCTGCATGCCAGCATAAAAATGAGGGAAAAGAAACAGAACATGATGGTGGGGTTCAATTCAAACCGTCTGTAAGTAATCAAAACTTCACTAATTACCCACTTGGATCCTATCAGGGCTGCTAAAAGCAATAATAAGATCGTTACGAATTCCGGGTATTTTTTGCGGTAAACCAGTTTAGGAATGAGTACTGTCGCATTCAGGTAAAAGATGAGAATCAGTAATACCGCATTTATAAGATAATGAATGAGATTCGCTTTGTCATCAGGTTCCGGGTGACGGTGTTCTGAGGGACGGAACAGGAAAGGCAGGGTGAATAAGGTAATCCATATAACTATATGCAGGAAGATCTGCGCCCACTTCCTGGAATACCATGCCTGTTTAGTATCGTTTTGTACAATATTCATTCCTTTATCAAACAATTTAACCGGTCAAAAGAACTAAAAATTTGAGTATAAAGAGACAATATTGAGATGAAATCCAGGTTTTTCGCTACAAACTTGAAGTTTTCTGTTAAATTGCTTTTATAAATCTCATCTTTTCCCTGAACACAGAGGTGATGTGAGCCATATAACCAGACTATGATTGATCATGCGAACCATTGGTGGAGTGCGATAGCGAACGCTATTGAAGAAGGTTACGTTGCAATAGATTTGCATGGTCAGGTGATTGCATGGAATGAATGTGCACTTAAAATCCTCCATATTTCCGCTACTCAGATCCGGGATAATGTCTATTGGAAAAGCGCCGGTATACAGCCGCTTGCTGTTATGCTGGAAGAACGGCAGGATTTTTCCGGCCGGGAAATCAGTCTTCAATGTGAACGTGGTACTATTACCTGGCTGAGAATCAATGGCCGGCATCTTGTAACGGATACGGATAAAGGATACATCCTCACATTTACGGATATAACTAAATGGATCGATACCAATAAATCTTTGAGCGCTATTATCTCATCTCTGGATGATATTGTGGTGGAAGTGGCCGCAAATGGCACTATTCTGCATGTGTGGATGAACAAAAAAGCAAGGCTTACCCTTCCCTGGAAAATGATGGAGGGAAAACAGGCCACTGGTTATATGCCGGAAAGCCTGATTGCTGACATCCGGAAATTAATGAAGAACGTATATCAGACCGGGCAAGAACAGGTGGTCACTTATCATGATCCGCTGCAACAGGAGGAAGACATCTGGTATCGTGCAAGACTGTTATTATCTGACAATGCCAATAACAGCATTATTATAAGTCTGGAAGATGTTACCACGGAATGTAAGGCTGAGCAGGAACTCAAACATACAAAATACAGGTTAGAGGAAAGTCAGAAGGTCTTTGAAAGCGTATTCAATTATTCTCCTACCGGTATAGGGCTGATAGGGCCCGATGGTAAATGGATGGATGTAAATGAATCCCTGATGAATACCCTGGGTTTTACCCGGGAGGAAATGAGGTCCATGGATATAGCAGATATCATCCACCCGGATGATCGTGAGAATGCCGTGAATCAGATCACCATGATGATGAATGGTGAGATCAATACTTACCGGGCAGAAAGAAGGTATATCCATAAAGATGGCCATTATATCTGGGTATTCCTTGCTGCTTCACTATTGTGGAATGCTGATGGTACACCGCGGTTCTTTATCGTTCAGCTGGTAGATGTAACCGAACTGAAGCATTTAAATACAGAAGCACAGACTAAGAATATTATCCTGCATGCTACTTCAATAGACCTGCGGCAGAAAATAAAACAGCTACAGGAGTTCAACAGGATCATTGCCCATAATCTCGGCGGACCGGCAACAGCCTTAGTCGCGTCTACAGACCTGCTGCCAGAGCTCACCGAAGAAAGTGACAGGAACTTATTGTTACAGCACATGAAAGCTACTGCTGAAGCAATACTGGATACGCTGAAAGACCTGAAACTGGTACTGAACCTGAAAGAGAATGATGGAGTACCATTTACCGAATGTGATCTGGAAGTGATCATTCAGCAGAAATGGGGCTTGCTGAAGCCACTGATAGAAAAGAAGAAGGCAGAATTATACCTGGACCTGGAAGTAGATAAGATCTATTACGCCAAGGCTTATCTGGAGAATATATTGTTTAACTTACTAAGTAATGCATTGACTTATACCCGTCCTGGTATACCACCCGAAATACACGTTTCCTGCCGGATAGAGGAGAAGGAAATAGTGCTGGAAGTAAGGGACAATGGCATGGGTATTGATCTTGATAAGCACGGTACGCAGATATTCAGGTATAAAAAGATCTTTCACAGGGGTTTGAGCGGAGTAGGTGTTGGATTATTTATGATAAGAAACCAGATTAAAACATTTGGTGGCAACATTAAAGCAAAAAGTGAAGAAGGCAAAGGCAGCAGCTTCTTTGTATATTTCAATAACAACCGGGAACCCATATTAAAGCAAGATGAATAAGATTAAAAATGCGTGTATTGTGGATGATGACGATCTGTTCCAGTTCGTAATGCGACAGCATTTTGAACGTCTTGGAATGGTGGAGAACGTACATAAATTCAGTGATGGGGAGCAGGCGTTAACTTATATCAAATCCAATTTGCAACAACCGGATTCATTACCGGAGCTTATACTGCTGGATGTGAATATGCCATATATGGACGGATGGCAGTTCATGCGTGAGTTTGTGAAACTGGATATTCCTGCGGATAAAAAGATCAAAATATATATTCTTTCCAGCTCTACCCATGAGAGCGATTTACAGAAGGCAAAAGAATTTCCTGTACTGGCTGGTTATCTCGTAAAACCCCTTTCAAAACAAACCATTCAGCAGATTCTCTCAGAACTGTTACTGGCTCATACAGACTAACTAATGTGGCATGTGGATTGTTTACTCATCGTAATTAAACCATACAAATATGAAAACGCTGGGTTTTATTCTGCTTATTGCTGGCATCGTTATGATCGTAATCAGAGGCTTCTCTGTAACTACAGAAAAAAAGGTAGTGGACCTCGGCCCCGTAGAAATCAATAAAAAAGAAAGTAAGTGGATAGGCTGGCCTACTTATGCAGGCGGTGCTGTAGCGGTACTCGGTCTTATCCTTGTACTGACTGATAAAAAAAGATAGTATTTTGCAGGCAAATTAGAACGTATGCCTGAGTTGTTCAATGATCAGTTACAAATAGTTATTGCCGAAAAAGGAGCAGAACTGCAGCATATCATCCGCAAGGATTCGCAGCTGGAATACCTTTGGAATGCAGATCCGGCTTTCTGGGCAAAAAAGAGCCCGGTATTATTCCCGATAGTGGGAACCCTGAAAAATAATACATACACATATAAAGGAAAAAACTACACACTTGGCAGACATGGTTTTGCCAGGGATCATGTGTTTACCGTAGAGGAGCAAACTAATACGCGTGTAGTTTTTACATTGACTGATACAGAACATACCTTACCTGTATATCCTTTCAACTTTAAATTCAGCGTTGTATATACCTTAGACGGAGATGTCCTCACTGTACAATACATTGTTGAGAACAAAGGGGCTGATACCATGTACTTTTCCGTAGGTGCGCATCCGGCATTTAAAGTACCGCTTACACAAGGCGCCGGTTATGAGGATTATTATCTCTCTTTCAGCAAAAAAGAAAATGCTGATTTATGGCCTTTAACGGATGGTGGTCTGATAGAGAAAACCCCTGTTCCTTACATAAAGAACACTGATAAACTTCCCTTGCAACATGCGCTCTTTTACCAGGATGCATTAGTCTTCAAACACCTGGAATCAACAGCTATTTCCTTAAAAAGTGATGTGTCTCCTCATGGCCTGGAAATGAAGGTAGCCGGATTTCCTTTCATGGGTATCTGGGCAGCTAAAGATGCTGACTTCGTTTGTATAGAACCCTGGTGTGGCATTGCGGACAGCGTAGAGGCCAGCGGAGAATTATCAGAGAAGGAAGGAATTAATAAGCTGCTTGCAGGACAACGTTTTGAAAGACAATGGTCGGCAAGGTTCTTTTAATTATCGACTTTTTTTAGCGCTTTGACTTGTATAAATAAATTGACCCATTGATAACATCTTCTACACGACCCGCGCCTGCATGGCTGGTACTGCTGGCTTTTCTGGCTATTTACATTGTATGGGGTACTACCTACCTGGCCATAATATATGGACTAAAAGGATTTCCTCCTTTTCTGCTGTCTGCACTCCGCTATCTGATTGCCGGTACATTACTGGCGGGGTGGTGCCGTATACGCGGGCAAAAAATCCCTCCGGTTGCTGTGATCAGGATCTGTGTTATCAGTGGCTTGCTGATGCTGATAGGAGGGAGTGGACTGGTAACCTGGGCGGAACAATATGTAGGTTCCGGACAGGCAGCTATTATCATCGCATCAGAACCGTTCTGGTTTTTACTGATAGATAAAAAACGCTGGCATGAGTATTTTACTAATGCTTACATCATTGCCGGACTGCTGATAGGTTTTACCGGCATCGTATTATTCTTTGGATTCAGTAAACCGGAAGTAGCAGCAGAGATGCAATGGGTAGGTTATGCGGTGATAATATTAAGCGCCATCTTGTGGGTAGTAGGGTCTTTGTATGCGGAAAGCAGGCTGGATGGCAGCACCAGTAATATTGTAACCGTTTGCGTACAGCTGATAGCTGGTGGCGTAGGCAGCCTGTTAATCAGTGGACTCACCGGTGAACTCAGTACATTCTCATTCTCCGCAGTACCCTTACAGGCCTGGGGAGGATTATTATATCTTGTAATAATGGGATCGTTAGTAGCCTATATGGCATTTACCTGGCTCATAACAGTGCGTCCGCCAGCACTCGTAAGCACCCATACCTATATTAATCCATTGGTAGCGGTGCTGATGGGCTGGGCATTTGTAAATGAGCGGTTTTCCGGGTTACAGTTACTGGCAATGTTTATCATATTAGCAGGAGTATTGTTAACGAACTTTCCTTCTTATAAGGCATTTTTCAAAAAAGGATGAATCGATATCCCCCGCAGGAATAAGGTATTTTTTGAATACCTTTGCCCCGGAAGCTAAATCCATAGAAAAATGAATTTTAACCTGGACAAAATCCCGGAACGTACACAAAGTCCCCGTTCACATGGTATTACAATGGTTACTGATAAAGGACTGAGCCTGCAGGATACAAGAGATTTTCTGTCTGGTGCCGCTCCTTATGTAGACATGGTGAAACTGGCTTTTGGTACTGCTTACGTAACACCTAACCTGGACGAAAAGATCAAAATATATCAGGCACATAATATCCCGGTTTATTTTGGTGGCCTGTTGCTGGAAGCTTTCATCATCCGTAATCAGTTTGATGATTACCTGCGTATCATTAAAGACTATGGTATCAATTATATGGAAGTATCTGATGGTTCCCTTTCTATTCCACACGCAGAAAAATGCGGGTATATAGAGAAACTGGCGAAGCTGGGTACGGTATTAAGTGAAATTGGTTCCAAGGATAAAGACAGAGAACATATTACACCGCCTTATAAGTGGATAGAGCTGATGAAAGCTGAAATGGAAGCTGGTTCTGCATATATCATCGCAGAAGCCCGTGAAACGGGTAATGTGGGCCTTTACCGTGATTCAGGTGAGGTGCGTGAAGGACTGGTACAGGAGATCCTTACACAGATCCCTTATGAAAGGATCATCTGGGAAACTCCCCGTAAAGATCAGCAGCTGTATTTCCTGCAATTAGTAGGTTGTAACGTGAACCTGGGTAACATCTCCTCTAAAGAGGTTATTGCGCTGGAAGCAATGCGTATAGGCCTGAGAGGTGACAGTTTCCAGTTCTATTTAAATGACTAGGTGCAGGGCGAAGCCCTGCAAAACCCCTCAATTTTTTAGGGATGGTGCATCGCACCATCCCTAAAAAATTCTAACTATCCTTTTAAGATACTTTCAATCTCCTTCAACTCCTCATCCGCATAATGCACATTCTCTAATGCTCCCAGGTTATTATCCAGCTGGGCAACAGAACTTGCACCTATCAGCACCGTGGTGATCCTCTTATCTTTCAGTAACCAGGAAAGCGCCATCTGAGCCAGTGACTGCCCCCTGCGTAACGCAATCTCATTCAAACGAACGATCTTACTTATTGTCTCATCCGTAATCTGGGTTGCTTTCAGGAAACCGCTGGGCTTACTGGCACGTGAACCTTCCGGAATACCTTTAATATATCTGTCTGTCAGTAATCCCTGTGCAAGCGGGGAGAAAGGAATACATCCCACCCCATTTGCTTCCAGTACATCCAGCAAACCGTTTTCCACCCATCTCTCGAACATGGAATATTTAGGCTGATGGATCAGGCAGGGAGTACCCAGAGATTTCAGCACCGCTAAGGCCGCCTTCGTCTCATCCGCAGAATAATTGGATAATCCCACATATAAAGCTTTCCCCGACCGTACAATACTATCCAGCGCCCCCATTGTTTCTTCAATAGGAGTATTGGGATCAGGACGGTGGGAATAGAAGATATCTACATAATCCAGCTGTAAACGACGCAGGCTCTGGTCGAGGCTGGAAATCATATACTTCCTGGAGCCCCATTCTCCATAAGGACCAGGCCACATTAAATAACCTGCCTTGGAAGAAATGATCAGCTCATCACGGAGCGTACCCGTATTAAAATCCTTTTTAAGGATAGCGCCGAAGTTTTCTTCAGCAGATCCCGGAACAGGTCCGTAGTTATTGGCCAGGTCAAAATGGGTGATCCCCTTATCAAAAGCACGGCGTACGATCTGCTGGCCATTGTCAAAAGAATCTATAGAACCGAAATTATGCCACAGACCCAGTGAGATAGCCGGAAGCCGGATACCGCTTTTTCCGCAGCGGTTATATTGCATAGAGTCATACCGGTCGGTAGCTGGTACATAAGCGCTCATAATAATGATATTTAGGATGTCCAAGATAGTTGTTATTTGTAAACAAAAAGGTAAAATCTGCAAATCCGGAAGAGGGCGATAGATGTAGATTTATAATATTACAAGCTACCTATTTGTGTACATGCCGGCTGTCGCATTGTAGCTATATTCTATTCAGGTTATGGACAATTATCAACCAATGGTATTATAAGAAGATCAGTGCCTGTAACAACTGTGGTATTCCATTACATTTAATTAATTGCAACAATGAGCTATCAGTTTACCCATCTGAAGGTGCCTCTTATTGGCATATGTCTATTGCTGCTACCTTACGTGCTGTTTGCCCAGGTGAAATTATCAGGGAAGGTAACAGACAAAAAAACAAATACACCCGTGCCCGGAGTGGTCGTACGTGAAAAGGGTTCCAAACAGGGAACTACTACCAACGACAAAGGACAATTCACCCTCGAACTGAAAACCGCCAACCCTTCTGTACTGGTGAGTTTCGTAGGTTTTCAGTCGCAGGAAATAAAAGTCGGTAACAAATCCACGCTCGACATTCAACTGCAGGAAGATGTCAAAGGATTGAACGACGTAGTCGTAATCGGCTACCAGGATATCCAGCGGCGTAAAACTACCGGTGCCGTCTCTTCCGTAAAAGGTAAAGACATTGAAAACATTCCCTATGCTACATTCGACCAGATGCTGCAAGGGCGTGTAGCCGGTCTTTCTGTATTAAGCGTGTCCGGAGAACCCGGCAGTAACGGGATCGTGAATGTGCGTGGCAGCAACAGCGTTACATTAGGCGGCGTAAGTAATCCGCTGTATGTGATAGATGGTATCATCTATAACGTAAACGATATGCTGCCCTCTAATAACGGCTCGTATAATAACAATCCGCTCACCGCTATCAATCCGAATGATATTGAATCAATAGATGTATTAAAAGATGCATCAGCAGCAGCTATCTATGGTGCAAGAGGTGCCAATGGCGTTATCCTTGTAAAAACGAAACGACCAAAATCCGGTTTGCCTCAGTACACTGTAAACTATTACACCGGTATTGCACAGAAGCCTGCCATGAAACCCATGCTGGTAGGTGCGGCAGAGAGAAGAATGAAGATGGAGATGTTGTATAAAAGCGGGTATAATAACTTCGCTAATCTGAGCGTATTCTTAACAGATAGTCTGAACCCTGCTTTTAATAATAACACCGACTGGCAGGGTATCTTCCTGCAAAATGCCTCTATTAATAATATAGACGCCAGCGTAAGTGCCGCCAATGTAGGTTATAGCTACCGTTTATCTGTAAATGGATATAAAGAAGAAGGGGTGATGAGAGGATACTATATGAAACGTTTATCACCTCACTTATTCCTGTCATTGAATCCGGGTAAAAAGATTAATATCGCGATAGATGTATTGCCTTCCTTTGTAAAGGTGAAACACGGTACCGGTGATGGTACCCGTTATCCGTTCGATACCTGGAATTTCCCTTCCTCTTTCTGGAATGTATCAGCTGCGCAGGTGGCCGCGTATCAGGGCAATTATAGCAACGTACTGGATAATGATAATTTCTTTTATCTCACCAGTAATGTAAAGCTAACGGATACACTGGCAAAGAACCTCGTATTCACCAGTTCCTTCTCGCATAATTATAATAACAACAGAAGGGATTATTATAAGGATAAATCTATCAACACGCTCAACCGTAATGATGCGTATAACTTTAATAACCTGACGGCCCGTTGGGAAGTAGAGAACTACATCAACTGGTCAAAGACGATGGGCAAACATAGTGTAAGCGTAGTATTGGGGCAGGGTGCAGAGAACCAGCAGAATAAATTTACTTATGCAGAGGGGAATAATCTGACAGTAGGAGGATTACAGACAATTGAAGGGATCTCCCGTGGTAATAACCTCTATGCACAATCGCATCTGGAAGAGCGTTCAAGGTTGTCCTGGTTTGGCCGCCTTAACTACGAATATAAAGAGAAGTACCTCATTTCCGGAAGTTATAGAAGAGATGCTTCTTCCAAATACAGCAGCAGCAACCGCTGGGGTAATTTCTACTCTGCTTCCGCAGGATGGATCGTATCGGAAGAACCCTTTTTCGAACCAGCTAAAAAAGTCGTGAACTTCCTGAAGTTCCGCGGTAGTTATGGTGTTACCGGTAATGACCCTGCGGGTTATTATGCGAAGTACCAGGCACTCACTACCAATGCCAGCTATTACTCTTCTTCACTGGGAGGCAATGTGGTTGGTAACATGAGTAACTACAATGGTACTACGGTCGTATATCCTGATTATAGTTCACCTGCTGCGAACCGGAATATCACCTGGGAAAGTTATCCGCAAACGGATATCGGGATGGACGTGAATTTTATGCATGACCGTATTTCATTAACGGCCGACTGGTACGCTCGTGATGGTAAGAACGTATACCTGGATAATGTACTGGCCCGCGGAACAACCGGTTATTCTTTCTATTCCGGTAACCTGGTAGACTTCCGTAATACAGGTATAGAAATTACTATAAACTCCAGCAATTTCCCATCCAGCTGGAAACTGCAATGGAATACCAACTTCAACATCGCCTTTAACAAGAATTATATTACCCGCCTGCCTGATAATAACAGAGACCTGGTTGCTGGTCCACCCTGGATGCAGCAAACCCTTACAGTAGGCCGCCCTATGTTCACCTACAAAGTATGGCAGGTGAATGGTGTGTATTCAAAGGATTCTGATGTGCCTACAGACCCATTAACGGGCAAACGTTTAACCTTTAACGGTGGTAATCCATATGGTGCAGGAGATCCTATCCTGGTAGACCAGAACGGCGATTATAAGATAGATCTGCTGGATAAAGTGTCCTATGGAGATCCGCAGGCACATGTGACCGGTGGTATCACCAATACCTTTACTTATAAAGGGTTCTCTATGTCTGTGCTTTGCACATTCATTAAAGGCAGGAAATTATGGAACGGATATCTGTCGGATAAACTCAATGGTTCAAGTGGTAGTATTGCCAGTAGCTGGGGACCTAACTCCGGACCAGCATCTGATTTCAAAGGCGCTACTTTCTGGCAACAGGAAGGAGATAATGCACAGTACGGATCATTGTTAAGTAACAACGTAGACAAATGGAATATTGCCAACTCCGTCTTTGTGGAAGATGCCAGTTTTTTCAGGATGAAGAACATTATGCTGGGGTATAACTTCTCACAGGGATTGGTAAAACATCTGAAAATTGGCGGTCTGCGCATCTATGGTATGCTGGATAACATCTTTGTATTGTCTAATGCTACCGTACCAGACCCTGAGCTGATAAATGCTGCAGGTTATTCCAGCGGTAATGATTATCCGCTTCCCAAGAAGTATACGTTGGGCTTACAGGTACAGTTATGATCACTATGAAACAGCTCTTTATGAAAAAGTATATATGCTATTTACTACTCGTGTTAACCATCACATCCTGTAGTAAGTTTCTGGATAAAGAACCTTACAGCACTGCTACTGACGGTGGTATCTGGCGCACTGAAGATGACGCCAATTCTGCTGTTGCCGCTTGTTACGCTTTGCTGAGAATGGCGCTGAATGATGGTATGGCGTATTACGCTTATGGCGATATGCCTACCGATGAATTCAGTTCCACATATGGTGGTGGTGACTATGCTTACTACTACATTAAAAACGGGCAATGGGCACAGCCTATTCCTGCAGCGAATACCTACGAACCAGTGATGAAATTACGCCGGTATGAGAACTTCTACCGTGTCATTGATCAGTCGAACCGTTGCATCAAACATATTCCTTCTATCCCTACAGACCGTCAGCAGGAATTTCTGGGAGAGGCTTATTTCAACAGGGCTTTCAGTTATTTCTACATGGCACGTGTATGGGGAGGAGTACCACTGGTATTACAGGCGGTAGAAGATGTGGCGACTACCAAAAATGTAGCCCGTGCTACTGAAAAGGAAATCCTTGATCAGGCTATTGCTGATGTAAAGCAGGCCATCATTTCCCTTCCCTGGACAAACGGTGTATCCTCTGATAAAGTAGTACGTGCCAATAAAGGCGCTGCTTACGCCTTGCTGGCACATATTTATGCCTGGCAGGGAGATTACGCTAAATGTGCACCTATTGCAGACTCTGTGATCAGTAGTGGCTTTTACGGTTATGTGAACAGAAATAATTACCTCAGTATTTATGATGGCAAATCTTCTGAAGGCATCTTTGAGATAGCGCAGAATGCCTCAAACGAAGGGGCATCTTATAACAGCATTGCATTTTATACGCTGAGGTCAGATAAATATCTGTCCATCAATACCGGCAACTCTTACTTACCCCTCAATTTAACCACCTTATCAGCACTATATAGTGACACTACGGACCTTAGAAGGAATAGTGCCTTTGCTTATCTGAGCTCTACAGATCCTATCTGCATCAAGTATGATAATATCACGTATAATGGTACCGGTAATACTGACCCTTTAGCTTTTAATAACATCATCGTTTTTCGTTTATCAGATATTACCCTGCTAAGGGCAGAAGCATTGGCTGCTACGGGTAATTATGCAGGAGCACGTCCATTACTGGACACGATCAGGACAATGGCGGGGTTACCTCATTCCGATGCAGATGATGCAGACTTATTTGAGAACATTATTGATGAAAGAGGGAGGGAGTTGTTTTTGGAAGGCCATCGTTTCTACGACCTTGTACGCCTGGCTAAAAAGACAGGTATAGTAGAGTTTGGAGAAGACAAGATTTCTGCCACTCAGTTTCAGCAGGGGAAGTACTACTGGCCTTTAGATCCGGTGCTGATCACTGCCAATTCTTTGCTGGTACAAACGCCTTACTGGAAAGGTAAATTGTAAACGATTAAATCATTTAATGTATGACACGTATACTGATAATATGCCTGTTGCTGTTTACCGCCTGTAAGAAAGAATCTTACCTTACAGATGGTGGGCTTAGCTCTGCACACACCGATCTCTCTACATATGACTATCTCGCCAAACACCAGTTTCAGATGTTTGATACGGTAATCATGATCATAGATCATTATAACCTCAAGAATGAAGTCAATAGTGCTAAAACATTCTTCGCACCTACAGATTATTCTGTAGCCAGATTTCTACAGCATAAACTGGATTCTGTAAGGCAGATCAATGAGAATAACCGTTACTCACTGGATGATATGTACAACGATATCACCGTAGATTCTGTGAGGCAATATCTTTTCAAGGAAGCCATCACGGTGCCTGATGCACAGGAGACCGCGGTAAGGTATACTACATTGGGGAATACGCCTGCTGCTGTCCTTAAAATAAAACAAACAGATCCTGCTTATTACACCTGGTCTAAAACACCGGTATACCTGTTGTATTACACCAAGGTAAGAGGCACACTGGATAATAGTACAACAGACCCTAATGATCCGGATGCGGATACACAGGTACCATGTCAGACTACGGGTATTCTTACTTCCAGTGGGGGAGTGTTACACGTACTCACTAACCAGCATGTATTTGTTCGTTTTTAATTCACTTAACAGCTAACTTATGAAACGGTTTTATATATTGATCTTCCTGCTCTGCGCCTGTAAAAAGCCGGTAGAAGGATATCTGGGGGAGAATATTTATTACAGGAATAATCCGTTCAATGTGCCTCAGGGTATTGCTACCTATTCAGACCCTATAGAGTCTGATGGATCTACCAATCCTTTATATGCGGATTTATTACAGATAAGGAATAAAGCGACGGGTGAAATAGTAGACAGTCTTTTTTCTAAGGTACAAAACGTGCCTATTTACCGTACTGCTGTTACCTTTGAAGATTCAACAGTGGCTTTATTGAATAAGAAACTGGGGGATAGCCTGGTGAAACCTTTTAATATCAATCATACAGGTGGGCGTCTGGAGCTTACACAGGCTACTAATTATGTGGAGGCCGGCACGTATACCATTGATGTGAATGTGTTTAACATGCGGGGTAGCAGGACATTGAAAAATGCCTGTGATATTATTATCAATCCGGCTACTGCTTTTAATCTTACCTATAAGGCATGGAGTACGTCTACATTAGTAGGCGAAGTGTTTACCGGTCAGGATGCTTCTGCATTGGTGATAGATGTTCAGCGTGTGGCAGGACCTAATAAAATCATTCTTAAATTTGTAGATAAGAATGGAACGGCTTTTAGTCCGGCTAAAGGAGAGATTATCAAGAGAGGGGACCGGCCTACTTTATCCAACTGGGACCCTTATTTCCCGGAGGTAAAGACAGATTCAGGGTATATCTATGAATATCCGGTAGCGCCTGAGTTTCCTGTGTTCTCCCAGTGTTTTATAGGGGCCAACGCCTGGAGTAATTACATCTGTTATTATCGTGTGGCGGGTCAGTTTACAGATATTAACATGAACATCAATCCCGTGTTTACGATTAAATATTTATTGCAGGGAACGTATACGGTCACAATACATTTAAGTAATGTGGTTAGAAAACAACAATAATTAATTTATGTCAGGACGTTATTTTATTTTTCTCTTCGGATGTTTATTTACTAATAGATTATTAGCCCAACTACCTTCTTATCATCCTTCCCGGGAAGATGAGAAGGTAGCTTACCGCAGTGCAGCATTGCTGGACTCTACCATCCGTAACAAAGTGTATAAAGCATCTGTAAGAGCCCGTTGGTTACCGGGAGAGACCAGCTTCTTTTATAAGAACGTCCTGGCAGACAGTACCTGCGAATTTATATTATCAGATGTTTCAAAGGCTGTTAAAAAACCTGCTTTTGACCATGTGAAAATGGCGGCAGGTTTATCAAAGGTTATGGATACAACATTAAAAAGTGATCGGTTACCAATTACTGATCTTGTTTATCCGGCAAAAGGAAATACTGTTTTAGTACAGGTGAAAGGCAAATGGTATAATTGTAATTTATCTACTTATAACTGCACATCAGCAGCTATACCTGTAGTACCCATTAACAACAGTGGATTTGAACATCATAGCCGTTGGGAATTTCATGATGATAACACCGCCAGTGATAGTGTATCTCCCAGCAAAGAATGGACTGCCTTCATCAGAGATGGTAATGTATTTGTAAAATCAGGAGAAGAGGAAATTCCTTTTACGACGGATGGAACAAAAGACAAACCTTATGGTGCATTGAAATGGTCGCCAGACAGTAAATACCTGGTTGGATATCATATCAATCCCGTAGTGATACAATCCGTGCATCACCTGTTTTCTTCCTTACCCAATACCACGAGGGCCAGACTGGATACAGAAGAATATGCACAGCCCGGAGATCCTTTCACCAGCTTCGAGATGTTTATATTTAATATAGCAGATAAGAAAGCAGTTAAAGTAAATACTGAAATTTATGATTTCCTGGGTAAGCCTTATTTACGCTGGCGTAAAAACGATCCCCGTTATTTTACATATGAAAAGGCAGACAGAGGGCATCAGCGTTTTCGTGTAATAGAAGTAGATGCATCTAATGGCAGTACCCGTAATGTCATAGATGAAAAGACGAATACTTTCATTTATGAAGAGCGGATTTTTACGCATTATATAGAAGACAGTAATGAGATGATCTGGTCTTCAGAGAAAGATGGCTGGTATCATTTGTACCTGGTAGATATTTTGAAAGGAACGATTAAAAATGAAATCACTACCGGGCCGTGGATTGTACGTGGGGTAGATAGTGTAGATGAAAAGAAGCGGGAAATCTGGTTTCGTGGTAGTGGTATGAATGAAGGGGAAGACCCTTACAATATTCACTATTACCGTATTAATTTTGATGGTTCTCACCTGGTGAAACTCACGACTGCCAACGCCCAGCATGCACTCAGTTTTTCTCCTGCCAAAACTTATTACCTGGATACGTATTCCCGGCCGGATTTGCCTCCTGTGACGGAATTACATCGTACCAGCGACGGGAAGCTGCTAATGGAGGTAGAAAGGGCAGATCTGAAGGATTATCTGGCGATGGGGATGCGCTTGCCGGAAGTATTCCATACCAAGGCAAGAGATGGGCAAACAGATATATGGGGAGTGGTATGCCGCCCCCGTCATTTTGATAGCACGTATCGTTATCCTGTGATTGAAAACATCTATGCCGGGCCTCAGGATGCTTTTGTGCCTAAAACCTTCATGCCTTATGGCGAAATGCAAAGTTTAGCTGAACTGGGTTTCATTGTTGTGCAGATAGATGGTATGGGCACTGCCAACCGTTCCAAAGCCTTTCATGACCTCTGCTGGCATAACCTGGCAGATGCCGGTTTGCCGGACCGTATTCTCTGGATTAAAGCCCTGGCCGCGCGGTATCCTTATGTAGATACTTCCCGCGTGGGGTTATACGGCACTTCTGCCGGTGGGCAAAACTCCGCGGGCGCTTTGCTGTTCCATCCTGAGTTTTACAAAGCCGCGGTATCTGCCTGTGGATGCCATGATAACCGGGTGGATAAGCAATGGTGGAATGAGCAGTGGATGGGTTATCCTGTAGGGCCACATTATGAGGCACAGTCGAATGTAACGAATGCTGCAAAGCTACAGGGCAAATTATTGCTGATAGTAGGAGAGGCAGACCATAATGTACCACCGGAATCTACTTACCGTGTAGTAGATGCGCTGATAAAAGCCAATAAGGACTTTGACCTGCTGGTAGTACCTGGTATGGACCATAGTGATGGGGGGCCGTATGGCCGTAAGAAGAAACGTGATTTCTTTGTGCGGAATCTGTTAGGTGTAGAGCCGCCTGAGAGGAATAAAGAATAAATTAGCTTCATTAGGATCTCCGTATTTGTAACAAAACATGATAGGCTCCGTTAGGAGCCCCGTGTTTGTAGCAAAGAATGTATCCAACAAACAACAGACTCCGTAGGAGTCCCCTAATCCGCGAATAATAGGGGACTCCTACGGAGTCAATTAAATAAGATATAGATATTTTCTACAAACACGGGGCTCCTAACGGAGCCTATCATGTTTTATGGCAAAACTTAAAGAGGGAGTATCAAAACTTTGATACCCCCTCTTTCAATTAATTATGTGAGATCACACAATTTTATTTTATCCCTAGTTTTAGTTTCGCGGGTGCCAGCAAATCCTCGCAGGTAGCTGATACCACAATATCTTTTGAATTATCTAATACACATACGATTCCTTTTTCTGCTGCTACATCAGATACTGCTTTCTTCGCCTTTGCGATAATGGGAATAGTCAGTTTCTGTTCGCGTGCAGCGATCTTCTGCTCCATACGCTCTTTATAGTCTTCTATATTGGTCTTGGATGCTTCCAGCTCTTTTAATCTTACTTCTTTAATATCTGCTTTCAGTGTTGGTTCATCCTTCTGATAAGCAGCAACCTTAGCCTGAAATTCAGTCATCAGCATTTGTCCGTCTTTGTTCAATTCCTGTTCAAATACCTGTAGCGTATCGTAAGCACGTTTGGCTTCCGGCATACTGGAAATAAGCTGCTGCATATTAATATAAGCGATTTTCGCTTGTGCATTACTGCGTGTAGATATCAAAGTACCAAAGGAGACCAGCAATGCAATTGTACAGATTTTAATCATAAATGTTCATATAAGGTTGTGGCTGTAAGATGTACAATAGTATTAAAATAAAAAGTTAAAGGTATGGTAAAGGAAAGTTAAGCCTTTGATAGTTGTTCATTATCAATGCGTAAACAACACTTAGTAATATATTTTCTCATGTATTCTCCTGAAATAGATTTATGTAAACCTATAGTAGGAGTGTTCGGGAAGTCTCTATAGGTAGAACATACGTTGGAGATACGTGTGCTCAACATATAGAGACTCCCCGAACACTCCCCGAACACTTTCTAAAACCAATTACTGGCAAATATAAAGCTCCGGTTTAAATCAATGATTTTTTACAATTCTCCGTTTTCTCTCTCATCTACTTTTGTGTAAAAAACAAATGAAACCTTTTTTAGCATTCCTGATGCTATTCACAACAAGCATCTCCAAAGCACAAAATATGAACAACAAAGAAATCATCAGAACATTGTACGACCAGGCGCTGAACAAGAGAAACTTTGCATTACTTAATGACTATGTCTCAGCAGATTTTACAGGCGTACAAGGTGTTAAAGGCCCTGAGGGCTTTGCCAGCAATGTAGTACCTCTTATCAATGCTTTCCCTGATATCCGGTGGGAAATAGAAGACCTTATTGAAGAAGATAATAAAATAGTAGTAAGGTGGAAATGGGAGGGAACTCAAACAGGCCAGTACAGGAATATTCCAGCTACCGGTAAAAAGATCACTAACACCGCCATTGCCATTTACGAGTTTAAGAACGGGAAAATAGCAAATCTGCATGTCCAGACAGACCGCCTTGGCTTTTTACAGGAATTAGACGTATTACCGGTTGATATCAATGTTAAAGATCAGGTTAGCTTTATAGATAAGTTCCTTGTCCCTGCTGCTGCAAAAACAGCTTTCTATGAAAGAGTGAAAATCAACAGGGACTTTATCAAAACATTACCCGGATTTATACAGGATGCTGCTTATGAGTATACAGATAACGCTGGTAATCTAATCTTTGTAACCGTGGCAATATGGGCTAATAAAGAAGCGTTGGCAAAAGCAAAAGAAAAAGTACAGGCCGAATATAAAAAGCAAAACTTCGACCCTGCGGAGATGTTTAAGAAATTAAATATTTCTATAGATAGAGGGGTTTATACAAGGGTATCAAACTAAAAAAAGAAGGTGCCTCATAAATAAATCGACTGCACTCCAAAATGAGGCACCTTCTTTTTTAGTTTCGTCTTCAATAAGTTATTTACCAACTATGTTTTACGAATTACCATAACTCATAGAGCTGTTGCCTGACTGAACGATTAAGATACTTCACCTACTTATTTTACGGGCTGACCTTCTTTTTTTTAATATCCTGAATTTCCGTATCTAATTTAGTTGTGCAAACAGATCCTGCCTTTTCGCATATGCTGTTCATTCAGATTCTGCACAGGATATTTTCACAACAAGACAACACAGGAATGAGAACTAGTCTATTTAAGGTCGGCATTTTATTGGTATTACTGGCAGCATGCTCAAAAAATGAAAACGAGAGTAATTCATTAACATCTTCTGATAATGACCTACAGGGGCCTATTGGCCGACCTTTATCGGGGTATGGCGCTGATGGTTCATACAAGGTTGCGGAGATTGACTTCCCTAATCCGGAATATGCCGGCACCAATGTAACGATCTTCTATCCCCAGGGCATAACTTCTGCAAAACCGACTATATTTTACTCGCATCCCTATGGTGGCGAAGACAAAGAATATAACCGGGGGCTGTTTGAGTTTATCGCAAAAAAAGGCTATGTCGTTGTATTTGTTCCTTATCGTACCGTTGACATAAGCATTGACCATCGTTATCTTACTTTATGGAATGGCTTTATGGAGGCTGCGGCCGACTACCCTAATATTATTGATACCAAAAAAGTTGGCTTTATGGGACACTCTTTTGGCGGAGGAGCGACTATAGATTTATCTTATAGGGCTTTTACAGAGAATGGTTGGGGCCAGGACGGGCGTTTCCTGTTCACCATGGCTCCCTGGTACAGCTATCCATGGGGCAGCAGTCTGACTACGGCGGAACAGTTACAGAACTTTCCGTCCAATACAAAAATGATCTCCCAGGTATATGATGAAGACACAGACAATGACCACCGTTTAGCAATTGATATCTTCAGTCATATTAACATTGCAACAAGTGAGAAAGATTATATCTATATCAAATCATCCACTATTGCAGGATATAAATATGTAACTGATCATGTGCTGCCCAATAGCCGTAGTGCCTATGATGCACTGGATTATTATGGAGTTTACCGTTTGCTGGATGCCCTTATTGACTATAGCTTTAATGGTAACGCCGCCGGAAAAGAAGTAGCATTGGGAAACGGTTCCACAGAACAGATAACTATGCCGGGTTACAATGGACAGTTGATGACTCCCCTGGAGGTGACAGATAATCCATCACCGAAGTATCCCCAGGATAAGTATACATTTCCTTGTGGTAGTTCGAACAACCCAAGGATAGAGTATTGTGAATAGGTTTCAAAGCATTGTCTTTTTTGGGTACTGCAATTTTTTTGCTTCTCCCATAATACACTCTTTGGGTAAACAACCACTGTATATACGGGGCCTGTTCGCAAATCAACAACCAGAGCCCGAACTACGTGAAAAGAGGCTGTCATACGCAAAATGACAGCCTCTTTAATATTATTCAACAGTCACCGTCGCCAGATGATACCTGGATCTCCCTATATTCTTATAATCATAAGAAGTATAAATCACCCTGTTTCTTCCTTCTGTAATTGCATCTACAGTAGAAAACGGACAATCAGAGTATTGGGATTTATCAAATGAATCCACAAACTTCTTTGTCATCTTCCCGTCTTTTGTAATCAACATAATCGCTAAGCCATGTTTCTTATCACCTGGTAATATTGCACGGGGAGGTTTGGGATCTTCGAGGTCTGTATTCTTCAGACAGTCCTGGAAAAAAAGGTGCAGGTTGTCATCTTTATCCACCAATGAAACTGTTCCTGTATAAATATACCGTTGCCCTTCCCATTGATTCTTATGAACAGTTTTCATCCATGCCAGTTCATTGTTACTATTTAGTTTAATGACATACAAGTCTCCGCTTACAATAGTAATCGAAGTACGACTGTAACCCGACTGAAAACCTCCGTTTGGATTATAAGAGGTAGTTGTGTTGGAATTGGTATGTCCTTCCTGCATTATAATAATAGTACTGTTATCTTTCAATTTATGATAAGCCATGAAGGTAGCAGTATTACCAATTTCATCTTCAAAACTACTCTTTTTAGATTGCGTTATTTTCTTTTGTACACCATCATACACACCAGCTACTACATCTGTGACTCTGCCATTTTTTTCTGATGTAATGAAACCGGTAAAAGACAATTCATTTTTTGCAGCCTGAAAGCTGATATCACTAAACAGGCCTTTAGGTACACCTGTTAAATGACCTGTAGTTTTCTTGCCGTTTGTATTTATCTGTTGAACGGTGTAATTAAACGGGTTGTAGTCTTTTTTAGAATCTGATCCGCTAACGGCAGTGATGATATTAAAAACGCCTTCATTGGAAAGCGCAAATTGTACATTACCTATATCGTTCCCCTTATCTTCATCAGAGGCCGAGATCTTACTTACAATGTGTAGCTGCTTATCTAAAATCACACCTGTATAGGTATTGGGTTCTTTTTTATGGTAGTATCTGCATATCACATAAGAAAGGGCGCTATCAGGAGATAATCCTGCCTGCATATTTGTATACTCATCCTCTCCGGAGAACAATGCAGATGCTAACTTAGCCGTTCCATCTTCCGGGTTTAATTCATAAGCAGATACTGCTTTTCCCTTCTCTGAAAAAAGCAATACTATCTTATTCCCCAGGGAATAACCATCTTCATACGTCTTACCTTCCGTTACTGATAAAGACTTGGAAAAGAGCTGTTTTAACTGATGATCATATACTGCAACGATAGCACTCTTTTCATCCCTGTCTGCTTTAAAGGCGCCATGAGGAGCAGCATACTGCACATCAACATACTTCCCGCTGGCGGTTGTAAAGAATTTATGGAGATAATCTTTTACTTCTGCCGGAGATTCCACAAAAGTATATTTCTGCGCACTGGATTTTAACGCAATCAGTGCGAAAACGAACAATACATATTTCATAGTTAGGATAATTACGCCGCAATATACGGAATAATCATCATGCGTGTTCTACGCTCTGGAAGTAGCTGTTAATATACTCACTGGGCGATTTGCAGGTCACTGTCTTAAACACCCTGTTAAAGTTGGTAATACTGTTAAAACCGCATGTATAAGCGACAGTAGCAATATTATCATATGTACCGTCGGTCAGTTTTTTGCAGGCTTCGTTGATCCGTACTTCATTTAAGAAGGAGACGAACGTATGCAGCGTATGCTTTTTAAAGAACCTGCAAAACGCCTGCGGCGTCATGTGAGCCTGTTTGGCAGCATCTTCCAGCGTAATGGGCTTATCATAGTGCTGCATAATGTAATTGTAAATATTGCCCACACGTATCCCTTCATGTTCACTCACCAGCTGCGTTTTTTGTCCGGATGCCAGTGGGGTAATATCTGAGTAGGAGGATAATTGTTTTAACAGGTCCACGAAATGGATCAGCTGTTCTGTGCCCGTGCTGTTGGTTACTTTCAGCATTTTACCCGAGATCTCTACCGCATGCTCCGGCGGGACTTTAAAGCCCGACTGATGCTGCTGTACAAAGTTCTTCAGCAGTTTGATTTCCGGCAGATTAAAGAAGGCTGATAATTCCCCGTAAGGATTAAAGAAGATCACCAATGCCACGATCTTCTTCCGGCTTTTAGGCAGGAAGTAAGACGATTCACTTTTGAAAATATGCGGTTGATTGGCTCCCAGCCAGTAGATTTCATTAGACCGGAAGGAGTGCATATTATTATCCGCTACCAGCGTTCCTTCTCCCTGCTGTACCCAGGTCAGCTGTATTTCCTGATGCCTGTGCAGGTGCGGATAAAAGTAGGGGAGCACATCTTTTTGTACAATGATGGACTTGTCCAGCGGAACAGGTATAGTAAACTGCAACACTTTCATCTTATAAATTTTTTTAATTACAGGTATTTTGGTTGATCAGTCTGTTGGCAATGAGTGTTAATCGTACAATTATTCCTCTTCTCTTAAATCAAACTTACGGATATTAACTCGAATTTCATAAAATAATCATCGAATGGGTGAAAAAATGGTTAACCTGACCGTTTAATATCCCTTATAGCTTAAAAGAGGTTAATATCAGCCTATAATTGATTACTATCAGTTAGGCCCGCTGATTATGTTTGAAATATTTTTGACAAAAAATTATTCTATGAGTATCGAATGGAAAGGGATATTTCCTGCATTTACCACTAAGTTTACATCGGCCGATGAACTGGATCTGCCACTGTTCGGAAAAAACCTGAAAGTGCAGCTGGATGCTGGAATTGATGGGATCATTCTGGGTGGTTCGCTGGGTGAGGCCAGTGTCCTCACCAACACCGAAAAAGAAAAGCTCACCAGGTTTGCAGTAGAACAGGCGGCCGGTAAAGTGCCTGTTGTAATGAATATAGCTGAAGGTGCTACCCGCGATGCGGTACAACTGGCTGCAGACGCGGCCAAATGGGGTGCAAAAGGGCTGATGTTATTACCTCCTATGCGTTATAAGAGTGATGAACGCGAAACCATTGCGTACTTTAAAGCAGTGGCTACGTCTACAGATCTTCCCATCATGATTTATAATAATCCTGTTGATTATAAAATTGAAGTAACCCTGGAGATATTCGACCAGCTGCAGGAATTTGCTAATATCCAGGCCGTAAAAGAATCTACAAGAGATGTATCGAATGTTACACGCATGATCAACCGTTTTGGCGACAGGTATAAAATCCTTTGTGGGGTGGATACCTTAGCTATGGAAGAATTAATTTTAGGCGCTGTAGGTTGGGTAGGCGGACTGGTATGTGCTTTCCCTGCTGAAACAGTGGCTATTTACCGCCTGGTAAAAGCGGGTAAAATAGCAGAAGCCCTGAAAATTTATCGCTGGTTCCTGCCGTTATTAGAACTGGACCTTCACGCTAAACTGGTACAGTACATTAAACTGGCAGAACAACAGGCCGGCTTAGGTAGTGAACTGGTAAGAGCTCCGCGTTTAGCTTTAGTAGGAGAAGAAAGAGAAAGGATCTTAAAGGTGATAAATACCTCTATCGCTAACAGACCTGCTCTTCCGGATTACCTCTCATTATAAAATAAGTTACATGCAGATAGATACAATTATGCAGCAATCTGCACAGGCATTTGATACGTACAAACAGGTTAAACCCGCTGAAAGAGCAACTTTCCTGGAAACAATTGCAGCAGAGATAGAAAAGCAAAGAGAGATTTTAGTAGAGACAGCAGGAAAAGAAACCAACTTACCTGCTGCCCGTCTGAACGGAGAGATTACCCGTACCACCAATCAGTTAAAACTGTTCGCAGAACTGATAAAAGAAGGGAGTTGGGTAGATGCTGTGATAGATACTGCCAGACCAGATAACACACCACCCCGGCCAGACATCCGCCGCATGCTGCTGCCTGTTGGGCCAGTGGTTGTTTTCGGCGCCAGTAACTTCCCCTTTGCCTTTTCAACCGCAGGGGGAGATACGGCCAGCGTTCTTGCTGCCGGTGCTACCGTTGTTATCAAAGGTCATCCGGCACACCCACGTACCTCTTTACTGGTGTTTACCGCTATGCAAAAGGCCATCGCTGCTGCCGGCATGCCGGAACATACCGTACAGCATGTGGCTGATGTGGCATTAGGCAAAGATCTGGTGTTACATCCGCTTACTACCGGTGTAGGCTTTACCGGCTCTTTACAGGGTGGTAAGGCGCTGATGGGCTATGCAACTGAAAGGGAATCTCCCATCCCTGTATTTGCAGAGATGAGCAGCATTAACCCGGTGGTATTCTTCCCGGATGCCCTGCAAACCCAGGCTCCTCAGTTAGCACAAACATTTGCTGCTTCTATTACACTGGGAATAGGACAGTTCTGTACCAATCCCGGATTGCTCATCGCTATCCAGAGTGAAGCGCTGGAAAACTTCCTGCAACTGCTGGGCACTGCAATTGCAGCCAGCACACCACAGAAGATGTTACACAGCGGTATTCAGCAGGCTTATGTGAAAGGACGTGCTGATATGCTGGCTCAGGTAACATTAGTGAGTGAAACAGCTGCCCCGGCAGCGGATGAAGCATGGCCGGCACTGGGACGTGTTACCGGCGCCGAGTTCCTGAAAAATCACTCTTTGAAAGAGGAGCTTTTCGGGCCTTATTCCCTGGTAGTTACCTGTAAGGATAAAGCAGAGCTGATTGCGGTATTAAAAAGCCTGAAAGGACAACTGACTACTACTGTTGTAGGTACTGAAACAGATACCACACAATGGCAGGATATTATAGCCCTGCAAGCTACACTGGCAGGCCGTATTATTTTAAACCAACCACCTACCGGAGTGGAAGTATGCGCTGCAATGGTGCATGGCGGGCCTTTCCCGGCAACATCAGACCAGCGCTTTACTTCTGTAGGCACCAGCGCTATTAAACGCTGGGTACGCCCGGTATGCTTTCAGAACTTCCCCGATCACCTGTTACCGGATGCACTGAAGAAGGATAATCCGCAGGGGATATGGAGAACAGTGGATAATCAGCTGACTAAGTAATATGGGTGCAGGGCTTCGCCCTGCAAAAACCTTCAACTGAGTCACTACAGCACAATGAAAAACTTTTTTGTTGAGTTAGATAAGTATCTTATCTAACTCAACAGATAATTAAGCCCACATAACTTATGTCAGACCAACCAAAATCTTTCCGGCGCTCATTCGGATTGCTGGACGCAACGATGATCGTCGCCGGCTCAATGATAGGATCAGGCATCTTCCTCGTAAGTGCAGACATCACACGTAACGTGGGTTCTGCGGGTTGGTTAGTCCTGATCTGGATCATCACAGGGGTACTCACTCTCACGGCTGCACTCAGCTACGGCGAATTGAGCGGGATGTTCCCTCACGCCGGCGGACAATACGTTTACCTGAAAGAAGCGTTCAACCGCCTCACAGGATTCTTATTCGGCTGGAGCTTCTTCACCGTTATTCAGGCGGGTTCTATCGCTGCGGTAGGGGTTGCTTTCGCTAAATTCTCCTCCTATCTCTTCCCTGTATTAAGTGAGAAGAATATCTTACTGGACCTTGGCCTGATACAGATTTCCGCTGCACAGGTCACGTCTATCTTACTCATTGTATTACTCACCTTCATCAATACATTAGGTGTAAAAGAAGGAAAGCTGATCCAAACCTGCTTCACCTTAGCAAAGATCGCTGCCTTATTAGCATTGATCGTATTCGGTTTATTCGCTGCTGATAAATCTATCTGGGATGCCAACTGGCAAACAGGATTTAGACTGCAAAAGATGAGCCCTACAGACCTGGTGCCATACGCCGGATTGTCTGTATTAGGGGCTATCGCCGGAAGTATGGTGGGCAGTTTGTTTAGCAGTGATTCCTGGAATAACGTCACCTTCATCGCGGGTGAGATCAAGAACCCGGAACGTAATATCGGTCGTAGTTTGTTCCTGGGTACTTTACTGGTTACAGTGATTTATGTGGCTACTAATTTAGTGTACATCAGTATCCTACCGATGAATGGTATCGCCTTCGCTGAGAACGACAGGGTAGGAGTAGCTGCTGCTATCCGCATCTTCGGCCCTAATGGTACTTATATCATTGCAGGGTTATTAATGGTCTCTACTTTCGGATGCAATAACGGACTGATTTTATCTGGTGCAAGGGTATGTTATACTATGGCACAGGATGGTCTGTTCTTTAAAAAATTAGGTGAGTTAAATAAGAACGATGTTCCCGGCAAAGCCTTATGGATTCAGTGTATCTGGGCTTCTATATTATGCCTTAGCGGTAAGTATAACCAGTTGCTGGATTATGTGATCTTTGTAGTACTGATATTCTATGTCCTCACTATTGCCGGTATCTTCAGGTTAAGACGCACACGTCCTGATTTACCTCGCCCTTACAAGGCATTCGGTTATCCTTTTTTACCTTTATTATACATCATTGCTGCTATCGTTATCTGCCTGGCATTATTAGTATACAAACCTTTATATACATGGCCTGGATTAGGTATCGTGTTATTGGGGATACCTGTATATTATTTTGTTTGGGGAGAGAAGAAATAAATGAGAAGATATAAAAAAGATGCGCTGATAACCAGCGCATCTTTTTTATATTCTATTTAATATCTGCTTACTGTTGTCCTGCAAAAGTTCCATCTTCCACATCCGGCGTATCATCCGCACTCTCTTTATGCAGATGCACATTATTCAACTCCTCAAACGTATTTCCATCCTCATAAGCTACCGCTACAAACACAGATAACGTCTGCCTTGCAGGCCCTTTAAACGAACCTTTCACCGGACTGCAATCCCTGAAATGCCTGCCTACAGACAACTTCACATGTTTGTTAGTCACCCACACATTATTGGTAGGGTCGATGCCTGCCCAGCCATAACCGGGAATATACACTTCCACCCACGCATGCGTCGCACCTTCTCCGCGCATACCATCCTTATTCGGACAAATATACCCGCTCACATAACGGCAGGGGATATGGCAGGAACGCAGAATATGCAGCATCAGGTGTGCAAAATCCTGGCATACACCTGCGCGGTGTAACAGGATCTCATCTACCGTTGTCTCTATGTTCGTAATCCCCTTAATGTATTTAAAATGCTTAAAGATATATTCACTGCAATGTTCCGTAACAGCTGCAATACTTTTTCCTGGCTGAGAAATAATGGTTAGTATATTATCTACCGCGCCCTGTGTATTGATCATATCCGGCCTGGCCAGTTCCAGCATTTTCAGCTGACTGTCCATCTCTTGTTTCAACTCTTCAAACCCGGTGTGAAAGTTGATCTGCAACTGGGTAGGAGCAATCGTACGCACCAGTAGTTTACTTTCTATCGTCAGTGCTTTATGCGGAGAAAGAATATTAAAATCCCCCGTTTTATTACCCCAGTAATCAGTAAAAGTCTGCACATCGGGATGACCTGTAATCAACAGATCATGTTGCAGGATTTCCTGTTCAGGACACTGATAAGGATATATTTTGATCGCATTTACGCTTTCCTTTACCGGTCTGTCGTACTCGTATTTGGTAATATGATGTATTCTGAAAATGGGCATATGGAAACTGCTTATGCGTAAGAGAAAAATTTCTGACTTAATAAAGTGGTAAAATACAGCAGATCATTCCGGAGATCTTCCAGGTACTGCTGCAGATTATCATTATTCAATACATCCAGGTCTGTGTTCTTTACCTTGCTGAATAAACGGCCAAAACAACGCATCAGCGCCGCCATATCTTCAGAGGAGTTCTTACGTGTCACATCCTGTAAATGGCGGTCTATACGGCCCAGTGAATATACCACAGAATGAGGGAAATCCTCATTAAAGGATACCTGGTGCAGTACATCATGATTATATAAAGAAGAGCGGTACGTCTTTAAGTGCAGCTCATAACCAGATAAGGACATCAGTAAATGACGCCATAACATGATGTCTTTTATTTCATCCATCCTGTAGTTAATACGCTGATACTGTTTGTTAGTGAGTACGATCGTCTCCAGACAACGCTCTATGTATTTGCCAAGGTTCATGAAACCCCAGCCAATACCACGCGCCATGGTGATATCGGTAATGCCGGTGTAGAGTACGCTGTGACGGGTAAATAAATCGAGTATATCCGCCGCTTCATAGTTAGACAGGCGTTTATCCAATGAAGGCTGATGAATAAGGTGATAAAATGAATTCACCTCTTCCCATACTTCTTTGGTAATATAATCCTGTATACCACGCGCATTTTCCCTGGCCTTGGTGATGATCACCTTCAGCGAGTTATGATTCGTATTATCGGTAAGCAGTTTTTTAAGTGCATCGCCGGTATTAAGAGCTATCGCGTCCATCTCGGCATCCGTGCAACTGGTAAAAGTTTCCAGTACCGGTTTCCATGTCAGCGGACCGTTAACGTCTTTATCAAGAGAAAGAATATAATGTGTGGAAGTTACTCTTAGTAATCCTTCTGCCCGTTCCATATACCGGGCCAGCCAGAAAAGTGAATCAGCAATCCTACTTAGCATGAAAAATTCATTTGGTTGATCAATCTATTACCCAGGTGTCTTTGCTGCCACCACCCTGTGAAGAATTAACAATAAGAGAATCCTTGCGCAGTGCCACACGGGTGAGCCCACCCGGTACGATCTGCACACCCTGCGGCCCGCAAAGGGCATAAGGGCGAAGGTCCACATGTCTTGCCTGGAAGGTGCCATCTATAAAACAAGGTACGGTAGATAATTTAATGATAGGCTGGGCAATGAAACTGCGGGGATCTGCTTCAATCGCTACTTTCGCTTTCTCCCAGTCTTCCGCATTTACTTTATTACCCATGATCATTCCGTATCCGCCCGACTGATTCGTTTGTTTTATCACCATCTTCTCAATATTATCAAACACGTATTTTCTTACAGAAGCATCGTGTAACTCGTACGTGGGTACGTTGGGAAGAATAGGTTCTTCATTCAGGTAATATTTGATCATTGCAGGGACATAGGCATATACTGCCTTGTCATCTGCCACCCCGTTACCCATGGCATTGATGATCGCTACATTCCCTTTACGGTAAGCGTTCATTAGTCCGGGTACACCCAAAGCGCTATCCGGGCGGAACAACAAAGGGTCCAGGAACTCATCATCGATACGACGGTAAATCACATGCACCTGTTCCAGTCCGTCCGTTGTTTTCATATATACTTTATGATGGTCCACTACCAGGTCGCGTCCTTCTACCAGGGTAATACCCATCTGACGTGCCAGGAAAGTATGTTCATAATAAGCGGAGTTATAAATACCCGGGGTCAGTAACACCACGGTAGGGTTGGACAACTGAGTAGGCGCCATCTGCAATAAGATCTCATGCAACAGCAGGGGATAGTTGCTGACCCTTCTCACGTGATTGGCGGCCAGCAGTTCCGGGAAAATGCGTTTGGTCACCTCGCGGTTTTCCAGCATATAACTTACGCCCGAAGGGGTACGCAGGTTATCTTCCAGTACATAAAACAGCCCGTCTTCCCCGCGGATGAGGTCAATACCGGAGATATGTACATAAATATCGTGTGGTACTTTAATGCCAAATACCTCCCTGGTATAGTGGGGACAGGAAGCCACCAGAGACGCAGGGACCACCTTATCTTTCAATATCTGCTGATCATTATAGATATCCTTCAGGAACATGTTAAGGGCCTTCAGGCGTTGCTTGATGCCCAGTTCAATATGTTCCCATTCTTTGCCGGTAATAATACGGGGGATAATGTCGAAAGGGAAGATGCGTTCAATACCGGCATCATCGCTGTACACAGTGAAGGTGATACCCTGGTTCATGAACAACTCTCCTGCAAGGCGGTCTTTTTGCTGAAGGGCAGATACATCAAACTGTTCCAGCGAAGAAAATACTTTGCTGTAATGGTCCCTGATCTGTTGCTTGTCGTACATTTCATCCCAAATATCGGCCGCACTGTTATACTGATCTAATAATTTAAGCCTGTCCATAAGCTTCTTTTTTGAATGAATTAGGGAATGATTTTAGCAACATGGACAATTTAATGTTTTAATGGGATAAAGTAAAGATTTCTGATAGAAATCGTGTTAAAATACCACAAACCTACATCAAATTATATACATCTATTATATTTTAATATTTTAAGGTAGGTTAAAATACAGTCCAAACCCGTCAATATCTGTCACTCGTTGCGCATACTATTCCCCTAATTTTAGAATAAGTGAAACCCGACCCTGTATTCTGATATCTCAAAATAAACCTTAAAAAAGCACATTCATGAAAACATGTTTACAGCTATTGTTATGCCTGTTAATAACGGGCAGCGTTGCCGCGCAAAAGACAGTTTACATTCCGGCAGAATTTTCCACGGCCCCTTTAAACACCTGGTCTTACAGCAAATCTTACCAGTCGGCCAACTTCATTGTCTTCTGGGGAAATGTAGTAGGTACGAACCCCGCAACCTATTCAGATCCCAACCTGGCATTTAACCCGCAGTCGATTTGTGATACCCTGGAAAAGATCTACACCAAATACATTAAGGAGATAAAATTCTGTTCTGATACTTCCACCAAGAACCTGGGTAAGTATAAGATCATTATTGTGATGAATGATACCTGGGGTACAAACGGGCCTTCCGGATGGGCCTTTGGTGGCACCTACGGCAATACGATCGGCGCCATGTGGGTACATCCCAATTCAACAAGAGACGGGGGAGTGCTCAGTCATGAGTTAACACACTCCTTACAGGGTATGATCTCCATCCAGGAAAACACTGTAGGCGGTGGTTATATCAACTACGAGCCTTCCGGATTCTTCTGGGAAGCACATGCCAACTATATGCGTACGCAGATGTATCCCCGCTTTGCCGGAGATGACCTGCCCCGCTGGTTCGGTACGGAAATGTTCCACTGGAGTTCCACCCGTCACCACTATGGCACTTTCAAACTGCTCTACACTATCCAGCAGCTGGACGGTATCGGTATGGTAAACCGCCTCTGGAAGGAGTCCCTGGCCAATGAACACCCGTTGATCACTTACCGCCGCCTGAAAGGCTGGACTCAATCCCAGCTCAACGATTTCGCTTATGAATACGCCAAACGGGAACCCACCTACGATTATGCTATCAATGGGTTCGGTGGTATTATGCGGGCAGAAAGGGATCGTCTGAAAACACAGGAGCCACATTATGTATGGCGTATGCATACGGTACTGCAACAGATCAGTGCTACTACGGGAAGGTATGTAGTACCGGATGCTTTCGCTCCGCAGGACTATGGCTACAACATTATTCCTTTGTACACCACCTGCAGCTCCCGTAACGTCACTGTTAAATTCAAAGGGCATACGGAAGTGAATGCTACTGCCGGCTGGCGTTATGGCTTTGTGGCCGAGAATGCAGATGGTACGGTATCCCGTTATGGTGCTTTGAATAGCGCTAATGAAGGGCAGATCAGTTTTCAGATGAACACCAACGAAACGAAGTTGTACCTGGTGGTGATGGGAGCGCCTACTACGCATACTTCTTATGTATGGGAGCCGGGATGGCCTAAGATCAAAAGATATCCTTATGAAATCCGTATTGCCAATGCAGTACCGGAAGGATACCAGAGTACTTACCGGTCTGCTTATAAAACTAACGGTCATGCACATTCCAATGGTGGTGGCTGGGTAGCGAATACAGCAACCGTAGCTTCTACTGCTTATGTTGGCCCTAATGCGATTGTACTGGGTACATCTAATATCTCAGGTACTGCACGCATAGAAGGTACTGCCTGGGTAGAGAATGCTACTGTACAGGGAACGGTGGTAATTAAAGGAAATGCAAGTGTATGGTATGGTTCTTACTCAGGAGCAGCGCAGGTGCTGGACAATGCGGTATTAAGTTATTGCACATTATCCGGTAATGCGATTCTCAAAGGAGATGCGATGGAATGGGGTGTAACTTTCGGTAATAGTGTAGTAGTAGGTGGTGATGCGGAGTTAGGCAGTTGCAGTACGAATGGTACTTATTTACAGGTGCCTCATACGAATAATGGTCGTACAGAATGTGATGGTAAAACAGCTACCGATGCGTCCAATGTGGATGTCAACAGCACTTATACTCAGTTCACAGATACGCAGATGGCCTTCACGGGTAGTGTAGCCTGTACAACTGCTGCATTGGCTGTTGCGCATGAAGAAGCTGTGGTAAATGACATGACGGTATATCCTAATCCTGCTGTGGGTTCATTTAATGTAAGTCTGCCCGCTGGTGAAGGAATACTATTATCACTTTATGACAGTGAAGGGAAGGAAGTGTTGAGAAAGAATGTAACGTCTGTAAGTAATGTAACAATAGATACCGATGGATTTAAACCGGGCGTATTTATATTGAAAGTTACAGGGAAGAATAAAACATTTACGAAGAAGGTGATTATCACTAAATAAAAAGAAGGAGGCTGATCAAACCTGATCAGCCTCCTTTAATACTATATTAACTCAGCATGATATCATTCTGTTATTGACTGATTGTTAATATTGAGTTTACATCAGGAGAGTATGTTTGTACCATAATGGACAAGCTTGCAGACAACCGGCTGATGGAGCTGATAAAGGGAGGAAACAATCACGCATTTACTGCATTGGTAAACAGATACTGGGAAGATCTATACCGGCATGTGCATACCCGACTGCGTCATGAAGAAGATACCAAAGATATTTTGCAGGAGATCTTTATCACTGTATGGAAGAACAGGGAAACTATTACAGTAGATGATAAAGGAATGGGTGCTTATCTCTTTCAGGCTGCCCGTTATTCCGTCATAGATCATTTCAGTAAACCTCATACTATTATCTATAATGAAGAACTGTTACAGGAGTTAGTCTCCGCTTCTGCCCATGAACAACTGGAATTGAAAGAAATCGAACAGCAGGTGATCAAAGCGCTGGACAGCATGCCTGAAAGATTACAGCTCCCTTACCGCCTTAGCCGCTACCAGCATCTCAGTAACAGGGAAATAGCCATCAGGTTATCTCTGTCAGAACAAACTGTTAAGAATAATATCTCCATCACATTACGCTACCTGCGTACACATATAAATGAAGCAGGTTTCCTGGTCGTTGTAGTGTTCATAATTCCTTAACATACTTTATCGGTACTTCTATCCCGCTGCAGGGATATATAGTGCGTATGGACCTGAAGGCTATCTTAAACAAATATATTAATGGCACTGCTACACCGGCAGAAGTTGAACTGGTTGAGAAATGGTATGCTTCCTTCAGAGAAGATGTAATACCACATGAACGGGTAGAAAAAGAACAACTGCGTAAAGAGATTGTGTCCGGTATTATGGAACATCTTCCTCAGAAATCTGATAAAAGATGGTGGAAGGTGGCTGCTGCCGTTGTAGTTCTTGTTACGGGAAGCGCTTTGTTCTTTAAACCCAGGCCTGTAAAGATTACAGCAGTTGCTAAACTGGTAAATACAGCAGCGGGTACCCGCAAAGTAATCACCCTTTCTGATGGTTCTGTGATTCATTTAAATGCATTAACACAGATAACAATTCCGGGGGATTATGGTGTGAAAGACAGGCGTGTACAATTATCAGGAGAAGCATTTTTTGAGATAACACCTGATCCGGCGCATCCTTTCATCGTCAGTAGTGGTACTTTAAATACGACTGTATTAGGTACTTCTTTTAATATAAGGGCTTATAAAGAACAAAAAGAATGGCAGATAACAGTAGCCACAGGAAAGGTAAAAGTAGTACAATCACAACAGGTATTATCAGATTCCCTTACCGCCAGCCGTTGCCTGGCCTACAATTTCAGTACAAAAGAAACAACCATCAGTAATATCCCGGGAGATATGACAGGAGCCTGGCGTAAGAATATCTTTTATTTCAATAACAGTACACTGTCTGAAATAGGAGAAGAACTGCAACGCCAGTATAATATCCAGGTAACTGTTACAGGAAAAAACAGGGGTCATTATAAGATCAGCTTCTCGCAACAGCCACTGGAAAAAGTGTTAAAAGTATTATCAGGATTAACAGGTATTACCTATGCAATACATAACAAAGAAGTAATCATTCACAGTAAAAATTAAAAAGCCAGAAGTGTTTGCGGCACTTCCGGCTGGTTTGCACACTTGTTAGTGTGCAGCGTTTTCAACTTACATTAAAAACATGTCAAAGATGCACAAAATTTTCTCAGGTTACTACAACCTGTTTAAAAAGCTTTTTTCTTTAAAAATGAGAATTACCAGCTTCTTTCTGCTATTTTCTTCCGTTTTGTCTTTTGCCGCCAGCGGCTCGGGACAATCGATGAATGAAGTCAAAGTGAGTCTGCACATCAAAGACAGACCCCTCAAAGAGGTACTGAACCTCGTTGAGCAGCAATCCTCCTTTATTATCGGCTACAACCGGGATAATATCCCCGATAGTAACAGGATCAGTTATTCTGCTGATAATAAATCGGTGGCCAGGGTACTCAATGAATTGTTGTCGGCCTATCCGGTGATGATCAGCCAGGTAAATGAGAAATATATCCTCATCAATAAACTACAGCAACCAGTGATCCTCACCGGTAAAGTGACTGATAAAACCACCGGAGAAGCCTTACCAGGTGTAAGCATCAGCATCAAAGGGACTTCTTCCGGTACTGCTACAAATGTAGAGGGTAAGTTCTCATTACGCCTTCCGCAGGATAGGGAAGAAGGTATACTGGTAGTATATTTCCTGGGATATAAAAGACAGGAAATTCCTGTTAATAAAAACACAACTGCACTGAATATAGCACTGGTGGTAGACCGTATGGGGCTGGATGAAGTAGTGGTAACAGGGCAGGGACTGGACATCAGCAAAAGAAGGTTATCATCCAATGTAGTGAGCATCGGTACCAAAGAACTGGACCAGGCACCTTCAGGCAGGCTGGACCAGATGTTACAGGGTAAACTGCCCAATGCGCAGATACGTCTTACTGGTGGTCAGGCAGGAGCTACTTCCATCATCCGCGCCAGAGGGGTTAACTCCGCTTTCGTCAACTCTACACCTATTATTTATGTAGATGGTGTAAGAATGGATAACCTGAACACCGCTTCCAAACTGGGTGGTGGTAGTACACAGGGTGCTGCTGTAAGTGCGATAGCAGATATTCCAATGGATAATATTGAGAAGATAGAATACATCAATGGTGGTGCTGCTACTACCATGTACGGTTCTGATGCGGCTAATGGGGTGATCCAGATCTTTACTAAAAAAAGCGGTGCCGACAGAACAGATATCACTGTAGAAACACAGATGGGGGTGGAGACTCCTACAGCAGACTTCCTGCACTTTAAACGTACTAAAGACCTGTTATTCCAGAATGGTTTCTACCAGAAACAACACCTGGCACTGAATGGAGGAAAAGATAACTTCGGATATAGTTTCTCCGGGAATTATAGTAACAGTAAGGGTGTACAGATCTTTAACCAGAACAGCAACCGTCGTATCGATTTCAGCAGCGGCTTCCGTGCTGGTTTAGGTAAAAAGGTTGTATACGAAAGCTCTTTCACTTATGTAAACAATAACTACAAACGTAACCGCAATGGTAACCAGGGTGGATACACAGGTTTATGGTTTGCGGAAAGTGGCGCTTCTTCTATTACAGGCCCTAAGTTCAGTCCGATTATAGATACTTTGTCAGATGCTTCTTACGCGAAGATGAAAGCCTATGTATCACAGGCAGAACGATTACAGGATAACAGCATTGCTGTAAACAGGTTCCAGACTTCACAGGTGTTTAAATACACTCCAATGAAGAACCTTGTATTCAAGGCTACCGGTGGTATTGATTACCGTGTGCAGAAGAACCAGGTGATCACCACTAATCAATATCTCTCCTTTACTACCAATACTACTGTAACCGATCAGGGTAGTGTGTCTAATGCCGACCGTAAATACCTGGGTATTACACTGGAACTGAATGGTCAGTATGAAGCAAAGGCAGGCGATTTCTCTTTTGTAACTACTGCTGGCGGACAACTATTCCGTAATGAAGATCAGCAGATCTTATACGTGGGTAGTAATATCAGGGATGGATCACGTATCATCTCTAACGCCGCTACTAAAACCAGCGATGAATATTATTTACAGGTAGTGAACTACGGGATGTACTTACAGGAAAATATCGGGTTCAAAAACAAACTGTTCCTGGATATGGGTCTCAGAGGTGATGGTAATCCTGCCTTTGGTAAAAATATCGGCGTCCAGTATTATCCTAAAGTGGGGATCTCTTATGTACCCAGTGCGGAACCCTGGTTTGATGCAGTGGCTAACGTACTTTCTTCCACTAAGATCCGTGGTGGTTTTGGTGTAGCTGGTAACCTGCCTACTGCTTTCGCTAATCAGCGTACCATTGCTTTCAGCGGATATCAGGGCGGACAGGCAGCTTATTTTGGGCAACCTGGTAATCCAAACCTGAAGCCTGAAAAAACACAGACGGCTGAAGGTGCTATCGATCTTGGTTTCTTACATGACCGTATCCTGTTATCTGCAGGTTATTATCACTCTACGACTAACAACGCATTGTTTTATGTACCTGCTACTCCTTCCAGCGGACAATCACAATCACAGTTATATAACGTGGGTAAGATCCTGAATCGCGGATATGAATTCAACTTCGTGGTTGTGCCTGTGCAGACAAAAAATATCACCCTGCGTGTAAATGCATCTGTTAATACACTGTACAATAAAGTACTGAGTTCCGGTGGTGTAGCGCCGTTTAATATCAATGGGTTTAGTGCACGTACTATCCAGACCGTTGTACAGGAAGGTTATTCCATTGGTTTCCTGAGAGGGAATAAAGGTGTGTTTGGCGCTGATGGTACACTGGCATCTACTACCGCCCAGCAGGACCTTGGTAAAACTATTCCGGACCTGTTTGGTAGTTTCGGTCTCAACTTCCGCTATAAGAATTTCGAACTGTATGCCAATGGTGATTACCAGAAAGGTGCATATGCCAATTCATTCGACAGGCAGTTCCGTTTCAACTACGGAGCAGGTAATGAAGGTATTCCACAGGCAGAAATTGATAAGAACAAACGTACCAACTGGCTCAACTTTACCAATATGTTTACAGAGAAAACCGACTTCCTGAAAGTAAGAACTATCGGTTGCTCCTATACGCTGAAAGGTGCATTGTTAAATAATAAGGTAAAGTCTGTGACGATTGGTTTCATGGCCGTGAACCCATTGAACTTTGTATCATCCAGTTTCGATCCTGAAGCGACTATCAGTGGTGCTGCACAGGGACAGGGAGGTGCTACTACAGGTGGTATTTCTTATGCTACTTATTCCTCTCCGCGTCAATGGCTGGGTTCTTTTAAAATTAACTTCTAATGCTGAAACAATGAAGAAAGTCTTTTTATATAGCATCATCACCGTATTACTCGGTGCCTGTAATGTATTAAATCCGAATATAACAGACGATGTATACGTGGGTAACTCCGGCGCTACTTCCAGTTGGGTAAACGGCTTACGCCGCCAGCTGGCGCTTACTATGAACCAGGTAGTAGTGAGTACCGAACTGGTATCCGATGATTATTACAATAACCGTACTTTAAGCAGTAAAGTATTTGATATTCCGCAGATAGATTATTTTGATCTGGATGTAAACAACCTGCAAATACAGGTGCAGAGCCTGCGTGAAATGGCTGAATATGGATTGAACAAAGTACTACCGGGAGATATCACTACTAAAGCGGCTGATTCCGCAGAAGTATATTTTAGTCTGGCTTTTGCACATATCCTCAGTGGTGAACTGTTTGTAGGTTTACCTGGCAGCAGTGGTGGTGTGGTACTCACTCCAACAGAACACCTCAATCTGGCTATTACCAGTCTGGATAAAGCTATTTCATTGCTCCCCACCAATGATGAGCAAACAGCTTATATCCTGTTGAAAGCACGCGCTTATTATAGTTTAGGAGATGCAGTTAATGCTGCTAAATATGCGGACATTGCAAAGGCTAAAAACACATTACTGCGTCAGGTAAAATATGATGGTATAAATGGGGTGAACAATGATATGCAAACATATCTGTTCTCTTCAACGAATAATGAATTTGCACCATTGCCCCGGCTCGATTTCCTGGACCCTAAGTATTACCATATAGGTTTAGCCAGTGCGGACCAGAAGCCTGTTACCATTGTAAAAGGAGAAGAGGCCTACCTGATCATTGCAGAATCGCAGATAGCTGCCAATACGCTGGATGCGGGCCGTCAGACATTAAAAGACTTACTCACACAGGTGATTGCCCTGCGTCCCGTTGTACAACTGGATGATAGCAAAGAAACCCGTAACGGCGGGAATCGTACCGATTACCCACTGACTGCCGTGAATGTAAAATTCGATGCTTCCGACAGTACCCGCAGTAACTATGTACTGAACAGAAAGGCTGGCACCATCAGTGCTTATACGGTTTCCGGTACGAAAGTAACGGCTGCCGAACTGGATGCTGCTGTTACCCAGGATCAGCTGTTATACCTGCTGTATCGCATGCGTCAGGAGATTTTCATGGCAGAAGGCCGTCGTATGACAGACCTCGGTATTAAGTTTCCTGTATCTCAGACAGAGCAGCTGAATAATAAAAATGTAGAGGATGCGGATATCAAAGCGCAGATCCCTTCTTTTATTCCGCTTGCCCGTGGCATGGATGACTTTACTTATGATGTAGCGAATGGTATTGTTACCATGAAGTACGATATGAATAAAGTGCTGGTAGCTAATAAGCAGGCTAAAGAGATTTTCCCATTTATCAATTAAGAAATTATGAGAAAGATATTCGCTATAGTTTTTATCACTTTACTTTCTGCCGGCCTGAAGGCACAGACAGCTAAGTATGTGGTAGTAGTAAGTGTTGATGGATTCAGACCAGATTTTTATCTGGATAAATCATGGCCTGCACCGAATATGCAGCAGATGATGGACAAAGGGATTTATGCAGAAGGCGTAAGAGGTATTTTCCCTACTGTTACTTATCCATCCCATACTACATTGGTCACGGGTGTAATGCCTGCACGTCATGGTATCGTGTATAATACACCTTTTGATATGAAAGGATTATCCGGCCGGTGGTTCAAAGAGTACAAAGATATCAAAGCGCAAACCTTATGGGATGCAGCTCACCAGGCAGGTTTAAAAACTGCTTCTGTTTCCTGGCCGGTAACAGTAGGAGCTACGATTGATTATAACATTCCGGAGACATGGTCGGAGAAAACACCGGGCGACCGTCGCGGTGCTACCTCTGAAGATGCCACACCAAAAGGATTATTCGAGGAAGTACAGGCAAATGCTACCGGACATCTGGAAGCCAATGATATGGACCTGCACTTTTTGAGTATGAATGAGAACCTGGGCAGAATGACTGCTTATCTCATCATGAAATACAAACCAAACCTGGTAACGGTACACCTGCCCTGCACAGATGAATTTGAACACATGGAAGGACGTGAAGGAGAAGGGGTGAGACGTGCCGTTGCTTCTGCCGACAGAGCCATTGGCGGTATCATAGAAGCCCTGCAAAAGGCAGGTATCAAAGACAGTACTGCTTTGATCATCACCGGAGATCATGGATTTGTGGATACGCATTCCAGCCTTGCTCCGAATGTATGGCTGGCCCGGCAGGGTCTGATAGGTGTTACACCAGATCGTGGTAACTGGAAAGCTGCTTTTCATTCTTCCGGAGGGTCTGCGTTTTTACACCTGAAAGATCCTAAGGATGAAAAAACATTACAACAGGTGAAGAAGATACTGAGTGAGTTACCCTTTTCCGAGCAGAAACTGTTCCGTATAATAGACAGGGCAACGATGGATAAAATGGGTAGTGATCCTGAAGCGGCACTGGCATTGACAGGCGTGCAGGGCATCTCTTTCAATAATAATGCTGACGGGCCGGTATTGAGACCTGCCAAAGGAGGCGCACATGGTTATTTCCCGGATTTTAAAGAGATCCGTACCGGTTTTGTGGCAATGGGCGCCGGTTTAAATACCGGTGCAGTATTTCCTGAAATAGGTTTGGAAGATGTGGCTCCCCTGGTAGCAAAATTATTAGGGATTGAATTGAAGCAGGCAGAGGGGATTGTGTATCCCGGTATGTTAATGACTGCTAAGAAATAAGAGTAGAGATTCCTGTCGATAAAATATTTATCTCCTTCATAAAAGGCTCCGTAGGAGCCTTTTATGTTTTGCTACAAACACGGAATGAACACTCTGAATTTCCACTTTTGAAATGAACAGAATGAACAACCTTTTTTCCAAAAAAAAGGTAAATATTTGCTCCCGTTAAAAACAACAACATTGTTAACCCAATAACTACAATGTTGTTTAACCCGATTTCTTCATTTTAAATTATCAATTCATGGAATTCATGAGCCATTTAGAGCAGGTTAACCGCCTGTGGCGGAAAGACAACCGTATTCTTTTAGAGCATATCAGCTTATACTATGCACTTTTCACCTGGTGGTATTGTTACGGCAACGGACAACAGGTAGCAATATCCAGTGAAAGGATGATGCAGAGAAGCAAGATAAAATCAAAGGAGATGTATGAAGAGACTTTAGAAGAGCTGGATGCGTACGGGTATATTACTTACAGACCATCTAACGTGAAGGGGCAGCCGGCCACTATCGCTATTCATTCTTTTGATCTGGAAACAAAGGTAAAAACGAATACCGATGAAAGAGAATTAGTATTTAAGGGATTTACCAGTGATATGCTTTTTGACTGGTTTGTCAGGAGAAGAAGGGCCTGATGAAAAAAGCCGGCTGCCTTATTAAGGTAGCCGGCTTACACTTAACTACTTATTTTTCCCATATAAACTTTAGTAATATACCCAAAATTAACCTTCCCGTTTTCTGCATGTTTATCAACAATAGTTCTTAACCTCTCCAACATGGGTTCATAATTCGCTGCACCCGGTTTAGGGATATAAGAAGAGGATAACAAACGGCCTTGTACGCCCTCATAATCCAGCAACTGGTTATTGTCAAACTCTGCTTTCTCCATGGCCGCAGGTGCAAAAAACACCGGTAGTGTACCATCTGAAGCAATATCTCTATGTCCTACTTCCTGGTAATCTGTCCCAAAATCCTGCAATAACACTTCATAATCTTTTTCAAAGGGAGTATTCACCTCACGGATATTCCAGATCAGCACAATGTAACCGGTAGCAACACGCTCAAACTCCGCTTTTGCCAGCAGAGGATTGAACCAGTGAAATGCTTGTCCGGCGACTATCATATCCACACTCTTATCCGGTAGCTGCGTATTCTCCGCCGTTCCGTTCACACTGGTAAACCCAGGGTAATTTTTTAACAATTGTTCCGCTTTCTGCCGCATGGCATCATTAGGCTCCACCCCATACACTTTATTCCCGTTGCGAAGGAATAATTCCGTGGAAATGCCAGTCCCGGAGCCTATATCAGCAATCACAAAGGAGTCATTAAAACCAATTTTCTCCTGCAGGTGGGCAATGATTTCTTTTGACGGATAACCAGGGCGGTAGCGTACATAATCTTCCACTCTATCCGTAAATCTTTGAGTACTGTTCATAACTTAACCGGGTTTACCCTACAATATTACTTTTTTATGTTAATTTATGCACACCATTGATCAATACCTGCACTATTATATTCAGGCCTTACAAGTATTTTTGAAGACAGCAACCAATTTCAATGAAGAAGACATTCTTTTGTATAGATGCACACACCTGCGGTAATCCGGTAAGAGTAGTGGCGGGCGGTGGCCCGGTACTCCAGGGTGCCAACATGAGCGAGAAAAGGAACCATTTCCTGAAAGAATACGACTGGATACGGACCGGACTGATGTTCGAACCCCGTGGCCATGATATGATGAGCGGTAGTATCCTGTATCCGCCTCACGACCCGGCTAATGATGTGGCCGTGTTATTTATTGAAACCAGCGGCTGTTTGCCGATGTGCGGTCATGGTACTATCGGTACCATCACCATCGCCATAGAAGAAGGACTGATCACTCCTAAAATACCGGGAAAGGTAAGGATGGAAGCGCCTGCCGGACTGGTACTCATCGACTATACACAGGAAGGCAATAAGGTGAAAAGCGTGAAACTCACCAACGTACCTGCTTACCTGGCAGCTACAGACCTGGTAATAGACTGCCCGGACCTGGGGCCGCTTACTTTAGACGTTTCCTACGGCGGTAACTATTATGCTATTATCGATGTACAGGAAAACTTCCCCGGACTGGAACATTTCTCTGCCTCACAGCTGATTACCTGGGCCAGAGAGATCAGGAAACGCATCAATGAAAAATACACTTTCGTACACCCGGACAATCCTCATATAAACGGCTGCTCACATGTCCTCTGGACGGGCGCCGTGATGGACCCTACGTCTACCGCCCGTAACGCCGTGTTCTATGGCGATAAAGCGATAGACCGTTCTCCCTGTGGTACAGGTACCTCTGCCCGTATGGCGCAATGGTATGCCAAAGGGAAACTCAAAAAAGGGGACGCCTTCATTCATGAAAGCATTATCGGTTCAAAATTCATTGGTACCATTGAAGAAGAAACCAGCGTTACCGGACAACCGGCGATCCGCCCGGGTATAGAAGGATGGGCCAGGATATACGGTTATAACACAATTACGATCGATCCCGAAGACGATCCTTATGCATACGGATTACAGGTGATTTAAACGAACATATGAAAGTAGTAATTATTGGAGGAGGTATCATTGGCCTTAGCAGCGCCCTTTACCTCTGGCAGGCAGGATATCACGTAACAGTAGTAGACAGGTCTGAACTGAAAGATGGCTGTTCCTACGGGAATGCAGGGTATATCTGCCCCAGTCATTTTGTACCGCTGGCTACTCCCGGTATTGTTAAACAGGGCCTTAAATGGATGCTCAATGCTAAAAGTCCGTTTTATGTACAGCCAAGCCTTAACCGCTCCCTTATCAGCTGGGGATTGAAGTTTGTAAAAAGCGCTACCAAAGCGCATGTGGAACGCTCCGCCGTGCCATTGAGAGATATTTCCCTGCTGAGTAAACAACTCTATGAGGAATGGACCAAAGTGCTGGATTTCTCCTATGATCCACAGGGGATGCTGGAACTGTTCAACACAGAAGCTAATGCACATCATGCAGAAGATACTATCAAAGAGTCGAAAGCACTGGGAATAGATGCCCGGCTGATAGATAAAGCTACGCTGGCACAGATGGAGCCGGATACCCCTATTAATGCATTAGGCGCTATCTATTTCCCTGGTGATGCACAGCTATACCCAAATCAGTTGATGAATAACCTGCTGGTGTATTTAAAATCGCAGGGCGTAAAATTTGAGACCAGCCAGGAAGTGACTGGCTTTGTGACGGAAGGGAATAAAGTCAAAGGGATAAAAACAAATACGCAGGTAATAGATACAGATCATGTAGTAGTAGCTGGTGGTGTATGGAGCGGGGAACTGGCTAAATTGCTGCAACTGAATATCCCTATGGTGGGAGGACGTGGTTACTCTGTTACACTGGAAAATTCTCCTTATAAAGTAAGACATTCTGTTATCCTCAGTGAAGCGCGCGTAGCGATTTCTCCTATGAATGGTAACAAGATCCGCTTTGGTGGTACTATGGAGATCACTTCTGTAAATACCCCGCCACGTATGCAGCGGGTGCAGGGTATCCTCGAATCAGTGAAACGTTATTTCCCGGCTTACGATATTCCTTTGCCGGCACCAGAGAATGTATGGTATGGTTACCGTCCATGCAGTGCCGATGGATTACCGCATATCGGTAATATGCAGCGTTACCCGAATGTAACGATTGCTACAGGGCATTCTATGCTGGGAATCAGCTTAGGCGCCGGTACTGGCAAACTGGTAAGTGAGCTCGTGCAAAAAATACAACCGTCAATGGATATCAAACCTTTCCATGTAGAAAGATTTGACTAAAAATACCTGCAATGAAAAGAAGGCTTTTACAGTTGTTGTTTATGATGATTTTAGGACAGGCAAGCGCCCAGCAGATGACAGACCTGCTGATACATTACGAGGCCGATAAAGGAAGCCTGAACAGGTTTTATACTATAGATGTTTCTCCGGAACGCAGAGAACGTTTAAAAACATTCAACAAAGATTATCTGCAACAGTTATCCGCAGTAAACTTCGAAGGATTAGACGCCGGAGCAAGAGTAGACTATGTCTTACTAAGAAGAGATTTACAGGAACAACTCCGTGTACTGGATGAAGAAACAACAGAGTATAATCAGTTGGCTCCCTGGTTTCCCTTATCAGATAAAATATATCTTTCAGAGAAAGAAAGAAGGAGAGGGGAGAAACAGGATGCACAGGCATTAGCGGCTACCTTCCGCGAAATGGCGTTGTCTTTACAGGAGAAATCAAAACAACTGACTGCTACGGGTGAACTGAATATTCATCTCTTACGCAGAGGCGCTGCTATTGCAAAAGGCTTGTCTGAAGCATTGCACAGCGTACATACTTTTTACAACGGCTATGATCCTTTATATACCTGGTGGGCACCTGCTCCATATAAACAACTGGACAGCGCACTGAAAAGTTATGAAGCAGTATGGATACAAAAAATCAAAACCGCACCAGGCAGTAAGGATGATGGTAGCGGTATTGTAGGTCATCCTATTGGTCGTGATGAACTGATCAGACAGTTACAGCTGGAAATGATCCCTTACTCACCAGAAGAACTGATAGACATTGCCAATAAAGAATTTGCTTTCTGTGATGCTGAAATGCTGAAAGCATCTGAGGAGATGGGCTTTGGAAAAGACTGGCACAAGGCGATGGAGAAAGTGAAGAACAGCTATGTGCCTGCCGGAGATCAGCCGGAAGCCATGATGAAGCTGTATAATGAATCGGTGAGTTTCCTTAAAGAGAATAAGCTGGTAACACTGCCACCACTGGCAGAAGAAACCTGGCGTATGATTATGATGACGCCGGAAAGACAGCTGGTGAACCCATTCTTTACCGGTGGAGAGGAATTCAGTATTTCCTATCCTACCAATGATATGGAAGAAGCGGATAAGCTGATGAGCATGAGAGGAAATAATCCTCACTTCTCCAGAGCGACTGTTCACCATGAACTGCTGGCAGGGCATGCCTTACAGGAGTTTATGACCAACCGTTACAAAACTTACCGTCATTTCGAAACACCTTTCTGGATAGAAGGATGGGCGCTGTACTGGGAAATGCTGTTATGGGATAAGAAATTCCCACAGTCGCCCGAAGACCGCATCGGTATGTTATTCTGGAGGATGCACCGCTGCGCACGTATCATCTTCTCACTGAATTATCACCTGGGTAAATGGACACCGCAACAGTGTATAGACTTCCTGGTAGACAGGGTAGGGCATGAGCGTGCCAATGCGATCGGTGAAGTACGCCGTTCCTTTGTAGGTGGCTATAGCCCGCTGTACCAGGTAGCTTATATGATTGGTGGCTTACAGTTCATGGCATTAAAAAGAGAACTGGTGGATAGCGGTAAGATGACTTATCAGCAGTACCATGATGCAATATTACATGAAAACATGCTGCCGGTGGAAATGATCCGGTCTATACTAACGGATAAGCCTATTGCGAAAGATTTCAAAACCACCTGGCGCTTCTACAAATTGTAACGACATGAAAAAACTATTGCTTTTCGCAGCTGTACTGGCTGCGCACGCGCCCTTATTCTCGCAGTCTTATGCCCCGGGCAGAGTTAACCCTAAGATGAAGGTAGCCACTACGGTGCCTCTCTACGCTTACACCTTTAACCCGCAGGATGTAACGATTGCTGATGGCCCTTTTAAAACCGCGATGGAAGCGGACTCCCGTTATCTGCTGCTGATAGAGCCAGACAGGTTACTGGCAGACTTCCGCGAACATTCAGGACTGAAGGCCAAAGGTGCCCGCTACGGGGGCTGGGAGTCATCCGGACTGGCAGGTCATACCCTTGGGCATTACTTATCTGCCTGCGCCCTGCAATATGCGGCTACAGGTGATAAACGTTTCCTGGACAAGGTCAACTACATTGTAAAAGAGTTGGGTGAATGCCAGGTAAGCCGTAAAACGGGCTATGTTGGCGCTATTCCCGGAGAAGATTCCGTATGGTCTCAGGTAGCAGCAGGTAAGATCCGCTCCCGCGGATTTGATCTGAATGGTGGATGGTCGCCCTGGTATACGGTACATAAAATAATGGCCGGATTACTGGATGCCTATCTGTATTGTGATAATAAAGAAGCGCTGGCGATAGAGAAGAAAATGGCCGACTGGACAAGCAAGACTATCAATCATCTGCCGGATTCCCTGGTGCAGAAAATGCTGCTCTGCGAATATGGTGGTATGAATGAAGTGCTGGTAAATACGTATGCGATCACCGCAGAGAAAAAATACCTCGATCTCTCTTATAAATTCCATGATGCCCGCATCCTGGATTCCCTGGCCGCACAGTTGGATGTATTACCCGGTAAACACTCCAACACACAGATACCTAAAGTTATCGGCTGTATCCGCCGCTACGAACTCACCGGTAAAAAGAAAGACAGTGTAATTGCAGGGTTCTTCTGGAATACGGTTACCGCACATCATTCTTATGCTCCGGGTGGGAACAGTAACTATGAATATCTCGGTGCACCAGACAAACTGAACGACTACCTGACGGAGAATACGATGGAAACCTGTAATACCTACAATATGCTGAAACTCACCCGGCATTTGTTTGAATTACATCCTGATGCACATTTAATGGACTTCTACGAACGTGCTTTATACAATCATATCCTGGCTTCCCAGAACCACCAGAATGGTATGATGTGTTACTTTGTACCACTGCGTATGGGTACACGCAAGGAGTTCAGTGATTCGTTTAATACGTTCACCTGTTGTGTAGGTTCCGGTATGGAGAATCATGTGAAATACGGAGAGAGTATTTATTTTGAAGGAGCAGATGGTAGTTTGTATGTAAACCTGTTCATCCCTTCCCGCCTGCAATGGCATCAGAAGAATGCAATCATAGAACAAAGTGCAGAAGGAGATAAAGTAGAGCTGACTGTAAATATAAAAACGGCAGCTACTTTCCCTTTACGCATCCGTAAACCCCGTTGGGTACAAAGTGGTATGTTGCTGACCGTAAATGGGAAGGAACAGCCCCTGACACCGGCAGCAGATGGCTACATCAGTATTAACCGTAAATGGAGTAACGGGGATAAGGTGGCCTTTACGTTGCCTAAAAGTATTTATTCCGAAGCGATGCCGGATAACCCCGGAAGGATTGCTTTCTTCTACGGTCCTACCATACTGGCAGGCGTAGTGGGAGATAAAGAACCCGAAGGTATTCCGGTGCTGGTATCAGCAGATAAAAATGCAGCGAACTGGATAAAGAAAGATGATAATCAGATGGTATTTCATACCAGTCAGGTTGGCCAGCCAAACGACATTACACTCATCCCTTTCAATGCTGTACAGAAAGAATATTATAGCGTTTACTGGGATGCATTCAGTCCGGAAGGCTGGGCTGCCCAGCAGGAGAAATATGCAGCTGACAAGAAAAGACAGCAGCAGATAGAGGCCAGTACAGTGGATATGTTACGTGTAGGAGAGATGCAGCCGGAAAGAGATCATAATTTTACAGGAGATAAAACCAATACGGGAGAAGATCATAACCGTAAATGGAGAGTAGCAGAAGAGGACGGGTATTTGTCTTTCACAATGAAAACAGATCCTGCCGCTGTCAACAGCCTGCTTTGTACTTACTGGGGGATGGATAACCGCTACCGTAAGTTTGATATACTGGTAGATGGTGTTAAAGTCGCTACAGAGGATCTGAATAAGTATAAAGAGAGTAAGTTCTATGAATTGGTATATCCTATTCCGGCAGAACTGACTAAGGACAAGAAACAGGTAACTATTACCATGAAAGGAGCCCCGCATAATAGTGCAGGTCCTGTGTATGGTACTATCAGAATGATGAAAGAATAGGATTTACCTGTTTAAACATATTTTCTACAAACTAAAGGCTCCGTAAGGAGCCTTTTTAGCGTCTGCTTCATAGATAACAACTATCTATAAGCAGGCTAAAAGTAGATTATCCCCGGAATAACAGGATTTTAAGCCCTATATAAGCCCACTCTAAATAAGGTGAGCTTGTATACAGGTCATAGTGGACTTATAGTGGGCTTATATAGGGCTTATACCCCTGGGAGAATTGAATATCAATAGCTTATAACACCCTGTTTTCCCGTCTTAAACAGGCATATGTTATCCAGCAAAAAAGGACTCCTGAAAGGAGTCCTTTTTTGTAACTAATTATATATCACTCCTGACGGAGTTATTGACTATTTGAATGCAACACCTATACCTAAGATGATCTGCTGAGATTTCCAGGTATGCTGTGGAGTAGTGATATCGTTCACATTGTTTAGACCCAATACATAACGGCCAAAGAATCTAACATTCGCTACATTCACCTGTACACCGGCAACTGCTCCGATATCGGTTTTTTTGAATGCATCCTTGTTATACTTCAGGAAATCCTCGTTAGCAAAGAACAGGTAACTGTACTGTGCTCCCAGGTTAAACGTCAGGTCCTTGATAGGGCTGTAACGGAATAAGAGGGGAATGGTTACATAACTGAGTTTAGCTTTGTTGCTGGAAGAGCTTGTATTACCTTCACTTACATAATACCTGGACTGAAAATCGTCCGTTTTCCTGGTGCCAGCCTGTGTAAATAATATTTCCGGCTGAATACCCCATTTTTTAGAAAAATCCCATTCAGCAAACGCGCCACCCTGGAAACCAGGAGGATAAGAAGATTTCAGACCATCGCCCTGGATAGTAGAGAACATTAAGCTCGCTTTCAATCCATAATGGAAACCCTGCGCACTCGCAGCAGATCCAAGGAACACTAATAAAACTCCGGCCAGTAACAATCTTTTTTTCATAGATACTATTTAAACTATTACAATGATCAATTGAAAATTACGAATGAACCCGTGTAATGCAGGCTAAAATATTTCGCGGGCAAACATACGTAATTCGCAATAGATCATAATTAATATGCGATTAAAGTTTGATTTTCTCATTAGATAAACTTTACCTCCCGGGGTTTAATAGGGGTACCCTTAATGGGATGAATTGACCATAATTATCTCCGAACCGGCGTATTATATCTTTATTTGTATATGTCATCCTGCCATAAATTTTTTTCCACTTTTGCGACAAGATAACTATCCCGGAAACCCCAACCCCTTCATTTAGTTCTTAAATGGTAAGATAGCATTGTGAAAGGTTAACTCTCTAATGAGGTAAATTATTAATATTGTACCTGAATTTTAATTGTTTTTTAAAAACAAACACCCACGCATCAATGGTACTCACTAATCAAGGTCTGAAAAGAATGATGGCAAGCCTATGCCTGTCAGTTTGCCTGCTGCCGGCAATCACAAAAGCGCAGCAAAAGGATTCGATCACAAAAGGTGGTTTTACGCTGATTTATGAAAACAAATCAGCTACGTTTGACACAACAGTAGGGCGCCGGCTCATTAACACCTTTTTCGAGATCTACCCTAAAGAGGTAGCACGTTTTAACAAAAACGCGGTAAAAGTTGTGTATTTTGAAATCGACCCGACTTACGACGGTATTGCTGCTACTTATGGCACGCGTATCCGCTTTAACCCGGAATGGTTCAAAAAGAACCCGAACGACGTAGACGTGGTAACCCATGAAGGTATGCACGTAGTGCAGTCTTACCCTGGTTATGACCCGGGATGGTTAACAGAAGGGATTGCGGACTATGTACGTTTTGTATATGGTGTGGACAATCCGGGAGCCCATTGGACACTGCCCGACTTCAAAGAAGGACAGAGCTACAAACAGGCATACCGTGTTACTGCCCGTTTCCTGGTATGGATAGAAAAGAACAAACGCAAAGACCTGGTAAACAAACTGGATGCTGCGATGCGTACCAGAACTTATACTCCTGCTATCTGGAAAGATCTGACAGGAAAAACCGTGGACGAGCTGTGGACGGAATATGCCGCCAACCCGGTTATCTAATTTAAAAACAAACACTTATGCAAGTACGTTACATCCTCAGCCTGTTACTTTTTAGTGGTGCTGCCGCAAATGCGCAGCAAAAATCAATTGCCGGATTCAAAGGTGACGCTACCGTTACCCAGCAACAACTGGAAACCCGCTTTGATCAGCAGATCAGTGGTGCACATATCGGAGAAACCATCCGTGAACTGTCGGCTAAACCACATCACCTGGGCTCTTCCGGTGGTAAGGCTGTGGCTGAATCCGTACTTGCAAAGTTCAAAAGTTATGGTTGGGATACACACCTGGTTACTTACCAGGTGCTGTTCCCTACCCCTAAAACAAGGGTACTGGAACTTACTGGTCCTACTACCTATAAGGCTTTACTCAAGGAGCCTGCTTTAAAAGAAGATGCTACTTCCGGCCAGGATGGCCAGCTGCCTACCTATAACGCCTGGAGTGCAGACGGCAACGTTACTGCTGAACTGGTATACGTGAACTTTGGTCTGCCTGAAGATTACGAATGGCTGGAACGTGCAGGGATAGACGTTAAAGGAAAAATCGTGATTGCCCGCTACGGACATTCCTGGCGCGGTACCAAACCTAAAGTAGCCCAGGAACATGGCGCTGTTGGTTGCATTATTTATTCTGATCCTGCTCAGGATGGTTATGTGCAGGGAGATGTATACCCGCAGGGCGCCTATAAAAATGAATACGGTGTGCAACGTGGCTCTATCATGGATATGGTCATCTATCCCGGAGATCCGCTTACTCCCGGTACCGGTGCTACGCAGAACGCCAAACGTCTGGAAAGGTCCGAAGCTGCCAACCTCTTAAAAATACCGGTGCTGCCTATCAGTTACCACGATGCACAGCCTTTACTGGCAGCCCTTACAGGCCCGGTAGCTCCTGCTGCATGGAGAGGTGGTCTGGCTATAACGTATCATGTTGGTCCGGGTACAGGAAAGGTACACCTGGAAGTATCGTTCGACTGGCAACTACGTCCTGCCTACGATGTGATCGCTGAAATCAAAGGAGCGCAGTTCCCTGATCAATGGATCATCAGAGGGAATCACCATGATGCATGGGTGAATGGGGCTAATGATCCTATCAGCGGACTGGCATCTGAACTGGAAGAGGCAAAGGCAATCGGTGAGCTGGTGAAAGGTGGTTACAAACCCGCCCGTACACTGGTGTATTGCGCCTGGGATGGGGAAGAACCAGGGTTGATAGGCTCTACGGAATGGGTAGAAGATCATGCCGATGAATTACAGAAGAAAGCAGTGGCTTATATAAATACAGATAGCAACGGACGCGGTTTCCTCTTCGCCGGTGGCTCTCATGCCCTGGAACCTATGATGGGAGAGATTGCGAAAGATGTGATTGATCCGCAAACACATGCAAGTCTGTTTGAACGTAAAAGAGCATTGAGTGCAGTGAGCGCAACCAGTACGAAAGGGAAAAAAGATGCCATGCAACAGCAGGACATGAAACTGGAAGCGTTAGGCTCCGGTTCAGATTATTCTTCCTTCCTGCAACATCTTGGAATCCCTTCATTGAATCTTGGTTTTGGAGGAGAAGATGAAGGGGGAGAATATCATTCTATTTATGATTCTTATGATGATTATACCCGGTTTAAAGATCCCGGATTTGTATATGGAGCCGTACTGTCCCAAACAGCTGGAAGGGCTGTATTACGCCTTGCAGATGCGCCCGCTTTACCTTTTGATTATCGCAGTCTGCAAAAGACGATCAGTACTTATATAGATGAATTACAGACACTCACTGCAGAAATGCGTGAGAGCACCAAAACCAATAACACCTTATTAACTACACAACAGTATTCGCTGGCAGAAAACAAACAGGAAAAGCTGAAGCTGCCTGCCCTGGAAGAAGAAGTGCCTTACATTGATTTCTCTCCATTGCAAAATGCCTTGTCTGCCCTCGATAAAGCTACCCAGCAACAGCCTGTTAATAACCAGGCTTTGTATCAGGCTGAACAGCAGTTACTCGTTAAGGATGGATTACCGCGTCGTTCCTGGTATAAACATACTATTTACGCCCCCGGCTTTTATACGGGTTATGGTGTGAAAACGATTCCCGGTGTGAGAGAAGCAATTGAACAGCGCAACTGGAAAGAGGCGCAAACGCAAATAGGGATTGTAGCTGAGGCTATCAATCGCCTGGCGGTTTATCTGGCTGCTGCGAAATAATTGGGTGCCCTGCAAAACCTCTTCTGATTTTTTTGATCAGAATAAATCAAACTGATTCCCCCTGCTTCTCATTGCTCTTGGCAATATGAAGCAGGGGGTTTATATTTACAGGATGTTTGTAAAATAAAAACCTGATATGTTCACGTTCACATTCACTTATATACATCTCTAAAGCACACGCCGACTAAACAATTGAATGGATGAAAGTTAAAGCTACTTTTAAGAGAAATCTGCTGATAGGGTTTGGTTTGTCGTTGTTTTTACTGGTGGTGAGTTCAGTAGCCTCCTTTTTTAGTATCAAAAACCTCATGGCAACCGCTTTTTTGGTGGATCATACCAACCAGGTGATTTTGCAACTGGAGAATGCCATATCGGTGATGAAAGATGCTGAAACAGGACAGCGGGGCTATCTGCTGACAGGTGATGAAGCATTCCTCGATCCATACAAAGGTGCCTTTGACAGTTCATTGGCCACTATTGATAATCTTCAACTTTTAACACAGGACAATCCTGTTCAACAGGCTTCTCTCAAAGACCTGAGGGCCATGATCAATCGCCGGCAGGCACATTTGCAGCATTCTATAGATTCCCGTCGTACAGGACAGCCCATTAGTTTTGACAGTCTGCAGGGTGGCCGGATGATAATGGACAGCGCCCGTAAGCTGGTGACGTTGATGGAAGAAAGGGAGCGTACACTGCTGCTGCAACGTACTGCCCGGCTGAATAGTATTTCGGGTTATACACCTGTGCTGATCGTGATTGCAGCGTTACTGGCACTGCTCATCACTACTGTGTTCTACTCCCGGGTGAACCGTGATTTTGAAGAACGCAGCAAACTACAGGAGGCACTGGAAGAAAAAGACCGTGATATCACCCGCCGTATAGATATCATCCGCAATATTGCAGAAAAGATCTCTGCCGGTGATTATTCTATCCGGGTAAATGATGAAGAAAGTGATGGACTGGGTAGTTTGTCGTTGTCGCTGAATAAAATGGCTATTTCCCTGGACCGTTCATTTAATCTGTTATCGGAAAAAGAATGGTTACAGGCAGGTATTGCAGGGTTGAATAACAGGATGGTGGGAGAGAAGACGGTAGAGGTAATGTCTGCTCATATCATAGAATTCCTGGCAGAATATACCCATAGTCAGGTAGGTGCACTGTACCTCAATGAAGGGAACCATATCTTAAAACTGAGTGGTGGTTTTGCATTCAGCAATACGGGGAATCGTCTTGAAATACCTTTAGGGCAGGGGCTTGCAGGGCAATGTGCATTGAGTGCCAAAACAATGTTACTGAAAGATATCGCAGCGGAAAACATCTCCATCAGTTATGCAGCCGGGGAAATAAAACCGGTGTCTGTTATAGTCGTTCCCGTTATATATGAAGGGAATGTAAAGGGTGTGATAGAGCTGGCATCCCTTACTGAATATACCCCCGGGGACCTTACTTTCCTGGAGGCGATTACGCATAATGTAGGGATAGCAATTAATACCTCAGAAAACCGTCGCCGTGTACAGGAATTACTGGAAGAAACACAGGCACAGTCGGAAGAATTACAGGTACAACATGGCGAATTAGAAAATATCAATACTGAGCTGGAAACACAGGCTTTTAAATTGCAGGCATCAGAAGAAGAGTTACGTGTACAGCAGGAAGAACTGCAACAGGCCAACCAGGAGCTGGAAGAAAGATCACGTTTGCTGGAAGACAGGAACCAGGTGATTGTAGAACGTAATCTTGAAATACAAAAGAAAGCAGAAGAACTGGAGATCAGTACCAAATACAAATCGGAGTTTTTGGCGAATATGTCGCATGAACTACGTACCCCATTAAACTCTATCCTGTTATTAAGCCGTCTGCTCTCAGAAAATAATGAGAAGAACCTGATCCCGGACCAGGTAGAATCTGCACAGGTGATCCAGAGTTCGGGTAAGGGATTATTGAATCTGATAGATGAAATCCTTGATCTCTCCAAGATAGAATCCGGGAAGATGGACCTGGAACTGGCAGGTGTACCTGTACACGAAGTTTGTGCGGATATGGAAGCGTTATTTGCACCTATCGCCCGAGAAAAGAACCTCGATCTCAGAGTAAATATTCAGGCCGATGCACCTGCTTTAATAGAAACAGATAAGATGCGTCTGGAACAGATCCTTAAAAATCTGCTTTCCAATGCACTTAAATTTACGGCCAGAGGAAGTGTTATCTTACAGGTAAGTTCCCTGGAACAAAACGGACAGCCTTACATTCGTTTTGCCGTAAGAGATACCGGTATCGGTATTCCTGCAGATAAACAACAGGTGATCTTTGAAGCATTCCAGCAGGCAGACGGATCTACCAGACGTAAATATGGTGGTACGGGTCTTGGACTGTCTATCAGTCGGGAGCTGGCTAAACTTCTGGGTGGAGAGATCCGGCTGGAAAGTGAGCCGGGGAATGGCAGTGAGTTCATCGTGACGATCCCGGTGCGTCCGCAGGCAGAGGTAGCGGCTGTTATCCAGGTAGCTACGCAGCAGCAGGCAGAAGAAGTATGGATAGAAGCCAGGAAGGCTAAGAATGATGAACTGCGTTTTACTGCTAAAGAAATACCGGCAGAAATACCGGACGACAGGAACAATATAACAGGGGAAGATAAGGTGATCCTGATAGTAGAGGATGATACCAGTTATGCGGCTATCCTGCTCGATTTTACCCGTAAAAGAGGATATAAAGGTATTGTAGCGGTACGTGGAGATCATGGTATAGAGATGGCCAACCGTTACAAACCGGTGGCAATTCTGCTGGATATCGTACTGCCGGTACAGAATGGATGGAAGGTAATGGAGGCGCTGAAATCGAATCCTGCTACCAGGCATATACCCGTGCATATCGTTTCTTCCCTGGAAGCCAGGAAGGAGAGTTTGCAGAAAGGAGCGGTAGACTTTATCAATAAACCACTGGCGCTGGAACAGATGCCGCTCGTTTTCCAACGCCTGGAAGATGCGCTCACACGCAATCCCAAGAAGGTGCTTATCGTGGAAGAAAATGCCAAACATGCACAGGCGCTGGCTTATTTCCTGGAAAACTTCAATGTAAATACAGAGATCACAGGGAGTATTGTCAGCAGTGTGAATGCCCTTAAAAAGGAGAACGTAAACTGTGTGATCCTGGATATGGGAGTACCTGATGAACAGGCTTATGAAACACTGGAAACTGTGAAAGGGAATCCGGGTCTGGAAAATCTGCCTATCATCATTTTCACGGGTAAAAATCTGTCCCGTGCAGAAGAAAACCGTATCCGCCAGTATGCGGATTCTATCGTGATCAAAACAGCACATTCCTATCAGCGTATGCTCGATGAGGTAGCGTTGTTCCTGCACCTGGTAGAAGAGAAAGGAGGAGAGAAACCACTACGTAAACAACAGGGGGCATTGAAAGAAGTACTGCTGAATAAAACAGTATTGATTGCAGATGATGATGTGCGTAACATATTCTCTCTTACTAAAGCGCTGGAGCAGCATAAAATGAACATTCTTTCTGCGCTGGATGGTAAAGAAGCTATGTTACAGCTGGAAAATAATCCTAAAGTGGATATTGTGCTGATGGATATGATGATGCCTGAAATGGACGGTTATGAAACTATTAAACAGATCCGCCAGTTATCAAAATTCCGTAACCTGCCTATTCTGGCAGTAACGGCAAAAACGATGCTGGGCGACAGGGAAAAATGTATCAGGGCAGGTGCTTCCGATTACATTTCAAAACCGGTGGATATAGACCAGTTAGTGTCCTTATTGCGGGTATGGTTGTATGATAATACGAGGGTTTAATAATGGGGAAAAAGATATTAATCATAGATGACGATAACCGTAATATTTACGCGTTAAAACTGGTGTTAAAATCAAAAGGATTTGATTGTCTCACCGCTGCTGATGCTGTAACGGGTTTACAGATGTTGCAGGAAGGAGAGGGGATCGGCATTGTATTAATGGATATGATGATGCCCGAAATGGATGGATATGAGGCGATTGGCATTATCAGGAATACCCCGGTCATTGCTGATGTGTATATTGTGGCAGTTACGGCACAGGCTATGGTAGGAGACCGGGAGAAGTGTCTGGCCGCGGGTGCATCAGCTTATGTGTCAAAACCAATAGACGTAGACGTGTTACTGGAACTGTTGAATGAACAGATTGTCAGTGAAAAATAAGGGTAGTATATACATGTTAACATGTAGTTAACGTTTTAAGGATGCCGGAAAGCGGATATTTACGTTAGCAACTGTTGACAAAGATATTTCCCAAAAAACACTGTATGCAGCATATGGATGATTCGGCTATGCTTAATGCGTTAAAGGGTGGAGACATCAAAGCTTACCAGTATTTCTTCATGAAATACTATAAGCCGCTGTGTTTGAAGGCCCGTATGATGCTGAATAGTATGGAAGAAGCAGAACAAATGGTGCAGAAGATCTTTGTAGAAGTATGGGAAGAACGCCTGTATCTTGAGATCGAACAGTCGGTAGGAGGGTATTTCTACCGGAAAGTTCATAATAGTTGCGTAAACCTGGTAAGGAAAAGTGATTCAGGCAATCACTATTCTACAGATCATGGCTTTTTGCTGATGCAGGGTATGTTGCCCGCTATGCAAATGCAGAACGACATGAATACCGCCTTGTTATCCTATAATGAGCGTATCCCGGAATTGTTTCGTATACTGGAAAAGGGCTTTAATGCCTTCAGACGTGTGTTAAATGTAACCCTCGAAGCGTTATGTATCCATATCAAGCTATAAGCGCCCGGGAAAAACCTATTGTCCAACATAATTGTAATATTTTGTCTATCCCTAATGGCGTATAATGATGAACATATCTTTCAGTTGATACTGGAGAAGTTGAGTGGCGAAATAAGCGACGAAAACAGGCTATACCTTGAGCAGGCTGCGCGGGAGGATGACAATATAAGACGATGCCTGGAAGAAATGGAAGAAGCGTCTGACGTGGTTGGGCCGGAGTTTATGGATGATGTGTATAATGAGATAGCCTGGAGTAATGTACTGTCTTTGCTGGATAATGAACACCCGGCTACAAAGATTGTGACGGTGGGTGAGCATGAAACACCTCTAAATAAAACACCTGAAATTCCTACAGGAACTACCGTAGAACTCTCTAAACGTCCAACAGCCCTTCGTACCTGGCTGGTCGCCGCCGCCACATTGATTATCATTTCCTCTTTACTATACTTTTTCCTGGCAGGTACAAATAAACAACCTGTACCTATCGCTAAAAATAAGATTGTAATCCCTTCATCAGGAGATATTCAGTTACTGCTTGATAATGGTAAAACCATTCCACTGCCAGGCAGTGAAGGGAACATGAGTTCAATAGCCGCTCTTACAAACAAAGAAGGTGAGTGGGGTACATTACTGGTTCCTACCGGCAAAAACTATAAATTATTACTGGCTGACGGCTCCGCTGTACATCTGAACGCTTATTCCAGTCTCCGTTTTCCGTTTAATTTCTCCGGTAAAATAAGAGAAGTATTCCTCTCAGGAGAGGGTTATTTTACGATCGCTCAGAAAGCAGAGAAACCCTTTATTGTACATTCCGGCGCAACAGCCGTGAAAGTACTGGGTACCTCATTCAATATCAACGCCTATTCAGATAGTCTGATCGTTACCTCTCTCATAGAAGGTAGTATTCTCACCAGTGATGATGAGGAACCGGAAGTTCAGCTACAACCGGGTACCGAAGCTATCTACCGTAAAGGTTACCTGCGTGAGATCCATTCTTTTGATGAAAATATTACCCTGGCCTGGCGTAAAGGACAGTATAACTACTATAACGAATCCCTTGGTACCCTGGATGCTGTTATCCTCCACTGGTACGGTAAACAGCTCCTGTTTAAAGACTCCGCACTGGCAGCTAAAAAGCTGACAGGCATCATAGAAAGAGATAAGCCGCTCACAGACTTCCTGGACGGTTTGGGTAAAACATCCGGCCTTACCTACCAGGTAACCGGGGATAAAATCTATCTTACAGAAAAGCAATAGGTATATCCCTCAGAATTCGATAGGTTCACCCCAAAAGCCCTGCCCACATTATGCATTCTGCATTAAAATACTTACATTTAGTTCCGGCGTCTGCGCAGTAAGCCAACTCTATAAAATTCACGGATGGTCAAATATGTTTGTAACGCTTCTTATGGAAACCTGCTCATATTATCCTTGTTGTTGTTTACAATAACTGTTAACGCCCAGCCAGGTAAAGACAATATCCTTATTACCATCAACAGCAATCACATCCCTCTTTCCGGTATTTTAAAAACAATAGAAAAACAAACAGGCTACTACTTCGTATTCGACAATGATATCCTCGACGTATCCCAGAAAGTAGGTATACACGTTAAACAAATGCCCTGGAAAGACGTCTTATCCAATGTTTTAAAGAATAAAAATATCAGCTGGCATCAGCAGGACAGGCGCATATTCCTGCAAAAGAAAATCATCCCGGAAACTGAGGCCCCCACAGATACTATCTCCGGTACCATCCTCACTAACACAGGCTCGCCTTTACCCGGCGCTACCATCGTTATAAAAGGAACATCCCGGGGCGTAACGTCCAATAATGAAGGGCAGTTCTCCCTTCAGCAACATACATCCGCTGTACTGCACATCTCTTCCCTGGGATTTATCCCCATAGACACTATACTTACCGCTAGCAGCATACATACCATCCAGCTACAGGAAGCTGTGAACAGCCTTGATGCCGCCGTGGTAATAGGTTATGGCGCCAGTAGCCGCCGCCTGCTCACCGGCTCCGTTGGCAGGATAAGTGCACAGCAGATCAGCGCCCAACCCATCGCCAACCCATTAAACGCCTTACAGGGCCAGGTGCCGGGTGTGCTGGTCACCAATACCAACGGGCTGCCAGGGGCAGAAGTAAAGCTGTACATCAGAGGGCGTAATTCCATTGCGGCCGGTAATGATCCGCTATTCATCATCGACGGTGTGCCCTTCGATATCACCCCGCTGAATAATATTGATGAACTGTCGGGCGCCATCAAGCAAATCAGCCCGTTTAACAGTATCAGTCCATCCGATATAGAAAGCATAGACATCCTGAAAGATGCCGATGCTACCGCCATTTATGGCTCCCGGGGAGCCAATGGCGTGGTACTGATCACCACCAAAAAAGGGTCACCAGGTAAAAATAAACTGGATATTAACATTTACACCGGGGCAGGTAAAACATGCGACTATCTGCCCATGCTTGACACAAAAGAATACCTGGCCATGCGCCGGGAAGCATTTGCCAATGACGGTGAAACCGTCACCGCCGCACAGGCTCCGGACCTGCTGGTATGGGATACTACCCGTGAGGTGAACTGGCAGAAAATGCTCACCGGCGGCACAACACATATCACCAATGCACAGGTTTCCTTCTCCGGGGGCAACAGTAACACTACTTTTTTCGCCGGTGCTAATTTCTATCACGAAGGCACTGTGATACCTGCTCCACTGGGCTATCGCCGTGGTGGTGCACATCTCAGCCTGCAGCATCATACAAAGGACCAGCGTTTTGAGGTGGCTTTCTCCGGCAGTATTACCGGTGATAAAAACAACAGCATCGCCAACGATGTATTTACCTTTTACAGCCTGCCTCCGAACTATCCCCTGTACGAGAAAGACGGTAGCCTGTTCTGGGGCTCCTCTCTGGATAACCCGGAAGCCTATCTGCGTCAGCAATCCAACAGCCAAACCAATAACCTGTTAAGTAATGGGGTACTGCGTTATCGCCTGCTGCCAGGCTTAAACCTGAAAACAAGCATGGGTTATGCTGATATCCGTATGCAACAGGTATTCACCTTCCCGCAGTCTTCCCAGCACCCGCAGAATGCACCTGTGAGCCTTACCCGCGTGGCGGAAAATGGGCGGCAGTCGTACATCATAGAACCACAGGCCGATTATACCCTGCGCATTGCCCGTGGCAGCCTGCACATACTCACAGGTGGCACCTGGCAGCAAACCACCAGCAAGAGCGTTTTTGCTGAAGGACAGGGCTATAGCAATGAAAGTGAACTGGGGAGCCTGGAAGCCGCAGATACGGTTATCAGGCGACCGGATAGCCGTATCATGTATCGCTACATTTCATTTTTCACCCGCTTTACGTACGACTGGCAAAACAAATATATCATCAACGCCAGTTATCGCCGTGATGGGTCTTCCCGTTTTGGCCCGGGGAAACAGTTCGGAGATTTTGGCGCATTGGGTGTAGCCTGGATCTTTACCGGGGAAACCTTTATGAAACCCTTATCCTGGTTAAGCTTCGGTAAGCTGAGAATGAGTATGGGCATCACCGGAAATGATCAGATCCCCGACTATCAATACATGAGTAACTATGGGGTAAATGGCATTTATCAGAGTGCCAATACCTTACGCCCTTTACGTATTGCCAACAATAAATATAGCTGGGAAGAGAACCGTAAAATAGAAGCAGCCATAGAACTGGGTTTCTTAAAAGACAGGATCTTCTTCTCTGCCGCAAAATATAGCAACAGCAGTACCAATCAACTGGTAGGGTATCAGTTGCCCGGTATAACCGGCTTTACCAGTTACCAGGCTAACCTGCCTGCTATCGTAAAAAATACGGGCTGGGAATTTGAACTCACCACCAGCAATATCAGCCATCATCATTTTAGCTGGTCCAGCGGATGGAACCTTACTTTTTTCAAGAACAGGTTAAAGGCTTTTGATGGATTAGCATCTTCCGCTTATGCCAGTTCTTATGTTATTGGTCAGTCGCTGAATATCGTGAGAGGCTATCATTTCACAGGTGTAAATACACAAACAGGCATTGCTCAGTTTGAGGATATCAACAATGACGGGCGTATTACAAGCGGGGGAGATTTCAGGACTATCTCAAAGAGAGACCCTGATTTTTATGGTGGGATAAACAATGATTTTTCCTGGAAAGGAATAAGCCTCAGTTTCTTCTGGCAGTTTGTGAAACAACAGGGACAAACCATTATCAGCGCTCCGGGATCAATGGTGAATGAAACAACGAGGGCACTTTCACGCTGGCGTAAACCTGGTGATGTAACAATGGTGCCCCGTGCCACTACCACCCCCGGCAATCCCGCCTATAATGTGAATGCGAATCTGCCACTATCCAATGCTGGTTACGAAGACGCTTCTTATTTGCGGCTCAGGAACCTGTCTGTAGGATATAACCTGCCGGATGCCTGGTTAAAACGCATGCAGTTACAGTTGTGCAAGGTGTATGTACAGACACAGAACCTCTTAACTGTTACCGGTTATAAAGGGGCTGATCCGGAAACACAGATCGCAATGCCACCATTAACAATCATTACAACAGGAATACAATTAACGCTATGAAATACTTTCTTTTTATAGTTTGTTGTCTGCTATCACTGTCCTGTAAGAAATTAATTACAGTAGATACTCCTGTCAGCGAACTCCCATCCGACCAGGTATTCAACAGTGATGTACTTGCCGATGCTGCTGTTGCAGATATCTACTACGTATTATCCGGTTATTATACCGGCAGTATGTTAACTGTTATCAATGGCATGACAGCCGGTGAACTCTCTACGCTCAATCCTTCTTATACGGTCTATGTCAACAACGCTATATTACCCGGCGACCCTTTGATATTATTTACCTGGCGGGATTTTTACAAAGCGATTTACAGGGCGAATGCAGTACTGGAAGGACTGGCAACATCCACCAATATCTCTGCAGATAAACATGCACAGCTGGTAGGAGAAGCGAAATTCCTGCGGGCTTTTTCTTATTACTACCTGGTCAATAACTGGGGAGATGTACCGTTAATTACTACCACCGACGTCACGCAAATCGCCTCTGCCCCAAGGGCAACGGTAGCGGATGTTTATCAGCAGATCATGTCCGATCTGCAAAACGCTGTGTTGTTATTACCCGGGACTTACAGCAGCAGTGAGAAGGTTCGCGCCAACAAATGGGCGGCAACAGCTATGCTGGCAAGAGTGTCCCTGCAATGGGGCAACTGGCAGGATGCAGAGACCAATGCCTCCCTTGTTATTAATTCAGGTGTATACCTGCCGCTTTCTTCATTAGACAGTGTCTTTCTGAAGAATAGCAGGTCGGCTATTTTGCAGATATGGCTGAAGGACGGCTTTACCATAGCCGGACAAACATTCCAGCCATCCAATGCCAGTACCTTTTCTTTTTTCCCTTTAACCAATGACCTGATCAATGCCTTCGAACCAGGAGACAAACGTAAAGATAAATGGACGGGCACTTTTACCTATAGCGGTAATCTTTATTACTATCCTTTTAAATACAAAAAGAAAACGGCTGCTTATGGAGATGATGCAGAATACCTGATGGTATTACGTATCGCAGAGCAATATCTGATCCGGGCAGAAGCCAGATGCAGACTGAATAATATAGCCGGTGCCGTTACAGACCTGAACATCATCAGGCAGCATGCGGGGCTGGCAGATCTCCCTGCTGATATGGACCAGGAAACCTGCCTGCTCACCATCGAAAAAGAAAGAAGGGTAGAGATGTTTACTGAATGGGGCGACCGCTGGTTAAATCTGAAACATACGGGAAATCTCAGCGATTCCACGAACGCATTGTATCCCATTCCGCAACAGGAGCGGAACAGGAACCCAAATCTTACGCAGAATGAAGGATATTAGTAAGGCTTTTTATTTCGCTACGATTTCTGAAGTATCAAGATCCCATGCATAGATCCTGTCTCTACAATTTACGACCAGTACATCATCATATATAGCCAGTTTATTAATCTTCTCCCTGGCATCTCCTTTTAAATAAAAACTTCCCCTGTATTCCCCTTTAAGCAGGTTATATACATCAATCACTATATTATTTTTATATTCCTCCTCTTCATTATCTGCTTTAAGCGTAGACCGTACATATAAATAACCTTTGTACACACAGCTCACCGCATTGATCATATGATCCGGCCCCTGACTGGTATATACATGTTTTGTTCTTGCGTCTTTATCAGACAGTTCAAATCTGAAATGAGTGAACGTATCAATTGTATGTCCTGTATTTGTTAGTTGAAGGGAAGTATCAAAAGAAATATAATTGTTGTTATAATAGTGAAGAAAAGTAAAGAGATGGGTTTCCGGATCATAATGTAAAATACCATCCGTAGACATTCCTCCATCCATATGTATTTCGGACAAATTATCTTCTGTAGAGATACTATCGCTGGTAACTTTTACAAAAAACTGATCAGGAACTTTAGTACTTAATTTACGTAATACAAAAGTTCCGTTACCCAATGAATAGGCTTGAGAAAAGGCCCCGGCAGGCAGTTGCTTTTTACTGATAACACTGGTACTTACATTCGCTGTAATAATTGCCGGTTTATTAAATGCATAGATGTATACAGCAGGAGAATCCACCTGTGTGTAAAAATCCTGGTCCAGCGAATCTACACGCAGGTTAATCAGTTTTCTATCCTGTAGCAGGTGGTTGGTAGCAATTATTTTTTTAGGATTAGCGGTCGCAAAAAAGAACTGGGTAGATGTAGCACCGCAGATATTCTGGATAACGCCTCTGGTAGAGATATTTGCTAAAGGAGTAACGGTATGTTGTAAATAATGTCGGTTGAATCCATTTTTGTTTTTATTAGGAAAGTCAGCTGTGTATACCAGGAAGGCTATAATAAAAAGTGCGGCAAACAGCAATGCTGTTAAATAATAAATACGTCTCATAATTGATATCCCTTGGATGAAAAGAACCTGGCTTCGTTAGGAGCTCTCTAACGAAGCGCTGTGGTCCCCCTAAATAACTATAGTATTACTTACGGCTTTCTGATCAGTGTATAAGGTGCTTCTACCATAAAAGCACATTGTACATTGTTCGCGCCTGCGCAATAGATGGTTTTAATATCGCTTTGTAAGCCAACAACAACTGAAAAGTCGTTCAGCATCCATTCGGTGCTGGATTCTTCGGATCTGCCTGCGAAGGCAGTACCTGCAGCCAGTACGGCTGCCAGGAAAGTAATAGAAAAGATCTTCTTCATGGTTAATTATTAAAAAAGGATTATTAATGTGCCTACTCTGATTTGCAGGTTTTCGGCTACTCCTGTTAATGTTAGTGCCTATAGGTTAAATAGAAAGTATTTATTGCTTTGGCTGCAGTAATGTCCCGGCTGCGGTAAGCAGTATAAAAACGATATTAAGAATGATATGTGCCTGCCAGGAAAGGGCTTGTAATACGCCCCCGCAGGAACAGGGAATATAATAACTCAGTTGCAGCATGGCTGCCAGGTAAAAAGTAAAAAGGCATAACAGAAAGAAGGAGAGGTATAAACCCGCTAAACGGGAACGGTTGAAAGAAAGCATGCCGGCAATGATAATTTCACCCAGGGGTAATGCCCAGGCCAGTAGCGGCGCGTAAAAGGTAATGAATGGAGACTGCCCCAATTGTCGTCTGAAAGTATGATAGTCCAATAGTTTACTGATACCTGTATAGATGAAAAGGAATATCAGCAGGGCACAGATTATATCGATGAATGGTTTTCTTGGCATATTAATAAAGGTGATAGCAATATAGTAATTATTTTTAATTTGATATCATCCTTTTCATATAGATTCTCAGAGTTTGTTTACAGGGTTAGGAATATTGAGGGTAACGGCCGGAAAATTAATATGCAGATAATCTCCGAATAAGTTAGTTAAGCGTTGCAGGTCTTTTTCCATATTGTCCAGTTTCTGTTGCAGGTGTACCTGGTGCCTGTAGATGTTATCACGGTTAATGGCATCGGTATAGGGTTGCCCCAGCCATAACTGCTGTAAGGCCATTTCACTGCGGAGGGCTTCAAAACGGGTATCCTGCTGGAGGAAAACGGTATTGAAATATTCCATTTTTTCCAGCAGTGAGCGGTCGAAATGATATTGGAGAATATGAGCCAGTTGAGTTTTAAGTGCAATATTTTGGTTCTCCAGTATACCCAGCTGTTTTTTGTATATACTTAGAGCAGCGTGCAGATCTTCCATTGCGAATCTATCTTGTCTTTTGTAAAGATAAGATAAGGCAGAGCCGCCACGCAGAACTGGCGTCAGCAGGGAAAGTGATTTTTGTCAGGTTTAATTAATCAGGTTGGCCAGTTTCTGTTCATTTAAGATGGTGATCACACCTTGTTTGATCTCCAGTAATTTCTCATCCCGGAAATCCCCTAAAGTTCTGATCATGGATTCTGTAGCAGTACCTGCTATGGTGGCTAAATTCTCCCTGGACATATCAATGGAGAACGGTTCATCTGTAGCCTGGTGGTACTTCTTCTTGAGGAACAGCAGGGCTTCTGCTACTTTTTTCCTTAATGAACTATAGGCCAGGTGCAGTAACTGTTGTTCTTTCTCTGTAATATTCTTTGCCAGCAGGCTTATAAACTGCCGGGCCACATCCCGGTTATTATTGATCAGTGTTTCAAATTCTTCCCTGGGAATAGCGGTTAACTCACAGGCTTCCAGTGCTTCCGCATTCTCGTGATAATTAGAACCTTCCAGCAGGGCTACATATCCCAGGAACTCTCCGCTGTTGTAGAGGTTCACTGCCAGCTCTTTACCATCATTATTCACTTTATAGGTCTTCACCTTACCTTTCTGTATAAAATACAGACTGGTAGGCCGGTTCCCTTCCTGGTAGATTAATTGTTTCTTTTTGAAACGGTCGGTATTACCCTCCTCCATCAGCTTTTTAAGGGGATTGCTGCCAGTAGCAGTAATTAATAATTGTTGCAGGCCTTCCATATCTGCCGGTAATTGTTGTTGTTTAAGTTCCGCTTTTTTTAATCGTCTTTCTACGGCATTCAGTAAATCCGTACCACTGAAAGGTTTTGTAATATAATCATCAGCACCTGATTCCATTCCTTTACGGAAATCGCTTCGTTCACTCTTCGCTGTTAAAAATATAAACGGGATATCTTCTACTTCCGGGTGTTTCTGCAGCAGGTGTAACACCCCGTATCCATCCAGCACTGGCATCATGATATCACATACAATCAGTTGAGGCAGATGTAATAACGCCAGTTCCACACCCGTTTTACCATTCTCTGCCGTAATGACTTTATAATTTGCAAGTTCAAGAATTTCCGCGGTATTATCACGGATATCATCATTATCTTCTATTAAAAGAATTGTTTTCATATTTTGTTTATTGGCGGAAAGTGACAGTAAAAGTAGTGCCTTCGTTTAATTCGCTCTGGCAGGTGATATATCCGTTCATCAGTTCTGCATACTTACTTACAATATGCAAGCCAAGTCCCGTTCCCTGTATATTACTCACATTGGCTCCCCGGAAGAATCGTTCGAACAGATGTTGCTGATCCTCAGCAGAAATACCTATACCGGTGTCTTTGACGCTTAAGATCACCTCGCTGCCTGTATGGGTAGTTGTTACTTTTATGACTGTGTTTTTAGCAGAGAACTTGATGGCATTGCCCAGCAGGTTTAACAGGATATGTTTCAACAGGGAAGGATCTAAGGAAACGGCTGTGGGGCCGGTATGCTCATAACTAATCTGTTGTCCTTCCTGTACAATATCCTGCATCTCCTGTATTACGCCATTAATATGCATGTAAACATCAAAATTGCTGGTACGCAGATTTACCCCGCCTTCTTCAATTTTTCCTACTGATAAGAAGTCGTTTAATACTTCTGTTAATAAGGTAACGGAAGAGATAATACGTTGTATATGTTTGCTGCGCCTGTTCTGTTCATCTGTTGATGTGTACTGATTTACAAGGTAGGCAGAGGAAAGAATAGTGGAGAGAGGTGTACGGAACTCGTGAGAGGCCATGGATACAAACCTCGATTTCAACTCACTCAGTTCTTTTTCTTTATTCAATGCCTGCATCACTTCCTCTTTGGAATGTTCCAGTTGTTCCAGTGCATGGGTGAGTTGTTGTGTACGTTCGGTGATCTTTTGTTCCAGCTCGTTGTTCAGGTTCTCGATCTTCTCTTCAGATTTCTTACGTTCTGTAATATTGTTGATATAGGCGATGACAAAAGCGCCGTCCTCATGTTTATACTGGCTCAGGCTTATCTCCACCGGAAATTCCGATCCGTCTTTCCTTTTGGCAAATAAGTCCAGGCCTATACCCATTGGCCTGCTTTGCGGATGATGATTGTAATTTTCCCGGTGCTGAACATGATTGTCATGCACCCGTTTAGGCATCAGTACTTCTATCTTTTTTCCCATCAGCTCTTCCCTGGAATAGCCGAACTGTTTTAAGGCAAAGTCATTGATCAGTACAATTTCCCCCTGTTGATTGGTAACGAGGATACCTATACTGGCATAGTTGAAGAGTGCTTCAAACCGTTGCAGTTCTCTGTTGTATTCTTTTTTGTACTGGTTGTTTTTACCGAGCATATTTTGTAGCCACTTGATCATGCCATTCATATTTACCATTAAAAGAATAATGGTAAATATAGTTTATAGCTACAAATTTCCTGAATGTTAGTATGGTGTCTGATGATGAGCATCATCCCGCCAGATGATAATGATCAGTGTATGGTTTTTTCCAGCCATTTCTGCGCCAGGGCAGGCCATACATCAGCGGCGCTGTTCCCGGGTCTTAAACCATAACCATGCCCGCCATGGGCATAGAAATGCAGTTCTACGGGTACTTTGGCGTTCCTGAGCGCACCTGCCATTACCAGGGCGCTGTTGCCATAAGGATCATCTGCGGTGGCAAACAGGAACATGGGTGGTGTTTGTGCATCTACGGCCAGTTCGGGTGTCAGTGTATTATTAGCTCCCTGGTCTAAGTAGGCAGGGTATATCAGCAGGGCAAAAGCCGGTTTGGCGGATACCTCATCTGCTGCATCAATTTTCGTATAACTGTCTTTATTGTACAACGTACTGATCCTGGCACTTAAGCTGCCTCCTGCAGAAAAGCCCATGACGCCTATTTTTTCCGGGTCCAGCTGCCATTGTCTGGCCTGGCTCCTCACTATCCTGATAGCCCTTTGTACATCCTGTAAAGCCCCTTCCTGTTTCTTCGGTACCCTGTATTGCAGCACAAAAGCAGTGAAGCCCAGTTTATTCAGCCATTTGGCTATTTCATAGCCTTCCAGGTTAATAGCCAGGATCTGGTAACCACCACCGGGGCAAATGACTATTGCTGCTCCGTTGCCTTTGCCGGTGGGCCTGAATACCTGTATAGTGGGATCGGTAACATCTGTAAGACGGGTAACGCCCCTGCTGGTATCTGAAGTAGGAACCGCTGCCTTTTTAGCCGCTGTTTCGCCGGGTACATTGCCTGGCCATAAATGTATAATATCCTTATCCTGAGAAAATACATGCATGCCGGTCATGATTAATAAGATAAAGCAAAATCCGTATTTCATATTGTGGTGGGTTTACGGGAAACAAATTACAAATAAAAACGGGGAAAGAGTAAACCCTTTCCCCGTTTCAGACAAAATACCAGGTGTATTAATTTTTATCCCACCATAAGGGGGTCAATGCATTATCCACACCATTCAGCAAGGTTACTGCTTTCGTTACTTCTGCACCATTCGTTTGTTTTTCCAGTTCTATAAAAGGAATACGGCGTATGGTTTTACCGGCAGGGATATCTGCATTATCAATGTTTACTACAGGATAAAGAATTGGATAACCACTGCGTCTTACCTCTGCCCATCCTTCAAAACCATCAGGGTATAATGCCAGCCATTTCTGGGTACCGATCTGTTCGCGCTGTGCTGCTTCTCCGGTAGCCCAGGCGATAGGAGCTGTATTTACTGCATCAGATTCCTGCTGGTCGTTCAGTGCAACTGGTGTTGCTGTACTTGTTTTATAGGAAGCAATCACGCCGGCATCCGTAATGCCCCATTGGCGCAGAGACATTTCAATACCTGTTTCATAGAGGTTTTGTGCATTGTCTCCCATATCCCAGCCATTCAAAGCACCTTCAGCACGCAGGAAATAAGCCTCAGCGCAATGCATGATATCCTGTGGCGTACCATAAGTGTATACCCATTTTTTATCATCGGCACTCCAGGTGATCCATCTTGATCCCACATTGGAATTATAATCATTGGTATTCTTATCTATGTTCAGCTGTGTAGCGGTAAGACCGTTACGTACGCCATGATATTCGCCTGTCTTCACAGCCGGCTGGTAATACACCGGTAAACGCGGATCGTTATATCCTTTCAGCATAGATTCCATGGAAGCACTCATACGGAATTCATTCCATCCGGAGATAACGCTTAATCCATTACCGTCATTTACGACTGTTGCTGATTTAAGCATCATGGCATCATCCGCTACGGCTGTCATTACACCGGCTGCTACTGCTTTTTCTGCTTCTGTTTTTGCACGGGCAGGATCTGCTTTGGAAATACGCAGCGCCAGGCGCAGACGTAATGTATTGGCAAATTTTTTCCATTTAGCTACATCTCCTTTATAAATGAGATCATATGCGGCAAAAGGAGTAGCCGTAGGATTGGCATTCAGCACAGTTACAGCACTGTCCAGTTGTTTGAACAGATCATCATAAATACTTTCCTGACTATCATAAGGGATAGTGGTAGTAGGCTGGCCTGCCTTAAAATAAGGAACGGGACCGTAATAATCTGTTACACGGTGAAAGGCAAACGCCCACATTACACGTGCCACTGCATGCTCTGCAGAGGAGGTCTCTGTGTTGGCAAAGATGATCTGCAGCTGTGGTACTACTTGTGTATAATGATTACCCCAGTGTGTCTTTACCCAATCGAACCGCATTACATATCTGTCTGAAGGGAAGTAAACAGCCGTAGTAGCAAAGTATTGTGCGTAGAGATCTGCAAACAGGTTCTGTGCCACCTGGTAATCACCCCCGGTGTATGAAGCTGCTGATTCTACTTTGGAGAACATGTAGGGGATTTCCGCTTTGGTGATATCCACCACTTTCACGGGGTTGGTATTCTTACTGTCGAAGTCTTTGGTACAGGCACTCATGCTAAGCACAGCACCGATTAATACCAGGCTTGAAATATGTTTCATTCAATAGTTTTTTTAGCTTAAAAGGATAACTTAACATTCAATCCCAGGCTGCGTGTTGTAGGCAGGTTACCAAACTCAATACCCTGGAAGTTACCGGCACTAAGATTTACATCCGGATCAAATCTCATTTTGCGTTTGCCTATACCCGGTATATCCATGATAGAAGAACCTCTGTACAGGAATAACAGGTTTCTGGCAACAAAGGAGATCTTGGCAGATTTGAAAACAGATTGTGGTTTCAGTCTGAATGTATATCCTGCGGTCAGTTCACGTATCCTGATATTGGTAGCATCGTACGTGAAGAATTCTCCCCAGCTGTAACGGCCACCGGATACGGTTGTCCAGAATGTTTCTGCATCAATCTCTTTGTCATTTACCTGTTTGGTGGTTTGGTTAAGTCCGGGTAATACCCATTTACCCCCGCGGTATTTTTCAGTGTATTCTGCTGTACCATCATAAGCCATAGTAGCCTCTGTACCGGAAGTCATCACACCACCTACTTTACCATCTATTAAGAAACTCAAAGACCAGTTATGGAAAGAGAAGCTATTGGTAAAACCGAAGGTATACTTAGGATTGAAGTTGCCGATCAGTTCTGTACTGGCAGAACCAACAGGTTTTCCTTTATCATCTAATAAATATTGTCCGGTAGAAGCATCACGGGCCCAGCGGGTAGCGTACAGGTCTCCGTAAGAACTTCCTTCTTTTACGATAGGAGTAGCAGTTCTGCCGAAGCCATTACCACCTAATACGCCTTGTTTAATATCAGGACTCAGTGCAATTACTTTGTTCCTGTTTACTGCATAGTTTAATATAATATTCCACTGGAAGAACTTTTGTTTTACAGGTGTACCATTCAGGGTGATTTCTATCCCTTTGTTCTGGATATTACCTGCATTGATATATTGGTTATCAAAACCGGTGGTAGGCGTCAATGCCAGCAATAACAGCTGGTTTACAGAGTTTGTTTTGTACGCTGTTATATCAAATCCCACACGGTTGTTGAGGAAACGCCATTCCAGTCCACCTTCATAAGAGGTAGTCTGTTCCGGTTTCAGGTCTCTGATGGCTTTGGTTCCATCCCTGCGGATATAACCTTTAGTACCACCTTCTTCATAGGTGTAAGTCTGGAAGAGGTAGTAAGGGTCCGGATCATTACCGGCACGGGCATACGACGCACGTACTTTACCGAAAGACATCCAGGAAGGTAACGTTACGATATCAGATACAATGGCAGAAAGACCGACAGATGGGTAGAAGAAAGAATAAGGTTTTGGTAAAGTAGAAGACCAGTCGTTACGTCCGCTCACATCGAGGAACAGATAATCACGGAAGCCGATATTGGCACTGGCATACACTGATTGTAATTCACGGTCTATTACCGAAGTAGTCACACCTCTTGAAGTAGCGTATAAAAGATCGAATTTATTAGGGATGTTCAATCCGTTTGCGATGGTAGCTGTGTAATCACTTTTCCTTTGCAGGTCGCTGGCCCCAACGTTGTAAGAGATCTTCAGATCTTTGGAAATATTGTTGTTACCTGATACCAGTACATCTGCATTTCTCTCCGTTACATTTCTGAATCCAACGGTCATGGAACCACCTTCACCGGCAAATAACAATGTACCGTTGTAAAAGATGTTCCTTGATTTATCGTTGTACCTGTCTAAGGTATAACGGCCCTGGATACTCAGCCATGGTGTGATTTCATATTTAGCGGAACCCAGTAACATGATACGGTTACGTACTTCATTGTAGGAAGTGCGGTTAGCCATCCAGTAAGGGTTCATATAAATAGAGGAGGAGGGAAGCCAGTATAACGGCATCGGTTGATTGGTGTTCGGATTGCTCGTCTCATAGTTTTTCAGCTGCTCAGAGCTAACACTGCGTGGCACTTTGTATAAGTCGATGATCAATCCATTTTCTTCACCGGCTTTTGGTTTATTTTCAATGTCCTGGTTTACGTAGGTCAGCTTTGCATCTGTAGACAGTCTTTTGCTGATCTGTGAGTTTAAGCGCAGGTTCACCGTATGACGGGTGAGGTCGTTGTTGGGAGCGATGCCCTGTACCTTGTTATTCGTATACGATAAGTATCCCTGTGTTTTGTCTCCGCCACCGGTTACTGCGATGGAGTTGTTCAGGGTTACCGCATCGCGGAAGAAATCCTTTACGTTATCCTTATAGGTAGTGGTAGCTGCACCCCAGCTGCCACTGGCATTGGTAGAGGAAACACCGCCGTTACCCTGTCCGTATGTATTCTGGAACCTTGGCAATGAAAGGGGATTCTCCATAGCAATACCACCGTTATAATCAACAGCGATCTTACCTGATTTTCCTTTTTTAGTGGTGATGATGATAGCGCCATTTGCAGCACGGCTGCCATATAATGCAGCAGCTGCAGCACCTTTCATGATGTTTACAGACTCTATATCATCGGGGTTGATATTTGCAGCACCATCGCTACCATTATATCCACCGAAGTCGTTTCCCAGCTGGTCGGGCTGGGAGTTGTCGATCGCCACACCATCTACAACAAACAGTGCATTGTTGTTACCGGAGATAGAGCGGTTACCACGTAATACTACGCGGGAAGCGCCACCAGGACCGGAAGCTGATTGTGTAATGGCAATACCTGCTACTTTACCGGAGAGACTGTTTACAAAGTTGGCATCCCTGCTTTCATTCAGTTTTGCACCATCCAGTTTTTGGGCAGCGAAGGTGAGTGTTTTAGACTCACGACGTATACCCAGTGCAGTTACTACTATTTCATTGAGCCCTTTTGTTTCGGTACCCAGTGAAATGTTTATTTCCTGCCTGCCGTTTACCTGCTCCTGCAGGGCTGCCAGGCCCACCTGGGTAAATTCAATGGTGGCATTCTTTTTCACTGTGATGATGTACGATCCGTCTGCATTGGAGACTGTACCATTGGTAGTACCCTTTTCTCTGACGGTTACGCCGGGTAATGGAGAAGTGCCATCAGTAACGATACCTTTTACCTGGATTTTTGGCCCGGCGGTATCCTGTGGTAAGCTGTAGCTACGGTTCCGTCCGGGTTTTACAGGTTTCCCGGAAGCCTGCACACATATACCCATACCGAGGGCAATGGAGAGTGGTAATGCGCCACTTCGCAACAGGTTAAACATTTTGGTTGACAACGTCATGTTGATATTTGGTTTCTAGGTTACAAAAAGCGATTTAGCAGCCCGTGGTTGAAACGAGCCTGACATCAACATCAACTATTAATTAGCAGCAAATAAGTGTGGAATTTATCTATGAGAAGGCATTACTATACCTGGATTATCACGAAATAAGTCTCTTCAGATTTTGGTTTTCATTTTTGTGAACTAGAACAAAAATATACAATAAAATGAGATATCAAAATAGTTGTGCTGTTTTTTATCTGTGTTAAGGAACAGAGTCCGTAGTAATTATTATTATCTTTGTAGCCTCAAAATTTCCATTATTTAAACATTGTGCCGGTTTCCCACCCTTGTTTTTAATAATGTACAACTGTCCGTATCATCTGTTGATGAATGCGTTATGATGTTTTTTGTCAAACCTAAAATAGATATCTATGAGAACCCTTGCCTGTTTACGGCGAAGTATGCTTGCCGTATTGTTTTTTTGTTGCGTAGCAACAGTAAAAGCCCAAACCTTTTCAGACGTTCTTGCCAGTACAGACTGGGACGTGTTTTTTCCACACCGTTTTAATCCCGATGACCGTACCGGTGCGGGAACATTACCTACTACTGCAGCGAAGGATTTTTACTCTTACAGTAATTTTGCTACCGCTGTAAGCCGGATGTCTAATATTAAGATTATTTCGGAGCGCCGCTGTGGCACAAATGCCTATCGTTTGACCCGTGTAGATAAAACTACCGGAGCTTCTGTTGTGATCCGCACAGATGCGGATTTCAACATATCCACGAACATGATCATTACCGAGACCATCGACTATGCTACCTTTGCCGGTGATGGTGATCTTACTGTCCGTAAGCGCGAGCTGATGGCATTCCTTGCCAATATCTCTCAGGAGACGACAGGGGGCTGGCCTACTGCTCCTGGCGGGCAATATGCCTGGGGACTTTATTTCCGTGAGGAAGTGGGTTATGAAGGCACTACCAATATCGGGTATCGCGATGAAACGAATACCCTGTATCCGCCTGCACCGGGGAAATCCTATCATGGCCGTGGCCCTATCCAATTAAGTTATAACTATAACTATGGACAGGCCAGTGAGTTCATCTTTGGTGATAAGAATGTATTACTTGCGAACCCTGAAAAGGTAATCGAGGATGGCGTGATCGCTTTTGAAACGGGTATCTGGTTCTGGATGGCACAGCAATATCCGAAGCCTTCCTGTCATGATGTGATGATCCCTGGTAAATTCACACCTACTGCCGAGCAGCTGGCTATTGGTCTTAAACCGGGTTTTGGAGCTACCGTGAATATCATCAATGGTGGTATAGAATGTGGTGGAACGGGTGCGGAGAAACCTCAGGTTGTTAGTCGTATTAGCCATTATCAGCGTTATACCTCCCTTAAATCAGTAAGTCTGGAACTGGATGGCGGTAACAATACTGCCAACTGTGGTTGCGCTAATATGGGCAGTTTTGCTATTGATAATGCAGAGTGCAGCAAAGTGACTTCTTTATCCTTTACTTCTCCTGCCAATGGTATTCTCAGTGTAACCAGCCTGGCACCTGTTACATTGACTGTGGCGAAGAATGATCCGCGTAGTGAGATTACACAGGTGTATATCAAAATTAATGGTCAGCGTATTGCCGGTACTTCTGTACAGTTTACGCCTGCTGCCTATCAGGCTTATACAGCTACTGCTGTAGGTTTACGCACGGGTAAAGATTCCGTGGTGACTTCTACTACCTTTGCGGTGTATAATACGGCTACGCTGGCAGGTTGTTCTTATCTGCCGGTATGGGATGCTGCTAAAATCTATGCTTCCGCGGGCAATATTGTACTGTACAACAGTGTGGTATACCGTAACCAGTGGTGGGCAGGATCTGCTGATATTCCGGGCACTAACACTACCTGGGCTATTGTAGGCAACTGTAACGGTAATGGTGGAGACGGTGGCGGAAACGGGCAGTCATGCGGCACTGTAGTTGGCTGGACTACCGGCAACATTTATCTGTCTGGCAACCAGGCAGCGTACAACGGCAAAATCTACCAGGCCAGATGGTGGACACAAGGTGAACGACCAGACCTTAACTCCGGGTCCGGACAGGTATGGCAGTTCATCAGTAATTGTCCTGCGAGTGCGGCAAGAGCGGCTGCGGGTACAGTCTCTATAGCAGAGAGTACTTCTTCGGATAAGGTAATTGTTTACCCTAATCCTGTTTCAGGAAGTACTTTACAGATCACTGTAAATGCAGGTACACAGGAGAAACTGCTTGTCTCTCTTTTGGATGTGAAAACAGGTCAGCCTGTATTGCAACAGGTATACACACCTGCGGGCAAAACTGCGCAGAAAGTTCAGCTGGATATCAGTCATGTTCCAACCGGAGTATGGGTGCTGAAAGTAACGACTGCTCGGAATGAGCGTATAGGAACTGCTAAAGTGGTAAGGATACAGTAAATGTAATTCACAGAGATATTTGCAGGGAATTGTAACCAAATGCATCTCAAATGCGTTTAATTACAATTCCCTGCTTTTTTACAGCAGGGGTTATTAAACCTAACGATGTCATATGAAATTTAAAGTACTTATTTTGCTGGCTGTTGTATTCGCTGGCTGTAGCAGAAAAGCATCTACTGATCAAAACTGTATCAAATACGCGAACGCCTACGTAACCGAGGTACAAAAATCTGCTAACAATAACCTCAGTGTATCTTTCCAGGTAAACAGCGGTTGTGGTCAGTTCAACAAGTTCATACAAAAGAGTGAAGGGAATACCCGTATCATCAAAGTGCAGGCAGTATATAAAGGATGTATGTGTACAATGGACATGCCCATAAGAACAACTACCTATACATTCAAAGAAAGTGCCCCCGGAACATACTACCTGAAATTCCTCTCTGAAGAGAATAAATATATCATTGATACTGTTGTTATCAAATAACGAAAGAGGGCATCAATTATTTTTGATGCCCTCTTTTCCTGGTATAAGTGATGAACTAAAAAACAATCTTAATCCGCTTTTAAACTCTTTACAGGATTCATCAATGCGGCCTTCACGCTTTGGAAGCTTACGGTTAGTATAGCAATACCTATTGTGAGGATAGCGGCCAGCACAAACATCCACCACTCGATATCGGTTTTATAGGCGAAGCCCTGTAGCCACTGATTCATGACGTACCAGGAAACCGGGAACCCGATTAATAAAGCTATTGCGACGGGCTTTAAGATATCTGCAGAGAGTAAAGTGATAATGTCCGGAACAGAAGCTCCCAGTACTTTACGAACGCCTATTTCCTTGGTGCGTTGGGCTGCTGCAAATGTAGCCAGACCAAACAATCCCAGGCAGGAGATAAAGATCGCTAAGAATGCAAAATATACTGTTAGCTTGCTGACAATCTGTTCACTTTTATATAGCTTATCGAATTCCTGATCAGAGAAATGATAGATGAAAGGAAATTTAGGATTTAATGTTTTACAGATATTTTCTAAACTGGCCAACGCTTGTTTTGCATTACTGGTACGTACCAGGATAGTTCCCCATTTGGGGTTAAGGTCCAGGCGTACAAAGAGAGGCTCAATAGCCTGATGCATGGAATTGAAATGGAAATCTTTCAGTACACCTATGATATTACCATTATGCTCACTCCAGCTAAAAGGCTTGCCAACAGGATCTTTATACCCCATCTTTTTCACCGCAGTTTCATTTACGAGAAAAGCATTGGCATCCGTTCCAAAATCTTCAGAGAAGTCGCGACCCGCAACTAATGTAAGGCGCATCGTTTTTACGAAATCATAGCCCACTGCGGCATCAGAAAAAGAAACTTCCAGTGTGGGATCTTTTCCTTCCCAGCCAATACCACCTTTCTGATGACCAATCACCGTAGGGGATTCTCTCATCTTTGAAATAGAAAGAATACCTGGCATTTGTGCAGCCTCTTTTTTAAACAGGTCGTATTTGGTGATAAGGTCTCCTTCAATAGGTATATAAAGCAGGTTCTCCCTGTCATAACCAAGATTCTTCGTTTGTACATAGTTAATCTGGCGGTAGATAATGATCATACCTACAATCAGTATCACAGAAAAAGAAAACTGAAATACTACCAGGCTTTTCCTGAAGAACGTAGCCCCGGTACCTAATTTCAGACTACCTTTTAAAACACGCAAAGGATTAAGAGAAGATAAAAATAAAGCAGGATAACTACCGGCAGTAAAACCGGTGAATATAAGTATACCCAGTAACGTTAGCCAGAAAAGAGGTTGTGTAACCGGCAATACTAAATGTTTGCCGGTGAAATTATTAAAGACAGGCAAAAGGAGTACTACCAGCAAAATAGCAATGATAACAGAGATAAATGTAATCAGTATCGCTTCCCCTACAAACTGTGCTATCAGTGAAGAACGGACAGCCCCTACTACTTTCCGCACACCTACTTCTTTTGCACGTTGCGTAGAACGTGCGGTCGCCAGGTTCATAAAGTTGATACAGGCAATCAGCAGGATGAATAATGCCACAAGGCTAAAGAGATGCACGTATTCAATACGACCGCCATCAATCTCCCCATTCTTAAAATTGGAATGAAGGTATTTCTCCCGATAAGGTTGTAAATACAGTTCCGTATACTGATCATATTTAGCAATAAATCTTTTTATTTTATCTGCTGTCTTAGCAGCATCAGCATCCTTACGTAACTGTATAAATGTAGAAGGACCTGTACTTGTCCAGGAATGTACCCATTCATTGTCCCTGGCATAATCCTGCCAGTTCCTGAGGAAATCAAATTGCTGGGAAGAGTTGGCCGGTAAGTTTTCAAAGACAGCAGTTACCTGTAAATCATCCTTATTCTCATAACGGATAATTTTACCGATCGCCTGTTCCGCACTTCCAAAAAACTGTTCTGCCATCTTACGGGATATACTAATGGTATTAGGTCCATTGGAAAGAGTTCCCTGCAAAAGAGGATAACTGAACATCCGAAGGAAATCAACGCTGGCAAAAGTACCATCAACTTTAAAGACCTTATCTTCCGCTTCAAATGTATACTGGTTATTTTGTTCCATACTACTGGCATATTCCACCTCTGGAATCGCCTTTTTGAGTTCCTCTGCCAATAACCCCTGGGTAAGGTAATTAGCCTCTGTTTTGCCATCATATGACCGCCTTTCGTATACCTGGAATAGCTGGTCCCCATTGGCATGAAAACCATCTATGCTGCGTTCATCCTGTACCCATAGCAGGATCAACAGGCTGCAGGTAAGCCCCAGTGCCAGTCCTGATATATTGATAAGAGAAAAGGCTTTGTTACGGATCAGATTCCGCCACGCTATTTTGATGTAGTTTCTGAGCATAGTAGCTCAAAGGTATAAATAGTGTGCCACTTTGTTAATGTATTAATTAGTAAGTAGTTATGGTGGTGTTAAGGGTGGGGTGTGTTCGTTTACGATACAAATATTGTTCACTTTTGAACAAATCCTTCCAGCTCTTTCAGTGAAGAAGCGTTCAACGGTTTATTCAGGTACCTGCTTACGTAAGGATTCTTATTCGCTTTAAATTGGTCTTCTTCATGCATAGACGTTGTGAGCATCATAATAATACAGTTCTTCCTGATGATTTCAGGCAATGTATCATAGACATCCAGAAACTCAAAGCCATTCATCTCTGGCATCATTATATCCAGAAATATAAAATGAGGTAATTGCTCAGGAGAATCTTTCAATGATAATAAATAATCAAGACCTTCCTTCGCAGATTCAACACAAATAATTTCTTCAGAAAATGCATACTTTTTAAAAACTCTCTCAGCAATATATCTGTCAACAGGGTTATCATCAATGACCAATACTTTCTTGTACATACTTATGAATTTGGGATATAAATAATGAATTCACTTCCTTCATCAGGACTGGATATCAAATTGATTGTACCATGAAGTTTAGTGACGGTTTCCTTTACAATATACAGTCCGAGACCTGAGCCAATGGAATTACCGGATACCCGGTAAAAAATGTCAAATACTTTTGATTGATTAATTTTATTAATGCCTACACCATTATCTTTATTTTCTGGTATATGATCTCCCGGATATTGCTCAACCTGTTGCTGTAAAAGCGTATTCATACTATAACGTGGATAACAAATAAAACGCCCGGATTGTTGACCAGGCGCAACTATTACATAGTATGAATTTAAAGTAAATAATTCAATATCAATGATCAGCCTGCCTTTACCTTCTTGAGATGAACACTGGGAGGGACTCCAAACTGCGCCTTGAAGCATTTGCTGAAATAAAAGGGATCATTCATCCCTACTTTATACGCTACTTCTGCAATGGTATAATCCCCGGTATTCAATAACTCCGATGCTTTTTTCACCCTTACCAGCCGGATATATTCATTGGGAGAATAGCCTGTGAGTCCTTTGATCTTCTTAAAGAATAAGGTACGGCCAAGTTTCATGGCAGCGGCAAATTCATCTACAGAGAACTGCGGGTTATCGATATTCCTGTCTATGATCTGGTTCAGCTTATCCAGGAATTGCTGGTCGGCTTCATTCTCTGAGATATGTACAGTGAAGAATCCCGGATCATTGGCAAAGCGTTTACGGATCTTTTCCCGCTGTTCAATAATGCGGATGATATTGGTGAGCAGAAAGCGGATGCTGAAGGGTTTGGTAATATAGGCATCTGCACCGGCATCAATGCCTTTTAGCTGATGTTCCCCGGAAGATAAGGCCGTCAACAGCACTACGGGGATGTGGCAGGTCTGGAATTCACTGCGGATGCGCTGAACGATTTCTAATCCGTTCATCTCGGGCAACATTACATCACATACTACCAGGTCCGGAGCCAGGGCAATAGCCTGTGCTAGTCCTTCGCGGCCATTATTGGCTGTATGAATGTGGAAATAACGGCTTAATGAAGTACTGAGGTACTCGCAGATATCAGGGTTATCTTCTATAATTAACAGGTGATATTTGGAACTGGGTATTGGCAGATCTTCTGTTTCGTTGATATAAGGAGCTGGTATGTTCACGGCCGTCATATCCGGACTTACTATCTCTTCTGCCGTATATTCATTTGTTATAGGTAAAGTAATGGTGAATGTAACACCTGCATCGTGGTTATTATGGAAAGAGATGGTACCCTTATGCAGTTCTGCCAGTTCTTTGGTAAGAGATAAACCTATGCCTGTTCCCGTAGGAGAGAAGTTCAGTTGTGTGAACTTCTGAAATACCAGGTGTTGTTTGGCAGGAGGGATAGAAATACCTGAATCGGATACATGGATTTGTAGTTCATCTCCCACCTTTATCTGCACTACTATATGTCCACCCGCAGGAGTGAATTTGTGTGCATTGGAAAGCAGATTGTATAACATTTTATCCAGCTTATTAACATCTGCAAACATATAATAAGAAGGCACGTTGCTATGGAACTGAAGAGAGATTTGTTTTTGTGCTGCCTGTTCTGTGAAGCCATCATAGATATCTTTCAGAAAGGCAATGACATCCGTTTGTTGTACCCGTAACTGCATGCGCTTGTGCTGAATCTTGCGGAAGTCCAGGAGCTGGTCTGCGAGTCGCATGAGATACGTTACATGTTTCTGCATCATGTGCAGGTGTTTACCGGGCGTCATACTTTCCATTGCACTCATGATCAGCGACAGGGGGGTACGGAATTCGTGAGAGATATTGGTAAAGAAGTTGAGTTTGTACTCTGTTAATTGCTGTTCCAGTTCAACGGCATGTTGTAAACGTGTAATACGTTTGGTTACATAACGGATGCCCAGGATCAACGCCGTCAAAACTAATAAATATAATAGGATGGCCAGGTTAGAGCGCCAGAAGGGCGGAAGTACCGTAATCTGTATGCTGGCTTCCCGTTTACTCCAGGTACCATCATCATTGGTGCCTCTTACGCGGAATGTGTATTTCCCCGGAGGAAGATTCCTGTAAGTAGCGATATTATAGCTGGATGGGGTATTCCATTCATCTTCATATTTATCCAGGATGTAAGTATATTTATTCTGTTGTGGATTTTTAAATGCCAGTGAAGCAAACTCAATGCTGAATATTTTTTGTCCGGGTTCTAAGGTAATCTCCCCGGTAGCATTCACACGTTGATTACCGGCGATATTAAACCCTGTAAGGATCACCGGGGCATCAGCGCTAACCGTTTTTAGTTGTTCCGGATAAAAGCCGTAAAAGCCATTTAAACTACCCATTAACAGCTGTCCGTTGTGTGTACGGAAACAGGAGGCTTCGGAAAAGAGATTGCCCAGTGTGTTATTGGCAAAGTAGAAGATTTCAAAAGTACTTTTCTCAGGATTAAAACGGGTAAGACCATTTTCTGTACTGATCCATAGATTGCCCTGTAAATCTTCCAGCATACCGTTTACGATATCATGAGAGAGGCCCTGTTGTGTGGTGTACGTAGTGAAGGTCCTCGTTTTGGGTTTAAAACGGCTGAAACCACCACCGGTAGTACCTATCCAGATACGTCCCTTATGATCTTCACAGAGGGTTTTAATTTCATTACCCGGACTATAAGTAGTAAAAGCAGTATTGCTTCTCAGCAAAGCTTCGGGGTCAAAGACCAATAAACCGTTATTGGTACCTGCCCATATACGATTGTCTTTGTCCTGTAGCAGGCAGCGTATATACACAGGTGTTTCATTGCTGTTAAAGAATTGCCGGAAAGAGATATTGTTACCGCCTTTGTAAACGGCCATGTGCAGGCCACTGCCAAAGGTGCCTATCCACATACGTTGCTGCTTGTCCTGCATAATGGTGTATACCAGCCGGTTTGCATTGCTGCTGGTATCTCCCGGTGGCAGTTCAAAATGCCTGGCTGATTGCTGTAGTGAATCGCGGTGAACGATGTATAATCCGTTCCCTTTGGTCCCTATCCACAGATATCCTTTTGTATCTTCTGTAATACAATAGATATTGGAGCATTGTCCTGGCAGCAGATGTTCCAGAGAACGGATTTTTTCCAGTTTACTGTTATACAGGTATAAGGCCCCGTTGCGGGTACTTACCCAGATACGGTTGTAGCTGTCTTCGTAAATAGTTTTGATACTATTGATGGTATACCTGCCGGATGATTCATCTTCAGGAAATATATGCGTTACGTTGAGTGACTGTGGAACAAGTTTATTCAGCCCTGTATGTTCAGCGCCCACCCATATCAGTCCGGAGCGGTCTTGTAATATGCTGAGTAAATAGTTTGAGCTTAGGCCGGTGCTTTTATCAGGAGTAGAAGAGAAGTGCTGTAAATTACCGCTTACTTTATCAAAGCAATATAAACCTCCGCCATAAGTAGAGATCCATGTATGATGTTTATTATCTGCAGAGAAAGCATAACGGCAATCATCTATCAAACGTATTACAGCAGCAGGTATCAGTTCCAGGCGAGTGGCCTTTTGTATGGCCGCATCGTAATACCAGACAACGCCTGTATGGTTATTGATCCAGATGCCTTTTTCCTGATCCGTGATAATATCGATATGACCAGTGATTTCATCTTTTAGCAGAGGAGATGTTTGTCCGGATATGAGATCTGCTATATATACACCGGATTGCTGTGTACCTAATAACAGGCGTGAGTTGGGCAGCAATGCAGCATTTGTAATATGCTCAGGCGTTACAAAATGTTGCCCGTTAAGGGTGAATATACCATTTTGACGGGTGATGAAATAGACCTGTTGCTGATCTTTGATGGCTTGTATGTAGTTACCCTTGCCTGCATCAGCTAAAGCTCCATTATCTAAACGGAATAAACCGCTGGTAGTACCTATCCAGATACCTTTATCTTCAAATATAAAGTTAACCTGTTTGTTATAAGTATGGGTGATGAAGTGCTGTCGTTTTTTCTGAATATGCAGACTGCCATTTGCCTTACCATATAACCAGATATCCCCGTTGGAAGCCTCAAAGAAGTGATCATAATTTTTTACCAGGGAATCGGGCTGATATTCCAGGAAAGTTTCTTTTTCAGGATCAAAGCAGTGGAATCTGCCTTCCGCTGTTTTAACCCATATTAGTCCCCGTTTATCTTCATGGAGTTCTCTGATTCTGTTATCACTGATGCCATTAGGTCTGTATACGATGAATTTACGCCCATCGTAACGGTTAAGCCCGTTGAGGGTGCCTATCCATATAAAACCCTTTTTGTCCTGTAAAAGGCAGCGTACGGTATTCTGGGAAAGGCCTTCATGAGTGGTCAGTTGTTCCAGCCGGATGTTGTCAGGATCGGAAGGAGCCAGTGCATAGGAATGCCCTGCCAAAAGCAGCAGGCAGCTAAGTAGCCATTGGTGCAGTCGCATAACGTTTCTCTTTGCCGGCCTGTGGATACCGGATGGAATTTATAAAGTATTCATTCTTATCTATCAGCAATATAAATAAATAGAATGAGAAGACCTTCCTATAGTGTCATATGTACACTACCCTGCACATTTTTCCAGTGATTTGTCAATTTTTCCATGTTCTGGTTACATTTTTACAGGCATTTTTACAATCCTCCATTGTAATAACAGAGATGGAGCAATATTTTTGAGCATCCAACAGATAACCACGTTTATGATCAGGTCTGCTTTACTTTTTTTGCTTATTATAGTTTCATTTAATGTACATGCACAACAAACCTATCAGATTTCCGGCCTTCGCCTGGAATTCTGTACACCTTATATGTTCAGGGTGAGTGAGAAGAATGCCCTGAACGAACCCTGGATGGTAACCCGTTATAACTGGGATTCGGTGGAAGTTAAAATTATGGAGGAGGATAAACAGGTGAGTCTGCAAACGAGCGCTTTGAAAGTGGTGATACACAAGCCATCTTTAAATATTGATGTATATAGTGAAGATGGACGTTTGTTATCTGCTGAGAATAGTAGTTGTCATAAACAACTGCAACCCGATGAACATTTCTTTGGTTTTGGGGAAAGGATGGATTTCCTGGATCAGCGGGGTAAAAAGGTAGCCCTGAATGTAGGCCGGGGGACTGGCACGCCGCACGCTGTTGGTGCGTATAACGTACTGGCAGCTAATTACAGCCCTGTTCCGTTTTTCATGAGTACCAAAGGATACGGTATCTTCCTGCATACTTCTTATGCTTCATCCTGGGACATGGGGAATACCAAAGCGGATGAATATAGTTTCAGTGCTGCTGAAGGTCCTTTGGATTATTATTTCATTTATGGCCCCCGCTTTAACGCCATCCTCGAACAATATACTTTATTGACCGGTCGTTCTCCGCTGTTGCCTGAATTTGCGTTTGGTCTGCATGCAGGTACTTATAGCGGTGGTACCTGGGGATACGAGCAGGCCACTTCCGTTGCTTATGTACTGGAACTGGCCCGTCGATTCCGCGAGATGGGCATTCCTGTCGATATACTGTTCCTGGATTCTACCTGGCGTTTATTTGGCAAGAAAGGGGGCAAAGGGGCTACTTCGTTTGAATGGAGGGAGACCTTTCATAACCCCAAAGGGATGTTTGACAGCCTGTATGCCATGCATTTTAATATGGTAGGACTGCATATCCGTCCACGGTTGGATAATGGCAACCGTTTCCGTTTGCTGGATAGTGCTGCTGCATTAGGTTATACTTATCCGGAAAAAGATAACCCGGGAGAGTTCGTTAACTTCTTTGATACCACTGCCGTAAACTGGTGGTGGGAACATGCCGCTACTAAAGTAGCAGGTATCGGCGCCAAGTTCTTTAAAACAGATGAAGGCAGTGCTTTTGGCGCACTGGCTAATGAGAGTAATAAAACCGGGCCTTCCGGACCGGAAGCACAACGCCTGCATAACATCTTCCCATTAGCATATGCGAAAGCTGCCTATGAGAAGTTTGCGGCGTTTAACCACTTGCGTGGCATGAATCACACCCGCGAAGGGTATGCGGGTATCCAGCGTTTCCCTTTCATTTTTGCGGGCGACTGGCCCAGTGAATGGCAGTACTTCGAGCCAGTTATCAAAGCAGGACTGAATATCGGTTTGTCCGGTGTGGGTTACTGGGCGCATTGTATGGGTGGTTTTGAACATGCCGCAGACCCCGAGTTGTACATCCGCTGGTGCCAGTTTGGGATGTTGAGCCCTGTGGCGATGGTATTCGGGATGGATCATCCCGGGTATAAAGAACCCTGGCATTATGGGAAGGAAGCCCAGGAGAACTTTAAGAAGTATGATGAACTGCGTTACAGCCTGTTGCCTTATTTATATTCCAATGCTTATGAAATGTATCAGACAGGTACACCGCTGATGCGGGCGCTGGTGCTGGAATACCAGGATGATCCTAATGTTTATAATATCACAGACCAGTATTTATTGGGCAGCAGTATCATGGTATGTCCGGTTACACAGAAAGGCGCTGTTACGAGGGTGGTGTATCTGCCTGCCGGGAAATGGATTGACTACTGGACAGGTGAAACATATGAAGGACGCAGGTATCTGAATGCACTGTCTCCGCTGGATAAACTGCCCATTTATATAAAAGCGGGAAGCATCATACCTACTCAACAGGTGCAGCAGTATGTGGGGCAGTTGAAGAAAGAGAAGATCACTTTTGATATTTATCCATCTGCCCATGGCAGTTTTAATTTATATACAGATGATGGTAAAAGTATGGATTATCAGAATGGGGAATATACGCTTACGCAAATTACCTGTGATACAAATGGTAAAATTCATATAGCCGCTCCAGTAGGGAAATATCATTCATCGCTAAAAACATTTACATTGAAGATTCATACGGCAAAGCCTGTGATTCAGCATAACTGGCAATATGATGAACAGGCAAAATGTTTGTATATCAGTGATATCCCTGCTGATAAAGAAAGTACGATAGAAATAAACTGACATGAAGAAATTATTAGTATTCCTCTTACTCACTATAAAGGCTTATGCAGGTGACACACTTTCCCTGCAGGGCAGCTGGCATTTTAAGGAGGATCCTTCGGATGTGGGGATTTCTGAAAAATGGTACTTACAGCAATTAACCGGTAGTATTCAGCTACCTGGTTCTATGACAGAGAATGGGAAAGGAAATGATGTTACAATCAATACACACTGGACCGGTAGCATCTATGACAGCTCCTGGTATTTTAATCCGGAGATGGCGAAGTATCGTCAGCCGGGCAATCTTAAATTCCCATTCTGGTTAACACCATTGAAATATTATGTGGGGGCGGCATGGTATCAACGGGATGTAAACATCCCTGTTACATGGAAGCAAAAGCATATACTGCTTACACTGGAAAAACCTCATTGGGAAACGACGGTATGGATAGATGATAAACCTGTGGGCAAACAGAATAGTTTAACAACAGCACATGTATATGATCTCTCTGCTTTATTAACGCCGGGTAAACATACTATTTCTGTAAGAGTTGATAACAGAATAAAAGAGATCAATGTTGGGCAGGATTCTCATAGTCTTACTGATCATACACAGGGTAACTGGAATGGGATAGTAGGGAAGATACAACTGAGTGCAGGTGCTGTTACATGGCTGGAAGATGTACAGGTATATCCTGATTTGCAGCATAAGTCGGCGCGTGTTAGTGTTCGCATTAAAGGTGCTGTTAGTGCAGGAAAAATACAGCTCAGAGCACATAGCTTTAACAGTGGTGTTGCACAGGATGTAGCGCTGCTGGAAACTTCTTTTAAAGATACAGGTCTGATAGAGATCAATTACCCGATGGGGCAGCATATTCAGTTATGGGATGAGTTTAATCCTGCTTTGTATCAGCTAACAGTAACGGTTGTACCGGAGCATGGGGAAAAGGATGAAAAGATGATTCAGTTCGGGATGCGTGAATTCAAAGCAGATGGAAAACGTTTTGTCTTAAATGGGCATCCTGTCTTTTTAAGAGGTACTGTAGAGAACTGTGTATTCCCGCTTACGGGTTATCCGCCTATGGAAGAAAAGGAATGGTTGCGCATCTTTAATATTGCAAAGTCTTACGGATTAAATCACATGCGTTTTCATTCCTGGTGTCCGCCGGAAGCTGCTTTCAGTGCAGCAGATAAAACAGGCTTTTATCTACAGCCGGAAGGTCCCAGCTGGGCTAATCATGGAACTTCCCTGGGAGATAGATTACCTATAGATCAGTATATCTATGATGAAACAAACCGCATGGTAACATCTTATGGTAATCATGCTTCTTTTTGTATGATGGCTTATGGTAATGAACCCCGCGGTGGTAAACAGGCGGCTTATCTTGGCAAATTTGTCAACTACTGGAAGGCTAAAGATCCACGGCGTTTGTATACTGGTGCCTCTGTGGGGATGAGCTGGCCTTTGGTCCCTGAGAATGAATACATGGTGAAATCCGGGCCCAGAGGATTGCGCTGGTCGCATCTGCCGAGTACTGTTTTCGATTATTATGATAAGATCAAAGAACAGCAGGTACCTTATGTTACACATGAAATGGGACAGTGGTGTGTATTCCCCAACTTCAAAGAGATAAAAAAATACAGTGGTGTTTTCCGGGCAAAGAATTTCGAACTGTTTAAAGAAAACCTGGAAGATCATCATATGGGTAAACAGGCTGCTGATTTTCTGATGGCTTCCGGTAAGTTACAGGTGCTTTGTTATAAAGCAGAGATAGAAGCATCATTGCGTACACGTGGTCTTGCAGGATTTCAGTTATTATCATTGAATGATTATCCTGGTCAGGGTACGGCGCTGGTAGGTATTCTTGATCCTTTCTGGGATGAGAAGGGGTATGTAACGGCGGCTGAATTCAGAAAATTTTGCGCACCTACGGTGTTGCTGGCTAAGATGCCTGAAATGGTGTACCGTAATACGGATACATTACATGCAGATGTAGTGGTGACACATTTCGGGCAGGCGCCTTTGCAGCAGGCCAGGCCGGAGTGGCGTGTAATTAACAAACAAGGAGAGGTACTAGCAAAAGGTACATTGCCCGTAAAAGATATTCCTTTAGGAGAGAATATTTCATTAGGTAAAATACAGGTCCCTTTGTCTGGTATTCATGAAGCGAGTGCTTTGCAACTGGAAGTTAGTTTGGATAGTATCAGCAATAACTGGCCACTGTGGGTATATCCTGGGGTATCTCCTGATACTACGGGCATTTATATCTGTGATACGCTGGATGTTTTAGCACAGCAGAAATTGCAGGCAGGTGGAAAAGTGTTATTGCTGGCAGCAGGAAAAGTACAGCAGGGCAAAGATGTGATTCAGTCTTTTACACCGGTATTCTGGAATACATCCTGGTTTAAAATGCGTCCGCCGCATACGTTAGGCTTTGTATGTGATCCTGCACATCCTGTATTTAATAATTTCCCTACAGAAGATCATAGTAATTATCAATGGTGGGAACTGGTGAATACTGCACAGGTGATGAATATTGAAACATTCCCGGTTACTGTTAAACCTTTGCTGCAAAACATTGATACCTGGTTCTTAAACCGGCGTTTATCTATGTTGATGGAAGTGAAAGTAGGGAAGGGCCGGCTGATGATTACCAGTCTTGATCTGACCAATGATCTTTCACATAGGATTGTTGCCCAGCAGTTGCGTTATAGCCTGTTAAAGTATATGCATTCATCTGCCTTTAATCCTTCTGAGAAAGTATCATTGGAAACAGTGCAGGCATTGTTTATCCCGCAGGCGGTTAAGAAGATAAATATGTATACTAAGGATAGCCCGGATGAATTAAAACCTAAGAAATAATTCCACATGAAAAACAAGCTGATTCTCTTTTTACTTTTAACTACGAATGCATTTGCAGGAGTTCGTCTGCCCTCAGTGATCGGGGATCATATGGTGTTACAACAAAATGCAAAGATAAAGATATGGGGATGGGCAGACCCGGGAGAACGTGTTACCGTTAAAGCCAGTTGGTCAAAACAAGCACTTACAGTTACCAGCGGAAAAGATGGCCGTTGGGAAGCATCTTTAACTACTACTAAAGCCGGTGGCCCTTATGAAATAACGCTAAACACCATACAGCTTACGGACATCTGGCTGGGAGAAGTATGGCTTTGTTCTGGTCAGTCCAATATGGATATGACAGTAGCAAGAGAAGATAGATACTGGTGTGGTGTATATCATGAAGCAGAGGAAGTAGCTGCCGCCAGTTACCCGCAGATCCGTGTATTTGATGCTGCATATACACCTACAGATACTATACAAAAAGATGTAGCCGGTATGTGGGAAGTTTGTACACCTGCTACGGTGAAACATTTCTCTGCCGCTGCTTATTTCTTTGCCCGCGACTTACAGCAAAGATTGAAAGTACCCATAGGATTAATCACTACCGCTTATGGTGCGAGTACAGCAGAAGCCTGGATCAGCCGTAAGGAGTTAAAATCTTTCCCTGCATTACTGGACGATTACGCGCGTAAAAAAGCCATTTACGATACTAGTTTCACTGCGCGTAAAAAGTATGATGAAGCATTGGCCAAATGGAAGATCGCTGCAGCCGAAGCAAAAGCAGCAGGAAAGGATCAGCCCCGGGAACCTAAGAACCCTGATCCTGAAAAAGACCAGCATAATCCTGCCGTGTTATACAATGGAATGGTAGCTCCACTGATTCCTTATACTATCAAAGGAGCTATCTGGTACCAGGGAGAATCCAATACTGACAAGCCAAAAATCTACTGCTCATTAATGGAAACACTGATAACTAACTGGCGTAAAGACTGGAAACAAGGTGATTTCCAGTTTTTGTATGTACAGCTTGCCAACTATGGCAAACCGGATTCATTGCCCGTTAATGAAAAGGGTACAGTACTAATAAGGCAGGCGCAGCTGGAAAATCTGAACATTCCGCATACAGGTATGGTAGTGGCAATCGATAATGCAAATCCGGATAAACCGGAAGATATCCATCCTAAAAACAAACAGGCAATCGGATTGAGGTTATCCTTGCAGGCATTGGCTTTAGTGTATGGAGAGAAAATATCGTATAGTGGGCCCGTTTATCAGAAAATGAAAATAGAAGGCAATAAGATCCGTCTGTATTTCAATGAGAATGATTTACAAAGCAGGGATAGTGTATTAACAGGCTTTGCCATTGCCGGAGATGATAAACAATTCGTTTGGGCGAATGCAACAATAGAAGGTAATACTATCCTTGTATCCAGTGATAAAATCCAACAACCAACTATCGTCCGTTATGGCTGGGCATCCAATCCACCAGTGAACTTATACAACAAAGAGGGGCTGCCTGCATCTCCTTTCAAAACAGATAAGTAATTGTACATTTTTCCATGTAATAGTATGATCCTCCATTGTCTGATGTGATGTTCAAAATTAACTTAGCTGTTATTAATCAGGGACAAAATTTCAATGGAACAGCATTATGATCACCAACAACGTATTTCGCGGTTAAAAAGGATAGAACGATTATTGATCATCCTTGTAATTTTTATTTGTGCATTATTGACCTACTTGTTTTTACTGAACTAATTCATTCCATAAAATATCAGCGTTATGAGAAAATCTTTAATGATTTTGAGCTGCAGCATGCTATTGCTGCTTCGACAGGCAGTTTTTGCCATTCCTTTGCCAGCCACCAACGATATACAAATTCAGGGACAAGTTTTCGACGATCAGGACAATACACCATTAGTAGGTGTAAGTATCCGTGTAAAAAATGGTAACAAAGGCGTTACTACAGATCAGTACGGAAAATTCGTGTTGTCCGTTCCTGAAGAAGCTACACTGGTAGTAACCTATGTAGGATATGATTCCAAAGAACTGAAAGCCGCCGCTTCTCTGTCTATAAAACTCAGCAAGAGCAATAAAGGATTAAATGAGGTAGTCGTAATAGGATATGGTACTACCCAGAAAAAGAACCTGGTCGGCGCTGTATCGTCTATAGGAGAAAGCCAGATCAGAGACCGGCCTATTACCCGTATAGATCAGGCATTGGCCGCACAGATGCCCGGTGTACAGGTGCAGTCAGTAACCGGCACTCCGGGGGCTGCTTTGCAGATAAGAGTACGTGGTGCTGCATCTGTTTCCGGTAGCAATGATCCTTTATATATTGTAGATGGTGTACCCGTAGATGACCTCGGAGATATAGATCCTGCCACTATTCAATCTGTAGATGTACTGAAGGATGCTTCTGCTGCTGCTATTTATGGTGCAAGAGGTTCTAATGGTGTGGTGTTAATCACCACCAAGAGAGGGAAACTCGGTAAAGCACGTATCAACTTCTCTGCTACTTTCGCAAGGCAGGAAGCTGAACGTTTCGTTCCCATGATGAGTGCCAACGAATGGATTCAATTTAAAAAAGATCTGATTGATTCTTCCTGGGTAGCAAGAGGACGTACACTTGGTAAAAATTACCAGGCTTCTGATGATATGAATTTCCGTGCCACCGAACTGGGTGGTACTACTGCCAATACACATGCGCTGGCAAACACTACTTACATGTATGATCCTTACTGGGCAATGGGTACGGATAGTCTTGACTACATCAACTGGCAGGATGCATTCTTCAAACCGGCTAACATGCAGAAATATAATCTCTCTGCTTCCGGTGGTAATGAAAATGTCAACTATCTTTTATCCGGAGAATATCTGAACCAGGATGGACTGGCAGTAAACACCGGTTATAAACGTTATACTTTCCGTTCTAATATGGAAGTAAAACTCAGCGACTTTGTAAAAGTAGGCTTACAGTTATCTCCTTCCATCTCCTGGACAAAAGGTGCTGGTATTGACGGCAGAAGTGGTATCGGTCCCTCTATAGCAGGTACTGCCCCAATACAGGAAAAGGGTGTAGGTGTAAATTCCGGTTCTTTGGGCACACCTGCTTACCGCTGGGTGGCGGATCAGATCAGTCCTGTGACGGTGATGGAAGAAACGCTTAATAATACAGAGCTGGTAAAGCTCTTATCACAGATCTACCTGAACGCCACGCTTGCCAAAGGATTAAGATTGAATGTTACCGGTGCCTGGAACAGTAATAGCAGTGATAATAAATATTATCAGCCTACTTCTGTTACTTCTGCCAGGAGGACTGCGGTAGAAGGTTCTCAGAGTACTGCTACCCGTAAAACGGTCCGTAACCAGTATTACCTGTTCCAGTCATTATTAAGTTACGACCGTATCATTAAAAAGCATGAATTCAATACGGTATTTGGTGCTTCTACAGAATCTAATAATGCGGCGAATACTACACAGACAAATAAGCAGTTTGCTAACGATAACCTGTATACGTTCGATCTTGGTTCTTCTACACCAACGGCCAGTAATGTTACGGAGTCCAAGCGTACATTATCTTCTTTCTTCGGTCGTGTTAATTATAACTATAACAGTCGCTACCTGTTATCTGTAAGTTTCAGGGGAGATGGTTCTTCGCGTTTTGGTGCCGATTCCAAATGGGGGTATTTCCCCGCCGCTTCAGTAGGATGGAGGATCAGTGATGAAGCGTTCATGCAAAGTTTTAAACATGTGGTGAATGATTTCAAAATAAGATATAGCTGGGGTATAGCTGGTAATGACAGGATAGGAGGGGATTATCCTGCTGTAGGACTGGTATCCACTACAAACTATGTATTTGGAGATACGCAGGCGCAATCCACCGGTTTCTCTGTTACCAGTATTACCAACAATGACCTGCACTGGGAAAAAACAACTTCCAATGATATCGGGTTCGATGCCACTATCCTGAAAGAACGTTTTACGGTTTCCTTTGATTATTACAGCAAACTCACCAAAGATCTCCTGTTAAGTGTGCCTGTTGCCCGTGCTACCGGATTTACCAAACAGAATGCAAACATCGGTTCGGTAAAGAACTGGGGATATGAGATAAACCTGAACTCGCGTAATGTAACAGGTAAAGATTTCTCCTGGGAAACATCTTTAAATGTTTCTTACAACAAGAATAAGGTGGTGAAGCTGAACAATGACAATACGCCTATCTATACCGGCTGGGAGAATACAGTGAAGATAGCGGTAGGACGTCCCTTGTACACCTATGTACTCTATGATGCTATCGGTGTATACACTACCGATGCCCAGCTGAAAAACACGCCTAAAAGGGCGAATACCATCATAGGAGACCCTATCTACCGCGATGTCAATACAGACGGTGTAATAGATGCCAGTGACATGACAGAAGTAGGCCATCCTGATCCTAACTATACCTGGGGGATGACCAACCGCTTCAGCTATAAAAGATTCGATCTCTCTCTGTTATTCCAGGGGCAATGGGGTAATCAGATCTTTAGTATGTTCGGCCGTAATATAGATCGTCCTACTACCGGCTTGGGGAACTATAATGCCAAGCAGGTTTGGGTGAACCGTTTCCGTTCAGTCAGTCAGCCCGGCGATGGTAAAACTCCCCGTATAGATGCTACTACAGCCAGTGTATATGATACCCGCTGGTTATATAGTGGTGCATTCTATAAGATCAAAAATCTTACAGCTGGTTATACTTTAAAACCTAACCTGATAAAAGGTATTACCCAGGCACGTGTATATTTCAGCGTGGATAATTTATGGATGAGTGATAAGTATACGGGGGGGTATTCTCCTGAAGCATTCCAGTATGATTATCTGGCTGATTGGTCCAGTTATCCTACTGCCCGCACGTATAGCATTGGTATTAACATCGGTTTATAAAAAGTACAACAATGAAAACTATCAATATAATTTCCGCGATATTAATTGTTACAATATTCGCTGCCTGTAACAAGGATTTCTTAAATACTGTCCCTATCTCTAACCAGTCTGAAAGTGGTTTTTACAAAACAGAGAATGATATTGTACAGGCGGTGAGTGGTGTGTATAATAAACTGCTCACATTTCCTGATGTCAATAATATCTATTTATCTGAATGCCGTTCCAGTAATTACTATGTAGACAGACAGGATGCTGCCCGCGATTATTTCAGTATCTCTGCTTTTGAATTAACGCCTGCCCTGGGCACTTTGCAAACTGCCTGGACAAATGACTATGAGTTGATTGAACGTGCGAACCAGGTCCTTGACAGGATAGACAATATCTCTTTCATAGATACTACAAAACGTAGTCGTTTAAAAGGAGAATGTAAGTTCCTGCGGGCGCTTTCTTATTTCGAGCTGGTAAAGGTTTTTGGTGCCGTACCTTTAATCGATCATAATGTTTCTTCTACGGAGTCTTTAAACTACCCTCGTGTAGGTACAGATACTATCTACAGTTTCATTATAAAAGAGCTGACAGAAGCTGCTACCTTATTACCGAATGCCTATACAGGAGTTGACAAGGGACGTGTTACCAAATGGGCTGCACTTGGATTATTAGGTAAAGCATATTTATATACTGCTGGTTATCCACTGATGAAAACAGAGAATTACGGCAATGCTATCAGTACACTTAAGCAGGTATTAAATGCTGAGAACCTGGCGGATGGCTGGAAGTTTGCGCCTACCTATGCGGAGATTTTCAAAACGTCCAGTGACAACAAGTACTATTTATTCGAAGTACAATATCTCTCTGGTGGTAAAGGCCTGGGTAATCCTGTACCTGGAGAGGTAATCCCCCTGGACATGGATACGAAGATCACGCCCTATGGCGCTTATTATATGCAGGGAGCTCCTTCCAATGATCTGATCAGCAGTTTTGAAGCGGGGGATAAGCGTGAGTTTGTGATCCTGGATACAGTCTACAGAAATAAGTCTGGTGTGAAGACTAAAAAGAACTACTTTAAAAAGTACCTGGATTCTACGGCAGCCGCTTCTATTCTGAGCAGCTCCGACTGGGGGATTAACTTCCCGTTGCTTCGTTCCGAAGATGTGATGCTGATGTATGCGGAAGCGGTAAATGAAACCTCTGGTCCTACGGCAGAAGCGACAGGTCTTGTAAACCGTATTCGTGCCAGAGCCGGTTTAGGTACTGTTGATGGCTTGTCTCAATCCGATTTCCGTTTGGCAATAGAAAGGGAGCGGCGTCATGAGCTGGCATGGGAAGGGCAATACTGGGGAGATCTTGTACGGACGGGCCGCTGCCTGGATGTGATGAATCCCTGGTTACAGCTGAACTATAATATAACGATGGATAAGAATGAATTTATCTACCCGATTCCACAGTCAGAGATACAGATTAAACCGGGATTGTATTATCAGAATCCGGGGTATAATTAAATTTTATCCCCGGGTCTTTATGATCCGGGGATTTTTTTAAGTATATAACCAACCTGGTTATCTAATTCTTCTTTACTGATATATTCAAAGTTTGTATCCTTCACAAAGTTATTCCTTTCTAAAAGTCGGATAGAATTTTCATTATCAGCCGATGATAATGCTGTTATGACATTGAATCCGGCAGATTCAAACCCATATTTAATCGCGGCTGTAATAGCTTCCTGCATAATTCCTTTTCCCTGGTAATCGGGGTGTAACTCATACCCAATTTCTCCTGATTTCTTGTCAATCATTATATTCCAGAAACAGACAGACCCAATTAAGGTATTGTTATCTTTCAGGGTAATGGCCCAATAGAACCCCTCATTAGCAGCCTGGATTTTCCTGATAAATGCCAGGGCATCTTCTATAGAAGTGGCCTTGGGCCTGTCAAGATATTTATTGACTCTGTCATCTGAGCGGATACGCAGGATCTCAGGAGCATCTTCTAATGTAAGAGATCTTAATATTAATCGTTCTGTTGTGAGGAGAGGGAATTGCATACTTTAATATAGTTTATATTTGCGGAAAATTAAAAAAATATTATCATGAAACAATCTTGTTTTTTCGTATTTACTCTCATTGTTTTTTTATCCTATGGAACAGTTTCTTATTGCCAGACAAAACCATCTGAAGCAGAAATTAAACAACATTTAAGTGGATATCGTTCTCAGATAGATTCACTGGATGCTGCACTGATAAAAATTATTGGTGAACGGGAAAGAGTTGTAAAAAAAGTTGGTATTTATAAAGCGGAAAATCATGTTCCTGCTTTGCAGAAAGATCGTTTCCAGCAGGTGTTGGCCACAGCTGTAGCGGCAGGCGAAAAGGAAGGGCTATCGCAGGTTTGTATTGAAGAAATCATGAACGCGATACATAAAGAAAGTCTTCGGATAGAGCAGGAAGATATAGAGAAAAAGCAGTGAAAATGATAGTCATAAAATCATTTTAATTTTACTAAAGGAATAGAAAATTATTAGTGTTTTTTATTCCTTTAGAAGATGTTTTGTGGATTGTGTTTTTTTATTACATTCGCAAAAACAAAATTTAATTTTATGAGTGATGAAGAATTTAAACGATTGAAGGATTTGTTCGAACGAAAATTGGCAGAACCTGTAACCAAAGAGGATGCTATACGTGAGCTTCAAGGGGCAGGTATTCTGGATGAACATGGTGAGTTGACACCAAGACATAAGAATCTTGGCCACGCACTGGCATTAGCAAGAAGTCTGCGCTAATTCGTTTATTGTTAACCTTAATAATTTGTCTATGTATGATGTTCAACCAAACCTTATAATAGGTTTTTACGCCTGAGATGAAGGCTGTTTACCATTTTTATTACATTCACAAAAACAAAATCAAATTTTATGACAGACAAACAAATTCAAATGCTTATTGATCTGACCAAAAAAGAGTTGGCAGAATCTGTAACTAAAGAGGATGCTATAAGTAAGCTTCAAAGGGCCGGCATCCTGGATGAACATGGTGAGTTGACACCAATGCATAAGAATCTTGGGTATGCACTCGCATACAGTTTAAGTAAAGACTGAGAGTGATTTATTTATTGTTAACCTTAATAATTTTGTCCATGTATGACATTCGACCAAACCTTATAATAGGTTTCCACGGCTGTGATGAAGCTGTCTGCCATTCTCTCATAAATAATCCTGATAACATAAAAATAAGCCAACAGCCTTTTGATTGGCTTGGGCATGGTATGTATTTCTGGGAGAATAATTATGAACGCGCATTGAGTTGGGCATTAGAGAAACAGCAAAGAGGAGAAATAAATAAACCGGCAGTAATCGGAGCTGTAATAAGTCTAGGTAATTGTTGTGATTTTCTGGACTCTAAGAATACCCAAATATTAGAGTTTAACTATTCTCTGATGGAAAGTTTTTATCAGACATCAGGACAAATATTGCCTGAAAACAGAGATGTAGTAAATGATGAGCATAAAGATAAACTTTTGAGAGATTTGGATTGTACTGTAATAGAATTTATGCATGAGAGGATAGATAAACAGACAGCATCCGATAATTTTATAAATGGCTTTTCTGATTACAAATTATTTGATTCAGTTCGCGGAGCATTCATGGAAGGTGGGCCTGCATTTAAAGGTTCTGGCATTTCAAAAAAAAGCCATGTCCAGATTGCAATCCGCAATCCTAATTGCATAAAAGGATTCTTCCTGCCACGCCGGGAAGTAAACTATGCAAAATGGTATGGAGAAAAGTTCCGTGCTAATACTCATTCTCATACATCCGTAAATTAACCCCGTTCTATTTCCCTGCGTTTCTTCTTCCCCCTTTCCTAATACCCAACCCCCCAGCTATATATCCATTTCATCCCCCATTTTTTCAGCTTCATCCCATATTCCGCAACTTCCTTCCCCATCTTTTGTCTTATTTTACAGTAAATACCAAGAAATATGAACAGGAAAACAACTGCATTAATTATTACTGCATTTTTTCTTTTTATCGGATCCTCCTTTGCCCAGGACAGTAAAAAAGAGCAAGGCGCAAAGGCACTGACAGATACAATGAAAACGCAGCTGTCTTTAAACGACGATCAGTACAAGCAAGTCTATGACATCAACCTGGACTTCATATCTAAAGTTGCTTCTGTAAAGCAGGATGGAGATAGTAAAATGGCCAAATTCAAAAAGCTGAAGTCAATAGACGGAGATCGTGATGCCGCTCTTAAAAAAGTATTAACAGATGATCAGTTTAAGGACTTCCAGGCCTATAAACAGGAGAACAGGAAAGAAATGAAAGCACGGTTTCGTAAACAATAACACTTATTTTATGAAAAAGATAATTATTCCAGCCATAGCAGGCTTGTTATTCGTATCAGCACAAGGTATGGCCCAGCGTATTGTTGTAGTACACAGGGTTCCTTGCAGAGTAATAGCACCGGCAAGAGTGGTTGTAGCTGCTCCTATCGCAGTAGTAAGACCTGCCCCCGTGGTGGTAGTAGCCCCTCGCAGGGTGGTTTATTCCCGTCGGGCAATAGTATTGCGCTAGAAATTAGAAAAGAGGATTTGCTGTTTTTTGTAATATGAATGGTCCGCAACACCACTTATGACACATCAGGCCCTTCATCCGAACAACCTCCTGGTGGTGAAACTGGTCCATTCATATTACAACAGCAACTGCAATAAATAAGCCCCATACCTGACTCTCCCTGCCCGTTCCACCCTCCATATTGCCCGTTTCACTTCTGAAGGCCATTCCCGGCTGACCATCTCCACGCATATTTGCACCTCAATAAATCTGAAACAAATGAAGATCTCTATGCAACGGGGTGTAGCCATGCTTACGCTTATCCTGGGCTTATTCTCTACGAATGCATTCTCCCAGTCTCCTGATAAAATCAATGGTGAATGGATCAATGATCAGCATGACAAAAAAATACTATTTCACAAGGCCGGCGATGGTACTTATGAAGGAGAGATGATCTGGTCTAAAGAGACAAAGGCTAAACCAGGACAAACAATCATCAAAGGGTTGAAATATAAAGATAATAAATACACCGGTGGACAATTATACCTGCCAGCCAGAGACGAATGGGTGAAATGCAGCGCCGTACTCAAAAACGATAATACACTTGAAATCACAGGTTCAAAAAGTATGTTCAGTAAAACAGTAACATGGACAAAATAGTAATCATGCTGTACATGCTGTTTTTTACAACTACCATGAAAGCACAGCAGCAGCTGAACAATTACGTAAAAGAAGGACTAACATCCAACCTGGGGGTAAAACAACTGAACGCCGACTACTCAAAAGCCCTATGGACGCTAAAAGAGGTGAAACGTATGTATGGCCCTAACCTGGATGCCGTTGCTTCTTATACACATACCTTCAAAGAAGGTATTGCTATACCAGCCGCGGACAGTACCAATGCTCTCTCGGTAGGTTTACACAAAATGCTGGAGCAGTCCAATTCAGGCCTCATCAAAGATGGTAAGATCTATTTCCCTTTACCACAACAATATATGGCAGGAGTACAGCTGACTCAGACTGTATACAGCGCGGAATTGCACTATAACAGGGATATGAAAGAGGCAGGTACCCAACAGGCAAAAGCCCGACTGGAAGACTTTAAAATCTCCCTGGAAGCAGATATCCGCTCTGCCTATTTCCAGTACCTGGAAGCTTATTATGTTGAGATAGCAACGGCTGAAGGAATGGATATCGCTGTAAAGAACCTGCATAGCGTAGAAAACCAGATTTCCGCACAAAAGGCTACAAAGGAAGCTTTATATAAATCCAGGGCAAATGTGAGCCTCGTAGCCACCAAACAACGGAATGCAGATAATGCATTACTAAAAGCGCAGTATTATTTCAATTTTCTACTGAACAGAAATATGACTGCTGATATAAATATCGATAGCGCTTATGTATTTGATCCATTAAAACATTACTCTTTGCAAACAGACGAAACCAGTAAAGAGCATCAATATCAGCTGGATAATATCCGTTACATGGAAATGGCTACAGGCTCTCAGATGAAAATGCTGAATGCCAATAAATTGCCGCAGGTACAATTCAGCACATTTGCGGGGCTGCAAACACAGGGGTTCAGCGAAAGTAATGCCCAGCGACCTATGATACAGATGAAACTCTCCCTTAAATGGAACCTGTTCAATATGGGGGTGAACAATGCTAAATACAAGGAGGCAGAGATGCAACAGCAAAGTATTCAACAGCAATTCGGACAGGAACAGCAACAGTTACTCCTGAATGAGAAGACAGCTTACAGAGATGTAAGCACGCAGTTGAACAACTACGCTTCTGTTAACGACAGTTATATCAATGCGGAAGTGTATTACAAAGCTGTTGAGGAGAAATTTCAATTGGGAATGGCCGGTATCCTGGACATTACAGATGCGGAAAACCAATTGTTGCAGGCTAATATAGACCGGCAGAAATGGTATTACGACCTGCAAATGAAAACAGCCAGTTATCTGAAATCTACCGGTAAAACTATTTCTATCCTTTAAGAAAAAAGCATGAAACATTATCATATCATCCTCATACTATTATTCACTTCCTGTGCTCATCAGCTACCTCCTGCAACGGAAATACGGCCGGTAGTAGAGGTCGTGTATCCACAAATGGGTAAGCAAACAGTTACCCTCGCAGCAAGCGGAATGATCGCCAACAGCGAAGAAATTTCACTCTCTTTTAAAACCGGTGGTATGGTGGAACAGGTGAATGCAGAGGAGGGACAATACGTACAGAAAGGCGCGTTACTGGCCAGACTGAACATCACAGAACTGGATGCTCAACTGCAACAGTCGGATTTGAATATCAGTAAACTGCAAAGAGATGAAAGCAGGCTGATAAAACTGGTAAAAGATACGACTGCCACTATAGAACAATTACAGAACACGCAAACCAGCCTGTCCACTGCTAAAGAGCAGAAACGCGGACTGGAATACAACAAACAACAGGGATATCTGTACGCTCCATCAGCTGGATTCATTCTTAAACGTACCGTTAACCCCGGCGAATTTAAATCACCGGGATCCCCCGTATTTACATTAGGCAGTAATACTTCAGACAGTAAATGGGTATTCAAAATAAGTGTAAGCGACAAAGACAGGATACAACTACACATGGATCAAAAAACAATGATAACCCTGGATGCACTGCCAGGAAAATCCTTCAATGGCAATATTATAAAACTTTCTTCCATTCCTGATGTGCAAACTGGCACATACGATTGTTATGTAAGTTTTGATCCGGGAACAACCAACATTGTATACGGCCTTACCGGTAAATTAAGTGTGGGATATGAATCTTCGGAAGCATATACCACACTGTCACTGGATGCTTTAACAGGTGTTGATGGTAATGATGCTATCGTCTATACAATCGGCGCAGACAGCCTCGTAGAAAGAAAGTCAGTACATATTCACAGTATCAACAGCAAGACAGTCTCCATAGAAGAACAATTAAATGCAGCCGTCATTACTGCCGGAAAGAACGATGTTATACCGGGTAAGAGGGTGAAAATAAAATGATATGAATATTCCTAAATTCTTTATAAAACACTGGCAGTTTACGGTATGTATATTCCTGATGATTTTAGTCTGGGGTATTCACTCGTTCCGTACAATGCCCAAGAGTGAAGATCCTTTGTTCCCTGTACCTACCTACCAGGTAGTATGTATTTATCCGGGTGCCAGTCCGGCCGATATGGAACAACTCATCGTTAAACCACTGGAATCTGCTATTGGTACATTGACGGAAATTGAATCTGTCAAAACAAATATCAACGATGGGATGGCTTTTATACAAGTCAAATTCCTGCAAACAGCGGATGAAGATAAAAAGTATGATGAAGTACAGCGGGAAGTTGATAAGGTCCGTCCGGACCTGCCAGACGGAATAGCCAGTCTGGATGTTATTCAGGGATCCACCAGTAATGTGAATGTATTACAATATGCACTGGTAAGTGATGATAAGCCTTATCGTGATCTGGAAACAATGGCAGACAATATCAAACAGGAAATAGAACAGGTAAAGGGAGTAAAGGAAGTAGTGATACATGCATTACCACAACAACAGATCACGGTAAATATAGACCTGTCAAAAATGGCAACCATGGGCATTACATTAACAGATATCTCAAACGCTGTAAAGAGTGAGTCAGTGAATGTTCCCGGCGGATTTATAGATGTAACCAGCAACAGGTATAATGTAAAAACTACTGGCGATTATGAAACCGTTGAAGCCATTAAAAATACGATTATCAAATCAGCAAATGGTAACATCATCTATCTTAAAAATATTGCAGACATTCAAAGTGGTTATGAACAGAAGGCTTACTATGCAAGATACAATGGGCGCAAAACTATTTTTATAGCAGCTAATCAACAGGAGAATACCAACATTTTCACTGTAACCGAAAAGGTAGAAGAGAAGCTCCAACCTTATTATAAACTGAATAACGGCATTACACTGGTCAAAATGTTCGACCAGAGTATCAGTGTGTCGCACCGGCTGTATGGTCTTTACCGCGATTTTATTATTGCTGTACTACTGGTACTGGTTACACTGTTGCCACTGGGATTAAGGGCCTCTTATGTAGTTATGTTTGCGATTCCTACTTCTATTTTTATTGGGATCACATTGTTGTATCTGACAGGTTATTCCCTGAACCAGTTCTCTATTGTAGGACTTGTTATTGCACTGGGACTGCTGGTAGATGATAGTATTATTGTAGTGGAGAACATCGTAGCAAAACTGCGCAAAGGAGAAAACAAGATAGATGCTGCTGTAAATGGAACTAACCAGTTACTGGGAGCAATAGCAGCTGTAACAGTATGTATCGTGTTATCGTTTCTTCCACTGGTAACCCTGGATGGGGCTACCGGAGACTTTATCCGTACACTTCCACTGGCGGTTATATTTACCATGTTGGGTTCATTGTTCGTGTCATTAACATTAACGCCCATGATCTCCAGCTGGTTGCTGAAGGATAAAATAGGAGATAATATCTTTTATCGCTGGGTGATGAAACTGAATGAAGGACCCTTTCTTAAAGTACTTCATAAATGTTTGAAATATCCTAAAACGACGTTATCCATTGCAGGAGCGCTGGTGTTGACAGGCGTTATATTGATCAAAGTGATTGGTTCTACCTTTTTTCCGGTAGCAGAAAAGCCTCAGTTCATGATCAATGTTACAATGCCTTTAGAGAAGAATATCGCCTCAGTAGATAGTATATGCAGTCTTATTGAAAGAGAAGTATTTAAACATCCGCAGATAAAATCGGTAGCAACGAACATAGGAAAGGGAAATCCTATGATCTATTATAACCTGCCACAGCTGGGACAAAAGGCCAACACAGCCCAGTTGATATGTGATATCGGCCATTATGAGAAAGACGAAATGAATTTACTGCTGGACTCTCTGAGAAATGTGTTTGCACAATATGCAGGCACTAAAATACAGGTAAAGGAATTTGTGCAAGGCCCTCCCGTACAGAACCCTGTTGAAGTACGTATGACAGGAGATAACCTGGATACCCTGAAAATGTTGTCGGCAAAAGTAGAAAATATTATGCAGCGGACGCCTGGGACTATCTATATAGATAACCCATTGAAAGAGTCTAAATCTGAGCTGAAGGTTGTAGTGAATCATGAGAAAGCGCTGGCATTAGGGATACCTATATCAGAGATCTCCAAGACACTCCGTATGGCATTTGCCGGTTTACCGGTAGGGGAGTTCTCCGATAATTCCGGCAAAGATTACAACTTTAAAATTGTACTGACGCTGAATGAGGATAGTCGTAAAACATTTGATGTATTTGATAAGGTATACGTCGCTGCCATAACGGGTAAGCTGATACCTTTTTCTCAGATCGCTTCTTATCAGTTCCAGGTGAGCGCTCCTACTATCCAGCATTATGACAGAGTAAGGAGTGTTACTGTTACCAGCAGTACGGCCTCTGGTTTCCTGACCAGCAACGTTGCCAATGCAATAATGAAGGAAGTGAAAAAGATAAAATTTCCAGCCTCTTATAGCTTTACAGCAGGAGGGGAGACGGAGAAAAAGAAGGAATCTTTCAGTGGATTGACCAGCGCTTTACTCATTGCCATATTTGCTATTACAGCGGTACTGATCCTGGCGTTTCATGGGGTGAGAGGAACGCTGATCGTGGCTTCTGCCATTCCTCTGGGTATATTTGGGTCTATAGTCGCATTGTGGATAGGCGGATATACTTTTTCCTTCACGGCATTTATCGGCATTGTTACACTGGTTGGACTGGAAGTAAAGAACACGATTATCATTGTAGATTTTACCAACCAGATGCGGGCACATGGTCATGATATAGACAAAGCGATTGAACTGGCCCGTGAAGAGCGGTTCACACCTATCTTTCTGACAACGCTCACAGCTGTATTTGCCCTGGTACCATTAGTAATAGAGCGTTCGGAATTCTTTTCCCCACTGGCACTTGTACTCATTGGTGGTTTGCTAAGCTCTCTTTTGCTGACGCGTTTTGTAGAGCCTGTTTTGTATAAAATGCTAATGAAATGAGGAAATTAATATTGTTGCTGATAGTGTTGCCGGTTACTGCTTTTTCTCAGGATAAAGAAGTGTTTCATGCATCCTGGAAATTTGTTCCTGCAAAGACGGATACGATTGGGAAAACGCATTATGTGGATGTTTACCTGGCGTTTCCTTTATACAAAGACAGTGTAAATGTGCTGGCAGGAGCAGTTGCTTACAAAAGTACATATCTGGAAACATTTTCCCCTTTATATGCTGTTTCAGTTAACCTGGCATGGTTGCATAAATTGAATGATAAACATAATATTATCCTGTTTATACAGGGCGGGATCTTCAGTGATATGAAAGATATAAGTGAAGAGGATCTAAGGAGAACGTTCGGAGTCCGTTATACCAGTAAACATTCAGATAAATTCAGATCCGGATTCGGACTGGCTTATTCAAAACAATTCTTTAGTAAACAGATTACGCCTATCATTGAATTGAACTATCGCTTTTCAGATAAACTGCAATTTTACGGATTGATACCTGTACGTCAACGCCTGGAATATACTATCAGCAGGAAATCGAAAACTGGCATAGACGTAAATGCAGATGTGATCAGTTACCGCTTATCAGCCTCTTCAGAAGCTTCCCGTTATATGAGGATCGCACAATGGGCAGGCGCGATATATTACCGTTATAACTTTTATGCTAACTGGAATATAAATGTTGGCATCAACATGGCCGTTCAGCAACGGTTTGAGCTATATGATAAGGTCTCTTCCAGTAACTGGACGCTTTTTTCAAAGACGCTGGGTGGCAAACCGACACCGGTGTACAGGGCCGATCAGCATGGATTGCAGTTACAGTTGAGTATTGGTTATGCACTTCCTTAAATAATATGTAGGTTCGATAAATAGCAAAGCAAACTGGCCTGTTTCAACAGGCCAGTTGTTTATCTGAACAGTTTATATCTTTACTATTGTGTTGAAATATGCTAAGTTTGTATCTATGAAATTTGTGAAAAGATACCAGTTGAAGGCTGGGATATTTATTTCGCTGTTCGTTTCCCTGCTGGTATTTATTCCCCGCGTGATCCGCTATGATGAAACTGAAGACTTCATAGTATTACTGCAAATCGCCTTTTCCAGTTTCCTGTTTGCTCTTAGCAGCTGGATCTACAGCCAGTTTTTCCTTAAGTATGCCGGAATAAAACAACAATGGTTAAAAGCAGCGATTGCCATTTCCTTTTCTATGATAGTGTCTGTATGTTTAGCACAGTTTTTCCAGTATCAGGATAGTGGGTCAAATCTGTTATATTCTACAACATTATCAGAACAGCGCAGGATACTGATGTTGCTGTTCAGAGGAGTGGTAGTAGGAGGGTTTGCCTATCTATGTGCTTATTACCTGAACATGTTGCTGGAAACACAGCAGGCTACTATTGGCATGGAGCATCTGAAACAGGAAAATCTACAGGCAAGATTGAATTCGCTGAAACAGCAGATCAGCCCTCATTTTTTATTCAATTCATTGAATACACTAAAGTCAGCGGCAAATGAAGAACATGTAAAGGAGTATGTGGTGCAATTGTCTCTTGTATACCGCTACCTGTTAAACTATAATGATAATAATCTGGCAACGGTAAGGGAAGAACTGGCATTTATCAATGCCTATAGTTTTATCCTGAAAGAAAGATTTGAAGATGGATTTAGTATGCGCATAAATATAGATGATAATATCCGGGAACTGCATGTTCCTCCTTTATCATTACAGATACTGATAGAGAATGCGGTAAAACATAATATAGCATCTTTGTCTAAACCATTAAATATAACAATCTCAAATAATGAAGGGTATATTGTTGTCAGCAATAACCTGCAACGTAAATTCTCTTCCGAAGAAAGTACAGGTAAGGGACTGATTAATATAAGCGACCGTTACCGGTTACTGGCTCAAAAGACAATAGACATTAAGGAGGAAGATGGGAATTTTACAGTAAAACTGCCATTGCTGCCATGATAAACGTACTGATCATAGAAGATGAAGTAAAAGCTGCAAAGGAGCTTAAAAAGCTATTGGAACAGCTGCGGGATGATATGCAGGTAACAGATATCCTGCAATCAGTGGAAGCAGCAGAAGAATGGTTTGAGGTAAACCCGCATCCTGGTTTGATTATTTCAGATATACAGCTGGCAGATGGGTTGAGCTTTGAGTTTTTTAACAGAGTGTCTGTAAAGGCGCCTGTTATCTTTTGTACCGCCTTTGATGAATATGCTATCCGGGCTTTTGAAACTAATGGTATAGATTACCTTTTAAAGCCTGTAGAGAAGGATAAGCTGGCCCAAAGCCTGGAGAAGTTCGATATGATGAAGAGCATTTTCAGCGGTCAGCAGTTGCAAAATCTCTTCACACAAATTAAAGCCCCGTTTAAGACCACTTTACTGGCTCATTTTCAGGATAAGATCATTCCTGTAAGGACGGCTGAGGTAGTCTTTGTTTATGCTGCAAACGGACTGATAGGGGTCTTTACGGTGGCCGGGAGGAAGTACTACGTGAATAGTACGCTGGATGAACTGGAATCGAGCCTGGACCCTCATGAGTTTTACCGGGCCAACAGGCAGTTTATTATCTCCCGGAATGCTATTATGAATATAGAACATTCCTTTGCCCGTAAACTGGTGGTAAAGGTGCAGCCGGATGCCCCGGAAAGTATTGTTATCAGCAAAGCAAAAGCATCTGAATTCTTAAAATGGATGGAAGGATAAACAAGAAAGGCTGTTTCTCCCAGAGAACAGCCCTTCTATTATTATTCATCCCTATCAAACCACTAGTATGTAAAACCTTTACGTTTGAACATCCATATGTTTCTCCAGCCATCACCCTGCTGCGCAAGGGTCAGCTCATCTGCTGTCAGTTTCACGATCACATAAGTTACTTTATTCCCTAAGCTGATATCAGCACCTGTAATCTTCACAGACTGGCTAAGTGTATCCAGGTCAAAGGAAGCCGTAGTGGTAACACCTGCATGTGTAAAGGTATAATTCTTGGAACCTTTCAGGTCAAACGTCATTTCATCATCAGCAACACCCTGATCCGTTAAATAAGCGATGCCGTTCTGCCACCACTCAGGAGCAGTAGCACCACCCGAACCATTACCGTAGCAGATGCCGGTAGGTCTGTCTACAGCCCATACCCATGTTTTACCTTCCTGTGCATTTGTTAACAGGTTCCAGGATGGATTATGGAAATACAGGGGATCATTTTCAGATACCGTGATTTTTGTAGAATCATTCAGCGGACCACCACTGGTGTAGACAGAGTATTTGATGATATAATCACCCGCAAAAGGCAGGTTGATCGTATCGCTGGGTTTTTTGGAAAAACCACCGCTATATTGCCAGAAAGGGATATAGCTGCCTTTCGTAAGGCTGTTCAGCATCACAACATTATCATAACCCTGTTGCTGTGTTACGGTATATTTAAGATCTGCCTGTGAGAGAGTAGGAGCAGAAAGTGTTTCCTGATCTTCCTTTGTGCATGATGCCAGCACAAGCAGCAATAAGATGATGATATAATTTTTCATATCGCAGTTTTTAGTGGAATTATTAATTAGTCCAACCTGGATTTTGTTTATAAGCGCCATTAGATAAGCTGATTTCCTGTTCAGGAATCTTGAAAAGACCCTGTTTAATAACAGGGAAGCTCACATCAAACTGAGCGTCTCCATTGCTGTTGTCTATCGCTGCTTTGGCTACGTCCATGCCCTGACGCAACAGGTCCCAGTAACGTTGCCCTTCCAGTGCCAGTTCCAGTCTGCGCTCTTCCATAATGAGGCTTTTACCGGCAGCATCAGATGTTAATGTCTTACGGTAAGAAGTACTCAGGAATGCACGGTCGCGAACGCGGTTGTAATAATCCTGTGCCTTGCTGAGGTTTGCATCCAGGTTCAGCTCTGCAGCCATCAGCAGTACATCTGCATAACGGATCACCACATTATCGTAGTAATTATCTATCTGGAAATTACCGCCTTTATCCACTGCATTACCTTCATCCATCGGCGTATATTTTTTCCAGAAGTATCCTGTGTATTGCGCCTGATCACTTAACACATACTTTGAAAGATTTTCATCTGCAATAGAAATAATACCACCGGATTTGCGGGTATCTGCACCATCATAAGCATCATATAATTTGCTGCTTACAGTACCTGCACCCCAACCCTGGTAGTACGGCAATAAGATCTGACCACGGATGGCGATATCTACCTGCATACGGTTACCATTGTGCTGGTCCCAGCTGCCTAAGCCTTTATAAGTGAATTTGATGGACCATACGGTTTCTTTATTATCCTCTCCAACAAATCGGGAAAGAGATGACTGCCACAGACGGGGGAAAGAATCTACCAGTCCATAACCACCTGCGTTAATTACATTATCAAGATAAGTGATAGCGTCCGTTTTAGTGATTACACCTGCCAGGTCTGCCTGGTTGTAATATCCGGTATAATAAAGGTATACACGGCCTATTAAAGACTCCGCAGCCCATTTGTTCACTCTGCCATAATCAGCGCTGGAAATACCACCGTAAGCCGTAGCAGGCAGCTTGGCAGCTGCAAACTGCAGGTCCTGCGCGATCAGCTTATATACATCCGCAGGAGCTGCCTGTGGTGTATTGTATTCAGAAGGCGTGAGGGGAGAGGTGGCCAGTGGAATATTTCCAAACATACGTACCAGGTCAAAATAGAAGTAAGCTCTGAGGAAATGTGCTTCAGCAGCATACTGTGTTTTAAGGGTAGTATCAGCGCCCCAGCTCACTCCATCTAATTTAGACAGCAGTACGTTAGCCCTGTAGATACCAGTATAATATTTCTGCCAGATACCAATGTTCATATTGGCCGCTTCCTGGAAGCGGTCCCATTGTTTCCATACCAGGTCGGAAGTACCACCTCCGCCAAAGCAATCGTCGCTGGCCAGTTCGGATACCAGTTGTATATTATCGTAATCGCCTATTTCCAGTTGATTGTATACAGCTACCAGTGCCTGTAAAGCCTGTGCAGGTGTTTTATAAAAGGATGCTTCCGTCTGTTGATCTACCGGAGATGTATCCAGGAAACTCTTGCTGCAGGCAGCAAGGAAGGTGATAGCTATAGCTGAAATGATGATCTTTTTCATGTGGAATGATTTACAGTTTTAAAGTCTAACGTTCACGCCTACCAGCACTGTTTTAGGTTGCGGATAAGTACCCAGGTCTATACCGGAAGCCCAGCCGGAAGGACCATAGCCTACTTCAGGATCTGTTCCTTTATACTTTGTAAAAGTGAACAGGTTGGTGCCGGACACATATAATCTCAACTGTTGTAATGGTAAGTTGTGGAATACTTTTTTGAAATCATATCCAAGGTTCAGACTCTTTACGCGTAAGAACGATGCATCATGGACGTAGAGGTCAGAAGAACGGATCCAGTTCTGGTTTAGTTCTGCACCGTCAGTTACACGGGGAATACGGTTAGATGTTCCTTCACCTGTCCAGCGACCCAGTATTTCTGTAGTATAGTTACTGAGTGGGCGGGAGAAATCATGTGTACCATCCCATATCTGGTTGCCATAGTTACCATATAAAGCAACAGAGAAATCAAATCCTTTATAACCCAGGTTCACACTTAAACCGTAAGTGAATTTAGGATATGGGTTACCAATCTGTCCTTCATCTTTACTGTCAATCACACCATCACCGTTTACATCTTTGAAACGCACATCACCGGGTTGTGCATTAGGCTGGATCTTAGTACCGTCTTTTCCTACATAAGCAGCAATCTCATTGTTATTCTGGAAGATCCCTGCTGTTTTATATCCGTAGAAATATCCCATTGGGAAGCCTTGCTGCGCACGGTAGAATTCAGGCATGCTGGCATATGTTATACCACTTGCACCATTGATAATTTTCTCAGGATTAGGAATATCAGTTACTTCATTGCGGTTCACACCCATATTGGCATTCACACCAACAGTAAGGTCATGGAAAGTATGATTATATCCCAATGATATTTCCACACCCTGGTTGCGTACATCGCCACCATTGATCAGAGTAGTACTGGAACCGGAGATTGCAGGCGTATTTACTCCTACCAGCCAGTCTTTTGTTGTTTTGCGGTATATATCTACTGTTAAATTGAAATCTTTGAATAACTGTGCGTCAAAACCAACGTTGGCTTGTTCAGATGTTTCCCATTTAAGATCTGGATTAGAGATCCTTATCGGTGCAGCGCCTACAGCAGCATTGTCTCCTGCTCCAAAATAATATCCCAGGAATTGTGTGGAGATAGTAGAAAGATACTGGCTGTAATACTGTGGCAGGTTACCATTTTGGCCCCATCCTGCACGGATCTTCAGGTATGGTAACCAGGAAACGTGCATGAAAGATTCATTACTTGGTACCCATCCAAGAGAGAAAGAAGGGAAATAACCTGTACGGTGATTAGGACCAAACCTGGAAGAGGCATCAGACCTTAATACAGCGGTGAACAGATATTTTTCTGCGTAGTTATAACTGATACGTCCGAAATAAGAAACCAGTGAGGCGGTACTGTCAGAACCGAAGATCCTTTGTGTACTGTCTGTTGTTCCGTTATTGATAACAGCATTGTCAAGGCCCTCTTTCGTGAGGTCCTGTTTATAACCCTGCAGATAACTGCCAATTATTCTGCTGGCATTCATACCTGCCAGTGCAGTGAAATTATGTTTTCCAATGGAACGCTGGTAGCTGATGGTATTATCCCAGTTCCAGGTAACACCGCGGTATATACCCTGATTGGCCTGAGAGTGCGTATTGTATGTGTTCAGGGCAAGGTTATATACCGGCAGATAACTCCGGACGTCAGAATAACTAAGGTCCAGACCAAAATCACTGCGCAGTTTCAATCCTTTAATAGGTTCAGCCTGTAAGTAAGCATCTCCTACCAGGCGGTCTGTTTTTGCTTTATTCTGATTCTGATAATACATGGCAGCTACCGGGTTGGCTTCGTCTGCATTAAAAGTAGATTTGCCAAAGGTGCCGTCTGCATTATATACAGGGAACAGCGGACTTACACTGAATACAGAGTGGAAAGTGTTGTTGTAGATATTACCAACAGCCACACCTCTTTTGTTAGACTGTGCAAAGGTCATGTTCTCTCCGAACACGATGATGTCTTTATACATCTTATGTTCAGAGTTCATACGGAAGGATATGCGGTCATAAACCGATTGTCCTTTAAAGCCTATCACACCTTCCTGTTTGGTATAAGCAAGAGAAGCAGAGTAGATAGATTTATCATTACCACCAGACAGACTTAATGTATGATTCTGTACAGGTGCTTTTTTATTATACATCGCTTCCTGCCAGTCTGTTCCCTTACCCAGTTTGCTTAACTGATCAACTGTAAAGTAAGGAGTACTGCCGGAGTTGATCGCCATTTCATTCATGATCACGCCATAGTCATGCGCATCCAGCAGGGATACTTTATGAGATGGGTTTTGTACACCGTAATAAGCATCGTAGGCAATGGTCATAGCCCCCTGACGGCCTCTTTTGGTAGTAACCAGTACCACACCGTTTGCAGCCCTGGAACCGTAGATAGCAGCAGAAGCAGCATCTTTCAGTACGTCTATGGAGGCAATGTCGGTAGCATTCAGGTAGCTGATATCTTTTACAGGCACACCATCTACAATGTACAGTGGATCTGCATTACCTACAGTACCGGCACCGCGTATACGCACTTTCATTGATTCGCCTGGCTGGGCAGAATTAGCAGTGATCTGTACACCGGGAGTTTGTCCCTGTAATGCCTGGTCAACCTGTAAAGTATGGTTTTGTTCCAGCTGTTGTGTATTTACGTGGTCGATAGCGCCTGTTACCAGTTTCTTCTTTTCTGCACCATAACCTACTACGATTAATTCATTCAAACCGGTTGCCCCTCCGGACATGGATACCGTGATAGATGTCTTGTTCCTTACCGGTATTACCTGTTTGATAAAACCAACCAGTGTTACTTCCAGTGTATCGGTATCGTTTACTTCAAGATTGAATGCGCCTGCAGCATCTGTGATCGCACCTGCGTTTGTACCCTTTATACGCACGCTGGCGCCGGGTAATGGTGTGTTTTTGCCGGCTTCTGTTATCTTACCGGAGAGTGCATGTTTTGCAGTCTGGGCAGATATCATGTTGCCTGATAACAGCAATGTGAGCAGCAGTGCCGGTACCCTGTTGGCAGTCACAAAATCCCTGATTTTGTAAGCAGTTTTCATAATGTTAGAATGTTTGTTAAGGGATGGAATTTGTTGTTTGATACGTGAAATTTTGATCGTAACGTGTTACTGTTATTTAATCACAAGTGTTTGTTCATTGCCACTGTATTTGATTATTTGTCCGTTTTTATTGTTGAAACTAAGTGCCACAGGGCTTTCTTTCCCTGCTTTTACCACACGGAAGCTACGCTGCTGCAACATGCCGGGGAAGCTGCCTTCCCGTTTGCCTATTGTCAACGTTTTGCTTTTCTCATTATATGTAAAGGAGATATTGCTGAATTGTCCTTTTTCATAATTATAGTTTACCCCTTCATCTTCGTAAAGATTAAATGCTCCGTTGCTACCGGTATATACGTATAGGGTAATGGTATCGGCTGGCAGCTGTGAAGTATATTGTAGCGCCGGGCCGAAAGGTATGATACTACCTGCTTTCACATAAAGAGGCATCCTGTCTAAAGGAGCGTCAGCAGTAATGTATTTGCCTCCTTCCTGGTATTCTCCACTGTAGAGGTTGTACCAGCCGGTATTAGCGGGAAGGTATAGTTTACGGGTGCGGGCTTTATAAGCATATACCGGGTTTACGAGCAACGCAGGACCAAACATAAACTGGTCACCGATACGCTGTACGGTAGTATCCTTATCGAAATCCATAATGAGTCCACGCATAAGCGTATAACCATTATGGTATGTCTGTCCCGCTAAGGAGTAAATATAAGGCATTAAGCGATATCTGAGCTGATCGTAATACAGCATGGATTTAAACTCGGGACTGTTCTCTGGAGCAATATTGAATGGTTCCCTGTAAGGGTACTGTCCATGAGAACGGAACAATGGACAGAAGGCCCCGTACTGGAACCAGCGGGTATTGAGCTCTCTCCATTCCTGTAAATCGGCACCTTTTGGATTAGGCTGATCGTATTTGTCCTCCACATAAAAACCTCCGATATCTGTAGTCCAGTATGGTAAACCGGATAAGCTAAAGTTCAATCCTGCAGGGATCTGTCTGGCCAGCTCATCAAAGCGGGAAGCAATGTCTCCGCTCCAGGTAGCAGCGCCATAATGCTGTATACCGGCAAATGCGGAACGTGTTAATATAAATACACGCTGATCAGGATTTTCGGCACGCTGTCCTTCATAAATACCTTTGGCATTTTCTAAGGAATAGGGATTGAAATATTGTGTGGATGATCCTAAAGCAGTAGGGTTCATCAGTTCTTTACGGTGTTCGATAGTAGAGTTGGAATAAATGTCCGGTTCGGTCGCATCCAGCCACCAGGCGTCTACGCCTTTACTGTACAGGCTTTTGCTCAGCATACTCCAGAACATCTTACGAGCATCCGGATTAAAGGCATCGTAGAAAGTAGATACATATCCTTGTCCTATCCAGTCTCTTTGTTCGTCCTTAATATTCTGTTTGTACAACCATCCTTTATTATCCAGTAATTTATAGTTGTCGATGCCTTTGTAGAACTTAGGCCATGCAGAAATCATGAAATGAGTATGATAAATGCGGTGCAGGGAATCTATCATTCCTTTTGCATCGGGGAAACGGGCAGGATCAAATTCCTGACTGCCCCAGGCGTCCTGTTTCCAGTACGACCAGTCCATCACGATATTATCAATAGGAATGTTCTTTTTACGGAACTCCTGCACAGTACTGATTACTTCACGTTGTGATTTGTAACGTTCACGGCTCTGCCAGTAACCCAGCGCCCATTTAGGAACGATGGTAGCTGCCCCGGTCACTTCACGGTAACCCGCAATGACTTCATCCGTATTATTACCATATATGAAGTAGTAATCGATCTTTTCTCCGGCCTCTGATGTAAAGGCGATCTTATTATGCAGTGTTTCAGGCGTAGGAGAGAGCTGTTTTATGGAGATAAAGGCCTGGTCGGACTCTGGTATCCATTCTACCTTAACAGCGTGTTTATGGCCCTTATAAAGTTGATGCTGGAACACGGAAGGACCAGGGTTCCACCCTTCCCTCCATTTGTCCAGCATTAATTCTCCATCTACCCAGATTTTGATGTAACCAGAAGCCGTAATATAAAATTTTTGAAGCCCGTCTGCCAGGGGAGAGATACTTCCTTCCCAGGTAATAACCCCTTTTGCCATCGGATATCCCACAGGGATCTCCGAAAGGGAAGGGATAAAGGCATAATCTATTTTGTTTTCATTGCGCTGTAAAAAGATGCTGTCCGGTTTTTGTCTCAGGGCATAGGTAGCGGTGAGGCCATCCGGTTTGCCTTCTTTATTATACAACAGTAATTTACCCAATTGTTCATATGGGCGGTCATCTCCAAAACGGGTAATAGAATAGTTATCCCATAATATACCGTAATGATGACTGGATACCAGGAAGGGCACTACAGCCACAGAATTGAATTGTGTAAGGTTCACATCCTGGTCCTTATAGTTCATCTGGCCGGTCTGGTGTTGTCCCAGTCCGTAAAAGGCTTCTCCTGCCGGTGATTCAAACACCTGTTGCAGGCGATATAGCGGATGACCGTCTATATTTTCCGTAGTAAAGGTTTTACCACCCCCTTTCTTTTCCTGCAAGATGACGTTTCCTGCCTTGTCCATGAATACCACTTCTCCTGTTCCCAGGTTCACGGTAGCCATCAGCTCTTTTGTGTTTAATGTTACCTTATTATCTTTCTCGTCTGATGTCCATTTTATGTCCGGAGTGCCGGAAACCACAGATATCAAACTGGGAGTTGTTGAAATTGAGTCATTTGCACTGGCCGTTACACGGATAATCCTGTCTGATATCACCTGCAGTTTCACTTGTTTGGCGCCACCTGCTGTTGGTCTTTCTAACCTGATGAGTAAACCGTCTTTCAGCCTTTCAATATGATCCGCATAACAAAATTGTATGCATAGCGTAAAAAACACAAGCGGGAAGAGTCTCTTTTTCTTCATATACATGGAATTGTTCCTTTCTAAAGGAGTTTTAACGTGTGCTGACAAATATAGCCGAGTGGTCCAAGAAGCAGGGTCAGGGTATGTATTTGATTAGGGGTTGAAATGTTAAGGGAGAGGTTGGATTTGATAAAGAGAGGGGGATCGTTTGATAAGGAGAAGGATAGGAAACCCTTTACCAGATTGGTTTTATATATTTAAGAAAGGAGCTGAAAGGTTTTGAAAGATAAATAAAGGGAAAACGAAGCAGGAATGAAGCATAGATGCCGTATGGATGCATGATCATGTATTACTCACCTTTCCCCCTGTAAGCAGAGGGTAACACCTTGTACTCCAGCTTAAAGTACTTTGAGAAGTACTTAGGATTATTAAATCCTACCTCATAAGCCACTTCTGCGATGGTCATCTGGCTTTTTTCCAGTAATTGTGCGGCCCGTTTCAAACGGATAGAACGGATAAATTCAATGGGAGGTTTGCCGGTTAACTGCAACAGTTTCTTATACGCTGATACACGGCTCATATGTAATTCACGGCTTAACTCTTCTACAGAGAAATCCGGATTGGAGATATTCTTTTCTACAATACGCAGGGCATTCTGGATAAACACTTCATCATGGGAAGAGATCGCTATTTCTTCCGGATGAGCATCTATATGCTGTTTAAAAGTATTTTTGAGAGATACCTGTTGAGTGATAATGTTCCGGATACGGGACAGGAGCATTTCAAAGTTAAAGGGCTTGGTGATATAATCAGAAGCCCCATTGTCCAGCGCTTCCAGCTGATCTTCCTCAGCTGCACGGGCAGTGAGCAGAATTACCGGCAGGTGGGCGATCCTGGGTTGCTGACGGATACGGCGGCAGAGTTCCAGTCCGTCCATTTCTGGCATACTCACATCACTTACCACCAGGTTGGGGATGGTATCCTGCAAAATGTTCCATCCAGCCAGGCCGTTAGGCGCATCTATAATATGATAGTACAATCCCAGGTTATCCTTCAGATAGAAGCGGAAATCTTCATTGTCTTCTATCAGCAAGATCACTGGTTTCTTACCCGTATACGCTGGTATTGGAGCAGGTGCCGGTTTCGCCACCATAATAGAGGTCTTGATCGGATCTGTTACTACTGCCTGGTTATCAACAGGTAATAAGATCGTGAAACAGCTACCCATTCCCGGGGTACTGTCTACACTAATACTTCCCCCATGTAATTTCACGAATTCACGGGTGATACTTAAGCCTATACCACTTCCCTGGTTCACCAGCGAACCAGGAATATCATGCTGGAAGAAGCGTTCAAAGATCCTTTCCTGTTTTTCTTCAGGAATACCTATCCCGTTATCTTTCACCATAATCGCCAGTTGCTCCGGGTTTAACAGCTGAAGGTCTACGGATATATTACCATGTTCAGGTGTAAACTTAAAGGCGTTGCTTAACAGGTTAAAGATGATCTTCTCTATTTTATCAGGATCATAAGACATGGACAGTGTACTCACATTGCTATGAAAATCCAGGTGAATCTGTTTCTTCTCAGAAAGGTCGGAGAAAGAGGTAGTCAGTTCCTGTACAAATGATACGATATCACCCTGGGCAGGGTACAACTTAATTTCCTGCACTTCCATTTTACGGAAGTCCAGCAACTGGTTTACCAGGTTTAACAGGCGACGTGCATTACGTTGTACCAATACCAGTTGTTGCTGCAACCCGCTTTCAAGGTCCTTTTTAATGATCTTTTCCAGGGGTGTGATAATCAGACTGAGTGGTGTACGGAACTCATGACTGATATTCGTAAAGAAGCGGATCTTCAAAGCATCCAGTTCATGCATACGCTGTGCTTCCTGTCTTTCCTGTTCAATACGCGAACGTAAACGTTCACGTTCCAGGATCAGTCTTCTTGCCAGCCATAGCGCTGCTAAGGTTAGCAATGCATATAGCATGAATGCCAGCGGCGTTCTCCAGAAAGGAGGCAGTATCCTGATATGGAGCTCCAGCGGTTGCTGTGTCCATATGCCATCGTTATTGGATGCCTTTACACGGAAAATGTAATCACCGGGGTCCAGGTTGGTAAAGGTAGCCATGCGTAACTGACCTTCTGTTGTCAGCCATTCATGATTGAACCCTTCCAGCATATACATGTAGCGGTTTTTCTCCGGATGAAAAAAGTTGAGCGCTGCAAAGGAAATAGAGAAGACATTCTCTTTATATTTTAAGGTAATCTCTTTTGTATTGGAGATGGATTGAGATAACAGTTTTCTTCCGTTGATGATTTCTCCCGGTTGCATGCTGTTATTAAAGATCTGGAAATCGGTGAGTACCACCGGCGGAACATTGTGATTTACCGTGATATTATGTGGATAGAATAAGTTAAACCCATTTCCTCCACCGAAAATCAATTCTCCTTTACTGGTTTTCAGGGCTGCATTTTCATTGAACTCGCGGCCTTGCAAACCATCTGATTCATCGTAGTTTTTAAAAGTATTTTTATTGAGATTGGACAGACCATTGGCTGTGCTCATCCACAAAGTATGATCATTATCTTCGAGGATGTTTAATACGGTATTGTCTGGCAGTCCGTCTTCCCGCCGGAAGATGCGGAACTTTTTCGTGCGTGGATCAAATTGATTGAGCCCTTCATGAGTGCCTATCCAGATCATCCCGTTGCTATCTTCAAAAAGACAAATCACGTTCCGGTTACTGATCTTATCAGGACCACTATCATAATGCGTGAAATGCCCCTGAGGGTCGCGTACATCAATTCCATCTGAAGTACCTATCCAAAGGTTGCCCTGTTTATCTTCCAGTAACGCAGATACATAAGCAGATCGGATAGAGTTAGGCTTCCCTTTTTGAAAATGCTGGAACACACCGGTACTGGGGTTTAATAAATCCAGTCCGCCGCTAAGCGTACCTATCCATAATTGTTGTTTACTATCTTCAAAAATCTCCCATACACTGTTATCACTCAAACTGGCTGGATTAGCAGGATCGTGACGATAATGCGTGAAATGTTGTCCATCAAAACAATCTAATCCCCCGAAATAAGAACCTATCCACAGCTTTTGATTATGATCTATCCAGAGACTTACGATTACATTGCCGCTGGGACTGTTAGCATTAGCGGCATCATGCAGGTATTGTTTGTATGTATTGTGTGAGCGGTCATAATAAATAAGGCCACCGCCATTGGTGCCTATCCATAGGTTACCTCTGGCATCTTCTGCAAAACGGTTTACATCATCGTAGGGCAGACTGTTGGCAGCATATACCTGGTGCTGGAAGAGAGGGAATTTTACGATGTTCTCATGATAATAGGAGAGTCCTCTTTTATAAGTGCCTATCCATATTATACCTGAGTTATCACGGTAGAGTGCGTTAATACTATTTTGACTTATACTCTTAGTATTTTCGCTATTGTTGACGAGGTATTGAATAGTCTGGTGTTGTTTATCTATTACATTCATTCCACCATGATCTGTTCCTACCCATATTAATCCCTGGTTATCCTGCACTACGCCTCTTACTATGTTATTGTTCAGCTTTAATGGACTACTATTCTGATCATAATGCGTAAAGCCCTTTTTGGGGTTAAAGCTGTAAACGCCCTGTACATCACTATTGCTGAATATCCAGAGATCACCATCTGTATCGGCGATCATTTCGTAGTTCTGTAAGGCACTGCTACCGGGTTGTTCCGGCATATGGCTGTAGGGGAAAACCTGGCCATAGGATTCATCCATCATATCCAGCATACCATCGGTATGCAGTATCCAGATAGTTTTATTTTTATCCTGCACCATACAGGCGATAGCATTCGTAGAAGGAGTATAGATGTTATGCTCCACATGAGCTACGCGGGTGGCGTGTTTAAGAGAGGTATGATAACAGTATAATCCTGAATCGGGCACAATGAACCAGAAGTTCCCCTTGCTGTCTTTCATGATATTATTAATGGAGTCTCCGGGGATGCCCCATTGTTTCATGATCTTGCCGGGATGCCTTTCGAAAGTACCTGTAGCCGGATTATAGATGTTCTGCCCGTTGCGGTTGGTAACCCAGATCAGTCCATCGGGGCCTTCGGTGAGCCTGGTAACGAAATTATCAGAAAGAGAAGTAGTATCGCGGGTATCATGCCGGAATACTTTGAATGTATAGCCATCATAGCGGTTAAGACCTGACATGGTCCCAAACCACATGAAGCCCTGGCTGTCTTTCAGGATGGTGTTTACCTGATTGGCAGAAAGCCCCTGAGCGATATCTATCCTTGTAAACTGGTACTGTGACTGTGATGTTTGCGCCTGTAGCAGTAAGACCGGTAATACAACCGGCAGGAATAGCAATAGTATTCTTTTATTCACTTTTTTCTAACGCGGTTGTAATTAAATGTCTAAAATACAATATATGCTGCTTAAAAAAGAGAAAGGTCGAAAGAATTCGACCTTTGTGCTAAAATTCCACGTTATGGTACTCAGGTCCATAAAAAGTTTAGCAATGTATTTATAATAAATAATTGATATTAGTGAGATTGTGACGCATTCCACACATTCCATCTGAAATAATGCAATCCAGGCAAATGTAATACCCGCTAAAGGGATAACCAAACGTTTAGCATTATTTTTTCCGCAATCGTTTGCGTCTTCGTATTAAATAGTGAAAACGTAATTAATTATAGATAATTTTAGCTCAGGACTATTATAATTATAATCATGCGTTTAAGATTTCTCTTTTTTCCAATTCTCGTTATAGGAACTGCTGTTCAGGCCCAGCAGACAAAACTCTGGTATAATGCCCCTGCTACTGAATGGACACAGGCCCTTCCTTTAGGTAATGGCCGTTTAGGTGCCATGGTATTTGGTGGTGTCAGTGATGAACTCATCCAGTTGAATGATGCAACTTTATGGTCTGGAGGACCGGTCAGCAACAATGTAAACCCGGATGCAGCAAGGTATCTGCCCCTGGTAAGGACCGCATTGTCTCAACAGGAATACCATAAGGCTGACAGTCTGCTGCATAAAATGCAGGGCGTTTATTCACAGTCGTTCCTGCCATTGGGAGATATTCATATCAAACAGCAACTGGCCGGTAAGGCAGAACAGTATTACCGCGACCTTGACCTGACAAATGCTACGGCTACTACCCGTTTTACCAGCGGAGGCGTGGTATACACCCGGGAAATGTTTATTTCTGCACCTGATCAGGTGATTGTGATACGCCTCAAAGCCAGTAAAAAAGGACAGCTGAACTTTGTAATAAGCGAAAGCAGTCAGCTTCATAATGTGTTATCAGGTAAAACAGAACTGGTGATGAAAGGCAAGGCGCCTTCACAGGTAGATCCCAGTTATGCTAACTACAATAAGGAACCTATTATATATGAAGAAGCAGGCAGTTGCAAAGGCATGCGTTTCGAACTGCGTATGAAGGCAATTACAAAAGATGGCAATGTAAAAATAGATACGGCCGGTATTGCGGTAAGAAATGCTACAGAGGTAACTATACTGTTATCCGCCGCTACCAGCTTCAATGGCTTTGACAGATGTCCCGATAGTGATGGAGCAGATGAAACTGCGTTGGCTACCGGTTTTCTTAAAAAAGCAGCACTGCATAATTTTGATGATCTGCGTTTGAGGCATATAAAAGACTACCAGCATTTTTATAACCGTGTACAGTTTAATGTGGCGGGTGCTGATATGTCGAAAGTTCCAACAGATGAGCGTTTACGCAAGTATACTGCTGGTGCTGAAGATCCTTCTCTGGAAACATTGTATTTCCAGTATGGACGTTATTTACTGATCTCCTGTTCCCGCACCAAAGATGCGCCGGCTAATTTACAGGGGCTTTGGAATAAAGAATTACGTGCTCCGTGGAGTTCCAACTATACCATTAATATCAATACCCAGATGAACTACTGGGCTGCAGAGGAAGTAAACCTGACGGAAATGCAGGAGCCTTTATACCAGCTGATAAAAGAGATATCCGTTACTGGTAAACATACGGCTGCTAACTTTTATCATGCAAGAGGCTGGGTAGCACATCATAACACTGATATATGGGGCTTGTCAAATCCAGTAGGTGATTTAGGCAAAGGAGATCCTATGTGGGCCAACTGGACGATGGGTGGTAACTGGTTATGCCAGTTCCTGTGGCAGCATTATCAGTTTAGCGGAGATAAGAAATTCCTGAAGGATACTGCTTATCCTTTAATGAAGTCGGCCGCTGATTTTTGCCTCGACTTTCTCGTGAAAGACAGCAGCGGATATCTTGTTACTTCTCCTTCTACTTCTCCGGAAAATATGTTTATTACCGCAAGCGGTAAAGGTGAAGCAGTATCTGTTGGCAGCACTATGGATATGTCTATTATCCGTGACCTGTTCTCCAATATGATACATGCCAGTGAAGTATTAGGGATTGATGCAGCGTATCGGGATACTTTACAGCATGCTTATGATCAGCTGTATCCATTTAAGATAGGTAAAAAAGGTAATCTGCAGGAGTGGTATAAAGATTTTGATGAACAGGACCCAGAACACCGTCATATCTCCCATCTCTTTGGATTGTTCCCTGGCAACCAGATTTCTCCGCTTACTACACCGGAGCTGGCAGCTGCGTGTAAGCGTACATTAGAGCTTCGCGGAGATGGTGGTACAGGATGGAGCAAAGCCTGGAAAATCAACACCTGGGCCAGATTACTGGATGGTAATCATGCACATAAACTGTTACGCGAGTTATTAACGTTTACGGGTAAAGGCTCTACAGATTATCATAATAGTGGTGGTACTTATGCTAACCTGTTTTGTGCACATCCTCCATTTCAGATAGATGGTAATTTTGGTGGTACATCTGGCATTGCACAGATGCTGCTGCAAAGTCAGACTGGTACATTACAGATCCTTCCGGCTATTCCGGATAGCTGGGCTACCGGTGAAGTGAAAGGACTGCTGGCAGAAGGTGGTTATACCGTAGATATGAAATGGTCTCAGGGAATGCTGAGCAGTGTAACCATTCACGCAACAAAAGATGGTACCTGCTTTTTGCGTGTACCACAGCGGGTGAGGGGCGGAGCAGATGTAAAGCTGGGACCAGTGAAACCCAAAGTCGCAGATGATCACTTTATATATGCACTGCAAACAAAAGCAGGTGGTGTATATACACTGGACAGAGTGATCAGATAAAATACTAAACCGGGAGATCATCTCCCGGTTTTTTTATACTCCATATATTAATTGTCAATATTACAACAAAAGTTAAAATACGAGTATAGCCTGTTAAAAACCGTAAATCCCCCTGTCGGGTAATGGTCTAACTTTCGTTCTCAACAGAATGATATTCCTATTGTAAGCTATGTAATCGATTACTCTTTCCCGTTTTTGAAGAAGATTAGTCCTTGATTTTAAGATAACCGTTTGATGTAAAGTTAAGATCTCTTGCTTAGGGGGAAGGATTGCTTTCTAAACAACTAAAGTATTGCTGCATGATGCCACGAATTTTATGTAATAGGATGAAGTACACGCTACTTCTCCTGCTGACCCTTCTTTGTGAAATAGCATACCCGCAAGCTCCGGGTACTACTGTAAAAGGAACTGTCACGTCCAGTGCCGGCGCTTTGCCCGGTGTTAGTATTTATGTAAAAAATAATCCCAGGACTGCAACCACTACAGACGAAAATGGACAATATTCATTTGTAGTACCGGAGAATTCAACACTGGTGTTTTCATTTATCGGTTATAAGAACCAGGTGATAAATGCAGGTAGCAAAACACTGATTAATGTAGTGATGCAATCTGAAGACAAAGCATTGGGTGAAGTGGTGGTAGTGGGATATGGTAAACAGAAAGCGCCTACGGTAACGGGGGCTATATCTACTGTTTCCGGTGGGGAGCTGGTTTCTACACCGGTATCCAATATCACGAATATGCTGATAGGCCGTGCTGCAGGTATCAGTGGTATACAATCCAGTGGAGAACCCGGGCAGAATGCTGCTACCATCCGCATCAGGGGGATTGCCACTTTAAACGGGCAGGACCCATTGATAGTGATTGATGGAGTACAGCAACCGGCTGAACAGCCTTACGTTGTATTAAATGCAATGGATGCAAACGAGATCGAAAGCATCAGCATATTGAAAGATGCTTCTGCTACTGCGGTATATGGGATAAGAGGCGCTAATGGTGTTATTATCGTTACTACTAAAAGAGGAAAAACAAACCGGCCTAAGTTTAGTTTTTCTGCTAACGAAGGATATACAAAGGCTACTTCTTTATTGCCCATATTAGGCTCTTATGAATATGCACTGTTTAGGAATGAAGGCGTGTATAATGCAAGAGCTGCGGGTAACACCAGTTTTGATAACCTGTTATTTACAGATGATGAACTCTGGAAGTTTAAAAACAACCGGGATTATACTACGCAGGAAGTGGATGCCATGACCTTAACGGCAGACCAGAAGAATGCACTGAAAAACAGTCCTGCTTTATATTATACCAGTCATAATTATTTCAAGGAAACTTTTGCCGGACAGGGAAAACAGCAGCAATATAACCTGAATGTTTCCGGTGGTTCATCTAAAGTGAAATACTTTACTTCATTAGGTTATTATCATCAACAGGGTATTTTAGCGAATACAAGTTATGGTGATGCTAATACCAACTCCGATTTTCACAGGTATAACTTCCGCTCTAATTTTGATATAGATGTGTTCCATAATTTCCAGATCAGTGTGAACCTGGCAGGACAATCATCCGTTTCCAGATTCCCTTCAGGCGGCTATGGCCCTGATGATATAGGAGACAGATACCAGAACATTATACAGGGGATTTTTGAAAGCAGTCCATTTGTTGGTCCTGGTATTGTTGACGGACACCTGGTGAATGGTTTCATCGGTACTTCCGGCGATGGTATTAATCCATTAGTAGGAAAGGGTGGGAGTGGTGTATCTCCATTTACCTCATTATTATCTTCCAGTGTAGTGACGCAATATCTTACTACATTAACCAGTACGGTGACATTAAAACACCAGATGGATTATCTCACAGATGGATTAAATGCTAATGCAAGAATTGCTTATGATGATAGTTATACAAAAGGATTTTATGAACAGAAAAGCATTCCGCAGTATAAAGCAATGCGTGATCCTGCCAACCCTGCTAATATCCTTTTCACAGGCGGGCAACTAAGTCCCAACAGTACTTCTGATAACTGGGGTAACAGCGCCTGGCGTAAAGTGTATGTGGAAGCATCTATAGATTATCAGCATAGTTTTGGTAACCATAATGTTTCTGCACTGGTATTGGGTAATGCGCAGAAATATACGGCGAATGGCATGTCTTTTAATACACCTTCCGGTTTGATGGGATTAGTAGGCCGTGCTACCTACAACTTTAAGGAAAGATATTTAGTGGAGTTCAGTATGGGATTAAACGGAACAGAGAACTTTGCACCGAAAAAACGTTTCGGTTATTTTCCGGCAGTATCTGCGGGCTGGGTAATATCTAAAGAACCATTATTTCCTGAAAATAAATGGGTTACCTGGATTAAACTGAGAGGTTCTTATGGAGAAGTAGGGAACGACCAGATGAATAACCGCCGGTATTTATACCTGCCAAACTCATGGGCGTATAGTGGTTATGGTTATTATTTTGGTAACAGCAATGGTTCCAGCGCGAATCCTTATTATAGTGGTGCTACGGAAACTGCTTTGGGTAATCAGGAAATAACATGGGAAAGGGCTAAGAAGCTCAACCTGGCAGCTGATTTAAGATTTATAAAAGATAAATTATCCATTACCGGTAGCCTGTTTAAAGAAAAGAGGAATAATATCCTGGTAACGTTACAGACAATACCTGCTACGTATGGGGTACCTTCTTCCAGTGTACCCCCATCCAATTTAGGAAGAGTAACTAACCAGGGATATGAGATAGAGTTAGGATGGAATGATAATATTGGTAAGGTGAATTACTTTGTGAAGTCTAACTTCTCGTATGCTAAAAACAAGATTGAGTATATGGCAGAACCGCCTTATGCTTATCCCTGGATGAATCAGACGGGTTATTCCATCGGCCAGTACAAAGGATATATCACAGATGGATTTTATAATACACAGAAAGAGTTAAGTAATCGCCCTTATAATACAAACGGAAATAATGCAAGGTTAGGTGATGTGAGATATAAAGATATTAATGGTGATGGTATTATTGATAATAAAGATCAAGTCCCTATTGGCTATTCCAATCTACCTCGTATTGCTTTTAATTTATCATTAGGATTCTCTTACAAAGGATTTGATGTATCAGCCTTGTTCATTGGTACGGCGCAGGGTTCTTTCCCCCAATCAGGTTATATCCTGAGCACTCCTTATGCCAAGAATGTAGGTGCTGTATTTCAGCCTTATTATGATGGACACTGGACAGCGGAGAAGTATGCAAAAGGAGAGAAAATCACGTATCCTGAATTTTCTTTCGCAGGATCTGGCCCTAATAACCTGTTCAGTGATTTCTGGTTGAAGTCGAACGACTTTAAACGTTTAAAGAATCTTGAGATTGGTTATTCTGTGCAGAACCGTCGTTTCCTCACCAGAACACATATCAGTGGTATCCGCATCTATGCCAACGGGAATAACCTGATCACCTGGAGCAAGCAGGTAATGAAAGGGATAGATCCTGAGCTGGCAGACGATGGGAAGTCCAGTATGGGGTACATCTATCCCCTTACCAAAACATTCAATTTTGGTACAAACATCCAGTTCTAATCAAAGTAAATCCAACGTGATGAAACGTATTGTATATATACTGCTGCTGTTTGCAATGGGTGCCTGTCAGAAAGACTTTCTGCAGTTGCCTATCTCCAACAGCACTACCACCGATTCGGTTTTTTCTACTACTATAAAAGCACAGAGTGCGATTGCCAATGCCTATCAGCGGGCATTATGCCAGGGTATCCCTTATCAGTCTTACTGGAACTCCATGATCACAGATAATATCTCCGGTGCACTGACTTATGGTTTTGCATGGACATGGGGCAATGGTATTGCCACTTCTACTGGTTTGACAGCCAGTGGAAATATAGAAGACATGGATGGATATGCATTTAATTTCACGGCTATCCGTCAGGCATATCTTGTAAAAGAGAATATCGATAAAGTAACGGATATGTCCGGCAGTGATAAAGCCATTGTAAAAGCAGAGATGCAGGCGCTGGTGGCTTATCGCTATGAGCAGATGTTCATCATGTATGGTGGTGTACCTGTTTTAAGTAAAAGTTTAACTGTCAATGATAACCTGTCTGTACCCCGTGCACCTCTGAAGGAAGTACTGGATTCTATTACTTCCTGGTGTGATGCGGCAGCAGCGGTATTACCTTCTCAATGGCCGGCCACCTTTACGGGCCGTATGACAAAAGCAGCCGCTTTGTCAATTAAGGCAAAAGCGCTCTTATACGCCGCTCGCCCTTTATTTAACACTGGAACGCCTTACCTGGATTTTGGGGCCAATAACGGGCTTATTTGCCTCGGCAACAGTGATCCTGCCAGATGGCAACAGGCAGTATTAGCTGCGGAAGCGGGGATTCAGGAAGCGGAACAGAACGGAGGAGCTAAAATCATCAATACTGGTCATCCGCTGGATGACTATGGCGCTGCCACTTCCACGCCTTCAAATGCAGAGGTATTGCTGGCATTCAAATCTGAAAGCGGCAGTATGAATACGTTCTTCAACATGCATAACTGGCAGGCATATGGGAATGGTCTTACTACCAATTACCTCGAATTTTATTATAAGGCAGATGGCACTAACCAGGTATGGCCTACTTCCTCTACTGCGTTTTCTGATTACCTCACCCGTATACAGGATATGGAACCGCGCTTTAAAGCTTCCTTTAAAGCCTGGGAGATAGATACCTGGAACAATCCCAATGATGATTACTGGAGTAATAAAACGCTCTTTCAGTGGCAGTCGAATGTCTGTGCTTTTCCGGTGAAGTTTTATTATAAAGCAGGTACACGTGGCTGGTTCGAATTTCCTGTATTCCGTCTGGCTGCGCTTTATCTGAATGCTGCAGAGGCATACAATGAAATGGGACAATCTGCTAACGCGCTTATAAAACTGAATGTGATCCATCAGCGTGCCGGGCTTCCTGCTATTACTGAAACAGACCAGGCTACATTACGCACTATTATCCAGCGGGAATGGGCCGTGGAATTCTTTGATGAGAATTACTGGCTGCATGATATCAAACACTGGAAACGCAGTGATATCGGCAATGGGTTAATAGGGGGTGGTATCCGTACGCTGAAGTTTAATGCGCAGACTGGTGGTAAACAAACCGGTAATACGGATTATGAAGATGGCGTATTGTACCAGGGCTTCTGGGCGCCCCGTCAGTACTTAAATCCTTTTCCGCAAACGGAGATCAACAAAGGAACGCTTATTCAGAATCCGGGCTATTAGTCTTCATATAAAAATATTCGAAAATGACTTGTAGGAAATTATTACTTATTATATCCATGTTCGTGTATCAGGGAGCGATAGCACAGGATTCTACTTCTGCTATCTCTACTGTTACCGGGGCAGATCTCTATAAAACGCCTGCTGCTAACATTACCAATACATTATATGGTCGCCTGCCGGGTTTAACCGTGTTGCAGGGCTCCGGAGAACCGGGGTATGATGGCGCTACTATGACAACAAGAGGAATTGGTACTTATGATAATAACAGTCTTGTTATTTATGTAGACGGTTTTCAGGTTACATCCGATTACTTTCAGTATTTATCTTCATCTGAAATAGCCAGTATATCTGTATTAAAAGATGCTGCGGCCTTAGCTACTTTTGGTATGAGAGGTGCTAATGGTGTGTTATGGGTGGTGACTAAAAGAGGGCAGCAAAGCAAACCTACTATACAGTTTCAGGTGAGAAGTGGTATACAGCAGGCGATCAATATAGATAAGCCTTTAGGCTCGTATGATTACGCACGTTTGTATAACCAGGCGGTGAGTAATGATAATTATGCGGTGAATGGGAATCAGTATGTGTGGTCGCCTAAATATTCAGATGCTCAGTTAGCGGCTTATAAAAACGGAACAGGAATAAATGTAGACTGGTTTGATGAAGTGCTGAAGAAAAGCACTCCTTATACAGATGCGAACCTGATATTCAGTGGCGGTGATTCAACTGCAAAATATGGTGTGATACTGGACTATATGAAAGACCAGGGATTATACAATGTGTCAAATGGGACATCTACTTCCAATGCACAGATACAGCGATTTAATCTCCGCTCTAATCTCGATTTTAACTTCTTTAAGATCTTTGAAGCGAAGGTAGATTTAGGAGGAAGGATTGAAGACAGGCGTTATCCTAATTTTAACGGTCCTTCTCTGTGGAATAATTTAGCGGTGTACCCTTCTAATATTTACAATGTTAAAGATGCAAGCGGTAACTGGTCGGGGACCACTATCTATCCCAATAATCCTGCAGCTTCTGTAAGAGCATTAGGATGGGCTTCTACCCACGACAGGACTTTACAGGCTAACTTCAATCTGAAAGAGAAATTCGATTTTATCACTCCTGGTCTTTATCTGAATGAAGCCGTTTCATTTAATACCTGGACGCGTAACGCTGCCAGCAAAACAGCTACCTATGCCAGGTTTTATAATGGTACACAAACGACTACCGATAAAACAACAGACATTGTAGCCAGTGGCACTTCTCCCGTTGGACAGTATGACTGGAAACAGGCAAATCTTACAGCGGGTTATGATCATACCTTTGGTGTGCATGCTTTCTCTGCTGCGGTGAATTATTTTGCCAGCAATTTTATAGAGGACTGGAATGGTGATCTGAACGGATCGGGATATAATACAGGTAATAATATCTATCATCATTATACTAATCTTAGTGGCCGTGTGCATTATGTTTTTGATAACCGTTATGTAGCGGAGTTTGGCTTTGGTTATAGCGGATCAGATAATTTTGCTCCGGGGCATAACAAGGGGTTTTATCCGGCAGTTTCTGCCGCATGGATATTGTCCAATGAGAAATTCCTGCAACAGAATCCCGTTGTAAATCTCCTTAAACTAAGAGCCTCTGTAGGTAAAACAGGTAATGAAACGTCCAATGCAGGCAGATATCTCTACCAGCAGTATTACGTGAGTAACGGAACCTTTTATACCGGTAATAACAGCTTTACCGGCAATAGTGGCATCGCTCCTTCTTATATCGCTAATCCCCGCATCTTTGCTGAGCACAGTGTTAAATACGATGTGGGCGTAGATGCGAACCTCTTCAATAAGTTGAATGTTACAGCAGATCTTTACATGGATAAGCGAGGTGGTATTGTTACTTATGATAACAATACTTACCTCGCTACACTGGGTACATCATTCATGTATCAGAATGTGGGTAAAGTGACCAATAAGGGATTGGAGATGTCTGTTAATTTCAATGATAAGATTGGCAAATTCGGATATAACATCGGTGCCATGGCATCTTACAGCAAAAACAAAATAGATTATCAGGCAGAAGTAAAACCTGTGAATGATTTCAGTAAAACAACCGGACTGGCAATAGGTACACCTATGGGTTTAGTTGCAGAAGGCTTTTACCAGATGAGTGATTTTAATGCAGATGGTACATTGAAAGCTGGCTTACCTGTACCTGCATTTGGCGCAGTACAACCGGGAGATATGAAATATAAGGACCTGGATAAGAGTGGTTATATAGATCAGAATGATGTTACTAAAATTGGCAATCCTTCTTATCCTTCTTTATATTATTCATTTAATGCGGGTGTTTCTTATGCAGGATTTGATTTCCAGGTATTTTTCCAGGGTGCAGCAGGAGGGGATTATAATCTTGGCAATTCACTTGCACAAACAATGGCTTTTGTCAATAACTCTAATGTCTATGCAATAGCCAATGGAGCATGGGCTTATTATCCGGATCAGGGAATAGATACCAGGAATACGGCTACTTATCCAAGATTAGGTACACAGTTGAATACTAATAATTACAGGAACTCTACATTCTGGATAAAGAAGAATAATTTCTTAAGGGTCCGCAATATAGAACTGGGGTATTCTTTGCCTGAGATGGTATTGAATAAGTTGCATTTATCGAGGTGCAGGATCTTTGTCAGCGCTACTAATCCTGTTACCTGGAGCAGCCTGTTGAAGAATTATAACCTGGACCCGGAAACACCTTCTGGTTATCCTGCCCTGAAATCATATACCAGTGGGCTTAGTCTTAGTTTCAAATAATTAAAAAGAATAGCTATGCGTCTATATATTTATCTTTCAATAATAGTTGCCCTGGCATCTTCCTGTTCGAAAGATTTCCTGGAAACCCGGATTGATACTTCACAAACGGATGGAACGATTGCATCTAATTATGCCACGTTGTTTTCTTTTGGGAATGCACCGTATGTATACATGAGGGATGGATTGATTACGCTGGATGGCAACCTGTTTGCGGCAGCAACAGATGAAGCGGAACAAACAGCTCAGGCATCATCTTCCCAGTTGTTTAATCAGGGCAGCTGGAATGCCACTACTAATCCGGATAACTATTACAGTAATTATTATGCAGGTATCAGGGCAGCGAATTATTTCCTGGAACGTTCTGTTCCGTATAAAACGATATTGGGTACCAGCAGGGATACTATCTCTGCTTCTGAAAAAATCAATTATCATAATGATGTGCAGAATATTGCCTGGTTAAGAGGGGAAGCACATATGCTGCGTGCGTGGTATTATTTTGAGTTGTGCAAGCGTTATGGCGGTGTTCCATTAGTGACGAAGGTGTTAACTACATCTGATAATACGAACCTGCCTGCTGCTCCTTATGATAGCATTATCAGTTTCATTGTAAGTGAAGTGGACACTTATAAAGACAGCGTACAATTAAACTGGAAAACTTCTTCTTTTTCGAATTATGATGGCCGCTTTACTAAAGGCGCTGCACTGGCTATTAAAGCCCGTGCATTGTTATATGCTGCCAGTCCTTTGCATAACCCTGCTGGAGATGTTACCAAATGGCAGAAGGCGGCAGAAGCTGTGCATGATGTGATAGCATTGGGGCAGTATAGTCTGGATGCAAACTACCGGACTTACTTCTTACAGACCAATGCGGTGACCAGTAATGAAACGATCTATGCTATCCGTGAATCTGCTTCTAATGTACTGGAGACTTCGAATTATCCAATTGCTACTTCCGGTGGTAAAAGCGGCGTAACTCCTTCGCAGAACCTGGTAGCGGATTATGAATATACAGGTACTCCTGATCCTGCTAATCCATATGTTAACAGGGACCCTCGTCTTGGTTATTCTGTTGTTACCAACGGTAGTACCTGGAACGGGCGTACGATTAATATAGCAGCTGGTGGTACTGATGATATGGCTAATACTAACAGCAGCAAAACAGGGTATTACCTGAAGAAGTTCCTGAATGACGGATTAAATCTTATACAGGGACAAACAGTGGTGCATACCTGGATCGTATTCCGTTATGGTGAGATATTACTGGAATATGCGGAAGCGATGAATGAAGCGTATGGCCCGGATAATGACAATGGTTATGGTCTTACTGCCCGTGCTGCACTTAATATGGTGCGTGGTCGTACGGGTGTGAATATGCCTGCTGTAACCACTACAACAGACTTTAGCGCCGCGGTGAAACATGAGCGTAGAATAGAGCTGGCATTTGAAGATCATCGTTACTGGGACCTGATCCGCTGGAAAGATGCTGCTGTGGCATTGAATGCTCCTTTGCAGGGAGTGCATAGTGATTATACTGTCTTTAATGTAGAGAACCGTGTGTTTGATGCAAGTAAGATGTATTACTATCCGTTCCCACAGTCGGAGATCAGTAAATCGGGTGGTGTGTTAAAGCAAAATCCTAATTGGTAACATTTTAATGAGTACTATGAAAAAGTTATGTCTGTTCTTTCTGGTATGCATCTTTGCATGTAATAAAGAAGAAACAAAATATGGTATTACTAATATATTCATGCCACAGGCGGTGAATCTTTCCGGTGGGATTAATGCTAATTATCCTGTTCCTAATGGTACGGATTCTTCTACTTTTAATTATTATCTGGAGAATAATAAGATAAATGTAATCTTAGGGGTTTCCCGTTCCGGGATGCAGGCATCTGAAGGTTTCTCTGTGAATATTGTTACGAATACAGATACTGTTAATCAGCTGTTGGCAAGTGGTATTTTAGATGCATCTACGCTGTTGATGCCTGCGGATATGTATACATTACCTGCTAATGTATCTGTGGATAATGGTAAAAGTCAGGCTACTTTTAGTCTGGCCATAGACATTGATCAGATTAAAAGCAGTCAGTATATAGGTAAGAAACTGGCGTTGGCAGTATCTATCAAAGGCAAAGAAGTAACTTCTGCATTATCTACTACTATTGTGATCGTGAATGTAGATGCACTGGTAATTGGCCCTTCTGTGAATATCACGGGGGATTATTTAAAAAATGCGGGGTTACCGTTTATTGCTTCCGCGATGAGTTCAGGTGGACGTTGGGGTACACTGGCCGACTGGACAGCCAATGCGGCTGCTAAAAGTCATGGTGGTTATGGTGGATTTGCCAGTGACAATGGTGGTACAATGGATCTGGAATCCGGCTGGGGATCGCCGGCTATTCATAATGGCAAGCTTTATCAGACGACTACATTGCCTGCGGGGACATATACTTTTGATGTTTCTAATTTGCAGTGGCAGGGAACACTGGATCCTGCTTATATTGTGGTAGCACCGGGTATGGATTCTATTCCTGATTATGGGGATATTGTTGGTAATACATCGATCTCTTATACCCTGTTTACAGCTCCTTTGGTAACGTTTACTTTAACACAAACAACAAATGTAACTTTAGGTTTTGTGGTAGATTATATCAAGGATCAGCAGGGGTTCAAGATTTATAATGTGAAACTATTAAACTATCCTAAGCATCTGTAATGAAACGACTAATCTTCTTTGCACTTTTGTTATATGCATATACTGGTATGGCCCAGTATAAACTGGTATGGTCAGATGAGTTTAATGTGGATGGTGCTCCTGATACTAAGAACTGGAAACCGGAAACCGGCTTTACCCGTAATGAAGAGTTGCAATGGTATCAGTTATCGAATGCTTATGTTAAAAAAGGAATGCTCATCATTGAGGCGCGTAAGGAACACCTGCCTAATCCTGTTTATGTAGCGGGTAGTACGGATTGGCGTAAGAGCCGCCCTTTCATTGAATATACGGCCGCTTCTATCAAAACAGAAGGTCTGCAAAGCTGGAAATACGGGCGTTTTGAAATGCGGGGCCGCATTCCCATAGAACAGGGGTTATGGCCTGCCTGGTGGACGCTGGGAGAAGCGGGGCAATGGCCTTCCAATGGGGAGATTGATATCATGGAATATTACAGAGGGAAGCTGTTGGCCAATATAGCCTGTGGTACTGCTACTGCTTATAAAGCGGAGTGGTATAGTACTAAGACTCCTGTAAATGCTGCCTGGGCATCTGAATTTCATACATGGCGTATGGATTGGGATGAGAATGCTATTGCTTTGTTTGTAGATGATAGTCTGTTAAATAAAGTGGAGCTGAGTAAATTGCAGAACAAGGATGGCACGGGGATTAATCCCTTCAGACAATCTCATTACATGTTATTGAATCTGGCGCTTGGTGGGATGAATGGAGGGGATCCTGCGCATACAACATTTCCCAGGAGATTTGAAATAGATTACGTTAGAGTGTATCAAAAAAAATAGACCATGAAATTATTTATCATATTATTACTGGCGCCATTATTCACTTTTGCACAATTCAAACCGGATTCCATCTGGTATGATATTAAAGGAGATACTCTCAATGTGCATGGCGGAGGTATATTATATGATCACGGCACTTATTACTGGTTTGGTGAAAAGAGGGGCAAAGGTGCTTCAGAAGGAGTAACAGTTTATTCTTCTTCGAATCTTTACAAATGGAAGTACGAAGGGATGGCCTTATCTACTGTTGAAGGCAGTGATATCGAATCTGGTTGTTTAATGGAGCGTCCTAAAGTGATCTACAACAAAAAGACAAAGCAATACGTGATGTGGTTTCATCTGGAGCTGAAAGGCAAAGGATATGCAGCTGCCCGTGCTGCTGTAGCGGTGAGTAATAAAGTAACAGGCCCATACAAATATCTGCAAAGTTTCCGTCCTAACGGAAACATGTCCCGTGATATGAACTTATTTGTGGACGATGATGGTGTAGCTTATCACATCTACTCTTCCCACGAAAACTGGGATATGCGTATTGCCCGTCTGAGTGATGACTACCTGACATCTACTACTCAGGACTCATTATTATTCAGCAAACAGCGGGAAGCTCCTGCACTATTTAAGTATCATCACAAGTATTATCTTATCACAAGTGGTTGTACAGGTTGGGCACCTAATAAAGCGAGCATTCATGTTGCGGATAATCTCTTTGGTCCCTGGAAACTAATAGGTAACCCTATGACAGGCCCTCATGCAGACATCACTTTCTATGGGCAGTCTACCTTTATTCTCCCTGTCCATGGTAAAAGCGATGCGTTCATCTACATCGGTGATAAATGGGACCCCAAAAATCTGAAGAATAGCCGTTACCAATGGTTGCCGGTAACGTTCAGAAATGATAGCGTAGAAATAGCGTGGAAGGATAAGTGGGATTTAAGTGTGTTTAAATAGATGATCAGAGGGATTTTAGCGAAGATAATAATCCCTCTGATCATCCCACTTTCTTCTTTGGCTTCTTGGGGAATAGGTCGCTTGAGGTATATATAATAGGCTCTCCAAGTTCTGCTTCTAGCTTGGCTATTGTTTTAAGCGTTAAATTATGATTCCCTTTTAACCATTTATTGATCTCTGAAGGTCGCTTATTCATTCTCTCTGCCAGATCTTTTTGAGTATAACCTTTTTCCTGTAAGATTTGATTTATCCTTATCACAATATCTGTATATTGGCGCACAAAGATTGTTATTTCTTCGGGGGTTTCTTCTAGTATTCGTTTTGCGACTTTACTTCTCATCTCATTATTTTTTATAAAAAAATTTCTTCATCTCCGTTATCTGTTAGTATTTTTCTTTTCTTATTATCGACAATAATCTCCTTATTCCTAAGTGCGTCCTCTATTCTTGTGGCGAACTGGCATGCTTCTCTCCATTTTAATGATAGATTTTTACTTGCCAGATTGGTCTGTGCAGATTTAACGCCTCCATTAAACAACACTACGAGATCTGGTCTATCATTGACTCTTAAAGCATACAATCTTAATGAGAAGCTTGGGAATGCAAATACGATTTCACCAACAGTAACTTTTCCCTTATTAGGAAGACCAACAACCTCATTTTCAAACCTGTTAAATAACAAATCATTAGCTCCATGATCTTCTCCAATACTCTTCAGAATAAAGCTTAATAATATTTGAGTAGATTGTTTAAACTCAGGTATTGCAGCATACTTATTAAAGAACTTATCAGTCTCGTTTTCTGTGGAATCTTCTGTACGGACAGTATAAAACGTACATTTACCAGCTTCGGTATCCCATATTTCCAATGCAAATGTATTCATTTATAAGTGAATTTAAAAATTTACTTTGAGGTACTTGTTTCTATTTTTTCACCATTAAAATGGTCTAAAAAAAGCGCGAACCTAATTAATATTAGATGTAATTCAATGCGATCTTAAAAATGAACAAAATGAACAGATCGTTCGTGCAGATGGTTATCTCTATTGATAAATCTTTATCAAATTTTTAGTTTGAGAATTATTTTTATGAAAGTTTTATTGGTTGATTTATTTTCGAAAATAAATACATAGTTTTGTTTTAGAGAGATGTAAAATCTGTTACTTACTTCGATAGTGTTCTCTCCTTTTCTCCCCTGCGATATTATTTAGTATGATATAGGATTGCCTGGTTCAAAGCATCAATGGTAGGCGGTTTTCTATGCGAAAAAATTAATTATTAATTGAAAAATTAAATAAAATGGAAGACTTATTAAATCGTAAAAAGGAGCGCCGTGAGAATATTCTTATTTTTTTAAGAAGCCATGTGCTGTTCTTTAACTTTTTTTATTTATTGTTTACCAGGCAGGTAAGTAAACATATTATTTATCGTATCATTATTGTTTTATCCACAATTTTAATTATGAGTTTGTTTGTTAATCCTTTATTGTTCTGCATGGCAGGTGGTGTGGCCTTGGAAATTACAAGGTTGGTTCAGTATTTTACTACACCTGAAAATAAGAGGAAGATGCAGTATAGTGCAGGCGTGCATGTCTTTTTCTTTTTTGCTACACTATATTTTAGTGCACTTATCGGAATTGTTTATTTCGATGATGTGCATGTAGCTTATAACAAAGCATTACTTATGCAAACAGGTGCTTCTGCACCGGCAATTATAAAATCTTTAACTGATAGTATACCAGGATCGTTTACTTTTAAGCAATAGAAGTTCAGTTGCATTATGAAATTACCAATCATACACGGGTACATTGACAGGCGGATATTAGTCAATTTTACAGCAAATCCAGAAGATGTAAAGAAGATCATTCCTGCACCTTTTCGGCCTAAGATTTATAAAGACAAGGCCATTGTTGGAATATGCCTGATCAGGTTAAAGCATGTTAAGCCCAAAGGCTTTCCGGACTTTATGGGTATTGCCTCTGAAAATGGAGCCCACCGTATTGCAGTTGAATGGGATGAGGATGGCGAAACTAAAGGAGGTGTTTATATTCCTCGAAGAGATACCTCTTTAGGATTAAATGCATTAGCCGGAGGCCGGATATTTCCTGGCAAGCATCATAAGGCAAAATTCAATGTGCAGGAAGGTGGGGGTAAATATCATATAGACTTTACCAGTTCTGATAGTACCAGTATTTCTATTGATGCAAAGGAAAGCAGTATTTTTAAACAGGATTCCATTTTTAATACATTGGAGAATGCTTCCGCCTTTTTCGAGAAAGGAGAGAAAGGGTATTCTCCCAACGGAAACAAATATGAAGGATTAAAGTTACAGACATATATCTGGAAGGTAAGTCCGCTGGAAGTATCTGCTGTGCAATCCAGCTTTTTTGAAAATGAAACCATGTTTCCTAAAGGAACTGTTCATTTCGATAATGCGCTATTAATGAAAGGAATAGAACATGAGTGGCATAGTATGGCAAATAAACAAAGTATTTAATTCAATCACCTACTGACATAGGGTTGTCACTGCCTACTTCCATATTTGCAATAAATAAGAAAAGATGGACACTCAAGAGCTCAAATCATTTAATATTATTGGTATTGCTGTAAGGACCACCAATGAAAATGGACAGGCAGGTATTGATATTCCCGTACTCTGGGATAAGTTTATATCAGAAGGGATAGCAGATAAGATTCCTGGTAAGGTTGATAATACTGTTTACAGCGTGTATACAGAGTATGAAGGCGACTTTACAAAGCCTTATACTACTGTACTGGGTTGTAAAGTAAACACAGCGGATACTATTCCTGAAGGAATGAAAGGAATTGTGATAGAGAAAGGAACCTATATCAAGCGTACTACCGGCGTAGATAAAGTGTTCGAAGAATGGACTAAGATATGGAACTCAGACATCCCACGGATTTATACAACCGATTTTGAAGCGTATGGAGAAAAAGCACAAAACCCGGAAGAGGCAGCAGTTGAGATCTTTATAGCAGTTAAATAGTGGATGATTTTTTTGTCAGGTAATATAAACACCCCCGGCTATTAACCGAGGGGTGTTTTAATAAATACAGCACATTAAATTAAAACATAACTAACCTTCTTTTTTGATTATTAATGATTTGTAATAATTCATTGCTGATATTGCTATCAGCATAATTAGTATTCCGGCTATCTGTACAACACTTGTGTGTTCATTTAAAACTATAGTTGCACAAATGATCGCAACAGGAAGTTCAACAGTCATAAGTATAGAACTCACCCCCGCACCAATCTTCGGAATGCCCGCAGCAAAAAGAGCTGTGGGAATTGAAGTACCGATTACAGCAAGAAAAACCGCAATAAGCAAAAACTCATAACTGAAATGGCTGCCCGCGAGGATAGTATTTGCATTAACTATAAAAATAGCCAATGCAGAACCAGTCATGATCATCGTACTCTTTGGCAACCAATTTACATTTTTTCCGACCCTGCTGTTTGCTACTATGTAAATTGCATAGGTTAGGGATGAGCAGAGAACGAACGTAAGACCTTTCCAGGAGAACGATAATTTTTCTGCGTAAAAAAGGTTTCCTGCCATTACAGTACCGATAAGAATAAAGACAACAGTCAGGAGTTCCGGCCTGCCAGGCTTTTTTCGGAAAAGGGCCCATTCCAATAAAAGGCTGAACCAGGTAAACTGCATCAGGATCACGATAGCAAGTGAAGCTGAAATATAGCTTACCGACTGATAGTACAGATAATTGGTGAGACCTATGGTTCCTCCAGTGATCAATAGGGGAATTACCTGCTGCTTAGAAAATTTTCGCTTGCGGGATAGCAATAGGAATATACCAAGAAAAGCTGCAGCCAGCAATGCCTGTGAAAAGGAGAGCTCAGCAGCATTATATCCCCAGGAATAGAACAGCTTCACGAAAGAAGACATAGTCCCATACATGACTCCCCCGATGAGAACCATCAATATATATTTGAAATTTTTCACTTCAAGATTGTTTTAAAATAATACTTAATTAACCACATAGAAGAATTAGCGGCTAAACAACCTCGAAAGTTGACATAAAAACATGCAACAAGATGCATTTTTGCAGAAATGCAAAAATGGCAGGAGAAAAACACCGGTTATTCAGCCTTTAAGCTACCGGAGGAGGTGTATTTGAAGAAAAAAGTTTGTACATGGCTCTTTTAAGGATTTGAAACGAATGTAATAAGAAAATTTTAAACTCAAAGATTGACGATAATTCCGAAGCGGAGTTTTACAGATTAGCTCCTGTATAAGCACTTTCTCCCAATCCTTAACAATCACGTAACATTAAACTCTTTTCTTTGCCTGCAGCTTACGATTAACCTCCCAGGGACCGGAGGACGGATATTTACTTCCAATTATGAGAGTTTTCTTTGTTTTAGCAGCTTTAGCACTTGCCATAACGGTGAATGGGCAGGATAAGAACTTTACAGAAATCACCTACACCAAACAACTCAGTACACAACTTCCTGATTCAGCCCTGCTGGAACTGAAGAAGATGTACGATAAAGCTACCCAGCAAAAAGACCCCTTAACAATGGGTACTTCCCTGCAACGCATGGGAAATATCTGTTATTACCTGGGGAACTACCCACAGGCGCTGGACTTCCACCTCAGGGCAGATAAGATCTTCCGGGAACTGGGTAGGAGAGAACTCCTGGCAGGGAATCTGAATGATATGGGGATCCTGTATTATTATAACCGGCAGATCGCTTTAGCCAGAAAACAATATGAAGAGGCTTTGTCGATTTACCGGCAAACAAAGAATGATGAAGGACTGGCAGGTACTTACGGCCGTATAGGTCATCTCTATGAGAAACAACATAAATACGATAGCGCCTTTTATTTCCAGCGACTGGCCCTGCAACAATATAGTAGGATATCTAAAAAGAAAGGCATCGCCAAGATCTATGAGAATATAGGCAGTATTTATGAAGACCTGGAGAAATTTGACTCTGCCCGTTATTATTACCAGCACTCCTACGACCTCTACGAACAGTCCAAAGAAGATGTATCTATTATAGAGGTATTAAATAACCTGGGAGATATCTACCGGAAAACCGGTCATTATAATGAAGCAGTCATTCAGACCAGGCAAGCGCTCACCCTGGCAAAAGCGGCTAATGACCTGTACGAAGCAGGAGCTGCTTACCATGATCTTGGCAGGACGTACAAACTGTTAAATCAGAATGACAGTGCTTATTATTATCTGGAACTCTCCCGCCGGGCAACAATAGACATCTACTCCGCCGAAAACAACCGACAGACGGCCTTTTTAAGCGTATTGTTTGACATAGGCAAGAAAAACGATGAGATCGTAGAACTACAACATGCCAGAGACATCAATATTATTATAGCCATCGCCACCACCATTGTCATCTTATTATTATTGGTGCTGGGATGGGTGATCATCAGCCGGCAGCGCTTAAAAATAAGGAACGCAGATATCCTGGCCGGGCAAAACAAGCAGATGCACGATGCACAGCAGGAACTGATGCAAACAGCGCTGGAAAATAAACAGTTACTGGAAAACAAGCTGGTACAGGACCTGGAGATAAAAGGAAAAGAGCTGACCTCACACACCCTACACGTCATTCAGAAGAACCAACTGCTGGAAGATCTGCGTAATCGCCTGGAAATAATGGCCAAAGACGATAAAAGGGATCAGAAAAAGCAAATTCAGCAACTCATCCAGCAGATCAATCTCAATTTCAACTACGACGAATACTGGACCGGCTTCCGGGAGATCTTCGAACAGGTTCACCAGGAATTCTTCGCCAAACTGAAAGAAAGGAGAGATGACCTCACTTATAATGATCTCCGTCTGGCTGCCCTCATCAAATTAAACCTGGATTCAAAAGATATGGCCACTTTATTAGCCATCTCACCAGATAGTCTGAGGGTATCAAAGTATAGATTAAAGAAAAAACTGCTGCTGGAAGAGGGGGAAAGTCTCACTTCATTTATCAATTCTTTATAAGGTGATGTTACGGTAACAATTTGTTAATGTAGCGTACACTGCCTTTAATGATATTGATAATCAACAGTTTATTTTTACTTGTTCACTACCTGTATACGCCCCTGTTCACGATGTATCATTTTGTATACGGTGGTTTTTACGCTTACTGTTTGCCTTTATTCACATTTGCAGCATCAAAAAACTGCTACAATGAAGCGATTATTTTTTCTGTTTATCCTGTTGACGGCGATCGGGTTTTCTGCCCACTCGCAAAAAGTCAGCCTCAGTGGTCAGGTAGTTGATAAGCAATCCGGAGAGCCATTACCGGGTGCAACTATCAGCATAGAAATCTCAGAGCAAAAGCATTTTATCGTTTCCGGCCTGAATGGAACATTCATTTTAAAGAATCTTCCCAATGGTAGCTGGAAAGTAAAAGCAGTATATGTTGGTTACAACTCTTATAAGAACGAAATAACCGTAAATGGAACAGCTCCGAATATGGTTATTGAAATGGAAAGAAAGAACAATGACCTGGCAGAAGTGAACGTTGCCGGTAAACACGATAAAAGTACAGACGCATCTGCCATGCAGGCAGATAGAAAGGCTACCCTGGTGCAGAACTCCGTTTCTGCCCGTACCATAGAAATCTCTCCGGACCTCTCCGTAGCAAACGTGGTACAGCGTATTTCTGGGGTATCCCTGGAAAGAAGTACCAACGGTGAAGGTCAGTACCCTATCATCCGCGGTATGGACAAACGTTATATCTACACCCTCGTGAATGGTATTAAGATCCCTAGTCCGGATAACAAGAACCGTTACGTTCCCCTGGATATCTTCCCGGCAGACCTGCTGGACCGCCTTGAAGTAGTAAAATCCCTTACCCCGGACAGGGAAGGTGATGCTATCGGTGGTGCGGTGAACATGGTAATGAAAGATGCCCCTAACCAGTTAAGCGTAAAAGCAAACGTAGCCGCAGGATTCGCAGGTAAATTCACCAGTGAGGACTTCACCACCTTTGATAACAGCGCCAGCCTGGATCGTTCCCCACGTGCCACTAACGGTGCCAGCTACCAGGCAACCATGAAGGATTTCCCGAACAGCGCCTTCTCTCATTATGATAAACACAATCCTATTGCATCCTTATTAGGATTATCAGTAGGTGGTCGTGTGTGGAAAGATAAACTGGGTATCATCGTAGCCGGCAGTTATCAGAATAATTACCGCAATGTAAACTCTGTGTTCTTTGGTACTGAAACTGATATGAATAACGGAAATGCAACGGTAACCAGCATAGAACAGAGACATTATTCCATACAACAGCAGAGAAGTGGTTTACATGCCAAACTCGATTTAAAGATCGATGATAACAATAAGATCAAACTGTATGCTGCTTATCTGAATCTTGATAAAAACGAATTCAGGAGTGCATCGGATACCAACCTGCAATTAGGCAGGGTAGGAGCCGGTACAGGAAGGATCAGCAATAGTTACAGAACATATCATGATGTACAGCAGATCTTCAACGTTACATTAAACGGTACACATAAGATCGCGAAGCATTTTGGAATGGACTGGTCAGCAGTATATTCAAAGGCCAGCGATAACCGCCCTGATGAAGCTACGCTTGGCCTGGTAACAGGTGTGTCAAAAGATGCTAACGGTGCGCTGGTACAGGCTCCTTTAAATCTTGATCCGACATCTCACAGGGAATTCTCCCGTAACTCGGATGAAGATAAAAGCGGTTACCTGAACTTCACTTATAAATCAGAAATCGGTAAAGCAGATGTAGACTGGTCAGTAGGTGGTATGTACCGTAATAAAACAAGGACCAGCAGCTACGATGATTACACGTTGCGTCCTACAGATCCAAGTAACCAGGTATACGACGGTGATATCTCTCATAATAATTTCTCTGTATTCAATGGAGAAGGAACAGTTGATAATGCATTGAATTACGATGCAACAGAAAACGTTGGTGCTGCTTATGCGATGGTAAAGATCAACTACAAGAAATTTGAACTGACCGGCGGTGCGAGATATGAAAATACGGACCTCTCCTGGGAGAGCGCTGTACCTCAGACAGTGAAAGGCAAAACAGGTTCTATTACTTATTATGATGTACTACCAAGTGCATTGCTGAAATATTCACTGAATAAGAAACAGGCTGTCCGCCTTTCTTATTATTCTGCTATCAGTCGCCCTAACTTCTACGAAGTAATCCCTCACAATGGCGGAGATCCGGATGCTGATTACCAGGAAATAGGTAATCCTAACCTGAAAAGAACGACAGCAGATAACTTTGATCTGCGTTATGAATATTTCCCTAAAGGATTAGACCAGTTACTGGCAGGTGTGTTCTACAAAAAACTGAACAACCCTATTGAATATGCACTGGAAAATGTAGGAACAAACGTTTACTATACACCGGATAATTTTGGTAAGGCCAGTAACTATGGTGCTGAACTGGATATCACTAAGTATTTCAGATGGTTTGGTGTAAAAGCAAACTATACCTATACCCATTCTGAAATCACTACATCCAAGATTAAATATTATAGTACCAGCACGGGTACTTCTCAGATGACAGTAAATCAGAGTCGTCCGTTACAAGGACAATCAGCGCATATCGCTAATCTATCCCTGTTATTTAAAGATGATAATAAGTTAGGATTGAATGCACAACTGGCATTGGGTTATACCAGCAGAAGGATCAATACTGTATCTCAGTTCCTGGATAATGATATCTGGCAGAAAGCATTTACACAGATGGACTTCTCCGTAGAAAAGAAGATTACTAAACGTTGGTTTGTATATGCCAAGGTGAATAACATTCTAAATACACCTTATCAGTTAGAGATCAGACAACCTTATACCGGTAGTGGAACAGTAGGCGCAGTGCCTCACCAGGAACTCGGTAAAAATACATTTGTGCGTAAGGATACCTACGGATCAAATTACCTGTTAGGTGTAAAATTCAAACTCTAAACAATTAGTGCCATGCAGAAAATACATTTATATATAGCGTCAGCGCTTATCCTGAGTGCCTGTCATAAAGAGGAATCAGTAAAAATATCAACGGCAGTAATCTCTGCCGGTCAGACGATTAGTTCGGATACACTCACTGGTTCTGTTAAGGGGACCCTTGCTACCGGAAAAACATATTACTTCAGCGCTGATATCACTATCAATGCAGGGGATACGCTGCTGATGCAGGCAGGTTCCAGACTGATTGCCCTGGGAGACGGTAAAAGCACTGCTACCAGTCCGCAAATCACCTGTAACGGTACTTTTATCAGCTTAGGTACAGAAGATGCGAATAACTACATTACGGTAGTGGATAGTCTGCGTACAACCTCCAGTATCGGTAAAGGTATCTGGGGCGGGATCCAGTGTGGTGCTACCAGTGGAGATGTGATTATCAAATGGACGCATCTGGAATTTGCCGGCGGACCAGCAGGTGCATCCGCAGACCCTGCAGTATTTGCAGCAGGAGATCCAAGGAATTTCCTGTCTTACACCAATATTGATGGAAATTGCATAATAGAAGACTCCTGGTTTTATGGCAGTACAGATGATGGTATCCGTATCCTGCATGGTAAGGTAAGTGTGATGCGTAATACATTCGAAGCCTGTGCCAAAGCCGGTGGAGAGTCCCTGAACTTAAAAGCAGGTTCTGTAGGAGATGTAGCGTACAATGTTTCAATAGGAGGTGCAACCAATGCATTCAAGGTATCTAACAGTGGTGGTAGTACGGTACAGACAAATGTATATGTATATAACAATACTATTTTAAACAGTGGTATGCGTCAGGTGAAATCTGGCCGTGGTGGTTCTATCAACTATGAAAAAGGAGCGCAGGGCAAGATCTATAATAACATGATCATTAACTGCCGTTATGGTTTAAGGATTACGCCGGATGCAGATACCCTGCACATCACTTACAATAATAATTTCTTTTATTCTAATGCGCAGTACCAGATCAATGCATTTTATACTTCAGATGGAAGAGGTGTAAAACAGAGCAATGATATCATGAGCACAACGCCTAAGACTAATAACCCATTGTTTGCTTCATATGATGTGGACCAGTTTGATTTCTCTGCTGTAACGCCGCCACTGGATATTTCTGCTATGCCATTGACTATTATCACTGCAGAACAGTATAATTTCAGCCTGTTACCAGGTTCTCCGGCTCTTCGTAAAGGAGAAGCGGATATATTTGCAGCACAGAAGGTGGTGCCACAGGGTGGATTATATGGTGCTACTACCGATGCCCCTGGTGTCGATATGGGCGCTTATCAGTCAGACGGATCAGGAAACAAACATTATACTTCCAGCCTTTTATCTAAATAAACAGGGATGAGTAAGAATTGGAGTCTGTTGTTATGTTTATTCATTACAGTGAATACATACGCGCAGGAAGCAGGGACAAAGACACCCTACAAATTTTCAAAACAACAGTATACACCTGCACCGAAAGGATTCCAACCGGTGTTTGTGAACTATGTAGGCAGACATGGAGCGAGGTTTCTGACGAAAGCAGGAAGTGATATTACGTTGTTAGATGTATTATCACAGGCGGAGAAAGAACATGCGCTGACAAAAAAAGGTGTGTTATTAAAGGCGATGGTGATCCGTTTTCTGTCTATAGAAAACAACAATTACGAGAACGTCACTTTACTGGGAGAAAAAGAGCAGGCAGGGATAGGAGCACGTTTATATAGTAATTATAAACCGGCCTTTAAAGGCCGTGGACTGGAAGTACAGATCACGCATAAGATCAGGACTAAACAAAGTGCAGATGCCTTCCTGCGACCTTTTGCAGGATATAAAAGGGATTTTGCTTTAGTAAAGGATTCTGATGAGAATGTGTTACGGTTTTATGATCTGTCGCCTGCTTATCAGACTTTCAAAAATAGCTTGTCTGTACAGCTGGATTCCCTTGAAAAAGATCCAAAAACAAAACAGACAGCTGCCAGTGTATGCGCAAAGATCTTCACCGGTACTTTTATAGAAAATGGTGTAAAGGTAATGGTACGTCAGAAGCCTGTGGTAATAGATGCTGTAACTATCGCAGATTATATCTATGATTTATACAGCGTACAGTTTTCGATACCACTGGAAATGAAGAAAAAAGGATATACCAGGGATAGTATTGATTTCGGGATCGTATTAAATCAACAGGAGCTGCAGTGGTTTAACTTTAGAAATGGTGCAGCCGATTTCCTGGAAAAGGGAGCCGGTACAGATACCCTGGGGATCCAGGTGAGAATCGCAGCTCCTTTGCTGGCAGACTTCTTAAACAGCACGGAAAACACCAAAGGGAAAGATGCAGTGCTGCGCTTTACACATGCAGAAGCTATTTCTCCTTTTGCTACTTTGCTGGGAATACGCAGCGCCAGTGTCCCTGCGGCATCAGTGTATGATTATAACAAACACTGGAAAGCATCGGCTATCATTCCTCTAAGCGCTAATATCCAGTGGATTATCTATTCCAATGGAAAAGAAAAGCTGGTGAAAGTATTACTGAATGAGAAGGAAGTAGCCTTGCCAATAAAAACCGCTCATTACCCTTATTATCGTTGGGCAGATGTCAGGGGGTATTACCTGGAGAAGCTGCAGTTGATCCATACGGATCCAACGGCAGATATGCATCAGTATTTATTACAATTAAAATAAGATAAAAAGAACCGCTGAAAGAGCGGTTTTTTTTATATATAAAACCGAACATATTGGTGATAAATATTGTTATTAATCCTGAAAATGGTAAATTCATCGTCCATTCTATGGCAGGATTCCGAAAAGGCCTTAAAATAGAGTAGGAACAAACCCCCAAAAGTTCAGTTATGAAAAGACTAATGTTGTTAACATTATGTATTCCCGCATTTTTATTATTCTCCTTTACACTCCGCCAGGACCGTGGTGTTAAAAGAGTAAGTACACACCTTTATTCCGTTACTCCGCTGGCTACAAAACGGGTAACTACACAGGACAAGGAAATGATCAAGAAGATCGTTGCTGACCATTATGGCATTAAAGATTTTGGTCGTGGTCTCATTATTATTAATCGTGAAGACCCAAGAAACAAAGTAGCAGGTGGTATCCTCGACAACTCTATTTACAAAGACTGGGTTTCTACAAAACTCTTCTTCTGGAAACAGATTAACGAATTACCACAGGAAGTTATTAAAGCGAACGCTATTCTTACAAAGTACGCTGGTAAATAATTCCAGGTTAGGGCCGGTTTTAAAATGACCGGCCCATTTTCATATGAAAAAGCGATTATTATATGGCTGGATAGGTTTCCACCTGCTGTTTATCCTTCTTATCAATTCGGTGAGTTCCTATACATCCTATCACGACTTTCATCACCAGAAAGGAAACAGTTCTGTGGCTAAAGGGATAACAAAGCTGATGGGGAAGAAATTCTTCCGCTATTATGGCCGTTATACAGGCGCAGAAATGGGGTACGGCTTCTTTGGTATCAATGTACGTTCCAATGGGATGCTGATAGGGGAGTGCGGTGGAAAAGAGTTAACCGCAGATTTTAAGTCTTATGAAACATCATTACGCTTCTTTTCCATGACCAACGCATTAACAGATGATTTCATCAAACCAGGAGATACTTCGCAGGTAAAGAATATCATGAGTGAGTATAATAAACTGGTATTTAAAAATATTGCAGTAACGATGTTTCAAAAAGGGGAATGCCAGGATAGCACCGTATCTGTCAGCTATAACCTGTTAACTTACCCTACCCTGGCCGCTGTGAGAGCAGATACGCCTGCACGCTATCAATTAATTAAACTGATCACTGCAACCTATAGTCTGCGATGAAAACATGGTTATTCTTTTTCAGGATCAATATAGCAGGTTTTGCCCTGATCCACTTTCTCTCTATTCAGCCTGATTTTAATGATCTTTATTCTTATCACGGATATGTATATCCTGATATCATGGATAATACAACTGATACCATTAGTTTAACGCTGGTAGGTTTACAGGGGATTTTACATAAAATCGGATATGAAACCTTGTTATGGATTTGCCGGATAGCCTTCCCTGTATCATTGCTGATGCTGATTGCCGGCTTATTTACAAGAGTGAGTGCTATTGTAGCTCTCTTCTTACAATTATTACTGATAAAGTCTGTTCATTTATATGAATATGGGGTAGATGGATTTACCACTTTTGCATTATTCTATTGCTGTATATTCCCGGTGGGAAGAGTTTATTCTTTAGATAACAGGTTATTGGGGAAAAGAGAAGTAGATGATGAACCGTATCTTTTTTTACTAAAAGCGCATCTTAGTATTGCTTATTTTTTCTCCGGATTTGATAAGGTTATCGGTGTTACCTGGCGCAATGGCGAAGCCCTCTGGAAGGTAATGCACAGCCATAATTATTACAGTATTTTCAGTCTGGATTTTTTAGCAAAAACGCCTTTTTTTGTAATCTCCTGCTGGGCAACGATGATCCTGGAACTGGCTTATGGTATCTTTATGAATGTACGTGTTACCCGGCCTTACTGGCTGATGGGTATTGTGTTATTACATTTATTCATCGCGTTGTTTATGGGATTGTTTTTCTTCTCCGCCTTATTGATTATCCTCAATCTCAGTGCTTATTATGTACCTACGTTGAAGCCTGCACAATCAGGTTTGTAGCGAGAATTTTCCGTTCAAATTCTTTTACAGGTCTTTTACTTTCTATCAGTTGTAATAGTAAACTGGTAGCCAGCTCTCCCATTTCAAATGCGGGTTGCCGTACCACAGTCAGTGGTGGATGTAACAGTTCTATCAGGTCTGAGTTAGAGAAGCCAACGAGCGCGATATCCTGAGGGATACGGATGCCTTTGCTTTTCAGCACTCGCATACAGTTGGTGGTGAGTTTATCTGATGCTGTGAAGATAGCGTCCGGTCGGGGGCGTAATTTCAGTAACTGGCTGACAGCCTGTTCCACTTCCTCTAATTGTAGTCCGGAATAACGGGAGTATTTAATCAGTGCTTTACCGGGTTTTACCCTTGTCTGTGCCAGCGCTTCCATATATCCGGCCACACGTTCCCTGCTGATAGAGAGTGTTTCTGGTCCGGCCAGCACGGCTATATGTTTATATCCTTTATTGATGAGGTGAAGAGTGGCATCATATGCCCCGCGGAAATTATCCACCATCACTTTATGGGTCTTGATATCCTCTACGATACGGTCGAAGAATACGATAGGAAAGCCTCTGTCGTGCAGTGCTTTAAGATGGTCCATGTTCTGGGTACTGCTGGATACGGAGATCAGCAGGCCGTCTACAGACCGCGATGCCAGGTACTGTAAGGTCATCATTTCCCTCTCATAAGATTCATGTGTCTGGGAGATGATAACGTTATAACCGGTGTCCTTGGCTACGGATTCTATGCCATTGATGGCCTGGGAGAAGAAGCTATTGGCTATTTCAGCAACGATCACTCCTATAGAACGGCTTCTTTTCTCTTTGAGACTGAGTGCGATAGGATTAGGGTGATAATTGATCCGGGTAGCATATTCCAGCACCAGCTGTTTGGTGGCGCTGCTTATCTCGTGGCTATCACGTAGTGCACGGGATACAGTAGAGGTTGAAAGCCCCAGTGCGATCGCTATATCTTTTATGGTTGCTGCTTCGAATTTCATAACGCGGTATGTAAATATAGGAGTTTTAAAAATGATGCTGAAGACTAATGATTCGTAATATGTTGCTTTTTTTGAATGCATTCATTATATTTGTATTAGTTTTAATGCGAAGAATTATTCAAGGGACAATCCTGTTAACTAATGATAATGCGTCGTGGTACCCCTCTACCTATGCCCGTAACAGCTGTGCTGTTCTTTTTACTGTCGTTTTTTAAGCCGTGCATTGTTTTATCCTCTCCGGTTAACCTGATAGATACAGCAGGTGCAAATGCTTATGTGCAGGGACTTTTCAAGGAAATTCAGGATAAAGGGCGTTTTATAAACGCGCTGAACAATGAGGACATGGGGACTCTGCCGGTAGGACTGGTGAGAGAGATCAATGGCAAAACATACGTGATTGCGATTGACAGTGCCCGTATGACCTCTACAGGGGCCTATTTCAGCGCCTATTTCCGCTTTACCTTCCCCGGTACCAGCAATGACCTCATTTTCGGTGGTAAAAATATTGGCTTCACGCCCGGCGGTGTTAGCGCAGTGACTGCCACCAAACTGGTGCTGCTGAACGATCAGAATATCCATATTAATGATCATGTAGACCTCACTTTTCCAGGTAATGGCGACAATTACATAGAATGGGACTGTAACGGCTTTAAAGATGCCAATCTGAGTGCTGTATTTGGCTTTGACAGTACCTGGATACAACCGGAGGATACAAAGACAGATAAATTACGTGCAGCCCTGAAAGTGAATGTAACGGACCTGAGTAACATCATGGCTACGGTGGATATACCTGCGTTCCATATAACGGGAATGACGGACTTCAGTTTCAAAGTGAAGAATGCAGTAGTGGACATGAGTGATGTGGCTAATCCCGGTGGATTGAATGTGACCGGCGATATGCTGGATGATCCTGCCAGTCCTTTATTATGGAGAGGTTTTTTCCTGCAGGAGCTGGAAGTAGGGTTACCGCAGCAATTAGCCACCGCCGAAGGGCGACCTAAAGTGACTGTTACCAATTTTATCATTGATGATCAGGGGGTAAGTGGTAGCCTGACAGCAGAAAACATCGTTAAATTAGGAGATGCCAGCGCAGGTGGCTGGCCTTTATCTATAGATAAATTAGGGATCAGTTTCAGTAAGAATAAACTGAATGGAGGAACACTGGGCGGAATGCTGCGGGTGAACTTCATAGGAGAAGATCCGCTGGCTTACGATGCCAGTGTGAGTATGCGGGGAAGTGATACTTATTACTCTTTCAGCTTAAAAACAACCGCAGACAAAACATACAGCTTCTTTGCAGGAAATATTACCCTCGGTAAAGACTCCCGTATATCCATCACCAAAACAGAAAAAGACTTTCTGCCGATGGCCGTATTAAACGGCAAGGTCACCCTCAATAAAAGCGTATTAAACGTCAATAACATTGCTTTCCAGGATCTGACCCTCTCTACGAAGAAGCCTTATGTACACAGCGGTACATTCGATATCGGTACTGCAGGTGGTTCTAAAATGGGTGGATTCCCGATAGGCTTCGATAGTATACATATTGGTATAGCAGAAGGTAAAATAGGGATAGGCGCTACCGTAAGGCTGAATTTTATGAATTCATCTGATAAGGGATTTGGTGGTAGTACTTCTTTTATTGTTACTGCGAGTCAGCAGGAAGAAGTACAAACCGTTACTGTCAATAATGTACCCGTAGAAAAAACGACCACGCATTGGAAACTGGATAAGGTAACAATCAGTGATATAGACCTTACCGTAGCCGTAATGGCATTCAAGATGCATGGTATCCTCAGCATTTTTGATAATCATCCGGTATATGGAAATGGTTTCAGGGGTTTCCTGGACTTTACCATTCCCGGGCCTATACCCAAAGCAACAGCCACTGCCTATTTCGGATCAAAAGACGATTACCGTTACTGGCATGTGGATGCATACATAGGCGTAACCATTCCTATTACGCCTATTATTAAGATCAATGGGTTGATGGGAGGAATGTCTTACCATATGGAAAGACCATCGGATTTCGACCCCTATGACAGCAGGAATGCGATTGATGGTAAGGGGGGATTGAAAGATGTGAACGAGATCTTCAAGTATATCCCTGTAAAAGAAGCCGGACTGGGTTTCATGGGTGGAGTATCCCTGGCGCTGACCGCGGATATGGTGGTGAATGCCAACGTAGCCCTGGAAGTACAGTTTGGAACTGATGGGGGCTTCCGTTACGCACAGTTTGACGGGGCTGGATATGTATTGCATAAAGCCGTAAAAGCGAAGAGTAAATCAGAAGCAGGGGAAGATGATTCCGCACCGGCATGGGTACAGTTTAAAATGCGCTATGATAATGTGAACCATACCTTCGACGCCAATTCTAAAACATATATTAATATAGTTGGTGTGCTGAAAGGAGTGAATGAACGTGGTCTGGTAGGTGAAGCTGCCTTGCATATCGCTCCGGATGACTGGTGGTTCTATATAGGCCGTCCTTCACAGATGTTTGGCCTGTCTATATTAGGACTTGCAGAAGTAAAGACATATTTCATGATGGGTACGAAGGTGGAAGATATGCCGCCTTTACCTAAAGAAGTAAGTGAAGTATTTGATGATGTGAATACCAACTTCATGGCGATGGAAAACTCTATGAAGAGTGGTAGTGGATTTGGTTATGGTATACATTTCAGTGCAGGATTTAAGTTTGATTATGGAGTATATGGAGAATTTGCCATAGGAGCAGGAGCGGATGTCCTGTTACGTGATTATGGAGAGGCCCGTTGTAAAGGCAGTAACAGTATTATAGGGTTTAACGGATGGTATGCCGCCGGACAGGCGTACGCTTATCTGAAAGGTGATGTGGGGATTCGCGTGAAGGTATTTGGTAAGAAACGGGGTTTCTCTATTGCCAAGTTATCAGCAGCCGTACTATTGCAGGCTAAGTTCCCCAACCCCAGCTGGCTCAGGGGAATGGTAGGCGTGAAGTACTCCGTACTTGGAGGAATGATCAAAGGGAAGGCGAATATTAAAGTGGAGTTAGGTACCCAGTGTGAACTGGTGAGCGCCAAAGAACTGAACATCACGATCATTAATGATATCAAACCGGATGATAATACCAGCGATATAAGTGTGTTTGCTACACCACAGGTGGCCTTTAACATGCCTGTAGTAAAACCTTTCTCCATGTTAAATGAGAATGATGAAGTAGCCACCTACCGTATTCAGCTGGATGCGTTGACACTGCAGAAAGACAATGCCTTTATCACTGGTATTACTACCATGAGTGATGACGGTACTTCCGCCTCACTCACGCTGAGGGATATATTACCGCCAACAAGCAAACTGACAGCTTCTGCCAGGGTGCATGTGGAAAGACAAAATGGTAGCAACTGGGATTCCCTGAAAGCGGACTTCGAAGTGAAATCGGCTACTTTCACCACCGGTGCTGCGCCTGATAATATACCATGGGAGAATGTAGCCTATGCATACCCTGTTAACAGACAATATAACTTCCTGCCTAAAGAATATGGTAAAGGATATATTAAACTGAAACGTGGACAGCCTTACCTGTTTGCTACTACAGATGATTCAGGTAAGAAATGGAAGATCACCGCTGCTATGACACAGGCAGGCGGACAGGTGCTGAATCCTGCTTTCAACTACGATGAAGGAATGGCACAGGTGAACTTTGATATTCCACAGAATATGGGGAAGGAAGCAGTGTATACATTTAATATTGTACGTTCTTCCCTGGATGGACAAACGGCTGCTAATAATGTACAGTCGCAATCACAGACGGATGTATCCGCAGATGGGGATTCTACCACTATCGCGCAAACAACATTAAAAGGTAATGCTACTTCTGCTGTCAGCAAAGAAGTTATCAATTACAGCTTCCGTACCAGTAAGTACAACACCTTTATAGAGAAGATGAGCGCCACTTCAGATCCAAGAGATCTGTTTGATGTGGCCACTAATTATATCAGTGTAATCGGACAACGTTTTGATGCGACTGAATCATTCGACAAATTCGAAACGGAAGGAGATAATACGTTCTCTACCAAATCATTGATATCCCTGGTAGCAGGTACCAATAACAGCTGGTTACAAACACAGCTGATGCCACTGATCTACACAGGTTATCCGTTCAATGCAGGTATGACGATCACACGTGATCAGACTACTACGGGCGGTATTCCTCCTCTGGATGCGGTGCGTTTGTATAATGCCAATACCTCCGGATACAGACTGGAAGATGCGGCTATCTCTGAAGGACTGGCACCTACCATACAGGACCGCTGCCGCTTTATGTACTACGTTTCTTTTGTGGCAAATGATGATTATCACGAACTGCTGAATAAAGCAAACCGCTTGTACATTAATGGTGTGACTGCTTCACCGGCCATCAGTAGATTACTGACATCTACTTATCCTGATTTACAGGGGAACATTTATTACCCGGTAGAACTGAAATACAGATTACCTGGTTCTAACAATATTACATCATCTGTTACGCGTAGCATTTATTATAAACTCTGATGACCATGTACCGTTTTATATTATTCTTTCTGTTGCTGAGCTGTTCCGGTGTAGTATATGCCCAGCAAAAAGAACATCGTATCGCCGGTCTTGCAGATGCTGGTAAAGATAAAATCAGGCTGCGCTGGTCGCCCGCCAGTTATATCTCCTGGGAGATGGGTAACAAATACGGGTATACGGTAGAGCGTTTTACAGTTGCCATCAACGGGCAACTGGTCACTAAACCACAACCGGTATTATTGACGCCCCAGCCGCTGAAGCCTTATACGCTGGAACAGATGAAAGTAGCAGCAGATAAAGATGAACGTATTGGCATTATTGCAGAACTGATCTATGGTGAAAAGGCTGAGAAGCTGAAACCGGAAGCTGGTATAGGAGCTTATTTTGAGAACCAGAATCAGAACGACTGGCGCATGGGGATGGCCTTACTCTCCTGTGATTTGTCTATAAATGCAGCTAAGAGTGCCGGGCTTTTCCTGGAAGATAATAATGTTAAAAAGGGTGAACGTTATGCCTATCGTATTTCATTGGCGAAACAACCGGTAAACCTTATTATAGATACAGCCATTGTAGTAGCTTCTCTGGATGAACCCACTTTATTATCTCCACCTCAGGAGCTGGCGATAGTAGGTGCAGACAGTACTGTTACACTGGGTTGGCTCACAGCTTTCAACAGGAATATGTATACGGCTTACCAGGTAGAAAGATCTACTGATGGTAAGAAATTTACACCGGTAACAGATTTGCCGGTTATGCCTACAGGGCCGGATAAAGCAGGTTTCTCTTATTACCAGGATTCATTGCCTGATAATGAAAACAAATATATCTACCGGGTACGTGGTATTACGCCATTTGCTGATTACGGACCTTATTCAAAAACAGTAGAAGGATCGGGAGTAGCATCTGTATCAGACAGGCCGGTGATGGATACGATTATCGTGATTGATAATAAAAAGATCCAGTTACGCTGGTTCTTGCCCGGTGAGTTATCCAAACAATTAACTAAAATCATCATTACCCGCAGCGCCAACGGGAAAGGGCCTTTTGAGCCTTTAGCTACCCTGAAATCACCTGTATATACTTTTACAGATGATAAACCACTGGGATCGAATTATTATAGAATTAAAGGGATTACCAAAAGCGGTAAAGCCATTTATTCCTTCCCTTATTTCGCGCAGGTAATAGATACGATACCACCGGTGATACCAACAGGGTTAATAGGTAAGGTAGATTCTACCGGCATCGTTTCTCTGCAATGGGATGTTAATAAAGAAAAGGATTTACAGGGATATCGTGTATTCCGTGCCAACGGCCCGAAAGAAGAGTTTGTAGAGGTAACAAGAGTGATTCTTACAGAGCCGGGATTTACAGATACAATAACATTGCACACGCTGACATCTAAAGTATATTATGAAATAATAGCGGTGGATAAGAATTATAACACTTCCGGTTATACGCCTTACCTGGCATTGAAACGCCCGGATACCATTGCGCCTTCTTCTCCTGTAATAACCAGAGCGTATAGATCTGACAGCCTGCATGCTGTTGTACTGGAATGGCATAACAGCAGCAGTGAAGATGTGGTGAAGTATGCATTATATAGTATCAATGCAAAAGATAGCAGTCGTAAGACAGTGGCTATCTGGGATACGCTTAATAAACGGGAGAAATATATAGATACTGCTTTACAGGCGGGTAATACCTATTACTACGAACTGGAAGTTTCTGATGATTCAGGGAATAAGGCAAAGGAACTGAGCGGGGATATCTGGTTTGAAGCAGCTAAACGCCCTGCTGTTAAGAATATCAATGCAGTACCTGATCAGGACAAAAAACAGATTGTGCTGAACTGGTTATATAACCAGCCGGAGATAAAACAGTTCCGCATATTCAGGGCTAAAAATGATAGTCCGTTCCTTTTATTCTCTACACTGGATGGAGTTAGCAGGCAATGGGCGGATAATGATGTGTTTTTAGGAAATGTATATAAATATAAAATTATAGCAGTTTTGAAGGGAGATATGAAGACAGAGATGAGTAAGGTAATTGAAGTAAAATATTAAATCAACTGGATGAAGAAACTTTTACTTTTTGTAAGTTTTGTATTATTCGTAAATGGTGTGTTGGGGCAAACGACTCCCTTGTTTACCAGTGTGCTTGTGTATGGAAATGTGCAGAACCCCTCAGGTTTGGGGTCATTGCAGTTATACCTGAATAATGCATTTAGTTCTACACCATTTGGATCTGCAGATGGTGTAGGTATTGTAATAGGTGCAGGTACCAGCTATGGGCCTGCATTTATGATGGTTCGTAGTGGTGGTGCCAGTGTCGCTAGTCTTTTTCCCAATGATATTTATCCTATTAGTGAGAGGTTGGTTGAAAGAACTGTTCCATTTTATGGGCTTTACAAGAGTTATAGTGGTTTTACAGCAAGATGGACATATGAGATGCCGGCGCCGAAAGACCTTACTATTAATGCATCTTCCTCTACCCAGATTTGCGGAAATGAACAAATGGGGCTTACTTCCCCTCTAAACTGGCTTTTATTTTCCGACAGTTATGTTACTACTTCAGTGGTATGGGAATATAATCTGAATGGTAGCACCACATGGAAGGGGATGGATTCATCACAAAACTCTTATTCTATTTATTTTAGACCTGGTGAACGTATCCCTGAGCTTAAATCAGCTACGCAGAATGTAAAGTTCAGATGCAGGAAAAAAGCGAAGTATAGCGATGCTACTTACTATTCCGCTTATAGTACTGCCACCATTTCATTATCGATTTCGCCATCGCCTCCGACGGTGACAGATGCCAGTAAAATTGTAAAAACACCTTCCTGTTTTGGTCAGAATAATGGGAAGATTGATATAGATCCTTCTAATATAGTTGCAGGTTTCTCTACTATGCGCTGGATTCTCCGGCCTGCCAGTACAACAGTTCCATGTAATCCGGATCTGGGTAATACTGCCTCTAATTGCGGGGATTTTGTGGATGAGAGTAATGGTTCTGAACTGGTTTCATCAGGTGTGCATGCAACAGGAATACCTAAGGGTGATTATGCTTTATGGCTGATAAATCCTGGATCTGGAAGTGGTAACTGTTTTACGTCTATACCTATTTCGATAGGTGAACTAGCGGATTTATCCATTTCTAATAATACAGCGCAGACAAAAGATGTCAGCTGTTATGGGGCAACAGACGGCGCTATAGGTGTAACTGCAGCTGGTGGTAATGCTTCTTCCGGTTATTATTTCAAGTTAACTACATCTACTGGTACAGTTGTATCAGCAGAACAACTCTCTGCTAATGCAACCATGTTATGGCAGAATCTGCCAGCCAGTCAGTATATAGCAATAGTAAGAGATAATACCTGTACGGGTATCACAAGACAAGTGCCGGTAACTATTGGCGGACCACCGCAGATCACTGGCTCAGTGACTGTTTCACAGCCGTTGTGTATCAGTCCGGGTGATGGTAGCATAGGTATTACCGCCAGTGGCGGAACAAATTATCAATATAACCTGTATAAAAACAGTGTACTGTTCGCACAATCTGCCACAACTACTGCCACGAGTTATTCATTCAATAGTTTAGCAGGTGGCAATTATACTGCTGAAGTGATTAATGCGGATTATAGTAGTTGTCCGGGTTGGAGCAGTCCGGTAACATTGAATACCATCACGGCTCTTTCTTTACAACTGTTATCTACTGATTCCGTGAGTTGTAATGGTGGCAGTGACGGTGCCTTAAAGGTTTCTGCCAGTGGAGGATCGGGTCTTTACAAGTATACGTTAGGAGCTGTAACTAATACCACTGGTATATTTTCAGGTTTATCAGCAGGAGATTACACTGTTACATTAAAGAACCAGGCTACTACCTGTAATGATGTGGCTACTAAATTAATTACTGTTTATCAGAGAGCTGCTTTGCAGGTATCGCTGCAAAAAACGGATATCACCTGTACTAATGCAGCTAATGGTATATTGAAAGCGGTAGTGACGGGTGGCTCTGGATCTTATAATTATACCTGGCAGCAATACAAAGGGGGGGCCTGGGCAGGTAATAGCTTCTGGTTTAATACAGATACACAGATAGAAGGACTTGAGCCGGGTACTTATCGTGTAATCATCAGCGATACTAAATCTGCTGGTTGTACGGTTACATCATCTACGATTGTATTGGATGATCCATTACCGGTAACCTTTACAGATGTTACGGTGCATGAAGCAGTATGTCTGACAGAAGGGGCATCAGTGAGTTTAGCAGCTTCCGGTGGAGATGGTAATTATACCTATAGCTGGTCTACAGGTGGGGCATTTACGAATTTCACTGCTGGGAATGTATTACATACTGCCGGTACTTATACTTTTCGGGTAAGTGATGGCAAGGGTTGTAAAACAGAAACTACGGATACTTATCCTATTACATTACCTGCTGCTGAATTGAGTTTCAGTACGGTGTCTTCCGATTATCATGGATTTAATATTTCCTGTACAGGATCGGGGGATGGTAGTATTACTGTTGCAGCAGCCGGAGGAAGTACGGTATATCAATATAAATTAAATAGTAACAGTTATCAGGGTAGTCCTGTATTTGACAATCTCTCAGCAGGTAGTTATACTATTAGTGTAAAGGATAGTCGTGGTTGTGAAAAGTCAACTACTGTAACATTGATACAGCCTGCTATTGTTATTAAAGCAGTTAAGACGGATATCAAATGTTATGGAGCAGCTACAGGGAAAATTGTTACGAATATCTCCGGTGGTGCCGCCCCTTATGTATGTCTGGTAAATGGAGTTTCTTTTAAAGATAGTGTTACAAATCTGGTAGCCGGAGATTATACTTTACGGATTACGGATGCCAATGGCTGTAGTAAAGATAGTCTGATAAGTATTGCTCATCTGTACCCTGCATTGAAGGTGCAGAGTGCTACGGTGAGTGATATCATTTGTTATGGTACAAAGGGTAGTATTGCTCTGGCAACAACGGGTGGAGATGGTATTTATAATTATACGCTTGATGGTGCTGCATATACCAGTGGGGCTGCATTAACTGCCGGTGATTATCATGCAATGGTAACAGATGGACAGGGTTGTACAGATGTTTATGCAGGTCAGTTATCTGTTACTGCACCAACATCAGCACTTACTTATACTGCTGCTTTATCAGATTATAACGGATATAACATTTCCTGTTCCGGTGGAGATAATGGCTTTGCTACTATTACTGCCAGTGGTGGTAACGGTAGTACTTACAACGGATATACCTATGCATTGGATAATGGCGCCTTTGGAGATTCTTCAGTGATCCGGCATATCAATGCAGGTAGTCATTTACTGAAAGTACAGGATGGAAGAGGTTGTATTTCTTCAGCCAGTTATTCATTTACACAATCTACTCTCGCGCTGGATCTTGCATTGGTGAGCAAACAGGATGTGATTTGTGCGGCTACTCCTGCCGGTAATATTACTGTAGCAGGAAGTGGTGGTACTGGTAGTCTGGAATATAGTATTGATAATGTTAAATGGCAAACGGCTACATCTTTCTATAATCTGATAGCCGGTAGCTATAACATCTATGTAAAAGATGCCAATAGTTGTGGGCAGCAGTTGGCTGTACAGATCAATTCACAGGACCCTACTATCATCATTGATAAAATCACGTTGAATGATATTGTATGTTATGGTACCACAGGTACTATCAATATACAGGTACATGGTGGTGCCGGTACATTAACCAATGAATATTCCCTGAACGGAGTTGATTATACCGTATTTACTAATACAACAGCATTGGGTGCAGGGACTTACTCTGTAAGAGTAAAAGATGCGCCGGGTTGTTATTCTGCGATATTAAATGCTGGTAGTATAACGGCTCCTGCATCCACACTGACTGCCGGTATTACTACATCAGATTTTAATGGTGCACAGATCTCCTGTTATGGCCTTGCTGATGGTACATTAGATATCGCAGCAACCGGAGGAAGTGGCGTGTATCAGTATTCATTTAATAACGGCGCTTATACAACTGTCAATAAATACAATAGTTTAACAGCTGGTACTTATCCTGTGAAAATTCAGGATGGCCGGGGTTGTGTCATTACCAAAAGCGTAGTACTGCAACAGGCAGCTGCCGTATCTCTTACAGTGGCAGGAATACAGGATTTATCCTGTGGGGCCGATCCTACCGGTAAGATCACCTTACAGGCAGCCGGGGGTATTATTCCTTATCAATATGAACTGAATACGGAACAATGGCAGGAAACGCCTGTTTTCGCATCATTGACCTCGGGGAGCTATACTATGCAGGTAAAGGATAAAAACGGCTGTATAGCGGCTAAAAACGCTATTGTGAAAGCATTAAATCCTGCTATCACAGCTACAGCCACTATCACACCTGTGAATTGTTTTGGTGAGAGTAGCGGAGCGGTGAAAGTAATGGTAAGCGGAGGGGATGGTAATTACAGTAATCAGTGGAATGTAGGGGACCCGCTGCATGTACCTGCCGGAAATTATACTTTGAAAGTAACAGATGGTAAAGGATGTACACAATCGTTTAACTATGAGGTAACACAGCCTGATCTGCTTACCCTTGCCACTACGGCTCCTGCTATATGTGATGGCTTAAGTGATGGTAGTATTACAGCAAATGCACAGGGTGGTATTTCTCCTTATCAGTATGCCATTGATAAAGGTGCATTGGGCATAACACCGGTATTCGAAACCCTGCTAGCAGGTAATTATAATATCACCGTACAGGATGTGAATGGTTGTAACGTGAGTAAAGATGTGCTGATAGATAAACTGAATGTAAAACCGGATGTAAACTTCCTGGTAGCATCCAGGAAAAATGCACTGGATACACTGGTGATTAAAGACATCAGTTTACCTGCACCGGATAATATCAGCTGGACATACTCTCCTGAAGCCATCTTCATGGGTTATGACGGCGTAGCTCCACTGATTAAGTTCAGTAAAGAAGGGAATTACTGGATACAGATGACCGCTACTTTCGGCAGCTGCACTTATTCCCGGAAAAAGGATATCGTGATTAATACCTATGATCCGCTGGCGGGGCCTGTTTATACATTGCCTATACATGTGATAGATACCGTGTTATTATCACCGAATCCTAATAACGGGTATTTCAGTTTTCAGGTGAAGATGGTGAAGAAACAACAGGTGGTGGTATCTGTCTATGACATGAACGGCCGCCTGGTGGACAGTAAACAATTTTCTCCTTCATTGCAGATTGATGACAAATTCGCACTTGGTAATACTGTCAGTGGTACTTACCTGTTGAGGGTAATAGCGGAGAATGATAGTAAGGATGTACGTTTTATTATTAGCAAGTAGCATGAAAATGAACCGTTATATATTTTCTCTTTTATTACTCACCGCTTCTTTATCTGCTTCCTCGCAGGCATTGGATCAGCTGGGGGTAAAGAAAGGCGTCACGATGAGCGGATCTGTCAATGCCAGTACTACGCTTTATAAAGCCAATGGTATTGATAACAGGAGAGATCCGCTGGCCTGGTACCTGAATGGGAATATCAACATTAACCTGTTCGGGTATTCTATGCCTTTTTCATTCAGTTACAGTAACCAGGGAAAAAACTATTCACAGCCGTTTAACCAGTTCCGCTTTGCGCCTTCCTATAAATGGGCAAGGGCCTATCTGGGTAGTACCAGTATGACTTTCAGCAACTATACACTGGCCGGGCATATGTTCAACGGGGTAGGGGTGGAATTAACACCTGGTAAGTGGAGAGTAAGTGCCATGTATGGTACATTACTGAAGGCGGTACCTTTTGACGTACTGGTGCCGGATAGTTATAACAGGGCTGCTTTTGAACGTAAAGGTGAAGGGATAAAAGTCGGATATGAGGATCAGGGAAATGCCTATGGTGTTTCTTTATTTCATGCAAAAGATAATGTGTCTTCACTGCCTTATATACCAGCAGATGCAACGATCTCTCCCAAAGAAAATATTGCTATTGCCTTAAATCTGCGTCAGCATATTACCCAGCGGATATTTGTAGATGCAGAGTATTCAGTGTCTGCATTGAACAGGGATGTGCGTTCAGAGAAAAATGCGTTTGACAGCAGCAGGGGAACGTCTAACTTCTTAGGCCATTTATTAACGCCAACCAATACGACGCGTTACTTTGATGCGATACAGGCAGGACTGGGGTACACCGGTAACTTCTACACCATTCAGCTGCGTTACGAACGTGTTGCGCCGGACTATGTAACATTAGGCGCTTATAACGTGGTGAACGATATGAGGAACATTACGGTAGCGCCTACCTTTCAGCTATTTGGAGGGAAGGTGAATTTGTCCGCTAATGCAGGGGTGCAGGTGAACAATCTGGATAAGAGCAAAACCAGTGATGCGAAACGAATAGTGGCAAATATTAACACCGGTATTACACCTAATGAACATTGGGTCATCAATGCCGGATATTCCAATTTCAGTAATTACACCCGGGTACGTCCACTCATAGATCCTTACTTTAATAATCCCCAGGATACCCTGGATTTCTACCAGGTGAATAACAGTTATAATGGGATGCTGATGTATCGTACAGGTAATAAAGAAGTACAACATGCTATCACGCTTAATTCTTCTTACCAGTATGCCAGTGACAGAAGCAGTGCTGTAGACGCAACAGAAAACCTCAGTAAGTTTTTTACTTCTAATTTAAGCTATAGTTATAATCTGCTTCCGAAGACCTTATCCATGACAGGATCAGTAAACTATTACAAGAACACAGCTTCCGGTTTGAACACCACTTTTATGGGGCCAAGTGTGAATGTGAACAAGCAGTTTTTTGATAAAACATTCCGTACCGGTGTCACTGCTACTTACAATATTACCAATGCTACCAGCGATGTGGCGGGGCTGAGTACTACTACCAAAAGTACATTGTTCAACAGCGGGCTGAATCTGAATTATTCTCCCAAAGGGAAACAGGCCGAAGGCAGTACCCATAAAACAACACATAATTTCGGAGCATCTGTAATGTGGATGTTAAGAGGCGCTGCGGCAGCCCAACCCGGATATAACGAGTTAACCAGTACTATCAATTATACCTATTCGTTTTGACCATGAGATCACCTATGTTTCAGATATCCCGCTACCTGTTTTGCCTGTTACTGTTTGTAACGTCTGTTGCCCGGGCGCAGCAATACCCCGTTACTGCCAGTACACAGATCATTCCGCCTTACAGTGTTTATCTGCCGGATTATGCAGTGCCGGGCAGCGACAAGCTACGTGTGATACTGGTACAGAATGATCTCACGCAGCCCAGCTATGATGTGATCCTGCAGATGACAGTAGAGCAGAACGGAACGCTGATTATGCGTACCTCCGGAGCTTTTCATCCGAAGCCGCTGACATTGATGCCTGGAGTTCCGACTATTATCAGCGGGACTGATCTCTCAGATTATCTCAGTACCAATAATATAGATTTCAGTGGTGGATTTAGCCGCGAAACCTACGATCGTAATAAATCTTTGCCTGAAGGCGCTTACCGGATTTCTTTTACGGCGTATGACTATCGTCGTCAGCAGGTGCAGGTGAGTAATGTAGGTGCCAATATATTCTTCTTCCAGAAAAGTGATCCCCCATTACTGAATTTACCTATTTGTGGTAGTCGTGTTGAAAAGCGTGATCCACAATTCCTTTCTTTTAACTGGAGCAGCCGTAATACCCCTAATCCTTTACCGGGAAGTGGAACAGAATATGTTTTTTCCCTGTATGAAATAAAACCTAAGAATAGTAATGCTGATTATATTGTTCGCAGTAGTACGCCTGTTTATACGATCACGACAGAAAGCAACACTATCATCTATGGCCCCGGCGAACCGCAGCTGATAGACAGTATGCAGTATGCATGGAATGTACAGGCCCGTGATAAGAGCGGTCGTGACCTGTTCAGTAACCAGGGACTCAGTCAGACGTGTACATTTACGTACTTAGGTACCAATCCTTTTGCTGTAAATAATATTAAACAACCATTGTTATATGGTGCGTCTAATGGGGAGAGAAGTATTAAGCTCCATTGGCCGCTGGCGGATAACAACAGCTCCTATACAGTAGAGGCATACCGGTTACAATACCGTGCGGCGGCGAAAGACGGGACAGAGTTTGACTGGTCATCTGAAGAGTTATCGGACAGTGTTTTTACACTCAATAGCCTGGAACCAAACCGTACGTATGAATCTCGTTTGCAATGGCGGATAGCGGGTGTATATGGCCCGTATAGTGAAGTGGTGAAAGTGACAACGGATTCCCTGCGCACCTTTGTTTGTGGTGATGGAGACCTGTTAAAAACGCCTGAGAATACCAAGCCGCTGTTGCTGGCTATTCCGGGTTTCATTGTGCGTATCGGACATTTTGATGTGCTGTTAACACAAGTGAGCGGTAGTAACGGTGTATTCACCGGTAAAGGCCGTGTGATCACTCCGGGTTTTGGGATAGGATTGCTGATGACATTCTCTAACATCACTATCAATACAGACCTGGTAGTGATAAAAGGGGAGATGCAGGCTGTTACCAGTGGCATCGATAAGTTTGTAAGTGATGCGGTGAAGAGTCAGCGTGGAGGAAATGATGTTGGGCAGGTGAAGACGGGAGATATCGTAACTGATATCACGACTAAGTTGCACATATTCAGTACAGATAATATTAAAGTAGATACTACTTCTCATACTATTACTATCACCTCTCCACAGGGTGGTGGTACAGAAGTGATAGACTATGCTAAAGCAGGTAAGACCCTGCCACTGGTATTGGAAGATGCAGATGGTAATCTGTATAGTGTTGATAAGAACGGTACTGTAACTTCTGCGGGTACACGGGATAAGACAATGGATGCTGCAACACTTGCATCATTGAATAATCTGCAACTGAGTAATGGGAAAGTAACATTTGTTGCCTCTGGTAAGTATGCCTTTGATGCATGGAAGGATGCTTATGCAGGTAAATCTGTGCTGGACAGCAGTTATGAATTACTGGCGAATGGACAGTACAGGGTGAGTGCGAAGGCTATTCTGCCAGGTGTTCAGGATACAGTGACCGCTACTTTAGAGAATGGGAAAGATATAGATGTTACAAAGATCAAGTTTGCGAATGGCAAGGGAATTGTTTATCCGTCTAAAAATTATGGTAACAATTTCACGGTTACGATAACTGGTGGTCCTGCCAGTGATGCTCAGGAGATGTATGCATTGTATCCTAAAGCAGGTGGCGGATATATCAGCATGGGTAAATTACTGATAGCCAGTTATGCGCCTAAGCAGAAAACGCTTGTGCTGATACCAATAGGTAAAGAAACCGCTGTGCCTGTGGCTGCTATTCAAAGCAGCATGGAGAAAGCGTATGCTAACATAGGTGTTACGTATACTATTATAAAAGATGACAGCTTCCGCGAGAGTACAGATTGGGATACAGATGGAAATGGATTCTTGCAGGATACTAAGTCGGCTTTCCTGAGTAACGGCTTTACCGGTGAAGAGAAGGAGATGAAGAAGGCGTATGCTAAATCACATGATATCAAAGATGATGCAGTGTATCTGTTCATCGTCAATGAGGCGACGCTTGCTAATGGAGACCTGTTAGGTAAGATGCCAAGACAAAGCCAGTACGGGTTCATCTTTGAGAAGGGCAAGTCTGATGCGGATGTTGCGCTTACTGTAGCACATGAAACCGGGCATGGTCAGTTTACACTGGAACATACATTCAGCAGTGGTATAGGCTTGACGCAGGGTACTACGGATAACCTGATGGACTATAACAATGGTTCTGCGTTATTGAAATACCAGTGGGATGTGGTGCATGACCCTGGGCATGTATGGGGTATTTTTGATGGGGATGATGCGAGTGCGGACCTGTCTACCAACAACATTCCTAAGAAGCTGTTAAACGGAACGACATTCAATTTCATGACACCAACCGGTAAGAAGCTGACACTACCTCAACAGTGTGCGGTAACCTTCAACTTTGGTGTGACCAATATCAGTGAGATCGAATATCCTATCGGATATGTTTATAATTTCAGTATTAAGAATGAAAATAATCAGGTCGTTACTTATACTGCGTCTATCTCAGATGGCATGTTCAAAGGATATGTGGATGCGAAGGGAGCGCTGTACCAGGATAAGCTCACAGGAACGGATAAGAATGAGAATGTAATTCTGTTTGTCCCTGAATCAGATGGCATACGCTATATGAAGCTCAAATCCAAAGAGGGTGCTTATGTAAATAATGAAGCAATTAAAACGTATGCTGATTTCCCGGTAACTCCATATCTCAACAAAGATGATTTTATTGACCAATCAGACATCATTAAGTATTCAAGCATAAGTAGTCTGACCAAAAACCGTAATGAGGATTGGACTTTATATCAGCCTTACTTCAAGAGTTCCTTACAGTATCATAATGGACAGGCTATACATTCTTATATTGTTAAGATAGTGGAATTGCGTACTGCCTACCGTGATCTTTTCGGACAGTTCTCCGACTGTTATGATACCTGGGATGCTACGCTTAAGAAGTTCATGACTGGTAGTACTGCTACAACTGATTGTATAGGCTGGTGGGAAACATCACTCAGAAACGATCATCCGGAGCGCATCCCGTTAATCAAAAGCAATCCTGTTGAGTTATATAAATTCTTCCTGCATGATTTTGTGGATTACATCAGGATGATGTCTGTTGTGAAAGACGATTTCCTCAAGAATCTTTCGCTGGAGAATACTACGCAGCTTGAAGCTACAAATGCACTGATGCTTTTCAGTAATGATGAGATAAGTAAGATCCCATGGGCCAAACGTGAAATCCTGTTCCAGGTGCTGGCACGCAAGGGACTGTATATGAATGCCGAGTTAGTGGCTGTTCGCCTGGCTAAGTATATGCCTGATGGTGACCATCAGAAATTGTTAGACGCATTTGTTACAGATCAGGATGCGGACAATCAGGGCCTTTTGATAAAACGTTATCTAGGACAGAATACCGCCGATCTGAATGGAGAACAGTTCTATCAGTTTGTCAATATTCTGCACTCCTATGCGAGTGAAAAATATACGTTTGATAATAGTGCGCCTGAGATAGGAAAGAATCAAAGACTGAACCGTTATTTTAGCTTTGATCCGGCTTTCTGGACTGGCAAGCCCATTGTTATAGATATGTTAAGCACTGGGAAGGTAAACATGGCTTTCCGTCATCAGTTTACTACCATAACATATGGTGCAGTATCAGTAGATCCTTACGAAAGTGTAACGCTGCATTTTGATGACAATAAATCTACCGGTGAGTTTATACTTGATAAAGGAAAGACCTATACAACCTCAGGTATTATGGCCTATGCGTTGTGTTATTCTGTCGCCAAGGATAATCTGAAGATAGGTGCAATGGTTGTGTTAAACACCGCCCTGATGGCTACCGGTATAGGAGAATTGAATACCGCTCTGGCTCTGGGAAGAACAGGGGGGATCATTCTTGGAGGTACTGATATAGCATTGGGTGTAGGGGCTATCCTGGTTGATACGAAGTACAGAGATGTTTGGCAGAGAACAGAGAATGGTAAGCTTGTATTGAAGTTCTGGGATTATGGCAACCTGTTGTATGCGGGTACCATGATTACCAGGGTGATGGTAGCTGATGCTATGGCTGCAAGGGATGCCGCGAAGGCAATGGAGGCTACTGCCGATGATGCAGAGCGGGCAGCATTGGTTGAAACTGAGAACCAGGCAGATAATATTATTAATACCGGTGAGGGCAAAGCGATAAAATTCGTAGAGCAGGCAGCTGCTGATGCTGCAGGTATGCTGGCTAAATATCCTGATCTGAAGTTCGTCTATGGCGGAATGCAGAAAGGTCTTGGAAGCAGCGCTACGAATTTTGAAAGTGCGTTGAAGAGCTGTTCAGATGACGTAATGGCCAAGTTCAGCCAAAACCCTGAGATGCTGTATAAGCTGGGTAATATTGAAGGTGCTACGGAAGCAACAATAAAGAGCAGGCTTGATGATATAGCGAATGCCGGAAAAGATTTTGGTACACTGAGAATAGCTGCGGGCAATGTTCCTGGTCAGGGAAATGTCGTGTTATTCTCCAAACTGAAAAATAACAACGGATTTTCAGGTATTAAGTCAAATTTTGATGGGCTGAATGATGCTCAGAAGAGTGTATTCTTAAATAACTTTAAAGGATCAGCAGATGCGGATGTAATAGCTTTAGGCCGCAACAATGGTGAATTGTTTGATGTCTGGAAAGCCAATCAGGGTGTACGCAATATTGATCTGCTTCAGTCTATTAAGGATAATCCTGCTCTGTACGCCAAACTTACAGGAGGTAATACATTAGCAGATCTGCAGCCTTATTTCTCGGATCTGGATGAGGCTTTGAAGAGCAAATTCCTGAATAACTTTAAGAATTCTCCGGATGCAGATTTATTAGCACTCGCTGCAGATAATGGTAACCTGTTTAATGTTTGGAAAGTTAACCAGGCTGTAAAGAATATTGATCTGCTAAAATCAATAAGGAGTATTTTTGATGCTATACGGGACCATTTAAAAATACGTGTTCCGAGTGTGGACAGAGATATAAAAGGGTGTCATGATGCAACGATGTGGGATAATAATAGTATTGTGAGAAAAGAAAGTCTTGTAACTAACCCCGGTTATACAGTGCCGAGTGGTCTGCCATTAACTGATTTGTCAGTCCCTCAGGTAGTAGTGATCTCTGATGTAGCGCATACTACTCCGGGTGTTCGTATTGTTGAGTATAAGGTACCTATAGTTTCCAATTCCGGTGCAACGGCCGGACAAACTACCGGAGCGTTAAAGTCAACTGTGTATAAAAAGACGATCTATGATCCCAACATCTGGCCTGATGCGAGACTTGAACAGGCATGTAACGATGCCTTGCAGGATGCTTATAGGACCGGAAGTCTGATAACTAATCCTGCTCCATCAACAAGTGTTAAATTTAAGGGTACAACAAGAGATGGTTATATTGTGGAAGGATTTTTCGATGTAAATACGAAAGCTGTAACCACTTTTTACTTTTATTAAGTTATGAACTGGAAAATTGTAGCAACAACATCAGGTGATAAAAAGGTAGGTCTGGTTTCAGATCTGCCTGCTTTTGATGAATATCTGAATTTGTATGATCTCCGTAACTGGAAAGAGATAATCGATATTGCGATAGAGGAAAGCCGGTTTGGTTTGGGGCAATATGAAGAGATCCTCTATCCAAATAGTTTGGACTGGCATGACATTAATGTTGCAGGAATCAATATTCCGGAGGATCGTGTTATGCATCGCATCACGTTTGAAGGTAATGGAGGGTTTCTGGTGAACAAGAAGGATTTCGACTCGGCGATTCTTGCGCTTGCTGAAAAATTAGTAGAAACGCATGAAAATAATCCCGGTTTACCCGAAGGCTGGGCTGCAGAAATGCGGGAAGCAATTTCCCGGCTTCAAGAAAAGTTAGGATAGATATAGAAAAGATAAAATAATAGTGATGGCGGGATTATCCCGCCATTTTTTTTAGCACTACCTAAGGAGTTCCCCTGATTTTGAAACAATCGATTTGATAACCTTCTTTCAGGTAATAATAAGGTCCTGATAAGCATTCTGATGAACTTTCTAAAATAATTTAATTGCATATAAGAACTATAAACAAGAAATATATAAAGCATATCTCTAGAAGTATATCTTATGTATGCTTCATATATGGATTATATATGGGTTATATATGGATTATATCTCTGATCACAAGCCAGTTAAGGCTTTACAAGGAAGGTGTTAAAAAGTACTAGCATGGATGATTGATTGAAAAAGACACTCTTTTTACATGTTTAATTAATATTGACTGTATATCAGTCACTTATATAAAATTCTGGCTTTGCTTATCAAGTCCTAGCCTTATTTGTATATACATTTCACATTATATATCTATTTAGTACGTATATTTGTATTCTTAATGTGATTATTTGTTATGGACAAAAGATCAATGGACTATCTGAAGAAGTATACAAATGACTTACAGATATTGTCTATTAATGACTTGCCTGACCCTGCTGCAGTATTACCTGCTTCCTGGCTGGAAGTTTTATCTGCTAATGAAGCCGAAAGAGCCGCTAAGATTCTGGAGCTGTGGCAGCCTTTTAATCACGAACTGGAGAACGTGCTGGTTTGCCTGAAAGAAAACCTGATCAGTATAGACCTGGTTTATCATACCAGCGGATACTCACTGATTTATGGCGTAAAAAGTGGAGACCATATCCGCTATTACGAAGGTAAAAACCCATTATCCAAGAATATTCCCGACCGCATCAGCAAATACTGGAATAACCTCCCGGAAGGACTCACCGCTTTTTACGAACAATTACATAATGGCTGGTTTTATTTCGCTTCCGAATCGATGGGCTTATCCCCGGTAGAAAACTGGAGTTTTTTAGGGGACGATCAGTGGAATATAGTAGAAGAACTGGGTAACCTGGATTTTTCCCTGAATGATATGCTGACCGTATATGGCAATGGTATGGGAGATTATGTTTCACTGGATGCACTCAAACCACACGGAGAAAGTATTTTGTGGTGGCATAACAAAGCGCCTCACAGAAGTATAGATTTCTGGACAGCCGTAGATACCTGGACTCACCTCGGATTAATCAATTAAAATATATATACTGTACTTTAAAGTCCTGCTTTAACCAAGCAGGACTTATTTTATTTATGCTATATTGGTGTCAGTTTCACACGTATTGAAAACTGAATTTCACTAATCATGCAGAAGTATATTTATTGTTTGGCAACTTTGCTGTTGATCTCCTTACATCAACATGCACAACAGAAGGCATGGGTACCTGACCTGGGTAACGGCTATTATAAAAACCCTGTGATAAATGCTGATTATTCAGACCCTGATGTGTGCCGGGCAGGAAATGATTATTACCTGGTAGCTTCCAGCTTCAATGCTGCTCCCGGCTTGCCAATACTACACTCAAAAGACCTTGTCAACTGGCAGATTATTGGACATGCTATTCAACGTCAGTTCCCATTAGCACATTTCGACAAACCCCAGCATGGTAATGGTTGCTGGGCACCATCTATCCGTTATCATAAGAACGAATTTTACATCTATTATCCTGATCCTGATTTTGGGATCTATATGATAAAAGCTACCAATGTTGCCGGCCCCTGGTCAGATCCGGTAATGGTGAAAGCTGGCAAAGGACTCATTGATCCCTGTCCTTTATGGGATGATGATGGTAAAGTCTATTTAGTACATGCATGGGCAGGAAGCCGGGCTGGTATTAAGAGTATCCTTACGCTGAACCGTATGAATGCGACAGGTACACAGGTAACTGATGAAGGGGTACTGATCTTTGACGGGCATCCTTCACAGCCTACGCTTGAGGGGCCAAAGTTCTATAAAAGAAATGGGTACTATTATATTTTTGCGCCTGCAGGTGGTGTAAGTACCGGCTGGCAGTTAGTACTCCGCTCAAAGAATATCTATGGCCCTTATGAGGAAAAAATAGTAATGGATCAGGGGAAGAGTCCCGTAAATGGTCCGCATCAGGGGGCCTGGGTGGAGACACTGGCAGGTGCGCATTGGTTCCTGCATTTCCAGGACAAAGGCGCTTACGGTCGTGTGGTCCATCTGCAACCCATGAAATGGGTCAATAACTGGCCTGTAATTGGTGAGGATAAAGATGGCGACGGGAAAGGTGAACCGGTCCTGAGCTATAAGAAACCTTTGATGGGCAACACCATTTCAGCTCCGGCAACTTCCGACGAATTCAATGCAAATACGCTGGGACTGCAATGGCAATGGCAGGCAAATCCGAGATCAACCTGGATGATGCCTTTCCCCAATAAAGGCGTATTGCGGTTATTCTCCGCACAATTACCGGATTCTTTCCATAACTATTGGGATGTTCCTAACCTGTTACTGCAAAAGTTCCCGGCAGATACATTTACAGCCACTGCAAAATGCTATTTTAAGCCCAATCCGAAGCTTGAAGGGGAACGGACAGGACTGATTGTCATGGGGACGAGTTATGCGTCTGTATCGGTCTCTAAGGGGCAACTGATATATGCTGTTTGTACAGATGCAGAGAAAGGCAATCCGGAACATCAGAAAATACTGGGTACCCTTACTGGTGACAGTTGCTGGTTCCGTGTAGTAATAAGTGCCGGTGCTGTTTGCCGCTTTAGCTATAGTACTAACGGTACGGATTTTATTCCGGCTGGTGAACCTTTCACTGCAGCGGCAGGACGCTGGGTAGGCGCCAAAATGGGGATCTTCTGTACCCGTCCCACGCAAATCAATGACTCCGGGTTTGCGGATTATGACTGGTTCCGGGTGGAATAAATAAGACATTAATGCCTTCTATATGCTTATGGATATAGAAGGCATCATTTCCGGGAACGTTTGCGTAAATAAATCCTCTTAATCCTTTCGCAATTAATGAATATAGCTGTAGAATTGTTTCGGGGATACTGTATGGAATAACGCTAACAGATATACGTCAGGACAACCCTCTAACCCGAAAGAAGAAAATAATAACGCACACGTTATGAAAAAACTGCTGATGATTTACTGGCTGTTGCTGGCCAGTACTGGTTTTGCATTGGCCCAAAGCCATGTAGTAAAAGGAAAAGTCACAGATGCATCTACCGGCGATCCGCTGGTGATGGTCAACGTTCAGTTAAAAGGTACATCTACTGGTACACGAACTGATGCATCGGGTAATTTTTCTCTCACATTGCCTTCCGATAAAGGAGAACTCGTATTTAGTTACCTGGGATACCAGGCGGTTACACAGGGTGTAAATGATAATATGAATGTGAAAATGGAAAAGGATAACAAACAACTGGATGAGGTAGTGGTAATAGGCTATGGCGAAGTGAAAAAAAGAGACCTTACCGGCGCTGTTGTATCCGTAAAAGGAGAAGAACTAAAGAAAGTACCTTCTACCAATGTGATGGAATCCGTACAGGGTAAGCTGCCCGGGGTGGATATCACCAAAAGTAATGGCGCCGCCGGAGCCAAAATCAATGTTACCGTGAGAGGGAACAGGTCTATCCGTGCGGATAACGGTCCGCTTTACATCGTGGACGGGGTACAGTATGAGAATATACAGGATATTAGTCCGAATGATATCCAATCCATGGAAGTGCTGAAAGATGCCTCTTCTACGGCTATTTACGGCTCCAGGGGTGCGAATGGAGTAATTATCATCACCACCAAAAAAGGTGTCTCCGGTAAACCCCGGGTGAGCGTAAACAGCTATGTAGGGAAATCGCAGGTGGCAGGATATCCTGCTATGGATACCGGCCCGCAATATGTTGCACTGAAAAGGGAGGCCAACCATACTACCGGCCGCTGGAACAGTGTGGCAGATGATCCCCTGATATTTAATGCGTCGGAAGTAACTGCGATCCAGAATAACCTCTGGACCAACTACGCCGATCTATTAATTCACGATGGACTGCAACAGGATTACCAGGTAGGAGTTTCCGGTGGTTCCGAAAAGACAAAGGTGTATTTGTCGCTGGATTATTTTAATGAAAAAGGCTTATTTAAACTGGATCAGCTGAAACGCTATTCCGGCCGTCTGAATATAGACCAGATAGTGAACAGTGTACTGAAAGTAGGCATGCAGAGCCAGATCACCTATTATGATCAGAATACCCGTCCTGATCCGCTGAACCAGGCGAATAAAATAGTACCACTGAATCTGCCTTATGATGACAAAGGACAACTGATCCTGTTCCCGAACAGTGGGTCTATGATCAATCCACTGGCAGATGAGCAGCCGAATGCTTATCAGAATAATTTCCATATTACCCGTACTTTCCTGAATGCTTATGTAGAGCTGACACCCTTGAAGGGATTAAGTTTCCGTTCTAACTTCGGTGTAACGCTGGATAATTCCCGGAACGGTATATATGCTTCTAAAAACACGATTGGCCGTTCTACAGCTTCTTCTTCCAGATCTCAGTATAATACAGGTAGCAAACGGTATATCAGCTGGGAAAACGTGCTGACTTACCAGAAAACCATCAAAGACCATTCCTTTGGTGCTACTGCAGTAGCGAGCTTGTTGTCTGATCAGCGGGATTCCAGTTTCTTACAGGGAGAAGGGCAGTTGCTGCCTTCCCAGCTTTACTATGCATTGGCTAATAATGTGAGCGGTATTGCGGTAAGAACGAGTTATATGGCCAGTAAGCTGATCTCTTTTACAGGTCGTTTGAATTATAACTATAAAGGAAAATACCTGTTATCATTAACCGGTCGTTCTGATGGTTCTTCGAAACTGGCGCCTGGTAATAAATGGGCTTTCTTCCCGTCTGTGGCAGGAGCCTGGAGGATAGGGGATGAAGAATTCATGCATAAACAGCATTTCTTCAGCGATCTGAAACTGCGTGCCAGTTATGGTATAGCAGGTAATGATGCGGTATCTCCTTATTCTACTGCCAGCTACTTAAGCAAAATACCTTTCTCATATGATGATACTAATTCAGCTTTGGCTTATGGTATCGGTAACCAGATAGGGAATAAAAACCTGAAATGGGAATTGTCTGCTACTACGGATATCGGTGTTGATTTTAGTATCCTGCATCAGCGGATCGGTTTCACAGCTGATTATTATGATACACATACCAAAGACCTTTTACTGCAAAGAACTTTACCTACTTCTTCCGGTGTAGGAACAGTGGTGCAGAATATTGGTAAAACACGTAACCGCGGGATAGAGATCGGTATCAATACAGCGAATATCAATACACATGGTTTCTCCTGGACTTCCAACATTACATTCTCTAAAAACAAAGAAGAGATCGTTGCATTGGCAGACGCGAATACCAATGATGTGGCAAATGGCTGGTTCATTGGTTATCCTGTGAAAGTATTTTACGATTATCAGAAAATCGGTATCTGGCAGAGCAAAGAAGCTGACCAGGCCACTAAATTCGGATATAAACCAGGAGATATAAAGGTGCGTGATGTTGATAACAGTGGAGTGTTAAATACGGCTGACCGTATTGTACTGGGCAAACAGGTGCCTACCTGGAGCGGCGGTATCAGTAATACTTTCAAGTATCACAACTTCGATCTTGACGTGTATGTATTTGCACGTATTGGTCAATGGATCAACTCTGAATATGCTGCGAAGTATGATCCACAGGGGTTAGAGAACAGTGCTAATTTTAATTACTGGACACCGGACAGGGAGACTAATGATTATCCAAGACCTAATGCCAGTGTATCTAAAGATGGTACACCGTTTATAAAAACATTAGGTTATAAGGATGGATCATTTGTGAAGATCAGGAATATCTCACTGGGATATTCGTTGCCTTCAGGGATCCTGAAACGTAGTCATATCAGTAACCTTCGTGTATATGTAACAGGTAAGAACCTGTTTACTTTCAGTAAGGTGAAAGACTATGATCCTGAGAGAGGAGGAGATCTGAGTAATCCGCTGACTAAAATGTATGTGGCCGGTTTGAATGTAGAATTTTAAACAATCAACAAATGAAACGCATTATAATCATGTTACTCAGCGTTGCTTTACTGGCGGCGTGTAACAAACAGTTAGAAGAATATAATCCATCCGGATTAACTACAGACCAGGTATTTAGTACGCCTGATGGTTTTGAGACATTAGTCAATGCCGCTTATTCGTATAACCGCTGGTGGTATGGGAAAGAAGAAGGGTATAGTCTGTCTGAAATGGGTACAGATCTCTGGACCAGTGGTACCGGAGATAAATACATTGATCTTACCCAATATTATAATTTACAGGCAAGCAATACCGTGGTGAGTGGTTTGTGGAAACAGTTATATGCAGCGATCAATCTTTGTAATACCGGTTTAGGCAGGATAGATAAAGCCGGTTATGCTGACGATAAAAAAGCTATTCGTAATGCGGAACTGCATTTTTTACGAGCCTTTTACTACTGGCATATCGTAGAGATGTGGGGTGGTGTGCATTTCACAGTTACAGAAACGAGTGGTGTGGAAACAACTGCTAACCGTACAGTAGTAGATAGTTTCTATGCGTTGATTTTCCGCGATCTTGAAACAGCGGTGAATAATTTACCCGTTACTACTACTGATTATGGCCGTGCGACTAAACCAGCGGCACAGGCTTTCCTGGCACGTATGTGTTTAACAAGGGGATTGAATGCACGTGCTGCTGCACTGGCGGATTCGGTGATCAATAATTATAGTTTTGTTTTATTGCCTAAGTATGCAGATTTATGGCGCATGGATAATCTGCAGAATAAAGAAGTAGTGTGGGCCGTTAATTATATGAAGAATTTAGTGTTTGATGACAGGGTGGATGCTTCTTTGTATCCTGGTGGTCATCCGAGAGGAGCGAACAACGGGCATTTGATGTTTGCTATGAAGTATGATGATTTACCAGGGATGCAGCGGGATATTTTAAATGGTCGTCCTTTTAACAGGTATATGCCAAGTTTATTCCTGCTGAACCTGTTTAATGAGCAGGTGGATAGCCGATATAATGCGACGTTTAAGTCGGTGTGGCTGTGTAATAACATAAAGACAGCGCCGGCTGGGATGAAACTGGGTGATACAGCTGTGGTTTGTTCAAAGTATGTGGTGGATGCTACCGGTAAGAACTACAGGGTGTATGACCGTAATACAACTTATAATACGGATGAAGGTGGGAAAGATCGCACCCATTATGTTTCTTTGCAGAAGTTTGATGATCCGACGAGAGCTGCTGTGGGTGAAGAAGAAAGTTCACGTGATGCATTTGTGATACGGTTGGCTGAGATGTATCTCATTGCTGCCGAAGCACAGTTTAACCTGAATAATTCGTCCAAAGCTGCTGACTATATTAATGTGATCCGTAAACGGGCAGCGGTGCCTGGTCATGAAGCGGAAATGGTGATTAGCGCTGCGGATATTTCTTTAGACTTTATCCTGGATGAAAGGGCGCGTGAACTGGTAGGAGAACAGCTCCGCTGGTTTGATCTGAAACGTACCGGGAAGTTAGCGGATCGTATTAAGAAGAGCCCGGATGCGGCAAAGTATTTTCAACCTTATCATGTGTTGAGACCTATCCCGCAGGATCAGATAGATGCAGTGACGAACAAGTCAGAGTTTACTCAAAATATAGGATATCAATAATTATGAAATACTACTTATTAGCTTTATTATTCCCGTTGATCAGCTGGATACAGCCTGAGACAAGGATCTTTATGATCGGAGATTCCACTATGGCAGATAAGCCCCTGGAAGGTAACCCTGAAAGAGGCTGGGGGCAGCTGTTCCCTGTGTTTTTTCAGGAGGGGGTAGTGATAAAGAATTACGCAGTAAACGGGCGCAGTACTAAAAGCTTTATAGATGAACACCGCTGGGATAGTGTACTGGTACAGTTAAAACCAGGAGACTGGGTGATGATCCAGTTTGGACATAACGATTCCAAGAAGGAAGATGCTACACGTTACGCAGCACCTCATGGAGCGTATAAAGAAAACCTGGAGCGTTTTGTAAAAGAAGCCCGTGCAAAAGGAGCTACGCCTGTATTAATAACGCCGGTAGAACGTCGCAAATTCGATAGTGCAGGCGCATTTGTAGACCAGCATGGAGAATACCCGGGTGTAGTTAGAGAAGTAGCCGCAGCATACAAAGTACCGCTGATAGATTTACAAAAAAGCAGTGAAGCGCTGATTGTAAAACAGGGGGTACAAGGTTCTGAAAGGTTGTTCAAAACAACACCCGCGGGTCATTATAAAGCGGTGCCCAACGGTGTTACTGATAACACACATTTCTCTTCTTATGGCGCTACACTGGTAGCCGGACTCGTAGCCGCTGAGATAAAAGACAAACATATTGGTTTAGAGAAATACCTGTTAACAACAGGATTCGAAGGGAAGTACCGCTTTGATTTACCAGAGATTTACGAACCCCATTTTAAAAAAGATACTATCAGCATAGTAACTTTCGGAGCAAAGGCTGACGGAGTAACGCTGAACAGTAAAAGTATCAATGCAGCTATTGATGCCAGCAGTAGTAAAGGCGGGGGAGTAGTCATGATCCCTCCGGGACTTTGGCTCAGTGGGCCTGTGGTATTAAAGAGCAATGTAAATCTATATCTGGCGCCTAATGCTATCTTACAATTCACAACAGATTTTGATCAGTATCCTTTGGTGGAAACAACTTACGAAGGGTTAAAAGCTTTCCGTTGTCAGGCACCGCTTTCTGCGGTGAATGCAGAAAATATTGCAATTACCGGTAAGGGGATTTTAGATGGAGGTGGAGATGCCTGGAGAATAGTGAAGAAAGATAAGTTAACGGAATCCCAATGGAGTAAGTTAATCGCGTCTGGTGGGATAGAAGGAGAGGACCATAAAACATGGTATCCATCCGCTAAATCTCTCAAAGGAAATAGTACTAAACTGGCAGGGGTAATCGCTCCTGGTAAAACAGCTGCGGATTATAATGATATCAAGGATTTCCTGCGTCCGAATATGATCAGCATTGCTTCCTGTAAGAATGTATTACTGGAAGGAGTTACTTTCCAGAACTCGCCTGCCTGGTGTATTCACCCGCTGTTATGTGAGCATATTACCATCAGGGATATATATGCTAAAAACCCCTGGTATGCACAGAATGGAGACGGACTGGATTTAGAGTCCTGCCGTTATGCGCGTATTGAAGGCAGTACGTTTGATGTAGGGGATGATGGGATCTGTATTAAATCAGGACGAGATGAGCAGGGGCGTAAACGTGGCATAGCTACAGAAGATGTGATCGTGCGTAACTGTACAGTGTATCATGCGCATGGCGGGTTTGTGATAGGTAGTGAGATGTCCGGAGGTGCGCGTAATATCTATGTATCTGACTGTTCTTTCCTGGGTACGGATATAGGATTGCGTTTTAAAACTACGAGAGGAAGGGGTGGTATCGTAGAGAAGATCTACGTGAATAATATCAATATGAAAGATATACCTGCGGAAGCTATCTTGTTTGATATGTATTATATGGCTAAAGATCCGGTAGTATTAGTGGGAGATAAAAGGGAAACGCCTAAAGTGGAATTATTCCCGGTCACAGAAGCAACTCCCCGGTTCCGGGATTTTCACATCAGCAATGTAGTATGTTATGGGGCTGCCAAAGCTATTTTTATAAGAGGATTACCCGAGATGGCTATCAGCGATATTTATCTTGAAGGGGTGGTAATAAAGGCGGATAAGGCCGGCGATGTAATTGCGGCTAATAATATCAGCTTAAGCCATGTGAAATTGATAACTTCGGATAGCGGGAAGATCAATGTGCAGGATAGCAAAGGTGTAAAACAATAAAATTATCAAGATGCTGAGAAAAAGGACCACGTTATTTTTTCTTTTACTGATGACTGGCACAGGCTCCGTTTTTGCGCAATCCGCGCAAATGGCTGTTACCATGATGCGTTTATGGAAAGATTCACTACAGGTAGAAGGCAGGCCCGCTCACTGGGCTTATGACCAGGGAGTGGTACTGGAAGGCTTTGCCGGGCTATGGAAGAATACCGGTGATGCAAAGTATTTCCGCTATATCCAGAAGGGTATGGACCATTATGTAGATAAAGAAGGGAATATCGCTACTTACAAACAGGATGATTTTAACATCGATAATATTAAAAACGGACGTTCCTTACTGCTGTTATACAAAGTAACAAACGATGAGAAATACCATCTGGCAGCGGCCCATTTAATGGATCAGCTGCGGAGTCAGCCCCGTACTAACGACGGGGGCTTCTGGCATAAAAAGCGTTACCCTTACCAGATGTGGCTGGATGGCCTGTATATGGGAGAGCCTTTTTACGCGGAATATGCAGCGCTTTTCCATGAAGACAAAGCCTTTGACGACATTACCCGCCAGTTTGTGCTGATGGAGCAGCATGCCCGCGATGCTAATACAGGGCTGTTGTATCACGGATGGGATGAATCCCGCCAGCAGCGCTGGGCGAATAAGACCACCGGTCGCTCTCCCAACTTCTGGGGACGTGCAATGGGATGGTACGGTATGGCATTGGTAGATGTGCTGGAGTTTTACCCGGCGAATCATCCTGGCAGGGATAGCTTATTACAGATCTTAAAACGTACCGCTACCGCTATCCAGAAATACCAGGACCCGGCTTCCGGCTGCTGGTACCAGATCCTGGATAAGCCCAAAGGGAAAGGCAATTACCTGGAAGCATCTGCATCCTGCATGTTCGTGTATGCACTGGCCAAGGCCGTGCGTCTGGGGTATTTGCCTGCTACTTACCTGCCGGTGGCAGAGAAGGGCTTTAAAGGTATCACTAAGCAGTTTGTTAAACCAGCCACTGAAGGTGGTGTAAACCTGGAAGGAACGGTGAGTGTAGCCGGATTAGGCGGAGACCCTTACCGCGATGGCAGTTATGAGTATTACCTGAGCGAAAAGGTAGTAGAGAATGATCCCAAAGGTGTAGGTGCCTATATGATGGCCGCTAATGAATTGGATATGGCGGCTATTCCTAAGACCGGTAAAGGACTAACGATCTCTATTGATAATTACTTTAACAATGAATGGCGGAAAGATGCTGGTGGACAGCAATCATCCTGGCATTATGTGTGGACGGAAATGGATAATGGTGGCTATTCTTTATGGGGGCATATTTTCCATAACAAAGGCGTTCGTACTAACATGTTATCGGAGGCGCCAACGGCTGCCAGTCTGGCCCATACAAATATTTTCCTGATGGTAGACCCGGATACGGAGAAAGAAACGGCGAAGCCGAATTACATGAATGCGAAAGATGCGGAAGAGATCTATAACTGGGTGAAAAAGGGTGGTATACTGGTGATTATGCAGAACGATTCCGGAAATGCCGAAATAAAGCGATTTAACACGCTTACAGAGCGTTTTGGTATGCACTTCAATGAAGATAGTAAAAACCATGTAATAGGTACTCAGTTTGAGCAGGGAGCATTATATATCCCTGCGGGTAATGCGGTATTCCCGAATACAAAGAAAGTTTACATCAAGGAGTTGTCTACTATCAATGTCTCTTCACCGGCAACGGCGTTATATTCCAATAAAGGGGATGTGATTATGGCAGTCGCGAAAATAGGCAAGGGTACTGTGTTTGCGGTAGGTGATCCCTGGTTCTATAATGAATACCTGGATGGGCGACGTTTAACACCGGAATTTGAAAATTACCAGGCAGCTACGGATCTCGCTGACTGGTTGATTAAACAGGCAAAACACTAATTAAGACTCCGTAGGAGTTACGTGTTTGTAGGAAAAATCTAATATTTTTATTTGACTCCGTCAGGAGTTCCCTGATATATAATAATCCTGATATGCAATTAAATAAGGGCTCGCTTTCAACTGTCAACAAAAAGGAAAATCTTCAACTGCCTGTTAATACAGATCAGCCGGAGAAAGTGTTACAATTTGGTACCGGTGTATTACTGCGTGGGTTACCGGATTATTTTATAGATAAAGCAAACAAGCAGGGTGTATTCAACGGCCGTGTGGTAGTAGTAAAATCTACAGACAAAGGTGATACGGATGCTTATGCGAAACAGGATAACCTCTACACCCTGTGCATGCAGGACCATAAAACAAAAGAGTACATCGTTAATGCGGCTGTCAGCCGGGTATTATCTGCTGCAACAGAATGGGAGACTATCCTGAAATGTGCAGAGAATCCTGAAATGGAAATCATTATTTCCAATACAACAGAAGTAGGTATTACTTTATCAGAGGATGACGTACATGCGGCTCCGCCTAAAAGTTTCCCGGGTAAGTTACTGGCGTTCTTATTACACCGTTATAAACATGGTGGTAAAGGAATGGTGATCGTCCCTACGGAACTGATAGTAGATAACGGGAATAAGTTAAAAGATATTGTACTGGAACTGGCAGCCAGAAATAAGTTAGATAAAGATTTTATCAACTGGCTGGGCAAGGCTAATTATTTCTGTAATTCTCTGGTAGACCGTATCGTACCAGGGGCTTTACCTGCAGCTGCACATGCAGCAATAGAAAAAGAACTGGGATATAAAGATGAACTGATGATCATGTCTGAAGTATATGCTCTCTGGGCTATTGAAGCAGATGATCCTAAAGTGAAAGAAATACTCTCTTTTGAGAAAACTGATAACGGTGTTGTTATCGTACCAGATATTAACGTATTCCGGGAGTTGAAACTACGCTTGCTGAACGGTACACATACACTCTCCTGTGGCATGGCTTACCTGGCAGGATTTGACACTGTGAAAGCCGCGATGAGTGACCCTGCAATGGAAGGGTTTATCTCTACGCTGATGCGCTCTGAATTAGTACCTGCCATTACTGACATTTATATAAGGGAAGATGCTGCGCAGCGGTTTACCAGTAGTGTACTGGACCGCTTCCGTAATCCTTACATAGAACACCGCTGGATCAGCATTACCATGCAGTATACTTCCAAGATGAAGGCAAGGGTAGTACCTATTTTACAGAAACATTACCAGCGTTCACAGGATGTGCCTGCGCTGATGGCGCTGGGTTTTGCTACTTATTTGTTATTCATGCGCAACAGTGAGCAGGTAACAGATGATCATGCCGCTTTATTAAGAGAGAAATGGCAGCGTTTGGAACCGGCTGTACTGGTGAAAGATGTACTGTCTGATGTAACATTGTGGGGAACAGATCTCACAGCGTTGAAAGGGTTTGCACATATGGTAACAGTGATGCTGGGCGCCTTGCTGAATGAAGGAGTAAAAGGCTTATTACAACGTGTATCCGGAGAATTATCGGAGATCTAAACAACGCAAAAATATAAGAGAAAAGATCTGAAAGATCTAAATATTAAAATTGAAGGGATGAAAAGAAAGGTATTGAAAGTCCACCCGCAGGACAATGTAATCGTTGCACTGACAGATCTCAAAAAGAACGAGATGGTGGAAGAGAATGGGCAGATCTATACATTACAGGAAGATATACCCGCCAAACATAAATTCACTGAAACAGCACTGGAAACCGGTGATGCCATCAAAATGTATGGCGTACTGGTAGGCCGTGCAAAACAACCGCTGGCTGCGGGCATGCGCATAGCCGTAGGCAATGTGCAACATGCTGCCAGTGATTTCAAACTGGCGGAACAGCGGAAAACAGCCTGGCATATGCCGGATGTAAGCGCCTGGCAACAACGTACTTTCCAGGGTTTTCACCGGGCAGATGGTAGTGTAGGAACAGGTAACTATTGGCTGGTCATCCCGCTGGTATTTTGTGAGAACAGGAATGTGGATGTACTGAGAGAAGCACTGGTAGAAGAACTGGGATACGGACGTCCTAAGAAATATGCAGCTTTTGCCAGACAACTGGCAGAACAATACAAACGTGGCGCAGATGCCGGTAGTATACTGGAAACAGTTTACACAGAGAAGGAAAACAGCGCGATGAACGCCCGTCTATTTGAAAATGTGGACGGCGTTAAATTCCTCACACATGAAGGCGGATGTGGTGGTATCAGGCAGGATGCACAAACATTATGCGGACTGCTGGCTGGATATATCACTCATGCTAATGTAGCAGGAGCAACGGTGTTAAGTCTGGGTTGCCAGAATGCGCAGGCAACCATGTTACAGGATGAGATAAAGAAACGCTCTCCTGATTTCAGCAAACCTTTATTTATACTGGATCAGCAGCAGATAGGTACGGAGCAGGAGTTGATCTCTACCGCTGTAAAACAAACCTTTACCGGTTTGATGGAAGCGAACAAAGTTACCCGTCAGCCAGCGCCGCTGAGTAAGTTAGTGATAGGATTGGAATGTGGTGGTTCTGATGGCTTCTCCGGTATTTCAGCGAATCCGGCTATCGGCTATACTTCTGATCTGCTGGTAGCATTGGGCGGTAGTGTGATCCTCTCTGAGTTTCCTGAGTTATGTGGTGTAGAGCAGGAAATGAGCGACCGCTGTGTAAGGGATACGGATGCATTGCGTTTTATAGACCTGATGCGTACATATCAGCGCAGGGCAGAAGAAGCGGGATCAGGGTTTGATATGAACCCTTCTCCCGGCAATATCAAAGACGGGTTAATTACTGATGCGATAAAATCGGCAGGAGCAGCTAAAAAGGGTGGTACATCACCGGTGGTAGATGTGCTGGATTATCCGGATAAGGTAACACAACCAGGTTTAAACCTGTTATGTACGCCAGGCAATGATGTGGAGTCTACAACGGCAGAAGTAGCCGCAGGCGCCAGTATAGTGTTGTTTACAACAGGGTTGGGTACACCAACAGGCAATCCTGTTGCGCCGGTGCTGAAAGTTTCCAGCAGTACAAAGTTGTACAACAAGATGCCGGACATCATCGATATCAATACAGGTACAATCATAGATGGAGAAGAATCCATCCAGCAGGCAGGAGAACGTATACTCGACTACGTAATACAGGTAGCCAGTGGTGTTACGCCCGCGAAATCTGTGGTTAACGGTCAGGATGATTTTATTCCCTGGAAGAGAGGCGTATCTCTGTAAAACTGATTAGTAACGACTAATCAAGAGAGAGGTGTGTCCCTACGTATCTCTGTAAACAAACTACTAACAGCTAATCAATATTAATAATGAAGAAGTTCCTGGATGAAAATTTTCTCCTGAACACAGCTACGGCTCAGAGATTGTATCATGACTTCGCGAAGGAAATGCCAATCATAGATTATCATTGTCATCTTCCACCGGCACAGATAGCCGCCGATACTAAGTTTGAAAACATTACGCAGGCCTGGTTATATGGCGATCATTACAAGTGGAGAGCCATGCGTACAAATGGTGTACATGAAAGCTACTGCACCGGAGATAAAAGCGATTGGGAGAAATTCGAACAATGGGCAACGACCGTTCCCTATACTTTACGTAACCCGCTATATCATTGGACTCACCTGGAACTGCAACGTTATTTTGGTGTAAATGAAATTCTCAACCCATCCTCAGCAAGAAGAATTTTTGATACCTGCAATGAGCAATTACCAGCTTACAGTACACGTACATTACTAAAGAAAATGAAAGTGGCCGTAGTATGTACAACTGATGATCCGGCAGATACACTGGAACACCATTATCAGTTAAACAAAGAAGGTTTTGATATACCTATTCTGCCCGCATTCCGTCCGGATCAATCTATGAATGTAGATGATCCTGTTAAATATAATCAGTATTTAAATAAACTGGAAGAGACTGCTGGTATCACTATCAGCACTTACCAGCATTTACTGGATGCTTTAAAGAGCAGGCATGATTTCTTTGCAATAATGGGTTGTACAGTATCAGATCATGGGATAGAGGAAATCTATGCAGAGGATTTTACAGATGCAGAAATAACCGCTGTTTTTCTTAAAGTAAGAAGCGGAAAAGCTTTACAATTATCTGAAATAAAACAATTCAAATCTGCTTTGTTATTACAACTGGCAGAATGGGATTGGGAAAAAGGCTGGGTACAGCAATATCACCTGGGAGCCTTGCGCAATAACAATTCGCGCATGATGCGCTTATTGGGCCCTGATACCGGTTGGGATTCTATAGGGGATTTCTCTCAGGCAAGAGCATTGGCAAAATTCCTGGATAGATTAGATAGTCAGGATAAATTAGCTAAAACTATCCTCTATAATCTTAATCCCAGTGATAATGAATTACTGGCAACGATGATAGGTAATTTCAATGATGGTTCTATAGCAGGTAAAGTACAATTTGGCTCCGCCTGGTGGTTTTTAGATCAGAAAGACGGGATGGTGAAACAGTTGAATGCCTTGTCTAATATGGGATTACTGAGCAGGTTCGTAGGTATGCTCACAGACTCAAGAAGTTTCCTTTCTTTCCCCAGACATGAATATTTCAGAAGGATAGTATGTGAGTTATTCGGGCAGGAAATAGAGCAGGGAGAGCTGCCCGATGATATTGAATGGGTAGGGAAAGTGATACAGGATATCTGTTATAATAACGCGAAGCAATACTTTCACTGGTAATAAAACAGAGGCTGTCCGTTTTGGACAGCCTCTTGTAATTAGGCAGTATGACAGCGTAGATTGGCAGATGTTGTTGATCGATAAATACACTGCATCTGACTGTTTAGTTCTCTGATTTAGCTTTGGAATATGGGCTCAGCATTTGTTTTTCAATTTAACTTCACCTAATATTCACGTCAGATAAGGTGTATTTATCGATCAACAACATCTCGCGCGAAGATTATGTAATCAAACTGAGGCACTACCTATAATTATAGCATGCTGCATTTAATAAGTATTTTTATTATCTTGCCGTAACAGCTAAATCCTTATTGAATGAAAAACAAATCCCTCTTTTTTCTTATCCTGTTAATAATTAGCTGTATGGCTAATAGGAGCCAGGCACAAGATACCGTTAGGAGAATAGTCGATATAGGAGTACTTGATTCTTTACATTCAAACATTTTAAAAGAAGAACGGCTTTTACAGATATTCATGCCTCAAAACTATAAACCAGGGAGTACTGATAAATACGATGTGTTGTATGTGCTTGATGGTGGTAACTGGAATACGGGCTTGATAAAAAATGTGCAGCATTTTTTAGAAGGAGAGAGCTACATGCCTCCAACAATAATTGTAAGTATACTAGGTATTGACCGTAATAAGGATCTCACACCAACTCATTTGGATAGTTGGAAAACATCAGGAGGTGGTGCTAATTTCCTCGGTTTTATCAAAAATGAGTTGATACCTTATATTAATGAAAAATATCCCTCTAATGGAGATAATACGCTTTGGGGGCATTCATTAGGTGGCTTGTTTGTTATCAATTCGATGTTAAATGAGCCAAAAACTTTTAAGACATACATTGCTGTGGATCCCAGTCTCTGGTGGGATGACAGTTACATACAAAAGATCGCACCTGATAAGTTGCCTGCATTAGCAGGTTTAAATATCACGTTGTTCATAAGTGGAAGAGAGGGAAATGAAACAATGAAGATCGCTACAATGGATACCATCCTTAAGAAGATGGCTCCCGCAGGGCTAAGCTGGAAAAGTGTCAGGTACCCCGATGAAACGCATAGTTCGGTAAGACTAAAAAGTATATACGACGGGTTGAAGTTTGCCTATGGATGGGCTAATGGTTCAATTGAATTTCATCCAATGAATGGTATGATTTTGAAAGATAAGCCCATTAAAATATGGTACTTTGGTGATACTACAAAAGTTCATTACACCATTGATGGAAGCGAACCCACCATGTTGTCTGCAAGTATACAACCAGAGATTAATTTAACTGATGCTGCTAAAGTTACTATGAAGCAGTTTACAAGCCGGTCGAGGTATGATAAGATCAAAACCGGTGATTTTATATCTGAAAAAACACTGAAGCCCGTTTCAAAACAAAAGGATGTACAATCAGGAGGCTTTCATTATGCTTATTATGAGGGAAAATGGGGCGATTCTACAAACTTTAAAGACTTGAAACCACAGAAAGAAGGAATAACAGGTGCCGATTTTGATGCTGATAAACTTCCACAGCAAAATAATTTCGCCTTAGTGATTGATGGATTATTGGAGACAAAAGAAGATGGTTATTATATTTTTGTTCTGGATGCTGATAAAGGTTCAAAACTATACCTTAATAACCGGTTACTGATACGATGGAATGGCTCTTACAGCAACAGGACGTATTCATACATATTACCTCTGGAAAAGGGATTTTATTCACTACGCTTAGAATATCTGCATAAGAATGAAGATTTTAAATTAAAACTGGCTTATGTTACACCGGGTATCATGAATACTAAGAATCCTATTCCGATTCCTGTAAATCTTCAATATAGCCACAATTGACAAAGTCCTTATGCTATGCAACAAATTGTCATTGGCTACCGTAGGAAATAAATTCATAGAATTTATTTCCTACGGTTCCTTCTTCCCCCGACGAGACCAACTACCCAAAAGTTGCTGCAAAAATGAAATTTTTAAAGACATATAATTATATCTGACAGTATCTCTTGTTCTACAGATGAATTGTACACCTCCATTTATCATAATTCAATACCTGATAGGTTTTAATGCCCGTAATTTGACATGGATTAAACTTAATTGGAAATTATGATTAAATCTCAATCTGCATGGTCGCGGCGGGAGTTTCTCACCGCCGTTACTGGTACAGGTGCTGCGATGATGCTGAACCCACTGGCGGGGTGGACTATCGGGGAAGTGGATCCTCGTGTGGCTGCTATCGTTGCTGCCACTATAGGCATCGACACGCACAATCATATTGATGTCCCCCTCACTACAGCTGAGGTGCCTGGTCCAACTATAGACCTGGCCGGAGAGATGAAGCAGTCGGGCTTATCTGCCATCTGTATGACATTCGCCGTCGATTATCAAAAATTGCAAAACCCCGGAGATGCCTATGAACGGTTCCTGAACGGGTTGGCTTCAATGGATAAGCAACTGGAACAAAACCATATGAAGCGTTCCCTGAACCTGGCAGACCTTCGCAGTGCGCATAAGAAGCACCAGCCAAATGTCATTCAATCAGTGGAAGGTGCTCACTTTCTAGAAGGACATCTGGAGCGACTCGGAGTGGCATACAACCGGGGCTTGCGGCATCTCGGATTACTCCACGACAACGATGCATCCGTGCCATTGGGTGATGTGTTCACTAACCCCGCAGTTTTTGGCGGACTGACAGCTTTCGGAGCGGACGTTATAAGGGAATGCAACCGCCTGGGTATACTCGTGGACCTGTCGCATGCCAGCGCGGATACGGTGGCCGCTGCGCTGAAAGTGGCGAACCGTCCGGTACTTGTCTCTCACACCGGACTTGATTCCCGGGTGGGTCAGAACCCGTTCATGGCAAACATGATGCGGCCAAGACTCATTAGCAAGGAGCATGCAAAGGTTGTTGCTGATGCCGGTGGTGTGATTGGCGTATGGACACATCTGGCCGATTCTCCATTGGAGTATGCACAGAATGTTCGTGCTCTTGTTGATGTTATCGGAATTGACCATGTCTGCATCGGTACTGATACCAAGTTGACCCCGGGGAACAACAGACCCGGTGGTGGCCCTGGCCAGCGACCTGGTGGCGGCCCTGGTAAAGATTCTATTAAACACAACGATGGTCCCCCAGGAGATAATCATAACGAAGGTCCCAAAGGTGATAATCAACATAATGGTGCTCCAAATAAAGGCCGTGTTGGTGAGCGTACAAACGAAGCATGGAAAGACCAGAAGGCTGGATTCTATTACGCCGTTGTTGATGCGATGTTAAAAACCGGCTTCACTGAAGAAGAAATTGGCAAGGTAGGCGGAGGTAACTTCTGCCGCGTGTTTGATGCGGCCACGAAAGGGCATTGATTGGAAGAAAGGATGTATCAAAATATACTTTTGATACATCCTTTTGTTAATTATTTTTTAAAAGGAGAGACCATCAGATGACTTACTTTTTGCTGGTGATCTTCTTTAAATTCATCCAGTCCGTAGGTAATCTCATGCGGTTGTGTATGCCCCCAGGTACCGAAGATCCTGTCCCAGAAAGTAAATACATCTCCATAGTGAGAGTCCGTCAGTTGCCGATGAGCAGAGTGATGGATTTTATGCCATCCGGGAGTAGCTATCACCAATCGCGCAATACGCTCGAACCAGTCAGGCAGTTTCACATTGCTGTGTTGCATAATTAGTAAGGGTAGTGCAATGGTGCCATAGATGACAAATGTTGTCATGGAAATGCCCAGTACGGCAACAGCTAAACCCTGGTAAATAAATAGCGCCACAATCGCATCTATGGGATGAAACCTTAGTGAAGAAGACACGTTGAGATGCAGATCAGAGTGATGGATCCGGTGGAAGCGCCACAGGAAAGGTACTTTGTGCTGGAGGTTATGGGTAAGATAACTTCCGAAATCAAATAGTAAAATACCCAGGATCACTTTTGCAGTGGCCGGTATATTCACATGGTTCAGCAAACCCCAATTGTTCTTTGCGGTCCATTCGAGGATCATTACCACCAGAATCCCCAGTCCGGCATTCATAATAAAGGAAATCAGCGAAACCGTGAAATTCCGCCTGTAATGCCGCTTTATGTTAGCCGGACGATTCAGGTAAGGAAAGAGGTTTTCAATGCTATACATCAGGATCAGTAAGACAATCAATACGATCGGCTGGATGTTGGCAAGTAATTCAATCATAGCTATCCGTTTTAGATTTTATACCAGATGCCTGTATTGTATAAAAAGTTCGATACAGCTATATATTTTTTTTGAGAATTATGAATACTGACTGGTAGCCAGTATGTTAGTGCGTAATGCATGGTAAAAGCGCATTCTTGATATAATCCCGTTTTCCCGGTAAAAGGTTAAATATGAGTCAGGAGGGCAGTGATTGGGATGTTCAGCAGAGTTTTGAAAGGAAACATGCATGACGGACAGATCGCCGCTGCTGATGCAGGAGTTGACGGCTGATATACAACTGCCATGTTCAAAGTCGTCATAAATACCATCTTCAAATATATATCTTCCCTGTACTGTTTTGCCGCTGGTGAATACCAGATTCATATCATTATTGATATGATCCAGCAGTTTGGGCAGGTAACCGATGTCGTGATAAACGCCCGGTATCAGTTCAGTGTACAGACCATTCCAGTATTGAGCGCTTTTAAACTCACGTTCATCTGCATGCTGGTGATTATTCCAATGCTTGATCAACTGCTTTTTCCCTTCACTCAGCCTGCTTTTTACAGTGCCCACCGGCACTCCTGTGATAGCCGCAATCTGTGAGTAGGTATTAAACTCACTCAGATATCTTAATATAACGGTATGCCGCAATGCTTCGGGCAGGAAGGAGAGGGCGGTGAATAGCGCGTCACGCAGGGAGAGCTGCTCGAAATGCCTTTCTATACTTTCATCAATCAGCTGCATGTTTTCCGGGATCTCATTCAGTGGCTTTTCTTTTCTTAACAGTTGGTAACAGCAGTTGGCCGTTATTCTTTTCAGCCAGGGAAGGAAGGCATCCGGGTTTTTGAGCTGGTGGAGGTTTGTATAGGCGGTTATAAAGGCATCCTGTACAGCGTCTTCAGCAGCAGGAGTATTTCCGAGGATTCTTAAGGCGACGGAGTACACCTGCGGGCGGTAACGGTTGAATAATATGTTCAGCATTTGAGGGTCACCGTTTAGAGCGGCAATAGATATGTGTTGTAACTGGTTAAACTTCATGTAGATGTTGACTTGGTAACAATGGGGGCAAAGATAAGGGGAGATGGGAATATGGATTGTTAAATAGCGGACAATATTTTATAATGTGCTGTGTTTGTGGCGGATGGTTTGGAAAGGAACACAGAACCCCCATCTGTTTAATTTTCTTAACTTTGAGATATGGTGGATGCAACATTAGGAAGTTCAGAAGAGTTAAAGAAACTCAATCTTAAACTGAAAGGCTTCAAGATCTATGAGGTGCAGGATACGTTTGTGGGTTTGCCGGATTACTCACGTAGGGATTTTTATAAAATCTGCTTACACCATGGCCAAAGCACTATTCATTATGCCGATAAAAGCGTTTCAGTGAACAGGTATACTTTGTTTTTTGGAACGCCTCACATACCGTATTCCTGGGTTGTAGAGTCAGCACAGCAGAATAGTTTTACCTGCATTTTTACTGAAGAGTTTTTAAACAATAATGAGCGGTTGAAAAGTCTTCAGGAATCTCCCTTTTTTAAAATTGGTGGCACACCTGTATTTACGTTGGATGAGATTACTTATGAGTCCATCAAATCGATTTTTCAGAAAATGATTGTAGAGCAGGAGTCTGCATACCAGTATAAAGATGAATTAATCAAGAACTATATCAACCTGATTATTCACGAAGCCCATAAATTACAACCCTCAGAGAATTTTTTCACCGCTCCAAATGCATCTGCCAGAATCTCAGGTCTGTTTATTGAACTTTTGGAAAGGCAATTTCCAATAGACAATCCTCATCAGTCTTTATCAATCAAAAACCCTCAGGACTTTGCAGACAGACTGAATATCCACGCTAATCATCTTAATCGTGCTGTAAAGCAAACCACTGGAAAGACTACCAAGGATCATATTACAGAAAGAATTGCTTCAGAGGCAAAAGCACTATTAATTAATACAGATTGGAACGTGGCAGATATTGCTTATGCCCTGGGTTTTGAGTACCCGACTTATTTTAATAATTTTTTCAAGCGGGTAGCTGGTATTACACCCAGTTCTTTGCGGAAAGGAAGGATTGTTTGAAAATCATACTTATTTGTTTAATAATCTTTAGCCCTGACCCTCAATGTCGTAATAGCTTTGAGTTATAGATTATTCACAAAAAAGTATGTTATGTTACAAGCAGTAAAATTTAAAAACAGGACCTGGGATGTTGCCGCTAATATCCATTTCCCCAAAGATTTTGATCAAACTAAGAAATATGCAGCTATAGTGTGCGTACACCCCGGAAGCAGTGTTAAAGAGCAAACCTCCGGTTTGTATGCTTCCAAATTAGCAGATGGAGGTTTTGTGGCTATTGCTTTTGATGCTTCATTCCAGGGAGAAAGTGGTGGAGAACCCCGCTATATTGAAGACCCTGCAACCCGTGTGGAAGATGTACGTTGCGCTGTAGATTATCTGACTACATTGGACTTTGTGGATGAAAACCGTATCGGCGTATTAGGTGTTTGTGCAGGTGGTGGTTATGCTGTAAATGCTGCCATGTCGGAAAGGCGTATCAAAGCGGTGGGTACAGTAGTAGCTGCAAATATTGGTCGTGCGTATCGTGAAGGGAATCCTCTTCAGACACTGGAAGCAGTTGGTAAACAACGTACAGCGGAAGCTAATGGAGCAGATTCAATGATTACAAACTGGATACCGAATTCTCCCGAAGAAGCAAAACAAGCAGGTGTAACTGAATTAGATATCGTAGAAGCAGTGGATTATTACAGAACGTCAAGAGGACAACAACCTACGGCTTGTAATAAACTTCGCTTTACAAGTGTTGGATCTGTGATGGCCTTTGATGCTTTCCATTTGGCAGAGCAATTATTAACCCAGCCATTATTGATCGTGGTGGGAGATAAAGTAGGAGCTTTTGGTTCTTATAGAGATGGTTTTGAATTGTATGGTAAAGCAGCTTCGAAGAATAAAAGCATTCACGTTGTTCATGGAGCAAGCCACTACGACTTATATGATCAACCTGAAGCAACAGGTCAGGCAGTTGATAAATTGCTTCCCTTTTTCAGAGAAAACCTGTAAATGAAGAAAGGCTGTTTCTAATGTATGAAACAGCCTTTTAAGTTTTGATTATATGCTTATTTGCCTTCAACCTTACCCAGTGAATTCAACGCGGTGCAGGCCACAGGCCAGGCGGGATCTTCGGGGTAGAGCGCGCTGCGGAGGTAAGCCCAGGTAAGCTGCTGTACGGCGGCCACCCGATCAGGGTCTTCATCTGTTGTCTCAGTGACAAGATATCCGGAAATCCCGCCGAGCATATGTTCTGCTCCAAACAACGTAGCCAGCCACCTAGCCCCTGGGCTTAGCGTATACGCATCGGTGAACCAGTCCGGACCTCGAACGGTCAGCGGAGAGTAGTCTTTATCGCCCGCAACCACGAGCGTTGGCGTAGTCATTTCTGCATAGCTCTGGTTCAGATGAGGAAGATGCTCAGCTGCGAACGGGGTAAGGTCTTCGCCTCCTCGGCCACCTGCGCAAAGCAGCACACCAACCTTGATCCGGGGATCGGACATATCTTCGCCTAAGCTACCATCGGGACCAATCACTCTTGTGCCTAACAGCATCCCTGTTGTTTGGGCTCCAAACGAATGCCCTGCTGCGGCAATGCGGGTTTGGTCGAGGCGTCCTTTAAGCGTAGGAACAGCATCTTCAATGAAGTCAAGTTGATCGAGGATACGCTTCATGTCTTCAACGCGAAACCGCCAGATCAAAGGTTTTCGGGGATCGTCCGGACTGAGGCCCAATGTTCTTGAATCGAGAAAGGTGGGTTGGATCACGACGAAGCCGCGAGCCGCCCAGAAATGCACGAGCGGAGCATAGCCATCCAATGAAGAACCGAAGCCGTGTGCAAAGACAATAATTGGTAGTTGATTTCCTGTGATGGGTGCGGAAACCCGCACCTGCAGATCCTCGCCACGCCCCGGTGCTGATAGTATAACCGGACTTACAGAGATGACAGGGACAGCTCCGTCTCCGGAGATAATGATTGGTTTATTCATATAAATTTATTTAAGGGCACTAAGAGTACCGACCGCAAATGCAGGCGTTTACTTAACTACCACTTTGTGGAAAGTGATGTACGATACCACTAGTATCAAGAGAAGAACAAGCGGGGTTATCTGATTAAATGCAGGATCGCCAATTTCGTAATGAGAAAGGAACGCTGAAAAGAAATTAATAAAAAATCCGACGTACGCCCATTCCTTAATGCGCGCTGGGATTATCGGGATGCCTAACGCCAGTGCGCCCAGCAGCTTGGCAATTCCAAGTTCAATACGGAACCAATCGGGAAATCCAACATGCACGTAAGCATCCTTTAAGGCCGGATTAAAGAAATAGTTATAAAATGAGAATAACATCAGTAAGACAATAATGCCGGTAGTGATCCAATAGGTAATTTTTAACGCTTTCATGAATTTTTTTTGTTTTCAATGAATCGTAAAATTAATCAGCATAGCTTTACAAGCTATATGAGTTTACACAAGGAAAGTACTATCCTCTTATAAAGCACATTGATTTAAAAGATGAGAAAAAAAATAATTGGTGAAAAAATTCCCACTGATTGTAAGCAACATTTAAAGGCATTCAATGATACGCTGGACATTCTGAACGGGAAATGGATAGTTATGATTATCGGGTGCCTTGCACCTGGTAAAAAGCAATTTATGGAACTCCAACGTGTAGTGGAAGGTATAGGATCCAAGATGCTCTCAAAAGAGTTGCAGGAACTCGAATTAAATGGATTGATTAAACGGTCTGTGCAGGATACAAAACCCATCACAGTTGAGTATGAACTAACAGCGTATGGACGGACGCTCAAACCTATTATTGATGAAATGGCTTCCTGGGGGAAACAGCACAGAGAAAGGGTTATAAAAGAGATGACTGAGAAAAATGATTTTTAACGACATTAAGTTTTAAACGGAGTAGTTAATGCTTTGAAAAATTGATATGTATAAATTCAGGTATCTTATAGGTCTTATCTTTTTTGTTTTCATGGCTGTTATTATCTGGCATGGTAGCACGAAAGAATATAATAAGTGGGATGTGCTATTAAATAACAACATAATTATCCGGGGGAAGGTATTAAATATCAAAAAATCTCTTAATCATGGTTTTGGTGTTATTCTGTTGGAGCTTGATAGCACTAATCTGAAAGAGTTTAGTGGCCGCACAACCAGTGATGATATTATTTATCCATATAAAATAAAAGATGGAAGAGCAGAGCTATATATTCCTATTCCATATGAACTAGCTAAGGGTGATAAAGTGGTCGTGTACTCAAACGAAAGGAAAGGGCAGGGCTATGATGGAGATACACCGTCCAAAGAAAAGACTTTTTCAATATATATGATTAGTGATAATAGTCTTAATTATGTCAGGGAGAATACTGATCTGAAATAATGCTATTGTAAAAAAAGCAGCTGCCTCTTGTTGTGAAGAGGCAGCTGCTTTTTTATATAATGATTGGCTTTGGCAAGCCTCGTTAGTGTAGACTGGCTCTGTCAGGAGCCGTTGTATGATAGATCGGCTTATGCAGCCTACGTGTAATTAGCTGGACCCGGTTAAGAGTCCTTGTATATAATGATCGGCTTTTTAGAAGCCTACCGTTTAATTGAAGGCCCCTGTTTCACAGGGATTTTCGAAAGCCACTAAATCTGCCAATCCACTCTGCACTGTACGTTCTGCCTGCACTGCGTCAAAATTCCCATTCAATATTAATGTACCACGAAAACGTGATCTGATACCTGCCAGCAGCATCGCCGGAATGTTTGTTTCTCCTTCTACAAGATGGATGTAGGAAGGGGAGTATACATCTAACGCGTCTGCTAAATATTCATAAGTAGCATCTATTTCACTATGATGTTTCAGATCATTGATCTGGCTATAAGGAGATAAACGAATCCCTGTTTTATCTCTTCCAATACTATCACTTACGGCAGCCACTACTTCCAGAATAAAACGGACCCTGTTGGAAATACTACCACCATATTTATCAGTACGTTTGTTTACTTCAGGATGCAAAAACTGATCCATTAAATATCCGTTTGCCGCATGTAATTCCACTCCGTCAAAACCGGCAGCAATTGCCTGGGTAGCCGCTTTCACGTACAGCTTTACCATTTGTTCTACTTCCCTGGTAGTCATTGCTCTGGGAGTAGGATGTGGTTGCCATCCGTGAAGATCTGTCCATATTTCACCTTTTGCCATTACTGCAGATGGTGCCAGAATTTCTGTTCTTGCAGGCATGTTGGCAGGGTGGGAGATACGTCCTGTGTGCATGATCTGTAAGAATATTTTACCACCTTTCGCATGTACTGCGCTGGTAACACGTTTCCATCCCGCTATCTGTTCTTTGCTGTAGATGCCTGGCATGTGTGCATGTCCCATCCCGTTCTCTGAAAGCCCGGAGCCTTCTGCGATAATGAGTCCGGCGCCTGCACGCATGCTGTAATATTCTACCATCGCATCGTCCGGAATACCACTGGTAGTGCGGCGTTTGATGATAGTAGGAGACATCACTACCTTATTTGAAAGGGCATATTTGCCTATAGTTGCTGATGAAAATAAAGTTGGGTACATGTGGTTGTGTTTAAGGGTGATTCCTGAACGATCGTTCTGGAAATAGAGCAAAAAAAAGGCTAATGCCTGACGCTGTTAAGAATATGATCAACCAGTTTATCCAGCATACGTTTATCATTAAACAGCACATCCATCATCCACAGAGAACTGAAGCTGGCGTAAAGGAACTGAGCTAAGGTGGCAGGGTCTTTATCTGCCGGTATCTCTTTCAGTTCTTTTGCTTTTTCCAGCAAATCCTGCAACACAGCGATGCTTTGTTTAGCCTGTTGCTGTACCATCTCTCTGATCCCTTCATCCATAGATGCCAGTTCGAAAGAGGTCTTTACCATCAGGCAGGTTTTGCCTTCCTGACGTTTATCCAGTGTAGTACGCATGATATGTTCTACGGCAGCAAGTGGAGAAGTCTCTTTACAGCATTGCTTGAAATCAAGCAGTTTGTCTTTCCCGTAGTTTTTCAGGCATTGCTGGAAGAGCGCGTGTTTGTCGCCGTATGTATCGTATATGCTGGCCCGGTTAAGCTGCATCCCATCTACCAGGTCCTGCATAGAAGTAGCGCTGTACCCCTTCTCTAAGAAGAGGTCCTGTGCTTTTTCCAGCTTTTCCTGCGGATCGAATGCTTTGTTCCTAGCCATGATGCAAATGTAGAATTACAGAACGAATGTTCCAAATATATTTTAGAATGAGCGTTCTGCAATTGATGACCTGGGGAAAAGCATCTACGGGAAACCGCATTGTGCTGATAATCATTACTGTAGAGCTGTAAGCATTAAAGCCGCCATGAATGGGGATTTCTTATTACTGGTCTCTTATTTGCAAAACATACAACATTCAGCAGTACTACTTGTTATATACAAGGCGCTGCTGCTCTTATTGTTAAACCAAAAAAAGAATATATGAAAAGGGTTTCTTATTTAGCAACAGCCTTAATGGCTGCATGGATGTTACAATCTTGTGGTGGTAGTACAAACCCTGCCAAACATGATGATGCAGTAGACAGCGCAATAGCCGTAAACAAGGAAACGGCTCCTGTAGATAAAGAGTCTTCTGATTTTGCAGTAAAAGCCGCCGATGGTGGTATGCTGGAAGTAAGATTAGGTAAACTGGCTCAGGAAAAAGCCGTTAATCCACGGGTAAAAGAATTTGGCGCCATGATGGTGCGTGATCATTCCAAAGCATGTGATGAGTTAAAAGGCATTGCTGCTAACAAAAACATTACCCTGCCAGATAGCGTAGGTAATGATTACCAGGAGCATATCAGGGATATGGAGAAGTTATCAGGAAAGGATTTTGATAAGCACTACATGGATATGATGGTAAGCGGTCATAAAGACAATATTAATATGTTTGAGAAAGCCGCCGATGGACTGAGTGATCCGGATCTGAAAACATTTGCTTCCAATACATTGCCTACGCTGAGAGCCCACCAGGATTCCGCAAAGGCAGTATATGAAGCAGTAAAGAAAAAATAAAGACGGTAGTTGTTAGTCTTAGGGAGTATTGGAATGTTGAGTTCGGGAATGTCTCTCCTTCGGGCTAACAACTCTTTTTTTATTCCTCTGGCATTACTTTATATTTGTTAGCAGAGGAGAGAGTTATGTACGCTATTGTTGACATAGAAACTACGGGTGGTCATGCCGGCGCCAATGGTATTACAGAAATAGCCATTTTTATATACGACGGACACACCATTGTACAGCAATACGAAACGCTGGTGAATCCGGGTGTACCTATTCCCCGTTATATACAATCGCTGACCGGTATCACGGATGAAATGACGGCTACTGCTCCACCTTTTGATGAAGTGGCGCCAGACATTTATGATTTGCTACACGATAAGATCTTTGTTGCCCACAACGTTAATTTCGACTACTCATTTATACAACATCACTTATTACAGGCAGGGTACGATTTACGTACTAAAAAGCTGTGTACTGTTCGCCTGGGACGTAAAATCGTTCCCGGTTTACCGTCTTACAGTTTAGGTAACCTGTGCCGTTCGCTTAAAATTCCTGTAGAACAACGGCACCGCGCTGCCGGAGATGCTGCCGCTACTGTACGCCTTTTTGACTTACTGCTGAAACAGGATAATAAAAAAGCGATTGCAACGGCATTGAATGCCAGTTCCAAGGAACAGTTCTTACCGCCAAACCTTCCGCCGGAACAGGTGATTAATTTGCCAGTATCTCCCGGTGTATATTACTTCCACGACCAGAAAGGCAAAGTGGTATATGTAGGCAAGGCTAAGAATATCAAAAAGAGGGTAAACAGTCATTTTACGGGTAATAACCCCAGCAGGCAGCGACAGGAGTTCCTCCGGAATATCCATAGCATTACCTGCGAGGTAACCGGTACAGAACTGATGGCCATCATCCTGGAGAGTGTGGAGATCAAACGTCTGTGGCCGGTGTATAACCGCTCCCAGAAGAACGTGGAGTTCAAATTCGGGTTCTATGCTTTTGAAGATCAGGAAGGATATCTGCGCCTGGCAATAGAAAAGAAGCGAAAGTATACGACACCATTGCATTCCTTTCCGTTGCTGGTACAGGGGCATCAGATGTTACGCGGCCTGATCAGGGAGTTTGAGTTATGTCCCCGGCTTTGTTTCTTACAGAAAGGAGAGGGCAAATGTGCCCCTATTCCGGACCATACCTGCCGGGGTGCCTGTGACAAAGCGGAGAAAGCAGACAGCTACAACCTGCGGGTGAAGGCGGCTATTAACCATATGCAGCATCAGCAACCCTCTTTTATTATTGTAGATGAAGGGCGGGAACCGGAAGAGCAAAGCTGTATCCTGATGGAGAAAGGCCGCTTCTACGGGATGGGCTATATTCCCCGGGATACCGCGGTGACACAGGGAAATATGGTGAAGGAATGGTTGACCCAATACCCTGAGAACGAGTACATATTAAATATTATCCACCAATTTGCTGATAGCAATACCAGCAGGCTTTTCCAATTTTCTTAGATAATTAAGTTTACCTAAAGTATTTTTGCGAACCTGAATGCATAACCGGTTGTTGATATCACTGTTAACGTCCGGTGGATGAAGGAATTTATTAATAAATTTTTAATAGGTAATTATTCATGTTAGAGCCAAATTTCAAGTTTCCCAAGCAAACAGCATTTTATAAAGGGAAAGTAAGGGATGTATACACTATTGAGGATAAGCTGATGGTAATGGTAGTAAGTGACCGTATCTCAGCATTTGATGTGGTATTACCCCGTCCTATTCCTTACAAAGGACAGGTATTGAACCAGGTAGCCGCTATTATGCTGGAAGCTACCAAGGACATTGTACCTAACTGGGTAAAATCTGTTCCATTGCCTAATGTAACTATTGGTGTGAAATGCGAAACTTTCCCGGTAGAAATGGTCGTACGTGGTAACCTTACCGGTCATGCCTGGAGAACTTACAAAAGTGGTCAGCGTGTACTGTGTGGTGTAACTATGCCGGAAGGAATGAAGGAAAATGATTTCTTCCCTACGCCGATCATTACGCCTACTACAAAAGCGCATGAAGGTCATGATGAAGATATTTCCCGTGAAGAGATCATTGCCCAGGGTCTGGTAAGCAAAGAAGATTACGAGCAGCTGGAAAAATACACGCTGGCATTATTTGAGCGTGGTAAAGAAATGGCTAAGAAACGTGGTTTGATCCTGGTGGATACCAAGTATGAATTTGGTAAAGCAGGTGATACCATCGTTGTGATCGACGAAATCCATACACCAGATTCTTCCCGTTTCTTCTATGCAGAAGGATATGAAGAAAAACAGAAAGCCGGTGAAGCACAGAAACAGCTGAGTAAAGAGTTTGTAAGAGAGTGGCTGATGGAAAATGGTTTCCAGGGTAAAGACGGACAGAAAGTTCCTGAGATGACAGATGCATTTATCAAGAGTGTAAGTGAGCGTTATATCGAGCTGTTCGAAAATATTACCGGTCAGAAATTTGTGAAGGAAGATGTTGCTGACGCAGATGCTGTGAAGAAGATCAATGAAACGTTGAATACGTTATAACTACAAACAGGACACTCCTGATGAAGTTCAGGGGTGTCTTGTTTATAACCAGGCTCCGTCAGGAGTCTTTTGTTTTTTCATATGAAACACCTAGCCGCACTTAATAAATACTTTGTAAAATATAAATGGAGGTTTTTGCTGGGATTGATCTGTACGACGGTCTCCATTATATTCAGTGTATTCCAGCCTATTATGGTGCGTCAGATATTCGACCTGCTGGCGCAGAATATTGATAACTATCGTCTTATCAGTGATACGGGTATCAAGGGTGTATTCAGATCAGATTTTACTAAAGTACTGGCCTTTTATGGCGTTACCATCCTGTTGTTTGCTTTACTGAGTGGTTTTTTCCTGTATCTGCAAAGGCAGTCACTCATTGTGATGAGCCGTTATATTGAATACGACCTCAAGAACGAAATTTACCAGCATTACCAGGTGCTGGACCTCAACTTTTACAAGATGCACCGTACCGGAGATCTGATGAGCCGGATAACGGAAGACGTCTCCCGCGTACGCATGTACGTTGGTCCTGCTATCATGTATGCCACCCGTACTGTTTTTATGGTGGTGATAGTAGTGTACCTCATGATCGATGTAAATCCTCTTTTAACTTTATATACACTGTCACCGCTGCCTTTCCTGGCACTGACCATCTATTATGTCAATCATATTATTAACCGGAAGAGTGAAAGGATACAGGCGCAGTTGTCTAATCTGACCTCTATCGCGCAGGAGTCTTATTCCGGGATAAGGGTGATCAAGTCTTATGTACAGGAAGAGGGCAGTATCCGGCATTTTGAGCAGGAGAGTGAATCCTATAAAGACAGCTCTGTGAGTTTAGCGAAGACGGATGCCCTGTTTCAGCCTACTATGGCGCTGATGATAGGATTAAGTGTTGTGCTGACTATTTTCATTGGAGGGGTACAGGTGATACACGGAAACATTACCGTAGGTAACCTGGCTGAGTTTGTGATTTATGTGAATATGCTGATGTTCCCGTTCTTTTCCATAGGAATGGTGGCTTCCATGATACAACGTGCGGCTGCCAGTCAGCAGAGAATCAATGAGTTCCTGCAGATAAAACCAGATATTCAGAATAATCCTGCTGCTACCGCAATGACACTGAAAGGGCAGATCGACTTTAAGAACGTATCATTTACGTACCCGCATACAGGTATCCAGGCTATCCAGGATTTTAACCTCACGGTAAAACCGGGAGAAAAGGTAGCGGTTATAGGTCGTACCGGTTCCGGGAAATCCACCCTGGCGCAGTTGCTGATCAGGATGTATGACCCGCAGGAAGGAGCCGTGCTGATGGATAACACGGATATACGTCATATCAAACTGGAAAGCCTGAGGACCCAGATCAGTTATGTACCGCAGGACGTGTTTTTGTTTTCTGATACGGTGACAAACAACATCCGTTTCGGTACTCCGGAGGCTAACCTGGAAACCGTGAAAACGGCTGCCAGACAGGCTTCTATAGAAAGAGATATTGAAGGATTTACAGAAGGTTTTGAGACGATGATAGGGGAGAGAGGAGTGACTTTGAGTGGCGGGCAGAAGCAACGTATTTCCATTGCGAGGGGCCTGATCAAGAACCCGAACTTACTTGTATTTGACGATTGTTTATCGGCCGTAGACGCCCGTACGGAAAAGGAGATCATCGGTAACCTGTATGCTTATCTGAGAGATAAAACGGCTATCATTATCACGCATAGGATCTTTGCACTTTTCGACTTTGATAAGATCATTGTACTGGATGAAGGGAAGATCGTTGAAACAGGTACTCATGAAGATTTATTGTCATTAAACGGTTATTATGCCGACTTATACGCCCGTCAGCAATCGGGTGAAGAGGAAAATATAATAGAATAATAATCAAACCCTTATATATGCCTGGAAACCAGTGGTTAAAGGCGTCTTCTATCATTTTTCAAAATCATTTAAAATTATTTTGATATTTGTAAAACAATAGTATATTTGTTCCTTATTGGAAAAGGATTTGATTCGTTAACAACTTAAATCTATCAACTGTGGCGTACGAAAATACCAATCAGCCGGAAAGAAATAATGACAGTATCTTTTCGAAGCGATTGAAAGCGGGCAAAAGGAGAACGTACTTCTTTGATGTTAAGACCACTCGGGGAAATGATTACTTTTTAACCATTACAGAAAGCAAAAAACGCTTCAACGACAATGGTTATGACAGACACAAAGTGTTTCTGTACAAAGAGGACTTCAACAAATTCCTGAATGCATTAACAGAAACTATCAACTATGTGAAGACTGAGTTGATGCCTGACTTCGATTTTGATGCCTACAACCACGACTATGTACGCGATGATGAAGATGGTGAAGTGAGTGAAGTTGCTGCTGAAAACTCTACTGAATCAGTTTCAGTTGAAGCATCAGTTGCAGTGGAAGCTGCTGCTCCTGTAGTATCTGTTGCTTCTCATAGCGATGATGTTGACAAATGGTAATTGACAATATTTAATTTAAGATATCAGAACCTCCGGATTTTTCCGGAGGTTTTTTTATGCGTTTTTTAGTACCTTGTCTTATCTATTCAAGCCTATATTTGCCGACTTTCATGAGAAAACTAATACTGTTTGTAGCTGCCTGTATTATTTCTGTAAATGCCTTCTCCCAGAGTTTCCACCATGGCATTGGAGTCAGTATTTTTTTTGATAACATGACTCCTGACAAAATCACGGCTATTTCTGCTATCACTTATAGTCCCAGATATAACTTCAGAGAAACGGAAAAGATGTCTGCTTCCCTGGGGATTCCTCTGAGTATAGGGTTCGTTGGGGATGGTAATAATACGGTGTATTACGACGAAGTTACCGGCGAAGAAACTTCCGGCAGTATCAAGGGCTTTGCAGTGAATTTACCTTTGGTAGTGAACCTTAATGTGGGCGCGGGTTCTACTAAAGGTAACAAGCATAATATCGGTGGGTTTATAGGAGCAGGGTATACCTGGCATTATGTATCTTCCAGAGATTATACAAAGGATGGTAATGACAAAACTATTGGTGGCAGTTCTTTTGGCCCGACTATAAACGGAGGTTTCCGTTTTAATCTGGGAGGAGATCCTGTTGACAATATAGAATTAAGATTTTCCTATTACAAGGGAAGCAACAGAACGAGGTTAGAGATGTTCGGGATAGGGGCTATATTCAACTTCTAAGTTTGATAATCTATTATATTTAAGTATTCATCACCCTATATTGTAACCATCAATGAAAAAACAATTATTCCTGTTTACTGTAGCATGCGTATTATCTATTAGCGCATTTTCTCAAAGCTTTCAGCATGGTGCTGGCATCGGTCTTTATTTTGATAACATGGTACCTGATAATGTGGGTGTTGGTTCTGCCTTTACCTACAATCCAAGGATCAATTTTACAGAAACGGAAGCTACTTCTTTATCTGTAGGTATTCCACTTACTGTCGGATACATACAGAATGCTTACTCTGTCTATAATGGGAGTAGTTTAATTCAAACGGCAACCGGTTTTATGGTGAATGCTCCTGTGATAGTGAATTTTAATTTTGGAGGAGGTTCTTCTAAGAAGAGTAAAGGTCGTATAGGCGGGTTTATAGGAGCGGGATATGGTTTCCATTATATATCTTCCCGGGATTATTATGCTTATGATGAAAGCAATGGTGTAGTTGTTAAGTCTGTTGGTGGTAGTTCTTTCGGTCCCGCTGCTAATGGGGGGATGCGTATAGCTGTTGGTCGCAAGCGTACTAAAAATATAGAAATAAAACTTTCTTATTACGCTGGAACGAGTCAGAACAAGGTGGATTTGTATGGTGTAGGAGCGGCGTTTAACTTCTAAGTTTTTTAATTTAAATAAAGAAAGCTCCCGGAGGGAGCTTTCTTTATTTAAACATTATTTGTTAAGACTATTTCTTCATCTGTTTCCAGGCATTGATCAATCCATTGGTGGATGCATCATGGCTGGTTACAGCATCATTACTTACTAATTCGGGTAGTATTTTATTGGCCAGTTGTTTACCCAGTTCCACACCCCACTGATCAAAACTGTAGATATTCCAGATAACACCCTGTACGAAGATCTTATGTTCGTATAATGCTACCAGTGAGCCCAGTGAGCGCGGAGTGATTTCTTTTACCAGGAATGAATTGGTTGGGCGGTTGCCTGTGAATACTTTATAAGGCATTACTGCTTTAATATCTTCTTCCTTCATACCGGATTTTTCCAGTTCGGCACGTACCTCTTCGGCCGTTTTACCGTTCATGAGCGCTTCCGTTTGTGCGAAGAAGTTAGACAACAGTTTTACGTGATGATCACCGATAGGGTTGTGACTGATAGCAGGAGCGATAAAGTCGCAAGGCACGATACGGGTACCCTGGTGAATCAGCTGGTAAAAAGCATGCTGGCCATTCGTACCGGGTTCTCCCCATACAACAGGACCTGTTTCATATGTTACTGCTTTACCGGTACGGTCTACATACTTACCGTTGCTTTCCATATTACCCTGCTGGAAATAGGCTGCAAAACGGTGCATGTACTGATCGTAAGGCAGGATCGCTTCGGTGCCTGTACCAAAGAAGTTACCATACCACAGGCCAATAAGGCCCATGATCACCGGGATGTTCTTTTCAAGGGGAGTAGTGCGGAAATGTTCATCTACAGCATGCGCGCCTTCCAGTAATGCTTTGAAATGTTCAAAGCCGGTGGTGAGGGCAATGCTGAGACCAATAGCGGACCATAAGGAATAACGGCCACCTACCCAGTCCCAGAATTCGAACATGTTAGCCGGGTCTATACCGAACTCTTTTACAGACTTTTCATTGGTAGAAAGGGCTGCAAAGTGTTTGGCAACATGCGCTTCATCTTTAGCGTGTTCCAGGAACCATGCACGGGCAGTAAGCGCATTGGTCATTGTCTCCTGGGTAGTAAATGTTTTGGAAGCGATGAGGAAGAGGGTTTCTTCCGGATTTACTTTTTTCAGTGTTTCGGCGATATGGGTACCATCTACGTTAGATACGAAGTAAGGCTGCATACCGGGGCGCCAGTAAGGTTTCAGGGCTTCGGTTACCATTACAGGGCCGAGGTCGGATCCACCGATACCGATGTTTACGATGTAACGTATAGGCTTGCCGCTATAACCTTTCCACTCACCACTGTGAATGCGGTTACAGAAGCTTTCCATTTTATTGAGCACGCCTAATACATCGGGCATTACATCTTTGCCGTCCAGGTTGATGGGGCTACCGGATAAGTTGCGGAGGGCCACATGCAGTACTGCACGGTTTTCTGTCATGTTAATTTTCTCAGCACCAAACATGGCTTTGATGCCATCTTCTACGCCGCATTCTTTAGCCAGCGCCAGTAATTGCGTTCGGGTTTCTTCCGTGATGATGTTTTTGGAATAATCGAACAGTATATCTTCAAAGGAGAGGGTGAATTTTTTAAATCTGTCTGCGTCTTCTTTAAACAGGTTACGCAGGTGTGTTTGCTTCATTTTTTCAGCATGCTGCTGCAACTGCTGCCAGGCTTTTGTAGCTGTTGGATTCGTCTTTGGAAACATGTGTGCTAATTTTATTGTACCAAAAGTAAGAAATTGCGTTATCGTTTTTTCATTAATTGTATAAGTGCAAGTAGTAGAATCACGGCCATTGCTACTATACAGGCTGCTGTGACGGGGTAGGCAACAGGTGTGCCGGCTTCCTGCCGTTTGAGGATGATGCCATATAACGCCCATAACGCAACAGCTCCTGTTATTATATTCTTTCTCTTGATTATCAGTAGGCTAACTGCCACAGTGCATATCAAAATGAGAAAAATAGTCCACGGAATGCTGGTACCGGTACCGCCTAAATACACGCTGAGGGCGCCAATATTTGCGACGGTAGCCACGCATACCCATCCCAGGTAGAGGCTAAACGGGAGGTGTATAAATAATTTTTCCGGCCAGTCGACTTTCTGAACGGCTATATTAAAGTTCATATTGATAGCGAAGAGAGATACCAGTAATGATATCATGATGAGCATGGACAAAGGGAGGAGTTCATAATGCCAGGTAAAGAGCCAGCAGGTATTGGCCAGGCAGGAGAACAGCCACCAGGCGCGGAGGCGTTCCATGAACACTTCCAGTTCCTCCTGATGTTTACCGGAGAAGGCCAGCCATAGCTGGTAGACGATGAATCCAAGGAGGGAAAGGTAAATGATTCCCCAGATGTAAAAGGTGATTCCCGCAGGCGTGAACAGGTTGCTGTATTTCTCTGATATGTTGGCAGGACTTTTCCCGTTTAGCATATTGAGGCTTGCCATTGCGTTGACGGCTATCACCATTATGTACCCTATTGCATTAAAGACCGCAGTGTTTTTGTAATAAGGTGTCTTATGGGATGCAGTCATAGATAGTACCTTTAAAATTTTGAAGAGGGATGGATTTATGTGAGAATCAAGCAAAAATTGTTCCCCTTTTTCCGTAACTTTGCGCCCATTATGACAGCAGAACAATTAAAAGCTATGAGGGACCGCCTCCACGTTCTGGGAGGTTTTCTTTAACGTCCCTGACCGCATAGCTAAAATAGAAAATGATAAGCAGCTTACGTTAGCCCCCGGATTCTGGGATGATAATGTTCGTGCTACATCTATCCTGAAAGAGATCAAAGTAAACAAGTTTTGGGTAGATCTTCATGAGCAGGTAGGAACTGCCATAGAGGATAGCAGCGTGTTACTCGACTTCCAGAAAGAGGGTGAAGCCACTGAGGAAGAAGTACAGGTTGCCTACGCAGCTGCAGTTGATGCGCTGGACGAACTTGAGTTTAAGTCTACACTGAATGAGCCGGAAGACGAAATGCCGGCAGTACTGACCATCAATTCCGGTGCCGGTGGTACCGAAAGCCAGGATTGGGCGGAAATGCTGCTGCGTATGTACCGTATGTATGGTGAAAAGCAGGGTTGGAAAGTCTCCGAGATCGATGTACAATATGGGGATGGCGCCGGTATTAAATCGGCTTCCCTGGAATTTGATGGTGGCTTTGCCTATGGCCTGCTGAAAGCCGAGAGTGGTGTTCACCGACTAGTGCGCATTTCTCCGTTTGACGCCAACGCCCGCAGGCATACCTCTTTCGCTTCCATCTTTGTATATCCTCTGGTGGATGATACCATCACTGTTGCGGTGAACCCTGCCGACCTGGTATGGGAGTTCTACCGTTCAGGAGGTAAAGGCGGACAGAACGTAAACAAGGTAGAAACTGCTGTGCGCCTGAAGCACATCCCTTCCGGCATTATCATAGAATGTCAGCAGGCACGTACGCAGGGAGAGAACCGCGAAAAGGCGCTCACCATGCTGAAATCCCGCCTGTATGAAGAGGAGATCCGCAAGCGTGAGGAGTTGAAAAATGCCGCCAATGCCAACAAGCGCAAGATAGAATGGGGATCACAGATCCGTTCCTATGTATTCCATCCGTACAAGATGATCAAAGATCACCGTACTGATTTTGAAGTAGGTAACGTACAACCCGTGATGGATGGCGAGTTGGGTGGCTTCATCAAGGCTTACCTGATGATGGCTAAAGAAGAATAAAGTATTAATTTTACAATTAATGGATGTGCTGATGAATTGACTTGCTCAAATTATCAGCACATTCTAATTACAACGAGATACAACAACAAAATCTTACTGAGAATGCATAACGCTTATTTCCACTTTGCTGCACCTGCCAATGAGCCGGTTTACAGCTATACTCCAGGTTCTCCCGAAAGGGATGCATTGAAAAAACAACTGGCCGCTTTTAAGTCGCAACAAGCTGATATCCCTATGTACATAGGAGGAAAAGAAGTGCGTACCGGCAAGACTAAAGACCTTCGTCCACCACACGAAATAAAACACAAACTCGGGCATTTCCATTACGGGGATGCTACACATGTGAATGATGCCATTGCTGCTGCCCTGGCTGCCCGTTCACAGTGGGCTGATACTCCCTGGGAACAGCGTGCTGCCATATTCTTACGTGCAGCTGAACTGATGGCGACCAAGTATCGCTATCATATGAATGCGTCCACTATGCTGGGACAGAGCAAGAATGCCTACCAGGCAGAAATTGACAGCGCCTGCGAGTTAATAGATTTTCTCCGCTTTAACGTTCATTATCTCTCTGAAATATATAATCAGCAACCGGTAAGTTCTGCGGGTATTCACAACCGCCTGGAATACCGTCCGCTGGAAGGGTTTGTACTGGCTGTTACACCGTTCAACTTTACTGCTATTGCCGGTAACCTGCCTACTTCTGCTGCTATGTGCGGTAACGTTGTGGTATGGAAACCAGCTGATACGCAGGTGTTTGCTGCTAATATTACCATGCAGATCCTGATAGAAGCGGGGCTGCCTGCCGGTGTTATTAACCTGGTATATGCGGATGGTCCTGTTTTAGGGGATGTTTGTTTTTCTCATCCTGAATTTGCAGGTATTCACTTTACCGGTTCTACCGCTGTATTCCAGCATATGTGGGCCAGCATCGGTAACAATATCAGCAAGTATAAAGCGTATCCACGTATCGTGGGTGAGACTGGTGGTAAAGACTTTGTGATCGCGCATAAATCTGCGGATGTGGATGTGGTAGCAACTGCATTAGCCCGTGGTGCTTTTGAGTACCAGGGACAGAAATGTTCTGCTGCTTCACGTGCTTACCTGCCATCTAATATTGCAGAAGCTGTGAAAACGAAATTAGTAGCTGATCTGAAAACGATGAAACAGGGGACGGTGGAAGATTTCAGCAACTTTGTGAATGCGGTGATCGACGAACGTTCTTTTGATAAGATCGCTAAATACATAGATAACGCGAAGTCTTCTTCTACTGCGAAGATCATTGCGGGTGGTGGTTATAATAAATCCGAAGGTTACTTTATTGAGCCTACTGTGATTGAAGTGACTGATCCGAAATATGTAACCATGTGTGAAGAGATCTTCGGACCTGTGCTGAGTATCTATGTATATGATGCAGAGAAATTTGAAGAGACCCTGGCACTGGTAGACAGCTCATCTATGTATGCATTAACCGGTTCTATTATTTCCCAGGACCGTTACGCGATTGATCTGGCAACTAAGAAACTGGTGAACAGTGCGGGTAACTTCTACATCAATGATAAGCCAACAGGCGCTGTTGTAGGTCAGCAACCTTTTGGTGGTGCAAGGGCTTCCGGTACCAATGATAAAGCGGGTTCCATGCTGAATCTTTATCGCTGGCTGAGTGCAAGAACGATTAAAGAAACGTTTGTACCTGCGGTAGATTATAGGTATCCGTTTTTGAAAGAAGCATAGTTATTAGTATTTCTACAAAACATAACAGGCTCCGTCAGGAGCCCCGTGTTTGTAGCAAGTATTTATATTCCTTTAATTGACTCCGTAGGAGTCCCCTGATATTTGCGATTTTAGGGGACTCCTACGGAGTCTGTGTTTTGTTGCTTAATATGTTTTCTACAAACACGGAGCTCCTAACGGAGCTAAATAGTGTTTGTAGAAATATTTCCGATTAAATAAACAAAGCTCCGTTAGACAAGATTGGCTAACGGAGCTTTAGTTTTTATGGAGAGCGTCTGTTACATTTTTGCTAAAGCAGCCAGTGCTTCAGTTACATGTTTGTCACTATCTTTCAGTGAGTTAAACTCATGTACAACTACACCATTTTTATCAATCACATAGGTAACCCTGCCCGGGATTACGAAGGTCTTAGGCACTCCGAATAACTTACGTGCTTTACCATCGGAATCACTCAGCAATGTGAAGTTTAAATTATGATGGGTAGCAAACTTTTTATGAGAGGCTACTCCATCAGAACTAATTCCTATCACCTTTGCTCCATATTTAGTGAATTTCTCATATGAATCGCGGAAGGAGCAGGCTTCTTTTGTACATACACTGGTTTCATCCTTTGGATAAAAATAGATCACTAAAGGTTGTTTACCCAGGACCGTTGCAAGGTCGAAAGTAGCACCATCCTGATCTTTTAACTGGAAAACCGGTACTTTATCACCCACTTTTATCTGGGACTTTGATTTGTTGGCAAATAACAAGAAGGATAGCGAGAACATGATTATGTATTTCATATCAAATATGTATTACCAAATGTACGTAGATTCCGCAGATTGGTATTTTAGGTTTTTATCCCCGGTCATTAATCATTATTTTTGACGCCTAAAACTGCAAACTTTGAAGACCATACTGAATGGGACGCAAGTGGCGATTACCGTAGACAGGCTTTGCCACCAGTTAATAGAGAATCACCTGGACTTCTCAGATACCGTGCTGATAGGCTTACAGCCCAGGGGAATTTTCCTGGCAGACCGTATTTATCAGACTTTAAAGAAGTTATTACCCGGCGTACCCATTAATTATGGCCGTCTGGATATTACTTTTTACAGGGATGATTTTAATAAAGGCACAGAATTGCATGTGCCCAACGAAACAGCGATTGATTTTTCTATAGAGAATAAAAAGGTGATCCTGATAGATGATGTGCTTTACACCGGCCGCACTACCCGTTCGGCATTAGACGCCATGCTGGATTATGGCAGACCATCTGCTGTGGAACTGCTGGTACTCATAGACCGTCGGTTTACCCGGCAACTACCTATACAGGCAGATTATATAGGCCGTACCATCGATGCTATTATTTCTGAGAAGGTTAGAGTACGGTGGAAGGAGCGGGATGGTAAGGATGAGGTGATCATAGAATAATCACCGGAATTTGATTTTGGGTTTTCTCATCAGGTCATTTATATTTGCATCTTAAATGTCATTATCAGTAAATCATCTCCTCGGGATCCGCAATCTGAAGCGTCAGGATATAGAGCTTATTTTCCAAACAGCTGACACGTTTAAAGGGGTTTTACAAAGACCAATTAAGAAAGTTCCTACGCTCAGGGATACAACGATCGTTAATTTATTTTTTGAGAATTCTACGCGTACCCGCATCTCGTTTGAACTGGCGGAAAAGCGGCTGGGTGCTGATGTCGTGAACTTTTCCGCATCAGGGTCTTCCGTATCCAAAGGTGAAACGCTGATTGATACCGTGAACAATATCCTGTCCATGAAAGTGGATATGGTAGTGATGCGGCATTCAGCAAGCGGGGCCCCGCACTTTCTCGCCAAACATATACAGGTGCCTATCGTGAATGCCGGCGACGGGATCAACGAACACCCTACACAGGCGCTGCTGGATGCTTTCTCTATCCGGGAGAGGCTGGGCAGCGTGGCAGGTAAGAAAGTGGCTATTTGCGGGGATATCATGCATTCCAGGGTAGCGTTGTCGAATATCTACTGCCTGAAGGAACTGGGAGCAGAAATAACAGTGGTAGGACCTCCTACACTGATACCCAAGCATATGGCGGAAGCACTGGGCGTGAATGTGAGCTATAATATCAGGGAAGCACTGGAATGGTGTGATGTGGCGAATGTGCTGCGTATTCAGCTGGAAAGGCAGAATACACCACTGTTCTCTTCTTTACGCGAGTATTCTCTGGCTTACGGAGTGAATAAGGCGCTGCTGGATAGTTTGAAAAAAGAGATTGTGATCATGCACCCCGGGCCTATTAACCGCGGAGTGGAGTTAAGCTCTGATGCAGCAGATTCCAGTCATTCGATTATACTGAACCAGGTGGAGAACGGGGTAGCCATTCGTATGGCGGTGTTGTACCTGCTGGCAGGGAAGAAGCCTGAACTGGCGGTTTAAGTTTATTATAATCAGATTTTTATAAAGATGAAGCTCCGTAAGGGGCTTTTGCTTTTTGTAGGCAAAGTGCGCGGTTAATAGGGCGGAGAGAGGACGGAGACAGGAAGGAGAGAGGAAGGAGAGAGGGAGGAGGTATTTAGAAAGTAGCATTAAGTCCAAGGGTAAAAGACCGGAAGAAGGGGTACTGATACCCGTTGCTGGTAGCTTGTTCGGGGTCATAATATTTGATTTTCATCTTGTTAACTTCCCAGAGATCCTGTCCGGAGAAGTAAATCCTGATACTCTTGATTAAAGGCCGGTTTTGGGCAAAATGGAAAGTATAGCCTAACTGGAGATTCTTCAATCTTATATAAGCAGCATTCATTACCCAGAAAGAGGAGGAGGCCAGGTTCTGGTTATAGCCTGCATACAGGCGTGGAAAAGCCGCATCAGGGTTATCGGGCCGCCAGGAATCCTGGTGAATCTCCCAGGGCTGTTGCCAGTCCTGCACAAAGGGCATGCTGTATTTACCCTGTACCAGTACTTTCCGCTGACCTATACCCTGTAAGAACACGGAGAAGTCCAGTCCTTTCCAGGAGAAGCCTGCATCAAAGCCATAAGAGTAGCGGGGCTGGGAGCTGCCCAGGTATACCAGGTCGCCATGATCTGCCTTGGTAGCATTGCCGCTGTTAATGCTGCCGTCGTGGTTTACATCTGTATAACGGAGGTCTCCGGCAGCAGTATTTATACCCTGATAAGCGTGATTGCTTACCTCATTATTATTCTGGAAATATCCATCACTCTTATATCCTAAGATCGCATTGTATGGCAGCCCGTCCAGTCCGTGGTTATTACCTGGCAGCCAGGGAGCATTCCCATTACTGTGTTCTATTTTATTCTGATCATCGAACAGGTTGGCATTTACCCAGTAGCTGAAAGAGCCCCTGTTATCGCGCCAGCCCAGGTTTAGTTCCCATCCCCATGAGCGCATCGCGGCTGAATAAAAGACAGGTGCTATTAAGAGCTCTGTCATTAGCTCCTGGGTAGCTATCTGCATGCGCGGATTATGTTTTACGAAGTAGTCCGCGTTGATATTCAGACGGCCTTTGAAGAAAGCCATATCCAGTCCGCCGTTGGCAGTTGTGATAGTCTCCCAGTTATTATTACCGGGGATGTACCGGTCAAAGTCGGTGTAAGACGTGATAGGGTACACGTTAGGATGGTGTAGCTGGTCGTAGTAGTTAAAGTCGTTCAGATTGGTACGCCAGTTATAGCTGCCCACCATTCCCCAGGAAGCGCGGAGTTTGAATTCGTCGAAGAAAGGGAAGGCGGAGGCAAACCATTTCTCGTTGTTCAGTCGCCAGCCGGCAGAGAAAGAAGGAAAGAGATGCTGCCGGTTGAGTTCCGGTATCTCGGAACTGTTGAATAATAGTTTAGCGGCTACCAGGTTCGCTTCTAAGAGGTAGCGATCGTTGTAGTTATAGTTGATACGGGTGAACAGGGACGAGAGGGTACCCGCACCTTTAAAATGATAGCTAAAGTATCGTTCAGGATTATTGAAAGTAAGCTGCGCCAGTTCACTGGGAGATACATCTGTAGCAGCAGTAATCTTCTGGTGCTGGTAATGGCTTTCAAAGGCGTAACCACCCAAGATATGTACGCTGTTTTTTTTGCCTGCCGGAAGATCGTAATCCGCTAAGAGTTGCAGGCTATGTTGTACTTCCAGGAGGCGACCTCTTTTTAAAGAGTTTGGGTTGTTGACGCTATTGATTAAACCACTGGCTTCGTAGAAATCGATGGTCTTTTTACCGAGGCCGTCGTAGTAGTTATTTAGCTGAGGACTGTATACTGTTTTGAGTGTCAGACCTTTTAGCAGGTTCTCTGCTTTGAGGGTGAATACCGCATCGGCAAAGGATGTTTGTTCATCGCGTTTACCCGCATCCTTTAGTAAGGCGTAGCCGTTGTAGCCAGCGGTGTATTGATTGGTGCCGGGTACATATACCGGCACATTGCCTGGTTGCTGGTAGAGGTAGTTGAGGATACCCTTATGCCCGTCTACCCGCCATCCCGGTGATTGTGTGCGGCTTTTAGCGTACTGGATGCTGGTTTCCAGGCTGAGTACTTCACTCAGGCGGTTGTTGATGTTGAGTTGCAGGTTGGTCCTGGAGGTGTTGTCGGAGCCAATATTAAACAGGCCCTGGCGGGAGAACTGTCCCAGTGATAATAAGAACTGGTGATCTGTTGTCCCACCTCTGGCACTGACATTATAGGTAGAAGTAGTGCTGTTATTACGGGTAACGTTTTTAATAGGATTGATATCGTCGTAGTAATTATAGTTACCGCTGCCATCTGTTTTAGGAGTGAAATTGATAGTTGGGTCCTGCATCATGGCTATTTCCCGGGGACTCCAGGCAGCTGGTCGTCCGGCATTTTGCAGGGCTTCATTTTGTAAAGCAGCTGCTTGCCAGGAATGCATTCTTTCCGGCAGATTGATGGGCTTTTCTACTCCGAAAAGGCTGTTGTATTCCACACTGACAGGGCCGGGTTTGCCTCTTTTGGTAGTAACAAGTACTACACCGCTGGCAGCCAGTGGACCATAAATAGAAGCAGCGGCAGCATCTTTTAATACAGAAACGGATTCTATATCGTTGGGGTTCATCAGGGCAATAGAGCCGGGTGCACCATCTACGAGTATGAGTGGGTCACTGTTGTTGACAGATGATAATCCGCGTATCTGAATGTTAAATCCTTCTTTGCCGGGTTGTCCGTTATTTCTTGTAACTAATAATCCAGGGGCCGTGCCTTGTAACGCTGCAATGACGTTGGTTACCGGTCTGCTTTTAAGGCGCCGGCCTTCTATTTTGGTAATAGAACCGGTGATATTGGCTTTGTTCTGGATACCGTAGCCGATGATCACGAGGTCGTTTAATATTTTGGTATCTCCCTGTAACAGTGCATCCACGTTATGGCGTTCCTTTAAAGGGATTACCTGGGTCTCGTAACCGATAAGGGAGAGGGATAAAACTGCCTGTCCGTTGGTTACCTGTAATCTGTACCGGCCGTTCTCGCTGGTGCTTACCCCGTTATGTGTTCCTTTTTCGCGAATGGAAACGCCGGGTAGTGGCCTTTCTCCATCTGAAACAACTCCGCTTACATAGAATTTTTCAGGTTCTGTGCTGATAGGGCGGTTGGGAGTGCCCTGCAGGGACGGAGATTGGGAAGAGGGGTAAATAATGATTTGTTTATTCCTGATTTCCCAGGCATACTGGCCAGGTGTAAAGATCTGTCGGAGTACATCTTTTAAAGGTTGATGTTGTACCTGTATGGAAATGTCTTTGGCGTTTTCAACGATAGAGGAGGAGATGGCGAAGGTAAGGCCGGTTTGTTTTTCTATCAGGCGGAGTACCTGTTTAAGGCTCATCTTATTTACCCTGAGAGTCACCTTTATGGTATCGCTATCCTGGAAGCCTGCCGCATGGGCATAGGAACAGCTGATACATATACAAAAGAGTAAAATGTAGCAGTGCTTTATAAAAGCCGCCTTACGGAATGCCTGTTGAGTACCCTGCATGTCTGTAGACGACTAGTAAATTTCTATCAGGCTATCTTTTTGCACGGTATGTACCTGCAGGGTTTTGGACAGGATGTCCATTACCTCGGAAATAGATTCCTTATGGAAGGTAGCCAGCAGTTTTTTATCTGCCAGGGCTTCATTCTTCAGCACGATATGCACCTTGTAATAATCTTCCAGTACGTGGGCCACTTCTGCAAGCGGAGCATCGTCGAAGGTAAGATACCCGGTTTTCCAGGCAATAGGATTATTATTCCTGTGATGGCGTGTGCTGATGGTAGTTTCGGCCAGGAGCATTTCGGCTTCCTCTCCGGGAGTAAGTATAACTGATCTCTTTGAGTTCTTATAGATGGCTTTTACTTTACCGCTCTGAACGAATACGTTCACGCCCTTTGTGGTTTGTTTCACGTCAAAGGAGGTACCGAGTACCTGGATGTCTACATTCTTCAGATGTACGGAGAAGGGTTTCTCCGGTATATGTTTTACGTCTACGAATACTTCCCCCTTTTGTACAAATACTTCCCGGCTGTTCCCTTTGAAATGGCGGGGGTATTTTACACTTGTGTGGGCGTTGAGATAGAGTCTGGTACCATCCGGTAACAGGAGGCTATCTGTATTCTGAGCGGTTTGTTGTGCAATGTAAAGCGGCTGACGCATTAAAGAGAAGGTGCCTGCCAGTAAAGCGACTGCGGCGGCAGCTGCCCACCAGTAACGTTGTACCGGGTGTTTTTTTGTCTGTAACGGAACAACCAGGGTGCTGGTTACAGGTGTCAGTTTAGCGTCCAGTACCTGCCACTGTTGTGCTGTATTATAAGAAGAAGGCGTAGGAAGGATTTCTCCCTGCCATAATGCTTTCGTTTCCAGGAATATATCCAGATTGGCAGCATCCAGCTGTAACCATTCATCCAGTGAACGTTTATGCTCCTCTTGCCCTGGTTCCTCCAGGTAGCGGATAACGACATCGATATCAGGTTGCTGCTGTTTCATCTCTTATTATTAATACAATCAAAAATATCCTTACCATTAGTCTTACTAAAATAAAAATTCAGGGTTTACTGTTGGTTCAGTAATCCCAAACGGATCTTTTTCAATGCGGTGGTAAGGTGAGTATACACAGTGTTGATGGAAATATTCAATTGCTGGGCAATTTCTGCCGGGGAGAGCCCTTTGAAGCGGCTCATTTCAAAAACGCGGCGGCATTGTTCGGGCAATTTCTCAAGGATAGAGAGGTATTGGGCTTCTAACTCCTTATGTTCCAGTAACAAATGTTCTACAGTGGGTTCGGCGGTAAGCTGCTGTTCCCTGGAGTATTGTTGCTGGCGCTGGGCTTTTTTAATGCGGTTGAGGCAGGTATTAACAGTGGCCCTGGCAAGGTAATGCTGAAGGGGGGCGCGTTCGTCGAGGTTATCGGCTGTGCGCCACAGGTTCATAAACACATCCTGCACGATATCCTGCGCTTCGTCATGATCGCGCAGATAACGCAAGGCAATGCTGAACATGGATGGTGAAAACTGGTTGAATATTATTTCGAACACATGTTTATCCCTGTTCCGGACTCCGGTAACTATATCTGTATTGTTGAGCGGCAACATCCTGTAACTTTCTTTTCTGGTCTTTTTGTACTTGCAATTGCAACAGACTAAAGTCGGCTATCAAAAACAGAACGTAGCAAAATTAGTCTATTCTCTCAATTAATTCTCTAAATGACTGATTAGCAGCCAGGGGACCGGTCAATTGCGGACTTTTTTTATTTTTAACCCGCTACAGGTAAGGGTTTGACCCGTGTTGTAGGTTTTGTTAAAAAAAATCTGAAATTTTTTTCAAAACGACTAATGGTAACCTCACAAATGATTGTATTGTATATGTAGACAGTGAATAAACCGGTATCTGGCAGGCGCCTGCTAACATTTTCGGTTTAAAAAAGAACTTTTATAACCAGTCTTTATTTGTAAACCAGAAAAACCAAAGGTGGATTGTGCTATCTGGGGCGGTTGTTGCCTCCGGTACGTTCATCACAAGCTGCGAAAGCAGTCCTATACTATGATTATTATGTAATAGCAACTTATAAAGACGTAAGTCTTCTGATAGAAAGAGAAAAGAGGAAAATGAGGGACTACGTTTTAAAACTTACAACTCCTAAGCATGATAGGAAAGTTGAGACCTGTAACAATCGGCCGGCTCTTTTGGGCCGGTTTACTTTTTTCTCTACTTTAGCTCAATAGAGAAAATCATGCGCACAGTCATTCTGTTATTTATTTCCAACACCTTTATGACATTTGCCTGGTACGGACACCTGAAATATCAGAATGTCGCCATGTGGAAGGTGATCCTCATCAGCTGGGGTATAGCTTTTTTTGAATATTGTTTTATGGTACCTGCTAACCGGTTCGGGGAGATGGCAGGGTTCAACGGTTTCCAGTTGAAAACCATCCAGGAAGTGGTTACACTTGTCGTATTCAGCCTCTTTGCCATCTTTTATCTGAAAGAACCTCTCCGCTGGAATTATCTTGTATCCTTCGCTTTTATAATGGGAGCCGTCTATTTTATGTTTAAAAAGTGACGGGCTAATCCTTTTATCACAATTTCTTTCGCAGCTATATATAATCACTATTTTTGACCACTGTTAAACAATCAATAGCAATGGTTAGAAGGATCTATATAGGACTGATATCTCTTTTGCTGCCAGCAATGGCTGTGTGGGCACAGCCATCACCGGTAATAAATGCCGCAGATATTAAACTGCGTCTGGAAAAACTGGATACGCTGGGCAGCGTATTATATATTGCCGCTCATCCGGATGATGAAAATACCCGCCTGCTTGGCTTCCTGGCAAAGGAAAAGTTATACCGTACCGGTTACCTTTCCCTGACCCGTGGAGACGGTGGGCAAAACCTGGTTGGAAACGAACAGGGAGAGCTGCTGGGGCTGATCCGTACACAGGAGCTGCTATCTGCCCGCCGTATTGATGGCGCAGAACAGTTCTTTACCCGTGCACTGGATTTCGGTTTTTCCAAGAATCCTGCTGAAACATTCACTATCTGGGATAAAGAAAAGATCCTGGGAGATGTGGTGTGGATGATCCGCAAATTTCAGCCGGATGTGATAGTATGCCGTTTCCCGGCAGATAGCCGGGCTGGTCACGGACATCATACTGCTTCGGCCATGCTGGCTGCAGAGGCTTTTGATGCTGCCGCTGATCCTACCCGTTACCCTGAACAACTGAAACAATATCCTGTATGGAAGGCGCGTCGCCTGTTATGGAATACCTTCAGTTTCGGGAATGTCAATACTACCAGTAACGACCAGTTCAAAGTAGATGTAGGCGCCTATAATTACCTGTTAGGAAAAGGATACGGAGAGATAGCCGCAGAAAGTCGTTCCCAGCATAAGAGTCAGGGTTTTGGTGTATCTGCTGCCAGGGGAAGTTCTACAGAATTCTTTCTTACTATTAAAGGAGAAACACCTCAGTATAGTTTACTGGATGGAGTGAATACTTCCTGGAGCCGTATAGAAGGAGGTAAGGCGATTGGAGAGATGGTAGATAAAGCTACTGCTGCTTATAATATGGATAACCCATCGGCCTCTGTGCCTGCTTTGCTGGCCATCAGGAAAGCGATACAGGGATTACCGGATGGGATGTGGCGCAAACAGAAATTGCTGGAAACAGAACAACTGATCCTGGCCTGTGCGGGTATATGGGCAGAAGCTTATAGCTCTACACAGGTAGTGGTTCCCGGACAGCCGTTGCAGGGTAGTGTACAACTGATCTGTAACAGTCACATACCTGTGAAATTACAGGAACTCCGCTTTGCAGGCAGAGATACTACACTGGGAGCGGAACTGGAATTTAATCGTCTGAAAACTATTCCTCAATCTTTAACGGTACCTGAGAATACTCCTGAATCACAGCCTTACTGGTTACGTAAACCTCATCCTATCGGGATATATACCGTCACTGATCCTACTCTGACTGGTTATCCTGAGAATATACCGGCACTTTCAGCAGTGATGAAGCTGATTATCAATGGAGAAGAGTTTACCGTAAGTCGTCCGTTGCAATATAAATTTACTGATCCCGTGAAAGGGGAGTTGTATGAACCGCTGGTCATTGCACCACCGGTAGTAGCAAGTCTCAACAGTGTGTTTATTTTCACGGAAACAGCTGCACAACCGGTAGAAGTAAAACTGCGTGCGATGGGAGAGAATGCCACAGGTGCTGTGAGTCTGCAACTACCAGCCGGTTTTACAAGTGCGGAAGCTACCCTGCCATTTAATATATCCAAAGGAGATGAGTCTTCTGTTATATTCCATATCAAACCATCTAAAGTAGCTGGTATCAATCGTACAGATACATTAAGGGTAGTGATGCACTGTAATGGAAAGGACTATACGGAGAGCGTGAAGACCATCAGTTATGATCATATTCCTACTATCACATTGTTCCCGGATGCTGCTGCCAGGCTGGTAACGGTAGATCTGAAACATAATGGCCGTAAGCTGGGATATATTTCCGGCGCCGGTGATATGGTCGCTGCTTCTTTGCAGCAGGTAGGTTATGAAGTAACAGAGCTGGGTGAAAAAGAAATCATGAGCGGCAACCTGCAACAGTATGATGCTATCATTACAGGTGTACGTGTGTACAATATTAATCCGCGTATAAAATACTGGCAGCCACATTTGATGGAGTACGTGAAGAACGGTGGTACTTTGCTGGTGCAGTATAACGTGAACGGACCTCTTCAGATGACCAATATAGGGCCTTATCCGTTTACACTTACCCGTGACCGTGTAACAGATGAAAACGCTGCTGTAACGTTGTTACATCCGGATGATCAGATCCTGCATTATCCCAACAATATCACAACTCAGGACTTTGAAGGATGGGTACAGGAAAGGGGGCTTTATTTTACCCAGACGACTGATCCTGCCTATAAAAAATTACTCTCTATCCATGATAAAGGAGAAGAGGGGTTAGATGGTTCTACCATTGTGGCTGATTATGGGAAAGGAAGATATGTGTATACTTCTCTTGCCTTTTTCAGAGAGTTACCGGCAGGGGTACCCGGTGCATACCGGTTATTTGTGAACCTGATATCAACAAAGAAATAAATGGAGAAAAAGGAGGAGAACAACAGGCCAAGGCTGACGATTGTAGGCATTATGTGTATAGTGATCGGGCTGGTGATCGGCTTTGAGATCAAAAGAGTGCATATTGGTCTGTTGATCGGTCTCGCACTGGGTTTGCTAAGTGGTAATTTGCTAAAGAAAAGATCATAATCTACCTGTATAATACCTGTAATTGATTCCGGTTATGATAGAAGATAAACCGCCGCTATTTCCGCATTGGTGGATGTGGTATGTATTTGTCACGGGATGGCTTGTCCTGATGATAGTGGGATTTTATTTATTTACTAAAGTATATTCATGAGCGTAGCAGACTGGATCGTGCTGGTGGTTACACTGGTTGGTATTATTCTTTATGGAATGTGGAAGAGCCGTGGCCAGAAGAATATGGCCGGTTATTTCCTGGATAACCAGTCCATGCCCTGGTATATTGTATTGTTATCAATCATTGGCACACAGGCCAGTGCTGTTACCTTTTTATCTGCTCCCGGACAGGCCTATACGGACGGGATGCGTTTTGTACAATATTACTTCGGATTGCCGCTGGCAATGGTGGTATTGTGTATAACGTTCGTGCCTATATTTCACAAGCTGAAAGTATATACGGCGTATGAATATTTAGAGCAGCGTTTTGACCTGAGAACCCGCACGCTTACGGCAGGATTGTTCCTGTTGCAGCGTGGTTTATCTACAGGTATCAGTATTTATGCGCCTTCTATTATCTTATCTTCTTTATTAGGATGGAATATTTATACCACCAATGTTATCATGGGTGGATTGCTGATTATCTATACTGTTTCGGGCGGTACCCGGGCGGTGAGTTATACGCAGACCTTGCAGATAGCGATCATCTTTGCCGCGATGTTCCTGGCAGGATGGATGGTGGTGCATCTGTTGCCTTCCGGCATTGGTTTTACTGAAGCGTTGCAGGTATCCGGTAAGATGGATAAGCTGAATGTGATAGAGACGAAGTTCGACTGGAAAGACAAGTATAATATCTGGAGCGGGTTGATTGGGGGCTTTTTCCTGGCGTTGTCTTATTTTGGAACGGATCAGTCGCAGGTAGGTCGTTATCTCACTGCAAAATCTGTAACAGAAAGCAGGATAGGATTGCTGATGAATGGGCTGGTAAAGGTGCCTATGCAGTTCCTGATATTATTAATAGGGGCGTTGGTGTTTGTATTTTACCTGTATTTCAGGGCGCCTATTTTCTTTAATGAAGCACAGATACAGAAAGTATACAAAACTGAAGAAGGAGCTGCTTTTAAAGTATTGGAGAAGGAGTATAATGCGTTGGGAGTTGTTAAGCAGCAGCAGGTAAGGGAGATGGCCGCTGCTATTAAGGAGAAGGATGAAGCGTTGGTGGCTCAATCCAAAACAGCGTTGCAAAAAACAGAGGCTTTATCTGCTGTAACCCGTGATAAGGCGATTGTGCTGATTAAAAAATCAGATCCTGCTGCGGATATTAATGACACTAATTATATCTTCCTGCATTTTGTGGTCAATAACCTGCCAAAGGGCCTGGTGGGCTTACTGATAGCCATTATCTTTTTAGCTGCATGGGGCAGTATTGCAGCCGCACTGAACTCACTGGCCTCTACTACGGTGATTGATATTTACCAGCGGATGGTATGTAAGAAAGAGTCTGATAAACATTATCTGCGTATTTCCAGATGGTGTACAGTAGGATGGGGGATTTTCTGTATCCTGGTGGCGCAGTTTGCCAGCAGGTTAGGTAGTCTGATAGAAGCAGTGAATGTACTGGGATCTTTATTTTACGGGGTGATACTGGGGATTTTCCTGGTAGCTTTTTACTGTAAGAAGATAAGGGGAGTGGCTGTTTTCTGGGCGGCGATTGTATCGGAAGTGCTGGTGATCATTGTTTATATGTCTGAGATTGTTTCTTTTCTCTGGCTGAATGCGATAGGGTGTTTTTTAGTGGTGGGAATTGCGTTTGTGATACAACAATTACGGACCAGGCAGGTAGCCTGATCCGTAAGATATTTTATAAAGTAGCAATGAGCTTTTGGTTCAGGGCTACGTAATCATCATTCTTGGCAACTTTAGCCTGTTCTATGCCTGTTTCGGCAGTAGCTTTAGCACCTTTTTTATCTCCGGCTTTAGCCTGTATCCTTGCTTTCAGATAATACATGTAGAAAGCAGTCGGGTTTTCTTTAAGGGCTGCATCCATCCAGGTAAGAGCCTGTTTCAGATCGCGGTTAGTTTCCAGGTAATAACTGGCAGCCTGGAAGTAAGGTTTTTTCTCACCTTTCATTGCAGCATCTATATCAGCAGCGATTTTACCGTCGATGTCTGCAGAGATCTTCACTGCAACGGCCGTTTTGTCCCAGATCAGTTCCATTTGCATGGTAGAAGACGTGATGTTGTCAAAAACGATCATGAAGTTTTCTATAGAGAATGGCAGTTGCTGTGCGTCCACTTTTACGCGGGCCACATCGTTTTCCGGTTTGTAGGCAGCAGGGTTGGTAACATCCAGGCTTTTGGTGAGGATGATAGTCCACTGGCTGGCACCAGGAATGCTGAGCAAACCATATTTACCAGCTTTTACGGGAGTACCGCCAAAAGATACATCTTCACCGAAGGTGATAGTGGTAGCACCGTTAGCACCGGTTCTCCATACTTTATCATAAGGAACCAGGTCGCCCATGATGGTTCTGCCTTTTACAGCAGGACGGGAATAATTTACTTCTACGGAAGAAAGGGCAAAGTCCTGTTTGATAGTTTGGCCGGGACTGGGAGCAGGGACTTTTATTCCCTGAGCAAAAGACAGCTGGGAACACAATAGTAATGTGCATCCAACTGTTACGTAATTGAATAAAGGTTTCATGTTATTATCGGTGGTTTAATTACAGGTTTATCATTCCATAAAGCCGTTTCTGAATGCGTATATTACCAGGCCCACGATGTTTTTGGCGCCTGTTTTTTCCAGTAATTTCTGACGTAGTCCTTCTATGGTACGTGGGCTAAGAAATATTTTCTCAGAAATTTCCTGTGTGGTGCATTCGTTACAGATCAGCTTTAACACTTCCATTTCCCGGTCGGTGAACTGGATTTCGTTTTTAAAGGTAGGTTTAAAGTGTTGTTTATTCTTGACCATTACTTTTTTAAGTAAGGCCAGGTTAACATTTTCATTAAAGTAGAAGCCTTTCTCGTGGGAAGTGCAGATAGCCTCATAGATTTCTCCCGGCTCCGCATTTTTGAGCAGGTAGGCATTTGCGCCGTTTTCTATGAGGTGCACAATGAAGTTGTCATCCTCATACATGGTGAGGACGATTACTTTAACCTGTGTGTATTTTTCCCGTACTCTCTTAGTTGCTTCAATGCCATCCATATTGGGCATTTTCAAATCCATCAGAATCACATCTGGCTGTTGCGTTTCCATTAACTGCAACAGGTGTACTCCATCATCCGCTTCAAAAATAACATTGATGTTTTCATAAGGAGTAAGCGTGTTGATAACGCCACTGCGGAATATTTTATGATCATCGGCAATGGCCACCTTAATGTTGTTCGCCATAGGAGGAGGCAGTTTATTTGTCCCTTGCAAAGTTGTTTTTTAGCTGACTTAGCAGGACAAAGCTAAAATAATTTAGTTATACCTAGGCTGTTTGATAATTTTCCACTCTTATTTCTGCGATTGTTCCACTGGTTGATCCCGGCAGATACCGGATGGTGCCACCGATTATGTTCAAACGGCTTTCAATATTTTTTAATCCCAGGCTACCTGTTTTTTTACGTGAAATGTCAAGGGACTGCAGCAGTTGTCCATTACCATTATCTTCTACGGTGATGGACAGAACGGATGGAGTGCTGTTATAGGTGATTTGCACATGGGTAGCCTGTGCGTGTTTGAGGATGTTGTTGATCAGTTCCTGTACGATGCGGTAAACGTTCAGTGCTTTTTCTTTTTCTACGGGATACTGGTTGCCATCATCCTTATAATCAACGAGTACTGTTTTGTTTTTGTTCATCAGATTGCAGAACGAGTCCAGCGCCTGTGAGAGTCCCAGGTTTTCGAGGGCCTGAGGGTGGAGGCTTTGTGAGATGAACCGGAGCTGCTGAATGATGGTATCTGTAAAGTCTTTTGTTTCTTTTAGCTGTTCCTGCTCGTTGTGACCTGTTTTTAAGAGGGGCTGGAGCTGGTTCAGGTTGAGTTTGAGAACGGATAACTGGGCGCCTACTTCATCGTGGAGGTCTTCTGCAATACGTTTGCGTTCCAGTTCCTGGCCCTGCAGGATGGCAACGAGTCTTTCCTGTTGCAGGATGAGATCTTTATCGCGGAGTACCAGTTTGTGCTGGATTACTTCTTTTTGTTGAAAAATAACCAGTACTACCACCAGGATACCCAGGGTAAGCATGACGGCAGTACCGATTATAATGATTTCAGAAGTGTTCATCTCCGCATCTTTTTTGCTTTCACAAGACCAATATAAATAAGAATCAATTGAATAATGGCTGCAATATATGAAATACTGATAGTTAGATTCATTGTACGGGGAACTGTGGGTTCTTTTGCCTGTTGTAGCAGATTATAGGCAAGGAAAAGCATAAAAGCCCCACAGTGATAAATAAAAAGCCCGGCATTATACCAGAAGTTAGGCAGCGAATTGATAAAAATCGATTTTTTAATCAGCTCTTCATCTTTTAGTAGTTGCCAGAAGAAGATGGCACCATAAATCAGAAGTATAAAAGTTTTAGCAGTAGCGAAGTAAGAATTATAGGCGTACAGACCTTCCAGTTTGAGGAAGTCTGCGAGAAAAATGATGAATACAGGTAATAAAATCAGGGTAATACAGCGCTTTACAAGTTCATTTTTGATAATTATTTGGAAAAATCTCGAAAGAATGACAAACTGGGCAAAGTACATAATTGAAAAGAACCACATGTTATTTTTCCAAAAATGTCCTATAAACAGGGAACCATATGCGAAAATCAGGCTGCTTAACAGGTAATAAAACATCCACTTACCACCCTTGTCAAGTACTTTAAAATAAATGAGAAAGGGGATCAAAAGCAAGCATTCGATCCCCCCCATAATGTAAAATAACAATAGATATGCGTACACTTAGAAAGGGTTTAAATCAATGAACTCAAGGGCAATATGTAGGGCAAGGAAGGCCGCCATCGAGGGCTTTCCCACCACTTGTAGTAGCAACACTATCAGCGCTACTTTCTGATTCGTCTGTACTTGCTGCTGCGGAGCGTGTTGCAGCATTAGGTTTCTGGGGATGCATGATCACATTCTTTCCATCCTCGTTTACGGGATAGATAACCATTTTCTTGTCATCTTTACCGTCTCCATCCAGATCAATACCATAATAGATACGCATGCCTACGATTTTGTCTTTGCCGTTGTCGTAATTCAGTACTTCATCCAGCTTATCTTTACCAAAGAAGTAGGCTTGGGTAAAATCATCATGGTGATGATGATCTCTTTCACGTTTACAATACGCCTCTCTTAATTTAAGTGCATCTTCTTCCGGAATAAAAGTCCCTGCATCAGGGTGAAACGTTTTAGAAATTGTACTCATGTGTTGTTGTGGTTTTTAATAGGCGGTAAAATTATCATAAATATTTTCTCCACAAAGAGAAAGCTTTTATTACATGTTTGTGGGATACGGATAGGGGAAGTTGATGTAAATGTTTGATTATTAATATTTTGAAAAAAATAGCTTGCGTTTGTACCGGTTTTGTTTGCGTATTTTACCCGTAAAAATGCGTAGAAGTACGTATTTATTTTTTACAGTAGGTTAACTCTTGTTTCTTTTTTGCTTCTGAACAATCTTTGCAATGTCGGTTAGAGATCGCGACTCTTTCCAACGAGCAATCTTTGGTGGGCCTTTCTACCCATGTTTGTTCTTATCCTTTACTAGTCTATGCAGAGAAAAAGCAGCTGTAAATGAACAGCTAAGAAGAGGTTAAGTAATGCTAACCCTTCTTTTTAAAACCTTAAAGCTATGTGTTACCTATTAATCGGAAACATTTCTGCATTGATCTCAGATGATTGTATAGAACCTTTGGTAAATGCGCGTTTACGTGTTTATTTACCGGATGGTAGTTACCCCACTGGTTACCCCAAAAGAAATATTTTTAATGGACCCGGTCAGCTGTCCTCAGCTGACGTAGCCGCTAAAAGTGATCGTTTGCTTGCGGAGGCTACGCTGGATGAGAGGGGCAATTTTACATTAAGCTGGGAACAATTGCATCTTTTTACAGAGCCATTAGAACTGGATCTCTGTTTCGACCGGATGCCCGAAGAACAACAAGTCTCAGGAAAGGGCACCGAGCGTCATTATCACCTGAGCACACTGGTGCCGCACTGGAAACGTTCATTGCAGCGATACGTAGCAGCTTTTGCCTACGTAATACCAGCCGAAAACTGGAGCCAGATAAGGGCCAGTTATGGTACATGGGTGATTGCCGGCGCTGTCCGGAAAATTCACCCGAAAGAGGGACAGTCACAATTAAGGGTAGAAGTGTACAATGCCATTGGGCACCGTTTACTGGCCAGCGCCAGGACAGATGAAAAGGGACGTTATCAGCTGCGTTTTGGCAGAAGGGAACTTACGGCAGGCCGTCTGATGCTGATCAGGGATTACCGGCTAAACACAGCACCGGATGTATACTTTAAAGTGTACAGGGACAACCGGTTGTTGTGGGAAGAAGCAGCGGAGCTGGCAACAATGCCGGGGCGTAAATCCATTGCTTCCTGTAGTGTAATCAACATCAACATGCAACAACGGCCTGTTGAGAAGAAATCCACCGGTTATGTATCGGGTTTGTTAAGCAGCTGGGCAGTTGTGGGGAGGAAATCGTCATTAGTAAGTTATTAGTTTCTAAGATATCATTTAACCTATATTAATTAAGCAATGTCTGACCCCTGTTGTTTGCACATCCCATTTATATAAAAACAGCTACCCATTCAGCCAGTTCCCGGGTAGCTGTTTTTTTCCTCTTAGAAATTTGTATTGTAAATCAATGTCGCTCTTGCTGATTCAGCAAAATCCATCGGAATAATACCAAACCTGCCGTGAGTGTTACTTGTAAAATAAGTAGTTACACTTGGGTTGATACTGTTTGATACAGTAGGAATGCTTGGGATGCTAAAAATCAGGGATTTGTATCCGCTGGTAAAGTTCACATACAGTACTGCAGGGTTCAATGTTTTAGCTTCATTTAACAATGCGCTGATGTTGTTCCATTTAGCAGTGTTATCAGGTACTACGTACTGGTCCTGTACTCTTAGACTGGCATTGCTGTTACTGATGGTAAAGGTGGTGTTATCTCCCCACGCAGTAGCGTCTATACCTTTAGGAGTGGTGGCCGCGCCGAATCTTCTCAGCAACATGATTTTACCTCTTACCTGGCCTAGGGTAGGGATGGTTGCACCCAGTGACCAATAGCTGGAATAAGTTTGTACATAAGAGTCGAATGTCTGCTCAAAAGTGCGGGTATTGTTTGAAGCGTCGTATTCTTCTTTTACGCTCATTACGATACATTCTCCCGGATGGCTGTTCAGGAAAGCCTTACAGGTTAACATTACATCATTGAAATTCTGATTCTGATAAATAGAACCATGATGAATAGCGAAGGCATTGTCAATGTGGCGGCAACGGATATCCAGGAAACGGATACCTGCTTCCAGTTGTTCTGCGATGGTCAGGTTCTGACATTTGGCAGTACCGGATACTGGTTCAAAACGGGCACCACTGTCGTGGGTACCAGGGATAGATAATGCGGCCAGACTACTATTGTCCGGCAGGGATGTCATCCAGTTGTTGGTAGCAACTGTGGCTGCCTGGGCAACGGCAACTTCTTTGTTAAGGGATAAATCTGGTGTAACATCTTCTTTTTTACAGCTGGAAAATGAAACGGCCAGCAGCATGCCTGCGGCAAACATCAAACGTGTGTTTCTCATGGGTGTGAGTGTTTATAGGTTAGGTATCGAATAACGTGTTACAGGGCATCACGGGTACGGGTATAACTGAGGCTGTAAATAGTTACAGCACTTAGCTTCTCTCGCAGTAAAGACACGGCTTGCGGAGCTTTTAACTAGTGTTAACAATACGGTAATATTTGTCAGAAACGGGGGTGAAACTGCTGCAGTGTATTGCGTAGAAATTCTCTGTCGAGGTGCGTATAGATTTCTGTTGTAGTAATGCTTTCATGGCCCAGCATTTCCTGTACGGCTCTCAGGTCTGCGCCACCTTCTACGAGATGTGTGGCAAAGGAATGGCGGAAGGTATGGGGGGATACCTGTTTGGTAATACCTGCGGCAGCAGTGAGATCTTTTATCACCAGGAAAATCATTACACGGGTGAGGGCACTGCCACGGCGGTTGAGAAAAAGAATGTCTTCCTGTCCTTTTTTAATAGGTACATGTACTCTTACTTCTTCTTTATAAATATTGATGTATTTCATGGCATCCCTTCCGATGGGGATCAATCTTTCTTTATCTCCTTTTCCTACTATGCGTATAAAGCCTGCATCAAAATGAAGCTGTGATATTTTGAGACTGGTGACTTCACTTACGCGTAGTCCGCAGCTGTACATGGTTTCTAAAATAGCGCGGTTACGCTGACCTTCCGGAGTACCTGCTTTTACTTTGGCGATGATGCGTTCTATTTCATCAAAGGTGAGTACGTCGGGGAGCTGGCGTCGTGTTTTGGGAGCTTCCAGCAATTGGGTAGGATCTATCTTAATGATATCTTCCAGCAGCAGGTATTTATAGAAGGCTTTGATACCGGAGATGATCCTGGCCTGTGAGGTGGCGGTCATACCCAGGGTAGCGATGGATTGTACGAAGTCCTGAAGGTGGGAGAGAACGACCTGGTCCGGTGGTAATTTATGACCGGCAGACAGCAGGTATTGAGCCAGTTTCTCTACATCCCGCAGGTAAGCCTCGATAGAATTGGCGGAAAGAGAGCGTTCCAGCTGCAGGTATGCTTTGAATCCTTTGAGGTATATATCCCACATGAGCGGTAAGATAAATTAAAAAGAGGGTGTATCAGACCAGATACACCCTCTTTTTTATAATGTTCAACCTGGAATTAGAACTTTTCCAGACCGGAGAAGAAGAAATTGCCTTCAATTTCAGCGTTTTCGTCAGAATCGGAACCATGAACCGCGTTACGGCCGATAGATTCTGCGTACAGCTTGCGGATAGTACCTTCTTCAGCGTTAGCCGGGTTGGTAGCACCGATCAGTTTGCGGAAATCTTCCACTGCATTGGTTTTTTCCAGGATAGCAGCCACGATGTGACCACTGCTCATGAATTCAACCAGTTCGCCGTAGAAAGGTCTTTCGCTGTGTACTGCGTAGAATTCGCCAGCTTTCTGGGTAGAGAGCCTGGTCATTTTCATCGCTACGATACGGAAGCCCGCTGCGTTTATTTTGTCCAGAATACCACCAATATGCCCGTTTTCAACGGCATCTGGCTTAATCATCGTAAAAGTTCTGTTAGTCGCCATATAATTTAGAATTCCTAATTACCTGATTTTGGCCGCAAATGTAACCAGAATTTGTATAGAGACGAAAAAAAAAGCCTGAAAAGGAGCTGATTAAGCACTATTAAGTGTTATTATCCAAATCCCCAGGGTAAAAATTTTGAAATTCTGTGCTAATTAGAGAACTTCGCACTTCATTTTTCGGTAAAAACAGTTACATTTTATTACTAATATAAATAATAGCAGCAATCTGCATACTTAAAGCATGAAGAGGATCGAGGAAATCAAGCCGTTGCTGGAAAGCCCTAAAAAAGTAGTCATTACTATGCATCAGAAACCTGATGCGGATGCAATGGGTTCTTCACTGGCCTTGTTCCACTATTTGAAGCAGAAAGGGCACGACGTAACTGTTATTTCTCCAACCAACTTTCCCGAATTCCTGGAATGGATGCCGGGGGCAAAGGAGGTACTGGATTTTGAATCTGCCCAGGATAAGGCGTTAAAGGCGCTGGAAGGGATTGAATTACTGTTTTGCCTTGACTTTAATGCGTTGTACCGCACAAAAGGTATGGAACCATACCTGGCGGCGTTATCCTGTATTAAAATACTGATAGACCATCACCTGGAACCTCAGCCCGACTTTGACTATGGTGTGAGCGATACTACGGCTTCTTCCACGGCACAGCTGGTATATGAGACGATTTACCTGCTGGGTGATGAGAAATACATCAACGAGGACATGGCACAATGTATTTATGCTGGTACCATGACTGATACCGGATCTTTCCGTTTTGCCTCTACTTCAGCCAGGGTACACCGTATGGTGGCAGACCTGTTTGACCGTGGACTGAAACATGAGATCATTCATCAGGCTATTTACGACAACTTCCTGGAGAACCGTCTGCGTTTCCTGGGGCATAGCCTGCTGAACCGTATGGAAGTGTATTATGAGTATAATACTGCCCTGATAGCCATTCCGTATACAGACCTGAAGCGTTTTGACCTGCAAACCGGAGATACAGAGGGAGTGGTGAACTACCTGTTATCTATACAGGGTATCAAGCTGGCAGCGCTGATCATCGACCGTCACCAGGAAGTGAAGCTCTCTTTCCGTTCCAAGGGAGATGTAGATGTTAACACCTTTGCGCGTAAGTATTTTGATGGAGGCGGTCATTTCCATGCAGCCGGCGGACATAGCGCTGATTCACTGGAAAAGACGGTTCAGCGTTTTATCAGCGCCATTCAGGAAAACGAGGAAATACTACAATAGTCATTACAATCCTACTAATACAGTAAAATGAAAAAGAACAATCAGTTTTTAGTTGTTGCAGCCTTAGGCCTGTTTATGGCCAGCTGCGGTACCGGAGTGAAAAAAACTCCTGGTGGCGTGGAATATATCGTTCATAAGTCAGGCAGCGGTGCGCAGCTAAAGCTGGGTGATACCGTCCTGATGAACGTTAGCCAGCGCCTGAACGATTCCCTGTTAGGCGAATCCCGTAAGATCGTTGGTAAACCCGTACCTGTAATCCTTACAGCACCAAAAGAAAAGTATGACCTGATGGAAGGTCTGGCTCAGCTGCACGAAGGTGATAGCGCTACTTTCTTCATTCCTATCGACTCTTTACCACAGCACCTGCCATTTGGTAAAAAAGGCGATAAGCTGAAAGTTACTTTTGCTGTAGTGAACAAATTCTCTGCTGCATCTCAGAAAGCTGCTGACGAAAAAGAAATCAAAGCATTCCTGGATAAAAACAGCCTGAAAGCTACACCTACACCAGAAGGCGTATATGTTGCTGTTAGTCAGGAAGGTAGCGGTGAATTACCTAAAGCAGGTGATACCGTATACGTACATTACACTGGTAAAACACTGGATGGTAAGGTATTTGATTCCAGCCTGGATTCTACATTAAGACCAGGTATGAAACTGGAACCAATTAAATTCCCTATCGGTCGTGGTTTCGTAATCAAAGGCTGGGATGCTGGTATTGGTTCCCTGAAAAAAGGAAGCAAAGCTACATTGTTAATTCCTTCTGGCTTAGCTTACGGTTTACAGGGCAGTCCTCCGGCAATTCCATCAAACTCTGTATTAGTGTTTGATGTACAGCTGGTTGATGTTAAGGCTGGTGCTGTTGCTCCTGCAACTTCATTGCCTAACATGGCGCCTCCTGCAGGTCACTAATTAAAATTATAAAAAAGCCCCCCTGGAATTATTCCAGGGGGGCTTTTTGTTATGTATGATTATCATCCGTCTACTAATACTTCGTACATTTTCACTTTCAGTTCTTCCAGCGATATGTCCTGTACGAGTTTTCCATCCTGTGCATATGAAATCGTTCCTCTCTCTTCAGAAACTATAATCGCAATGTTATCACTATGTTCTGTAATACCTACTGCAGAGCGGTGACGCAATCCTATACGGTGAGGAAGGTCCGGGTTTTCTGATACCGGTAATATTACTTTGGCAGCCAGTATTTTATTACCTACAATGATCAATGCACCATCATGTAAAGGACTGGCTTTTGCGAAAATGCTTTCAAGCAGTTTTGCATTGATATTACTATCCAGTAAGATGCTGGAAGCGGTATCAAATTTTACACGGTAGGTATTGGCAATCACCATCAGCGCGCCTGTGCGGGAACCCGCCATACGTCCTACGGCAGTGATTACCTCATTGATAATATTCTCTTCTTCCTTATAACTTTTAAACTTATCGGGGAGAAAGAGTTTGGTGAAAAAACTGTCTTTACTCAGTGGGGCTTTTTTACCCAGTACCAGCAGAAATTTACGTATTTCCGGCTGGAAGATGATGATGATAGCGATTAATCCAACATTGATAAAACTCTGTAAGATAGTGGTGAGAATAGGCATACGCAGCCTCTCTACAATGAAATACACCAGGTATATCATCAGTAATCCAACGAAAATATTAAAGGCAAGGCTGCCTTTTAACAGGCGGTACAATTGTATCACCAGTATAATAACAATCGTCAGGTCCAGGATATTGAGCCAATTGAAACGATAACCGTATAAATGAAAGAATTCCTGCATAGATAGTAAAAATAGCTAATTACAATGAATACTAAACCTTTTGCATATACTCTGTTATCCTGATAACTTCAGCAGCAGCTTTTACATCATGTACCCTTAATATAGCGGCTCCCTGTTGTAATGCGAGGGTGTTTAATACGGTAGTACCATTGAGTGCATCAGCAGGTGTACTGTCCAATAATTTATAAATCATGGATTTGCGGGAGATGCCAACCAGCAGGGGGCAGTCGAGCATATGAAACACAGACAGTTTTTTCAGCAGGGCGTAATTATGCGAGATGGTTTTACCAAAGCCAAAGCCGGGATCAATGATGACGTCGTTAATACCGGCCGCCAGGCATTGTGCTTTTTTATGGATGAAGTAGTCCAGTACATCCTGTACCACATCTGTATACTGAGGGTTTTGCTGCATTTTATCCGGGGTACCCTGCATGTGCATGGCGATGTAAGGCACCTGTAGTTTTCCTGCGGTAGCCAGCATATCGGGGTCCATGTCTCCGGCACTGATATCGTTGATGATGGCAGCGCCTGCTTTTATGGTTTGTTCTGCTACGGAAGCATAGTAGGTATCAATGGAGATGATGACCTGCGGATAGTATTTTACCAGTGTTTCAACGGCAGGGAGCAGTCTTTCCAGTTCAACCTGTGCACCTACATCCACTGCACCCGGGCGGGTACTCTGTGCACCAATATCCAGTATCTGTGCACCTTCCCTGAGGTGTACAGCAGCTTTTTCCAGTACCTGGTCCAGGTGTTGAGAACGACCGCCGGCATAAAAGGAATCATCTGTGATGTTGATAATACCCATGATCACGGGTGTTGTCAGATCGAGTGCTGTGCCGCGGCAGTTAATCGTACCATTCTTCCTTTCCATTTATCCGTTTGCTTTTTATTGATTATTTTGCCAGACAAAAATAGAATAATGTGTTGATGTACCGGTAAGTATATTAATGCTCTAAAAAAGGTTATCCATGAAATTGCTCCTAAACCTATTAAGAATTCTCGTAGGTGTATTGTTTATATTTTCAGGTCTGATAAAGGCAAATGATCCGCTGGGCCTCAGTTACAAAATGGACGAGTTTTTTGAAGTGTTACATCTGACATTTCTGTCGCCCTTTTCGCTGGTGTATTCAGTTACCATGAATACATTTGAAATAGTAGCCGGTGTGGCTGTGCTGCTGGGATACCGGATGCGGATCTTCTCTGTACTGTTATTATTACTGATCAGTTTATTTACTTTCTTAACGGCTTATGCCCTGTTCAGCGGAACGATCCGGGAATGTGGTTGTTTTGGCGACTGTATCAAATTATCCGCAACAGAAACCTTCTGGAAGGATGTGGCGTTGTTTGTAATGATACTGGTGATTTTCATCTATCGTAAACGCATACAGCCGGTATGGGGAGAGAAGCCTACCAATGCATTGATGATAGTGGGCCTGGTAGGTTCTCTGGGTTTGCAGTGGTATACACTGGAGCATCTGCCGATTGTGGATTGCCTGGGTTATAAAATAGGGAATAATATTCCTGAGAAGATGAAGCTGCCTGCAGGAGCTACTCCGGATGTATTTGAAACAGTGCTGATATATAAGAAGGATGGTAAAGAGAAAGAGTTTACGGCGGATAATTATCCATGGTCAGACAGTACCTGGGTATTTGTAGACCGTAAGGATAAACTGATTAAAGAAGGCAGCGGGGAACCACCAGTAAAGGATTTTATCCTTACAGATATGGATGGGGTGAACCAGACGCAGGCTATTTTATCTGAAGCGCAGCCGGTGTACCTGTTCCTGGTGCAGAATGTAAAGAAGGCTGGAAGTGGCTGGGATAAAAAAATGCAGGCGTTACAACAGCAATTTAAAGAAGGTAAGATTTATATATATGGAGTGACTGCCTCTTCCAAAGAAGATATTGCAGCTTTCTCCAAAGAACATGGCATAGAGTTTCCTTTTGTGCAAATGGATGGTACGGCCATCAAAACAGCCGGAAGAAGCAATCCCTGCCTGATATTACTGGAGAAAGGTACAGTTAAGGGCAAGTGGCACTACAACGATATACCATAAAATATGTTCAGATTCCTGCTGCGTAAACTCAGTTATGGTTTACTCGTTTTACTGGGGGTGGTGATGCTGGTGTTTTTCCTGTTTAACGTATTGCCCGGAGATCCGGCACGTTTAACACTGGGACAACGGGCCGACGTCACCTCCCTGGAGAATGTACGGCGGGAGTTGCATCTGGACAAGCCCATTCCTTTACAGTTTTTATTATACCTGAATGACCTTTCGCCTGTGAGTATACATACACAACAGGAGGCGGAAGGCATGTTGCATTATTTTACGCTTTTACATGTGGGTACGGATAAGATTATAGTGTTGAAAACGCCTTATCTGCGTCGCTCCTATCAGGGGAAAAAGGATGTGTGGGAAATCCTGACAGAGGCGCTTCCCGGTACGCTGGTGCTGGCAATAGCCGCTATGCTGTTTGCCACTGTGGCGGGGATCGCATTAGGGGTATTGTCGGCAGTGAAGCAGAATACCTGGATGGATACGGGCGCTGTTTTTGCCAGTGTGGTGGGTATTTCTGCCCCTTCTTTTTTTATGGGTATTGTGCTGGCTTATCTGTTTGGTTTTGTATTAAGTGATTATACGGGGTTGCACATGACCGGCAGCCTGTTTGAAACGGATGCTTTTGCCGGGCGTACCCTTAATCTTTCTAACCTGGTGTTACCAGCTATTACGCTGGGTATAAGGCCATTGGCTATCATTGTACAGCTTACGCGCAGTTCAATGCTGGATGTATTACACCAGGATTATATCCGTACGGCCTATGCGAAGGGGTTGCCCCAAAGGGTCGTTTTATTCAGGCATGCCTTGCGGAATGCCCTGAACCCGGTTATTACGGCCATTACCGGCTGGTTTGCAGAGCTGCTGGCAGGGGCATTTTTTGTAGAATATATTTTTGGCTGGAAGGGCATAGGTAAGGTGACGGTAGATGCCCTGGAAAAATTTGACTTCCCCGTGTTGATGGGATCTGTGTTGTTTACGGCAGGTATCTTTGTGATTATCAACCTGCTGGCAGATTTGTTGTATACTATTGTAGATCCCCGTATCAAGCTCTGATCCTCTTCTCAGAAAAAAGTTTTCTTTTTTTGTAACAAACCAGATAATGGGTCGTCTTCCCTGTATAAATGTCCTGTAAGTAATATGTCGTTATCAAGGTTTCTTTCCCAGGTAGTACCGATCAGGCAAAAGCTTTACCGCTTCGCTTACCACCTGTTGGGTAACGAAGAAGATGCCCATGATATCACACAGGATGTAATGATGAAAGTCTGGCAACAGCAGGAGCGGATGGCGGAATTGGAGAATATGGAAGCCTGGTGTATGCGGATTGTGCGTAATTTGTCGCTGGACCGTATGAAGTCGAAGAAATACCGGCGTTCGGAAAACCTGGACAAGGCAGGGGAGGTGGCAGCTGTGCATCAGCCCAGTCCTCATATGGCCACTGAGCGTCAGGACGTAATGAACAGGGTGCATACGACGATTGCGGAGCTACCGGAAAAATACCGTACTATTATACAATTACGCGATATTGACGGATATACTTACCAGGAGATAGCAGAGATTCTGGTAATAGAATTGAGTGAAGTAAAAGTGAACCTGCACCGCGCAAGAAAGGCGGTACGTGAAAAATTACAAAAACTGCATGTGTATGGAGTACAATAAGGTCAGAGAGTTACTGGAACGGTACTGGGAAGGTGAATCTTCCCTGGAAGATGAGGCATTGTTACGCAGTTTCTTTGCTGTGGAGCATTCCGATCTGCCAGCTGATCTGCTGGAAGCGCAGCCCATGTTCCGGTATTTCAATGAAGAAGCAAACAGGGAACTACCGGTTTTACCGGAACTGGAATTACCCCTGGTTATAAAGGTGCGTCCGCTGGACCACTGGATGAAGTATGCCGCTATATTTCTGATAGCCGTAGGGTTGGGATATGCAGCAAGGCAGTTCCAATTGAAGCAGCATCGTATGGATATAGTGCTGGCAGAGAAGGATACTTATGATGATCCGCAGAAAGCATTTGCAGCGACGCAAAAAGCATTGCAACTGCTGGCGAAGAACCTGAACAAGGGAACAACGAAAGTGCAGAAGCTGTCTTATTTCAATGAGGCAACGGAAAAGATCAAAGCGGATTAATAACGGCCATTCTAAAATCTAATAATAAAACTAAGAACATGAAACGCTTGTTACTTGCGTTGTTACTGGTGATAGCCGGTACGCCGCTCTTTGCCCAACAGGGGAGTACTATTGATCGCTTTTTCTCCAAGTATGAAGACGATCAATCCTTTACACTGATCAGTGTTACACCTAAGATGTTCAGCATGTTTACCAAGCTGGATGCAAACAGTGAAGACGGTCAGAATTTTATGAAAGTCATTAAGAAAATCAAGGGACTAAAAATTCTTGCAAAAGAAAACTCCAACGGTACCAGTTTGTTTAAAGAAGCATCTTCTTTGCTTACCAAAGATTATGAAGAACTGATGACGGTGCGGGATGGTAAAGAGGACCTTCGTTTTCTGGTAAAAGAAAACGCAAAAGGAAATATTGCGGAGCTGATTATGCTGATAGGTAGTCCAAGTGAATTTATGGCCATGAGCCTGGTAGGAGATATCGATCTGGCAGAGATCAGTGAGATAGCCGGAGGAATGAATATAGATGGATTTGATAAGCTGAAAAAATTAAAGAAATGAGATACTGTTCAATCATCTTAGTCCTGTTTTTTCTGGCAGCGGGTCCGGCAATGGGACAAAGAAAATGTCTGCGTCAGTTTTATCATGAGCATAAACGCGGACAACATGCAGAGACATTCAAAATAGGATTGGGACGTTTAACGATGAAGTTTGCCAACCTGTTTATTCCTGCCAACCTGATGGAAGAAGACGGGATACCATTTAAGCGCCTGTTTTCCAGTGTACACCGGATGAAGTTGTATGCCATCTCTGGTACCGGTCCTGATTCTACCGTAGAAACAGCTTCTATACAACGATTGAAACAGCGACTGATAGACAGATATAAATTCGAACCGTTAGTAGAAGTAAGGCATGAAGGGAGTATTGTTCATTTACTGAACAAGGGGAATGAAGATAATGTAGGGGACCTGATAGTGCTGGTACAGGACGCACATGATTTTGTGATCCTGGATTTACGAACAAGTCTGAAGATATCGGATATCAATCAGCTGGTCCGGCAATTAGCAAAGAATTAAAGGAGGTGAGAACATTAGCAAAAGCTGCTAATGTTTTTGCCGTTAACGGATAATGACTTCGCGGACTAATCTTTCGCCCAGCATTTCATTCACCAGTTTGATGATTTTATCTTTGGAATAATTTAATTCCTGTTTGAGGGGGGCAACAGTGGTAGTGATCATTAATTTACCATCTATCAACTGAATACTTTCAGTATAACGCGAAATAGTTTTACCCATCATTTGTTCCCAGTTCTCCTGAATTCTTACTTCAGTAAGCCTTGGTTTCATCCTGCTCTTATCCATGAATTCTTTCAGAGCGTCTCCCATTGATGTAATTCCGTGTCGCATGCCGTAAAGATACGGAATCCCTGACTACCTCATCTCCACCAATTGAAAACTCTCCTGATTTTCTTTAAAAGCATCGAGTAATCTTACAGCATGTGTATCTGTAATGAATACTTGTCCGTACACAGGGCCACTTACAAGGTTTATCAGCCTTGAAACCCTGTCCTGGTCAAGCTTTTCGAATACATCATCCAGTAGCAGCAAGGGTGGGAACTTTTTATATTCTTTAATCACTTCATATTGTGCCAGTTTGAGTGCAAAGAGAAAACTTTTGCGTTGTCCCTGTGAAGCACTTGACTTCATTGCATGATCATCTAAAAGAAATAAAAGATCATCCCGGTGGATACCGCCGGTAGTTCTTTGCATCATATGATCTTTATAGCGGTTGGCTTTTAATAACTGCGCAAAAGATTGTTCGTGCAGGCCACACTGATACTGAATACTCACTACTTCGTGATGACCCGCTAAGTAGTCGTAGAGTTTTTGTACCTGCTGAATAAATGCGGGCAGGAAAGAGCGGCGCCATTCAAACACGGGAGTGCCATGTTGAACCAACTGCTCGTCGAATACATCCAGCAGGGCATCCTGACTGCGACCCTGGGAAGCAATGGTTTTAAGGAGGCTGTTTCGTTGCAGCAGTATTTTCTGGTAGGTAATTAAATGTTCCAGGTAGCCGGGATGGAGCTGGCAGAGCAGGGCATCCAGCCATTTGCGGCGTTCTTCACTGCCTCCAAGGATAATTTCGGCATCATCGGGGGCAATCATTACAGCCGGGAATTTGCCGATATGCTGGGAGAAACGTTCGTAGTGCTCATCATTGAGGGCAATATCCTTCTTGCCGTCTTTGAGGGTACATACGATCCTGTTTTCGTGGTCGTCTTTGTCCAGGATACCTTCCAGGCGGAAGCCGTTGGTGAGGTACTGGGTGTTCTGGGCTTCACTGCTGGTAAAGTAGCTTTTGGTGAAGCAGAGGTAATATATGGCATCGAGCAGATTTGTTTTACCGGAGCCGTTGCGTCCGGTAATGCCTACTATACGTTTGTTGAATCCGAAGGTTTCCCCGGTGTAATTTTTGAACTGGACAAGTGATATCTTTCTGAGCAACAGCAAATTATCGTACGGATTAGCAGTTATGAATTAAAAATAAGCATATTGCGAACAGGCATAATATAGGAAAAGGCCGGCTCTGGTGGCCTTTTGTTACATATAATAGTGGTCTGCTAATGTTGCAAAGTTGCAAAGTATTTAGTTTTTAGGATTTTCCTGTTATATTTGCGGACAAATTAAGAAACAGTGGCTACAAAAACAGACGTAAAGACGAAATTCACCAAAGAGACGTATTTGTACTGGTATGAATTGATGGTCTTGCTGCGCCGCTTTGAAGAAAAAGCCGGCCAATTGTATGGAATGCAGAAGATCCGTGGTTTTTGCCACCTGTACATAGGACAGGAAGCGATAGCAGCGGGCGCAATGACAGCAACAAAACCTGAAGATAAATTCATCACAGCCTACCGTGATCACGCGCTGGCCATTGCAAAGGGAATGTCTCCTGACGCTTGTATGGCGGAGTTGTACGGTAAAGCTACAGGATGTTCTAAGGGTAAGGGTGGTAGTATGCACTTTTTCTCTCTGGAGCATAACTTCTTTGGCGGTCATGGTATTGTAGGCGCACAGATCGGTACCGGTGCAGGTTTGGCTTTTGCTGAGCAGTACAAAGGCACTGATAACGTGGCGCTTTGCTTCTTCGGCGATGGAGCTGCCCGTCAGGGTATGTTGCATGAGACATTTAACATGGCTATGCTGTGGAAACTGCCTGTAATATTTATATGTGAGAACAACATGTACGCGATGGGTACTTCAGTAGAACGTACTTCCAACGTACTTGACATCTATAAATTAAGTAACGCTTACGATATGCCAAGCGATACAATCGATGGTATGAGCGCTGAAGCGGTACATGAAGGTGTTGACAGGGCTGTTAAGCGTGCGAGAGCAGGTGAAGGTCCTACCTTACTGGAAATCAAAACTTACCGCTACCGTGGTCACTCTATGAGTGATCCTGCGAAGTACCGTACCAAGGAAGAAGTGGAAGATTACAAGGAAAAAGATCCGATCAACCAGGTACTGAAGACGATACAGAAGAACAAATGGGCGACAGAACAGGAAATTGAAGCTATCAATGAAAAGGTAAAACAACAGGTAGATCATTGCGTAGAGTTCGCGGAAGAGTCCCCATGGCCTTCTGACGATGAGCTGCTGAAAGATGTGTATACCCAGGAGGATTATCCTTTCATTGTTGATTAATAATATTTAAAGGTTAGCGGTCCTGTCCGTTCAGAACGGCGGAAGATTCGCTAACCTTTTTTATATTTGCGGGCAACGGCCAAAGCCGGAACCTGTACCTTAATAAGAAATAACAATTTAACGCTCACAATTACAATGACCGAAACAACACATAAAGCCGCTGATGCTCCTGTAACGAAGGACTTCCAACTGCAAGATTCTGTACATAAGGCGGAAGACTTCTATTACAAGAACAAAAACGTCATCAATATTGCCCTGCTGGTAATCGTAGTGGTAATAGGCGGTACGTTTGCCTACAACAAGTTCATAAAAGCTCCTAATGAGAAAAAAGCGCAGGACATGGTTTTCCATGCTCAGCAGTATTTCGAACAGGATTCTTTTAAACTGGCACTGAATGGTGACGGAAATAATTACGGTTTTATACAGGTACTGGATAAATACAGCAGCACCAAAACTGGTCAGCTGTCTAAATATTACGCAGGTGTTTGTTATGTAAAACTGGGTGAATTCCAGAAAGGAGCAGATTTACTGACTTCTTTCAGCGGAGGAGACCAGATCGTACAGGCAATGGCTTACGGTTTAGCAGGTGATGCTTACATGGAACTGGGTAAAACCAGCGATGGTATCGATTATTACAAGAAAGCAGGTCATTACAGTGATAATGAACTGACTGCTCCTGTATATTTGTTCCGTGCAGGTATGGCGCTGGAAAAAGCAGGTAAATCAGCAGATGCTGTTGAACTGTACAAAGAAATCCGCACTAAGTATCCGCAAACAAACGAAGGCCGCGAAATGGATAAATACCTGGCACGTTTGGGAGAAGTGAGGAATTAAGGATGATTGATCATAGCTGAATCATGTCAATACATAATCAAAGTTTATTGAACGATACTGGCATTCTCAATATAGAGGATGCCAGTATTGTTATAGTGTATACCGAATGGAATGATACCGTTATTAATGAGCTGGTAGCCGGTTGTGAAAGATCGCTTGCCCAGTATAACGTATCTAAAGTGACCAAAATAAAGGTACCGGGTGCTTTCGAGTTACCTTTTGCCTGCAAACAATATTGGGAACGTACACAGAATACAGGCAAACAGCCAGGCGCTATTATAGCTTTCGGATGCGTGATCCGCGGAGATACTCCGCATTTTGATTACGTATGCCAGGGCGTAACGCAGGGCATTATGCAACTGAATGTAGATTTGCCGGTACCTACCATCTTCGGTTTACTGACAGTAGAGAATATGCAACAGGCCGAAGAAAGGATTGGTGGGGTCCACGGCCACAAAGGGGAAGAAGCCGCAATTACGGCGCTCAAAATGATTAGTATGCTGCGTGCATTATAAGTCGCAGCGGAATGTAGCATACTTCTTGCACAGGTTGCAGCAATCTAATTAAAGACTAACTCAATGAACGTACAGCTTTTTATTCCTTGTTTTGTAGATCAGCTGTTCCCTGAAACGGGCTTCAATATGGTGAAGGTGCTGGAGAAACTGGGGTGTAATGTTAGTTATAACACCAACCAGACCTGTTGCGGACAACCCGCTTTTAATGCAGGGTATTGGGACGAGTCGCGTGCAGTGGCTACCAAGTTTGTAAAAGACTTTCATACGTTCGATTATATAGTGGCTCCCAGCGGGTCCTGTACTGGTTTTGTACGGAATTACTACGGTAAGTTATTCGACAATTCTGCGGTACATAACGAGGTGAAGCTCCTGCGTAAGAACCTCTACGAATTCACAGAGTTTTTAACGGATGTGTTGCATGTATCTGATATCGGTGCCTCCCTTAATGGCATAGCTACCTATCATGATGCCTGTGGCGCTTTGCGTGAATGCAATATCAAGGAAGGGCCCCGTCAGTTGTTATCTAAAGTGAAGGGCCTGGAACTGCAGGAGATGAACGATTGTGAGGTGTGTTGCGGCTTTGGCGGTACCTTTGCCGTTAAGTATGAACCCATCTCTATTGGTATGGGAGAGCAGAAGGTGGATAATGCAGTGGCCAGCGGTGCTGATTATCTCATCTCTACAGATCTTTCCTGCCTGATGCACCTGGATGGCTATATCCGTAAGCACAATCTGAATATTAAAACAATGCATATCGCAGATGTACTGGCCAGCGGCTGGTAACATCTCTTTAAAAATTATTGGACAATGAACTACTGGCTTGTTAAATCAGAACCTTTTAAATATTCCTGGGACCAATTTGTAAAAGATGGCAAGACTTTCTGGGATGGTGTGCGCAATTACCAGGCACGCAACAACCTGAGAGAAATGGCCAAAGGTGACCAGGTACTGTTTTATCACAGTAATGAGGGGATGGAAATAGTAGGGATTGCCAAAGTAGCGAAAGCACATTATCAGGACCCTACAACACCAGATCCTAACTGGGTAGTGGTGGACCTTCAGCCGGTGAAACCCTTGAAAGTGCCTGTTACACTGGCGCAGATGAAAGCGGAAAAACGTTTGGCTAATCTTTCTCTTATACGCCAGGGACGTTTATCCGTTTGTGCTATTACGCCTGAAGAATATCAGACGATATTAGAGATGGGAGGTATGAAATAATTACATTGCTGCGGCCATTGCTTTCAGCGCTTTTTTATGTTCCTGATCTCTGTGATGACGGAACACGCTTTTAGTCACAAAATACCCCAGGGAAGCACCTACCCATACATCACTGCTCCAGTGTCTGTTCTGGTATAAACGGGTAACGCCTGTCATTCCTGCTATGCTATAAGCCACCCATGGCACCCAGGGATGGTCTTTTCCATATAATTCAGCCAGAGAAGTAGCCACTGTAGTTACAGTGAGCATATGTCCGGAAGGGAAGGAGGTGTGTGTTTTATTCATTGAAAAAGCAGGATCGAAACTAAAGGGATCATTGCCATAAGTAGGCCGTCCGCGGCGAATTACAGATTTAGCTGTTACATAGATGAGGGTAGAGATCAGTACGGATTTGGCTGTCATCAGTGACGCACTTTCCAGTTTTCTGTCGTGTGCAATAACCCCCACCAGGTACATACCACCTATCAGGTATGGTGAATAGGCGTTACCGAAGGGTTCTATCTGGTTGGTAACGCTGGTCCAGAAATTCCCTGAGTTATGTATAAATACCTGTTTAATGCTGTAATCAGAAGCGGCTAACAAGCCGGCTCCACCTACCACTATTCCCAGTCGTGTAAAATCTTTACCATGCCAGTGAGCAGGGCGGGATACTTCATATTTCAGGTCGCTCCATAAACTATGCAGATAAGTGCCGTTAATCCGGTACAGGATCACGGAATCTGATGCCCGTATTTTTGGTATACTGTCGGCGGCGTATAGGCGTGTGGTATCTGACTGCGCATTGGCATGTAACTGTATCAGTAACAACGCAGCAAGCGTATAAATGATCTTCAAGAGGCTGTTATTTAATCGCTGTAAAGTTAAGCTAAAAGCTAAAAAACGTATCTTGTACTTATAAATTATAATACAAAAAAGATGAAAACAAGGTTGGTAGTGCTGACTGGCGCTGGTATCAGCGCGGAGAGCGGATTAAAAACATTCCGCGACAGTGACGGATTATGGGAAGGGCATGATGTGTATAAAGTAGCCTCACCGGATGGCTGGAAGGCAGATCCAAAGCTGGTACTGGACTTTTACAACCTGCGCAGAAAAGATGTGATGGCAGCAAAACCGAATGCCGCGCATATTGGACTGGCAGAGTTGCAGGATACATTTGACGTAGAGATTATCACACAGAATATAGATGATCTGCATGAGCGGGCGGGGTCTAAAAAAGTATTACATCTGCATGGAGAGATCCTGAAGATGCGCAGTGTGCTGGATGAAACGCGTAGTTATGCAATAGAAAAGGATATCGTATTGGGTGATGTAGCTGTAGATGGCGGGCAGTTAAGGCCGGACATTGTATGGTTTGGGGAGACGGTACATAAGATTATTGAAGCCGCAGACCTGGTATCAACAGCAGATATTTTTGCTGTAATAGGAACTTCGCTGGTAGTGTATCCGGCGGCAGGATTGCTGGATTATGTAAATCCGCAGGTGCCGGTATTTGTGATAGACAAAAGGCTGCCGGATGTAACGCCACGTGCGAGCCTTCATCTCATAGAAAAGCCTGCAACTGAAGGTATGATTGACTTCAGGCAGGCGTTGGCAGCATTTAAATAAGATGACCTAAAGCTCCGTAAAGGAGCTTTGGGGTCAATCCTTTTATTCAAAGCTCTCTTCAAAACGGATATTATAATCTTCCAGTTCTTTCAGGATTGGATTATAAATGTCTGGTAAGATAGGAATGTGTAAGCCGGTTAAATTGAATTTATCCTGTAACAGCAATTTGGCCATGATACCTAATGGTAATCCTACTGTTTTAGCCATGGCGGTACGCATATTATCTTCTCCCTGAGCGATCATGAAGCTGTGCAGTTTGGTAGTCATGCCTCTACGTTCAAACTCGATCTCATGCATCATCACGATCATATCTTTATCTGCCTGTTCCATACTGAGGCGTGATTCAACGATGTTCTGCAATACACTGGCGTTTGTTTGTTCGCCCAGGTTGATCTCTTCTCCATTTAGAAGTCCCAGGTATTTCAGCTGGCGGATGATTTTAGATTTAGCACTGATGCCCAGGTGATTGGCAATGTTCTCTTCATTACTCAGTTGCTTATCAATTTTCATATGCTGACTGGCCCACTTAAAGTAGGTGAGCTCATTTGTCTGTACTTTTTCCTTATCATCTGTTAATCCCAGTTTTACCAAAGTACTCCACCCTTCGCAGAAGTCGGGGTAGCGTAAAGTAGCACGCATAAACGTAGGGATTTCTTCCAGTTTATAAGCGCTCATATAACCCAGGGAATCCCGGTTGGGGTAATAAGCCAGTTTGCCCAGGCTGGGAATATGAATGGTTTTAGTCTGGTCGAACAGGTGCTCGTAAGGGATTTCCTTTACTTTCCCTTTTTCGCGGTAGGTAGCACCGGAGCTGCCGGCGGTTACCACGTTGCGTGCGTTCCAGGATATTTTATATTGCCATGGGTTGTCATTGCTTTCGGGGGAGATTAATCCGCCGCAATAAGACCTGAAGGCAGAGATTTGTCCGCCTTTCTTTTCGATAGAGTGGATGAGTTTCATGGCACTCATGTGATCTATACCGGGGTCCAGACCCATTTCATACATGAATAGCAGACCGGCTTTTTCGATTTCCTTTTCCAGCTTTTGCACCTCCGGATCGATGTAGGAGGCGGTGAGCAGATTTTTGCCGAACTGCAGGCAGTCTTTTGCTACAAAAATGTGCAACGTGGGGGGCAACAGGGAAATGACCAGATCCGTTTCCTGTACCAGTTTTTGTCTTGCAGCCTGGTCCTTGATATCGATGGCTGCAGGTGTAACATAGTATGATTTACCGGTTTTAGATTTGATCAGCATGAGATCATGATCCGCAACAGTCACATGCCATTTCTGCCGGGGAGCATTCACCAGCAGATAATCTATGAGGCAAGTGGCCGATTTTCCGGCACCAAACAATAGAATGTGCTTCATAATACTTTGTTCATCTTTAGTTTAGTATAGTTTCGGAACAGGGATTTAACATCGGTCAAGTAACTAATGTTCGAAATTTCAGGGAAATTTCAAGTTTTGACTACGACACTTTGATTCTCACGGGGTTAGAAACAAAATGTTTGCCAATATTTTATTTTCGCAATATTTCTGTTTTTTAAGATATAAAGTAATTCTTAAAGGAGTTCATGCAAATTAATGATAAATCTTGCTATCTGCATATTTTGTTACTATTGCATATGGTATTTGTATTATATGACAATTCCTTTTTTATTCACATTTTATGTCAAGCAGGCCGGAATACGGCTTGAAATGGGTATATTTGCGCTTATTTGTTTTTTCAGCAAAATTAATTGTAAACCAACATTATAATGTCAGAAAATACGGAAAGTCACAACGAAGGCAGAATCGTCCAGATCAACATTGAAGAGCAGATGAAAACTGCTTATATAGACTACTCAATGTCTGTAATCGTTGGAAGGGCACTACCAGATGTACGGGATGGTTTGAAACCTGTACACCGCCGGGTGTTGTTTGGGATGAGTGAGTTGGGCAACAACAGTAATAAAGCATACAAGAAATCAGCGCGTATCGTTGGTGAGGTAATGGGTAAGTTCCACCCTCACGGTGATGCTTCTATCTACGATACGATTGTGCGTCTGGCACAGCCGTGGACCATGCGTTACATCCTGGTTGACGGTCAGGGTAACTTCGGTTCTGTGGATGGTGACTCTCCGGCTGCGATGCGTTATACAGAGATACGTTTACAGCGTATTGCTGAAGCAATGCTGGAAGATATTGACAAAGAAACAGTGGATTTTACCCTGAACTTTGACGATACCTTACAGGAACCAACCGTATTACCTACAAGGATCCCTAACCTTTTGGTGAATGGAGCTTCCGGTATCGCGGTAGGTATGGCTACCAACATTATGCCTCACAACCTCAGTGAGGTGGTAGATGGTGCCATTGCATACATTGAGAACAAGGATATCACTATAGAAGAACTGATCAAACATGTGAAGGCACCGGATTTCCCTACCGGTGGTATCATCTATGGTTATGACGGTGTAAAACAAGGTTTTGAAACCGGTCGTGGCAGGGTAGTAGTGCGTGGTAAGGTGAATGTGGAAACTACGAAAGCCGGTCGTGAGCGTCTGGTAATCTATGAGTTACCATACCAGATCAACAAGGCGGTGCTGCATCAGAAAATAGCTCAGCTGGCAGATGATAAGATCATTGAAGGTATTGCAGAAGCACGTGATGAAAGTGACCGTGAAGGTATGCGCCTGGTTATTGATCTGAAAAGAGAAGCTATCGCAAACGTAGTCATTAACCAGTTATATAAATATTCAGAGTTACAGACTTCTTACGGTATCAATAACGTAGCCCTTGTAAAAGGACGTCCGCGTGTACTGAACCTGAAAGACCTGTTATCTGAATTCGTAGAGTTCCGTCATGAAGTAGTGATCCGCAGAACGCGTTTCGATCTGCGTAAGGCAGAAGAAAAGGCGCATATCTTACAGGGTTACCTGATTGCACTGGATCATCTGGACCAGGTGATTGCACTGATCCGTGCTTCCCGTACACCGGATGAAGCGAAGGAAGGTTTAATGACCCAGTTCGAACTGAGTGAGATCCAGTCTAAAGCCATCCTGGAGTTGCGTCTGCAACGTTTAACAGGTATGGAGCGTGATAAGATCAAGGAAGAATATGACGAGATCATGAAGCTGATAGGTTACCTGAAAGATGTATTGTCCGACGAAACACTGCGTTTCAAAATCATCCGCGATGAGCTGGAAGATGTGAAGAAACGTTTTGGTGATGAGCGCAGAACTGAGATCCAGTACCTGGCCAGTGAAATGCGTATGGAAGATATCATTGCAGAAGAAGACGTGGTAATTACCATCTCTCACCTGGGTTATATCAAACGTACCTCTGCTTATGATTACCGTCAGCAGAAACGCGGTGGCCGCGGTGCTGTAGGTGGTAAAACACGCGACGAAGATTACATAGAACATCTGTTCGTAGCATCTACTCACCATACAATGTTGTTCTTTACAGAGAAAGGACGTTGTTTCTGGTTAAAGGTGTATGAAATACCTGAGGGCGAGAAGAGTGGTAAGGGCAGAGCTATCCAGAATCTGATCAACCTGCCTACTGATGATAAGATCAGGGCAATTATCGATATCAAGGATCTGAACGATAAAGATTTCATCAACAGCCATTACATCATCCTTTGTACAAGTAATGGTACTATCAAAAAGACTTTACTGGAAGAATTCTCCCGTCCGCGTCAGAACGGTGTGAATGCTATCACTATCAATGAAGGCGACCAGTTACTGGAAGCTAAACTGACCAATGGTAACAGCCAGATCATGATGGCTATTAAGAGTGGTCGTGCGATCCGCTTCCCTGAAAGTACCGTTCGTGATACAGGCCGTGGTGCGATAGGTGTAAGAGGTATCGAAGTGGACAATGATAAGGATGAAGTAGTTGGTATGATTTGTGTAAATAAGGAGGACACCGAAAGAACCGTGCTGGTGGTGTCTGAGAAGGGATTTGGTAAACGTACTGATATAGAAGACTATAGGATTACAAACCGCGGTGGTAAGGGGGTTAAAACGATCAATGTTACAGAGAAAACCGGTAATCTGATTGCCGTGATGGACGTAACAGAGAAAGATGACCTGATGATCACCTGTAAATCCGGTATTACTATCCGTATGGCGGTAAAAGATATCCGCGAAGCGGGCAGGGCCACACAGGGGGTACGTTTAATAAGACTGGACGAGAGCGATGAAATTGCTGCTGTAGCACGTCTGGACGAACAGGAAGAGCCGGAAGCTGCATTGGCAGAAGGCGAAGAAGGGATTGTAGTTGCTGAACCTTTAGCTGAAGGGGAAGAAGCTTTGGAAGAAGACGAAACAGAAGAAGCAGGTGAAGATGATGCCGCAACAGAAGAAGAACCTGCAGAATAAATAATACATGTCAACTAATGGTTAACCGCTGGTTAATTGTATTTATTATATCTGTAGTAAACACGGAAACATCTAACATCAAACGTATAGCAAACAAAAAATTGAGCTCATGAAAAAACTATTGGTTTCTTTTATCTTTTGCGGTCTGGGCGTAGCAGCAATGGCACAGAAGGCGAAGGTAAGCAGTGCAGATGATGCAGTGAAGAGTAACGATCTGGTAAAGGCAAAAGCTGATATCCAGGCCGCACTCGAAAATGAAAAAACGAAGAACGACGCTAAAACCTGGTATGTAAAGGGTAAAGTGTATGAAGCTTTAGCCACTAAGGATAAAAATTCTGCAGAAGCACTGGAAGCATTCGAAGCTTATAAAAAGGCGCTTGAAATCAGCCCTAAACTGCCTGAAGCGCTGCTGGAACTGAACCAGCGTATGTTTAACCTGTATGCTACAGTAGGTAATGCCGGTTATGGTAACCTGAATGAGCAGAAATGGGATTCAGCTTACACTCACTTCAGCGAAGCATTTACAATTGCACAGTTTTATAATGGCAAGAATCTGGGTGGTTCTATTCCTACAGATACTTCCATGACTTTTTATGCCGGTTATGCTGCTAGTCAGGCTGGTAAAAAAGATGATGCCATCACTTACCTGAAGAAAGCAGCAGATCTGCAATTTAAAGGTGAACCTGCCCTGTTTGTAATCCTGGCTCAGGCTTACGAAGAGAAAGGTGATAATGCGAACTGGCTGAAAGCTATCGAAGATGGTAAGATCATGTTCCCTAAAGACAAGCGTTTTAACGATATGGAGATGATCTATTACTCCAAAACCGGTAAAACTGCTGAGCTGATCTCCATGCTGGAAAAGAAAGTGGCAGAAAATCCAAATGATTTCCAGACAGTATTGGACTATGGTATCCGTGTAGATAACCTGGCTAATCCTCATGATACAATTGCTAAACCAGCTGACTATGATGCTTTGATGACCAAAGCAGAAAACGCTTACAAAAAAGCTATTGAACTGAAAAGTGATGATGCTACTGCTAACTTCCAGTTAGGTGCATTATACTTCAACCGTGCAGTAGGTTATAATAAAGAGCTGAACAGCATGGACAGCAAATTACAGAACTCTCCTAAAGCAAAAGATCTGCAGACTAAAGTTGAAGGACTGATGAATACCGCACTTCCTTACTTTGAGAAAGCGGATGAGAACTTTACTTCAAAGCTGGCGTCTCTGGAACCAGGCGACAAACAAACTTACGAGAGCTGTTTGTATGCACTGCAGAAAATCTATGCTATCAAAAACCAGACTGATAAAGTGGAAGTTGTTAAGAAGAAGCTGGAAGGTTTGAAATAAGAAGATAAATTACACATATAAAAAAAGGGAACCGATCTGGTTCCCTTTTTTTATATTGATCTGTGTGTGATAAAATGATAGGCCCAGAAGGCTGCGAGTAGAATAAACAGTATCACAATGACGATGATGGCCAGTTGTGTGTAATAAGCTACCTGGTCTTTGCGGCGTTTGCGTGAACGTAGTTTGCGTAACATCTGATTTCTCATTTGCTGCAACCATACGGGGATTTGTTCTTTCTGTCTGATAGTGGCCAATCCCTCTACGGCCTCACTGCACAATTCACAATCAGCCAGGTGTATTTCCACCTCATGTTGCTGTTCCGGTGTCAGCCGGCCCTGCACATAGTCCAGCAGCTGTTGCTGCGAAGGGCATTGTGTAGTGGTGAACAGGTCGTTATATTCTTCATTCATAAAGTCGTCCATAATAAATTTCTTCACCCGTGTTTACTCAATAACTGTTTCAGGTTCCGCTTCCCATTCTGGATGTAACTCTTTACCTGCAACAGGGTGTAGCCTGTTTTTGCTGCAATATCCTGGTAGGATACTTTTTGCAGGTAGAACAGTTTCACGCATATACGTTGTTCAGGATTTAATTGTTCCAGTGCCTGCTGCATATTCTCCAGCAAGATATCCTTTTCTATGAATTTCGTCTTATCCTCGTCTGGTATGGCGGGGCTGTTCAGATGATTTTCATTCACTTCTTCCTGACGTACCTGTTGCTTGTGACGGAGCTGCATCAGGCAATAGTTTTTGGCTACCATATAAATCCAGGCGCGGAAGAACAGGACCTGGTGTTTGTTAACCTCTGCTAATACTTTTAAAAAGATCTGTTGTACACCATCCCTTGCGTCTTCTTCATTTTTAAGGTACTTCATGCAAAGACCCAACAGAAGTATGGCATACCTGTCGAACAGGATGCCAATCCAGTTGCTGTCTTCATCGGTTTTGTACCGCTGTAGCAATTCTTCGTCTGTTAATTCCCTGCTGTTTTTATAATTCACTGTATAAAGATAAAAACTTATAATATATAGATGCAGGAAATGTAAAATTCCATAAAAAGAGAAGGCTCCCCAATGGAGAGCCTTCTCTTTTATAAAAAAGTGTCTTATTACAGATTATCCAATGCAGCCTGTGCTTTATCTTTCATACTACCATTCATGCCTACCACTTCTTTGAACATACGGCGTGCTTTGCCTGTTTGTCCTTTGCTACGATAGCATACAGCCAGCTGGTAACGTGCTAATTCGCCATAACGGCTGCTGCTGGTAGAAAGGTGTTTATAGCGGGAAATAGCCTCATTCAGGTCGCCCTGCTGATGATAGACCATCGCTGCTTTATATAAAAACTCATCGGTATTATTTGTTTCTACAGGAGCAGTCACTTTTGTCACCGTTTTTTTATCATCAGTATCTTTAGCTGCTACCTTAGGCTCTTCCTTTTTTACAGGAGGAGGATCTTTTTTTACAGGAGGAGAATCTTTAGGTACAGCTACTTTTTTAGCATCTGAGTCGCTCTTTTTATCTTCAGGTGGTTTAACAGCCGGAGATGCTTTTTTAGCAACGGAATCTGTTTTCACTACCGGTTTTATAACAGGTGCCACTTTTACTTTCAGGGTATCCTTCACTTTCAGCGAATCCTTTTTAACCACTGGTTTTACTGCATTCTCTTTCACTACAACAGGTGGAGTGGGGACAGGAACAGGAACAGCAGTTACTGTATCCTGTTTTGCAGCACCAATCGGTTCTGTGCTGGAAGCCTGAATAGCTTTTACATCTGCCGCACTGGCCAGCGGCTTGGGCGACTGAATTTTGAACCTCTTTTCCTGTTGTACCAGGTAAATACCCCCGGCAGCCAGGGCAATAGCGGCCACTACCCAGAAATAGATCAACAGGCTTTCCTTTTTCTGTTCATTCCGCTGATAACGTTCAGCTTTCTGTACATGCGAAACCTGTTTGATACTGTTACGGATATATTGCTGAATGCTCACGGAAAGAGACTGGTATTTCTCTCTGTATTGAGGTTGCTGTAGTACATGTAAAGCCTCGTTACACAGATTGCAGTCGACCAGGTGTTGTTCCACCAGGTGTTTCTCCACATCAGTTAAACGGCCATCCAGATATCTGGGCAGCTGATCCCTGTTCAGGCAACGGATGTTGCTGAATACTTTTAATATCTTGTCGTTGTTTACTAAATTATTTGCCATCTGTTTGTGTCATCATTAAAGAAGCCATTTTCTGTTTCGCCCCCTGTAGTTTCAACCTAACCTGTTCAAGAGTATATTTTTTAGCAGCAGCCAGTTCAGCAAATGTTTTTTGCTCTATATAAAACTGCTGCAGGAAAAATTTCTCTTCTTGCTCCAGCTGTTTAAATACCTGTTGGATCTGGTTGGCAAGCTGTTGCTGTTCCAGCAGGTTATTACTGGCTTTTTCCACTTTATTTTCTACCTGCTGTACATTTCTTGACTCGCTGGAAGGAAAGAAGGGAATGTTCCTGTCTGCCTTATCATTCTGTGCCTTAACGGTATAATGCAGCCACTCATTGGCCTTGGGAATTGTTTGTGTTTTCAGGCTATTACTGAGGCGTTGTAAGATGGAAGTATACATTTCCTCTGGCGTGGTACCCGGACCCGTATTCAGATGAGGCATTGAGATCGCAACCAGCAGATGGCTGTATCTTTCCAGTAATACCCCTTCGGCTTCCTGATCCTTCAGTTTTCTTGCCCGGGAAATCAATTCTTTATCCGATAAATTAGTTAACTGCTGAAGCATAGTGTTACCTATATTTACATATAATAATCGAAAAGGTTCGATTATTCTCTCTGAATATATGATTTAATTTAGACAATTAATATGCCATATGCGATTACTGTTGTGCCAGTTATGCCATTGCGGGCTGAACCGGCACATAGAAGCGAAATGATCTCCCAGGTTTTATGGGGAGAAAATGTAGAAATCCTGCTTACGGGGTCAGACGGCTGGGTAAAGGTAAGGTGTCAGTGCGATAATTATGAAGGGTGGGCTACTTTTAATCATCTGGAAATCATTGAGGGTGATTTATTTCATGCACCTTATACGCATTATACAGCGGGATGGATCAATACAGTAGAACTGAACGGGAAGGCAATGCATGTACCTTATGGCTGCCTGGTAAAGCCTGTAACAATGTGGGGAAAGATCCCGGTACAATTTGAGGAAACATTGAAGAGTGTTGGTAATGGCGGAAAGGTGGATGAAAATGAGTTGCTGGACAGGGCATTTCTTTTCCTGAATACGGCTTATCTCTGGGGTGGAAAATCAGTATTTGGCGCTGATTGTTCCGGTTTTACGCAAACGGTATTTAAGACGTTGGGGATAACACTTTTGCGGGATGCTTATCAGCAGGCAACGCAGGGAGAAACAGTAGATTTTTTACAGGAAGTACATACAGGTGATCTGGCGTTCTTTGATAATGCAGACGGGCGTATCACGCATGTAGGTATTTTGATCAATGATCATGAGATCATACATGCATCGGGTAAAGTGCGGGTTGATTCTATTGATAATCAGGGTATTATTAATGTAGATACGGGGTTAAGAACACATAGTTTAAGGATCATCAAAAGATATTTTTAGCATAAAAAGGCCGGGATTGATATCAACCCCGGCCTTTTTATTTAATTATTTATTCCCGAACTTCTTATTATATCCATCGATGCTCTCCAGCACGATCCTTTCAGCAACTTCTTTGTTTTCGAATTCAGCAACTTCCACTTTCTTGTGTTCCAGCCTTTTGTATTCTTCAAAGAAGTGACGCATTTCTGCTGTGAAGTGAGGAGGTAATTCGCTGATATCATTGATATGGTTTACACTCATATCATTGGCAGCAACAGCGATGATTTTATCATCAGCTTCTCCGCCGTCGATCATTCTCATTACGCCAATCACTTTAGCATCCATGATACACATAGGAACTACGTCTACCTGGGAAAGTACGAGGATATCCAGCGGATCATCATCATCACAGTAGGTTTTTGGAATAAAACCATAGTTGGCAGGGTAGTATACAGATGAATACAGCACCCTGTCAAGTTTCAACAGACCACTTTCTTTATCCAGCTCATATTTGGCACGGCTACCTTTTGGTATTTCAATAATAGCATTTACTACCTTGGGTGCTTCTTTTCCTGGGCTGACGCTGTGCCAGGGATTATTCGTCGTCATCTTCTGTTTGTTTTGTTTATTATTATTTTGGTGCCAGGCCTTGTTATACGTTCATTACTTTAAAAAAAATAGATTGCCACAAAGTCGTTTTCATTTGACTGTGGCAACTGATTTACCTTAAGTAATGTGGAATTATAACGTTAGCTGGTGCGCGGCAAAAATATATTATTTTTCTGGTTGAGGCATTACCAAAGAATCCTGCTGTAAAATACTTTCGGATGAGTCTAATGGAGTTGCCGGAGGCATATAGTTTGGAATAATGCTTTCGAACGTCAGAGATATCTTCCACTGCCCGTTTTCTTTTACCAGTTGTAGTCTTTCCTTTTGTTTGGAAGAAGAATTCAGCACGGTAACGGTCGCTTTATCACCATTTTCCTCGGTTTCTATCACTTCTATCCCTGCTTTTTTGATCTTATTCCGTTCAGAATCGTTACGACGGGCATCAAAAAAGGAGTAGAGCTGTATTACCTGCTGCGATTCCTTTGTGGCGTAATCCCTGGCAAGGTCGAAATTCGACTCCTGTATAGCGTGCATAAAATTGAGCGCTACTTCCTGAGGGGCTGCATGTTTTTTGCAACCGCTCAATACAGTACCGAATAATAACGCCAGGTTAAGGATGCGCAGATAATTGGTCATGCAATTGTTCATTATAATACAATTAACAAAAATAGGCGGAATGTGGATAATTACAAAAAGCAGCTGTAGGAAGTTCCCGTAAATTCTCTGCGATTACACCTTAATTTGTTTCTTTACTGTAAACCGGTATAGGTTTATGAATACTTTAGCATTACAGTTTGGAGGGTGAACATACTACAAACACTGTTAATGAAGTGTTAATTGTACTAACGTTCTTCTTTTTCCTTTATTGCTGCATCTGCTGCATCATATGCCTTAATGATTGCTTTCACGAGGCGGTGTCTTACCACATCTTCTTCATCCAGTTCCAGGTAACCGATACCATTCACATTTTTTAGAATGCGGGTAGCTTTTACGAGGCCGGACTTGATATTCCTTGGTAAATCCACCTGTGTGAGGTCGCCTGTGATGATTGCTTTTGCGGATGGCCCTATACGTGTGAGGAACATCTTCATCTGCAGGTCGGTAGCATTCTGCGCTTCATCCAGGATAATAAAGGAATTATCCAGGGTACGTCCGCGCATATATGCCAGTGGTGCGATTTCGATCACCCTGTTCGTCATGAAATAGGTGAGCTTGTCGGCTGGTATCATATCGTCCAGTGCGTCGTATAACGGGCGCAGGTAAGGATCGATCTTTTCTTTCAGGTCTCCTGGCAGGAATCCGAGGTTTTCACCTGCTTCCACCGCCGGACGGGTTAAAATGATTTTACGTACAGCCTTGTTCTTTAACGCACGAACTGCCAGTGCCACAGCGGTATAGGTTTTACCTGTACCTGCGGGTCCGATGGCAAACACGATATCGTTCTTATCGCTGAGTGCCACCATATTCTTCTGGTTAGCAGTGCGGGCGCGAACATTGCGTCCGTTGGGGCCAAAAACGAGTATTTCGTTGGAATTGTTTTCTTTGAAGTTATCTACCTTTTCTTCATCTCCCAGAATCTGTTCAAAATAACCTTCGCTGAGGTTACCATTGCGTTCCAGGTAGGTGATGATCTGACCGATTTTTTCCTGGGCAACATTCACTTCTTCCTGTGCGCCTGACAGTTTGAGTTGTGTGCCACGGGAAAGTATTTTCAGCAGTGGGAATTTCTTTTTTAACAAGTCTAGCTTTCCGTTATTCACCCCAAAAAATTCTATGGGATTAACGCTATCTAAATTGATGATTGATTCTGTCAATTGCTATATGGATTTAAATGTTTGCGTGTTTAGGCTCTGCCAAAATGGAACTTCCTGAAGGAGTAAGTTATAGCTTTTTCTACAATCAGGAAGCTCCTGAATTTTGTAGCCTTTTCTCTACAAACAGTATTTATAGTTTATAGCCCTGTTGCTTGAAAGATTCCACTTTTGCAGCAATGGCAGGATTGCTGAGTGCAAGGATACGGGCTGCCAGTACGGCTGCGTTTCTTGCGCCAGCTTTACCAACTGCGAGTGTTCCTACTGGCAAACCGGCAGGCATCTGTACAATAGAATAAAGAGCATCTATACCTCCTGGTAAGCCACCTTCCAAAGGAACGCCTAATACAGGTAAAGAAGTATACGCAGATACTACTCCTGGTAAGGCAGCCGCCATACCTGCCGCGGCAATAACCACGCCAAAGCCTTTTTCCTGTGCTGTGATACACAGCTCTCTTACCTTGTCCGGATTACGATGGGCAGAAGCAACCACCATCTCACCTTCAATATTAAAATATTGTAAAAAATTCAGCGCTTCCTGCATTACCGGCTTGTCGCTTTCCGAACCCATTAGAATTAATACTTTCATTCCAGTTTATTTAATTTTTATTATCCCTTAAGGCCCAAAGATATTTATCCTTTCACACATGCAGAAAAAGGAAAATCCACATTGTTGAAAACTAACAAAATTAAGGGGTAAATCAATATAAATAGCTGAAATACGGGATAATAAGATATAGAATACTTCTTTTTAATAATATATTGAGTATTTTTAAGAGTTATTAGGAAAATTATGAATGAGGCCATTATAGGCAAAGCACTGGCTGCGCTTATACCGGCACTGTTACTGGACCAGCAGGGGAACCTGCTGTTTGCCAATGAGAGAGCTGCCGGGTTGGTGCAATTGGACGATGAGCATAAAGGGGGAGAGCATTACGATCAGATTATCGGTAAACGGACCCGTATCTATTGGGTTGAACTTTGTCACAAATTGCAGTCGGGGCTTCATGCCAGTGTAGAAATGCATTGTCTTACGGGTGAATGGATTGAATGGCAGCTAAGCGCTATTGAAAACGAGTATGTACTAACAGGTCATACTATCACATCCCGCCGCAGGCGGAATGATAAACAGATATTTGAAAATCTGCCGATCGGATTACAACAGTTTACTCCAGATGGTTATCACGTGGATATCAACCAGATCCAGCGGGAAATATGGGGAGATGACCATCCGATGTTTACAGAACCGGATTATAATATAGTAGAAGATCCTTATTATCTGCAGGCAGGATTGAGCCAGTTGTTCCGGGATGCTCTGCATACCCGTCAGCCTGTGAAGAATGAGATCCTGCTGAGATATAAAGAAAACCCAAGAGGAGACGTTACCCGCTTGCAACCTTATTATTACGAGGCTACCGTGTTTCCTGTTCAAAGCAGGGAAGCTGGTGTTACCGGCCTTTTCCTGATGCTGAACGAGATCACAGCACAGAAACTGGCAGCCATCAGCCTGGAAAAGAGCGAACGCCTGCTCGATAATATCGTGGAGAACCTGCCCATTGGTTATATGCAGTTTGATCACTACGGGTTTTTACGACGGGTAAATCAGACGCAGCGCCGCTTCCTGGGCCTTCGGGATGGCATGGAAGCTACCGCCTATAACATCATGAGCGATCCTTTCGCGACCATGTACCAGCTGGATGAACTGTTTGTGCAGGTGATGGAAGAAAACAGGGTACTGCGTTTAGAAAAACAGATAGATTTTTCACTGGAAGATACCTGGACTGACCAACAGAAAGAAGTATGGCTGGACATTACCATTTTTCCTTTACAGGATGCTGTTGATAAAAAACAGATTGTGGTAATGCTGGTGAATGATATCACCAATAAGAAACGGGAACGCCGTATCCGTACACAGTTGCAGCGGAACACGGCACAACTGCACCTGTTCTTTGATGCGGTGGATATGGGTTATGCCACCATAGAAAGAAACGGGCTGGTCACCTTTGTGAACAGTAAAGCGATGGAGATGGTGGGTGTAGATGTAAAACAAGGTAGTAACATCTTTATCACGTTACCGGAATTCTCTGCCAATACCCCCTTTGCTGTCCGTTTTTCAGAGGCGATGAAAAGTGAAGTATCAGAGACCTTTTACAGTTACTTTTCCCGCATGGACAAATGGTATGATTTCATGCTTACACCCATGCAGGATGGCGCTCTTTCCGTATTCATCCGGGATATTACAGAGAGCCGCAAGATGCAGAAGGACCTGTACAAAGCAAATAACCAGCTGAACCGCCTGAACCGTAACCTGGTAAATCAGAATCAGCAGCTGGAAGATTTCGCGCATATCACTTCTCATAACCTGCGTGCACCCATTGCAAACCTGAAAGCGTTAATGCAGATGTATGTGGCTACCAGTCTGCCCGGCGAGCAGGAGTTATACCTGGGTATGCTACAGGAAGTGATCCATAAAATTGATGAAACCCTGAACGACCTGGTAGATGTGGTGCAGATCAGGAAGAATGATGATGTGGAACGGGAGCCCTTGTATTTTGCGGAACGGCTGCAATCTGTAAAAGACGTGTTACTCGTTGATATTGAGGTGAGTGGCATTCAAATAACGACTAGTTTTGATAAGGCGCCTGTATTGGAGTTCCCACGGGTATACCTGGACAGTATCCTGCAAAACCTGATCACTAACGCGATCCGTTACAGAACGCTGGAACGTATACCGAGCCTGCATTTGAGTACCTGGAAAGAGAGCGGCCGCATCGTGCTTACCGCAGAAGATAACGGGGTAGGTATAGATATGGAGCGCTTTGGCAGTAAGCTCTTCGGATTCAGAAAGACCTTTCACAAGAACAAGGATGCGAAGGGAATAGGGTTATTTATAACAAAAACGCAGGTAGAAGCGATGGGTGGAAGTATCAGAGCTGAAAGTACTCCCGGCCGGGGAACCAAATTTATCATTACCTTTAAATCCGAATAAGTCCCTCTATGCAGTTGCTCAATTTGATCTTTATAGTAGATGACGACCCTATCCATCAACAAATCGCAAATATTATGATACGCCGGCAGGGTATCGGGGAGAACGTGAAGACTTTTTCGGATGCCCAGGATACGCTTGATTATTTGAAATTGCATCAGGATGAGCCAGCTCTTCTTCCGGACCTGATTCTATTGGACCTTAATATGCCTGTAATGGACGGATGGGAGTTTCTGAATGATTATGCGGGCTTTTATGAGCAGCTATCCAAGGAGATCGGAATTTTTGTACTTACTTCTTCTATTGATGATAAAGACAGGAAAAAGGTAGATAATTTCTCCTTTGTAAAAGGGTACCTTACCAAACCTTTGTCCAGCGAAATTATTACGAAACTGCAACAGTACAGTTAACTTTCTTTCAGTGCTTTAATGGTAGCAGCAGGATCTGCAGATGAAAATACCGTACTACCGGCCACCAATACATTCGCACCTGCATTGATAATATCCGTAGCATTATCCAGCGTTATTCCTCCATCCACTTCTATTAATGCATGTGCATTGTATGCCTTGATCATATCCCTTAGTTCACTGAGTTTTTTCAGTGTCTGCGGAATAAAATGCTGACCACCGAAACCAGGATTTACACTCATCACCAGTACTACATCAATATCGTTGATTACATTTTCCAGCAGATGTACAGGCGTGTGTGGATTCAGTGCCACACCAGCTTTCATACCCAGTCCTTTAATCTGCTGTATGTTGCGGTGCAGGTGTATGCAGGCTTCATAATGGACCGTTAAGATATCTGCACCTGCCTGTTTAAAAGCTTCTGCATATTTCTCGGGTTCTTCTATCATCAGGTGTACGTCGCACGTCTTTTTTGCGGCTTTTTTTATCTGGGCAATTACGGGAATACCATAACTGATATTAGGTACAAAACGACCATCCATTACATCCAGATGCAGCCAGTCGGCCTCACTACGGTTCAGCATATCCACTTCTTTTCCCAGCTCCAGGAAATTAGCTGCCAGCAGGGAAGGTGCTACGAGTGTGTTTCTTTTTTCCATTCTATTTATTTTTAAGACTGTCCAGTGCCGCTCTGGCTTCCGGGTACGATTTGCGGAAGGTGAGCGCTTTACTGTAATCATCAATAGCAGCTAATTTGCGGCCAAGTTTTTCGTGGCAGCGGGCACGGTAGTAATAAGCCTCTGCATCTGCGGGAGAAGCTTTGGCTGCCATATTAAAATAGCTGAATGCGGCAGACCATTGTTGCTGTCTGTAATATATTTTCCCCATGGAGAGGTAGAGGTCCTCATCATCAGGATCTATCACCACGCCTTTTTTATAAGCTGCTATGGCCTCTGCAAATTTACCATCCTTTTCATAATACTGACCGATGGCATATTGTGCATCTGCATTGGATGAATCGAGGCGGGAAGCCAGTTCATAATAATGAATGGCAGCCGGAAGATGTCTTTCCTGGAGCAGATCGCCCAGTTCCATTACGGCATCGTAATCACTTTGCATACCGGCTGCATCGATGGCAGTGGTAAGGTGTTTAATGGCAAGAGCGGTATCTTTCCTTTCTTCGGCAATGCGGGCTTTGAGGTAATAGGCTTTATCGTGTGTATCGTTAGAGGCAGCCAGTACGGAAGCCAGACTGTCTGCTTTTTTGTATTGTTTATTTTCTATCAGGGCAGTGGCCAGCCGGTATTCCAGGTAGGGATAATGAGGCGATGTTTTCAATGCTTTTTCGAAGTTGGCAACAGCCTGCGGATATTTTTCCACCAGAATGGCCGCTTCGCCTGCACCTGCCCAATAGTCTGTCACCTGTGGTTTCAGGTGGGCTGCTTTTTCGAAGTCTTTTTGTGCCAGTGCCGGGTCAGTATTGAATAATAATAATGCTCTGCGGAAGTGAAGATCAGCATCGTTTGGGAACATGCTCAGTGAATCCGTTAATGGTAGTACCATGGGTGCATACAGGGCCGAATCAGCGTCTGCCTTATCAGCATCCTGCTGTCCTGTGGAATTGGACTGACAAGAATAAAGGATAGGTATCAATAAAAGGGCGAGGTATTTCATACTACAATATTAAAGAATTAGCTGCAAGATAGCTTGCAGCTAATTACTAATTCTGCATCAGCCATGTTTTTAATGCATTGTAGTCGTTCGGCAGCAGTACTGCTTTCTTATCAAGGCTGTATAATGACTGTACACGCTCTGGTGTAACTATTTTTTCCTGAAGGGCCGCCGGGGCGGTATCAGCAAACTTTACAGGGTGAGCTGTTTCGAGGAAAACACCGGCCGTACTCTTTGTCTGAGACAGGTATTTTTGCAGGCCAAGGTAACCTACTGCACCATGAGGGTCCAGCATGTAATGTTCCTTTTCCCATACTTCTTCCATGGTAACGATAGTTTCCTTATCTGTAAAGCTGTAGGATGTTAATTTCTGTTGCAGCGCAGGCAGACTGTTGGCAAACAATTCCAGGATCCTGATAAAGTTGCTGGGATCTGCCACGTCCATGGCGTTGGAAAGGGTAGGAGTTGCCTGTCCGGGTTCATATTTACCCGAATGCATAAACCTTGGCACTGTATCATTGACGTTGGTACTGGCCACAAAATGTTGCACAGGGAGGCCCATGGCAGCAGCCATCATACCGGCACAGATATTACCGAAGTTACCGCTGGGTACAGAAAATACGATGTCCGATTTCAGTTGTTTGTACGCCAGCAGGTAATAGAACATCTGCGGCAGCCAGCGGGCTACATTGATAGAGTTGGCGCTGGTGAGCAGGCAGTGTGCCTGTAGTTCTGCATCCAGGAAAGCGGTTTTCACCATGCGCTGGCAATCATCGAAAGTGCCCTGAATTTCCAGGGCGGTGATGTTACCATTGAGGGTGGTGAGTTGTTTTTCCTGTAAGGTGCTTACTTTACCGGAAGGGTAGAGGATGACTACACGTACGCCGGGAACATTGTAGAAACCGTGTGCCACAGCGCCGCCGGTATCGCCGGAAGTGGCAACCAGTACGGTTACGGGGCGGCTGTCGTTCCTGCGGAAGTAACCCAGGCAGCCTGCCATGAAGCGGGCGCCTACGTCCTTAAATGCCAGGGTAGGGCCATGGAATAATTCCAGTGCGTAAATGTTGTCTTTTACCTTTTCCAAAGGGAAAGGAAAGCTGAGTGTATCTGCAATGATTTTGCGTAAGATCTCTTCGGGGATTTCTTCACCTACGAAAGGTTTGATAGCGGCGTAAGCGATATCAAGATCAGAATGTTCTTCTATCTTACTAAAGAACTCTTTTTCAAATGAAGGGATCTGTTCCGGGAAGTATAATCCTTTATCCGGTGCTAATCCCTGTACTACTGCATCTTCGAAAGTAACGACATGCTGTTTATTCTGTAAGCTGAAATATTTCATTGTCTTTAGACTTTTGTTACACTTTATCTATCCTGCATCCCCTGGTATTGATCTGAGATACATGGATCTTATAATCCACGCCCAGCGGAGCATACACCTTATCCATCATCTCTGCCACGTTACGTGCATTTGCTTCTCCTTTGCTCAGCATGAAAACGGAAGGGCCTGATCCGGAGATACCGCCACCCAGGGCACCGGCTTCCTTACATTTTACTTTCAGTTCATAAAAAGCCGGTATGAGGATAGCGCGTACCGGTTCTACGATCACATCTTCCAGGGAACGGCTGATGAGGTCATAATTTTCCTGGTAGAGACCTGCCACTAATGCACCTACGTTACCCCATTGACGGATGGCGTCTGTCATGAGTACTTTTTGTTTCAGTATCTCACGGGCATCGGAAGTTTTTACTTCTATCTGAGGATGGATGACGGTCACCCACAGGTCGGCGGGTGTATGCAGCCCTGTAATATCAAGTGGTTTGTAACTGCGTACCAGTGTGAAGCCGCCCATAATAGCCGGTGCCACGTTATCCGCATGCGCCGCGCCGCTGGCCAGCCGTTCGCCTTCCATGGCAAAACGTACCAGTTGTTTAGGCGTGAACGGGTTGTTCAGCAGGTAATTGGCGCCTGCTACGGCACCCGCAGAGCTGGCAGCACTGGAGCCGATACCACTGCCGGGAGGGATATTCTTGAAGAGTTCCAGTTCTATGCCTGTGTCTGGCTGGCCATACTTTTGTAACAAGGCCTGTATTGCCACACCGCAAACGTTCTGCGCCGGGTCTGTGGAAAGGTTGGCACCGTGTATCTTCGTGATGGTAACACCCGGAGTGGAGCTTAAGCGCATGATCATCTCATCGCCCGGAGCGTCCATTGCCAGTCCTATTACATCAAACCCACAGGCTACATTGGCAACGGTAGCAGGAGCAAATACTTTAATATCCATGTTGTAATTAGTTTAATTATCTCGCAGATCTGATCACGTCAGCAAATATACCGGAAGCTGTCACATCTGCACCGGCGCCTGCACCTTTTACGATCAGGGGCTGGTCTGCATAACGGTTCGTGGTATACAACACGATATTATCCTTGCCTTCTAAGTTAAAGAAAGGATGATCAGGAGCGATAGACTGTAATCCTACAGAGGCCTTTCCATTTTCATAACGGGCCACGAACTTCAGCTTTTTACCTTCGTCGTCAGCCTTCTGGCGTAAGTTAAGGAAATGGGCAGCATGTACGTCCAGTTGCTCATAGAAATCAGCAACAGATGGCGCGTTCAGGGCTTCTGCCGGCAGGAAGGAGTGGTTGGTGATTTCATCCAGTTCCATCACAGCGCCGCTTTCACGGGCAAGGATCAGTATTTTGCGCATTACGTCCACACCGCTGAGGTCTATACGTGGATCTGGTTCCGTGTATCCTTCATCCTGTGCAGCTTTCACCACCTGGCGGAAGTTAGCGCCATTCACGAAGTTGTTGAATACAAAGTTCAGGCTACCACTGAGGACCGCTTCAATACTGCGTACTTTATCACCACTGCGAATTAAATCGTTGAGTGTGTTGATCACCGGTAATCCGGCGCCTACATTGGTTTCGAACAGGAAGGAAGCGTTGAATTTACGCGCCAGTTCCTTCAGGTTCTTATAGTATGCATAGTCGGAAGAGCAGGCTATTTTATTGCATGTAACTACGGAGATACCATGTTGGAGGAATTCACTGTAGATAGCGGCTACTTCTTTACTGGCAGTATTATCAATGAACACGCTGTTACGCAGGTTCAGGGTTTTTATTTTCTGAGCGAAGGCTTTTAAGTCGGCCGGTTCTCCGTTTTCCAGTAAGGAACGCCATTCGGCCAGGTTGATAGACTCATGACCGAACACCATCTTTTTACTGTTGGCGATACCTGCCACACGTATGTGCAGTCCCAGTTCATTCATCAGGTAATTATGCTGCTGATTCAGTTGTTCCAGCAGTTTGCTACCTACATTTCCAGCACCGGCGATGAATACGTTCACCTGTTTGAGTGGTGTTTCGAAGAAGGCTTCGTGTATAACGTTGAGCGCTTTTTTAACATCTGCTTTATTAATCACTACAGAGATGTTCTTTTCTGTAGAACCCTGTGCGATAGCGCGTACGTTCACACCATTTCTACCTAAAGCACCAAAGAGTTTAGCGCTGGTACCGTGGTGATTTTTCATTTTATCACCTACTACCGCTACTATGCTCATATCTCTTTCTACTATCAGCGGTTCTATGCGTTTATCCTGTATTTCCTGTGCAAACTCACTGTCTACAGTCGTTTTGGCCTTCAGCATATCTGCTTCATGGATCCCTACGGTGATGGAGTGTTCAGAAGAACTCTGAGTGATAAGGATCACGTTTACGCGTTCCTGTAACAAAGCATCGAACAGGCGTTTGGAGAAACCGGGGATACCCACCATGCCACTACCTTCCAGGGTCAGCAGGGCTATCTTCTGGATACCGCTGATACCTGTTACGGGGAAGCTGCGGGTCTCACCATTGGGTGTATGGATAAGGGTACCGTAATCATCCGGAGCGAAGGTGTTCTTTATCCAGATGGGGATACGTTTATTCATCACTGGTTGTATGGTAGGAGGGTAGATTACTTTCGCACCGAAGTGGGAAAGTTCCATCGCTTCCGCATAGCTGATATGAGCGATAGGAATAGCCTGTGATACGAGGCGGGGGTCGGCGGTCATCATTCCGCTAACGTCTGTCCATATATCCAGCACTTCTGCATTGAGGGCAGCAGCCATGATGGCAGCAGTATAGTCGGAACCTCCGCGGCCCAGGGTGGTGGTTTCACCGTCTGCGCTGGCGGCTACGAAGCCGGGCAGTACGAAGTAATCGGCAGTTTCCTGCAGGAAGTATTGGTTAGCCTGATGATTTGTAGCGAGGAAGTTTACAGCGGCATTACCGAAGTGGCTGTCAGTAACGATCAGCTCGCGACTGTCTTTCCATACGGCTTTGAGGCCGTTTACTTTGAGTTTTTCGGCAAGCAGGTAAGAGGATACCAGTTCTCCGAAGCTCATGATCTTGTCCAGCGACCTGGCACTGAGTTCTCCCACCTGAAAGATCCCATCACAAAGGGTTTCGAGGGTGTTGAGTCTCTTTTTTACCTGGCTGATAAGGCCACTCTGTACGGTAATCGGGAAGAGGGTGCGGATGGTATCCAGGTGTTTATTTTCAATTTCCTGCAATACGCTTCTGTATTGTTCCTGTCCTTGTCCGGCAAGCTGTCCGCATTGGATCAGTTTATCGGTAATGCCACTCATAGCAGAAGCAACGATTGTAAAGCGCCCGTTTGGTTTTTTATGTTGTATGATATTGCAAACCTGTTCTATCGCCTGGGCGCTTCCCATGGAAGTTCCGCCAAATTTTAATACTTGCATTGTATAATGATATTAATACGTAAAGTTCCTATCCCTTTTACCGGTGGTACCACTAGGTGGTCGTTGGATGATATGTGAAATTAACCCCGTAACGGGGTAATTGTTGTTGTTGTAATAGTGCTGAAGCCTGTGCCGGAGAAGGCGCAGATTACAGATGAGAAGTATGTAGAAGAATGTAGCACTATTGTTGTATAATTTACTTTTCGCAAACAAAAATGCATGATTTCTTTTGAATTAACAAATGAATTGTCAAAGTTTTGAAATTATTTAAATTTAGATGCGGTTATTTGTGAAAAAATACGTGTACGGGGAGAATAGGGACAAATACCTGTAGATCACTGCTATAGGAGAACAGAGGCCGTTCAGAAGGTGGTAGTGGGTAGTGACTTGTTATTTGGCAGCTGTTATTGCTCATAAATACACTGGATCTGACTGTTTAGTTCTCTGATTTAGCTTTGGAATATGGGTTTAGGATTTGTTTTTCAATTTAACTTCACCTAATATTCACGTCAGATAAGGTGTATTTATGAGCAATAACAGCTGGCGCGAAGATTATGTAATTAAACTGAGTCGCTACCCGGAAGGTTACTACTAATTTACTTATATTTGTAATAACCACGTTACATCATGCCGTATTTCCGGAACTTCACATATTACATAGATAAGCGCAAATGGAAATATTGTTTCCTGCTTGCCGCCCTGCAGAAAGGGGTATAGAAATCCTGTAGCCACTCTCTGTTATATTCCATACATCAAAACATAGTCATGCCTCACTATCATAAGCTGGGAAAGATCCCGCATAAACGTCATACGCAATTCCGTAAACCGGATGGTACGTTATATTCCGAACAGTTATTTTCTACTGAAGGCTTTTCTTCCAATTCAACCTTATTATATCATTGTCATCCGCCTACTGAAATTGTAAAAGTGGACGAGCCTTATCATGTAGCGCCTAAAGTGGCGGAAGAGAAGATGCTGAAACACCGTAGCTTCCAGGGTTTTAACATCAAACCGGAGAATGATTTCCTGGAAAGCAGGAAGGCGGTACTGGTGAATAATGATTGCCATATTGTACTGGCTGCACCACGTGAAAGTATGACCGACTACTTTTACAAAAATGCAGATGCTGATGAGATGATCTTCATACATGAAGGAGCAGGCGTATTACGCACACAATACGGAGAACTGACTTTCGGATATGGAGATTACCTGGTGATACCAAGGGGTACTATTTATCAGATCAGCTTTAATGGTACTGATAACCGCTTATTCATCCTGGAATCTTTTAGTCCTATCCGTTACCCTAAACGTTATCTCAGCCATTTCGGACAATTACTCGAACATGCTCCTTATTGTGAAAGGGATATTCGTCAGCCGGAGAACCTGGAAACAATTGATGAAGCAGGAGATTTTTTAATAAGGATTAAAAAGAAAGGGGTGATGTATCCCATTCACTACGCACATCACCCTTTTGATGTGATCGGCTGGGATGGCTGTGAATACCCTTTTGCATTTTCTATTCATGATTTTGAACCGATAACAGGACGTGTGCATCAGCCACCGCCGGTACATCAGACTTTCGAAGGCAGTAATTATGTGGTTTGTTCTTTCTGCCCCAGGATGTTTGATTATCATCCGCAGTCTATTCCTGCACCATATAATCACAGCAATATAGACAGTGATGAAGTATTGTATTATGTAGATGGAGATTTTATGAGCCGCAAACATGTTACGAGAGGGATGATCACTTTACATCCCGGTGGTATCCCGCATGGGCCTCATCCTGGCGCTGTGGAGAGGAGTATAGGCGCGAAGGAGACGAAGGAATTAGCAGTAATGGTAGATACTTTCCATCCTTTACAGATTACAGAAGAAGCATTGGGAATTGAGGACGGACATTATGTAATGAGCTGGGCTGAATAAAATCCCTGGAGAGCCTGGAATTACTATGCGACGAGGCTAAAAATGATACGTGAACAGTATGATACACCTTCACAGATTATAATAAGACCCTATGTAAAGTAGAATTGAACAGGTATTGATAAGGTTCATCCTACGTTCATCCTACGTTCGCAACGTAGGATGAACGTAGGATGAACCTTATCAATACCTGTTCAATCCCTTTTCTTAACAATACTTCTTAGAATCTGAGTACCTGTTAATGTGTCTTATCGACCACTTGCATCGTGCCACTACATCTCCAGCTATCCAAATTGCTAGTATGTGCAACCGTTAATTATTCGATACTTTTGCCCCTTATTTTAAAATCAGCACAATTATGGAATACAGGCAACTGGGAGAAAGCGAACTGAAGGTATCTGCTATTACATTTGGCGCATGGGCCATTGGCGGATGGATGTGGGGAGGAACAGAGCGTAAAGACGCTGTAGAGGCTATCCGGGCTTCTATTGCAGAAGGAGTTACTTCTATTGATACGGCTCCTATATATGGCATGGGATTAAGTGAAGAACTGACCGGAGAAGCCCTGGTAGGCTTAGACCGCAGTAAAGTACAAATCCTGACCAAGTTCGGTATGCGCTGGGACCTTGAAAAGGGGAACCTGGCCTTTAAAAGCAAGGACAACGATGGTAAAGACATCAATATCCATAAATATGCAGGCAAAGAAAGTGTGATCCTGGAATGTGAGAACAGCCTGAAACGACTGGGAACAGATTACATAGACCTCTACCAGATCCACTGGAATGATGAAACAACCCCTATAGAAGAAACCTTTGAGGCCGTATTACGCCTGAAAGAACAGGGTAAAATCCTGGAAGCAGGGGTATGTAACTATAATGTGGAGCAGATGAAAAGGGCGGATAGTGTGATGAAACTGGCTTCCAACCAGGTGCCTTTCTCTATGGTAGAAAGGGGGATCGAAAGCGAACTCGTACCTTATTGCATTGAAAATAACAAAGGCATCCTGGCATACAGTCCTTTACAGAGAGGTATTCTGAGCGGTAAGATCAAACCAGGGCATCATTTTGGAGAAGGTGACCATCGTCCTGCCACTAAATTCTATCAGCCGGAGAACCTGAACCGCATTAATGCTTTCCTGGATGAAATCCGGCCTGTAGCTGAAAGCAAGGGTGTTACCCTGGCACAGCTGGTGATCCGCTGGACAATCGACCGTGACGGTATTACAGTAGCCCTGGTAGGCGCCCGTAATGCAGAACAGGCTATACAGAATGCAAGGGCTATCAATATAAAACTGGGTTCTGAAGAAATCAGGTATATCAATGACAGGCTGTACAAGCTGGAACTTATATAATTCGTATAGAACAGGGAATAGAACCGGGGCTAATCACCCCGGTTTTTTTATTTGGTTATTGCTAACCGAATTGCTAATATTGCAATAGCAACTATTTAATGCTCATACTACACACATATCATACTAAATCAAACCAGCTCCAGAGCGAATACTATTTCCTCATGGCAACGCTGGCAATGGATTCGACCCTCGCCTAATCTTTTACTACTACATCATCTTACTATAATCGCTTTTTAACTCGATGCCGCGTGCATTGTAAATTACGGTCATACACCAAAACTTTCTAAAATCTTATGCATACAGTTACAGATACTGCCACTACAGCAGCACGCGCAAATGCGCAGGACTTTTTACCATTAAATGGTACAGATTACGTTGAGTTTTATGTGGGTAATGCCAAACAGGCTGCTCATTTTTATAAAACGGCATTTGGTTTTCAGTCTGCCGCTTATGCTGGTCCTGAAACAGGCGTAAAAGACAAAGTTTCCTATGTAGTTACACAGAATAAATTACGTTTTGTATTTACCACACCATTAGTGCAGGATAGTGATATTGCAAAGCATATCCAGGCACATGGAGATGCCGTAAAAGTACTGGCGTTATGGGTGGATGATGCCCGTTCTGCTTTTGAAGAAACGGTGAAAAGAGGGGCTACTCCTTTCATGGAACCGGTTACTGAAAAAGATGAACATGGCACTGTGGTACGCAGTGGTATTCACACCTATGGAGATACCGTTCACATCTTTGTAGAACGTAAGAATTATGATGGCCCTTTCCTGCCTGGTTTTAGGCCATGGAAAACCGCATACAACCCTGCTGATACCGGGTTACAGTATGTAGATCATTGCGTGGGTAATGTGGGTTGGAATGAGATGAATATATGGGTGGATTTCTACGAAAAAGTAATGGGTTTCCGCAACTTATTATCTTTTGATGATAATGATATTTCTACTGAATATTCTGCCCTGATGAGCAAGGTGATGAGTAATGGGAACGGTCGTGTGAAATTCCCTATTAACGAACCTGCAGAAGGCAAGAAAAAATCTCAGATAGAAGAATACCTCGATTTTTATGGTGGCCCGGGCGTACAGCATGTGGCTATCGCCACCAATAACATTATCCAGACGGTTACCGAGCTGCAGAAAAGGGGCGTAGAGTTCCTGACAGTACCGGAGTCTTATTACGCCACATTGCTGGAAAGAGTAGGTGAAATAGATGAAGATCTGCAGCCATTAAGAGAACTGGGTATACTGGTAGACCGCGACGATGAGGGATACCTGTTACAGATATTTACCAAACCGGTACAGGACCGTCCTACTGTATTTTTTGAGATCATTCAGCGCAAAGGTGCCCAGTCGTTCGGCAAGGGTAACTTCAAAGCATTGTTTGAGTCGATAGAAAGAGAGCAGGCATTGAGAGGCAACCTGTAAGATCCGCCATTTTAGTTTTTGAGAAGGCTGTTCCATTCCGGAACGGCCTTTTTTGCGTGTATCGCACATTCAGGGTATTGCGATTGTCGAAAAAATTAAAATAATTTGCATAATAGATCGTTGTTTATGAGAGTACAAACTTTACTGGGTGTTTTATTTCTTTTAGGGGGGATTTTTCAGTGTATAACTGCTGTATTGATCTTCCAGGGAGAGAAGCACTACATATTACGTTTTGCAAATCGTAAGGTTGGAATGGTAATATATGCTATTTTTGCCATATTATTGTTCTATCTTGCATACAGGACTTTTACTATGCAGCCGTCTCAAAGTGTTCCTGTAAGGACAGAACACAGTTAGTGAACTTGTAAAATTGTGTTAAATTATCTATGAAGCAGGTCGTTTTAGCAGTGATGATGTTGTTAGGGTTTGGTAAACTACAGGCCCAGCAATCATTTCTGGATAATCAGAAGATGTTTCCCAAAGTAGTATATGCTTACAGGGATAAAGAAGAGCAGTTAAAGAAGGAGTTTGAGAAGAAAGGATTGGTATATCCTGCCAAATACATTTTTCTTCGCTCTTTTAAACTGGACAGTGAGCTGGAAATCTGGGTGAAGAATAATGCCACAGACACTTTCAGGTTATTTAAGTCGTACCGGGTATGTACGCTTTCAGGTAAAATGGGCCCTAAGCGTAAAGAGGGAGATATGCAGGTACCGGAAGGGTTTTATTATATCAATGATTTCAATCCTAACAGTAACTATCATCTTTCTCTTGGTATCAACTATCCCAACTTCTCAGATAAGGTGTTAAGTGATCCTAAAAAGCCGGGTAAGGAGATTTACATTCACGGTAGCTGCCTCACCATTGGCTGTATTCCGCTTACAGACGAATTCATAGATGAAGTGTATATCCTGGCTGTAAATGCCAAGAATGCCGGGCAGGATTTCATCCCCGTGCATGTATTCCCTATTAAGTTCGGCAACATGCGTTCTATGGACTATCTGGGTAGTGTAACCCTTACGGACAGTACTTCCCAGCGTTTCTGGGTAGACCTGAAAGGAGCGTATGATTATTTCGAAAGACATCACCGTTTGCCGGTAGTAATGGTAGACAGCAAGGGCAAGTATATTATGTAATTCATTACAGATAAATTGTTTAACGGAAGGGACTGGTTTTATGCCAGTCCCTTTCTTTTTTGCCGTTTAATTAATTTTTCTATGAAAAGTCGTTTTTTTTTCGAACCTTGAGTTAAGGTCAAATAATTTTATCGTTATGAACAGAAGACATGCCATCAGGAATGTGGCCCTGTTACTAGGGACTGCCATATCCGCTTCCACATTATCCGCCCTGGAAGGTTGTAACCCAAAGGCTCCGGAGAATTACGCCCTCAAGGCGCCTGAAACCAAGAGCTTATTAGCAGAAATCGCGGAAACTATCATACCGAAAACAGATACTCCCGGTGCCAAAGAGGCAAAGGTCGAAGATTTTATTGTTACGATGCTGAACGATTGCTACAAGACCAGTGATCAGCAGATAGTGCTGGATGGTATGAAGAAGATCGATGCAGCCAGTGAAAAACAGTATAAGAAGCCTTTTGTAGATATCACTGCAGAACAGAAGACCGCGTTACTGACTGAAATAGATAAGGAACGTGTAGCTTATAACAAGCGGGATAACAAAAAAGAAGGTGATCCAACCCATTACTTCCAGGTATTGAAAGAGCTGACATTATTAGGCTATTTCACATCTGAACCAGGTGCTACCAAAGCACTGCGTTATGTTGCCGTACCAGGCAAATTTGAAGGCTGTATCCCTTACAAGAAAGGGGATAAGGCATGGGCGATATAATTAGTTCGTAACAACAAATAAAGTAATTCCATGAATCTGAATATGAAAGCTCAGGAGCAAAATACGTACGATGTAATCGTGATAGGCTCCGGTGTAAGCGGTGGCTGGGCAGCCAAAGAATTTACTGAAAAAGGTCTGAAAGTATTGATGCTGGACCGAGGTAAACCATTAGAACACGTAAAGGATTATGATACGGCTACCAAAGATCCATGGGAGTTTAAACATGCTGGTCGTATTACGGTAGAACAAAGGGAAACACATCCTAAATTAAGCCGCGATTATCCATACAGCGAGCATAATGAAAAGTTCTGGATCAATGATTCTACAAGTCCATATAATGAAGTAAAACGTTTCGACTGGTATCGTCCTGATATCGTGGGTGGTAAATCCATTATGTGGGGTCGGCAGTCGTACCGTTGGAGCGATATCGATTTTGAAGGCAACCTGAAAGATGGGATTGCGGTTGACTGGCCTATCCGGTACAAAGACCTGGCACCCTGGTATGATTATGTAGAGCGCTTCGCAGGTATCAGCGGACAGGCAGAAGGATTGCCACAATTGCCAGATGGCCAGTTTATGCCAGCGATGGAAATGAACTGTGTGGAGAAAGACGTGAAGAAACGCATAGAAGATCAATATAAGGGCCGTATCATGACGATGGGCCGTGTGGCTAACATCACACAGCCATTACCTGGCCGTACCAATTGTCAGTACCGTAACCTGTGTAGCCGTGGTTGTCCTTTCGGAGCATACTTCAGCACACAGTCGTCTACGTTACCGGCAGCAGTAGCTACAGGTAATCTTACTTTACGTCCGGACAGTATTGTGAATTCTGTTATCTACGATGAGCAGAAAGGCAAGGCTACCGGTGTGAAAGTAATCGATAAACACACCAAGCAGATGACCGAATTCTATGCAAAGATCATCTTTGTGAACGGGTCTACGCTGGGAACTACTTTCGTACTGCTGAACTCTATCTCTCACCGTTTCCCGAATGGATTAGGTAATGATAGCGGAGTGCTGGGAAAATACCTGATGGACCATCACTTCCGTACAGGCGCTTCCGGTAAGGCAGTAGGTTTTGATGATAAGTATTTCTCCGGCCGCAGGGCAAATGGCATCTATATTCCCCGTTACCGTAATATCGGCAGCGACAAACGTGATTACATCCGTGGTTTTGGTTACCAGGGAGGTGCGAGCCGTGGCAGCTGGGCACGTGGTATTGCTGAAATGGGAGTAGGTAAAGATTTCAAGGATATGCTGACAGAACCGGGCGACTGGAGTATGGGACTGGGAGGTTTTGGAGAGTGTTTACCTTATGAGGATAATAAAGTAACGCTGGATACTTCTGTAAAAGATGATTGGGGACAGCCGGTATTGAAGTTTGACGCAGAGTTCAAGGAAAATGAGAAGAAGATGCGTGTGGATATGATGAACGATGCAGCAGAAATGCTGGAAGCAGCAGGTCTGAAGGATGTAAAGACATATGACAATGGTTCTTATCCCGGTATGGCTATCCATGAAATGGGTACTGCACGTATGGGCCGCGATCCTAAAACATCTATGCTTAACTCCTGGAACCAGTTGCATGCAGTGAAGAATGTATTTGTAACAGATGGCGCCAGTATGACGTCAGCAGCTTGTGTGAATCCATCTCTTACCTACATGGCCATGACAGCAAGAGCAGTAGATTATGCTGTGAAAGAAATGAAGAAAGGAAATATTTAAGATATGAATCTCAACATCAGAGCAGAGAAGGAGAATACCTATGATGCCATTGTTGTAGGCTCAGGGATCAGCGGAGGATGGGCAGCGAAGGAGCTGTGTGAAAAAGGGTTGAAAACGCTGGTACTGGAAAGAGGCCGCAACGTGGAGCATGTGAAAGATTACACCACCGCCATGATGGCGCCCTGGGAGTTTCCGCACCGTTTGAATCATACATCGGAAATGAGGGAGAACCATCCTATTCAGAGCCAGTGTTATGCATTCGATGAAGCAACACAACAGTTTTGGGTAAACGATAAGGAGAATCCTTATAACCAGGTGAAACCATTCAACTGGCTGCGGGGATACCATGTAGGGGGCCGTTCACTGATGTGGGGAAGGCAGGTGTACCGCTGGAGTGATGTAGACTTTACAGCTAATGCAAAGGATGGTCATGGTGTTGACTGGCCTATCCGTTATAAGGATATAGAGCCATGGTACGACTATGTTGAATCGTATATAGGTATTAGTGGTCAGGCAGAAGGTTTGCCGCAGTTGCCAGACGGGAAGTTCCTGAAAGCGATGGAAATGAACTGTCTGGAGAAACATGTGGCAGCACGTATTAAAGAGCAATATCAGGACCGTATCGTTACTATTGGTCGTGTAGCGCATGTGACTGAAAAGCATCACGATCGTGGTCCTTGTCAGTTCCGTAACCTGTGTGCCAGAGGATGTCCTTTTACCGGTTATTTCAGCAGTAACGGGGTTACTTTACCCGCTGCGGCCAAAACGGGTAATCTTACATTACGTCCGGATTCTATTGTGCTGGAAGTGATTTATGATGAGTTGAAAGGCAAAGCCAAGGGTGTACGTATCATGGACGCACATACGCTGGAAACAACGGAATATTACGCCAATATCATCTTCTTAAATGCTTCTACTATCGGCACTACTGCGGTGTTGTTAAACTCTGTATCCAGCCGCTTCCCTAACGGGTTCGGTAACGATAGCGGAGAAGTAGGGCATAACCTGATGGACCATCACTTTGGTGTAGGTGCGGGCGGAGATTTCGATGGTTTCCAGGATGAGTATTACAACAGCGGGCGTCGTCCTAATGGTATATACATTCCACGCTTCCGGAATATCAGTGAAGCTACTAAACGTAGCGACTATGTGCGTGGGTTTGGTTATCAGGGTGGAGCGGATCGTAGCCGTGGTACCAGCTTTGATGGCATTGGTATTACATTGAAAGAAGTGCAGACAGAACCTGGTATGTGGACCATGGGCGTTGGTGCCTGGGGAGAACATCTGCCTTATCACGAGAACAAAGTAACGCTTAACAAAGACAAGAAAGATAAGTATGGCCTGCCTACCCTGGACATCGACTGTTCATTCAAGGAGAATGAGCTGGCAATGCGTAAGGATATGCTGGAAAGCGCGAAAGAGATGCTGGAAGCTGCCGGTATCAAAAACGTGAATACTTATGATAGTATGCCGCCTCCGGGCCATTGTATCCATGAAATGGGAACAGCAAGAATGGGACGTGATCCCAGGACATCTGTCCTTAATGAATGGAACCAGGTGCATGCTGCAAAGAATGTGTTTATTACGGATGGGTCCTGCATGGCATCTTCTGCCTGTCAGAATCCTTCTATCACTTATATGGCTTTAACAGCAAGGGCGGTGGATCATGCGGTGAAAGAGCTGAAGAAAGGGAATGTGTAAGTGAATACATGAATTTTAAAAAAGCTACAGGAGATTTCTTCTGTAGCTTTTTTTATTGCGTAGATAGATTGCGCAGTAGGTTTGTATCATTGTGTTATGATATTATTATCTACACGAAAGTGTTATTATCGATCTGGAGAAGTATAAATACATTTGCTGCTTATTAAGTTATCCCTACTATAGCTGCTAACCAAAGTTAATAGCATTGTTCCTTTTTCAATTATTCATCTATATAATCTATGCGAGTTAAGAAGATTTTATTGTCATTGTTATCTGTATTCTTTTTTGCTAATACAGTGTTTTCCCAGGTTACCGGTACCATTACAGTTCAGGGAGATCCTACCAAATTTTATCCCGTTTCATTTTATGATGGGGGATGGGATAGTAATGTGGCTACAACACTGGAAATCGGACGGTCTGTTATTCACAAAAATGCTGCTAATACTGACTGGTGGGGTTCAATCATTGCCAAGGTAAGGTTTCACACCACTAACTGGGGGCATGGTTCCAATTTTATTGATGTGGATCTCCGGGAGAAATTCGGCACTCCTAATATAGCATTGATTGCAGGATGGATGGATGTAACAACTTTAAATGCGGACCATAAAATATTGATCTGGCTGCGTGGATTAACGCCGTATTATTATAAGGCAGATTATGCAGTGACCCCGGTTGTATATGATGGTGTTGCAAATGCGGTTACTTACCAAGAGACCAATGGAGGTACATACACATTTAAAACAGGACCGGATGCTTCCGTAAACCAGTATGGTATGAATTATCAGGGTACTGCTTATTTTACAGACATCAGTAATACTAGTTTTTTTGCTGGTAATGTAGGTATTGGTACAAGGGGTACCGGGACCAGCAAACTGGCAGTTGAAGGTACTATCGCTGCAAGAAAGGTAAAAGTAACGATGGCGGCACCCTGGCCTGACTTTGTCTTTGATTCATCTTATCAGTTACCTGCTTTAAAAGAAGTGGAGAATTATGTAGCTGTTAATAAGCATTTACCGGATGTACCATCTGCTGCTGAAATACAGAAGGATGGACAGGATCTGGGAGAAATGAACAGGGTATTGTTGCATAAAGTAGAAGAGCAAACTTTATACCTCATTGATCTTAAAAAGGAGAGTGAGAAACAGCAGGTTTTAATTGATCAGTTGATGAAGATGGTGCAGCAATTACAGAATGAGAAGAAGTAATATAGATAAAAGGCCGCAGGTGGTATCTGCGGCCGCTCTTTATTTCTTCAATCATCTAAGTAAGAGATACCTATTTCATATTATTTTAAAGACATTCCCTATATGCGTCAATTTTTACTCTTTGCATTGTTTGTTATTTTATCAGCTCTTCCTGTTTTTGCTATTGACGCAGACAGTACTGTCACAAAACTACCAGAGAAATATTTATCCCAGGTACAGCATAAATCCCATCATGTAGAGGAGCAGGTAAACAAACGCACTGAAAAGGCTTTGGACAGGTTTGCCAAACAGGAAAAGAAGATGCAGGCCAAATTGTGGAAGGTAGATTCTGTGGCTGCAAAGAACATCTTTACCCGTTCTATAGATAAGTTGAATGGGCTGAAATCCGGCCTTAAAAACAAGGTACCGGGTAATGTTCCATTAGGTGGCAATGCAGACCTGGATACTTTGCAGAACTCACTGAAATTCCTGGATGGGTCTAAAGACTTGTTGGGTTCATCGAAAGATAAACTTAGCAGTGCTACTCAAAGTGTACAGGATTTGCAGGGAAAGCTACAACAGGCGGAAGAAGTAAAGGCATATATCCGTGAACGCAGACAGCAATTGAAAGATCAGCTGGCGCAGTATACCGGGTTTGGTAAAGACCTGCAGAATATGAATAAAGAGGCCTATTATTATGGGCAGCAGATCAATGAATATAAATCTTTGCTCAAAGATAAAAAGAAGGCGGAAGCTAAAGCCGTAGAGATGTTAAAGAAAGTACCTGCCTATAATGATTTCATTCAGAAACATTCACAACTGGCCAGTTTGTTCAATCTCTCTGCTGCCAGTAATACAGCACAAAGCCTGGAAGGTCTGCAAACCCGTTCACAGGTAGAGCAGTTGGTACAGCAGCGGATTGGCGGTAGCCCTTCTGCACAGGCGGCAGTGAGTCAGCAGATGGAGCAGGCAAGGTCACAGTTCAGCGAATTGAAAAGCAAGTTCCCTGAGCTGGATAATGCAGGCGACATGCCGGATTTCAAACCAAATCCAATGAAGACGAAAAGCTTTTTGCAGCGTTTGGAATTTGGAGGGAATGTACAGTTCCAGAAATCCAGTAAGTATTATCCTACAACATCAGACATCGCTGGTCAGGTGGCTTATAAGTTCCATAAGAACGGTAGTGCCGGTGTTGGGATCTCTTATAAACTGGGCTTAGGTACTGGCTGGAATGATATTGCTATCAGTCATCAGGGAGTAGGTTTGAGAAGTTTTGTTGACTGGAAGCTGAAAGGGACCTTCTTTATAAACGGTGGTTTTGAAGAGAATTATCTGTCAACGTTTTCTCATGTGGAACAGTTAAAGAACTGGAAGGGCTGGCAGGGGAGTGCATTAATAGGTATCAGCAAAAAGTATAAAATCAGTGCAAAGCTGAAAGGAAATATAATGGTGTTGTATGATTTCCTGGCCAGCAGGAATGTTCCATCAACAAGCCCTGTTAAGTTGAGAATGGGGTATAATTTTTAAGATAAATCCAAATTTAAAATATGACTAAGAAATTTTTACTGCTTGCTTGTGCAAGCTCCTTTTTTACTGTGGTTAATTGTTTTTCCCAGGGAGTTGCTTTTGATAGTTTGAAGGCTAATACAGGGACTAATAAGACACTGATCTTTACACCAGTTGCCAATTATGGACACAAAATTTACGGTTTTGATGCGGGTACCAGGAGTGACCTTCGTTTTGCTACCCGTGCAAATACGCCTATCTGGTCAGATATCATGACTATCACTTCAGCAGGAAATGTTGGGATAGGTACTATTAGTCCTACAGAGAAGTTAACACTAAACGGAAATATTTTATTGGCATCGCAAAATTTCATCGGATTTGCATTAAATGACCGATTCACTTATGATGGTAAACTTCAGCCAAATTATGGTATGCAGTGGGCGCCGGATAGCTGGAGTGCAGCGGGGAACAGTTTGTGGATGGCCAGTTATGGAGGACTGAAATTCTTTACTACAGGTGTTCTCAGGATGGCTATTAATGATGCTGGTAATACAGGTATAGGGACTGCTAGTCCGGTAGTGAAACTGAGTGTGTATGGTGGCAATAACAATGAAGGTGCGATATCCATTCAATCAGGTGTTGATAGCCGGTTTTATATACAGGAAGGTGATAATATGCTGAAGATAGGAGGGGTTAATTCAGGCGTAGGCGTTATTAACGTAATTAACACCGGTAATGTAGGCATTGGTACTACTACTACCGGTAGTAATAAATTAGCTGTGGAAGGTACTATTGCGGCAAGGAAAGTTAAAGTCACCCAGGCTTCACCATGGCCGGACTTTGTATTTGATTCTTCCTATCAGTTACCATCTTTATGGGAAATTAAAAATTATGTAACTGTTAATAAACATTTGCCTGATGTACCGTCTGCCAAAGAAGTAGAAAAGAATGGACAGGATCTGGGAGAGATGAATAGAGTGTTGTTGCAGAAAGTAGAAGAGCTGACGTTGCATCTGATTGAAATGAATGAAAAGAAAAGTGATTTGGAAAAGAGGGTAGAAATACTGGAACGTTTGTATAATCAGGAGCATCCTTCCTGTCATTAAGCAGAAATATGTCACCAACAATATTATGTTGGTGACAATGAAATATATTTTTTAAGGCAAATCTGTGGCTAAATTTTAGGAGATCATGAATGTTTGTTATTTAAGGGGACTACTTCCGGAAAAGCATCTTTAGCACCGCATCAATTACCTAAAACAGATAATATCAAGGCCGGTCTTGGATATAACTTCTAATCAATATACCTTAAATTTTAATTCATGAAATCAGTTTTTTTCGTGTTATCCCTGTTGTGTGCATCGTTGTGCGTGGATGCTCAGTATTATAATGATGTGTATTCTTATTATACTAATGGAACGCCTGTAAATGGGGTAAAGATCAAAACCAATTTGCCCTTTACTTCTGTTTCACAGATGCCGACCATTATGATAGAAGGCTTCCAATACAGTACAGGTTCCCCTATTAACCTGACGCTGGTATATAACATAAATGGCACCGTATTTAACAATGCTTCGGTAAGTACTTCCGGTGCTGCAAATCCACCGGTTTATCTGGCTGCAGAAAATGGGAAAGTGGTCATTTTTATAGACAGTAAAACTATTTACCAGCGTTTACATATCCGTGCTTATGCAACGGGGCTGTCTGCCGAAACAGCGGCTAATTTCACCGGATGGACAGCTGTAGATTCTACACTATCTGGTAGTGCTACTGCCACCTTGCTGGTTCCTTACTTAAATAAGTTTGCAGGTAATGTCTATCTGCCGGGTACAGGTATCTGGAATAGTGCGGGGAAGCTGGGTGTAGGCACACTAACGCCACGTGCTACTGTTGATATTGGTACCATGGTAACAGATACAACCACATTAGTATTAGCCAGGTTACCAGAAGGTGATTATGCTGGCATAGGTACTTGCTTAAGCGCTCATGCTTATAATACCGTACCCGTGAATTCCGTGTCATTTTCACTGGAACATAAATACTACGGTAATCTTAACAGTGCGATCAACTTTTTCAGGGGTTCAAGTACTCTGGGAGGATTTATGACATTTTCTACGAATAACGGTACCGAAAGAATGCGCATTGATGGCAGCGGTAATGTGGGTATTGGTACTACGACTCCAGGTACTTATAAACTAGCAGTAGAAGGTACTATAGGTGCCAGAAGAGTGCAGGTGAAACAAACCAGCTGGGCAGATTTTGTATTCCAGGAGGATTATCAGTTAACCCCTTTAACCGAAGTAGAAAATTATATTAATGCGAATAAACATTTATCGGGTATTCCTTCTGCTGAGGAAGTGGTAAAAGATGGGATTGATGTAGGGGAAATGAATAAGAAGCTGTTGCAGAAAGTGGAGGAGTTGACATTATACCTGATAGAGATGAAAAAAGAGAATAATGATTTAAAGAAAAGAATGGATGCACTTGAACATGCAACACCCCAATGATAAGGGTATAATGTCGAATAGTTAACAGGCCAATATTAGAATATTAAACTATGAATAGGATACTTGTTTTTTTTATGTTTTGTTGCATCCCGGTACTTTACGTTGCAGCACAAAACAAACCGATAGTACCATTAAGCCCTGAGACAGCTGAGTTATTTAAATATAATGATATGCCTGTTAGTATGATGACAGGTGTACCTCAGATCAGTTATCCTTTGTATGAGATCAATACAGGTAAAATCAAACTACCTCTTTCATTGAGTTATCATGCATCCGGGATTAAAGTTACACAAAGAGCTACCTGGGTGGGGTTGGGTTGGTCATTAGCGCCTGGAGGTAGTATAGGAAGGGCTGTAAGGGGGAATGTGGATGAGAAGGATGTATATGGCTGGTTTAATCATATGTCCTCTCTCGATACAATACCATTGATTCAGAGTTATTATACCATGATGAATTGGGCAAATAATACTCCTGATCCGCAACCGGATTTTTTCGATTATAGTTTTTCTGGTAAATCAGGACGATTCATTTATTCAAGAACATCAAAATCATTTGTTACTATTCCTTATCAGTCTGTTCAAATAAAAAGAATAGCTGCTGATAATACATATCAGATCACAGATGATGATGGAACAAGATATTTTTTCGAACGTAAAAAGCTGGTTACTAACGATACTGAAGGATTTCAACAATATGTGCAGGAATGGAACCTTACCCGGATTATTTCAGATGATAGCAGTGACACATTATACCTGAATTATGATTACCCTGCTACATCCAATCCTGATTGGAGTACGGAAACGACTACAACATATTCCAGGAGCTATATGATGAAGACTGGTGAGGTCAATTATGTTAAAGGTGAATTGACATCTTCCAGCAGTCAATCTCAGTATGATGCATCCAAATTAAAAGAGATCGTTTTCCGGCAGGGGAAGGTTACATTTTATGCCAATACAGTGAGAAATGATTACGGCAATAATTTACTGGATAGCATCGTAGTTTATAGCAAGGATGGGTCAGGTTATCAGAGAGTAAAGAAGGTTTCTTTTGCATATGACTATTTTTCTGATGGAAATACATCTCCTGGTTTTGTAGACTACAGGTTGAAACTATTATCTTTTATGACTGAAGATATTAATGGTGGACAGCCTGAAAAATATCAGTTCGGTTATGTGAATACACCCATACCTTCTATAACGTCTTTTGCGGCTGATTATTGGGGCTTTTATAACGGCGCCACATCCAATGCTAGTCTGATGCCTAATATATTGCCGCAAGATGCTGCATTGAGTAAATACGGAGTTTTGGGTGATGCGAACCGGCAGCCCTCTGATTCTTTTATTATGGCAGGGTTGTTAAACAGGATTACCTATCCAACAGGAGGGTATACTACATTGAAATTTGAACCCAATAAATATATAAAGTCCTGGACGAATACTGTAGATACCTCATTAGGGATATTCAAAATATATGGAGGGGGCAGACTTGCTACAACCACTCAGACGATCAATTTTAAAACGGTTTCACCTACCGGTGCGTCAACGGCCTGGGCTACTATTCATTTTACGCTTTCTCCTTTTTCTGCAAATCCAGTATCAACAGCACAGTTGGTGACCTTTAAGGATTCAACGACAGGTACAATTATACAATCATGGAGTTCGGATACTTATTCTGATTATCAGAATGCGCATGTTATCGAATATCAATATGAATGTAATACAAGTCATGTATACCAATTAACCGCAACGGTAAAGGATCTGGTTACGACTTATATTGATGCATATGTAAAGGGTACTACAATTGAGTCATCCATGCAATTAAATTCCGGGGGAGGAATAAGAATACAAACAATTTCATCTTACAATACAGATAGCACACTTCAGAAACAGGAAGTGTATAAATATGCAGCCGGAGAAACCGGTATGGGTAGTATGCCTTTCAGCCCGGAGGAGATAATCTATGGCAACTTTTATGGACATGCTACTGCTGAAGCTAAGCCGGGGCCAACAGCATGTACAATTCAGACTGGTCAGAAAATTACATTTGTTGGCCCGCCGGTTTATTCTAATATCAACTTCCAGGGAGCCAATGTATTATATCCATACGTGACTAAATATGAGTACGGAAATAATGTATCTAACGGTAAGACGATCTATCAATATAATCTTCCTAATGATTATGTTGTTATTCCAACTCCGGGTAGTCTGGGAGGAAAGGAAAGGATTAATAATACACTGTTTGATGAGCAGTTGTATACAGTACATACTTATAAATACAATGTTGGGGATAGTTCATATCGCCTGTTAAAACAGGTGACCAATAGTTACGGTTTATACAATTTCAATACAGAGAAGGGATACCAACTATGGAGTATACTAGAGTGGCTGACTTTAGAACATTGCAATGCTGAACAGGCTACTGATTTTAATTATATGATGTATAATATAAAAAGTGGGGGATATCGTCTGACTGCTACGAAACAACAGGAATATGATGATAATGGTATAGTCCTGGAAGATAGTATTGGTTATACCTATAATAATTATGCGTTGCCCTCAAAAATATGGCACATGAACAGCAAAAAGGATTCTGTATATGATATCATGTATTATCCAGGTAATCATGCGCTGAATGATCCTAATGCGGGTATACTAAATCAGATGGTCCGCAGAAATATGATCCGGCAGCCATATTGGAAAGGCAATTATAAAAATGGCATATTACTGAGTTATCAACGTACAATGTATGATAACCTGTGGGGAACAAATGATAGCCTTATAGCCCCTAAAACAGACAGTATATGGGGATATGGGGGGAATGATGGAGTACCGGTAAGTACAGTTTCATACCAGGCGTATGGAAAGTATGGTAACATCATGCAGATGACTGATCCAAAAGGAGTTCCTTCAAGCTATACCTGGACAACTGACGGTACTTATCCTGTATCACAATCTATAGGAGCCAATATTAATGAGGTATTATATAATGGCTTTGAAGAGGCAAGTAACTGGACAGGTGTTACAAGTGATGCAACACAAGTATATTCGGGTCGTTATGCTGGTATGATAACAAATGCAGGTACTGCAACCTATCCGGGCTGGATTAATGTTTCTCTTGCAGCAGCTACGAAGTTTAGGTTTTCCGGCTGGATATATAGCAATGGCCCCGGTGCCACTATCAACCTGATGATGAAAAAGAGTGGTGAAACTGCTGCTTATTCCTACATAGACAACATCTCTACCGCCCAAACAGGCAAGTGGGTATATGTGGAGAAAGAGTACGCTGTTCCCATCGATGTAAAAATGCTAAGTATTCGTGTTGATAATAATGGTACTGGTAAAGTATGGTTTGATGATATAAAATTGCGCCCTTCTGTAGCTCAGATGAGTACCTATACGTATACTCCATTGGTAGGAATGACCAGTAAGAATGATGAGGGGAACCATATTGTTTATTATGAGTATGATGGATTGGGCAGATTAAAAGTGATCAGAGACAAGGACAGAAACATTTTAAAAACCTTTTCCTATAACTATACCATTCAATAATATAACGATGAAAACTAAATATATGAAAGGGTTTTTATTCATACTGTGTATATGCCTGTCTGGTATTTATACGGATATTATGGCACAGGTGCCCACGACAGGAGCAAGAGTTGCTGCTACTCCTGGGGCCTTGCCTGCTGTGGTTTCCTCGAACAATTTTGTTCGTACTTGGGAGCCAAGCATGCCTTCTGCAGATCAGAATACGGTGCAGAATGCTGTCCGTACTGTAAGTGAAGTAAAACAGACTACTATTTACCTGGATGGATTAGGACGTCCTTTACAGACTGTTACCAAAAGGATCAGTCCCGAAGGGAAGGACCAGGTTTCTCCTGTTGTATATGACGCCTATGGGCGTGAGCAATATAAATATCTACCCTATGTGCAGCATACAGATAGCATGGATAATGGGAATTTAAAAACCAATCCTTTTTTAGGACAAAAGAGTTTCTATGGAGATGCTAACTATAATCCGGGTATTGCCGGCGAGCATATTTATTATAGTCAGACAGTGTATGAAGCATCCCCACTTAACAGGGTGTTAAAGACATATGCTCCTGGAGACAGTTGGGCCAGTGAAGGTGGCAATCATCCTGTGCAATATCAATATCTTATTAATACAGTAGCCGATTCTGTTCGCATCTGGAATATCAGTACATCACTTCCAACCAGTACTGGTACGTACGCTGCCGGAACACTACGGAAAAATATTGTAATAGATGAGAATGGTAATCAGAGTGTAGAGTATAAAGATAAGGATGGTCGCGTTGTTTTAAAGAAGGTTCAGTCAGCAGCTACTGCGGGTACTGCTCATATAGGCTGGTTGTGTACTTATTATGTGTATGATAATCTGGATAATCTGCGTTTTGTAATACCACCCTTGGCAGTTGAGAAAAGCATGATAGCTGCATGGAATGTAAGTGCTGTTGCTGATGAGTTATGTTTTCAGTATCAGTATGACAGTCGCAAACGAATGACTGCAAAGAAAGTACCTGGTGCAGGGCTGGTATATCTTGTTTATGATACGAGAGACAGGCCTGTATTTACACAGGATGCCAATCAACGCTTAAAATCTCCGCAGGAATGGCTGGTGACTTTTTATGATGGTATTAACCGTCCGACTATGACTGCTATTTATAAAGCAAATACAACCCAGGCGGCTCTCCAGACAAGTTTGAATAGTATAACCACTACGCAATCCATAAATTATGTATTCCCTGGTATTGCAGATCTGGTAGTAACTGATTACGATGGCAGTAGTAGTTATACTGCTACCAATACTGTTTCTTTAGTGGATAACTTTGATTCAGGTGTTGGGGCTGATTTCATTGCAACGATTGATCCAGCACTGACAGGTGGGTCGACTACTATCAATGCGACTAATCCTTTGCCTGCAATTTCTGCAGCAGCACTAACTCCTCTTACTTATACATTTTATGATGATTATAGTTATGCGGGAGCTTCTGCTTATCAGACAGGGGATTTAGCTAAACTCCTGCCGGGTATAAATCCTTATCAGGAAGCATTATCTAATACTCCCAGTACCTTAACTAATGGAATGGTAACTGGTACTAAAGTAAGGGTACTTGATACAGAGCAATGGTTAACAACTTCTACTTATTATAATGATAAAGGACGTGTAATTCAAACTATTGCTGATAATGTAACAGGAGGGAAGGATATTGTTACCAACCTCTATGATTTTAGCGGTAAGGTATTAAGCAATTATCTCCGGCATAGCAATCCACGTAGTGAACAAACCCGAAAGACAACAGTACTTACAATGATGGAGTATGATGCTGCGGGACGGTTAACCAGTATTAAGAAGAGGTTGAATGATGATAGTAGTCAGGATAGAATTATTGCAGTTAACAGCTATGATGAATTGGGAAAGCTCAAGCGCAAGCGATTGGGCGTAACAGGTGCTTCATCTCAGTTGGATACCCTGACTTATACTTATAATATCCGCGGATGGTTACAGGGTGTGAATAAATCTTTTGTAAATACATCCAGCAGTGATAACTGGTTTGGCGAGGAATTGAATTATGATTACGGATTCAGTGTTAACCAGTACAATGGTAACATTGCGGGTACCAAATGGAAAAGCAAGTCTGATGGTACACCTCGTGCATATGGGTACAGCTATGACAAAGTGAACCGTTTGACAGGAGCCGATTTTACCCAACAGAATACTACTGGTGCAGCATGGACGATTGATAAAGTAGATTTCTCTGTCAGTAACCTGGCTTATGATGCAAATGGGAATATTAAAACCATGACACAAAAGGGGATGGCTGGAACTGCCATCAGTACAATAGATCAGATGATTTATTCGTACACTTCTTCAGGAAGTAATAAATTATTGGGTGTATCAGATACCTGTAAGACGGCTTCTGCCAAACTGGGTGATTTTATCAATGGGACGAATGCCGGAGATGATTATAGGTATGATATCAATGGCAACTTGACAAAAGATCTAAATAAAGGCATTGATACGATTAACTATAATCACCTGAATTTGCCTTCGCTGGTTAAGATCAGAAGTAAAGGAACTATTACTTATCAGTATGATGCTGCTGGTAATAAATTGAAGAAAACAGTTGTAGACAGTACAATAAGTACACCTAAAACAACGGTCACAGATTATGTTGGTGGTTTGGTTTATGAACAGGATACTTTGCAGTTTTTATCTCATGAAGAGGGACGAATCAGGCCTGTATACAAAACTGGTCAGGCGCTAAGTTTTACCTATGATTATTTTGAAAAGGATCATCTGGGTAATGTAAGAGTAGTTTTGGGTACACAGAGTGATACCAGCAAATATGCAGCTACTATGGAAACTGCTGTTATTGCTTATGAAAATGCGTTATTCAGTAATATTGATAATACACGTACCCTCATATCTTCTATAGCCGGTTATCCCGCGGATAATACCACTAACCCGAATGCTTATGTCGCCAAGCTGAATGCTGTAAACGGGCAGAAGATAGGGCCTTCATTGGTATTGCGTGTAATGGCTGGTGATACTATCCAATTGGGTGTAAAAGCTTTTTACAAAAGCACAGGAACCAGTACATCAAGTACTACATCCACTAATATGCTGGCGGCTTTATTACAGGCCTTCAGTGGAGGTAGTGTAAGTGATGGGGCGCATAATGCAACAGGTACTGGTTCTCCTCTTTCTACCAGCTTTAGCACAACAGATTATGATGCGTTAAAACAGAAAGATCCTACTCAAAACCTGACAGACAAACCTAAATCCTACCTGAACTATGCCTTGTTTGATGATAGATTCAGCGTGGTAAATGAAAACAGTGGTGTGAAGCAGGTCCAGGGCAGTCCTGATCAGTTGCAGACGTTGGGTACAGACAGAATGGTAATTAAGAAAACAGGATTTCTGTATATTTATACCAGTAATGAGAGTGGAGAGGATGTGTTCTTTGATAATCTGGTGGTTGTGCATAATGGTGGGCCTTTATTGGAGGAAACGCATTATTATCCATTTGGGTTGACGATGGCGGGAATTTCGTCCAAAGCACTAAAAGGGATGAATTATGCAGAGAACAGATTAAAGTATAATGGGAAAGAGTTACAGAGTGGCGAGTTTAAGGATGGCAGTGGATTAGAGTTGTATGATTATGGCGCCAGAATGTATGATGCTCAGATAGGAAGGTGGGGAGTGATTGATCCATTAAGCGAAAAAGGTAGGAGGTGGAGTCCTTATGTGTATACATTTAATAACCCTATCCGGTTTACTGATCCGGATGGAATGTGGCCTGACCTTGGAGAATATCTGAATAAATTGGTGAGTTCAGCTATGACTTCTGCAAAGAATTATGCAGTTAAAAGGATGAAACAAATGGCAGTAAATGCAGTTAATACCTTAGTTCAAAGTGGGAAGGATGAAGCTAGGGAAGTTGTTAAAAATACTTCAGTAGATATAAAGGGATCAATGACTGTTTCAGTAGGTGCGCAAGGAGGTTTTGAAGTTAAAAATGCACATGGAGGAATGGTGAATTTCCTTAGTACAGATTTATTTTCAATAAAAGTAGGAACTCAAAAGCCAATCGGTGAATTAAGGCTAAAAGATGCTTCTGGTCTGACCTACATTGGAGAGGATGGCAAAGCGAATCTTAAAAGCTCACTTAGTTATAATTATATGTCACCTATGGGGTTGGGTGCAGGTGCAGAGGTCTCAAAAGAAGTAGGCTTTCAATATAAAGAAGGTAAAGTAGACATACAATCGGATGTGAGTTCAGTGTCAGGTGGTCCTTCGGTTGGGGCTTTTAACATAAATGCCGGTCAGGAAACTGATAAGATAAGTGGTGATACTTATCGCAAGGCATCTATTGGTTTTGGGACTGAACGCGCTTATTTATTGGGTATAAAACTAGAAGTAAACGCAGAAATTAAATATAAAAAACATGGAGATGATTAAGTATATATATGGATCTGTAATAATTATTTTTTGCACTTTAAGTTGTAATTACAAAAAAGAAGTGAAAGAATATTATGAAGGCGGGGAGATTAAGAGTCGGGTGATAGCTGATAAAGCTCATGTCAAATGGATTGGATACTATAAAAATGGTCAGATTGAAAGCGAGGGAGAATTACTGAATGGAAGTCGTGTAGGAAACTGGACTTATTATTATGAGAATAAGACTTTGAAGGCCCAGGGATATTATGATGATGGACTAAAAAAAGGACCATGGCATTACAATATTAAGGATAGTACTTATCAGATAGAGTGGGATGTCTTTTATAACAGGTTACTAAAAATAAATGTACCTGCCGATTGGGTAAAAAAGGAACAACTTGGTGATAATGTACCTCTGGCTGCATTTAATACTGATAGCAATGGTGATGCTAATTTTAATATTATGATTTTCAGTTATGATCATAGAAATCTTGATAGCGTCATCAATGAAAACATCAGAAAGTCGAGATCTAATCTGGGATACAAAATAGAAGTCTTATCTTTAAAGGAGGTGGATGTAAATAATATAAAGGGGAAGGAGGTTATGCAGCATGTCCTTGCTGAGGGTAAGGATCTAACCGTATTGCAGTATAATCTCGTACATACAGACTCATTATATCTTATATCGTTTTTTATAAATAAAAATAAGTATCCTATTTATGAAAATTTAGTTAATGAAGTTATATCCAGTTTTGCATTGAAGTAATATTTTAAAGTTGATTTAATTTCACTTGAAAATAAATGTTATAGTGAAAGAAAGAGGAATTTATTGCGACCAGACTTTTTACTATTTCTTTTTCAGATGTACTAAAATGAACTTCCATATAATCAAACTGTTTAGCAGCCATCGCGAGAGACATACGGCCTATAAAAACATGTTTTTTCCAGGAAGGAACCGGTGGGAGCCCTAAAGGCGTAAATTGATCATCAGTATCTTCCAATGAAATGAACTTGTAATTGTATTTTGCCAATTCCTTACGGATGTTTTTTGTTATGAGAGCTTCATCGACACCAATCTTGGCAATACCAAGAAATAAGAAAAACAGAAAGGGAACAATGATAAAAGCAACACCCATTTGACGTTATTATTTTATTAAAAGGAACTATGAAAATTAATGAAATTTATCCAGAGTTGATAATTTCAATAGCAGAGGGTTTAAATATGGAATTTAATTATTAGTTAAGGATAATGAGCACATTTACATTTTTTGAAATAGGCTTTTCCTTATAATGGTGATAATCAGTTTCTATTATGCATTAAGAAATAGAATTGTATTAATATTTTCTTAGCAAAAGCCGCAGGATTTATCCTGCGGCTTTTTACTTTACTTACGACAAACCCTCATCGCATACCCCACTACTACCACCGCAGCCCCTGTATTATTCTTTCCATTCACATCTCCTTTCTGAATTTTCACAAACCCATAATTCCCGCCGCCTTCAACAAATATGCTGCTATTCTTTAAATGATAAGCAACCCCTATATGCCCGTCAACACCCGCATTAACAGAATGCAAATCTTTCTTGATATTCTCCGTTCTATCAAAAGATTGTTCTCCTATAGGAAGAGGTTGTGTGTGTTGTTCATCGAGGTAAATAGTGCTGCTGCCACTGGTGATATTTTTAGCATTCAGTACGAAACTTACAAAAGGGCCGGCCGCCGCATATACATCCCAATGATTACGTAATAAGAAATGATATTTCGCCAGGATAGGGATCATGAGGTAGTTGAATTTAGCAGTGCTTTTGTAATCAGCATAGAGGTAGGGGGGAACCTGACCATCCGGGAACATAGCGGCTAATTCAGGTGGAGTAGAGAAAGCCTGGTTGCCATTCTTCTTGCCACCCTGAGAACTGTACTGTACTTCAGGCTGGATGGAAAAACGTCTGGTAAGATGGAACTCTGCCTGTAAAGAAGCATCCGGACCAAGCCGCGAGCCATAACCTTTATTAATGGGGTTTGCAGAATTACCGGAAGTGAGATTGGGAATACTTAGACCAGCTTTGATTCCGATATCGGTCTGCGCTATGGCGTTTATAGAAGCCACCAGAAGCAGGAGAATACATGAGTATCTTTTCATGATGTGAAAGTTGTGTTGGATAGAAGAAATGGGATAAACAAGGGCTACCTTATAAAGTTACGATTATCAGCATATAATAAAACATATGAATGCAGGATAATGTTGTCTTCTTTATTGATATGATGTTCACAATGTCTGGTAGATTATTGTTGAGTGGATTTCATTTTAGCATTACATTGCTTATTTTACCCACTTAATCAATGTTACAGGGACAATGAGAAAAATGTTAATCATGAGCGCTGTCGCTTTGCTTTGCTGTATAGTCATGGTACAGGGGCAGGCTAAACACTCCTTTGCGCTGGGGAAAACAGCTTTTTTACTGGACGGGAAACCTTACCAGATCATCAGCGGGGAAATGCATCCTGCACGTATCCCGAAAGAATACTGGAAACACCGTATCCAGATGGCGAAAGCGATGGGATGTAATACCATCGCTGTATACGTATTCTGGAACTATCACGAACAGGACCCCGGTCAGTTTGATTTTACGTCGGAGAACCGGGATATAGCAGCGTTTATTAAGCTGATACAGGCAGAAGGGATGTGGGTATTGTTACGCCCCGGGCCATATGTATGCGGAGAATGGGATTTCGGTGGATTACCACCTTACCTGCTACGCACCCCGGATATTAAAGTGCGTTGCCTTGATCCCCGTTATATGGAAGCCGTAACACGCTACGCCAAAGCCCTCAGCGAACAGGTGAAGCCATTACTGGTCACCAACGGCGGACCAATCCTCATGATGCAGGTGGAAAATGAATACGGCAGCTTCGGCAACGATAAACAATACCTCTATAAGCTGAAACAGATCTGGGAAGAGGATGGCATTAATATCCCCTTCTACACCGCAGACGGCCCCGTAGCAGCTTTACTGGAAGCCGGTGGCGTACCAGGAGCCGCAGTAGGTCTCGATTCCGGTAGCTCTGAAGGCGACTTCACCGCTGCTCACAACTACAACCCCGATGTTCCCAGCTTCAGCAGTGAATCCTATCCAGGCTGGTTAACACACTGGGGGGAGAAATGGGCCCGTCCTGATAAAGCCGGCATCCTGAAAGAAGTGAAATTCCTGATGGACACCAAACGTTCTTTCAACCTCTACGTAATTCATGGTGGTACTAACTTTGGCTTTACTGCTGGTGCCAACTCCGGAGGTAAGGGGTATGAGCCGGATCTCACCAGCTATGATTATGATGCACCTGTAAATGAACAGGGTTGTGCTACTGAAAAGTATATAGCATTACGTGAACTGATCGGTTCTTACACTAAAAAGAAATTACCCGCTATTCCGGCACCAATACCAACCATCACTATTCCGTCTATACAGTTAACTCCATTCACCAGTATATGGGCACATTTGCCTGCTGCCATGCAGAGTATACAGCCTAAGCCTTTTGAGGCTTACGGACAGGATTATGGCTTTATGGTTTATAAAACCGTACTGATAGGACATAAAAGCGGAAAACTGGACATTACTTCCTTGCATGATTACGGCACTGTATTTTTAAATGGACAATACATTGGTAAAATCGATCGTCGTCTTGGTGAACACAGCATTGAATTACCTAAGTCAGACGTAAAAGATCCTGTATTGGAAATATTAGTGGAAGGTATGGGCCGTATCAATTTTGCACAGGAATTGATAGACCGTAAAGGCATCACTGATAGGGTTACACTGAATGGTATGACCCTCATGAATTGGGAAGTATATGGTTTACCCATGAAGAACGATTTCATTACACAACTGAAAGGAAGCGATAAAACGGACAGACCTGGTCAGTTCTTTAAAGCCAGCTTTAACCTGACAGCTACAGGAGATACTTATTTAGACCTTTCTGCCTTTAAAAAAGGGATAGTATGGGTGAATGGGCATAATTTAGGCAGGTACTGGGAAATAGGCCCGCAGAAGCGTTTATACTGCCCTGCTACCTGGTTGAATAAAGGGGAAAATACAATTGTAGTATTTGATCTGCATCAACTGGATGTGGCATCTGTGACAGGAAATAATTTACCGGAGTAAGATGAGAAAGGTAGATTTACGTGGGCTTATAAATGAGACTTTGTGAAATTATTAACTAATTGCATTTTTCTATTTTTCCTGGTCCCCTGTGTTTATGGACAGAAGATCGACTATTCTGCTATAGATGCGCGGGTATGGGCAATGAAGAACGATCCTTCGATTGATCTGAAAAAGCAGGTAAGTGAACTTACAAACGGCCTTGCGAATAATTTTTTAAAGACAAGAGCTATTTTCGATTGGGTTGCACTAAATATTAAATACGATTGGGAAACTTATAATAACAAAGAAAATGAACAACCCGGTTATGTATTTAAGTCACCTGCAATGGTCTTAAACCAAAGAATAGGTATTTGTTCAGAGATCAGTGGTCTGGTGAAAGAAATGTTCACTACCGCAGGAATTGAATGTGTAATAGTGGAAGGAACAGCTTCCGGAATGCGTCCAGGTGACATAGATGCACATGCCTGGAATGCGGTTAAGTTAAATAATAAATGGTATTTAATGGATTGTACATGGGCAAGAACGATGCCGATGAAAAATGCGGAGGTAGAGTTTTTTTATTTCCTCACACCTCCAGAACAATTCATTGCATCTCATCGTCCACAGGATAAAAAATGGAGTTTACTTGATCAGATGATTTCAGTTGACGGGTTTTCTGCTTTACCTATTATCGATCCATACTTTTTTAAGTATTCCAGTAAATCATATCCATTAAAATCCACGCTTAATGTAAAGAATGGCAAACTGGTTGTTGATAATTATGTAAAAGCAGATAGTAAACAATATATTCAGATAGAAAGCGGAAATGACATTATCTCTGATTACATGGGTACGAGTCAGTCAACTAGTGCTGACAATACTACTGTTTCGTATGATTTAAAAGAAATACCCAAAGGAGAATATTTATTGAATGTTGGAGTATACGTTCCGGCGGAAGGTGAAGATGGTTTAGATGAGATAAAAACAATGTTGGTATTTAATCTGATCATTGAGTAGATAAATTAATCAGGAAGAGGCTGAAAATCTCTTCCTGATTAATTCCTTTTTCTTCAGGCATGTATGCCGGAAAACATCCCCAAAAAAGAAAACAGCACATAGTGCTGTTTTGCTAAAAATCTTTATCAGTCGTAGAATTTGTCAGGTTATTAATTAGACAGCAATGCAGTAGCACACCATAATATCGGTGCCTGTCCCTGCAGATCACCTACAACACGGTTACGGTTGAGGTAGTATTGTTTATCGTTTTTCTTGGTAGTCGCTTCACTTACTTCTTTGATATCACCGGCTTCATTGATATATTTTACCAGGGCAATCCAGGCGTTCCTTGCTGCAGGGCCATATTCTTTTTCGTCCAGCCAGCCTTTCTTCACACCTACTATCAGTGCATAGGTGAACATACCGGAAGCAGATGTTTCTGCCCAGGCATCCGGTTCATCCAGCAGCTGATGCCACATAAAGTTTTTGTCCTGTGTTGCTTTCAGGCCAGCCATCATCTTTTTATAAGCATCCAGTATACGTGGTCTGTTTGAATTGTCGATAGATAATTCGAGCAGTAATTCGGTCATACCGGCAGCTACCCAGCCATTACCTCTGCCCCAGAGGAAAGGAGCATCCTGTGCGTGGTAGAAAAGGCCGTTCGACTGCTGCAGACCCAGGTAAGCTACCATTTCATTGGCAGCGTTCTCCATGTATTTTTTATTGGCAGTAGCGCGGAATGCCTGTACCTGTAACAGGGTGATCAGGTATGTGTCTTCTATCCACATACGGCTCTGCCAGGATAAGCCCTGGTTGCTGTATTTCTGTTGTTCCGGACGGATGGTCTCAGGCTGTTCCCATTGCTGGTCGGCAAAAGGTTGTCCAAGCGCCAGGTACCTGTTCTGGTTGGTTTGCAGGTATAGTTCCATGGGTACAACACCAAATACGCTGTGGTCCACATTGTCTGCTTTAGGTACCAGACTCTGGGATTGTGCCAGCAGCGGGTCAAAACGTCCAACCAGTTTTTCCAGCAGGTTTTTGTTGCGGGCAACTTTGGCAAATCTCAATGCCCCGTACCAGGTGCATACTTCGGGATAGGTGATACTTTCCGTAGGCGTGGAAGCTCCAAAGTTGTCGAATTGGGAGGTCGCATAGTGGTTAGCTACGTAACTCCCAATAGCAGCAGGATCTGTGCCGAGAGGCCAGTCTTTAAAAATTTTCTGCGATTTCACAGCTCCAAATGGAAGCAATATCGCTACAGCAGCAGTTATTACAGATTTCATTGCCCGTTTATTCGTCCTCATGAAAATAATTTAGAGTGCCTACATTGTACCTTTTATGTAAACTATTGCGTAAAGTAATATATAAAAATACGTTATGCAAGATTTCTTATAGAAATTAATAATGATTTGTGCCTGGATTTCTCCTTTTTTATCCGGTTTTAATATCTTAACTTAGGAAACACGGTAATCTATTCTTCATTTTTAAAGTCCTCGTTATGGGAACAGTACGTGATATCCTGCAGGTTAAGGGCCATGCAGTCTACTCTGTCCATCCGGACAACACCGTTTATGAAGCTTTAAGCGTATTGGTGGAAAAAAATGTGGGCGCCCTCATGGTGCTAAACGACAATGATGAGGTAGTAGGCATTTTTTCAGAACGTGACTATGCCCGAAGAGTAATCGTTAAAGGACGCGCATCCAAAGACACCCTGATCAGCGAAATTATGACAGAAAACCCCTTTACTGTCACTGAAAAGGATTCCATTGAAGATTGCATGGTGAAAATGACGGACAAACATATCCGTCACTTACCAGTTACAGACGAACGAAACCGGCTGCTCGGTATGATCTCTATCGGCGACGTGGTAAAACACATTATAGACGAGCAACGCTTCATCATTAACAACCTCGAAGGATACATCAAAGGTACCCGCTAGTTACCCGTCCTGCGTTGTTCTTCAGACGTGCCCGTCTGCCGTTCCCTTGCGCCTTTTACTGCGCTGTTGCCAAAGTTCCAGGTAACACTGAAATTCACTCTCCGGCTTTGCCAGCGATTGTGGATATTGATATCCAGTGAGTTGTACCTGGCAGTTCCTCTGAACTGCTCTCCATAAAAGATATCGCTCACATTCAGCTTAAAGATGGCTCTTTTGTTAAACAGCGATTTTTGTACACCGGCACCAATGTTAAAATTGGAACGGCCTTTGAAAATCCCCCATACGAAAGGGGAATTGTAGTAGCCATTCAGCTCCAGCTTCCAGTTATCCGGAAGAGTAAACGTATGGGTAGACTGATAATTAAACGCTACAATAGAACTGGCGAGATTGATGGATGTATCCTTAATATGATACTTGTTATAATTAAGGTTGATGTTATTGGTGATGCTCCACCATTTTGTGGGATCCAGGGGTAAAATGATGGTAGCATAGTAACCATTACTGCGTTCAAAATTCTTTTCATAACTGGTGGTTACTTTGGTCACATCATCCTGGTCCAGGTATTCCAGTATGACATGGTTGGTAACGTTGTATCCAAGAGTGGCTATATACTTTTGTTTAAAAGTATAACTCAGCTCTGCCGTATTGGTATACTCAGGGTTCAGATAAGGATTACCCTTGCCATAGGTATATTTATCAAGGAAATAAACAAAGGGATTGAGATTATCATAATCCGGCCGGTTGATACGCCTGGAATAGGAGATCCCCATTTTGTGTGATTCATTAAAAGTATAATCGGCAGACATGCTGGGAAAGAAATCGAGATAACTTCTTTTTACCCTGCTTTGCAAAGTAACAGATTCTCCATCCGAATTTGTTTGCTCCATTCTCAAACCTAGCTGTACATCTGTTCCTTTAAAACTCTTTTTGATAGTAGCATAAGCCGCCAGTACATTTTCTTTGTAAATAAACTGGTTACTCTGTGATAATGCCGGCTCATATTTTCCCTGTCGCAAAGAGTCGTATAGCAGTGTGTTATCAGTCGTTACAAAACTACCTTTTACTCCTGCTTCCAGTTTTAGTGTTTTATTAAATGGCAGTACCAGGTCCGCTTTGATACTTTTTATCGTGATGTCTGTAAAAGTATTATTACGGATAGCATGGGGATCATAATTAGAAGGATCTTCAGGATGATACATACTATCATTCAGGTGTACATTCCTGTGGTAATGAAATTTTGCCAGATCTGCATCCATACTGATTTCCGTTCCCATCGTATCCAGTTGTCCCTTGTAATTCAGGTTAATGGTGGTGTTACGGAAACGGTCATTATTATTAGTATGGGTTTGTAAAGCAGAATCCAGTTTTTCACCGGTACCCGTAATCGATGTTTTGTTCCATAAGTTACTATAAAAAGCATTCCGGAAACCATTTACCAGTACACCAACCGTATGTTTCGGGGTAATGAAATAATCCAGTCCTGCTTTGAAACTGTTACTCGTAAAATTCCTTCGTGCAAATATATCAGAGGTAAAAGTCTGTGGAATATCTCCGGTTATATTTCTAATAAACTTACGGTTATTAAAGAACTTCCTGTTACTGTAATCATAGCTGCCAAACAGATTAAATTTCTCTGTACGCCAGTTGAAATTCGTTCCGGTATTATAGAGGGGATAACGTCCGGCACCCACACCGGCAGTAACAGAACCGTTGATACCTGTAACAATCCCTTTTTTAGTTTTTATATTGATGATCCCGCTGTTACCTGCAGCATCGTATTTGGCAGAAGGACTGGTAATAATTTCTATCTGGGAAATGGTTTCTGCGGGCATGCTTTTCAGCAGATTGGCCAGCTGTTCTCCTGTCAAATACGTGAGTTTCCCGTCCAGCATAATGGTGACACCTTTTTTGCCTTTCAGTAATACATTATCGTCCTGATCTACCTGTACTCCAGGGGCTCTTTGTAAGATATCCAGGGCTGTACCGCCGGAAGCAGCCACACTGCTTTCCACGTTTAGGATAGTGGCCCCGTTTCGTCTTTCAATAAAAGGCTTCTGTGCAGATACAGTAACGCCCTGGAGGCTTTTAGAAGCCTGCTGTAATACCAGCTGGGAAAGTTTAATATTCTTATGTTCCGCGTCAACAGAAAAAGCAGGTGTAGATGTTGTTGTATACCCCATCAGGGAAGCCTGGATAAAATAACGACCATCGCTGATCTTATCGAAATTACAGATGCCTGATGCATCACTTAATTCTCCTTTTACCAGAGAGGAATCTTTTACGTGTCTTAACAGTACACTGGTGTAGGGTAATGGTTGTCCCTTACTATCAGCAATACTAATATTTATCTTCTGCGCATAAGTGATCCCTGTACTTACAAATGCAAGCAGTACGAGTAAAATTATCTTCTCCATAAGCAAAACCTTCGACGGGTTATAGAAGTTAGTTGTTGGCTACTTTAATTCAAAGACGGTTCGAAGGTAAAAAGGTTGCAGATGAAAACGGAATTATTTTAGCAGTCGCTGTATAGTGACAGGAGAACGTTGTTCCAGCAGTACGGTTCGGTCTTTACTCAGCTCTTCCAGTAATCCGTCTTTATTATAACGGACCGTGAGCAGTTCCAGTCCTTCGAAATAAGCCACCTTAAAGTCATTATGCAATGCTTTCATCAGCAGTTCTATCTTCTCAGAGCTGTTATCGATACAGCAGGAGAAACTGATAGCGGCATTCTGCATCAGGTTGATCTTTATTTTATGCTTATGGAACATCTCATAAATATCACTGATCCTATCCTCTGTTATAAAGGAGAAATCCCTGGAAGTTATCGTGAGTAATACCTGGTTCTTTTTGAGAACGATAATAGGGGGGAGTTGTTTTACATCAATATCTTCCCGGATAACCGTACCCGGCAGGTCTTTATTAAGGAAGCTCTTTACATACAGTGGTATCTGCTTGAGATAGAGCGGTTTAATGGTTTTAGGATGGATTACCTGTGCGCCATAATAAGCCATTTCTATCACTTCGCTGAAACTGATCTCAGGAATATTGATAGTATTAGGGAAGAGTTTGGGATCTGCGTTTTTCAGTCCTTCCACATCTTTCCAGATGGTCTGGCTTTCGGCGTTCAGTAAATTGGCAAATACAGCGGCAGAGTAGTCACTGCCTTCACGGCCCAGGGTTACGCTTTCGTTCTGGTCTGTGCTGCCAATAAAACCCTGTGCTATAACGATGTTGGTATGTTTAAACAGGGGGAGTACCTGCCCGGTTACATTGCGCTGGGTCCAGTCCCAGTCTATATTTGCATCCCGGAAGGTATCGTCTGTGCGGAATATATCACGTACGTCCAGCCAGGTATTGGATACCCCGGCCAGATTAAAGTAAGCGCTCATAATAGCGGTACTGAGCAGTTCTCCCAGACTTACCAGCTGATCATAGTAATAATCGTACTGGCGCAGGGGTTTCTCTCCCAGGGTCCATTCAGCCTCTGTAAAGAATTGCTGTAACTGTTCAAATACAGGGTTTTCGCGGTTGCCCAGCAGTTTTTCTGCAATGTCCAGGTGCTGTTGTTCTATGTTATGGAGTAGCTGGGCGGCTATTTCACGTTTGCGCATATAGAAATTCTGCGCTACCTTTTCCAGTTCATTGGTGGTTTTCCCCATGGCTGATATAACGATCAGCAGTTGCTGGTCGGGGAATGACTGTATAATCGCTGTTACCTGTTGTATGCGTTCAATACTTTCTAAACTTGCACCACCAAATTTGAAAACCTTCATATGAAATAATCTTCCGTTAAAAAAATACGGAGCAAAGTAAGTTAACTTTGAATTCGTTTTAAAATTTGTTTAGAATAAAATGACAGTTCTATTAAAATAACCCGATTTCCGGTAAATTAGCTTACGGTTCCATTTGGAAAACTAATCCATTATATATGAATAATAAAAGAAGAGTAATGACGCTGGATGAATTTACTATCCAGGAGCTAAGGAATTACCCGGGCGCAACAGGCCAGTTATCAGGTTTGTTAAGGGACATTGGACTGGCATCCAAAAGAGTGAATGTGGAGGTGAATAAGGCCGGCATAGCCGATATCCTGGGTGATGCCGGGAGAATCAATGTACAGGGAGAGTCTGTAAAGAAGCTGGATGAGTTTGCAAATGACCAGTTCATCGGGTCGCTGCAAAGCAGTATTTACTGTTGTGGGGTAGCTTCTGAAGAAAACGAGGACTTTATTGCTTTTGATGATGAGCATTCCCGTAACTCCAAGTACGTGGTATTGCTGGACCCACTGGATGGTTCAGGAAATATTGACGTGAATGTATCAATTGGTACCATCTTTTCCGTTTATAAGAGACTGACGCCTATCGGTAGTCCCTGCGAGCTGGAAGATTTCCTGCAGCCGGGCTATGAACAGATTGCGGCAGGGTATATCATTTATGGGTCTTCTACTATGCTGGTATATGCTACCAGACGTAGTGTACAGGGCTTTACACTGGACCCGTCCATAGGGGAGTTCTGTTTATCGCATCCTAACCTGAAATGCCCTACCGAAAGTGATATTTTCTCTGTAAACATTGGTTATTACCACTTATACGAAGAAAAAGTGCGCAAGGCCATCGATTATTTCCTGGCTAAAGACGAATATGGTAAGATCTACCGCCATCGTTTTGTGGGTTGTATGGTGGCAGAGGTACATCGTACGCTTATCCAGGGTGGAATTTTTATGTATCCGTCTTTTGGAAAATATGCTGGGGGGCGTTTACGTTTATGTTACGAGTGCAACCCAATGTCGTTTATCATGGAAAAAGCCGGTGGGGTGGCAATGGCTACAGGCCGTCAACGTCTGCTGGAGCTGAAACCATCCAAATTACACCAGCGTATTCCTGTCTTCCTCGGTTCTAAGAACATGATGGATGTATGGCAGCGGATAGTAAATAGTTAAGCAGAAAAGTCATATAAAAGGTTTTTGGTATAACTCTTGCTAATCTTGTACTAGTGCTTTCAATCTAATTTTAAATTATTTATTATTAAATACACTATGACTCGCAAGCTTACTTTATTACTACTAACCTGTTTTACGACTTTTCAGATAATGGCTTGTACCCGTACTGCTGTTCCTAAAAAGGATTCTGTAGCGGCGGCCAGGGTATCGGGGCCTGTAGCAGGAACTGCATCCGGGAACATGAATGACCAGATCCTGTATTACACTAACCAGTTCCGTGCATCCAAAGGATTACCGCCTTTAAAAATGGAGATCAATTGCAGCTTACTTGCGGAAAAACATAGCCAGGACATGGCTTCCGGTCGAACGGGATTTGGTCATGAAGGCTTCGAAGTACGTGCTGCTGCTATAGGCAAAGTGCTGGGGGGAATGTCCGGAGCTGCTGAGAATGTAGCTTATGGTACCCTGGATGCAAAAGGAGTGGTGGATGGATGGATCAACAGCCCCGGTCACCGGAAAAACATGCTGGGGAATTTTAACCTGATCGGTATCGGATATGCCCAGGGCAAAGGACGGATCATCTATTTTACACAGCTATTTATTAAACATTAGATACTGAAAAAGCCGGCTTCCACAGAAGCCGGCTTTTTTATTTGCTTAAAACTTTATCCGTTTTGTGTAATTTAGTCCTATGGAAAAGAGGAAGATAATCGAAGTCAGGGACCTGGTAAAGAAATACGGAGATTTTACGGCGGTTAAAGGCATCAGTTTTGATGTATATGAAAATGAGATCTTTGGCCTGTTAGGCCCCAATGGTGCAGGGAAATCCACTACGCTGGAGATCATAGAGACATTGAGAGAGAAAACATCCGGGACAGTGATTGTAGATGGCATAGACCTCGACAAAGACCCGGAAGCCATTAAGAAATTAATAGGTGTACAGTTACAGAGTTCCGGTTATTATCCGGGATTAAACCTCACAGAACTGATAGACCTCTTCTGCGGATTATATAACCAGAAAGCAGATGCCAAAAAACTACTGGCAGTATTTAACCTGGAAGATAAAGCCAAAGCTAAGTTCAAAGAACTTTCCGGCGGACAAAAACAACGTTTTTCCATCGCTACTACGCTTATCAACAAGCCTAAAATTATATTCCTGGATGAACCCACTACAGGGCTTGATCCACAGGCACGCCGTAACCTCTGGGATTTGATTCAGGAGGTACGTTCCCAGGGTACTACCGTGGTCATCACCACACATTACATGGACGAAGCAGAGTTTTTATGTGATCGCTGCGCGATAGTAGACAGTGGTAAGATCATTGCCCTGGAATCTCCGGATACACTGATCGATCAGTTAGTGGCGGGTGGATTTGAGAGAAAGAAAGAAGTGAAGAAAGCCAATCTGGAAGATGTATTCATTCATATGACAGGAAAAGAACTCAGAGAAAACTAAGCATAATGGATGATCTTGAACAACTGAAATATCCGATAGGACGCTTCACTCCACCAGAGAATGTTTCTGCTGCACAACTGGACAAATACATCAACGATATCCGGTATTTACCGACCTCGGTAGAACTGGCTGTGCAGAAGCTTGACCAACATCAGCTGGAAACACCTTACCGCCCCGGTGGCTGGACAATCAACCAGGTAGTACATCATCTGGCCGATAGCCATATGAACGCCTTAACGCGCTTTAAACTGGCGCTTACAGAGGATAGTCCTACCATCAAACCTTATGAGGAAAATTTATGGGCAGAATTACCTGATGTAAAGAACACGCCCATCAATGTATCCATCACTTTGTTATTTGCACTGCATACACGCTGGGTAAACCTGTTAGACAATCTGACAGAAGAACAATGGGCGCGTACATATACACACCCTGCCAATAAAACCACTCCTACGCTGAAAGTTGTAGCAGCTAACTACTCCTGGCATTCGAGACACCATCTGGCTCATATAGAAAATCTGATAGAAAGGAATAATTGGTAATTTAAACCGGATAGTATGTCATCATTAGACTGGAAAACACTTGAATCAGAATACCTTTTCAAAGACAACTGGTTAACTGCACGTAGAGACAAATGCGTCACCCCACAGGGTAAGATCGTATCTCCTTATTACGTGCTGGAATATAACGACTGGGTCAACTGCGTAGCTATTGCAGATGATGGCCGTGTGATCATGATCCGGCAGTACCGTCAGGGAATAGGTAAAACAATATTAGAGATTCCCGGTGGTACAATGGATAATACAGATCCTGATCCGGAGTTTGCCATGCGCCGTGAGTTACTGGAAGAAACAGGATATGCTTTTGAGAAACTAATTCCTTTAGGGGCAGTAGCACCTAACCCGGCATCGAGTAATAACCTTACTCATATGTTCCTGGCAACAGGGGGAAAGAAAGTGCAGGAGCAGCACTTAGATGATAATGAAGAGATAGAAATAGTGATGATGGAGATGGAAGATGTGGAAGAGTTACTGAAAGAGAATAAGCTGTTACAGAGCTTACACGTAACCTGCTTATTTTATGCATTGCTTAAATTGAAAGAACTACAGATACTATAGGGTGCAGGGCGAAGCCCTGCAAAACCCCTTTTAAATTTTGTGATGGTGCGAAGCACCATCACAAAATTTTACATCGCCTCCGCTACTATAAAGAAACTACCACACACCAGCACAATATCTTCTTCATGCGCCTGCTGTTTCGCAGCCATAAATGCCAGTTGCACACTGCTATACGTATGTCCCCGTAATCCTTTGGCAGCAGCCATCTCCGCCAATACATGCTCATCGAGCGCGCGGGGGATCTGTGCCTTACAGAAATAATAAGTAGCAGCAGGAGGGAAGATAGATAACACTTTATCTACCTCTTTATCTTTTACAAAACCTGTTACAATATGTAAGTGCCGGTATACCATATGCCGCAGCTGTTCTACAATTTCTGTAATACCCGCTTCATTATGTCCGACATCTAAAATAGTGACAGGATGTTTACTGATCACTTCCCAGCGCCCGCGTAATCCTGTTAGTTTTTTAACATGAGATAATGCTTCCACCACACCTGCATCCGGTAGTTTCCAATCCTGCTGTTGCAGTACTTTTACGGCACTTAACACCCCCATGATATTTTTCACCTGGTATTGTCCGCTGAGGTCTAGGGAAAGGCGTTTCATATAGCCACCTTTGTGAGGAAGAATACCTAATTGCAAATGACCTGCTGATAATTCATTTTCCTGTATGATCCATTCCTGGTCTGCGAAGTGAATAGGTGCATGTAATGAAGCTGCTTTATCAGTAAAAACAGATTCAATTTCAGATTGAGTTTGTGATATTACTACAGGAATACCTGCTTTAATAATCCCGGCTTTTTCTGATGCAATTTCAGGTAAAGTATTACCCAGTATATTCATGTGATCATAACTGATATTCGTAATCACAGAGAGTTCTGGAGTGATGATGTTAGTACTGTCCAAACGCCCGCCCAGTCCTACTTCTATGATAGCGATATCCACCTGTTCCAAAGCAAAATACTGGAACGCCATTGCTACGGTAAGTTCGAAAAAAGAAGGGTCCAGTTCTTCTATGGAAGACTGCATCTGTTCCACGAATTCCGTTACAAAAGTAGTGGATACCATCTCTCCGTTTATCCTTATCCGTTCGCGGAAATCTTTGAGATGAGGAGAGGTGTACAATCCTGTTTTATAACCGGCCTGCTGGAAGATAGCTGCCAGCATATGACTGGTAGAACCTTTCCCGTTAGTACCGGCAATATGTATTGATTTGAACTTATGCTGAGGGTTGCCCAGCTGTTCACAGAGCGCTATGGTATTATGCAGGTCTTTTCTGAAAGCGGAGGCGCCCACCCGGGTAAACATGGGGAGACGCTCGTATAGATAGTCCAGAGTTTGTTGGTAGTCCATATACATTGAATGCGGGACAAATATAGGTAGAAAAGAGAAAGGGAGAAAAGGCATTGCCCTTTCTCCCTTTACTATCAGTATTTTGTATTTGTTTAGAATTGTGCAGCAGGGCATCCCAGTTTGGTCTGACCAAAGCGGATAGGTACAATGCGCAGGGCAATGAATCCATCCATGCGGTTCTTGTTCTTCTGGAACAGGTTGGATAACATGGTAGAAGAACCAATTACCAGCGGTCCGGCCCGGAAGCCTACACCTGCATCAAACTGGCCATGAGCATTGATTTCCAGTGGCAGATAAGCCCCGAAATGCTGACCATCGATACGCGGAGTTATCTGTAACTGCGTCATTGCGTATGTTTTGCTGGGGTCAGATTTGCCGGAAGTTAAGGCCATCACACCTTTAGCATTCACGAAGATGCGGCCATCTACGTTATAATCCAGCATTACATTCAATGCAGCTGGCGTATTCATGGTGAACTTATCACTAGAAGCAATAGGAGTGAAGTACTGACTGATACGACGGTAATACTGTTGCCAGCCTTCGCCTTTCTTTATGCCAATATTTGAAGGATCTATACCGGTAACACGGAGATCCAGATCTTTACTGTTTGGGTTTTTCTTATAGGTAATACCTCCCAGGTCGGTGATAGACACGCCTAAACGCATTCTGTAATCGTCTGCTTCAGGATTCCACTGGTCGTCATCATATCCCTGTAAACCATCTACTTCGTCGCGCCATTCGTACACGATACCCAGGTCCATACCAAAGCCCAGGTTCCCGAACATCTTGTAGTTGCTGAGGGTAGGCTTTTCCCAGTCGTTCAGACCCTGGCTGTAACCCATTTTCATGGTACCACGGGTGATGTCTGCGGAGTGGGCGGCGTTCATTACAAAAGAAGAACCTTCTACCTGTGCATAACCGGCAGCGATACCGGAGAGCAGTTTAAGGGTCACACCCCCTTTCAGGCGGTGTTCACCATCATCCTTGATCACAGAGGCATAGGTAAAGCCAAACTCATTCCACCAGTGAAAGCTGCCATTTGCCAGCTCCATATCATAATTCTGACCTATCAGTTGTTTGTTAGGGAAATCCAGTCCGAAGAAGTTGGCAACATCTGTCTTTACATTCCCTACATTACCCATTGCACGTACCCGCCATGTGAAGGCAATAGATTGATTTTCATCTATTGAGTACAATACAGAAGGCATCATTACATCCATATTACCCCAGCCAAACTGTTTCTTGTTTGGATTAGCAGCGGAATCAAGGAAATAATTCACATTACGTTTCATCCCCCCTGTTGAATCAGGAGGATGTAAAAAGGTAGAACGGGGAAAGCGTGCATATGTATTACCAATCGACCCATCCAGGCCAGCGATATTCACATCCCATTTGTAATGAGTGGCTGCTGCTGATGCCGGATTGGAAGGTACACCGTGAATACCGGCGTAGTTGCTGTTCGCATATCCTCCAAAGGGCAACTGCGCCTGCACCTTATGGGGCTGCAGTATAGACATGGCAATAATACATAGGAAGCCTGCGGCTCTTGATAGCATTACTCTAAAAGGCATAACTCTGATTAGTTGGCAATTCGGTTTCTCCCCCCTATAACGCAATAAGTTGCCATATATTGGCGGGCACTACAAAAGAATAACAAGTGCAAATATATTCAAATATATTATTTACTTTAGAATAATATATAATAAGTGGGGCTTATCTTATTGAAATACTGGATTTACTGTACTTTGAAATAGAATCTTATCAGTGCGAACTGCACTTCGGGAGCATCGCCGTTTACATTATATTTAAGTTCTCTGGCAGCTTTTTTAGCGATTTCTATGAGACGGGAGTTATTAAGGGTAGATCCTTTTAAAGAGTGGGTAGCTTCTATTACATTTCCCTGTCTGTCAACTTTTATATTGACAGCAATATAACCGGATTCATCTCCGTCATATGTGAGGGAAGGACGACTTAACAGCGAACGTCCGTTCAGGCGGAAATCAGATTTACCGCCGCCTAATCCGCTGCCTGTATAACCACTGGCGTTAGGATCACCATTGATGGAACCACGGTCGCCGGGTTTGCCGGTATTACCTTCTCCTGTAGAAGTATTGGAACCATTTGCACTGTTACCACTGGCGCTGCTGTTGGAAGTACCACCTGTGAAAACCGCTTTGGGTTTAGGCGCAGGAGGGACCGGAGCAGGTGGTGCTTCAGTTGGTTTCTTTGGTGTTTTGGCCGGTTTAGGCTCTATTGTTTTAGGAAATTCTTTAGGTTCTACTACCGGTTTTGTGGGCTTGGTAACTTCAGGAGCATCTTCTTCATCCTGTGTGGCAATATCCTGCTGGGGAGCATTGGTATTGGCAACGACAGGCTCCGCCTGTGGCGTGGAAGCCGTAGCAGCGCCGCTGCTTGGCGGATTCGGGTTCATCGGTTGTTCATTACCCATGCCTTCATCCGAAGTACCTAAATTCACTTCCATTCCCAGGTCCTGGTTCGGTAATGGTGGCGGTGCAGAGAAGCCAACAAGGAACAGTACTACTAACACTAAAGCATGTACGGCAATAGTCACCCCCAAGGCTTTGATCTGTTTATCTGTATTATTCTCTTTTTTCTGCATACTTCAAAATTAAGATTTATTTTTGTCTTTTGAAATCTGAGACCCATATCATGAACTTCCCGCTCGTTTCCTTGTACAAAAAAGCTTATACCGGATTGTCTGCTTCTACCTGGCTATTATCTGTTGTGTTATTAATTAACCGTAGTGGTACTATGGTGATCCCGTTTATGACGGTATATCTTACACAACGGTTACATTTTACTATAGAACAGGCAGGATGGGTGATGGCCTGTTTTGGTGCAGGCTCCGTAATAGGCGCTTTTATCGGCGGAAGATTATCTGATAAGATCGGGTTTTACCAGGTGCAGTTCTGGAGTTTATTTCTGCAGGGATTGTTATTTATGGTGCTGGGGCAGATGGAAACGATGGCCCAGATCAGTATCTGTATTTTTATATTAAGCTCTGTGGGAGAGGCTTTCAGACCTGCTAACTCCGCCGCAACGGCACATTACAGCTCAGAAAGCAACCGTACCCGCTCTTATGCGTTAAACAGGCTGGCCGTGAACCTGGGATGGTCTGTAGGCCCCGCTATCGGAGGTATCCTGGCCAGTTACAGTTATCATTTATTGTTCTGGGCAGATGGAGCTACCTGCATCCTCGCTGTATTGATCATGCGTATTTTCCTGCCACCCATGAAGGCATATAAAGGAGAAAAACATGTAGCGCCGGTAAAAGTAAAAGGAGAGAGTGTGTATAAAGATGGCGTTTATCTCATTTTCATTGTACTGACAACAATATTCGCCATTGGCTTTTTCCAGTTATCCAATATTGTACCGCTGTACTTTGCCAAAGTACTGCACATGAAGGAAGCAAGGATAGGTATCACACTGGGAATGAACGGGTTGATCATTGCTTTCCTGGAAATGGTGATGGTATATAAACTGGAAGGGAAAAGACACCCATTAGAGTTTATTACATGGGGGGTATTGCTGGGCGGACTCTCTTATCTCTGCCTTAACCTGTTCCCCTCTGCCTTGCTGGGGCCTGCTATATTTATACTGGTATGTACAGGCGGAGAAATGCTTTGCCTGCCATTCATGAACTCTTTCTGGATCAGCCGCAGTAAAACACATAACCGCGGGCAATACGCTTCCCTGTACACCATTGCTTATGCGCTTTGCACCATCATAGGGCCCACCTTAGGCGGGTATATGGTAGAGCATTTTGGATTTACCACCTGGTGGTATATGACAGCCGCGATATGTGCATCAACAGGGATTGGGTTTTACCTGTTATTCAGGAAACTTACAGATGCGCAAAATCCTGTGCATAATCCCCTTTAATCCTTTCAATAGGTGGATTGAAATAGCCATATTTCAGGTGAGGGAATTCTTCATGGATCAGGTCCTGTAATTGTTTAATGCCCAGGCATTCTCCGGAATCAGTGATACCAAGACGACCCATGTACCAGTCGGGATCAATATTGAAATTGCGCCACTGTATCATGTTGAGGTCTGTATCACGGATCAGCTTACGCAGTGCTTCATATTCTTCCACACTGTCTGTCATTCCCGGGAACACGAAGTAGTTGATGGACGTCCATCCACCAAATTCACGTACTACTTTCAGGCTTTCAACGATGTCATCAAAAGTGTAGTTATTGGGACGATAGTAAGGAGTGTAGATCTTTTCACGGGCAGAGTTGGTACTTACACGGATACTGTTAAGACCTGCTTTGCACAGTTCTCTTACCGCATCGGGTTTACTGCCGTTCGTATTAATATTGATACTGCCTTTAGGCGTATGCTTGCGTATTTCTATAATAGATTCGCGGATGGTTTCCCACATTAACAGTGGTTCCCCTTCACAGCCCTGACCAAAACTCACGATCGGGAAAGGCGCTGTTTCCAGGTGAGGCACGGTATATTCCACGATCTCCTGTGCAGTAGGCTTAAAACGCAGACGGTCCTGGGTAGATACAATGCTTTCTTCTTCCGGCTGGAAAGAGATACAACCAATACAATTGGCATTACAGGCCGGAGAGGAAGGGATCGGGCATTCCCAGCGTCCCATAAAATAGTTACGGGCAGCAGGGCAGTGGTAAGTAAGTGCGCAGTTGTCTGCCAGATGTTGCACCAGGCGGTTATGCGGATATGCTTCCACCAAGGTTTTCACACCTTCCTTTACCTTCTTATCGTCAAAACCACCACATTCCTGGCGGATATCGGCTTCAATACGGGTAGCAGGCACATAAAACTTACCATCTAACCAACCCACTGCTGTATAACAGAACAGCGGCAGGGTAGGTGCATCCGGCATGGTTTCGTAGGCTGCCAGGTAAAACCCTGTATGAGCAGGCGGGATGAAGGCCGCTACAGCCCATCCTTTATCGCACAGTTCCATTTCGCCGGTTAAGGCGTTCAAACCAATCCCACGACGGCCGGGTAATTCATAGAGAGAACCACCTTCAGGCAGTTCTATCCATTCATCCGGATCAATAGGCCATGCATCCCAGCCACTACGGCCGGTGGTGTGCATAGTAAGGTCTTCGAAAATATTCCCTTTCCCGTCTGAGTATAGTATGTATGGAGACTGTTTCAAAATGAGTTGATTCGTTTAATGTTATCAGAGCCTGCTTTTGAAGAACGCATTCATTTCTTCCGCTGTTACCAGCCCTGTTTCATCCAGGACTTCCAGCTGCATTACTTTGTTGTTCTTAAAGTCCAGCGTTAGCAGGTCATCCCGCAAAATTACGTTATTCAGTTGGTTCCAGCCAATCAGGCGCTCCGAAAAAGTAGTTGGCAGGGTAATACCCATCATATCTATCCTGGCAAAAGCAGGCTGGAAGATCTTATATTCTGCATAACCGATATAGGCCGATGCAGCGCCTGTAAGCAGCAGCAGTAAGCCTATAAGAGGTTCTTTGTTCTCTAAAAAGTAAAGACATCCGGTAAAACAGGTAAAGGCCTGTATCATACGGGTAAGGCTGTTGGCCGCCTGTATATTACTGAACCTTTTCATGAAAAAGGGGAATGCGATGCTGGCAAATCCCAGTATCAGGAAAAACACGGCCATGCTCCAGTTGGGGGTAGGGCTCTTATAGATACCTATCCCGTTTAACAGGAACAGGATGCCTATCAGCATATGCATTACCGGTTGCAGGCGCAGCCTGGTAAGCGTGTTTGGATGAAGTATACGTAATTTGTACTGTTTCATTATTTATTAGAATATACAAGCAGATTACACAGTTTAAAAAGCACTCTTGCGCCCACGTTGGCATCCCATTCATCATGGGAAGTGCTTACCTCCATCAGATCGAACCCGATGAGTTTGCGACCACTGTCTATCACTTTTTTGAACAGGTAGAACATCTGTTCTGCTTCAAAACCGCCGGCTACCGGGGTACCGGTACGGGGGCAGAGTTTAGGATCTAATCCATCAATATCAAAACTGATATATACCTGTTCCGGCAGGCCGGAAATGATATCGTCGCAGATGGCTTTCCAGGTTTCGCCTTCGTACTGACGGGCTTTAATATCTTTATCGAAGAAGGTCTTTACCTTCCCGTTGCTGCTTTTTACGTAATCCAGCTCTTCCTCACAGTAGTCGCGCACACCTACCTGTACCAGCTTTGTCAGCTGAGGCACTTCATTCAGTGCATTATACATAATGGAGGCGTGAGAGTACTGGAATCCTTCATATCCGTTACGAAGATCGCAATGGGCATCTATCTGTAAAATTCCGAAATTACCTTTCTTTTCACCAATAGCCTTGAAGAAACCCAGAGGAGTACTGTGATCTCCGCCAACCAGTCCAACCAGTTTTCCTTTGTTCAGCAGTTCAATTGTCTGGCCATACACCCATTCGTTCATGAGCTTAGTACCGGTATTTACATCTACCAGTGTTTTCTTCAGGAATACATTTTCGGAGATATTCCCGCCTTCTGTCAGAAATTTGAGATATAACTCAGCTTCTTTCCTCAGGTAATCGCTGCGCAGCAGCATATGTTTATCCTGTTCCCGCATATAAAAGCCGCTTTTCCAGCCGTCTTTTACATCCGCATCATACAGGTCTACCTGCAGAGAGGCCCTGAAAATCTGTTCCGGACCCCTTGCCGTTCCGTGGGTATAAGAAACAGTAACTTCCCAGGGAACCGGCACCAGTACGAGTGCCGCATCTTCTTCAGAAAAAGGTAAACCAAAGACGTTATTGGATACCAGGCTTACCGAATTGGGATCGAATTGAGTTAAATCAGCCATGATATTGTTGTTCTATTCAATATTTCGGCGGCAAAGATAGTACTTTATAGGTTCAACACCTTGCTTTTCGGGTTCCGCAAGAGGCTGTCATATATTAAATGATAAGAATCATGTTTCCTTTTATATAAAAAATGACTTCCGAAGGTCATTTTGAGTTAATTTTGCGCTGCGAAAGATAAGAAGCTTAATATTTTTACGATATGAAGAAATCAAACATTGTTTTGCTGGTGTTGATTGCTGTAGCCATAGGAGTGATTGTGACGGTGGCTGGAGATTTCAGTACTTATGAAACATTTGCTACGGCACGACAGAAAGAAGGAAAGGAGTTCCAGATCATCGGGAAGCTGGATACAACACAGACTATGCACTATGATCCCATCAAGGATGCTAATCTGTTTAGCTTTTATGTAAAAGATAAAACGGGAGAAACCCGTCGCGTAATATTCTATGGTACCAAACCTACTGACTTTGAAAAGGCAGAAAGTGTGGTACTGACCGGCAAAATGGCCGAAAACGGTGAGTTCAAATGCAGTAAAATCCTGATGAAGTGTCCTTCTAAGTATAAGAACGATCAGGTAGTAACAGGCAATAAAGTATAATCAGCCTGTAAAATCACCCATATTTTAACTTATTAGTGACTTCGTATTGGAAACAAAATACATAGGGGAACATTTATTACCCGGACAACTTGGACATTTTTTCTCCGTGCTGGCATTCGTTGCCTCCATGGTAGCAACTGTGAGCTTTGTAGCAAGTGTGCAGAGCAAAGACATCGCTTCACAAACCTCCTGGAAAAAACTGGGCCGCTGGGCTTTCGTTATCCAGGCAGCTTCTGTATTTGCTGTATTCACCAGCTTATACTTTGCCCTTTATAATCACTACTTCGAATATAAATATGTATGGCGTAACTCTTCCCGCAGCCTGCCGGTAAGTTACCTGTTGTCCAGTTTCTGGGCCGACCAGGAAGGTAGTTTCACCTTATGGTCTATCTGGCAGAGTATCCTCGGACTGATAGTGATGCGTACCGCCAAAAAATTCGAAGCACCGGTAATGGCTGTGCTGTCTTTGGCACAGGTTTGCCTGTCCAGCATGATCATCGGGATCTTCATCCTCGGATACAAAGTAGGTAGCAACCCTTTCCTGCTGCTGCGTTTTGCAGAAGAGAACCAGGGTCTGCCATGGGTATCCCGTCCGGATTACCTCACCTTTGTAAAAGACGGTAATGGCTTAAACCTCTCCCTGCAGAACTACTGGATGGTAATCCATCCACCTATATTATTCTTAGGTTTTGCTTCTACTATTATGCCATTCGCCTTTGCTTTCGCTGGCTTATGGACAAGAGAATATAAAGAATGGATCAAAGCGGCCCTGCCATGGTCACTGTTCTCTGCTATGATGCTGGGTACGGGTATTATGATGGGTGCAGCCTGGGCATATGAATCACTGACCTTTGGCGGTTACTGGACATGGGACCCTGTAGAGAACGGCTCTCTGGTACCCTGGCTGACGCTGGTAGCAGGTATCCATACCCTGCTGGCTTTCCGGGCTACCGGTCAGGCTTTAAAAGCAACTTTCTTTTTCTTCTTTATCTCCTTCATCCTCATATTATACTCTACCTTCCTTACCCGTAGCGGTATCCTGGGAGATACTTCCGTACACTCCTTTACAGATTTGGGAATGAGCGGACAGCTGCTGGTATATATGGCGATATTCGTAATCCCTGCTTTCGGTCTGATGTTCATCAGACGTAAAGAGATCCCGACTATCGTAAAGGAAGAAAGTACCTATTCAAGAGAATTCTGGTTGTTTATCGGCGCACTGATATTACTGGTAGCCGCTATCCAGATCAGCTTTACTACTTCTATTCCTGTATGGAATACACTGCTTAAAATCACCGGTCTTAAGAAGTTATTCAATATAGATCATGATATTGCTCCTCCTTCCGATCCTTTATTCCATTATAATAAGATCCAGATCTGGATCGCTATTGTACTGGGCCTGCTCACCGCTGTGGTGCAGTACCTGAAATATAAGGATACGCCAAGAGGAGAGATGACTAAAAAATTAGCCATTCCTACTATCATCAGCCTGGTAGCTACAGGATTGATCGGCTGGCTTGGACATATCACCTATGATACATATGGTGCCGGTTTCCTGGTGGCTATTTATCTCATGCTGTTTGCCAGTGTGTATTCAGTGATCGCTAATGTGGGGTATATCTTTATTGTGCATAAAGGGAAACTGAAAGTAGCGGGTGCTTCTGTGGCACATATCGGTTTCGGACTGGTATTACTGGGTATCCTCATCACCTCTTCCAAAAAAGAAGTGATTTCTATAGACAGGATGAAGATGCTGGACGGTGGTTTCTTCGGCAAAGACAGCAAGGAGAATCCCCGGGAGAACCTGATGCTGCCTACGCACTTCCCTGTACAGATGGGCGATTACCATGTTACCTATGCAGGTGACTCTACGGCTGAAGGGGATGCCAAAACCTATTACCTGGTACGTTACGAGCGCCGGGAACCATCCAGCGGTAAAGTGATTGAAAGCTTTACGCTGCATCCGGATGCCTTCCTCAGCAACAGGGGAGAACAGGCGCTGACGCCTAACCCGGATTCGAAACATTATCTTACTAAAGATATCTTTACCTATATCACGGCTGTACCTATTAAAGATGATGCCAGCGATACTGCGCAGTATACATCGCATGAAATACAGCCGGGTGACTCCGTATTTTTCTCCAACGGGTTCTTTATTCTGGAATCCCTGGTGCCTCAGCCGGGCAATCATAACTATGTTGCTGAAAAGGGCGACCTGGCTGTGGGGGCAAGACTGAAAGTCTATACCAAGAACAACGAGCAATATACCATGGAACCGGTGTATTATATCCGTGACAGCAGTTATCAGTACAATGTACCTGATACGGTATCTCCGCTGTCGCTGTACGTGCGTTTCAACAAAATACTGCCTAAAGACAATAAGATCGAGTTGCAGGTGAAAGAATCTGCCACATTTAAAGATTATATTGTAATGAAAGCATTTGTTTTTCCGTTTATCAATGTATTGTGGATAGGAGTGCTGGTAATGATCGCAGGTTTCCTGATGAGCATTTATCAGAAAGTGAAGGCGTTAAGGAAGAAATAACGTTTTTCAAATATATCCCCTATGAAACGTAAATGGCCCAGTATATTATTGATGGTGGTGTCGGTCCTGGTAATTATCTATTACCTTGGTCCCCGCCCCAAAGTACCGGTGTATGACTCTATTCTTCCTGTTGTACCACAGGAAGCTGGTTTGCTGGAACAATATGTTAGCAGCAAAGAAGCGCAGCACAAGCTGAAACCGGACAATGAAGCTCATATTGTGTGGTACGATTCCGTTCCCCGCAAAACAAAGTACAGTGTAGTGTACCTGCATGGGTTCTCTGCCAGTCAGAAGGAAGGTGATCCCGTTCACCTGAACTTTGCCCGGCGTTATGGCTGTAACTTATACCTTTCCCGGCTGGATGCCCATGGCATAGATACCAGCGATCCTTTAGCAACAATGACGGCAGATGGCCTTTGGGCAGATGCCAAACAGGCATTGGCCATTGGTAAGGCATTGGGGGAGAAGGTCATCTTAATGACGACTTCCACCGGTGGAACGCTGGCATTGAAACTGGCAGCCACTTATCCCAATGACATCTTTGCTATCATTAATATGTCTCCCAATATTGAGATCAATGATAATCTTGTTTTCCTGACCAACAACCCCTGGGGCCTGGAGATTTCCCGGTTGGTAAGGAAGAGCAAGTTTAATGAGAGCAAGGGTGATGATACGCTCAGTGCAAAATACTGGAACCGCCGTTACCGGCTGGAAGCAGTAGGCGAACTGGAAAACCTGGTAGAAACAACCATGGACCCCGCCACTTTCCATAAAGTAAAACAACCCGTACTCAATCTCTATTATTATAAGGACCCGGAACACCAGGATAAAACAGTGCGTGTATCAGCTATTCTCCGGATGGAAAAGCAACTGGGTACACCGGATAGCCTGAAAGAAGCGATTGCGATACCTGAAGCAGGGGCGCATGTGCTGGGTAGTCCTATCAAATCTAAGGATGTGCCGGGTGTGGAAAGGGCGATAGATGCTTTTGCGGAGAAGAAATTAAAGCTGGTCCCTGCTGTACTGTAAAGAAGTCGCATCTAGCATAAAAACCTTAACTTTAGCATAGTTTTATGAAAGGTTTAGGAATATTTTAAGAACTATGCGCCGTCTGATATCTGCTATTTCCTTGCTTACCATATTGTTATGCATCCTATGCTGTGTTGGGGCCAATGCTCAGACACGTCATGGTCTGGATAGCATCCCTGTCAGTGCGATTGTAGTGAATGGGGATACGATTCCTTCTATTACACTCAGGATTGTAGAGGTGGTGGACCAGTTGCCTAAGAAATTCCGCAAACAGCGGGAACAATGGACAAGGTTGAGGAATGCCGTGTATGTAACCTACCCTTATGCAAAAGCAGCCGCCAAGATATTAAAAGATGTAAACAGTCACCTGGCTTCCCTGCATGATAAAAGGGAACGCAAGGCTTACCTGGCTACTATAGAAAAGCAGATGAAAGCGCAGTTTGGAGATAAACTGGAGAACCTGTCTGTTTACCAGGGAAAGATATTAATGAAACTGATTAACAGGGAAACAGGGGAGAACTGTTATGAGATCATAAAAGAATTAAAGGGCGGATTCTCTGCCCGCGTATGGCAAACCGTCGCGTTCTTCTTTGGCGGTAACCTTAAAAGTGAATATGACCGGGATGAGGATAAGGATATTGAAGCCATTGTACAGGAAATAGAAATGTATCGCGGTTCGCGGGCATATAACTAATCAGCCACTTACTTTATTTGAAAGGCTCCTTCGGGAGCCTTTTTTGTTTCTGCAAACACGGGGCTCCTTTAGGAGCCCTTTTACTTTGCTTCATAGCTATAGGTAGTCTTTAGGTAGATTATCCCCGGAATAACAGGGTTTTAACCCCTATATAAGCCCACTCTAAATAAGGTAGGCTTGTATACAAGTTGTAGTGGACTTATAGTGGTCTTATATAGGGCTTATACCCTTTCAGCCTTAATGGCAGGACCTTTCAGCCGACTAGCTTTTTCGGCTTACTTTTAGCTAACTTTAGGGATGCAATTCAGAATTATTCTCTCCTGCCTTCTTTTAGGAAGTATTACCTGCGTAGGGCAGGATTTATCATCATTAACGCCCCCGGATAGTACCCTTTTTTATGTAGATAGCGTGGAAACAGTACCCAGTACAGCTGGATTAAATCCCGACAGGATAGCTTTCATCAATGTGGTCAGGTTTAAGAAAGTGCCGGATAAGTATATGGCAAGAGGTATCAGCAATATTATTTACATAGAAACCAAGCCATTTGCCCATGCACGTTATAACAGGATGTTCAGTGAGATTTCTCCCGCTTACGCAGAAGCTTTAAAGAAATATGGCAGTGACAGCAGTTTCCAGTACATCCTGGACGGGGCTGTACTGACAAACAACGTTGAATCTTCACTGGCAGCGCTGGAAAAGAAGGGGATAGCTGATATTTCTGTCATCAGCCCTAAGATCCTTAAAAAACAATATAAGGTAAAAGGCATGAAGGTCGGAGTGGTAATCCGGTCTAAATAGATATTATCTTTGCACTCCACCAAAAGACAGGAATTTTCCGATGAAATTAGATATACTGGCTATAGCAGCTCATCCTGATGATGTAGAGCTTGCCTGTGCAGGTACCCTGATGGTACATGCTGCCCAGGGCATGAAAGTAGGAGTGCTGGACCTCACCCGCGGAGAACTGGGTACCCGTGGCAGTGCTGAGATAAGAGAAGCAGAAGCAGCCGCTTCCGCAAAAGTAATGGGCCTGGCTGTCCGGGATAACTTAGGTCTTGCAGATGGGTTCTTCCGCAATGATAGACCGGAACAAATGCTGTTAATAGCAGCTATCCGCAAATACCGGCCGGGCATTGTACTGGCCAATGCATTTGTAGACCGTCATCCGGATCACGGGCGTGCTGCACAATTAATATCAGATTGCTGTTTCTTATCAGGTTTAAGGAAGATAGAAACGCTGGATGAGGATGGAAAGCCGCAGGAAGCATGGCGTCCCCCCCAGGTATTCCATTTCCTGCAGGACAGCTTCACGCACCCCGACTTTGTAGTTGATATCAGTGAAGTGATAGAGCGCAAGAAAGAGGCTATAAAGAGCTTTAAAACGCAGTTCTTAGCGCCCGCAGCAGACAATGAGCCCAAAACCTATATTTCTTCACCGGCTTTCTTTGAAGGTGTGATAAGCAGAGATCAGACGATGGGTAAGATGGTAGGGGTAGCGTATGCAGAAGGGTTTACGACTGTAAAGATGCTGGGAGTGAAGAGTTTTAAAGATTTGATCGGTAACGTTACCTGATCTGTTAACAGGGGAAGAATACTATGGGCCAACTGAGAGGTTGGCCTTTTATATTATAGTGCAGACAATAGTAGTCCTGCTTCCTCTGAAAGGAAGGGTACACACGAGATATTTTCTACAATTGGATTGGTCAGCCACTAATTACGCATTAAATGAAAAGATCCTGTGTAGCATCAAATTCATCGCTTTTGCTAAGGCTGTTTTTAATAAATGGGATAAGTGCCAGTCCGATTGTGAACACAACTAATAGTACATTTCTCAGTTTCATTTTTCTAATCGTTTTTTAAGTATCGTATATGACTATATAACTAAATACTGTGCCAAAATGTTACGGTTTTCTTCATAAATCGTTAAGATTATATTATGACTACTTCTTTAAAGGATAAAATTGGCCAAAATAGCTGTCACGCGCTGATTTTGCAGTTGTATAGAGTTTTTCAATATGCGGCGTGGAAAAAATCTATTTGATTTATAGGTCATTCAATATAATATTTGCACCCGAATAACAAGATTAAGGCACAATAAATCAAAATTTGACATACGATCATGAGAAATGTAATTTTATCTGTAGGCTCAGAATTTCCTGAGTTCAAAAAGACCGCAGTAATATCTATCGAGAAAGGCAAGGAATTTTATGAATTGTCATCTGAAGAATTAAAAGCTTCTGGTAAATGGGTAGTAATGTTCTGGTGGCCTAAGGATTTCACTTTTGTTTGTCCTACTGAAATAGCTGAATTTAATAATCACTACCAGGATTTCGTTGATCGTGATGCTATATTGATTGGTGCTTCTACCGATAGCGAATTCGTTCACGCTGCATGGAGAAGAGATCATGCTGATCTGCGTGGTTTGCATTTCCCAATGCTGGCTGATACTTCCAAGTCTCTGGCAACAGAACTGGGTATCCTGGAAGGAAACGAGAAAGTAGCTTATCGCGCTACCTACATCGTTGATCCACAGGGTATTGTACGTTGGGTTTCCCTGTACGACCTGAGCGTAGGCCGTAATGTGAAAGAAGTAATCCGTGTACTGGATGCACTGCAGACAGATGAGCTGTGCCCTTGCAACTGGGTGAAAGGTGAAGCTACACTGGCTGACTAATTAATCTTTTTCCGGGTCCATAGCTGCTAGTCGTTTTACAGGCTGCCGGCTATGGGCCTTTTCTTTTAAATAATACTTATTATGTTCGCAACAACAAATCAGGATACGGCTATACAGTTATTACAGGTAGTAGGGTTAACAGAAGCGCAGCTTTCCTCGCGTTTACGTTCCCTGGCTGATACCGATGCCCGTTACCTGAAAGACCTTAAGATAAACGTTACCAACTCCCTCACAGCTACTACTTTATCAAAGAAAGAAGCGTACCTGTTGGGACTGGCAGTAGCTATAAACGAGAAGCATGCAGATTTACAGGCTTCCTTCGAAAAGCTGGCTACCCAGGAAGGAGCTACCGCCAAAGATATTGCTGAAATTATCAGCTGTACGTCCCTGATGAATGCCAATAATGTTTACTACCGTTTCCGTCACTTTGTGAATAAGGAATTTTATACGGCTACACCAGCTGGTATCCGCATGAGCATCATGGCTAATCCGGTACTGGGTAAAGAGTTCTTTGAACTGGTAAGCCTGATGGTTTCTGCCCTGAACGGTTGTGAAATGTGTGTGACTTCTCACGAAGAAGCATTACTGAAACATGGCACTGAGCAACAGAGAGTTTTAGAAGCTGTAAGATTAGGCGCGGTATTAAGAAGTTTGGTTGTACTTTTGTAGGGTAAACCACCTTTTTGTGTAAATAGTGGCGATAATAGGGGATGTGGATATCTATATTATAAATGGCAAGTAGCCCTTATAATTAAATGAAGATCAGCAATTTGTGTTATTTCATGCAATCACAAGATTTGCACATTAGGTTATTGTTAATAAAATCGGGGTGTAAATATTTGCATTAATCAATAATAAATGCGACTTTTGCAGTCCAAAATTTTTGTATCATGGCAAGAGTATGTCAGGTGACAGGAAAGAAGCCGATCACGGGTCACCATGTTTCCTTCTCCAATATTAAGACTAACAGGAGATTTCTGCCTAATCTGCAGAAAAAGCGTTTCTTCCTGGCGGAAGAAGATCGTTGGATTTCTTTGAAAGTTTCTGCTGATGGTTTAAGAACTATCAACAAGAATGGTTTGTATGCAGTTGTGAAAGACTTGCGTGCAGCTGGTCAAAGCATCTAATTATAAGCATTCACTTTAATTTGTATAGACAATGGCAAAAAAAGGCAACCGGGTGCAGGTGATATTAGAATGTACAGAGCATAAGACTTCTGGTCTGGCTGGTACTTCACGTTATATCAGCACCAAGAACAAAAAGAATACTCCGGAGCGTCTGGAGCTGAAAAAGTTCAATCCTATAATGAGGAAAGTAACTGTTCATAAAGAAATTAAATAATTGTTGAGTTGTTGTATGGTAAGATGGTTGTAAATGCAGCTATTTGTTCCATACAGCCATGAAACCATAAAACAATAAAACAATGGCAAAAGGATCTTCAAAGAACGCGAAAGTAAAAGATACTAAAGCGGCCGCTGATTCAAAGGTGTGGACGAAAGTGATCAAGGCGGTTCGTTCTCCTAAAACAGGTGCTTATACCTTTAAGGAATCAATCGTGCACAAGGATAAGGTGCAGGAATACATGAGCAAGTAATTGGCTTTACTGATAATACTATAAAAGCTGTCCTTACAAGGGACAGCTTTTTGTGTTGGTAGCCCCCGCCATTTTGTCTGTCCGGTTTGCCTTGGCATCCTTTGTGCAATAGCTGGTGCGGATCACTTGTACTTTAAATTCAGTAACTTGATGCTCCGAAATTGTACTGTGGCCCTGTCAGGCCCCAGACTCAAAATAAACAACCATGAGTTTTTTCAATAAGTTATTTTCAAGGGAAAAGAAAGAGAGCTTAGACCAGGGATTACAGAAGACGAAAGAAAACTTCCTGACAAAGATCGGTCGTGCCATCGCCGGCAAATCCAGTGTTGATACAGAAGTGCTGGACAGCGTGGAAGAGGCACTGGTATCTGCGGACGTAGGTGTAGATACCACCGTTCAGATCATAGACCGGATAGAAAAGAGAGTAGCTAAAGATAAGTATCTGGGAACCAGCGAATTGAACAAGATGCTGCAAGAAGAGATTGCAGCATTACTGGTAGATGCACCAGACAGCGGCTTCCGCGATTTTGACGTACCGGCTGGTAAAAAGCCTTACGTAATCATGGTGGTAGGCGTGAATGGTGTAGGTAAAACTACCACTATCGGTAAACTGGCATATAACTTCAAGAAAGCAGGCAAAAGCGTACTGTTAGGTGCCGCGGATACTTTCCGCGCAGCAGCAGTAGACCAGCTCACTATCTGGAGCGAGCGTGTAGGTGTACCCATCGTTAAACAGCAAATGGGATCGGATCCCGGCGCAGTGGCTTTCGATACAGTACAAAGTGGGGCAGCAAAAGACGTGGATGTGATCATTATAGATACCGCCGGTCGTTTGCATAACAAGGCACACCTGATGGATGAATTAAGCAAGATCAAGCGTGTGATGAAGAAGGTATTACCGGAAGCGCCTCATGAGGTATTACTGGTACTGGATGGTTCTACCGGGCAGAATGCCCTGGAACAGGCCCGTCACTTTACCGCTGCTACCGAAGTAACTGCCCTGGCTATCACCAAGCTGGATGGTACTGCAAAAGGAGGGGTGGTACTGGCTATCGCCAATCAGTTTAAAATCCCGGTTAAATATATTGGTATAGGAGAGAGAATGGAGGATTTGCAGGTGTTTAACAAAGAAGAATTCGTAGATTCATTATTTAGTGTAAATAGTTGATTTTCATAAATATTACAACGTATGTTGATAGATTAGGTTCGGGGATATTCCCCGAACCTTTTTCATTTGAGGATGTTATATAGCATGCCAGCGGCACATTTCTTGTGTTACAGGGTCCATCACTAATTGTTTAACATACTCCTTAACAAAGCGTTGTATATGCACATTACCTCCATTGACCGAGTTGAGAACATTAGCCCCGAAGACTTCAAAAAGAACTATTACGACAAACGTAAACCCGTTATTATCACCGGACTCAGTAAAACCTGGCCTGCTTACACTAAGTGGACCTGGGACTATTTTAAGTCTGTTGTGGGGAAACAGACGGTAGGATTATATGACAATTCCCGGGCAGGGGCCAGGACCCTGGTAAATGGGGCGGATGCTTATATTCCTTTCGGGGATTACCTGGATATGGTAAGGAAAGGGCCGGTACAGTTGCGCATCTTCCTGTTTAACATCTTCCAGCATGCTCCGCAGATAGCAGAAGATATCATCTGGCCGGACGAGTATACGCCCCGCTTCCTTAAAAAGTACCCTATGTTATTCGTAGGGGGAGCAGGATCGGTGGCGCACATGCATTATGATATCGACCTGTCGCATATCTTTCACACCCAGTTTATAGGACGTAAAAGGGTACTGCTGTTTGATAACCAGCAATCGCCTTATATTTATAAGATGCCACTGACAGTAGAAAGCGCTGCCAGTTTTGTAAACTGGAGCGAGCAGTTGGATACGGAACATTTCCCGGCCCTGGAACATGCCAGAGGGTATACCACCATTCTGGAACATGGGGATACGATGTTCATGCCTGCCGGTTACTGGCATCATATGGAATACCTGGACAGTGGTTTTGCTATGAGCCTCAGGGCAATGGACCATACTTTGTCTGGCAAGTTGAACGGGTTATACCACCTGGTAGGGTTAAGAGGGATGAATAACCTGCTGATAAAACTGGCGCCGGAGTGGTGGTACCACTACAAACGGAAGGTTGCAAAGAAGAGAGCGGAACGCATTTTAATTGGGAGTTGACATTTCGTAATTAATTAGTTACCTTTGCAATTCTTAAAACAAATAACCCCCACTAAGGCTCATAGTCACTAAACAGTAAGTCTGCTGTTCTCTTCGTTCGTGTCTGGATGTCTTCGTGGCGGTAAGTAAACAAGCCAAAGGCTGGTTTACCTATAAAACAAATCGCGCTTGAAGACAAAAACTTTAAAGAAAGATAAGGTTAATATAATTACGCTTGGGTGTTCCAAGAACATGGTTGATTCTGAGGTCCTCAGCGGACAGTTGCTTGCCAACGATATCGATGTAGTGCACGAAAGTGGTCGTAAAGATCACAACATAGTGGTTGTGAACACTTGTGGCTTTATCGATAAAGCAAAAGAGGAATCAATCAATACCATTCTTGACCAGGTAGAACTGAAACAACGGGGTCGTCTGGATAAGGTATATGTTACCGGTTGCCTCAGTGAACGCTACAGGGGAGACCTGGAAGCGGAGATACCCGGAGTAGATGCCTGGTTTGGTACTATGGAGCTGCCACTGATCCTGAAACAATTTGATGCCGATTATAAAGCAGAACTGTTGGGTGAGCGTTTGCTCAGTACCCCTACACATTATGCTTACCTGAAGATAGCTGAAGGCTGCAACCGCACCTGCTCTTTCTGTGCGATCCCCCTGATGCGTGGTAAACACGTATCGAGGCCCATAGAAAGCCTGGTAGCAGAAGCAGAAAAGCTGGTGAATTCAGGCGTAAAGGAGATCATGCTGATTGCACAGGAACTTACTTATTACGGTCTGGACCTGTACAAAGAACGCCGTTTGTCAGAACTGCTGCGTGCTTTGGCCGGTATTAAAGGACTGGAATGGATCCGTTTACATTATGCATATCCGCATAAGTTTCCGATGGAGATCCTGGATGTAATGAAAGAGTTCCCGAACATCTGTAATTACATAGACATGCCTTTACAGCATGCGGCCGATAATATGCTGAAAGCCATGAAACGCCAGATCACCCGTGTGGAAATGGAAGAACTGGTAACAGCTATCAGGGAGAAGGTACCGGGCATTTGCCTACGTACCACACTCATTACCGGCTTCCCGGGCGAAACACTGGAAGACGTGGAAGAAATGAAAGCCTTCCTCGAAAAAATGCGTTTCGACAGGGTAGGAGTATTTACCTATAGTCATGAAGAAGGTACTTCTGCACATGACCTGGAAGATGATATTCCTGCGGAAGAGAAAGAACGCAGGGCCCAGGAGATCATGGAAGTACAGCAGGAAATTTCCCTGGAGAAGAACCAGGAGAAAGTTGGCCAGGTGTTCAGGGTAATAGTGGACAAGAAAGAGTCCGGCCGTTACCTGGCACGTACAGAGTTTGACTCTGTAGAGGTAGACAACGAAGTGATCATCAACACCACCAAACGCCTGAAACCAGGAGAGTTTGTAACCGTAAAGATCACGAAGGCTTTTGATTATGACCTGGAAGGGGAATTAATCTGATTACTAAGAATTAAATCAGTTAATACGACTGATGATATACAACGGCTCCCGACGGAGCCTGAACAAAGCAAATCAATGATAACATTTGAATCACTCGGCTTACAAGAGCCAATTTTAAAAGGAATCCTGGATCTTGGATTCATCGCACCTACACCCATACAGGAAAAAGCAATTCCAGTGTTGCTTGGCGGCGACAGGGATTTCGTAGGACTGGCCCAGACGGGCACGGGTAAAACAGCAGCTTTTGGCCTGCCGTTATTACAGCAGATAGATTTGAAACAGCGTCACCCGCAGGGGTTGATATTATGTCCAACACGCGAACTGTGTTTGCAGATCACCAATGACCTGAAGAATTTCAGTAAACACCTGGGTGATGTGAGCATAGTAGCAGTTTACGGTGGATCAAGCATTGTACAGCAGTTACGTGATCTGAAAAGAGGCGTACATATTGTCGTTGCTACTCCCGGCCGTTTACTGGACATTATAGAGCGTAAGGCAGTTAACTTTACCAACGTTCGTTATGTAATACTGGATGAGGCAGATGAAATGCTGAACATGGGATTCCAGGAAGACATCAACAATATATTATCCAACACTCCGGATGAGAAAACCACCTGGTTGTTCTCTGCCACCATGCCACAGGAAGTTCGTCGTATTGCTCAGAAATACATGAAAGATCCTTTTGAGCTGACGGTAGGTAACAAAAACAGTGGTAACGTAAACATCGAGCATGAATACTACGTGGTGCGTCCGCGTGAGAAATATGCAGCGCTGAAACGTATTGTGGATTACAACCCCGATATCTTCGGTATCATCTTTACCCGTACTAAAATCGAATCTCAGGAGATTTCCGAATCCCTGATCCGCGATGGCTACAATGCAGATGCCTTACATGGTGATCTTACGCAGCAGCAGCGTGATAAGGTGATGAAACGTTTCCGCGACAGATCTTTACAGGTACTGGTTGCAACTGACGTTGCTGCCCGTGGTATCGACGTGGATAACGTTACACACGTAATCAACTACGAACTGCCTGATGACGTTGAGAACTACACACACCGTAGCGGCCGTACCGGTCGCGCAGGTAAGTCTGGTATCTCCATCGCTATCATCACTGGTCGTGATATAGGAAAGATTCGTCAGATTGAAAGAGTATTAGGTAAGAAGTTTGTGAAAACTGAAGTACCTGATGGTTTTGCAGTGTGCGAAAAACAACTGTTCGGCCTTGTACATAAAGTACATAACGTAACCGTAAACGAAGAACAGATCGAACCATACCTGGAACGCATATATGAGCAGTTTGCTGAAATGAGCAAAGAAGAGATCATTAAGCGTTTTGCTTCCCTGGAATTCAACGAATTCCTGGAGTACTACCAGGATGCACCTGATCTGAATGTAAAAGAAGAAAGACGTTCACTGGATGGTGGCGCCGCCGGTGCAGACCGCGGTAGCAGAAGCAACGGGAAATTTACCCGTCTGTTCATCAACCTGGGTTCTGTAGATGATTTTACCCGTGGCGATATGTTACGTTACCTCTGCGATACCAGTGGAGTACGTGGCAACAAGATCGGACGTATTGACCTGAAAGGTGTGTATTCATTCTTCGAAGTAGAAAACGATGTTGTAGCGCAATTTCAGGAGGTTTTCAAAAAGGCAGAATATAACGGCCGCAGCGTACGTATAGAAATGTCTCAGGATGGTGATAAACGTCCAAGGTCCGGTGGCCCGGGCGGTTCCGGTGGCGGTCGTCCTCCACGTGAAGATGGCGGTAAACGCTGGGAACGCAGTGGTAGCGGTGGCGAAAGAAGCGAAAGAGGTGCTGGTAGCGGCAGAGCTAAACCAGCGTACAAAAAAAGATACTAATTATTAGTAGATATTTTAGAAGGGTTCCGGTATTATTACCGGGACCCTTTTTTATTTTGGTATTTTGGGTGCAGGGCGAAGCCCTGCAAAACCCCTTAATTTTTTGTAATGGAGCGAAGCACCACTACAAAAAATTTTAATTGGCCGGATACTTGCCCTTATCCTGTGTCCAAAATAGCTTGATAGAGCGGCAAATCTAAAATTTAAGCTATCTTGTTATTTCTAGTGCATTCCTTGTTATGACAGAAGAAAAACAGCAGACATTATCATCAGTAGTACCCTTTTCATTGTTCTCCGCAAAAGACATTGAACTATTTCAGGCAGGTACGCATGCACACCTTTACGAGAAATTCGGGGCTCACGCCATGGAATACGAAGGGGTAGCCGGTACATACTTTTCAGTATGGGCGCCAAATGCTGCTTATATCTCAGTGATAGGAGAGTTTAATGAATGGGACCATTACCGCCATACCTTATACCCACGCTGGGATAAGTCGGGCATATGGGAAGGGTTCGTTCCCAATGTGAAACAAGGCACACTATACAAATACTTCATCCGTTCCAACTCCGGGGAAGAACTACAAAAGGGAGACCCGTACGCCAATTACTGGGAAGTACGCCCGAACACCGCTTCCGTTACCTGGCACCTGGACTATAAATGGAAAGATAAGAAGTGGATGGAACACCGCGGTAAACATAACAGTCTTACCAGCCCATACTCCGTATACGAAGTACACCTGGGATCATGGCGCCGCCCTGATCCATCCAACCACGAATTATTCTACACCTATAAAGAAATCGCCGATAAACTGGTGCCTTATGTAAAAGACATGGGCTTCACACATGTAGAACTGATGCCCGTAATGGAACATCCGTTCGACGGCTCCTGGGGATACCAGGGTACAGGATATTATGCGCCCACTTCCCGCTATGGCTCCCCGCAGGAATTCATGGCTTTTGTGGATGCTTTCCATGAAGCAGGTATTGGTGTAATCCTCGACTGGGTACCTTCACATTTCCCTTACGATGCGCATGGTCTGTTCCGCTTCGACGGTTCACATACCTATGAGTATGCGGATATGCGTAAAGGCTTTCACCCGGACTGGAACAGTTATATCTTCAATTACGGCCGTAACGAAGTGCGTTCGTTTTTATTAAGCAACGCTATCTTCTGGTTGGATAAATTTCATGCAGACGGATTACGTGTGGATGCGGTGGCATCTATGATCCATCTCAGCTATTCCCGTCCGGCCGGTACATGGGAACCCAATGAACACGGAGGACCGGAAAACCTGGAGGCTATCTCCTTCCTGAAAAATATGAATGAAACGATTTACAGACTCTTCCCCGATGTACAGACTATCGCTGAAGAATCTACGTCGTTTTATGGCGTATCACGTCCTACATTCATGGGTGGATTAGGATTTGGTATGAAATGGATGATGGGCTGGATGAATGATACCCTGCGTTATTTCAAAACAGATCCGCTGTTACGCAAGTGGGAACAGGACCGCCTTACTTTCAGTATTACCTATGCATTTACAGAAAACTTCATGGTGCCTTTCAGTCATGATGAAGTAGTCCATGGCAAATCTCCTATGCTGTATAAAATGCCGGGAGACGACTGGCAGAAATTTGCCAACGCACGCCTGATGTATAGTTACATGTTCACGCATCCAGGTACCAAACTCTTATTCATGGGAGATGAGTTCGGGCAGACATCTGAATGGAATTTCCGTTCGGAGTTGGATTGGTTCCTGCTAAAACATGAATCCCACCAGGGCTTACAGCATTTTGTAAAAGCATTGAATCATCTGTATACTTCCTATCCCGCATTATACGTAAAGCAATTTGAGTATTATGGTTTTGAATGGGTGATCGTATCTGATTATGATAATTGTGTACTGGCATATAAACGTAAAGGCTTTAAGCCGGAAGACGATCTGCTGGTAGTATTAAATATGACACCGGTACCAAGGGAGAATTACCTGGTAGCGATGGCAGAAGAAGGTACCTGGACAGAAATATTAAACAGTGATGATCCGCAGTTCTTCGGAAGCGGGGTAATGAATACATCACCTGTTACAACCCGGCAGCAGTTTTACAACGGGAAAGACTATACTTTAGAACTCCGGCTCCCACCTTTAGGGGCTGCAATCTTCAAAAAAAGCTAAGGGTGCAGGGCTTCGCCCTACAAAACCCCTTCGATTTTTGTGATGGTGCGAAGCACCTTCACAAAAATCCTCTTTGATCAAAATAAATTAACCCCGGTTTTAAAAGAGGCTGAATCCTAACACTTTAAAATATTTTCCACTCTGTTAAACTTTTGTTTATTTTTCCCATCTAAAGAATGCTTTACTTATAGAAGTAATAAAGATTATTAAAATACGTTAATAGTCGGAATACTTTGTAAATAAAGTATTTTTTATAAAACCATAAACCACACTTTATCATGAGAACCTATCTCCGAAACAACGGATGGTGGCTAGCCATTACCATGCTTTTAGCTGTCATCGTTTACTCCTGCAAAAAGGACGATTCTGCACAAACTTCATTGGCTGCTAACCAGCAGAGGCTGAATATCTATTTTACAGATAATCCTGGTTATTTCGACAATGTATTCCTGGATATCCGTAAGGTAGAAGTACTGGTTGATACCTGTACTGCCACTGGTGACACCGATTGGGGAAATGATTACAATCGTTGCTGGTGGGGTGAAGACCGTCACTTTGGTAAAGATACCTGCCAGGTATGGGATTCATTACCTATCCGTGCTGGAGTATATGATGTATTGTCGCTCCGCAACGGTACCGATACCTTACTGGGTAATGGTGTAGTACCAAGCGGTAAAGTAAAGAAGATCGTTATCACCCTGGGTGACAACAACTACCTTGTGAAAGACAGCGTAAATTATCCGCTGAAATCACCTTCCGGTCAGGTGAAACTGGTAATTCAGGTCCGTCCGGAAGAATGGGAAGAATTTGAAAGCGGTAACTTCCGCCTGTGGCTGGATTTCGACATCGATCGTTCAGTTATCCAGACAGGAAACGGCAAATTCATTCTGCGTCCTGTGATCCACGTATTTACTGCTAAACAGACCGGTAGTATTTCAGGTGTGGTTAAGCCTGCTGATGCATGGCCTGTAATCACTGTGTACAATGACACAGATACTGCTTATGCATTACCATGGAAAGATGGTCAGTATAAACTGAGAGGCCTGAAAGCAGGTACCTACAGTTTGTATGTAAATGCTTCCAATAACTACAAGGATACTACTATCACTGGTGTAACTGTAGTAAAAGGTAAGAATACAAGCGTAGATCAGATTAAACTGAGCAAGTAATTATAGCGGGACAAGCGCAATAAGATACGATTGAGGCCGGTGCATACTTTTGCACCGGCTTTTTTTTTGTTAACTTTGTGTCAAATAAACCTATGAGACAACTGTTCATACTATCTTTTTTACAATTAATGATGTTTGCAGCGTTTGCACAAGAGAAAACCAACCAGGTAGATGCGCAGAAACATAAGCAGGGCCCATGGTCAGAACAAATGCCTGAAGTGAAAGGAGAGCCCGGTTATACATGGGAAGGCAATTACGTAAATGATTTCAAGGAAGGAATGTGGAAGAAATATGCGGAATCAGGCGGAATAATCGCAGAGGAGACTTATAAACATGGAGTATTAAACGGTCATTGCCGTTATTTTTATTCCAATGGACTGGTAAGTGCAGAAGGATCATTCATAGCAGTAGATATAGACGGACAAAAAGACACCTATCGCGTAATAGACCCCATTACCGGAGAGGAGAGAATGGAAGAAATAGCACGAACTTCCAATTCCCTGAGAAACGGGATATGGAAAATATATGATGAAGAAGGACATGTGACCAAGGAATATTATAAGAGGGGACAACCAGTATCTCCGGAAGAACTGGATACCCTGGCCCCCAGCACTCCACAAAAAACAGCTCCTGTTAACTTTTTACCGCATCAGACTACCGGTGGAAAGAAAAGCAAACATTAAAATATTTTGATCAAAGAGTAATTTTTTTGTGATGAAGCTTCGCTTTCATCACAAAAAAATTGAAGGGGTTTTGCAGGGCGAAGCCCTGCACCCAAAAACTATCTAAAATTTATTACTCAGTGATCCCTGCCAGCCTTCTTTTTGCAGGAAGGGGAGGTTATCGAACCAGGAAATCCAGGCAATAGTTACACTTACCGCTACAAAAGAACCGGCCGTCACATCTTCAAAGAAGTGCTGGCTCATATACATGCGCGAATATGCCACCAGTAAGGCCAGGATCAGGTATAACCAGCCATAGCTTTTGCGGGGCGCGATGTACGTCAGCACTACAGCCCCTGTGAAGGCACATACCGTATGCCCGGAAGGGAAGCTGAAATGGTTGGACAATACTTCTATTTTAGGCACGTAGTAAATAGGGTGAGTAGAATTGAGAAAGTAAAGTTTGGGTCTGGGAGCCTCAAACAGCCATTTTAAGGGGAAAGCCACCAAAGCAGTAAGAATATAACCGGAAGCCAGTAATAAGCTCTTCCTGTAGCTTACAAACAGCAACAGCAGAGGCAGCACAATAGCAGTAGTGGTACTTCCCATTTCTGTTGCATAAGGAAAGAATATGTCACCTGCCGGAAAGTGCAGGCTGTTTATAAAGAAATAGATCTCTTCTTTGGTATAGATGAGCTTAATGACAATCGCTGCAGAAAGAATGAAAATGTAAGGGAATAACAGTGTTTTTATTCTTGAAGCAGTATTTTGATAGGGATACAGGGACTTTTGCAATCAGGATTAATTAAAATGTTAAAAAAAGCTGTTTTCACAACTGTTAACGATATGTTATCTGCAAAAGTATAAAAAATGGGATGGACTAACGAGTGACACCACAAATTAGCCAATCCCATTAAAAAGATTGAGTATGAAGAAGGTTAAAGAGAATTATCTTTTTTCCGTTTGTTATGGGCAGCTTCGCCACCTTTTTTTCCTATTTCAGCCATATGCTGTCTGTTTCTGCTGACAGCAACACCACCTTTACGGCCGGCCTCGCGGGCTTCTGTAGAGTTAAACTCATGAGCTACACCCTGAGCGTGTGCAGCACGTCCGCCTTTACTTGCAATTTGTTTCTGTAACTGTGCATCCATAGAAGCGAAGCCACGTTTGTCTTTACGGCTCGTTGTTTCTTCTTTGGTGTCGTTATTAGATTTGTGTTCCGGCGCTGTACCAGCGTGCGGGTGTTGATGCTCATTAGAATGTTCCCTTTCCTGCTTGTCACGTGTGAAGTGATTACTTTGTTCTGCAGCCATAAATTTCAATTTTGAAAGGTTTAAAAAATGGGTTCCATTTAACGTTATATAAATTGAGTTCGTTTCTTCTGTACAGTGTGGCACAACTACCATGCCGTGTCTGCCTAAGACGTTGTATTACAGGTTTTACGCTTTTTTGTGTCGCGGAGTGGGAAATTACTGTGGAGTATGCTTAACAATATGTAGCATCATAAGGACACAATGAATATTTAGTGAACCGGATGTTAATTTTTTCTGGAAAACAGCGTGTTAAAAACGCGTTCGTAACAACCAGTTAACAATATTGCGCTGTTCAATTTATATAGCGCTGTTCATTTTGTTCATTATTGGATTGGACCCCGCAAAGGCTTTGACTGTACGTTATAACGTGCTATTTTTGATCAACTCTAAAGTTGGCATAGGTTATGAAAAGGCACTAAGATCTCAATCTACAGTGCCCTTTTTTTTTGAAGTTTCTTAAGGGTTTAAAACGAGAAATCCCAAATTCAGGTTACGAATTTGGGATTTATATTTTGAAGATTTTTGACTTTAACTACTTAATAACAAGTGTTTCGAAGTTCCGTTCTACCACGATCTTTACTACACCTGCTGCAAAGTTGCTGTTATTCAGTTTGAATGTTTTACCATCCACCACGTATTGTGTGGCCTTGAATGGTAAACCATGCACCTGTACATTATGACGCCTGTAAGCAGCCTTGTATTGCCCAAAGAACTTCTTTCTCAGTTCGAAGTGTTGCTTGTCGGATGTTTGCTTAAAGCGGATATCATTATACAAACCATTTTTATATCCGTAATGATCTCCTGCATCTTCATACAAAGAACTGCTCACTACCTGATCGCTGTAATATACATGCAGAATCATCTCTTCAGATAAATCTCTCTGCTCTACATACTGGATCTTATCGTAGTTAGGGATCACTGCACCTGCTTTTACAAACAGTGGCATTTCATCCAGCGGGGTAGGAATGGTGATCAGCTGCTTACCTGTGTATACCTGGTCGTTGAAGTAGTAGTACCACTGGCCTTCCGGCAGGTACAATTCCTTTTCCTTCATACCGGGTTCAGATACATGGGTGATGAGCAATGAATCTCCCATCATGAATTCATGGGAGCGGTCCAGTGTTTTCTCATCATGCTGTGCAACGAACGACAGCGGGCGCAACATAGGTGTACCATATTTGCTGTATTGTCTGAAAGTAGTGTAGATGTATGGCAGCAACTGGTAACGCAGTTGTATGAACTTCCTGGTCAGTACTTCGAACTCTGCTCCAAAACTGAATGGCTCCTGGTTGAAACCTGTTTCATTACTGGCAGAGTGTGTACGCATCAGCGGATGGAATACCGCCAGCTGAATCCATCTCAGGTACAGTTCACCATCCGGTTCACCGATGAACCCACCGATATCACTACCTGCAAAGGAAATCCCGGAAACGGCCAGGCGCTGGCATTGTATGGAAGCCAGCCATAAGTGGTCCCAGCTGGAAACATTGTCGCCTGTCCACAGGGAAGACCAGCGCTGCGCACCTGCATAACAGGAGCGGGATATTACGAACGGACGGTTAGGCATCAGGAATTTCCTCATACCAGCGGCCGTAGCTTTGCTCATTAAATGGCCGTAAATGTTATGTGCTTTACGGTGGCTTACAGCTTCTCCGTCATAGTCGTGGCGTACATCTTCAGGGAAAGTACCCATCTCAAAAACGGCGGGTTCGTTCATGTCATTCCACACACCTCTCACACCCATTTCCACCAGTTCTTTGAAGAGGCCGGCCCACCACTTACGTACTTCAGGATTGGTATAATCCGGGAACACACATTTGCCCGGCCATACATCACCTTCCATGAGGGCGCCATCGGCACGTTTACAGAAGTAATCGTGTTGTGTACCCTGTTGATAAATACCATATTCAGGATCTACTTTAATCCCCGGATCTATGATCACTACTATCTTAAAGCCCTGGTCGGCCAGTTCTTTGATCATTTTTGCCGGTTCTGCAAATCCTTCTTTGCTCCAGGTGAAGCAGCGGAAGCCTTCCATGTAATCGATATCCAGGTGAATCACATCGCAGGGTATTTCGCGTTTGCGGAATTCAGCAGCGATCTCTTTCACTCTTTTATCAGGATAGTAGCTCCAGCGGCATTGCTGATAACCCAGCGCCCATAATGGCGGCAGTTCCGGAGTACCGGTGATGCTGGTATATGCTTCGGCCACCTTCATTAATTCGGGGCCGTAAATAAAGTAGTAATTCATTTCACCGCCTCTTGCCCAGAAGCTGGTAGTACCTTCTCTTTCCTTACCAAAATCGAAGATGGTGCGGAAGGTATTATCGAAGAAGATACCATAACCCATGCCTTTGTGCAGGCCGTAATAGAAGGGGATATTGCGGTACAGCGGATCGGTGTCTTTCTGATAACCGTAGGCATCAGTACCGTAGTTTTCTACACGTTTATCGAAGAGGTTAAGATCGGTAGGTTTATCGCCCATACCATAGAATTTCTCTCCTTCCTGGATCTGTTTGCTGCAATAGACAATCTTACCGCCTTTCTGCAGATAGTATTGCCAGTGGAAGCCCATCTCATCCTGATTAATGATACGTCCTTCAGGATCGGTGATGGTAAGGCGCATATCATCGCGTGCTATAAATACACGTAATGCATCTGTATATAATTCGAATGCTTCTTCAAATTCACGGAGCCCGAAATTTACAGGAGACTCTTCCAGGCGGTCACTTACAGCATATGAAAAATCACGTTGAAATTTGCCGTCGGCGGCATAGCGGAAGCGAATAATTTTATCTGATATGATCCTGATTTCAAGGATCGTTTCTAAGGTATAAAAATAGAAGTAATTACCTTCTTTTTTCCATTCTTTAATAGTATCCGGATAGTGTTTGGCCGAATATTTACCTGACGAGGTTGTTACTTGCATAGTGCGCTTTTAATAATACCCAAATCCCATGTTCGTGTCAGTATAACACATATGTACTGAGTTGAAACATATCTACTCCCGTTCCTTATCGAAACTCAAAATACTTAAAAAAAAATATTGTTTTAACATTGTTTTACGATAGACGCTGTTTAATCAGCGTTTACCTGTAAAAATAAGACATTGACCAAAATCTTGATACAAGCAATATAATCAGACATTATCTTGTTAGTAATAATATACTTTTTGCTTTAACCTAATTTTTACCGGGGGTGTTTTCGCAACACCCCTTACTTTTTCCCGGTAGCAACGGCCTCTGCTATTCTGGCTCTTCCTGCCAGCCACACCTTACCATTATAAGTAGTGATCACATTAAATCCCACTTCACTGATTTTCTTCCAGTGTAAGCCGCCATCTTCAGAAAGATCTGTACCGGAAGGACCTGTTGCAATCAGTATTTCAGACGTTATATATTTCACGCAGGACCTGTATCCGCATGGCGGCAGCAAAGGTTTTTTCCAGTGGAGGCCACCGTCTGTTGTCAGTAAACAATTATCAGTAGTTAATGTATCATTCATGTAGTCTCCGCCTACTGCTACTCCTTTTAACTGGTTATAAAATGCTACGGAAAAAGCGCCGGTGCCCGAACGACCCTGTATCATAGACCAGTTAACAGGTTTTTCTCCTTTGAAAAAACGACTGGCAGTACCACCTGTAACAAAGCAGGCTGTACCATCCGGCAGGGTAGTGATACTGGAATTACTGGCAGCGAAAATTGCTTCTCCTTCTTTTGCAACAGGTTGCTGCTTAGCCTGTTGCCACGATAATCCGCCATCATGTGTTGTGATAATGGTGAATTTCCCATTCAGGGGATCACCAATAGCCATCCCTTCCCTGGCATTTTTGAAGGTCATACCATCAAAGAAAATTCCTTTTGTATCGTTGTGATAAACTGTTTGCCAGGTTTTGCCAGCGTTGGTAGTCAATACGATAGATGCAGGTTCACCCGCATTTAACAGCAGCGCCCGCTCACTGCTGAAGGCGAAAATAGTACGCCAGTCGAGGGTATCATAACCAGGTACGCTGATCCATTTCCAGTCTTTACCACCGTTTGTGGTGATCCCGACTTTTCCTTCTGTTCCGGACACCCATACTGTGGAATCGTTTACAACGCTCATACCACGAATACTCTTAATAGGAGGGTTTTCCAGCATGTGTATAGAGTAGGTATTCTGTGCAATAGCATGTGTAATGAACAGGAAAAAAGCGATGGTAAAAAACAGATAATTTCTTTTATACATGTTTTTGTGATAATTTATGGTTAAGTTGTATGGGAAGAAAATTACAAAATCATTCGAAAGTGTGCCGTAGATTTATATATTTGCAAGCACTGCGTTTTTTTCGGACTCAGTTTATACTAATTACTAACCTCTATTATAATACTATTTAATCATTGCAATCGTCGGCGCAGATAACGAGAATTATATTATTATCTTTCCTATGCACCCTATCACTAACTGTGTTGCATGCACAGGAAAAGCCCTACATCTTCGACTCATATGGAGTAAATGAAGGACTTTCCCAAAATTCTGTGTATGACATCCTGGAAGATAACCAGGGGTTTATGTGGATAGCTACGCATGATGGAGTGAACAGGTTTGATGGTTACGTGTTTAATGAGTATCGCTTTAATCCCAGTTTACAGTCTATTGACGGGCATGGAAAGGGCAACCTGGGCGTTCGGTCCAATACCGGGGGAAGAGCCCTTATTAACCGCTTTGAGCTAAAAGGTTATAAAGGATATTCCCTGTACCGGAACTGCCGTCGTCAGCTGATCCTCACACATAACTACGGCATCAGTGTATATGACGAGTATAAAAACTCCTTCGAGAAAACAAAACTGGAAGATACTTTATGGGCCAATAATGCAGAACGTGACAGTGGTATTAAGTTCCGCATTCTGGGAGAGGATACTGTAGCTCATCTGCTGTGGGTATGGCGCCCGATGAAGGGATTATATGTGGTGAATGATTCCACGTATGCCATCAGGCGGGTGATCATGTATCCGCCGGCTATGACCCGCAAAGGACTGGTAGCACAGGCGGTGATGAAAGATGAAAATACTATCTGGATGAATTTTGAGCCGGGCGAACTGCATGCGATGGATACCAAAACATTGCGCCTCACTACTTACTGCCTGCCAGGTATCACTACACACCCTGTAATACGCAACCTTAACAAAGACTCCCTGATCATTGCCAGCAAAGGGCATATCATCATCTTCAATAAAAAACTGAATAAATACACAGACCTTCCCTTTGATCAGCAAAAAGAACAGGATGTCACTTTTGTGCCTTTATGCATGGAGCAGGACCATAACGGCAATGTGTGGATAGGAGGGAATAATGGCGTGATCGTGTATAATGTGCGCAGGAATGAGATCGTTAATCATATTGTAAGTTTCAACGGCTCTGAAGCACGTTCGTGGAATATTGTCACCTATCTGTACCGCGATGCTGCGGACAATATGTGGGTAGGTACTGATGGTGATGGTATCAAAAAATACTCTCCCAACAAAAAGGTATTTAACCTGTACCGCTCTCCTTTTACCACACACAACATGGTGCGTTCTGTTTACAAACATGACGACGGCAAACTGTATGTGGGACTGATGAATGACGGGCTGGATATTTATGAAAAAGGTGGTAAGTTCCTGGAACGTTTACCGAATGAAGAAAGACCTACACCTTTTCCCGGGGCTAACCTGAATGCTATCTGCCGGGAAGACTTTGAACATCTCTGGTTTCATTTCACAGATATGTCCATAGGGTTGTTTAATGTACATACGCGTAAGTTTGATGACCTCACAAAGATTGTAAAGGCATTGGGAATGCCCAGGCAGGAAGATAATTATCCATTCCTGTTCAAGCGTACCAGTGGCGAAGTATATTTTAACTATGGCTGTTATCTGCTGCAGATTATTCCATCAGAAAAAAACTACCAGGTAGCCATTGTACATGAATTCCCTGATGAAACACTGACCAGCTATTACGAGGATTTTCTGGGTAATAAATATGTGGGTACCAAGAGTGCTGTATATGTTAACAGAGTGAGCAGTTCCCGCTGGGAAATGATTACGTTACCACCTGGTACTATTGTAAAATCTATCAATAAGAATGCAAGTAAAAGATTGTTATTAGCTACATCCAAAGGGTTGTTCGTGATGGGTGAAAATAATCACATTCTCAAGCATTACAATAGCTACGATTATCCTTCTCTCATCAATGATTATTTCTACGGTGTATTACTGGATGATAAGGATAGAATATGGGTAAGTCATAATAAAGGATTATCCCAGATCAATCCTGTAGATGATGAAATTACTACGTTTAATTATGAAGATGGATTACAGTCAAACGAGTTTAATACAGGCGCATTTTTCAAATCATTAGATGGTGAATTGTTCTTTGGTGGTGTACGTGGTGTGAATGGTTTTTATCCGAAGGATTTTAAAAATAATCCTTCTAAACCAAAGGTGGTTATCATGAGGATGGAAGTGCTGGATAAACCTTATGAATCTGATACCGCTTTATCTTTATTAAAAAGAATAGAACTCCCTTATAATCATAATACGATCGCGATAGAGTTTGTACCACTGGAGTTTACGAACCCATTGAAAAATAAGGTGCAGTACAAACTGGATGGAGCGGATGAAGACTGGGTACAGGCGGGTGCTTTCCGTATGGCACGTTATACGAATCTGCGTCCTGGTACTTATACTTTTAATGTACGGGCATCGAATAATGATGATATCTGGAATTCAACACCTACTACTTTAGAGATTGTCATAAAGATACCTTTCTGGCAATCATTATGGTTCCGTTTTCTCCTGTTATTATTGTTGCTGGGAGTAGCCTATTATTTCTCTACTTTATACCTGGATTATAAGATCCGTCATGAGAAACTGAAGCTGGAAAAAGAACAGGCGGTAGACCAGGAAAGGGCGCGTATTTCCAGTGATATGCATGACGACTTAGGTTCAGGATTATCTACAATCCGTTTGCTGAGTGAGATCGCCAAACGCAAGTTGCAGGATACTTCCCAGACGAAAGAACTGGAACGTATTTCTGAAGCAGCAGGAGAGCTGGTAGATAAAATGAGTGAGATTATCTGGGCGATGAATTCTTCGAATGATTCACTGGAAAACCTGATCGCTTATATGCGCAGTTTTGCCGCAGATTTCCTGGAACATGCGAATATAAAACACCAGTTTTTTATTCCTGAAAATATCCCTAATATTAAATTAAGCGGAGGTACCAGGCGAAATATCTATCTGGCTGTAAAAGAATCATTGCATAATGTTGTAAAACATTCCAAAGCAACAGAAGTCGTGATACAGATAGAGATGCATGAAAACATGACTATCTTATTGAAAGACAATGGTAAAGGTTTTGATCAGGAAAAAGTTAGATTGTTCGGAAACGGTTTAAAGAATATACAAAAGAGAATGGAGTCTGTTGGAGGGCATGCAGAGATCACTTCTCATAACGGCACGATAGTTTTACTAGACATACCACTAAATTAGTATAGATTTGTGCAATAACATGGATGTGTTATTGTGAGAGCCTAAATAATAACAATACAACTGATACAAAATGACTGTATACTCAAAAAAGAAGCAGGATAACATGGATATCATTGCTGTAGCAATTGTGGAAGACAACTATGATATCCGTACAGCCATGGAGTTATTAATTAATGGCTCAGATGGATATGCATGTATCGGTGCCTTCAACAATGGAGAAACGGCAGTAGAACAAATTCCCAGCTTATTACCCAATGTAGTACTGATGGATTTCAATCTGCCGGGCGGAATGAATGGTATTCAATGTATTGCGAAATTAAAGGGCGAATTCCCGGACATGCATTTTATGATGCTGACAGTGTATGAAGATGATGATAAGATCTTTCAGGCACTGGAAGCCGGCGCGAGTGGGTATATCCTGAAGAAAACCCCTCCGGGTGAGTTACTGGAAGCTATCCGTGATGTACATGAAGGAGGTTCTCCCATGAGTTCACAGATTGCCAGAAGGGTAGTGGCCTATTTCCAGAAACAGGCAAAGCCTAATCCGGCACTGGAAGCACTGACTTCCCGTGAAAAGGAAATCCTGGACCAGTTATCTAAAGGTTTCCTGTATAAAGAGATTGCCAGCAACCTGTTCATCAGTATTGAAACAGTAAGAAGGCATGTACATAACATCTATGAGAAACTGCATGTACGCAGCCGTACGGATGCTGTAAATAAATATTACAATAGATAATACTTTTATATTTGAAAAAAAACGACTCCGTAGATCATCTACGGAGTCGTTTTTTTTGCATAAAAAAGAGAGCAAGGACACTTTCTGCCTTTGCTCCCCGATCAAAAGGTTGTTGTACTGTGATTAGCTTCTCACTTTAGCTGTGCGTAAATTCTGATAAGATTTATGCAACAGGTGAGCAACTAATACCATTGAGGCAATCAGCAGACAAGCCAGCTTGAATAATAGACTGGTTTTCATAGGGATAGAATATCTTAGTTAAGGAATGTTGTTTAGCGCATCATCTGCCAGGAGTCAAACTTCTGTAGCAATCTGATGAACGTACTACTAAGCCTGTTTAATGAGCGTTGCTCTTTTTTAACCAGGAAAGTAATGGCAAGTACTATTAAAAGTACGCATGATAGTAGGATAAAACTTGTTGTTTTCATAGTTTAGGACATAGGTGTTAGCGACAAGACGATTGATTGTAAATATAAAAGATTTAGTTATATAATGTTAATAATGTGAATAACTTTTGTGAATAAATTTTTCTGTTATTTAAACAATATTTTATTCATGGTTTTCAAGTATGTTTTATTGATTGGTAATGAATTGTTTTTCATTAAATTAAGCATAGTGTATAAATTCTACTTGGGATGATACAATGAAACCTGTATTTTTGCCAGCAACCGGATTTTGCTAAAAGATTTAGTAATATTGCTACCCGGAAGGGATGCCCCGACTTTTAAACAGTAAATTGGAATTTCTATATAATTATGGCTAGTACAGATAAGAAAGAACTTTTTGCCGCTGCCTATAACGAAGACTCAATCCGGTCGCTGGACTGGCGGGAACATATCAGACTTCGCCCCGGTATGTACATTGGTAAATTGGGAGATGGTTCCAGTATGGACGATGGTATCTACATCCTTTTAAAAGAGGTGGTAGATAACTGTATTGATGAACATACCATGGGATATGGGAAACAGGTGGAAATAAAGGTAACAGAACATAATGTTACCATCCGTGACTTTGGTCGTGGTATTCCCCTTGGTAAGGTCGTGGATGTAGTGAGTAAGATCAATACAGGTGCGAAGTACGACAGTAAAGCGTTCCAGAAGTCAGTGGGATTGAACGGTGTGGGTACCAAGGCGGTAAACGCACTGGCCAGCTATTTTAAAGTAGAGTCTTTCCGTGATGGCCGTACCAAAGTAGCCGAATTCGAACGCGGTGTACTGGTAAAAGAACATAAAGAAGCCCCTACCAAAGAACCGAATGGTACGCTGGTCACCTTTGTACCGGATGATACCGTTTTCAGGAACTACCGTTATATTCCCGAATTTCTGGAAAACCAGATCTGGAACTATTGTTTCCTGAATGCCGGTTTAACTGTCAATTTCAACGATAAGAAATATATCTCCAAAAATGGTCTGCTGGACTTATTACAGCGTAAGACCAACGAAGATGAGCTGCGTTACCCTATTATCCACCTGAGAGGGGAAGATATAGAAGTAGCTATCACACATGAGAACTCTTACGGGGAAGAATATTATTCCTTTGTGAACGGTCAGCATACTACCCAGGGTGGTACTCACCTGGCCGCCTTCCGTGAGGCATTCGTGAAAACTATACGCGAGTTTTATAAGAAAGACTACGATGCAACGGATATCCGTGCTTCCATCTGTGCTGCCGTTTCCATCAGGGTACAGGAGCCGGTGTTTGAATCGCAGACCAAGACTAAACTCGGTTCATTGGTAGTATCTGAGGATGGTCCTTCTGTAAAGGCATTCGTGCTGGACTTTATGTCCAAACACCTGAATGACTTCCTGCATAAGAATCCGACCACTTCAGAATCGCTGAAGAAACGTATTGAGCAGAGTGAACGTGAGCGTAAAGACCTGGCAGGTATCAAGAAGCTGGCGAATGAAAGAGCCAAAAAGGCGAACCTGCATAACCGTAAGCTGCGCGACTGCCGTATTCACCTGAACGAAGAGATTAGCGGGAAAGAGAAGGCGGATATGGAAACCAAGCGTTTGAATACCACCATCTTTATCACGGAAGGGGATTCTGCCAGTGGTTCCATCACTAAATCACGAAATGTGGAAACACAGGCGGTATTTAGTTTGCGTGGTAAACCACTGAACAGCTTTGGTCTTACCAAAAAGATCGTGTACGAGAATGAAGAGTTTAACCTGTTGCAGCATGCGCTGAATATAGAAGAAGGACTGGAAGGCTTACGCTATAACAGAATTGTAGTAGCTACTGATGCCGACGTGGATGGTATGCACATCCGTTTACTGCTGCTGACTTTCTTCCTGCAGTTCTTCCCGGACCTGGTGAAGAATGGTCACCTGTACATCCTGGAAACACCATTGTTCAGGGTACGTAACAAACAGGAAACGATTTATTGCTACAGTGATGAGGAAAGACAACGTGCTATTAAGAAACTGGGTTCCAAACCGGAGATCACACGTTTCAAAGGTTTGGGAGAGATCTCTCCCGACGAATTTGGCACCTTCATCAGTGACGATATGAAAGTAGAGCCGGTGATCCTTTCCAAGGATACACATATCCAGAAATTACTGGAGTATTACATGGGTAAGAATACACAAACCCGCCAGGAATTCATTATCGGTAACCTGCGTTATGAAAAAGATATAATAGATTAATATGGGAGTAGTGCATATTGTATTTGGCGAGTCGTCTGTATCTGCACTCAGCGGCGCTTTTGAACTGGATGAGTTACTGAAGGGAGATGTACTTTTTTTTGAGGACGACCTGTCGGTTGGCCCCTTATTTATACTGGATACCAAAGACGGACAAGCTGCCCGCAAACAATGGTGGATGCAGTTAACAGGTGCTGTGGCGCCTGTACTGGCAGAAGGAGTGGAAGCCCCGCAGGAAGAAGATGACTTTGAAAAATTCCGTCAGCTGAAGGCATTATTAAAAGCCGAACCTGAGCAGGAAGTATGGGTATGGGCAGGGCAGAACGCCCGCGATGTTTGCGGTTACTACTGGCTGATCAGTCAACTTTATGACTTCGCTGGCCGCATTCATATCATCTACTTGAACAACCTGCCTTTCCTGAATGAGAAAGGCGGCGTATTTTATCCTACACACCTGCATCAGATCCTGCCTAAGGAATTCCTGAAAGCAAAGAAACTGGCACGTGCGGTATCATTGGCGGAGTTTGAACTGGATGGTGATGAATGGAGCCGTATGATGAACGAGAACGCCGGTATCCGTTTACTGGAAGGTGGTAAGAAGATCAAAGGAGAACCTACTGCTTTTTACGATAAGGAATTACTGACGCAGACAACTGCCGAATTCCAGAAGGCTTCCAAAGTAATCGGGCTGGTAACAGGTAAGCTCAAGTATCCGGTGATGGATCAGTACCTGGGCTGGCGGTTGAAAGACCTGATCAAACAGGGGAAGATAGAGAGTAAAGGTGAATTGAAGACTATCCGTGACTTTGAAGTGAAACTAATCTAACATGATTACAATAACACCTTTAGACCTTTGTGGGAAAGATGACAGGGGAAGTAGCTATGAGTGGTCGTCTGACGGTCGTTCCGGCAATTTTATAGTTGGTTACCGGCATGCAGGCAGCAGTAGCGGTCAGCATTATCATGAAGGTAAAAGCGATAATAAGAACCCGGAGATACTCTTCCTGTTTAGTGGAAAGGTGGCTATTCACTGGTGTGCACTGGATGGCAACAAGATAGAAACCGTGTATGCAACAGCGCCTGCAAGGATAGAGGTACCGGCAAATGTGTGGCATCAGCTGATAGCAGAAACGGATTGCTGCTTTATAGAATTAAACTCCCTGGCGGATGTACAGAAAGATTCTGTACGCATATGGAGAGATGACTTTGAAAAGATGATCAATAAATAAATTATGAGCGACATCGATAATACACAACCAACAGACGATTCCTTACAGAATATTATTCACATAGGGGGAATGTATGAAAGCTGGTTTCTGGATTACGCTTCATACGTGATACTGGAGCGTGCGGTACCCGGCGTAGAAGACGGTTTAAAGCCCGTACAGCGCCGTATCCTGCATGCGATGAAGGAAATGGACGACGGGCGCTATAATAAGGTGGCCAACATCGTTGGATCTACCATGCAGTATCACCCGCATGGGGATGCCTCTATCGGCGATGCGATCGTGAACCTGGGGCAGAAAGATCTGCTGATAGATACCCAGGGTAACTGGGGAGATGTACGTACCGGAGATGGTGCGGCAGCAGGCCGTTATATTGAGGCCCGCCTTTCCAAGTTTGCACTGGATGTAGGTTTCAATCCCAAAACTACCACCTGGCAGTTAAGTTATGATGGCCGTAAGAACGAGCCGCTGGCTTTACCTATGAAGTTCCCCCTGCTGCTGGCACAGGGAGCGGAAGGTATTGCAGTGGGGCTGTCTACCAAAATATTACCACACAACTTTGTAGAGCTGATCGAGGCCTCTATCAAATACCTGCGTGGAAAGAAATTCGAACTGTTCCCCGATTTTATCACCGGGGGTATGATAGACATTGCCAACTACAACGATGGTAAACGTGGTGGTAAAGTACGTGTAAGAGCGCATATCGAAGAGAAGGACAAAAAGACGCTGCTGGTAAAGGATGTGCCTTATGGCGTTACTACCACAGCTCTGATGGAGTCTATCGTAAAAGCCAACGACAGCGGTAAGATCAAGATCAAGAAAGTGGTAGATAATACCGCCAAAGATGTAGAGATCGAAGTGCAGCTGGCGCCGGGTATCTCTCCGGATATCACCATTGATGCCCTGTATGCCTTCACAGACTGCGAGATCTCCGTATCTCCCAATGCCTGTGTGATCGTGGATGATAAACCGCGCTTTATCACAGTATCTGATCTCCTTCGTTACTCTGCTGATTTTACCCGTGAACTGCTGAAGAGAGAACTGCAGATCCGGTTGGCAGAACTGGAAGATAAATGGCACTATACATCCCTGGAAAAGATCTTCTTTGAAAAGCAGATCTACAAGGAACTGGAGCAGAAACATAAAGACTGGGAAGCTGTACTGGTAGCTATCGATAAAGGATTCAATCCTTATAAGAAGCAACTGAAAAGAGAGATCCTGCGTGAGGATATTGTGAAGCTCACAGAAAAGCCTGTACGTCGTATCTATCGCCTTGATATCAATGAACTGAATGAACAGATCAAAGGTATTGAAGCAGATATCAAACAGGTGAAACACGATCTCGTGAACCTGGTAGATTACGCAGTAACTTACTATGAAGGACTGCTGAAGAAATACGGTAAAGGCCGCGAACGTATCACTGAAATCAAAACCTTCGATACCATCCAGGTACAGCAGGTGGCTATGGCTAACACCAAGATTTATGTGAACCGTGCAGATGGCTTCATCGGTACTTCCCTTAAGAAAGATGAGTTTGTAGCGGATTGTTCCGACCTGGATAATATCATCATTTTCCGCAGGGATGGTAAGATGCTGATCACGAAAGTATCAGATAAAACCTTTGTGGGTAAAGATATTATCCATATAGATATCTTCCGTAAAGGTGATGAACGCACTACCTACAACATGATTTATGTAGATGGTAAGAGCGGTATCAGCTACGCCAAACGTTTTAATGTAACCGGTATTACCCGCGATAAGGAATATGATCTCACCATGAAAGGAGAGAAGAATTCCAAGGTGCATTACTTCACTGCTAACTCCAATGGTGAAGCGGAAGTAGTGACTATCCGGTTAAGCCCTAACAGTCCTGCACGTAACAAGGAGTTCGACCTGTACTTTGAAACGATCGCTATCAAAGGCCGTAATTCAATGGGTAACCAGGTGACCAAATACCAGATCAAGAATGTGAAATTCAAAGAGAAAGGGGTATCTACTTTATCTGGTCTTAAGCTTTGGTACGATGAGAAAATGGGCCGTTTGAATACAGAAGAAAGAGGTATTTATATCGGTGCTTTTGACGGAGAAGATAAAATCTTTGTGGCATTCAAGAATGGTCATTATGAACTCACCAACTTTGAACTCACCAACCGTTACGAAGCAGATGATGTGATCTACATAGAGAAATTCAATCCTGAAAAGGTTGTATCAGCCATCTATTTTGATGCAGATAAGAAACAGTTCAACGCCAAACGTTTCTATATAGAAACGCAAACGCTGAATAACAAATTCCTCTTTATTAAAGAAGGCAAGGGCAACTATCTTGAGTTCATCACAACACATGCAGAACCGGTGGTATTGTTAAGCAGTGGTAAAAAACGTAGTCCTGATGTGGAAGAAGTTGACCTCTCAGAGTTCGTGGAAGTGACCGGCTGGAAGACAGTAGGAACAAGGATTGCAGGAGATGAGCTGATTAGTGCAGAACTCGCTTCTGATGAAGAAGAGCCCGATGAAGGGAATATACAGGGAGAGTTATTCTAATTGATATAAGAAAGGCGTCCGGTAATCCCGGACGCCTTTTTACTTGTTTTGAAAGTTCTTAAATAATTGAAACAAATTTTGTACTTTATCCCAGTCGTTGTGAAAAAAAATATCGGGACAGTATAAAATAGGGTGAATAATGATAAAGTATCTGAGGCCGGCTATCTGCTGGATATGGTGTGCTTTCTCTGCACTAACTAATTCTTTTGCCGCAATTCCACCATCGCTTACCTACCTGGGCATTGAGCAGGGGCTTTCAAACAATGCTGTTACCAGTATCTACCAGGACCATAATGGATTTATGTGGTTTGGTACCTACGATGGACTAAACCGGTACGACGGATATACCTTCACTATCTACAGAAACGAATTCAATGATATAAATTCAGTAGCCAACAACAGGATAGCATGTATCACTGAAGACCGGCACAACCGCCTGTGGATCGGCACCCGTGGAGGTGTCAGCATTTACAGCGATGCTACCGGCCGTTTCTCCGGCCTCAACTATCTCCCTTATAAAGGCATAAAGGAAAAGAAGATCCTGGCCTGGGTGAACGCTATCAAACCAGGACTGAAAGAAACCATCTTCATCGGTACCAATGGAGAAGGGTTGCTTATTTATAATGGGAGTGGAGCTGCCATACAGGCGCCGCTCAGGAACGGGAAAGTTGTTACCACAGAGTATGAAGTAATGTCGGTGGCAATGGATGCAACACAGCGTACCTGGCTGTTTGTGCGTAATGTGGGGCTTTGCCTTTACGATAATAGCAGTGGCATGGTGAGAGTGATCAACGATAGTATCAGGAACGGTATCGTCCTTCAGGCGGATAATAACGGACAACTATGGCTGGGCAATGATGAGGGGGTGTATAAATATCAGATCGCTTCCAATGTATTTACAGGAGTGCTGACAACACATTCCAAAAGGGTAGTGGACCTTATCATCGATAAACACAACACATTGTGGATAGCTTCTGACGGGGAAGGCGTTTTTACGATGCCCCTTGCTACCGGCAACATCACACACCTGGCATCACCGCAAAACAAGGAACTGCTTACCAGTACAGCAGTGTTCTCTATATTTGAAGATCATGAAGGCCGTAAATGGATTGGCACCCTGCGGGGCGGTATCAACATTCTTGATCCCAAAAGGACCGGGTTTGCCAGTATCACACATGACCCGCTTAACCCTAATAGCCTGATCAATGATTTTACCCTGTCGCTTTGTGAAGATGCTGATCATAATATATGGATAGGTACCGATGGTGGCGGGCTCAGTATCTGGAACCGGAAACTGAACCAGTTCACCAACTTTAAACACCTGGCAGGCAACAACCCTTCGTTGTGCAGTGATTTTGTGACTAGTATTATCAGTGATTTCCAGCACAATATATGGATCTCCACCTGGGGAACGGGTATCTATCGTTATAACAAAGCGGCCCGCTCTTTTGAACACTTCCCCTGTTTTGATCCACAGAGCAGGAGGGAGGACAAAAACACCTGGACCCTGTATGAAGATGCAGAAAAAGATCTCTGGGCAAGTGTTTGCACCAACGGACCGCTATACCGGTTCAACCGGAAGGCTAACCGTTTTGAGGTGTTTGATAGCAGTCTTACCAACATTCTTTCGATGGTGGAAGACCGCGAAGGCAATTGCTGGGCAGGGACCTATACATCCCTGATAAAGGTTGACAGGGTCAGCAGGCAGCATCAGGTATTTAATATTGGTTATCCTGTCCGGGTCTTTCATGAGGACAGGGCCGGCAATTGCTGGATAGGCACTGAAGGCGGTGGCCTGTTGCTGTTTAACCGGCAAAACGGTACCTATACACGATTCACCATGGCCAATGGCCTTTCCAATAACTCCATCCTGAAAATACTGGAAGATAAAAGCGGTAATTTATGGATCAGCACATTTTACGGGATCTCAAAATTCAACCCGAAGCAAAAGACCTTCAAGAACTTTTCACAGTCAGACGGGCTACTGTCCAATCAGTTCAACTATAATGCTGCCCTGGCGCTGCCATCCGGTGAGTTTATTTTTGGCGGCATAAAAGGGCTGAACATTTTCTATCCCGATAGTTTACAGTATTCTTCAAACATGCCCAAAGTACTGCTGACGGGCCTTAAGATTGACAATGTTCCGGTAGAGCAGGCTAAGGAGTATGTTATGCAAAGTACACAGGACCATGTTATGGCGCTGAGGATCCCTTATAATAAGGCAGTGATCGCTTTTGATTTCGTAGCGTTGGAATACTCGGCCCCGGACAAGATAGATTACGCGTATTATATGGAAGGGTGGGACAAAGGATGGAACTATGTAGGAAAATCAAGGACAGCTAATTACACCCGGCTGCACGAAGGCACTTATACTTTCCGGTTAAAGTCAACCAATGCAGAAGGCGTCTGGAATAACGGGGAATATACCCTGCAAATAACCGTGCTTCCGCCCTGGTACAGGGCGTGGTGGGCCTACCTGTTGTATATCACTGTTATTGTGGGCCTGGCATATACATACCACCGGTATAAAGCGCAAAAAACAAAGCTGGCTTTTGACATACGGCTGGCCCGGCTGGAAACGGAGAAAGAAAAAGAACTGAATGAAAAGAAACTGACCTTTTTCACCAATATATCACACGAGTTTAGAACACCGCTTACGCTGATCATCAACCCTGTTAAGGAAATGCTTAACAACAGCGAGAAAAACGGCCTGGAAGTAGTATACAGGAACGCCCGTCGCCTGTTAAGCCTTGTTGACCAGCTGCTGCTGTTCCGCAAAGCAGACAGCGAGACCGACAAGCTGAAAATAACCCGGCTCGATCTCCATAACCTTTGCAAAGAGGTATACCTGTGCTTCAGCCAGCAGGCCAGGACAAAACACATTAACTATACGTTCAATTCTCCGGAGCAGCAACTGGAGGTATATGCTGACAGGGAAAAGATAGAGATCGTACTGTTTAACCTGCTTTCCAACGCATTAAAATTTACGCCGGAAAACGGGACAGTCAGCTTTGATATAAGCGAAGACGAAACTGACATCACTATCACTATCAAGGATACCGGCTGTGGCATTAGCGAAGATGCCAGCCAGCGCCTGTTTGAAAAATTCTACCAGGTAAAGGAAGATCGTATGCCTGGTAAAGCCGGTTTCGGTATCGGCCTATATCTGTCCAAACATTTTATTGAGCGCCATAAAGGGCATATATCCTTTACAAGTGCAACGGGGAATGGAACCTCATTTATGGTACGGCTGAAGAAAGGCACCCTCCATTTTTCCGGACAGTATATTTTCGAGGAGATGGAGAAAGACCCTGCCCTGCTGGAAGAGCTGATGGGCAATATTCCCACTGAAATGCCTCCGGCCCGCCCTGCGGCAGAGCCTATAGTCGATATTATCTCCGGCAAGCGGTCTATACTGGTAGTAGATGATAATGCGGAGATCAGGGATTACCTGCAACTGCTTTTTAGCGAAAAATTCCTTTTCCATGAAGCAGATAATGGGGAGGAAGGGCTGAGGATGGCCCGGGAATACTCTCCGGATATTATTATCAGTGATGTGTTCATGAAAGGAATGAGCGGGGTGGAGTTATGTAATATTATTAAACAGGACGCTTCCCTTAGCCATATACCGGTTATCCTGCTCACAGCCAGTCCTTCACAGGAAATCAAACTGAAGGGTATTGAGTGCGGAGCGGATGACTATATTGTAAAACCGTTTGAAAAAGAACTGCTGATAGCCCGTATTGACAATATCCTCCAGAACAGGAATGTATTGCAACGCTATTTCTTTGATAAGATTACCCTTAAAAAGAATGATGCCCGGATCTCTACAGAATATAAGAATTTCCTGGAACGTTGCATCAGCATTGTAGAGAACAACCTGGATAAAGACAATTTTACGATTAAAGTACTGGCGGCTGAAATAGGTATGAGCCATTCCAACCTTTATAAAAAGGTAAAATTGGTTTCCGGGCATTCCGTAAACGCTTTTATCCGGTTTATCCGTTTGCGCCGGGCAGCAGTATTGCTGCTAAGTACCGGCTGTAATGTGAATGAAGCAGCCTTCGGGGTAGGCATCAGCGACATGAGATACTTTCGGGAGCAGTTCGCCGGACTCTTTGGAATGAACCCTTCCGAATACATAAAAAAATACCGCAACTCCTTTAACAACGATTTTAACGTAGTGAACTGGAAAGAATAACCCTTTTTACCAGTTTATCCCCCTTTTTCGATCATTTACTCCCTGTGGTTTCCGGGGGAGTGGGCATATACTTGCACTCAACAATGAATATTTTCCACGGTACAAAAATTTAATTCGTCATGAAAAGCTATCTCACGTTATGGAAAAAGCTGCTCCTATGCTTTGTTTTCAGTAGTTATGCATTGGCCCTTTATGGACAGCAGCCAGTAAGCGGCAGGGTAAGCGCCGGGGACACGGCTTTACCAGGTGTTATTGTGTATATAAAAGGCACCTCCGTAAATACGCAAACAGACAATAACGGGCGTTTTTCCATTAATGCTCCTAAAGGAGCCTCCCTTACCTTCAACCTGATGGGGTATCTCAGCAAAGAGGTGCCAGTCAATAACCGCAGCACTGTTAACGTAGAACTGGAACCAACAACCCAGGGGTTGGGAGAAGTAGTGGTGGTCGGTTATGGTACACAAAAGCGAAAAGACCTTACAGGTGCGATCTCTTCTTTGAATGCGAATGCCTATAAAGATCAGCCTGTATTAAATGCCTCTTCTGCCCTGCAAGGGAGAGTGGCAGGTGTTTCCGTAGCCAACAGCTCCGGCGCGCCTGGTGGAGCGGTAAAGATCCGCATCAGGGGGGCCAATTCCATCAACGCCAGTAATGATCCTCTGTATGTAATTGACGGGGTAGCGCTAAGCAGCATCGGTATACAGGATATCAATGTAAATGATATTGCATCCATGGAAGTGCTGAAAGATGCCTCTGCCACCGCTATTTATGGATCGCGTGGCGCCAACGGTGTTATTATGATCACCACCAAAAGTGGTAAGGCCGGCACTACACATATTGAGTATAACGGTTTCCTGAGCAGCAACAAGCCAATGAAAAAATACAAACTGCTGGATGCTGTGGGATATGCACAACAGGCCAATCATATTGCAGGAACTGCTGTTTTTGCTGATCCGTCAAGCTATGCCGGCAAAGGGACCGACTGGCAGGACCTTATATTCCAGAACGGTACTACACAGAATCATCAGCTTTCCGTTTCGGGTGGAACGGAAAAATCGCGATACTATATCTCGGGCTATTACGTGAACCAATCGGGTCTGCTGGTGAACACCAACCAGGAAAAATATGCGCTGAGGGCCAACCTGGACAGCAAGTTGAGCAACAAAGTAAGTATAGGCCTGGGCATCTTTGCCACACATACCAACTCACACAATAACGGTGATATCGGCGGCAAGGGCAACCCGGTAACTGCGGCGCTGGCATGGGCGCCTACCGAGCCGGTATACGATTCGGGGTCTCAGTACAACCGGTTCGCCATTTCTCCGATCTGGTCCAATCCTTACATGACCATTAAGGAGAGGAAGAGTGATAACTCTGCCAATTCTGTAGTAGTTAACGGACGGATCAAATATGATATTACTGACTGGTTATCGTTCAATGTGAACGTTGGCCTGGACATGAATTCCTCCAGGAATTCCTATCTGAATAACGATTGGATAAGCCCCGGCAATCCAGCTTCCGGCCAGAGCTATCTGGAAAACTATACCCTGCAGAACAGTAACTCGCTCACCTTTCACAAGAAGTACAATGAAAAGCATGATCTCACTGTAATGGGTATTGTGGAAGAAACGTCCAGCAAGTACAATACTTTCTCAGCAGCCGGTTCCGGACTTACTTCCACTTCTAACGGGTATTATAACCTGGGGCTGAATACCTCCCAGGGCATTTCCTCTGCCTATACCAACTGGGCGTTGCTCTCTTATGTAGGCCGCGCTTCCTATACCTTTAACGATAAATACCTTATCACTGCTACCTACAGGGCAGACGGATCTTCCAAGTTCCAGACCACCGCCAATAAGTGGGGTTACTTTCCTTCCATTGGTGTTGGGTGGCGCTTATCCGAAGAACAGTTCATCAAAGACCTGGGTATTTTTTCCAACCTGAAGTTGCGGGGCAGCTGGGGCATTACTGGTAACCAGTCCATTAATCCATATAGCAGCCTTGGGCTACTCAATGGCATACAATACTCTTACGGCACTACTACACTATACCAGGGTTACCTGCTGGGTAGTCCCAGCAATCCCGACCTTAAATGGGAAACCACCAAACAAACGGATATAGGGCTGGATGTAGGACTGCTGGGCGGACGACTGAACATTACCGCTGATTACTATAACAAACGCACGAAAGATCTGTTGCTGCAGGTGCCTATTGCCAGCTACGACGGTGGTGGCAGCATGTATAAGAATGTGGGTGTGGTAAGTAATAAGGGCTTTGAAATCTTTGTAGACATTGCTGCTATTCAGCAACATGATTTCTCCTGGACGGCCACTATCAATGCCTCCGCTTACAGGAACAGAGTGGTAAGTTTGGGTAAGGATTCCATCCTGTACCGGCCCGTTATCGGCGGAGGGCTTATTAATACCAATATACAGGTAGTGAAGACCGGGCAGCCGCTGGGAGCATTCTATCTCATTCCCTGGCAGGGTGTTTACTCCAGTGATGACAATGCCATGGGGTTCAAGGCCGGCGATAACCACTATACAGACGTTAGCGGCAATGGCTCTATTGGTTATGAAGACCGTGTTATTGCGGGCAGCGCCATTCCCAAATTCCAGTGGGGCTTTAATAATAACTTCCGTTACAAACATCTTGAGCTGAATGTGTTTGTACAGGCATCACATGGTAACAAAATATTTAACGCTACTTATGCCGGAATAGCGGCGCCCACCAGTGATGTGAAATATCCTACGCTGGCGGAGTCTGCGAACTACTATACATCAAAGAGCACGGGCGCAGTGTGGGCTGATCCTGCCAGTAAAACCGGCCGCAGTTATGTGGAATCCACCCAGTATCTGCAGGATGGCAGTTATGTGCGGCTAAAGAACGTAAGTCTCTCTTACACCCTGCAAAAAAAGGCTACCCGTTTTGCGGATATCCGTTTTACGCTGAGTGCACAGAACATTTATACTATTACAAAGTATAAAGGATACGATCCTGAGGCCACCTCTACTTCCGCTACCAGCGATGCTGATGCCGGCATTGACCTGGGAGCTTATCCTTCTCCCCGCACGATCACATTCGGGGTGAATATTTCTTTATAATTAAATGCTTACAAGATGAAACTGTATATAACCGCTTTCCTGTTGCTTATACTGACAGCCTCCTGCAGCAAGGATTTTCTGAAGGAAGATCCCAAAAGCAACCTTACACCGGATAATTTTTATAAAACAGCCGACGATCTGAATATGGCCGCTATTGGCCTGTATACACAGGTAAACGGCGCGTTTAACCAGTCTGCGGGTTTCTCTACGTTGTGGGGAGGTGATGATATGACGGTGGCCCGGGCCGGGAATAAGATCTCCTATTCAGATTTTGACACTTATCAGGCTACTTCTTCCAACGACCGTATGACCAACTGGTGGAGCTATTTTTATGCTGCCATCAAATCGAGCAATTCGCTGCTCAACAATTATCAGAACGCAACGGCGGCATCAGAAGATGACCGGAACCATGCGGCAGGGCAGGCCTACTTTTTCCGTGCATTAAGTTATTTCTTCCTGACCCGTACCTGGGGAGAAGTACCATTGATTACAGATAACAAAGTAGATTATACCAGGACCAAAGCTGAACCGGCAGAAATTTACGCACTGATAGTGGCAGATCTGCAACAGGCGGAGACAATGTTGCCGGATGCATGGGATGGTACCAAACGACAGAACGGTGTGGATATACCACCTACCCGTGGCTCTGCAAAAGCATTGCTGGCCAATGTGTACCTCACTATGGCAGGCTGGCCGCTGAAGCAAACAGACAAATATGCACTGGCTGCCGCCAAGGCCAAAGAGGTGATAGATAACAAGGCTACCTGGGGTTATGATCTGACCACCAACTTTGCTGATCTGTGGAAGAAAACAGGGAAGTTCAACCATGAAACAGTATTTGGCTGCTATTATAATGTAAATGTATCGGGATGGGCCTGGGAGAACTACAATATGCTCACGCCCAATGCCTATGCACCAGACGATGAAGGTGGCTGGGGTGATGGTTACGGGGAGATCAATTTTTACAAGAAGTTCCCTCCGGGACCCAGGAAAGAAGCAACTTATCAATCTGTTTACTATCTGAATAATGATACCAGCAAAGCTGTGGACTGGACCAAAACGCAGCACAAACATCCTTACTTCTTCAAGTTCCGTGATGATGACGCTTTTAACCCGGTGAATCATGTTAACAATAACTGGATAGGCAGCCACACTGTATTCGTGATTCGCTATGCAGAAGTATTGCTCACCTATGCAGAAGCGCAGACAATGTCTGCCTCTCCGGATGCAACCGCTTACGCCGCTATTAACCAGGTAAGGAACCGGTCCGGGATTGCCAATCTTGTTACGGGGTTGTCGCAGACAGCGTTCCGCGACTCCGTGATTGCAGAGCGGGGATGGGAATTTGCAGGCGTTGAACCAGCCGCCCGCTGGTATGATCTGATACGTACTGAAACAGTGAGCAAGGCGAATTCAGACAGGGATACATCCGAAGAAGTGTTGAAGAACATTCCCAATGATGCTACGCATACTTTTTACTGGGCCCCTATACCAATAGGCGATCAGCAGTTGAACCCAAACCTTTGATCATATGAAAAAAATAGAGGCGATATGCCTGCTACTACTGATATCTATAGGATGTTATGCACAAATTATTCCGGGAGCCATCTGGCCTGATACTAAAGGAAACCCGGTAAATGCTCATGGCGGTGGTATATTGTACTACAACGGCACTTATTACTGGTATGGGGAAATAAAGCAGGGCGTTACCTGGCGGGTACCCGGTTCTACCTGGGAGAACTACCGGGTGAATGCAGGAGGTATATCCTGCTATTCTTCCAAAGACCTGCTGCACTGGAAACCGGAAGGCGTGGCCTTACAGCCTGTAACAACAGACAGTACATCAGACTTGCATGTCAGCAAAGTGATAGAAAGGCCCAAGGTGATCTATAACAAAAAAACAGGCAAGTTTGTGATGTGGATGCATATAGATTCGCAGGATTACTCCTATGCCAGATCTGGCGTAGCTGTAAGTGACAGTCCCGAAGGCCCTTTTAAATACATCCGCAGTGTGAGACCCAATGGCAATATGGCCAGGGACATGACCATTTTCCAGGACGATGACGGCGATGCCTATCATTTCTATTCATCAGAAGAGAACCAGACGATGCACATCTGTAAGCTGGCGGATGACTATCTTTCGCATACCGGTGATGATCGCCGTATACTGGTGCAGCATGCAAGGGAAGCGCCGGCCGTATGCAAATACAATAACCGCTTTTACCTGTTCACCTCCGGCTGTACCGGATGGTCGCCCAATGCGGCTTCCTATGCCACGGCAGACAGTATTATGGGCACCTGGACACTACATGATAATCCTTGTCATGGTACAGACGCTGATAGTACCTATCATGCACAGAGTACATATGTGTTGCCGGTGCAGGGTAAAAAGGATACGTTCATTTTTATGGCAGACAGGTGGAACAAAACCAATCTGGAAACATCACGTTATATATGGTTGCCACTGACATTTGATGCTGAGGGCACTCCCGGCATTCAGTGGGAAGATCAGTTGATGCCTTAAAGTTATTGGTGTTGAGAGAGGGCAGTAAGGGATTATATCTCTTACTGCCCTTTCCATTTGCTAAAACCGGACATTGCATGTTTCAAAACCGGACATTCTAAGGATAGTATACATTTGATTATCAACTATTTGAAATCTGGCATTAACTTGGGGGCTCTGCTATAAATTCGCTTCACATGCTAAGAAGTTATTTTAAGGTCATCTACAGGAACCTGTTAAAAAACAAGGTTTTCTCAGCCGTAAATATCTTCGGACTAGCCATTGGAATGGCAGCCTGTTTTTTCATTTTTCAGTATGTGCATTTTGAATCCAGCTATGATAAGTTTCATAAGCAGGCAGACAATATCTACCGGGTAAATATTTCTTTTTCCGGTAGTTTCGCAAAGTTGCATGGAATGACTACGAATCATCCTGCAGTGGGGCCTGCTATGAAAGCAGAATTTCCGGAAGTCACCAATTTTGCAAGGGTAGTCAATTCTTCTCTTTTAATACCTGCATCCAGTATGTCCTATACGGATGCAAAATCAAATACAGTCTCATTTAATGAAGGAAAGATCTTTCTTGCAGATCCTTCTTTCCTCACCATGTTTTCCTTTCCCTTTATAGCAGGAACACCCTCTAAAGCATTATCCGAAGCCTCTTCCATTGTAATATCCAAAACAATAGCAGAGAAATACTTTGGAAAAGAAAACCCTATAGGGAAGACTTTAAATCTCAACCGGCAGTTGCCACTGACAGTAACCGGCGTTTTTGAGAACGTACCAGAGAACTCGCATATCAAATTTGATATGCTTATTTCCATTAAGACATTGGGCGACAACTGGCAATATGATAACTGGGGATGGCCAGAGTTTTACACTTATGTATCACTGGTCCCGGGAACAGATCCCAAAAAGGTAGAAGCAAAATTTCCGGCCTTTATAGACAAATATCTGGCTGCAAAAATGAAGGAGCTGAACTTTGGTACTTACTTTCATATGCAGCGTTTAGCAGATATTCATCTTAAATCCGATGATCTTAAAGGTCCGGAACCTAATGGCAGTGAGAAAGAGATTTATTTCCTGTCTATTATTGGCGTATTTATTCTCTTCATTGCCTGGATCAACTATATCAATTTATCTACTGCTAAGAATATTGAACGTGCAAAAGAAGTAGGCCTGAGAAAGGCCGTAGGTGCAGTTAGCGGACAAGTGATCTGGCAATTTATTATGGAATCTGTTATTATCAACCTGCTGGCATTATTTGTAGCGGTGTTGATTATTATACTTTGTTTCCCTTATTTCGGCATGTTCATCGGTAAAGATTTAAGACATGGATCTTTATCTTCCGGTCTATGGCATGCATCAGGGTTCTGGCCGTCCATGGCAGCCATTTTCCTGTCAGGGGCCTTTATAGTAGGCGCTTATCCCGCTTTTGTATTATCTGCATACAAACCAGCTATTGTATTAAAAGGAAAGTTCTTTCAATCTGCCAGGGGGATCTTATTGAGGAAAGCACTCGTGTCTTTTCAGTTTGTGTTATCGTTGTTATTGATTGCCGGCACACTTACAGTATACTGGCAGTTATCATTCATGCGCAATCAGGCACTGGGCTATAATAAGGAACAGATAGTAGTCGTAAAGTCGCCTGCTTTTTTTGATTCTACTTATACGTATAAGATGAAATCCTTTAAAACACAGCTTCTCAGTAATCCGGCTGTAACTAATGTCAGCACTGCTTCTGATATACCTGGTAAAGCCATGATAGGAAGGAATACGGTAAGAAAAGGGAGTGATGATAAGACGCATAATTACATCTCATATATTACACAGGTGGATGAGTCTTTCGTAAAGACTTTTCAGATGGAAATGGCAGCGGGTAGAGATTTAACGCTTCAGGATACGACTGATATTTTCAGAGGAAATGTTACCAGGGTACTTATCAATGAAAAGATCGTTAAAGCGCTTGGCTATGAGAGTAATGAAGCCGCTATTCATCAGAATGTGGTGTTTGGTGCCGGGCCTGGAGAGGTAAAGGGAGAAATCGTAGGTGTGCTTAAGAATTATCACCAGCGTTCTTTAAAAGAAGACTATGATCCTATTCTTTATTACTATCCGGTAAATAATGGCTGGAGTTATTTTGCCATCAATATGAAAACAGATCATCTGCAAAGTAATCTGTCTTCAATAGGGCGTTTGTATAAAGATGTTTTCTCCGGTAATCCGTTTGAATATTTTTTCCTTGATGACTATTTCGATCAGCAATATCAGGCAGATCAGCGCTTTGGAAAGGTGTTTGGTTTATTTACTGTACTGGCTATTTTAATCGCCTGTTTAGGACTGTTAGGATTATCCAGTTTTGTGATTAAACTGAGGACAAAGGAAATTGGTATCAGAAAGGTATTAGGCGCCTCTCTATTCAGCCTGCTGGCATTATTCTCCAGGGATTTTGTAAGAATGGTTTTACTGGCAGCAGTGATCGTTATACCGGTTATCTATTTTGTAGGCAATCGATGGCTGGATAACTATGCATTTCATATTCATCTGAGTTGGGAGATTTTTGTCGTACCCCCTTTACTGTTATTGACGATTTCTCTGGTCACTATCAGTGTGCAAAGTATTAAAGCCGCATTGGCGAATCCTATAAAGAGTTTGAAAACAGAATAACTGAAAAGATGTTGTATTAAAAGCATTAGTAGACACAAAAGGCTCCGTTAGGAGCCCCGTGTTTGTAGGAAATACGTTAAACAACAAATACAGACTCCGTTAGGAGTCCCCTAAAAAAGACCGAATATTAGGGGACTCCTAACGGAGTCTTTTATGTAGAAGATAGATTGTTGCTACAAACACGGGGCTCCTAACGGAGCCTATTATGTTTTGCCACAAAACATAAGGAGGTTGTATCAAAGTAACTAATACAACCTCTTTTTATTATCAATATAACTAATTTTTCTTCTTTGCTTTTTCCAGCTGTTCAGCATTGATATCCTCTGCTGTCTGTGGTTTCATCATATTCTTCCGTCGCTGGTCCAGTGGTTGTTGTACCGGGAATTTCCCTAACGGTAATGCATCATGGAAAACCTTATCTATATGCATCCATTTACCTGCTTTCCATTTAAATCCTTCATAATCAAGATCAGGAACAAAGGTAGAAGGTTTATTTTTCTGATTGCTTTCTGATATCAGGTGATCATATACGATCATGTCCATTTCTGCATTATAACTAAGACCGATAGTAGCGTCTTTTTTATATTCAAGAATAAACCTGTTTCGTGTAGGTTTAGGCGTAGAATCTTCCATAAAGCTAAAGAAGGGACCACCGAAGATGGGTTGTCCGTCTTTAAACATCAGTACATCTATCAGTTTCTTCTGACTGCGGATATTGTTGGCGTCCCAGCCAAAGAGGGTATAAAATTCAGCATTGAAATAATGACGCTGAATGATCTTATAGTATAAACATCCGTACCAGCTTTTGTTATTGGCGATGGTATCCGGATTCATATAATCGGAGTTGTCGAATAAAGGGAACAGCTTCAGTTTACCATCATCTGTTTTCATCTGTATCGCACCATAATGATGGTAGAAAGTAGTTTCCAGCTCCAGGCCCCAGCTAAAGATGCGGAAAGAGCTATCCTGCGGATATTGAATGGAAACGGTTGTCAGTGAATCGAAACGGAAATTGAAAGAATAAGGTGTTTTCAGGGCCTGTACCAGCTTGGGAATAAAGCGATCGTTGGCTTCCTGTCTTGCCTGCTCGTCTTTGCCCCTGAGTATCATGTCTGACAGGTAGTGCAGGGAATCCTGCTGTACAGCCATGGAAGCAGCATCAGCTGCGCTGATACGCTGTGCCTGTACACTACCGTAAATGAAAGCTGGTAAAAGAAGTAATATGGCTCTGAACATAATCTTATTTACGTTATATAGAACAAATTTATTGTATGATCCGGGAAAAATCCAATAAACTATTGTAACGGCTGTCTATTAAAGGATGGGGGATAGGATGATGTGGTTGTGTAGAAGGAATGAATACGGTGTACATGCCCATGTTTTTAGCGAAGTTCATGTCGCTGAGGGTGTTACCTACCATAACAGCCTTTGAAAAATCGATATCGGGGAAATCTGCCTTTGCCTGCATGGCCATGCCGTTGTTAGGCTTACGGCAGGGGCTGTTGCTGTCTATATCCGGGCAGAAGTAGATTTTATCTATACGGCCACCGTGGTGATGGATTTGTTCCAGCATGTTGGTGTGAATGGCGTTTAAGCCCTCTACGGTCAGTAATCCCCGGCCTATGCAGCGTTGATTGGTAACCATTACGATATGCCCGAATTTAGCTGCTAAGGCAGGCAGGGCTTCCAATACCCCATCTGCAAACTGGAACATCTCCCAGTTGAGTACATATCCGCCTTTGATTTCGTTATTGATTACCCCGTCTCTATCCAGGAATAATGTCCAGGAAGTATCTATCTGCATAGTATTTAATTAACTGCCCAGTTCTGTCTGCACCCGTGCATAATCATCCGGAACCCCTATATCAATAAAATAAGTATCACTTATAAATCCGTACAGCGCCTTGCTCTTTTCCAGTACTTCTTTTTCAAAGGAGAACTGCTGTGGAAATCCCAGGCTTTGGAGGTATTGTTTGGATGTCAGATAGATACCGCCGTTGATCAGTCCTTCTTCACGGAATTGTTTTTCCAGGAAGGCGGTGATGCGGTCGTTCTCATCCAGTTCCACACTGCCATAGCGTTCGAACTGGTACATGGGTTTTAAAGCCAGTGACAGTGCGCTTTGCTTTTGCTGATGGAAGTTGTAAAATTCATTGAGCGGTACGCCAAAGAATGTATCTCCGTTGGTGATAAAGAATTCATTGCCTTTCACTTTAGACATGGCCAGCAGGATACCACCACCAGTGCCTAAAGGTTCTTCTTCTATCACGAATGAAATCTCTATATCCAGGTTGGCTTCTTGGCACCAGTCTATCACCTGTTCCGACTTATATCCAAGGGAAAGTATGACGTGTGTTATTCCCTGTTCCTGCAGGTATTTCAGCAGGTAATACAGGAAAGGGTGCTTGCCCACAGGCGCCATGCATTTAGGCTTATCAGCCACTACGCTGCGCAGGCGGGTACCCAGTCCACCCGCTAGTACAATACATTCCGTAATCATGGGAAGAGGTTATTTTCCACTATTTCGCAAATGATATGTCCTACGGTGATATGAGATTCCTGTATTCTTGGTGTATCAGAAGAAGGCATATTCAGCAGGTAATCGCTGTTCTCTCTCATTTTTCCGCCGCTGAAGCCTGTCATACTCACGATGATCATTCCTTTCTCTTTGGCCACTTTATATGCTTCCAGGATATTAGTTGAGTTGCCGGAAGTAGAGATACCTACCAGTACATCTCCTTTCTGGCCTATACCACGTAGTATACGTGCATATACCTGGTCGTAACCATAGTCATTACCTACTGCCGTCATGTATGAGGTATTGCAGTGCAAAGCCTCTGCATACAGCGGAGTTCTGTCTTTATAAAAACGGCCGGAGAATTCAGCTGCCAGGTGTTGTGCATCGGCTGCGCTGCCGCCATTACCGCAGAACAGGATCTTATGGTTTTGTTGCAGGCTGCCGGTGATTACATTGGCAACCTGTTGTATGGTTTGTACAAGCGCTTCATCATTACAGATGGCCTCTTTTACAGCGATACTTTCGCGGATGATGCGTATAATATTGTTAGTCATCAGATAGTCCAGGTATTTAATCCGTGGTTAGTAAAATGATAGCGTTTCACATGACCGCCGAAAGCAGACAGTGCGTCTACAACTGCATAACGTGTGTTTGCCGGGCAATAGAAGATCATGAAACCACCGCCGCCTGCGCCGGAGATTTTACCACCGGTTGCGCCTGCACGTTTTGCAGCATTATAAATATCATCTAAAGAAGAATTTGAGATGCCTGCCGCCATATTCTTTTTATGCTGGAAACCGAAGTCGAGGATATCTCCGATGCGGTCTATCGTACCTTTTAAAAGAGCTTCCTTCATCATCACTGCCTGTTCTTTCAGGTGGTGCATGGCTTCTATGGAAGCTGACTTTTTATCGTGAACGTTCTTTTGTTGTTCGGAAATGATACTGCTGGATAAACGGCTGGTAGAGGTATAATACAGTACCAGGTTATTTTCCAGTTCATAGAGATATTTATCTTTGATTCTCAATGGATTCACGATCACTTTATCACCATCATAGAACTCCATGAAGTTCACCCCGCCGAAGGTAGCAGCATATTGGTCCTGTTTACCACCAGCCTGTTTGAGGTCTTCTCTTTCTATCACGTAGGCCAGGTGAGCCATATCATATTCCCCCAAAGGTAGTTTTAACCATTCGGCAAAAGCGCCTAAGACGGTGACTACCAGGGTAGAGGAAGTCCCCAGTCCTGATCCCGCAGGTGCATCCACAAAAGTAGTGAGTTTGAAGCCTGAAGGGATGCCGTAATCTTTGGCTACCCGGTTGATCACACCTTTCAGGATGTCCAGTTTACCATCTAAAGGAAGAGGGAAAGTGGCATCGCAGGTAAGTTGCTCTTTCCTGTCGGCAGATTCAAAAATGACTTTGTTATCCTGCAGCGGTTCAATGGCTGCACGTGCATATAAGGAGATGGTTGCATTCAGGATAGCGCCTCCATACATATCAGAGTATGGGCTAACATCTGTTCCTCCTCCTGCCAGCCCCAGGCGTAAAGGTGCTTTGCTACGATAGATCACGATATATCTGGTTTTATAAGAACGGCAAGATAAAACAATCCCCGATTAGCAGGAACGAATTGTCTTAAAAAAAAGTTAAATGTAGTTTATTGTTTCTCAGCGAGTTTATAGATTTCGTTTGCCAGGCGTGACCAGGAGTACTGCTTTTTTTCGATACGGATGGCATCAATCATATCTGCTTCCCTGTTGCCGGCATAGAATTTCTCAATGGCAGTAGCGATATCGGCAGGATCGGGGCTGCATTGGAAGCCTACAACATTATCCGGTACCATTTCTATCAGTCCGCCTACACGGGTCACCACCATTGGCTTTTCGAAGTGATAAGCTATCTGAGAGATACCGCTTTGTGTAGCGCTTTTGTAAGGTTGTACTACCAGGTCTGCCGCGCAGAAGAAGTTCTTCACTTCATCGTTGGGGATGAAATCGGTGTGCAGGATGATACGGTCGCCCAGTTGCAGTTTCTCCAGGAGTTGCTGGTAAGGAGTGGCATCTTCATAAAACTCTCCTGCTACTATCAGGCTGACATCTTTCATACGTTCATCGGCCATGGCCTGTATCAGCAGGTCCAAACCTTTGTACTGGCGGATAAAGCCAAAGAAGAGGATGTATTTCTTATCCTGTTGCAGTTGTAGTTTTTCTCTGGCAGCAGCTTTGGATATGGGCGTACCATAGTTATCATAGATAGGATGGGGGATGAGTGATACCGGTTTCTTTGGTTCAAACAGTTTTAAATCATCCAGCACGGACTGGCTCATGGCAATGAAAGCATCTACCGGTTTAAGGAAATATCTGGTAAATGGCACATCCCCCGGGCGTTTTTCGTGCGGGATCACATTATCTAAGATAGAGACTACTTTTGTGTGTTTGTTTTTGCCCAGGCGCAGTAAAGTACCCAGCACAGGCCCCATTAAAGGGATCCAGTATTTGGCGATGATGATATCCGGCGCCATCTGACGGATTTTGCGGCCGGTGATCCACCAGTTGATCGGATTGACAGAGTTGATCAACCTGCGGATGCGCAGATTGGCAGGAGCCGGTTCTGTGGCGTACTGGCTTTTACCCGGAAACAGGAAGCCGGGATACTGTACAGTGAATGTCCAGATCTCCACTTCTGCGCTGAGCTGTAATTCTTCTGCAAGTCTTTCGTTATAAGCAGCCAGACCGCCCCGGAAGGGCCAGGCTGGGCCAAGGATCAGGATCTTCATATTATTTGGTACGGTCTAATACAGTTTCCACCAGGTAGTCGTTCCTTTCCGGGGAGTTTCTTGTCACCAGTTCTCCAATGAAACCTGTCAGGAATAACTGGGAACCTATGATCATGGCCAGCATGGCGAAGTAAAACAGCGGGCGTTCTGTCATTTTATATACAGAGTTCCAGATGCGTTCTATTGCCAGGTCTGCGGTGATGACAAATCCGATGAGGAAGCAAACGGTGCCTAATGCGCCAAACAGGTGCATAGGGCGTTTCCCGAACTTACCGATGAACATGATGGAAGCGAGGTCCAAGAACCCGTTGATAAAGCGTTCCAGACCAAATTTAGAGGTGCCGTATTTACGGGCGCGGTGTTCCACCACTTTCTCGCCGATGTTGCGGAAGCCGCTCCATTTGGCGATAACGGGGATGTAACGGTGCATTTCTCCGTATACTTCAATGCTTTTAGCTACTTTTTTGCGGTATGATTTAAGACCGCAGTTCATATCATGCAACTTTACGCCACTCATTCTGGTGGTGGTCCAGTTGTATAATTTAGAAGGGAGGTTCTTTGCGAGGGCGTTATCGTAGCGTTTCTTTTTCCAGCCGCTCACAATATCATATCCATCTTCCTTGATCATGCGGTAGAGTTCCGGTATTTCATCCGGACTATCCTGCAGATCAGCGTCCATGGTGATCATCACCTGTCCCTGGGCTGCTTTGAAGCCTTCATTCAGTGCCGCTGATTTACCATAGTTGCGCTGGAACTTGATACCCTTGATATTAGGATTTGCTTCAGCGAGTTGCTGAATTACACTCCAGGAAGTATCGGTACTGCCATCATCGATCATCCACACTTCGTAGGAGAAGTTATTCTCTTTCATTACACGGTCTATCCATGCAGCGAGTTCGGGCAGTGATTCTTCTTCGTTTTTTAAGGGAACGATAACTGAAATATCCATGTTGCTAAGATAGTTTATACGGTACGTTTTTTCCGGATGCATACGGATACGATGGCGGCGAGTACAAAATAGCGTATCACCAGCGAAAAGTAAGTGAGTATGATCCCTGTTGCAGGCATGTGATAATCCTGTTTTCTGATATCATCCAGTTGCTTTTCAATATCGTCTTCCGGCATTTTAGCCCAGTGGAGGGTTCTGTCGGCGGTCGCTATTGCATGTTGTTTAGCCTGGTCCGGAATGGTAGGATCCACAAAGTTGTAAAAAACGTATGTGCAGATAACGGCCATCAGTCCACCTATCACGAAGGTGAGAAAAACGGGTTTGAGTGCTTGTTTGAAATCGATAAAGCCTCCCAGTGCACGTTTTTGTTGTAATCCGGCGAATACGCTGAAAATAACAAATACTACCAGGAGTATCATCCCCAGTACGAAGCTGAAAAACAACTCATGACTAACCTGCCAGACGATTATATTTACCAGTATGGCTACAGCGCCAGCTATTAAACCCCACTTAATACCAGGATTACTCATAATTCAGATGACATTTTTAAAGTTGGGTAAGGGTGCCGTTAATAATTCCTTTCACGGTTCCCTTTAATTGAGCGCCAATATACGCTGAATTTTTGGACCTGCTTGCCAGGTGAGCCGGTGTAAGTACCCATTCTTCTTCCGGATTGAAGATGGTAAGGTTGGCGCTTGCATTTATTGCCAGCGTGTGGGCTGGCAGGTTAAATATCTCTCTCGGCTTAACTGTAAGCATGTTAATCAATTGATCCAGTGGTACTTCGGGTAAATATTTGCGGAGTACCCCGAAGCAGCTTTCCAGTCCTATCATGCCATTTTTAGCGTATTCGAACTCTACTTGTTTAGCGTCCCAGTCCTGCGGCAGGTGGTGAGTCGCGAAGCAGTCTATCACTCCTTCCTTTACGGCATCCTGTAATGCTTTCACATCATCAGCGCTGCGCAGGGGGGGATTAACCTTCAGATTGGCATCGTAGGTTTCCAGTCCGGCATCGGTGAGGGAGAGGTGGTAGGGTGTTACGGAGCAGGTTACTTTAACACCATCTGCTTTCGCCCTTTTAATCAGCTCCACGGCTTTGCGGGTGCTGATCCCGGTGAAGTGGATGCGGGAGTCTGTGTATTTTGCTAGCTCTATATCTCTTTGAATAATAAGTTCTTCTGCGATGGCTGGTTTGCCTGGCATCCCCAGCTGAGTGCTATAAATGCCTTCGTGCATGAGGCCATGGGCGGAGATGGAAAGATCATCCGGTAGCTGGATGATAGTGCCGTTGATAGCTTTCACATACTGAAGTGCTTTAAGCATCATTCCAGGTGATTGTAAAGGCTTTAGCCCATCGGAGAAGGCTACGGCGCCTGCCTGGCTCATTTCGTACATTTCTGCCAGTGAGGTGCCTTCCACGTTTTTGGTAATGGCACCTATGGGGAGAACCTGTACTGCGCTGTGGCGTGTTTTGCTGATCACATATTCGATCTGTGGCTTGGTGTGCAGGGCCGGTTGGGTGTTTGGCACTACCATTACTGTAGTGAATCCACCTTTGGCTGCGGCGGCAACGCCGGTTTGCAGATCTTCTTTGTGTTCCTGTCCGGGATCGCAGAAGTGAGAGAAGATGTCTGTCCAACCCAGCGATACGTGCAGGTTGTTACCGGTTATCACTTGTGCCTGGGGGGCAGCAATATTGCTGCTTATCTGGCTGATAATGCCGTTTTCGATCAGAATATCCTGCTGCTTTCCGTGGAACGGAGAGGAGGGAGCGGTGATTTGTACGTTTTTGAGTAGTATTTGCATGCTGAACTAACTGTGTCTATACCGTTCTTTTAAATGCCGGCAACAAAAGTAATAGAAATTAAGATTAGGGCGTGCAGGTTGGGGATAATTGTAGGCTATAAAATTTTAAAAAATCAATATTATAATTACATTTGCATCCCGTCGTCAAAAACGGTTACCGGTTTTTCGGGACGTAGCGCAGCCCGGTAGCGCGCTTGCATGGGGTGCAAGAGGTCGCTGGTTCGAATCCAGTCGTCCCGACTAAAAAAAGGAACCCTTCAGATCGTTGGATTTGAAGGGTTTTTCTATTTTAATAAATTAAGATCTATCAAGGAGGGATGTTCCATTGATTTCATTGTGAGTGATTTAGGCAAGGTTCGAATCAATTTTGATGAATTAGATGATGTACATTCGGCAAGCGACATCATCAACTCTCCCTGCATATACCATACGAAAACAAATTAAGCCACCCTGCTGATTTCAGAGTTCAATAAAGTTTTTATGAAAAGGAAGAGGCGGTAAAAAAACTACCTTTTAAGGGTATTCGCTTCTTTTACCGCATCTTGTATAGAATCTTTATCACAATAATAACCTTCCTGATTTACTCATTGCTACACTGTACCCAAAGACACCCTAATTATGCAGGAATTGGTGTTGAATATGATGAAGCAATTTGTAATAGCCACACCCATTCCAGAAGCTATAGGTGTTTGTCATGGTCTGCCAAGGGGCCATGAAATAATCTGGGGATAGTCGTATCTGCCTGGAAAATATTTATTTTGTTACCATCAATATCTGTTATCATTGTCGAAAGCATGCTGTCGCCAGCCAGGTATTGGTTTTTCCATACGAACTGTACGCCTTTGTCTTCTAACGTTTTCGTTGCCAAAGCTAAATCCTCTACCTGAAATACAATAGCTTTCGTACCAATCAGGTGGTCCGGCATTGGTGAAAGAAGGTCATCAATCCTGTGCTGTACAGGAAACTGCAGGAGCTCTAAAAACATGCCGGCTCCATCAATTATAGCAACTTTTGCCGTTTCACTGCCAACCGACCACTCGGTCTTAGAAACAAGTTTAAAGTTCAGGATCTTGCAATACCAGTCAATAGATGCTTCAAGGTCAGTCACAGTGAAAGCGACGTTGTAAAGGGAAAGGCTGGCCAGCCCGTTAGCTACACCTGGAAGATTGTTTGTTGTTTTCATTTTTAATAATGTTATTGGTTTATAAATTTGAGTCAATTGCCTAAAAAAGATTCCCGCATGGGATGATTTGTTATCAGCATCTGCTATCAATACATCCCTGCATTAAGTGCTTCAACAGCCTTAACAGGATCAGCTAGAAATGCCGGCTGCGATAGCTTCTGCAACCACATCAGCAGCCTGGCCATTTGTCAAGCCCAATGCCCTTGTTCCCGGTGTGTTTTGTCTACTTTTTGGGCAGATCGGCAACGCCATTTGGAAATGAGCTTTTAGAAACCTGCGCTAAGTCAAGCGCTTCCCGAAGCAGTGCTATTTTCCCATCCTTCGCTACAAGTCTTCCCATATAATGTTGGTGATAAGGTCTGCCGGTAGAAGCGACGGTACATTCCACTTCGTATTCGCCAAAAACCTGCTCCGGTGTATCAATATGTATCCGGATATTTTGAAATTGAAATCCGGGGAATGTCTTCGGGAGGTTTTGCAGAAATTTGTACAGCGTTTCCTTGCCGCTCCATCGCCAGGGTAAGCCCAGGCTGTTGAGATAAGGTAACTCTATAGTGGCATCGTCTGCAAACAGGGTTATAGCTTCATCAGCGTTATTAATGTTTTGGAGGTAAGCCATCAATAGTTCTTTTGCGGTTGTCATTGTATTATTTTTTAGATTTTTAAAAGATTTTTTGTACGGGTACAGCGTAAAGGATGTATATAAATTTGAAAATTGTTAGCATTAGTCTGCTTAGCCATTATATGCAGCCAGCCATTTTGCCTTAATATCAGCACGGGCATTTATAAATTCCTTGTCAGTTCCCTGTGCAATGGCATCCAGCGGAAAACGTAGCGGGCGACTGCCTTTTTTCATACTTACCAGTTTCAGGATACCATCCGCAATGGTTTGCGGATTCATATTGAACTGCGCCATTTTGCCAAATAATGAATTTCCTAATGCTGTGAATTTTTGCGTAGCCGCTTCACCATATTCCGCGGTGATATTTTCTTTGTCTGCGTTCAGTCCGGCTTTGGAGCCATTGTTCATTTCTGTTGGATACACGCCGGGCTGTATACTTACGTTTTCGATACCATAATCGGCCAGTTCATCCTGCATGCCTTCTGTAATACTTTCCACCACAAATTTGGAAGCCATGTAAGGGATCATAAAGGGCAATGTGTGCCCGCTGGCGCCAGTAGTAATATTGATGATCAAGCCATTTTTAACCGATCGCATGGAGGGCAGCACAGCGTTGTAAGTGCGCAATACGCCATAAAAATTCACTTCAAATATTTTTCGGATCTGTTCCAGTGTATAGCCTTCCAGTAAACCATAGCCAGCAACTGCGGCGTTGTTGATAAGGACGTCGATGCAGCCATATTTCGCCAGCACTTTGTCGAATGCAGCTTTTACTGATTCGTCGCTGGTTACATCTATTTCCACTACTTCTACGTTGGGCAGGGCCGATAGCTCCTGTGCGGCGGCGGCATTCTTTCCATATACATTACGCATCCCGGCAATTACGGTATGACCGGCATTAGCTAATGTAATGGTAGTAAGCTTACCAAAACCGGTACTGGTGCCTGTGATAAAAATTGTCTTTGACATGATTGTAATTTTTTGTTATTGCGATAACACAAAGTTGTTACAACCATAAAGCCTGGGGAATGAGGTAAGGCAAGAAATAAATTGATCTACATCAATCGGGAAAATACAGAATTGACATATGTATACAGCAAAAAGGAGCTTTTGCAGGGCTTCTTTAAAGACGATGGATAATGAATAGGAAACAATTATTTTTTTGTTATGCCATTTCTGATGCGGCTAAGCGTTTCAGGTTTAATGCCCAGGTAAGAAGCTATCATAGCCTGCGGAATACGCATAGCAAAGTCAGCATACTTTTGGAGGAAATCCAGGTATTTTTCTTCAGCGGACTTACTAATGCCGGATAAAATACGGTTTTGGTTAACATTGAAACTCTTCGAAATAATCGCATGGACCATATCCCTGAAAGCCGGAATTTTAGAACAGATCATTTCAAAGTTCGGGCCGGTAAATAATACCACTTCACAGTCTTCGATCGCATCTATGTTCAACCGCGACGGCGTCTGGTTTAGCAGGCTTTCCCGGTCGCCGATCCACCAGTTTTCTACACCGAAATAAATAATATGTTCGATGCCTTTATCATCTACCGCATACATACGCATGCAACCTTTGGTAATGAAGGCATCATATTTCCACACATCACCCTCTTGCAGTAAGTATTGTTTTTTTCGTAATTTTTTCAAAATTGAAACGGAGCGTATCAATTCTTTTTCGTCATTGGTCAATGCGATCTTTCGATCAAGGTACTGCTGAAAAGTATCGTACACGTTTTTTTTATAAAAGTAAGTAAAGATTAAAGAACTAGGTATATGCCTCACTTCTCTATCATTTTTCAATATTTACGTAAGTGATTGATTAACTGTTAATTGCGAATATTCTGCTATAAATAATAAAGGCTAACAAACTGCCCTAACTCCTTTAAATCCCGTATAAACAGGTTAGACATTTGTCCAGTTGGCCCGACCGAACAGAAAGAGGATAGTCAATTGACTATCCTCTTTCTTGTTTTATATCTCATATCAAAGAATTTTAGGATCAGGTTGAATTATATATATCCTTTGGGCGCGACAAAGGTAATACCCTGCCAACGTAGTTATTGCCGATAAAGCCCATATGCTTATCATACCAATTCTTTTTATTTGATGTAGATGAATTTATTTAATTGCAGAAGTATTGTTAAATATATAATGGGATATTTTCCATTCACCGAGATGCTTGCGGAGTACGAACAGTTCTTTATTTTTTAAAGAAATATCTTCACCACTGGACTTAACATGTGTATCAACGTTTGAATTTGTTCTTACAAAAGCGTATTCGCCGCTTACAATAATTTCATCGATAATGTACCGAACCTGTATTTGAAAAGTTTTCAGCAGGAATTCAAAAGAAGCTGTTAGTTGTTCTGTTCCCTGGACTAAAGGGCCGTTGTTAGGCATAAGGACGCCATCAGGCGTATATATTGCAACTGTTTTGGCAATATTGGTTGCGTTAAAGGCATCGCTGTAGGAAAGGATCAGTTTTTCAATGGCGATTTGTTCTTCAGTTGTTTGCATTTTTTTATTGTACTACTTGTTTCTAAGTACAGTGCAAAGCAACCGGTTATTGAAAAGATCAGCCAATAAACAAGGTTAAGAAATAGGCTTAACCTAAGTTAAGGGTAAATTACTTGACCCTGCGGATCTTGCTTAGAAATTCCGGTGTGATGCCGATGTAAGATGCTATTTGCGTATTAGGTAACCTGTTGGCTAATTGGGGGTATTGTTCACGGAAAGTATGATACCTTTCATCGGCTGTGGAACTGATGTTTTGCAGCACCCTGTTTTGAATTTCTATAAACTTTTCTTCTACGATAACTCTAAATATCCTGTCGAATTTTGGGTGGTTGTGATAAAGGTAGATGAGGTTTGGCTTCTCAATCTGCAACACCACGGATGGTTCAATCGCTTCAATATATAGCCGGCTTTCTTTTCCCGAATGGAAACTACCAATATCAGCTATCCATTCGTTTTCAGCAGCAAACTGAATGTTATGTTCTGTTCCATTGTCGTCAACCCCATACATTTTAAAACATCCCGAAAGAACAAATGTATAATGTTTGCAAACGTCATTCTGTTGCAGGATAAACTGTCTGCGTTTCACCTTCTTTTCAACTACGCGTTGCTTCAACTCATTCTTTTCAATTTCCCTAAGCGGGATGTATTGTGCAAAATGTTCAATGAGTTGGTCTATCGGCATATTATTAGTTTGTAAATAGGTTACAAAGTAATCATTTTACAAAATGATTTTATGCATCAAACTGGTATTTTGATAAAGTTTGACATTGTTAGATCAGCGGGTATCAAATAAGAGAAAAAAAGGCTGGTCTTTTAGACCAGCCCCCAAAGTATTTTTTATTGATAGTGATCTGTTTAAACGGCCGGCACTGGCGGCTGCGAAATAAATGATGATATCGATGGCAGCGTTATACCGAGATACTGCGCATAGTTGCTGATCTGATGCTGGGCGCCCGCCTGGCCTAACCAGCCCTTGAGGGTATTGGCTTCATGATTAGTATCCAGAAGGGTGGGGAAGAATGTATAATTATTTGCTGGTTGCTGATAATCATCAAGGGTGAATAAGGCTGCCAGCAGGAGAAAAGCTTCTTGCAGACTGACAGTTTGTCCCTTATAGGTAGTGGTAATTTCAGCCGCTGCCGGTTGAGGTGTGTACAGACTACCAGTAAAAACGATCCTGTCAGGAACCGCAAAATTGGGAATAATATCATTCTCATTGTGGTAATGCCATGCTGCAGGCAGCTTGTTATCCAGATCCCTGGCAAAAGCGGGGTTACCGGCAGCGGGTGCCGCAAAGGTGTAAAGGGAAATATTGTCGGAAGAGATGCCCTTCGGAAGGGTCTGTACGTAATACGACGCATATACATTGGCTATATTACCACCCAGGCTATGCCCTGCAATGATCAGCCGTTGGCCGTTACCGACCGTATTCTTTAACAAATACTCCCCGATAGGGATGCCGGAACCCTGCGAGTCCGTCATGCTCATAATAGCCTTGAATGCTTTATCAGCCCCTTTGCTGATACGTGCATCAGAGGTACTGGCATAAGGCCAGCTTACCCGTCCCAATACATTGAAGTCTTCCTCGATCCAGTCAACAAGAAAATCCAGGTCATTAAAAGCAACCGAGCCCCGGAAGATCAGCGCATAATTTTGTCCGGTAGAGTCCACCGCAATAAAGGCGTAATTGGGGTCAGCCGGGTTTCCGCTCCAGACTATTTTCCAGCCCGACAGGGAGCTTCCAATTGCCTGGACAGGATTGTTTGCCAACGAGACATTGCAAAGCAATACAGCAGTTTTTGCATCTGTAACCTGATCACGGTTACTGGTGTTAGGGGTGTTGGGGGTGATTGGTCCCATAGTTATGGTTTTTGAAGGTGAAAAATGATGGGATTAAATTGGTAATTGAGAGATTTGATGGTTATTTGGGGAACCTAATTTAATAAGTTTATTCGAATTTCTGATAAAATACAGGCCACATTAACAATTGCCGGAATTCCTGAGCAGAATTCCTGATCAGATCACCAAAGTACTTTACTGAAAAATGTAGCTCTCCTGCATAATAAATCACACCTGGCATTAACTGTGTGTCCGTACTTTTGGGAAATATGAAAGATCTGACTTTCCTGCGTATAGATATAACCATTATTGCGGATTATATTTTATCACAGTCAGACCTGCAGTCACTAAGCTAATCTGCTTAGGATCTTAGAATGGAAGTTTTATCCAAATTAGCTGAACTGTAAACACAAAAACAGTATTCATGGTCATGAAATGTCATTTCGTGGAAAACTGTGTAAAATTCATCTATTGATTTACTCACCTGAATGATCAGTGCAGTAATTTTCACTGCGTAAACTGAAAACCCAATTAGGAAACCCTTAATCCTAACTATGCTGATGAGCTAATATATTTTTCTCTGAATTATTTTTTGTTAACTATAAAAACCCCCTTTTTATGAAAAAGATCTATGGAGTCTTTATTGCCTTGCTATGCTCTTTTGTTTCGTTGAACTCCCATGCCCAGTCAACAATGGGTATTTATTTATCCGGTGGAGCGGACATTTATGACTATGGTTTGGTTGTGCAGGATTTTGTACTCAATGTAAAGACCACTCAGAAAGGTGTGATCACTAATTATTCCTGGCCATTGTATGGTGTGAACATCGACCACACATCGCCTACGTTGACAATTGGAACGATTACATCAACTGAAACCCCCACAAGCATCTCAAATGCATTTACGGTGGAAGTGCAGACTGGTGGTAGTTCCTATGTCACTATTAAAAATACCAGCACAAAAACTTATTATGTACAACTGGACCTGCAATTCAACTATGACTATCCTGCGCATAGTGCCAGCGTTGTAATCGCTCCCGGAGCTGTCGGTACTATTCCGGTTACGACTGCTATGAACTACAGGAAGACCTTTTATTCTACTTCCAATCCTCCTACGTACATGTATTTTACCTTGTACTTCAGCACCAGTAATTTCTAATTTCTTACATCCAAAAGGCTGCCCCGTAATGCAGCCTTTTTCCCTTTTGCTTTTATGAAGTCCATTGCCCTATTGTTGCTCAGTGTTTGTTTTTATATTGCGTCTTCTGCCAGACAAATGGCAGCCATTTCCGGTACATTACAGGATAGTACCGGCAATCAGCAAATGAAAGGCGCCTCCGTTGTATTGTTGAATGCCTCCGATTCTGCATTTATAAGATTCACACCTGTACAGGCAGATGCGGCTTTCAGACTGGCCCATGTTCCCTACGGCAGTTACCTGCTGCAATTAAGTTTTGTAGGATTTGAAACCCGTTATCTGCATATCCATCCTGACCGTCCGGAAGTCAATCTGGATACTATTTACCTGTCTCCGCAGGTATATCATCTGGGAGATGTAGTGGTGAGACAGCCACCCGTTGTCTTCAGGAATGATACCGTTGAGTTCAATGCAGGCAGTTTCCCTACCAGGGCCTATGCCGTGCTGGAAGAGTTGCTAAAAAAACTACCCGGTGTACAGGTAAGTCCGGAAGGCACGATCAAAGTGAACGGTGTGACGGTAGAACGCCTGCTGGTAGATGGCGTCCCCTTCTTTGGCGGTAACCCGCAGACTGCCACCAAAAACCTGCCAGCCGATATTGTAGACAAAGTTCAGGTATATGATGCCAGTGCGGATCAGAAAGCATTCAATGGTTTTGATAATGGACCTAAACAAAAAACTGTCAACGTAGTCATTAAAAAGAATAAACGAAAAGGGGTCTTTGGCAATGCAATGGCTGGTGTGGGAACATCCGGTACATATAATACGGGCCTCAACCTGAACCGCTTTAATGGCAACCAGCAACTTTCACTGGTGGCACAGGCCAATGATATTAATACACAGGCACAGAACAATGGACCTTCTCCACAGGTCAGTACCGGTATCAATCATCTGGCTTCCGTCGATTTTAATTACAGGGATAAATGGGGTGATAAAACACTGGCCTATGGTAATTATTCATATGGACACCAACATACTATCTATGATCAGGATAGTCATACGCAAAATATTTTTACAGGCGATTCTGTAACGATCAATTCACAGACAGCTCATAATGTACGAACAAGTGAACGACACCGCATCAGTTTTAATATTGATACCCGCCCGGATAGTCTTAATACGCTTACAATCCGGCCCAATGCCAGTTATAGTAAGTCTTCCTCCAGCGATCTTCGTCATTCAGTATTGACTGATCAATCAGGAGATAGCATTTACAGCTCAGCGAGTGAACGGTTCGTGTATACGGAACAGCAATCGGCAGGCGGTAGTATGGCATATATGCACCGGTTCCGTAAGCCGGCGAGGACCTTCTCAGTAGATGTTGCCATTAATTCCAATGAGACCAGGAATAAAACCTATAGTAATACACAGACCACCTACCTGTCAGCAACACCAGCTGTATCCAATATAGATCAGCAAAATATTACGAAAGTGAACACCTCCAACATTGTGCCTGTGATATCTTATACAGAACCATTAGCAGCCAATCAGGCAATGGAACTGAATTATAAATACCGCTATAACAATAGTGAGGCAAATAATCAGGTGTATCGTTTTGATCAGGCCTCCCATGTATATGATCAACGGGATAGTCTGCAGAGTAATCATTTTAAGAACCTGTATCAGACCCACCAGTTCATGCTAAGTTATCGCCTGATCAGTCAGCAATGGAAAATAGTAGCAGGAGTAGGGGCAGAGCAGGATCTGCTGAAGGGTACTAATATCACCAAAGACAGTGTGCTGCGTACACATTATTTCAGTCTTACACCCGTAGTGAATGCTACGCTGGGATTAACTTCTACACAACAACTGGTATTTAGTTACAGTGGTCAGCCAATGGCTTTATCCATTGATCAGTTACAACCGGTACAGTCTACCATCGATTCCCTGTTTATCCAAAAGGGCAATCCTCACCTGGTACAACCCTATATGCATAATGCCAGTGTGACGTATAATCTGATGCTTCCATCACAACGTATGTTCTCCGTGATCCTGAGTGGGGGAAGCCTGAGGAATGCGGTACAAAATGCTATCACGCAGCTGGCTTCGGGTACGCAGGTAAGTACACCCGTCAATATGAATGGTACTTATAATGCCAGTGCGAGTATCAATTATAGTTTTCCACTGCAAAAAATAAATGCCTCCATGAATACGGTCACTTCATTTAATTATCAGCATACGCCTGTCATTTTAAATGAGAAAACCAGTATAACACATAGTGCCGGCGTAGGAGAGAGCATCTCCTTTCAGGGGCATATTACAGAACAATTCGATTATTACATCAGTACCATCACTAATCTGTTCAAAGTACATTATGAAGATATCACGACCCGTTACGTGATGGAACAGCTGATCGTCAATGCCCGTTACTATTACAGGGATTGGTTATTCAATATGTCCTTTTATTACATGTACAATGATAATCTGGCGGCAGGCTATAGAAAAGGAATCCCTCTGATATCTCCTGCAGTGAGCCGACAATTATTTAAGAACCGTGCGGGTGAAATAAAACTGTCAGTAAATGACCTCTTACAGCAAAATATGAGTGTAACCAGGATGACGACTGCTAACACGATCGTAGATACAAGGACCAGTGTGCGGCAACGTTATATCATGCTGAGTTTTACATATAATTTCAGGCGCTTTAATGGGAAATGATTAAAGAGCCTTATAGCAAGTGATGTTACCTACCTGGACACTTCAAGAATTCCATGGCAGGTTATCATTGAATGATAGCCGCCGCCGAATACTTCTTCGGTTTCATGCCTATATACTGTTCAAAAACTCTTGAAAAATGACTCAGGTTGGTAAATCCCAGTTGGTAGCCCACCTCAGAAACTGTCAATCGCTTTTCTTTCAGTAATCTTGCAGCTTCCTGCATCCGGTTCGACTGGTAATATTCAAAAACACCTTTTCCAAACGTCTGCTTAAACAGTTTTCGCATTTTAGGTTCGCTCATGCCGGCTTCTCTGGCTAGAGAAGCGATATCGGGAGGTTTGTCCAGGTGCGACTGCAAACGGAGTTTAATAGCGTAAATAGCTTTGATATCGTCCATATGCATACTGCTTGTTGGCAGAGCTTCCCGTTGCATCAGCAAGGCAAAAATGTAGCAAAGCAATTCTTCGCATTTCAGCTTGCAGTAATGACTTTCCAAACTTTCCGGTACCGGCAGATTCAGGATTTCGCTGGCTGTTTTGATCATTTCGGGTGAAAGACTGGTTTCATAAGCGAAGTTGTCTTTGGCTTCCAGAATACTTATAACCACCGGGTGTTGTATATTCCCAAAGTGTTGAAGCAGATACTGGCGCGGAACAGCAATCGTCACACTTCTGAAAAATGTGTTTGAAGGCATGGTAAGCACTGAAGAAACGGCATGTGCGCAAATAAATACGCTGGCTTGTTCAGGCAATAGCTGTTTTTCCTGTTGTACAGAATAGGGGAAAATATCGCTCAGCAAAAAAATAATGTCATCCTGTCCTTCAGCAAGTTCATTTGTCCGCTCCAGCAAAATTTCTTCATTCAGATAATAGTTACGCAGCATCATTCGTAGCCCATTTTCCCAGGAAAAGCCGGTGAGATATCCCCCTCCCTTACTTTCCGGAATATGGAAAAAGCGCCCTTGAATGGTGAGTCCAAAGGCCCGGGCAAATTCCAACATAATCCCCGAGCCATGTTTATCAGTAACCGATATTTTCATTTGCGACTATTTTAATAGCATATATGGCTATTTTATCTATAAATGTATAAATAGTTTTGCAGTAACAAAAAAATATAAATATGTTACTAAAAGATAAACAGGTGGCCGTTATCGGCGGTGGCCCCGCGGGATTAACCCTCGCAAGGCTTTTACAGCAACAGGGCGTGAACGTAAAGGTATATGAACGGGATGCTGATCAAAACGTGCGTCAACAAGGGTCCACACTGGACATGCATTACGATACTGGTTTGAAAGCCCTGAATGCCGCGGGATTGATGGATGAATTTAAGAAGCATTATCGTCCGGGAGCTGATAAAGGAATAATCGTTAACAGCAAAATGGACATCTTATATGATGAGCACAAAGAAAAACCCGGAGAAGACTTTGGCAATGAACTTTTCCGCCCTGAAATAGACCGTGGTTCTTTGCGTGATATGCTCATAGCCTCTCTGAAAAAGGAGAACATTGTCTGGAATGCGAGGTTCTCCGAATTGAAACCTTCGGGAACAGGTTGGGAGATACTGTTTGAAAACGGAACCAGCTCTTATGCCGATCTGGTCATTGCAGCGGACGGAGCTAACTCCAAACTAAGGAGATACATCACAGATATTCCTCCGGTATATTCAGGTGTAACCTCTATTGAAGGAAATATTTACAACGCAGAGATCAATGCGCCTAAGCTTTGGCAACTTGCAAAAGGAGGAAGCCTGTTTGCGCTGGAAAATGGCAGGACAATTTCCTTTATTACCAAAGGTGATGGCACGCTTACTTTTTTAATCGGGTTAAAAAAACAGGAAAACTGGCTCTCAGATTCAGGTATGGATTTAACAGACAGGATTTCTGTTGCAGCATGGTTTAAGCAGGAATTTGCTGACTGGAATAAGGAATGGGAGGAGTTGTTTGCCACTGATGCGTTAACGCTCGTGCCACGTCCATGGTATCATTTTCCTTCCAATCAGTATTGGAAAGCACTGCCCAATCTTACGATGATTGGAGATGCTGCTCACCGGATACCGGCATATGCAGGGGAAGGTGCCAATCAGGCACTGGCCGATGCACTGGAATTGTATGAGGCTTTATGTTACGGACAATTTAATACCATTGAGCTGGCCATCACTTCTTTTGAACAAAAAATGTTAAAGCGTTTAGTACCTATAACCGAAGAGAGTCTGCGAAATACAGAAGCCTTACACACTGAAAACAACTTACAGTTTTTGATGAATCTTTTCGGAGTTGCTTTGTAATAGTTTATTCCAGATTGTTATAACCAGATCTCGCAGAATCCGGTTTCCCATCAACAAATTAAAGAGCCTTCAGATCTTTGGATCTGAAGGCTCTTTTGGTTCGAAATATATTAGTGTTCGTTTTTTACTGCTGTAATCTCATTTATTATTCTTTTTCTAATATCAATTTTAGCACCTGTAAAAACAAATATAGTTGTTCCATACTCTCTTGCATATTGATTAGTGATCGAATCTGCAACTAAAGAAGTGTGGAAATAAGGGCTGCTTACTTTCAATTCATCGTCCCTGTCCTTATAATTTTTTACTCTTATAAGATTGGTATATTGTCTGTCAAGATTAAACCAGTTGATATAATCTGCACTAAAAGATGAGGCTTTAATTCCTTTCTTAGTGTAATAATTTATTGCACCTGCTTGTCCATAGTTATCGCAAAGGACAAGTGTTTGGTCTGGCTCAGAAAGACCTGAGTAAATACTGTCAACTTTGTGGGCTAATTCCTTCCAACCTAACATATCTGCGTAATCTTGTGGCAAAGGATGGTCTTTCCCGTCTTCCCAGCGAAGAAGTCCCAATTGCTTATACTTATGTTCGTGCATCAGAATATATTCCGGGCTTTTATTCGGGAAGGATACCTGGTACATTGGAATAAAGAAAAGGACGGGAATTAAAACAGCCAGTGGCCGTAAATATCTTCTCAAGATATTTGAAAGAAAAACGGAACCAAATGCAATATAAACAGGATAAAGCCCGATGGCGTAATAATCTTTCGCCTTGAAATAAATATAAATGGATAGTGTGAAAATGATCGTCCAAAAAAAAGATCTGTATTTTTGAAACGGTTTATAAAATAATAAAGCATATAATCCGGCAACAATAACAAACAAAGAACCGGTGAAAAAAAGCAGTTGTGACCTTAAAAACCCCCATCTGTCTACATTGACCAATTGCTTGTTGGACAATTCTTTCATATGATGAATGATAGGGAAATTATTATTGTATTGCCATAAGAGATTAGGGAGAATAAATAGTAGCCCCAATAGAATCGCTAAATAGAATTGCTTTTGTGTTAATAGTTTACGTTGTTGGGTTATCAGAATGGCCGGAAAAAATCCTAAAATTAAAAACACAATGTTGTATTTATTCAAAAATCCCAACGCAAACACCATTGCTCCGGCGAAAAGCCATTTTTGTTTTTCGGAATTTATATACTTTATGATACAAAAATATAAAGTTGTCCAGCATAGTACGTCTAGCGAATTGGGTTGATACAGGGTGTTTAACCGCAGCAAAACTGAAAATAAAACACAGGTAGCTCCCAGGATTAGTGCAAATAAGTTTCCATTTAGTTCTTCAATCGTCTTCCAAACTACCCAGATCGTTAACGCGCCAAAAAGTGCCGGGAAAAACTTAATCAGAAATATGGTATTTCCTGATATCGAAATTAAATAGGAAATCCAGGAAGTTACAGGAGGAACAGATAAATATCCCCAGGCCAAATGGTGTGCCTGGTCAAGGTGTAAATATTCATCCCTTTGTAATTCATATTCCGGGCTTATCAGAATGCTCTGCAGGGCAAATTTAAGAATGATAAATCCTATTAAGATTATTGACCTTCTTGTCATTAACGCCGGTTTTTCTTTCTGGGTTAGTGTCATAGATTTATACAGTTCATAAATTTACGTACCTTTTTTCAGGAATAAAGGACCTTCTTATATAAAGCTAATATGATAAATCTACCATTGATAGTACACTAATGGATATAAACAGACTTAGAATTGAACTCGAATCAGTAGTAAATAAATATGCTAAAGATAGAAAAGTAATATAAATTGGTTCGCTCACGCCGATCGAAAAGAAAAGAGGGCGCCTCAATTACTTTTGAAGATACCCTCTTTTCTTTGCAGTCCTGATGTATTAAATGCAGCATTTAGATTGATGTAACACGGTATACACTGTTCCCGGTATTGGATACAACATACACTTCTCCGCTTTCAGTTTCTCCAAAATCTACAATTCCTGTCGGAGAAAGTGTTTGAGTAGTAACATCCCATCCGGAGCCATTAGGAACAATTTTATAAAAAATACCTGAATAGAAATCAGCGCTCAGGTAACAGCCCTGCAAAGCGGGGTATGTAGTACCTCTGTAAACTACCCCTCCTGTAATACTTGCAGCAGGATTCTGTGTGGCATAAGTATGCACAGGGAAGATATAATTTGTTCCCGTACATCCGGAAGAGTTATATGTGGCATTACCTTCATAACAGCGCCATCCGTAATTAGTTCCTGAAGTAGCTGCTGCTGCGCGGAAATTAATTTCCTCCCACGAATCCTGCCCAACATCACCTATCCACATATCCTGGGTGGCTTTATCAAAGCTCCAGCGATAGGGGTTACGCAGCCCATAAGCATATACTTCATTTGAAAAAGGATTGCCTGCAGGAATAGTATAATATGGAGCAGTGGTAGAAGTATTAACGGCCATACGTAATATTTTACCCAGCAACACAGAAGTATTCTGCGCATTGTTGGGAACATCACCACTACCACCACCATCACCGGTAGATAAATACAGATATCCATCACTACCGAAGTGAAGCTCTCCTCCATTATGGTTTGCATTGGTGGGATGTGGGATGGTTAGTACGATCACTTTTGATGCAGCATCCAACGTATTCGGACTACCACTATTTACATGATACCTGGCAAGCTCAAGGTTGCCTGCTGTATTGGTATAATAAACATAAACAAACCCATTCGTTGAATAGTTAGGGTGAAAGGCCATACTGAGCAGACCTCTTTCACCACTGGTACTCACATTTGATACGGTGCCAAATACAGAAAGAAAATTAAAGGTAGAATCATATACTCTTATAGTGCCTGCTTTTTGCACAATAAAAACACGTTTACTGCCATCACCCGCATGCACAAACTGCATAGGAGCACTTAAGCCGGAAGAAATGACCGATGTCAGCGATATCTGAGGTGCCGCAGCGGGGACTGGTTCCTTTTTAATAACGTCATCTTTTTCTGTTTTACAGCTTGGCATTAAAACTGCCATTAGAGCTACAGACAACAACTGTCGGGGAAATACACTTAATAGATTTTTCATACTTTGAGGGTTAAGATTAAAATTAAAAAAGGGTCTCATCAGGACTGATTCATGGATAGTTAGCATCTTGCTGTACTATCATAAATATACCCAATTATCATCATCACCGGTACCTTACAGATAAATTTTATGTGAATAAGAAATTCCGGATTGGACAACTTGGTTTTACGAAGGCTGCTATATTTCGTAGATGTCAATAAAATAGCAAGAATCAGATTGCGCGACTGTTTAGTCTGGTCTACTTTGCAGTTCAACAATCCCTTTTCCTATGAAACGCAGAGACCTTATCCGCACCATCGCCTCAGCAGCATCTTTAAACCTGCTTGCGCCCCTGGCAAGAGGTGCGGCAGCAGGGTGGGTAAAGCCTTCTCCGGGTGGCATGCGTATACAGCGTTTAGCATGGGCCGGTATAAAGATCGAGTGCGATACGACTACTCTCTTTATTGATGCTACTTCTTCTGATGAATACAAGGACATGAAGCTGGAGGTCTCGACCGAAAACCGGCATGCCCTTATCACGCACCATCATTCCGATCACTACGATCCCGCTGCGTTGAAAACTGTTTTTGACAAGAAAAGTCGGTTATACTGTTCCGTGGATACCATTCCCTGGATCGATACGCGGGATATCAGGGTTCAACCGGTTCCGTTATATCATCCCATCGATGTCTCCCGCTGGACAGGTGACCTGGTGGCGATACCCGTACCGGCGGTGGATGGCTTCGGACATCCCCAGGTATCATGGGTAGTACAGGCCGGCGGCAAAAAGATCATTCATTGTGGTGATACGCTCTGGCATGGTTACTGGCGGGACATCGGTATTGCATACGGTCCTTTTGATATTGCCTTCATGCCCATCAATGGTGCGAGGCTTAACCAGGGACAGGTGAACGACACGGGTATCCCGGCCGTGCTGGGGCCCGAACAGGCGGTAGTAGCTTCAAAGCTGCTGCGGGCACGTATGGTTTGCCCTATTCACTATGGCAGACCGGAAAGCGACTATTTTGAGACCCCTGATCCCGAAGGCAATTTTCTGCGTTTTGCCAGGGAAAGAGGCGCTGTCCCTCTTTTATTAAAACAAGGGGAATGGACTAACGTCTAAACAAGCAAGTTAGTAAATACGTAACTTGCCGGCATAATAAAAAGGGCTTATGATAAATGAAACCGAAAAACCTGAATTCTGGGAAAAAAGCTTTATCGAAAAACAGGAGATGTGGGGCTTTGAACCATCAAAATCGGCAGTATTGACGAAGGATTTTTTTCTTCAAAACTCAGTCAAAAATATGCTCATTCCCGGAATTGGTTACGGACGGAACGCGCAAATTTTCAGAGACAACGGAATAGTTGTAACAGGGATTGAGATATCACAAACGGCTATTGAAATGGCAAGAAAACATTACGGAACAGAGATGATTATCTATCATGGTTCTGTTACTGATATGCCATATGATACATGCCAATACGATGGAATATTCTGCTATGCTTTAATTCATTTACTGGACAGTAACGAAAGAACGAAACTCATCCACGACTGCTATAATCAACTAGCTGAAAATGGCTATATGATTTTTACTGCTATTTCAAAAGAAGCCCATACCTATGGCAAAGGCAGATTTGTTAGCAAGGATCGTTATGAAATATTCGATGGTGTTAACATGTTCTTTTATGATAGGGAATCGATCAGTGAAGAGTTTGGCAAAGCTGGATTATTTGATATCACAGAAGTGACCGAGAATTTTCCATTCTTTTTAATTAAATGTAGAAAGGCAATGACAAAAGCTATTTAGGTAGTGGCAGAGACGGCGGCAATGGGGGGATGGGGGAACGATCAATGTAACATTTAATTCTACCGCAAAATGTCCCTGCATTCTTTATTTCAACCAGGGTGGTATGGGAGGAAGCGGTGGAGAGGGAGGACGGGCTATCGGCGTCGTTTCGATAACAGGTAGCCAAGGTAACGACGGAGCACATGGCAGATTTGGACCGCCTGTTTTTATTAAAGATACCACGGGGAAAATAATGTGGATCGCTGATAATCCGTGGTGATTGGGACTACAAATTCATAAATAAAAAATTGAATGACAGGTATTTCGTTGCGGAAGCCTTAATATTTCACTCTGTACACAGTTATTGACTGCTTATTACTTTCCACTGGAATCTTAAAAAGTTCATTTGAGCGTTTATAACATATGAACATAAATTAATAATCCTTATCAGTTAATACCAGTCATGATATAAGAAATCAGTATATCTAATTTCATCCCACCTTGTCCGCAATGCCCATTTTGTTCCAGATTTCGTTATCTTAGTATAAGCATGTTTGTTCGAATTTCTTGATATCAGCATTTATTTCAGGGGACAATTAACCAAAATCAAAAGATCAGTAAAGGGGGCATTAGATTTTCAAGCAAGATTCTTATTAAATCTTCCGCATTTATGAAAACAATCACAAGTACCTAGAAGGTACTGCAAATAGTACTATTAAAAAGATCAAATGACGTATTTAATTCCGGAGGTGCCGGGGTAAATATTGCGTTGTTGTCAATCTGCACCCAGTTGCATCGACAACCATTCCTCTCAAAAAAAGCATTTCTCTCAAAATATAACCTCATAACCATGAAAAGCAGAATAGTTCTGGCTTCGATCAAGTATGCATTCTTTTTTTTATTCATGTATGCCAGCTTCAGTAAGCTCATGGCTTACGACTACTATCTGTATGACCTTAAAAGATCTCCACTTTTAAGCAATTATGCCACAATCATAGCCATCCTCGTACCCAGTACAGAGTTGTTAGTAGCAGGATTATTACTTTCCGACAAAACCAGTAAAGGAGGCTTATTGGGTTCGCTGGCCCTTATGATACTGTTCACGCTCTATGTAAGCTATGTACTTTTTTTTACCTCCTCCAGACCATGCACCTGCGGGGGAATTATCCGGAATTTGACCTGGCCGCAACATCTTCTTTTCAATCTGTTCTTTTTGATCCTGTCCATTCTTGGAATTTACTTGCAAACCAGGTTCCAACATTCAACATACATCTTTACAGGGGAAGCCGAAAACCTATAGAGTAGGCACAATCCTTCATCTTCAATCAATCATTATGAACAAAGCAAAATTACTGGTTGCAGTACTTCTTACTCTCGGAGCTGCAGGTGCAGCTCACGCAACCAAAGCAAAGGCCTTTATGGGGTATGTATACAGTGGCGGCGTGTACACTTCCGTCTACGTACCTTACGATTGTCCGGAAACAGGTTATGGATGCATTTATACCTCCTGGAATGGTAACACTTACCAGGTGTATATGCAATCCGGAATCCAATTTTATCCAGTAAAACCGTGACTGTTTATCAGGAACCAGCCGTCACTGGTTCCTGATCATCTTCAATTGTATCCCTCATTTTGAACCAGATTAGGATTTTTAATCAGTTCGCTCTCCGGAATAGGCCAGTACTTCATAGTAGGAATCCATGTCCGCTCTTTTAACAGATTCGCAGCCGTCATTACAGCGTCTAAAAGTCCGGTCCTTTTAAGATCAAACCATCTAAGCCCCTGTTCAGCAAATAACTCAATCTGCCGCTCTTTCATAATAGTAGTCAGTAGCATTTTCAGGCTATAGCTGTCAGCCTTGATGGGCGGCAAACCAGCTCTCACCCTAATCATGTTAACGTCTGCTACTGCACCTGACAGATTACCCGTATATGCCCTTGCCTCAGCCCGAATCAGGTACTGCTCAGCCAGTCTGAAAACTATAGAGCATTCTTCCTGTTTATCACCATTAATAATCTTGTACTTATAAGGAAAATAATAGTTTCTTGCAGGAACTACATATTGATCTGAAAAAGTGCCCACCCATTCTTTCCTGCGTTCATCTCCTTCCTCAAACTGTAGCAACAAGCTATTACTGATACTAATCCTGCTGTTACTAAACGGGGAATTACTTAGAATGAACTTATTACCTTCTGAAGTATTGATATTAGATGAATTAGGTGTACCTGCCTCAAGCTGCCATATCGTCTCACGGCTCGCTCTTAAAAAAACCTTTTTAATGGGTTCCATTGAATAGTCCCTATTATTGTTAATAAGCATAGTCGCCATTGAATCCGCTTCGCTATAGCGGCGCATGTATAAATAAACCCTGGACAGCATTGCGGTTGCAGTTGCCTTATTGGGTCTTAAACGTTCGTTTGTATAGGTCACACCATCTCCTCCAACATAATGCTCATCAAGAAGAGACTGTGCGGTATCTAAATCTGAAACGATCTGATTATACACTTCTGTAATTGGAGAACGACCTAAATACTTATTTTTGTCTACATCTGGTGTCAAGGGCAGAGGAATATTACCATAAAAATTAACCAGATAGAAGAACCAGTAGGCTCTAATGAAAAACATCTCACCAATCAATTGCTTTTTTAATGCATCACTCAAATTATGTGAGTTGGGACAGGCCTCTATTGTTATGTTAGCAGCGAGTATAAAATTATAGGCAGCTATCCAGAACTTCTCATTGTACAAATTTGATTTAGAATCGATATTGTTTCGGTAGATTTGATTTTCATCAGGATTGGAGGGATTAATCAATTCGTCTCCGTAAAGGCCGGTAAAAGATGCTAAACAATACGGAGATGCATACAAGTGATCATGCATACTTGCTGCTAACCCTCTGAATGTTCCATTTGCTAAATCTTTATCCCGATAAACTTCGTCGGATTTTATCCGGTCACTTTCTATTTTCTCGTTAAAAAACTGATCACACAGATTACAGGAAAATAATAATAAAGTAAGTAGTATAGATATATATTTCATAAATGGAATTTTAAAGTGAAGCCTTTATCATAAAATTGACAAACCTCATAGCTGGTAGCGAAGGTCTAACAGCTATTTGCGCTGTTGCCGGATCAAGACCACTGAACCGGGTTATCATAAACAGGTTTTGCGCTTGCAAGTGAAGGCTTATATTTTGAAGAATTGTACGTTTGTACAGTTTAGCAGGAATACACAAGGAAATAGACAGATTTTTCAGCAAAAAAAATGAACCGTCCTTTAGCATCGCATCGCTGTGTTTGAAATCTATGATATTCTGATCCATATCCTCATTCAATGCGGAATAACGGGGATAAGATGCATGATCACCTGGTTTACTCCATCTGCCCAGCAAATAAGTTGTTTGGCTTGCACCATTGGTTAGGAACTTACCAGGAGTTCCCAGACTTACGAAATCATAGCTTCTCTGTTTAACATACTGCAGAAAAATGTCGATGCTAATCCCCTTATAGGTAAAACTATTACTAAAACCACTAAACCATTTCTGTCCTGTAAACTCAAAATGCTCATCCATCTTATTTAATTTTCCATTTCCATCCAGATCATCAAAAACAGCACGACCAGTTTCTTTATCCACATATTTAAAATGATACAGTGGGCGAACAGTCAGCGGATGCCCTACGGCAAATTCACCTGCATATTTAGACGAAGAAATACCCGGGTAGTATTTTAGTTCATTTGAAGGGATAGTAATATTAAACGAGCTTCGCCAATTTATTGGACCCAGGGATATATCTGCAGTATACATTGCCAATTCAAAACCTTTGTTTTCTGTAACGATTGGAAGATTTTGGGTCATCCATTCGGAGCCTGTAACTGCTGATATTGGAGATTTTACCAATTGATTTTTACTCCAGTTGCGATAATAAGACATTTCTAAAAAAAGAAAATCCCTGATCCCCAGCTCAAGAGCAATTTCCGATTTATTAATAATCTCCCACCAATACAATGAGCTTCTACCCTGAGTTGGAAGTAAACCGGAACTACCAAAGGTACCAGGTACAATTGTATACGTACTTACAAACCGATTATCTGCTATCTGGTCATTCCCCGTCGTGCCAATACTAGCCCGAAGCTTACCGAAAGTAATAAAAGGCAAATGGTTTTTAAAAAAACGTTCTTTGTAAAAAAGCCATGCAATACCAAAAGCGCCAAACAATGCATATCTTTTTTTGGGATCAAATTTACTGCTCCCTTCATATCTACCCGTGAAGTTTGCGACATACTTTTCCGCATAATTATATCCCAACCGCATAAAAACAGATCCATAACTGTATTTACTGGTATTGGGAATTAACTTCAACAATTCCTTATTAAAACTGGTCATAAATTCTTCATTGGGAGACCAGGCTGTATTCAGTAAATATCGTTGCTGATCACTTCTCTGAACCGAGACACCAGTCAGGATGTTGAGCGAGTGTTTATCTATTAGTGTATCAAAATTCAACTGTGGTTCCAATATCCATGAATTGAGCTTATTTGAGCCCAGTGAATAAGTTGCTATATTACTTTCATTAGGCACCTGGTATAAGCTAAAAGGGCTTATTGCCTCATCTCTGAAATGGGTAGCGTAGTACCCTGCATTTAACTTAAATTTTATACCGCGATATAAAGGACCGGAAATAGATAGATTAGCCAGGACATTATTCGAAAACGAGTAGGACCTGTTAAGTGCTGTGGCCAAAGGATTCAGGAATGTACCATTTTCATTGTTCAGGTGACCTGAACCATCGAAAATATTTGGTGCGTGAGGTGCCATAAAAATTTTCTGTGTAAAATCAGTCTGTGGTAAATCCGTGTAACTATTCGCATAATTCAAGTTTAAGCTTACTTTAAAAGTACCTGTGTCATATTGAAGAACTCCTTTCACAAAAGTTGTCCTATTCACATTATAACCAGGATATACTGTTCCTTCACTATGTCGGGCAAGATCAAGCAAAAATGATATTGGCCCTTTTTTACTACTTACAGTCAGGATTTCTTTGTCAGTATTTGCGATTCCACCAATTAACATATCTTGCCAATCGATGCTACCGGATGAATGCCAGCTCCCATTAAGGTCATAATCAGTTTGCCCCGCAGATGTATGATCATTCCGGAAGGCTTCTTGTCTCATTGTCAGATATTGCTCAGCGTTCATCAGTTTCAGCCTTCTTATTACTTTACCGTAGCCGTGTGAAACGGTAAGACATACTGTAGTTTTGCCGGGAAGTGCCTTTCTTGTCGTAATAAAAACTACTCCATTTGCGGCCCTTGAACCATAAATAGCTGTAGCATCGGCATCTTTTAACACAGTTATGTTTACAATATCTTCTGATCTGAGATAAGAAAATGGAGTTAAGCTCCCTGCAGCATTTATTACCTGGGAAAAAGAAGCACTATAGTACGGTACGCCATCGACAATATATAATGGATCGTTTTCATTCTGAAGGCTGTTTAACCCTCTGATGGTTATTTTTGCCATTGCTCCTGTAAGACCGGAATTTTCAGAAATATATACTCCGGTTACTCGTCCGGATATTGCCGTCAATGGACTACCCACAGGCTGTTTTTGAATATCTGCTCCCGCTATGATCACAACGCTGCCTGTATTTAATTCTTTGCGGGTAAAGTAATATCCCTTTGCAACATGTTCATTCATCAGCGTGGTAGAACGTATTAAAGAACAGTTCAACTCTTTACCAACAAAATATTTTACTTCCTTATCTTCAAAACCTAAACTTCTAATGATTACAATGCCGTTTTCCGGGATGTCTGTTAAAACAAAATGACCATTTCCATCAGTACTTACAGCCTTTTTGCTGCTCTTTACCGTAACCCTGGCCCCGGGGACTCTATTATTGTTCAGTTCAAAAACAGTACCTCTCAGCGTATCTTTAACTGCCGGTTTCCCAATATTTTTATCCGTTTTATCAGGAAAGCTGGAACCGGGTTTAACTTTAAAATGAATATAAATGGTACTATCCGTAATTGAATAATCATAATCTGTTTTCTCAAAGATCCTATCAAGTCCTTCTTTCAGAGGTACATTTTGAATGCTAATATTACCAGGCTTAATTGATTTTGGTTGCTTGATCTCTTCGTAAACAGACGTATAACCTGTCTGCTTCCTTATGCTTACCATTACATCCCATAAAGATCGATTTTTGGTATTCTCGCTTATTTCCTGGGCATTTATTTGTTTAGCATATCCTAAAATAAGACACATCAACAATAGAAAGGACTTCATGCTGTTGTATAATTTTTTGTTAATATTTTAATAAAACTCTGCTGGCTGCGCATAAAAATCGCATTAATACTCTACCATTAGCATCGTTAAGATTCAGTAGGGATTTAATAAAATAAATCCCTCAAAAGCAAATCCATGTTTCAGGCCTAAGTCTGATACTTGGTTACTTGCAAATGAGGGAGAAGATGATGGAAATATTTATTCGGTCTAAATTGCTTTCACAACACGTCCATCAAGAGAAAGTTTAATTCCTGATGCACGTTCAACCTTTTCTAGCACCTTGAGTAATAAATCACTCCTGCGGCATTCCGCATTGATCACTTTATCGTCTTTAATGCTACTCGTATCAATCCTTACATCGTACCATCTGCTAATCTGTTTCAGCGCTTCACTAAGCGGTGTTTCATTGAAAATAAAAAAACCATTTTTCCATGCAATAACTTCATCGACATTTATGTCTTTCAGAAGTGAATGCTGTTCACTAAGTACCATCTGCTGGCCAGGTATCAAATTTTTAGAAACCTGAGATGAGTTATTACGAACTACGATCTTGCCATCTACCAGGGTAGTTAGTACAGCTTCTCCGGTGTAAGAGCTAATATTAAAAGTAGTTCCCAACACCTTTACCGTCTGGTTATTACTATTAACTTCAAATGGGCTGTTCTGATCTTTCGATATTACAAAATAACCTTCCCCAGTTAACGTCACAGTTCTACCGTTCTTCCTGAATGCTGTAGGAAAACGTAAGGTTGTAGCGGCATTCAATTCAACTATACTTCCATCCGGCAAGGTTATCTTATATTGACCGGCGTTAGGGACCTGCAGTACATTCGTCGCTGTATCACTGTTATTAACTGCACTCTGGACGTATTGACACACAATCTGTTTGTCATCCACCTTGTTAATACTTACACCATTTAATAAGGCTAACTGTCCATTTGGAGCAGTCTGCAAATCTATATGCGTTCCATTGGTTAATATCAGCGTACCTTTATTACTACCTGGTGGGATGTCCTTAATGACGTTAACGGTAGCATTATGATAGTCGTTATTTAATAAATACTTGTTGGTTAGAATCACCATACCCGCGATTACAGCAGCAGCAGCTATAGAAATATTTTTAACGATCCGTATTCTCCCGATTCTTCTTTCCTCGTTAATAAGCCTTTGCCAACACTTTGTTTTAAAATGTTCGGTCGTTTCAAAATCTGGTTTTTGCGTATTCTTCAACGCAATCTCATTGTACCATGTTTTCACAACTGCAGATTCGTATTCACTGCATTGACCATCCAGGTACCTTTTAAGTAAGTTGTTTCCATCATGTGGGGTCATAATGATCATTTTGTTTAAGTTTTAGCTATTATCATTGTCTTTTCTTCTAAATAATGATGTTATCGTATGGTAAATCAACCACAAAATGTATTTGATTACCTCCAGGATTTCTGTACTGTTCATGCTGCCAGGACGGGCAAGTATAATTAAACCCAGTATCACGAGAATACCTGGCAACAGCAACATAACAAGTAAAAACTGATACCAGTTGAGATTACTGCTAGCCATTGACATCAACATATACGCTATGCTATAGGTAATAGTGATCCAAAAAAATCCGGTTATCCAGAGCCGTTTCATAAATAATTTGTTATTAGTATGTTTTTTTAAGCATGGCATAGCCATCTCCCGCCATGAGGAGGAGTATATCATCAGATATAATTTAGCTATAGGCTAATTACTGCCCGGGTGTGGCCAATTAATAGGCCAGATGAATCTGTTTTTCAGCATGACAATATTTTTTGTATGATTGGTTCTACATACTAAAACAAACAAGGGGGTATAAATCGGCAAGTCATAATGAATTTTTTTTTATCACTTAGATAACAAGAGGATCATTAGCATTAGACATAAGAAAAAACGCATCCTGATCCAGGCCCGCAACTTCAGTGACCCGTTATATAGGTGTTTTTTCACACCTTCTTCACTAATCCCGACTCTCTCAGCGATCTCTTTGGCATCCAGATATTCTTTAAAACTCATTTTGAAGATTCTGCCCATCTTCTCAGGCATTTCTTTAATCGCCTCGTCAACTATATTATTGTAGAGAATATCCAATTCCTGATTATCTATTGAGATATTGGACCGTTGCATTACATCTTGCAGGTGGCTCTGAAATCGCTTTTTTCTGTGAAATTGAGTAATAATATTATTCTGTACGCAAGTGTATAAAAATGCCTTAAGTTGACGTTCAGAAAGGAAGCGCATTTTCCTGGCTAACATGGAGAAGAAAGCGTCATGAACAACATCTTTGGCATAAGTATCACTTCCCAGCATATTTTTTGCATGTGAGAATAGAGGTGCAAAGTACTTGTCATATATATAGCTCCTCGCATTTTTGTCTCGTTGGCTTAATCTGAGCATCAGTTCTGCATCAGCCATGGTTTCATAACGATTCATGTGGAGATTGTTTTGGGTTTGAAAATCGCAGCAAAACTAAAGATATTTTAATTTAAAAATTCGTACATGCAAATGCGTTAACCAGAGATTAACATAGATGGATAACAATAATATTAGGCTTTTTATAGCATTATTTTTATAAATATTTGTTAAACGGATGTTACATTTTTCAGGTAAGTGCAAGCGAGGGAGCATGAAGGCAGTACTAAAGCCTATCCCTGTTATGTTGGCCTTTATCCGGACAGCTCTGCTTTTATCTCCGGAATATGCCACTACGTCGAACCTTTTTAACTCTTTGTCTATAATAAAGTTTTCCTCTCAAAGACTGACTATTTTGCAGTCATGAAAACAAGGATATCTGTCATTCTTACTCACCTTCTTTTCCTTGCGGGATTTGTCAGTTTCCCGGTTTTCACAATGCCGTCTTTAGGAGCGCGTATTCATTTAAATGCAGAAGAATTCTCCCGGTCACTGGTTCTAAATAATATATTGGCTGCTGCAGGATATTATCTGAATTACTATTATTTCATTCCTTCATTTAATCTTAAAAGAAAATATGTACACTATACGATTTCATTATTGCTGACAGCCTGTATCTATCTTCTTATCCCTTCTGCGTGTAATATTGTTTTAAACTGGTTAGCGCTACATTTTCACTTTGTTGATTCATTGGTCATGCCCATCGGTCCATTACTGATGCTCACACTGGCCTTTATGCTTTCTTATATCTTACATAAGCATAATGAATGGAAGCAATCGCAACGGGATAAGATGGAAATAGAAATGCAGAAAAATGCTGCGGAGATGATTTTACTTAAGAATCAGATCAATCCTCACTTTTTCTTCAATACTTTAAATGGCATCTATGCTTTGGCGATCCGGCAATCTGATAATACTGCATCTGCTATATTACAGCTGTCACAAATGATGCGATATGTGTTGTATGACAGTGAGGACGAAAAGGTATTGCTGGAAAAGGAAATTGCTTACATGTGTGGATATGTAAAGATGCAGCAGATGCGACTGGGGAGTAATAACAGCGTAACCTTTGAAATAAATGGTACTGCTACGGGATTGACTATTGTCCCATTATTAATGATACCATTTATAGAGAATAATTTCAAATATGGAATATCGGGCAACCAGGAAACACGGATGAGCATTATTATTGACCTCACCGAAGAGGTACTTAGATTCAGATCGAAAAATACGATTGTCCTTCGTAATCAGGATGATGATCATAAAGGGATAGGTATCAGTAACGTCAGGCGCCGGCTGGACTTAGCATATCACGACCGGCACGATTTGTTTATCAGCGAACTGTCGGATGAATTTGTTGTTCAACTGGAAATAAAACTCTAAACGATGTTACATTGTATTGCTATTGATGATGAACCGCTTTCTCTCGACATACTGAAAGCTTACAGTGAACCCCTGAATCATATAACACTGGCCTGTACCTTTACCAGTACTGCGCTGGCCAGACAATATCTCGACAACAACACAGTAGACCTTATATTCCTGGATATTGAAATGGCAGATATTGACGGTTTGTCTTTTTACAGATCGCTTAATACAAAGCCTATGGTCATCTTTACCACAGCCTATAGTAATTACGCTGTTCAGGGCTTTGAGGTGGCAGCGCTGGACTATCTGTTAAAGCCGATCAGCACGGAGCGCTTTTTGCAGGCGACTCAGAAAGCCAGCCATTTTATGGCTTTCCATCAGCATAATACATCTTTCCTTAGTGTCAGATCAGAATATCAGACTAAGAAGATCGCGTTGTCTGAAATATTGTATATAGAAGGACTAAATAATCATGTAAAGATCTATACAGATAATTGTCCCAGACCTATCCTTTCAATGATGTCCATGAAAGAGATCTTATCAAAATTGTCAGGCCGGAGATTCACCAGGATACACCGGTCATATATTGTCGACTTATCAAAGGTAACATCCTATAATAGCCGCTATATCTTCATAGGAAATAAGCAATTCCCTATTGGTGAGACTTATCGCGATGTAACAAAACAACTATCTGCCGGTTCTCCATTATTTTAGGCGGATTCTCCCATTTGTTTTTTAAGCAAAGATCTCACACTATAGATTTGTAAGGGATTACTAAAGATATACTATGAAATTTTTGTTACGAATGCTGATGCTTATGTCATTGTGTTGCGAAGGATATGCTCAGCGTCCGTTACCACCGCCTTTACAGGTTAACGGTATGCAAAAGATCTTAATCGAAGAAAACAATAAAACCGGTACTAAAGATACTGTCAAACAAGGGAGTTTTATAAAATTATGGTTCTGGTCGGATGGAAAAAGGGTGATGGAACAACCATTGATAAGAAGTGATTTTAACCGTCATACTTATTATATCGAATCTAATCTGGTAGCAATAACGGATAGTGCATTGATCTTTGTAAAACGCCCTCCTTTTATCCCTTTGCCGATTCCTTTACCTCTGGGGTCATTAGACTTCGATACTGTTAAGATTGTAGATATAACATCGTTCAGGGCGTTGAACAGAAGTGTAGACGGTGCCGTTAAAGGCGCCGTTATGATGCCAACTATGTCGTTCATGCCGGAATATTTTACCACTTTCCCTGGTATGCTCTTTATGATGCCATCCATGCAGATTGGGACTACCTTTTTGGGAGATGCTGTATTCCGGTTTCACAGAATGAAACGAAAGAATCCACGCTTCCGGCTGACGGTGGGAGAGATGCCCGCTGATTCAATGTATTATATTAAGAGACGAAAACTACTGAATGAAAAAGATTATGAATGGGAGATCGAACGCTTGGAACGTTACGATAAGATGTACAGCAGAATAAAACATGATCTTTCTGATCAGATACTGGATGAATTTGTAGGGAATCGTATTATTAGCGTGTCCCTTGGATCTATGTTTGTTGCCGGGTATGCTAAAGGGGCCGAAGATCTTAATACAAGAGTGAATATCTCGGAACGGAAATTTATATTCGGGTTGTCTTCAGAGCATTTCATTTCACAAAAGCATCGTGTAGGGATAGAGATACAAATGAATAGAACTGAAAAGTTTACTTCTTTAACATCAGGATCATCATCTATGCATATTACCGGTAGTACGGGCATGATCCTTTCAAACTTTGCCTATATAAAGTTTGGTCTGGGCGGCCTTTACAATGAGCGTTATAAGAGCAAACTAAGGGCGCAGATCGCTGTATTGGATGAAGACGTAATCAGAGAAGCTGATGACGCGAACGTTGGTTTTATTCAGTCAAAAAGGGCCTTTCTAAGAACAAAACTAACTGCAGAACCTAAACCATATTTCATGTTCGGGGCAGGTGCGGTGAATACGACACTGATCCGGTTCAAGGGGAGTATGAGTAGCGGTATGAATACCACCGATTATTCACAGCAAAAGTTTGCCCTTGAGGCCGGGCCGGGAATCTTTTCCAGACTGGGGCGCCGACTTACTTATGATATGTCGGTAAAGTACCTGTGGAGCCCTGATTATACGCCTTCAATAGGAGGTTTGACAAGCTATAGTGGTGTAAGGTTGCAGTTTAATGTCGGGTATATGGTAGGCGCCAGCTTTGTAAGAATGAGAAGACAGTTGAGATCAATCTCAACGAACAGGGAATAGTATGGAGGAGTTCGTTATTTTTTTGTACCAGTTAAAGCTACCCGTGGATCTTTCTCAAAAAAACCAAAAGACGGCATGGCCGGGAGAGGTTTTACTTTTATCTGGTCTCCCAATTCAAGCACCTTTGTCCCCTGAGCAATGAACCGGGGCCAATCAGGCAGATTCTTACCATTAGGATCACCTGTCGCCGCGAAATTGACCCAGTAGGAACTCATGTCTTTGCTCAGCGTCTCGTCCCAGGCCTCAAATGGCCGGTCCCATTTGTGCAGGTTATGAAATGCATAGGCTCCCTGCGAACCGTGGAAAGCGCCATAATAGGGTTGACCGGGAGCGCCACGCCTGAAGTAATAGAAGTATACCTTAGATTGTCCTTTTTGAGACTGAAGCTTGGCCCAGATATAACTTTCCCAGGCAAATGTCAGATCACGGGATATATGTTGCTGTGACTGTGCGGCCTCTTCATCGTTTCCTGCCGGGTAAATCCGTAGGAAGGTATCAGCGCTGCTGCCGAATTTTCTTTTTGCTTCTGCAATAAAGGTAGCTGCCGGCAAGGGAGCTTCTTCCATGAAGCCGTCCCCCTCATTATAGCCTATCAACAGATCCACATCGTTTTGTTTTCCCTGCAGGAAGATATTGATCTGCCTATCAGGTAAGACGTAACCATCGATCAGAGGAGGCCGCCTTGGGTTATTCTCCAATAATTTGTCTGCTGGGATGGCTCGCATTTCTGCTGTGGTATGTGCAGATAGTTTGTTCATCGTAGTGAGTCCTTCCTGTTCTGCATCTTTCAGCTGAGGAGTAACTTCTGGCTTAAACGATGAGCCACTTTCTGAAATCACTCTTCTGAACAACCCTTTCGCCAACGGAGAGACTACCATAACCTGAATAGAGCAGGAACCTGCAGAGCCACCTTGAGCCGTGATATTGTCCGGGTCGCCTCCAAAGGAGGTTATATTCTCTTTCACCCATTTAAGCGCGGCTATCTGGTCAAGGATGCCATAATTGCCAGATACGTGGTGGGGTGATTCCGCAGACAACTCCGGATGCGCCAGGAATCCGAAAATACCCAGCCGGTAATTAATGGATACTACAACTACACCTTTTTTAGCCAGCTCTTCGCCGTTTAATAGTGCTATAGAACCGGAACCGGCAGTAAAACCACCACCATGTATGACAACAATCACCGGCCTTTTTTTACCATTCAGCTGAGCGGGTGCCCAAATATTTAAATACAGGCAATCTTCGCTGATCTGTCCTTCTTTTGGTATCAGTATCTCCGGACCATAAGCATTCGACGGTATAGGAGGCATTTGCATGGCATTGGGGCCAAACACTGTGCATTTACGCACACCTTCCCAGGGTGTCACAGGTTGTGGCTCCTTCCAGCGTAGGTTACCTACCGGTGGTGCTGCGTATGGTATCCCCTTAAATACATGTATATCTCCTCCGGAGCCTTGTACCAGACCGGCCGTTGTACGTACTATCAGGCTGTCAACGGCACTATATGCAGCTACATTGACAATAAGAAAGAAACAGGTAAATAGCGCTTTTTTCATTTCCTCTGGGATGGTTATTTCAAAGATAAAAATATACTTCATTCCTTCTCTTTGAAATTACATCAAGGAAATTTGATTTAAAGAATTACATATCAGGAATATTTGGTTCAACTAACTTAATCAGTTTTTCCAGGGATTCCTGCCAACCTAAATAACACATTTCTGCAGGTATAACAGCCGGAATATCTTCCTGCAAAATCTTTATTTCTGTACCAACCGAAACTTTTTGTAACCAGACAGAGGTTGTTATTTCACCGGGAAGGTTGGGATCATCAAATTTATCAGTGTATTTTAAAAACTCATTGGGTTTAATCTCGAGATATTCCCCACCAAATGAATGACTACCACCGGTCGAAAAATTATGAAATGACATTTTATAAGTTCCATTCACTTGTACATTTAATGAATGGACAGTACAAAGATAGCCATATGGAGGCAGCCAGGATGCGAGTGCATTTGCATCAGTAAACGCCTTGTAAACCTTTTCAGGTGATGCTTTTATAACCCTGTGTAATGAAACATTGTTTTTAGACATAACATTTTATTTTAAGTGGTTTTAAGTGTTGTCCATCGTTTTACAAAACTATTATTTCGAGAGAGAACTTTTGTAGTGCGAAAGCGACATTTAAGAGGGGTGTTTGAGACAATCTGTATGATGTATTATTACAAAAGGATATTGACTATCTTTGAAAGCAATTATCCCAACCTATGCGTTATATAAAAACTGCTGTTTTATTTTGCTACCTCTTTCCACTGGTTGGCAAAGCACAGACTGTAAAAGAATATACAATGGAAACACTTTTCCAGCTGGATGAAGCTGATATTCCATTATACAAGCCTGATGTTAAATATAAGCAGGTAGTTGCTTCTGCTCATTATTATAAAAGTGATGGCCATCTGGCCCTGGAAGACTCGCTGATCACAAAACTTGATACTTGCGGCCGTTTTGTGTACATCCAATCGGTTATGCCTTTGGGAAGTCAAACCAGGGTGTCTTCTTCTACATTTTCATATGCCAATAACACAGTGAGTGTGGAGAATGGAAGAAATATTAACTCTGGCCCAAAGGAAATTTACGAACTGGATGCAAAAGGCAGAATACTGACGAAGAGCTCATTACAGGCTGTTGGTACCAGGATATTAGATCGCCATGTTAGTTATACCCATAATGGAAGAATTTCTTATTTGCACAGTACCAGAGATGGAGGTATTGTCGAAAAGAAAGTTTACCAGCTGACAAAGAAAGGAAAGGTGGAGAAATGTGAGGAATATGGTCGTGATACTACTGTGGTAAATAAAGCAATTGATTATACCTATAATGAAAAAGATCAGTTGATCTTTATGGTAACGAAATTCAAAGGCATGATGGGGGGAGGTATTCCCTATACGTTTACCTATAATGAAAAGGGATTAATTGCATCACTCAAAAAAGGAGACATGGCAGGATTTACCTATACCTACGTTTATGATGCAACAGGAGAGTGGACGAGAATGGAGTGTCAGTTGAATGGTGAGAAGTATTTTTATGTGAACAGATCTTATATCAGGTAGTATGCCATAATCTGGCCTGCAGTTATTACCTTTCTATAAATAATCATATGAACATAACCCGCACTTTAATATTACTTTGTTTAATTCTTGCAGTGACAGGAGCCAGGGTAGCTGGTCAGCAGTCACCTGCAATCAGGGTAGTTGCGCCAGGCGCTGAACTAAAAAAGCTGCCTGAGAAATTTGCTTTTTCAGAAGGTCCGGCTGTTAATAAAAAGGGAGATATTTACTTTACTGATCAGCCTAATGATAAGATATGGCGTTACGATAGAAACGGTAAGCTATCCTTATTTATGGATAAGACCGGCCGTTCAAACGGCTTATATTTTGATCAGCAAGGTAACCTCATTTCATGTGCTGATGAAAAAAATGAGCTATGGTCTATTAGCCCGGACAAAAAGGTGACAGTGTTGCTTAGTCATTTTGAAGGCAAACGCCTGAACGGGCCTAACGATCTATGGATTGACCCCAAAGGAGGTATCTACTTCACTGATCCTTATTACCAGCGTGAATACTGGGACCGTAAACAGCCTGATATTTCCGGTCAGAAAGTATATTACCTGCCCAAGGGAAAAAGTGAGGCCATCATAGTTGAAGATAGTATTGTAAAACCTAATGGCATTGTAGGGACACCGGATGGCAAATATCTGTATGTAGCCGATATACAGGCAAATAAGACCTATCGTTATGAGATTAATGGTGATGGTAGCCTGAAAGGTCGCAGGGAGTTCGTTCCCCAGGGATCTGATGGGATGACGCTGGATAATGAAGGTAATCTGTATATTACCGGAAAGGGTGTGACTGTGTACAACAGCAATGGTGAAAAGCTGGGAAATATACCGGTTCCGTCAAACTGGACCGGCAATGTCTGTTTTGGCGGGAAGGATCGGCAAACATTGTTCATTACCGCATCTGAAGCTGTATACACATTGCAGATGCAGGTAAGAGGTGTGGAGTAAGCGTTTGCGAGTACTTCTTATCTATGACATTATTAACTACAAATATGAAATTCTATATTCTGTGTCTATTGTTGTTCTCTAATAGTTTATTTGCTCAATCACTTCTTGAATTCAATAAGAGTTACATTGAGTGTGAAGATAGATGGATTGCATATCCCGGTAAGGATAGCTCTTATACTTTTGGCTTTGTATATATAGACCCGCAAGCAGGACCAACGATGCATTATGGAGGTGATTTTAAAATTACGACAGATGGGAAATTTCAGCTTGGTCCCGGGATTAAAATTGATGGAACGCTTAAAGTACGATTAATACCTGGTGGCAGGCAGGTTGCAATAATACCGGAAAGTAAACTATCAGAATTAAAATTGCCTGTTATACCAGATTGGCTGAATAATTATAAATCTGATACGACGTCTGCGAAGCATTTATATACCTGGGGATATATTTATAATGAATGGGATAAGCCGGAATTAGCGCTTTCTTTCTTAGAGAGGGCAATGCAGATAGAGCCTGGGTATAAAGATCTTGTATCAGAACTGGCATATTCTTATAATGCCACCAAACAATACGAGAAAGCTTTTACGCTACTCGATAATGTTAAAGAGAAAACTTGCTATGTTTACAAGGAGTTCACTTATGCGTTAATAAAACTTGAGCGTCTGCAGGAGGCAACTACCAGTTGCTCAAAAGCTATGTCTGATTGTAATGATAAAAAAATGAAAGCCGAAATCGCCTATAATATAGCCTTTGAATATTTCAAAAGAAAGGATAAGTCTAATTATCAGATATGGGCAAATGAAACAAAAAAATGGGCTGAACCCAATGACTTTTTCTTCACAAATATTGAAAAACTGGATAAAAAAATATTGGATTGAAGCTATTCTTTTTTATAATTTGTTTGTCTATGACATATTTTGAGGCTCCGTCTTTTGCAGGGATATTGAAATAGATTTCATATAATTCTCTGTGTAAGATGGAACAGAACGCCTAAATTTTATTTATAATAATTTTGATATTACTATATTTGCGACTCTTACTCTTGGGTAAGGGATTAACGGAAATTGTAGGAACAGTATTAAATCCTTTCTGGATTTAGTATTTAGGATGAGAAGATCTTTTTACATAAGTCATTAATAATAAACGATTTATCAGAGCTTATATGACATTCCTGTTATCATTATGGTATTAAGGGATGCAAGAGGTCGCTGGTTCGAATCCAGTCGTCCCGACTTAAAAAAGGCCAACTGATTACAGTTGGCCTTTTTGGTTTTAATCTGCTCACATCATTTCCTTATAGAAATATATTATTTTTTAAATATGCAAATTACCAAACTTGAGCTCAGAAACTTTAAGCGGTTTACAGATTTGACGATTGATAACATACCATCAACTTCAAAACTAGTATTGCTAATTGGTTCTAATGGTTCAGGGAAATCATCTGTCTTTGATGGTTTGGATTTTGTCAGGCAGCGAATAACCGTTGACAAAGAGTTTATTCTTATTGACGACACTGATTTTGGGCCTTATTATAGTAAAAACAAACTTACACCTGAAGTTAATGTAACTTTTTCTAATGGAAGTCGAATAGGACTACCTACTGGTGCATCTGAAAATATATCAGGGACTGTTACTCAAAAAATGATAGGGCGGTCAAGTATACGTATTGTTCCAAGAATTACAGACACTGGAGATAGTAAGCATATTAAGTCTAATACGGATGCCCCAAAATCATTCATTGATGTAGATGATCGATTTGTTAATGATATTTCAATGTATATCCAGCAGATTGATAATGCACTTAGAGAACCTGTGTTTAGTGGTAAATCTGCGGATACACTGAAAATATTTCAGGACTTTATTCAGCCGTTGAATATTTCATTAATAAATATTTTAGGAGGAGATGCATCAACGACAATTCAGATTGCAGAATTTGAAAACCCTAGTCCACAGAGTAGTGGTACATTGATATTCCGGAAAGGAAATTCTAAAATAAAATATGATCTTTTAAGTCATGGTGAAAAGCAGGTTGTTATTCTTCTTTTAAACTTTATAGTAAGAAAAGAGTACTATAAAGATGCCATTATTTACATTGATGAGATGGACTGTCATCTTAATACATCTCTTCAATCGAGACTGCTTGCTGAGATTGTGAATGTTTGGATTCCTGATAATGCTCAGTTATGGACGGCTTCTCACGCTTTAGGTTTTATTGATTTTGCAAGGAATGCAGACAATGCTTCTATTGTTGATTTGGATTTACTGAATTTTGATATCCCTCAGGTTATACTACCAGAACCCAAGGAAAGCATGGAAGTATATGAAATTGCGTTACCTAAAGAAACAATGAAAAATATCCTGAAAGGATATAAACTAGTAATAGCCGAAAATCAGAATGACAAACATTATAACCTGGCATTAAATGAGGCAGGATATTTTTTTCTGCCTGCAAATGATAGTAGAGAAGTATTTTTAACGATAAAAGGAGATACAAGTAAACTTGGTTTAAGAGATAGAGATTACTTAAAGGATACTGAAATAACTGCTATTCAGGCTAAATTTCCAAATTTGAGGATACTCAAGTATTATGCATTTGAAAATTATATTTATCATCCGGATAATTTGGCAGAATTAGGGTGGAGTGGATATAATAAAGAGATGTATGTAGAGGAAATCATTGAACAAAAAAAAAGGAACCTTCTTCAAATTGCAGCTAAGATTGCCGTTGCCCGTCAAAGTTATATTGAGTTTAAAGAAGGTATAAAAAACGATACAGACATCTCGATGATTTTATCATCTTTAGAAAGCAATGATTTCGATTCCTTCTATCCTTTTTTTAGTATGAAAAGTTATTATAACAAAACTTATTTGCGACAGTTTAGTTATAGCATAAGTGATTTGGTAAAAACTAAGTGGTTTAAATCGAATCTGACCAATTTATTAAATAAGGAGTAATTATTGAGTTTGGAATTGTACTGGTTTGAATCTAGCCCCGATAAAAAGCTCTCATTACACTACGAAAAATTGAATCTTAATATTTCAAAAGATATTCCGGATCACCTTCATGTTCATTTCTTACATCCTCCGGAATAGGGTACTTCCAATAATCCAATCCCTGAATTTGCAGAAAACGGACTACTTCCATTTTAATTTTATATTCCTCAGAATCTAATGAGAATTGAAGCATCCGAAGAAAATCCAGAATGTTCAATTCTCCTATATTTATTGGAGAACCATAACTATTAAGTATTTGTCGTGTATTTTCATCCAGAGCAATAGTTTTTGCTGAAAATTTCAGGTTATTAAAATCAGCGCCATGATCGATCAGATATTTAGCCATTTCTATATCATAGTTAACAAAAGCTTCTGCTAATGGAGTCACCATCGAGCCATTAGTCAAATTAACATCTGCTCCATTTTCTGCAAGTATTTTTACATTATCCCACAGATGATAAGAAACTGCGGCCAGCAATGGTGTTTGATTTTGATAACCTAGCTCGCTCTCTGATAAAGGATTGGGATTAGCTCCATATTTTAAAAGTAGTTCTAGAAATCTTGAAGTCGACCCTTCTTTAGCAGCATCAATAATAGGTAAAGGAAAAGGGTTGGTATAAAGGGTGGGAGTATCTTGCCAATTAGGGGCCGCGCCTAATTCTAACAGTTTCTCAAAGGAATTTATCTTTCCACTAAAAATACACCAATTAAGCAAACTTACTCCATGAAAAGGATCAGCATAGTCCAGATTCATATTCTCTTCTTTTACAAGCCTTTCCATAGTTTCCAAATCTTCCTTCCCGGCAGCCTTCATCAGTTTCCTGTAATTTCCGGTATAAATATTTGGTGTTCTTATTAGATGACCTTTTGGCATAATTGTAATCTATCTATGAATGATTTTACAAAGCTATATTACATGTATGCAGTCTTTTTGCGCAGTAAAGCAAAGGCAAAAAATGGATAGTACAATTTTAGGATGTCAGTTACCCTAATGTCAATATCCGTACTTTTGTTCTTCACAAACTTGCTTGCCACTTAATCAACCCGATCAATAATTAAATTATAAATAAATGAAGACAACAAATAATGAAGAACAAATACGTGAAGCCCTAAATGCGCATTGGCATGCGTCGGCAGCCGGTGATGCAAATGCGGAACATGATATTTACGATGACGACGCCATCTGTGATTATCCACAGTCTGGCGAACGAATCCTCGGACGTAGCAATTTGCAGGCCTTGCGGAGTCATCATCCGGGTAAGCCGTCAGGCTTCAATATAAAGCGAATTCTCGGCAAAGGCGATCTCTGGATAACAGAATACACAATCACCTACCAGGAGCAACGAGCATACACTGTGAGCATTATGGAGTTTCGCAATGGTAAGGTCATCCATGAGACGCAGTATTTCGCAGATGCTTTCGAGGCGCCGGCCTGGCGAAGTCAATGGGTTCAGCAGATGGTGTGACACAGCATTTGTTACAGGCGCGATTTGTTAATTAGGTGTTTACAGTACATAATTTTCATCACTCTTTATTGCGTTCATGCTGGAATGTTACCATTTCGAATAAGTAAGTGGCGGTCCTACTAATTTTAGTCCATACTCGTGAAAGAATTTGTCCTTTTCTTCGTCTGTCTTAATATTCTTGCTTGCACCCTCGCTGATTTTTTTAAACATTGCTTCCATTTTACCAGCGGGCTGATAAAACATCAATATTTTGGCTTCTCCTTTGCCAACTTTTGCGAAAGCGTGAGGCACCATCCTGGGGCCAAAAACAGTGTCGCCCGCTTTGGCGGTAAAGGTTTCTTCACCTACTTTAAATAAAAACTCTCCTTTGAGTATATACCAAAATTCATCCTGTTCGTAATGCAAATGAAAGGAAGGGCCACCTTCTTTTACCCTTGTTGACTCAAATACATATACATCCCCATCAGTGTCAGTGGTAGACACCTTTGTGTAAAAGGTGTCTCCTGTAAATAAAGATATAGGCTTACCGAAGCGGTCTTCTCCAGAGACAACTTTAATGGCTTTATTTCCTCTATCTTTCTTATCATTTTTTGCCATAGCAGCAAAGGGAGTAGTCAGGGACCCAGCGGCTGCTAAAATAATTTTCAGAAATGAATTGCGTTTCATAAAGATTATTGTTTAATAAGGAAAATGTCTGCTTGTGAAATGACGAACAACGTCCGGCATTGAAAATATTTACTTATTATATGAATAAATATATCGAAGAATGTAGTGAATCCCTCCGGAAATATTGCATTAGCTATAGGTTATATGTCTAAGCTGATGAATTTCTGTTAAGTCATACAAAAAGTGGTTAGGAATTTGTCCTGTTGTCCCAACAAAAAATGAAAAGAGTCTTCAAGTCGTTGGATTTTTTTTCGCAACATGTAATGTCGTTTGCTGGTTGGTATGTACAACATTGGAGTATACGAAGTTCTGATTCAAGTTGTCTTTCCAAAGTAAAGATCCGTCTTTGGAATCAAGCGCGAGCAATTGTACCAGTCCGCCTATAAATATTGCATCCCGGTAATGTACACTTACATAGTAAGTTTTTTTTGTGCTGTTCCTGGCGGTGACAGTAAATGTTTTTACTGTTCTGAAATCTTTAGTAACACTACTAAGAGGCTCAATTCTAACGCCTTTAAATGCCAATATAAATAGAAGTGAATCTTCTTTTGCTGGTAATTGGTTTTAGAGCGTGTTAGAGAAGTGTTCGGGAAGTGTTCGGGAAGTGTTGTAGAATTGACCGGTGGTAGATAGTTGGTTGATCATTGGTAAGAGGGGGGCTGGTAGTCTCCAGCCGATCAAACCCCGACCAACCAACGATCAACTAACTATCAAAGGGCGATCTACCTATAGAGACTTCCCGAACGCTCTTCGAACAGTCACTCCTCAAACTGAAAATTCTGTTAAATTCCGGATCTGTGTAGATAAATTACACGCATTGGTTTAATTTCGCATAACGAACTGAAGGAAGGAAAGGGCCCTTTCCAGTTGTTGAAAAACACCTCCACTTTGTCGCAATTAGCTACAGTTAACCCTGATTTAACCCACGTAGCACAATTATTAGTAAAATTTAAAAACAACAACATCAGAACACAATTAAAAAGACCGTTCGGTGGCTTTTCAGGCAAAGATCAGCGCTATAAGTTTGGCCTGGTTACCCGTCTGTTAGGATACATTAGTGACCTGATAGAGATAAGCCTCCAGGAGCATAAAGTATCAGCATCTGCTATGGCTTATAATCTCAAATATGCAGTGACAGGTGTATCACCTGATTTTAGTATCAATTTGCCTCAGTTATCTTTTAACCGTGGGAAGTTTGGTCCTGAAAGTATTGCTGCTGAAGGGTTAGCAGGCGCTAAAGTTAAATTTACATGGACAAATTTTAAAATACATTTAATGGCACGTTTAAAGAATGGCATTTTTTGGGGCATACAGGGAGTTGTAGGCAACCTGGAAGGGTACATACTCAATGGCAAATATATTGTCCGTAGCCGTCGCCGTAAGAGTACAAAGCCACCCTCAGAAAAGCAGCTGGCATGCCGGAAAAGGCTGGCGGTAGTAAATAAATTTTTGAGTGGATTTATTCCATATGTGCAGGTTGGTTTTGCTTATACCGGTGCAGAAAAAGGCTATACCGGATATCATGCGGCGACCGGTTACCAGATTAAACAAGCACTTACCGGACAGTATCCAGACTATATCATAGATTATACAAAAGTAAGGCTCACGGAGGGGCCAATGAGTAATGAGAATATTAATGCTGCTGTTGTCCGGCAGAATAACTACTTAGTATTTAGCTGGACGGCAGATCTGAGTTATAAACATAGCAGTGATCGTGTGATGCTACTAGCATATGCGCCCGCATTAAATGAAGCAGTTTACACGTTATGCGGAGCGAAAAGAATGGATGGTCGTGACGTATTATTATTGCCTGATAGTAGCTGGAAGGAAAAAGTGATAGAAATCTACCTCTCATTTGTGACCGAAGACCGCAAGCAATGTACTAATAGTTTATATCTTGGTCAGATGTTCACCGGTGTTTACTAACTGTTTTTTGTTAAATTACTATAGAGCTATGTACGATTGGCAGAAGGAGTTTATACCGTAATTATAAAATGTAAAAGAGCTTTCAACCCCAAAGATTTGAAAGCTCTTTTAATTAGAAATGATTAAGCCGTAATATTATCCAGCTGTGGTTCCTGAACATTTTCAGTTTCCTTGGATGTCAGCACCCTCAGCTTAGCTATTTCCAGTTGATGCAATTGTTTTTGCAGCTCTGTCCGGACTTCTCTATACGCAGGATCATATGCCAGGTTGGTATATTCAGAAGGATCATTTACCAGATCATACAGCTCATACTGGTTGTAATAAGCGCCCGCCGCATCAAAATAATAAGTAAACTTCCATTTCTCCGTACGGATACACCGGATACGATTGGCTGCATTTACTACAGACCACTGATTGTTGGAACCTGCCTTTGTATCATCATAAGTAAATAATATACTATCCTGTACAGGAGTGCCATCCTGCATGATTGGCAACAGGCTGGTACCTGCAAGTCCTGCAGGAGGGTTTGATACATTGGCAATCTCCATAAACGTAGGCATGATATCTACCAGCGTAGCCAGGGCCATTGATTGCTGAATAGGGTGACCTGAAAATAAAACAGGGTTGGATATGACGAGTGGAACCCTCAATGCTTCTTCATAAGCCACAAAGGTTTTCTGCCGCAGTCCCCCATGTGCAAGTCCCATTTCTCCATGGTCTGAGGTAAAGGTGACGATAGCAGATTCAGCCAGACCGCTAGCATACAATTCTTTGATCAGGTTACCGATCTCTTTGTCAACCAGGGTTAACAGAGATCCATAAAAATTTATGTAATCTAACTTTTGTTCAATGGTAGGCAAAGCTCCTAATGAAGTATCCATCCCTAATAAGATTTGTTCCTGTGCCATTGGTTTTTTATTGGCCAGTAAATGCTCATTCACGGTGTCGGGCAATCCGATTTCCCTTCCCGACCAGCTATCAGAATGATATCCTGAGGTTCCTGCTGTTTTAGGATAAGCCAATACATCATGGGGATTCACCAGCGATACGATGAGGCAATAGGGTTTGTGGTTGCCTGCTGCCCTTTCCGCTTTTACCCCCTGCAGGTATTTGATCGCTTCTGCCACATACCTGGCGTCATGGTTGGCAAATCCTCCACCAAAATTTAAGGGATTCACATCTTCTCCTGCATCCGGCGCTACCCAACCCATGGCACCAAACAAAGAAATATCCGCAGGTGTCAGGTTATCGTAATTGGTCACGGCACCGTTGCCTGCAACACCTTTACTCATGTGCCATTTACCACGGTACTGCACATCATATCCTTCATTCCAGAGCACATTCATTATGTTTGGCAACGATGTACTGAGAGTTGGTTCCGAAGGTGATAAGGGACCACCTATAGTCAGTGTTTGGGAAACCTTATGTTTAGCCGGATAAATTCCTGTAAATAAAGTTGTCCGGCTGGGTGAGCACATACAGGTATTACAGAAAGCCCTGTCGAAACTGAAACCGTTCTTTTTGAGAAAGGTAAGCGTGGGGAGATTTTCCTCCTCCCATCCCGGTGGGAAATGTTGAGTAGCCCGTTGCTCGTCAGTAATGATGAGGATGATGTCTGGCTGTTTGCCAAGTTGTGCTAATTTCTTTTTGAGGTCCATGGTTTAATGTGTTTTTTGAGGAATATCAGTTACTCCACTTATTAACTGAATATTTCTCTTTTTGTTCAAAAACACACCATATAAATTTAAATCACAAATGAGTTAGCACCAGCTTTAAGCAGATATGTTTTAGCTTTCCATACAAATATTCCGGACGTTTTTAAAGGCAGACTGATATTGATTTTCCACTTGCTGCCCTCTAAAATATATTTAACAGCGACTTTCCCATCAGGATGGGGAATCTCTCCATCTACTTTTGTTAAAGTACCTAAATGTGGTTCAATCTTTATTTTACTGAAACCCGGTGCATAGCTGTCGATACCTAAAACAGTACGATAGAACTCGATATTAGGACTAGCACCCCAGGCATGGCAATCAGAGCGGGTAGTGTTGATATCTGAATATTCAGCCCAGGTAGTAAGCCCCATAGCTATATTTTCACGCCAGATACCCAGCCAGCTCATATAATCATTTCCACGGCCAGCTTTTATCAGTGCCTGATTCAGGTAGTATTTAAAATAAACAGTGCATTGAGTTAAAGTTTTATCATTCAAGAGTCCGTTAACTACAGCAGGCATATCCGTTTCGCTTACCATGCCTGTAAGTATGGCCAGTGAATTAGCATGCTGTGAGTAGCCATTTTTTTCTTTAGTATCGGCATACAATTTTTTAACCGGGTCCCAGTACTTATGCTGTATAGTAGTCTTTAACTGTGCGGTTTTCTGATTATATATACGGGCATAATCAGAAAGGCCAATTTGAGCTTCCATTTCCGCAGCCCACTGGTATGCCCAGAGTAATTGCAGGTCATAAATAGCCGCGCTACCGTCCGCGCCTTTGACATCGCCAGCCAGATTGCCAGCCCAGTCTACAAACGCCCAGTAAGGGGTATTTTTCACTGAACCATCAGGTTGCTGATATTTGCTGAAAAAATCCAGTATGGCTCTTTCCCCAACCAGTTTATTTTTAATAAAGTCATTATCGCCCCGGTACATCCAGTAATCATGCAGCATGCAGATGTACCATAGCGAAAACGTGGATATGATCTGTGTGCCTTTGGTAGGGTAACAGCTTTTGGTAATGCCTTCGGCTAAACGTGAATGATCGATTTGTGTGAGGGCATTACGTGCCAGCCTGTCATCGCTGGTATTATAGTAAGATATCAGGGCTTGTATACGTGTATCGCCAATGTATTGCAGTTGCTCATAGTAAGGGCAGTCTGTATAAGATTCCCAGGCATTGAGCCGCGCTGTACGCCAGCCAATATCCAGTATCTGTTTTATTTCGTTGTTATCTGTGTTAAATGTTGCTGTTTGTTTAAAAGGATAACCTGTGAAAGTGCCATAAATATCGTCCAGGACAAGCGGGTCATTTTTGGTTTGTACCAGTAACCTGATGTAACGATAGGTGCGGAAGTTGAGAGTTGTAAATGTCTGTCCTTTGTTACCGTCTGCTATCAGGCTGTCTATTCGCCCTACAAACTGTTTGCCGGTTATATCATTACGGTTACCTTTACTGTCTTTATTGAAAAGTGCTTCGGCATAACCTAATGAAATGCCGGCGTCCCTGCCACCGCTGAAATTAAGCGTTACATAGGCGTTTGTTTCAAAAGTCTGGTCCAGCAATAAAGCGATGCTTGTATTGGCGGGTATAGTTACCGACGTCTTTTTTTCGGGGAAGGCTTGCGGAACGGTAATACCAACAGCACTGCGTAATGCAGGAATACGCTGGTAAGTCATTTCCATTGGTGGCAGTGTTGAAGGCACCAGTGCCCAGTCGATCCCCCATGCCGTACCTTTCAGTTTTCCGTCCATCACTTTTGCTGCAAGAGGCCATGTACTATCATCATAAGATAAGGCTGTCCAATCACCTTTAACCGCCTGATTCATATCTACCATTTCACCTTTGCTGGCAGCAAAAAACCAACCCGGAACAGGCATATGTCCTGCATCGCGAAAGCATTTCCAGGTATTATCAGTATTCAGTATTTCTTCTGTTTGTGAATTGCCCTGCAGAATAAAACCTGTACGATTGCTGATCTGTGCTTCGGGACGGTATTGCGCTTCATTCCAAACGAGCGCAGCTATGATGTTTTTTCCTGCAGAGAGATATGGTGCAAGATCAACTGTTTCGTAATTCCAGAAATAGGTGTCACCACGCGCCGGGCCAAGCGAAACTAAAACACCATTCACATATAGTTTATAACGGTTATCTGCGGATACATGAACTATATAAGAAGCTGGCTTAGTATCCAGGTTAATACTTTTGCGGAAGTAATAAACACCGTATTCAGTGCCAGGATCGTTGGGAGCAGCTATCCAGCTGGAATTCCATATCTTGTCCGGAGATTGGGCATAATTGTTTGTTGCCAGTAAAACTAATATTACAATGAGAACGTGTTTCATTACAAGGAATTAATTGGATGTATAATTATTCATTATATGCTTTCGCATCAAGTTTGTATCCGTTTTTTAACTGAGCGGAGGATACCTCTATCTGCACTTGCTTTTTCTCTCCCTGCATCAGCGTAAAGTAAGAATCATTGATCAATACTGGTAGTATTTGTTTCCCGTTATTATCCAGTAGCTGTACCCGTATGCCTACAGCGGCTGATTGCTTTGATTGATTAGAAACGGTATAAGTTACCCCCTCGCTGGTTTTCAATGGGGCACTGATAGAAATCCTTACTGCCGGTAGTGCATTCAACGAAGTATAGTTCCCAACCCAGTAAGTATTTTCTGATAACAACTGACCATTATCTGCATATAAATTCAAACGAAGAAAGTAAAGACCCGCTGTATCAGTAAGCATAATAAAAGCATCTTTCACAGAACTCGCGTTTACCACTAAGTTTGTTTTCTTCGCATATTGTCTCACAGCTCTACCATCCGCATTATAAACCGTTGCAGATGCAGTCAGATTATGAAATGAACAGTTTTTATTATTAATCACCTTCACCATTTTAGACGCAGGGTTCCATTGGATATGCATGGGTTCACAGGCAGATTTAGCCCCGAAATAAGCACCTGTGAGATCATAGTAATAATCATAAGTCTGCCAGATCATAGAAGGATACGCAGACTGGCTCATCCAGATCAGTATTCCGGAGGCGTCATTCCACATATGATCGTTCCATGCTTCAAACATGGCTTTCATCGTTTCGAGGTTCAGCAGCTGTGCTTTCTTACAAAAATCTTCCAATGATACTGCTTGTCCATAACTTTTATTAATATCATTGATATACTTTACGGGATCGGCTCCTCCTCCCATTGCACCGTCTGTGCTGAAGAAATGCCTTGCCCACATATTGTCTTTGCTGTTTACAGAATCCGGAGTAGGAGCTACCCAGTAATTTTGCGGCATGAATTTTTTGAAGCTCTCAGGATTGACAAATGTGGCCATACCCAGTTCACTGCGCATCCCCCAGCTATTTGTAGAGAAAAGGTAGCCATTATGCGGATCAGTAAAATAACTCTTAGGATCTATATTCGCCCATATACCGCTACCTGAGAGATTTTTGCTGCCACCATGAATAGAGAAATTCGGGTTGGCTACACCGGCATTGGAACGGGGGAGGTATAGTCTGTAATCACCGTCATAGGTATGGATGGCATTAGTGATAACGTTGCTGAGGTCACCATCCGGATTACCACCAGGTACGCCTTCATTAGCACCACACCATATAACAATGGAAGGATGGTTCCTGAACTTTTTGAGCTTTTCAATCACGTTATCCTCAAACATATGCAGGCTATCTATACCGCCCATGTTATTCAGCCAGAAATCATCCCATACCATGATACCGTATTGATCACAGTATTCATAAAACGCATTGTCTGTAATTTCCCCTGTCCAGTTGCGGATCATATTAAAGTTCATGGCCTGATGCAGGCGAATACGGGTCTCGTAATCCTTTCCTCTTACTTTCAGCATATAATCAGACATCCCCCAGTTCCCACCTTTTAACAAAACAGGTACCTGGTTGATGTATACCCGCATAGGGCCATTCAGAGAAGTAGTATCAGCAGATATTTTCCTGATACCAAAGGACTGGCTAATCGTCGCTGTTTCAAACGATAATTTACAATCGTACAAAAATTGCTGACCATAACCATTAGGCCACCAGAGATGCGGATGTTGCATATACTGTGGCTGCAGATTAATTTCCTGACTACTTCCTGCTGCCAGTGTCACTTCGCTGCTGCTAATGATAATATTCCCTGGAGAAATCACTGCTTTTAATTTCCCGGTAACAGCAACAGGAGAGGAGTTCATCACCTGTGCAGATACCCTGATCGTTGCAGCATTAGTATCCGGCATATCCGCACGTATCCAGGGATCAGTGATACTCACAGGACCAGTAACCGTCAAGGCCACGGTATCAGTAATCCCGCTGTTTAGTCCGGGTACTGCCGGCATCCAGTCCCAGCTGCCGCTACAAATGTAGGTAGGGCTTTCCCAATTGGCAAGACCATGATCAAACTTAGGAGGAGAAACCAATACCGCTATGGCATTGGCACCTTTGGTGTTCAGCAGATTAGTGATATCATAGATTCCCCGTTGTATATGCCCATGCAGGTAACCAATCTGTTTTCCATTGAACCAGATGTCAGCGTATTTATTGATCCCATTAAATTTCAGCCATACCCGCTGATTATTCTTAACCGTCATAGCCGGAAATTCAGTCCGGTACCAGAAAGGCTGGTTATATTTTTCTTTATCAACATGATAGATGTTATCCCCGTAATCCGGATCTTTTTCTTTACCTGCTCTTACATAAGCATAAAATACAGTACCGGGTACTATTGCCGGGATCCAGTTTTTATCCGCAAATCCCGCAGTAGCAATGGCTGAAGGCTGGCTTTGTATAACAGGACTTATTCTCCAATGAAGCTGCTGACTATATAATGAACTACCGGTAACATGGAATAATAGCAACAACGCAATTGACTTCATAAGGTGGTAAATGTTTTCACAATAATAGAATATTTTGCTAAACCGGTTTAGTAATAACAAAAATAAAATTTCACTCCCCCTTTAAACAATTAATAATTAACAATAATATACATTATTAAAATAATAATTTGTTAATAGCCTTGTACAGTAAATTCTTTTATGTTTTATTTGCTAAATCAGTTTAGCATATTCCACGTATATGAAAAGTATCCTTTCTCTGCTATCGGCCTGTGTTTGGTGGATTTGTTTTTCTTCGCAGGCAATAGCGCAGAAGGTCTGGTATATCGATGGCTATCACGGCGGTGTATGGGGACATTACCCCGATTGGAACACCCGTTTCATGGCAAACCAGTTACAAAAACACCCTCAGTGGAATATAAATATTGAAATTGAACCGGAGACATGGGACAGTGCCATGGTGATAGACCCGGCAGCTTACCAGGATTTCAGGAAGTTATTTGCCGAAGGCAGGATAGAATATGTCAATCCTTCCTATGCCCAGAGCTACAATTTTAACATCTCTGGAGAAAGTATTATCCGGCAGTTCCAGTATGGTATGCATAAATTAAAACAACATTTTCCTGATATCGTTTTTTCTACCTATTCCTCTGAAGAACCCTGTTTTACCAGTTCTCTGCCGCAAATACTGAAATCACTGGGTTTCAGATATGCATCTCTGAAAAATCCGAATACCTGTTTTGGCGGATATACAAGAGCTCACGGCGGAGAGCTGGTGAACTGGACAGGGCCGGATGGTACTGCTATCCTTACTTCACCCCGTTATGCAATAGAAGCATTGTCTGATAAATCCACCTGGCAGACAATCGCATGGAATAATAGTCCGGAATACCTTTCAGCTGCGCAACAGTATGGCATTGCTCATCCCGTAGGAATGACACTGCAGGATGCCGGATGGAAAGGTGGTCCTTTTCTGGGAGATAATACGACTTATACAACCTGGCGGAACTATTTTGAAAATATAGCCCTTCATGATAGTGCAACAACGTGGAAGGTATCACAGGAAGATGTGCTTGTAAGCCTTGTCTGGGGCTCACAGATTACACAACAACTTGCGCAGCGTGTACGGCTTGCCGAAAATAAAATTATACAGTCAGAGAAGATAGCTGCTATGAAAGTATGGAATGGTCATATGGAATGGCCCCGGCAGCTTTTTGATACTGCATGGCGCACCCTGCTGCTGGCGCAACATCATGATTGCTGGATAGTGCCTTATAACGGTAATCCAGGGGATACCTGGGCAGATAAGGCCGCTAACTGGACAATGGCTACACGTAATATATGCGACAGCATTAATAAGACCAGCTTGAACAATCCTGATTATATAACGGTTTATAATACACTGGGAACAGATAGAAAAGAAGTTGTTTTTGCAAACCTGCCTGCCGGATGGAATGATGCACAGGTTACTGATAGTAAAGGGCACAAAGTGATTTCTCAATTGGTAAAGGATGGTATCTTATTCATGGCAGCAGTTCCTGCTATGGGAAATTCTGTATACCATCTGCAGCAAAAACAAGCAGCTATTACCGTAAGAAGAACGGGCACAGGTTATTTACTGGAAACAGATCTTTACAAGATAATGATAGACACCTTACATGGTGGCATAATTAAAAGTCTTATCGCAAAACATCTGCACAACAAAGAATTTGCAGCAGCCGGTTTTAATGAATTAAGAGGGAATTTTGATGGTTTCAGGTCATCAATGGAATCGCCTGTAAACGTGACTATTCAGGAGGCCGGCCCACTAAGGATAAAACTGTTGCTCAAAGGATTGATAGCAGGTGAATCTTTTAAACAGACGATTACATTAACAACAGGAGATCCGAAGATTGATTATAACCTGGAAATAGACTGGAAAGAGAATACAAGTATCGGGCAGCCATTTGCAAAAGAAAAATATAAATGGGAATTACCAGCCAAACCTTTCTATAACGATAGCTGTAAACTGCTGGCTGTGTTTCCTTCAACATTCAAACAGCAGCATGTCTCTAAGGATGCGCCGTTTGATGTGACGGAAAGTAAACTGGAAAATACATTTTATAATAGCTGGGATAGTATTAAGAATAACGTTTTGCTGAACTGGGTAGATGTTACCGATGGTAAATATGGAATGGCATTGTTCAGCGATCATACAACCAGTTATACGCATGGCGCAAATTTCCCGCTGGGACTGGATATTCAGTATTCAGGTATGGGGCTGTGGGGACGTAATTATACCATTGACGGGCCTAGCACTGTTCATTATGCAATCATACCTCATTCCGGTAACTGGGAGCAGGGCAATATCAGTATGGAGAACAATAAATGGAATGAACCACTGCTTGTATTCAGCGGAAACCTGCCTGAAGAATCAATGTTTCAGGTAAACGGAGCACAGGTAACCGCTGTTGTATGGGAAGAGGATGGCGTGTTGATCAGGCTCTTTAATCCTTCTGCGGGGAACAGTCATGCCAGTCTTTCTTTTACGCAGGAAATTAACAGCGCTGCTTTGGTGGAACTGAGTGGCAAACAACGTGCAGCTGTTGACGTGATTAAAAAACAGGTACTGCTGGAATTACCTCCTTTCGCTATCCGTACCCTTAAAATAAAAAAACTATTATGATCAGGCTAATTATAGCATGTATACTTATTTGTACTATAAGCAGGGCACAGTCGCCCGCCGACCTGGTAAACCCCTTTATCGGGGCCAGTACAAGTGCGGGTGCTGCGGGTATCTATCATGGGCTGGGTAAAACATTCCCTGGTGCTACCACTCCCTATGGTATGGTGCAGGTAAGTCCGAATACCATTACCGGAGGAGACAACGGCTCGGGTTATAGTTATGAACATACAAGCATTGAAGGATTCGCTTTTACACAGATGAGTGGCATTGGCTGGTATGGAGATCTCGGTAATTTCCTCGTAATGCCATCTATGGGGCCTTTAAAGACCAAAGCGGGTCATGGTGATGGGTACCGTTCAACCTACCTTAAATCAAGCGAAAAAGCGGCTGCGGGGTATTACTCTGTATTGTTGTCTGATTATAAGATCAAGGCAGAGATGACAGCTGCTCCGCATAGTGGTATGCTCAGGTTTACTTTCCCTGCCAGTCAGCAGTCGAGGATACAGATCGATCTTGCCCGTCGTGTAGGCGGAACTTCCACCCGTCAGTATGTAAAGGTGCTGAACGACAGTACTATTGCAGGATGGATGCGCTGTACCCCTGATGGTGGTGGCTGGGGTAATGGCGATGGACATGCAGATTATACCGTGTATTTCTATGCTATATTCAGCAAACCCCTGCGTAACTATGGCGTCTGGAGCGCAGATATCCCGGATAGCTGGACACGCAAACTGGAAGATGTGGAGAGTGATCGTTATCAGCAGCAGATAGGTAAGGCAGAGATCCTGAAAGGGATAAAAGAAAAGGAAGGGAAACACCTGGGATTTTTTACTGAATTTGATACTAAGGAAGGGGAGCAGGTACAGATGAAAGCAGGTATCTCCTTTGTAAGTATGGATGGGGCGGCTCATAACCTGCAACAGGAGATCCGCGACTGGAATTTTGATGCTGTCCGCAGTAAAGCACGTGATCAATGGAACAAAGAACTTGCCCGCATTAAAGTATCCGGTGGTACAACAGAAGAAAAGAAAGTATTCTATACGGCTTTGTATCACACAATGATAGATCCCCGTATCATACAGGATACAGATGGGAAATATATGGGGGGAGATGGGAAGGTACAGAGTAGCACCACTTTCAATAAGCGCACTATCTTCAGCGGATGGGACGTGTTCCGTAGTCAGATGCCATTGCAGACACTCATTAATCCATCATTGATCAATGATCTGATCAATTCCCTTATTACACTGGCTAAAGAGAAAAACAAGGATTACCTGGAGCGCTGGGAACTGCTGAATGCCTATTCCGGTTGTATGCTGGGAAACCCTGCAGTATCTGTAATCACGGATGCATATGCAAAGGGGATCCGTAATTATAATGTCCCGGAAGCATACAGGCTTTCTGTAAATTCTGTAGAACGGTTTGGCAATGGTAGTCTGGGATATACACCTGGTGATCTCAGCCTTTCCTATACGCTGGAATATGCATATACTGATTGGTGTGTATCCCGTATGGCCAAATGGCTGCATCATCCGGAAGATGAAAAAAAGTACGCCCAGAGAGGAGAGAATTATAAAAATGTATTTGATACAGAGAAAGGCTGGTTCAGGCCAAAAGATAAAGAAGGTAAATGGTTGCCCTGGCCGGATTCCGGCAGGATGCAACCCTGGTATGGCACTATGGAAAGTAATCCTTACCAGCAGGGATGGTTTGTGCCGCAGGATGTAGATGGTATGGTAACACTGATGGGAGGAAAACAAAAAGTAATCACTGATCTGGAACACTTCTTTGAACAGGCACCGGAGAATATGATGTGGAATGATTTTTACAATCATGCCAATGAACCGGTACATCATGTGCCCTTCCTGTTTAACAGGCTTGGCAAACCCTGGCTTACACAGAAATGGACAAGGGCAATCTGCCGCAGGGCGTATCATGATAAGGTAGAAGGACTGGTTGGCAACGAAGACGTAGGACAAATGTCTGCATGGTATGTACTGGCAGCTATTGGTTTACATCCTGTATGCCCGGGAGATACCCGTCAGGAAATCACCAGTCCTGTGTTTGATAAAATAGAAATGGGAAAGTTTACCATCAAAACGATCAACAATTCACCAGAGAATATTTATATACAAAGTGCCCGGCTCAATGGCAAGCCATACAGCCAGTGTCACATCGATTTCAGGGATGTTGCTAAAGGAGGTGTACTGGAACTGGTAATGGGCCCAATGCCGAATCAGCAATGGGGTATCAATAATTAATCTAAATTAAATGAAGAAACTACTGCTTCTGTTTATCGCTGCATCCGCCTTACAGGCGAAAGCGCAGCAGCCTTTTCAGAAAGGCGACCGTATCGTTTTCGTAGGAAACAGTATCACCGATGGTGGGCATTATCATTCCTATATCTGGTTGTATTATATGACCCGTTTCCCGCAAAGACGTATCACCTGTTTAAATGCAGGAATAGGAGGGGACGTGATTGGCCAGATCAATGACCGTTTTGAAGATGATGTGCTTTCAAAAAAGCCTACAGTGCTGACCCTTACCTGGGGCATGAATGATACCGGCTATTTTGAATGGTATCGTTCAGATGCAAAGGACTCTATGCAGAAAAAAATACAGCGTTCCTATAACAATTATGCTATAGTAGAGGATAAGCTGAAAAAACGCCCCGATATTAAGAAGATTTTCATCGGCGGATCTCCTTACGATGAGACTGCAAAATTCAATGATAAAAACATCTATCCTGGGAAAACCCAAGCCCTGAATGAAGTGGTGGCTTTTCAGGAACAGGCGGCTAAAAAGAACAGCTGGCCTTTCGTTGATTTTTACCATCCTATGATGTTGATCAATCAACGTGAACAACAGCAGGATTCAACTTTTAGCCTCACACCTGGTGACCGTATCCATCCGGATAACGACGGACATATGGTGATGGCATACCTGTTCCTGAAAGCCCAGGGGCTTGCTGGTCAGCCAGTGGCCATGATACATATAGACGCCGCTACAAAGCAGATAAAGCAGGCGGCAAACTGTAAGATCAGTGCTGTAACAGGTACGGCTGATGGTGTCAGCTTCGGTTACCTTGCGCAGGCACTGCCTTATCCGCTGGATACTATTAGCCGTGGCTGGGGCAATCGCCGTAAACAGTCGGATGCAATGAAAGTGGTGCCTTTCATGAAAGAATTTAACCAGGAAGTATTGCAGGTGAGCGGACTGAAAGCTGGTCAGTATGATCTGCTGATGGATGGTGAAAAGGTAGGTTCCTATGATGCCGGACAGCTGGCAACAGGGATCAATCTGGCGGAGAATACCCGTACACCTGAATACCAGCAGGCTATCCAGATCCGGGAATTGAATGAGGAACGCTGGGATATTGAAAGAAGGCTGAGAATGTATGCCTGGATGGAATTCAGCATCCTGAGAGGAAAAGGGTTGCTTTTCAAAGATAATAATGCCGTAATGGATTCTGTAAATGCCTATGCTGCCAAAGACATTTTTGTAAATGGTAACAGGGATAATTTTACCCGTGCACGTTACAAAGGGATCCGTGATGCATGGCAACTGGAAATGAACGTGCTGACGGATAAAATTTATGAGATCAATCAGCCACTGCTACATAAAATTACCATTGCCTCAGCCAGATAACCGGATATATGAAACAAACATTTTTATTATTGATTTTCGTACTGGCAAGAGGGTTGGGGATGGCTGCGAAAGTGGATACTGTCAGCACTTCCAGCCTGGATATGCACAAAGATATTAAAGCAGTGGTGATCACGCCGGGCGACTATAATTCCAGCCATAAGTTTCCCGTGCTTTATCTGTTGCATGGGTTTAGCGGGAATTACAGCGACTGGATCAAAAAAGATCCGGAACTGCCCCGGCTAAGCGATGAATATCATATGATCATTGTATGCCCGGATGGGGATTTTGCCAGCTGGTATTTCGATAGCCCCGTAAAGGCAGGTTCAAAGTATGAAACGTATATCTCCTCAGAGCTTGTCAGCTGGGTCGACAAACATTATTCCACTATCACCAGCCGTACCGGCCGGGCTATCACTGGTCTGAGTATGGGCGGGCATGGTGCGTTGTATCTCGCTTTCCGGCATCCCGGTATCTTTGGCGCCGCAGGTAGTATGAGTGGAGGGGTAGACCTGCGTCCATTCCCCGAAAGCTGGGGCCTTGATCAGGTACTGGGAAAATACAGTGAAAACCCTGTTCGCTGGGAAGAAAACAGTGTGATCAACATGCTGTATCTCCTTACTCCCAACTTACTCGATCTGATTATCGATTGCGGAACAGATGACTTCTTCAATATGTATAACAATAAGTTGCATGAAGAATTGCTGGAACGTAAAATCCCACATGATTATACCGTAAGGCCAGGTGGACATACCTGGGAATACTGGTCGAATTCCATCAGATATCACACATTGTTCTTTCATCAGTTTTTTGAGAAAAATAAATAGCGATTTTAATTTGCTAAACCGGTTTAACAGTTGTATTTTTAGTGTCATCACACGTTATTGGGGAAAACACGTCATGTATTGATTAGCCAAACCGGTTTAATAAGTAGACCACGGATATAAAACAGCACTATACCACTATTCACTGATACAAGTAAACCACGTTATTTATGTTAAAACGCTGCTTTCCTGTTTTTGTACTTATGGCATCAGCTTTAGTCTGGTCCTCATGCAGAAAAGAAGGCTTCCTGGCTGCAACAACAACTACCAACCTGGATGAAAAGACGGTATTTTCCGACAGTTCCAGGACGGTTGGTTTCCTTGCCAATATATACTCCAATGTAGGACTTAGTACAAGCCTTAGCCGCTTTTCGTATAATTATATTGTCTGCGGAGGGCTGGAAGCTGCCTGCGATGAGGCAGAACCATCACATGCTTTTTCCACACCGGCCACACAGTTTGCTACCGGTACGGTGAATGCGGGCATTATTGGGGAAGAACCTTATAAGACCTGCTACACCAACATCCGCGCGGTGAATGTGCTTATTAAAAATCTTCCCAACGCACCGTTAAGACAAGCCTATAAAAACCAGATGGTTGCTGAAGCACACTTTCTGCGAGCCTGGTATTATGCTATTCTCACAGAACACTACGGCGGTGTTCCGCTGGTAGGTGATACCCTGCTGACATATGATGTTCCCATTGTGGCAAAGAGAAGCACTTATTCGGACTGCGTAGATTATATCCTGTCTGAATGTGATGCGGCCGCGTTAATGCTGCCAACAACACAAACGGGTCTCAATTATGGAAGAGCCTCTAAAGGCGCCTGCCTGGCATTAAAAGCTCGTGTGTTGTTGTATGCTGCCAGCCCTTTGTTTAACGGTACTACCCTGCCTTCCGACGCAGGGGGAGCAGGAGTGGACCCTGCACTGGTAGGTTATCCTACTTATGATATCAACCGCTGGAAACAGGCCGAAAATGCCGCACAGGCAGTGATCGCATTAGGGGTTTATTCGTTGAATGCCAGTTTCCAGGGATTGTTTCCTCTCCGGGTAAATACAGAATATATTTTTGAACTGATGCGGCCCGGTGGGAACAGCGATCTTGAAAATATGTGCCTGCCACCTTCAAGAGGAAGTAACGGCACCGGTTCATTCCCTTATCAGGGACTGGTAGATGCCTTCCCAATGAAGAATGGTAAACTTATCACAGATCCCGCTTCCGGTTATGATCCCAATAACCCTTATAAAGACCGTGACCCCAGACTGGATTACAGTATCATCCATGATCAGACGGTGTTACTGGTACGCACCGGTAACGGACAAACAAATGGCTCTGCACCTGTAAACATTTTTGCAGGTAATTACAATGGCATACTCACCGGACAGGATGCTGTACATCAGGGTACCATCACAGGTTATTATAATAACAAAATGCTGGACCCTGCAGCTATTGCTGCTACACTCAGTTTTGGCAGTAACAGGGTAATGCCATTGATACGTTATGCTGAAGTATTACTGAACTATGCAGAAGCTGCCAATGAATTTGAAGGGCCTACAGGCAATGTATATGCAGCAGTGGAAGCGGTACGCCAGCGTGCAGGATTAGATCCTTATCAGCTGCCTATAGGGCTCACAAAGGATGATATGCGCACCTGGATACAAAACGAACGCCGCATAGAGCTGGCTTATGAAGGACACCGGTTCTGGGATGTGAGAAGATGGAAGATCGCCCTGCAAACGGAAAGTATCCAGTCTCAGGGTATGGAAGTAAACCGCAATGGCGCTGCCGTTAACTATAAACTGTTCAATGTCACCAAACATAATTTCCGTCCGGCAATGTACCTGTGGCCTTTCCCGCTTTCAGAAACTGGTAAGTCGCCGGAACTGATACAAAATCCCGGTTATTAATCTTTAATCATTTCACGCTATGAATCGTTACATACTCATAATAGCCGTCTGGCTGTTCTCATCCTGCAGAGTTGAAGAGATCGCGCCCGTAGCAGAAGCGCCAAAGAATGTCACCGGTAGCTGGAAAGTCATTAAAGCTACCAGGAATGGTACAGATATTACAAGTGCTTTCGACTTTACACAGTTCAGATTAAAATTTGATTCTGCAGATAATTATACACTGGTAAACAGGCTGCCCTTTCTGGTGAATAAAAACGGGAAATATAAACTGGATGATCCTGCCTATCCATTTAAACTAACGATGATGCCTGATGGAGGATCTGCTGTATCAACATCTTTTAATTATCCAACGATTGCCGGTATCAGGCAACTGAGTCTCACCTTCATTCCCGGTTGTGAATTGAATTCCTATATCTATACACTGGAAAGGGAAAATTAAATCTGATTAATAATATGCTACCACGTTTAAATATCAAAGGACGAAAAATCTGGATGCTGTCCGCATTGCTGATAGTAGCAATAGTATTCAGCTTCTGCCATATAAAGATTACAAAAGTCACCATCCCCGCAACAGCCCAGGTGGGAGATGTTGTACCCATCCAACTGGACCTTGATGTTTCCTGTAATTCAGATGGGTCGGACAAACTGATCGTAGGGGTACTGATGCCTAAAGGCTGGAAAGGCACGCAAAACATGACGGCTACCTACACCAGTAGCAAGGGAAATGGCAGTTTCGCTATGACACCACTGACCACCCTTGCTCCGCATGGAGATGGGAAGAATTGGCCGGATTATATGAGAGCCACCTTTGGTATTGCGGGCAACCTGATAGATGATATGGAATGGGTGGTGATGCAGTCAGATGTGCCCTTCACCTATGCTAATAACGACAAGATCACCGGTTCTATCAACCTTAATCTGAAAGTAGGTGCGGACGATAACCCCACCATCGTAAAACTGGCCTATGTAGTGGCCAATACCACCAATGGGTTTACTTCCGATAATTTCGTTGATGGAGGTTATGGCGCTACTGCAGAATATTATAATGAATACATAGGGGACTGTTTTTCGGTGACCGGCGGTGGCGGCGACCTGGTCGACTTCTGTAACCCGCAGCTGACAACCGTTTCTCCACCTAAATCCCTGGATAATGATCTGGTTACCCTGACTTTTGATTCTAATGTAATACAAACTGACTTGTCGGGAAATGATGAGCTGTATTTGTGCGCTACAGGTACAACCAATGATGGTCAGACCATCGCCATCTGTGAACAGACTACCAGAACACAGATGAAGCCTTTAGGTGGAGGCAGGTTTGCGATTACCATCTGGCCACGGTCGTTTTTTGGCGTAAGCGATAGCCAGACCGTTACCAACATGACCTACTTCATCACGGATAAAACCGGTACGAAACAGGTCGGGTATGGGAATACCGCTGCTCCCTTTACTTATAAGTTTAAATGTGGATGACAACCAAAATTATTTCTATGCGCTATTGGTACTACAATATATGCCTGATCTGTCTGTGGGCGCTTCCGCAAACCACATTCGCCTTTCAGTCTCCAAAGGATACGACTGTCTCAAATGGTACTGTTATCAATGAATTTAATGAACCGCTGGCCGGCGTAATGGTCAGTGCTGAACATAATACTGTATTGACAGATAAGAAGGGGCATTTTGAAATAGATGTTCCGGCAGGTACCATGCTGGTATTTGCCCGGAAAGATTATTATACAAAAGAGGTAAAAGCAGGTCTGGGTATAACCGTACAGCTGACAGAGCGGTTTTTAAAATCACCGCAGCAGGTGGATATGTTGTACGAAAAGATAGATCGTTCCAAAGTACTGGGATCAGTGTCTGCTATTTATACCCCCCAGTTAACTACTACGCCTGCATCCCTGTATGTATACGCTTTCCCCGGGCAACTGGCTGGTGTGTATACCAAACAAAACAGTGGGTTCACTTCCTTCAATCTGAGTGATATATCTTCACCATCTGTCATCGGGCAAACATTGGTGAATGGAAATTCTAATAACAACCGTTCTACAGATAACTCAGAAATCAGCCTGAGCGTTCGTGGACAATCTCCTGTTACGGTGATAGATGGGGTACAAAGGGAAATATCTTCCATTGACCCGGAATCCATCGAATCTATTTCTGTACTGAAAGATGGTTTATCTACATTATTACTGGGCAATAACAGTTCTCATCCGGTGATACTTGTTACAACCAAAAGGGGAGACCTGGGCCGTCCGCATATCACCTTTACCGCGCAGACAGGCATACAACAGCCCCTGGGGTTGCCTAAACCACTGCCGGCCTATCAGTACGCTTACCTGCTGAATGAAACACTGATCAGTGATGGCAAGCCTGCATTATATTCCGCAGATGATTTTAATGCCTATAAACAACATACAGATCCTTACGGTCATCCGGATGTGAACTGGTTTAAAACACTGCTGCGGGATAATTCTCCTATCTCAAATTATAAACTGAATGTAAACGGTGGTAGCAGTGTAGCCCGTTATTCTGTTTCCCTCAGCTATTTCGATCAGGAAGGTATTTTTAAAACCAGTCCTGCTGTTAATTACAGTACCAATAATAGTTTAAAGCGATATATCATTAACTCCGATGTAGCAGTACAGGTAAATAAGAACCTGAATGTAGACCTGCAGCTGTTTGGCCGTATCCAGAATGCAAGAGAACCTGGTAACGACTATACGAGCCTTCTGTCTGCCATATATTCTACACCAAACAATGCTTATCCTGTCTATAACCCGAATGGTTCTTTCGGGGGTAATAACATCGGAGGCAATACCGGCCCATATAGTAATAACCTGCTGTCAAGGGCGCAGTTCTCAGGATATACACAGAACAATACCAATGATATTCTTGCGAATGTGGATCTGAATTATAACCTCAACAGCGTATTGCCTGGGCTTAGTGCAAAACTGAAAGGGAATTTATCCTACCAGTCCATTACAGGACTGGACAGGAGTTTACAAAATCCTTCCTATGCTTATATCGACAGCTCTTATGTTATTTATGGATCCACATCTGCCCAGAACAATATTTTCCGTACTGTATTCACATCCCGTCAGTCCTACGCACAGTTTAGCCTGAATTATGACAGAACTTTCAACAAAAGCAATGTGAATGCACAGGCACTGTATGACAGGAAATCAATCGTAGCCAATTATGACCTGGCTTCCAATACTACGAATGTAGGTTTACGGGCAGGATATGATTATGATCAGAAATATTTTATCAATGCAACCCTTATCGGAAGTGGTAATAACCGCTATCCGCCCGGTAATCAGTGGGGCCTGTTTTATGGTGCTGGTCTGGGCTGGGAAATGGGACGTGAAGATTTTATCCGGGATAATCTTTCCTGGATCAGCGGATGGAAATGGAGAGCTACCTATGCAAAGACAGGCAATGCCAATATTGATCTGAATGCAGCCCTGTACTATGCTTACTCACAAACCTATTCTTCCAGTAATATCGGCAAGAATTATCAGGTAGGTACAGGTTATACCACCGTGTATTACCAGTATGAAGGTACACTGGCAAATCCTTATATCACATGGGAGAAAGGCAGCAAGTTTGATATAGGTACAGACATTTCGTTTATGCATGATCGTCTGCAACTAACGGCAGACTATTACCATGATGTTTATTCCGATATTCTGGGTTACCGCGGTAATTCCATCGCCCTGCTGGGTACTGCCTGGCCACTGGAGAATATTGGTAAAAACCTTTATCAGGGTGCAGAACTGTCCCTCACCTATAACAATCACGTTGGTAACTTCAATTACTTCGTAACCGCAAATGGTAACCTGGCTTATTCAAAGATCCTTTTCAGTGATGAACTGGCTACTCCTTATGCATGGAACAGAAGAACAGGTTTGCCAGTAACAGGCACCTTCTATGGGTATACAGCGCTGGGACTTTACCAGAATGCTGAAGATGCAACCAGCAGTGCGCATATCGCAGGGTATACGCCACAGCCGGGGGATATTAAATACAAAGACCTCAATGGCGATGGTGTGATCGACAACTTTGACCAGTCAACCATCGGTGGAAATAAGCCACTGGCTTTCTTCGGGCTCACAATGGGGGCCAATTACAAAGGTTTCAATGTTAGTTTTGTTTTACAGGGTGTGGGCAACAGGCAGATCAGCGTAGAGAATAATGTGATCGATCATTTTGGACTGGATTTCTCCACTACTAACGGACAGGCATATACAAGTGCTACAGGCCGATGGACACCGGAAACAGCAGACAAGGCTACACTTCCCAGACTGGCAGTATCAGCAGCTAATAATAACTCGCTGTTCTCCACTTTTTATCTGAAGAGTGGTAACTATGTCAGACTCCGCAATGCTGAAATCGGGTATTCACTTCCATACAGCTTGTTGAAAAGAATGCGTATCTCCGGTCTGAAAATATTTGTGGATGGAGAGAACCTGTTTACGATCGCAGGATTTAAAGGAATGGACACAGAAGTTATGCCGTACAGCTATCCTATACAGAGAGTTGTAAGCGCAGGGGTAAGTATTAAGTTATAAAAGAGATTGAGCCATGAAAAATTATATCCATAAAATACTGTTGATAGCTGTCCTACTGGGCGGATGTAAAAAGTATGAGCAGTTTCCCGTAGATAAGGTAACTGGTAATTATGTTTTCGATCCGCTGGATTCTGCGGGTGTGAATGCACAATCTTTCCTGTATGGCATTTATGCGATTGTCAAAAATGGCCATAACCGTGTTGGCGGCGATTACCTGGATGCAGCGTCGGATGATGCTGTTTCTTCCCGCACAGGTAGTAATATCCCGGTAACCCTGATCACTACGAATGCTGTGACTTCCTTCAACTTTCCGGGAGCGGAGAATTTTTGGGAAGGTACCAATCTTACCCAGGCACCCACTTCTTCCGGTGTTCCGGATGCTTTCTGGGCAGGGGTCCGTAATGCCAATATCTTTATCAATGGCATCGGCGTGGTACCTGTAAAAGGTGGGTTAAGCAATGGCACAACTACTGCACAGTTGTGGAGGAGTGAAGCCAGGTTCCTGCGGGCATATTTTTACTTTGAACTGGTAAGACGTTATGGGGGCGTGCCCTTACTGGGCGATAAGGTATACAGCATTGCAGATAACCTGGATTTGCCCCGCAGCAACTTTGCTGACTGCATCAGCTATATCGTGAGTGAATGTGATGCTATTAAAGACAGCCTGCTTACAGCACCGGTAGCAGATGCAGATAATTACCGTGTTACCAGAGGAGCTGCTATGGCGCTGAAAGCAAAGACATTATTGCTGGCTGCCAGTCCGCTCTTTAATGGTGATAATATTGATAATGCCAACCCGCTGACCGGCTACACAGATTATGATGTAAATCGCTGGGCGCTGGCCGCACAGGCAGCTAAGGATGTGATGGACCTGAATACTTATTCCCTGAATCCTGTATTTACAGATATCTTCCTCAACCAGAATAACAGTGAGCGGATCTTTATCCGTCCCGGCAGCAACAGCACCAATATCGAAACAAATAATGGGCCTGTAGGTTTTCAGGCAGGTGGCTCTGGTAATACCAGTCCTACACAGGAACTGGTGGATGCTTTTCCTATGCAGAATGGTTTGCCTGTTACAGACCCTGCATCAGGCTACCTGGCATCTGATCCATACAGTGTACTGTCCGGCATTAAGCGGGACCCGCGTTTTACTGCCACTGTCTTTTATAATGGCGCCAACTGGTTAGGCAGCACTGTACAAACCTATGAGGGTGGCCAAAGCAAACCTAATACCTCTTTGCAGCAAACGGTGAGTGGCTTCTACATGCGCAAGTTCATGGGTGATTTCGAAAATGCAACTACTTATAGCAATCACTCTTCCGACTGGATCGTGATGCGGTATGCTGAAATACTGCTGGAATATGCAGAAGCCCGCAATGAGGTGGAAGCAGCGCCACAGGCGGATGTGTATGAACAGCTGTATGCTGTCAGGGCACGCGCTGGCATAGAGGCCGGAGCAGGAGGGAACTATGGCCTTACACCCAATATGACACAGGCACAGATGAGGGCAGCGATACAGAATGAATGGAGAATAGAGTTCGCATTCGAAGAGCACCGGTATTTTGATATACGCAGATGGAAGATAGCAGAAACGCTCATGAACCAGCCGCGTACAGGTGTGTCCGTAGTAAAGAACGGCAACTTCTATACCTATAATCCAATTACTATACTAAATATGGTGTTTAAGGAAAATCAATATCTGTATCCCATCCCTTACAATGAGGTGGCCAAGAACCCGAATATGAAACAAAACCCGGGATGGTAATCTTCTCAATTATTAAAAATTGTATATGCGGAAAATAATACTGCTGTTTTGTGTTATTATAAATATACTTCCCGGCATGTTGCTGGCACAGTCCCGGGTGATCACCGGTTCCGTGCGGGATATTCAGAGCCCGTTACCGGGAGTGTCTGTTATAGAGAAAGGTGTGCCGGGAAATGGAGCGATTACTGACCCGGCAGGTAAATTTAAACTGACATTAAAAGGTTCTTCGAATGTGCTCATATTCCGCTTTTTGGGGTATGTGACCCGTGAGCTGAATGTGACTAACAGGCATGAGGATATCGATGTAGCAATGTCATCAGATAACCAGGCCCTGGATGAAGTAGTGATAGTGGGTTATGGCAAAACGACCCGTATCACCAATACAGGATCCGTGAGTACCATCAACGCCGCAGAGATCAGGAACGTACCAACAGCGAACGTACAAAATGCCCTGTCGGGCAGATTGCCTGGTTTCTTCTCCCAACAGGGATCCGGTCAACCGGGTAAAGATGCATCCGATTTCTATATCCGTGGTGTCAGTTCGCTGAACCCTGCAGGTAATAAACCGCTGATTATCGTGGATGATGTGGAATATACCTATGATCAGCTACAGCAGATCAATGTAAATGAAATCGCATCCATCTCTGTACTGAAAGATGCTTCTACTACAGCCATATATGGTATTAAAGGCGCGAATGGCGTACTGGTAGTGACTACCCGCCGTGGTAAGCTGGGTAAGCCTCAGATCAATGTACGTGTGGAAAGTGGTGCACAAACGCCTACGAAAATCCCTAAATTCCTGAACGCTTATCAATCAGCTTCACTGATCAACCAGGCGGAGACCAACGATGGCCTGACCCCTGAATTTACACAGCAGGACCTTGACCTGTTTAAGAATGGGCAGGACCCGTATGGTCATCCGGATGTAAACTGGTACGATGCTATCTTTAAACGATACAGCTTCCAGGAGAATACCAACCTGGATATTTCCGGTGGTAATGAAACTTTGAAGTACTTTATCTCCGGTGGAGCGTTGAACCAGAACGGGCTAGTACGTTCTTTCCCTGATCCCCGCGGTAGTGTCAATACCAATTACAATTTCAAAAGATATAATTTCAGGTCTAACCTTGATCTCAGGGCTAATAAGACATTAACAATGCGCCTGGATGTTACAACCCGTTTCTCTACTACCAATTCGCCTAATCTGAATGCAGCCAGTGCATTGTCAGAGGTGTTTGACTTCAGTCGCTTAACACCTTTTACTGCGCCACTCATTAATCCTAATGGAACTTACTCTTATGCCTGGTCGCATTTCAACAGCGGACATCTTCCTACATTGAACGCAAGACTGGCTACCGGCGGATATCAGAATGCGAAGAGAACGGATTACAACATAGTGTTCAATACTACCCAACAGCTGGACGTGATTACGAAGGGGCTTTCTCTGACCGCACGTGTGGCCTATTCCAGCCAGGAACAGTATACAAGGGGAACAGGTAACTATGGTCCTATTCCGTCTTATCATTACGATCCTGCGGATAAGTCTTACCAGTTGAATCCATCGGGTACCTATGTGTTTTCGAATATCTACTACACGGGTAACACCAATATCTATACGAACAATGTCAATCTGCAACTCTTTTCCAACTATGACCGTACTTTCAACTCTAAGCACCATGTGAGCGGCCTTGTACTGGTGAATCAGCAGTCTCAGACATTTGATGCATACGATAATCTGGATCCGGCATCTGTAGGAGTACCGGCTAAATTTCAGGGGGTATCATTTTCCGGTAATTATGAGTATGACGGGAAATATCTGTTAGACCTGAAAGCAGCATATAACGGAACAGACAGGTTTGCTTCTAACCATCGTTTCGGCTTGTTTCCGGCAATCGGATTGGGGTATAACCTGTCTGGTGAAAAGTTCTTCAAAGAAGCTTTCCCGGTGTTCGGGTTATTTAAGATTCGTGGTTCCTATGGAATTGTAGGGTCGGATGTGGCGCCTAACAACAGGTACATTTATGCACAGAACTATATACAGAACGGTGCTACTTATTCGTTTGGAGAATCGCCTACCAATTACAGTATGTTTTACGAGGGTAGTCTTGCCAATAGCAATGTGGTATGGGAGAAACAGCGGGAAACAAATATCGCCATCGATCTGAATATGCTGAAGGATAACCGGCTTTCTGCCACTATCGAATTGTTCCGTAATATCCGTTATGATCAGCTGATCGTACCGAACAATGTGCCGGATATTATTGGTATCGGTCTGCCGGCAGTGAATGTGGGGCGTACCCGTAACCAGGGTTTTGACGGACAGATCGGTTATCATGGCAGTACCGGTAATGTGCAGTGGGGCGCTAACTTTGTGTTCTCTTATGCAAAGAACAAAATATTATATCAAAGCGAAGCTTCTCCGGCATATCCCTGGCTGGCCCGTACCGGTCAACCTCTTAACCAGCCATTCGGTTACCATTCTTTAGGTTATTATACACAGGAAGATATTAATAGTGTAGAAGCCTATCAGGCGGCTAATGGTGGCAGTAATGCAGGTAATAAGACCATCGCTGTACCTGATAACGGATTGCCACTGCACCCGGGTGATCTCAAATACCAGGACCTTAACGGAGATGGTTTTGTGAATGTTTTCGACCAGCGTGCTATCGGGCATCCTAACCTGCCTAATACCAACCTCGGTCTGAACTTACAGGCATCCTACAAGGGTTTCAGCGCGAGTATACTGTTACAGGGTTCTTTTAATTACAGCTTTATCATCACAGGTACAGGTATAGAACCATTCATCGGGCAGTTCCAGCCTATTCACCTGGAAGCATGGACGCCGGAGAATGCTAACAGTGCAATGTATCCCAGGCTGACGACCAATAAGTCTTCAGTAAACAGTCCGACTTATTATCCTTCTGACTACTGGCTGGTAAATGCGCATTATATTCGTCTGAAAACAGTAGATATCGGGTACCAGTTCCCAACCAGAATGTTACCTTTCAAACTGAACAGTGCGCGCGTTTATCTGAGTGCCTACAATCTGTTCACCTGGGATAATTACCGGAAATATCAGCAGGACCCGGAAATCAGTACCAACACAGCGGGAGATGCTTATATCAACCAGCGTGTGCTGAATGTGGGCTTGCAGGTAAGCCTTTAAGTTTTTGGGTGCAGGGCGAAGCCCTGCAAAATTCCTTTCAATTTTTTTGTGATGGTGCGAAGCACCATCACAAAAAAATTGCTCTTTGATCAACATAAATATTAAACATGTTCCCGACTATCGGAGATCTCTTCAGTTATTTGTTCCACGTCTCTGTAAAGGTCAATCTACAGACATTTGGTACCTTAATGGCCCTGGCTTTCGCCGGGGCCTACGTGGTATTTGTAGCTGAGTTCAAAAGGAAAGAAGCTGATGGGACTATTCGCGGAATAATGGTGAAGGAAACGATAGGTCAGTCTGCTTCTCCACTGGAATTGTTGTTAAACACTTTACTCGGTTTCCTCTTAGGGTATAAAGTGGTAGATGTATTGCTGGCTCTTGTTCACGGTGTAGATCCCGCACCTGGTTTTTTATCCCTGCGTGGGAATCTTGCAGTTGGATGCCTATTGGCACTTGCCTGGGGTATATGGGCGTATACAGCCAGGCGGCGCTCAATACCAAAAGAAACAGAGCGTTACCTGCATCCATACCAGCTAATGCCTTTCATTGTTTTTATGGTGGCCTGCTGGGGATTTTTAGGTGCTAAGCTGTTCGATGCTGTGGAACACATCCAGGAGCTGAGTTATGTACCCCTGCAGGTACTACTGGCTCGCAGTGGATTTACTTATTACGGCGGACTTATATTCGGCGCACTCACTTATTTATACATCGGCTACAAACATAAAATAAGGCTGATCCACATGGCAGATATTGGTTCTCCGGGTATGATGCTGGCATATGGCATTGGTCGTATTGGCTGTCAGCTATCAGGGGATGGGGACTGGGGCATTGTCAACCGGTATACAAAACCCGGATGGATACCGCAATGGGCATGGGCCTCTACCTATCCGCATAATGCAATAGACGCAGGAATATATATCCCCGGCTGTACAATGGAACATTGTCATCAACTACCAATAGGAGTTTATCCTACACCGTTATATGAATCAGTTATATGTATCTTACTATTTTCCTTTCTATGGATGATCAGAAAAAGATTAAAAACACCAGGGATGATGTTCTATTTATTCCTTATCTTAAATGGTGTTGAACGTTTTTTTATTGAACAACTACGCATCACCCCCAAATATTTCTTGCAGCTGAGCCAGGCGCAGATGATTGCCTTGTTATTTATAGCCGGTGGACTGGCAGGATTTGTTTGGTTAACTACGATACCTTATTTTTCAGGTGCAGAGCGAAGCCCTGCCAAAATTTCAAGGTTATGAAAAGAATAATTCTTACTATCACCGGAATATTCCTTTTTTGTCATATACATGCACAGGAGTTGCACTATAAAGTGGAAGAAGCGCCTGAATGGTCTGCACTTTTCATAAGGAACAATGGCTGGTTTGGAGGAGATGGCATTTATACCATTCCATTCAATGGTGTGGAGAATAAGCCCGCAGACAGCCTGCTTTTCATATTCAGCGATACCATGATCGGTACTATCATAAACGATTCCTTACAGCCGGGTTTCCGTATGCTACATAATACTGTTGCCATCATGAAAGGGAAAAATATTGATTTTACATGGGCACAAAATGAGCAGCACGAAGCCATCTCTGTTTTCGAACCGCATACCCCACTTACTGAAAAGACGGATTACTACTGGCTGGGTGATGGATTTGTGAATCAGGAGCAACATAATACCCTTTATATATTTGGTTATCGTGTAAGAAATATATCTGAAGAAGCTTTTGGCTTCAGGGAAGTAGGGAATACGCTGATCAAAATTCCGGCAGGCACACCACCTCCTTTTACCGGATATGAACAAATGGATACACCTTTCTTTTTTACAGATAAAGGAGGACAGATTGGTTCTTTTGGCGCCGGTATTTTTGTAAATACTGCTAAAGCCGGTGCTCCTGCACCGGATGGTTATGTCTACGTGTACGGTGTACATGGGATGGATAAACAGATGGTAGTGGCAAGGGTAAAACCTGCTGTCTTTGACCATTTCGATCAGTGGCGTTTCTGGGATGGTAAGGACTGGAATAAAGACATGAACAAAGTGGCGGATGTTACCAATAAAGTCTCCAATGAACTGAGCCTGTCTCCGCTGCCCGACGGCCGTTATGCACTGATCTTCCAGGAAGGAGGGATGGGCACGACTATCGGTATGCGGATAGGCTCCAGCCCCATAGGCCCTTTCGGGCCTGTTATCCGTCTCTGGGATTGCAGTAGTGACGCGGAAGAGAAAACCTATGTGATGTATAACGCCAAGGCACATCCCGGACTTTCAGCACCGGGAGAGCTGCTGATCAGCTATAATGTGAACTCATTAGAATTCAACAAGGATTTACAAAAGCATCCTCATTTGTACCGGCCCCGGTTCATAAAACTGAAATTCAATTAAATGAAGTATTTATTATTCATCATAAGCCTCTTTTCCGGTAGTCTGTATGCACAACTGCCCGATTGGACATTAGGCCCTTTTACCAGGCCTGCAGGTGTTAACCCGATTATCCGACCTGATACCAGCACACAGTTCAAAGACCCTATGACTAAAACCATGGTAGCATGGGAGTCTAACGATACTTTTAACCCGGCAGCTGTGTTAAAGGATGGAAAAATCTGTGTACTTTACCGGGCAGAAGACCGTTCCGGGAAAGGTATTGGAATGCGTACCTCCCGGATAGGGCTTGCTACCAGCGATGATGGCATACATATTCAACATCGTTCCCCGGTACCGGTGTTGTATCCTGATACAGATGCACAGCAGGAGTTTGAATGGAAGGGAGGCTGTGAAGATCCCCGTGTGGCCATGACAATTGACGGCACTTACGTGGTGTTATACACGGAATGGAATAATAAGGTGCCCAGACTGGGAGCTGCATTATCCTCTGATCTTATCCATTGGAAAAAACATGGGCCTATCTTTAAGGGTAAGTTCAGAGAGATAGCTAGCAAATCAGCATCTGTTGTTACCGAAGTAAACAAGGGGAAACTTGTAATCGCTAAGGTAAAAGGTAAATATTGGATGTACTGGGGCGAAGACCATGTATACGCTGCAACTTCCGATAACCTCACAGACTGGATACCATTGACTACTCCCGATGGAAAGCTGAAGGAATTAATGTCGCCACGGAAAGGATACTTCGACAGCCGGCTGACGGAATGCGGTCCTCCGGCTGTGAAGACAGATAAAGGGATTGTATTATTGTATAATGGTAAAAATGACGAGTCCGGGGGAGATAAGCGTTATCCTCCCGCTGCTTATTGCGCCGGACAGGTATTATTTGATAATAATGATCCTGAGAAGGTGTTGGCTCGTCTTGACCAGCCTTTTCTCGTACCACAGGATGCCTTTGAAAAGAGCGGACAATATCCTGCCGGTACTGTGTTTGTAGAAGGACTGGTGCTGTTCAGGAATAAATGGTTTCTCTATTATGGCTGCGCAGATTCAAGAGTAGCGGTAGTGGTTGCCAATAAAAAGGAATGAATAAATTGAGATCATGATGAGCGCCAAACCAAATTTCACGGAAAGAAAATACCTTGCTGTTTTTTTATTTGTGACCTCCCTGTTCTTTTGCTGGGGAGTGGCGCTAACGCTGGGAGATGTATTGAACAGGCATTTCCAGAATGTGTTACATATCTCGAAATCACGGTCAGGACTGGTGCAATTGTCCCTGTTTGGAGCCTATGCAGTGATGGGTATACCAGCAGGGATGTTTATAAAAAGGTTTGGTTACAAAAAAGGAATATTGCTTGGGCTTTTACTATATGCACTTGGTGCATTCCTGTTCATCCCCGCAGCGGAAGCAGTTTCATTTAATCTTTTCCGCTTTGCATTATTTGTACTAGCCTGTGGACTGGCTACGCTGGAAACAGTGGCGCATCCCCTGATCGCTGCCTTAGGGGATCAGCGTACCAGCGATCAGCGGATCAATTTTTCCCAGTCGTTTAATGGGCTGGGAGGGGTGATAGGACCTGCCATCGGCAGTTATTTTATCCTGAAAGCAGGACAGGAGCATTCAGAAGATCTGATAGCCGTACGTGATCTGTATATAGCCATCGGGCTTGTCATCACGCTGCTGGCAGTTGCCTTCCTGTTTATTAAATTGCCTGTTATGAGTCAGTCGCATGACCAGTCAGCAATTGTTGAAGTAAAGCCGCTTGCGCAACAGAAACATTTCATATTTGCGGTAGTTGCACAGTTTTTCAATGTAGCGGCGCAGGGGGGAACATGGGCTTATTTTATTAATTACGGGCATGATGTGATGGAGCTGAGTGATGAAAAATCAGGATATTTCTTTTCATTAAGTATGATGATGTTAATGATAGGCCGTTTTGCAGGCACAGCGCTGATGCGCTTCATTGCTCCTTATAAACTGCTGGCGATTTTTGCCGGTATGAACATTCTGATGTGCATCATCGTAGCCCTGCATGTTGGCTGGATATCGTTTATTGCACTGATAATGATAAATTTCTTTTTCAGTATTATGTTCCCCACTATTTTTAGTCTGGGGCTTAAAAACCTGGGAAAGCATACGCAGCAGGCTTCTTCATTTATCGTAATGGGAGTGGTAGGTGGAGGGATCTTTCCTCCCCTGATGGGGCTTATCGCTAACCATAGCGTAGCAGCAGCTTACTACCTGCCTGTTATTTGTTACTTGGTGATAATGCTGTTTGGTTATAATTATCCACGGCTGGTTAAAACGGTACACTAAAATTTAATTTATTTTGCAATGTCGTTTAATTAGTGTCCGTATTTTTTATAACAAAACATAATAGGCTCCGTTAGGAGCCCCGTGTTTGTAGCAAACGTATTAAACAACAAAACACAGACTCCGTAGGAGTCTCCGGATAGAAGGGGACTCCTACGGAGTCAATTAAAGAGAATATTATTGTTTACTACAAACACGGGGCTCCTAACGGAGCCAGACTAAACGATTTTAATTTATTTTGATCTTAAATAAGCATTTGTGAAGAAATTAAGAATCAAAGATATCGCTAATGACCTGAATATCTCAAAGACAGCTGTATCGTTTATCCTGAACGGACTGGCTCAGGAAAAAAGGATCAGTGAGGAACTGGTAGAGCGTGTGGAGAGGTATATCCGGGAAGTGGGCTTCCGGCCAAGTCCTATTGCCCGTGGCTTAAGGACTGGCAAGTCGAATATTATTGGTTTGATGGTGGAAAGTATTTCTGACCCCTTTTTTGCTACTATTGCCCGTCTGATTGAGAACATGGCGTACAAGAAAGGGTACAGGATCATTTATTGCAGTACGGATAATGATACGGAGAAAACAAAAGAGCTGATCAATGTATTACGGGAGAGGAACGTTGATGGATATATTATTTCTCCCCCTCCGGGAGTGGAGAAGGAGATCAATGAATTGATCAAGGCAGGTCTGCCGGTGGTGATGTTCGACCGTTATCTCCCAAAAGTAAAAACGGACTATGTGGTCATTGATAATGAGTTTAGCGCAGAAAATGCTACCCGGTACCTGATTCAACAGGGGTACAGGAATATTGGCTTTATCACCTTTTCTTCTTCTCTTACACAAATGAAAGGGCGGATGAAAGGATATCGTAATGCACTTAAAGAGGAAGGGCTGAAGCCTTATGTGATGGAAATTGATTTCACTCCGGAAGAGAAAGTGATGGTGCAGGGGGTGCGCGAATTCCTTGCTGCCAACTCGGGACTGGATGCGGTGCTGTTTGGGGCTATACAGGCCGGTTCCTGTGGATTAAAGGCCATTACCCAGCTAAAGTTGAAAGTGCCCCAGGATCTGGCTGTAATTTCATTTGATGACCATGATATTTTCGAACTTTTCTCTACCCCGGTGACAGCGATTGCCCAGCCGATTGATAAGATAGCACATAAAGTGATTAGTCTTTTGCTGGATAGGCTGGATGGGGAGAATGCAGCAGCGCCGAAGGAGATTGTGCTGAAGACGAAGTTGAAGGTAAGGAGATCTTCGGTGACGGCTAAATGAAATTCTTATCTATGAAGAAGTCTATACTATCTGCCAATGCTCATTCCGGCGATTCACAAAATGTGATTTCAATCATACAGTATAACTCGGATGTAGAGAGTATTAACGCCAGGATTAAATTGCAGCAAAATTTATTCAGCTTTTTGCTGGAAGGCCAGAAAAGTGTTCAATATGCAGGAACACAGGCAAAGATAAACCCGAATCAGTTTTTGCTGCTTTCATCCGGCAATTGCCTTATGAGCGAGAAGATTGCAGCAACTAACGGTCGTTACAGGAGTATCCTGTTTTTTTTCGACAATAAGCTACTAACAGATTTCTTCATCCGTCATCCCCGGGAGCTTCAGCCTTCAACTCAAAAAAACAATGAAGAAGCTTTTCTTGTGTTTGATAAAGATGCATTTCTGATTCACTTCATAGAGTCGCTCAGTTTTATGCTAGCCTTCGATCAACCTTCATCCGCTGAAATGCGAAAGGTAAAACTGGAGGAATTGCTACTGTATTTAAGTGAGCACTATCCTGAGAAAATCCAGCGGCTTCGCAATTTCAGTTATGAAGCTGACGACGATTTGCTGATCCGTCAAGCCATCACAGCTAACATTTATAATGCAGTGACCGTTGAGGAGTTGGCCTTTCTATGTCATATGAGCCTGTCCACTTTTAAACGACGTTTTGCCAGGATGTATGGCACCTCGCCCAATAAATGGTTACTAGAAAAGAGAATGCAGAAAGCGGCCCAATTGCTTAAACAAGGAGAATGTAAAGCAAGTGAGATCTATTTCGAACTTGGTTATGAGAATCTATCCAGCTTTATCCAGTCATTTAAGCAGGTTCATGGAATAACCCCCAAACAATATCAGTTATCAAATTGAACGTTTAGCTACAGTTTTTGAACGTTGCCCCATCGTCTGTTGCCCTTCTTCGAATCTACCTTTGGTGCACAATCCAAACAAAAATGAAGAAATATTTTATAGAGTTAGCTGATTACAATATCTGGGCAGATAATATTGCTATCGGATGGTTGAATCAAATCAATGATGAGCAATGGGACCAGGTTATCATCAGTAGCTTCAGCAGTATTAAACAAACCGCTATTCATATTGCCAGTGCTGAAAAAATCTGGGTTGATTTCTGGGAAAATGTATCTGCCCCGGTTTATTTATCTGCCGGATTTAAAGGCACGAAAAATGATTTAATAGAAATTTGGAAAAAGGCATCAGTCGGTTTGAAAAAATTCATTGAAGAATATCCTGAAGAAAATTATCAGCAACAAGTCAAGTTTAAAAAACCGAACGGTGAAGAAGGTAGAATGGAGTTTTCGCAAACATTTCCTCACATGATTAACCACTCTACTTATCATCGTGGGCAATTAGTAACCCTGTTGCGCCAGGCTGGTTTCACAAAACTTTCTTCAACTGATTTGTTTACTTACTATCGTGTGATTCAAAAATAAATATCGCTATTATCCTAAAAGACAGGGCATCCCCTACAGTTGCTAATCGTCAGGAAGACGTCCTGTCTTTTCACAGAGCCAATTATTTGGTCAACTCACTCCTCGCTGTTCCCGGAATCTCTTTGGGGAACATCCATACCATTTCTTGAAAGAATGGATAAACGCTGCGGAATCAGCATACCCCAATAAATAGGCAAGGTCGGTGATAGCGTATCGGTTATGCCGGATAAGCAGATTGCAGATGCGGCGTTTCAGTTCTTCAGCTATCTGTCTGAAGTTTGTCCCTTCTTCTTCCAGTCTCCTCTGCAAGGTGCGGGAGGTCTGATTAAAGGCATATGCCACTGTTTCCAAACCTGGCAATTGAGGTTTTGCCATGCCTAACATCGCTTTCTTTATCCTGCTGCTGAAATTCTCCGGTGTTTTCAGCTCTTCTATTAATCCCAGGTATTCCGGGATTAGAATATCCAATCCCCAATGACTATTATCTTTCAGTGCAGCTTTTAAAAGAGTCAGTTGAAATTTTACCATAAAGCTTTCACCTTTCCTCCAATCAGAAGGATATCCGGTTTTAAAGTAAGGAGAGTAGATAGTCATCTCAGTATCTTCTCCTGAGACGATCTTAATTTCGCGGGCAACTACCATCAATATCGTTTCAAGTATGATCCGGTTGCTCTGGTCCTTGTCATTGTCTATCGACAACCGGATAGTGGCGGAATCCCCGTCCATTGAATTGACTACCTGTATCAGTGGAAGGGTTTCCTGCAGATAAGCCTGGCAAAAGTAAAGTGCTTCCTGTATGGTAACGGCTTTTAGTGAGATGCGATAGATGGCACCAAGGGTATTCAGATTACGAAGATTACCTACCCTTATCCCAAGTAATTCGTCCTTTTCATACGCAGTGATCTTTTCTATGATAGCATAAAAATCCTCTTCATCGATAGTAATGCGCAGTTCTGTAGTTTCATAAGGCATGCCTCTTAGCCGGGCATAGTCAGTAAAGTTATCCAGGTGTAGCGCTAGTATTTTCATATTGTCGTAAAAAGACAATTCCCGTCTTTGTAACAAAGATACTTTTGTCAGGAATCAAAAAACACTATTTAATGAGATCTTATCACCTGGAAGCTTTTAAAACGATAGAAGGTATTCAGATTAAAGAACATTCCATACCCCAACCAGGTCCCTTTGATGTGTTGGTTGCGATAAAGGCTGTTTCATTGGGTCGTAGGGACCTGTATATTCTTAATCAGACTTATCCCCTGGCTGCGCGACCCGGGGTTATTCCCATAAGCGACGGTGCCGGAGAGGTAATAGCGGTGGGCGATGCAGTCAGCCGGTTTAAGCCAGGCGACAAGGTCTGTGGCAATTATTTTGCTCACTGGAGAGATGGCAGCATAGGGCCGGATATCATGGATCAGCTGGGGTGTTCTCTGGATGGGATGCTAACAGAATATGCCCTGTTAAAGGAAGATTCCCTGGTGCACATTCCTGCCCACCTTAGCTGGGAAGAAGCGGCTACACTGCCTTGCGCTGCATTGACAGCATGGTCGGCCCTGACAGGTTTTCGACAGGTATCAGCGGGGGATACAGTGCTAACCATCGGTAGCGGTGGTGTATCCGTGTTTGCGATTCAGTTTGCCCATATGATGGGATGCAGGGTCATTTCGCTTACTTCAAAAGAGAACAAAGCAGAGCGTTTGAGGGCGTTGGGAGCCGATCATGTCATAAACTACCGGTTGAATAATGAATGGTCCAAAGAAGTACTTGCATTAACGGAAGGTCGTGGTGCAGATCTGGTACTGGAGACAGGCGGAACAGATACCCTGGAGCAATCTGTACAGGCAACCGGATTCGGAAAACAAATCATCCTGCTTACATCCGTTGGCACTGTGAACCCAGGCAATCCCGTAGCACTGAATAAGATATTAAGCATTTTGTTTGTTAAGAACATAACGATGCAGCCCAGTTTTGTAGGCAGCCGTCTTGCATTTGAGGCAATGAACTGGGCAATTACTCTTCATAAGATAAAACCACTCATTGATACTGTTTTTCCTTTTGAGGAAGCCAGAGACGCTTATTATTATCTCGCAAAAGGAGAGCAATTAGGTAAAGTAGTGATTAGTGTATCTGCTAAAAGTTGATATGAAATGGCATAACTAAGTCAGATAATACTTAGTTATGCTATTTCCTGTTTAAAGAAGTTCGTCTTTGTTTTTTAAAAATGAACGGATGTCAATATTTAATTTAGCTAACCGGTGCTTCTCTTTTAAAAATTCTTCTTCATTAAGTAATAAGAGACCGACGTAAATACCAACAGGTGCATGACTACGTTCTGTTAAATAATAACCATTCGATAATTTAAAATAGGCAGAATGATCATACTCAGGTTCATTACCATCATAACAGAAGAGAATGTCAACTATTGTTTCTCCGTTTAACAATTTCGCAGCATCGTAGCTGATCTTACTTCCATTATCGAAATTTCCCTTAAAATAGTTAAGATTTTCCGGGGTATACCGGAGGTATTCATCATCATCAAAATTGGGGATGCCGATTATTTTATTATTAACCAGTTTGATGAAAGTAGTACATGATTGTACACTGTATTCCTCGTCAGTCTCCGGGGAGTAACGATAACGTACTTCGGCTATTTCCTGTCCAATTAAATCAGATAGTTTAAGGATTTCCATTTTAATTTATTTTTATTAAAAACGCTCCTTCAATGTCATTTCTTGGTTCTTGATTTATCAAGGAAACTTTCAATCATTGGAATAACAAAGTCTGCTTCCTTAGAATCAAATTTTAGTGTTGTTATTTCCTCAATATACTCACCATGTACGCCAGGGATTATAGCTAATTCTGAGTTGGCAATCTGTCTGCGCATTTCGATAGCATGCTCTGGTTTTATAATATCCTGGTCGCCTATGATGATCAGTGTCGGTGCTTTAATAGATTTGATCTGTTCATCTGGTATGTCTCTGAAATTTACCATTCTTTTTGCATCTTTATCATGCATTATTTGCAGGCGATTAGGGTTTGGTGCAACTTGTATATAAGCTTCTTTTAGCTGTTCGGGCATATTGGCTAACTGTGCCTGTTTCATAAAATCCCAAAACTGTGAAGGAACTCCGTTGCGTTTACAAAGTGCAGAACCCAAAATGATTTTATCGACTATTTCGGGATGACGAATGGTGATCTGTATGGTAGTTGTCCCCCCGTTACTGAAACCAAAAAAATCTGCTTTGTCAATATTCAAATTCTTTAAAAGTGTTGCAACGTCGTCTGCGTCCTGCTCAAAGGATACATCTTTTTCTCTGTCACTGGTCCTTCCGTGAGCCTGCAACTCAACAGCTATAATTCTTCTGTGCTTAGCAAGCATCGGGATAACCCTTCCAAATGTTGTTTGAATGGTAGAGCCTCCGCCGTGAATCAAAACAAGTGGCTTGCCTTGTCCATAAATCTCATAATACATTTTAATTCCATTGACCTCCGAATAGCCATTTTGGGAAATCAAGGTATCTTTTACGGTTGCTTTAATTTGGTGATTGAATGATGATAATATCAGAAGTGCTACAACAGCATATACGATTTTCATTTTATTATTAGTTTAGATTGAGTATAGTTTGCATATTGTTCAACATTTGTAGCCAACTTGGGTATGCGCCTGTTTTTTTAGCTAGTTCCTGAGAAACTGTTTGTCGTAATTGCAATTTGGTTTTCCCGTTTTCTTCTGTGAAAGTTACGGTAACAAGTGTTGCTCCTGGCCAATCAGGGTCCATTCCAATTTCTGCCGGGTTTATTGGATTTCCATTTTCATCTGCGTTGATTAGGGTAAACACAATTTTTGTATTGGGCGAAACCTCTTTGTATTCTCCTATGCACCAACAGTCTCCGTATTGAGGATTAGAAATACATGAGTGGAATTGTCCGCCTGTTTCAATTTTAATTTTTTTAAAATGAATGGTGCAGCCATCAGGTGCGTACCATTTCATTAATTTTACGGGGTCTGTCCACGCACTAAAAACTTTTTCAGGACTTGCGTTAAAGATTTCTTCTATGAAAACTTCATTATTATTTCCCATGTTGTTACTTTTTTGATTTATTGATATTCTTAGCTTTTTTCTTATTAGATTCCAATTCTTCCTGCTCGATAAATTTTTTGAGTGCATTCAATCTTCCTGTCCACAATTTGTGATATTGTCCAACCCATTCATGCACTTCGTTCAATTTTTCAAGTTTTGCTTCACATAAACGTTCTCTGCCAAGTTGTTTTATGTTTAATAAGCCACATTCAGAAAGGATTTTAAGGTGTAAAGAAATAGCCTGACGACTGACATCAAATTGTTCTGCAATCGTGTTTACATTGACAGGTTGTTGAGCAATCATATCTATTATTGCCCGTCTTGTAGGATCGGCTATTGCCTGAAAAACATCTCTGCGTGCTTCCATATTATGCAACCATTTGCTTGCAAATATATGCGCAAGTATTTGATTGCGCAATTTTTTCTTGAGGGTTTTTCAGAAACTGGTTTAGTTAGGTCTCTTTATTATATAGTATATTATTTTATGTGTATTTATTTCGGTAAGTCAGATCAAATTTGATTAACTGTGCATGTATTTGTTGTTTTTTATGATCTGAATCATATAAATCAACGTAAAAGGGTAAGGTTTATCGAATAATTTTTTTTTTATAACAGAGCTTTATTATGTTTGTATCGTTATTCACAAAAAGGAACAACGGTACAAGCATACCATCTTTTACTCATGCACAGGGGTCAGAATCTGTGCTCACAAATCTGTATTGCATAATCCAGCATATACTATATATACAATGCGTTATCAACCACTGCTTATTCTATGTTTTGCAGCTACTATCACCTATGGACAGGAAGCTCATAACTCCAAAATGACTACCCGTAAGCCTATGGATACCGATACTACTCATCAGGATTCTATCATGATAAAGATCTTATCGGAAGTAACCGTTTCTGCTTCCCGCACAAGAGAAAGCCTGCTCCGGTCGCCGGTCAGTATCCAGAAACTGGGAACAAAATATTTTAATGCTTCTCCGTCACCTTCTTTTTTCGATGCATTGGAAAACGTACAGGGCGTGCAGATGATAACCCCCAGCATGGGTTTTAAAGTACTCAATGCAAGGGGATTTGCCAATACCACCAATGTACGTTTTGCACAACTGGTAGATGGTATGGATGTACAATCGCCACATATCGGCGGCCCTATTGCCAATGCACTGGGCCCTTCGGACCTGGATATTGACAATGTGGAAATATTGCCTGGTGTATCTTCCGCGCTTTATGGCATGAATACTATCAATGGACTGGCCAATATTGCGACCAAAGATCCTTTTACGTCTCCCGGCCTGAGCGTGCAGCAGAAAACGGCACTCACACATGTCGGAGATCCCAACAGCGGCTCCAGGCTTTTTTCGGAAACCAGTCTTCGCTGGGCAAAGCAGCTCTCGCCACACTTCGCATTCAAACTGAACGGCACCTTCAGCAAAGGCTACGACTGGATAGCCAATGATCATACAGACCTCAATCCCGCTGCTAACATCAGTACCGGTCTTACCGGCGCTGATAACCCTGCAAAGGACCCGGTAAGCAGTTACGGCAACGAATCGTCCGACCGCAAAACCATTGCCCTGCAAGGCAAAAATTATGTAGTGGCACGCAGTGGCTACGACGAAAAGCAGGTGGTCAATTACGACCTACGCAATATAAAAGCGGATGCCGGCATTTATTACCGGTTTTCTGCCCGCTCGTTTATCAGTTATACTTACCACATGGCTGTGCTGGATAATGTATACCAGCGTGCCAACCGCTTCCGTCTGCAGGATTATTTCGTGCAGCAGCATGGCATACAGTTCCAATCAGACGCTATCCAGCTGAAGGCCTATCTCAACAAAGAAAATACCGGTAATTCGTACAATCTGCGTTCAATGGCCGAAAATATCGATCGTACCTATAAGCCTGACAATATCTGGTATGCAGATTATACCAGTGGTTTTAATAACGCAGTATCGTCCGGCTCCACCATTGCCCAGGCGCATCATCTGGCCCGTACAGCGGCGGATAATGGTCGTTACGAGCCCAGTACTAATGCCTTCAATAATACACTTACGCGGCTGCAGCAAATCAACAACTGGGACAGTGGCGCTGCTCTTAAAGTAAACGCCAGCTTTATTCACGCAGAGGGACAGATCAATCTTACAAAACAATGGCTGCCGCATTTCGGTCATCAGACTGGTCTGGAAATCCTGGCCGGAGCCGACCATAGAACTTATATCATTGTGCCCGATGGGAATTACTTTATCAATCCCGTGCCGGGTAAAACCAACGATAATATTTATTACAGTAAAACCGGTGGGTTTGTATCAGTAGTGAAATCGCTGCTGACTAACAAACTCCGGCTGGGTGCTACCTTGCGCGGAGATAAAAACGATTATTTCCCGTTGACCTGGAACCCACGCTTTACAGCCGTGTATTCACCTGTGCATGCGCACAATTTCCGGCTTTCCTTCCAAAGCGGTTATCGCTATCCCAGTATTTTTGAAGCCTATTCCAATGTAAACAGCGGTGGCACCAAGAGGGTAGGTGGGCTGCCGGTAATGTCGTCCGGCATCTTTGAGAACGCGTGGCTGCAAAGTTCTATTACCGCTTTCCAGCAGGCGGTACTGAATGACATCAATAAAAACGGCTTATCCCAATCCGATGCCATAAAGCACAACCAATCCCTGCTACAAAAAAATCCCTATACCTATATCAAACCAGAGCATGTCAATTCCATTGAAGGTGGTTATAAAGGCGTATTCGTTCAGGGAAAACTGTATATAGATGCAGACTTCTATTTCAATAATTACCGGTCTTTCATCGCACAGGCCAATATGAACGTCCCTAAAACACAAAATCCTGATTCCATTCCCATTGCCCTGTACAATAAAACGCAGCAAAGTCCCTATCGTATGTGGACCAATTCACAAACAAAGGTTTACAATTACGGCGCTAGTCTGGGCCTTACCTATACCGCTCATGGTTATACGGCTCATGGCAATACCACTTTTTCAAAGCTACGTAAATCATCAAATGAAGATGGTCTGGAAGATGGTTTTAACACACCGCAATGGATCGTCAATCTTTCTTTATCCAAAGAGAAGATTTATCGGTCACTTGGTGCAGGTATCAACTGGAAATGGCAGGACGGTTACTACTGGCAGTCATTTCTGGCTACGGGTAACGTAAGCGCCTATTCTACGCTGGATGCACAGATAAACTATGCCTTCGACAAAATTGGTTGCAAAGTAAAACTGGGAGGAAGCAATATGCTGAATAAATATTATCATTCTTTCCTGGGTGGGCCGGCTGTAGGAGGGATGTATTACCTGACGCTTACGTATTCGGTTAAATAATCCAAACAGATATGTACTCTCGATAGATTTGCTACAAGCACAAGACTCCGTAAGGAGCCTTGTGCTGAATAATACTTTTGATTAATCTCATTTAACAATCGAAATCTTAAAGGATCGTCTCATTGACTGATCAGCCGAAGTAATTGTCATTATATAAATCCCTGGTGTTGTTATAGCCGGCTTAACAGGTATTCTCACATCCTGACTACCCTTCATCACCATTTGCTGTTGAATTAAAACAGGTTTTCCATTCAGATCAAATATCTCAAATTGAAATTTACCTGTAGCATTGGAAACAAATTTCACATTTACAAAATCGCTGGCAGGGTTGGGATAAATGCTGATACCAGAATTGGATTCAGTTGTGCCAATATTGCTTAATACCATCTTATCCTGAGAATTATCCAGAGAATCTTCCTGAGGAGAATCAGCAGCTACCCGTCCTCCATTGGAATAGTAATAGCTGGTGTTTCTGAACCCGATGTTTCGCTGGCTCAGGTAATCATTTATCAGGTTGATGGGTTCATCTGTTGTTATCCAACGGATGCCGATATCTGTCAGAAACTGCCAGCTACCTCTTCTATCGTCTGTATCGCGTTGGCCACTTTTAGCCGTGTAATACAACTCGCTTAGTGTATAACAACACTCACCATTGGCTTTATAGAAACGATTCCCTCCAGCATCCGGAATAGCATTGAAGCAACAGGTAGCATGATCATCTACCCAGGCCTGTGTCATTACATCTCCCTGAATCCCGTTACGTTGTTTAATATCCACTTCGGCAGATACAAAATATTTAGTACGTCTGAAATGTTTGTAGTGATCGATACAATTGATTTTATCAACCATATTGGTTGTGTAAACGGGTACATACAATAAATCCCTGGTAGAATGAACAGGGTCAAGAGTATGCTCCAGGTTATCTGTAGTAGGGAATACGGGCGCATTCATTTTAAAGATCACCCAGCGGCGTGCAGGTGTACCCCAGGCATTGGCCCAACCACCACCTTCATTTATTATCTCCCAGCAAATCCTTGCTGTGAGAGCGTCCTTTATATCCAGTACTACCACAATGGCTATTTTATGGTCGCGGATATAACTCAGTGCCTGCCGGAAGGTAGGTAAATGCTCGTTGGTGAGATTACCGTTTTTGTCTTTCAATCGCAGGCTTTGCAGCGCACCGTTTGGCCATTTATTAACTAATTCGTTCCTGCCCATGCCGAGTTCTGTAGTGCGTCCCAGGTTCCAGTCGTGCATTAACACAGGTTGCTGGTCGGAGCTGAGTTTAATATCCAGCTCTACCATTTCAATCTGGTTATCAGCAGCACGCTGAATAGCTTTCAATGAATTTTCGGGAACGCCATTTTCACGCCAGTAACCACGGTGAGCGCAAACGCTGATCAGATCATTTTTGCGGGACTTAAGCACATTAACGACATAATCGGTATTGATTAATTTTTGTGCTTGCAGAGAAACTCCAATACAGAGAAACAGGAATAAATAACAGATCTTTTTCATGCGGGTTCATTTAATTTTTAATGATAAGTAGTGCAATTCGACACTATGAATACTACGGACACACGAAAAGAGGGATGCCTGCAATATTACCAAATCGTTAACTTGATTAAATAAAACCCTAATTCATTGAAAGAGAGTAGCAATGACTAGGACATAACGATGGAGATTTCTGTAATGCTATGAAAAACGGTTGTTTCCAATGTCCTAAAATAAATTTGTACTGAAATAAACAATTTTATCAGTATTGCGAAATTTTATTAAATTACAGCCCACAAATAAGTAACCATTGTTTTTCTACTGTTAACAACCAAATTAAGTCTCACTTTTATGAGCATTACAACCATTATCTGTACCTTATCAGAAGTCCGCGATCAGTTAATCGAACTTATGAAGGATGAATTTTCAGTTTCCCATGAGGTGGCAGAAAAAGTATATGACCGAAGGGTACACCCCCATTTTCAAAGGTTTCAACCCAATGTCCGATTTGTAATTGAATATCCCTATATAGACAGGGTTTACAGGGATAGTTATTATTCTTATTTTTCTTCCAAATTAAGTAATTATAAAAAGGATTGCATCAGGTTATCTCTTTTTAATGGAGACGTAATGATGGATCAGTTCAGGGATCAGGCTCAAATCTCAGACCTTAGAAACAGGTATCTGGGTTTTATGATATTAAGGCCCACCCTGCCCAATGTTATTGGTAGAAGTGTGATCTCACCTTTAGCATTGGTACAACATGATTTTTTATGTGTAATGGGCAGATTCCAGTCAACAGTATGTTCAGTTAAATTTGAAGTAACAGGCTTCCCTCATTCTTCGCAGGATACAGAAACGATTACATGCGCGGAGACTTCCATTTGGGCGATTATGGAATATTTCGCATCCAAATATCCGGAATACAAATTAGCTCCTCCATCTACAATTATCAATACTTTAGAAAACCGTTCCAGTTTTCGGCAAATACCGTCCGAGGGACTTAATGTAGATCAGATGGGTTATGCGCTGCGGGAATTTGGTTTTGGGACCAAGATCTATTCTAAAGCAGAAATTGGTGAGGGGTTCAAGAATTTGCTATCCACTTATGTCGAAAGTGGGCTACCCTTGATAGCGATTATTTCGAATGCTCATAATGGAGGTGGGGTAGGACATGTAGTATTGATTATAGGACACAGGAGCACCTCAAATGTTAAAATTGATCAATTACAGATCAAGAGGGAACAGGATACTAAACTAGCCAGGATTTTACAACAAAGAAAGATTCAGATAATTGATAATGATGATATCGAAAGAGATTTTGTCTCAGTAGATGATAATTATCCGGTTTATCAACTCGTTTCATTGGATCAACCAGTGCAGTATTATCAAAATTTAGATTGGGCTAACTGTGAGATAATTCATTTTTTGGTTCCGTTATATCCTAAAATTTATTTGGATGCATTGTTAGCCAAAAAATATATTAAACAACTCTTGTTGGAAACTCAATTTAATATTCCAGAGGGTACGGAACTTTTTATTAGGATCTTTTTAACTTCCAGTCGATCCTATAAAGATTATTTATCTCAGGATCAGAGTTTTCAGCGTAATTTCAGAGCCTTTATTCTGGGCATTCCAATGTCAAAATTTATTTGGGTTGGAGAAATTTCTTCCAGAGAACTGATAAAACAAAAAAAAGCAAAAGGTTTAATAATAATTAATGCTACAGAACTTAAACTAATTAATTATGATGCTTTAGTAGTTAGCGGTTATGATGATCGCTTTTACTATCCGGATGATGTCAGCAGAGAATTAGCGGAAAATTTAATAGCTTTAGGAGAGTTTAATATATATACCAATAACTTAAAAGGGTTCTGATATGGCAATTAAAATCAATGAACGAGACGAAGTTATAGCCAGATTATCTGCAGAAGGCAAGAGGAGAATAATGAATTCTCCCGAAGACCATGCTATGAGAGAAAGAATTAATGACTATGTAGAAGAGGCTAGAAGAGAATGCATACGAATAGCACGTGCATCAGAAATGGCAGCAGCTAAATTTATAATAACGTCATAATCTATTTTACATTTTATATTGAAGAAGGGGCTGTATCATACTTTTGATATAGCCCCTTCTTATTCGGGTTCCCGATGGAGACCGATAGTTGTTTAAGTGATTCCCAGGGCCTTTGTTTATTTTTTACATCCTCTCATTATTTTAATCGATACGCCACTATTTTTTTAGCATTGAAAGTAGGTACGAATACTATCCGCTTAATAGGATCAAATCCGATATCGGCTGTGTTCATCTTTTCAGCATGACTGTCCAGCAAGGTTTCTACCTGGCCACCAGCAGTAACATAAAAAATATAACCTGCCCAGGCAGTAACTATATAATCTCCGTTACCCACTGGCTCTATACCGTCAATACCTTGTGATACTTCTGCAATTTGACTGATTTGTTTCTGCGCATTTACTTTTTTAAGCAGTTTACCTTCAGCATAGAGAAGATCCTGCCCAATGGCTTTTAAACCATTAGCGCCTTTTACATTGTTGAGGTAAAGAGAGGGGACATCGTTTTCAATACGCCATATCTGCGCTCGCCTGGAATCTGAAACAAATATGATACCCTTATCTGTAACAGTGATGTCATTAAGAGCCATTGCACTATCCACCGCAATTTTTTTTGTTACTTTTCCTGTTGTGATCTCTATTACCGCCACATTCGTAATATCGGCAACATACAATTTGTTCCCATATCTGCCAAGCCCTTTGGGAGCATTCAGGCCAGTCACCCAATTGCTAATATAGTTTGTTCCATCTACGTTCAGTTTGCCTACACCTCCTTTGCCGTCGGCATCCCAGCCGCCACCATCAATCAATGAAATATACAGGATACCTTTCTTAAAATCGGGTAAGACGGACTCCGGAACGGCCACAATAGTATCCGTTTGCCATATCTTTTCTAACTGATGATGTTGGGCAATAGCGAACAAGGGAAAACAGTTGAGCAAAATGGATATCAGCTTTTTCATAATATGCAGTTTTAATGATTAAAGAAGGGATTATTCAGGATAAGTTTATTAATTCGATACCTATATGCAAGTCTGGTTGAGCAACGGGAATTTGACTGGTTTGGCTTTGCATATTTAGAGGGTTTTCTCTAATGTAAAATAAAAAAATCATATTTTATAGAACAATGCCCGTCAACCGACTACTTTCAATGTCCGGGCTTCCGGATGGCCATTTCACCGTAAACAATGTATCTGGCTGGGTCGTGAGGTACCTTCCGACTGTACGCCTATACTGGAACATCTTATTGGCCTGGTGGACCAGGGGCGCCTTCATACATCTATCGACATTGAACTGCCCTGGACCAGCGTGGCTGAAGCGGCCGAACGACTTATACAACAACAAGTCGACGGTAAGATCATACTGAATGTGGTATAAACTCTTTCTATGGAATAACCTTTTTCTGCCTCAGCTCATCAAATAAATTATAAAACATTACTTCCGTATCAATAAATTCATAAAAGCCCATGCGCCTGGCTTTAGTACCATCGGCAAAAAAATCATAATCCCAGGAGAATACAAAGTCTCCGAAGGCCCAGGAAGATAGCTCCTGATAGCTGTGCTTTTCCAATCCGTGTTTTTCCTGTATGGCCTGCCACAGGGATGTTTTGTCAGCCATGATCGTTTGTAATGGCATCTCTATCGGAGGCGCGGTTTCCATGCCGAAATAACCGGCAATCGCGGGCCACATTTCATTCCAGCGGAACAAGTCACCGTTATTGATATTAAATGCCTGGTTGGCGCATTGTGGGCTGGTAGCTGCCCATACGGTTGCTTTAGCCAGCAAACCGGCATCGGTCATCTCCATGAGCTTATCATATGCACCCGGCTTGCCCGGAAAGCGAAGCGGAAGGCCCAGCTCTTTTGAAATGGATGCATAAACAGCAATCACCAGCGCAAGGTTCATCGGGTTACCCAGGGCTGTACCGCCAACCACCGATGGCCTGATGGCCGACCATGTCCAGTTTTTCCCATGCTGGCGTTCTTCAAGAAATTGCTGCTGGTCTACATTAAACTCTGGTGGCATGTGCCCTGCATCGCTTTCCTTAGCCGGGGTCTTAAACGGGCCATAATGCGCGCCGTAAACTTTATAGCCCTGCATCAGGCTAATATGTTGTAAACCTGTAGCTATAGGCTCTACAGCATTAACGATGTTGGTCAGCATGGCCAGGTTGGGAGGCACAAGCTCCGCCCAGGTCGGACGATCCTGGTAAGCCGCATAAAAAATATGCGTAATGTGCGATAATGGAGCCAGCTTTTTCTTACAATCATCTGCGTCAAGCAGGTCTGCTGTTATGTAACGGATTTTGCCGGTATCTGTTCCCCCGCGCCTGGACAACCCGATGATCTCCCAGTTTTCAAGCGTCTCAAGATAGTCGATCAGATTGCTGCCAATCACGCCGTTGGCACCCACAACAAGGGCTGTATTCTTTTGTAATGTTTTCATTGAATTGCTTTTCGATATACAAAGTGAGGATATATCGATGAGGGCTATTTGTATATATTTAATATAATTTTGTACATTTCTTATATGAAACGTTACCGGCAGTTTGAACCAGTAGTCATTTCGGATTTCGAGGTTACCCAATGGCAGCATCCTGTGCATAATCACAATCATTACGAGCTGATCTACATCAAACATGGATCAGGCAGTCATCATATCAACGAGGTCCCTGTGGCTTATTCGACTGGCGATGTATTCCTGCTTGGGCCGGAAGAAGCGCATTATTTCGCTATTGCCGAACCTACCCGCTTTATTTTTTTAAAATTTACGGATATGTATATTCACCAATCGGGGAGCGGCGTACAGGATCTGGAGTATTTAATAAAAAGCAGGGAAACTCATTTATCCGGTTTCAGGTTAAATGATCACGACCGGCATACGGTTGAATTGATTTTTGATGTGATCGTTTATTTAAAGCATGATATGCTGATGAACGGGCAACTCATCTGGATGCAGATCTTAATGTTATCCCATATTCTGCAAAGGAATATGCCAGAGCTTAAATCTGTTGCACATGGTAGTAAAGACATGCAGGCCATTTTTTGCTATATACATAAGCATATATATACTCCTGATAAACTAAAGGCCGATGTCATAGCCACGAATTTTAATATTACCGGTAACTATATCGGGCTATACTTTAAAAGAAACGCAGGAATTACTTTACGGGATTATATTCGCAATTACCGGAATAACTTAATCAGGCAGCGGATAGACAGCGGACAATATAGTCTGAAACAAATAGCCGCTGATTTTGAATTGACAGATGAAAGCCATGTGAGCAAGCTTATGCAGAAAGCGGCTGTTCTTCCGGATTCGTTCCTATAATCTTTTTGCGATGGACCAGCCCCCAAAGATGGAGCTCGTCTATGACTTTCTCCAGCGACATTCCATGTGCAGTAATTGTATATTCCACCGTTGGAGGAAAAGTATCATGGACAGCCCTTTTCACCAATTGATTCCCCTCTAAGCTTTTTAATTCTTTGGATAGTGTTTTATCCGTTATCCTGCCAACCTCTTTTGATATTTGCTTAAATCGTTTGGGGCCCGATGATAATGAAAATAAAATCAGGATCTTCCATCTTCCTTCCAGTGCTTCTAATGCATCCCTTATAGTGAGCATATTTGTAGGGCATTTTTCTCCTGTCAGCATTCTTTTATCGTTTTTATTCCCATTACTATACAATTGGATAGCGCTATCCGATAAGGAAGTGCTTTCTTTCAGATAGCTAATGTAAATATTTTTGTCCCTTAATTAATAAATATAAAATGACAGCATCAAAAACAATGAACTTTAGCCTTTGGATTGCGCAGATATTAATGGCAGCTCTTTTAGTCTGGGCCGGATCGGTGAAACTACTACTACCCATTGAAAAATTGTCTGCTATGTTTCCCTGGACTGGTCAGGTTCCCATTAGCCTGGTTAAATTCACAGGAACAGTAGATTTATTAGGAGCTATAGGATTGATATTGCCCTCCCTGCTTCGTATCCAGCCTAAACTTACACCATTGTCTGCCATAGGGTTTATCTTACTGATGATATGCGCCAGTGTTTTCCATATTTCAAGGGGAGAAGCTTCCGTAATCGGGTTAAATATCGTTTTTATATTTATTGCTGCTTTTGTTGCATGGGGGAGGCTTAAAAAGGCACCTATAGCAGCGAAATGATAAAAAAAGCCCGCAGATATAATATCTGCGGGCTTTTTCTGCCGTATTTACTGGCAGGAGGGAGGTGTCTGATAATCAGGAGTTATCGTTCCCATCATGGCTTGTGATAACTTCATTAAATTGCTCATCGCAGCATCCGTTGAAAGCCCATTTGCTTCGCGGATAAGCTGGAAAATATGATCCGGACGCACCACCACATAATCTGTGTTAAGTGAGTTGGCTACATTCTTAAAACTTGTAGGCGTCACATTTTGCCAGGGCTGTGCCTGTATGATAATGAACCGTGGGGCTGTGCCATTCCATCCGGAAGCAGCAGAGGCAATATGATCCTTCATAGCCTGTTCATTTGTGCAGTAATTGCAGGAAAGCGCCATTCCCGGAAGTTTGTTATTGTAGATAGTGAGTCCGCCGCCGGTATTCTGGGCTGTTACACCCAATAATGATGGTGCATAACTGGCAAAGGTTTGTCCAACATTCTGATTAATCCCGCCAGTAATAGTATTCCATACGGTAATAACCCGGAAACCAGCACGCTGATTATACTCATCGGTTTTAGCAACAAACTGGTTCAGCAAATTTTGATTAGGCCAGCTGTTGGGATATGTGTAACCATAACCGGAAGGACCAGAAATCAGATTATCGTTAGCGGTGGAAGTCTGCCAGTAATAGTTTAGCGCTCCGGGCATCGCGTCCAGCATGGCAGGTGAAAGCGTCCATCCCATTGGTACAGCGCCACGGTCAGGATTATTCCAGAGCTTGCGCATCAGATGTTCCACATACTGTAAGTTGTCTCCATCACTTAAGATGAAAGCCACATAAATCTTGTTTTGTAATGCCGGTTTCGGAGGCGTTGGTTTAATATTTACTGTCCTGGGCATGCCACTATGCATTGTCAGGTTTGTGCCCCAGTCACTCGCTATAGTTGCAATGCCATAGGTGGAGGCCCTTCCTACACCTGCTCCTTCTTCAGGCCACCATCCCATGAAGTTGGAACCAGCTGGCATAGAGGATAAAAAGCTGTTTAGTAACTCACTTTCACCAGATACACTTGGGTCCAGCCAGATAACTGCGGCACCTAATGCTGTTGCATATTCACGCAAGGCTGCTTTATGTGCTTCCGGGTTTAATCCTATTAATACACGGTGGTCAACGTTTGGCCAGTAAGAGTTATATATCGTCTGGTATACCTGCAACTTACTGTTGAACTGGCCGCGTAAATCGAGTAATACCGGTAAATTATAGGGGGCTGATGTTAACCGTGATAACAAGGATGGTGAGGCAATAAGCGCTTTCCTGTCTTTTGCAAGCATTGTGGCCAGGTTAACTGTGTGGATCTGTGCGGGGTCGTAAACGATCAAACCGGATAGCTCGCTGCGATATTTAGTAATGAGGTCCCACTTATCTGCAGGCTCAGACCAGTTTAATCCCAGCGACTGCAGCCAGGTATATTGTCCTTCTGCAAACGCATCACCTTCATAGGAAAAGATGCGCGGTTGAGTTCTGTTAACGATGCCTTTTAACGAAGCAAACAGGTACATTTCAGGAGAGGTGTTATTTTGCTGTACACCTACCCAATCCACCTTTATATAAGCTGCTCCACGCCAATATACACGTAATTCAAGCGATTGGTTATCTGCCGGCATGGTAAAGGGCAAAGTAAAACTTGTGTAGTTCGAGGCTATAGTAAATTGTTGCCGTGTAATCGTCTGGGAGGCCAGAATTTGGCCGGTTGTAGCATTTCTGACATCTATATCCACCACCGGGTCGTTATTGGCTGTATTGTTATCTATTTTCATTCTAAACTCAGCTACATTTGGTCCTGCCGGGATGTTTGTATCATAAGGGCCATAAATCATATGGTCATTGGGGGCATCGATGCCAGTTTGGCAAAGCCAGCCATCAGTCTCTAAGCGTCCTGTCTTATGACCAAGAGAGGGGCCTTCGCCTTCCCAATGTATGGGTGTGGACGTTTCACGAAGGATAATCAGGTCCTGCGTTTGCGCTGGTGAAGGAAATGAAGGAAGAAGCTGACCGGATGGCCATGTTATCTGAGCCATTGAGGGCATGACGAATAAAAGAAGCAGGGGCAGGCACACCACTGCAGTCTTAACAGATGGGTTAATGGGTTTCATAGGTTAATACTTAATGTAATGAATAATAACGTGACCTTATAAATATAAGGATTTAAAGTCGCTTACTCGATTTAGCACAATGGTTATTGAGTACTTATACACAGAAAAAACTAATATACTTGCTAAATAAAAAAGGCTCCGTTTGTATCCGGAGCCCTTTCTCGTTTCTTTTTTTCCTACGCTGGTATTATCCAGATCAGGTTAATTGGGTATATTCTCAGATCTGTTTTTCAAGACCACCCCTTTAAGAAACTTCTACTAATAAAACAATAAAAATTGTGCCATTTCTTTACCAGCTTTTCTTAGCGATTTTCTACGAGCAATATTGTTCCAGGTGGGGAAAAATAAAATCATTTTGAGGAAATTAGTCTCTCTTTTTTGTTATTCAAATGGGCATAAGTTTTGTGCCTTTTCTGAGAAAAGGGCACTATGAAAAATTTACTTAATTTTTATCGGGGCCTGGCATTTATCTTCCTCTTTATTAGCTGTAATAATAGTTCTTCTGATAGTGTGAAAAATGCAAAAGATTCTAATGCTGCAAAGATTAAAGGCACAGAGCGCTCCGGCAATTCACTTGCTGCAAGCCCATCCAAAGCAGATGCTGATTTTCTGGTGAATGCTGCCAGCGGGGGAATGATGGAGGTTCAATTGGGCCAGCTGGCACAAAGTAATTCCACTAATCAACGGGTAAAAGCATTTGGGGCCATGATGATTAAAGATCATGGTGAAGGAAGTATAACATTGAAAGATCTGGCTTCTTCGAAGAATGTGACTCTTCCGGCTACCGTATCCAACCATCAACAAAAAGTAATAGACAATTTGCGAAAGAAAAAGGGTGTGAACTTCGATAAGACTTATATCCACGCAATGGTCAGCGATCATAAAGACGACATTGATGAATTCGAAAAAGAAGGAAGAAAGGGAACTGATCTGCAGATAATGACTTTCGCTAATGACAACCTGACAATGTTACGCAGGCATCATGATTCTGCTATTGCTTTACAGAAGCTGCTGGGCATAAATGATATAAAGAACACGGTACCGCTAATTAAATAAGGGAACAATACTATTTATTCATCAGTTCTAAAAGGAGATGCAGGTAATCTTTCCTTATTAAATAAATTAGGGTTTACGGGATTATCTGCCCAGGCATAACGAACGTATAAAGGTTCAGCGATCTCATCACTCCATACGATTATTTTATCACCTTCTATTTGGGCATTGGCCCAAACAAATTTTTTATCAGCACCTGCAATCGCGAATGCTGATGGGATATCTCCATCTATAGTTATTAATCCTCCACCGGTATTGGTAAAGCTGATAATGATTTTATTTCCTTCAATGACAGATGATTGATAAAGAGGACCAGTGTACGTAATGTTTTCTTTATAAGCCACTTTCATAGCTGTAAGTGCAAGGCGTTCTCCAACGTCTTTTTTATCATCGGGGTGAATATCATTCCATTCACCAAGATCAATAGTTACAGCCATAGCAGTATTAGGAACAGATAGTGATTTGAGTTGTGATTCTCTCAATATTGCCAGATTGCTTTCTGATGGCAGATAGTTGTACTCCATGAACCCGGGCAATTGTACATACAAAAAGGGGAGAGAGCCCTGATTCCATTTAATCCGCCAGTCATTGATCAGGGCAGGTAATAACTTTTGATACTGCTTTGGCTGAGCTGTATTGCTTTCTCCCTGGTACCAGCAAAATCCCTTTATTGCATAATTGATTTCCGGGGCTACCATAGCATTGTACAAAGTAGTTGGTTGATTTTGAGAAATTAGTACAGGTGCTCCCGTAAAAGGCCGGTAAACAGCGCCTACTTTGTACTGCCAGTCACCTTTTAAATCAACCGTATCAGCACCTGAAAAAATGCAATAAGGTTTATCCGGTACAAAGCCACCTTTACCGCTGTTATTGGTCACACGAACAACAAATACGTTCTTGCCTGCTTTCAATACATCCGCAGGTACCTGATACCTGCGTTGGGGATATTGATAACCAGTACTGCCCACCTTTTTGCCGTTAATGTAAAGCTCATCCGCATCCACAATTCTTCCCAGGAACACTTTGGCAGGTTTACCGGCCATGGAAGCAGGGATCTGCATTTCCCGACGATACCATACCACACCGTTCAAATCCTTAATTCCCTGGTCTTCCCAGTAACCGGGAATATGAATATTGCGCCATCCTTTCAGCATAAGTGCCGGATCATACCATTTAGGTGTGTTCACCATTCCTGCATCTGCCGGAAGGGCGGGTAATAAAGGCTTCCGGTTAAAAGTGTCTTTTGTTGCAATCAGTGCCGGGAAATCTTTCAGGCCATCCTCACTTATCCATGCTTCTATAGGTGTGCCACCTACACTGGCATTGATGATACCTACAGGTACTTTATATTTTTCATAGATTTTCTTTGCGAAAAAATACGCTACTGCTGAAAATGGCCTCACTTCTTCGCCAACAGCAGATTTCCAGTATCCACTGGGTAAGTCGGTCTGAGGCCCTGAAAAGCTTGTCAGTGTGGGTATCCAGAACTGTCTGATCTGCGGGTAATTCGCTTCAGCAATATCACGTTCATACGTGACATCATGAATATTCATCTGGTGGACCATGTTCGACTGACCACTGCAAAACCATACATCACCAAACAATATCTCATGAAGGGTAATTTTATTGCCCGCTATAATATCCATACTATAGGGGCCTCCGGCTTTAGTGGGAGGTAAATGCACCATCCAGTTACCGTCTGCATCAGCTTTTGTTTTATACACTTTGCCATTGAAGCGGACTTGCACCCGTTCATTGACAGATGCCCATCCCCACAATTTTATTTTTTCATCCCTCTGGAGTATCATACTATCCCTTATAAGTCTGGGTAGTTTCACCTGCGCCAATCCGTTGAATAAGGAGAATAAAAATGGAATGATGATTAATCTTTTCATAGAAGGATCATTAAAAGATATAAGGATCTATCGTTTTTATATACCCGTTTTCATCGTGTATTAGTTCAGTGACTTTGATACTCCTTAAGTGCGTCACTCCCCTGGATAAACTTGAGTCGTGGTAAAACAAATACCACTTGTCATTGAACTGGCAAATAGAATGATGGGATGTCCAGCCTACAACAGGATTCAGGATACGTCCACCATATTGAAATGGTCCATAGGGAGTGTCACCAATCGCATAACAAAGAAAATGTGTGTCACCGGTGGAATAGGAGAAATAGTATTTACCATTATACTTATGCATCCAGCTGGCTTCGAAAAATCGCCTGTCATTATCACCTGCTAGCAAAGCATCACCTTTTTCGTCGGTAATAATCAGCTCTTTCACCGCTTCTGCAAACTCAAGCATATCATCTGTGAGTTTGGCCATACGGGGGCCTAACGCCTGCTCATGGGGAAGAGGCTCGCGGTAGCCTTCATTGTATACATTATTGCGGTATGACTGTAATTGTCCTCCCCATAACCCTCCAAAGTACATATAAGTCGTTCCATCATCATCTGTAAATACAGCTGGGTCTATAGAATAACTGTTATGTATAGCCGCTGGCTCTGCAATAAAAGGCCCTGCCGGAGAGTTACCAACAGCTACTCCAATCTGGAAAATATCATCTGCTCTTTTCGCAGGGAAATACAGGTAATACTTTCCATTTTTGAAAGCAGCATCTGGTGCCCACATCTGACGTGTTGCCCAGGGAACATTTTTTATGTCCAGGGCAACGCCATGATCGATAGCTTTATCATCCGGGCTATCCATAGAAATAACATGATAATCCTCCATCGCAAAATGGCTACCCAGGTCGTCGAATGGTATATCGTTATCAATGTCGTGTGAAGGATAAATATATATTTTCCCTTCGAATACATGGGCTGATGGATCGGCAGTATAAATATGTGTTACCAGTGGCTGAGAGATAGCCCTTTTATTCAGATAATCAAAGTCTATGTGTTCAATTGGATCTTCAGGCATAATAAATTCAATTTTAATTAAGCGCGTCTTGCTTTCAGGTCATTCTCAACGGTAATCTCCATTTTTTTATCAATCGCATAACCAAATAATAATCCGGCACCTGCAATGAATATAAGACCTGGAATGACGCTTATCAATAGTTTGATACCATTCACTGCAGTGCTTGTTTGTTGTGCAGCATTGGCATCGTAGTTAAACACACTTAACAATGCTGTTGATACAGCACCACCAAGACTTAACCCCACTTTCAGACCAAATATCATGGCAGAGAAAATGATAGCAGTAGCCCGGCGATTATTTTTCCATTCACTATAATCGGCCACATCTGCGATCATTGCCCACAACAGCGGAATAGTGATACCATAAATAAAACCATGCAATGATTGTAAAACAAACACAGCAGATACAGCGGTATTCGATAAAAAATTGATCAGTATCAGACACAACGCAGAGATGCTGATGAAAATGCCAAAAACATTTCGTTTACCGAATTTATCGGCCAGTGGTTTGGAGAAAAATATACCAAGGATCATGGCAACCGTGCTGGCTGCACTGGTAATACTTGCTGTGGCATAGGGAGCTCCATCGGGTTTGCGGAATTCTTCGAATGCAACATCTCCAAATATATTACTAAGACTGTCAATCATTTTATTAAAGCCGATACGGTGTAAAAAATCTATCTGACTTGCCTCTGTAAGATAATACTTGAAGTAATAAATATTCATTCCGCCTTTTAATGAAAGCGTAATGAAAACCAATATTGTAAGCGCCAGCATAATCAACCAGGGCTTGTTTTTAAAGAGGTCAGAAAGATCCTGTTTTAAAGGTGTTTTCTGCTCTTTGGGTGGCTTTATTCTCTCCCTGGTAGTTAAGAACGTGATAAAAAAACAAAGCACACCTGTAATGGCAAATACGAACATAACCTTTTCAAAACCTGCGGCTTTATCTCCATGACCAATAGAAATGGCCAATGGTAATAATAACACCTGGATGATAAATTGTGCGACCATCACAGATACAAAACGATAAGAGGAAAGACTGTTTCTTTCTTTCATATCACCTGTCATCACACCGCTTAATGCCGAATAGGGAAGATTATTTGCTGAATAAATAATGACCAGTAAAAAATAGGTGATAAAAGCATACGCCACTTTACCGCTCTCATTAAAATCAGGAGTGGAAAAAGTCAACAGCGCAATAACACCAAAAGGAATGGCTGTCCACAATACCCAGGGACGGAATTTTCCCCATTTTGTTTGGGTCCGGTCGGCAATAGCCCCCATGATGAGATTAAAGAAGGCACCGAAAAAACCGCCTGTCAGCATAACCAGACTGGCTTTTGCAGGTGGTATCTTATAAATATCGGTATAGAAGAATGCAAGGAATGCCATCATTGTTTGAAAGATAAGATTGGCAGCAAGGTCGCCCAGACTGTAACCTACTTTTTCAAGTACGGACAATTTTTGTGAAGGGTTGTTTTCCATTTTTATACGTGGATTTATTTTTTAGTTGCTATCACTTTGTAGAAGGCTGGTTTGGGGTTAAAGTCTCTGTCGAATAACAATGGGTAATTTGTTCTGCCTTTCACGGGCCAGTCATTCAGCCAGCTTTGGCCATCATTCACTCCCCAGAAGGTTACTCTTGCTATTACATCTTTATGTTTTAAGAAAAGCCGGAACAATGCTTCGTAATCGCTGGCCAGTTGTTGCTGTACACTATCAGGAAGACCGTTTGCATAAGGATTCATTGAGGGGCTGCCTTTCATAGTCTGACTCACATCTGCCCCCTGAAAGTTGCGGGGTAATACTTCTATATCCAGCTCGGTGATCATTACCTTCAGTCCCAGGGCTGCATATTGCAGAATACTCTCTTCAATTTCTTTCAGCGGAATTTTACCAGCATGCCAGTGGCCTTGTATACCTACACCATCAATGCGTACGCCAGCTGCCTGTATCTTTTTGATTAATGCAATGCAACCTGCACGTTTAGCCGGTTGTTCATTGTTATAATCATTGTAGTAAAGCTCTGTATTGGGTGATGCAGCCTGTGCCAGCCTGAATGCCTCTGTAACATAATCATCTCCAAGTTTATCAAGGAAAATGGATTTGCGCATGGTACCATCTTCATTTAGTGCTTCATTCACTACATCCCATGAAAAAACCTTCCCTTTGTAACGGCTTGCTATAGTGTTGATATGATTAGAAAAAAACAGCTTAAATGAATCCACACTTTGGATCTTATGGACAAATGCAGGTAACTGGCTGTGCCAGATCAAAGTATGTCCATTGATCTTAAGATCATTTTTCTTGCTGTATTCGATTAGCTTATCAGCCAGCTCAAAATTATACCTGTCCCATTCTGGGTGGATGATTTCGGCTTTCATGATATTTTCCGGAGTGGCCATATTGAATTGCTGACGCACCAGCAATGAGGCTTTAGGATCTTTACCTTCTATCTGTGCGGCACTCAATGCTGTGCCGATGGCAAAATCATTACTGAATACCTTTTTCAGTGATGGCACTGCATTTACAATGGTTTCCGCAGGCCCCAGGAAACTCGGCTCCGTATCTCCAAAGTCTAGCACCAGTTTCTGTAAAATAACACCCGGACTTACCATCCGGTATTTTACAACATGTTTTCCCGGCTTATCAATTCTATGTTTGCTTGATTTGATAATGATATTTTCAGCCACCCATTTATACCAGGTACTGGTAACTTTATAGTCTTTATTGATACTGATGATCTGTGGCGTTTCATCATCCACTGAAATAGCATATTGTAAACCCTCATCTGTATTCTGGAAATTCAGGGTGGGAGAGTGGTAAGTATTGAGGGAAAAGTCGCCTTTGCTATAAGTATAAATCTCATATTCCAGTACAGGTTTCGGCCCTTCAGATGCAGCTATAACCGGGAAAGTGCTGATGGCGGAGCCTGTCCTGCCAAGATCAGGCAGTATCTGCCATTTTATTTTATCCGTGTTAATTGCCCTGGTATAATGATCAGCCTCAATTGAAATCCCGCTTTTTTCTACCTGTTGAAATACATTTCCCACTGTACCTGCCGGAATTTTAGCCCTCATTAAATCAGTTGTTCCTGATTCTTTTTTTGATATGGCTGAATCGGCATTTACATAAAATGCATCAGGCATTTTTTGCCATTCCGGCTGTTGCCAGTAGGTATAGCCGATATGGGTCTGGCTCATCATGTGATTCCATTTGCCATTATTCAGCTGATGATATTGATCAGTAATGGCAGAATCATTGGCATAAAGTTGTTTGACATTGTTTGCATACACATTTGCCTCTTTCCATTTGTTGGTATAGGCGTTTTTATTCAATGCCACATTGTAATATAATTCATTCAGGTTGGCACATGCTTTTACAGGATGTAATACAAGCTGGAAGTAGGCATCCTGATATTCCGCAGGCAATGCATCTCCAATCGCTTCAGCTTTTTTGCGAAGATTATTATAATCATTGACTACAGTTTGCCATTCGCTAAGGCTATACGTGCCGGCATCCAGCAATTCAGGTTTTCTCCTGGCATTGTACTTCGCATATTTGCTCAATATTTCAGCAATATCTTTTGCATACTGTTTACCGAACTGTTCACCTGCCCAATTCTCACTGTAGCTTTGCAAATCATTGGCTTCGATCCTATCCGGGTTCCAGGCATAATCCAGGAAAAAGGAAATAGGAAACTCCATGGGTTTAATATCTCCTACATTTACGATCCATATTTGCTTTACATTATATTCCCAGGCTAAATGCATTTGCTCCCAGATACGGGGTAATGGATTTGTATTAAGCCATTTATAATTTCTTGGGTCACCAACATAGTCAAAATGATAGTAAATACCATAGCCGCCTTTTCTTGGTTTTTCATTCACTTTCGGCAATTTTCTGATATTCCCCCAGTTATCATCACAAAGTAATAACGTTACATCATCCGGAACTCTCATGCCTTTGTCGTAATAATCCTGTACTTCTTTGTATAAGGCCCAAAGCTGAGGTGTTTCATTGGCAGGTTTACCGGTTACATCAGCAATGATTGTCCTTTGATCACTCACTATCTTTTCCAGTAATGCAGTAGCCGTTTCTCTGGACATAGGTTCGTCTCCATCACCCCGCATTCCCACTGTTACTATCTTTTCATTAGTGGCTCTTTGCATGCCACTCCGCCAGAATGCTTTCAGTTTCACTTCATTGCTGTCATAGTTCCATTTCCCACTTCCGTATCTTCTCCACTCATCATGTGCTTTCATCAGAGGCTCATGATGTGAAGTTCCAATCACTATCCCATATTTATCAGCCATTTTTATATTCAGTGAATCATCATCATAGAAAGCATTTCCCCACATTGCCGGCCACAGGTAATTTCCTTTCAATCTTAAGATAAGTTCAAACACTTTTTCATAAAACTGATGATTAAAGCCACCAAATTTCTCTTTACTCCAACCAGATAATGCAGGCGCTTCATCGTTAATGAAAATTCCACGGTATTTTACTTTAGGGGCATCGCTGATGGATACATTTTTCTTGACGAATATATTTTCTTTCTTTTTTACAGGTACATCTGCCCACCAGTACCAGGGCGATACGCCCAATTGCCTGGATATTTCAAATACACCATAAGCTGTTCCTCTTCTGTCGCTTCCAGTTATAATCAGACTGTTGCCAGTGCTTTTTATAACATACCCTTCCCATTTGTTTTTTAAAAAATCAACAGATTTGACAAGCGCTGATCTTTGTACAGAGCCAATTATAATAGCCGTTTTTTGTGGTATTGTTGTCGTAATGGGTAGCTTAATCCCGGTAACCATTTCAATATCTTTCTGCAGACAGATGGCTGACTGCCGCACCAGTTCATAGTCGTTAGGATCTACACAGATCACTGCATCAGCAAGAGAAAATGTCTCATTGGATGCTTTATCAGTAATGATTGATTGCGCATGACAGCAAATAGCCAGCAAGCTTACTGTTAAGAAAGATATGAATCGTTTCATGGGTTAATGAGTTTTAAAAACCAATACTGTTTCCACCATCCACGGGTAACACGATGCCTGTAATAAATTTTGCGGCATCACTGGAAAGGAAATATGCGGCCTCGCCTATATCAGCGGGTTGCCCCATAATTCCCATAGGTGTTCGTCCGAATACCTTTGCTTTTCTTTCGGGATCATCATCTAATGCTTTCGCTGTCATTTCGGAATAGATAAATCCTGGTGCAATCGCATTTACCCGTATCCCTTTGGAAGAGAGTTCAACTGCCATGGCTCTGGTCATACCGTCAATGGCCGTTTTACTGGCAGAATAGGCAATCACTTTAGGTATTCCATACTGGGCCGCCATGGAGCTGATATTAATAATGCAACCCGACTTATGCTGCAACATATTCTTCGTTACCTCACGACTCATAGAAAAAACAGAGGTAAGATTCGTAAGGATTATTCTCTGGAACTCCTCATCGGTTACTTCCGTAAATTCTTTCTTCATATTGGCACCTGCATTGTTCACCAATATATCAATCTGACCATAACGCTCAACTACATCCTGAACAAAAACAGGAATAGATGCAAGATCAGTTACATCACATGATATGGCATGACATAAGTCGCCCAGTTTTTGTTGTGCACTGTCCAGTCTCTCTTTGTTTCTTCCTGCAATAATGACCTGAATTCCTTTTTGTACAAATTTTTCGGCGATGGCATAACCAAGGCCAGATCCGCCACCTGTAACAATTGCTAATTTTCTTTTCGTTGCTATCATCTTTATCTAGTCGGTTTAGTAAGTAACGGCAGGAGGTTCCGCCACTGTGAAAGTGTAAAAATCATAACGTGTTATTTTACCTCATACCTGCAATCGGTTGCTAAAGATCGTAAAAAAAATCAATTTTTATAATTTGTTTTCAGGGAGGAGGCCCTGATAACTAAATCAGCACGTAGTGTAATGGAATTGGTAGTATATAGATTGCTGACTCCCTTAAGGTGGTTAATGATATTGGTAGCCGCCGTATTGCCTATAATATCTCCCGGATAGTCAATTGTAGTGAGGTTTGGTTCGATAACCCTGCTGATAGGGTCATTATTAAAACCTGCAAATGCCACATCTTCAGGAATACGGAGGCCTTCAGCTTTAAGGGTGAGCATACAGTATACTGCTGCGGTATCATTAGCCGAAAATACGGCATCCGGACGCTCTTCAGGGGGTAAACCCAGTATATACCTGGCAGCATCTATCCCGGCCTGTTCTGAAAGCGTACTGGTTAAATGAAATTGTTCGATAAAGGGCAGATTATAGTCCTTAAGCGCCAGCTGGTAGCCACTAAGCCGCTCCTGATAAACATTCCTTAATACATTACCTCCCAGGTGCATAATCCTTCTGCAACCCTGCTCTATAAGATGTTTGGTAACAGTATAGGCCGCGCTGAAATTATTAATAACGATAGAGGTGCTTTCATTATGGGCATGAACACGGTCGAAAAAGACAACAGGTATCTTTCGCTGGAAAAACGGATCTAAATGGGTGATTTCCTTAGTATTATAGGAAAGGGAGATCAAAAGTCCGTCTACTCTCTTATTGAACATCGTCGCTGCATTGAGCTTTTCCTTCTCTACATCCTCAAGCGATTGCGCAATAATAAGATTGTAACCATGCCTGTTGGCTACATCTTCCATACCAGCCAGTACAGATGACATAAAATGGCTGTTAAGACGTGGTACCAGCACCCCAAGCGTATGGGTTTGCTTGCTTCTCAGGCTGCTGGCAAATGTATTTGATTGATAACCAAGTGATTTTGCCGCGTCAACAATTTTCTTCCTGGTGCTTTTGCTGATCATGGGATTGTCATTCAACCCCCTGCTAACAGTGGCTGCCGACAGATTCAGGTGCTTGGCTATGTCATATATGGTTACTTCCCGGTCTTCAGGCATATTATTCAGGCTTATTTATCAAAGGAAACGAACTTTTTTTAGATATAAAAATGCAATCGGTTGCGTTTTTCTGATTTTTTCCTATATTCGTCTTCATAACACGATCTCCACGACTGCCAGCAATTTAATAAAACGACGTTATGAAAGAACTTAATTGTGATCCTCGATTTCCTTTATTCCAGGATGCCGTCATTTCTGAGGTAATGTCTCTATAGCCAGTTTCTACGCTCTGATAATAATTATTTTAAAAGCCACATTAGTTATGAAAACAACTGAAAAATTAAAAAGCAAAATGAATATAGTCCGGCTGCTGACGTTTATTCTTTTTGCGGCCTGTCTACTGACCAGGCCAACCCCATTATCCGCTCAGGATAAAACGATCCACGGGAAGGTTACTACAGATACCGGCGAGCCACTTATCGGCGCCTCTGTAGTGGTAAAAGGCACTAATAAAGGGAAAACAACAAACAATAGCGGGGAATTCTCTATCGTCGCGGCCAAAGGTGATATACTTATCATCTCAAGCATTGGTTATGCCAATATGGACATTATAATAGGAGATAAAACAGAGATAAATGTTAAACTAACTTCTTCCACAACAGATATGGGAGAAATAGTAGTGATAGGATATGGTACACAAAAGAAGAAAGACCTTACCGGTTCCGTGGCAAGTGTAAACCTGGAATCTTTACGTCAGGCTCCGAATACGAATATTGGTCAGTTCCTGCAGGGTACAGTACCCGGACTAAATGTCGGTATCTCCACTTCTGCCGGCGCAACACCACCGATTTCTATCAGGGGGCGTGTAACATTGAATGGTAATCAGAATGTACTGATTATTCTCGATGGTGTTCAGTATATCGGTTCACTCTCTTCCATCAATCCGAATGATATCGCAAGCATCGATGTACTGAAGGATGCCAGTTCTACCGCTGTTTATGGTGCGCAGGCTGCTAATGGTGTTATTATTATTACTTCCAGGAAAGGTCATCTCAATGAGAAGCCAAAGATCATGTTTTCCAGTGCGTATACCACTCAACATCCTACCATCGGAAACTTAAAACCGTATGACAGGGATGGCTACCTGGCTTATCTGAAAGAAGCCTTTTACGACAAGGCTTATCTCGCTCCGAATTATACAGAACCTAATCCGGCCTTTAAAATTGAGTCCGTGGCAGATAATAGTATCCTGGATGGCCAGGGAAACCTGCTTCCCAATAACTATAACTGGTTTAAAGAAGGTACGAACACCGGCGCTATCGTTGAGAATAACCTGAGTATTTCCGGTGGCGGAGATAAAGTCACCTATTTATTATCCGGTGGTTTTGTTGATCAGAAAGGGTTTATTATAAACGATAAATTTAAAAGGAAATCAATACGCGCTAATATAGAAACAAGACCTCTCAGCTGGTGGAAAGTAGGTCTTATCTCGTCCGGGGCATTTGTAAACCAGGATGGGGCAGAACCATCTTTTGGCAGCATTCAGCGTATGACCCCCCTGATTGTTCCGTATGATAATACCGGTAAACTGATACCGTTCCCAATGAATACGCTGGAACCAAATCCATTTAGTACCTACTACGTAGACGACTACGATAGAAACAACTATTATTTTGCAAATATTTACACAGATATAGATGTACCTTTTTTAAAAGGACTTAATTACCGCATGAATTTTGGTAATAACTACCAGCAATCAAAACATTTTTATTCCAGTATTTATGATGCTGGTCAAACGGGAAGGGCCTACAAGTATAATCACAATTATTACGATTACACCTTTGACAATATCCTTACTTATTCTAAAAAATTTGGTAAGCACGATATCACCGCCACGCTGGTATATGGTGCAATAGAAAGAAAAGCAGACAGCACTTTTTCTGAGGCTACAGGCTTTCCACGGCTTACTTTGAGCTATAATAACCTCGGACAGGGGGCCAATCAGTTTGCACGTTCCAATGCGTGGAAAGAATCGCTGGCCTATCAGATGGTCCGCGTGAATTATAAATTCAATGACAGGTATTTGTTAACCGCCACACTTCGCCGTGATGGGTTTTCAGGTTTTGCCAAAAACTATAAATATGCCACATTCCCTGTTCTGGCACTTGGCTGGATAGTATCAGAAGAGGAGTTCATGAAAAGGTTCACCGCGATTAACTCCCTGAAACTACGCGCGGGTTATGGTGTAAACGGAAACCAGACATCCCGCTACACTTCTATCGCCAGGGTTACAAGTAATGCAGCATATGTATATGGAGATGGCGGTACTACCGCTTTCGGCCAGCAGGTAACTTCCCTGGGTAACGATAACCTGAAATGGGAGCGTACTAAAGGACTGAATATAGGAACTGATTTTACACTCTTCAATAACAGACTGAGTGGTAGCCTTGACTATTACAGGAACAATACATACGATTTGCTCTACAGTGTGGCAATCCCTGCTGCTACAGGTTTTAACAGTATTACAACTAACCTTGGCCAGATCCGTAATACCGGTTTTGAAGCTGCGATAACTTATAATGTGGTGGATACAAGAAAATTCAAATGGTCAGCAACATTCAATTTCTCCACCAACAAGAACACGATCATTTCGCTGACGGGTGTGGATGCCAATAAAGATGGAAAAGAAGATGATCTGGTATCAAGTGGCCTGTTTATAGGCAAATCCATCAGCACTATCTATGATTATAAATTAGATGGCATTTACCAGCTCAACGACACAAGAATCCCAGGTTTCCCGGTAGGTTCTCTCAGAATAGTAGACCAGAATAAGGATAACGATATTACGCAGCAGGCCGACAGGGTTTTTCTGGGCCGACAGGAGCCTGCATACCGTATGAGTTTATTCCAGAATTTCTCCTACAAAGCTTTTGCTGTCAGCATATTCCTGAACTCAGTACAGGGCGGCAGTGATGGTTTCCTCGGAAATAATAACCCATCATTTTTCCGTGAAGACAATAGCATAAGGGTAAATAATTTGCAGGGAATAGACTTCTGGTCCCCAAGAAATCCAACCGGTAAATATCCCCGGAATATTTCAGGATCTCATGCTAAAATAGAACCTAACATGTACCAGGACAGGAGTTTTGTACGGTTACAGGATGTATCTATTTCCTATAACCTGGCTGCCAGCCTGCTGAAGAGATTTAAAGCGCAATCTATCAACCTGTATGTGAGCGGAAAAAACCTGTATACCTGGACCAACTGGGAAGGATGGGACCCTGAAGCCAATGCCAGTGATGGTACTCCTTTAGGATTGGTAATAGGTGGAAGACCTGTTTTAAGAGGATTCACTGTAGGGTTAAACATCACTTATTAAAAAGAACGTTTTAAATTTTTTGATATGAAAACATTGTACAGAGTAGTACTCGTTTTAATACTTTGTTCGTTTGGAACTTCCTGCAAAAATAATTTTCTGGATGAACAGGCGCAATCGTTCCTTAGCACTTCAAATGCATTCAAAACAACCAGCGATTTTAATGCATCAATTAATGATTTATATGGATTGGTGAGGGCTGAGTTCTTTACATCAAGCGACTGGCAACCTATGCAATATCTTTACAGAACAGATATGGCAGTGGAAGTTTCTGTAGGGAGTAATCCCAATCTGTTGGCTGAGTTTGGCCCCAATGGCACGCTCACCAATAATCACTGGTCGCAGTTATATAAAATTGTAGCAGAAGCAAATACGGTTATCAGTCGTATCCCCGCTTCTCAACTTTCAGATGCAGACAAAGTGATGTTTGAAGCAAAAGCACGTTTTTTCAGAGGCTTTGTTTATCGTACACTTGCTTATCTGTATGGAGGAGTGCCGCTTGTACTGAATGAGATAGTAGGTGAAAAAACAGACTTTGTAAGAGCCACTAAAGAAGAAGTTTTAACGCAGGTAATAGAGGACCTGAAATTCGCAGCTGCTAATCTGCCCGGAATTACTGCCGTTAATGATGGAGAAGTATCAAACCTTGCTGCCCAGCATCTGTTGGCGGAAGTATATATTGCAGATGGACAATTTCAAAACGCCGTGACTGCTGCAACGGTGGTGATTGACGATGGGGCAACTGATCTGATGAAGAGCAGATTTGGTTCACGTTCAACGGTTACTCCGGGTGATGTATACTGGGATTTGTTCCAGGCAAAAAATCAAAACAGAAAATCAGCGGGCAACACAGAAGCCATCTGGGTCATTCAGCTTGAAACAGATGTACAGGGTGGATCTGCGGTATCAACAGCTATGGCAGGAAATTACCTGTTGGAAAGGGTACATGCACCGCTTTACCGCGATATGAAGGTGAATGGTGTGGGTTTATTTCTGTGGCCTATCGGGGATTATACAGGGGGCAGAGGGGTTGGATTTCTGGAGCCTTCGCAGTATTTTTCGGATACAGTATGGCAAAGTGATTTCAACAATGATATCAGGAATGCGAATCATAATTTTGTAAGAGAGGTGGTTTCTACAAATCCTGCTAGTCCGTTTTACGGACAGGTAATTTCTACCAAAAATCCTCCTGCAGGTGCTAATATAACGTTTCCATCAAGGGTCTTTTATCCTTATCAGTCAAAAGCAACAACACCGTTCAATCATCCTACTTCTCTCTATGTTAATCCGGGATCTTCTGACCCAATTAGAAAATATGAATTGAAGGCCACAGCAGGTGGTACATATGCAGACCAGTATATGTTCAGGCTTGCCGAAACCTATTTGCTAAGGGCAGAAGCATACCTGGGACTGGGAAGTACCGGATTGGCCGCCCAGGACATAAATGTGGTCCGTTCAAGGGCGAATGCATCTCCTGTTTTGGCTGGAGATGTTACAATCGATTATATCCTTGATGAAAGATTAAGAGAATTTGGGGTGGAAGAGAAAAGAATGCTGACGTTGATGCGTTTAGGCAAGTTATATGACAGAGTAGTGAAATGCAATCCTTTTTATGGGGTTAATATGCAGCCGAAATTTAATCTTTGGGCAATTCCCCAGAGTGAAATTGAAAGGAACAGAAGTGCTGTATTGGAGCAAAACCCTGGTTATAACTAATTATATAACAAAACATAATAGGCTCCGTTAGGAGCCCCGTGTTTGTAGCAAACGTATTAAACAACAAAAAACAGACTCCGTAGGAGTCCCCTAATATCCGGATAGAAAGGGATTCCTATAGAATATTAATGTTTACTACAAGCATGGGGCTCTTAGCGAAGCTTAACTAAATTTAATTGTAAATTCATTTTCAAGTTGATAAATCTGAGATACATGCCTGTTAAATTACCACTGGAGTGGTTTAAGTTCCGCGGATATTTATATATTCTTTTACTCAGCTCAGTAATTGTGGGCGGTTGTAAAAGCTCAGGATCAATTGTGAATTCGAATAATAAAATATCAACCAGAGAACGTATTAGTATCAATGAAGGTTGGAAATTTTATCGATATAATACAACCCCTGATAAGTTGATCTATGATGTCAGACCAGAGGTTACTGATCGTAACGATAATGTGGTTGCCGATACAAGGCCAACTGAATCAGTAACACTGAATGCTTCAGATAAGGTATTAAAAAACTGGATTTTACCTTCCGGTAATGACTTCATTACTGATACAACTAAACAGCATCAGCGTCCTCAGGGGAATCCGGGGGCCGACTTCCCCTTTGTACAAAGCAACTTCGATGATAAAGGATGGGAATCTGTAAACCTGCCGCATGACTGGGCAATCAAAGGACCTTTTTATAAAGAAGAGAATGCTGTTGTGGGTGGAGGAATGGGGAGACTTCCCATTCATGGTGTGGCCTGGTATAGAAAGAACCTGAATATCGCTGTTACAGATAAAGGAAAGTTTATTTACCTGGACATAGATGGCGCCATGTCATATGCTATGGTATGGCTGAATGGTAATTTAGTGGGAGGATGGCCATATGGCTATAATTCCTTTCGACTCGACCTGACCCCCTATGTAAAACCTGGTGGAGATAATCAACTGGCTATAAGACTGGATAATCCGCCTAATTCATCGCGCTGGTATCCCGGTGCTGGTATTTACCGTAATGTATGGCTAACGAAAGTAAACCCCGTGCATCTGGCTCAGTGGGGCACTTTTATTACGACCAGAAATGTATCGGCTTCATCCGCAACCATTGATGTTGTTGCCCGGATCGAAAATAAATCAGGCTCCGATCAGAACATAGAAATTGTTACAGAGATCTACACAGATAAAACGAACGAAAAGGTAGCCACAGTCCCTGTATCAGTTGCGACTGTCAAAGCGGGTGCAATATACAAGGTAGAAAATGCGGTTACACTGCAACATCCATTATTGTGGGGGCCTCCGCCAACTCAAAAGCCAAATCTTTACATAGCAGTTACAAGGATCCGCTCAAACGGAAAATCGGTGGATGAATATCAAACCAGCTTTGGCATCCGTTCATTGAAATTTGATGCTGTAAAAGGGCTATTGGTGAATGGTGAACAGGTACGGGTTCAGGGTGTTAACCAACATCATGATTTGGGTGCATTAGGGGCCGCATTTAATGTCAGGGCGGCAGAAAGACAGCTGGAAATATTGCGGAAAATGGGATGTAATGCCATCCGGCTGGCGCATAATCCACCGGCTCCGGAATTACTGGATTTAACAGATCGCATGGGCTTCCTGGTAATTGATGAAATATTTGACGGTTGGGAAAGAAAAAAGACGCCTTTGGATTTCCATCTGATTTTTCCCGACTGGTACGAGCCTGATACAAGAGCTTTCATAAGAAGAGACAGAAATCATCCATCTATCATTGTCTGGAGTTTTGGGAATGAGGTAGGGGAGCAGTATACTGCTGAACAGGGTGCCGCAATTGCAAAAAAGCTGTATAATGTTGTGAGAGAGGAAGACAGTACAAGGCCCGCTACTGCATCCATGAACTATGCCAAGCCGGATATGCCTTTCCCTCAGGTAATGGATATATTAAGTCTGAACTACCAGGGTGAAGGAATAAGGGATGCTCCTGCATATCAGCATCTGAAGGGCATAAGAACCTCACCTCTTTATCCTGCCTTTCAAAAGAATTTTCCAGACAAGTTAATCGTCAGTAGTGAAACAGCATCTGCATTAAGCACCCGGGGTACCTATCTGTTTCCTGTATCCGATGGCATAAGCGCTCCTGTTAGTGAAGGGGTGGGGGGTAATGCCAGCCAACAACAGGTAAGTGCTTATGAGCTTTATACGGCTGCATTTGGGGCTTCCCCCGACAAAGTTTTTGCTTCCCAGGATAAGTACCCCTATGTAGCGGGCGAATTTGTCTGGTCAGGTTTTGATTACCTCGGAGAACCTACTCCTTATTATTCCGCACGCAGTTCTTATTCAGGTATTATAGATTTAGCCGGATTCAAAAAAGATCGCTTTTATTTATATCAGTCAAGGTGGCTGCCTGAATATAAAATGGCGCATATTCTGCCACACTGGACATGGCCGGAGCGTGTGGGACAGATTACACCTGTACATGTCTTTACGTCTGCAGATGAAGCAGAATTGTTCTTAAATGATGTCTCTTTAGGTAGAAAAAAGAAGGGCTTATATGAATACCGTTTCCGCTGGGACAGCGTTGTTTATAAACCAGGTATACTTAGGGTGGTAACATACAAAAACGGAACCGCATGGGCTAATGACACTGTAAGAACAGCCGGAGAGGCAAAGCAATTACAGCTTATCCCTGACCGCACTAATATAATATCAGATGGCAAAGACCTCTCATTTATTACAGTGCGTGTACTTGATAATGAAGGGATACTCATTCCACGGTCTAATGACCGTATCTCTTTTGAAATATCAGGACCAGGAGAAATTATTGCCACCGATAATGGCGATCCCGCTGATCTGGAATCTTTTTATTCGAAAGAAAGAAAAGCATTCAGTGGGCTTGCAATCGTAATTGTTCGCACTAAAAAAGGAGAAAAGGGAGAAATAAAAATAACGGCTCAATCATCGGGTTTAACACCTGCACAAATTTTCTTAAAAGCGCAATAGTAAATTTTATTCTTTCAGGCTTCCCGGTAAAATGCCAAACTTTTTCTTGAAGGCAAGGGCAAAATGATGAGCATGTTTGTAGCCGATCCGGTCAGCTACTTCGTTAACATACAGTTTTTCATCCTGCAATAATCTTTTAGCTTCCTGCATGCGAACATCGCTCAGATAACCGAATACAGTGGTCTGGAACAGTTCTTTAAACCCGTTTTTCAATTTCATCTGGTTAATGCCGGTCATTCTGGCGAGCCCTGTAATGGAGCAGGGTTGGTCATAATATGAGTCGATATGATCTTTAACTGCGTGCAGGCGTTCAATGTCTGCTGGTTTTAGTTTGGATTGTTGAATTGCTGTTTGCTGATCCAGTTGTTTCACCTGTAGTAAAAAGAGCTCGATAGCTTTTGCTTCCAGATAAATGCCTTTCAGATAACCACTGTAAGGCGATTTTTTCATATCGTTTATAATGCCGTACATAGCAGGTTCCATTTGGGCTGTAAAGTCAAAGGTTGGCGTTTGCACAAAGGAGCTATTACGGAAACGGGTTAAAAACTTACTTTCTTCCGTAAACAGGTGATCGAAAAAATCATCAGATATACTCAGCTCAAAAAATGAACGCGTTTTATCCAGCGTGGGCAATACATAAAGATCATAAGGTTTGAGAGATTCACGAAAGACTACAAATTGCTTTTCATTGAGCTGCTGACCGCTTTTGGTCACTGTGTTATTTGCATCCTGTAAACGGAAGTGCGATACAATAGCAGATCGTGGAGGTTGATAAGTTAACACCTTCTCCCGTGGATTAACATAGCTGGCCCATTTCAGATCTATCTGGTTAAAAGATAGCCTGTCCATCTCCATCTGATAGCCGGTTTCATCTTTAACAGAATGTTTTTGTTCGCAAAGCGGACGTTGAATCAGGTTGTTCATATACTTCCTTTTACGTTGATTAGATTTCCTTTTGCGTTGCCCGTTGTTTTTCAGGGGTATCTAACTTTGTGATATCAAAATTAAATTATTAATATGAAAAACAAGCAGTATATCACCGTCTTTGGTGCCACAGGAAAAATTGGGAGTGAATTAATCCAGCTATTATCACAGGCGGAAATACCGGTTATTGCCGTAACACGCAATAAAGATAAAGCTGTACACCTGCCCTTTGTTGAATGGATGGAGGCTGATATGAATGACAGGGATAGCCTGAATCCTACTATGGTTAATTGCAAAGGCGTTTTCCTGATATCGGGCGCCAGCGAGAATATGGTGCAGGAACAATGTAATGTGATTGATGTTGCAGCAGAAGAAGGTGTAAGTCATATCGTTAAAGTATCCTCGGCTATGGCCAATTCTCAGTCTCCTTTGTTCATTGGCAAAGCACATGGTCAGATAGAAGAATACCTGGTAGCGTCAGGAGTTACAGGAACGGTGTTGCGTCCTACCGGTTTTATGCAAAACTGGTTATTGGGTTTAGCCAGTACTGTAAAATCGCAGCGCAAAATATATGAGGCCACCGGCGATGGAAAAAGGGCCTATATAGACCTTCGCGATATTGCTGAATCAGCCTTTAAAATATTGACGGAACCAGATAAGCATGCCTGTCATGCGTATTTATTGACCGGTAGCGAAGTTGTCAATTATAATCAGTTAGCGGCAATGATAACCGAAGTAATTGGTGAACAGGTAAGTTACGTTCCAATTTCAGCGGAAACAGCCAAAGAACAATTAGAGCAAAGAGGTATGCCTGCCTGGGCTATTGAAACATTTTTATCCTATGCCGAAGATCAGCGTAATCATAAAGCTGCCCATGTGAGCAAAGACGTGCCTGATATACTACAGAAACCCGCACGAACAGTAGACGCATTTATACATGAATATGCGGAAAAATTTAAGTAGGTTATTCTGTGAACAGGGCAGGAATCGAACTATACAACCATTGCCAGTGTGCTCGTCAGGTTAGCTGCCTGTGCGGTTAGAAATGCAGGAAAATCGCCGCTCCACTGGATAATTGAATCTGCATTAACTATATAGTACGATACCTTTTGGAACCCGTTCAATCTTTAATGGTAACTGGAAAACACTAACTGTAGTCATCAGTGTACCCCATCCAGTTATAAAATTCCTGTTAGGGGTGAGGGCGCTCCCTTAGAAGAAAAAACAGGCATTACTACTTAACAAAGTATTATACAGTTGGTTCATTTTTGAGATAAGAAAATGGGTTAAAATATCTGGCAGATAAAAAAATGGGCAAATGAACAAATCAATTTTAGATTTGTTCATTTGCCCATTGATGGATGCTGAAATATATTATATCGGGCTGGTATCAACAATAAAATAGCCCAATTGACAGCAGAAATGGTGCAAAACAACGAATCCCCGACCCATATGGGTTCATGTGTATTGAAGAAAAGCCTTTATATTTGCGCCTCATGAGTATATATACCACCACAGGGACCGTTACCATTACCTGTCACAAGCGTATGATGCCTTACCTGGAGCAGGAAGTAAAGGATCTTGGATTTAATGTTGAAGAAACGTTTATAACCGGTATAAAGCTGAAGGCTACGGTAAACGAGTGTATTAAGCTGAACCTGAACCTGCGTTGTGCCAGCCAGGTATTATATAGCCTTAAAGCATTTGAGGCCATTAATGCGGACGAAGTATATAACAATCTGTGTACCTACCCCTGGGAAGATATATTGCCTGAGACCGGCTATTTCTCCATTACTAGCAATGTAAGCAATGAAAGCATCAATAACAGCATGTTCGCCAACCTGCGCGTAAAAGATGCGGTAATAGACAGGATGAGAGATAAAACAGGCACACGTCCTTCTACCGGTGCAGCCTTAACAGGTGCAGTGGTTCACCTGTTCTGGAAAAATGAACATGCAGAAGTTTTTATAGATACATCAGGAGATTCACTCGCACGCCACGGATACCGCAAAATACCCGGTATGGCACCTATGCTGGAATCATTGGCCGCTGCTACTATCTATGCCTCCCGCTGGGATAGAAAAAGCCCATTCGTGAACCCGATGTGTGGTTCAGGAACGGTAGCTATTGAAGCAGCTATGATTGCTACCAACCGCAGTCCCGGCCTCTTCAGGACTAACTACGCTTTCATGCACCTGAAAGGATACGATGAAAAGGTATATATAGAGGAAGATGCAAAGCTGGAACAGCAGATAAAAGAAGTACCAGGTCTGCGTATCATCGCTACAGATTACAGTGAAAGAGCCATTGATAATGCACGCAAGAATGCTGTAGCCGCCGGTGTGGCAGGTCTCATCAAATTTGCTGTATGTGATTTTGCAGATACAGAGATACCCGCCAGTGTTCCAGGCGTATTCTACGTGAACCCGGAGTATGGAGAACGTTTAGGAGAAGTTACTGAACTGGAAGAAACTTATGGCCGCATCGGGGACTTCATGAAGCAAAAATGCGGTGGTTACTTCGGATATGTATTCACAGGAAACCTTGAGCTTGCAAAGAAGATAGGTCTAAAGGCCAAACGCCGCATAGAATTTTATACCAGCACTATAGATTGCCGTCTGCTGGAATATGAATTGTACAGTGGTACACGCGCCGTACCCAAAGAACCCAAAGAAGAATAGCCTTACTCTAAGGCTATTCCATTAATATCAGTCGTTAATATGTCACTCATATAATCGAAGAACGGACGCATGTTTTTAAAAGTCTGTGATGCCTGCTTTACAAATGAAGGGTCTAATACCTCTTTATCTGTAAACTTCTTCATGATTAAAAACTGTTTGTATCGCAGCAAGTCAATTGCTTCATTATTAATGTCAAAACCTTTAGGCGCTGTCTTTACCTGCTCACCCAGCAATTCTCCGAAAGTACTAACGAACGGTTTGCTCTTTAAAATCTTCCTTAAAGGAGTGGCATCAAAAGCAATTTCATCCCTTATACGTTTAAGATCCTGCGGACTGGGGCCCCAGAATCCACCACCGATAAAGCTATTACCCGGCTCTATATGGAAGTAATAACCACCACGGCGTAGTTTGGTCGCCCTTGTAAAACCACCGGCCCAGTTTATTTTATAAGGAGTTTTATTATTAGAAAAACGGGTATCCCTGTAAATACGTTGCAGACTCTTTTTACCTGATGGAGTTTCAATCAGGTCATGCATATTAAGCTCCTGTAACAACGCTTCTGCAAATTCTTCTATGTTACTCTGTGCCTGGATAAACTGGTCTTTATGATCATTGAACCAATCGCGATTATTATTATTTTTCAGTAACTCCAGGTATTTTAAACTTTCTTTCGAAATCTGCATCTTATCAATATTCTTTAAGTACGTCTATGCAATTTTTCAGGTGTTTCAGCCATACTTCATCGATAGTTTTATCTTCACTTGATTGCGCTAATAGAAGTTCTAATGAAGGCAGGAAATCAGGATCTCCCAATTCGGCTATTGCTTCAAATAATAACGATCCAAATTCACCGGTAGAAAGCTCCCTTGCAATAATACCTTTTATCCGGGCATCTTTTCGTTTCGCTAATCCGCTGATTGCTTCAAATCTTGTCTCTTCATCTTCATCGTCAATCCTGTCCCATAAAACATTTGTTACATTGGGGATATCAAAATTTCCGAGTCCGAAGGTTGCCCAGCTTCTTACAGAAGAATCCTCATCTGTCGTCAGTGCTATCAGTATGTTCACTGCTGCTTCATCCTCTACGCCAGCTAATGACTGCGCAACAGCTTCTCTGATATCTTCATTTTCATGATCTTTTAATGAAGCAATGATGGTTATTTCTTCGGAACTTAAATTTTCGTTGTTGTTTGAAATGTCTTGCAGGAAGGATAATAAAACATCCGGTTCTTTACTGTCTGGTAATCTGAAGCTCATGTAAGTTGTTTTAAATTCTATCTTTTATCCATTTATCCTGGTACTCAATCTTATGGGATTCCATTTGTTCTATAAGGGACTTCACATCATCACTTATCAGTAAGGATTCTTTATGTTCTTTTCTTAAAAACCTGCTAGTCACCATATGTTCTAAGAATGTATTGAGAGAATCATAAAAGCCATTTGTATTTAATAATGCACAGGGTTTTGAAAGATATCCCAGCTGTGTCCAGGTAAATACTTCCATGATTTCTTCCAGGGTTCCGATACCTCCCGGTAAGGCGATAAACCCATCAGACAACTCTGCCATTTTAGCTTTTCGCTCATGCATTGTCTTCACCACAATCAATTCCGTCAGACCATTATGCCCTACTTCTATATTTACCAGTCTTTCCGGTATAATACCAATTACTTTCCCTCCCCGGCTCAATACGGAATCTGCAATATGTCCCATCAGGCCTACATTTCCGCCACCATACACCAGCTCTATACCTTTAGCTACCATCAATTCAGCTAATTTCTCGCATTCAAGGAGATAAGAAGGATGATTCCCCGGATTGGAACCACAAAATACGGTTAGTCTTTTCATGGGTGTAAAAGTAGGGACAAAGCAGAATAAGGCCAAAGGTTTTCATATATTTAGCAAAATCGCATTTACCAATAATTTCATTTAATTTTCCGGCACAATTGAATATATAAAATGAGGAAACCGCTTATTATCGCGACAGCCTGTCTGTCGTTATTCACTTTCGCTGCCTGTAAAACTATGCACAAAACGATTGCAGGAGAATTGATTACCAATATGTCTGTACTGGAACCCGTAAAAACCGGTAAACCGGTCATGTTAACATTTACTGTACGTAACACCTCTTCAAAAGAATTGAAATTCTGTAAATGGGATACTCCTTTTGAAGGCTTCAGAAATTCCATCTTTGCCATCACGGATAGTAAAGGAGAAGAAGCCAGATACAAAGGAGTGATGGTTAAAAGGAGGATGCCTCCACCGGCAGAATCCTATATGGCTGTACCTGCAGGAGACAGTGTAACCACCACCATAGACCTGTTAACGGCTTATGATGTAACTACTCCCGGTAAGTACAAAATTATTTATCAGGCCAGCGGCATCAGCGGACTGGAAAAGGTGAACGAGACTTCTTTAACTGTAACACAATAATCAAAGAGGTATACTGCAATACCTTAAAGAGGTTCTGAACAGCTTCAGAAGAACAATAAAAGAGCAATATCCTACGCTTATCCTTCGCTTTTTAGCGAAGGATAAGCGTAGGATATTGCTCTTTTGAAGCTTACCAGTTGCTCTTCTATTCCTTTTTACATAATATTCCCAGACCATTCCTGATAAGTATTATGCTACAAAAATAGCGTTACAACATTCATTGTAAACAGGAAATAAAATTCAGCTACATCAGAAAATATTTACTAAATTGATAATATTTAATCATTAGCCACGTTAAATAATATTACCTATATACCTATAATACCTTAACGAAAAACACAAATCCCTCAACATGAACATTAAAGTTTCCTCACGGCTACTTTACGCCAGCCTATTTTTATTAACAAGCTTTCAGATCGGCTGTTCCAAGCCTGAGATGAAAACAACACTCCCTCTGGCCGACAAGTCCGTAGCAGCTGCAAGTGCCGCAGCAATTACCACCTTCGTACATCCCGGTGTATTAAACACACAGGCAAGCCTGGAACAGGTAGCCGCCGAAACTAACGGTGGTGACGTAACCCGTCTGGCTTCTTATCAGAAAGTGCTTGATTATATCAACAGCCATGATTATCCAACTTCATTTTATGCAACCGTAGTAGTAGGATCAAACGGTGCATCATCTCCTTCTAAATCACAGATCAGGAAGGATGCAGAGTTAGTGTATGCCCTGGCATTACGTTGGACTAAAACCGGTAACGCTACCTATGCCCAGCAGGCTATTGGTATCTTAAACGGATGGTCTTATACGTTCCAGAACTATGCACTTTTAAACTCATCAACCAACGCTTATCAGCCGTCACTGGAAGCTTCATGGACCACTCCAAGTTTCGTAGCTGCTGCTGAAATCATCCGTTACTACAAAGTAAACGGAGTAGGTGCTGGCTGGTCTGATGCTGATATTGCACAGTTCTCCAACTACCTGAATAACGTGAAGAACAACTATATCAATATCATTCCCGACTATAGCAATAACTGGGATGTTTCTGCTGGTTATGCAAAAATGGCCATCGGAATTTTCTTAAACAGTGCCACTGTTTATCAGAATGGTTACAACTTACTGCTGGCAAATCTGAATGACGTGATTGCAGCAGATGGTACCTGTCCGGAACTGTGCGACAGAGAAGACTGCGTTCACTATCAGTATTCATTAACCGCTGTTGCATATGCAGCAGAACTGGCAAAAATACAGGGCGACAGCACTCTGTGGACAATCAACGGAAACAGGATCAGCAAAGGATATGATTTTATGAGAGCCGCTTACGCACGAACCACCGGATGTAACTACTGTACTACCTCAAGCACAGTATTCCCGGGTACAGAAGTAGCTTATAATCATTTAAAGACCAGCAACCTGAAATATTTAAGAGAATTACAGGATCCTCTTGGTGTAACTTCTGACAATACGTTTTTAGGCTTTACTTCCTATACGCATTTCAACGTTCCCAGCCTTTAATTAAACAATATATAGGTAATATAGATACCCTTACAGCAAAAGGCTGTAAGGGTTTTTTGTCGCAATCAACCTCCTCTTTTGTCGTATTTACACAGCATCTTCCATCAGAATACCCCTTAATTTCGTACATAGTAAAATCTGATAAACATGGAAAATAACAAAAAGAACAAAATCGTTTACTGGATCACCACAGGATTACTGGCAGCATTTATTTTACCCGGTATTTTCTTTCTGAATAGCCAGATGGCATTAGAGGGAACAAAACATCTTGGCTTGCCAATGTGGTTTCACTGGGAACTGGGTATCGGTAAATTTATAGGAGGGATTATCCTGATATTGCCATTCTTCCCGAAACGACTCAAAGAGTGGACATACGTGGCCTTCGGTATCGATTTCATCTCTGCCGCGATCGGGAATACAGCTGTAGATGGATTTACCCCTATGATCCTGTCTCCGATTATCATGTTCGTGGTACTGTTGATCTCTTATCTAACTTATCACAAATTGCATCCAGGGAAATATTAAAAAATAGCGGCATTGCCTATGCCGCTATTTCTATTAAAACATTCTGGAGATAAAAATAAAAACCAAAGGTTTTTCTGATTCTTTGTGGCTCTTGTTCCACGGTGATTCCACCTTTCTGCAATTCCTCATACAGAGAGATGACCTCAGCTTCTTCTCCCAGGTAAAAGCCTACATGAAATGCATCAGGGTAGGAGGTGTTGCCTTCTTTGTTAAGGCTTTCATTCATCAGTACCAGCACAAATCCATCTGTACCGTTTAATACAGACAAGGTATCATTAGGCTTGCTGTCGGCAGGCGTGAATTTCATATACTGTTCAAAGAAGGAACGTGCAGCAGGCACATCCTGTACGCTTAAATTAACATGGTTTAGTTTCATGGTTGTAACGATTTTAATACCATTTCAAGGCATTGTAAAACTTTGTTTTTAGTGATTCCTTTGGGTTTATCCGGATGCCGCCCTTTCTGCAGATGGAATTTAATCAGCTGATAAAGTGGCGCGAAAGCAATTGACCAGTAAATTTCAATATCCAGTTTCTTTACCTCTCCATTTTTTACCGCGTTACTATAGAATAACTTCATCTTGGTACGGTAAGTATTATCCTCCAGTTCCGCTGCTACTGTGATTAACGGAGAATTAATAAACTGTTCCAGAAAAAATGAATGATAAGGATTAGCCGTAAAATAATTGAAACGGTTCAGCCATAAAGTCTTCATTCCCTCATGGAAAGACATATCCGCAGAGAAGTTCTCCAGCGCAGCCATATTAGAGGTGTTGAAAACAAATAAATACAACTGATTCAGCAAATCTTCCCTGTCCTTATAATAGATATAAATAGTGGCGGGAGATATATCCGCAGCTTTCGCCAGCTTCTGCATACTCATCCCCTTGAAGCCTTCTTCAACAATCATTTGTAAGGCGGTATCTCTTACCATTTCTTTCTTTGCTTCGTTCAGTACTCTCATAATAATTGCAAATATAAATGAATATTCGTTCTTTTATAAAATTATTTATTAGATGTGGCAACATTAATAAATTCATAGAAAAATCCTACCTTAATTCCTATGACAGCTTCCGCGTTAATCTTAGTTATAGTTGCGGCCCTATTACATGCCATATGGAATCTCATCACCAAACAGGTGAATGGTGGATTACCTTTTTTCTGGCTGATATCTCTTTTCTCCGCAGTATTATATCTCCCCGTAGTTATTTTTCAACTCCGCAAAGAGCATCTCACTTATGCTTCCGGCATGCTGGGAATTGCTCTTGTCAGCGCTGTTTTACACCTGCTTTATTTCGTTGCGCTACAAATAGGCTACCGCAAGGCAGATCTTTCTGTTGTATACCCGGTAGCCAGAGGGGCCGGACCATTATTCTCCGTGGCCGGCGCTATTATGCTTTTCGGGGAAAGACCCGGCATCGTAGCTTTTGCAGGTATCTTCCTGATTATTGCCGGTGTAGTTATCATGACCGGCTTTAAAATAGGGAAGGATACTGCGGTGATGAAAGGACTTAATTACGGTTTGCTCACAGGGGCTTTCATTGCTGCTTATACGTTATGGGACAGGGCAGCAGTAGTAGAAAATCATGTATCCGCTATTTTTATCACCTTTGCCTCTATCATTCTTCCCCTGGTATTATTGATACCTGTTGTGATTAAAAAACACGCAGAAGTAAAGCTGGAAGTAAGAACACATTGGAAACAGGTACTGGCCATTTCCGTTTTTCAGCCCCTGTCTTATCTGCTGATATTAATCGCCATGAAAACAACACCTATCACTTACGTGGCCCCCGTAAGGGAGCTGAGTATCGTTTTCGGGGTATTCTTTGGGGTGAATCTCCTGAAGGAGAAGGATAGCCTGAAAAGGTTTATTGCGGCCGGTATTATCCTTGTCGGAATAGTATTATTGGCACTGGGATAAAATAATATTAAATTTAGAAGCTCTAAACATTCCCATATGAATCGCATTCCCATCGTTATTCTTTTACTGGCTACGTCATGTATGAACAATCCTACTACTAAGAATAAGGAACTGACAAAGCAGCAGGCTCAGGCCTACCTGGACAGTTACAACCAAAAGTACCAGGAATTAGTCATCGCGCAAAACGAGGCCCAATGGAAGTTGAATACACGTATAGTAAAAGGAGATACCATCACCGGCAAATTAGCAGATGCGGCAGATAAAGAGATAGCGCAATTTACCGGTAGCAAGGCGAATATCGATTCAGCTAAGAAATACCTGGCTATAAAAGACCCGCTGACGCCCTTACAGATAAAGCAGTTCGAAGTCATTCTCTTTAACGCGGGGAACAATCCTGCTGTTGCAGAGGGTATCGTAGACCGGCGTATTGAGGCCAATAATAAACAGACTTCCCTTTTATTCGGATTTAAATATAGTATTGATGGCAAACCTGTCACTACCGGTGATATCGATGCTATCCTGGAATCTTCTACAGATATTAAAAAGCGCCTTAAAACATGGGAAGCCAGTAAAGAAGTAGGTAAAGTATTAAAGGATGGATTAGACTCCCTGCAATACCTGCGTAATGCTTCTGTGACACCATTGGGATATAAAGACTTCTTCGATTATAATGCCCGAGAATATGGAATGGGAGAGGATGAAGTTATTCAGTTAACGCATCAGTTCATTACAGAAGTATGGCCGCTGTACCGCGAATTACATACCTGGGCACGCTATGAACTGGCTACAAAATATAAACAACCCGTGCCTGATTACATCCCTGCTGAATGGTTGCCTAATCGCTGGGGACAGGACTGGTCCACACTCGTTGATGTAAAAGGACTCAGCATCGATTCTGTGTTAAAAAGTCATGGTGCTGAATGGATGGCGCATGAGAGTGAGAACTTCTATAAAAGTATTGGCTTTGGTTCACTACCCGCTACCTTCTGGACTAAAAGCAGTCTGTACCCTGTTCCTGTTGATTCTCCTTTCACTAAGAACAACCATGCTTCTGCATGGCATATGGACCTTAATCATGATGTACGCTCATTAGAAAGTGTTACACCCACTACAGAATACTGGAGTACCGTGTTACATGAATTCGGGCATATCTATTATTTCCTGTCATATTCCAATCCTGATATTCCTGTGATTTTACGTGCTGGTGCGAACAGAGGTTATCATGAAGCATTTGGTACAATGATGGGATTGGCTTCTCTGCAAAAGCCTTTCCTGGAGAATCTGGGGATGATCAAAAAGAATATACCTACCAATGATACTTTAAAGCTCTTAAAAGAGGCCTTAAGTTACATTGTAAACATTCCATGGGGGAGTGGTGTAATGACGGAGTTCGAATATAATCTGTATGCAAAGAAATTACCTAAAGATCAGTATAACAAACGTTGGTGGGAGCTTGTAAAAGAATACCAGGGGATCGTTCCTTCTTCTCCCCGTGGAGAGGAATATTGCGATGCTGCCACTAAAACACATATCAATGATGACCCTGCTCAATACTATGACTATTCTATAGCTAATGTGCTGGTCTTCCAGTTCCATACTTACATTGCGGATAGTATCTTACATCAGAACCCGCATGCTACAAACTACTGGGGTAATAAAGCAGTAGGAGATTTTCTGTACAAGGTAATGAGCCCGGGAGCAAGTGTTGACTGGCGTGAGTTACAACAAAAATCCATTCATAGTGATATGAGTGCAAAAGCGATGGTAGATTACTTTAACCCTTTGATGAGTTACCTCATAAGGATTAACCAGGGTAGGAAATATACATTGCCGGAGAAACGTACATTCTAAAATAAATATTTTAGTTAAGACAGAGCGGCTGTATCAATCTTTGATACAGCCGCTCTGTTATTATGTAGCGGTGCAAAAGTAATAGTGTGATGACAGCTATAAAAATCAGGATATTTATACTTAATTTAGTAACGAAGTATTCCCCCTAATTTGGACATTTTCCCGCTTTGGAAGATAAATAAAGTACCAGCTTGCCTAAAGGATTGTTAATACCGGTTAAACACTGTTCAATGACAAATTACCTTTGTCTTTCTTCGAAATAAAGTCTCACTGCTCTTTACTCAGGACGGGCATACTCTCACGTTTATATATACCATTTGATCTTATTTAAATTATATGCGGATACTTATCCGTGCGTAAAGGACGTGCCGAAAACCTTCATAAAAGAGTAGGCATTTTACTTCATTAAAATTTAGCTTTTTGAATTCAAAAAGTGTTTACATTATGAACAAGGTAAAAATCCTATTATCTGTAATTATTATTTTGAGTACAGTCGGGGGTATTTTTGCTTTTAAAACAACGAAAAGGGATACGGTTATCTGTACTATATCCATGTTAAATGGAACTTGTCCGTCCATGCGTTCTTGTGATACAGCTGTAGCAGTTAAATTTAGACTCGGTTTACCTAATGCTTGTTATACTACCATTATCAGTACAGCTTGCAAGGATACATATTGTCCAACGCCAGTAGCAATTGTACTGGAGTGAAAGGAATCATCTATTTTTTCTAACTAAAAATTTATTTTATGAACAAGGTAAAAATCTTATTATCTGTAATTATTATTCTGGGTGTAATCGGTGGTGTTTTTGCTTTTAAAGCAACGAAAAGAACTACTCGTTTTTGTACTATTGCTATGGTAAATGGAACTTGCACGCCTGTACGTTTTTGTATTACATCTGTACTTGCAAAAACTACTATAGGTACACCTAATGTCTGTTATACTACCGTCACTAACGTAGATTGTAATCAGACATTATGTCCAACACCAGTTAAGACTATGCCGCAATCGCCAGAATAAAAATTAAATAAGCTTCTTAACAACTAAAAGGCTGTTTTCTTCGGGAGAAACAGCCTTTTTATTACGGTTGTTTCCCACTTGTATCCAACTCATACCTCATTTCAACGCCTTTCAATCTTGCCGGTATACCCTGTGTCATCCACACAGGTGGCAAAGCCCCTTTTAAATAATGATCGAAAAACTGGGTTATCCGGATAGTATAATCCTCACAATCACTATTCCATAATCCATGATTACCTTTATCATACTGCAGCATCCACACTTTCTTATTTAACCTGCGTAGCGCTATAAATAATTCCACAGCCTGTTCCCATGGAACGGCGCTATCCGCTTTACTATGAAAGATAATAAGAGGTGTAGTCACTTTATCTGCATGCATAACAGGAGATTCTTCCAGCCATAAATCCTTATGTTTCCAAAGAATCCCTTTTGCCTGGTCTGTGCTGCTTAGACGGCTCCTGCCTGCCGACAACTGCAATGCAGAACTTATCATATCACTTGGGCCTGCTCCTTCAATTGCAGCCGCAAAGAGGGCAGTATGCGTAATAATATAATTAGTCAGGAAACCACCACTACTATGGCCATTAATGCCCATTCTAAAAGCATCGATGTAAGGTAATTTACTTAGATGAATAGCACCCCCCGCTACAGTATTCAACGCGCTCTTACCTGTTCTTTCTGCTGTGAAATAAATGTCCGGTGTAAACACCAGATACCCATGACTAACAAACCATGCTACATCTATATTATGCCTTGTAAAATTTGGTGTAGGATACTGATATAAGCGATGAGACATTTGCTCATAGTAATTAAACAAAACAGGATATTTTTTATGAGGATCAAAGTTCTCTGGTTTATATAACACACCCTGACTAACAGTTCCATCTAATTGTTTAAAACTAACCAGTTCAGCAGTTAACCAGTTATAAGATGTCTGAGGATGAAGATCCGTTAAAGCCGTATAATTTTTAAAATCTGATGTAGTAAAATAATTAGGAGCTTCAGCAGTACTTTGCCTTTTAACCACCCATACATCCGCATGCTCCGCTTTCAGCGGCTTCATACCCTTATCAAAGTCATGATCATTGATTGCATACATATTACGGCCCCAGAGATCATATACATAAGGCCCCATTATAAGCAATACGGGGTCTTTCCCTGTAGTGCGATAAAAACCATTCTGTTTATTAACCGTATTATAAGCAGCTAACAATAAAGAACGACTATCCGCCAATAAAATATACTCACCATCAGCAGCCAGTTTTAATTTGATATGATGAGCTTTGCCATAACCATTTGTAATATTTATAGGCGCCTTCCTGCCGGTAATATCCAGCTGCCAGATATCATAGTTGTCATATACGAGTACGCCTGTATCTGCCGGTAACCAGGCTGCTATCTCCAACGGATAAGGTACTTCCTCTACAGGACGTTTGTATTCATCGTGTATTAATAAACTCCCAGATGGTATAGATGCTGATATATTCCTCAAACGGCCACTCCTCAGATCATAACTGAAGTAATTTTTCTTATCGAAATACAACAGATAATTGCCATCAGGAGAGGTCCTGAATAACACTCCTTCATTAGTAGCCAACAATTTCCTGGAGCCGTCCTTTAAAGATACCAGCCAGTTACTATCCGCCTGACTCAGCCAGAACCTGTCACCAGCAGTATTTTTACCGTATAACATATAATCGCTTACCGGTGGCATCTTAGATATTTCATCATCAAATTGCAGCCGGATTACACGATTATTATCAGTACTGATAACAGCATCATAAGTTAAAGGACGTGGTTCATATAATTGAAGAGATTGTAAAATAGCATCATGATAACTCCATACGTCCAGCTTTACAGCATCAGGTTTAGGCGCTGGTATTGCAGGGGGATTTAATTGAAAAAATATATAGCGATTATTATCGCTAAATGATGGTTGACCTTCTATTATTAACCCGGACTGCCTACCGGCAGCTTTCAGCACCGCTTTATCCATCCCGGTTTTATAATACCATAACTCACCGGATATTATAAAAGCGATCTGTGTACCGGAATCATCCACAGTATAGTTATTAACCAAAGTATCATTGCAGATGTGTTTCAATTCTCCTGAAGATAAATTCACTAGATCTAATCCGGCAGCTGTTTTCAATAGTAACGCTTTCCCATTTCTGGTAAGCAGATAATCTTTTACTGATGGATATCGTAGCTGCTTTCCCGTAAGCAGGTTGTACGCTATTAATTCACCCCGCTTATACCAGGTGATCCATTCTCCTTTAGCCAGATAAGGGTATTGATAAGCCGTTACCCCTTTCTCTATCCTGGGGTGCTCAGCACCTACTGGTAAGAAGCAAAGACTATCTTTTGATATAAATACATATTGTTTACTGTCTTTAGAGAAGATGCCGGCCAAGGCTCCCGGAAATTCCTTTTTCCATGTTCCGGCAATATCCTGTACAACAACGGTATTACTATAAAGAGGCTGATTTTGGATAACATAAGCTACATAAAGCCCATCATTACTGATAGCAACCGCATTATCATCTCCCAGGCTTACCCAGTGATGAATAGCAAAACTGTCTATAACGGGTTTCTGTGCTTTTAAGTGGGGCTGAAAAGTTATTGTGAGTACAAACAATAAAATACCTTTCATGATAAAGGGTTAAAAGAGGGTAGGGGTATACGAAGACCAGGCTAACAGTCATTACAGATAAGCATAGTAAAACACCAGGCTGAGAGCCTTATAAATAAGAAAAGGGGTATATATTTCTACAAATACCAGGCTGAATCAGCCCTGAAAAACTCAACCATTCATTGCCTTGGCGCCCATCACATCCGCCTCTGTCTCCAATGCCGGATCATCATTCACCGGAACCCCTTCCTTCATCTGCATAGTCGCCTGCACCCGTCCCTGTTTCTGCTGCGCAACATGCCACGCCTCATGAGGCAAATGTTTCTCCTGCCCGGAGCCGATATGTATATCCGAACCCTGTGCATATGCCAGCGCCTGCAACTGTGAAGGCTTATCAGAGTTATAATGCACTTTTACATCATCCATAGATACTCCGGAAAGGCTTTCCACCCCGCTCTTCAGGTTATCAGGCAGGTTGGTATTATTCGCTTTCAGCTGTGCCGGTTCTTCCTCTTCCAGCCCTTCTGCTAACTGTACGGTAGCAGCAGACATTAACTGCGCTGTCTCTTCTTCCGGTTTCTCCATTAACTGCGCAGCGCCCACAGGCTCTTCCTCTTCAGCAACTAATTGTGCTGCGGTCTGTTCTACCTGTCTTTGAGACACGGCAGGGTAAGATATACCTGCAGAAGAGGTATTATGAGCATTTGAACGGTCAGACGATTGTCGGGATTTGGAGTAATCAAGGTCTTTTGCCATAGGGAATAAATTCTAAGACTCAATTTACAAAAAAACTGAGAATTAAGAATATAATGTATTTTAGCACCTCATAAAAAAGGACCATGGCAAATAAAATACCCGTAACGATAATAACCGGTTTCTTAGGCTCAGGAAAAACCACCTTAATCCGCAATCTCATCCAAAACGCTGATGGCCGCCGCCTGGCAGTCATTGTAAATGAATTTGGAGAAATGGGGATCGATGGAGAAATCCTGAAATCATGCTGCACCAATGAAGACGATGTACTGGAACTGAGCAATGGCTGCCTTTGCTGCACCGTACAGGAAGAATTCCTGCCCGTAATGCTCAAACTGATGGAACGCAAAGATACCATCGACCATATCATCATCGAAACATCCGGACTGGCACTGCCTAAACCATTATTACACGCTTTTAACTGGCCCGAACTGAAACCTCAGATCACCGTAGATGCTGTGGTTACCGTTGTAGATGCCGTAGGACAGGCAACCGGTGAAATATGCGACAGGGAACGCGTACAGGCCCAACGCCTGGCAGACGACTCCCTCGATCATGAAACACCTATCGAAGAGTTATTCGAAGACCAGCTGTCATGTGCAGACCTGGTAGTGATGACCAAAAAAGACCTCATCGGCGATGCCGAATTCGATGCCGTTAAAACTATCATCGCTAATAAAGTTCGTCCAAACGTAAAGATGGTCTCCGCTTCAAACGGTGTACTGGCCACCGATATCCTGCTGGGTATCAATGCACAGGCGGAAAACGACCTGGACAACCGTCATTCTCATCATGAAGAAGACCATGCCAACGGCCTGGAACACGAACACGATGATCATATAGATTCAGTAGTAGTGGATATCCACGCGCCACATACCCCTGAAAGCCTGGTAGAAGTGCTGAAAGAACTGATCGAAGAACATGAGATCTACCGCGTTAAAGGATTCATCAACATAGAAAACAAACCTATGAGGATGGTATTACAGGGCGTATCCAGCCGTTTCGAACACTACTTCGACCGTAAATGGAAAGAAGGCGAAAACCGCAAAACCAGTCTGGTTATCATCGGTGATGAACTGCACGAGAAAAACCTGGATGTTATCATCAATGAAAGGCTAACCGTTAGCACCGCAAACTAAATGCACTTAATTCCTACTATTCCGGGAGGCTGGAACCCCAACGATGAAGGGGTTTTCCATATTCAGCAAACTCCCGGTGATATCGTTTTTCTTTCATCTGCTGACACAGAAATACACTCACTGAATAATGCATACCGGGAGATTTATCAACCCGGTATGCCTGCTTTAAGGATCGCCAATCTTGTTTATCTTAAACAGGAACTAACGATCGATAAGTATGTAGAGGAAGTGATAGGAAAGGCGAAGCTGGTCGTTTGCCGCCTGTTGGGTGGCAGGAATTACTACCCATATCTGTTCGAAACTATCAGCATTATCTGCGAACAAAAACATATCCCCGTATTATTCCTGCCGGGATATGATGCGCCGGATGTAGAACTGCTGAACAGCTCTACCGTAGAAGCTAATATCGCTGATACCGTCTGGAAATACCTGTGTGCCGGCGGGAAGCAGAACCTTATCAACTGCCTGAAATATATCTTCCATGCTATTTTCAATCAGCCATACTCATTTGCACCAGTACAACGTATTGCGGACCTCTTCCTCTTCGATATAAAAAAAGGAATTATTACACAGGAGGAACAGGCAGATAATAACTTACCAAACGTAGCTATTCTCGTCTACCAGACTCATTATCTGGCAGATAACCTGGAACCGGTACATTACCTTGCAGATAACCTGAAAGGTATTAACCCTGTTATTGCTTTTGTCAATAATCTGCGGGACCAGAACACCTGTAACGACTTGTACGACCTGCTCACGAACAAGGGTACACGCACTATTGATGTGATCATCAATACCACCAGTTTCTCTATAAAATCATTGAATGAAGAAGATGATAATTTCATCTTTCAGAAGATAAACGCACCTGTTATACAGGCTATCTTTGCTTCCTGTACAAAGGAAATATGGCAGGATAATCTCTTTGGCCTTACGCCTACAGACGTAGCTATGAACATCGCCCTGCCGGAAATTGACGGTCGTATCATTACTACTGCGGTCTCTTTCAAATCTTCCTTAGGCAAAGATGCGCTTACGGATTCTGATATCCTGAAATACAGTACACATCCGGAAGGCTGCGATGAAGTCCTTGAATTCACCCGCCGCTGGATAACATTAAAACATAAAACAAACGCCGAAAAGAACATTGCGCTCATCATGCCCAACTATCCCAACAAGGATAGCCGTTTAGCCAATGGGGTAGGGCTCGATACCCCTGCCAGCATCGTTGAAATCTTACACGCATTGCAGCAACAGGCTTATGAAGTAGGTGAATTTATCCCAAAGGATAGTGCAGAACTGATACAACTGATAACAAACTACGTAACAAATGATATGGATACCTACAGACCTTACCAGGTAAGTATTTCCATACAGGATTTCGAAAAATATTATCAGAAACTTTCCCCTGTATTACAACAAAAAGTAACACAGCAATGGGGCAATATAGAAGATTCTCCCAACTATAATAACAACGAATTTATCATCCCGGGATTTTTACTGGGTAACATCTTCGTCAGTATTCAGCCTTCCCGCGGATACAACCTGGATGCAAAGGCAATCTATCACTCACCGGATCTGCCGCCTACATACGCTTACTTAGCCTACTACTTCTGGGTAAACAACGTATTTAACGCAGATGCCGTAGTACATGTAGGGAAACATGGTAACTTAGAATGGCTGCCCGGTAAAAGCGTTGCGTTAAGCAAAGACACCTGTTTCCCGGCTGCTTTACTAAACCCTGTTCCTCACTTCTACCCATTCATCGTCAATGATCCGGGAGAAGGGACACAGGCTAAAAGAAGGAACCATGCTGTCATCATAGACCATTTAATTCCCCCCATGACAAGGGCGGAAACGTATGGGGCTTTAACAAAGCTGGAACATTTAATAGATGAATATTATGAGGCTTATAATATAGATCCTAAAAGGACTTCCAGTATCAAAGCCCAGATAAAACAACTGGTCAGCGAAGCCAATCTCGAAACAGATTTACAATCATCTGTAAACGATATTGATGAACTGCTCGTTAAACTGGATGGTTATCTCTGTGAATTAAAAGAAGCACAGATAAGGGACGGACTGCATATCTTAGGTAAAGTACCGGAAGGAGAACAGCTGACAGATTTACTGATAGCCTTGCATCGCGTACCGGTATCAGGCCAGTTAGGCATCACTCAGTCTCTGGCTAAAGAACATGGATTATCCTTTGATCCATTAAACTGTAAATACGAAGAACCATTCAAAGAATCATTTGCTGATTGCAGAACAAACGGGGATGCCGTAGAAAAACTGGAATTACTGGCAAAGGAAATGGTAAATAAATATATCACCAGTGATAAACCTCATCCTTTTACCAACACCCTAAACAAAATCCGCCGCACCACCGATGAAATAAGCAACTTATTAACCGGTTTAAAGGGCTACTACGTGCCTTCCGGCAGCTCCGGTGCACCCACCCGTGGAAGGTTAGATGTACTGCCTACAGGGCGTAATTTCTACTCTGTAGACGTTCGTACTATTCCTACACAAACGGCCTACAACCTCGGTCTTAAAAGCGCTAATTTAATCATCGACAGATACCTGCAGGAACACGGCGACTACCCGGAATCCATCGGCCTCTCCGTATGGGGCACATCCACCATGCGTACCGGCGGAGACGATATCGCCCAGGCATTTGCCCTAATGGGCGTAAAACCCATCTGGCAGGCTGCCAACAGGCGCGTATCCGACTTTGAGATCATTCCCCTCATCTTACTAAGGCGCCCGCGTATAGACGTCATGTTAAGGATCTCCGGCTTCTTCAGAGACGCCTTCCCGGATGTTATTTCCTTATTCAACACGGTCGTGGAAAGGATCGCACAACTCGATGAACCATTAGATCAGAACCCTGTGAGAAAACGTTTCTTACAGGAAAAGAAAGAATGGCTGGAGAAAGGACTGGATGAAAACAAAGCACATAAAAGATCCTTATTCCGCGTATTCGGATCCAAACCTGGTGCCTACGGTGCAGGATTACAGGCCATGATAGACGAGAAAAACTGGCAGACAAAAGAAGACCTGGCAAAAGTATACATCAACTGGAGCGGCTACGCTTATGGAACAGACCGCATAGGAGAATCCGCTCACGAAGTATTTGAAAAGCGTTTATCTGATATCCAGATAGTGATGCATAACCAGGACAACAGGGAACACGATATCCTGGACTCAGACGATTATTACCAGTTCCAGGGTGGTATGGCCAACGCCGTACAAACCGTAAAAGGAGAACAGCCTGAAATCTATTTCGGAGACCATGCCCGCCCGGAAAATCCAAAAGTAAAAACACTGAAAGAAGAGCTGCTGAAAGTATACCGCTCAAGAGTAGTAAATCCAAAATGGATAGAAGGGGTAAAGAGGCACGGATATAAAGGCGCTTTTGAGATGGCAGCTACCATGGACTACCTGTTTGCTTATGATGCCACTACCAACCTCGTAGATGATTTTATGTATGAAGGCATCACACAGGAATATCTGTTCAATGAAGAGAACAGGAAATTTATAGAAGAAGTAAACCCCTGGGCTTTGAAAGATATGTCGGAGAGAATGCTTGAAGCAGTCCAGCGGGGCATGTGGAAAGATCCAAAACCCGCCACGCTGGAACGCTTACAAACCATCTTCATAGAAAGCGAACATTAGAATATATTCGCAACCAGCTGCAATGCACCATACTTCTTCTCCGGATTAAACATCGCCGTAGCAGATAATGGTATATGATACTTGAACAAGACTAAATCTCTGTTCATAGTAAACCCTGTATTCACAACATTAGGATGCTCTCCGTAAAAATTCTGCTGCTGCCCAAAGGCAAATCCTCCACCAACAAACACATGTACATTATAAGTATCCCCACTATACAACGTCTGGTCCAGCTCCACATAATGTGAATACGATGCCTGAGCATCCCCGTTCTTATTGATATAATAATCCCTTCCCAGGAATATCGTATTCCAGCTCACCGTCAGTGGTAACTTCATCGGGATCTTATAATTCAGACGAACATCAACAAAATGGGAAGTCGTTGTCTTGCTGTAATCAAAGATATTAGCATTCGGAAAATCACTGAAGTTATTGACATCCCACACAGACACATTGAAATTCTTGTTGGTATATTGAACGTAATAATCAAACTCCTTGTAATCCCCGGTAAAACTTGCTCCACCCCAGAAGCCCGCTTCGAAGTGGCCATCCTTGGTAGTATAATGCATATTCACATCTGTAATAGGAGAATTGGAGACTTTAAAACCACGCCATATATACAGATTTCTTACCTGAAGATTCATACTGAATGGCTGGTATTTCTTTGTTGGAATAGTGTCGTTTACGGCTCCTTGTGCGCTTGCGTTCAGGCAATAGATTGCCAGGCATGCAGCCAGGAGGCTTGCATTTACGAATGTTTTCATGACTTTATTATTTTAGAAGAAACAGATATACAACGGCTGCCAGACTGGCTCCTACCACCGGAGCCACCACCGGTATCCAGGCATAACCCCAGTCGCTGCCGGCCTTTTGTTTAATAGGCAGTATTGCATGTATAATCCTCGGACCAAGATCCCTGGCGGGGTTGATGGCATAACCCGTGGTTCCGCCCAATGCAAGACCAATCACCCATACTACGATGGACACCGGTAATGCACCAATAGAACCCAGTCCTACAGGCTGATGATTGCCTGTTATTTCGGCTCCGGTAATGTAAAAGATACTGATGATGAGTACAAAAGTACCAATCACTTCACTGATGAAATTATTCGTCAGGTTCCTGATAGCAGGAGCGGTACAAAATGCAGCCATTTTAGCGCCACCATCTTCGGTACGGTCAAAATGATCTTTATAAAATACCCATACAAAGAAGGCTCCTGTCATAGCGCCTATAAACTCTCCGGCAATGTATGTGGGTACATCTGCCCAGGGGAACTTTCCGGCGATGGCCAGTGACAGCGTTACTGCCGGGTTTAGATGCGCCCCACTGTACGGGCCGGCAATAAGAACGCCTACGAATACGGCAAAAGCCCATGCAGTGGTAATAACGATCCAGCCGCCATTATTTCCTTTTGTGTCTTTCAAAACTACATTAGCTACTACGCCATTGCCGAGCAATATCATTACGGCGGTGCCAATTATTTCTGCGATGAAGGGTGTCATGATAAATGATTTGAAATTGTAATTAAGTTGGCAGAAAAGAAACGTGAAATTTATTCTTCAGACCATCCTCTTGTTCTTTCTACTGCCTTTTTCCAGAAACGAAGTAATTTCTCCGTTTCCTTTTTGTCCATCGCTGGTTCAAACTTTCTTTCAACTGCCCACTGCTTTTTCAACTCATCTATCCCGGACCAGTAACCTACTGCCAGTCCTGCGAGATAAGCGGCTCCCAATGCGGTTGTTTCCAGTATCTTCGGACGAATCACTGAACTGCCGAAAATATCCGCCTGGAACTGCATCAATGCATTATTAGCAACAGCGCCACCATCTACTCTCAGTTCTGAAGATTGTTTACCGGAATCAGATTCCATACTGGTCAACAGATCATACACCTGGAATGCAATACCTTCCAGCGCTGCACGGGCAATATGTGCAGACGTTGTACCACGGGTAATACCTAAGATAGCACCACGGGCATATTGGTCCCAGTAAGGAGCGCCAAGGCCTGTTAATGCCGGCACAAAGTATACCCCGCCATTATCTTCAACAGAAGCGGACAGTGTTTCACTCTCTGCGGCAGTTTTGATAATACCTAATCCGTCACGCAGCCATTGTATCGCTGCACCGCCTACAAATACACTGCCTTCCAGCGCATACGTCACTTCTCCATTGATCTTCCATGCAACAGTGGTCAGCAGATTATTCTTGGAAGCAACCGCTTTATTACCGGTATTCATCAGCATAAAACATCCTGTACCATAAGTGTTTTTGGCCATCCCTTCTTCCACGCACATCTGTCCGAACAGTGCTGCCTGCTGATCACCGGCAATACCTGCAATAGGAATTTTTGTAGCGAAGAGGGTAGTGGCAGTATTGCCATATACCTCACTGCTTTGTCTTACTTCAGGCAGCATGCTTTCCGGAATGGTCAGCAGCTCCAGCAGTTCTTTATCCCACTGCATGGTATGTATGTTGAAGAGTAGGGTACGGCAGGCGTTAGTCACATCGGTAATGTGCATGTCATTACGGGTAAACTTCCATATCAGCCAGCTGTCGATCGTACCAAAACATAACTCACCTCTTTCTGCTTTTTCTCTTGCACCTTTTACGTTATCTAAGATCCATTTTACTTTAGTGCCGGAGAAGTAAGCATCTATAACAAGACCGGTTTTCTGTTTGATCATATCAGAATGACCTTTCTCTTTCAGCTCATCACAGTATTTAGCAGTACGTCTGTCCTGCCACACGATAGCATTGTAAACAGGAATACCCGTGGCCCTGTCCCACACGACAGTCGTTTCACGCTGATTGGTAATACCTATTGCTGCGATGTTCGTCCCGTTAAGGTCTGCTTTAGCCACTACTTCCGCAGCTACGGACGACTGGCTATACCAGATCTCATTGGCATCATGCTCTACCCATCCCGGCTGCGGGAAAATCTGTTCAAACGGTTTCTGTGCAACGGCTACGATTTCGCCTGCATGGTTAAAAATGATAGCACGTGAAGAGGTAGTACCCTGATCCAGGGCAAGAATGAACTTTTCTGTTGTGTTCATATGGAATTCTTTTATGTGATTAGTTTAACGTATATCCTTGGGCTAGTTGGGTGAATTCAGTGATTTCATTTTGTATCCAGGATGCATCCCGTCCTAATTCCTCCGCCATGATCTTCGCAACGGCAGGAGCCGCAGCAACAGCTGCACGGGCATCGAGGAATAAAAGACGGAAGCGGCGTCCCAGCACATCTTCCACCTTTCTGGCATATTCGTTCTTAACGGCCCATATTACCAGTGCTTTGGTATATGGATATTGTGGATGAAGCTTTTCTCCGAGGGAAGGATTCGCTTCAATCAGTTTTTTAATCCCGGCAAGATCAGACCCGTAGAAGTATAAAGGATCTGTATGAGGGATATCGGAATAACCGTGGATGTGTAATTGCTCCGTAGCACAAGGCTTATTGGGCAATACACCCATCTCAATTGCTTTTTGCACCGTATCCTGCGCCATGCGCCTGAAAGTGGTCCATTTACCACCTGTAATGGTAATTAACCCGGAAGCAGCAACAATGATTTTATGACTACGTGAGATTTCTTTCGTTTTAGCCCCTTCTCCCTGTGGTGCTGCCAATGGCCTTAACCCGGCAAACATCGCCAGTACATCGGAACGTGTAGGCTTTTTAGTAAGATAATTACCCGCTGTAGTGAGGATAAATTCTATCTCTTCTTCCAGCGCATGTGGTTCCAGCTCAGGATGATCACGCAGCGTATCTGTAGTACCCACAATGATCTTATCATGCCAGGGCACTGCAAACAATACCCTTCCATCAGAAGTTTCAGGGATCATCAGGGCATATTCACCGGGCAGGAAAGAGGGGTCGAGAACAAGATGCACACCCTGGCTCGGCCTTACCATATGAGGCGCATCGGGCCTGTCCATATGTAACACATTATCAACATACACCCCGGTCGCATTGATCACTACTTTGCCGGTTGCTTTATAAGAAACCCCGGTTTCGACATCTTTCGCGATAATCCCGACAACTTTCGAATTGTTATCTTTTACTAAGGTTTCTACCTTTACATAGTTCAGTACGGTAGCGCCGTTTTCCAATGCCGTCTGGGCAATGTTCATGGCCAGTCGGGAATCGTCAAACTGGCCATCATGGTATGTTACACCACCTTTTAAGCCTTCCTGTTTAATGGTAGGCAGGTCGGAAATAGTTTGTTTTTTACTGATATATTTAGAAGGACCTAAACTGAGCTTACCTGATAAAAGATCATAAAATTTAAGTCCGATTGTATATTTCAATACATTAAACCAGGTATAATTGGGTATAACGAAAGTTTCGTTTACGGTCAGGTGAGGAGCATTCTTCAGTAATAACCCTCTTTCATGTAAGGCTTCTTTTACCAGTCCCAGATCCCCCTGTGCCAGGTAGCGGACCCCGCCGTGTACCAGTTTGGTGGCCTTGCTGGAAGTTCCTTTGGCAAAGTCTGCCTGTTCAACTAAAAGGGTTTTATAATTGCGGGTGGCTGCGTCCATGGCTATTCCCAGTCCGGTAGCCCCCCCTCCGATAATGATCACGTCCCATTCGGTGGTGGTTGATAGATTCTCTAATAACTGCGATCTGTCCATAAATAATAAGTAATTTAAACCAATCGAAAGTTTCTTTTAGTTTCCTTTTGTTATGTAAATATGTTTCGTTTTGTTATTATTACCAAATTTTTCTTTGTTTTGCTTATCTTTTAAGAAAGCATTAACGTTGTAGTATTGTTCAAAAGTCATTTTGCCCAAAAACACGTTATATATAAAGAAAAGTATGAAGTTCGAATCCATGTCACAGCGTCACGCTTACATATTGGAAAGGTTAGAATCGGAAGGGAATGTTCGGGTAGCTGATCTGTTTGATGCTCTTGACGTGTCTGCAGTCACTATCAGGAAGGATTTAAAGATCCTGGAGGACAAAAAACTGTTGTTTCGCACACATGGAAATATCAGCAGGGCTAATCCCTACAGCAAAGATAGAAGTGTCCTGGAAAAGGAAAATATTTTAGCTGAGCAAAAATTTCGTATAGGTAAGAGAGCTGCGGAGATGATTGAGCAGGATGATGCCATTATTATAGGCTCCGGAACTACCGTATTACAGCTGGCAAAGGCCATTCCGGCAGATTTGAAGCTCACCGTACTCACCTCTGCCATGAACATCTCCATGTCGTTACTGGACAAAGTAAATATTGAAATTGTACAATTGGGAGGGGTCGTACGTAAAACGTCTACGTCCGTTACCGGTAATTATGCAGAAGGCATCCTGGACAATTTTACCTGTAGCAAGCTTTTTTTAGGGGTAGATGGGATAGACCTGGAGCAGGGCTGTACCACTTCAAATATGATGGAAGCCCTGCTGAATAAAGCCATGATCCGTACCGCACAAAAAACGATCATCCTCACTGATTCCTCTAAATTTGGTCGCCGGGGATTCGGGAAAATCTGCCCTTTAAACGATATAGACCAGATCATCACAGACAATGGCGTCAGTCAGACCATGATCCATGAACTGGAAAACCTGGGTATAGAAGTGATTATTGTGTAATATTCTTCTTCTTATATAAAAACAACTGCCATTTCTCTTCTGCTACACCGGCTTTGTCCATTTCTGCACGGCCTAATATAAAAAACAGGTCAGACAAACGGTTGATATAAGCGGCGATATAATCATCTACTGTATCTGCTTTCATCAGCGTTACCAGCAGTCGTTCTCCTCGGCGCATCTGTGTACGTACCACATGACACAGGGCAGATATTTCATTACCACCAGGTAATAAGAAGTAATCTGATTTACTGGTCATTGCTGCTTCCAATTCATCTATCCACTGTTCGCAGAACTCTGCACCATCTACTGGTTTCGGATTAGGATTTTCCTTTTTACAATCAGAGGGACGGGCCAGATGAGACATCATATCCATCATATCTTTCTGGATCTTCATCAGCTTAGGCTGCCATTCATGCTCATTACCTAACTTAGCTCGTAACAGGCCAATAGTAGAGTTCACTTCATCCAGCGTACCATAACAGTTTACCCGTACATCGTCTTTGTCTACACGACTTCCGCCAAATAATGCCGTAGTACCTTTATCTCCTTTTTTAGTATATATTTTCATAGCTTAAAAGTATAAATTCCACCAAAATCTACCTTTTCCATCATGATCTGATGTAAAGGAATATTATTGAATAAATGCATGGCACAGCGGATAATCCCCGCATGTGTTACAATAATTATTTTTTTATAAGAGGATGATGTTACCTCATCAATAAACGCTCTTAATCTTTCTAACAACTCCATTAATGATTCTCCGTTGGGAGGAGATAAATTGATATAATCGTCTCCCCATACCTGTAATGCTGCTTCATCAATCTCATCCCATTTCTTTCCTTCCCAGTCTCCGAAATGTAGTTCCATTAAACGGGGATCAGTAATGGGAGAGGGGGACAATTGCTTTGCTAATGCGGTACACCTTACTAACGGACTACTATACACTACATCAGCACTTATAATATGCTGATAAGATTCATCAGGAACAGGTACGTCCAGTTGCCCGTAACAGATACCCGCTGCTATAGAAGGCTTAATATGTCTTATAAAAGAAATCTCCATAACCCCAGCATTGATAAATAAAACACCACTTCATTCAATTGCTGTGTAGCGCCTAAACAATCTCCTGTATATCCACCAATCCATTTCTTAAAATACCAGGCCAGATAAAGCGTTAATAACCCACAGGGGATTAAACTTAAGAACAGATACACGTTAAAGTGATATACCAATACCGCAATAACGAGTGGTAATAACCCTGTTATTATAGCTATAAACAACCCCCACCAGCTAATCTGCGTAGCTAATGGTTTTATTTTAGACTGATCATCTTCACGTGAATAATGCATAAACCGTAAAAAGAACACCGGCATAATCCTGCTTACTGAATGCCCGGCCACATACAATATAAGTGTATCCGTTAATTTAGTAACAAGCGTAACCTTTAATCCAATTACTACAATCAATGCAATCACCCCATAAGCACCTACTCTTGAATCCTTCATAATTTCCAGTATCCGCTCTTTGGCCCAGCCACCGCCAAAACCATCTGCCACATCAGCTAACCCATCTTCATGAAAAGCTCCGGTGACCAACAGTGTAGCGCCTAAAGAAAGAAACGCCGCAATCCAGGTATCTTTAAAAAGAAAATCAGCGCCATAAAAAATCAGCGCACCTATCAATCCCACTATAATCCCTACCAAAGGAAAATAGCGACTGGATATATTCAGATCCGCCACCCCTAAATTCTTAGGCACAGGTATTCTTGTAAAGAACATCAAAGCCGTCAGGAATACGCGTATTTCTTTTTTAATCATGCTTTATTAGATACACCAGCAGATTCAAAACTGGCCATTTCATTTAAAAAAGTCACTGCCGCTTTTATCACAGGATAAGCCACCGCCGCACCAGTGCCTTCACCCAATCTCATCCCCAGCTGCAGCACCGGTTCTGCTTTCAGCTTTTGCAGCATTAACGCATGCCCCTGTTCATCCGACTGATGACAGAAAATACAATAATCCAGTACGTGTTTATCAATCCCCGCAGCCACCAGCAATGCAGCCGTAGTAATAAACCCGTCCACTAAAATAATCATCTTCAGTTCCGCCGCTTTTAACATCGCACCGCATATCATCGCTATCTCAAAACCACCAAAGGTCTTCAATATATTAAAAGGCGTCTTCTCAATATTAGCATGATGCGCCATCGCCGCTGCCAGCACAGCATGTTTCTTCTTCATCCCTTCATCATTTAACCCGGTACCTCTGCCAATACACTGTTCCAGAGGCAGCTCGCACAACAGGCTCATAATAATTGCTGCAGAGGAAGTATTACCTATACCCATCTCTCCAAAGCCCATCACATTACATCCTTCCGCATAAATACCATTCACAATAACTGCACCTTTATCAATAGCTGTACTACATTCAGTGGCTGTCATCGCCTCTGCTGTCAGATAACTTTTAGTACCATGGCCCACCTTTGCATGAATCAGATCACGATGTGCTTCAAAATCAAAATTCACGCCTGCATCCACTACATGTATAGCAATTCCATTCTGACGCGAGAATACATTAATGGCTGCGCCACCCTGTAAAAAGTTAAACACCATCTGATAGGTGACCTCCTGCGGGTAAGGACTCACACCTTCTTTCACGATGCCATGATCCCCTGCAAATACAATAATGGCAGGATGATGCAACGCAGGCGTTAAAGTCCCCTGTATAGAACCAATCTGTAAAGCAATCTTCTCTAACAGTCCCAGCGCGCCAAGTGGCTTGGTCTTATAGTTAATCTTATGTGTTAATGCGGCTGCTGTATTACTATTAACAGGCTGAATGTTGAAAGTCTGCATGAAGTCTATTTAATTTTAACCGGAATACCAGATACCATAAAAGTAGCGCTATCTGCTTTTTGTGCAATATATTGATTCATCCATCCCTGCAGGTCCGTGAATTTACGGCCCATATCTGTAGATGCATGAATACCCATACCTATTTCATTAGAAATAATGATCAGTTGCATGTCCTGTTTGATAAATGCATCAAACTCCTGCTTTGCTTCATGAAGAGAAACAGCGAGATCATAATTAGTATCTGTAAAGAAGTTGGTCAGCCATAAGGTTACACAATCCAGCACAACCGTCTTATTGGAAAGAGAAAGTTTACTCAACTCCTTTTCTTCTTCTATATTTTCCCAGGATGTATCCCTTTCACTTTTATGCCTTTCTATCCGGGCTTTATGCCCTTCATCCCAGATCCTTGAAGTGGCCAGGTATACAGGTTTATCAGATAGCGATTTCGCCAGCTGTAATGCGTAATTGGTTTTACCGGATCTTTGTCCGCCTGATATGTAATGGATCATCTGTTTATATGATTATACTTTGCACCAATCGCAGTAGCTAACTTTTGAGATAATCCTAGCTGAATAAATCCGCTGTCATTATCAACCACTATTGCCTCTTTCACCTGTTTTAAATAAGTTTTATAGTAAGATACAGTTTCTTCAAATGTACCTGTATTGATCTTTCCATCTGTAAAAACATACAAATGAGTATCAGATTTTATTAATTCATGAACAATAGCAAACCCCGCTTTCATATTCGTCTTACCACCAGATCTAAGCGACGCTATCGTCTGTATCACCAGCTCCGTATCCAAAGTAAAAGGTGATAATAATTGCGCTCCCCCATTGCTCAATGCTATAGCCGCATACATGATCCTTTTGCCCTTATAATGAACAATAGTATCCGCTATCAACCCTTTTATATATGCAATCTGCTGGTCTTTCACCATAGACCCGCTGCTATCAATTAAGAAGATAATATGCATCGCTGCTTTGGAAATATTACTCCTTAATTTCAACGTTACTTTATCCGTTGATAAATAATGTTGAACGGTGGCTAACACATCTACAGCTGCCGCTTTAGTTAAAGGCTGTTTAACCCCTCTGTAGCCGACTATCTTCAATCCCTTTTTAGTATCAGAAGCAGGCTTCTTATATTTCAGATGCTGCTGCGTACTTTTAGCCTTTAATAGATACTGCTGAAGCTTTTCGTCTCGCCCTCCTTTTCTTCCTTCGGGGATTGATTCTCCCTGTTCTGCTGAGGACTTTTATTTTGTGAGAAATTTTTAGAACGATGAGATAATACAAATGCCATTACTCTATGTACATCTTCACTATCCACTTCTTTTTTATCGTGATAAGCCGCATGTGCCCTTGCCGCTTTCATTAACAGTATATCCGCCCGTAGCCCTTCTACCTGGTATTGTATACAGGCATCCGTAATCTCCTCATGAATAACATCCGGCAACACAACATGTAATAAATTACTCTTAGCCCTGATTATACGTTTGGATAATAAAGTCTCCGACTCATTATATAACACACAAAACGCCACAGGATCAGCATCAAACAGCAATCGCCTGTTTACGATCTCCATACGTATGGCCCTGTCCATAGGTGTTTTAATAGTTACACTTAAACCAAAGCGATCTAACAGCTGTGGCCTTAATTCACCTTCTTCCGGGTTCATAGTACCTACTAAACAGAACTTACTTTCCAGCCATTGAGAGATATGGTCCCTTTCCAGGTAATACCCGCCACTGGAAGCCGCATCCAACAATACATCCATCAGGTAATCGTTCAGCAGGTTTACCTCATCAATGTATAACACCCCATGATTAGCCGTTGCCAGCAATCCCTTCCTGATCTCCGTCTTCTTCTCATTGATCAGTGTTTCGAGCTGCACTGTACCTAACACCCGATCTTCCGTTGCCCCAATAGGCAGGTTCACAAAAGGAAAGCCGGGCATGAGGTTACTCAGCCCGCGTACGGTAGTGGTTTTACCCGTGCCTTTATCGCCGAGTGCCAGCACTCCGCCTAAACTGGCATCTATCATACAAAGTATCAGCGCCAGTTTGAAATCTTCCTGCCCGCTGACAGCCGTAAATGGAAACGCTTTCATCATATGAAAATATTATAAATCCAGAGACATCCTACTCCAATTGAAAATAAACCCACAATAGCATTCATCGATTTAAACGCTACCTGGTTCCGTTCTATAAACCTCGACACAGAAAACGCCAGTACGCAGCTGTAAGTGGTCATCGCCAGTACAATGCCTGCACTCTGCAACACGATAATCAGGATAGCCGTGCTGGTGTTCTCAGAGGCTAATACAAGGGCGATCGCACAGGCGCCGCCTGTTCCTGCCAGTCCATGTAACATCCCTACCCAAAACGACCTGCTAAGTGGGTTCATCGCGATTTCCTGTCCCTGTCTGCCATGTATATGCAGGGCATTATTGATATGCTCATGCTCCGCAAACACTTTATGTGCGGCCATCATCTTCTTCAGCTTATGATTGCGCCGGATAGCTGATATCCCCAGCCATATCATCACCGGTCCCACCGCCATTTCTGCATAAGCAGAGATATTCAGCGGCAAAGCTGACTTTAACAGCAACGCAAAGATGCTGAACAATATCAGGGATAGGGAATGACCTAATGCCCACTGAGACGAACGCCATATCAGTTTTGATGTCCTGATCTTATTATTGGCCCTGTCAGACGCCAGTACAGATACCGCCGCCATATGGTCCGGTTCAAAAGAATGTTGTATTCCCAATAATATAGAATCAGTAAACAAGTATCCTATCATATAATTGTATCATTGGCGTCAATCAATAATATCTGTAATGTCACATCCGGAATGATAGCATGACATACATCATAACAACTATCCGCCAGCTTTTTAAAGAAAGGCTCTTCTGCGGTAAAAGGAAATATTTCCGTTAAACGCCTGGCCATGTTTAAATCCAGTATAGGTGAACATTGTTCATCACTATACCCGCATTCTTTTGCCAGATTATAGATAAACTGCTTATCCCAGCTCGATTTCCCGCTATGTGTATCCAGTTCTCCCTGGGCCAGCTTGGCTGCTTTACCCAGCATAATACCCATAGTTACTTTCTGTAAAGAAGAAGCCTTTATTTTATCCAGCGTTTCTCCAATCCAGTTACCATATTGTATAAAAGCAAATTCCGGTAAATGGGAAAAACGTTTTCTCAATATATTCTCCGATCTGCCACCTGAGTTAATCACTATCTCTCTGCATCCATTCGCTATCGCTACATCAATCCCCTGTGTAATACTGGCAATGTAAGCAGAAGCACTAAATGGCTTTACAATACCGGTAGTCCCTAATATAGAAATCCCGCCTACAATCCCTATACGGCTGTTCAATGTCTTTTTAGCGATCTCTTCTCCGTTTACTACAAACACTTCTACATTCACCCCCTTATCTATCTTATACTGATGCGTAAGAAAATGTATGGCATCTGTCATCATCTTCCTCGGTACCGGGTTAATAGCAGGTTCTCCTACTCCAATCGCCAGTCCGGGTAGTGTAACAAGACCAACCCCTTTCCCTCTTATGAATCTAACGTCGCTGGATGTGTTAAAAGATACAACACAGCCTATCGTTGCACCATGCGTTACATCAGGATCATCTCCTGCATCTTTGATAGTGGTGCAGGTGGCATTGTCTGTAGTGAATGAACTCTTTACATGAAAGATTACTTTCTCTCCTAAAGGCAAAGTAATCTCTATCTCATTAATATCCTTTTGTTGGATGAGCGCCAGTAACGCCGCTTTTGCACAGGCAGTAGCACAGGCTCCTGTCGTGTATCCCGTTCTTAACGGGCCGGCGGGTATTGGCTGTAAACTCATTCCAGTATTTTATTTAATTGAGATAAAAGCTCTTCTTCATCATATACCGGGAAAAACGTTTTTGGTAATTCCGGTCTTGTAATGATGATGATAGGAATACCTGCATGTATAGCCGCTGCTATCTTAATAAAAAGAAACCCTGAATCCCCGCTTTCCTTTGTAATGATCCCGCCTATATTATACTGATGAATGATAGACAGTTCATGTTGCAGGTCATCTGTTGGCATTTCCAGTATCAGGTTCTCTACAGGAAAACCTGCTTCTTCTGCAATAGCGACTGACCTTGGTAAGATCCTGAAAATAGTTTTATGATCATACCAATAGGGTTTCAGCTTCTCTATAGTTTGAACACCAGTTAACGCTAATAAATTGCTAACCGGATACGTATCTAAATATTCTATAGCAGCAGGGTAGGAGGGCAAATAATGAATAAGAGGATGCGCTAACCTTTCCGGATAACTACGTTCAAAACGTAATACCGGCAAACTTACAGCTTCATAAATCGTCTGATGTAATCCTTCTGCAAAAGGATGACTGGCATTAATAATCACCTGCACATTTTTCTCCTCACAAAAGTCCGCCAGACTTTCTTTTGTAAAAGCGCCAAAGCGATAATTCCCCGGTTGAAAATCAGTTTCAGTTTTGGTTGAATAACAAAACTGATATCCCGCTTCCTCCAGGATACCCGCCACTTTTTTCCCTTCTGTTGTTCCTCCAAATACTAAAATCATATCTTTATCTCTTTACCCGTTCTGAAAGTATGTTTCCATTCAGGGCTATATAAATGTGACCTGTTTTTCCTGGCACCAATAGCGGCGCCTACAATCACCAATGTGGTCAGCGTTAATTTATTATCCCTGATAATCTTTGCCAGGTCCTTCAATTGCCCTGTATACACCTCTTCATCTTTCCAGGTTACTCTATATAAAACCGCTACAGGCGTTTCCGGCTCATAATGCTCTAATAACTGTTCCTGTACTGATTTAGCAATCGTTGCACTTAAAAAGATACACATCGTTGCCTTATGCTTCGCCATCTCATTCAGCTTCTCATTCTCCGGTAAAGGAGTCTTACCGGCACCACGGGTAAGAATAATACTCTGCACTACTTCAGGGATCGTAAACTCAGATTTTAAATACGCTGCTGCTGCCTGGAAGGAGGATATCCCCGGTACTATGTAATAATCCATCCCTTTCTCATCGAAAATAGTCATCTGCTCCTGTATAGCACCATATATAGAAGGATCTCCTGATTGCAACCGCACAATCATATGGCCTTTGGCATAATGGTCATCCATTAATGATATCTGCTCTTCCAGAGTCATACTGGCAGAGTTCCTGATAATAGCGCCTGGCTTTGCATAATGTGTTAACTCCAGAGGCACAAGACTACCAGCATATAAAATAAGATCAGCCTCTTCCAGTAATTGTTTCCCTTTTACACTGATTAATTCAGCATCTCCGGGACCGGCACCTACAATAGCCACTACTGCTTTTCGTAATGCCTGTTTATCTACAGCAATGGCAATCGTATGTTTCTTGCCGGATGATAATGATATCTTCTGCTTTTCCAGCAACAACTCTTTACTGCCTGATAACAACATAGCAGACGCTTCAGAAACACTGTGTACGCCTAGTTTAGACATCACCACTTCTGATGGGTTTAAAACAGTTTGTGAGTTTAACTCATCTGCTGTATAAGTAACAAAAGGAATATCTAAATATTTAGACAGATCAATAAACGCTGCTTCATCATATTTTACATCTATAGAACCTAATGCCTTTACAGATTGTACAGCTAACTGCTGTTCTGCTAACCGGGATGTAAAAGATTCCAGTAATAAATCAGATTCAATATCACGGGAGCATCCCATACCTATATTCAATACCGGAGCATAGTAATATAAAGAGGGGATAGGCGCTTCGTAAATTTTATAAGTCACTGCTATAAATAAGGAATACCTGGAAAAATCTATCTCCTGATAATCATAATAACAATCAACAAAAGAAGGTTTTGATTTTTCCAGATAAAGAGTTCCTTTATCTTTAATATCCAGTAATAAAGCAGTTGGTTTGTTATTGACAAACAAAGAGATCTGCTGATTTAAATCACTACTTGCTTTCCAGTTAAACTGAGCTGCCAAAGTATCTAAAGCCCACAGTTGCTGTATATCACTGGATGTGGTTATCACTGGCAACGCACCTGTCGCATTGGCTAATTTATTAGCCAGTTCATTGGCTCCGCCAACATGCCCGGATACAACAGACTGCACAAAGGTGCCATGATCATCCATATTCACCACAGCAGGGTCCTGTTTCTTATCAGTGAGATAAGGGGCAATACTGCGAACACAAATACCTAAAGCCCCTATAAACACAAGGGTATCAAACTTAGCAAAATCCTTTTCTAAAAAAGAGGAAATGCTTTCTATATTATTCAACCTTGTGCTTACCAATACAGATTTGGAAAACTCTTTCTGGATACGAAGACCCAGTTCAACTCCTTTATCTGTACTTGCTATAATGGCAGTATTATTCATAATTTCTCTGCTGTTAAAATAGTAATTGGATTATGCTCGTCTACTGTCAACGTAACAGATTCCAGTAACCGATAATTCAACTGTTGTATACCTGTGATAAATTGTTCTTTACTTTCTTCTTTTACGGCATTGATCACCAGCCGTCCTTTAGACATCAAATGAGAATCAACCAATAAAATTAACTCTATCAGCCTGTTCCCATGCCCACCTATAAATATCGCATCTGTCTGCCCTTTAAGCTCTAAGGAGAAAATATCTCCCATTACTTTACTAATACCCGGCGTAGAATGTTTCCTTGTATTGATGTCAAATAACTCACTACATTCCGGTCTTTTCTCAAACGCCGTTACCTGTAATGCCGGAAACTGTTTCTTAGCTTCTATAGAAACAGATCCCGTACAAAAACCTATATCCCAGAATGAAGTCCTGTTATGCAAATCCAGTTGTGAAAGACTTAACAGCCGGACAGGCATTTTAGTGATCATATTGGGCCTGTTCTCCAATCCCGCAAAAGCAGTATCAGGAATACCGAATGCTTTAGGCTTCGAAACAGTCCTTACTAATAACACACAGTTTAATGTATTAAAAGAAGAACTCACCTCATCCAGGGATAAATAACTAATCTTTTCATCAACCCCTTCCAGCGCTTCTCCCACAATCATAGAATAGTTATCAAACCCATATTCCAACATCCTCTCCGCTATCGCGACAGGAGTTTTCACCCCATCCGTCAATACACCTATCAAAGAATACCCGGAAATCAAAGCAGTATCCAGCTCATCCCATCCCCGCCCATGTACAGAAGTATTACAAATATGCTGGTAAGCAATATTACACCGCTGACAAAGCACCTGTAAACTATTAAAATGAGGATACACCTTCAACACAGCACTAGTATCTAACCTCATAATAGTATTAGCAATCCCATAAAACAAAGGATCTCCTGAAGCAAATACAACAACAGTCTGATCAAACTCACTATACCGTTCAATCAACCGCCCCATATCCCCAATAATATCAATCCAAACATGCCCTTCAGGTAAATAGCATTTCACTAACTCATAATGCCGCTTACCCCCCGAAAACACAATATGTAAAGGCAATATACTGCGTACCTCATCCGTAAAGGAAAAAGCAGGATTGTTTGATATGCCTATTACTATATACTCCACAATGTCGTTTAGTTAAGCTCTGTCAGGAGCTCCGTGTTTGTAAAAAAATGCTCTTCTCTTTATTTATTGACCCAGTTTGATTACATAATCTTTGCGGCAGGTGTTGTTGATCAATAAATACACCTTATCTGACGTGAATATTAGGTGAAGTTAAATTGAAAAACAAATCCTGAACCCATATTCCAAAGCTAAATCAGTGAACTAAACAGTCAGATGCAGTGTATTTATGATCAACAACATCTGGCAATCTGCATTGTCATAATTCATCTTAATAACCATCAAAAAACAACACCGCGTTCTTCTGTTTCCTCTTCTCCCATTCCAATATCTCCAGCTCCGGCTTATCCGAAAACTGATCTACATATCCGACACATAAATAAGCCACGAGTTTATTAGAAACCGGTGCCTTAAGAATACATTTCACTTTTTCAGGATCCAAAATACTCACCCATCCAATCCCAATATTCAAGGCCCTGGCCATTAACCACATATTCTGCACCGCACAGATCACGCTATACAACCCCACCTCTTCCATACTAGTCTGCCCAAGTACAGGGCCAACAGCAGGCTTATAAAACACGGCTATATTAACAGGAGCCTCAATAATCCCTTCCAGTTTCAACCTGATATACTCCTGCTGTTTAGCATCTTTAAAAACACCTGCGGCCTTTTCATTCTCCTCACAAAAAGTTTCCTTTATCTGAGCTTTAACTAAGTCATCTTTAATAATCACAAACTCCCAGGGCTGTGAAAACCCAACCGAAGGGGCATTCAACGCAACAGAAATCAATTTAGAAATAATATCGTCCGATACCGGGATAGATAAAAAACGATTCCCTCTAACATCCCTTCTATTCAAAATCAACTCTTCCAATAATCCTGCTTCTGCTTCTGTAAATCTTCTCATGATCCTAATGTATTTACCGTAAACGCTGCATTCACAATACTCGCGGCCACATTACTCCCGCCTTTACGCCCTTTGATAATCACATAAGGCACCTGTTTCATCGCCTGCAATTTCAACTTAGACTCCACCACATTCACAAAACCCACCGGCGCACCAATAATCCCCGCAGGATTAAAACCCGGGAACTGATCACACAGCTCAAACAACGCAGTAGGCGCATTGCCCACCACAAACAACGCCTCAGGATGTTTAGCAATAGCAATACGCATCCCCGCCTGACTCCGCGTTAACCCTTCTTTCTCCGCCAGAGGAATAGTCTCAGGATCATTCAAATAACAATAGACATTCACATTATACCTGCTAATAAACTCCTTCGTGATCCCGGATTGCACCATCGTCACATCCGTCACCACCGTACCGCCATTCACTAAATACTCATGCCAGCGGGAAATAGCATCCTTATTAGAAATATACAAATCCTCATATTCAAAATCTGCCGTAGTATGAATACACCTGATAATCGCCCACTGATCCGCCACACTAACATCATCCCTGTGTAACTGTTCCGTTATCTGCCTGAAACTCTCATTCTGTATTTCCTCTCCGGTCTGAGGCTTACGTGCAAGATACCCACGCGGTGTAACCAGGAAATTCTTAAACTGATAAGTCTGGGAATTTCCCACCATCACCAGAGAAAACATATCCACCAAAGATGTATCAAACTCCTGTAAAGTAGTAATCGTAATATGCTCTTCCGGACGCGTCACCTGCCTGATAATCGCCACCGGCGTCTCAGGATCACGGTGCTCTAAAAAGATCTCTTTAAATCGCTCCAGCTGCCAGTACCTCTTTTTACTCCGCGGATTATACAAAGAAGTAACAAAATCCCCGGTAGCCGCTGCAAAGATCCTCTTCTCTATAGTTGTCCACGGCGTCATTAAATCTGATAAAGAAATGCAACAGAAATCATGGCCCAGCGGTGCACCTAACTTCCCTGCAGAAGCAATGAAAGCACTAATACCTGGGACCGTCTGCAAATCCAGCTCTTTATCAGGGCGTTTGCTGGCATACTCATACACCAGAGACGCCATCGCATAAATACCCGCATCACCGGAGCTGATCACCACCACATGTTTCCCCGGCTCACAACTGTTTACCGCCAGCTCTGCACGCGCTTCTTCCTCTGTAAGGTCTTTCCCTACAGCCACAGCGCCAGGCTTTAACAGATGCTGTATAAACTGGAAATAATAACTATATCCTATCACAATATCCGCATCCGCTAATACCTGCTGCGCAAAAGGGAGAATATAATCCTGTCCACCCGGACCAATACCTACTACACTTAACTTCATACTTTCTTTAATATAAGTAATGAAAAATAGGGGATCTCTCTATCCTTCAGATCATTGATATCAGTCGTAATAAATTGCTGTGGCGTACCTAAACGTTCACAATAAACAATATTCAAATCCTTGATAAAAGGCATGATCTCATCAAGAACACTACGCACTTTAATCAACACCACTGTATCAAACTCTTCTAAATAACGGGATATATTCTTAGCACGCGGAAGAATAGCGATCTTCTCATTCAGCACCGCCAGCGGTAACTGATGTGCGGCCGCCCCCAGCAAAAAAGAAGGCACCCCGGCAATAATCTCTACATCCAATTTATGCTGCTGTATATGCTTTAACAAATAAGCAAACGTACTATAGAAAGATATATCTCCCTCACTCACAAATGCAATATCCAACCCATTATTATAATCTGCCAGCATCTCCTGAAAAGTCTCAGAATAAGTCTTCTCCGCCTGCTCCCTGTCATCAGACATATTCAGGAACATCCCCCTGAACTTACTTTCATCCAGATTATAATGTTGTAAAATGCCTAAAGAATAACTACTACCAGGCAAAGACCCCGGATAATAAATCCTGTCCACTTTCTGCAACACCTGCAATCCCTTCACTGTTATCAGCAAAGGATCTCCCGGCCCCAGCGAAACACCATATATCATATCCCTAAGATCTTTTTAAACTTAGATAAAAACTTCCCCTCAATCTTTTCATCCTCTTCAAACAAAATCCCTTTCACCGCCAGATGATGCCCCACCTGTTCTTTCCCCATCTCTTCCTCAAAACCAATAATCTGCGTTCTGTATTTACATAACTGGCAATTCATATTAGGATTCCCGGTTTCCACTTCCGCTATACGTTCATCCAAAGACTGTAACAACAATTCATCACACTCAAAAGATCCCGTATACACAAATTCTTTATCAGAAGTAGCACTAAACTCCGAAACCTGCGCATATATTCTCTTCAACAAAACACCCGTAAATAAGAAGATAGGAAGCACAACTACCCGTTTATAAGGTAATAATTCCACCACTGGTAAAAAGTCCTTTAAAAGCGGCTGCGTAACGCCAATAAAAGCCGTTGTGGCAAAGCCAAAACCCATTCCTTCCCACAACATCCGTGTTAACTTGGCAATATCCGAATTCGCATCCGGGTCAGAAGTCCCACGGCCTACCACTAATAAACAGGTATCCTTATCATAAGTACTAACAGCAGTGATCAGTTTCTTGCACAACTGCAAAATAGAAGGAGTGATACCGATATGTTTCCCCAGCGTAATACGAAGGTCAGCATACTGGCTCTGCAGCGTATTCATCTCAAAAGGAATATCATTCTTCGCATGCCCACCTGCAAACAAAATAGCCGGAATCGCAATAATATCGCGTACACCGGCCACATACATCCGCTCCACCGCCGCGGCATATACCGGGTGAGAGAACTCCAGGAAACCATAATCAACTACACGATCAGGATACCGGAGTTTCAACAACTTCACCAGTTCCTTAAAGCCTTCAACGCCTTCAGGGTCGCGGCTGCCATGTCCACAAATTAAGATGCCCTTCATAGTGTTTCAAGTGGATCCGGATATTTAAAAGCATAACCTAAGCGCTGCTTCAGCTTATCCGAATTAATGATTTTAAATTTATTCCCGCCAGCCATAAAAGTCGGTAATACCAACCCCGCCTTTGATGCTGCCAATGTATAAAAATCCTTCCTCAAGGGATGCACGTCCGAACACGCATTAAACACTTCCCCCCAGACACCCTGACGAATAATCTCCGTGATAATAGCAATACAATCATCCTGATGGATCAGATTAACCGGCGTATCTCCATTCTCCACATTGGTCTTCCCCGCTAAAAAACGCCCTGGCTGACGATCATACCCTATCAACCCCGCAAAACGCAGCACGGTACAATTACAAAAAGAACGAAATAACTCCTCTACTGCTACTAACGCTTTCCCGCTGCCTTTCGCCGGCTCAAACTGGTCATCTTCAGTCACCTCCCGGTTCAGCTCCGGGTATACCGACGTGGAACTTACAAACAACACATATTTCGCCTTTATCAAAGGAAGCAGCAAAGACATCTGCGCCGTATGATACGCCACAATATCCTCTCTGCGCACAGGGGGGATGTTAATGACCAATATCTCAGATGCCAAAAAACCGGGGAGTCCATCCCCGGTAATCTGCGTATCAGTAATTTGTATCTGATAAGGGATAATCCCCTTTTCCCGTAATAGTTCAATCTTCTGCTGACTGGTAACTGAGCCATGTACCTCAAATCCCTCGCGTAACAGATGCGAAGCCAGTGGTAAGCCCAGCCAGCCACAACCTAATATACTAACCGTTTTCATTAGCAGTCTGGGCGTATTTGTGTCTTAAATATAAATCAGCGTATAAAGATATGATTATAGTGATAAAAGTAAGCCCAACAATATTATTTTGAAGGTCTGATAACTCCAGGGATGGCATGATTGTGCTCAGTACCTTATACAAAGGAATGGCAAAACACATGATCGTGATCAGTACATTCAGCTTAAACCGGTGACTCTGGATCTTTTTCTGATCAAAAGTCTTCAGCAGTTTACTCAGCAGTAAAGAATCACAGGTTCCCGTCATAATCAGTCCCAGTGAAAATACCAACCCGCCAATAATAGCATAGATCCATTGGTTAGACACCGAAATAGCATACCCGAAAGCCGCTATCTGGGAGGAAGTATCGAAGATAAACCCAAAGATCACCCCGGTAATGATCACCGTAAAAGGATTGATAGAAGTACTGAACGACTTTGGCAACAACCATTTCCTCACCCCACTCAGCTGCCCCTGACTGTTCCGCATTAAAGCGATCAGGTTAGACACCCCTATAAAAAACAACATCACCGTAGACATCCACTCTACCACAATATCCAGCATCGCCGGCATGGCAAAGTTGTTTTTCAGTATACAAAGTGTCAGCGCTATCGCCGTTACCATAATCCCATGACCGAAAGTAAACAAAGTACCTACCCAACGGGTCCACACACTTTTAGTCAGGTGCAAACGATACGTATACCCATCAATAATAGTAATATGATCAGGGTCCAGTCCGTGCCTCAACCCTAATACCGCCAGTATAATGAATCCCGTAAAATTATGATGTAGCGCTTCCATAATAATATATTTTAAAAAAAGACACTCAGTGTTGCTTTCAGATAAAATGGTGTACCCGGTGTATTGTGAAAATCAAAAACAGGAGCAGGCTCTCCTTTCAAACGAGACTCATCATAAAATTGTGCTTCTGCCCACTGCGCATTAAACAGGTTCTCAGCAGATACCCCCAGCTCATACCTGGCCCTGGTATATTTCAGCACTGCATCTGTGATAAAATAACTCCTGGACTTTACCGAACCATCCTCTGTAGCAGGACGCTCTCCCATATAACGGTAACGCAAACTCGCACTTACACCCTGGCTTAATTTAGCTGTAAGCCCACCGGTAGAATTCCATGTAGGCTGCAATGGTAACAGGTTCTCACCCTTAGGAGCATTCACCAAAGTCCCATGCGCATAATTCAGGTTCACATCTGCCCATAAAAAAGAACTCAGCTGATAACGCACAGACGCATCAAAACCGATCTTCTTCACCTTGCCAATATCTTCAAAACTACCATCATCCGCTACAAACACATATTCCGAACCTTCCTGTAACCACCAGGCGGTTAAACTCACCAGTACACGGCGTCCTATTTTAAAGTTAGTCCCCAGATCAGTGCCATAAGCACTTGGCACAGGATTAGCATTCGCTTCCTTACTCACCACCGCCTGCACAAAATTGGAATGGAATCCTGAGCCCACCTTCGCAAACAAGGTTACATTCGTAGAGATATCATAATACAGGTCAAGCTTTGGATTAAAGCGGTTTACCCATTTATAACCGGAATTTTCCGGGTGCAACTTATCCTGGTAATTAAAATTAAATACATCATTCCGCAGGCCCAGCGTTACATTCCATTTAGGATGAAAATGCCAGTTCTCATTGATATAAAAACTAAAATCACTGATCTGCGCATTGCCAACATCATCCACACTCAATAACTGACGGGCCTTTACATGATCCCTTCCTCTGTGCAACAGATCTGTTCTGGTAGTGATACCCGCCTCAGAACTTAAATTACCATCTGTTCTGTTATACGCACCTTTATATCCAAACAAATCCCTGTTCTCCCATTGCCTGATCTCATCACCATTAATGGTATCATTCATGAAAAAAGTAAAGTTGGAGAAGAGGTTGAAGATATTCTTTGTATAATACAATTGATTCTTAAAAGTACTGTTATCGCTAAACGTAGTAATAGTTTTCAGGTTGATATTAGTTCTGGAAGTATTTCCACCTTCTGAAGGATCAACCGATCCCAGTCTGTCCAGCTTACCGGCTTCCACTGCACGTAAAGGCAGTTGTCCGGACGCATCCCAGGTACTGTTAAAAGTTGAAGCCGTAAACATCAGGTCTGTACTCTTACTGATATGCGCATTATATTTGGCAAAAATATTCAGCCGTTTATAATGCAGCTTATTAATGAAATAACCATCATTATGCATATAGTCTGCCGCTATATAAGCATTATCATTCCACTTCTTTACAAGATGATTTTTATCCAGTAAATTCAGCATCAGCAGCGCACGCTGACTGTTAAACATGCCATATTCCACTTTCGCTACATTATTATCCAGTTTATAAAGAGAACTGAATAACGCAGCGCCGCTCACAGAAAAATCTCCTAATCTGGCATCATAAGGCCCTTTAAAGAAACTGGCTTTACCTACTATTTCAGGGATCATAAAATGCATATCTGCATATCCCTGTCCATGTGCATGCGTAGGCATATTCACAGGAATATCATCAAAGAAAATGGCGAAGTCTGTACCATGATCATTATCCGTTCCCCGTACAAATATCTGTTCTGCTTTTCCTCCGCCGGCATGCTGTGCAATGAACAACCCTGGCACTGTACGTAATAAATCCTGTGCAGATTTTACCGGTTGTAACTGCATCGCAAGCAGGTCCATCTTATTCTCTCCCTGACGGGTAGTAGAAGCAGATACCGTGATTTCAGAAAGATTGAGTAAATCCGCTTTCAGAGAGACATTCAATCGTGCTGTCTCCTTATCTTTTACCGTTATTTTTTTAGTTGTTTTGATATAACCTGTATAAGAAAATATAAGGGTATATTCTCCCGACTGTAAATGTGTAAATGTATATTGTCCGTTTTCATCGCTCATCATACGTTTATTCACTTCGGGAATAAATATGCTGATACCTGGAATGCTATGCTGATCGATATGATCGTTTACAGTACCTGTAATGGTTGATGTTTGTGCTTTGGCCTCTATACCGCATATGAATGCTGTAAATAAGAGTACCTTATTTAGATTTTTATTCACGTTGTAGGGGAGGGGTTTAGCTATTAATTATTTCCGGAAAGATTACATTCTCTTCTATCAGTACATGTCCAATCAGATGTTTCACTACAATCTCGCGGGTTATCTCGGGATTAACACCGCCATACCATACTCCCTCGGGATGAATAAACATAATCGGGCCTTTATCACATTGCCCCATACATTTGGTGCGCACTGTGTGTACCGCATCATTCAGTTCATACTCCGTAAGATGTTTTCTTAATTCTGCTGTGTTGTCGTCTGGTCCTGATTTGTTTGTGCAGGTGCCGCCGTTGCAGATAAATACAATTTTCTGCACTTTGGTCAGATCTTTAATCGCCATACCTTTTTACAAATTGTTTTAATACAGTTAATTACCCGTTAACGATTAAACAAAACTTTGGGAAATAAGGTGGCAGGACAAACATTATGCATCATGTTTGTATCACCCTTGCTTTCTTCCCGAAGCGTTGGATAAACTTGGTTTGTGGCAGGTCTTCTGACTTGTTCCGCTTTTAACGCCTTCCCATTCAGTAAAGAACAGTGGCAGAGAGAAATGTTAAAAGCAATGATAGAACTTACAGCAGCGGGAACTGTCCTGGATTCTCACCAGGTTCCCTTTTAATTTTATCTCAATAGAGATAAAAACCAAAAACGCACGTAAAAGTAGTTAAATTTTGATAAACAGCCTGAGAAGAATAATAACGATGACCATCAGGAAGGTAACTGCATGATTGATATACATCACCTTTATGAGTTCCTTTTCAAAGATAAACCGGGGATGATCCCCTATATAAGGCTTCTCTACCACCACACCATCATAGGTATTAGGCCCGCCAAAGCGGCAATGGAGAATGCCTGCCAGGGCTGCTTCGGGGTAACCGGAATTCGGACTGGCATGCTGATGCCCATACTTAAATATATACAATAGCCCCCGTTTACTACCTGTTACCAGCACCATCAGCAGGGCCGTTAAACGGGCGGGAATATAATTAGCCACATCATCTAATCGGGCCGCAAAACGCCCAAACAGGCGATACCTTTCTTTTTTATACCCTATCATGGAATCCAGGGTATTGATCATTTTATAGGTCATCATAGCGGGTACACCGCCAATAGCATAATAAAACAGGGGCGCAATCACCCCATCACTCAGGTTCTCGGATAACGTCTCAAATACGGCTGTTCTTATCTGGTTCCCGTCTAATCGACTGGTATCCCTGCCTACTATCCAGGATAAGCGTTTACGGCCAGCTTCCAGGCCATTAGTATCCAATTCCCTGAACACTTCCCTGCCTTCCTGTAAAAGGCTGCTATTGGCTAATCCGTAAAAGACAAAGAGACCTCCTATCCAGGGTACATACAACAGCAAAACAAAAAACACAGCATATACCCCCCCACAAAGGAATACACTAAACAACATCCCCTTCACAAACCTATATTCCCCTTTATTCAACCACCGTTCTCCCTTATCTATCATTGTACCGAATAAACGGATAGGATGGGGGAGCCAGCGGGGATCTCCCAGCAGCAGGTCTAACACATACCCTATAATTAAAGCGATCAGCTTTTGGTCCATGCTGCTATTCCTTTTACAAGTAATGCATTCTTCTCCGGAGATTGTGTTGCTACCCTGAAATGCTTAGCTGTTAACGTTCTGAAGTTAGATGCATCGCGTATCAATACACCATACTCATTCAATAAAAATGATTTCAGTTCAGCAGCTGTACCCTTATCTGTCTTACACAAAAAGAAATTAGTCTGTGAATCGAAGACCGTTACATACTGTTTGAGTTCATTCATCAGGGAAGCAGTATCTGCCAGTAATTTATCCACCGGTAAAGTTAATTCCCTGGCATGTTCAATAATATACAGTCCTGCTTCAATAGCTAAAGCATTCACGGACCAGGGCATTTTATAATCCTGTATATGCTGAATAATTCCCGCATTACCTAACAGGTAACCCAGTCGCAAACCCGGTATGGAGTAGGTTTTAGTAAGAGATTTTACGATGATTAAATTCTTACAGTCAGATAACATCTGCACCATAGAGCGGCCACTTTTAGTAAAGTCGGCATATGCTTCATCCAGTACAAAAATAGTATTAGTATGTTTATTGATCCACTCCCATAACTTAGGAGGAGATACGATATTACCAGTAGGATTATTAGGATTACCTAAAAAAACAAGCGTGGTATCAACAGCAATAAAATTCGGATAGTACTCCCATTCTTTAAACTGCACATCCATATCATTTGCTACACAGGCATCTTCATACTCTGCAAAGGCAGGAGTAATAATCGTAGCAGAAGAATTCCGGTAAGCATGTGCAATTAAATAAAAGGCTTCTGTTGCGCCATTGGTTACCAGCACCTGTTCTGGTATCACGTTATGCCACGCTGCCAGCGCCTTTTGCAGGCGTTGTGCATTCACTTCCGGGTAGTTATTCAGCTTATACAGGCTGTCAGACAAATGTTTTCTTAATCCATCTGCCAGTCCTTCGTAAAACACATTAGAACTAAAGTCGGCCCTGATCTCTTTACCGAATAAATACCCGTCATCTCCATGCCCGTTTAACATACTCCTATTTTAATTGACTGTAAATATAAGTAAGATCAAGATGCTCCCGAAGATGGGCTGCCAGCTTATCATACTGTTCATTCTTAAAAGTATTGTAGTCAAAAGGGATAGCAGCAGCTTCCGTTTTTAACAGGTCATTGATCACCACTTCATTATCTAAAATACCATGAATATACGTTCCCCAGCAGTTATCATCTAACCAGAAGCCATCTCCGCTACCCGTTGATAACTGGTTCAATGGATGCGTACTCGTAGTAATGCCCATATGGATCTCATATCCTTCACAAACACCTTTATCCTTATAAGTAAACGTACACTGAGCCGTTACTTTATCTGCCGTCAATACTGTCTGTACAGGTAATAATCCTAACCCTGGCATCATTTCTATATTACCTTCTACATGAAAAGGATCTTCCACGCTTTGTCCCATCATCTGGTATCCGCCACAGATACCTATTACAGTCTTCCCATTCTTATGTGCATGTACAATCGCTTTCGCTACACCATTGTTCTTGATATCTACCAGATCCGCAATTGTATTCTTACTACCCGGAATAATGATAATATCTGCCTGTTCTATTTCCGCCGGATTATTGCTGTAAAACAGGTGTACACGTTCATCCTTTTCCAGTACATTAAAATCTGTAAAGTTGGATAACCTGTTTAATAACACAACAGCTACATTCAATTTGCCTGTAGACGCAGTGGTATGTTTTTGCTCTAATCCTACAGAGTCTTCTTCCTCAATATGTATATCTTTTCTGAAAGGAACAACGCCCACAACGGGTATCCCGCAAAGCTCTTCAATAGTCTTTTTTCCACTTTCAAACAAACGGGCATCTCCCCGGAATTTATTAATGATAATACCTTTGATCAGTTTTTTTTCTTCTGGTGTTAACAGGGCTATCGTGCCGTATACACTGGCAAATACGCCACCTCTGTCAATATCCGCTACTAAAAACACAGTGGCATCCGCATGTAATGCCATCCGCATATTAGTGATATCCCTGTGTTTCAGATTTAATTCAGATATACTACCAGCCCCTTCCAGCACAATAGGATTATACAAAGCAGATAACCTGTCATATGCCGCTTTCGCCTCTTTAAACAGCTCCTCTTTGTTATTCCCCATGAAATAATCATAAGCCGACTGGTTCCCGATCGGTTTACCCAGCAATACCACCTGCGAGCTTTTCTCTGAAGTAGGCTTCAGCAGCACCGGATTCATATCCGTAGTACAGGCAATACCACAGGCTTCTGCCTGCACCGCCTGTGCCCGGCCTATTTCCAGTCCATCCGGAGTAGCATAACTGTTCAGCGACATATTCTGTGCCTTAAAAGGAGCGGGGTGATAACCATCCTGTTTGAATATGCGGCAAAACCCGGTATTGATAATACTTTTGCCAACATCCGAAGCCGTGCCAACAAACATAATGGGCTTTAATCTTTGCATCTGGTCAAAAAAATTAATCTTGCAAATGTACTATCTTTGTCCGAATGAAATCCAATGTCATTTTATTAAGCATAGTGTTTGTAGCAAAACATAATAGGCTCCGTTAGGAGCCCCGTGTTTGTAGCAAACACATTAAACAACAAAACACAGACTCCGTAGGAGTCCCCTAAACCCCGAATATTAGGGGACTCCTACGGAGTCAATTAAAGAGAATATCGATGTTTACTACAAACACGCAGCTCCTAACGGAGCTTAACTAAACGGCATTAGAATGAAATCTCGGTTTTTAATTGCGGCTCCATCCAGTAACTCCGGTAAAACAACCCTTACACTGGGTTTATTAAGGTTATTACATAACCGGGGATTACAGGTGCAACCCTTCAAATGCGGCCCTGATTACATTGATACAAAACACCACACAGCCGCCGCAGTAGCTCAAAGTATCAACCTGGATACATTCATGATGAGCCACGATCACGTACAATCTTTATTTCATAAATACAATGCAGATATCTCTATAGTTGAAGGCGTAATGGGTCTCTTCGACGGGGCAGACAGAATGAAAGGCAGCAGTGCTGAAATAGCCATCTTATTAGACCTGCCTGTTATCCTGGTCATCAACGCCAAAGCGATGGCCTACTCTGTAGCGCCTTTATTATATGGCTTCAAACATTTCAACCCTGCGGTGAACATCGCTGGCGTTATCTTCAATTGTGTGAATACCGCCAGTCATTATCAGTTTTTAAAAGAAGCTTGTGAAGATATAGGAGTAGAGCCATTAGGATATGTACCTGTCAATGAAAATATCAAAATTCCTTCCCGTCATTTAGGATTAAATATTTCTGAGGAATATAATTACGATAACATCGCAGATCATATCAGTAAAACAATAAATGTAGATAGATTACTGGAGATCACTGGAACTACCACTATCACACCACCAACAACAACAAACAGACCTCAACCAGGTCCCCTAAAAATAGCTATCGCCAAAGACGAAGCCTTCAACTTCACCTACTACGAAAACATAGAAATATTAAAACAACTCGGTGAAGTCACCTTCTTCAGCCCCATACACGATACCACACTGCCCGAAGCAGACTTACTTTACCTGGCTGGTGGTTACCCCGAACTATATTTAGAAGTTTTATCGGGTAATACGCAAATGCGGGAAAAGATCTTAAACTATTGTAATGATGGTGGTCGGGTAATAGCAGAATGTGGAGGAATGATGTATCTGGGGGAATCTATTACGGATAGAGAAGGGATCAGTTATCCAATGGCGGGATTCCTGGATATTACAACCTCAATGGAGCAGGCTAAATTAACCCTGGGTTATAGAACGGTTACTATCAACAATAATATATTAAAAGGGCATGAATTTCATTATTCCACTTATAAAGAACACCATGATCTTGTAAAAACAGGAACCGTACAAAACGCAAAAGGGATCAACGTAAACACCCCCATCTACCAGCAAAAAAACGTAACAGCCAGTTACATACATTTCTACTGGGGAGAGCATCAGTCAAATAATGCATTAGACGCATTCCTGTCTACTCTGAACGCATCATCTAAATAATACACCACGGTTTCAGGAGCTTTACTACCCGGTAACACCTCTCTCAAAGGCAACACCGTCTTGGGATATTCATCAATAAACTCCAGCTTATCATCCGCGGGCAGATCAAAGGAATTCATCAGCCGCTTAAACCTTTCCAGTTCTATCCCCCAATACCGGATATATTTACTCTCACTTACATTTAACTCTACCAGCAAATCCTTTTGATGAAACAACAGGCCAAACTCCAACAGGCAATCCTGTGTTAATTCGGTTTCATATCTCGACAACTCCCTTAATACAAACTCTTTCTTTAAAGACATTGTAGTGACGCTCTCATCCTCAAACAACCCGTACACACAGCTAACATTAGCAGGAAGTGTCTCCGCTAATTCAAGGAACAACTCCCACAAACTACTGTTATCAATATTGATTGTCGCCTGAAAGCGGTAAGGCAATCGCGGGTTATCATTCATGACCAGCTTATAACCTTCTCTGATATTAGCTCTCCTTCTTTTCATCAGGATCTCATCCAAATCCGGACGGTAATCCAATTCCTGGTCTGTAGGTATCCTTACTGTAAGCGGCAGTTCTAACATATACTAAAGATACTATGAATGATGCAGAATCTTTGTCCGCAATATTTTCAATCCTGAAACACCTTGCAGGTCCTCCACATCAAACTGCTCTACGACCCCATCCAGCAGCCTTTCGCCCTGCAACACTTTAATATACCTGCCATACTCCTGAGCTTCCACATCATTAGAATATACTATCGTCAGTTTCCCCGGTTGGGTAATGCGCTCAGTACTGCCCTTAATATGTGCTTTATCTATCCTCTTCTTCACAATCTCAAACCGTGCATTATAACTCCCATCCACATCAAACCGTTTCTCATCCATTCTGAACCGTATATCAATATGCGACTGATATACCAGCACCAGCGTTGTCACTTCTAACGGATAAGGCAATACGGGACGTAAATGATAATGCGCCTGTTCCATCTCACAAATCACCCTTAACTGCCACATGCGCAACGCATACAGCTTCTTCATATTAAAATCCGCCGAAGGTGCAATAGCTGCTCCCACATATAAATTGTGTTCTACACCATCCGTCTTAAATCTTTCAAAGTAATGCTGAAAAGTCTCCTGAGCCTCAATCTGCCGTTCATCAATAATCGTAGCCAGTTCTTCATTGATCATCGAAATAGTCGTCTCATACTTTGTGCGGTAAACATGAAAATCAGTATTGAAGTATTCATAGATCACCTGTACCATAGACTCATTCGTTACCTGTCTGATCCTGGGATGCACCTTTCTGTTCAGGAAATTATTGATATACTGTTCCGTGCTTGCCTGCAGAGGCAAAGCCAGTTCTGCCAGGTATTTATTCAGCTGTAACTCCATATCATAAGACGCTTCCACCAGTTGTTGCGCATTCACCTGTACGAATATGGCCAGCAATGCTTTTAACTGTTTCTTCAGGTCCTTTTGTATACTGGTATTCCGTGCCTCGGAGGAACCTTTGATGTCCACCTGTCCATACAGGGGATATACACCCGGAAACACAATTTCCTGTAGTTTATAATCCAGGCCTAACTGCTTATTATAAATAAACCTTTCTGCTTCTTCCTTAAACTTCCAGTACACACTGGCATGAATGGTCGTATATTTATCCTGTATCAGCGCCTGTACATGATTCTGTAATTCAGCGCTTAATCGTTCAATAGTATCCGTTAGGAACGGTATTAATACTTCCAGTTTATTCGCATTAATACTATTCAGCTCTTTCGGCCTGAAAGACACCACTTCCAGCACTCCAAACAGTACATCATTCTTCTCTATGGGCGCCAGTATAAAACTCCTGATACCCTGTGATAACATATTCGCTGACAACCCACTTGCAGACAACGCCGTATCTGCCACGGCGAAGTAACTCCTTTCCTGTATCACACTGCAATACGACTGATTGCACATCAGTTCTGAAGCCTCGCCTCCACCACCTTTCAGAATAAAACTACTCAGCTGCTGTCCGAAAGGATCAGGTCCAAATGCCCCGTCTTTAAAAGCGGTAAACCCTATCTGTACATCGGGGATCTGGTATATAGAACGAAAGATAGACTCAACACTTTCCCTGAAACCATCCGCATTAATCCCCAGTAATTTCTCTTTCAAAATAGACACTGCATTTTCAGTTGTAGCATCAAACAGTGTCATAATCGCGAAGCCGCGTAGCAACCAGCTATCCAGAGGGAACTTCTCTTTCCACAAAGCCGTATCATCAAAGTTATTGATCAGCTGGTCAATATCTGCTTCGGTTAAAGGAATGAATTTCTCCGTAGGAATGATATCCAGGAAATCTGCATTATACAATATCCTATAGTGCTTGGTAATCCCTGAAGCAGTAGGGATATCATAAAACAGGGGATTACTGAAATTCAGGTGAGTCCCATAATATTCATTCAGGATAATACAGCAGCTCATCACATAATGCTGATGGTCAGTCATCCCCCTGATATTAATCTCAAAATCATCCCCCGCTGCCTCTAATATCTTCTTAAACCGTTCCGAGTGATTAAATATAATAGTAGTAAGAGGTACACTCACTGCCTTGATTTCATTCGCGCTAAGGAGAGGAGGGAAGTAATCCCTCAGCAGCTGACTAATCAGCGCTGCCTGCTCATTCAATAACGCAACATCCTCTATCCCTGTCCTCAACTCAGGGAACCTGGCTACCTCTTCCAGCAGAGCCTGGGCATGTACATCTCCTTTTTCAGCTAACTGCTCAAAAGCACGGATCGGTTCCTCAAAACTGAGCTGTAACTGAAAAGGCGTATCCCAGAGTAGATGCATAGTATTTATTTACTTGCCCCAAATTTATCAAATTTAAATTCAATAGGAGGAAGTTATAAATTGTATATATTATGGGTATAACTCAACTTGTTATTTCGAAAGGTACGATCAGGAAAAGGCTTTGATAAAAATCAGAGCTTTTTTAATGCCCCATTACATGTACATACTCAGAAATGAATAATCAACAAGTATTATTGTGGTCAAACAGATAATCATTGAACATAGATTATTTCGCCAAAACCGAAAAGAAGTATTTAGTATTTACAATAACCGACAATTTTCCGCCTTTTGGATACAACGAGACGCCTTTTGGATAACTCAAACTTGAATCTAACTCCGACTTTTGTATTGTAATTAAAATACAGAAATCTTGAAAACAACACTCATAACAGGAGCATCAGGCGGTATCGGAGAAGTTTTTGCACGTACGCTGGCAGCAGAAAAACATAATCTTTTCCTGGTGGCTCGCTCAGAAAATAAGCTGAAACAACTTTGCGATGAACTTTCCCGGAAGCATAATATAAAAGCAAATTATATTACTGCTGATCTGACAAAGTATGGATCGGACGAATTGATTTACAATCAGTCGGTAAAACTCGGCTTGGAGATTAACATGTTAATCAACAATGCGGGCATTGGCTCACTTGGCGACTTTGCCGACCTAAGCTTAATAAGTGAACTCGACCTTATGACGTTGAACATGCAAGCCTTAGTAGCCTTAACCCACCGGTTCATTCCTCTAATGAGACAGCGTAAGAGCGGGGCAATTATCAATGTTGGTTCTGGTGCTGGTTTTCAGCCAGTTCCTTACATGGCAACTTATGCCGCGTCAAAGGCATTTGTCGGCTCTTTTAGTGAGGCGATTGCTGAGGAAAACAGGCCGTTTAACATTAAGGTCGTGCTTATGGCTCCTGGTATAACAGATACGAACTTCTTTTCGGCAGCAAGCATTCGATCGCACCAGATGAAATTTTTCGGAAGTGGCGGGAAATTAGATACACCGGAAGAAGTTGTTCAAACGGCACTGGAAGGATTAAAGAAAGGTCAGACGATAGTTGTCGCTAAAAGAAACAGAACTCTGTCCAGGATAATTAACTTTATTCCAAATTCAGTGTTAACTAAACAGATAGCGAAAGGTTACCGCGCAACACTTAAGAATTAACGCATTAAATTAAAAACATGGAAGAGTCGAAACAACCTTTGATCAGGATTAATTCTATCACTGAGATGTGTAAGGGCTTCGGCTTTTCCAAGCCCACCCATCCACTGATAAGCGTTATTCGCTTTGAAGATCTACCGCAGCGTTTTGTCGAAACTGATAATCGCTACTCAATGGGATTTTACACAATAATGCTAAAGGAAGACTGCAAAACGAAAATAAAATACGGTCAAACAAATTATGATTTTGATGAAGGCGTTATGTTATTCATGGCGCCTGGTCAGGTGGTGTCGGCAGGCGAAGGTGGTGAAATACCTGAGCAAGGTTGGATGTTGATCTTTCACCCGGATTTGATTCTTGGATATCCGCTTGGTGAAAAGATCTCAGAATACGGTTTCTTTTACTATGAGTTCAATGAAGCGCTCATTCTTTCTGAAATAGAAAAGGAAACAATTGAGAGCATCCTGGAAAAAATATATCATGAGTCTCGATTGCCAATTGATGCTTCAAGTCAGGACATACTTATTTCGCAGGTAGAACTTCTGCTGAATTATTGTAACAGATATTATAAGCGTCAATTCATAGTAAGGAAGCCGGACAGTAGCAAGGTGGTGACAAGATTGGAAACTGTTTTAAAGCAATACTTCAATAGCTCAGCGCTTGCAGAGAAAGGAATGCCAACAGTCAGCTCACTGGCAGAGCAATTCCACATGTCACCTAAATATTTCAGCGACATGTTGAAAATGTTAACAGGCGAAACTGCGCAACAGCATATTCATAATAAAGTGATCGAAAAAGCGAAGCTTCTGCTGACGACCACTGAACTTTCCGTAAGCGAAATCTCCTTTCAGCTTGGTTTTGAATACGCACAATCTTTCAACAAGCTATTTAAGAATAAAACAAATTGCTCCCCATTAGAGTACAGACGCTCCTTTAACTAGTTAATGGAAAATAATGGAGCGGGTATTGGAAGTGAATCCTCGGTGGTAAGTTTCAACATCATTTTATTGGCCATGCTGCATTTGTTGCCTGGGGGAAAGAAACAGAAAGCCCTTATTCAACCTAAAATATTCTAAACCATTAAAATTATAACAAATTAATCAACATGATACTCATTACAGGAGCCAACGGGCATTTTGGAAAAGCAACCATTGAATCGCTTTTGAAAAAAGGTATTGATAAAAATAAACTTGTAGGGATGGTAAGGAGCACCGAAAAAGGTAAAGATTTAGTGGAACAGGGTGTAGCTATCAGGATTGGCGACTATAATAACTACGCATCTTTACAGGAAGCATTTAAAGGGGCGCACAAATTACTGCTCGTGTCAGGTACTGAATTAGAGCACCGCAGTAAACAACAGGTAGATGCAGTAAAAGCAGCAAAAGAAGCCGGCGTAATACACATTCTTTATACAAGTGCTAAACGCAGGCCTGACATTAGTAACTCACCCATACAATTGGTACTTAACTCTCATATTGATACCGAAAATGCAATTAAAGAAAGCGGCATGGCTTATACCCTGTTAAGGAGTAATCTGTATATGGATTTGCTGCCCTGGTTTTTAGGCGAAAAGGTTCTGGAGAACGGAATATTCTTTCCTGCAGGTGATGGGAAGGTTGGCTTTACCCTTCGAACTGATATGGCAGAGGCTGCTGCAAATATTTTAATGGGAAATGGACATGAAAACAAAACGTACAACATCTCAAATCCGCAATCTATTTCATTTGGAGAAATTGCAAAGTTGTTAAGCGAAATATCGGGTAAAACAATAAACTATCATAGTTCAGACTCAAAAACATACATTGATACGTTAACCGGTGCAGGTGTACCACAAGCTTATGCATTGATGCTTGCCGGCTTTGCCGAAGCCGCCAAACAAGGTGAATTCGTATCAGGCGAAACAGACTTGATGAAACTGTTAGGCAGGGAACCTGTTGCGGTGAAGCAATTCCTTGCAAATGTATATTCAAAATTCACACAATCATGAACAGTAATAATCTTCTCAAATCACATGTAGTTATTGGTGCAAGTGCTGTTGGTATTGCCACGGCGGAATTGTTAGCAGAACGCGGAGAGCAGGTAATTCTTGTAACAAGAAGTGGCTCCGGGCCAGATCATCCCTATATTAAGCGGGTTGCCGCAGACGCCACCAATGCAGATGAATTAACTCAAATTGCCCAGGGAAGCTCTGCGATATATAACTGCGCAAGTCCACCCTACAATAGCTGGCCGAAAGATTGGCCACCCCTGGGTGCGGCATTGCTGATCGTAGCAGAGCGAACCTGCGCGGTTCTGGCTACTTATAGCAATCTGTATGGTTATGGTCCTGTAAAAGGTTTGATGTCGGAAAATACACCTCTTATTGCTACACATCCGAAGCTTCGTGTTCGAGCCGATATATGGAGCGATACGTTGGCTCTTCACAAAGCCGGACGAATACGAGCGACAGAAATACGTTCCAGTGACCACTTTCAGCCAAATTCAATGTTTTCGTTGGCGCTATGTAAACCCTTAATGGAAGGCAAGTCCGTTATGTCGCCAATACCTCTTGATGTTCCGCGTAGTTGGACTTCGGTGAACGATGCAGCTAAATTGTTGGTAACCGTGGCCGAGGATTCCCGTGCCTGGGGCAGGCCCTGGCATGTTCCCACCAATGCGCCAATATCCGCACGAGAACTTATCCTTCGCTTTGCTGAAGTGAACGGATTAAAGCGTCCTAAATTATCAGTGATTCCTTATCCAATATTATGGGCTGCCGGTGTGTTTGTCGCCATGCTTCGTGAGTTGCGAACAACACGCTATCAGTTCGATTCTCCGTTCCTCATTGATTCCAGTGCAGCAACTGCAACATTTGGTCTTAAACCAGAACCAATTGATGAGGCACTTCGTGATACCGCGCATCTTCTAAAAAACCGAATTTTAAATAAACCTTAATACTTAATGTCTGATATTAAAAAAGAAAAAGTAACCCACCAATTAAATAGTATGTCAACCTCAACTGTATCAAATCAAAGATCCTCCAAAGGTCTTAACGTTGCTTTATGGATAGTACAAGTCATTCTTGCTGCCGCTTTTGGAATAGCGGGTTTAATGAAATCTACTTCACCGATACCAGACCTTGCAGCGCAACTGGTTTGGCCTGGTGACATCCCAGTGGCACTCGTAAGAATTATTGGGGTTTCCGAGCTCCTGGCTGCGATCGGGTTATTACTTCCATCGATACTACGCATTCGACCTTCGCTTACAGTTTGGGCTGCCCTGGGTTTAGTAGTGGTAATGGCACTCGCTCTTATTTTTCACATTTCACGAGGAGAAATGCAAGCACTACCAATCAATTTGGTCTTTGGATTATTGGCAGGCTTTGTAGCGTGGGGAAGATCCCAAAAAGTCATCATTCTTCCTAAGTAGTTATGCCTTAAAAAATAAAATTTCAAATTATGAAAAAAATTGTTTTATTATTGAATTTCCTGTTCATTATTGCAAACGTGTTTGCATAAATTACTCCTGAAGCCAACAAGGTATTTGGTGTATGGCTTAATGAAGATAAGGATGCCAAAATGGAAATTTTCAAATCAGGCAATAAGTATTTTGGCAGACTACTTTGGGGCAGCGGGATATACGAAAAAGACGGTAAGACTCCCCTGAAGGATACTAAAAATCCAGATCCTAAATTGCGAACAAGAACACGGTTAAACATGGTGTTTATGTCAGACCTTTCTTATGATGACGGAGAATATACCGGCGGAAAATTATACGATGCACGGAGTGGGCGAACTTATAGCGCAAAATTGAAATTAAAAAGTGTCAATACCCTTGAAATGCGTGGATATTTTGGACTTTCTTTGCTTGGACAAACCGTAAAATGGACAAGAGTAACAGAATAGGAGATTTACCTTTTTTAAACAGCTTCTCAGAATGACGAAATGAATACAAGTCTGTACTAATCGCAGATTATTCACATCACTTATCTTGTGTTTGTCATCTCTTTACCATTCCGTTAACGTTTAATCTTCCTTTTTGGGTTATTGGCACTCAGCATAGATATGCAGCTAAAGTTTATCGATTCCAGTATGCAATGCAATGGCTTGAAGCGTTTATGAATCACTCAATGCTTAACGTCGGGCAACATTTCTGACTTCCATTTTATGATTTAAGATATGCGTAATCCGTTGAATATCCAATAAATCATTTATTAGTAGGTTAGAAATCTGTCCAGTCGTCCCGACAAAAAAAAGCTTTGAAATTCTTGATCAATAAGATTTTCAGGGCTTTTTTAATTTGCAACACTTCTACTCTCCGCTTACAGGATGAAGGTTAAAAAGTCAAGATAGAAAGGTTCTGACAAAAATCAGGACCTTTTTTTATGTTATTTCGCTAGATTTTTAAGTTTTGATGCATCGTGTGGGATATTATACTGGTCAAATATCTCCTTTCTGTTTACAAAACCGGGATCTTTCTCTACCTCGTCTGCAGCTACCAGCAATGCTTTCTTTCTCATTGGAGTGATATCTTTGAGGGCTGTTTTCTTTTTAAATAAGACTGCAAATATCAATTCAAAATAGGTGAGTCTTTTTAGTATATCAACATCAGGCAGTGTGTTTATCAGCGGTTCAATATGCTGTTCAAGCATATCCGGATTGGCTCTGAATAACATCTTTAAAGTGTATAACTGAATATCACTATCATTTGTATATGGTTGCATTTTGCCAAATTCGTCCTGGAGGCTGGAATGATCGGCTAATACGCTGAGCAATTCTTTCAGCCATTCATCCTGTGCTTTTTTACCAGCTGCTGCTACCAGGTATGCTGCCATGACATAACGGAGGAATACATTTGCCTCCGTATCGAAAGAAGGAGACAGGGTAGCGATGAGTTTAGTGCTTTGCTTTTTAAGCATATAGGAATAACACAGGGAGAATAGGGCGTATCCTCGTTTAACGAGGGGATAGGTGGTATTTTGCCATTCCTGTATGAAGAATTGTTCATTGTTGCCGGCGTGTACCAGGATGTATTTTGCCTTATCGTTATCAACGGCCAATTGTTTCAGGGTGGGTAAGGCAGATTTTAGTCCCTTTGTCAGTTCTGTGTATAGATCCTCCTCCGAATTAATATAATAGAGATTGAATACATCGTACAAGAAATCAAGCAGACGCAATTGAACCACTGGCAGGTGCTTATAAAACGGCAGCATGCGGCCGAGTATGCCAGCTACTATGTAAGTGGCTTCATAAACACTTTCCTGGTGCTCAATCTGAGTCCAGATCTTAGCTGCACTATCTTTAGCTATTGCTTCATCTTCGGCCAGCATACCATAAATAGCAAGGGGAAGTTCTGATGCATCGTCATATGGGGTGTCAATGGTTTCCCAATCTACTTTCTCCAATTCAACTCTTAATGGTGCTATTTCAACCTGTGAGTTCAGCTGTTGTTTGTTAAGATATTTCTGATATCGTATTTCAAAGTTTTCTTTTACAGCATCCCAGTCTGTCTTTGTGGTTTTGTCGTTGTAATCTTTTATGTCTGGCATGAACACATCTGCCCGTTTCAGCCAGAGGTCAACGTCATTATTTGATACGGCAATCTGTTTTGCTATCTTACCGCCAGTCTCATACAGATTCCATACACCTGTACCTTTGCCCTGCGAGGTAAAGTCAATGAATACAGTACCATCTGCCAGGTAGTATTTTGCATCCATTACAGCGTTTTCTATTTCGCCGGTGTTGATACCTTCACACACCAGCTGACTATTATAGTACCTGCATATGTGCGTATCAGATACTTTTTCTTCGCGTGCGGAGTAGCGTAGTTTTCCATCTCTATTGAAGTAACTGTACGACTGGTCTTTTTTGTCTTTCCGGTGGAAGATCTGACGTTCCATCACTACAGGATCAAGGTCTTTATAATAGTAAGTACCCGTGTAGTTGAAGTGCTCGTCATATACCTGCGAATTATCTAACAGGCCATTTTTATAATGATATTTTTCCAGGTCTGTGCCCTTTTTATTATGTATTCTTCTGAGCACGAGTTTGCCATCTTTGTCCCACTCGGTATATTCACCAACATAATTGCGGACACGACAATCTAAGATACCCATTGCCCAGTTGGCAGGTGAATGATTATCTTTTACAAAATGAGCACGTGCAGGCACATTGGCAGGACGTACTGCTGGTGCCAGTTCGCCAGTTCTGCTGACCAGGTTTCCCTTTCTGTCGAAATATAATTCACTATCATAAATGAGTTCATCGATGAAATTATATTCAACGATCCAGACTTTTGGTGATAGACCTGTAGGGAATCGCTCAATGGTAGAGTTATCACTTTTGATATGACGTAGGATTCCAAGAAATTTAGAGCCGCCGTACCAGTCGCCTTCTTCCGCCAGTGTGCCATCGGGGTGAAAGCGTTGGTAGTGGAAGGGCAGGGTTGTGTCACTATAATCCACTGTTACCCTTAAATAGCCGGTTTCGTGCCATGTTTTCCAAAGGCCAATTTTGTGTCCCACTTCATTTGTATTGCCAAGCTGCCATTCTTTATTCGTTGCTACATACACGGCTTCTTCGGGAACTTGTTGAGGTCTTTCCATTTTAGGTCTGGGATTTGAAATTATATTGTTTTGTAATTATCAGGTTCATAGTGCTGGCAAATATAAAAGATGTCTTATACACTTGTGTAAAACACACTACTACAAATGATATACATGTATTAAGATCAATGTATTCAATCCCTTACAGACCATCTACAGCCTGAGGTGTTTCCTTGCCCGTTGTATACCCTCATCGAGGAACCTCAGTGCCTCTGGTCCGAGGTTTAGTCCTGTCTGCCCGACTAGACTGGGGAAGGTGGTTAAAATGCCACCTTCCCCATTTTCTTTTCCACCTGAAACCCGATGGATACTAATGGCAGTTACACTCTGCCAAAGAAGGCAAATTTAGGGGTGAAAATAGCTTCATGCATGATGTTGATGTGGTGATAGAAGTACAGGAAAAAGGAAAGACTGTCCAGATGGGCAGGTTCAACCAGGGAGGGCTAAGTCAGTTTTCTTATAAAAATCAGCTAAAATTACTAATTTGGTACTTTTCAATGTGTTCAAATTTAAACTTCTGAATTAGAATTGCTTATAACTACCCATTAGATAAAAATGGCTTTAAAAATATGAATGTTATAGCTGATATTCCAATTAAGTAAGGGAAAGCTCCAAAATATAAATTTTTATAAACCTTGATTAAAATGGACACTGATATACTTTATACTCATATCTGCTCTTATGTCCAAATATCCAGAGATGAGTTTGAACTCTTTTTTAAGCTGTTTAAACCGGTTTATTTAAAAAAGGGCGAGTTCCATTACATAGCTGGTAAAGTTCCTAAGTATTGGTCGTTTACCTTAAAAGGCTGCTTGCGCGAATATTGGATCGATACCGGGGGCAATGAGAAAATTTTCCAATTTTATGAGGAAAATACATGGGTTGGCCAGGTCGAAAGTATGATTAAGCAAAAGCCGACGGACATGAATCTGCAGGCACTTGAGGATTGCGAGTTATTGTGTATAACAGGCGATGATATGTGTAACGCTGCAAAGACACCCTGGATTCAGCACTTCACAATTCAAAAGAGTTTTTCTGATAATGCCGCTATAATAGAAAATTCCAACCGAATTAAATCGGCATCACCTGAAGAGCTGTATTTGGAAATTCTTAAGGAAAGACCATCCTTATTGCTGCGTGTTCCACAGCATTACATTGCAAACTTTCTTGGCATCCGGAAAGAAACACTAAGCAGGGTTAGAAAAAGAATTGCCCACCTATGATTTGTTGATCCAAGTCAACGATATTCAATTCCCGTTCCGGTAATTTTACAGCGAAAAGCGATCACCTCAATGTTATCGACGTTCCTGCACTTTATAAGTGCGGCCTTATAGATCATTGAGTGACTCACCATCTTTTCGATTAGTAAATTTTTAAGAAAAACATTAAATCTGTGAAAAAAATAGTCTATGATCAATACGGCAGTGTCGACGTTTTACATTCCGTAGAGGTAAATAAGCCAATTCCCGATAAGCAACAAATTTTGATTAAAGTAAAGGCAGTTTCTATTAATCCCATTGACTGGAAGATATTAATGGGTGAGGTCAAACTGATATCAGGCAAGAAATTCCCCAAATCTGTTGGCTGCGACTTCTCCGGAACAATAGAAAGCATAGGCCCGGACATCCAAAAATTTAAAGTGGGGGATGACGTGTTTGGCGTAATAAATCCTTTTAAAGAAGGTGCCCTTGGAGAATACATCCTGGTGAATGAAAAAGAAATTGCTAAAAAGCCTGCGGATCTGTCATTTGAGCAGGCTGCTGCAATACCAACGGTCGGTCAATCAGCTTTACAGATGCTCACTAAAAACATTAATAATATCAAAGGGAAGGAAATTTTGATAAATGGTGCATCCGCAGGAGTAGGTATGTTTGCTATACAGATTGCTAAAAGCCTGGGAGCGATTGTAACGGCTGTTTCAAGCGCAAAAGGACACCCCTTGTTAAAGAAATGGGGTAGTGATTATGTGATTGATTACAACAAAGAAGATGTGACGAAATTAAAGAAGCAATTTGATGTTATCATTGAACTCTCTGCAAAATTATCTTTCAGGCAAGCTAAAAAATTGATGAAGCCTGAATCAATTTATTTTACCGTAACCCCTTCGCTATGGAATTTTGTGCATTCATTTTCAAATAATATTGTATCTGGAAAGAAATATAAAGTTCTTCTAATGAAATCAGATACAGAAAGTTTAAATCGATTGGCAAAAGATACATTAAAAGGTTTTGATATCCACATTAGTAAGACCTATCCCATGTCAGATTATAAGGAAGCTTATAAAACTATAATCAAAGAGGGTGCTTTAGGTAAAGTCGTTTTTAGTATCCCATCTTAAAATGTTCGTTTAGCTGTTAAAAATTATTAAATATTTTTTGACATACTCAGGCCTTATGAAACAAAGTCATAAGGCCTTTTTATTGGGTCAAACATGAGCTAACTTAAAGCCAGGCTTATAAGCAACCTCGCTTACCGATTTGCTGATATCGGCATAAACAAAACGGAGAAAGGTGTTGCGGTTCCTTTTCCTGTTTTGTAATCTGTTAGTCAATGTCCCGCCGTTTGCAATATTCCCATATCTTGCAAAAATCTTCATTGAAAGAGGCGATATCTTAATTTGAGGTACTCTGTTTATTGACATTTGTCACAATCCTTTTTTGACAAATGTCTTTTTTGCCCAACAGTCAAAACCTCAACTTTGCATCATACTAAATACCTGAAAAATTGAAATTAGAAAACAAAGTAGCCGTAGTTACCGGAGGTAATAGCGGTATAGGGTTTGGCATTGCAGAAGCATTGAAAATTGAAGGTGCCGTTGGCGTGATTACCGGCAGAAATCAGGCAACGCTGGATAGTTCAGCCAAAGCACTGGGTGAGGGATTTATCGGGGTTAAAGGAGATGTGACCAACTTGAGTGACCTGGAAAATATATTCAGGGTAACAGGGCTTAAATTCGGTAAGATCGATATCCTCGTTGTAAATGCAGGTGGGATCGTTGACGGCGTACCGATGGCTGGCATTGATGATGTGACGGAGGAAAGCTATGATCTGTATATGGATCTGAATCTTAAAAGCACCTATTTCACTGTTAAGAAAGCTTTGCCATATCTCAACGATGGAGCATCCATCATCCTGATCGGTTCAAGCGCCGCACATCGTGCGGCACCCGGCATGACCATTTATAGTGCTGCGAAAGCAGCAGTTATTTCCCTTGCCAAAGGTCTATCGCTTGACCTTTTGTCAAGAAAGATTAGAGTGAATACGCTATCCCCGGGTTCTATTGACACGCCTGTATTTGGAAAGATTGTGCCTGAAGAACAAGTCGATGCTGTCAAAAAAATTTGGATAGATATTACGCCGGTAGGACGGCAGGGAGTGCCTGCTGACATAGGAAGAGCGGCTGCATTTCTCGCATCTGACGATTCTGCTTTTATCGTTGGTACAGAGATACTGTCTGACGGCGGCCTGACCAATTTAAGTTTAATGAAGTAGTACTCCAGCGGGCGGCAGTGATCTGCCGCCTTTTTTATAGCTGGTATCTGGTTAAAGCCAAAACTATTTGTAGGTCATTTTATTACCATGTTAAACCGGCGAAATGGACAGTTTGAAGACTTTTGAATAGATTTGCTAAAAGCTGTCTAACATGTTTGAATTTTTCGCCCAATACCTGGTTGAAAAGGGGGAGCTCACTCAAATCGAACTGGAATTGATCAGGCAAGCCGCAGTGTCAAAAAAAGTTCGAAAGAATCACTATCTGCTTGAAGAAGGGAAAGTTAGTAATTTTATTGGCTTTGTTGCAAATGGATGTTTCCGTTTATTCCGCAAAGGAGAAGATGGGCAGGAATATACCATGAAATTTGCTATAGAAAATTGGTGGATATCTGATTTTACCAGTTTCATGTCCGGCGAGCCCAGTAACTGTTATATCGAAGCGCTTGAAAACAGTGAGTTAATCTGGTTTTCCAGGGAAATATGGGATCATCTTCTTGCTACTATTCCCAACTTCAAACGTATGATCGATAGCCTGACCGCCAAAAACTTTGAAGCAAATCAGAACAGGATTTTCAGCAATATTAGCGAACCGGCAGAAGTTAGGTATGATAATTTTGTGAACAAATATCCAACGCTTTATAATCGAATTCCCTTGTATATGATTGCCTCATTTTTGGGCATCACAAGGGAGACGCTCAGTCGTATTAGAAAACAGGCGGCAAAAAAATAACGCTGAAAGCTCACAATCCCTTTATTGATAATTGTCACATTCCATTTTTACCAAATGTCATTTATCATTGGAAATGTACGGTCTAATTTTGACTTAAACATAAACGTTCAAAATGAAAAAATTAATTTTGATGTCAGGATTAGCCACAATGGTTATGGCTTCTTTCAATGAGAATGCAAAAGGGATCAACAACTTGAGTAATGCTATTGCCAACACAGGTGTATCAGTGGTTGTTCAGGACTCAACAGCGCTAAAGGTCGTCAATGCATTCTTTGACAAATTCAAATCTGGTGCATCCCCTGAAGAACTGGCAAAATCTTTTGACGAGAAGGCAGAAATGTTCATTCCCGGCGATATGAAGAACGTACCTTGGATTGGTAAAAGGATAGGACGTGCAGCGATCACCGACCATTTCAAACTGCTAAGAGAAAACATCAAGCCGGAAAAGCTGGAGTTCACAGATATATTAAGCAAAGGTAATAGAGTAGTAATCCTGGGGTATCTTGAATCCCGCATGAAGAAAAATAACAAAGTAATGAAGTCGGAGTTCAGTATTGATATCGTTGTCGAAAACGGCCTGCTCACTCGCTATCATTTGCTGGAAGACTCTTTTGAGGTTTCTGGAAAAGCCAAACTTTGATGATTGATACTAAATTGGCTGTATCTTTTCATGTCTAAGGATTGGCAATTGCTCAACTGATAATATTATCAGTTGAGCAATTGAATAAGCGCATAAATGAATCGGTTAAACATTGTCCATCCGCCCCGACATAAAAAGGAACCATTCAAATGATTGGATTTGAAGGGTTTTTTAATTAGAATAATCTTAATCCATCCGGGGTAAAAAAGCCAATTTGTAAATACCCTGTTAGCGGCTCGTTGTTTCAGTTCTTATGATTAATCTTCGTTACCAGGGTATTTCTCCTGTTTCAGGATTATTTTCCTCACTAAAAAATTTTCCTGTCGGGCCATCATTGTCAATCAGAGCATATTTTACTATCCGTTTTCCGGCATCTTTAACAGTTCCGGGCCCACGATGTCCATTGAAATCTGTTTTTGTATATCCCGGGCAAACGGCATTTATTTTGAAGTTGGTATTTTTTAATTCGTATGCCAAAACAACAGTGTACATATTCAAGGCTGATTTTGAAGAAAGATATATAGCGCCTTTGTAGTCGTAGTATTTATATGTTGGGTCGCTGTGCAGGGTAATTGAACCTTGACTTGAACTTACATTTACAATACGAGGTTCTGACGACTTTTTCAATAAATCAACAAATGCCTGTGTAACCCGCACCACGCCGTAAACATTTACATCATAGGTTGCTTTAAACTGGTCAATAGTTGAGTCAAGTGCCGTTTGTGGGTAACCACCAAAAATACCCGCATTATTAATAAGTATGTCTAACACTTTTGTTTTTTTACCTATTTCTTTACGGGCTTTAATTACTGATTCGTCATTTGTAATGTCAAGCTGAATAGCTTCTACATTGTTTAATCCCTTCGCTTTTAATTTATCAATGGCCTCAATGCCATTTTCTAAATTACGACTCCCGAGGTAAACATAAATTCCTTTTTGAGCAAGTTGCTGTGCAACTTCAAAGCCAATGCTTTTGTTAGCTCCTGTTACTAATGCAAATTTCATTTCTTGTGTGAATTTTATGAGGCAAAAGTAGAGGGCTAAAAAATAGCGGAGATGGACAATTCATTTTATTTCCCCGACAAATCTTGCTTGGGCAAAAATTCACTTACACTTTTTCCTGTGCTTTTTTTAAAGAGCCTTGAAAAATAATCAGGGTCATTAAAGCCCAATTCATAGGCCAATTCTTTGACAGAAGTATTGGAATAACGCAATTTTCTCTGAGCTTCCGTTATCAAACGGTTAATAAAATAATCTTTTGGCGATGTTCCGGAATATTCTTTTACAATCCGGTATAAACTGTTTGTAGATAAAGCTAATTTTTCTGCAATTGCGTTGATAGAAGGTTGTTCTGTAAGGGATGTTTCCACGACTAATTTGAACTCGATAAACTTTGAAAGGTTAGTGTTTAAAATATTGACGGGTTCTGTGTTTTTGAAATAAGCGCTGTTTAATTCTGATAGCAATAAGTTCAGATAAGCTAATATTATTTCAGTGTCGGTCTCATATTTATCTAAGTGAAGTATCTGATTTAAAATTCCAAAAACCTTTATTACTCTTTCTTTTGCAGCACTGTCAAGAACTATGGTTTGTGCGTTTAAAGGGTTGATCAAAAAAGGAAATTGTTGTGGCAACAATGCCAATGTATTTTCATCAAACAGCAGCTTGAAATATTTAAGATCGTCTGTTTTAGCGGGTGGCGTAAGAATTTGATTTGGCATTGCAAAAAGCAAGTGCCCGTCAGTAAGCGTAATGTCTTGTAAGTCTAAATTGTATGTAATTGAACCGCTTTCAATTAATACAATAAAATAAGAAGATATTCTGCGAGGTTGCAGCAATTTTTCTTGAATATCAACTGAAAGATAAGGATTGTCATTTGAGCGAATCTTTATTCCCAGCTCATCATTCTGTAAGCCCTCATATTTCCCTTTTTGTTCTTGCATATTATTTGCTTAAAAGTTTGTAGGGTGTCGCCATACGACAATATACAGATTTATCCGTCAAGAGCGTCACGCCACCTCTTTTGCGACATCAGGAGGCTACTTAATTATTGTTCATGATAACTTGAGCCTTTGGGTCATTTATTTTCCTACTTTAACTTCTGCAGTACGCCCTTCCTCTTCACAATATTTTTGTAATCCCATTGGATCTCCTTCCCCTTTTCCAGCCAACGTTGAAGATCGTTGATATCTATATCGGCCACATCGGCGTAGCGTATTTCGGCCGCTTTGAACTTACCCTCTTTCTGCAATCCCGGTTCGTCAAAGGACTGCCCGCTCCAGAACATCAGGTTCATCCCATTCTTTCGCGGACTATAACCTACAATGGGATTGCCATCCAGGAACCAAACGGGATGACGGTGCCATACTTTTTTCTCTGCTTCGGGCAGATGCCTGCAAATTTCCTGGTACAAAAAGGTCGCTATTTTATGCTCAACAGGAGAAAGCGAGTCATGATAAGCTTTGATTTCCGGTGTGATTTCCATAATAAATGATTTGACAGGGTAAAAATACATTACCCTCGCCTTTGTTGTGAGGGGTAATCATGACATTGAAGAGTGGTATTTGCGACAAATCAATTGGGATGCTGCATCAGATACATCAATATTAATTAAATCACCATCTTTTAAAATGCGTCTGTCAGACGGAATACCATGGCAAAATTCATTGTCAACGCTGATGCATGTTCATCCCCAAAATCCGTATGTTAAATAAGGAGCAGACTTTGCATCAAAACCGGCTGATATTTTAGCAGCATATTCGTCAAGTTCTTTTGTACTCATGCCTGCTTGGGAATAGTTAGTCATTTCTTTTAGTGTATATGCAACCGCCTCACTCGCTTTTTGCATACCAATTAATTCAGATTCTCCTGTTATTAACATATGCTAATTTCCTTCGTAAGTAATGAAAAAAGACAGCATTAAACAGGATTATAATGTACCACAAAAGTACAGAAATATTTCAACGTAAACCCGCTACCAGTTTGATAATCCACCCCAGGAAGATTAGTTAATCTAAACTAATTGCATTAAAATAATGATTTTCGCCTTCATCATCTGACTCGTCGATGATAGATAACCCTGAGGCCAACATTAGCGCTCTGTATTGCTCAGCTCCAAGTGATCTTGAGGTCTGTTCTGTTATTATATCCTTCCATTCCACTTTATAAAGAGGAGCGGAGAACAATAACCTTCCACCAGGATTTAATGCTGCCGCCATTTTGGAGATTAACATCCGCTGGGTTTCTTCCGAAAGCAGAAAGATCAGTCCAACGGCGATAATACCATCGAAAGAACGATTAAAGAAAGGAGACCTCTCCACCGATTCACAGGCAACAGGTACATTAGGGAAATTTTCACGGAAGGCTTTAATCATTGTAGGGGATGCATCCAGTGCATATGCGGCTAATCCTTCATCAAGTAATATTTTCGTGACAGGAATACCGGTGCCACATCCGATATCCAATACTACAGCACCTTTATTAAGGGTTCGGGCCCAGGCAGAAACAGTTGACGATCCTATCCGCCCTCTCTCTTTAATATATATTTCAGCAATGCTTTCGTAGCCATTTGATTCGTCAATCATAATGCATTGTTTACGCTAAAATAGAACACCCTACGAACCACGTAAGATCTTTTCCATCTTTTTGCCCTTCGCCAACTCATCCACCAACTTATCCAAATACCTGACTTGTTGTGTCAAAGGATCTTCAATTTCTTCCACACGATACCCACAGATTACGCCTGTAATAAGGTGTACATTGGGGTTTATCGAAGCTTGTTGGAAGAATGTTTCAAAAGTGACTTTTCCTTCTATTAATTCCTGCAGGTCCTTGTTATCAAAACCTGTTAACCACTGTATGACCTGATGTAATTCTTCTTTTGTTCTGCCTTTCTTCTCTACTTTGGCAAGATACATTGGATAGACCGAGGAAAAAGTCATTTTTGCGATACGCTGATTTTGTGTGTTGGAATTATTCATACCATTTTATTTAGCTTTAGGCGTCTTTTCTGTTTTCCATTTGATAACATGGTACACTGCTTTGGTAGTACCCACATTTCTAAGACCATGCAATTGATTAGATGCCTGGAAAATAACAGAGCCTGGGCCAACACGTTTAGTAATACCATTTACAGTCGATTCAACAATCCCCTCTTTTATAATGATCAGTTCTTCCTCGGGATGCTGATGCGGTGGATGTGGCGCCTCTCCGGGATTTAATGTAGTTACATGCAGCTCCAGTTCGTCTAGTGTCGGCGTAGGAGCCTGAAGGATCTGGCGTTTTTCTCCTGTTTTAGTAGCCTCTGCTTTGATGTCGTTCCAGTCATATATAGTAGACGATAAGGGGGGCTGCGGGTCTTTATGTGCAATAATGGCTATTGGGATACACATTATCAGTGCAGTGATGCAAATAAAAGTTATTTCTCGTTTTGTCATTGTATTGGGTTTAAGCAAAAGTTGTAAAAGAATTAGTTCTGGCTCGACTAACTTAATCAGTTTTTCCAAAGATTCCTGTAGTTAGGGGTATGGCAGGTAAAGTAGTTAGTAAGAATATTAGTCGTGCCAAAATGTTTTATTTATGTAACAGAAAATTTATGTTGGTTACACACAATATAACGAAATATCTTCTAAAAAATAAGACATAGATAAGTGGTAGTGCCTCAGTTTGATTACATAATCTTCGCGCCAGATGTTGTTGATCGATAAATACACCTTATCTGACGTGAATATTAGGTGAAGTTAAATTGAAAAACAAATACTGAACCCATATTCTAAAGCTAAATCAGAGAACTAAACAGTCAGATGCAGTGTATTTATGATCAATAACTTCTGGCAATCTACACTGTCATAATATTCAAACTGAGGCACTACCACTTATCTATGCCTTATTAAAGAATCCATTACCGAAGCGCCTCTTTAATTCCGGAAGCAGCTTGCAATAGCGCTGCATGCGTACCCGGAACCTTGCTCAGTGGATTAAGCAATCCCCAGTCATGGATCATCCCATTGTAACGGGTAGAGATGACGCTAACTCCTGCTTCATTTAATTTACGGGCGTATGCTTCACCTTCATCCCTCAGTACATCGTTTTCTGCCACTTCTACTATTGCCGGAGGCAATCCTTTCAACTGATCAATAGTTGCCTGTAGGGGAGAAGCATAAATCTCTTTACGGGCATTCAGATCTGTTGTATAATTATCCCAGAACCAGATCATCATGTTTTTTGTCAGGAAATGGTTTGTTGCATATTGATTATAGGAACCGGTTTCGAAATTGGCATCAGTTACCGGCCATAACAATACCTGTAGTTTAATAGCGGGGCCCTTTTTGTCTTTAGCCATTAAAGCCACAACAGCAGCCATGTTTCCGCCTACACTATTACCGGCTACAGCTAAACGTTTGCCATCGACGCCAATCTCTTTACCATGTTCTGCTACCCATTCAGTGGCAGCATATGCCTGGTTAATAGCAACGGGATAATGTGCTTCAGGGGAAGGCGTGTAATTAACAAAAACAGCAGCGGCGCCGGAGGCTACCACCAGGTCACGTACCAGACGCTGATGGGTAGGAAAATCGCCTAATACCCAACCACCACCGTGGAAGAACATGAAAACGGGTAGTATCCCCTTTGCATTGGCAGGTTTGATAATATCAAGCAGCAATGGTTGCCCATTGAAAGTGATGGTTTTCTCCGTCACTGTAATACCCGAGAGGTCCACCTTCACGGACGACTGGGCTCCTGTAAGCACTGCTCTGGCATCTTTGGGAGATAATTGTTCCAGGGGTTTGCCATTACCTGAGTTCAGCACGTTTAAAAATGCTTTCGTACCGCTTTCGATGTGAGAATCCTGTGCAGATAGTGTACCCCCGGAAAGTAAAGTAAGAATGATAACGCCTGCTCTTAAAATTGATAACCTTTTCATTTTTTGTAGTGTTTAATTGAACACTACAAAAGTACCCCATGATAAAGGCCCGTTCAAGGCACGATTGTAGACACCTATAGCACTTTTTTCCCTCAGGTGGCTAAATATGCCAAACGAAAGCTATTCGGAGAAGTACCTGACTGCTTGGTAAAGAAGCGAACAAAATAGGAAGCATCATCATATCCCAGTTTGTAACCGATCTCTTTTACACTCAGGTTAGTATGTACCAGCAGCCTTTTAGCTTCCAGAATGATCCGGTTTTTGATAACATCATTTGGAGTGGTATTACTATAACGGGTAATGCGTTTATTCAGCGCCTTGGGTGTGATATGCAAAAGATCCGCATATTCAGCTACTGTATGAAGGCGGGTATAATTCCACTCCACCAACTGACTGAAAGTTCTTGAAAATTCTACCTCATCATGGGCTTTTTCATTTGTTACATCATGCTTTTGCCGCCAGATACGTGTAGACTTAATAATAACCTGTTTGAGAAGGATGCGCAGCATCTCTTCCATGGTGGTATCATTCAGTTCAATCTCAGTTTTCATTTCCTGCAAAGTATTTTGCATAGCAGCAGATACTTGTGCTTTCATTGATATAACGGGTATTTCATAAACATTATGAAAAAGTATACCATCACAGGCCACTTCCTTATCATGAATTTCCACGCAATAAAAATCGCGGTTATAATAGAGCATGGTACCGGAGCATGCATCATCAAATGAATAATGTTGTCCTGGATTAATAAAGAACAAAGCATCTTCCCGCAAATGATATTTCTTAAAATCAATAACAACATGCCCCTTTGCTTTTACAAAAACAATTTTAATAAAGTCGGTCAAATCCTGCAGCGCCATTTGTTCATTAAGATCCTCATGGAAATCAAAATATCCAAACTTTTTGAATGCAAATTGCCTAAAATGATTCATTCAATTGATTTATGGCAAATTATAACTTTAAATATTAAATGCATAATGCTTAGCTAAAATCGGTATGTTTGTATTCTTAAGACAATTCCAATAGACACCATGGAATCTACAACATGTCCTGAATAAATCTGATTAACACGTTTCCCGTATTTTTTAATTACACCCACTCTGCATAACCGTCTCAGCAGCTCTTCTGTATAGCATTTGGCAACAAGCCGGATAGGTAAGATAAGCCCCAAAATAGCATGTAAGACCTGCTATTAATTTCACAATGAAAAATAAAGTACTCAACGTACTAACAGTCCTCACGTTATTATTTTCCCCCAGGGTAATTTTTGCACAGGCGCCTACTTTGGGAACAGCAGCCGATTTTGTACTCTTCTCTACCACCGGAGCCATCAGCAACACTGGAGTTTCTCATATTACAGGTAATGTAGGAACGAACACTGGCGCTATTACGGACTTTGGTAATGTAGACGGTGTAATGCATAACGCTGACGGAGCAACCGCCCTTTGTGTAATAGATTTGCTGAATGCATATAATCAGCTGAATGCGGCAACACCTACTGCTGCTCATGCGCCTGTTTTGGGCAATGGAGAAACGTTGAATGCAGGTGTTTATCTCATGGCAGCGGCTGGATCATTAAATCTGGACCTTAATTTAGATGCACAGGGAAATCCCAATGCGGTATTTATTTTTCAGGTGCAGGGAGCATTTTCCACAGGTGCATCTTCTCAGGTCAATTTGATGAATGGTGCACAGGCATGTAATGTATTCTGGAAAGTAGAAGGTTTGGCAAGTATGGCAACCGGAACAATGATGAAGGGAACTGTCATTGCCAACAATGCTGCAATAGCTTTGGGCGCAAACGTTACGTTGGAAGGAAGGGCGCTTTCTACTACCGGAGCGGTTTCTGTTAATGGCGTATTGGCATATACTCCTCTCGGTTGCGGGACGCCTGTACTTACTGGTCCTGCAGCTCCTGTGCTTGCTTCCACAGCCTGTTATGCATTGTTTTCTGCTAACGGAGCGGTTACAAACACAGGCTCCACATTTGTTACAGGCGATATTGGTACAAATGCCGGAACTACCAGCGGTTATAATGCATTGAATGTAACCGGTACCATACATCCCGTTCCTGATGCTTCTACAGCTACATGCGCAGCAGATCTGCAAAATGTTTATCACTATCTCGATACCCTCCCTTATAATATTGAGTTGTTGTATCCCGCTCAGTTTGGAAACAAGCTCGTTCTTACACCACATACTTACCTGATGAATGGCCCTACAGTATTTACAGATTCTCTTTATCTGAATGCACAGGGCAATCCGAATGCTGTATTTGTGATCAGGATAAACGGACCGCTTACTACAAGCACCTATGCAACAGTCAGGTTGATCAATGGAGCAGAAGCAAAAAATGTGTTCTGGAAAATTGAAGGTACTATAGACATAAGCAACTTCTCGACTTTAAAAGGAACGATTATCTGCAACAATGGAGGAATTGCCTTAAATACAGGAACTACCCTGGAAGGAAGAGCGCTTACCACCAATGGAATAGTGAATACTTCCGCAATAACTATTACGGGTACATCGGCTGCCACCATCAGTTATGCAGGCAGCCCTTTTTGCTCCACAGGCACTGCAACAGTAACGAGGACAGGCACAGCAGGCGGGACTTATAGCTCAACAGCAGGTCTGTCTATCGATGCAGCTACAGGCAGCATCAATTTAGGAACAAGCACAGCTGGTACCTATATCGTTTTATATACTATAGGATGTTCCTTATCTTCCCCCACTACTTCTGTTACCATTGCACACAAAGGCACGTGGACAGGTTCTGTAAATATTAACTGGAATGTTGCCGGCAACTGGGAGTGTAGCTCAATCCCTGACTCAGCTACGAATGTAATTATACTAGGCAGCCTTGCCAATTACCCTGTCATCAGTAACGCCATCAACGCTGTTAATAATCTTACTATCAGAAGCGGCGCCTCATTAACTGTTAGCGGAGCTACCTTAAAAATAGGGGATACTATTCTCAATAACGGGACCTTTACAGTTACCAATGGTACTATTGAAATGAACGGATCTTCTGCACAAATAATCCCATCCTCAGTATTTGCAGGAAACACGATCAAAAATCTAACCCTTAACAATAATGCAGGTGTCACCTTAAATGGGATACTTAACCTCACAGGAATATTATTGGCATCCCTCGGGGATTTTAATACCGGTGGATATCTGACTTTAATTTCCACCGCTGCACAAACAGCATTGATAGATGGTAGCGGAGCAGGCGAAGTGTTAGCCAATGTTATCATACAACGCTACCTGGCTAACGGTTTCGGTTATAAATATTTCAGCTCTCCATTTCAGGCCGCGACTGTAAACGAGTTTGCTGATGATGTGGACCTTGATACATTTCCTGCAATTTACCGCTACAATGAAAACCTGCCTTCTTCCGGTTGGGTGCGCTATACAAACACCAATGACCTGCTTATACCACTGGAGGGATATGCAGTCAATACGGGTGCATTGTCTGCCTCCAAAACAGTGGATCTTGCCGGGGTGGTTAATAACCATTTGATCTCTTCATCCACGCTGTATAATCATAATCAGCTTTATACCCGTGGCTTTAACCTCATAGGCAATCCGTATCCTTCACCGGTTGACTGGAACATGTCTGCCGGTTGGAGCCGTACTAATATTGATGCCGGGGTATATTATTTTAATGCCGGCACTTCCAATCAGTATGAAGGAACATACAGCTCTTACATCAATGGTGTTTCGAGCGATGGTATCGCAGGGCCTGTCATTGCTGCCATGCAGGGTTTTTTGGTGCATGTATCCAATGGAACTTTCCCGGTGTCGGCTACACTCACAATCAATAATAGCGCACGGATAAATAACCTGGTCCCGAATTTTTACAAAGAGGCTTCGCCTTTAACTTCTCCCTTACTGCGGTTAAGCGTTGGATTTAAAGATGAAAGCACTACTACAGATGCTGCTGTTGTTTATTTTGATGATACTGCCACACGGGTTTTTGAACAGGAAAGAGATGCACTTAAACTCATGAATACAGACTTGACGATACCTAACCTGTACATGCTTTCTTCAGATGCGCAAAAGCTTTCTGTTTACGCATGTCCTGCTTTAGAGGACAGTACCGATATTATTCCTCTCGGACTGAAAACAAATCAGACTGGCTGGATCACATTTAATGCAACCGATATAGATCGTTTTCCTTACGGACGGCATCTTTATTTGTACGATGCAAAGACAGGCATAAGACAGGATCTGAAGAACAATCCGCAATATCGTATATACCTTGATGCAGGTATATACGAGAATAGGTTTTCCCTGGTATTCCGCCTGAAAGACGAGCAGTCCCCACCCGCCACTAATGGTGGACTATTTAATGCATATAGCCTGGGAGGTCAGCTCTATGCGAATATCAGCGGAGTGTCCAACGAAAAATGTAATATAATTATAGTCAACATGCTGGGACAAATAGTAATGCGGAAGCTACTTAACGGCAACGGCTATTATGAGTTGGGATCAACACTCGGCGGAGGAGCATACATTGTAAGTTTCCATATGCCATCATATGTGTTTTCCCAAAAGGTATTTATAAGTAATTAATCATGATATTACCTCCCGGGTATTGCACCTATTTGTTGCATTAAGCCAAGAAGGTCAGGCTGACCAAATTCTTCAATTATCTGACTACCCGAGAAGCGGTAAAAATTAATAGCACTTACTTCAATTGGATTTCCTGTAGGCGGTACACCAAAAAAAATGCCCAGATGTGTTCCGCGCATCGTATAACGAGCCGCCACCTGATCATTTTCGGCTACTATACCATCCAATGTCCATTGGACATCAGGAAAACCAGTACGCATCATATGTATAATCTCTAAGTAACCAGCGGGCCCACGCATAGGGTCAGGCCGTCCGGGCACATAAAATATAGCTTCCGTAGCAATCAGTTCTTTAGCCAATGCTTCACTGGCGGTATTAATGAACTCTAAAAAACGGTTCATGGTCTGTTTATTAGCCTCTGCTGACATTTTAATATAGTTTGTGAATTGCAAAGGTTCGCTATTCTCATTAAAATGACTATAAGATATCTTAAGAAATACTCTTAAGGTAGTTTAAGGGTCAGCCTGCGATAAGATGGGTCTATACCGTTATTTCGATTCATCCTTCAATACCAGTTCGTTCTTTTAAAACCGGATTATCAATATTGCATACTCTTTCAACAGGTACTGATAATTGATCTGAATGGCCCTTATCCAGGAGAAGCTTTTGCTCCTTCACAAAATCAGTAATATCTTCAATCAGGTTAAGCTGATGTTTTCCGAATTGCTCCAGCATCTTTCCCTTCAGTCCGAGTTGTATGGCCCTGCGGGTAAGCTTGTTCCCTGCGGGATCATGATCCGGGTCCCATTGTAAACGTACTTCTTTCGTTGCAAGTTCATTTTTCCAAACTTCCTGATTGAGATAATATTTCGGATTATAAGAGGATAAAACAGCATTTGCCAGGATCTCTTCAAATACACTTTTATTAATCCATAATGCCAGAACTCTCTCCTGATTATGCTTTTCACCCCATCCACAGCGATACATCATCCAGAGAAAGTTTGGTTTAATCCAGGACATCCGGTTATAGCTGTAAGCACTTCCGCCCAGTATCTGGTTCGCTACTGCAAAAGATGCGATACTTGGGTTATATGCCTGGTAAACAACTATCTGTTCATCTTGCTGATGCGCAATAATATGCTGGCCTGCCTCCGGAAGATAACTGCGGGAGGCCTTATAATTCTCTATTTCTATTTTCATTTATTTCAGTTGATTCCGTACTTCCATTAAAGCATATCCTAATAAATTCTCACCTCTCCAGGATTCCGGATTATGAACTTCAGGATTATCTTCAGCCATACCAATTCCCCACACAGCATCTACAGGACTAGCTTCTACCAAAACCTTTTCTCCTGTGTTTAACAGAAATATTTTTAGTGCAGGATGCTGGGTAAACTTATGGAAATTACCTTCCACCACAATCTGGAACTTATGCTGTTCCCAAAGATCAGCATCAAAGTTTTTCACTTTTCTTCCCAGTTTTTTCGCTTCTGCCGGGGTAGGTGCTCCCAGTATTTTGCTGATTATTTCATCATCACCAAACAACCTTGCTTTGGAGGCCATCATCCAATGTTCCGCTGTCGGGTAGGTATGCCCTTCAACATGAAAAGGAGAGGGCCACCACTGACTAAAACACGTCTTCGTAATACTCCCGTCTTTAGAAGGCCGATGCCCCCAGAAGAACAGGAATTGTGTATTTTCTCCTTCCTGAGATCTCTTAATAAGCCAATCGTTATTATACTGCATCCTCTTTAAATTTGTTCTCATTCAAAATCATATACTGTTACTTCAATATCATTATCAGAAATTCCTCTAATGATCAGCGGCTCTATAATCTCCCATTTTCCACCTGCCAGTCCACAGCCAATTCTCGGCATATGCACCGTAGCATTTAACTTCCTGGCAAAATCCCCCACTTTATTAAGCCCCACTTCTATAGCTTCATAACGAACCGGTGGATTTCCCTTTTTATCATTAACTATTTTATGCTGTCCGATAATATTAGCTACCCAGATGTTATTTTCTACCTCTACAAATTGTACTTCACCAAGCTTAAAATTATCCTGCGACTTATACCATTCTCTAAATTCGTTTTCCGGTTTTTCCCAACGCTCGGACAATGCTAATACAAAGCCTTTTCCCCAGCGACCAATATCATTACAAATATGAGCGATGATCACACATCCCTCAACATCCGGTTTAGTCGCATCTCCTTTTATATACTTTATTTCCTTTCCCATTTTATTAATAAATCTATACTTTGCGTTGAATTAACACAAAGGAAATATAAATTCTCGAATTACAAGAATTTATTTGAAAAAGATACAAGTGGTTGCTGATGAGTTTCTGGTATTTAACGATTATGCTCTTTGATAATCAATATTTTAATCAGTATAGTCCGACTTATCTATCCTCTACTACCTCAGTTTAATTACATAATCTTCGCGCCAGATGTTGTTGATCGATAAATACACCTTATCTGACGTGAATATTAGGTGAAGTTAAATTTGAGAACAAATCCTGAACCCATATTCCAAAGCTAAATCAGAGAACTAAACAGTCAGATGCAGTGTATTTATGATCAACAACATCTGCGTCATAATATTCAAACTGAGATACTACCGAAAATCAGCCTAAATGATACAAAAAGACATTAAATTTAAACACCCAAACACCCCCACATGAACTCATACATCTTTTATCTGATCATATACCCCTTACTACTGCTGCTAAGCATATACATAGGAATCCTCTTTGCCAAAAGGCATTAAAGAAGAAATATGAATGGAAACCACTGGGTATGGAAAATGGGTTAGTAGGATTTTATGCACTGTTGGTCTCCTTCTCCCTGGCACAAGCTGCCAGCCATCACAGGGAAAGAGTAGCATATATCCATGAAACAGGCGATAAAATGGCCTTATTGATCCGTAAGAGTGAATTATTCGACCCGGTGCTGAAAGAGCGGCTAAAGCCTTATTTTACCCAGTTATTCGTGATGTTATTAGGGAAGATACAGGTATCACGGGAGGCAGTGCATGAATCCATTGATAAAATTGAGGTGCTGGATAACAACCTGGATACTTATTTGATTGAATACGCAAAAGCATCCCCGGAAAAAGAAAAGGAAGTAAATGAATTAATGGGATTAATTGAGCAGATGGAGGATGTTTACTACAGACTGATGTACTCTTATCATGAAAATACACCGCATCTTATCTTGTTCATCCTCGTAATTTTCTCATTACTGATAGGCGTGCTGATGGGATTTATTAACAAGATCCATCATAACCAGATGCATATCTCCGCGGTCATCTTTATCATAATAAGTTTTCTTATCATAAATACGATTCACGACCTGGACACGCCTTCTCTTGGTTTTATTAAACCCAGTTTTGAGGATATCGGGGATGTGAAAGAGTCCTTTGACCTGTACTTTAATAAGCGGTAAAGCATGGCTAAGCCTACCCTCATTCATGTCTGAAGCATGGCTGCGTCTACTCTCAGCCGTATTAACCGCGCACTTTGACATGTACGCCTGTTGTAATCTTTCTTCAATAACAGAAGCAGAAAGACCTTCTTTCAGCCATAAAATGGCCTTCCCGGTCATCTCCCGGTACAATGGATACTCCTTTACCACAAACTGCCGGTAAACAGCCGAAGCAAGACGAGACGCCACCCGCATCCGTACAGAACTCTCCCTGAACCCCGCAAAAGCCTTATCTTTCTTAATCCGTTTACCGGTAATAGAACTCTGCATACGCACATAATACTGCTCGCCCTCTAACCGATAAACAGTGAGGCCGTCTCGTGTCCCTGTAAAGGGTGGTGGTTCAGATGATACCCATTTTGCCATACCCCTAATTTACTGATTTTTTTCGGATGAGATCCAGTGTAAAGCCGCTTTAACCGCGCACTTTTATAACCCCAAAAAGCATATCAGCCACCGATCCTGCGTTCATCCTTCATTAAACAACGTAGGATGAACGTAGGATGAGCGAATCTCATTACTATTAAAATCTTACATAATCTTCGCACCAGAAGTTATTGATCAATAAATACACCTTATCTGACGTGAATATCAGGTGAAGTTAAATTGAAAAACAAATCCCGAACCCCTATTCCAAAGCTAAATCAGAGAACTAAACAGTCAGATGCAGTGTATTTATGATCAATAACTTCTGCAAGAAGCGAAATCTTAATAAGAAGGTAATATACACCCCACACATCATATTTTAACTTTGCAGGGTGCCACAAAGTAAAGGGTCTGCAATGAACAACATTCTATTAATAAAGAAAGGGGATGAGAATGCCTTTGTAGAGATGTATCACCGCTTAAATGCCCGGGTCTTCAACTTTTTCCTTAAAAAGACCCGGCAGCCGGAAGTAGCAAAAGACCTGACCCAGCAATGTTTTATCCGTATCTATCACTACCGCGAAAGCCTTTCAGAGCAGCATCCGCTGGAAAAACAGGTCTATATCATTGCCAAATCTATTTTCATCAATCATCTCCGCCAGGAAAACAGACGTAAAGTAAGAGAAACAAATTATTCGGGAGAACAGGCTGACTATGAATCAGACAACCGTTTCGAAATCAATGACTACCTCAATAAAATAACTCTCACATTATCCCCCGTACGTAAAAAGATTATTCTCCTCAAAGTACACAAAGGGCTGTCTAACAAAGAAATCGCTGAAGAATTATCTATCTCCGTAAAAACAGTGGAAAACCATATCACCAAAGCTCATCACCACATGCGGGTGGTTTCCGCAGAATTAATGATCATTATGGTCATCCTTCTCTGTTAAAGATGTTAAGGAATTGTTACCAGTAGGGGATACTAATGTAGCACGGTGTACATATATACAACATGAAACCAGACGAGATTTTAATAAATAAGTTTTACAGCGGAACATGCACACCGGAAGAAGCAAAGCTGGTCATGGACTGGTTCATGGAAAATGAACAAACCGAAGATTGGGAAGATGAAACACCTAACAAATATGAAACAGAAATGTTAGCTGTGATCCGTGCCAACACCTTCGGAACAAAGATCATCAAACTATGGCCAAAGGTAGCAGTAGCCGCCAGCGTATTACTAATAGCCAGCCCGTTCTTTATGAAAATGAAAAAGGAACAACCGGCAAAACAGATAGCAACAACGAAAGTCATATCTAACTGGACTTCCATCACCGCCGCTAATAAAATGAATATCCGCTTAAAAGACGGATCTGCCATCGTACTGGAAAAGGGAGCCACCATGCGTTACGATTCCATCGCCTGCAGAACAATTTATCTGGATGGAAAGGCATTATTCACCGTAGCTGCCAACGAACAAAAGCCTTTCACCGTAAAAACAAAAGGTTACTCAACAATTGCCCTGGGTACATCCTTTATGGTATCCGCAGAAAAAGGCTTTCGTGTGAAACTCTTCTCCGGTAAGGTATTGATAAGAACAAACAGCCAGAAAGATATCTATTTACAACCAGGAGAAGAACTGGCCTATAACAAAATTATACGGGTATCACACAAACCGGAGATCATACCTGTTAAACGCAAAAGTATCAGCATAGAGAATAATAATATGGTGTTCGATAATGCACCATTGAAAGATGTACTGGAACTGTTCAAAGAAAAATATCATATCACTATACAGTATGATGAACAGAATATCTCCGGTGTGTATTTCACCGGACAGGTTTTGCCAACTGATAAAATAGAACTGATCCTGAAAACGATCGCCAGGATCAATAATCTGACACTCACTTCCAAAGACGGTACTTATATAATTCTGTAAGCAAAATTCAATAAAAATTAATCAAAATGGGACAAGCAAGAACGCTGTTCAAGGGTATTTTATGCCTGTTGTTTATCATGTTCATGAGAGAGAGTACGATAGCACAGAACGTTGTATCAGACGTTCATGGTACAGTACTTACTGCAAAAGGAGAATCACTGCCAAGCGTAGCTGTACAGGCAGTAGAAAAGGGGAGCGGACAAAAATTCAATACGCTCACAGACCCTAACGGAGACTTTATATTTCATAATTTACAGGTAGGCAAACAATATGATTTTCATTTTTCTATCATGGGATATGAAAAGAATGATTACCTCGGATATACCGTGGATAACAAGGGTAAGAACTTACTCATGGTACGCCTTACGGAAAAAAGCATCGGACTGAATGATGTGGTAGTAGTAGGCTACGGTACCCAGAAAAAAGTAAACCTCACTGGAGCTGTTAACCAGGTAGATGCAAAACAATTTGCAGACAAACCTGTAGCTAACGTGGCCCAGGCTTTGCAGGGCGCTGTTCCCAACCTGAACATCACCTTTGGTGATGGTCACCCTGGTAGCACCGGTAATTTCAACATCCGTGGATATGCATCTGTCTCTAACAGCAACGGTTCTCCGCTGATTTTAATAGATGGTGTTCCGGGTAATATAGACATGCTCAATCCCCAGGATATCGAAACCCTCACCGTATTAAAAGATGCTGCTTCCGCAGCTATCTATGGTGCCAGAGGTGCTTTCGGTGTCATCCTCGTTACTACCAAACAGGCGAAGAACGGTAAACTGAGCATCAACTACGGTACCAGCTACAGCTCACAACGCATGACCAGCCGCACCGACTTCATCACAGACGGTTACACCCAGGTGAACCTGGCCGATATCGCTTTCTCCCGCAACGTGGGAAACTCCTATACCGGCTACAACGCTGATGATATGGCGGAATTAAAAAAACGCCAGACTGATAAATCCCTGCCTTCCGTAGTCATCCAGAACCGTAATGGTCAGAATCAGTACGTATACTATGGTAGCACCGACTGGTGGCACTTTCTGTTCAAAAAAAGTCAACCTGGTCTGGAACACCATTTCAGCATGACCGGCGGTAACGACAAAGTAGATTTCTTAATGTCCGGCCGTTACTATCAGCAGAAAGGCATGTTCCAGGAATACCTGCGTCAGGACGTATACAACGCCTATAATTTCAGGGCCAAAATAAACGTACACGTTACTTCCTGGTTAACTGCCTACACAAACACACAATTCGGTGCCAATGATTATACATGGCCTGGCTACAACCAGAACATGACAGGTATCTATAACCACGCCATGGCTTCTTATGTACCTAAAAACCCTGACGGTACCTTTACCTTCAGAACAAACCTGAACAACTACGGTGCTTACGAATATGCCGATTTACAAAACCGTAAATCGCATGGTGGTAATAAGAATTACAACCTAACAGAGACAGTTGGTTTCAACGCCAACATCGCTAAAGGTTTATCCCTCACGGGTAACTACGCTTTCCAGTTGGATCCCTACAGCGATTATCAGCGTACCGCTTTTATTCCCTGGTCTATCAATCCCGGTATTATCAATAAAACCGGTAATGATAAGCTGACTGAAAACACACACCTCGATCAGCATCATTCTGTAAACCTCTATGCTACCTATGAGAAAAGCTTAGGTAAACATAACCTGAAAGCAGTGGCCGGTTACAACATGGAATTACAGAAATACAAACTCAATACCATCGGTCGCCAGAACCTTTTATCTGATGATCTAAACGAAATAGACCTTGCTACAGGCGCACAAACAACCGGTGGTAGTTCTTCAGAATGGGCATTACTCGGTTATTTCGCCCGTGTGAACTACGACTACGAAGGGAAATACCTCCTGGAACTGAACGGCCGTTACGACGGTAGCTCTCGCTTCCCGGCTAATCAGCGCTTCGGTTTCTTCCCTTCCATATCCGGCGGATGGCGCATCAGTGAAGAAGCATTTTTCAGTCCTGTTAAAAACACAGTAAACGAATTAAAACTGAGAGCTTCTTACGGTTCCCTGGGTAACCAGGACGTAGGCAACAGCAACCTCTATCCATATGTACCGGTAATGAAAAGCTCACTCAGTAAATGGGTAGCCAGCGGTAACCAGGTGCAGACCTTATCCGCTCCTGATCCTATCACACCGCATTTCACCTGGGAAAAGTCGGCCTCTACCAATATGGGTATTGATGCTGCTTTCCTGAAGAACCGTTTACAGATCAGCTACGACCAATACCGTCGCAAAACCACCAACATGCTGATCCCCGGTAAAACATTACCTTCTGTATTCGGCGCCAAATCTCCTTTACAGAATGCAGGAGACCTGCTGACCAAAGGTTTTGAACTCTCCGTAAAATGGCAGGATAAAGGCGAACTGGCGGGTAAACCATTCTCCTACAGCATAGGTGCCGTATTATCTGATTATACCGCTAAGATCACCAAATTCGATAACCCCGAAAACCTGCTGAGTAATCACTATGTAGGTGAACAATTAGGTGAGATCTGGGGATACAGTATAGATGGATTCTTCAAATCAGCAGCAGAAGCACAGACCTGGGCTATCAACCAGGATTATATCGACAGAGACCAGCGCGTAACCTCTCCCGGTGAATGGAACAAACTCCATGCAGGTGACCTGAAGTTCATAGACCTGAATGGAGATAAAGTGATCAACGATGGTAAAAATACCCTGGCTGATCATGGAGATAAACGTCGTATAGGTAACTCATTACCCCGTTATTCTTTTGGCTTCAATGCCGGTTTCAACTGGAGTAACTTCGATGTAAGTGTATTCTTCCAGGGCATCGGAAAACAGAACTGGTACCCGAACACAGAGTCTTCCAAATTCTGGGGGCCATACGCCAGACCATATACCTCTTTCTTACCTAAAGATTTCGAAAGCAAGATCTGGAGCGAAAGCAATCCTAATGCTTACTTCCCGCTGCTGAGAGGCTATGCTGCATACTCCGGTGGCGAACTGGCAGACAACAATGATAAATACCTGCAGAACCTGGCCTACGTCCGTTTAAAGAATTTAACAATAGGGTATAACCTGCCGGTATCGTTAACAAAGAGATTTAAGATGCAGAAACTGCGTGTATACTTTACCGGTCAGAACCTGCTCACCTTCACAAAAATGAAAACAAAATACATCGATCCTGAACAGGTGAGTCCAAGTGCAAATGATGCAGGTGGAAGGGATTATCCTTTCTTCAAGCAATACTCTGGTGGGTTTGATATTACTTTCTAATTTTAAAAGCTCTTAATAAGATGAAAAGGATTCTTTTTCTCATCAATATAATTTTATTATCAGGTTGCTCGAAATTTCTCGACAGGCAGCCGCTTTCACAGATCTCTCCGGATAATGGATTTAATTCAGAGAGTGAGTTACAATTGTATGTACACTCTTTTTATGATAACATGTTACCGAACCCGGATGGTGAGGAAAAAGCTTTCACCAGCCTGTATGGGGAAACATCCAACAATATTGTATTAACAGGTCTTTCCCCCCAGTTAACAGGCAACCGTAGCGTACCTGTATCCGGTGGGGGATGGGACTGGACCAGCCTGCGTAACGTCAATTACTTCATACAGAACTACAACCGTGGCGGACTGGATACCAGCATCACCTACAAATACGTAGCAATAGCAAAGTTCTTCCGTGCTTACTTCTATGCAAACATGGTGGCACATTTCGGAGATGTCCCTTTCTACAACAAAGCCATCGAAACAAACGATACTGCCAGTCTGAATAAACCCAGAGACTCCCGTACCCTGGTAATGGATTCCGTGCTGAATGACCTCGATTTTGCCATCGCGCACCTCGGAACAGGCAAAGACGTGGCTGAAGTGACAAAGTGGACGGCATTGGCCTTAAAATCGCGTGTATGCCTGTTCGAAGGCACCTTCAGGAAGTATCATACTGAATTCTCTTTACCTGATGCGAACAGCTTCCTGCAAAAATCCGCAGATGCTGCACAGGCCATCATGAATGCCGGCGTATACACCATCTACAAAAGTTCTCCTGAAATCGCTTATGGCAACCTGTTCTCTTCTTTAACAGTCATCCCTGAAGAAGTAATATTAGCCAGACAATACAGCGCTGCTTTACAGATCTACCATAATGTAAACTACTACACCACAGCGCCTTCTTTCGGTAAGCCTGGTCTGGAAAAAAGCCTGGTGAACAGTTACCTGATGAAAGACGGTTCCCGCTTCACGGATCTCCCTGGTTACGCTACCATGCAATTTTATCAGGAAACACAAAACCGTGATCCCCGTTTATCCCAGACTATCCGTACACCCGGTTACAAACGTATAGACGGTAATGTTACCTTACCACCTTCTTACGGAGGAACCGTTACCGGCTACCAGCTGACTAAATTCGTAACATCCGCAGCCAATGATGCATTGGCACACTCTTACAATCCATTACCTATTATCCGTTATGCGGAAGTGCTGCTGAACTATGCAGAAGCAAAGGCCGAACTGGGAACAATCACCCAATCAGACCTCGACCTTTCCATCAAACTGCTGCGCGACAGAGTCGCTATGCCAGCCATGAACATGGCCGCTGCGAACGCAACACCTGATCCTTACCTGGCTAACCAATACACCCACGTATCCGGCACCAACCAGGGTATCATCTTGGAAATCCGCCGTGAACGCCGCATAGAGCTGGTGATGGAAGGGTTCATCTGGAATGACATCATGCGCTGGAAAGAAGGTCACCTGTTAGCTGTTCAATACAAAGGCGCTTATTTTCCCGGAGAAGGTAACTACGACCTGGATGGAGATGGTGCTACAGACCTGGTGATTTACTCCGGTACACAACCTGCTACACCTAATGTACAGTTCTTAAAACTCGGAACGGATGTGGTATTGGAAAATGGCGCCAGTGGTGGCAACATCATTATAAACGGTACTATTCCTAAAACATTCAACGAAGAAAGAGATTACTTATTCCCTTTACCCACAACTGATTTGTTGTTAAACCCAAGATTGACGCAAAACTATAAATGGTAAGGTTGTCAATGAATGATCCCGCTACTGTTTAGTAGCGGGATTTGCCTGTTTCCGGTACAACACCGGTGTAAGGTCTGTATGTTTCTTAAAGTAATTACTAAAATGTGTAGATTCTGTAAATCCTAACTGGTAAGAAATCTCTTTAATAGGAACAGAAGTATTTTGCAGGAGAGACTTCGCCTCTGCGATCGTTTTGTCTATAATCCAGGTACCAATAGGTTTTCCCGTTTTACTCTTAATTACGTTACTGAGATAATTGGCCTGTAAACTCTGTGCATCTGCATAATCCTGTACCCTGAAAGGCTTATCTGCTTTTCCGCTCATCAAATCTCTGTAATGTTGTTCCAGTGTTCGTTTAAAATTCTTCACGATTTGTGAGCTGCGGTTACCTTCATAAATAGGATTATAATCTTCCCAGAAATATTCTTTTATCTTCAGTAAGATAACAACGAACAGGTTGCCTATCATCCTGTTCTTATAAGGAGAATTAGAAAAATATTCTTTTAATATCTGTTGATAGAGTTGTTCAAATTCCGAGAATATTTCAGGTTTTAATGTCTTGGGATGTACTGTTTCTGCCAGTAAGAAAGAAAATTCCTGGAAGATATCAGGATGTACATTCTCTTTAAGGAAAGATTCACTGAGCGTAACTAAATACACCTCTTCCAGCGTATGCCATTCGAAAGATTTATAATGCCCCGGATTGGTAAAATAGATAGTACCCGGTTCCGTAGGAAAGGTATGTGCATCTGTTGTATATTTCCCGCTACCATTTTTCACAAATACAAAGGAATAAAAATTGGCTCTGTAAGTGAGGGAAATGTAGGGGAGTTCATCATGAATATCTTTCAGGTTATGAATGGTGAACTGGGTATTAGCGTCAATTTTATCTGTAGGTAAACCGAAATGCACGTACTGGTCCATCAGGCTGTTAAAGGCCAGTATTTTCTCTTCTTTCTTTACTTTGCTCATATAGAAATATTAAACCTTTATCGTTTTCCACTTCCCTTTCTTAAAGAAGTACCAGGCGAGCAGCGCGATACAGGTTTCTGCAACCGGGATGGCGATAAAAGCGCCTGTAGCTTTCAAATTTAATCCTTTTGACAGAAAATAGGCTAATGGTATCTGGAATGCCCAGAAGCAGATCAGGTTAATGACGGTAGGGGTTCTGGTATCACCTGCACCATTCAACGCCTGTGTCATCACCATGCTTAGTCCGTAAAAGATATAAGCAGATCCGATGATCTGCAGCGACAGGGTACCAAACCCTATTACGTCTTCATCATGTGTAAAGAAGCTGATAATAGGAGTGGCAAAGAATAAGAACAAAACCATTACAAAGCCGGTAAAGATGGCGCTATATTTTGCGGTAAGCATCACACTTTGTTCTGCGCGTTCTATTTGTTTAGCGCCGAGGTTTTGTCCTACCAGCGTAGCGGCGGCATTACTGAGGCCCCAGGCTGGCAGCATAAAGAACACGAAATTCCTCACGGCTATCTGGTAACCGGCAGAAGCGGAGGTACCACCTGTCTCTGCTACCAGTCTTGCCAGGATGATCCAGCTGCCGCTGGCAATCAGAAACTGCAGGGTGGCGGGCCATCCTATTTTGATAATCGATGGAATGATCTCAGGATCTACCTTAAAATGTTCTCTTTTAAATTTCAGTATTCTATTCCCGTTAAACAGGTGAAAACATTGATAAATCACGCCGCAGCTTCTCCCTATCACCGTAGCGATAGCAGCTCCTTTTAACCCATAGAAATGAATGAATATCGGGCACAATATAATATTGGTAATACTTGCTACCCACAGACTTTTCATTGCCATGGCAGCATCTCCTGCACCACGGAAAATCCCGTTGATCAGAAACAGTAGTATAATACTGATGCTCCCACAGAACAGGATCCTGGTGAAAATGGCCCCTTCTTTTACCACTTCCGCACTGGCGCCCATAAACGCCAGTATATCCGCGGCAAACACGGCGCCTGTCACACTTAAAAGCACGGTAATGCCCAAAGACACCAGCAGCGACTGAGCACCTGCATGTGCGGCATCTTCCGGATTCTTTTCGCCTATCCTTCTGGCCACAATGGCCGTCGAAGCAGTACTCAATCCTATCGCAATAGAATAAACCAGCGTAATCACGGATTCTGTCAATCCTACGGTAGCAATGGCATTCTGTCCCAGTTTACTTACAAAGAACATATCCACCAGTGCAAACACACTCTCTAAACTCAGCTCCAGTATCATTGGTATCGCCAGGAGGAACACTGCCCTGGGAATACTTCCCTGCGTATAGTCCTGTTGTTCCCCATTCAGCGATAATTTGACAATGCTATATATCTTTTTAATTATGCTCATATTACAAACTTACACATTTTAAAAAATCTCCCAACGGTGCATATTAGCCAAACTAGGGGGGCGATTACGACATACTATTGCAGATCTTCGAAAAATAGATAAATATTCCCATAAGTATACTTATATTGATACTCCAATCATTGTCATTGAATACCTATGGATCAATCCCGTGAAAATACCCGGTCAACACCTGCCTCAAGAGCCGCCGCAGCAAATACTTCTGCCGGAGGTATATCTCATCCCGCAGTAACGCCGTTTCAATTCAATAAAGAAGAGGAAATGCCTGTACAGGGGCAGTTTGCTTCATCGCAACCGCCAATACAGCTTTACACGAAAAAGGTATTAGAGGATCAAAGTAAGGCGGTGAAGGCCGCTACAGGTTCCGGACCAGCGATTTTAGCGGCAAATAAAACAGCCCAGGAAGCATTAGCCGGGGATTCTGATAAGGCGAATAAAAAGTTAACGCCTTATTTCACCAGCATGGGAGTGGAGTCTGAATTTGCACAACAGGATATACCTGCTAAAGGTAAAGGGAAACCAGTTGTGAACGCACTTACTAAAGCGCATGTGATAGTAGCCAAACAAGCAGGATATGCACTATATCCCCATTTAGATTTTCTTCTGGAAACAGATGCCGGAGCCGCTTTGGAATTTGTAACACCAGCCTTGCTGGCTCCGATAAGAAAAGTAGATGCTAAAGAAGAAGTTGATGATGAAGATGAAAACGCAGGAATATTAGAAGAGAACGCCCAGATAGAAGAAGATAATCAGAAAGCAGAAGATAATGTTATACCAGACCCCGGCTGGGAAAAAAGCGTCAGGAAAGGGATAGAATTCTCACTTCGGGATATTTCCTCTGCCAGTGAAAAAACACTTAAAACTATTATAGAAGAGATTAACGCAGCATTTTCTTTAACATTACCGATACCGGGATCGCCGCTTGATGCAATAAAATATGGTAACATTGATAAATCCGGCCCGGGTAGTCATACGAATGTGCAGTTGAATTACATCACCACGCTACAGCAGTTTATGGATATTAACCGGGGAACTGCAGAGGTTAAAACAGGGGATTCGGGTACAGAAGAAATATATCAGTTAGCGATGGGTTATGCTCCTGCTGAATATGGCGCTGACAATGCAGAAATTCCTGCTCAGGATAATCCTTATGTATATGCGTTATGTCAGAAATTAAGGGAAATTCCATCCATGCTGGTAGATGAAACATTTAGTATCCTGTTGCATAATGATGAAAATCCTGGAGCTGATATAGAGCAGGGAAACGGAAAAAAGGCGAACAAAGCACTCGTAAAGGCAGCCGCTGATGTACCATCAGACCGCGATGACCTTGCCAATGCTGCCAGTCATATTAAAGATGGGGCTACGCTTTGGTTAAAGGCTTCTTTCGACCAGATAATAGCCGGTGTTCCTGCAGATAAATATGAAGCGGTTTATGATATTATGTCGGGGCTGGAGAATGAGAAAGAAAACATAAGTGCTATTCTGAATAAGAGTAAGCAGGTAGAGGCATTGAAGAAGTTTCACACCGAAGAGATTATTAACAAATTCATAGATGATCAACTTGACAAGCTGGGTGCACTAAAGGCAGCACATGAACAGCATCTCGTGAAATCAGATATTAAGAAGAAACCTGCCGAACAAAAAACGCTTTCTGCTGAAAGAAGGAATATCATTGGTGGCCGGCCGGATACATATGCTCCAACAGACACGAACATACATGATGAATCTTTGTTTTTAGTGGAAACGAGAAAAACGACTTCTTATCTGGGTCTTACAAAGGAGGATGCTTATAAAAAGAAATAACTCCTTTTTTATGAACGAAATCCTATCGGTGTAAGTGAAGTATGCTTCTTAAAGAAATTAGAAAAATGTGCGAGATCATCATACCCTAATATAAAAGATATCTCAGAAATACTCCAGTCAGTTTGCTTAAGTAAAATCTTCGCTTCCTGTATCACTCTCTTACTGATAATATCAGTAGTAGTCTGACCAGTAGTTTCTTTTAATACTTTATTCAGATGATTAACATGCACGGCTAATCTGTCTGCATAATCTTTAGGCGTACGAAGCTCTAACCGCTGTTGTGATGCTTCAATAGGGAACTGCCGTTCGAGCAACTCAATAAATAAAGAAGAGATTCTTTCAGACGCATTCTGCACAGAGCCAAGAGCAGATATCGGTTGCAACTTCTGTCCGTAATGAATCAGTTCCAGCACAAGGTTCCGCAGCAGATCATATTTATACAGGTAATCACCCGCCAGTTCTTTATGCATCTTCCTGAAAATCAGTTCCAGTTCATTGGCTTCTTCTTTCGAAAGCTGAAACACCGGCAATTCTCCGGGCCGGAATATGGGTAAATCATCCAGTATATTTTTAGACAGAAAATCCGGCGTAAATATGCAAAAGAAACCTTGCTGGTCAATATTCTGAGGTACCCAGCGATAAGGGATTTTAGGCGTTGCAAAAAGTAAAGCGTTTTCTTCAATATTAATCACTTTATCTGCATATTCCGCCCTATTTTTCCCACGTATCAGGCTGATTTTATAATAAGCTTTCCGGGCGTAAGGCATGATACGTGTGCCGGTTGTTTTATCATATAGCTTTTCTGTTTCAAAGACATTGAAATGTCCGATCTCCCGGTTAATTCCTTCCGGAAGACAGGCAGCTGCCCTCTGATAGAAATTTTCTATGGAAGTATTGCTGATCATATCATTTAAAATTCAAAGGTAAGTATTTAATGGCCATACAAACAAAACGGGGTAGTGCCTCAATTTGAATGTTATGACAGTGTAGATTGAGGCACTACCTAAAACGGGGCACAGACTATGAGCCCCGTTCTGAAATTACAATTGCATACCACCAGAGATCTCAATACGCTGTCCATTGACCCAACGCGCATCTTCTGTACATAAGAAAGCAACCACACCGCCAATATCTTCTGCCACACCTGGTCTGCCCAACGCAGTTACATTGCTTATAAACTGTTGCAGCTGTTCATCATTTCTAAGATGTCCTCCACCAAAATCTGTCATGATGGCTCCGGGGGCTATGATATTTGCCCTTATACTGCGCGCACCCAATTCTTTGGCCAGGTAACGTGTGAATATCTCTATTGCTCCTTTCATAGATGCATACACTGAGGAACCCGGTACTGAGATACGGGTGAGACCGGATGATACATTAATAATGCCGCCGCCATCATTCATTAGCAACAACAATTTTTGCGTTAAAAAGTAAACACCTTTAAAATGGATGTTCAGCAGTTCATCAAACATATCTTCGCTAACATCAGCAATGGGAGTATATCCACCAATACCTGCGTTATTAACAAGATAATCGAAATAGGTTGTATCAAATGTCTTGTGCAAAACATCCTGCAGCTGTGTAACAAAAGAACCAAAGCTTTTTAGATCACCGGTATTGAGTTTGAGTGTTGCAGCTTTTTGCCCGGTCTGCTGTATCTGGGCTACTACAGCCTGTGCATCCTGCACCTGGTTATTGTATGTGAGGATGACATCAATTCCTTTTTCTGCAAGTCGTAAAGCCATGTCTTTACCCAACCCGCGACTACCACCTGTAACGAGCGCTATTTTGTTTTTCTGTTCCATCTTGTATTGTTTTATACTGCAAAGATGGTTAACATATAAACCCGCTGTTTGAACATATCAATCCGTTATTTGCGAAATTCAATCATAAACAGAAATCACCCCCAGGGTATCTTTATCTGTATTTCCTTGCTTTTTACGCCTTCCAGAGACAACAGGCAGGCTTTGGCCTCCAATCCCCCTGCAAAGCCCGTAAGGGCTCCGGAAGCCCCAATAACACGATGACAGGGGACAATGATAGAAATAGGGTTCCTGCCATTGGCAGCACCTACCGCCCTTACCGCTTTGGGGTTCCCCAGCTGATTAGCAATCTGGGTATAACTACGGGTTTCGCCATAAGGTATAGTTAACAGGGCACCCCATACTTCTTTCTGAAAATCTGTCCCTATCGGGTCCAGTTCCAGAGAAAATGTATTCCGTTTTCCTTCAAAATACTCATTCAGTTGCCGCTGTGCTTCCAACAGCACAGGATGATCATTACTCTCCACCTCCGCTTTAGCACGTACCCTATGCGGATCATCATTTTCCCAAAGAATAGCCGCAAGTCCCTTGTCGCTACCGATGAGTGTTAATCTCCCTACAGGAGATGCCATATATTTATATACCATGAGTAATTAAAAATACGACACTGTCACTGAATCTCCCAATCCTTTACTCTTACAGTCACCCCATGTTCCTTGTCCCAGCTGCAATTAACATGGAAATGAAACGCATTATCACTATCAATAGAAATATTGCAATTCTTACCTAGTTGCTGCCATACTTCCTGCGGAGTAGCTAATAGTGGTTTATCCTCATCAGGCATCTCTAAATAATCATTGAAAATATACGCTTCCAGCACCGGCTTAAAATCTGCTTTACCAAGCACTTCTTTCACAAATGCAATAAGCGAAGCGCTCAGTGCATCTTCCTCACCATCAACATTCAATTCAGCCGCCAGTTCACTCCAGGCCGGCGTCACTTTCCCCTTTAACTCCCATTTATAAGTATCATCAAATGTAAACGTACCAAGTCCTTTTATCTTCACATCATCTATAGCAGACCGGTAACGTCGTACGATAGACCATACCACATCATGATACAATAAAAACTCTTCCTTTAAACGACTTTGATCTCCAACAATACTATCCACCGTAACAAGATAATAATTGTGTTTCTCCCATTTGAAATAAGATCCGCTATCAAATAATACAGGCGTACTGATTTTAATCTCCCGTCTTGGCAAAGCCGCACTGGGATCAGCCCATTTCTCAAACGCAGCAGCCCGTGTTGCAAATTGCTGCTCATTTTCCACCCGTGTGCCATTAGACAGGTATTGAAACACTACATTACGGGCACCATCCAAAATAAATGGTTGTGTAAAAAAGAGCAGAATCAACTGATCAGCCTCCGCAGCAGTAGTAGGTAAAACACCTGGTATATACTGCTTCGTCAAATGAAGAAACAATGCCTGGTTGTTAGCTGCTGCTATTGGTTTTAACTTGTCAGTTGTACTGATCAATGCCAAAAATAAGGTAAAGTTATTCGCTATTTTTACCGACGGAGTAAGTTCCCTGTTATTCGAAAGAATCGCCCATACAGATCCATATTCCTCTTTATTAAGACTCACTAACAATTGATAACTGACAGAAGGATTGATCTCTCCACTTGCTTTTCCAAATGGGAAATAAAGGGATTTATCATGAGGTAATAAGGTATTTTCCTGCAGGTATTGTTTATAGCGATTTATTGCAAAGGTCTGATGCTCTGCTGCCTCAAACTGTAAATGATAGATATAGGCCTCATTGGGAATCAGTATAGACCGGTGATCAGAAGCGATCTTTCTCCAGCCAACATGTAAAAGATACCATTTGAAATCTTCCGGGAAGGGTTTACCAACCAGCAACTCACAATCAGCAATCACTTCATTTGTATATTGATAAGGAGAGGATGGTTCTTTTTCGTAGGGGATACCCGCGACGGCAGATTCAATCATAAGGTCTTATATTAAAAACTTCGCAATGTATATAAAACCGGGGAGAAAAAATAGACCAACGCGCATTATTTGAATTTCATAACTTTATTGTATGAATAAAGCCGAAAGTGCGCAGGATTTCTTTGGCAGCAAATACCCGGATCTGAAAATGGCAGATCAATTTACCGTATTTGAAAGAAAGGAGTTTGCCCGCAAGACAGTAGCTTACAACAGAAGGGATTTTTATAAGATTTCTTTAACATTAGGTACGGGCCGTTTACATTATGCAGATAAAGGCGTTGAAATAGACCGCCCTGCCCTGATATTCTCCAATCCAATGATCCCTTACGCCTGGGAAGCCATTTCAGAAGAACAGGAAGGCTTTTTCTGCCTGTTCACCGAAGGCTTCCTGAAAGCTCAGGATCTGGCACTAAAAGATTCCCCGCTTTTTAAGATAGGCGCCAACCCCGTATTCTTCGTCAATCCCGCCCAGCAGGAATACATCAGCACTATCTTTCAGAACATGCGCCGGGAGTTCAATTCAGACTACATTCACCGCCACGACTTACTACGCAACCACGTCCACCTCTTACTGCACGAAGCCATGAAAATGCAGCCGGTGGAAAACTATTTCAAACACCAGAATGCGGCTGCACGTATCACCTCTATGTTCTTCAAATTACTGGAACGCCAGTTCCCCATTGATTCCCCGCAGTACGCCTTAAAATTAAGGACGGCCAATGACTATGCAGAACACCTGTCCGTACACGTCAACCACCTGAACCGTGCCATTAAAGAAGTCACCGGTAAAACCACTACAGTGCTCATCTCAGAACGTATCCTGAGTGAAGCAAAAGCTCTGCTGCAACACACAGACTGGAGCATCAATGAGATCGCCTGGAGCCTCGGCTATGAATACCCTACCTATTTCAATAATTTCTTCAAGAAACAAACAGGCGTTACCCCCAGTTCCCTGAGATGATTGTTTGAATTTATTAGTTGTTTGCCTTCCGGGAAATTGAGTTTGATCATACAGGGTAATGTCGCCATGTTTCCTTATGGTCGAAGATAATTTGTAGCATTTTTGTTTAATGAAATAATGCCATTGACTTTCAATTGATTGTGATCAAGATCATCGGGCGTGTTAACCATTATCATTGTTTTGCCTGAGACGCAATGCTACTTTTGGAAGTATAAAAGTACCCGTTATGTCCCTTTCAGAACTATTTCGCGCACAGGAAAAAGGAAGGACCTGTATTTCTATCATTATCCCCTTTGAGGATAAACTATCTGTGAAAATACAGGTTGGAAAAACTATCGAGAAAGTAGAATGTCTGTTGCAGGGAATCTATTCTGAAGATGAAATACAAAAAATTTTAATAGCACTGGATAAATTACAATACCCCATGTATCAACAGGGGATAGGAATTTACCTTACAGAAAGGTTTGTTAAGCTGGCCAGATTTCCTTTTATGGTCAACGAGAAAATTCATATCGGAGACTCTTTCTGGATAAAGGAATTAATCCGTCTGGATTATTATAATGTAGGTTATTATGTATTGCAGGTTTCAGAAAACGTAATCAATTTATACGAAGGGAAGCTTAATAAGTTAGAGAAAGTAGAAGATAAAAGATTCCCTTATTTATTGGAACAATATTCTCCTGTATATGCCGGAAACATACAGATAAAAAATGTAGCTAACCCCCTGTTAAAGAATTACGTGCTGGGAGCAGATAATAAATTATCCCATTACCTGGGAGAAAAATTACTTGTTTTATCCGGGCCGGAGAAACACCTTATACAGTTTCATGAAATAACAAATCATTGGACGCATATAGTAGGTAACGTTACAGGAAACTATATGAATGAACAACTGTCTGTACTGGAAGAAAATGTATGGCCATTAATGAGAGACTGGCTGGACAATCATAAGGAAGTGCTGGCAAATGAATGGCTGGCAAAGAAATCACTCAACAAAATATCTGATATCCGGGAAATATGGCGGGCGGCTGTGGCTGGAAAAGGAATTATACTACTGGTCGAAAAAGATTATTCATTACCAGCTTATCAGGAACGGGCAGATGGAGGCATTCATATAAAACCGCCACACACAACATACCGCATTATTTCCGATGTAGTGAATGAAATTATGAGGATAGTATTGGAAGAGGGTGGAGAAGTGATTATTCTGGAGAATGGATCACTGGATAAACATCATCAGATGGTATTGTTGACAGAAGGAATATGAACAATGGATAGGGGGTATTTTTTCACGGGCAACAGGCAGGAATTTCCTGTCTGTTGCTTCAAATTAAACAACTTAATATGTTAGGTTCATTAACACAACAGCAAATAGACGATCTGTTATTCCGGAATGTGACAGGACGTATCGGTTACCATGATGGGAACAGAATATGTATAGTGCCTGTTAGTTATGCATATAATGGTAAACACGTGATCGTACATTCACAGGAAGGAACGAAAATCACAATGATGAGGAAGAACCCTGATGTTTGTTTTGAGGTGGATGAGCTGACAGATATGAGTAACTGGTCCAGTGTTATAGCCTGGGGTTCTTATGAAGAGATCACGGGCGAAAGAGAAAGATACTATGCAATGAAATTCCTTGTGAGCAGACTAATGCATCTTGCGGTAAGTGAAACAGCCAGGATTCCTCATATGGAAGGCCATGATAGCGCTGAAATTTATAAACCGGAAGTAATACGAAGCATAGTATATCGCGTCAATATCGAAGAAAAAATGGGTAGATTCGAGAAAACAATATTATAGTGTCTCGGGAATTAGGAAAAATAAGGCTTGCCACTTGGCAGGCCTTATTAATGTGCGTGCCTGCGGGTTTTAATCCCAAATAAAGTATATAACGGACAACTACCAACGATACCGGTAATTAAGAATATAAAGGCAATAATCATAAGTACTGTACTTAATGAGCCTGTTATAATCTTTGTATAATATAAATATCCAACTGCTAACGCCAGTAATATGCGAATTACCCGGTCTGCTTTACCCATATTTAGTTTCATGGTAATTTTTTTGATGATAGGATAAAGGTAAATGCATAATTGCCGGGAAATATTGACACCAGTCAGGTCTGTAAATGATCTGAATCTCCCCATTGTTATTAAAGGTCATTTATCCGGTAGAAAAGGGCATGTAAATTTGTTTCAAATCTTACTACTATGAGAGGTAACATTTTTTCTCAGCCTTACATCATCTCTAATCTGATCAGTATACTGATCCTGATTATTGTTCTTGCCAAACCCATATTCGGCAGAATGCTGTTATCACTTATTTTTATGGCAGCAGCGATTATTAATACGGTTATAGCAATTACTAATCCTGATGTTTATAAGATATATGAAAGTCTTGCAGCACTGCCTGTATACGAAGATTTTATCCGGGGGCCTTTCAGCCTTCATATCGCAGCTTATATTATAATCATAGCAGTTGGTCAGCTGATGATAGGATTGGGGCTTGCTATGAAAGGGATGTACGAGAGCATTGCTCTCATAGGAGCCATCATATTCCTGCTGGCAATAGCTCCGCTGGGGGCAGGATCTTCTTTCCCTTGTACTGTGATACTTGCACTGGCCTGTGGAATCCTGTTAAGAGAAGAAAAAAGACAATCCTGGTTTTCATTGTTATTAAAGCTTAATTATTAATACCCTTCCCTTTTTAAAAAAAAACAATTATGAAAAAGATCTTAGTTATACTTAATGGTGGAAATACACACAATACAATTTCCTTTGCCTGTTATATGGCTGGTTTTACGGAGGCCAGGCTGACCGCTATCTTTCCACATGCTATACCATATGGAAAAGAACCAGCGCAGAAACAGGTATATGGATATGCTTATGTAGAATCTATTGTGGAATCTGACCTGTCTGTAAACGAATCCTATGTCAAAGAAGTACAGAAACAACAGCAGCTTTTCTCTGAAACATGTGAAAACAGAGGCATTCCCTATCATGTGTTCAAAGGAAATGAGGTTAGAACAGAAGAACTGATCGCTGAATGCCGGTTTGCAGATATGATCATATTAGACACAGCAGCAGATATGAGGCACCATCAGAAAGAAGAACGGGATAAACTCACCAGGTCATTGCTGGCTAATGCGGAATGCCCGGTTATAATTGCACCGGCTGTTCATGAACCTATCGACGAAATTATTCTTTGTTATGATGGTTCAGCTTCTGCCGTATTTGCTATGAAACAACTGACTTACCTGCTGTCCGGACTTGAAAATACCAAAATAACAGCATTACAGGTGAGTGATGACAATGAATGGAAAAAGACAAGAAATAACAGACTAAGAGAATGGATGACTGATAATTATAAGTATGTGGATATCGAAATAGTAAAGGCTACAGCTGAAAAGGAGCTATTTAATATCCTGTTAAAGAAAAGCAATACCTTAGTGGTAATGGGAGCCTATGGAAGGGGAACGTTATCCCGGTTTTTCCATCAGAGTATGGCAGAACAATTGTTGGACTTATCTCCATTGCCTGTATTTATCACACATTATTAGTTTTTATATTTATTTTATATTAAAGTGCAAGATTTCTTGCACTTTTTTTATTATTAAAAACAATTGATTATGCTAATAAGTTGTGTATTTAAATATACCGTATGTTGTTATGTTATAATTTCTAATAAATTTGGTGAAAAATATCGCAAAACGGTAAATTTGTACCTGTAATTTATTGTTAATGACTCCGAATTACTAAAAGACACTTAATACCTAAATCTTCTTTATATGCCCACTATTTTACTCATAGAAGATAATAAAGATATCCGTGAGAATACAGCTGAAATTCTGGAAATGGCGAATTATAAAGTCCTGACAGCACCCGATGGTAAAATCGGTGTACAACTGGCAGAAGAAGAACATCCTGATCTTATTGTTTGTGATATTACAATGCCGGTATTGGATGGCTATGGCGTTATTCACCTGTTACATAAGAAAGAACATCTCAGTAACATCCCGTTTATTTTTTTAACGGCAAAGGCAGAACGGGCAGATATGAGAAAAGGAATGGACGTGGGGGCGGATGATTACATTACAAAACCATTTGATGCAACCGATTTGCTAAATGCCATTGAATGCAGGCTAAAGAAATCTGCCTTATTAAAGAAAGATGCATCAGCAGGCATTGATGGTATGCAGGTACTGTTATCTGCCACATCCGGAAAGGAAGCCCTCCATACATTAAAAGAAGAACGTAATGTTAATTATTATAAAAAGAAACAATCTGTATACACGGAAGGTAATCACCCGAGTTGTCTTTATTTTATCGTAAAAGGTAAAGTAAAAACTTATCGTCGTAATAATGATGGAAAAGAACTGATCACTGCAATATATAAAGAAGGGGATTTTATAGGATATATTCCTTTACTGGAAAATAGTGTTTATAAAGAGAATGCAGATGCAATAGAAGAAACAGAACTGGCTATCATTCCACGCAAGGATTTTGAAGAGTTAACCCATAGTAATGTGCAGGTTTTACAGAAATTTGTACAACTCCTTGCCAGCAATGTTGTAGAAAAGGAAGTACAACTCCTGAATATTGCTTATAGTTCATTACGGAAGAAAGTAGCCGATGCGCTCATGTTTATCACCAGAAAATATAACCAGGCAAACAACGAAAAATTCAGTATCGATATTAGTCGTGATAACCTGGCAGCCATTGCAGGTGTCGCAAAAGAATCCCTCATCCGTACATTGGGCGACTTCAGAGATGAAAAATTAATAGCTATTAAAGATGGAGAGATCTTCATTACAGATAGTAAAAGGATAGCGGGTATGCTAAACTAACCGGCTACGGGCAGATTGGTTTTATATACTTCGAACCATGCCACAGTTACAAATCCAGTTACAAGACAAAGAAAGAATAGAGAAGGAGAAATCTCCGCTAATCCGAATAATGCACGGATAGCTGGTACGAACAGTATGATCGCTATAAATACCAGTGACGCAGCAATGATCACTGGGGCCAACGGGTTATGGTACTTCATCGTTTTTGTAAAATTCTCAGTAAAGGACCGGTTTGTAAATGTGAGAAAAATATTACTGAAAAGAAGCGAGGTGAATACAAGGGTACGTGTCTCTTCCAGCGAATAATACTTCATAAACATATTGTATAAAGTAAGCACTCCGGCTGCAATGATCAACCCTTGTACAATACTGATAATCATTTCATTTGAATTAAACAGACTTCTGCTTGTTTTTCTTGGAGGCAGCCGCATCAGGTTATATTCTACAGGTTCTTTTTCATAGAAAAGAGAACAGGTGGGACCCATAATGAGTTCCAGGAAAATAATATGAATAGGAGAGAAGATATTGGGATATTTCCAGCCAAGCAATGGGGGAAGAGTAGCCGTTAGTATAATAGGGATATGAATGGAAATGATATAACGGATGGCCTTTTTAAGATTGTTATAGATCTTTCTGCCCTGCATAATTGACTCAGGTATTTTCTCCAGATTGTCATCTATAATTACCAGATCTGATGCCAGCCTTGCTATTTCAGTACCTTTCTTACCCATCGCAATACCTATATCTGCTGCTTTCAACGCTAATCCGTCATTTACGCCGTCTCCGGTCATGGCCACCGTATCCCCGTTATTTTTCAGTGCTTCTATTACCCGCAGCTTTGCCTCCGGGAACATGCGTGCAAATATCGAAATATCCCCGATTGTTTTATAAAGTACATCATCTGTCATTTCCATTATTTCCTGGCCGGTAGTATATTGGCGATAATTATTAAACCCTGTTTTTTCAGCAATATTTATCGCCGTTTCAGGATAATCCCCGGTTATCAGTTTCACCTCAATCCCAGCCGCATACAATTGTCTGATGGTGTCGGCGGCATTAGTTTTCGGCGGGTCATACAGACTAAGTAATCCTTCAAAATGCCAGTTAAAGTTATCCTGGTTTTCCGGAAAAGGACCTTCATGTATGGCACTGGCTACACCAAGTACCCGGTAGCCCTTGGTCGCCATTGCTTGAATATGTATATGTATCTTTTCAACCGTTGCCGTATCCAGCTTACAAACCCTCATAATTCGCTCTGGTGCACCTTTAGCGGTAACCATGAAACCAGTGTCAGCTGCATATACATGTGTCATCATGGGCGGCCTGCCTTCCAGCGGATACTCATGGACCATTGCCGGTAATGTATTTCCACTGGCATCCTGAGAGTTGAATGCCTCAAGGATCGCCTTTTCCATACTGTCGAACGGATGTTTCTCACTGGCCAGTGCCGCATAATATAAAACAGGGCCTTTATCAGTCAACTCTCCGCTGTGATGATCATAAATCATCACTACTTTCATCCTGTTTTCAGTAATGGTACCCGTTTTATCCAGGCAAAGTGTACTTACCCCACCCAGGTTTTCAATTGTTTGTGGTTGCCGTGAAATGATGCCTTTGCCTGCCATATAATAAGCCCCCAATGCCATAAAAGAAGAAAAGGCTACCGGGATCTCTTCCGGTATAGCAGCCATTGCAAGTGTTAATCCCAGTAGTATACTACCGGTGATATCCTGGGTTTTTATAAAGTTAAGTCCGCAAATAATGACAAAGGCAGTGATACCGAATATAGATAGTCTGGTAACAGTATGCCCCATCTGCATTTGTAAATGGGTCTTGGGCATTTCATTCGTACTAATGGCTTTGCCCAGCATCCCAAGAGCTGTGCTGTTGCCGGTAGCCGTTACCCTGCTGACACATTTACCGGTATTGATCAGCGTTCCCTGGTACAAAAGCCCTGTATCCTTAGCAACAGGCATGGCCTCTCCGGTCATGATGGATTCATTTATGGTAAGGTCATTAGCGGTAATGATCTCCGCATCTGCAGGAATCAGGTCCCCTTCTGCCAGCAACAATATATCTCCGGGTACCAGGTCTTCTGTGTTAACTATTTCTTCCCTGGCATTCCGTATCACTATTGCCTTGGGTGTGGTATATACCTTCAGTGCTTCCAGCGCACGGCTGCTTTTTGCTTCCTGGTATACAGAGATAGCAGATACCAGCAACATGGCAGAAAGCATAGTAACACCCTCCGCGATATCCCCCAGTATGAAATAAATAAAACATGCAGCTACCAGTAGCAGAAACATTGGCTCGCGTACTACACCAAGAATGATAAGAGGAATTTTCCTCGTATGCTTTTCCCGAAAAATATTCTTGCCATAACGTTCCTGGAGTTTCAGGACCTGTTCGGGGCCTAAACCTGCTGCTACTTTGTTGATGATCATTATTTCTGTTATTGATGAGCAATAAACACTGGCTGACTGGTAGTCCTGAGTACCGGATCAGCATGGCTCGGATGCAGGAAATTAGAGAGCTTATTCCTGCCGTATGCTCCCATTACTATAAATGCCTTTGAACGCTGTAATACAAGCTCCAGTAAGCCTATTTTTACATTTCCCGGAGATGAAACGAACTCAATATTCTTATAATGCATATGCAGCCATTCTTTTAGTTTATAACGATCTTCCGGGTCAGGGATCGTTTCTTCCTCGTTGATACTAACTACAACCGTACGTTGTTCGTTCAGCTGAGGGAGCAGATAAGTGAACTGCTTAATCGCAAAGATGGATGAAGGATGTCCGTCAAGAGTGAATACCAGTTGTTCTATGCCTTCAAAGGCAACTGGTAAAATGATAACAGGGCATTCCGCATCAGCCAGCACCGACTTTACAAAACTTGTTGGGATCGCTTCCTGTTCAGGTAGAAAAGATGTTTCCCCGTCTAAAAGAAGCAGATCTGCATAACGGCTTTCTCTGATAATTTCCTGTAAAGGATTTCCGCGGTCCCGATGCACGGTACAACCAATCCCTCTTCTTTCACAGGCTTCCTGAAATTGCTCAATATTATCTTTACAGCAATGTTCTTTAACCATACTGATATCATCAGTTATGCTGGTGCCACACATCGCCGCAGATTGCGTGATCATATCTGCAGAGCGGAGCTCATTTTCCTGGTTTTCCAGGAATATACCTGTTAGTTTAGACTTGGAGAGATTACAAAGAAATGCGGCGAAATCGAGCATCTTTGTATTTAACTTTATCGCATCAGTTACAAAAAGTATCTTTTCCATAATAGGGGATTTTATGTTAACAAAAATATACTGTGAACTGCGTTATTCCGATGAGTTGGGTCACTGATAGTAATGATCTGTATCAATGAAAAACCGGCAAAGATGATTCTCCTCAAATCTTGTGCTGATTTTTATCACCAGGTACTCATTGTTACTGCCGCATTATTGAGGACCAGTTGGTACAGCTTGTCAACATCTTCTTTCCGGCAAAGTGCAGTGCCGGGATTTAAAGTGGCTGCCGTTCCGCAGGCAACCCCATATCTGGTGGCTGAAAGGAAACCTGCACCATTGGCTAACTTCAACACCATACCGGCAAGCATACTGTCGCCAGCCCCGACCGTACTTATACTTTTCACCACGGGAGCGGGTACCAATACCTGTTCATCTGAGGTAACAAGGAGTGCTCCTGATGCACCAAGTGATACTACAACTGCTGTGCTTTGCCGCCTTCTTATAATCGAACGTGCTGCTGCCGCAATTTCATCTTCCATTAAATTATCACAACCTGTTAAAGCGGTTAATTCTGCCAGATTCGGTTTCAGCAGATATACGCCCCCTTTCAACGCTTGCTTTATAGCGTCACCGGATGAGTCAACTACTAATTTGGCGTCCTGCTGTTTTGCTATTGCTGCGATCTCTCCCATAACAGATGAGGGCATACCAGGAGGGAGACTGCCACTTACTATGATAAATGTATCAGGGGTACACTTTTTTAACAAGTCCAGACAGGGTTTCCATTCGGCTTCAGTAACCTCCGGACCAGGCATTCCGAAGCGGTATTGTTGGTTGGTTGACGTATCCCTTACCACCAGATTTTCCCGGGTATGCTCTTTTATCGGAATGTTAATGGAAAGAATACCCTCTTTCTCTATAAGTTGAGAAAGGTACTTTCCGGTATATCCTCCTGAGAGATAAATCGCGGTAGCCTGTCCGCCCAGTTTTTTAATAGCTCTTGCCACATTAATGCCTCCACCTCCAGGTTCAAATACAGGGGTGGTACAGGCTAATTTTCTCTCAGGCAAAAGTGACCGGATAGTAGTGCTTTTGTCGATAGCGGGATTGAATGTGATGGTGATAATCTGGTTCATAACTGTGGTATTTTGTAAACAGTACAAAGATGTATCAGTTCGTTAAACAGATCAATGATCCTGGTCATTGACAGAACGTATAAATATTAGCATGTACAATGATGGCAGTTCAGAAAATGCTATATTTATAAATAACATATAGATTTTTAGTATGTTTTGATCATAATGCCGGCTGGGTCTTAAATACTAAATACTAATTATGAAAGATTTTGAAGCTTCAAAAGAAATCGGTTTTGATGCATTATTTAATGGAGCATCAATTGGTATAATTATCACTGACGAGGAAAGCAGGATCCTGCAGGCAAATTCTTTCCTCCTGAACCTGTTTGATTATTCTGCAGAAGAGATTATTGGCAAACATGTGGAATTACTGATGCCATCGAGATTCAGGGAAAAACATGTGCATCACCGTACAGATTTCCAGCACCATCCGCGTAGCCGTGTAATGGGAGCGGGGCTCAACCTTTTTGGTACCCGCAGTGATGGGACAGAATTTCCGGTGGAAGTGAGCCTGGGCCCCTATACCTCAGGAGACAGACATTATGTAATCGCTTTTGTCAGCGATATTTCTAACCGCAAAGCAGCAGAAGATAATCTGAAGAAATTGAATGCTGAGTTGGAAGAAAAAGTAGAAGAACGAACCTCCTCCCTCAATCAGATTGTATTGCAGCTTGAAGAACAAATGCGTGAAATAGAAGAAAAGGATCAGGAATTGCTCATCGCATTGGATAAAGAAAAGCAACTGAATGAACTAAAATCCAGGTTTGTTACCCTGGCTTCTCATGAATTCCGCACACCTCTTAGCGCTATTCTTTCCTCTACTTTTCTGATTTCAAAATATGCCCAAAGTGGCGATCTGCAACAACAGGAAAAGCATTTGAAAAAAATAAGTGCATCTGTAAATCTTCTCACGGATATCCTGAACGATTTTCTGTCTGTAGGAAAAATTGAGGAAGGAAGGGTAGAAGTGAGGTATGTTGTTTTTGATATCTGCAAATATCTGAGCAATATTATTGAGGAGATGAATAACCTGGTAAAGCATAAACAGATAGTCACATATATGCATGAAGGTGAGGCGGAAATAGAACTGGATCCATCCCTGTTAAGACATATTATTACTAATCTGATATCCAATGCCATCAAATTCTCACCGGAAGAAAGCAGCATCCTTATCAGTACAAAATATGAAAACGGGTTGCTGACATTGAAAGTAAAAGATCATGGAATGGGTATCCCCGCCGAAGATCAACCTCAACTGTTTGAACGGTTCTTCCGGGCCGCAAATGTTTCTTATATCCAGGGCACAGGACTGGGATTACATATCATTGGGAAATATGTGGAACTGATGGCCGGTACTATTACAGTCGAAAGCGAACTGGGAAAAGGCACCACATTCATTATTGAATTTTCCGGCCAAAACAGGAGGGCTGACTGAAAAAAGCTTAGCCAGCCCCTACCTGGAAAAAATTAACAGTGCGCAATAAATACAGGTACACTATGATTTGCCATTACATTGGTGATAAAACTCTGACGGAAGATCTGTGATAACCCAGACCTGCCATAGGCCCCGGAAACCAGGATGGGGTTTTCAATATCACTCAGCCAGGTATTCAGATATTTTTTAGGATCTGCATCCATCTCATGAAAACTGATATTACTGAAATGATTGGCCGCAAGTTCCCTGATGAGTTTTTCCTGCGGAATACCTTCCCCTGGTGTATGTTCTGCATAGAGAAGGATTGTTTTTTTATGGCATAATTGGGGGAATAAAGCGGCAAAACTCTTTATAGCATATACAGATGATTTACTGCCATCATAAGCCAGTACAACGCTTTCCGGGAATACTACATTTTCGGGGGTAACAATAACAGGGCATTCAGTATCATGTAATGCATCCTTCAGGTATTCATTGGGCGTTTCCTGTCCAAGGTTTTCGTAAAATCTCTCACTGCCAATGATCATCAGATCAGCAAAGCGGCTTTCCTTTTTTAATTCCTGTAGTGCAGACGAAGAGTTATCCAGATGAACACGGAATTCTATTCCATTTTTCAGACATTGATCTTCAAATTTATCTATACTTTCTTGTGTAAGTTCCGGATCCCTGTTCTCTACTATTGGAATAAGGTACGCAGCGCTGCCAATATAAGCATAACTCTGGGCGCCTGTAAAATCTGCAGGTGGAAGAAATACACCAGTCAGCAGGATGGGCTCATATGCATTCATATTCCTGGCAAATGCAAAAGCCGTTTCTGAAAAGTGATTGCCATCGAAGGATAATAATATCTTTTTCATATTAAGTGGGTTTATATGGCAAAATTACCACCAGCTTCTACGCTATACAATGATCATATTATTAGTAAGCCATTGATTGGGATCAGCTTTCCTGATGATAATGCTCATTGAATCCTTTTAGTATTAGATGTTCCTTTGTTATGAAAATCTTTTTAATTACGTTATCTGTAGAAGATCAATAATTACATTTAATGAAATATATATTCATATTATGGTTGTTTTTATCTGCTGCATTTAATAGCTATGCCCAGAGCAAAATGCTTTGGCTGCCGGAACAATGTAAGGCAAACCGTCATATCCTTTTACAGTATCTGGAACAATGTGACTCATTAGGGTTGGATAAAAATGCTTATAATTTTGATCTCCTGCAGTCGCTGGATGAAAAGCCGCTTACAGAAGATTCTATTAATACGGATAAATCGATCACCTTATCTGCTATTCAGTTTTTCCATGATGTCGCTTATGGTAACACTATACCTCGTCTCGAATTCAATGGTATTAATGAGGTGCCTGCCTGTATAAATATCTCCGGGAAGTTTTACCATGCACTAGAAGAAAAGACCTTCAATAAATTATTAAAAGAAATAGAGCCAGATATCCCTGAATATATAAACATCAAAAAGAAAATAATACAGTATTTACTTAAACTGTCAGATACTACATTACATCCCGGAATAATAGTATCCTATCTTGTAGACAGCACCAATCATCCTTTAACAGAAAAACTTTACCAGTTAGGACACCTGGATTCATTAGACTATCACTTGCCTGAAAAAGTAATGAGAGCACAATTGCGCAAAGCACAGTATATGTTTGAATTTTATGAAGATGGCGGACTGCGGCCGAATGTATTAAATGCACTCAATATTCCACTGGGAGAAAGAATAAAAGAACTGCAATCTTCTCTTAATATATTCCGTTGGCTAAATTGCTACAGGCAATCAAAAAAGATGGTTGTTGTAAATATTCCTTCGGCTAACCTTTTCATGTATGCTGGGGACAGCATATTGTTGAGCTCCCGTATGGTGGTAGGAAAACCAACGACTCCTACACCGGTTTTATCCAGCAAAATCACGGAACTTGTGATGTTCCCTTACTGGACAGTACCTTATAAAATCGCCACCAGGGAGTTATTACCTGCTATCAGAAACAATATTCCTTACCTGGAAGCAGGTAATTATCAGGTGTTAGACAAGAGGGGCAATATACTGGATCCTTATAAGATTAACTGGAAGACGCTGAATACTAAAAATTTTCCATACACGATCCGGCAGGTGAATGGTTGCGATAATTCCCTGGGTATTATGAAACTTAATTTTTACAATCCCTATGATGTATATCTTCATGATACCCCCTGGAAAAACTTCTTTGCCTATAATAAACGTTATTTCAGTCATGGATGTATGAGGGTAGAGAAAGCAATCGCATTGGCAAAAGCGGTGTTACCCGGGAGGACAGATGAAATAAATGAACTGGCAGCTACCTGTATAGCTCCGTCGGGGAAACCTGTAATAATGCACCTCAACGAGCCAGTATCTGTGTTTGTATTATATCAGATAGCCTGGCCGGATGAAGCTGGAACAATCCGTTTTTTTGAGGATGCTTATAAGAAGATAAAATGAAGGCAGCAACAATGCGTTACTGCCGATATGTTATTTAGTTGTTTTTTTCCGGGTAGCTGCTTTCTTTTTAGGCGCAGCTTTCTTCGTAGTAGCCTTTTTAGCCGCCACCATCTTCTTAGGCACCGCTTTCTTCGGTACCTTATCACCCTCAGCTCTCGCTTCAGACAACGCTATCGCAATTGCCTGTTTCGGGTTCGTTACCTTCTTCCCGCTGCGACCGCTTCTAAGTTTCCCCGCCTTCATTTCTTTCATGACCTCTTCAACTTTTTCACTGCTTTTCTTTGAATACTTTGCCATTACATAGAATTTAAAGGTGAACAATGTAAATATGGCATCAAAAGATGGGCCATTATCTATTTTCAGATAATGTAATCACTTGTCCGGGAGAAGTCTTCAATGTAAGCAGGGCAGTATCTACCTTTCGACCATTCACAACAGCCCCTTTCTTCCAGGGGATCATCACCCTTAACTCATTTCCCTTTTCACTAAGAATACTTATTTTACCAACCCGCCCATTCATCTGCTCAGCGCTTACTAAAAAAGCACCTGCTGCCCGCAGGTTTGTAAAACTCCCATCAGTACGCCAGTTCGGAAATAAACGTATAACCCCAGTATAACTCTGCATTAAACATTCATTAATCACTGCCGGCAAAGCAAAGTTTTCAAACCAGATGCCCATATGCGACATATACATATAATCTGTCTGATCATTATACCGCCCATGCACCTGCATCACCACATCGGTAGCTGTGCCATTAGGTAACAACGCATATTGCACCTGCCTTTTAAAACGCTCAATATCCAGCATCCCTATTCTTGCCGCCTGCAGGTTCATAAATACAAGTGCATTCCCACCCTCACTTTGCTGATTATAAAACGTATTCTTTAACTTCCGCATAGTAGTATCATCAGAATGCAACCCATGATCTTCTCCGGGAAATACAGTTATAAGCGCATTAGGGACATTATAGACCACTTTGTCATGTTCCCCTGGCACAGATACATAAACATCCCCGTATTGAGCAGAACGGGCTGTAGGATAAGTAGGGAAATGTGCGAGTATCTCATTTACATCCGCCAGTAAAGGTTCATTTACTTTCAAGACAGTAACCGCCTCTTTAAAAGCATTAAAAATGAACTTGGTTAAAGTGAGATCAACAGAACAATCATAGTTATATTTAAACCCTGGTCTCAAACCATATAATTCAGGAGGGATAGTAGGGAAGATATGATAGTCTTTATCTGCCCAGCGATTACCACCATGTGCATCCGGCCGTTTCATATATGCCGTTAAAAACTCAACAGCTGCTTTAACAGGCTGATAAGCCCTGTTTCTCAGAAAAGCAGTATCCCCGGAATACAGATAATGCCACCATAACCCCTGCACCGCCCAGGGCGTTTCACATACTTCCCATCCCCAGTCAGGAACAGGATAAGGGTTCATCGTCATTTTCACCGGATAAGCAGAGTGGGGGAAGTAAGCTCCCGGTAAACCATAATATTCTTTCGCCCATTGACGGCTAACAGGCATCAGGGATTCTATCAGATTCACATAAGGAAGATTTTTTTCCAGATGATTACTGCTGAAGGTCATCCAGAAAGGCTGCTGGGTATTATAATTCATATGATAATCCCCATGCCATGCAGTACCGATATTGTTATAACTCCAGTTGGCAAATAAACCCGGACAAGTAACTCCATCCTTTGCTGCACAATTAAAAAAGTAAAGATTGCGATACCAGATCTCTTCCAGGAATTTATCACTTAACAATACAGAAGATTTACTCCAATACTCATTCCATACCGTTACATTCTTCTCAAAAGCACTATTAAAATCGGCTATTTCTACTTGCTTAAGCACATCACCTTCTTTCCCTTCCAGCAATACCACCTGTGCCGAAAAATCATCTTTTCTCAGCAACGCGGCCTCCAGTGTTTTCATCTCTTCCTTATTCCCGTTCCAGTTAATCCTGCTGGTTTTCTCTAATGACTGATTCACTTTCACACTCAACTTAAATGCCTTATTCTCTTTATTATCTGTAGATGGCAATACCTGACTGAAAGAAAGCTCTCCGGCCGGTAAATCTTCCTTTACTGTATAAGCAGGAAACTCCGCCGGAGTAGAAGGGTCTGGCATTACTTTAATCCTTTCAAAAATATTAGGTTGAGGATGCCCTGCTTTATCCACCAGTTTCATTAGCAGTCTATCATATTGCATCTCTGTAAAGATCCTTAGTTCCAGTTCTTTATGGTCCACTAACAACCGCACGGTACATAATCCGTTAGAGATATCCAGTATATGCCCCAGTAACTGCACTTTCCTTCCGTCAAAGCCTAACAATACAGATCCGCAGGGAAAGGGTCTTGGGTATTTTTTACGATAGTTATCACCGGACATCTGGTTATACTGATTATACCAGGGATCATCAGAAAGATTAGTAAGGGTATCGGAGATCTGTTTCACCTTATTAAACACGTAATTAAAGTCTTTCAGTTCTTCTTTATGTTCTTCTGCAAGTCGTATATCCCACACATTATTATGTCCGAAATAAAGGACAATAGCATCTGGCCGGGTAGTTACGACTACGCCCATGGCTCCGTTTCCTAAAAGGGCGCCATCAAAGAATCCCGGAGCGGGTTTATTAAAAATGACAGGATGTTTTGCTGCCTGGCCTAAACTGGTTAAAAACAACAGTTGCAGAATGGGTACGAGGAATTTTTTCATAACGCGCTCAAAATACAAATCTCACCGGTAAAAGCATTAAATTTGTAGAGATTAGCCATGGAAATAACCCGGTACATACCCGTTAAAGCTTTACAGCCATTCATTAAAACTTTCATGATCATTGAAAGCGATAATGGTATGGAGAATAAGATCCTGCCGGACACTTCCCTGGTAATGGCTTTCAGGTTAAGAGGAAAGATCACGGATGCCAAAGAGACCTTATCAGCATCCTCCATCACAGGATTAAGAAATGTTCCCCGTTTAATAGGTTATTCAAAAGACGCCGCTACATTACTGGTTGTATTCACAGAAGGAGGGGCGGCCGCATTCTTCCCTTTACCCTTACATGAATTGTTCGGTAGTAGTATTTCTCTTGATAATTTTATGAATACGCATCAGATAGAGGACCAGTTGATGAGTGAGAACAACAACGAAGTACGGATCAGCATCATACAGCATTTCCTTTTATCGAGGTTAAAATCCCCCAACTCAGATGCACTTATTCTCAGTGCCATACAACAGATAAAAAATGCAAACGGAGGTCTCAGGATAAAAGATTTGTCTGCTGATTTGTATATCAGTCAGGATGCATTTGAAAAGAGATTCAGAAAGATAACGGGTACATCCCCGAAGCAGTTCGCCGGAATAGTAAGATTAAAAAACATCATCGCTCAATATTCCAATGCAACGAATTTAACGGACATGGCTCATTCCGCAGGTTATTTCGATCAGGCACATTTTATAAAGACGTTCAAATCCTTCACCGGACAAACACCACAATCATTTTTCACTACTCCCGCTCTCTGGTAAAAGCAGTGGTACTGCCTCAATTAAATTATAAATTACATAATCTTCGCACAAGATGTTATTGATCAATAAATACACCTTATCTGACGTGAATATTAGGTGAAGTTAAATTGAAAAACAAATCCTGAACCCATATTCCAAAGCTAAATCAGAGAACTAAACAGTCAGATGCAGTGTATTTATGATCAATAACATCTGGCAATCTACGCTGTCATAACACCTACCAAAACAGCCAGCACCAGAAATTAACCCCTCAAATTAAACAGAGAGTATTATTTTTACCCATTATTTTCTATTTATATGGAAATGAGTGATGGGGAGTTACTGCAAGCTATAAAAAGGGACGACACTGCTGCATTCGAGATCCTGTATGATCGTTACTGGAAAGCATTATATCTCAAAGCTTGTCAGCGGGTAGATAAAGACGAAGCCAAAGACATTGTTCAGGAGGTCATGTTAAGCCTGTGGCGACGTAGGAATGCCGTTTCCGCTGATAAAGACGGCGAACTGGGGAGATACCTTTTTACAGCCATTAAATACAGGGTTATCAGTCATTACGCCTTCAATGCCGCCGAAGTAAAGAATGCAGAACTGTTTGATGTACTTGATAATCACACAGATGTATTGGAAACAAAGGAGCTGAAGGCCCTGATAGAAGCAGCCGTAAACCGGTTGCCCGCCCGTATGCAACAAATCTTCCGGATGAGCCGGGAAGATGATCACTCTATTGCAGATATCGCCAGAATCCTCAATATTTCTGAACAAACCGTTAAGAATCAACTAACTGAAGCACTTAAAAGACTCCGTACCTCCCTCCAGACCAACACCCCCGGTGAGTGGGCCCTGGTCATCCTCTGTATTATTTTAAATAAATTTTAAAACCGACTAGTACCAAACCCCTTTTTCTGAGATAAGGTAATAAACTAGTCCACGTTGCAAGCAAAAACCATCAAACAACTCCTCAGGCAATACCTGCTGGGAAAGGCACCGGAAAAAGAATCCGGGGTCATAGACCAATGGTATGATTCCTTCAATGAAGACCTGCACCTCAGCAAAGAACAGGAAGAACAGCTCCGCCAGGAAATGTGGCAACACATCCATCCGCAAATTAGGGTTGCTAAAACCTTTTACTTACGTACTGCCGCAAAGGCAGCTGCGGTGGCCTTACTACTGGCAAGTGCAGGGCTTACCTACTTCCTGCTGAGAGAACAACCCGCTAAATTCACCGAAATCATTACCCGATCAGGGGAAAGGAAGATGGTCACCTTAGCAGATGGTACCATTCTCTCCATTAACGCCGGTTCTACCATCCGAATCACCGCTGAAAGGACCCTCAGCATCCTCGACGGGGAAGTATTCTTCGACGTAAAAGGAGATCCCCGCAAAGCATTTACCGTACAAAGCGGCCCCCTCACCACCACCGTACTGGGTACCTCTTTTAATATTACCGCCTATAAAGCGCTGCATAACCTCAGCGTAGGCGTAGTAAGTGGTAAGGTAAGCGTGAATGGATACGGTATCCTGGCAAAAAACCAGGCCCTGGTATACGATAAACAAACAGGTACCGGTAAAATCGACTCCCTCGACCAGAACTCCCTGGAATGGCAGCACGGTAAACTCCTGCTCAACGACGTCTCTTTTGATGAAATGGTCGTAATGATGCAGAAAAACTTCGGTATCACCATCACCGCCAACCAGGAGGAAGTGAAAGCGACAAGGTACACCACAGAATTGTCCACCGCCATGGAGCCTGTAAAGGCAGCAGAAGTACTGGCAGCTATCCATCAGCTCAAAATCAAAGCAACAACCAATCAAATTCTGATTTACAAATAAGCCTCTGTGCTGAAATTCCACTCACAACTCAATGCCTGAATTACGTATGAAAAAATTGATCAAAACACTCAGAAAGAGAGTGCTGGCAATCGTACTTATTTTCACGTCTGCCTTATTACCTGCATACGCAGGTCAGGGGCAGATCCTGAAAGAAACAACTGTTACCATCAACCTGAAAAGCGGTTCACTGGAATCAGCCATCAGAGAACTGCAGCAATCCACGAAAGTTACTTTTGCCTACGACAAACAACTGCTCAGCTCATATCCCGTTGGTAATTACTCTTTCTCCAACGAACGCCTGGATAAAGTACTGATGACACTATTACAAAACAAACAACTGGGCTTCCGGGAAGTAAATGACATCGTGGTCATCAGCAAATTATCTGCCGGCACAACACAGGAAGCCAAACGTGCAGATATCATTATCTCTGGTACTGTCGTAGATGAAAATGGTAAAGGCATGCCCGGCGTTAGTGTAGCCGTGAGAGGTGTAAGTACCATGACTACCACCTCCACTGATGGTAAATTCAAAATCATCGTGCAATCTCCGGAGGCTGTGTTAGCCTTCAGCTTCATCGGTTACGAAACTATTGAAATGCCAGTAGGTACTAAAACTACCTTCAGCATTCAGATGAAAGTAGCCAGCAAATCACTCAGCGAAGTAGCTGTAGTAGGTTTTGGTGTGCAGCGTAAAGTAAGCCTCGTAGGCGCTCAGTCTACCATCAGAGCAATTGAATTCAAACAGCCTGCTGCCGATATCACCACCATGCTGGCAGGACGTGTAGCCGGTGTAGTAGGTGTACAACGTACCGGTGAACCGGGTAAAAGCGGCGCTGATATCTGGATCCGCGGTATCTCTACTTTCGGTGACGGTAACAGCTCCAGTCCATTAATCCTCGTAGATGGGGTAGAACGTTCTATCAATAACATCTCCGCAGAAGACATCGAATCCTTCACCATCCTGAAAGATGCTGCCGGTACTGCCGTATATGGTGTACGTGGTGCAAACGGTGTAATCCTCGTAAGAACAAAAAGTGGGAAAGTAGGAAAACCTCAGATCTATTTCGATTATAATGAAGGCGTAAACACCTTCACGAAAAGACCAGAAATGCTGGACGGTATCTCCTACATGAACCTGGCTAATGAAGCTGTAACTACCCGCAACCGTACACCGGTTTACTCTCAGGAGTATATCAATAATACAAAGAACGGCGTAGATCCTTTGTTATATCCAAACGTAGACTGGATGAACGCAGTATTTAATAAATACGGCCATACCCGCAGTGCTAACCTAAACGCCAGCGGTGGTGTGGAAAATGCACAGTACTATGTATCCCTGGGTTACTTCAACGAAACCGGTTTCCTGAAAACAGACGAACTGGCCAGGTATAACTCTTCCCTCAAATACAACCGTTATAACTTCACCAGTAACCTGAATTTAAAAGTCACTAAAACGACTAAACTGGATGTTGGTCTACAGGGATATTTCTCTAATGGTAACTACCCAGGTATCAGCACCGCTAATATCTTCCAGAGCGCTATGGATGCTCCTCCGGTGGCCTATCCGATCATGTATCCGGGTGGACTCGTTCCCGGTCAGTCCTCTAATGGTGGTTTCAGAAACCCATACGCGGACCTGACCCGCAGAGGCTACCGCAACGAGTTTAAAAACCAGCTCTTCTCTAATATCAGGGCTACACAGGACCTGGGCGGCCTGACTAAAGGCTTAACCGCTACTGCCATGTTCGCGTTTGATACCTACAACCAGAACTTCATCACAAGATCTAAAAGAGAAGATACTTATTTCCCCGACCAGGTGAATCCTTATAAAGCAGATGGATCATTAAACCTGATCAAAACATTTACAGGTGATGATTACCTGAGCTTCGATAAAGATGACGGTGATCGCCAGACTACCCGCAAATTCTACACAGAAGCAGCCCTTAACTACGACAGAAGTTTCGGTAAACACCGTGTTGGTGCACTGGCATTATTCTACTCCAGCGACCTGTCAAACACACTGGCCGGTGATTTCATCAGCTCTATTCCTGAAAGATCATTAGGTACCGCAGGAAGAGTAGCTTACTCATATAATGACAGATACTTCGCTGAATTCAACTTCGGTTATAACGGTTCTGAAACATTCGCTCCGCAAAACCGTTTCGGGTTCTTCCCTGCTATCGGCTTTGGCTGGATAGTATCTAACGAGAAATTCTTCTCTCCACTTAAAAACGCTGTTTCCTTCCTGAAATTCCGTTACTCAAATGGTAACTCCGGTTTGAGCAGCACAGGTACAAGATTCCTCTACATCACCAACCTGAGTACTTATAATGATGCTTACGGTTTCGGTAAAGCATTCAGCAATACAGGTGGTATTAATATAGACAGATACGCTACAAACGTACAATGGTCTGTATCTAACAAACAGGACCTTGGTATGGAATTCCATACTTTAAATGATCACCTGTCTGTTATCGTAGATCTCTTTAAAGAACACCGTACCGGTATCTTCCTGAAAAGAGCTTCCAATGTAGACTTCATGGGGCTTCAGAATCAGCAGTATGCGAACCTGGGTATCGTGAATAACAAAGGTCTGGATGCAACGGTTGAATACAGTACCCGCATCGGTCAGGTAGATGTACAGTTCCGTGGTAACATCACTTATACAAAAGATGTATTAATTGAAGATGATACCCCTCCGCAGAACTATCCATGGATGGAACATCGCGGCAACAATGTACTGGCCCGTTATGGTTATGTCGCAGAAGGATTATTCAGAGATGATGCAGAAATCAAGGCAAGTGCTGTTCCAGGTGATAAGAACGCCGTAATGCCAGGTGATATCAAATACAAAGATTTAAATGGAGATGGGCTGATCAATAACTATGATGTAACAAAAATTGGTCGTGGTGATTTGCCTTCTTTAGTATACGGCTTTGGTTTTAACGTTGCTTACAAAGGCTTTAATATCGGGCTGATGTTCCAGGGTATTTCAAACGCAGACCGTATGCTGCAGGGTTCTGCCATTATTCCTTTCAATGGCGGCGGTGGCGTAACCAATGCATATTCTATTGCGGAAGACAGATGGACTGTAGATAATCCACGTCAGGATGCATTCTACCCACGCCTTGCATATGGCGAATCTGAAAACAAGAATAATACACAGGCCAGTTCCTGGTGGGTAAAAGATGTGAGCTTCATGCGTTTGAAATCAGCTCAGATTGCCTACAATCTGCCATCCACATTCCTGAACAGGGTCGGTATCCGCAACTCATCAATCTACCTGCAGGGTATCAACCTGTTTACCATCAGCAAGTTCAAACTCTGGGACCCTGAGTTGAATACAAATAACGGGACCAGCTATCCGAATGTGAGAACGGTTTCCCTTGGCATGAACTTAAGATTTTAATCCACTAAGCAAACGATTATGAAAAAGCTATTATACATTTTCACGGCTTTAATTATATTTTCATCCTGCTCCAAATACCTGGATCAGGTACCGGATGACAGGCTCACTACTGAGGAAACTTTCAGAACATGGGGTACTGCACAGAAATTCCTGGCAGATGTATACCGTCGTGTTCCGGATGAATTCGGACAACGCAACCCTGGTTCTGATGAATGCCGTGGTCTGTGGACAGGCGGTTGTGATGAAGCTGATTACGTGTGGAGTTTCGTACAATCCAATGATGTAAACATCGGTAACTGGGATGCCAATTCCGGTTTCGTAGGCGACTACTGGAGAAACTATTATCGTGGTATCCGTGCTGCTTCCGTATTCATTGAAAATGCAGATAAGATCACAGATCTGAGCCCTGCCCTGATTACCCGCTACAAAGCAGAAGCAAGAGCGCTGCGTGCCATGTATTATTTCTACCTGATGCGTATCTATGGTCCCGTAGTAATACTGGAAGAAAAAGCAGTACCCGTAGATGCCAATCTGCAGGTACCCCGCAGCTCTTTCGATGAATGCGCTACCTATGTAGCAGCGGAACTGGAAAAAGCATCAGCAGACCTGCCGGTTACGCCTGCGAATGATCAGGACTATGGCCATATCACAAAAGGTGTGGCGCTGGCATTCAGGGCTAACGCGCTGATGTTTGCCGCAAGCCCTTTATACAATGGTAACGCAGATCTTGCCGGCCTGACTAACAAAGACGGTAAACAACTCATCAGCCAGTCTTTCGATGTGAACAAATGGAAGACTGCTGCAGATGCATACAAATCCTTTTTAGACCAGTTCGTACCGGGTACTTATAGTCTGTTCAAAAAGAACGATGCCAGCGGTAATTACAGCCCATATCTGTCCTGCCGCGATGTAATCCTGACCGACTGGAACCCTGAAGTGATCTTCGCAAGGGTAAAGAACTCGCTCGGTGCCCGTCAGTATGAACTCACGCCTTATCACAACGGACAAAGTTCCCGTGATGTAAAAGGAAGCGGTGGCCTTGGTGCTACACAAAACATGGTGGACGCATTCTTCACTGCCAATGGAAGAAGTATCAGCGATCCTTTATCCGGTTATGTAAGCTCCGGTTATTCTGATTTCCAGTCGCCATACGATACGCATACAAAAAACATCTACAACCAGTGGGTAAACCGCGAACCTCGCTTTTATGTGAATATCACATATGATAACAGCACCTGGTTAAATACATCTTTCGGAGAAATTAATTCCCGCTTTTATTACACCGGTAACTCCGGTCTGAAAGCAGGTGGTGGAGACCACACAACAACAGGTTATGTTGTACGTAAGGCGATGGGCCTTGGTAACTGGGACGTGGGTGGCCGCACACTGATCCTGATCCGCCTGGCAGAAATCTACCTCAGCTACGCAGAATGCGTAAATGAAGCAGATCCTTCCAACCCTGATGCACTGAAGTACATCAATCTCATTCGTGAAAGAGCTGGCATCCCATTGTACGGTTCTGCAGAATTACCCGCTCCAACTGGTCAGTCCGAAATGCGCGAAGCGATCCGTAAGGAACGCAGGGTGGAATTAGCGTTTGAAAACAATCGCTTCTTCGACGTACGCAGATGGAAAATAGCAGAACAAACAGAGAATGGTCCTATGTATGGATTAAACATCAGTGCGGATTTGCCAGACTTTCTGAATGTGGTGACCTTTGAAACACGTGTGTTTAACAAACGTCACTATTTCTTCCCTATCCCGTCTAATGATGTAAACAACGACAAACAGTTAGTGCAGAACCCGGGATGGTAATCAGTAAAAAAACTTTCATCATGAAAACTTTCATCTTTACAACCTTATTGCTGCTCTCTACTTCCTGTAGTAAGAGCAGCAGTGTAGTTGACCCACCGGTAGTATTGCCTGCCGTATCCTTTACTGCAAAGGATGCTACTGCTGCTTTTAATTCGTTTAACACAACTTTCTACAGCACTACAGACAAGCTGTATTACTCAAACACAGAGAGAAAAGATATCGGCGCCATATGGACACAGGCCGTTTACTGGGACCTTGCAATGGATACCTATAAACGCACCAAAGATCCTGCCCATCTGGCCATGATCAACGATATCTACCAGGGTGGTTCCAACCGATATGATCATTACAACTGGAATAATAAAACCACCTGGTTTATTTATGATGATATGATGTGGTGGATCATCTCCCTGGCCCGTGCCAATCAGATCACCGGCAATGCAGACTACCTCGCTAATTCAATAGCAGGATTCCGGCACGTATGGGATAACGCTTATGACAGCACGAACGGTGGTATGTGGTGGGATTTTAATCATACAGGTAAAAACTCCTGTATTAACTTCCCTACCGTGATCGCAGCCATGACATTGTATAAGATCACAGGAGATAAAACTTATCTGGATAAAGCCAAAAGTGTATACAGCTGGGGTGTAGCTAACCTCTACGATAACACAACTGGCAGAGTAGCTGATAACAACATCAATGGTAACAAGGGCTGGTCTGATTATACCTACAACCTGGGTACCTTCATCGGTGCTGCCGTGATGTTGTACAAGGAAACAGGCGAACAGTCCTATCTTGATAATGCTAAACTGGCTGCTGATTACACACAGAAAAGCATGTGTGATAAAGACGGGATTATGCCCGCAGAAGGCGACTGGAACGAACAGGGTGTACTCAAAGCCATATTCGGCCACTACATCATGACGCTCATCACAGATGCCAATCAGCAACAGTATTTACCCTGGATCAGGAAAAATATTAACACCGCCTGGGGCAACCGGGATGCCACCCGTGGCATCACCTACAGGAACTATAAAGTTGCCTGCCCAACAGGTATAGTGCAGTCATATGAGGCAAGTAGTGCAGTAGAAATGATGCAGGTATGTCCACCTGAGAAGTAACTGACCTATCCTATTTAACCCCTGAAACGCCGTTAGCGCTAAAAGCGCTGCGGCGTTTCCAGTTATCCATTATCATCAACGGAGAGGAAAAAGGGATTGATAAATTTGTATTGGTTGAGTAAATATAGTATCAGTATTTCGCGTCTTTTTGCCATTCATCCCAAAGATAGCCGCAGTCATTTGGAAATATTAAATATAACTGATACCTTATTGTCCGTTTAAGTAAATATTGATCATGCAAGTAAGTAGACGAACCGCGTTAAAACAGGTCTTAATGGTGTCTGCGGGAATAGCGTTGCTGCCTTCGTGTCTGCACACTACTCCTGCCACTTTAAAGTTAAAAAATTTAGATGTAAATGGGGATGATGAGAAGATGCTGGAAGAACTCACAGCTACCATTATTCCTACTACGAAAACACCAGGCGCCAGAGAAGTAAAAGCACAGCAATTTGCACTCACCATGATAGATGATTGCTTCAATAAAGAAGCACAGCAGAAATGGATGACAGGGATGAAAGAGTTTGAAGCGCTTTGCAAAAAACAAACCGGACACTCTTTTGTAAATTCCACACCAGCCGAAAGGGAGTCACTGTTGCAATCGCTGGAAAAAGAAGAGGGGCCTGCCGCTCATTTCTATAAGGTGACCAAACGTTTAACAATTCAGGCTTACACCAATTCTGAATATTATTTAACAAAAGTGGAAGAGTACGAACTGGTACCGGCTCGTTTCCATGGAAGTATTCCCGTTAAAGATCTCACTAAAAAGACGCTCTAAATTAGTATGGCTAACATCAACACTAGTGCTAAAGACCGTACGTTCGATGCTATTGTTATAGGCTCGGGCATCAGCGGTGGATGGGCAGCAAAGGAATTCACGGAAAAGGGACTCAAAACCCTGGTGCTGGAAAGAGGCCGTGATGTTAAACACTTAAAAGATTATCCTACCACAAATATGTATCCCTGGGAATTTCCTCACAGAGGACAGATCCCGGAGGCGATAAAGGCAGAAAACCCCTCTATCAGCCGTTGTTATGCTTTTAAAGAAGATGCCATGCACTTCTTTGTAAAGGACAAGGAACATCCTTATATCCAGGACAAACCATTCGACCTGATCCGCGGATACCAGGTAGGGGGTAAATCTCTGATGTGGGCAAGACAAACACAACGCTGGAGTAACTTCGACTTTGAAGGTCCTGCAAGGGATGGCTTCGCTGTCGACTGGCCCATCCGTTATGAAGATATCGCTCCCTGGTACAGCTACGTGGAGAAATTCGTAGGTATTTCCGGTAATAAGGACGGTATTCCCAACCTGCCGGATGGTGAGTTCCTGCCTGCCATGGACCTTACAAGGGTAGAAACCTATTTTAAGGACTTTGTGGCCGCTAACTATAAAGATCGACACGTAATCTATGGCCGCTGTGCACACCTCTCAGAACCGCAGCCTATTCATATTGAGCAGGGTAGGGTGAAATGCCAGAAGAGAAACCTGTGCCAGCGTGGTTGTCCGTTCGGGGGATATTTCAGCAGCAACTCGTCTACACTGCCCTGGGCTGAAAAGACCGGTAACCTCACTATGCGTCCTTTCTCTGTCGTGCATTCTATCATCTATGATGAAAAGAAAGGCAAGGCTACCGGCGTAAGAGTAGTGGATACCAATACCAAAGAGATGACGGAGTATTATGCCAATGTCATCTTTGTAAACGCAGCAGCTGTAAATACCAATCTCATACTACTGAACTCTGTCTCTAACCGTTTCCCGCAGGGCTTAGGTAATGATAGTGGCGTATTAGGTAAATACTTTGCCTTCCATAACTACCGTGGTCATATCTCTGCCCAGTATGACGGATTTAAAGATATTACTACAGATGGACGCCGTCCTACCAGTGCTTACCTGCCAAGGTTCAGGAACGTGCAGAAACAGGAAACTGATTTCCTGCGTGGTTATGCTGCCGGTTTTGACGGAGGACGTCGTTTAACCTCAGACAATAGTGGTTTTGGGGTTGGATTGAAAGATAAGCTCTCTAATGAGGAACTGGGCCCATGGTATGTAGGTTCTCATATGATGGGAGAAACGATCCCCAAAGAAGAGAGTCAGCTTACTTTGGATAAAACCAGCAAAGATGAATGGGGCATTCCAACCCTGCACATCAATGTGGGTTATGATGATAACGATGAGAAGATGCTGAAGGACTTCTTTGAGCAGATGACCGAAATGTATACAAAAGCAGGCTTTACCAATATCCAGACGAGCGATTCCCATCAGGCTCCCGGACTGGATATCCATGAAATGGGCGGGGTACGTATGGGACATGATCCTAAAACATCCATGCTTAATAAATGGAACCAGCTGCATGCCTGCACTAATGTATATGTAACAGACGGTGCCTGCATGACTTCCACCTCTACACAAAACCCATCCCTCACTTACATGGCCTTAACGGCAAGAGCGGTAGACCATGCTGTCTCCTCACTGAAGAAAGGCGATATCTAAGTTTGATTTTGGGAGCAGGGCAAAACCCCTTCAATTCTTTGGTGATAGTGCGAAGCACTATCACCCTTTTTATATAAATACATGTTGCTACATGTATTATTTCCCGATAGCGAAAATCATTTTCCCGTTTCGACAAAAGATATCTAACAGTGACGCCTAGCTTTGCTGACCAAAATAACTTTAATCGTAATGAGGCATAATTTTATACGCTGCAACCTGAACTACATTTTTCTAAATTTAATAATCCTGATTTTTAGCTCCTATGGAGCCATGGCAAATGAAGTACTATCCGCTATTAAAGGAAAAGTATTGACTTCTGATGGAGAACCCGCTGCTTATGTAACAGTACAGATAAAGAATACCGGTCATGGTACATTAACCGATCAGAATGGAGATTTTCTTTTCAAAAAGATCAAACCAGGCCATTATACCTTACAGGTATCCCTGATTGGATATGAAACATTGGAACAGGAGGTAGAGGTGGAAACAGATAAGGTATCCCATGTATCTTTACAACTGAAGGTTTCGCGTAACCAGATAAAAGAGATTGTTGTAGTGGGTGGAAAGAATAAATATGTTGTGAACAATCCTTCATCATCACTGCGCCTGCAGACCCCTTTAACAGAAGTTCCCCAGAATATCCAGGTGGTTACCAAAGAGGTACTGAATGATCAGCAGGTATTTAATATGTCCGACGGTGTACTCAGGAACGTGAGTGGTGCCCAGAGAATAGCACACTGGAATACTTATACAAGGATCAATGCAAGAGGAGGCCAGTTAACGGCTTTCAGAAATGGCATGAATACAACAATCAGTCCGTTCAGCCCTCTGACAGAAGATATGAGCATGGTTGACAGGATAGAATTTATAAAAGGCCCTGCCGGTTTTATGCTGTCAAATGGTGAACCCAGCGGTATCTATAATGTAGTGACCAAAAAACCTACAGGCATTGATCAGAAGGAATTTACACTTACTGTAGGTTCTTTTGAAACTTACAGAGCTACAGGAGATTTCGATGGCAGGTTATCCAAAGATGGAAAACTGCTGTATCGTTTGAACGTAATGGGACAACTGGCTGCATCTCAACGTAATTTCGAATATAACAACCGTTATTCCATTGCACCGGTTATCAAATACTTAATAGATGACAGGACCTCATTTACAGCAGAATATACTGATCAATATGTACAGATGAACGTTATAGGAAGCGATTATGCTTTCTCCAAACGCAAGTATGCAGATCTGCCGGTTAGCTTTACCACAGCTGAATCCAATATCGCTCCTACTAAAATTCATGACAGAAGCCTGTTGCTTGTTTTTGAGCATCAGTTTAATGCTAACTGGAAATTTACAGCCCAGGGTGCTTATTTCCACTATAACCAGGAAGGTTCCAGCATGTGGCCTATTGGTTTTACTACAGCAGGTAATGATAGTCTTTTACAAAGACGTATCAATATGTGGGATGCTTTAGGTATGAACAAAACTGCACAGATGTTCCTGAACGGAAAGTTCAATACAGGTAGTGTACAACATACTATACTGGCCGGACTGGACATGAAATACAGCAATTATTATGCGGACTATGGTACTCCGACATTATTAGGGGATGCTACTTTCAATATCTATAAGCCTGTATATACCAATCCGTCTGTACCAGCGTGGGACAGATCAAAAGACATCCGTGCAAGAGGTGTATTGTATAATTACGGTTATAATGCCGGTTATGTACAGGATGAACTGGGCTTCTTTAATAACAAAGTTCGTCTTACACTTGCTGCCCGTTATACCGTCAACAAATATGTGAGTCCATATGAAGGCACCTATAACGATGATAAAATTACACCACGTGTAGGATTAAGCTATTCTGTTGATAAAAACACGTCTGCCTATTTTATCTACGACCAGGCTTTCATGCAGAATCCGGGAAGAGATTACCAGGATAAAAACTTTAAACCACTCACAGGAGATAATCTCGAATTTGGTCTGAAGAGAGACTGGTTCAACGGACGGTTTAATTCAACAGTGTCTGTTTACCAGATCACCAAGAATAATGTACTGGTTGCTGATAATGAACATACTAATCCTGCAAATGGTGAATATAGTTACAGCAAACAAACAGGACAGCAGCAGATCAAAGGTGTTGAAGTGGATCTGAGAGGAGATATCGTAAGGAACCTGGGAGTAGTGATCAACTATGCTTATACTGATGCACAAATATCAAAAGACAGCGATCCTAAACTGGTAGGTAATATCGTACCGGGTACCAGTAAACATATTCAGAATACATGGATGACTTACAGAGTTGCCCAGGGCGTACTAAATGGTTTAAGACTGTCTGCCGGTTATCAGTATATGATTGGACGTGTTGCTGGCATGATCTACGATAAGAGCGAGAACCCATTACCTGACTATTTCAGACTGGACGCTGGTATCGGTTACACAAGCAACAAATTCAGTATCAATCTGAATGTGAATAATGTTTTTGATAAGTATTTATTTACAGGAGGCCCTTCCGGTGATATATTTTACTGGCAGGCCGAACCTAAACGTAATGCACGTGTTAGTGTAGGATACAAGTTTTAACTCATCACTTAAAAATAGTTCAAAATGACCTTGAAGAAATACCTGTTCGCTGCTATTTTATTATTGAGCGTTCATATGTTATCAGCGCATGCGCTGTGGTTAGAAACCAATACTACCGGTAAGATCGGTCAGGCACAGGAAGTGAATGTTTTCCTGGGTGAGTTTGCCGACAACCAGCGCGATTCTGTTCAACACTGGTTCAGCAATATGAAAGAATTTACTTTGTATGCAATTGCACCGGATGGTTCTAAGAAAAAACTGGATTGCGTGGCTAATGGCAATCACTTCAAAGCCATGTTTACACCTGAAGTGGCGGGTACTTACACCCTGAGTATTGACCATACCGTAAAGGATGTATATGGCGGACTTAAAATACGCTATTATGCACTGGGACTGGTAACCGTTAACAAGTCCCTGAATGGTATCAACAATGTAAAGGAACATACCGGTCTGGTATTACTGACTGCTGCCGACAAAGCACATAAGATCAATACTCCGGAAAATGTACACCTGCTGTATAATAAAACCAATCCTGCTGATGCGGCAGTTACCGTGCAATCTCCTTCAGGATGGGCTAAAAAATTCAAGGCTGATGAAAAGGGTGCGGTAGCATTCTCTCCGTTCTGGCCTGGCCGTTACATGCTGGAAGGTACTTTCTCTGAAAAAGAAAGTGGCAAACATGAAGGTAGCGACTACACCAGTGTATGGCATTGTGTTACTTATTGTATGGACGTTGCAAAATAATGAAAATGCCCTTTAAGCAATTAATAGGAAAGATACACCTCTGGCTCGGACTCACGTCCGGGCTGGTGGTTTTTATACTGGGTCTTACAGGCTGCCTGTATGCTTTCATTGATGAAATCAAACCCATTGTATACAAAGACAGACTGTTTGTAGAGGTACCTCCTTTGGCACAGCGCTTACCAGTTGCTGTATTAAAAGAAAATGCCCAAAAAGCACTGGGAGATAAATTTCCTGTGCAGGTGGCAGAGGTATATCTGAAAACCGGACGTACCGTATCTTTCCGGTCGCTTAAAGTAAATCCGGAAGCAACTCTGTATGGCAATTACATGGAATATTATTACCGTGTTTATGTAAATCCATATACAGGCAAAGTAGTGAAGGTGGAGAACACCAAATGGGAGTTCTTTAATGTCGTAGTAACGATACATCTGAACCTGTTGCTGGGACCTGTACTCGGAAAACAGATTGTTGCATGGAGCGTAGTAATATTTGTATTACTGCTGATATCAGGTATTATACTCTGGTGGCCAAAGAATAAAGCTGCTGCAAAACAACGCTTCTCCTTCAAATGGAAAGATACCACCAAATGGAAACGTAAGAATTATGATCTGCACAATATACTGGGCTTTTATGCTATAAGTATCCTGCTGATTATTTCATTAACAGGACTTATCTGGTGCTTCGAGTCATTCAGCCAGTCCGTACAGTGGGTGGCTAATGCCGGTAAAACATATGATGCACCTGCCGCTGTTTCCTCTGATACAACTGATATAAGGGCTTTTTCACTGGACAAAGTGCTGAGAGAGGCGGTACATCAGCATCCCCAGGCTACTACTTTTTTTATCCCTGTTCCAAAAGACAATAAAAGCGCTGCCTCTGTATTTGCCCGTAAAGATGGTGCTCCGTTATTCCGCAGCACCCGAAGCCAGCATGATCAGCATTCAGCACGTATGTTAACCCGTACATCTTTTGCGACTATGAACAATGGTGAAAAAATCGTAACATTGAATTATGACCTTCATGTAGGAAGTATTGCTGGCCTTCCCGGCAAAACCCTTGCTTTTTTTGCATCTCTTATAGCAGCTTCATTGCCACTAACGGGTTTCTATATCTGGTGGGGAAGAAAAAATAAAAAACAGCCATCTCAGCGTAAACGAGTAGAAAATAAACGGAAAATGGAAGGAATAGAAGCATAACTTTATTATTCTTACCTTTAAAAACAGGTCATTATTTAGGTAGATTTAAAATAATGAACAAAACAGAAACTATCCGTATCATACTGGCGGATGCACAACCTGTTTTCAGAGAAGGGATCAAAAGTATATTAGCCGGAGAGAAAAACCATTATCTCATACAGGAAGCAGGGAATACTAAAGAACTGGTTGCTGCATTGAAATTGTTTAAACCTGATATACTCATCCTTGATTACAACCCTGTTTACTTTGATTACGGACAGTTAAGCATTGTGCTGTCAGTTGTTCCCAGATGTAAGATCATCATCATCTCAAGTCAGAAAAAAAAAAGACATATCCTCAAAATGCTGGAGCTGAATGTATACTCCTATCTTACTAAAGAAAGTAAGAGCAGTGATATTCAGAACGCTATCAGCACAGTTATACATGGAGAAAAATTTTTCAGTACATTCATCGTGGATGTATTACTGGCTGAGAGAAAAAGTACTCCCAAACCAGTAATCCCTGCTTCAACAGAAGTACCTGGAGAAATCGGGCTAACCAGCCGGGAGATAGAAATTATACGCAGTATTGCTACCGGGCAAGTCAATAAAGAAATTGCCTCCGCGCTTAATTTAAGCCCCCATACTATCCATACCCACCGGCGCAATATTATGAAAAAACTCAATCTGCATTCAGCAGTTGAACTGTATGGTTTTGCCGTACAAAAGGGCATCTTAAAATCAGAATAGCTATTTTGGATAATACAAGAGGTCAAAAGTATTAGGAGACGCTAAAAAGGCTCCGTTAGAAACTCCGCTCTTGCAATAAAACATAATAGGCTCTGTTAGGAGCCCCGTATTTGTAGCAAACGTTTTTTATCCTCCACAATTGGCTCCGTTAGGAGCCCCGTGTTTGTAGCGAAAATCTATCTTCTACTCAATAGACTCCGTTAGGAGTCCCCTTCTATTCGTCTTTAGGAGACTCCTAACGGAGTCAAAATTTGTTGTTTAATACGTTTGCTACAAACACGGGGCTCCTAACGGAGCCTTTTATGTTTTGTTACGAAATACAATAAGTTTCGTATACCCTCTACATGGTACTACGTACTACCATACCCTCTACTCTGTTTTTACCATGCAAAGGCGATTGTCAATCTTTCTCCGGGAACGTATTTTTATGAAGAAATTAAATCACCATAAAGACTTATCTCACCCAACGATAACCCAGGTAACAGATTAAATTATGAATAGTATCGTATACGATTTTGCTGCGATTGGAGCCGGCCCGTTTAATATTAGTTTGGCCTGCCTGACTCAACCCATTAAAGAATTGAATGGTATATTTCTGGACAAGCGTAAAGGCTTCAACTGGCATCCTGGTATGCTGTTGCAGGATACGACGCTGCAAGTGCCTTTTCTTGGAGACCTGGTAACCCTTGCCGATCCTACAAGCCCCTTCAGCTTTTTGAATTATATGAAAGAGGAGGGAAGGATCTACTCATTTTACATCCGGGAAAATTTCAAGATCCTGCGGAATGAATACAACAAGTATTGCCAGTGGGCGATTACAAAATTGAATAATATTCATTTTAATACCCGGGTAGAAAAAATCGAATATAATGAGCAGGAAAAATGTTATGTCATCACTACCAGCGGAGAACTAAAAACGATCAAAGCAAAGAAGCTGGTATTGGGTACGGGTACTGTTCCTTATATGCCTGCATTCTGTAAAGAACATGCAGCAAAGTTGGTACATTCCGGAGCTTATCTCGATCATAAAAGAACATTACAATCTAAAAGATCCATTACAATCGTAGGCAGCGGACAAAGTGCCGCTGAAATCTATTATGATCTGCTGCAGGATATTGATACCTACGGTTATGAACTGCATTGGATAACAAGATCTCCCCGATTTTTCCCACTGGAATACAGTAAACTGACATTAGAGATGACATCCCCTGAGTATGTAGACTATTTCTATAATCTGGGACAATCAAAACGGGACATCCTGATAAAAAACCAGGGGCATCTGTATAAAGGGATCAATAATGATCTGATAGGAAACATCTTTGATCTGCTTTACGCAAAACGCCTGATGAATGATATTAAAGTATCACTGCGTACCAACTCCGTACTCTCCACTATCAAAAGTGAAAGCGATGGATTTGTACTCGACTTCTATCAGCAGGAAGAAGAAAAGCACTACAGGCATATCACAGAAGGGCTGGTGATGGCTACCGGTTACCGGTATAGTTTACCCGATTTTATGGAAGGCATTTCATCAAGGATTAAATGGGATGATAAAGGCCGGTTTGATGTAAACAGGAATTATACCATTGATAAAAATGGTTCGGAAATATTTGTACAGAATGCAGAATTACATACGCATGGACTGTCAACTCCGGACCTCGGGATGGGATGTTACCGCAACTCATATATCATCAGGGAAATGACTGGAAAAGATGTATATGCTATTGAAAAAAGAATAGCATTTCAACAATTCGAAGTTAAAAATGAAGAACAGATACCCCAAATGATATAGTATGAAATTGCGTTTCTTTCTGATATTTATGACAATGGTAGCCGTTGTCAGTGACTATCTGTTGCACCCTTTTTACCCGCACTTTTTTGAATCCAGATTCGGCATTACAGATCCGAGAGAAGTAGGATTTTATTTCAGCGCCGTTTGTGGAACAGTGATGGTCGCATTTCCATTATGGGCATTAGTCTCCAGGAAAAGATCTGAACTACGCATCCTCGTATACACACAGATCATTGCAGGTATACTGGCAATAGGTGTTTTTTTCATTACCTCTTATGTTTATTTCTGGATAGTATCACTTTCCATTATTGTATTCAAAGGAAGTTACCTGCTGGTATATCCTTACATACTCCGGATTACAAAAAAAGAAGATCATACCAATGTGATTGGCCTTTTATCTGTAATCATACATTTTGGGAGTGTATTAGGAGCTGTACTGGGTGGTATCGTGATCGACTTTGCCCAGCCGGCTTATATATTTCTTGCAATGGCTGCAGGCGACTTTATACAGGCAGGAATGAGTATGTACCTGCTGAAAAGTAAATGGTTACCGGTAGAAGAAAAGCTCCCGCCTCAAAAAGTGAAGGTTAGCCTGATACCCAAAGGGAATGTACTAAAACTGGGAATTATCACCATGTTCCTTTATTACAGTGATTTCATCACCCGGCCCTTTTTTGTTCGTTACTGGGAATCGTTATCGGTATATAACAGCCGGGTCATCTCAGGATGTATCTATGCAATCCCCGCCCTGGTGGCTTTATTTGCCTTATGGTTCAATAAGAAACGTAAAAGCAAGGGGAGCGTCTACCAGGGGATTGTATCTGCATTGTTATTTGGATTAGCCGGATTAATTCTCCAGGGCTATCCTTTAGCCGGAGTAGTAATACTGGGGAGATTCATTTACGGATGGGCCTTTTTCCAGGCAGCAGTACGTTTCGATGTATTGGTGTTTAATATAAGCGATCCCGAATCTTATGCCATCGAGTATAGTAAGATCCATTTCTTTCAGAACCTGGGTGTATTAATGGCGGCTTTCTCCGCTGGCATTTTAGTGAATACTTATAGCCTGAGAATACCATTCATAGTGGCCTTCGGCGGATACTTTATCGTTACATCACTTTACTATTACGCATTCAGGACACAGATTAAAAAGCCGGTCCTTCAGCCGGAAACAATATTATAAATCATAATAGCATGAAATCACCAGCACATTTAAAGCCTGAATTATGGGCTAAAGCAAACAGGTTACACGTTTGTAAGATCATCAGTGAATTTTCCCATGAATTATTGCTGCAACCGGAGCGGTTGTCTGAAGAAAACGGATGGGGACATTACAGGCTGGTGCCTCCTGGCAAACCAGAAATTGAATACCTCTTTGAGGCAAAGATATTAAGTCTGAATCACTGGTATGTCAATCGTGAAAGTATTCAGAAAAAGGATAAAGGTGTAATAGTTGACCTGGATAGTCTTCTTTTTATCGTTGAACATAAAGATGGTTTAGGCATCAGTACGGAGCAGTTGCCCGGATATATGGAGGAGATTGTCAGCACATTGTATGGTAGTGCGTTTATGCTGTCCAAAAATAATCTCAGTGCTAAAGAACTGGCGCAGGCTGGTTACCAGGACTTTGAACATGCGATGACCAGCGGGCATCCCTGTTTTATTGCAAACAACGGCCGTATAGGCTTTGATGCAAACGACTATACACTGTTTGCTCCTGAAGCAGATCAGCCTATAAGATTGGTATGGCTGGCAGGGCATAAGAGCAGAACGTCTTACAGTGCCGTAGATGAATTGTCTTATCAGACGCTACTGAAAAAGGAACTGGATGCAGAGACATTGACTTCCTTTAATCAGGTACTTACAGACAAAGGCTTACAACCTTCAGACTACTTCTTTATTCCCGTACATCCATGGCAGTGGGATAACAAGCTGGCTATGATCTTTGCACCTGACCTGGCCATTAATAACCTGGTGTATCTGGGAGTAGGGCCGGATGAGTTCAAGGCGCAACAATCTATCCGTACGTTTTATAATGTAAGTCATCCCGAAAAGTTCTATACTAAAACAGCCTTATCTGTTTTGAATATGGGCTTCATCCGTGGTTTGACACCCTATTATATGGATAGCACGCCACCGATTACCAACTGGATAAAGGAAGCGATCGGAGAGGACCCTTACATCAAAAAATTGGGGTTCACATTATTGTGTGAAGTAGCGACAGTGGGCTACCGTAATTTCTATTATGAGCAGTTTGGTAAAAACTCCGCTTATAATAAGATGTTAGCAGCGCTGTGGCGTGAAAGTCCGGCTACAGTACTTCAACCTGGTCAGCAGTTGATGACCATGGCGGCATTACTGCATGTGGATTTTGATGGCAATGCGTTGTTACCTGAATTGATCAAAGCCTCCGGTAAAAGTACTACTGTATGGTTGAAGCAATACCTCAGGGCCTACCTGACACCATTACTGCATTGCTATTACCAGCACGACCTTGTCTTTATGCCGCATGGTGAAAACCTGATCCTCATACTGGAAGGACATCTGCCTGTAAAAGCCATCATGAAAGACATCACGGAGGAAATCGCGGTGTTTAATCCGGACCTCGAACTACCGGAAAAGGCAAAACGTATTTGTGTGGAAGTACCGGAAGATCTGAAACTGTTATCCATCTTTATTGATGTATTTGATTGTTTCTTCCGTTTCCTTGGTCAGATACTGGTAGAACATTGCGATTATCCCGAAGAGCAGTTCTGGAAACTGGTAGCGGATTGTATCCAGGACTATCAGCAGGAGTTCCCTCAGCACGCAGAGAAGTTTGAACGTTATGACCTGTTTGCCCCTGAGTTTGCACTCTCTTGCTTAAACAGGTTGCAATTACGGAACAACAGGCAGATGGTAGATCTCGCTGATCCCGCAGGTAGCTTACAGTTTGCGGGTACCTTACAGAACCCGATTGCAGAATACAAAGAAATACCTTCTTTATGAATAATGCATTAGCGGTCTTACTGGGAAAGATGCAGGGTGTATTCGGATATATAGTACTGGGTCTTGTGGTGCTGGAATGGGTAATACTGGTCATTACCCGCAGGATGGAGAGTAATAAAGAGGGCTGGGTCAATATCTTTTCCTATGTACTGGATAGTATCCCTTATTTCTTTCTTGGTAAGATCGTGATTTTTGGAACGATGACCTGGATGTATGAATACCGCTTATTCACATTGGGGAATGCCTGGTATGTATGGATACTGGCCTATGCCGTATATGACTTCATGTTTTGGCTGGTGCATTTCCTGGGGCATAAGGTACGGTTCTTCTGGTGTATTCATGGAGTACATCATACGGCTGAAGAGATGAAGTTAACGGTAGCCGTAAGAGGTTCTTTTCTTGGATTCCTGCATATACCCCTGACTGTGCTTTGCCTGCCCATATTCGGGTTCGACCCTTTCATGATTTACATTGTAGAGGCTATCGCCAGGTTATACGGTCTTTACGAGCATGTAAATGACAATTTTGATAAACTGGTAGGTAAACAAACATTTTTAGAATGGCTGTTTATTACACCTTCCGTACATAGGGTACATCATGCTAAAAATTATATTTATCTGGATAGGAATTACGGAGAGACCTTTTCTATCTGGGATAAGATCTTTGGCACTTTCCAGTCGGAACTGGATGATGTAAAACCTTCATATGGTATACTGAGTGAAAACATTGATGGGAAGAGTCTGTGGCAGGTGCAGTTATTATTATGGAAGGATCTTTGGATGGATATTCGCAGCGCTCCCAGGTTATCAGACAAAATAAAATACCTCATTATGCCTCCTGGCTGGAATCATATTGACGGAGGCAGGATGGCCGCTTCTTACAGATCAGAAGCATGGAAAGAATATGAAATCAATAACCCTCAAATAAAATGAGATATGAAACCCGGAACAGAAGAGTTAACGTATACGGATGTATTAATTAATCCACCACCACTCGCCCCTTTAGTCGTACAGGTTACACCCAGGGAATGTATTGCCATTACCAATGCCGGTGATATGCTGGTAAATGCCTTTGGGAGTTGTGACAACCCGGACTTTATCTCGGAGTTGCATCTGAATGCATTCCAATTGTTGCCCGAACGGATAGCCCGGATATTAAGCAATTTCGGTACAGATTTTTCCGCTTCCCAATATGGGGCCATTGTTTTCAAAGGACTGTTCAATGTAGATCAGCTGGATATTGGTCCTACACCTCCTTCCTGGAAGGAAATGGATTATAACAGGCTTAGCCGGTATGGTTTTATCTCTGCTTTATTACATGGTGCAGTGCCTTCCAAACCGGTTCAGTACTATGCCCAACGGAAAGGAGGAGGTTTGCTGCATGCTATTATACCGGATGAAAAAATGAGTTATACCCAAACAGGCTCCGGTTCCAGAACAGATCTGTTTGTACATACAGAAGATGCATTCTTATTTAATCAGGCAGATTTTCTAAGTTTTATGTTCCTGCGGAATGAAGAAAGAGTTCCGTCTTCTTTATATTCTATCCGGTCGCATGGGGAAATCAGTGAGAAGCTGAAAGCATTGTTCAAACCTATTTATAAATGCCCCAAAGATGCCAATTTTGGCGCAGATGCGATACTGGAAGATGCTGTGATGACTGCTGTCCTTTATGGGAATGAGGAATTACCGTTCGTACGTTTTGATGCAGCAGAGCAGATCTATAATGAACAGGCAGATCAGACAAACGAAGCAATGGCCCATCTGGTTGATTACTGGGAAGAAGCAAAAGGTCTGATTTATAGCGATTATATACCTGATTCCGGAGATCTTGTTTTTGTAAATAATCATTTATGTGCGCATGGACGTAATGCGTTTCTGGCAGGTTATAGGAGAGAGAACGGACAGTTGGTTAAATGTGAAAGAAGGATGATGCTGAGGATGATGAGTAAAACAAGTCTTATTAATATACGGTCTGTAACACATACTGATGATCCATACCTGATCATGGAAGAACATTACGGAAGCCTGTTTAAAAATATATAACATATGAAAGAACAACACTTAACGGCAGAGGATATTTCATACAGGGATATCTTTCACAAAGGTACAGAACTGGAATACAGAGCTGCTGTTACAGCCGCTGCGGAAAGAGTATCTTCTTTTCTGAATAATACAGAGAAACCTTTCAGCGGGATAAAACCGGCAGCACTGCTGGCACAATTTAATGAGGTCGATTTTGATACGCCACTTCCGGATTATGAGAGTCTGCTGGAAGAAGTAGATACGTTATATATTAAGCATGCCACTGCTTTTCATTTGCCACAATATATTGCTCATCTGAATTGCCCGGTAGTGATACCTGCACTGGCTGCAGAAGTGATCATCAGTGCTATTAATTCTTCACAGGATACCTATGACCAGAGTGCCGGTGGTACATTTATGGAACGTAAACTGATCGATTGGACGGCCGAACAGATCGGGTATGGTAAAAGCAGTGATGGTGTATTCACCGCCGGAGGGTCTCAGAGTAACATGATGGGATTATTGCTTGCCAGGGATTATTATGCGCTGGAATTCATGCAGCATAATATCAAACTCGATGGAAACCCTGCTGCGGCTTCCAAATTCAGGGTTTTTGTTTCTGAGAAGGCACACTTCAGTAATCAGAAAAATGCCTCACTGATGGGGCTGGGAGAGCAGTCTATCGTGATGGTGAAAACCGACAGCCGTTTCAGAATGGATACAGTGGCACTGGAAACTGCTATTTTAAGGGAAAAGGAGTTGGGTAATATACCTGTTGCGATTGTTGCTACTGCTGGTACTACTGATTTCGGGAACGTAGATCCGCTGAAAGAGATTGGCCGTATTGCACAGCAATATCAATTATGGTTTCATGTGGATGCTGCCTATGGTTGCGGGTTGCTCTTATCTGATAAGTATAAGTATTTACTGGATGGGATAGCCTTGTCCGATTCTGTTACTGTGGATTATCATAAGTCGTTTTTCCAGCCTATCAGCAGCAGTGCTTTCATTGTAAAGAATAAACTGCACCTGAACCTGATAAAACACCATGCGGACTATCTAAATCCAAAGGAACAGGACTATGATGAGTTACCTGCACAGATTAATAAGTCTGTTACACAGAGTACACGGCGTTTTGATGCATTGAAACTATGGTTTACCTTAAGATTAATGGGAAAACAGCAGTTGGGTGCTTATACAGATACGATTATAGAGACGGCAGAGAAGGCTGCCTGTATGATAGAAGAGGATGGGGAGTTTGACTTGCTGAGCCATTCAGATCTGGGAGTATTGGTATTCCGTTATAAGTCTGCCTGTGCCGTTAATCAGCATATCAAGAGAAAGCTGTTTTTCAGTGGAGAGATCCTGCTGGCAAGTACAAAGGTAAACGGTGAGTATTACCTGAAATTTACGATACTCAACCCATTAACGACTATTGATGATATTCAGCAAATGCTGAAAGTTATTAAAGAGTGTGGGAAAGAACACGTTATACTTACCAGGGCTAACCAATTGCAAGAGCAGTAGATCATACTGTAAAAGAACAGAAGAAAGGGAATATATAGGATAAGAACAGGAATAAAACAGGTTCATCCTCCGTTTATCCTCCGTTAAAAGACGGAGGATAAACGGAGGATGAACCTGTTCAAGAGCCGATCAAAAGCTCTTCAAAGCCTTTTAAAGATACTTTAAAAAGCCTTGTCAGGATTCCTGACAAGGCTTTTTGGTAGTGGCTCAGTTTGATTACATAATCTTCGAGCCAGATGTTATTGATCAATAAATACACCTTATCTGACGTGAATATCAGGTGAAGTTAAATTGAAAAACAAATCCTGAACCCATATTCCAAAACTAAATCAGAGAACTAAACAGTCAGATGTAGTGTATTTATGATCAATACATCTGGCAATCTACGCTGTCATTACATTCAAACTGAGGCACTACCGGCTTTTTATTCATTAATCCTGAACTTCTCCGTAGCTCCAATAACATCTTTAGTACAGGTCATTGCCTGCGTACCATTCTCACTGGAAACATACTTTCCGTTATTCCCTCTGAAAGAAACAGAGCCATCCGCATTCTTAATCCAGTCAAACTGCTCCCAAGGGCCAATAGCTGTACGATTGCAGTTCATCGCCTGTGTACCGTTTTCAGAACAAACAAGCTTATCACTGTTTTTCAGGGCTACTTTACCGCCACCGCCATCAAGCACCGCAAACTGCTCCCAGCCCTGTGCAACGTTACGGTTACAGTTCATCGCCTGCTGACCATTCTCAGAAGACACATACAGCCCATTAGAGCCTTTTATAGTCACCGTCTGTCCGATTGGAACATCGCCATTGTCACTGCCTATAACGGGCTGTGTAGGGCGTGTAGCGGTCAGGGCAATCAGTCCTTTCAGCATTTTGGCACCATCACCTGTTAAACGCAGGTAGTAATCAGCAGAACAGGGAACGCCATCTTCATCTAAAGTAACAAAAGAAGAACCGGCAGGGATCATAGAAGCATTCTCTGCTGTTTTGGCAATCTGGTTCCCTTCATTATATTCATCAAACATAGAAATATAAATCCCCTGGCAACCCACACGGATCATATTATAAAACTGTCTCCACATAAAATTTCCATGCGCACGCTGATGCTCCTGTAAATCTCCGGGTAAGATACAAGGCTGATAATCGATCCCATTTGCATTACAATAAGCCTGATCCGGCGTATTTACATTGGTATAGAAGTTATCTGCATCACCAACGTTACCGATACGTCCTACCATCCAGGGTGAAATCATATTCAGCGCCTTATAAGTATCAATAAAGTTCGGTCTGGAATCGCTGTTCTGTTCACGCCAGTGTGTAGGTATACCACCAATCACATAACAACCCTGATTCTTGAACCAGTTAATCACTTCCAGGCATACCGCAGCAGACCAGGGATGATTATCATCATTAAATCCAAATCCCCAGATACAAACTACGGGTTTGCCATTCTGCCTGGCATACGCCGGAGAAGCAGTATAAGCAGACATTTTATTTGTCCAGTCTGTCTTTAATTCCGACTGCATATTCGTCCAGCCGCTCACATCATACATGATGTAAAACTTACGGCCATAGGTCTCTGCCGCCGTCTTTACTTTCGCCGTAATCGCATCCCGGATAGGACCTTCCTGTCCGTTTGGATTAAAGCGTTGTAACGCAGCTGCATCAATACCATTCTGCTGCATCCACAGGAAATGTGTGTTCACCGTCTGATCAGTAAAAGAGGAGAACAGTTTCGCTGGCTGACCATTGTTGAGATTGGAAAAAGCAGTCTGGAAAGTAGCAGAATAATCCCTTACATCCGGCCAGGATTTAATACCAAGATTAGTAGGGGAAGGTGGTTGTGACCAGTTCTGTGTATAGTGCCACCAGGCATTAATAGGAGAACCGTCTCCGGTGCAGGCAAACCATCCCTGATAACCAACCGTTACTTTACCAACAACATCTCCAACAGGAGATGCCTGGGAAGTAACCGCCAGGGGCTTTGCATTTAATTTGTCCGTCAGATCTTTTTTGGAACAACTCACGGCTAATAGGCTCATAGCCGCAAATAAAACACTGTTTAGGTTTTTCATTTTGCTTTACATGTTTATGATGAGGAAAAGGTAGACGATATAGGTACCGGCAAAAATGGCTACAGGTTTACATAGTTATGTATTAGGTTTTCAACGCACCTTATAAAACGTACATGACTATCCGGTTAGTATGCAGGGGCAGAAATTTCATTGGGTAAAGGGAGAAATCAGATAATGCAGGATTGATATGCCTTCGGTGTAGTACCTTCTGTCTTCTTAAAGATCCGTACAAAATAATTAACATCAGAGAAGCCACAGAGCTTACTAACTGTACCTATATTATGATGAGGATTACTTAGTAATTGTTTAGCCAGCTTCACTCTTTCCCTGTTAATATAGTCAAGTGGCGTAATACCGAATTGTTCTTTAAACCATTTGAAAAACATGTTACGACTTAAATAAGCCTTTCTGCTCAAAGCATCTACTGCTATCTTTTCCGTAAGATGTTCCTGTATATAATTCAGCACATAATGTAGTCTGCTGTGATTATTATCTATATTACTATCCAGAGATACCTGTTGCAGATGCTGTGTCTGTATCAGCCGGATTAATAATTCTTTCAGATGAAGATCAGCATAGATATTTTTAGCTTTATCTGTACTGCTGCAAACACGGATCAGTTTATTGATCAGATCTGTTACCTCATGGTCATTCTCAAAATGGTATTGATTAAAAGTAAGTTTCCATTGATGTTGTTCATCCCCTGTATTATAATAATTATCAAGATAATTCACGGTATCCCTGATATAACGATCATCTACTGCCAGGGCAATACACTGAGTAGGATTATCAGCAGACGCTTCAGGGAAATCAATGATCATCGTTTCATTGGGAGGAACAATGACCGTTTCACCGGGGAGATAATCAAAAGAAGGTTTATCGGCAAGATGCATCACTTTTTTGCCACGTATCATACTCGTGATTACCATATCGCTGAATGTTAGAGGAATATGTAATGCATGCTGGTAACTCTCGAAAATATTCAGTTCACAATTTTTCAGATTGAAGATACGCCTGTTTTCTACCAGCGTCTGTAATTCCTGTGGGCGCGTAAGCGACGGCTGTTGCAATAAGTTTTTCACCTGCGTGGAATTTGTTCCATCAAGTTAACTTTATTCTGTCAGATTTGCCCAACTAATGTTTGATTTTTGGGTGCAGGGCGAAGCCCTGCAAAACCCCTTTAATTTTTTTGAGATAGTGCGAAGCACTATCTCAAAAAAATTGCTCTTTAATCCAGGATGCGACTAAAAGTATTATTTTGCCCTATTGTCAAGTGCATATTTCAACAATTTATAAAAATTCTCACCGTCAACTTCAGGACATTCCAGTTCTCCATCCACATCAGGCCGGGTAAAATATATTGGCGCTGATGTTATATACGGCGTAAATATTGCACCTACCGTTTTATAATACATGGCTTCAAGTTCATTTAAGTCATTTATTGGCTGGTGATTAACCTGCTGAAGTCCTTCCATATTGATGGCTTTTGTCATAGCCGGGAGATAAAAATCATGTTTTGTTTCGCTTCTGTTTACCAAATGAAAACTGTTGTCGCTGGTATTATTTATTGTTAATCTATACATGGTTTTTGCTGCATAATCAACGGGGACTATGTTTAAACCGCTATTTAAGCTATACGTTGCACGACATTCCATAAATGATGTTTTGTTTAGATCATTCTCTTTGAACATCCTTTCTTTGCATCGCAGAAAGAAAAACATCCATGCGTAGAAAACATCGAATTTACTGATGGCGCCTATTTTTTGTTCTATTAAACGACCACATATAGTAGATGGCCTGAAAAATTTTGTTTTCATCCAGGGATTTTGCTCCGAAAACTTTCTCACCGATACTTCTGCCTCCAGCTTTGATAATTCGTAAGGGTTTCTGAATTTTTGATTAAAGTTAATGTAGTCAGGAGCAACTGTGCCAGATGTTTCGCCGCAGGCATATGCTGAACCGGTATAAATAAAATGATTAACCTTTATTTTTTGTGCCAGTTGAAGTATACGTATAGTTCCATCCACATTAACTGACCATAATTTCTTTTTAACAATCTCTGAGCTTCTGAAATCAGTATGCGAAGCAATATGAAAGAAGTAATCTACGTGGTGATTCTTTAATAAATTTTCATCAGCAGGTGATAATAAATCATTATTGCCTTCCAATTCGAAATTAATACAATGAATAACTGAGTACAGCGTGTTTCGAAGGTCGTTATACCCATTTTTGTCAATATTCAGATAATCCAATCCGTCGTTTTCAATAATATCGAAAATCCGGGTACTGAGATCATTTTCTTTAGTAGATCTTCCAAGTAGAAAGATCTTTATACCAGTAAGATCGTCAAAATGCTGCTTAATAATTTCAAATAAAACATTTCTACCCAAAAGGCCTGTAGCGCCTGTGAGCATGTAGTTTGTTCTTGTTTTCATAGGAAAAGGTTTTAAGGGAAAGGGTTTGGTTAAGCCGGTATAATAAATAATTATACTCTCAGGCAATTATGGGCTATAAAAAGACAGATATCGTTTACGAATTACATAACAAACACATCACAATAGATTCATGACGAAACAATAATTGAATATAAGAATAATTTTAATACGTAGGTGTTTTTAAAGCTATTTCCGAATAATAATAAAGTACGATTGTGCTATTAATAAATACGAAAACATTCGATACTAATCAGGTGTTACTGATATTGCATTATTGTTTAACGACACTAAATAATTCCACTATGAGCAATACAGCCACTGCTGTGCCTAAGTCCAATCTGGCCGCACGTCCCACATTCAAACCAAGGTACGAACACTACATTAACGGCGAATGGGTAGCCCCTTCCAGCGGAGAATACTTTGATAATGTATCTCCCATAGACGGTAAGGTATTCACACAGGCTGCCCGGGGCAATGCCAAAGACATAGAGAATGCAATAGATGCCGCCCATAAGGCATTTGAAACATGGAGCAAAACAGGTGCCGCCTACCGCAGCAACCTGATGCTGAAAATTGCCCAGGTAATAGAAGATAACCTGGAATACCTGGCTGTCGTAGAAACCATAGACAATGGTAAAGCGATCCGGGAAACCAGGGCCGCCGATCTGCCACTGGTAATAGACCATTTCCGCTACTTCGCCGGTGTAATAAGGAGTGAAGAAGGTACTATCAGTGAACATGATGATAGCACCGTTAGCATCAATTTACATGAACCCATCGGTGTCGTAGGACAAATCATCCCCTGGAACTTCCCGCTGCTGATGGCTACCTGGAAAATTGCACCCGCTCTGGCAGCAGGCTGCTGTGTAGTGGTAAAACCTGCGGAACAAACACCCACCAGCATCATGTGCCTGATGGAACTGATAGGAGATATCCTGCCTAAAGGTGTGCTGAACATTGTAACCGGTTTTGGGGTGGAAGCAGGTAAACCCCTGGCATCCTCACCCCGTGTACAGAAAGTAGCCTTTACAGGTGAAACGACTACCGGTCGCTTAATCATGCAATACGCCTCTGAAAACCTGATTCCTGTTACTATGGAACTGGGAGGTAAGAGTCCTAACATTTTCTTTGAAAGCGTAGGTGATGCTGATGACGACTTTTTCGATAAAGCCATTGAAGGCGCTGTGATGTTTGCCCTTAACCAGGGTGAAGTATGTACCTGCCCAAGCCGTCTGCTGGTACATGAGCATATCTATGATAAATTCATGGACAGAGTGATCCAGCGTACCCAAGCCATTAAAATGGGTAATCCCCTGGATAGCACCGTGATGATGGGTGCCCAGGCCAGTGATGACCAGTATCAGAAAATACTCAGTTACCTGGATATCGGTAAACAGGAAGGTGCGCAGGTATTATGCGGCGGAGAAGCATACCACCAGAACAGTGGTCTGGAACATGGTTATTACGTACAACCTACCATCCTGAAAGGACATAACAAGATGAGGGTATTCCAGGAAGAGATCTTCGGCCCCGTACTGTGTGTTACTACCTTCAAGACAACAGAAGAAGCCATCGCGATAGCCAATGATACTTTATATGGCCTCGGCGCCGGTGTATGGACACGCGATGCCCATGAACTGTACCAGGTACCAAGAGCAATTCAGGCTGGTCGTGTATGGGTGAACTGTTATCATGCTTATCCTGCACATGCTCCTTTTGGAGGATACAAAAAATCAGGGTTTGGTCGTGAAACACATAAAATGATGCTGAATCATTACCGCCAGACTAAAAACATGCTGATTTCTTACGACAAGAAAAAATTAGGATTCTTTTAAATAAGACGATATGCCAGACAGGATTTTAGCGACAGAAGCCGCCATTGAGCTGATAGAGAAACTAAAATTGCAGCATGGAAACTTAATGTTCCATCAGAGCGGTGGCTGTTGTGATGGTTCCCAGCCCATGTGTTTTACAGAAGGTGAGTTTAAAACCGGGCAAAGTGATGTGTGCCTGGGAGAGATCGCCGGCTGTAAATTCTATATGGCCGGAGACCAGTTTGAATACTGGAAGCATACACAACTGACATTGGATGTTATTCCGGGGAGAGGCAGCAGCTTCTCCCTGGAAATTCCATTGGGAGTAAGGTTCCATATTCGCTCCCGCATCTTCTCAGATGAAGAACTGGCCCGGTTATCCGAATCAGGATGAGTTGTTCTTCTGCATAATCTTCACGCCAGGTGTTGTTGATCATAAATACACCTTATCTGACGTGAATATTAGGTGAAGTTAAATTGAAAAACAAATCCTGCACCCATATTCCAAAGCTACATCAGAGAACTAAACAGTCAGATCCAGTGTATTTATGATCAACAACATCTGGCAACCCTATTTAGAACAAACTTTGCTGTGAAACTGAATTGAGTGGATTATCATTCCCCAACGGTGGCAGGTTCGGCCACTCCCAGGTTGCATCTTTCTCTTTATTATCAGGTCTTGTTTTTCCTCCGCGAATAGTATACACTGTCTTATACGCTAACTGCTCTGAAGGCATTTCATAGTTTAATATTTCACGTACACCCGTAGCTGATAGGGATGGATCAATCCATTGCTGCGCAATATCAGGTGTTATAAAAAGGGGCATGCGGTGTTTATTATCTCCGCTGTTATGAATATTGCCCATCAGTGTATTCGCCGGGCGGGTAATCACGGTATAAGTACCGGAACGTACAATCTCTCCGGTAGTAGTATCTACTTCATCTCTTAACTGATAAAGACCCGGAATATAAAAAACAGGGGCATCCTGTACATAAATCAGATAAGGTACTTTATTCTTCCAGCCGTTAATCTGTCTGTGTTCGTAAATCCCTGTAACAGGGATCAGGCAGCGGTTATCTTTTATCCTGTACCAATACGATTTATGATCATCAAGGATCCTTTCACTACGTGCATTTAACATACCGGCACGACGACTCAGTCTTTCTTTAGGATCACTGATATAGAGAGGATCTACACCCCATTCCATTGTAGTAAGGCGGGGCGTATTATCATTGGTATAGATCGTATAAAAGGATGGTAAACGGTGTCCTTCCACATGCACAAGAGATTCATTATCAAGTGTTGCATCTATGATCAGTGCAGGAAAGGCTTCGGTAGTCAGCAGTATATTAGTATGAAAACAGATGTCGTAGCACATCAAAGGTTATTTTATAAGTTCATAAAAAGGGACTTCCATTTGTTGCTCACCGGAACGGATCACCGCTATTACATTACCAAATTTCAGATTGAAATCTATATCAATACCATCATCACGGTTTACTTTTATTCTCCCGGAGGTTTTGATATAACTGCGTATTTTATCAGCATAGGCTGTTGTCATTTTTTTTGCCCAGTCTTTATCCTTTAATGTATTAATATACAACACATAAGGAGAGCCAGGTTCAAACAACTCCAGTAACTTGTCTCTTTGAACAGGATCACGAAGGTCTACTAATTTGCCCGAGTAATTTACCAAATGCCGCTGATGTTCATTCGCAGCATCTTCATCACTATAATAAGTGGCCATGAAGCCTGTACCGGCAATTAACCCCACCCATTGAAACCGCTGTACCACCAGGAAATAATCTTTCAGCTGGATCAATTGCTGAATCCTGTCCGGCGTTAAAGCCTCAAAAGGGTTGTATGTACTTTTTTTTTGCAAAGGCTTCAAAGATAAGTTGTTTATTATCAAGATAATTTGAAAGACAACGTCAAAAGACAGATATTATTTTATTTTTATTATTAAAATCTATATATATTTACTTAAATATATGTGACCCCTATAACATTATTATATACCTATAACCTATAGAATGCTTAACCACAGCCCAAAAATTGTTTGGAGACAAGTTTTAATAATCCTTTTTCTATCTGTCAGCCAGTTTTGTTATGCTGTTTCAGATACAGATACTTCCAAAAATACAGGCATAGAAAGTTATGTCGAAGGAGTATTCAATAAAATCAAAGAAAAAGGCAGTTTCGTTAATTTCCTGAGTAATGAAAACCTCGGTACTCTGCCTGTGGGACTAGTCAGGGAAATCAATGGGAAAGTGTATGTAATAGCTATCGACAGCGCCCGTGTCACTACTACCGGTGCCTACTTCAGCGCTTACTTCCGCTTTACTTTTCCCGGTACACAAAGTGATCTGATTTTTGGTGGAAAGAATATCGCATTTACCCCCGGAGGTATCGCGGCATCTGCCTCTACAAAGTTAGTTCTGCTAAAGGATAAAGAGATAGGGTTGAATGAGCACCTTGACCTTGTTTTCCCAGGCGATGGCAGCAACTTTGTTGAATGGGACTGTAACGGTTTTAAAGATGCTAATCTGCATGGGAACTTTGTATTCGACAGCTCCTGGTTACAGCCTGAAGATCCTAAAATATCCAAATTAACAGCTCAGCTGAATGTCAATGTACATGATTTGAATAACATCATGAGTACCGTTGATATTCCTGCTTTTCATATTCACGGTTTGAACGATTTCAGTTTCAAAGTGAAGAATGCAGCAGTGGATCTGAGTGATATTGAAAACCCTGCAGGTCTTACCGTCACTGGCGATATGCTGTCGGATCCTGGCAGTCCGCTGTTCTGGAGAGGATTTTATCTGCAGGAACTGGAAGTAGGATTACCACAGCAACTTGCATCCAAAGAGGGCCGTCCAAAAGTAACGGTCCGTAATTTCATTATAGATGATCAGGGGATCAGCGGTGCTTTGACCGCTGAGAATATTGTGAAACTGGGTGATGCCAGCGCAGGAGGCTGGCCTTTATCCATTGATAAAGTAGGACTTAGCTTCAGTAAGAATAAACTGAATGGCGGTACCCTGGGAGGAATGATGCGGATAGGTTTCCTGGGAGATGATCCTTTAGCCTATGATGCTACTATCAATATGCGGGGTGATGATACCTATTATACCTTCGGATTACAGCTCACCGCTGAGAAGAAATTCTCCTTCTTTGCCGGCGAGATTATCCTTAATAAAGATTCCCGTATCCAGATATCTAAAACAGCAACAGACTTCATTCCTATGGCTACCCTCAACGGGAAAGTAAACCTGAAGAAAAGTCTGTTGAATATAGAGGGAGTATCGTTTCAGAATCTGGTACTTTCTACAAAGAAACCTTACGTACACAGTGGTGTATTCAGCTTTGCAACCACCGGTGACAAAAAAATGGGTGGTTTTCCTATAGGCTTCGACAGCCTACAGATAGGTATCTCCGAAGGGAAAGTTGCTATAGGCGCTACTGTGAGGCTCAACTTCATGAACTCCAGCGACAAAGGTTTTGGTGGCAGCACTTCTTTTGTGGTTACCGCTGCACAGGAAGAAAGCAAAGAAACTGTTACCGTAAATGGCCAGCAGATAGAGAAAACAAGTACCCACTGGAAACTGGACAAAGTAACGATCAACGATATTACACTGATGGTGAAAGTGATGGCTTTCCAGATGAACGGACAGCTTACCATTTTCGACAATCATCCTGTATATGGCAATGGCTTCCGGGGCTTCCTGGAATTCACGATTCCCGGTCCTATTCCCAAAGCAAAAGCCACTGCTTATTTTGGTTCCAAAGACGATTACCGTTACTGGCATGTGGACGCCTACATCGGCGTTACCATTCCTATACCTCCTATGTTGCAGATTACAGGTCTGATGGGTGGAATGTCTTACCATATGGAGAGACCCGCGCAATTCGACCCGTATGAGTCAAGAAACGCTATAGATCAGAAGGGAGGTATGAAGGAGCTGAGTGAGGTGTTCCAGTATATTCCTTCCAAAGAGGCCGGACTTGGTTTCATGGGTGGGGTATCGCTGGCACTTGTGCAGCAGATGGTTGTCAATGTGAACGTGGGCCTGGAAGTACAATTCGGTATAGATGGAGGCTTCCGTTACGCGCAGTTCGATGGGGCGGGTTATGTGATGCATCTGCCGATAAAGGCTGTGAAAAAGGAAGAGACGAAAGGGGATGATGGTGCGCCACTATGGGTGCAGTTTAAAATGAGATTTGATAACGTCAATAATACTTTTGATGCCAGCGCTAAAACATACGTGAATATAGCGGGTGTTGTAACGGGTATTCATGAACGCGGACTGGTAGGTGAATCGGCACTGCACATTGCACCGGACGACTGGTGGTTCTACATTGGCCGCCCTTCGGAAATGTTCGGGTTATCGGTGATGGGTCTGGCAGAGATCAAGTCTTACTTCATGATGGGTACGCATGTGGAAGATATGCCGCAGGTGCCTGCTGAAGTAAGTGAAGTGTTCGATGATGTCAATACCGATTTCATGGCCATGGAAAATACCATGAGCACCGGTAGAGGGTTTGGCTTCGGCGTACACTTTAAAACAAGCTTCTCCTTTGACTATGGTGTGTATGGAGAATTTGCACTGGGAGCAGGGGCAGATATACTCTTACGTAACTATGGCGAAGCAAGGTGTAAAGGTAGTGGCAGTGTCATTGGTTTTAATGGCTGGTATGCTTCCGGTCAGGCTTACGTTTATCTTAAAGGAGATGTAGGTATCCGTGTGAAAGTATTCGGAAAGAAAAGAGGTTTCTCTATTGCTAAATTATCGGCGGCCGTACTCTTACAGGCAAAACTGCCTAATCCTGCCTGGTTCCGTGGTATGGTAGGTGTGAAATATTCTGTAATGGGCGGATTGGTAAAAGGAAAAGCAAATATCAAAATAGAGTTGGGGACCCAGTGTGAGATCATGGGTGCAAAAGAACTGGATATCCAGGTGATCAGCGATATTAAACCAGATGATAAATCCAGTGATGTAAGCGTATTCGCTACACCACAGGTAGCCTTTAATATGCCGGTAGCAAAAGCTTTCTCCATGTTAAATGAATATGATGAAGTAGCTACCTACCGTATAAAACTGGATGAAGTAAAACTGCTGAACAATAATGCAGAAATAAAAGGAACAACAGAAGTAAGTGATGATGGGTTATCTGCTTCTCTTACCCTGCGTGATATCTTACCGCCACAGAGCAGCTTAACAGCTTCTACTAAAGTACATATCGAAAAACAGAATGGTGGTAACTGGGATGCACTGATCAACTATTCTACCAAAGCTATCGACTATGAAACAAAATCTGCGGCATTCAGTACCGGCGATGCCCCTGATAATATTCCATGGGAGAACGTAGCTTATGCTTATCCGATGAAGAGACAGTATAACTTCTATCCTAAAGAATATGGTAAGGGTTATATTAAACTCAAACGCGGACAACCATATCTGTTTGCTTCCGTAGATAACAGTGGTAAGAAATGGAAAGTAACGGCAACATTAAATAATGGAACTACTCCTGTTCAGTATGATGAAAGCGTGGCCCAGGTGAACTTCGATATCCCTGCCAATATGACCAAAGAAGCAGTCTATACTTTCAGTATCATGCGTACTTCCGGTGATGGAGAACTAGCCGCCAATAACGTCACAGTAAACAGGAACGAAACCGTTACTGAAGATGGTGATACGACCAGCATCGGCAATACATCTTTGAAAGGTAATGCTACATCCGGTGTAAGCAAAGAAGTAATAGGATATAGTTTCCGTACCAGCAAGTATAACACCTTCATAGAGAAAATGAGTGCCATGTCTGATCCCCGCGATCTGTTTGATGTGGCTACTAATTATGTCAGTGTAATCGGTCAGCGTTTTGAAGCAGAGGAGACCTTCGATAAGTTTGAAATTCAGGGAGACGCATCCTTTGCCGTAAAACCATTGATCGCTCTGAAAGCAGGTAGCAATAACAGCTGGCTGCAGAATAAACTGATGCCTTTGCTGTACAATGGTTATCCTTTTAACCCTGCTGTTACTATTACCCGCGATCAGACAGTAACAGGTGGTATTCCACCGCTGGATGCGATCCGCCTGTACAATAATGATTACACCCTGTACCAGTTGGAAGATGCTGCTGTGAGTGATGGCATTGCATTAAGCAAACCTGGCCGCTGCCGCTTTATGTATTACGTATCATTTGTTGCCAATGATGATTACCATGAGTTGCTGAATAAAGCAAACCGTGTGTATCTCAATGGGGGATCAGCTTCACCAGGCATTACCCGCTTACTCACGTCTACTTATCCGGACCTCGATGGAAATCAGTATTATCCGGTGGAAATGAGTTACCGCCTGCCTGGCAGCAATAATATTACATCGTCAATTACCCGTAGCATCTATTATAAATTGTAAGTGTATGCATCGCATATTAAGTGCCTGTTTGTTATTTGGACAATTATTCTTATTCTGCCAGTTTGCGCAAGGGCAGAGTGAACACCGCATTGTTGGACTGGCAGACGCTCATCCGGATAAAATCCGTCTGCGCTGGTCACCGGCCAGTACTATCGTATGGGAAATGGGGAATAAATACGGTTATAACGTAGAGCGTTTTACCATTGCTATTAATGGAGAACTGGTACCTCATCCCCAGCCATTATTACTGACTCCTCAACCTTTAAAACCGTATACCCTGCAGGAAATGGAAAAGGCTGCAGAGAAGAATGAGCAAATTGCAGTGATCGCAGAACTGATCTATGGTGAAGCGCCTGAAAAAGTGAAACCGGAGAATGGGATCGGTGCTTACTTCGAAGGCCAAAACAAACTGGAATGGCGTATGGGAATGGCCCTGCTTTCCTGTGATGTCTCCGTAGATGTTGCAAAAACTGCGGGTCTGTTCCTGCAGGATAACAATGTGAAAAAAGGAGAACGGTACGTATACCGGATTGCTCTTGCCCAACAACCTAAAAACCTTGTCATTGATACGGCAATCGTAGTGGCTTCTGTGGATGAACCGGCATTGCTGGCCCGTCCGCAGGAACTGGCGATCGTTTGTGCAGATAGTACTGCTACATTAGGCTGGCTGACAAACTTCAGTCGCAGTATGTACAGCACTTACATGGTAGAACGTTCTACTGATGGTAAATCATTCAAACCAGTTACTGATCTGCCTATCATTCCTACAGCTCCTGATAAGGGCGGATTCTCTTATTACCAGGACTCCCTGCCCGATAATGACAACAGGTATTATTATCGTGTACGTGGTATCACTCCATTCGGAGAATATGGTCCTTATTCGCAAACCGTAGAAGGTATCGGAGTTGTATCTGTAGCAGACCGGCCTGTAATGGATACTATCATCGTAATAGATAATAAAAAGATCGCTTTACGCTGGATGCTGCCAGGTAAGTTGCCACAGCAGTTAGCAAAGATCATTATCACCCGTGGTAATAATGGTAAAGGCCCTTTCTTACCGGTAGCAGAATTTAAAAAGCCTGTGTATGATTATGTAGATGAAAAGCCATTGGCTACAAACTACTATCGTATCAAAGGAATTACGAAGAGCGGGAAAGCAGTATATTCCTTCCCCTACTTTGCACAGATCATAGATACAATTCCACCTGCCATGCCAATAGGACTGGCAGGAAAAGTAGATTCAACCGGTATCGTACGTCTGCAATGGACGAATAATACAGAACAGGATCTCAGGGGATACCGTGTATTCCGTGGCAATAGTGCAAAGGAAGAATTCATGGAAGTAACCAGAGAGATTTTATCCACGAATGCATTTAAGGATACCATCACCCTGCATACGCTTACTTCCAAAGTGTTTTACAAAATCATCGCTGTAGATAAGAACTATAACACATCAGACTATACAGCATCTATCATGCTGAAAAGACCGGATACGATTGCTCCTTCCGCACCGGTTATATCACAGGCATTCCGTTCTGATAGTTTAAAAGCCATTATACTGGAATGGCGTAATAGCAGCAGTGAAGATGTTGTGAAATATAAACTGAGAAGGATCAATGTAAAGGATAGCATGAAAGCAGATATCGCTGAATGGGATACAACTGATCACCGTCAGCGTTACATGGATACAAAAGTAGAACCCGGAAATACTTACTACTATGAACTGATAGTAGCTGATGATTCTGGCAACAGTGCGAAAGAACTCAGCGGAGATATCTGGTTTGAAACAGGTATGCGTCCATCTATTGACGAGTGGAAAGGAGAGCTGGACAAAGAGAAGAAGGCTATCCGTCTGCAATGGGAGTATAAACTGGCTGGTGTAAAACAATACCGCATTTACCGCGCAAAGAACGATACGCCTTTCCTGTTGTACACTACGCTCAATGGTAGTGTCAGCAAATGGGAAGACGAAGAAGTCATCCTTGGAAACATCTATAAATATAAAATAACTGCCGTGCTGAAAGGTGATGTAAAATCGGAGATGAGCAAGGTAGTAGAATTGAGGTTTTAATCTCATAAAGCCCTTAACCTATGAAGAAATTTTTATCCATATTGTTTTTTATCTGCATCCATTTCGCTGTTAATGCCCAATACATGAGCGTGGAAGTGAAGGTGACCCGCCTTGGTACAAACTATACTGACGGTAATTCCTATGGCTCCAGGTTCCGTTTCTACAGGAATGTCTGGAATAACTACCCTATGTATATTCAGGGGCAGTATTGTATTAAAAGAGATGAGAATTTTGAATCGAATGAGAATGTCTTATTTTCTACATACACAACTTCTTATCAGCCATTTACCCTCATCCTGGTTACCCATGATGAAAGAAAGGAAGGCAGTGATGATTGTACGGCACAGGGAGTATCAGGTATAACATTCAGACGCCCGGATACGCATGAGAAAAGCACAGAACTAACCATTGATCCGGCTTCTCTTGCTCCAGGTGTATTCGTTCCGATGGGACGTATGACCACCTGGGATGGCAGCACATGGGCATATGCAGAGCTGAGTGTCAGAGTACCGGTTCCCACGCCTGGCTCACCGTGGATGACAGAAGGTACCTCTGCCAGCAACAATACCTTTTGCTCCAGTTCAAATGTAAAACTCTCCACAAGTGTATCACCTAATGCCAGCGGTCTGCGTTATGTATGGCAGTATGCCGTACAGAATGAAGATTATTTAATTCCTAATCCTGATAAATGTTTCTGTAATGATTATGATCCTTATACGGGACAATGTGGCCATTATGAAACCACTACTACAGAAGGGCAGGATGGAATCCCATATACTACTACAGACTGGGTACCGGGTAATGATTGTGATTATCCTGACCAGGTATACACACATACCTGGCATAACCTGACAATTACAAATGCTAATACAGATCCCTTCGGGAATTTTATACCACAAAATGCTATATTTCCCACACCTATTACGTCAACCACGAATGCTTATTTCAGGGTGAAAGCTAACAGTACAGACGGTTTGGAAAGTGGTTACTCACAGGAAGTGGCATATACGTTCCAGCCTGCGCCGCCTACTGTAAATTCCTTTCAGACAACAACAACGCCTTCCTGTTATCATCAGAATAACGGGGTGGTTGCTTTGCCGGCTGGCGCTATCTCCAGCAGTTTCGACAATATCCGCTGGATATTGAGGAAAGGCGCTAATAATAGCAGCCCCTGTGATCCTGGTTTATCTACCGGTTCTTCCGACTGTGGTGATGTGGACTGGAGTAATGGCTCCGTACCGAAAGGAAATGCTATTAATATAGGAGGATTAGCTCCCGGTGATTATTCTTTATGGATACTGAATCCCGGTACTGACGCAGGTAACTGTTACACACCTATCAGCGTACATATCGATGAATTACAGGAATTAAAGATAACACCCGGCCAGATAACAGATGCGAGTTGCTTTGGCATGGGCGATGGTAAAATAAATGTAAGTGCCAGCGGTGGTAACGGTACGAATACCGGTTATTATTTTACCCTCAAAAGTAGCACTGATCAGGTAATCCGTGCAGAACAACGGGCTTCTTCGAATACTATGTTATGGGAAAACCTGCCGGCAGGTGTCTATAAAGCATACATGCATGATGGTACCTGTTCTGATATCAAAGTAGCTGATGTTGAAGTGAAACAACCACCGCAAATTGGTGGTAGTACAGCACCCGGGCAACCTGATTGTCTTGGCCCTGCAAATGGAAGTATCACTGTAACGGCTACTGGCGGTGGTACTAATTTCCTCTACAATCTTTATAAGAACAATGTTAAAGTACAATACTCTCCAGTTGTCACTGATCATAGTTATACATTCAGCGGACTGGATGGGGGAGATTATAAAGCAGAAATCATCAATCCGGACTATCCTGATTGTGTTGGCTGGACCGGCCTTCAGACATTGAATGCTGTAACGCTTTTGGCTTTGCAGCTGGCTGAGCGTGATTCTGTAAGCTGTAATGGAGGTAATGACGGACGTTTGTTGCTAACAGCCACAGGTGGCACGGGCAATTATCGCTTCGGTTTTACAGGTGGCAATATTGATAATAATACCGGTGAATTCAAATCGCTTGCAGCAGGTACTTACAGTGTTACTGTACAGAACAAGGCACAGACTTGTAATGATAGTCAGGATGCTACTTTTACAGTATTCCAGCGTGCTGCTTTACAGGTAGCTATTGCACCAACAGGCATTACCTGCCGTGGTGCTGTAAATGGAAAACTACAGGCAAATGTAACAGGTGGTTCCGGTTCCTGGAAGTATACCTGGCAGCAATTAAAGAATGGCACCTGGGAAGGCAGTCCATTCTGGTTTAGCACAGATAAGTTGATTGAAGGATTGGAACCCGGTACTTACCGTGTCATTATTGATGATAATAAAGCAACAGGATGTAGCATTACTTCTGATGAAGTTACGCTCATAGATCCTGAGCTGGTAGTAATATCAGACGTCACCGTACACGATGCGGTGTGTCTGGATGCAGGCACTTCTATCAGCATCACTGCTGCCGGTGGAGATGGTAATCTTACTTATGCCTACTCTACAGATGGGGGTACTACTTATACTGATTTTACTGCTACCACCCCATTATATACTACTGCTGATTATACATTAAAAGTAACAGACGGCAATGGTTGCCGCGCTGATGCTGATCATACATATTCAGTGATACTGCCACCTGCAGCGCTGGACTTTACTACACAATTATCCACTTATAATGGATTTAATATCTCCTGCCTTGGTGCCGGAGACGGTAGTATCACTATTACGCCAACCGGTGGTAATGGTGGCGCTTACACAGGTTATGAGTATAAACTGGACGATGGTACATATCAATCTTCCGGTGTTTTTGATCATCTCGTTGCAGGAACTTATACCGTAAGTGTAAAAGACGGCAGGGGATGTGTGGTATCTCATACTGTTGTTCTGCATCAACCTGCTATCATGATCTCTGCTGTAAAAACAGATATTGATTGTTATGGCAGCGCTACCGGTACGATCATTACCAGTATCAATGGGGGAGCTGCTCCTTACAGTCTTACCATCAATGGAAGATCTGTTGCAGTGGATCAGTTGATATCCAATCTGGCGCAGGGTGATTATACGCTGCATATCAGCGATGCAAATGGTTGCTCCAAAGATTCAACTATCAGTATTGTATACACGTATCCGCAGTTACAACCTGCTGATATTATTGTGAATGATATCCGTTGTTATGGTACTACCGGTAACGTTGAACTGAGTACAGCCGGTGGTGATGGTACTTATGCTTATTCCATAATCAGTGATGGATCATCTTATACAAGTGGTGGAGCATTGACCGCCGGAGATTACCGCTTTAAGGTTACGGATAGTCATGGTTGTACTGCGGACTTTACAAACACGGCACATATCACAGCACCAGCTGCACCTGTTACTTTCACGGCTGTATTATCTGATTACAACGGGTACAATGTTTCCTGTGTAGGTGGTAATAATGGTTATGCGGTTATTACTCCTGCCGGTGGTAATGGAAGTACCTATAGTGGTTACACCTTTACATTCGATAATGGCGCTTTCACAGATAACGCTACCGTACAGTTGATCAATGCCGGTGCTCATATTCTTAAAGTACAGGACGCAAGAGGATGTATCGCAGAAAATACGTACACCTTTACACAGTCTCCTGTAGATCTGGGCATCAGCCTGGTTAGCAAACAGGATGTACAATGTGCCATTGATCCAAATGGTAAACTGACCGTAGCTGGTAGTGGTGGAGTAGGTAGTCTGCAATATAGTATCGACGGTAAGAAATGGCAGGCTTCTCCTCTCTTTGAAAACCTTACTGCAGGTACTTACAATATCACCGTAAAAGATGCCAATGCATGTAGCAAAACACTGGCAGTAGCGATAAATTCATTTAACCCGCCCATACTGATAGATAATATCACCCTGAATGATATTATCTGTTATGGTACAAAAGGTTCATTCACGATACAGTCGCACGGTGGTACCGGTACCTTATTCAGTCAGTATTCACTGAACGGCGCCGATTATATTACTTTCAATAATAGTACTGCACTGGATGCAGGAGTATATACTATACGCATTAAGGATGGAGTTGGCTGTTATTCAGCAGTAAGCAACCCTGTAAATATCACAGCTCCTGCTGCTCCATTAAGTACGGTGATTACGCCTTCTGCTTATAATGGTGTACAGGTATCCTGTTACGGATTTTCAGATGGTAGTTTCTCTCTTGCCACAACAGGTGGTAACGGAAGCAGTTATACGGGATATACTTACAGTGTGGATAATGCGGCTTATACGACTAACAACAGTTTCACAGATTTAACAGCAGGCACATATGCGGTGAAGATCAAAGATGCGAGAGGTTGTATCATCAATGAAAGTGTCACTTTACAACAACCGGCTCCGCTTGTTATCACCGTAACCGGCATACAACACCTTGTATGTGGCGCAGACCCTACCGGTAAGATCACTGTATCTGCTGCCGGTGGTACCAATCCTTATACGTATAGTCTGGATGCCGACAGCTGGCAGGCACAACCTGTATTCACTGCATTAACATCGGGTGGTTATACGCTGATGGCAAAAGATGTGAACGGCTGTGCTGCTCAGGTAAGTGCAACAGTGAACACGTTGTATACTGCAATCAGCGCTGTAGAAGATATCACAGCAGTACGTTGCTTCGGTGAATCAAACGGAGCAATCCGTGTAACAGTAGCCGGTGGCGATGGTACTTATAAATATGAGTGGACTACCCCCGATCCGTTAAAAGTACCAGCAGGTAATTACACGCTTAAAGTAACAGATGGTAAGAACTGTGTACGTTCATTCAACTACACCGTTACGCAGCCCGATGCATTACAACTGGATTACAGTGCGCCTGCCATCTGCGACGGATTAGCAGAAGGTTCGATTACAGGTACTGCCAGCGGTGGTACACTTCCTTATAGTTATGCTTCGGATAACAGCAGCTGGCAATCTGACAATACGTTTGCAGGTCTGAATAAAGGCAGTCATACTATTACTGTGAAAGATGCCAATGGCTGTATCGTTGCACATGATCTGAACATCGGCACTGTCAATATCAAACCTGAAGTGAACTTCCTGGTGGCATCCCGTAAGAATGCACTGGATACGCTGATCGTAAAAGAAATCAGTGTACCCGCTCCGGATGAAGTAACCTGGAGTTATGATGCAAATGCTATCTTCCTGGGATATGACAATAGCATGCCGCTGATTAAATTCAGTAAGGCCGGTACTTATCAGATCACCATGACTGCCCGTTTCGGACAATGCACTTATTCGCTGGCAAAGAATATCACCATTGCGGATTACGATCCGCTGGCAGGACCTTCATATGTTACGCCGGTGCATGTAATTGATACGGTGATGCTTTCGCCGAATCCGAACGACGGTAACTTCCAGTTCAAAGTGAAAATGAACAGGAAACAACAGGCCATTGTATGGGTATACGATGTCAATGGCAGGATAGTAGACAAGCGACAGTATGCGCCTTCCTTACAGATCAGCGATCAGTTTAACCTGCCGAATGAGATCAGCAGCACTTATATACTGAGAGTGATCACGGAGAGCGAAAGCAGGGATGTACGTTTTATCATCAGCCATTAACCCTATAACAATGAAAAGAAGCATTATATTTTCTTTGCTGATAATAGCGCCTGTAGCACTTGCTGCACAGGCGCTGGATCAGCTGGGCGTGAAGAAAGGTGTCACAATGAGTGGCTCCATCAGTTCCAGTACTACTGCTTACAAAGCCAGTGGTATAGAGAGCCGGCGCGATCCACTGGCCTGGTACCTGAACGGGAACATCAACATTAACCTGTTCGGGTATGCGATGCCTTTCTCTTTCAGCTACAGCAATCAGGGGAAAAACTATTCCCAGCCCTTTAACCAGTTCCGTTTCGCCCCTTCCTATAAATGGGCCAGGGCTTATATTGGAACTACCAGTATGAATTTTAGCAACTACACACTGGCTGGTCATCAGTTTAATGGAGTAGGAGTAGAGTTAAGTCCGGATAAATGGCGCATCTCTGCCATGTACGGAACATTGCTGAAAGCAGTTCCTTTTGATGTATTGGTACCGGATAGTTATAACCGTGCAGCATTTGAAAGAAAAGGTTATGGTTTGAAAGTAGGCTACGAGAATCAGGGTAATGTGTACAGTATGGCAGTATTCTCTGCAAAGGATGATCCGAAATCCATTCCCTATATTCCTGCTGATGCTACTATCACGCCAAGGCAGAATGTGGCTGTAGCATTTAATGTGCGTCAGAGTATCATGCAGCATGTATTCGTGGATGTAGAGTATTCCGTTTCTGCATTGAACCGGGATGTGCGTTCAGAGAAAAATGCTTTTGACAGCAGCAGGGGAACTTCCAATTTATTAAGTCACTTATTAAAGCCAACAAATACTACCCGCTATTTCGACGCCGTACAGGCAGGTTTGGGATACACGGGTAATAACTATACCATTCAGCTGCGTTATGAGCGTGTAGCGCCTGATTACGTCACGCTGGGGGCATACAATGTGGTAAACGACATGCGTAATATCACCGTTTCACCTACTGTACAGTTATTCGGAGGCAAAGTGAACCTTACCGCTAATGCCGGTGTACAACAGAACAACCTGGACCACAGCAAGACCAGCGATGCTAAACGTGTTGTAGGCAGTGTGAACATGGGTGTCATCCCCAATGAGCATTGGGTGATCAATGGCGGTTATTCAAACTTCAGTAGTTTTACCCGCGTTCGTCCGCTGATTGATCCTTATTTCAGCACGCCGCAGGATACGCTCGACTTCTACCAGGTTAACAATACCTGCAATGGTATGCTGATGTATCGCATGGGTAATAAAGAAATCCAGCATGCTATCACGCTGAATGCCTCATACCAGTATGCCAGCGATAAAAGCAGTGCCCAGGATGCAGTGGCTAACCTCAGCAAATTCCTGACTACCAACGTGAGTTACTCATACAATGTACAGCCACGCGCTATATCGGTAAGTGGTTCTGTGAATTATTACAAGAGTAGTGCAGCTGCTATTAATACCACTTTCATGGGGCCAGGAGTAAACGTGAGCAAACAATACTTTGAGAAAACACTGCGTACCGGCTTATCCGCCAACTACAACATAACAAAGGCTACAGCAGAAGTACAGGGTGTCAGTAATGTAACGAACAGTTCTTTGTTCAACACTGCCTTTAACATCAACTATTCTCCCAAAAAGAAAGAGCAAAGTCACCAGGCACATAATATCGGCGCCTCTGTAATGTGGTTGTTACGTGGTGCCACAGGTGCACAGCCAGGATATAATGAACTGACAAGCACGCTGAATTATACTTATTCATTCTGATGATTATGAAAAATGCTGTTATTATTGTCATTGCGGGTATGCTATCAATACTATATACTACTAAAGTATATGGTCAATTATCTGGTCCTACGAATCTTTATGTGTGTGTAGACTTCGGCTGGAGCTCCTCAGGTTCTGTATCACTTAGCAGTGGCGAATATATGGGTGGCACAAGCTTCAGGCCATCAACAGGTACAGGAGTTGTATATGTTGGAAGTGTTGCATCTATCCCAACGTTCTGGTTGTTACTTAATAACAATGTTTCAACTGCAAGTGAGCAATTTAATACTACAGATATTTATCCCGTTAGTAGTGGGCTGACGGGTCCCACTATACCTTTTTATGGAGAACTTAAACAATGGAGCAGTGATAAAAATGTAAGGTTTGTTTATGAAATGCCGGCTCCAAATACCTTAACAGTTACTTCTCCCGCTTCCTCAGGTCAGTTTTGCTCGAATCAGGTGATAATACTTAACAGCAATGGTAACTGGCCGATAATGAATGATCTGTATGTTACCCAGCATGTCATTATGGAATACAATATCAGTGGCTCTTCTGCCTGGAAAGTAATAGATTCTGTCGGGTATTCATATTATAGTGGATTTTATCCGGAAAATGTTATTCCGGAGATACAATCCACTCAACAAAACGTACGCTTCAGGTGCAAACAGAAGGCTGTATATGCTGATGCAACCTATTACTCACCTTATAGCACACCAACTGCCTATTATACAATCTTCCCGCCACCACCAAATGTAGATCAGAGCAAAATTGTGATCACACCTGCCTGTTATGGTCAGTCCAATGGGAAAATAACCATACAGGGCAGTGATATCAGTGCCGGATATGCAAATATGCGCTGGATTCTGCGCCCGGGTTCTACATCAAGCCCCTGTGATCCCGGTCTTAGTGTTGGATCTTCCAATTGCGGTGATATTGTGGACTGGAGTGATGGCGTTAAACCGGTATCAGATGGCGTGAATGCAACGAATATTGCTCCCGGTACTTATTCATTATGGCTGGTAAGTCCGGGTGGGACTATTGGTAATTGTATCAGGGCCTTCACCGTTACAGTACCTCAACTAACGGAATTATCGATCAGTAATAATACTGCTCAAACTACAAATGTTTCCTGTTATGGTGGTTCTAATGGAAATATTGGTGTAACAGCAGCTGGCGGAGATGGTAGTAGTACCGGTTATTATTTTACTTTAAATACATCGGGAGGAACAACTGTGAGTGCTGAACAGCATATCGCCTCTGCAAATATGTTGTGGCAGAACCTGCCCGCAGGAGATTATGTTATTCAGGTAAGAGATGGTACCTGCTCCGTTATTAAAACATTGAGTGTTACACTAACACAACCTGCACAAATCACAGGGGCTGTAACATCGGTTAATCCCACCTGTGCGAATCCTGGAAATGGAAGCATAGGAGTGACTGCCAATGGTACTGCTGTAAACTACACTTACAACCTGTATCAGGGTGCTGTATTGGCAAAAACATCCGGACTGACTACCGCAAATAACTATACGTTTAATGATCTGGCAGATGGTAATTATACTGTTGAGATCATCAATGCCGATTATGCCAGTTGTGCGGGCTGGACTACCACAGGAACACTCACTGCTGCATCCATGCTTTCCTTACAGCTGACCGCAAGAGATTCTGTAAGTTGTAACGGTGGTAATGACGGAAGGTTAGCGTTTTCCGGAACTGGTGGATCCGGTAGTTATCAGTACACTATAGGTGCTGTGACCAACACAACCGGTGAGTTTACCGGGTTGTCGGCTGGTGATTATACCGTTTCACTTAAAAACCAGGGAACAGGCTGTAATGATGAAGTTGTGCAGACATTCACTGTATTTCAGAGAGCGCCATTGCAGGTATCATTACAAAAAACAGATATTACCTGTAATGGAGCGAATAATGCTATACTAAAAGCAGTCGTTACCGGTGGCTCTGCAGATTATAAATATACCTGGCAGCAATACAAAGCCGGGGCCTGGGTTGGAAACAGCTTCTGGTTCAGTACTGATAATACTATTGAAGCACTTGAACCCGGCACTTACCGTGTGATTATCACTGATAATAAGTCAGTGGCCTGTACTGTTATTTCAGCTCAGGTTACGTTCACGGATCCTGCGTCTGTAAACATTTCAGATGTGATCGTACATGATGCTGTCTGTCTTGCTGATGGTGCTTCTATCAGTATTACTGCTACAGGTGGAGATGGTAATCTCTCTTATGCATATTCCACAGATGGTGGTAGTAGCTTTACCGGTTTTACTGCGGCAACAGCATTGTATACTAACGGTGATTATACATTAAAAGTGACCGATGGTAACAATTGTGCTGCCACTACTTCCACTACATATAAAGTTACATTGCCTGCGGCAGCGCTGGACTTTACTACTCAGCTCTCCAATTATAATGGATTCAATATCTCCTGTTTTGGTGCCGGAGATGGCAGCATCACTATTACACCAACCGGTGGTAATGGCGGCGCATATTCAGGTTATCAATATAAATTGAATAGCGGTGTTTATCAAACCAGTAATGTATTTGATCATCTTACAGCAGGCACATATGTGGTAAGTGTAAAAGATGGAAGAGGTTGTGTGGTAACTCATACTATTGCTCTGAAGCAACCTGCTATCATGATCTCTGCTGTGAAAACTGATATTGATTGTTATGGCAGTTCTACGGGTACAATTATTACCAGTATCAACGGTGGGGCAGCGCCTTACAGCTTTACGCTGAATGGCAGATCTGTTCCGGTAAATCAGTTGATCTCCGGACTTTCACAGGGAGATTACACCTTGCATATCAGTGATGCTAATGGCTGTACAAAAGATTCCACTATCAATATTGCATATACTTACCCACAATTAAACGCGGTTGGTCTGGTGCTGAGTGATATTCAGTGTTATGGCAGTACCGGAAGCGTAACGCTGAATGCAAATGGTGGTGATGGTATTTATACTTACACGATAACAAATAATAGTTGGGCCACCCAGGCTACATATACCAGTGGTAGCAGCCTTGCTGCCGGTGATTACCAGTTCCGTGTAACTGACGGGCATGGGTGCAAAGCCGATTATACCAATACAACACATATAACAGCTCCTTCAGCGCCGGTAACTTTCACAGCTGTATTATCCGATTATAACGGATACAATATATCCTGCTTCGGAGGTAACAATGGTTATGCGGTGATCACTCCTGCGGGTGGTAATGGAAGTACTTACAGCGGTTACACATATGCATTGGATAATGGTGCCTTCTCAAATAATGCTACAATACAGCTGATCAATGCGGGAGATCATATCCTGAAAGTACAGGATGCAAGGGGTTGTATCGCCCAGGGGACTTATACCTTTATCCAGTCTTCAGCTGTACTGGATATCAGCCTGGTAAGCAAACAGGACGTACAATGTGCTATTGATCCAAACGGGAAGCTGACTGTTGCGGGCAATGGAGGAGTCGGTAATCTGCTGTACAGCATTGACGGCAATAACTGGCAATCTTCACCCGTATTCGGAAATCTGACTGCCGGCGATTATACAGTATCTGTAAAAGATGTGAATGCCTGCAGTAAAGCATTGACAGTAACAATAAGCTCACTCAATCCACCTATAGTGGTGGACAATATTACCCTTAACGATATTATCTGTTATGGAACAAAAGGTTCACTTACGGTAGTATCGCATGGTGGCTCAGGGACTTTATCAAATGAGTATTCACTGAATGGTACGGATTACACCGCATTTAACAGCAGCACACAACTGGATGCAGGTGTTTACAGGATCCGCATTAAAGATGATGCAGGCTGCTATTCATCAGTAAGTGACCCTGTCAGCATTACGGCTCCTGCTGCGCCATTAAGCAACACGATTACAACATCCGCTTACAATGGCGTACAGGTTTCCTGTTACGGACAAACAGACGGTAGTTTGTCTTTCGCTACAAGTGGAGGTACCAGCGGATATGAATACAATGTAAATAATACAGGTTATACAACTAATAACAATTTTACCGGTCTCCCTGCAGGTACTTACACCATAAAGGTAAAAGATGCAAGAGGATGTGTGCTGAATGAAAGCGTCATCCTTCAGCAACCGGATCTGCTTGCACTAACGGTTACGGGTACTCAAGACCTTACCTGTGGTGCAAATCCTACTGGTAAGATTACCTTATCTGCTGCGGGTGGTACCATTCCTTATACTTACAGTATAGATGGGGATAGCTGGCAGTCTCAGCCTGTATTTAATGCATTGACCGCCGGCGGTTATACATTGCTGGCAAAAGATGCGAATGGATGTGCGGTACAGACAACAGCAACATTGAACACTCAATATCCAGCTATTGTGGTAGTGGATGATATAACGCCGGTAAGCTGTTTCGGAGAGGCTAACGGGGCTATCCGGGTTACAGTAACAGGTGGAGATGGTAACTATCAATACGAATGGAATACACCGGACCCATTAAAGGTTGCTGCTGGTGATTATACGTTGAAAATAACAGATGGGACAAATTGTACCAGTTCATTTATCTACACTGTTACTCAGCCGAACCAGTTACAATTACAGTATAGTGCACCTGCTATCTGTGATGGATTAACGGAAGGCATCATTACTGCCACCGCAACGGGTGGTACACTTCCTTACACCTATGCTGTTGATAACAGTGGATTGCAGTCAGGTAATACCTTTAACGCCCTTGATAAAGGCAATCATACACTTACCGTGCAGGATGCCAATAACTGCAAGGTTACTCAGGATGTTAACATTGCTACAGTCAATACCAAACCGGAAGTGAACTTCCTGGTGGCTTCGCGGAAAAATGCATTAGACACCCTGATCGTAAAAGAGATCAGTGTGCCGGCTCCGGATGAAGTGACCTGGGACTATGATCCGCGTGCTACTTTCCTGGGATACGATGATGGCATGCCACTTCTTAAATTTAGTCAGGCTGGTACTTATAAGATAAGCATGACTGGCCAATTTGGGCAATGTACTTATTCTCTTGAAAAGGATGTGACGATTGCAGATTATGATCCGTTGGCTGGTCCTTCTTACGTGTTGCCGGTACATGTGATCGATACGGTGCTGTTGTCTCCCAATCCCAATGACGGTAACTTCCAGTTCAAAATAAAGATGAACAGGAAGCAGCAGGCTATTGTATGGGTATATGATGTAAATGGCAGGATCGTAGATAAAAGGCAATATGCTCCTTCGCTGCAGATCAGCGATCAGTTTAGTCTGGCGAATGAGATCAGCAATACTTATATCCTTAGAGTGATTACAGAAAGTGAGAGCCGGGATGTACGTTTTATTATAAGTCGTTAATTTATTTTGATAAACTGTGAGGAAAGATTATTGAGGAGTCTGAGCACTTAATTATACCTATACCTTGAAAAAGAATGTGATGAAAGCATTTATCCGGATTACCCTTTTTTGTTTGTTGAGCATACTGATGCAACAGTCTGCGATTGCGCAGCAATACCCTATTACTGCCAGTACTCAGATCATACCGCCCTATAGCGTATATCTGCCTGATTATGCAGTACCCGGCAGTGATAAGCTGCGGGTAATCCTGGTACAGAATGACCTCACACAGCCCTCTTATGAGGTAAGGCTGCGCATGACGGTTGAAATGAATGGTGCCGTGATCATGCGCACCTCACAGGCATTCACGCCCAAACCACTGGCATTGAGTCCTGGTGTACCCACCATCATCAGTGGCGCTGATCTGTATGATTACCTGAACAGTAATAACATTGATTTCAGTGGTGGATTCAGCCGTGAGACGTATGACCGTACCAAGGCATTGCCTGAAGGTGCATACCGTATCAGTTTCACTGCATACGATTACCGTCGTTCTGAAGTGCAGATAAGTAATATCGGTGCCAATGTGTTTTTCTTTCAGAAAAGTGAGCCACCTGTATTAAACCAGCCTGTCTGCGATAGTCGTGTAGTGAAGATGGACCCGCAGTTCCTGACTTTCAACTGGAGCAGCCGCAATACACCTAATCCCCTGGAAGGCAGTGGTACAGAATATGTGTTTTCGCTTTATGAAATCAAACCTAAAGGCAGTAACCCGGACTACATCATCCGCAGTGCAAAACCTCTTTATACTACTATAACAGAAAGTAATACGCTCATCTATGGTCCTGGTGAGCCTCAGCTGATAGATAGCATGGACTATGTATGGGTTGTGCAGGCCCGTGATAAGAGCGGTCGTGATATGTACAGTAACCAGGGTTTAAGCAAAAGCTGTAAGTTCAGTTATTTGTCCAACAATCCCTTTGCGGCTAACAATATCGGTAAGCCTAAATTAAACGGCGAAGCTACCGGCGAACGTTCTGCTAAGCTCTGGTGGCCACTGGCTGCCGGTGGCAGTATGTATAGTGTAGAAGCTTATCGTGTTCAGTATCGTGCAGCTACAAAAGATGGGGTGGAGTTCGACTGGTTTACAGAAGAGAAAGAAAATGATACTACACTCGCGTTATATAACCTGGAACCCAGCCGTGCATACGAAGCACGTCTGCAATGGCGTGTGGCTGGTGTGTATGGCCCATATAGTGATCTGGTTACTATAACAACAGACGCATTGCGCTCTTTCACTTGCGGAGAATCTCCACAGGTGCAGGGTACTCAAAACACTAATCCGCTGCCTGTGGCAGTAGCAGGTATGCCTGTGAAGATTGGCCATTTCTATGTACTGCTGACGGATGTAAGTGGCAGTAATGGTGTATTCTCAGGAAAGGGAAGAATTATCACGCCGGGATTTGGCATGGGGCTGTTAATGGAGTTTAAGGGTATCACTATCAATACCGATTTAGTGGTGATCCGTGGAGAAATGCAGGCAGTAACATCAGGCATAGATAAATTTGTCGATAATGCGGTGAAAGAACAGCGTGGTGGAGCAGATGTAGGAAAGGTAAAAACCGGGGATATCGTACCGGATATAACCACCAACCTGCACATCTTCAGTAAGGATAATATTGTAGTCAATACAGACGCTGGTACTATTACTGTAAAAGATAGTAATACAGGCAAAGAGGAAGTCATCAACTACAAAGACAAAGGCAAAACATTACCACTGGTCCTTGAAGATGCCGATGGTAACATGTATAATATAGATAAAAACGGAAAGGTAACAGCCGCGGGTACACGTGATAAGAACCTGGCCGGTAATGCATCCGCACTGTCCGCATTGAATACGCTGAAACTGGATAGTGGTGTAGTGAACTTTACTGCTGTAGCCAATAGCCGTTATGCATTTGATAGCTGGAAATCCAGTTATGAAGGCAAGGCTGTACTGGACAGCAGTTATGAAAAACTGGCTAACGGTAAATACAGAGTAAGCGCCAAAGCGCTGGTACCTGGAGAACAGGAAGATGTGCTGGCTACCCTCAGTAATGCAGGTAGTATCAATACAGACAAAATCAAATTCGTCAGCGGAAAAGGTATTGTATACCCTTCTAAAAAGAATGGTAATACCTGGACAATCACTTTAACGGGTGGTCCTGCCGGTGATGCACAGGAAGTGTTTGCGGTATATCCGAAGAGTGATGGCCAGTATATCAGTATGGGTAAATTGTTGGTAGCGAGTTACGCACCGTTGCAAAATAAAATAGTACTGATACCAATAGGCGCTACAACACAGGTGCCGGAAGATGCAATCAGGAATAGTCTGGACAAGGCCTATGCCAAAGTGGGTGTTACTTATACTATAACAACAGATAACAGCTTCCAGCGTAATACCGACTGGGACGATAACAAGGATAGCCTGTTGCAGGATACCAGGAGCGCATTCCTTAGCAATGGATTCACCGGTGAAGAAAAAGCCCTGAAGAATGCCTATAAGAAATCACACAGCATCGATGATAATACTACCTACTTGTTCCTGGTAAATGAGGCAGCGTTGAAAGATGGAGACCTCTTAGGTAAAATGCCACGTCAGAGCCAGTTTGGATTCATCTTTATGAAAAATGCTTCGGCAGAAGATGTAGGTCGTACCGTAGCCCATGAAACAGGTCACGGCGCCTATACCCTGGAACATACCTTCAGTAAAGGCATAGACTTATCTGCCAATACTACTGATAACCTGATGGATTATACCAAAGGATATGATCTGTTGAAATACCAGTGGGATGTAGTACATAGTCCTGGCCATGTATGGGGAATATTTGAAGGGGATGATGCCAGTGCCAGTGTGGGTTATTCAGATATAAAAGTATTCAGTAAGCTGAAGAATGAAACAAATGATACTTATACCTTTATTACACCTTCAGGAAAATATATTACCCTGCCTTCTACTGCCAGTAATCTTAAGTTCTCAACACTTGACCGGACTTTCGAAGTAATTAAAGGCGTAGCAGATCTGAGCAAACCAACAGAAACACTTATTCCTCTGGGCGCACTGTTATCATTCACCGATCAGCAAATCGCTTATAATGTCCGGAATGAAGGAGCCAGTTTCGAAGGATATATGAAGTCAGATGGAAAGTATTATATAGACCCATATTCAAAACAACTGAAACCGGAGAGCGGAATAGCCGTAGTTCTGGGTATAGAGTCAAAGAAGTTTGTAAGTTATGCTGCCAGGTTTAAGAGTACCGGGTCTGATCTTTCAATAACAGATGACTATACAGGTAAAGGGACTAAGCTGGATAAACTGGCTGTTGTGGATCTTACAGCAACCACAAATCCATCCACATTGCTGGACGTCCTCAATCAGAGAAAAGTGAAAGATCTGATCACCTTACCGTTACCGGCAACTGATCTGCGGTTTACCAATGATAAGATCAACTTTAAATATAATCTGAATTCGAATGTTTCATTAAATGATTTCCTGCTGGCAGTATTGTCTGAAAAGAGTTCTATAGAGGATTATCTCACCTATTTCACACTGGCAAATCTGAAAGAAAATGAGTTACAGGCATTCTCTTCATGTTTGAGTGACGCAAATCAACTGGACTTAAACAAGTTGAGCGCTGGAATGGCAATGGTATCCGAGTTATTACGCGAAGGAAAGGCTATTAGCAGCAATAGGGCGTTTGAACTGACTAAACTGAAAACCCTGGAACAACTGATTGCTCTTGCCAATGTTGATATTGCATGGCTCAAAAAGTTGAAACAGGCAGTAGCAGATAAAAAATCTGCCGATGATATCAATGCAATATTTGTAGAGAAATATTACCAATGTTCACTTGCCGCATTGAATATTACAGAAAGAATATATCTGCTCAACCAGTTATTATCTGAAGATGCCAATAATAATTACTGGTATACAGATCCTTCATTGTTTAGCTCTAATGATGGTCATTTTATAGTGAAAGATCTGATCAGTACTACACCTGCCTTTGATCAGGTAGAACTGCTGAAGAAAGGGTTCATGGATAAAAACTATCAATGGATGCAGACTCTTTGGATACAGGCTAATAAATGGATGAATGGAGTAGGATATGATGAGGTACATAATATCTTCGATATCATTAATCCATGGATATCTTCTAATTATACAGCGCTGGAGATTAAGCCGACAAAGAGGGACTTCTCTTTCTCTATGTTCGGAATTAGTGCGGTTCCTTATTACCCGGGAGAATCAGATTATGTGATAGGAATGAAGAATGAGGAGACTTATGTGCTGGGGAACAACTATGAATATGTGACAAATGCATATTCACGGACAAGCGATATCGATTTCAAAGATGATGGTAAGATTTATTTTAAACAAAATTATACTCTTTCTGATGTACGGCCTATCTACTATGAAACTGGTAAAAGACCTGACCGGACATCAAATATTTATTATGATGAAAACTATAGTCCGTTTGAACCGGTAACAATGCTGGTTGCAGATAATTATCATGAAGATGGTCTGAATGCAGGGGATAGGTTTATTATTCCTGCTTATATGGCGATGGTATATGATAATGATGTACGCCGGACTAATACCGGAAGGACTGTCCGTACTGCGGCAAATGTGGTTACTATTGCAGCCGCCATCCTTGCGGCCCCTGAAACCGGTGGTTCTTCACTGGCTCTAATCACCACGATAACTGCAAGAGTAGCAGGAGCTGTTGCACTGGCAGATCTGGAGATACAGAAGGAAAGAGGAAAACTATCGGTGGAGGCTTATGCACAGAATAAAGGTTTTTATGAAGCCTGGGATAAAGTAAAAACCGTAACAGATTATGCAAGCCTTTCTGTGGGCGGTGCAAATATGCTGAAATGGGGCTGGACCAAATTTGGTAGCCTACAGAAGATCAGTAATACTGTAAATGAGGTAACTACCACTATGAGAAGTGTGCCTGCTGCTTTAAGTGGATTGAAAAACGGATGGAGCAGACTGGAAAACCTTAATAAGGTTGTTACTGCTCCTACGATCCCTATAAGTGAATCAAAACTGTTTACAGGTTCAAAGCTTATTGTAGATAACTTCGATGAACTGGTAGCAGGAGGAAAGATCGCAGGTTATGATGACGTGTACCTGAAAGGTATTTTCAACCTTGGAAAGAATTCCGGTGGCAGTGGATACGATGATTTTCTGGAATTAACAACGACACCGGTTATTCTGCCGAAACTGTCTCCAGGCGGTACTTCTTCGGATCTGGCCGTGTTAACAAAGCCGGCATCAGTAACAGCTATAAAAGAGATGGTGGCTGCCAATCAGCTTAAACAGGTTGGAGAGGAAATTTCCATCTTTACAAAAGCAAGTAGCGATGGTACATCTTTTATTCCTATCACATATACAAAAGGAGCCACTGCAATAAAGTATGCATCGGCTGAAGCCACCTCAGTAGCACCTGAAGTGATAGTTGTAACAGTGCCTGGTGAAGCACCTCAATTGGTGTATTCTACCGCCAAAGTAGCTGAGAAAATCATAGAGAAAGTTAAAGAAAAGAATCAGTGTAAACGCTGTGATCGGTTTACTCAGGATATTTGTAAGAAATTTGAAACCTTACAGGCTTCAGTTGGTACCACATATACAGCTGCTGTAACAAAACTGTGTGCGAATCTGCCTTTTGATGATGTAAGCGCCGATCTGGACTACCTCCTGGCATTAGATAAGGAGGATAAGGCCAGCCTTTATAAATTCCTGGATGATATCACTGCCACCAGTGATAAGTCAGCGCACATCAGTAATAAGGTAAACGTAATTGATGTGAAAGCCCTGGAAGCATGGAGACTAATGAAAGATGCCAAAGGTGCCATCTCCGCTAATTATCAGGTAGATTTTGAAGCATTGAAGCAGGTGAAGATTGTCCGGGCCAGTGCTACCTTTAATACCAATGTAGGCAACGATGCCGGATTAAAAGCCTTGCTGACAGCTAATAAGGGACTGAGATGTTTTACCTGCGAGAATAAAAACAAGTTTGTACAGTTTGCAGATGATTATATAAAGGATTTCAAATATTTCTCAGATAACTATAACTCTTCCAGCAATGCCAGTAAGATGTGGAATGAGCTTAAACAGCCCAAAGCCCTGAAAATGGTTTACGGTGCGGCCTTCCAGATAAGAGTATTAAGGCAGTACTCGGAACGGTTTAGAGGTGGAACTGTTAGTTTCGACGATACTATTGATGATGATGATACAGACAACCCGGGTGATGATGATCAGGATAATGAAGAAGTAAGAAGTAAATGCCGGTATGATATTAAATTAACTTTGTCTGGAGTCGATAGTAAATTCTTTGAATTTAAAAGCTGGGGAAAAAGTACAGTATCTGATTTTAAGAATAATCCAAGCAAACGTGTTTATTTTGCCAAACAATTAAGAACTTATCTTGATAAGGTTAATAATTTAGAGAATTTAGATTATATTTTCGATGGTAGAAGAATGACCATTAAGGAAAGTAAGGAAATTCTCCAAAAGGTATTAATAGATAATGCGGATGCATGGTTTGGTACCGGTGGGTTCTTTGGGCCTTCGAAATTAGCGCTGTTCGGTTATGATAACGTGGCTGACTTTAAAACAGGGCTCAATGACCTGAACAGCAATATTTATTTATTTGTAAATGCTTTATAATTGATGTATTCGATAAAGGAAACGCGGGCTGATCATATGCTGATGACTGATACAGCCACCGATCTGTATGTTTTTAATCAGAACGGTATTACTGAAATAAATAAAGACGCACTTGCAACCCGTCGTTTCCTGTCGGATGTAAATGACTTTGGTAAAGTGTTCCCATACAGGGGTGGTTTGTTATTTAACTTTAATGGCAATATGGCCAGGGAAAAGGATAATGTCATCACACAGATGGGGGAGGGACTATCTCCGGTATTACTGGACGGAGAGGATATCATAGCAGCTGAAAGAGTGAATACACCGCATACACTACAGCGCATTAAACCGGATGGAAGTATACAATGGGAAAAAGAATTGAAGTTATCTGTTGAACGGCTGGTGCATAATGGAACTTTATATTTCAGCAGGATAGATAATGTATCTGTCCGGTTTTCCATTGTAAATAAGCTGTCTTTAGAAACAGGGGAATTTAAGGAGTTGATTAATCTTGATGATTATTATCACCAAAAAAATCTTTTGACGAATGTAAGAATGATCAGGTATCATATCCTTACCTGTTATGAAAATACACTGGTGTGTCTGGTGAATGATAAAAGGATCATAGGCATAGATATCGAAAGCGGAGCAGTAAAATGGGAAGTAGAAGAGTGGTATGACAGGGACGGAAATAAACTGGATGGATTTGTAGGTGGTCCCCTGCAGGGAGGCCGTTACGGAGATAAGATCTATATTTTACAGGCCGCCACATTCTCCTGTTTTGATCTTCAGTCTAATCAACTTATACAATTGAAAACTATACAGCATGATTTAAACGGCAGCCCTTTATTTATAAAGCTTGGTACGCTTTATAAAGATAAAATATTCTATACAGCTGATGACAAAGGCAGAAACTGGAATCGTGCAGGCGTCTTCGATATTAATAAAGAAGAGATAATATGGCAAACGGAACTGCCATTGTCTAAAGGTGAAATGCTGAATTATAACCCCGTAATAAGTGAGAAACACTTCTTTATCAATGATAATGTTAAGAACTTGTACATTTTTGACAAAACATCGTAAACAGATGCCATGCATAATATGGAAATAGTTTGATAATATTGTATAATATAATCATATCTGTTTAACCATTATTCTATGTCCAACTGCAAAATTGTACTGTCCCTCAGCCTGTTGTTTTTAATGGCCTGTGGCAAAGACAAAGATGAAAACCTGCTCATCACAGACCCTCCGATGGCATTTGTTAATAAGAAAGGGGTAGATTTCAATACGGGAAGTACCTACGGAAGCTGGTACGGTAATGTTGTGAATCTGAAGAGTTACTGGTTCTATACCTGGGGTACTACTTTACCTTTCGAAAAACAGCCGAAGAACTCAGAATTTGTAACTATGTTCTGGGGTAAAGGCAACGTAACTGATGAAAACATCGCTTATGTAAAAAAATGGAAAGACTCCGGCAGAATAAAATATGTGCTGGGGTTCAATGAACCTGATCTGTCCGATCAATCCAACATGACAGTAGAGGAAGCCCTGGCTTTATGGCCTAAACTGGAAAGTATTGGCCTGCCTTTAGGCAGCCCGGCAGCATCCTGGCCAACCCGCGACTGGATCTACAGCTTCATGGACAAGGCTATCGCACAGGGCCGCCGGGTAGATTTCATCTGTGTACACATGTACGTTGGGCTTGATGATGTTGATTTTGTGAAAGTACTGCGGGCTTTGTATGAGAAATACCATAAGCCTATCTGGATTACAGAATTCGCTACCGCAGACCAGAATGCTACAACGATAGAAGCAAACAGGTACACTGCAGAACAGGTACAGGCATTTATGCAAAGACTGTTACCTCAGCTGGATACCATACCTTTTATCCAGCGTTATTCCTGGTTCTCCGGTTCACCAACCAGCACCCGGTTATGGCCTTCTGCCCTGGTTAAAGCTGATAGTACGCTTACGCCACTTGGTAAGTATTATGCGGAGTTCAAGCCCAATACGACAGTAACAGCCAATTAACTTTTAAAGATTTATGATTCCCCTATAAACCCTCTATAAGCCCCCCTTAAATAAGGTGGTATTGTAGAGGGCTTAGAGGGGACTATGAGGGGGCTTATATGGGGCTTATACTACCTGATGAGTAGCTAAAAAACCGAATCAAAGTAGGGCGTCCTCTCTCTGCGACTGTTTATGAATATACCCAAATTAGCTTACTTTTATCCGGTATTCAAGGGGGATGTAACATAAAGGGGTTTATTGGAACAGGATAACTTAAAAGATGAGCGGGAGTTGCTCAGAAGAGTCTCGGCAGGTGATGAAACGGCATTTACTGTTTTGTTCAATACTTATTACCCCTTATTATCTACCCACGTATTCCGCATTACCCGCTCTTTACCCGAAACAGAAGAAATTATCCAGGATGTCTTTTTTAAGATCTGGATGAGTCGGGAAACCTTACTCATTGTAGAACAATTCAAACCTTACCTCTGGGTAATGGCAAAAAACCGCGCCCTGAATGCCCTGAAAAAGATGGCCCGGGAGCGCGATAACCAGGCCACCTGGCTGCGCAGCGAGTTCCAATCTGAAGCAGATATCCCCGATCCCCAGCTTATTTACCACTCCCTTATAGACGAAGCCATTGGCAAGTTACCGCCACAGCAGCAGAAGGTATTCCTGTTAAGTCGTCGTGAACGCCTCAAACAAGCCGAAATAGCCGCTCAGATGGGCATTACCGTATCAACTGTCAAGAAATATATACAGCTGGCTACAGAGGCTATAAGTGAGTATATAAAAGAAAGATACCACATCTATCTACCCCCGGTTTTACTGGCCGCAATTTTTTTTTAAAGGCATATCTACTTTTTGATATTTCATATTGTCCTGTATATAGTAATCGCTATGGAACGAATAAATTACCTTTTTCACCGGTATTATGAACAAACAGCTACAGACGAAGAAGTCCGGGAGCTGATGGAGCTGCTGAAAGACCCGTCTCAGGACGCAAAGTTGTCTGCCCTGCTGGAGCAGCAGTGGGAAGGTCTTGTCACGGCTGATCCGCGCTTTACCGCTGCCAAAGGGTTGCCGGTACTGAACAGGGCACTGGGTAAGGAAGATAAAGTCCGCTTCCTGCCACGCTTAGGCTGGGTTGCAGCAGCGGCTGTTATACTCCTTGGCGGAGTGACCGCCTTCTTATGGCAACAGCCTGTAAAAAAGCCTCAACAGGCACAGGTAATCATGCCAGGTTCCAACAAAGCAATGCTCATACTGGCTGACGGTTCTTCCGTAACACTGGACAGCGCCGGCAAACAGGTGATTAAGCAGGGTAACACCACCATTATGCAATCCGGTGGCCAGTTGCAGTATGCTGCCAACGGCAATAACAGTACGATCAGCTATAACACCCTCCGCACACCACGTGGTGGCCAGTTCCGCCTCACATTACCGGATGGTTCTGCCGTATGGCTGAATGCAGCTTCTTCTATCACTTATCCGACAGCCTTTACAGGGGCCGACCGTACAGTGAAAGTAACAGGGGAAGCCTATTTCGAAATAGCAAAAATGGCTGATAAGCCTTTCCGGGTAAAGATCAGTGAAAGAACCACTATAAATGTACTGGGAACGAATTTCAATATCAATGCCTATACCGATGAACCTTTTACCAACACCACATTGCTGGAAGGCAGCATAGGAGTTATGACAGGAGATAATCAGCAGGTGGTTCTGCGGCCGGGCCAGCAGGCCAGGACTACCGGTACCGGTGTGAAAGTACTGGACAATACAGATCTGGACCAGGTAGTAGCCTGGAAGAACGGTGCCTTTAATTTTGATGGTACTGATCTCTCATCCGTATTGCGTCAGCTTTCACGTTGGTACGATGTAGAAGTGGTATTTGAAGGTAAGATACCGCAACGCCGATTTGGAGGCGCTATTCAACGCAATCTGCAGTTGCAGCAGGTACTGCGCATCCTTGAAAAAATGAACATAAAATTCAGAATGGATGGACGGAAACTGATAGTGGAACAGGAGCAAAGATCGTAAAAAGAAGCCGTTCTACGGACGAGGTAGAACGGCGATGGTTATGATCTCATTATAAAAAGGTCTGCTCAGACTTTATCTATTTATCAACCAATAACCTTTACAAAAGTATGCATTTTGAAGCTTTTTGTAACCGGGATGCTATTGCTATGTTTTTTAAGCGAAGCCTATGCTTATTAAACAAGAACCGGTTAAGTATCCAAACACTACGTGTTATGCGATTATCAACCATTATCATCCTTGCCTGCTGTATACAGGTAAGCGCTAAAACCTATTCGCAAAGTATTACCTATGCCTGCAGGAATGAATCACTGGAAAATGTGTTTAAAGCGATCAGACAGCAGACCGGCTACCTGGTATTCTATGATCAGAATGAGCTGGATGCGAGTAAAAAAGTAACGCTGGATATTAAGGACCAGCCAGTCGAAACGCTTATCCGCCAGGCGCTCAAAGATCAGCCACTCAGTTATTCTTTCGAAGACAAAACGATTATCATCACTAAGAGATCGATGGTGAATCAGATGCTGGCGGATATCCAGGTGCCACAGATGATCTATGGATTTGTGGTGGATGAAAAGGGCAACCCTATAGAACAGGCCTCTGTTACATTGATGCCATCAAGAAAACTGGTAGTTACCGGCCCTACCGGGCGCTTTAACTTCCCTGATGTAAAACCGGGTGAATATACATTACGACTCTCGCACCTGAGTTATGAGAAGCAGGTTCAGCATATTACCGTGGCTAATGACCCCGAAGGAACACCAATGACGGTAAGGATTGTTATGCGTATCTCTTTAATGAAACTGAGTGGTATTACAGTAAGTACAGGTTATCAGCAGATAGACCGTACAGCAGCTACCGGTTCTTATACTACCATTACTTCCAGGGATATTGAAGCGAGTCCTGCCCTCAACCTTATGGAAAGGCTGGAAGGTACCATTCCCGGTGTACGCTTCGATCTTCGTAATAATACTATTGCCATCAGGGGTACGAATTCATATGGCGGGGCCACACCACCATTGGTTGTCATTGATGGTTTCCCTGCTATGGACCAGAACCTTGTTAAAAATCCGGGAGGCACTATTTCAGCTACTACATTCGCTTCCAATAATGCGATTATAGCTTCTTTTAACCCTGCTGATATCCAGAGCATCACTTTCCTGAAAGATGCGGCAGCTGCTGCCATATGGGGTGCACAGGCTGCCAACGGAGTGATTGTGATAGAAACAAAAAGAGGCCGTAAAGGGATGTCTACATTCAATGCCACTGCCAATGTAAGTACATCAGCTCCGGCAGATATGTCCAACCTCAATGTGATGAACAGCAAACAGTACATCGAGTTTGAAAAAGAACTCTTTGACCTGAATTATTTTGCTGATCCCGCATCTTACTGGCGATATCCTGCACAGGATGAAGCGCTGGAAGATATGTTCCAGGTACAGCGGGGTACTATTACCGCAGAAGAAAGAGATAAGAGACTGGATGCATTGGGTAAAAAAAGTAACCTGGACCAGATAAAGAAATACCTGTTACAGAGTGCTGTTACCCAGCAATACAACCTTTCTATGTCCGGTGGTGGTGATAACAATACCTACTACGTTTCAGGTAATTACTCGAAAGACCGTCCTGTCTTCAAAAGTAACAGTGCAGAAAAATATTCGGTAACAGCCAATCTGACCAACGACCTGTTGCAGAAACGAGTAGTCATGACCACAGGTTTTACCCAGACGTTTTCCAGCAGTACAGTGAATAACGCAGCTCTTGAAGCGATGAGTCCGGGTAATAATGGCTTACGTCCTTACGAAATGCTGGTAGATGAACAGGGGAAATCTATTAACCGCTATATCGCATTTACTCCCCATGTAACGGACAGCCTTACACGCCTGGGATACCTGCCATGGACATTGAACTCTATTGATGAACTGGGCCGTAACAATACCATTTACAAGAATAGTTCATCCAGACTTACTTCTCAGCTCAGCGCTAAAATCACAGACTGGATCCGTTTTGATGTTTCCGGTATGTATCAGCGAGGAGCGACAGAGATGAAGAACCTCGCAGAATTAAACAGCTATTCTACTGTAGATATGGTGAATACCGGTACTACTATCGTCAATGGCAAACCTGTATATGGAGTGCCGCTGGGAGGTGTATACAAACTTAGCAACTCTACATCTGAAGACTATACATTCAGATTACAGCTGAACATAGATAAGTCATGGAGAAATATCCATCATCTTACCGTGATAGCGGGTAATGAGTTCAGGCAGACGAAATCAGGTGGATTTAACCAAACAAGATATGGGTTTAATACAGACCTGGGCACTTCTGTTACCATAAACCCTACAGTACCGTATACTACCATATACCGTTATGGTAAAACCTTTCCATCTGCAGATGGAACCATTTATGCAAACAGGAAAAGATATCTGTCTTATTATAGTACGGCCAATTATTCACTGTCAGACAAGTATCATTTATCTGGTAGCGTACGTTTTGACGATTATAGTATGATAGGCGTAGAACGTAGAAAGCGCGCAATACCCTTATGGTCTGCCGGTGCAAAATGGGATATAAGGAAAGAGAAATTCATGTCAGATCTGAAATGGCTGGATAACCTTTCTATTCGTGTTACAGAAGGTGTTGGTGGTTCAGTAAGTGAAGATGGATCAGCATTTACCACTATTAATCTGTATGGTACAGACCCTCTCACTCAACAGGTATATGGTACTGTAGGTTTGCCAGGTAACACCATGCTGGGATGGGCAACAACCAGAACTACCAATGCGGGATTTGACGCGGACCTGCTGAACAGAAAACTCTCTGTTTCATTTGATATCTATAAAAAATATACTTACGGTATTGTTACCGCACAACCTGTGAATTCTACTTACGGATGGAGTTCTCTTTCTTTCAATACATCAGACATGACCAACCATGGTGTGGAACTGAATTTAAATGGTACTATGGTCCGGCAGGTATACTGGACATGGAGCGCCAATTTCAATATCTCCTATAACACCAATAAAGTAACGGATGTTCGTTTCCCTGATAAGGTGCAGGACCCGTCCAGCTTATCCCAGATCATTTCGGGTTACCCAGTGGATAATGTGTTCGCATACAGATGGGCAGGACTGGATAATAAGGGGCAGTCGCAGGTATATACTGCTGCCGGAAAGATTATTACTTCTGATATGTCCTCTTACGATAACCTGAAACCGGAAGACAAAAAATATATGGGTCGCAGAACACCGCCTACTTTCGGTGGATTATCACAAACAATCCGTTATAAGAATATCAGCCTGTCGGCACGTATGTCTTACTACCTCGGATACAAGGTACAGAAGCTGGGAATCAATAGCGGATTGTATCCTACCAGTGGTTCTTACCAGGGATTCCTGTCTACAAGCAAAGAGCTGGCACAACGCTGGAGAAAACCAGGTGATGAAGCCTTTACAAATGTACCAGGTATAGTCGGAACCAGTTTTAATAGTATCACCCGCTATTCACTGGCTGATTTTAATGTGATAGATGGAGATCATGCACGCCTGCAACAGATAACGCTGAGTTATACACTGCCTGCATCTGTAATAAAAAGACTCACATTCCTGAAGTCGCTGACAATGGGTGCTACAGCCAGCAATCTGGGCATCATCTGGCGAAAGAACAAAGAAGGGATAGACCCGGATTATATGTTTGCGGGTGTGTATAGTTCACTGCCACCTTCAAAGAATTACACCTTTAACATTAATGCTTCATTTTAAGATTTCAGATAATGACCAGGATCATATATACTTACATAGCCTGCCTGCTGTTGCTGGGAAGTACAGGATGCCGCAAATATGTGGAGATTGAACAGCAGGGAAAACGTACCCTGCATTATACAACGGATTACCAGTATCTGCTGAACTATACATATGATATCGAACCGGCATACTATTATCCCGTAGTAGCCAGTGATGATTATGGCCCTGCTGATGACGGCTTCCTGAACAGATTAGGCAGTCCGGAAGCAAATACCTTCATATGGGCCGTAGATTTTTTCGGGGATAATGCAGACCCGGACTGGGATAGAATGTATAAACAGATTTATGTCTTTAATCAGGTGACTACAGGTGTGGTGAATAGTGATGGTGGCAGTGATGCTGATAAACGGACTATCCTGGCGGAAGGACAGGTACACCGTGCATTTACCTATTTCTCACTGGTAAACATTTATGCAAAACAATATGATGCCGCTACCGCTGCTACTGATGCGGGAGTTCCTTTAATATTAAATCCCGACTTCACTTCAAGTCTTGTACGTGTTTCCGTAAAAACTATCTATGACCAGATAAACAGGGATCTCACACAGGCTATTCCTAACTTACCTGATATATCAGCGCTGGCTTACAATCCGTCTAAGACAGCTGCATATGCTATTCTCGCAAGGGTTTCCCTGCAAAAAGGAGAGTATGCCGATGCGGAGAAGTATGCAGACAGTGCACTGACAAGACAAAGCGCCCTGGTGAATCTGAATGATTATATAGCCAGTCCGGTGTCTTATCCAACAAGATATAAAGATCCGGAAATGATCTTTATCAAAAGTCTGTCTGTTACTGCTGTTACATTGCCACTGAGTGCATCATTGCTCAATCTGTTTGATACAAAGGATCTGCGTTATGAATTATTTACAGCAGATGGTTCCGTTTTCCCTTTTAATGCTTTTGTTGGCCGTGGTTATTACAGACCACGTATTAATACAGATAATCCTCTTGCAGGCCCAACTACAGCAGAGATGATGCTGATAAAAGCAGAAGCTGAAGCAAGAGTAGGATCTTATACCACAGCTGTTGATATCCTGAATACGATCCGCCAGAAACGTTTCCGCCCGGCAGAGTATGTAGCGCTCTCCGCTGCAAATGCCGGGGAAGCATTACAGCTGGTGATCAATGAAAGGAGAAGAGAACTGTTGTGCAGGGGACTACGCTGGTTTGATCAGAAACGTCTGAACAAAGAAGCTGCATTTGCGGCTACGGTAACGAGAGTATACAAGGGTGAAACTTATACACTGGAGCCTAACAGCAACCGGTATGTATTCCCTATACCGGCTAAAAACATATTGTTAAACCCGGAAATAACACAAAATCCAAGGTAGAGTAAACAACAACATTAAAATTCAATCACTTTTATGTCTAAACGGAAAATACAATTTTTCGCTTGTATGGTATTGTTTGCCCTGTTGGGTATGAATACACTTGCCAGCGCGCAATGGTGGAAGAAGAAAAAGACGGTGGCTGTAGCCGCACCGGCAGCTGATTCTGCAAAGAAGAAAGATCCACCTAAAATAAAGCCCTATAAGGATGTCATTACAAAGGATATGATTAGCAGTAAGGGATTCTTTACGATACATACATCTAAAGATGATAAGTACTATTTCGAATTCCCGGATAGTCTCTTTAACCGCGATATCATGGTTGTGAGCAGGGTATCCAAAGCCTCTACGGAAATGCGTAACGGGGCCAGTGGTTATGCTGGTGATCAGATTGGAGAAACGGTATACCGCTTTGAAAAAGGACCGCAGAACAAGATCTTCATGAGACGCATCTCCTTTGCAGAATATGCAAAAGACAGCAGCATCTCTATTTATGCAGGTTTGCAGAAAAACAATATCATGGCTATTGTAGAAGCGTTTCCGGTATTGGCGTACAGCGCGGATTCTGCCGGTATGGTAGTAGATGCTACCGACTTCCTGAACCGTGATAACGATATCATTTATTTCCAGGGAGCGGTGTTTAAAACAAGGGCCGGCATGGGAGCGCAGATCAATGAACGCAGTTATGTGAAAAGCATCCATACATATCCTACCAACATAGAGGTTGCTGCTGTAAAGACTTACACAGCCGGACTTAATCCTGCCGCTGCCTGTTATACTGTAGAGCTGAACGCATCCCTGATACTGCTACCTGTGAAGCCTATGCAGCCAAGGTATATGGATGATCGTGTAGGATACTTTGGTGTAGCACACAAAGACTATGAAACCAATCCGCAGAATGTACAGTACGAAGTGATTGCCCGTCGCTGGAGACTGGAACCTAAACCGGAAGATGTTGAGAAATATAAAAGAGGTGAGCTGGTAGAACCCATCAAACCAATTGTATTTTATATAGATCCTGTAACACCAAAGCAATGGGTGCCTTACCTGATAAAAGGAGTGAACGACTGGCAGAAAGCATTTGAACAGGCAGGTTTCAAAAATGCCATTTATGCCAGAGAAGCGCCTGCAAAAGAAGAAGACAGCACCTGGAGCATTGACGATGCAAGACATGCGGCCATTGTATACCGTCCTTCTATAGTAGCAAATGCGATGGGGCCAAACGTGGCTGATCCAAGAAGCGGAGAGATCCTGGAAAGCCATATTTTCTGGTACCATAATGTGATGCAGTTATTACAGAAGTGGTATTTCATCCAGTGTGCGGCAGTTGATCCACGTGCAAGGAAACCTGTATTCGACACCGCGCTGATGGGAGACCTGGTGCGTTTTGTATCTTCTCATGAAGTAGGTCATACATTAGGTCTGCTGCATAATTTTGGTTCCAGTTCTACTGTACCGGTAGAGAACCTGCGTAACAAGGCATGGGTGGAAGCACATGGTCACACACCATCTATCATGGACTATGCGCGCTTTAACTATGTAGCACAGCCGGAAGATAACATTAGTGCTGCCGGATTATATCCACGTATTGGTGATTATGATAAATGGGCCATTGAATGGGGATACAGATGGCATCCTGAATATAAGACCGCGGAAGAAGAGAAACTGGCGCTTACAAAAGTAGTAACAGATAGTCTTGCCAGGAATCACCGTCTCTGGTTTGGGAATGAAATGGAACAATATGATGCAAGAAGTCAGAGTGAAGATATCGGTGATGATGCAATGAAAGCAAGTATGTATGGAATTAAAAACCTGCAACGTATCATACCGCATATAGCGAAATGGACGGTAGTGCCTGGAGAGCCGCCAGTTGAAGTGCAACATACCTATACCGTGCTTTTCTCTCAGTATGCACGTTATGTAGGACATGTAATGAAAAATATCGGCGGCATTTATCATGACGTAAAGTTATCTACTGAAACAGGTCCTGCTTATGTGGTAGAAGATTATGCCCGTCAGAAAGAAGCCGTAGCGTTTATCTGTAAAGAAGTACTGGAAACACCTATGTGGCTGAATGAAAGGAGTATTGTAGAAAGAATGCCTATGAACTTCACTATTGAGCTGGCCTCTTTACATACTGAACTTATAAATGGGCTTATCAACAGGGATCGTCTCAGCAGGATTGTAAACCAGGATGTAGATGCGAAAGGTAAAGTGTATACCATTCAGGAATACTTCTCTGACCTGAACAAAGGTATCCTTACAGAAATCTATGCAGGTAAGAATATTGATATCTATAGAAGAGCGCTGCAGAAGATCTACATAAGCCGTTTGCTGGAAGAAGCTACTATAGCCCCTGATCCTAATATGATCCTGGGCGATTATAGCTTTCATATGTATATCTCAGACTTACCTGAAATCATAAAAGATAATCTTCATCAGTTGCAGTTGCTTTGTAAGAAAGGAATGCAGAATCCTGCGCTTAACAAACAAACTAAATTACACCTGAAAGAAATGGATGAAAAGATCACAAAGAAATTAAAAGAACCAAATGACAAAGATGCATAAACCCCGGTCTATCTCTATAGCAGGGCCATCGCATATAAGCAAATAAACACCTGATTCCTGTTCAGGAACCGGTTCGATTTTGTCCCCTGCTATGTGCGTAGCAGGGGATTTTGTTTTCCGCAAGAATCGGGTCGTATACACACAGGTGCCATTGTACTTTTGACTCGTAATAAAATCAATCAGTCATGCATCTTAATTCATCACCTGCTATTTTATATTTTGGAACACCTGTGGTACTGATTAGTACTGTAAATGAGGATGGATCTTATAACCTGGCGCCTATGTCTTCTGTTTTCTGGTTGGGCTGGCGTTGTATGATCGGTTTATCTATGTATTCAAAAACAACGCAGAATATTCTGCGTACAGGAGAATGTGTATTGAACCTGCCATCTGTGAAACAGGTAGAAGCAGTAAACCTGCTGGCTAAAACAACGGGCGTAAATCCGGTGCCTTCTGCGAAGTTCCAGAGAGGGTACAGATATGAAAAGGAGAAGTTTGATATCGCAGGTCTTACGCCGCAGCCTTCAGAAACGATCATGTCTCCCAGAGTACTGGAATGCCCTGTGCAACTGGAAGCAGTAGTTGAAGGTACACATGGACTGGCTCAGAATGACCCGGCCCTCAGCGGGCGGATTATCACCATAGAATTGCGTATGCAGCGTGTGCATCTGGATGAATCTATTATAATGGATGGTAACCCTAACCGGGTAGATCCTGACAAATGGCGCCCGCTTATTATGAGTTTTCAGGAGTTCTATGGTCTTGGAGAGAAGGTACACTATTCAACCCTTGGCGAAATACCAGAATCCATGTACCAGACAAAGGACCTGGAACGTGCGCAGATGATGGTTTAATCAACAGGTTTTTTCACAAACAACAACCTGAAGCCATGAAATACCAGCACTAATGGCCTGTTGCTGTTAAACCCGGTAGTAAGCCCGTATTTTACTTTCTCCGTTTCAGGCTGATAGGTGTGAAAGAGCCTGTCCCAGATCATAAATACACCACCAAAATTCTTATCAAGATAAAGGGGATTGGAGCCATGATGTACCCTATGCGCAGAAGGTGTATCCATAATGCCCTCTATAGGCCCTAATTTGCCTATTACTTCTGTATGAAGGAAGAACTGGTAGAGCAGGTTTAAACCATAAGCCACCGCTATAAAATCGGCTGGCAACCCTATCAGTGCTGCGGGTACAAAGAATACCGGGCTTACCAGGGCGCTGAACCAGTTCAGCCGGTAAGCCGCGGTTAAATTCATTAAAGGGGAAGAATGGTGAATGAGATGAAAGGCCCATAATGGCTGCCATATATGTGATATCCTGTGAAACCAGTAATAGAGAAAGTCGGCCACTACAAAGGTGATCCCGAACACCCACCAGGTATGTGGCAAATGAAAAGGCGCCATACGGGTGGCTAATCCTATAATAGCCAGCTGATAACCGGCAAACAGGACTTTAGATACCTGGAACCCTGCCAGTATGAGCAGGTTGGTCACTGTTTCCTTTACCTGATACACCTTTTTATCATTCCGCCAGCTCCAGCATATTTCCGCCAGTACCAACATGGAAAGAAAAGCCAGTATTACAAACCTGTGATGTCCCGGAATGTGCATGATTATTGATTTTAATACAATGGTAAAGATCTGCCCATTAAAGGCTGTTTTAGGGGTTAAAAGCTGTGAAACGGACAAATAAGAGGGTGAAGTGGCACTTTCATACGGGATAGTACCATCATTATAAGTTTGATTATTCGTAAATTTGCAACCGGATAATAGACTGATAGCAATGAATAAGCAATTAATGATCTTTAGCACGGTAATGTTGTTTTCCCTTTTTTGTAAAGGACAGGATGACTGGAAACTGAAGCAAAACAAAGAAGGAATCGAGATTTACACCAAACCCCTGGAAAATTCTCACCTGAAAGGTATCAAGGTAAAATGTGCCTTACCCGTTACTTTATCACAGCTGGTTACTGTTATAATGGATGTAAATACGGCTGCGGAATGGGTATACAGTACAAAGTCAAGCACCTTACTGAAGAAGGTAAGCGCTGCAGAGCTGTATTACTATTCGGAGGTAAGTTTACCCTGGCCTATTAGTAACCGCGATTTTATAGCCCATTTAAAAGTTACGCAGGACCCGCACACGAAAGTGGTGACTATAGACGGGCCGGTAGTCAGCAATTATTTACCTGAAAAGAAAGATATCGTTCGCGTCAGAAGCTCGTATGGTAAGTGGGTACTTACTCCTCAGAAGAATAATGTAAAGATAGAATATACCCTGGAAACTGATCCGGGTGGTTCATTACCTGCATGGCTGGTAAATCTTTTTGTAGCGAAAGGTCCTCACGAAACTTTCAAGAACCTGAAAGTACAGCTGGGAAAAACGGAGTATAAAAATGTAACACTTGCATACATTAAAGAGTAAATAATAAATTGTTTTTTGGTGCAGGGCGAAGCCCTGCAAAACCCCTTCAATTTTTTTGTGATGGTGCGAAGCACCGTCACAAAAAAATTACCCTTTGATCAAAATAAATCTAACAAAGTCACATCCCCCTGATTAAAATTTTGTTGTGAGAATAAAATTTGTATAAATTAGCTTTATTGTTAACCAATTGTTTGTTCGGGATTGTACATGTGATGTATTAGTTAACCTATACAAATGACTCGCCTTATTCTACTATGAGGGGGTAAATATTTTCTCACTTTGTAAAAAAAATTTGTAACCTATTAGGTTACGATGTATCTTTGATTATGATTGGGACCATAGCACACAAAGGGCTACGGTTGTTGTGGGAAAAAAACGATCCCACAAAACTTCCGCCCATGCAAGTGGATAAAATCACACGTATTCTGTCGGTATTAAACGTAATTAAAACCGTAGAACCATTGAAGAAAATACCCGGGTATAAATTTCACTATCTCAGCGGTAATTATGATGGCTTCTGTGCTGTTTCAGTCACAGGTAACTACAGAATCATTTTCCGTTTTGAGGAAGAAAATGCCTACGATGTTTATTATTTAGATTATCACTAAAAAAGTACAAATGAAGCGCAAGATGAAACCATCCCATCCCGGTGCAATTCTCCGGGAGGATGTCTTAAAAGAAATGAATTTAACTGTCACAAAAGCGGCAGAAATATTACAGGTAAGCCGTAAGCAGCTTTCCGAAGTAGCTAACGAAAAGGCCAGTGTTTCTCCTGAAATGGCCTGGCGCTTAGAGCTTGCTTTCGGCATAGAGGCCCAGCTTTGGTTGGATTTACAGTCCCAGTATGATTTATGGAAAGTGCAGGAAAGCGGCAAAGTTGCTCATATTACTCGTTATATTCCAGGGAAGGCGATGTAGATTATTGAGCAATTTGTCTAAATTTATAGCAAATTCCACGATAATTTGTATGTAGACGCCTTACATAATGAAAAAGAACTGCTGCAACAGATAGCGCAGGGAAACGAAACCGCATTCCGTTGTTTCTTTGACCATTATACTCCACTCATTTTTACCTTTGTAGAACGTTTAACCAGGTCTAAAGCCGATGCAGAAGAGATTGTGCAGGATACCTTTATGAAGATCTGGACCAGCCGTGAAAGCCTGCCTTTTATTGATAAACCAGGACATTACTGTTATGTGATTGCCAGGAATAAAGCCCTGGATAATATGCGTAAAATAGCCAGGGACCAACGTTTACTTGATCAGTTATGGCTTAGTTTTTCAGGTGAGGAAGATAATAGCCTGGAAAATGAATTACAGTCGCAGGAGTATTATCAGTTAATAGACCAGGCCTTACTCCGTCTTCCCCGGCAGAAACAACTTGTTTTTAATATGAGCAGGAGGGAAGGGTTGAGCCATTTGGAAATATCCCGGCGGCTTGGATTATCTAAAAGCAGGATTAATAATATCCTGGTAGAAGTACTCAAATACATTAAATCCTTCCTGGAACAACATTCTACCCTGATTGCTGTCAGCTTCTGGATCAGCAGCTGGGATAAACTGTTATAGCATTAAAAAAACTTTCTCTCAAAACGGTTATACCCTGTAGTCAGAATCGTCATACTTATAAATACACTGAATATGTCCATACAACCAGAAAGGTTGCGGTATTTATTGCGACAATATATGGATGGTCGCTGTTCTAAAGACGAATTGGCAGAACTATATGCAGCGGTAGCTTCGTCAGAGCATGAAACCGTGGCGGACCTGCTGGATGAAGAATTCGGACAGACCCAGGCAGGCCCTGTTGTAAAGGATGTTGACTGGGAACATATGTTTAACAGTATTGTGAAAAAGAAGCCTGCCAAACAGATAAATATCCGCAGATATACAGCTGCAGCTGCTGTCATCATGTTGTTAATCATCGCAGGTGGTTTCTACCGGCATACACATAAAAACAATGCCATCCGGCAGGATATCATGCCTGGTAATAATAAGGCAATGCTGACACTGGCAGATGGTAGCACCATAACACTCGATAGCGCCGGTAACAGGCTGATACAACAAGGGGAAACCGCTATTCATCAACAGGGTGGAAAACTACAATACAACGCACAGCATACTAATGGTACTATCAGCTATAATACCCTTTCCACTCCACGTGGCGGGCAATTCAGAATTACGCTGCCGGATGGTACAGAAGTATGGCTGAATGCAGCATCTTCCCTGAGATACCCCGTGGCATTTACAGGAAAACAAAGAGAAGTAACCTTAACAGGAGAAGCCTATTTCGAAGTAGTACATAATGAGAATATGCCTTTCAGCGTCCACGCTGGAAGTATGAATATAAAAGACGTTGGTACCCATTTCAATATAATGGCCTATAACGATGAAGTAGCTATAAAGACAACCTTGATAGAAGGAGCGGTAAATATATCTGATGGAAAGAATAATCACTTATTAAAGCCCGGCCAGCAAGCTATAGGTATGAACATACAGGAGGCTGATGTAGACGAAGCCATTGCCTGGAAAAATGGAGAATTCTCCTTCCATCATACCAGCATTTATGAAATAATGCGCCAGTTATCAAGATGGTACGACGTAGACATCAATTATAAAGACTCCCTGAACATCTACCTGAGCGGTAATATCACCAAAAATGTATCTGTATCTGAAGTATTTAAAATGCTGGAACTGGCAGGGGATGTTAAATTTAAAATAGAGAATAGAAAAGCTACCGTTATGAAACAATAATACTTAAACCGCAAACATAAACTCCACGAAACTATGCAACTCTACCCAGCTTGCAATGGCAGGCGTATGCCCGCTATTGACCTGTCTAAAATCTTTCCCTTTATGAAAATAACAATGTTTCTGACCATGGTAATGTTCCTGCAGGTCAGTGCAACAGGATTTTCTCAGCAGAAAATCTCATTGTCGGAAAATAATGTTCCGCTTGAAAAAGTCTTTAAAGATATTCATAAACAAAGCGGGTACAACTTCCTGTACAATGATCGCCTGCTTGCACTTGCAAAGCCCGTAAGCATTCATATAAAAGATGCTGTGCTGGATGATGTACTGAAATTATGTATGAAAGATCAGCCGCTTTCTTATGATATTATCAGTAAAACAGTGGTGATAAAAATAAAACCTGCAGATAGCCAGCCGCAACAGCCGGTAAAGCTGATAGGGATCTCCGGAAGGGTTACAGATAGTGCCGGCGTTCCCCTTGTAAGAGTAAATGTGCATGTAAAGGGTACCCAGACTGGCATCACCACAGATGAAAATGGCAACTTCTCACTGAATGTCCCGGATAAACAATCCGTACTGCAATTCTCTTACATTGGCTATACTACAAAGGAAGTGGTGGTCGGAGACAATACCACTTTTAACATACGCCTTATTCCGCTTGTAAGCAGTCTGAATGATGTGGTAGTAGTAGGATATGGACTAACCCAGGCGAAAGTGCGTGTAACGGGCGCTATTTCCACATTAAAAGGTGAGGAGATCACCACTACTAAAAATGAGAACGTCATCAATATGCTCACAGGTAAAGTGCCTGGTATGCGCATCCTGCAAAAAAGCAGCGAACCGGGGGCTTATGATAATGTTTTTGATATCCGGGGACTAGGTAATCCTTTAGTAGTAATAGATGGCGTGCCAAGAGGAAGCGGGGACCTGTCACGTATGGACCCTAACGAAATAGAAAGCATCTCCGTGTTAAAAGATGCCACTGCTGCTATCTATGGTGTCCGTGCTGCAAATGGGGTAATATTAGTCACCACGAAAAAAGGTACCAGGAGTGAGAATGGTAAATTCGATATCACATACTCCGTTAACCAAAGCTGGCAGCAATTCCTGAATGTTCCGGAAAGTGTGAACGCCATCGATTATATGACGCTGAAAAATGAACAGCAGAAAAGGGATTTTGGTAACAACTATTTCATACAGATGCCTCCTGCTTTTTCACAGGCAGACATAGACCTGTATAAGAATGGTACTTTACAATCTTCCAACTGGGTGGATGCTACCATGAAGAAATTTGCTCCTGAAACACAACATACTTTAAGTGTAAACGGAGGCAGTGATAAAGTAAATTACTTCTTTAACCTGGGTTATCTTAAACAGGATGGTATGTTTAAGAGCGGAGATATGAATTATAACCGCTGGAATTTCCGTTCTAATATCAATGCGAAAATTACAAATCGTTTAAGGGCTCAAATCCTTACTTCCGGTTATCTTGATACAAAAAATCAACCTGGGGGAAGAGGCGTATGGGAAATGTTTAAATATACCTGGAACCAGTTACCTACCGATCAGATCTTTGCAAACAATAATCCACTATACCCCCATCTGGAGCCTGACAACGCTAACCCGGTGGTGATCACCAATTCGGATTATGTAGGCTCTCAGTCTTATAAGAACAAAAATTTTCAGGGGCAGTTAGGACTGGAATATGATGTTCCCGGTATTAAAGGACTAAGCGCTAAAGCCATGTATAATTATGGCTTTAACATTAATGATAATACTCAGATAAAAAAAGCCTATAGCCTGTATCAGTACGATCCGCAGAGCCAGCAATATCTGGCTACATTGGTAAGTACACCTTCTACAGTGAATCGTAATTACGGGAACACTACTTCCAGTTTATTCCAGTTATCATTGAATTATAGTAAAAGATTTAATCAGGCACATAACGTGACGGGGTTATTATTGTATGAGGAGAGTGATACTAAAACAGATAACTTCTATGCACAAAGAGAATTCTCACTGGGTATCCCTTACCTGTTTGCCGGAGATGTAAACAACCAGATAGGATCTATGGATGGCGGCGGATTGGGAGAAGTAGTAACCCGCGGACTGGTAGGTAAATTCGGGTATGATTTCAAATCAAAATACATTCTTGATTTTAGTTTCCGTTATGATGGTTCCAGTAAATTCAATTCCGCCAAACAATGGGGATTCTTTCCTGCCGCTTCTGTAGGATGGCGTTTGAGTGAAGAACCCTTTATTCAGCATATCATTCCTGCCCGTACCCTGAGTAACCTCAAGATCCGTGCTTCCTATGGTAAAACAGGAGATGATGCTTTTACTGCTTTCCAGTCGTTCCCCGGTTATAACTACCCCGTAAACGGATATATTTTCGGTGGCAATTATATAAATGGTCTGGCCTCAAGAGGAGGAGTAAATCCTAACCTCACCTGGTTAACAGCCAAAACTTTGAACATAGGATTAGACCTGGATTTATGGAGAGGATTAATAGGTGGTTCTGTTGATTACTTCATCAGGAACAGAGACGGATTACCTGCAACAAGGACCACTACTTTACCCGGTACAGTAGGCACCAATCTTCCACAGGAAAACCTGAACAGCGATCAGACAAAAGGAATAGAATTTCTGTTGACCCATCGTAATCATATCGGTCAGTTCACCTATAATATCAGTGCTAATATTTCTTCTACCAGAACAATGACGCGCCATGTAGAACAAACGCAGGCGGGGAACTCTTATGAGAACTGGAAGAACTCTCAGCAGGACCGCTACACCAATATCTGGTGGGGCAAGCAATATGCTGGGCAATACACATCCTATGATCAGATTTATAACCATGATGTAAATGCGGGCGGTGGTAATCAGAATGTGGTACCAGGAGATTACTATTACACCGATTGGAATAATGATGGTGTAATTGATGCAAAGGATGAATCGCCTATCGCTGTAAGAGATTTGCCAATGATCAACTATGGTGTATCTATAGGTGCAGGCTGGAAAGGATTTGACCTGAACATGTTGTTACAGGGAGCTACTAAATTCTACGTGCAGTACGCAGAGCAGATGGCTACTCCTTTGATGTACGGAAGAAGTTCCCTTACCCAGTTCCTCGACAGATGGCATACTGCTGATCCCAATGCGGATGTTTTTGATCCTAATACAGTATGGGTGCCGGGGTATTATCCGGCTATGGGATCTCCCGTTGCAGAAGGTACCCGTGCGGTGCAGAGTGCTGCTTACCTGCGTATTAAATCACTTGAAATAGGATATACACTACCTGTGGCCCTGTTGCACAAAGCAGGCATACACAGTGTAAGAGTATATGTAAACAGTTACAACCTGGCCACTTTTACAGGTCTTAAAAACAGTGATCCTGAGCATCCGGGCGTAGTAGCAGATGGCGCAGATTGGAACTATTCTCAGGGAGGGTATAAATATCCGATGAACAGGACATACAGCTTAGGTGCCAGTATCACTTTTTAAAATGCACAACCACATGAAAAAATTATTGATAGTTCTACTTTTTATCTCCTGTAATAAATTAGACGTAGCACCATTGAATATTATCCAGGACAAGGACGTATTCAACAATGAAAATGGTATTACCGCATACATGGCCACTATCTACAAGGCCCTGCCAATAGAGGACTTTTATTATCGCCAGGATGGTAACGGTTTTGCCCGCGGATGGGAATTGTTTTATCATCCCGGGGCATTATGCGGAGAACTGGTAGGCCCTTATGGCGGTACCGGAGATGGGGCAGGAGGTTTTGCCTACTGGCCTTATGCAGATATCCGTACGGTGAATTATCTGATAGAAAACCTGCCTAAGAATGCGATTAACTTTTCTAAAGAGAAGGTGAATCAATGGCTGGGGGAGGCTTATTTCTGCCGGGCCTATTTCTACTTTGCCCTGGTGAAAAGATATGGTGGTATCCCTATTATCAAAACAGTACAGAATTACCCGGAACAAAGCATAGAAGAATTGCAGGTACACAGGGATAAAGAAGTGGACGTCTGGAAATTCGTGGCTGCTGATCTGGATAGCGCTTATAACCTGATGCCTGAAACCAGTTCCAGAGGAAGAGCGAACCGTTATGTAGCTGCAGCCCTGAAATCAAGGGCCATGTTATACGCAGGTAGTATTGCGAAATATGGTTCTCTCAACTTCGTCGCTGGTGATGCAAGAGAGCTGGGCTATGCCGGTATTCCGGCGGCTGAGGCGAATGGCTTCTTCCAGCAGGCATGGGATGCTGCGCATTTAGTAGAAGGGCATTATGATTTGTATAAGAAGAAACCGGATAACAAGGAACAGAACTATGCAGATCTTTTTTTAGATGCTGATAGTCCGGAGAATATACTTGTCAGGGATTATTCGCTCACCAGCAATACGGCTCATAGCTGGGACGCTACCATGACCTGCCGCTACATGACGGCTGATGGCCTTTCCCGTGCTTATCCAACCCTGGAATTCGTAGAACGTTTTGTAGGTAGTTTACCTGTCGTTAACCCTGATGGTACGCCCCGTCGGTTTAATAGTACAGCGGAACTGATGCAGGCTACAGAGCCCCGTTTACTGGCCACTGTATACTTCCCTGGCGCTACGCTCAGAGGACGGCAGTTTGATACCCAGAGAGGCATATATGATCATTTCACGGGAACAGCGGCAGCGGAGCTGGGCAACAATCCGCCTAACCTGTCTTCCCGTCATTTATCCGGAAGTACCGATGCACTCTATAATGGCAAACGTATTATCGGTTTCACGGGTGTCAGCACCAATGGAGATGATATGACCCGCACCGGCTTTTATGTGCGCAAATACGTAGACTATAAACGTGATCAGTCGCAATGTGGTCTTTACATGAGTACCCAGAGCTGGATCGATATCCGTTATGCGGAAGTGTTGTTAAATCGTGCAGAAGCTGCGGTAGAATTAAATAATACCAGTGATGCTGTTACTATTCTCAATAAAATAAGGGACCGTGCCGGTGCGCCTGCTGTTAGCGGTATTATCACTATAGATACTGTCAGGAATGAACGTTGCAAGGAGCTGGCTTTTGAAAAACAATTCTGGTGGGATCTGAGGAGATGGAGGATTGCAGACCAGGTACTGGATAATACAAAATTCCATGCCCTACTGCCTTATTATGTGGCGGATGAAGATAAATACATCTTCCTTCGTGAGCTGGAACCTTTCCAGCGCTCTTATACTTTTGAAAAGAAATTTTACTACGAACCCATACCAGGAGGTGAATTAGGAAAGAACCCGAATTTATATCCGAATAACCCGAACTTCTAAAATTGCCGTCATGAAAAATATAATAACCGCATTGTTTTTATTCTCTGCAATAGCCTGTACTAAAACAGATAATCTGTCTGGCCCTGATGCCGGTTTTAAAGGCAGGTTGATAGACAGTACTGATAACAAAAACAATTTCCTTACAGAAACAGGTGGCACTCAGATTAAGCTGGAAGAACTGAGCTGGAGCGCTACACCTACTCCTCAGTATATCCCTTCTAAATCTGATGGTACGTTTGAGGATACTAAACTCTTCAGTGGTCATTATCGTGTTACGCCTGTTAATGGAGCCTTCTGGCCGGTTGCAGGTATTGAACTGGATATCAATGGACTTACCACGCATGATTTCCAGCTTACTCCATATCTGCGTATCATCAATTTTGAACATAGTTTATCCGGAGATACCCTGATCATGCGCTTTAACCTGGATGCTCCCATTAAAGATGGGTTGCCTTCTATTATTGATATAAAACCTTTCGTGAATGTGGATAGTTATGTTGGCAGTGGCGCTACTATCAGTCAGTATACTGATCCGAATAAAATAGATATCAGCAGCAACTGGTCTGATCTCATTGCACAAACAACTTACGAAGTAAAGGTGCCTGATCTGAAACAGGGCAGAACATTTTATGCAAGGGTAGGAGTACGTGTAAATGATAGTTATAAGCAGTTCAATTATTCAGAAATAATAAAGGTAGAGGTACCTTAATAATATTGATAGAGTCCGGTATAATGATAAAGTGACTATTAAGTAACAGCTACCTTAACCTTTACCAAAATACACTTTACATTGTGGCAGTGCCCGCCGGATTCTTTCTTTCTCTGTTGTACTAAAAACATTATCGGTAGCTATCAGTGTTTTTAGTTGCTGTAGTCTGCCAATATCTGCCGGTAAAATACGAATCTTATTTCCTGAGATTACCAGTAATTGTAACTTTGTTAACTGTGTAATAGAATCCGGTAATTTCTCTAATTTATTATTATTGATAATCAAGGTTTGCAGATTACTCATCTGGCCCAGTGCTTCCGGAATTTGCCGGATATAGTTATAACTAATATTCATCTCCTGGATATTATCCAATGCCCATACAGGATCAAATTCGTTAAACTGATTATAACTGAGATTAAATACTCTTAAATGATTTAACCTATTAATAGAAACCGGTAGATGACTTAATTGATTATTCTCTAATTCCAGTACTTCCAGACGTTGGCAATTACCTATTGCATCATCTATCAGAATCAATGTGTTCTGCGCTGCATTCAAAGATTGTAGTTTCTTAAGCCTGCCAATAGCTGCTGGTATTTTAGAAACATTATTATCTGCCATATCCAGCTTCTTAAGCTGATTAAGCTTTGCAATATCCGTAGGGATATCCCGTAATTTATTCTCCTGTACATTTAATACCTCTAACCGGGAAAGAGAAAACAAATCCTTATCCCATGCTTCAAAGTTATTCCGCATCAGGTTCAGAAAACGCAAGTTGGTCAAAAGAACAATACTGTCATTTAAATCAAATAATTGCCTGTCCCGCAGATTCAGTTGCGTAGCATTATTTTGTATCGCTTCCCTGATATTATAATAAATAACAGGTGTTTGAGCGAAAGTATTAACCGCTATAAACAACAATAATAATATCCTCATCAAATAACTTTAAAACAGGGACTCCATATGGAGTCCCTGCAAACAATTATCTTGAATAGAACAACAAACGTTTAGTCGTCTGATGCGCTGTACGTATTACAATCAACAATGCCTGACTATGCTTCACATATGGAGCTATATTGAAATGCAGCTTTTGCAGCATTCCGGTTGCTTTATAATTCCCCATCTGTGCCAGTTTTTTGCCCAGCAAATCAAACAATTCAAGAGACACATGCTCACCTTCCTCTAATTTAAACTCTATTGTAACCTGCCCGTCAGTAGGGTTTGGATAGATCCTGACATTTTTGGAAGGTACATCCGGTACAGTAACAATCGTATCCTTCACCAGTATGTACTGCTTTTTAGTAGTTGTATTCGTCCCGGCTCTGTTAGAAGCAGATAAGGTTACATCATACACACCAGACGTATTGTACGCTATTACCGGTATAGAATCAACCGCTACCGCCGGGGTACCACCTGTAAATGTCCAGTTGCGGCTTAAAGGATGATTGGTACTGAGGTCAGTAAATGTGATGGAGCTGCCTTTAAATATTTCTACCTGAGAAGCTTTGAAATCTACAAAGGGAGCAGGTGCTATTACCTCTATATACTGAGGGTAAACCGCCGTATCTGCACCAGCAGAGTTAGATACCTGCAAAGTAGCCGTATAGAAGCCAATACTGTCATAAGTAACCCTTTCTGTTGCATTGGACGAAGTAGCAGGAGAGCCACCTTCAAACAGCCAGTGTCTGTTAGTAGGATAGTATTTACTGGTATCTGTAAATATTACACTATTGCCGGCAATCAGTACCATCGTATCTGCTTTAAACCCTGCTACCGGTGGCTGGTTACCCAGGTTCTCATGCAGTGCAAATACAATCGTAGCAGAATTATCAAATTTCACATTATTGGTGGTAGCATCCGGCTGTGCCGCATTAGAACCATTCGGATGCTGAATAGAGATAAATCCAAATCGATAATCAGGAGAGAAGGTCAATCCTGTAGGCTCTCCACCGGCAGGCGTAGAGCCAAACAGTTCCACCTTTGGCTGGCTTTGTGAATGGTCCGGACGAACAACCCAAATATAGTTGTTATCCCCATCCTGGCATACCCACATATTCCCCTTATCATCAAAGGCCAGGTTATCATTACCACCGCCCCATGCTTCCGTATAAACACCCTGTTTAGTGTAAATGTCATAAGACATACCACCTACAAATGTTTCAAAGTTATCAGCAGTTTCTCCTTTATCACTAAAGCGATATACACGTCCTTTACCTTTAGAAGCAAAGTATATTTTACCATCAACCGGACTGATATCACAATCTTCAATACCATTAAAATTAGTACCACCTAAAGATGCCGCTATATTACTCATATTGTTACGGTCACTTTTGGTAGTATTCGGTACCTGTATCCACTTCGCCGTGCTTACGGGTGGTTCATCATTTACCAGTGGCTGGTCCAGGCTTAATACATACACCGTTCCTGCACTCAGATTGCCTGGTATATCTGCCACAAATTTATACATGCAATGTGTACCACCATCTTCTCCGTAATACACTGTTTTGCGGTCAGAAGAAACAACTACGTTCTCGTGATTAATGCGGCCTAAAGCCCACAACTTATCCTGTTTACCATCGTTATCATGATCTATGACTTTTGAAGTAACAGGATCGATCTCCACTGCCCAACCCACATCCTCATAACCATCTCCGTTCAGATCTCCGCTATTCAGAGATTCCTCGCAGGTGATGACAGTACCCCATGGGGTAATACCGCCAGAACAGTTACGGGTGGTGGTAATCAGATTGTTGTTGTATAAGTCTACCGGCTGAGAAGTATCCACGGCCCATAAACGGGAAGAATCATTATAATGAATATCCAACATGGAAACACCACCAGGTGTGTTCTCATGGTTCACAGAAAGATGACCACGTGTACTGCTACCATTAACAGGCAGGTAAGCGGTGAAGTCAGCATTACCCGGAACAGTACCACCCACTGTATAATTATCTCCCTGTTTAAAGATCATCTGGAAACGATGCTCTTCAGGGAATAAGAATTTATCCGTAGGAGCGGTAGGTACTATAGAAGTAAAGCAGGAGATATGTCTTCCGCTACAGTCAGCCGGTGGATTTAATATCGGAGCATCCTTTATGTAAAGATCAAAACCAAGGTCAGAACTTTGTCCGTTACGGTTATGGATCTCTACAGCTATCTGGTTCTTACCCTGCCTGAAAGCAGATTTAGGAACCCTGAAAGTATAATAAGTACTTTCAGCAGCACCATCAATTGTATTAACAGAGATTGTCTTATAATCTATCAGACCCGTCGGCATGTTATCACGGATCACTTCATTACCATTAATGTAAACGATAGCGCCATCATCCCTGCGTAAACCAATTTCCACAAAGTCAGTTAATATAGCAGTATCTATCATAATAGCCCTGCGGAAGTAATCGGTAATGATCTTATTAGCGTTATCAGGGCCATAAGAAATAGTAGTGGTCATAGGATCACCATAACCTAAAGGACCCTTCCCGTCAGGCCAGGAAGTGTCATTGTAAGTTGTGTCTTTCCAGGCAACGGTATCCAGACTTACACCCGTATCCAGATAATTCCAGGCGGAACCTTTCGCTAATGGAAAAGTAGCAGGGCCTAAGGGTGGTAACTCGTATCCAACAGACATATCAAAGCTCAGATCGGAACTGCTGGCAGAAGCCTGATGCAATTCCACAGCGATTACATTAATACCATCTTTCAGCAGGTTGGCCGTCTTTGTTCTGTAATAAGTAGTCTCGTCTGCATCATTTATGGTAGAAGAAGCATAGGTATTATAAGCAACAGCTCCTGCAGGCATATTTGTACGGAATGCTTCAGTACCGTTTACATAAACGATAGCGCCATCATCTCTCAGTACATCAAACAACAGTGAATCATATTGTGTATGATCATCTACTTTGAAGATATGACGCAGGTAATAGGTAGGACGTTTATTCGCAGCATTGCCGCCATAATCAAGTGTGGTAGATTGATTATTATCTCCATAACCCAAAATCGCATCACCAAAGGCCCAGGCGCTGTCATTGTAATTGATGGCGGTCCAGCTGCTATCCTTTAAATCAATTCCCTTATCATTATATTTCCAGGAAGATTTTGCTGCAACCGGGAACTTTCCATTGTAATATTTATGAGGGATGGTATAAGTAACAACAAGACGTGCTGCATTGGCAGGATTATTCTCATAAGCCTGTGCCACACGTTTTGCAGTATTGGCAGTATATCCGGGGATCTTCGCGGCCGCAGGATCGATCATTGTAAACAACATCGCATTACCCGGTGTCCAGTTAGGCCTGTTTACAATAGTCTGCAATAAGCCGGAAACATCCGGTGTACGCTGGTTAACACCTGCTTCTCCCACAGTAGTGAAAGGGCCCGGTTTCCAGATAATAGTATCACCATAATACATGATACGGTGATAAATATCGTAATCGAATGTACTCATGGTAAGCGGATTATCTACATTCTCCACACCCATCAATACATTTACATCTCCGGAAGTATTTACCTCATCCACAGTAAACTGTAAATAAGCGCTGCTGATAGTTGCTCCCTGTGGAATGGTTACACCTGCGAACCGTACGCCCAGTAACTGATCGCTGGTCCCGTCTTTTGTAAATTCAAGATCAGAACTGGTGATGTACATAGTTCCCGCTGTAATATCCTGTTCAGCATCATCACTGCCTGCACTTACCTGGAAAGTAGCGCCAAGAACAGCTGTAGTATCAGCCTTCCAACCCAGGCGATAGATACCTTTTTCAAGGAACACATTACTGAAGGTAACATTGGTGCCATCGGATACACCCTGACTAACAACCTCTACAGAATCCGTACTCAACAGATAATACAGACCGGCTTTTTTTATAATAGAATCATACTTTGGTAAAGCCTGTGGAAGATTGATCTTAATATTAGCAAAGGAAGTATTTAAAGGATTTATTTCCCATCCGCCTTTCAGATAAAACAAATCATTCTTTTTGCCAAATGAGGTGTCAATATTTTTACCTGTTATAATATTGCTGTTATAGGCACTGATCTTATCAGGAAAACTAAGTCCCGTATTGGCTATGTTAGAACGGCTCCAGTTTGCTCTTACTGTATCTTTATACAAAGGTGTAATGTCAGCTACCGGAGCAGTACCAGCTATCAGTGCCCCTCCGTTGAATTTAATAGTATCGGTCATGGCACCGATGCTCATAAAACTTGTATCTGTATGTGCGCCAAAATTATAATACAGTTGTAAGCCACTTTCTTTTCCGGAAAGCGGATAATGCATATGCTTCTTTATGCTATCCTGTGGTAAGGCTACATTCCAGATTCTCAGTTCATCCATCTCTGCGGCTAAATTACCTCCGTAAGCAGGGCTATACCCAAATCCCATACCTGTAGTATTAGGTACATAGGATGCAAAAGTGGTTTCAGCTACTTTCTCTCCGTTCACGTAATAGATGAGACTACCATTTTGTTTAGCCGTTACTGCTACATGGTTCCATTCTCCTATATTCCATATGTCCCCTTTATCTGAGATAGAATTCCATCCACTGCCATTGGTACCTGCTACTACATTCAGTTTATTATTATCGGGATACTCAAAAGAGAGCCCTGTTGTTAAATTATTCACGCGTGCATTGCTGGCAAGAATCTTGAAATTACTACCGGGATCAGCATTCAGTTTTCCCCAGAATTCGATAGTGAAATCTTTGCTAAGCGCTGTATTGACAAGATTAGAAGGAATGAACATTTTGGACGCAGTAGACAGCTGCAATGCATTCCCATGGTTATTCGTGTTTCCGGTAAGCTGTTGTAGTGTAGTGTCTGCAATCAGTTTACTGTATATGTTTATTTCATCTAATGATCCTATGAACTGTTTTTTCTCAAAGTTATTACCTATCAACAGTGGTCCTGAAATGGCTTCCGGTGGCATTACGTTGGTCCAGTTTCCAACTTCTGCACCGTTATAGTAAATCCATAGACGGTGTCTGACGTTGTCCAGTTTCCAGGTAAGATGTGTCCACTTGTTAATGAAAATCTTCGCCGTTGAAGCATACCTTATATTGGTAGTATGATTGATATAGTAAGGATGACCTTCCTTATCAAATCCCATCGTGAATTTACCATTTGAGAATATAGCGGAACCCGTATCGCTTAACTCTGAAGGATTTACCCAGCAGGCAAAGGAGAATGTACGGTCATTAAGATCGAAGCCAGTTACATGGAATGCATCAATCTGAGATCCTTTTACGAAAACACCGGCCATTTCTTTATTTCCAAGTCTGTCATCTCCGTAAGTAATTCCGATAAACTGGCCTAACCATGGATTTATCGTAGAATCTACAGCTTCACCATTAGCGTTTGCATTCCCATCAAAAGTAAACCATAAGTTTTTACTGCTGTCGTCTATACTTTTCAGCATCTGCTCATGGATGTATGTAGTAAAATAAGCTTCACCATTTAAACCAACATAATCTATTTTCAAACGCCTGTTATGCTCTTTTCCATGTGCCAGGATCCTTAAATAAGTTTGTTTTATACCACTTAATATAACTTCACGGGTATAGTCAACTGTAAACTGACCAGTACCTACATCAGAGTTGAGGTTGCCTGATAGTAAGTCGAACAATGGATACTTCAGATCATTGTAACGACCGTACAATTCCTGTTCATGAATATCCGCGCTTAAGCAAAGTACGCCATCAATGTTATTGTCTTTTATAAACTTAACCAGTTCATCTCCCTGTGCTGTAACGGAGAAATTCCGTCCGCCCCAGTGTTTATCAAAAGCAGGTGTTCCTGAAATGAGGATTTTGAAGGTAGCTGTAGAATGTAATAATCCCTGCTTTAACCATTCGAGTTGTTCCGGCCCCAGTTGTTGCTGGATACCATCGCGGTAACTACGATTATCTAAAAGGAAATATTCTACATCCAGTAATTTGTAGGAAGAAAATAATCCCTGCCCTTCGCTGGTGCTGTTATAATGCGGATTGGGCCACCAGTCCATAAAAATCTTTTTTGTATCTGCGAGGGTGGGCATCGTTTTATCATATTCATTAGGCCCCAGGTCATGGTTATCTGTAATCGCCAGCTGTGGCATGGCCCTGAGTAATGAATCATGAAACTGACGGTAGAAGAAGTAACGGGCAAAAGCCATGTCTTTATTGGCCCAGTCGTCCACACCGTTAGGACACTGACCGTTGGCATGTTGTAAACCCAGCAGATAGGTGGCATCTCCCAGCCATACCATTAGTTCACTTCCTTCGCCTGCCATTTTGTTGAATATAGCAGGATCACCATTTACGTGAGTCTGTGATTCAGGTCGGTCTATACAACGGGTGGTATCATAAATGCGTCCGCATCCCCCTGCCAGGAACTCGAAATCTGTTACACCGGTAGGTGAATTCCAAACAAACGATTTACGTCCTGTAGCAATATTGTTTTTATAGATCTCTGCTGTAAACCTTGTACCCTTGTAGATCTTGTATACGTAAGACCGAAGGTGATAACCCAGGCGGTCATCAGAATTAACTACTGTACCAGAAAAAGTGACATGATAATCGTCACTGGAAAATAGTATAGACAATTTGTCGCCAGAGCCTGTGTTGTCTTTTGTAAGTACCCATATCCTGACGGAATCATTATAAACCGGGCTAAACATAGGACCAAATACAAGAGAGTCTCCGGGTAAAGACTGACTTTTTGCAGTCATAAAGAATCCTGCCATTGCGAGTAGCAGCATCCATAACTCTTTTTTGCGCATATAGGTTGAATTTGATATTTATTTAGTTCGAAAATTTCCGGATAGCAGATGAATCTGTTAAAGACTGAAGAAAGGCAATCAGTGCAGCTTTCTCTGGTTTTGTCAGATGCAGTGAATCGGGTGACAGGGTTTGATTGGGTAAATGTTGCCCTCCCTGATCATAAAAATCGATGACCTTCTCAATAGTAGCATAGGCGCCATTGTGAAAATAGGGGGCAGTAACCAAAACATTCCTCACACTCATGGTTTTAAAAGAATGCCTGTAAATGTCAACATCTTCATTAAACACTTTATTACCCGCACGGCCAATATCATCATCTGCTGTTAAGCCCAATACTTCACTTTCTGATTCATGATAGAGTGGGGGGATCAACCCGCTGAATGTGGGCGCATAATGACAGGTGCCGCAGGCAGCCTTTCCCATAAAAAGATTGAACCCATCCTTTACCTGTTTGGGTAGACTACGTCTTTCTCCTCTTACATACTGATCAAACGGGCTATCAAAAGATCTTAGCGATAATACATAAGAAGATAATGCAGCAGAAAATTGTGTACGGGTTACCTGTTCGTTGTGAAAGATCTTTTTAAATGCTTTTGTATAAGCTGTATCTGCATTGATTTTCTGTAACAGCTCCGGGTAGTCTGTGTCAAATTCCAGGTGGTTTTTGATTACATGATTAGCCTGGTCTTCCAGGTCAAAGGCTCGTAAATCATAGAAATACCTATCGGCAAAAATGGTATTAATCAGTGAAGGCGCATTTCGCTCAAAAGACTTCGCCAGGCCATCCGTAAATGCACGCTCCGGCTGATGACAGGTAGCACAGCTCATCCTTTCTGTATGACTGATCCGCGTATCATAAAAGAGCTTTTTTCCCAGCAGTCTTAATGAATCGCTGTCCTTCTCTCTTTTAAGCATACTATAATAATATGGATCAAGAAAGTCTTCTGCAAAAATGTTCTTACTGTAAACATTCCAGGAAGCTATTTTGCCACTAAGCTGGGCAGTGGTTTTAAGTTTCAGCCGCTGATGTGTTTCACCTAAAGTTTTATACAGTGGATTGATAAAAGTGGTAAGGAAGGTTAGCCGGTCGAATGTGTCGAACTGATTGTTTTTAGACAGATAACGAATACTGTTACTGAAGATTTTCTGTACAGCTGAATCTTTTATCAATGGCGTTGTTACTTCCTGCAAGGCAGCCATTGTTTCCTTTGCTTCGGGTAACGCATTCAATGAACCTGGTGTATCAAAACCTGTAATGCCCAGGGTGAAAGAACGGATCAGCTCTATGCGGCTCGCTTCCATTATTTCGAAAGATTCAAAATATTTTCTTTTGGATAAAGCAGCCGATATTATACCCCACTTTGTTCTCAGTGTAGTACTCAGTGATATTACTTTCTGTGCATCTACATCATCAGAAAAGACAAGTTCATCCAATGCCTGTAAACCATTGGGTGCAATTACCTCTGGCGCATTTCTGTAGTGATCTTTATCAAGATAGTCCAATGGAAGGCTGTTCGCATAGTCAGCTGCAGATGTGCTATGGGGATAGGGATTCTGATGATACAAAGGCGGACCATTCAGATATTCTTTCTCATGTTCAGGATAATAATAGCTTACTATATATTCTACTCCTTTATAAGTTTGCCTTGTTTTGCTTAATGCATTTCGTAGTATAGTCAGCGTTACTTTACCTGCTGCATAACTTTTAGCCGTTTCATTTAATGTGTCGATCTGTATTGTTAAAAGGGATGCCCTTTTCAGAATAACTGCACGGATCTCTTCTTCCGGATTCTTATTCCGGAAGGAAGATTGTATCAGCAACAAAGGTATTGCCAGGCAGAGGGCTGCTATTATCCGCTTCATTGTACTAGTATAGATGTATCACTGAGGGCCCCGATAAAAGCGATCAGTGCATGTTTCTCTGTAGCTGAAAGATGTAATGAATCTGTTGACAGGGTCTGGTTCTTAATGTGTATTCCCTTTCCTCCTGCACCACCATGATCATAAAAATCGATCACCTGTTCCAGTGTTTTATAGGCTCCGTTGTGAAAGTAGGGGGCCGTTAATGCCGCATTTCTTACGGTAGTGGTCTTAAATGATTTTTCATTGATCCATGCCATTTCACTATATAATTGATTATCCAGCCTGCCATTGTCAGTATCAACTGTAGAATGATCAGGATCCTGTAATACACCCAGAGTCTCACTTTCACTTTCTATGTATAATGGAGGCACCAGACCGGAGAATGTAGGTGCAAAATGACAGGTGCCACAATTAGCCTTCCCCATGAAGAGATTAAACCCTTTTATAACAGTTATATCCGTCGTATCAGATTCCCCTCTCACATATTTGTCGAACGTACTGTTGAAAGATCTTAACGACAGTACATAAGAAGATAATGCTTTCGAAAACTGATTCCTGGTAATCGCACCTCTTCCAAAACATTCTTTGAATTGTTGTTTGTATTGGGGGTTATCCGATAACTTTTTAAGGATCTCCTCATACGCGGTATTAAACTCCTGCTGATTGAAAATGACATGTTCTGCCTGTTGTTCAAGGCTGAATGCCCGCAGGTCATAGAAGTACCGGTCTGCATACACCGCATTCAACAGGGTCGGGGCATTCCTTAATACCGGATGGTCTTTTACGATACTGGCTGATTTATCCTGGCCATCAGTAAAGGCCATACGGGGATTGTGACAGGAAGCACAACTTAGTTTGTTGTTACTGCTTAGCATTGGATCATAAAAGAGCTTCCTTCCCAGGGACCGCAATGTTTTATTATCTTCTTCTTTTCTTAACTCTGTATAGTAGTAGGGATTTAAGAAATCTTCGGAGAAGATGTTCTTACTGGCACTGTTCCATCCGGTATTATTATCAGCATATACGTAGTAATGAGTATATAATGGGTTGATATATTTTTGGAGGAAAACAAAGCGGTCAAAATCATTGAAAGAAACAGGCTGTTGCAAATAAGTGATGGCGCTGTCCAGTAATTGGACTGTTTCATCTTCCTGTAAAAAAGTTACTGTAATCTCCCTGATTCCTGATAAGGAACGGGCAGCTTCTTCCATAGCGTTTAATGAACCTGGAGTATCAAACCCTGTTAAACCTAATGAAAAGATGCGCACAAGCTGTAAACGTATAGCTGAGCACCATTCCTGTGTGTTAAATTTTCTTGTACTGAAACCTGTAAGTAATACGCCGTAATTTGTTTTAAGTTGTTGTGCCAGTGTTGCAATCTTTATCTTATCTGGTGAGGAGGAATTAATCAGCTCATCCAGTACCTGTAAGCCTTGTGGCTCTATCACTACGGCGCGTGAATCATTACGCTTTATATGTAATACCGGCGCTCCGTTAATATGTTCGTCTACATATTCCGGGTAATAATAAGCCAGCAGAAACTCTATCTTTTTGTAGGCATTTCTTGTTCTTACAAGCATGGCCCTGAGTGTATCCTGTGATACCTGATTAAATTTATAGGCACTGGCTATTTCTTCCAGTTCAATAGTGGTTTTTCTGAAATCATTTGCATAGGTTGCCGCTAATTCTTCAGCTTTGCTAAAAGACGGGTAAAACGACAGCTGGGCCATACAGGTAACAACCAGTAACAGAATGGGTAAAACTATTTTCAAGAAGGCATGTTTTATTGAAATAAGCCGGTATACATTAACAAACCCGTGAACTGGTTTTTTAAGAAATGCGAAATTAAAGCGAATTGATCAGCTAAGTGTTTGCCAGATGTTACCATATTGTTAGCTTTTTATCAGTGCTTCAGCAATCCTGACAGTATATCAACACATTGTGCCAATTCTTCCGGTGTACTGGATGCAAAGCCCAGGCGCGTAGCGTTTACCTGCAGTGCTGCATTTTTATGCCATAAGTTATCAGAGAAATAAAGGTCTTTCTGCAAAGACTTTTGTGCCAATGTAACAAGGTCTATTGACGGATCGAATTTAGTCCATACGGCCATACCTCCATCTGGTACCTGGAACTGTACATAATCTGATAATCGTTCTTTCAGCAGATTACAAAACACATCCCGTCTGTCCCTGTACACACGCAAAGACTTGCGCAGGTGTTTCTGAATAACACCACTCTGCAATAGTTCTGCCATGGCGTTCTCCAGCATGTTATCTCCCTGCCGGTCTATAATCCTGCGCAGTTTGGCAAGATGCTGGATTACATTCTCTGACCCTACCAGGTAGCCTACACGAAAAGCCGGAGAGATCGTTTTTGTAAAAGATCCGCAGTATAGTACCATGCCCGACTGGTCAGCACTTGCCAACGGCAATAGCGGTTTGCTCAGGTAATGGAAATCATAGTCATAATCATCCTCAAAAATGATAAAACCATATTTCTCTGAAAGACGTAATAACTGTATACGCCTGTCTGCACGCAACGCTACGGTAGTGGGGTAATGGTGATGGGAAGTTACATATACCATTCGTATAGTCTGTTGCTGACATACCTGTTCCAGGTGATCCACATCCATTCCATACTCATCCGCTTTTATCCTGATAATATTCGCGCCTGCCTGCAAAAAGTTCATATTACCACCGCCTGTCCAGCTGAGTTCCGTCACTACCACATTATCTCCCCGTTCCAGGAAACTGGTACTAATTAAATAGGCACCCATTACTGTACCTCTTATAATCAGGATGTTCTCAGGTGTAATCTTTAATCCCCGGGTCTCATTCAGATAAACAGAGAGTTCCTGCCTCAGCCAGGCAGATCCCTGTGTATCACCATAACCTAGTCGGGAATAAGCATTGCCTGTCAGCAACTGGCTGCGATAGGCCCTTGAAAGGTCTTCCAATGGCGCCAGCCTGGCATCAGGAAAACCATCATCCAGGTGATAGGTGTACTTTGATTTTATCACTTCCCTGTTCAGATGTGGGGCCTCTTTAAACGTAAAACCAGCCGTTTTAGCGGGGTTTACGCTTTCTTTCATAAACTGCTGTGGTTTGATCTCCGGCAGGTGCGTAGCCACAAATGTGCCACTGCCTGCATGACTTTCCAGCCAGCCCTGTGCCAGCAGCTCATCATAAGCCTGTACCACCGTTTTCCGGTGGATATTCAGCTGTTCCGCCAGCTCTCTTGTACTCAGCAGTTTATGCCCTGCCTGTAAAGTCCCTTTTTTAACCAGTTCCATTAACTGATTGGAGATCTGCAGGTATACCGGTTGACGGACTGTCTTATCTATTGAAAGAAGGGTGGTCAGTGCTTGCATAGTAAACTGGACTACTCGTTTTGTTAAAACTGGACGATTACATCCATCCAATAAAGGTACAACTTTGTAAAAAACAAACACATGGCAAACTTAATTCCCAGCCGTTTAGCCAAACGCGCCCATTTTGATGCAGACACTATTTATCCTATCCTGGATGAAGCCTTCTTTTGCACAGTAAGCTATTCCGCCGATAATAAGCCATTTACGATCCCTACTGCCTTTGTGCGTTATGAGGACAAGATCTACATCCATGGATCAGTAGGCAGTCATTTTATGCGTGAACTGGAAAAGGGGATACCGGTATGTATTGCTGTTACCCTGGCAGATGCATTGGTAGTGGCTAAATCAGCCTTCCATTATTCAATGAATTACCGTTCTGTGGTAATATTTGCTGAAGGGGAGAAGATTGAAGACCCGGAGTTAAAGAAAGCCATGTTCAAATGGCTCACGGAGAAAGTGGTTCCCGGTAGCTGGGATTATGTGCGGCCTGTTAAAGAAAATGAAGTAAAAAAGACAACGGTATTGGCATTTAAGCTGGACGAAGCATCTGCTAAAGTCCGTACTGGGATGCCTATAGATGACGAAGAAGATAAAACACTGCCAATATGGTCTGGTATTATTAATCTGGAAACTAAAAAGATGCCTCCTATAGCTGATGAATTAAGTCAGCAGATTCTCCTTCCGCCACACTTACAGGGGTAGTAAGTTTTTATTCATTGTCTGTTTCCCCCATTACTCCCTTCTGCTCTCTACCGTATATACAAAACTATCAGACCTGTAATATCCTATATTATATTCGATAGGGCGTTCACCCTGGTCATATACAAAACGTTTTCTTACCAGTAATGGTGTCCCCGGTTCTACTTCCAGTTTAGCCGCTATGAATTTATCTGCAGCCTTCGCACTGATTTCCTCTTTGGAAAGAGTGGCTGTAACCATATGATCTGTCTCTAAAATATCATACAGCGGGCGTTTAAAATCCTCATCACCGGTTAAACCTACTCTTGGGTGAAAATAAGAGATGAAATAAACGAATGGTCCTTCCACTTTGCCCCTTAGTCTTTCCAGTTTCAGTATTTTTTTCGTCATACTGATATCAAAGAAATTGGCAACAGTTTCATCGGGGGTAGTCCAGGTAACATGCAGTTCATAGTTTTTGATGCTGATACCCCTGGCCGTCATTTCCTGTGTAAAACTCAGCCAGTTCTTGGACTTTGAACTGATGGCAGGTTCTGCTACTTTAGTACCGATCCCTTTCTTTCTGATCAACAGACCTTCATATACCAGCTTATTTAATGCCTGGCGTAAGGTAGACCTGGAGATGGCTAACTGTTTTGCTAACTGCACTTCGTTCGGTAAGAATTTGCCCTCAGCATACTGGGGATCCTTGATGATCGTGCGTAAGAGGTTTTCGGCCTGTAAATGCAGTGGCAAGGGATTCTTATGATCAATACTAAAATTCATGGGCGTAAAAAAGTAAAAAATACCTAAAAATACAATTTATTTGTAAGTATGTATGATCAATCGGCGTTACTAAATGACAGATGAATATTATTTACATATTTATAAGCAGCTGGTAATTAAAGATAAATGATTAAACTTGTCCAAAATGTTAAAATTTTAAAATAATCCTTGCTTTACTAACATGTTGTTTATATGTTTGTACATAGTTATTTGAGAAACCCATGAGAAACATTGCTATAGTTCCCGTTATTGTAAGCTGTTGGTTACCCGGTATTTTTATTGAAAAGGCATATTCACAATCAAAGCTTGCAGATACTATTCTGACTGATAGTCGCTTGGACACTATCCAATCACGTGCGTTGCGTCTGCTGACAGGCTTTGCTGCAGGCACTTCATATGGAGAAGTGTGGATCAGGGATTTTAACACATTCATAAAAGGCTCTTTACAGGTACAATCGCCGGAAAGAGTAAAAGAGATGTTGCTGTTGTTCTTCAAAATGCAGGGCAATACAGGAGATATCGTTGATGGCGTGATTGACAGCAAAAAAGCAACAGTAGGGTATAAGTACCGGTATGCAGCACTGGCACCAGGATGGGCCGCACATAAAAATACGGTAGAAACAGACCAGGAATCATCTTTAGTACAGGCGGTAAGAAAATACATTGATGTTACCGGTGATACCTCTATACTCAGAGAAAAAATAGGAGATAAGATCGTATTACAACGGATAGAAGATGCATTGACTTATATACTTAAAGAAAGATGGTCTGCTCAGTATGGATTAGTGACAGGAGCCACTACCATCGACTGGGGGGATGTACAGCCAGAAACAGGCTGGGGAGTAGCTATCAATGATAAAACAAAATGGTCTGTTGATATCTATGATAACGCGATGTTTGTGATTGCGATAAATGACTTCCTGCATATCAAACCCAATAATTACAAAACATCAAAAAACTGGCAACAGGTAGCAGAAGGAGTAAAGAAAAACGTACGTAAACATCTATGGATGGCTGCGTCTCAAAAATACATTCCACATATTTATCTGAACGGTAGCCCATTTTCTAAAACATTCAACGAGAAAGAGATTTTATATACAGGAGGTACTGCCTGTGCAATACTGGCGGGTTTCCATACACCCGCAGAAATTGCTGCTATTAACCAGCAAATGGTACTGGCAGCGTCTAAAGAAAAACATGCTACCATTGGGATAACGGTGTACCCGCCTTATCCTGCCACAGAGTTTCCAAACATGAAACCATACGTTTACCAGAACGGGGGTGACTGGACATGGTTCGGTGGAAGAATGATTCAGGCCTTGTTGCTAAAAGGATTTACCAAGGAAGCCTGGAATGAATTAAACCCGATCATTGACCGTGCAATAGAACACAAAGGATTCTATGAATGGTACGATGTACAAACAGGAGAACCCAAAGGATCCGGAGATTTCAGAGGAGAAGCAGGAGTGCTGTTTGATGCCATCACGCTACTAAGGCAGTGGGCAGCCCATAATAAATAAGATTTTTAGAAATACAATTCCCAACATCTAAAAGATTCGTTATGAAAAGGAACTTTATTTATGTCCTTGCATGCATTCTATTCTCTATGAATGCAATGGCCCAGCTGAGAATTACAGGCCGGGTCACCGATGCAAAAGATGCATCACCATTACCCAGTGTTAATATTGTCATCAAAGGTACCACCAGTGGTACCGTCACGAATGTAGACGGAAGTTTTACATTACAGGTGCCTGATGCAAAATCTGTACTCGTATTTTCTTATACAGGTTATGCCCCGCAGGAAGTAACTGTAGGCTCTCAGACAAACATCAGGATCTCTTTAGAACAAAAAGTAGGGAACTTAAGTGAGATGGTGGTAATCGGTTATGGCGCCGTAAGAAAATCCGATCTCACCGGTTCTGTTACTACCTTGAAAGGAGAACAGCTGATGGATAAACCTGTACCGAATATCTCACAGGCATTGCAGGGCAAAGTTGCCGGTGTTGACGTAAATGTCAACAGTAGTACTCCCGGTCAGGTGGCTAAAGTGCGTGTACGTGGTATCGGTTCCATCAACTCTAACATCGATCCGCTGTATGTAATAGATGGAGTAATCGGCGCTGATGGTAATGCCATCAACCCAAATGATATTGCTTCCATCGAAGTACTGAAAGATGCCTCTTCTACGGCTATCTACGGTGCAAGAGGTGCAAATGGTGTGATCATGATCACTACCAAACGTGGTGTTCGTGGCGAGTCCCGTATCACTTACGAAGGTAATGTGAACGTGAGTACCTTGGCCAGACATTTGAAAACACTGAATTCAGATGAGTTTGTGAAAGTCTATAACCTGGCTTTTGCAAATGCTACCAAGTTCGACCCGAATGGTGGTACCTGGGCTCCTCCCATTGAATTAAATCATGCCAGTTTGCCAAAGCTGTTTGATGTAAATGACAAACCGCTTTATAATACCAACTGGGAAAAAGAAGTGTACAAACCTGCTGTATCTACCAGCCATTACCTGAACTTCCAGGGTGGATCAGATAAATCGTTGTACAGCCTTTCCCTGGGTTACCTGGACCAGAACGGTCTGATGATAGAATCAGGTTTTAGAAGATATTCTGCCAGGATTACCGTTGATAACGATGTACGCAAATGGTTAACCGTTGGTGGTAATTTCTCACTCATTCAAAGCAAACAGAATGTAGTGTCTGATGGTAACGGTTCTCTGAACGTGCCCCGCATGGTGTCTGAAGAAGTACCTATTGTGCCGGTTAAATATCCGGACGGCAGCTGGGCTGGTAATAACGATATTGCAGGACTGGAAGGTGGTCCAAACCCCGTGCATATCGCCAAAAGCAGGGATACTATCACTAATATCCAGCAGACAATGGGAGATATATACCTGTTGTTTCACATTGCCAAAGACCTCGACTTTAAAACGGATCTCGGTTATAACCTGAGTTCCTCAAAGAATAATTTCTATTCTGCCAGTGACCTGCCTCACCTGTCACAGGATCAGGGTGGTATTGGACGTGTATCCAGCGCTACCAATACTTACTGGCAGTCTGAAAACTATCTTACCTGGAACAAACAGGTAAATCCACGTCAGCGCCTGACTGCTTTACTGGGGGTATCCTTCCAGGAATACAGACAGGAAGTTGTACTGGCTGAAACGCAGAACTTCCTGGATGACTTCTTCCAGTGGCAATATCTGAATGCGGGTTCTGTACGTTCCAACACAGGGTCCATTGGTTACAGATGGGCGATGAACTCTTATTTTGCGCGTGTTACCTATAACATCAATGAAAAATATCTGTTCACTGCTACAGGCAGATATGATGGTTCTTCCAAATTCGGGGCGAATAACAAATATGCATTCTTCCCGTCTGCGGGTGCTGCATGGCGTATTTCCCAGGAAAACTTCATGAAAGATACCAAATGGATCAGCAACCTGAAACTCCGTGCCAGCTATGGTGTTTCCGGTAACCAGGAAATTGGTCAGTACCAGTCTATCGCTCAGATCCAGCCAAGTACAACCGTTTTAGGAGGTTCTAGTCAGTCAAGTCTGTTACCAAGTTATATCGGTAACCCTAATCTTAAATGGGAGCGTTCATTACAGGCAGATGCAGGACTGGAGTTCAGTCTTTTTAAAGACCGTATCAATATGAACCTTGATTATTACAGACGTACTACTAAGGACTTATTATTACAGGCGCCTATTCCATGGTCTGCCGGTATGCGTAATGCCAATGTATACGAAAACGTTGGTTCTGTCAGAAATACCGGTATAGAGGTAAATCTGAATACTGTCAATGTACAGACTAATAATTGGAAATGGTCTACCAACTTCATTTTCACTACCAACAAAAACAAGATACTGAAGCTCAATAATGGTAATGCAGATATCTTCCCTGGCCCTAACTTCCTCGGACAAACGAATGTATTACGTGTAGGTGAGTCTATCGGTTCTTTTTATGGTATGACCCGCCTCGGTACTTATAGCACTGATGAAGCTGCACTGGCTGCACAGCACAGTTTAAAACCAGGCGACAGAAAATACAGGTATAATGCAGATGGAAGTAACTACTACAGTATTATAGGTCGTGCTTATCCTAAATGGACCGGCACCATCAGCAGTACCCTTGAATACAAAGGATGGGACTTCTCATTCGATATCCGTATTGTACAGGGTGTAAATACCGCTGCTACTTTCAAGCACTCTACAGAAGACAGGCAGACACTGGCCAACAGTTTAAGAACAGTACTGGATGCATGGACTCCTGAACATCAGAACACCATGATTGCTCAGGTGCGTAGTTATAAATTTACCCAGGATTCCCATTTCGATACATGGTGGGTAGAAGATGGCTCATACATCCGTGGCCAGAACTTTACACTGGGATACACAATGCCTGATCTTTTCAATAAAAGAATGAAGATTAACCGTCTGCGTATATATGCGAACGTTCAGAATTTATTCCTGATTACCAAGTACACAGGTTATGATCCGGAAGTAGATACATTCAATTCTGGTTATGGTGCTAACAATGCGTTCTCACAAAACCTGGATTTCTTCTCCTATCCACGTCCACGTGTATGGAACCTGGGTGTATCACTTAGCCTTTAATCAATCAAAAACCTAACAAAATGAAAACGTCAAAATATATAATTATAGCAGCACTGATCCTGCTGAACTTCTCCTGTAAAAAGTTCCTGGAAGAACATCCTACGAGTTTTATATCTCCGGATGCAAATCTTTCCAGCGCTAAAGTAGCACGTGGTTTTGCGAATGGTTGTTATACCGATCTGCAGGGCTTTTTAAATGGACAGAGCGGTTCTTATGGCGGTAATACTTATAACCTGATGGAATTTATGACCGGTAAAGCGAATAGTGATCTTGGACAAACCGGCTTTGTCAATTTTCAGAACCTGAGTTATAATGCCACTTCCTTTTATGTAGACACCTGGTGGCAGCATTTATACCTGGGAGTAGGTGCCTGTAATCTTGCATTACAAAGCATTCCGCCTATCAGTTCTGTAGCAGATACAGCTAAAACTAATATGCTGGCAGAAGCACATACCTTGAGGGCGTTGTATTATTTCTATCTGGTAAGGATGTATGGCGCCGTGCCTAAGGTAACAACTGTTCCTACTACACTTGACCTGAATCTTCACCGTACTCCTGCGAAAGCGATCTATGACAGCATCATTATACCTGATCTGCTGGCAGCAGAGCAATCTACCCTGGCATGGTCCAATACTACCGGTGGTGTATCCATGAGCGCTGTAAAATCTATCCTCGCAGATGTATATCTTACTTATGCAGGAGCTGCTATCAATGGCGGACAGGAATTTTATGCAGAATCAGCTAAACGTTCACTGGCTGTTATTCAGAATGGTGGTTTTTCCCTGTTCCCGAATTACACAGATATGATCAATCCTGCTAATAAAAATACAGGTGAGTTTATCTTCCAGGTACAGTATGCGGCTTCTGTTCCATCTACTAATCCACTTACTTCCCTGACTATTCCAAACTATGCAGGTATTTCCAAATATTCTGATGAATATGGCTCTGTGTATCCGACACCACAGTTCATTGCTTCATTCCCTGCAGGAGATAAAAGGGTAGCAGAGAAACAGTTCTTTTATACAAGCTATAATAAGATCGATGGTACCGGGATCAAAACATTCAGTGGCCCGTACATCTACAAATGGTTTGATGTGAACGCTGTAACGAATACCGCAAAGTCTGATCTTAACTTCACATTGTACCGTCTGGCAGATGTGTACCTGATGTATGCAGAGGCTTCCAACCGTGCAGAAGGATCTCCCAATGCGGCGGCTATCGGTTATGTAAACGCCATCCGTGCCCGTGCAACCCTGGCGCCAATAGGAGCCTTGTCACAGGAAGCTTTTGAACAGGAAGTATGGCTGGAGCGCTACTTTGAACTGTGTTATGAGAACAAAATGTGGTTTGATATGATCCGTACCCGGAAAGTACATAATGATGTGACCGGTGCCTGGGATAACTTTGTAGGACATACTACCGTTTTTGGCGGAACATTCGCCGAAAAGCAGTTATTATTCCCGGTTCCAAAGCAGGAAAGCGATGTCAATCCTAATGTGTTGCCGAATAATACGGGTTTTTAAGTATTGATATATAATTAGTTAGATAAAGTATAGACCTTATCAGGAGAATTTTATTTGCATTCATGAGGTTATGTATATATGTTTGTACATAGAAAGATTTTTATGAAAATAAAGATGTTATTGTACAGCTGCTTGTTTTGTCTTACGTCTTATGGGCAACAGGTAAAACAATCATTCACCTCTATAGAACTGCAACCTACTATAGCCTACCTGAAATATAAAGGAGCAGAAAGCCGGATGGTCCGGCTACTGTTTCATGGTGGTAACAGTTATTCTCCTGGTAAGGTCTATCTTTCTTTTAATGGCTTACGGGATAGTCTGGATGTAGCTGCCAGCGATACCGGGCTTAGATACTATGAACTGCCTGTTCCTGGTGCGCCTGTTAAAGAAGATACACAATTAAGTATCAGTTACCAGACAAACGGCCGGACATATACTGCCCGTTGTATGGTATCACCTACCCGTAAATGGAATGTATATATCATGCCGCATTCCCATGTAGACGTAGGTTATACCAATGTACAGGAGAAAGTGCTGGCCATTCACATGAATAATATTGATGAGGCTATCAGGATCGGACAACATTCGGAGAACTATCCTGCTGAAGCCCGTTTTAAATGGAATACAGAAGCTATATGGGTAGTAGATAATTATCTGGCCCGTGCTTCTGAAGAGAAGAAAAAGATTTTCTGGGATGCTGTGAAGAATGGATGGATTAACCTGGATGGTGCTTATGGTAATATCAATACCAGCGCTACCAGTCCTGCTCAGTTAATGCATATGTTCGCCACAGGTACCCGTCTTGCAAAAGAACATGGCATACGGATAGCGTCAATGTTTCAGGGAGATGTTCCCGGTTCTTCCTGGGGATTATCTAGTCAGGCCGATATTACAGGTATTAAATATTTCCTTAGTGCACCTAATGCTTCCGATCGTATCGGCACAGCAGATTCATGGCGGGATAAGCCATTTTACTGGACTTCCCCTTCAGGTAAACAAAAGCTGCTTTTCTGGCAATCTTCTCCCTATTCTATTGGTTATGCACTGAAGGGCAGCAAGATTCCCAATTTCTTTACAATAGAAGATCCTAAGCCTTTTTATACGGGTAAGCCTTCAGAGAATTTCCTCAACCCTTACCTCTTTAACTACCTGGCAAAACTGGATCAGAAGAATTTTCCATATAACATGACGTTGCTCACCTGGGCAATGAGTGATAACGCTCCTATAGATCCTGAATTACCGGATGCTGTAAAGGCATGGAATGAACATTATGCTTCACCGCGACTGGTCATTACTTCAGTGAAACAGTTCTTCCAGGACTTTGAATCTGCTTATAAAGATCAGATCCCTTCTGTCTCCGGAGATTATACTGAGTATTGGACAGATGGTATTGCTTCTGCTGCCCGGGAAACGGGGATAAACAGAAATGCTTCTGATCATTTGCAACAAGCTGGTGCTATCTGGGCAATACGTGGTAAACAGGCATATCCTGCTGATGCCTTTGATAAGGCATGGACGAATATTGTGATGTTTAATGAGCATACCTGGGGAGCGTATAACAGTGTGTCTGAACCAGAAGATCCAAAAGCGGTTTCTCAGTGGAAGTACAAACAGGCCTTTGCGCTGAATGGTAAAGCGCAGGCGGAAGAGTTACTGGCGGATGCTGCAAAAGGAGAGAACATTCCCAATTCCATAGATATATACAACACACTATCCGTAGAACGTACCGGCCTGGTTATTATCCCTGCTGCACAAAGCACCGCAGGAGACCTGGTAAAAGATAATAAAGGGAAAAAAATCTCTTCCCAGCGTTTATCAACAGGAGAACTGGCCATAGTAGTAGAACATTTCCCTGCTTACTCAAAACAACGTTTTACTATTCAGAAAGGATCTGCTTATTCAACTACACATGCAACAGCAAAAGAGAACAGTTTGCAGAATGGTATTTACACGATAACACTGGATCCTAAAACCGGTAATATCACTCAATTACAAAAGAACGGTAATACCCGTAACCTCGCCGATTCTACAGGTCTCAATCAATATACTTACTTACCGGACGATGCCCCGGATAAGATCCAATATCCCGGCGATGCCACTATCAGTATTAAAGAAAAAGGTCCGCTGGTAGTTAGTCTGCTGGTATCCTCTTCTGCTCCGGGAGCCAACAGTCTTACCCGTGAAATAAGATTAACAGCAGGTATCGATAACATAGAACTGATCAATACTATCGATAAAAAAGCTATTGGTGATAAAGAAAGTGTTCACTTTGCTTTTCCTTTCCGTGTACCAGCTGCACAGGTGCGGTACAACATTCCATGGGGAAGTATCAATGCTGAAGCTGACCAGTTGAAACATGCTAACAGGAACTGGTATACGATGCAGAGATGGGTGGATGTTTCCAACAAAGAATTTGGTATTACCTGGTCTAGTCCGGATGCTCCTTTATTTGAAATCGGTCAGTATACAACAGGAGGATTATTAGGTAGTCTGGATGATCCTAAACACTGGTTACAGTTCACAGAACAGCAACCGGTTATTTCTTCCTGGGTGATGAATAACCTCTGGCATACCAATTTTCGCAGAGACCAGGAAGGGATCACTACTTTCCATTATTATATGCAGGCACATAATGCTTATAGTGCAGAACAGGCTAACCGGTACGGACTGGAAAACCATCAGCCACTGGTAGTGACCCCTGCTGCAGGGCCGGCAGAAGAATCCCTGTTTTTCAATATCAATGCAAAGAATGTATATGTAGAGAATATGAACCCGGCCAGAGATGGGAGGGGAGTACTACTGCAATTGGTAAATGTACTGGATGAACCAGCCAGCATTACCTTAACAGGTAAAAGCAAACTAGATGTATGGGAAAGCAATTTGCTGGAAGAAGATAAAAATACTCTCAACAACACATTCGATATACCTGCCAGAGGTGTGATAATGATTCGTGTAGCAACTAATAAGAGCAATGGAAATTAAGAACGAATGGCGTCAGTCAGGACAACCTTTATTACCTGTCCACGTAGCGGAGAAACAACAACAAAACGGATACAATATTTACCCTCTTCATTCACTGGAAGAAGATAAAATTCATGAAGGATATGCAGGTCTTGCCAAATGGATGACCACACAGAAACTGGTATTGATAGATGGTTATGCAGGTATATTGTGGACTGTCATCTACGATGCACTGGACAAAGAGTTTAAAAGATTGCATGTGAATGTTCTTTGGCACTTTACAGATAACCTGTATAAAGATGCCGTTGTAATTGATGAACTGGTGAAACCATTTATTGGGGAACCAGGTGAAGTGTGGGGGACGAAAACATCATTGACATTAAGTGACTTTTTCATCCCCACAACTATTGACACTGACCCCGGTTATGATCTAACTATTGTAATAGGTACAGGAGCTGCACTTACTAATCAACAAGCAGCTGTTGTATACCTGGATATCGCTAAAAACGAGTTACAGTATCGTATGCGTGCCGGATCTGTTACCAATCTGGGAAGCAAGAGTACTACCGCACATGCAGAAATGTACAAACGTTCTTATTTCGTAGACTGGGTAATACTGAACGAATATAAACGTACACTGCTGGACAGGATATATATCATGGCAGATGCGCAGTGGTATGATACCATCACCTGGATCACAATGTCCGATTTAAAAAAAGGAATTGAACAGATCTCCCGTTCCGTATTTAGAGTAAGACCCTGGTTTGAACCCGGTGCCTGGGGCGGACAGTGGATGAAAGAACATATAGCAGGACTTAACAAAGAAGAAGTTAATTACGCCTGGTCATTCGAAATGATAGTGCCTGAAAACGGTGTATTGTTTGAAAGCAGCAGCAACATACTGGAAATGCCATTTGAATGGATGATGTATTTACAGCACGAAGCTATTCTTGGTAAACATGCCAGCATCTTCGGATACGAATTCCCTATCCGGTTTGATTTTCTCGATACATTCGATGGCGGAAATTTGTCTATTCAATGCCATCCATCCCTGGCTTATATCCGCGAACATTTCGGGGAAACCATCACACAGGATGAAACGTATTATATCCTTGATTGTAAAGAAGATGCTTATGTTTATCTTGGATTTCAGGAAGGTATTGATGCGAATACATTCAGAAAAGAACTGGAGAACAGCAGGGATAACAACAAGCCCCTGGAAATTGAGCAGTATGTACAAAAGCATAGCGCAGGTAAGCATGATCTTTTCTTAATCCCCAATAAAACTGTACATAGCGCCGGTGCTAATAATATGGTACTGGAGATCAGTGCTACGCCATATATCTTTACCTTTAAGATGTACGACTGGCTTCGCCTGGGATTGGATGGTAAACCAAGGGCCATCAACATAACACATGCGTTTAATAACCTGGATTTTAGTCGCCAGGGTGCTGAAGTGACCAAACAATTACTGTCAGTGCCAAAGGTAATAGAAGCAGGAAAAGACTGGCAGATCATACACTTACCTACACACGAAGATCATTTCTATGATGTACAACGCCTGGAATTTGATACAGAAATAGTGGTAGAAACCAATGGCTGTTGTCTTGTAATGATGCTTGTTGAAGGCACTGCTGTAGCTATTAACGGACAAGCCGTTTACCAGTACGCAGAAACCTTTGTGATACCTGCCGCCGCAGGGAAATGTGTGATCAGTAATAAAGGAAAAGAAAGGGCTAAAGTGATTAAAGCATTTCTAAAAGAAGAACATTATACTTTCAACAGATTCCATGCAACAACAATCTAACAAACTGGTATTAACGACAATGGTAGCCTGCTTAGGTGGCTTCCTGTTTGGCTTTGATATGGCGGTTGTATCAGGCGTATTACCACTGGTACAAAAACAGTTTGATCTTACTTCTTTCCAGGAAGGCTGGTTCGTCTCCTCTGCCCTGGTAGGCTGTATCATTGGTGTGCTTTTTTCCAGTACGCTCAGCGACCGCTTCGGAAGGAAAAAGACTTTGTTCCTGTCTGCCTTGTTTTTCCTGCTGGCAGCACTGGGATGTACTTTCCTGCCAGACTTTTCTCTGATCATCATTGCGCGCATATTGGGTGGAATGGCTGTAGGTATCACTTCAAGCGTAGTACCTTTATATCTCTCAGAAATTGCACCTGATAATAAAAGAGGGCGACTGGTTACCTTTTACCAGCTGGCCATCACCATAGGGATCTTTAGCGCTTATCTCAGCAACAGTTTATTGCAAAAACTAAGCGTTGAAAATGTATGGCGTTTGATGTTTGGCGTAGGTATGCTGCCAGCCGTTTTATTCCTGCTGGGATTAACCCTCATCCCAGAAAGCCCCCGCTGGCTAAAGGAAAGGCCAGCCACAACAGAAGATACCGGCTATAAACAACTATTAACACCTGCATTGCGCAGGGCTTTACTGATAGGAATATTGTTACCCCTGTTCTCGCAGTTCAGTGGTATCAACGCCATCATCTATTATGGACCAACCATTTTATTAAAAGCAGGTATCACTTTAAGCAATTCATTACTAAGTCAGCTCTTTTTCGGTGCAGCGAATGTATTGTTCACGCTCATCGCTATCTGGAAAGTAGATAGCCTGGGTAGGAGACCACTTTATCTGTGGGGAACGGCAGGCGCCACTATCAGCCTTATACTCACAGGCATCTGTTTCTATACAGGAGCAACCAGTGGTATCCTGTTACTGCTTTGTGTACTGTCTTTCCTGGCATTCTTTGCCTTTTCTATCGGCCCGTTAAAGTTTGTCATCGCAGCAGAGATCTTCCCTGATAGCATCCGTGCAAAAGCATTATCTCTCAGTATTCTGGTCATGTGGATAGCAGATACGATAGTCGGGCAGTTAACGCCGATGTTATTACATTCGCTGGGTATTGCAGAAACATTCTGGTTCTTTGCCCTGTTCTGTTTGCTGGCATTTATCGCGGTGTATAAATTACTTCCGGAAACCAAGGGCAAATCCCTGGAGCAAATTCAAAGCCATTGGAAAAACTTAATACATTGAACCATTCCGTTGCAGTAGGCGCAGATATAGGAGGCTCACATATTACCACCGCACTCATTGATCTGGAAAACAGAACACTGATTGCGGGTTCATACTATCGTACGCATATAGATGCCAATGGCAGTGCTGAAGATATCATCTGCAACTGGGCGGAGGTGATAAAGAAAAGTATGGCTGCCGCCACCGGCACATATAAGATTGGCATCGCAATGCCTGGCCCTTTCGATTATGAGAGCGGTATTTCATTCATTACCGGTTTACATAAATACGAATCGCTGTATGGACTGAATGTAAAGGACCTGCTGGCGGCTGAATTACAAATACAGTCACAGCATATAAAGATGGCCAATGATGCCAGTTGTTTCCTGCGCGGAGAACTTTTCAGTGGCGCAGTAAAAGGTGAATTAAATGTAACAGGTCTAACTCTCGGTACGGGCTTTGGCTCTGCCATTGCAGAAAATGGCATTGTCAGTGATGGTTCCTATTTCGATCTCCCCTTTTTGGAAGCAAAAGCAGAAGATTACTTCTGTTCCCGCTGGCTGGTAAAACGTTATCATGAAATAAGTGGCAGGCAGGTAGCTAACGTAAAGGAAATTGCTTTATTATCAGATATACATGCCCGCACCGTATTTCATGAATTTGGTACTAACCTCGCTTTGTTTCTGAGTACGTTGGATAAAGTACCTGAACGGGTGCTGCTGGGTGGTAATATCGCACAAACATATCACCTGTTTAACCCCGGATTACGGGAAGGATTAAACAGAAAAGGATTGAATATTTCTTTTGTACTGTCAACGCTCGATGAGAATGCCGCGCTCTTAGGTGCTGTTAATATACCTCTTTGATATTCATAAAAAAGAGTATATTTGGTAGACTGAATATCATATCGCCTAATGAGAACGCTATCCCTATTATCCTTTTTTACCTTACTACAGGTATTTGCCTTTGCGCAATTTAAAGTTGTAGCCGAAGGCCCGGTATTCAATGAACCAGAATCTGGCTATGCCAAAATCCTCCAGATGAAAAACGGCAATACTCTTTGTCTCTATATTTCTCAGGATGAAACGATTGATGTAAGCATCTATGATTCGGAGCATGTCCGGAGAGTGCAAAAACACCTGGAACCATCATTGGGAGGCAGATCACAGGGGTTTCGCATCAATAGTATTTTCGAAATTGCCGGAGAAGCCGTACTCTTCATCAGTGAAATCAACGACAAACAACCCGTATTATACCGCGTACAGATCGATGGCAACACCGGAGAGCTGAAAGACGCAGACAGGATTGCAGAAGCAAACAGGTACTCCTCAAAGTTCAGGTCCATCATCCCTGAATACAGACCGGATTCCTCTTTTTTCCTGCGCAAAGATCCCAACAGCGATTATTATGGGCTGGTAGTCCTGCACAACAATGATAATTCTGTCGATAAAAGGGCCATTGAAGTAGTGTTATACGATGGGAAGCATAAAGAGGTGAACAAAGGATTCTACGTACCACCTTTTTCACGCTACAGATTCTTCGATTACCTGGATATGGCTGTAATGGGCGAAGAGAAAATAAGCATCTTTGGATATGCATATGACCAGATCGCCGATGACTATAAAGACGGACAACTGGTCATGTCTAATCTCGACAAAGGCGTAGATCATATGATCTCGAATGACGTACCTGTAAGAGATGGACAAATCATAGACAGTGCCACTGTAAAGTTCAATCCTGTTACTAAAAAACTACTCTTATTGGGAGCTTCTCATTTCCAGGGTAACAAAAAGGATCAGTATGCCGGTTTCCTGGCCATTCTGGACCCATACACCCAAAAAGCAGAGAAGGAAGTAAACATATATCCTGAAAAAGCAAATGCCCGTAAAAAGGAGCTTTTCGGGCAAAAAGAGGTATTCACGGGTATGCCTCAACAGTTATTCATTGACAATGACGGTGGTTTTTCAGTTGTATACGAAGAACTGGCCCGTTCTGTGGTAACACCCTTGAATGGCAGCACTTACATTTACTGTTACCTCGATAATGCGGCTATAGCCACTTTTGATGTAACCGGTAAGGAATTAAACAGCAGCCTGATACCTAAATCACAGGTAATGCGCTACTTTGAAGTATCTTCTTTTTACCTGACAGACAGGGTGTCCCTGCCACAGAAACTGGTAAAAGGGGACCAGTATAAATCTTTACTTTACCTGGATGGAAAAGATAAAAAATATGTGATCTTAAATGATGTAGAAGAGAATGAAGCAAACATAAAAAAAGGTCGTCTTACAACGGTTCGCTCACTGGGCGAATGTGATGGCTTCTATTATTCACTGGATGGTACAAACGATCTGCCTGCCAGGAACTTTATGTTCGGCAAACCAGCAGCGGATACTCATAATATGGCCATATTTACCGTATCAGATTATGATAAGGAAAATAATATCTTCGTAACAATGAAAGTGGAAAAGAATGGAAAACGCAAGAGTGCAAGGGTGATATGGTTTGCGCCCTGATAATTACATACAACTATCTCTCAGCATTTTCATATAAGTCGTGCCCTTACTCCTTGCAAAGTTGATATTGCTTTCGGGTATTTTCGATGAATCGGGATAATGTTCCAGCGCTTTAGTAATATCATCTTCCCGTAGCAGATGCAACATGGGATATATAGACCTGTTCGTATAATTTTCCGGGTCCTCGGTTTCCGTGTCCGTAAACTGGTATAGCGGATGAAAACTGGCTAACTGATAAATTCCATCATATCCCCGTTGTTTCATCAGTTTCTCTGATTTAAATACAAAATCAAGGTACTCCGCAAATACAGGAAATGCGTTGGGGAAGATAAGCAGCATTGTGGTAATGGATGCATCATTATCCATGCGTTTGCATTCTGCCAGCAAAGCATCTTTGCCTGCACTTACAGTAATAGCATGTTCCACCTGGTAATGGACCGACTGTTGTTTTACAACTCTCGAAGCAAATGGGCAGAAGTTGCAGCCAACTACCAATACTTTGATCCAGTTCTTAGTTTGTTCAATAACCTGCAAATCATCAGCCATAACCACAAATGTAACATTGTTTATGCCATTCCGGCTAATTGCAGGCACAATGATTGTGTATACATATAAAACGAACTATATGAATACCTTTAAAATTGATTATAACAACGACACCGTTTTGGTAGAGCAACAGGATCCAACCCATTTCACCGTTCACCTGGTAGGAGGGGATATACAACTGGAGCTGAAAGAGGATAATGAAGGTGCTAATCACTGGTTCAAAGCTGGTACAGACAATGCCACTGAGGAAACCAGTGCAATAGGTGTGGCAATTGATACCTATTTGCTGAAGAAATGATAAGTCATAGATTGATATAGAATTAAATCCTATATTACCGGCCGTAAAAGATTAAATCGTGAAAGAACCAAAAATATACGGCCGTAAACAGGAGATTGTCAATGGATTGATTCATGGATTAGGTATTATATTCGGTGTGGGCGGGTTGCCTGTTTTAACAGGACTGGCTGCCGCACATGGCAATGTAGCCGGAGTAGTAGGGGCTGGTATTTATAGTTTTTGCTTCCTGTTATTGTTTACCTGTTCTACAGCGTATCATCTTTCCCAGGAAACCGCTTTTAAAAAGATCTTCGAGATCTTTGATCATATCAGTATTTACTTCCTGATAGCAGGTACCTATACACCTTTCCTGCTGATATATATGAATAATGCTTTTGGGATTAGCCTCTTGTCTGTGTTATGGGGATTAACCATTGTTGGTGTCTTATTCAAAACCTGGTTCACAGGTAAATACAATATTGTTTCCACAGCTATTTACTTACTCATGGGATGGATAATGGTAGTAGGAGGAAAGAGGTTCTTCCTTGAGTTGCCATTACCTGTGATCATTCTGCTGGCCGTAGGTGGTGGATTGTACTCTATTGGCGTATTCTTTTACGTGTGGGATAAATACAAATATACACATGCAGTATGGCATGCGCTGGTATTTGCAGCAGCCATTTGCCATTATGTAGCGGTGTTACTGGCAATGTAATAATTATGATTAAATCCTTCAAACCTATAGCCAATCTCCTTTTTGTATTCGGGATGATCATGCTGTCATCCGGGATAGTCAATATTTACAGGATAAACAAATTCAGGTCCCATGCTTTACCTGTAGAAGGAAAGGTTTCGAGAATAGAAACAAACGGGCCTTATAACGAACCGTTTCATCATTATGCAGACCGCTATGGTCGAACCAGGTCATCGGGTCCGGAGGATGCGGCTTATACCTACAGTTATGCTCCTATAGTCACTTATTATCCGGCAGATGGTAATGAGCATACTTTAATTCTGGGCAAATCCTATTTTTCTACTTATTTCATAGGTGATAAAGTAAACTTATACTATGATAAAAATGATCCCGGATCTGCACAATTAGCTGATTGGGATGCATTTTTACCCGCAATGGGTTATATAGGGCTGGGATTGTTGCTTATGTCATTTAAATTCATTCGTCTGCAGATAAGGAAAAATAAGCAACTATCCTAATCATTATCAATACTTAATAGCGGGCGCGGCCTTAAACATAAGCCAGTGGCGGGGATTATCCAATGTTAAGAAAAATAGCCGCTTAGTTGTATTTTATTAATATGAGTTTCAACTTATATTTGTGTCATCTTCATACAACGAATGATTCCACCATAAAAGACCTAAGACATTATTATATAACTGACTGCATATCAAGGTATGCTGATGGTATTTTACTTGTCCATGAAAACCGATGTACCTTTGATTGCACCCCCTTTAGCCTTCCAGAAATGGAGGGCTTTTTCTTTTTAGTTATATTTGAGACCTGGGACATCATATCATGTGAAAAATCCAATTAATTATGCCATCTGTAAACCTCTTTTCTGATTTGCTGGAGATTAACAAACAGGAACAGCAACCAGTTAATATATTCATTACTAATGCAGTTCTGAGTGGAATCGTCAGCAATCTCCATCCCGGAATTGTAGAAATAAGAACTACTGATAATAAACGTTGTTTTATTGCCATCGAAAAAATTGAGGCGATAACAGCTATTTAAAATCCCCATTGTAAGACTTTAATGGAAAACACTACACAAAAGGCGGAGAATTCCCTGCCGGCATTGATTCGTAAGGTATTAGGAAGCCCCCATTCAGAACAGGTGATAAAAGCACAGATTATACAACTGGCTTCACAAAACCTGCACGTTCCCGAAGTATTGACCTCATTGGTGGAAGTATTGCCGCTTACGAAAGACAAGGAAACGAAAGACAGATTAGTGTTGTTCCTCTCCGGACTGAATACTTCCCGTTTTACCGACCTCAATGCCTTATCTGATGCATTACTGGAACTGTTTAAAACAGAGAAAGACCGGAATATCAGAACGTCCTTATTAGCCCGTCTGAAGGATGGATTACATCAGGACCAGCGCCTGGCTGCTTTCTTCATTTCTCTAAGCGCAGATGAATCCCTGAGTGAACAGGAAAGGATAGTTGTGCAGGATGCTATCAGCTCATTACCCGCCGTTTCAGAAGAAGTTGCCCTGGCAGCTTTGCTGAAAAACGTAAACTCACCTAACGTATTACAGTTGCAGGCCTTAGAACTGGCAGAGCAATGTACGGTATGGACGGAAAAGATCGTAGAAGGACTCAAACCTTATCTGGATGTTAAAAATGACCGGGAGATCCGCTTCCGTATTCTTTCCCGTTTGTCAGAGGCAAAACTGCTGAATAATGAGTACGCGCCTATGCTCATTAGTATATTACGCACTGATAATGATGCATATGCCCGTGATAAAGCCTTAACAGCTTTAGGCAAGATAAAACCATGGAATGCGGATGTCATTACCCAGTTGTTCTGGTCTGCTACTCAGGATGGAGATGAGGTAGTGCGTCAGAACGCATTGAAACTGCAGAATGAATTGCCTGAACTCAGCAATGAGCAGTTAACGGAACTGGCAGGTTTATTATCTACAGAACGTTCGGCAGGAGTAAGGCTTACGCTGCTGAATATGCTGAAGCCTGTTATGCGCATCCGTGAAATAAGGGAAGCTGTGGCTGGTGCTTTCTCTAACAATCCCGGTGTATTTGAGGATACAGAATTCAATACATTAACAGATCTGCTGACCCCTTACGCCGGCAGGGATGAATATATCAACAACCAGTTGATCGGCAGTGTCAAAGGCTTACCTAATACGGCACAACGTAAAAAGGTACTGAGTCTGCTTATCAGTAAGGTAAAAATTGATACCATTCTTGCTCCGGTTCTTTCTCTCTTTGAAAAAGAAAGGGATGAATCTCTCAGGGAAATCCTTTTTAACCAGGTAAAAGCATTATCTGTATCCCGTCATCCGGAACTGGTAGATGTATTTTGTACTGAATTAACAGAACCGGGTTCTCCGTTCAGAATAACCTGTGCCGGTATTTTGGCTAATGTAGCAGAACTTTACCCACAGGTAGTTACTGCGCTGGAAGATGTTTTATTATACGATAATGACAGGGAACTGGTACGTTTAAGTCTGGATGGTTATCTGCGCCCCGGAGTAGAGAAAAGATTCGATATACTGTTAGCTGTTGTGAAGAATGAAATGTTAGATACATTATCCAGACAAAAAGCACTGGATGCTATTATGAAAGGTGCGATAGATGAACATCAACAGGAAGAACTGACAAATGCACTCTCTGGCTTAAAGCCGAATACACTACAAACACGTGGCTCCTAACGGAGCCTATTATGTTTTGTTATAAATACGTAATAGGCTCCGTTAGGAGCCTCGTGTTTGTAGCAATACATTAAACAACAAAACACAGACTCCGTAGGAGTCCCCTAATATTCGCGACTTAGGAGACTCCTACGGAGTCTATTAAAGAGAAGATTAATTTTTCTACAAACACGGAGCTCCTAACGGAGCTTTTATATTTATTGAACTTTTTTCGACAGCGTAACAAACTCCTTCACACTCAGGATATGTTTATCACTTCCATATAATGTTACACTCAGCATCGCCAATGCCAGTTCTTTCAAGGTAGAAGCAGCCCCGGGAAAGAACGTGCGAAGTATAGGGTACATCCAGCTGAGATATTTATAAGCAGGTATCAGATTTTTGGCGCCTTTGGCCGCATGCATATATCCGGGCCGGAAATTATACACCGCCTTAAAAGGTAATTTCATCAGATCATTCTCTGTTTTACCTTTCACCCTTGCCCACATAGACCTGCCTTTTTCTGTACTATCAGTACCCGCACCGGATACATAACAGAAAACCATGTCCTTATTCAACTTACTCAGCGTTTCCGCCACATGCATTGTTAAGGTATAAGTCATTTTGGTATACTCCGGCTCTTTCATACCTATAGAAGAAACACCCAGGCAGAAGTAACAGGCATTATAACCACTTAACTGATTTTCAATAGAGGAGAGATCGAGAAAGTTGGAGTGTACAATCTCCTTTAACTTAGGATGTACAACACAGGAAGGTCTTCTGCTGACAGACAACACAGCTTCTACATCAGTATTTAACAGGCATTCCTGCATAACGCCTTCGCCTACCATACCGGTAGCTCCTGTGATAATTACGCGTATCTTGCTCATAGAGCCGTAATTTACTTATTGTTTCGGTAAACTGAACCCAAAAGTACTGCCTTCTCCCAGTTTACTATCCACCCAGATCTGTCCGCCCTGAGCCTCAATAAATTCTCTTGAAATAGAAAGTCCTAATCCGGTCCCCGGTTTATCCGTAGATCCCGGCACTTTAAAATACCGGTCAAATATCCTGGGAAGATATTTTTCATCTATCCCTCTGCCATGATCCTGTACAGTAAACCTGATCGTATTTTCAAAAATGGAAGTACTTAATAAAATCTCCCCGTCTTCAGGAGAATATTTAATCGCATTGGTTAAGAAATTCGTTAACACCCAGGCTGTTTTCTCCGGGTCGGTTAATATTTTCTCATGAGAAGAATTGTCTTTCACCAGCAGGGAAATATTCTTTTGCTGCGCTGGTACACTTACGGTATCGATAGCATTAGTGATAATAATCCCGGGTGGAACAGGCTGTATCTTCAATTGTATATGCCCAGTTTCTACCTGACTCATATTCAGCAGTTCACTGGTGATCTTTAGCAGCCTGTCGGAATCATCATTAATACTTTTTATTAATTCTTCCTGCTCTTTATTCACGCCGCCAACACGAGTGTCAGACAACAGTTGTGCACTCATCTTAATAGATGCAATAGGTGTTTTTAGTTCATGGGAAATAGTAGCAATGAAGTTTGTTTTCGCTTCATTCAGCTCATGGAAAGGAGTGATGTTACGCAGTACAATTACCTGCCCGATTACCTTCTCGTTATTATTTACATTAAAGATATCAAGATGGAAATAACTTTCTTTCTGATCAGCATAAATCTTCAGTTCTTTCTCTTTACCATGGTCCTGCAGCAAGTTGCGCATGAGATCATTATGCAAAGCCACATCAGGCGCATAGTGTCCCATGATCTCCGTTTCCTTTAATCCCAGTAACTTCTCAGCCACTTTATTCATGAACAACAATTTCCTGTTTTCATCCAGGCCAATAATCCCGTCATTCATCTGGTTAATAATAGTATCTATCCTGCTCTTTTCAAATTTAATTTTAGCAAGATTACTATGTTCATATTCATCCAGTTTCTGGGCCATAATATTAAATGCCTGTGCTAGGTCTCCGAATTCATCATGCTGAGAAAGATGGATCCTTTTGGAATAATCTTTATTGACAATAGCTTTGATCCCATCAGACAACGCTTTCACAGGCCCACTGATAATACCCGGGAAATTAACGGCCAGTGTAAACGCTACCAGTGTCAGTAATCCAAATATCATCATCAGCCAGTTGCTGAAAGTCTTTGCATTCATCTCCGCTATATTATTCTTACGGAGTATGGCCTGTTGATTCGCTGTATTGATCAGGTATATTTTCTGCCGTATAAGGGAACGTATAGAGTCATTCCCCGGAGAACGTTTCAGCTGTTCAAACATCTCACGAACGGCTGCTGTTGCCGCAGCTTCTCCCGGTTCGGTGATATTGGCTTCCTGCTGTTTCAGGTTCTTTTCAAACAATTGTACTCCGGTAGAATCTTCCAGGAATTTATCCAGCAGTTTCAGCATATTATTGCTGTAAACAAGTGTTTCGTAGTTATCTTCCAGTATCAGGCGGGCATCATTCTTCATTACGTGAATAGACAAAATGCCAAGGACCCCGGAGATCAGGATCGCAATAAATAAAAACCCAATGCCTATACTTAACTTCGTTTTGAGGCGCATGTTATGATAATATTACAATATCGATATCTGATTCAGACAACTTACCCAGTAATTGTGAAAAGACGGCCGTATGCAAAATAATCCCCGTCAGATTGAGATGAGGTTTACCAATACATATCGTCGTAATGTTTTTTTCTTCCGCCGAATGTATAATACTTTTAGCAATATTTGTGCTTTTCACTTTGATCACTTCAGCACCAAGTTCAATGGCCAGTTTAAAATTATTGATCAGTTGACGCTGGGCTGCCAAGCCTATTTTATCCGCATCTTCTTTGGGCGTTTGTACGTACAACAGGTACCATTTGGAATGATAATATGCAGCGAGCCGGGACGTTTTACGGATCACTTTTTTGGCCGTAGTATGATTGGTACTGATGCAGGCCATAAAACGTTCGTTCCTCAGATGGGCTGTCCCCGGCATAGCAGATTCAATCTTCCTTTCTACCTGCGATGCTACTTCTTTCAAGGCCAGTTCCCGCAGTTGCAGGATCTTTTCCGCCTGAAAGAAATTCTTCATTGCCACCGCTATTTTATCCGGTGTATATATCTTTCCTTCCTTTAAACGTATCACCAGTTCATCTGCGGTAAGGTCTATGTTCACCACTTCATCTGCCTGTTGTAATACACTGTCGGGGATTCTCTCTGCCACATCTATTCCTGTGATATTCCTGATCTCTTCCTGTAAACTTTCTATATGTTGTATGTTGACCGCACTGATCACATTGATCCCCGCATCCAGGATCTCTATCACATCCTGCCAGCGTTTTTCATTCTTGCTGCCTTCTATATTGGTATGCGCCAGTTCATCTATCACAACAATCTCCGGATGCAGGTTCAGTACTGCCTGCACGTCCAGCTCTTCCAGCGCTTTCCCTTTGTAAAACAACTGCCTTCTGGGAATTACCGGCAGGCCCTCCAGTAACGCATGCGTTTCGGCCCTGTTATGCGTTTCTATGTAGGCGATCTTTACATCCACCCCATTACGCAACAGTGTATTGGCTTCCTGCAACATTCTGTAGGTCTTGCCAACCCCGGCGCTCATCCCTATGTACACTTTAAATTTCCCCCGCCTGGATTGCCGGATAAGGTCGAGGAAGTGTTGCACATTGTTTTCTTTTTCAGTCATACAACAGTGGTATCATGCTTTTCAAAGATATTATATTTAGCAGTTGATTCCTTAGGCGTATACAACATAGCTGTACACATACAGTTTTTAAAGGATTTGCTTTCCAGGATATGATAGTTGGGACAGCTTTTGCAGGCGCTCCAGAAGCGCTCTTCATGCGTAATCTCATCATAGGTAACGGGGTCAAAACCTAAGCGGGAATTCATCTTCATGATCGCCAGTCCCGTGGTAATACTGAAGATCTTAGCTGCAGGATATTTCTTCCTGGATAACTTAAAAATACGTTGTTTGATAGCAGATGCGACACCACGTTCCCTGAATGCAGGGTTCACAATCAGTCCTGAATTGGATACAAACTCCCCGTTTGCCCAGATCTCTATATAAGAAAATCCAACCCATGTATTGGCTGTTGTTACTGCAATCACTGCTTTCCCTTCTCTTATCTTCTCTATGATGGCCGCAGGAGAACGTTTGGCTATACCGGTGCCACGTACTTTAGCAGACGCTTCCATTTCATCAGTGATGACCTTTGCAAATTGTTCGTCCTCTTCTGTAGCCACTCTGACTATTATATCTTCCATTTTATTTAATATTTAAGGTAATGGCGACTTAATAAATTAAGCCGCCATTGGTTACACCTCTATAACCTGACATTTACAGCAACAATTAATCGGTTTTCTGACTTTCTCAGATCGGGTTTCCATGTAGGATCGGGGGCATCTGTACTAAAGCCGGTTTGGGAGGTAGTTCCGCCGGGGCCAGCTAAATATGGGATGTTTGTATTGCGATGGTCAAATTCAAATCTGAATGTAATATGATCGTTAGGCATGATATCGAATGTAGCCGCTTCCTGTGTCATCTTTAACACTTTACCACTGGCAATAGCAATGTCATAATCATTAGGTATCTGGCCTGGCGCAGCAGGACTGAAAGATAAATATCCACCAGGGTTAGTCACATAATCACCGCGCAATGTTAACGCCAGTTTATTCTGTTTAAACCATATTCTGTTGGCCAGTGATGAACCGGTCATATAATTATCTTTTGCCTTAACGCCATCGCCTGATTGAAAACCATAGTGGTTATTCAGACTGAAAGCTGCCTGTGAAATCCCATTACCACCATTCTTGCTTTTGAAATAACGGTATACTATACTGTTATCATGATGGAAACGATGTATGGATGATAATTTATCTGTACCACTTTTACTATCATTACCATAGTAGAAATTAGCTACCAGTTGCAGGTTTTCATTAGGACGATAGTAGTTGGAGTTACCAATGCCGGGATTTTTACTCCAGCTGTTATAACTCTGCCATCCATTCAATAACCATAACTCTGTCTTGAATTTTTTAGAAGGATAGAACTGTATCCTTGCTCCCTGGAAATAAAAGGGGGTGAAGTCGCAGACCATACTACGCTGGTAGCTCCAGTTCTCCTGCAGAACATAACTTTCCAGACCAATATAACTCATAAAGATCCCCATTTCAATATTCAGTCCATAGGCTACATTGAAGTGATAACCGGCAGCCGCTTCTCGAACAAATTTCAGGTTACCGGTGCTGGTGTTACGACCTCTTGCCACGGAACCATCAGTTTCCTGTACAACGTTGGTCTGACCACCAGTTTGAAGCCATAAGCGGGCTATAATGTTTTTATAATTACTTTCAACACCAATACTCGCCTGATTCAGAGAGAACTCATTACTGCGGGCAGTAGAGGCAGAGATAGTTTGTGTGTTGTCTTTTGGACGTGCAAAGTTGTAGTTGAAATAACCATCCACCAGTACAGTACCGGTTAAGATCGTTTCCCCTTTGGGGTCATTCATCACTAAAGGAAAATCTTTCTGTCTGTTTTGTCCGTTGATCCACGTAAGGTCCATTCCATCAAAAGGAACTTTTTTTGTTTTGGTGCTATCCTGAGCATTCACGTTAATAACATTCAGTGCGATAATGGCACTTAATAAAACTCGTTTCATTTCTATTTGTTTAATTTATCCAGGTCGATATTGAGCTTCAGTACATTAATCTTTGAGGGGCCGAGTATGCCCGCGAGTGGGCCTTCTGTATGTTTTGCTACTAAGTCCAATAGGGTTTTTTCGTTTAAACCTCTTACGTTCGCAATTCTTTTCACTTGTATAACCGCAGCAGCAGGAGAGATGTCCGGGTCCAGACCACTACCGGAAGCGGTGACCATTTCTGAAGGAATATCTTCTTTATGCACGCCAGGGTTATGTACCAGGAACGTATCAATACGTTCCTGTACAGTTTTCAGGTATTCAGGATTGGAAGGGCCTTTATTGGAACCGGCAGATCCGGCTGCATTATAATCCACAGCGGATGGCCGTCCCCAGAAGTATTTATCTTCAGTGAATTTCTGACCAATATTTTCATAGCCTACTACTTTGCCATTCACGGTCAATGTTTCACCTTTTCCCTGTCCGGGAGCCAGTCTGGCAATACCTGCAATCAACAAAGGATATAATACAGCACAAAGCAGGATCAGTAAGGCTGTTAGTTTTATAGAAGGAAGCAAATACTTTTTCATTTCAGATCTTATTTAAACATAAAAAGAGAGAGTAACAGATCAATCAGCTTGATACCGATAAAAGGGATGATCACGCCACCAAAACCGTATATCATCAGGTTCCTGCGTAACAGGGCACTTGCTCCGATTGGTTTGTAAGACACACCTTTCAGTGCCAGTGGTATCAGTGCAGGGATAATCAGTGCGTTGAATATAACAGCAGAGAGTATAGCGCTTTCCGGACTGGCCAGCCTCATTACATTCAATCCCTGTAAAGCCGGAATAGAAGTAATAAAAAGAGCAGGAACGATAGCGAAATATTTGGCCACATCATTCGCAATAGAGAAGGTAGTTAATGTACCCCTTGTCATCAGCAGCTGTTTACCTATTTCAACGATCTCAATCAGTTTGGTAGGATCATTATCCAGGTCCACCATGTTACCAGCTTCTTTAGCCGCCTGTGTACCACTGTTCATCGCTACTCCCACATCCGCTTGTGCCAGTGCAGGTGCATCGTTGGTACCGTCGCCCATCATGGCAACCAGTTTACCGCCTTCCTGTTCTTTACGGATATAGTTCATTTTATCTTCCGGTTTCGCTTCTGCAATGAAGTCATCTACACCGGCTTTCTCTGCAATGAATTTAGCGGTGAGCGGATTATCACCTGTTACCATCACTGTTTTTACACCCATGCGGCGTAAACGTTCAAAACGTTCTCTGATACCTGGTTTGATGATATCCTGTAATTCTATTACACCCGCTACTTTAGCGTTGAGACTTACTACCAGCGGTGTACCACCATTAGAAGCGATCTCTTTTACCTTTTGTTCTGTTTCCTCTGTGAAAGGATTATTCGCTTTTAATACGATATTCCTGATGGAGTCCATCGCACCTTTACGGATCTTTACACCTTCCATATCCAGGCCACTGCTTCTTGTTTCAGCAGTGAACTGTATAAAAGTCACTTTGTTCTTATCCGGTAAATTTACTTTCACTCCTTTTTCTGCTGCCAGTTCCACGATAGACTTTCCTTCCGGTGTTTCATCTGCCAGGGAAGCCATGGCGCAGGTTTCAATGAATTCTTTTTTGCCAATACCAAAGGCTGGCCAGAAGTGTGTGGCTTTACGGTTGCCAATAGTAATAGTACCTGTTTTGTCAAGCAGTAAGGTATCAAGGTCACCCGCTGTTTCCACTGCTTTACCACTTTTGGTAATTACATTGGCCCGTAAAGCACGATCCATACCTGCAATACCAATGGCACTTAACAGGCCACCGATAGTAGTAGGGATCAGGCATACAAACAAAGACACAAAGGCCGCTATTGTAATAGGCGTTTTTGCATAGTCTCCGAAAGGTTTTAATGTTACGCAAACGATGATGAATACAAGCGTAAAGCTGGCCAGCAGGATCGTTAATGCGATTTCGTTCGGTGTTTTCTGGCGACTGGCACCTTCTACCAGAGCAATCATTTTATCCAGGAAGCTCTCACCGGGATCGGTAGTGACACGTACGATGATTTTATCACTCAGTACTTTTGTACCACCTGTTACAGATGATTTATCCCCGCCTGATTCCCTGATTACAGGAGCAGATTCACCGGTAATAGCTGATTCATCAATGGTAGCTAATCCTTTAATGATCTCTCCATCCATAGGGATCATATCTCCTGCTTCGCAGATGAACAGGTCGCCTTTACGTAATTGTGAAGAGGGGACGATCTTTACTTCATCAGTGAAGATCTCACCTACCGGAAATATCTTCTTTGCTGGTGTTTCTTCCCTTGTTTTACGTAAGCTTTCAGCCTGTGCTTTACCTCTTGCTTCTGCAATGGCTTCAGCGAAGTTGGCAAACAACAGTGTCAGCAACAGTACGATAAAAACTGCGAGGTTATAAGCAAAAGAACCTTGTGCTTTATCGTTGGAATAACCGGTATATATAGTTACAGCCAGCATGATGGCAGTTCCTATTTCCACAGTGAACATCACCGGGTTGCGGAACATACTTCTGGGCGACAGCTTCACAACTGCCTGTTTCAATGCCTCACTAACCAATGCCGGTTCGAATAATTTATTAGACATGATGATTAATTATTTATTACAATTGGAAGAATTCAGCGATCGGACCTAATGTAAGTGCAGGAAAGAAAGCGAGTGCTGCAAGTATCATAATCACAGCATAAGTCATAATCCCGAAAGTGGCGGTATCTGTTTGTAAAGTACCCGCAGATTCAGGGATGTATTTCTTCTTAGCCAGTATACCAGCAATAGCTACCGGTCCGATGATAGGAATAAACCTTCCTAACAGCATCACAATACCTGTTGTGAGATTCCAGAAAATATTATTGTCCCCCAACCCTTCAAATCCGGACCCGTTATTAGCGGAAGAGGAAGTGTATTCGTACAGCATCTCAGAGAATCCGTGATTACCTGGTTGCAATCCCCAGGCAGCCTGTGGATAATAAGCTGCGATAGCGGTACCCACCAACACAAGGAAAGGGTGAAATAAGGCGATCATAGCCGCTATTTTCATTTCGCGGGCTTCTACCTTACGACCCATGAATTCAGGCGTTCTACCCACCATTAAGCCTGAAATAAACACAGCAATGATGAGGAAGATGAAGTAGTTCAGTAATCCTACCCCTTTACCGCCGTAAAAACAGTTGGTCATCATGCCCAGCATCTGCATAGCGCCGGACAAAGGCATGGAACTATCATGCATAGAGTTCACAGAACCTGTAGAGATGATGGTAGTCATTACCTGCCAGTAAGCAGATGCCGGTACCCCAAACCGTACTTCTTTACCTTCCATGGCGCTTACATCATGCAGCCCCAGTGTAGCAAAAGAATGGTTACCACCCATTTCAGAAAAGAAGGTGGGTATCATAAATGTTAGCATTCCAAGTGTCATCACGCCGAATATGGCGTACCCTAATTTCTTCTTACGGATAAAGAATCCGAAGGCAAAGATGAGCGCCATTGGCAGTATCACCTGTGCGATCACTTCTACCATATTCGTAAAGTAGCTGGGGTTTTCCAGGGGATGAGCGGAGTTGGCCCCGAACCATCCGCCACCATTGGTACCCAGGTGTTTGATTGCGATCATACCGGCGGCAGGTCCACGTGATACCTGTACGGAATCACCCTGCAGGGTAACGATAGTATCCTTTCCGTCGAAGCTGGCCGGGGTACCATTGAACGCCAGTAAAGCGGCGACAATGATACACAGCGGCAACAGGATACGGGTAATTGTTTTGGTGAAGAATACAAAGAAATTGCCCAGCTTTTCAGTGGTCTTTTCTGCAAATGCCCTGAATAGTACAGCAACGGCGGCTACACCTGTAGCAGCAGATACAAACTGTAAGAAGGTGATCACATATAATTGTGTGAGGTAAGTAAGTCCTGATTCTCCGGAATAATGTTGCAGGTTACAATTCACGAGGAAACTGATACTGGTATTAAATGCCAGGTCTGGTGTCATACTGGGATTTGCATCCGGATTCAATGGCAGACTGCCTTGTACCAGCAACATCACAAATGCATAGATCAGCCATACGCCATTGATACAAAGTAAGGCCGCCATATGCTGTTTCCAGTTCATCTCCTTTGTAGTATCTATACCGGATACACGGAAAATGAACCGCTCCAGCGGAGACATGAAATCAGTAATTGTTTTTTCCCCTTTAAACACTTTAGCAATGTATTTGCCAAGTGGGAAGGCTATCAGTAGGGTGATAATAAATGTGACGATGACGCCTGTCATTTCGCTATTCATTAGTATAGATTTAGAATTTTTCAGGTTTCAGTAAAACATACACCAGGTAGATAAATGCCAGGATGGATATTATGAGCAAGAATGTCATCATGATTTAAATGTTTTCAAAGAAGTCAATAGATTTAAAGAAGATGTAAAAGCAGCCCAGCATTATTGCCAGATAGAGTAGAATGATCATAATATTGAAGTTTATCAGATTCCGGGTTTCATGATTTGCTGTATGTACAGAGAGAACAGTGTTACAGGCATTTTTGTTTGTACTTCCTGCCATTCTCTTCTGGTACAGGCTCCCTGCAGATTAGAGAATGAAAAGATGAATACATTCTCTACAGCCGTCTTTACCAGCTTGTTGCCTTTATTATATATTTTGTCGGCTAATTTCATGCAACGTTCAACCTGTCGTAACTGATGATCCTGCAGCATCTTTCCGGTGTATGTCGTCAATACTTTGATCGACATATATATGCTGCCGAATACGGGTTCGCGTACAATCTCTTTTTGTATTTCCGGGATTTCGTCGGCTATTTCTGCAGATACTTCATATTGGTTCATGGTAAAATCATTTGAGTACATATAGGCCAACGGCATGCCCATTCTTTGTATAAACCAGTATGTTCAGCTGTAATGTAATGCCAGTAAGGGGGGAGTACTTGGCACAGGGGTGGGGTAGATGTTAAAGGAAATAAAAAACCCTCTCATTTTGAGAGGGTTTTATCATTATGATATCTGATACTCTTCTATCTTTCTATATAAGGTAGCTAAACCGATATTCAACAGTTTAGCTGCTTCTGTTTTATTATTCCTGGTATGATGTAATACTCTTATAATATGGAGTTTCTCTACACTGGCCAGGTCAAAGGCTGATAAAGTATGTACAGGCTTCTCGTTTGTCTGTATTTCAAAAGGAAGATGTGCGACGGCCAACTCTTCACCACCGGCCATGATCACGGCCCTTTCCAGTACGTTCTTCAGCTCACGGATATTCCCTTTCCATTCATGCAGTTGCAGTTTTTCAATAAAAGCATCGCTGATAGCCAGTTTCTTCTGATTGGTTTTGGCGGAGAAGAACCCTACAAAATAATCTGTCAGTACCGGGATATCCTTTTTCCGTTCCCGTAAGGGGGGAAGAGTGATGGCAAATACATTTAGTCTGTAATAAAGATCTTCCCGGAACTGTCCTTTACCGGCTTCTTCTTTGAGATCGCGGTTAGTAGCTGTAATGATACGCACATTCACTTTAGTGGGTTTGGTATCACCTACTTTAATGAATTCGCTGGTTTCCAGTACCCGCAATAGTTTGCTTTGCAGGTCTAATGGCAATTCGCCTATTTCATCTAAAAAGATAGTCCCGTTATTGGCTTCTTCTATCAATCCTTTCTTATCCCGTATCGCATTGGTAAAGGCGCCTGCTTTATAACCAAAGAGCTCACTTTCCAGCAGTTCCCGGCTAAAGGCGCTGCAGTTGAGGGCAACAAAGGGTTTGCCTGCTCTTTTGCTGTTATTGTGGATCGCCTGTGCGAAGACCTCTTTCCCCGTGCCTGTTTCTCCCAGTAGTAATACAGTAGTATCAGCAGGAGCTACCTTTTTAGCCTGCTCTATAGCTTCTTTAATGACACGGGAGCTACCCAGTATACTGTCGAAGCTATATTTTTTACCTACCTGCTGCTCCAGCTTCTCAATCCTTTTCTGTAGCTGTACCTTTTCAAAGGCACGGTTCAGCAGGGGGATAATACGGTTGTTATCGTCTCCTTTGGTGAGATAGTCGAATGCGCCATTCTTAATAGCCTGTACGCCATCGGGGATATTTCCGTACGCTGTGAGCAGGATTACTTCCAGAGAAGGATGTTTCTCTTTCAGCGTTCTGGAAAAGTCTACTCCACTGCCATCAGGCAGTTTCACATCACATATAATAACATCTACCTCTTCTTTTTCCAATAGCTTTTGTGCTGCCTTGATCGTTCCTACTTCCAGTACATGGTATCCTTCTAACGTAATAATCCGTTTCATCAGGCTGCGCAGCTTCTCCTCATCATCTATTATCAGAACACTTCCAGGCATAAAATAATTTATCACCAAAATTAAGGTTTTATCGTCTCAAACAGGGAAATAGTAGAATTTGTTGAAACATTGTTTGTCAATTTCAATTTATGTAATACATTTGTCTACATATTTAGTAGACTAATAGAATGTTCCCATAGGGAATGCCAACTCGCAATTAATTTATGATGAGAAATGTTCTTCGCGCCTTCCTGATTACAGGCGCGTCACTCTTTAGTGCGTCCGTATTTTCGCAACAGATATCCGGAGTAGTAACAGATGCACAAAAACACCCACTGGCCGGAACAGTAATTAAGAATAAAACAGGAGCAGGGACTGGGGCCGATGAAAACGGTCAGTTTAAGATTACTGTTAACAGCTTACCCGCAAAACTGGAATTCTCTCATATAGGATATAAGTCAGTTACAAGAACATTTACGGCTGCAATACCCGATACTATTATATTAGAAGAAACAGGTGTGACTGGTACTGAGGTAGTGGTTGCTGCCAGTCGTGTTTCAGAAAGTATATTACGTGCGCCCGTTTCCGTTGAAAAGATCAGTGCAAAGAGTTTTAAAGAATCTGCGGCTGCCGGTTTCTGGGATGCTTTAAATAATGTAAAAGGAGTAGACCTCGGTACACAAAGCATTGGCTTTAAAAGTGTGAATATACGCGGATACGGGGCTAATAATAATACCCGTGTAGTACAATTAATAGATGGAATGGATACCCGTGCTCCCGGTCTGGGTTTCCCTTTAGGTAATGTGGTAGGTATCTCAGAACTGGATGTAGATAACGTGGAGATCATTCCCGGTGCTGCTTCTGCACTCTATGGCCCGGATGCATTAAATGGGGTAGTGGTAACCACTTCCAAAGATCCTTTCAAATACCAGGGATTAAGCGCACAGATACGTAACAGCTTAAACCATGTAGACAGCAAAGATTTCAGCAACCCAAAATATCTCGCAGACTATGCCCTTCGTTATGCCTGGGCAAATAAACGTTTTGCATTTAAAATCAATGGTAGTTATTTCCGTGGAACAGACTGGGTAGCGGATGACTATAGTGATCGTCTGAACCGTGGCCGTCCGAACGGATTAAATTATGTTCCTAATAACAACCGTAACACAAATCTTTTATATGATGGTGTAAACTTATACGGTGATGAATACACCGGCGCTATTGCTATAAGTTCAGGAGCTTTAGCCGGACAAAAAGTTACACGTACCGGTTACCGTGAACAGGACCTGCGCGATAACACAGCTTACAGTTATAAAGTAAGCGGAGAATTAAGATATAAGATCACAGATGATATACAGGCCATCGCTACCGGTTACTGGGGCAATGGGAATGCGGTACAGACTCCGGCAGATAGAAACTACTTTCCCGATATCAAACGCTTCCAGGGTAAACTGGAATTAAAAGGCAGTGACTTCTTTGTAAGAGCATGGAAAACATGGCAGACCACAGATGGTGGTTATGGTACTATCCGCCTTGCGAATGCATTAAACACATTATCCAGTACTAACACACAATGGGCTTCAGACTTTGCTGCTGCCTATGATGGCACTGTAACAGGTGTAACTGCCGGTAGTACGGCTGCTGCAAGAACTTATGCAGACAGGACTCGTTTATTACCCGGTTCTGCTGCTTTTAACCGCGCCAAAGATTCCTTAACTGCAAAGCTGTTTACGCAGGGCGGTGTGGGGTTAATGGATAATAGTAGCCTGGTACAATACGAAGGCAATTATGATTTCAAAAGATTACTGAACAGTATTACTGATAACGCTAACATCGAATTACTGGTCGGTGGTAGCTTCCGCAATTATTTACTGAAAAGCTCAGGTACGCTCTTTCCTTTAAAGACCAGCAGCGGTGAGGAATACACTGTAAAAGAATATGGTGGTTATTTTCAGCTGGCAAGAGAATTTAATGTGGGTGAGGTAGTGATTAAACCCACTTTTGGTGGCCGTTACGATAAGAACGAATACTTTAAAGGTGGATTCACTCCCCGTGGTTCAGTGGCTGTAGGTATAAAAGAACATCACTTCCGTTTCAGCTACCAACAGGCATTTCGTAATCCTACTCCTACACAGTTGTTTGCTTATACATCAACCGGTGGGGAACTGGGTGGTGGTAGTGCCGCTATCAATGCTGCGAATGCTATCAATAATCCTATTTACTTCGGTAATTCCGTCACTACTTTCCGTCAGACAGGCAACGTGGCTGATCTGAAGGCATACAATCCTTCTTCTTTCACCACGGAAAAAATAAAGAACTGGGAAGTGGGATATAAAACAGTGATTGCCGGAAAAATTTATATTGACGCTTATTATTTCAGCAGTGTATACACTGATTTCATCGCGGCGCAGCAAGGCTACCAGAGCGTAGGCGGCCCTAATACGGATAACCTGAAAAATGATGCTACCAGTATCATTTACCAGGTGGATATGAACAGTGCTGATAAAGTATATGTTCGTGGCTGGGGATTAGGAGCCGAATATAGTTTCTACAAAGGATTTAAGATCAGTGCGAATGTTGCTAATAACGAAGGACTGAAAGCTGATCCCAACGATGGCAACAAGAAAAAGAAGATGAGTGATCCTGCAATTGCCGCTACCGCACGTAATTTCTTTAACACACCTGAATACCGTTATAACATTACACTCAGTAATACCCATCTTACCTCCCGTCTGGGCTTTGCGGCTACCTGGCGCTGGCAGGATAAAACCTGGTGGGAGCAGGGCTTCGGTGATGCCTGGATTCCTTCTTTCGGTACCGTAGATGCACAGCTGACTTACACCGTAAAACCGGATCATTTCAGTATTAAAGCGGGCGGCAGTAACGTCCTGAATAAACGTTACACACAGGGATATGCATTGCCTTCGGTAGGTGGATTATATTACCTGACTTTCTCTTTTGAGAACCTGTTACACTGGAAATAATGAAATTTGAACCTGTAAAAGTAAGGACTAAACAACGTTTGGCGGAAGTATCCTGGTTTGATGATCTCTGTGGGGGAGATACACAATTCTTAGGCGTACAGGACGGTACAAGACGTAGTAACTATGCCCATTGTCTGGATATCATCCAAACGGCAGAGCAACAGGGTTACCGGAACATCCTGTTACCTACCTCTTACCTGGTAGGACAGGAAGTGCTGCCCTTCGCTGCTGCGGCTGGTGTAGAAACGGAAACTATCAACTTACTGACTGCCATCCGCACAGGAGAAATACATCCTCCCATGCTGGCAAGACATATCGCTACTTTAGATCACATCCTTAAGGGACGGCTAACTATCAACATCATCAACAGCGACCTGCCCGGTTTAAAAGAAGATGCTGCTGTACGCTATAAACGCTGTGCAGAAACCATCGAAATACTTAAACAGGCATGGACACAGGAAGAGATCCATTTCGAAGGGGAATATTATAATATCCACCTGAAAACAACAGACCCTGTAAAGCCTTATCAGCAGAATGGCGGGCCTCTTTTATACTTTGGTGGGATCAGTGATGGCAGTCGTGAAATCTGCGCTAAATACTGCGATGTATTCCTGATGTGGCCGGAACCTGAGGAAAGTATCTATGCCAGCATGCAGGACCTCAGCGCCCGTGCAGCCACTGAAGGCAGGGAAATAGACTTTGGACTGCGTGTGCATGTTATTGTAAGAGAAACTGAAGCGGAAGCCAGAGACTACGCAAAATACATCATGAGTAAATTTGAACCGGAAAAGTTCAACTTAAAGAATCGTGCACAGGATAGCCAGTCGGCAGGTGTATTACGCCAGGATGCTTTCCGGGAACAGGCTGCTGAAAATGATGATTACCTGGAGCCATTGTTATGGGGTGGTATTGGCCGTGCCAGGAGCGGTTGCGGCGCAGCTATTGTTGGCACTCCTGAGCAGGTAATAGAAAAGCTCAACAGATATATGGATATGGGCATAAGGGCATTCATATTAAGCGGATATCCCTTAAAAGAAGAGTCTATCCTGTTTGGAAAACATGTACTACCGCATCTGCCTTTAACAACACTTTCCCGGCTACAAGGAAGAACACCTGCATCAGAACCAGTCACACCACTTACTACTCAACCTTTACGCTAATGCTTTCACAACTGGGTACGCTTGATTATGTGGTGATGATAATACTGTTACTGATCATGTTCGGTGGCAGTTTCTTACCTGGTTTGCACAAAAAGAAAAGTGCGGAGCAGTTCTTCATGGCTGGCCGCAACCTCAGATGGTGGAGTGTTGCCGGCAGCATTTACGGCACGAACATCAATCTAAACCAAATAATAGGCACACTCGGTATTGGTTACAGTATAGGCTTCGCCCAAAGTCATTTTGAAGTCCTGGCCATCCCTGCCATATTATTACTCGTATATGTATTCGAACCCATCTACCGGAAAAGAAACATCTACACCTTATCCCAGTTCCTGGAATATCGTTATAATGAATACGCCCGACTGATATACATGCTGCTCATCGTGGGCATCATCATTGTGTTATTAGTTGGAGGGTTCTACATCGGCAGCCGCCAGTTGGGACTTATCTTCAGCGGTATCTCTTATTTAAACGGCATCATCATACTGGCCAGTATCACCTGCATCTTCCTGTTCTTTGGAGGTATGGAAAGCGTGGTGATCGCTGAAAATATCCAGACTATCTTAATGGTGCTGGCAGTCGTCACTGTCTCATTAGCTGCATTTGCTCAACCGGAAATAAACGGTTTCACAGGCTTACTAAAGCTGGACCATGCACAACCGGCAGCCCTGCAAAAAATGCATCTCTACCTGCCCCCAAACCATCCGAAACTTCCCTGGACAGGCGTATTCTCTGGCCTCATGGTGCTGCAATGTTTCTTCTGGACTACCAACCAGTTTGAAGTACAGCGTATCATGGCTGCTGCTACCAACAGAGACGCTAAACTGGGAGCTCTCGCTGCAGGTGTATTAAAGATCTCCATCCCCTTCACCACTATAGCAGCCGGCGTAGCTGCCGCCTATATATTCAAACACCGTTACGGATGGGTAGATATCCAACCTGATGACGCCTTCCTTAAACTCATGACAGAAGTCGTCCCTGATGGCTGGGGCCTGAAAGGATTGATACTAGCGGGTTTCACTGCTGCTATCTTCTCTTCTATATATTCCATGTTAAACTCTGCATCAACGATGTTAAGCATGGATTTATACAAACGGTATCTGCATAAAACGGCCAATGATAAACAGGTGGTACGTTTTGGTAAATTAGTGGTAATAGCAGTATGTGTTACAGCAGCTTTACTGGCTTATTGTACTTACACTCCCAGGTACGCAGGAAACTCTTTCCTGGCGCTCTCTGAAAACACTTCCTATCTCAAACCAGGTATAGTAACCATCTTTTTCCTGGGCGTATTCTGGAGAAAGGCACATCCCAAAGCAGCGATCATTACCTTACTGGTATCACCATTCCTGAGCATAGGTACAGAATGGATCTACAACCGTTATTTAGGTAATGAGATCTTCGGTATGAAGATGAATTTCTTCCACCGTGTATTTATCTCCACCATTCTTTGTGTAATACTAATGACGTTATTAAGCAAATACTTCGGAAAGAAACAACAGGTGTTCAATGTAGTTGATGTAGATAATGATTACCGCCCTTTATTGCAAAGGATAGGTATTTTTACCCTCTTACAACTGCCATTATTATTTTTAGCCATTGCACATATAGCCCCGTTAAACATCATCGCTGTTATCGCAGCCATCATCACTTTTGGTTGTTTTATAAAATATAAAAACGGTATCAGTTTAGTAAATGTAGAAAATGGATTTGCTGGTATTGTAGCCGCTTTTACTGTTTGGCTATTATACTTTTTTGCATAACAGGACTTTGAAATGAAGATCCTGCATATTATCTTTAATAAGGAATGACAGATTATTCTCATTATGCTGACGAAGAGTTGGTTCAGATGATGGGCGGGGATGATCAGAATGCCTTTACAGCTATTTACAACAGGTATTGGAAACGGTTGTATGTACTGGCTTATGATCGTTTACGTTCCAGACAACTGGCCGAAGATGTGGTGCAGGATGTGCTAACAGGCCTATGGCAGCGCAGAGGGCATACTATTATCCGGTCTTTGCCATCCTATCTGGCAACAGCCTGCCGTTATGCGGTATTGACCCAGTTAGCAAAAGCAACCCCTGTTACTACCGTAGAAGCCCTTCCCGAAACGATACAGGCGGTAACAGACGATACGGCACAGTTACATTTCCTGCAAAAGTCTATGCAGGAACAATTGAAACAGTTACCCGAAAAATGCAGGATCGTCTTTAATTATAGCCGTAACCAGGGCATGTCCAATAAAGAAATTGCCTCAGCGCTCAATATCTCCGAAAAAGCAGTAGAAAAGCACATTACGAAGGCTTTGCACCACCTGCGTATACAATTCCGCAATTATTTTCATCTTTTTTTTCTTTAGAGGTAGGGTAACCCCCTTATTTTCCGACTTTACTTATATAGCACATTATTAATGGAAAGAGAAGAACTGTCCATACTGTCAAAAAAATATCTTGCCGGAGAAGCCAGCGAGGAAGAAACTGCCCGTTTGCTTAACTGGTATAATAATTATAATGAACAGGAGCTAACCGCCTTAATAGAGGCCTCTGAAGGCGAAACAGAGGCATTGCTGGAACAACGCATGCACCGGCGGTTAATGGTTGCTACTGCTAAGCCGAAAGTATATCATACCAGGTGGTGGGCAGCGGCAGCAGCCGTGCTGATATTATTAGCTGCAGGCGGTATGTATTATCTGCATGAAAGTGAAAGGCCCCAAAACAGTAGCATCGCCGCCGGTATTATGCCAGGCAGCAATAAAGCCACACTCACACTGGCAGACGGGAGTGTAGTCAACCTGGACAGTACGGGTACAGGTATGTTGCTCAAACAGGGGAATACCAAGGTAGAAAAAACAGCCAGTGGGGAAGTCGTATATAAAAGCGATAAAACCACCGAAACCACCGTCAGTTATAACGTATTGCGTACACCGCGTGGCGGGCAGTTTAAAGTGATATTACCGGACGGTACAGCTGTTTGGCTTAACGCCGCTTCTTCCATCCGGTATCCTACTGCGTTTACTGGTAAGGAAAGGACTGTCTCCATCACAGGAGAAGCATATTTTGAAATCGCTCCTGATGCCGCTAAGCCTTTCAACGTATCGGTAAACAACATGAAAGTAATAGTACTGGGAACACATTTTAATATCAATGCTTATGCCGATGAGCATACCATTAATACCACTTTACTGGAAGGTGCGGTATTGGTACAAACCGGTAGTGAGTCGCGGCGTCTGGCACCCGGACAACAAACAAGGGTGAAACCCGGAAGTAATGAAATTGAATATCTGAAGCAAACAGATGTAAACAGCGCTATTGCCTGGAAGAATGGATATTTTTCTTTTAATGATGAAGATATTCCTAGCGTCATGAGGCAACTGGCAAGATGGTATAATATAGAAGTAACTTATACGGATAAATCTCCTGAGGGTACATTTACAGGGGAAATCGGCAGAACTTTAACACAGGATCAATTGTTTAAAATATTATCGAGAGCAGGCATTCATTTTAAAATTGAAGGAGAGAACAGAGTGAACATTTTACCGTAAACAAAAACCAACCATCACCACCAACGTCAGGCCTAACCAACGCCTGCCAGTATCATTATCATTAAAATTAATGAGGTCCACCGGACGCGGAGATCTTATGTTCATCCATGAAAAAACCTGGTGTCAAGATTGGCGTCCGCACCAGGTTTTAATAAATGGTTAACCCATTCAGGTAATTCCCTGTTCCAAAAGTTACAGGGAAAGAAGTAGTCAACCAAAAATCAATCAAAGGTATGAAAATTAATGTTGTGCGCAACAGGCATGGGATTGCCATGCCATTGAGCGCCGCTCACGCAACCAAAATCTGGCGAGTAATGAGATTGACCGCAGTTTTATTAACAGTGATGGCTTTACATGTTTGTGCCAAAGGACTCTCACAAACAGTGAACCTGTCCTGCAAAAACATGCCACTTCAACTGGTGTTAGGTGTTATCAAACAGCAAACGGGATATGTGTTTTTTTACAAGAGCAAAGATCTTGCAGATGTAAAAAATATTTCTGCGGAGATTAAAGACATGCCTGTAAAAGACGCGCTGGAAAAAGTGTTAAAAGATAAACCTTTAACATTCGATATCCAGGGTAATACAATTGTCATTTCCCGCAAAGCAACCGAGCCTGCTATAGCGCTGCCTCCCGCTGATATTACAGGTATGGTCGTGGATCTGAAAGGGATGCCGGTGCCGGGCGTATCTGTTCGCGTAAAAGGTAGCACAGCGTCCGCTATCACTGATAAAGATGGCCGGTTTACCCTGAGAGAAGTCGATAACAATGCAGTATTGTTTTTCTCCTGTGTAGGATTCGAACCACAGGTACTCAACCTGAAAGGGAATACAAAAATTGAAATAGCCTTAAGAGGAAAAGTAGATGAACTCAATCAATATGTAGTAGTAGGATATGGCAGCACCAAAAGAAAAGACCTGACGGGGTCTGTTGCCTCCGTAAATGTAGAAGAAATTAAAAATGTCCCTTTTACGTCTATTGATCAGGCTCTGGCAGGAAAGGCGGCCGGTGTACAGGTAGTGCAGGCAGACGGTTCTCCGGGTGGTGTGGCTAAGATCCGTATCCGTGGTGGTACTTCCCTCATGGGTGGGAATGATCCGCTGTACGTGATAGACGGTGTACAGGTAACCATCCAGAACAGGTATATCCAGAACCAGGCAGAAGCCGTAAACCCGGTAGAACGTTTTGGTAGCGATGACGCTAACTCCTCCGTATCCAATTCTTTTGCCCGTGGATTGAACAGCCTGGCAGGATTAAATATCAGTGACATTGAATCCATTGATATCCTGAAGGATGCTTCTGCCACTGCTATCTATGGTTCCAAAGCAGCCAATGGTGTGATTATCATCACCACCAAAAAAGGAAAGCTGAATCAAAAGCCCGTACTGGAAGGTAATTACTATGCCGGTGTAAGCAGCGCGATAAAAGAAAAACTATTGAATGCAGACCAGTATGTGACACTGCTGAAAGAAGCGGCAAAGAATCTGAATGATGCCAGGGCGGCAGCAGGACAAGCCCCCAACGCCCAGGCTACAAGTATCCTCACTGATCCCGGTTTCTTAGGTACTGCGAATACCGACTGGCTGGGACTGGTACTCCGTAACGGGATCTCACACAACGCGGATATTTCTGTACGCGGTGGTGGTAGTGGTTCCCGTTATTACACTTCACTTGCTTATAACAAACAGGATGGTGTATTGAAAGGGACCGATTTCTCCCGTGTAGCGGGGAAAATCAGTCTTGATAATGAGATTACAAAAAGACTAAGGGTTATAACAAATCTTGATTACGGATTCACAAAAAACAATATCACGAATGGTATCTATGCACAGGCATTGTTTGCACCACCTACATTGCCTGCTTATAATACTGATGGCAGTGTGTACCAGTTCCTGGGTTCTCAGATAGGAGGATATAACTACCAGGGATACCAGAACCCAATGGCACTGTTATCCGGTATCAACCAGGGTAAAACAGCCTCCCTGATCGGATCTCTGTCAGGTGAATATGATATCCTGAAAACATTGAAATTCAGAACTACGGCTTCCGTTAATTATAACAACTACCACCAGCTGAATTATGTACCCAGTACAGCCGTTATCGCATCTCCCAATGGTGTAGGTACTTCTAACGGAGGTACTGCCAGTCAGGCACAGACAGAAGACGTAAATGTCTTTTATGAGAATACCCTTACCTGGGATAAACAGCTTAATGATAACAACCGTTTGAATCTGTTAGGAGGTACTTCCTGGCAGAAATACCGTTACAATACTTTCTCTGCCAGCGGACAGGGATTTCCGGACGATGTATATCTGAATAATCTTTCCTCTGCTGCCGTTACCTTACCGGCAACAGGTACTTCCGGTCAGAATTCTTTGCTGAGTTTTTACATGCGTGCAAATTATGCACTGAAAGAAAGATACCTGTTCACCTTTACCGGCCGTTCGGATGCCTCTTCGAAATTCCCTGCTAATAACCGTGTTGGTTACTTCCCTTCTGCGGGGCTTGCATGGCGCATTTCTGAAGAGTCTTTCATGAAAAAGATAAAATGGGTGAATGAACTGAAACTGAGAGCCAGCGGAGGTTATACGGGTACACAGAATATAGGGGATAATATGTTCTATACATTGTATACTCCGGGTTCCTATGGAGGTACCAATGCACTCGTTCCCAGTCAGCTGGGAAATAATAAGATCAAATGGGAATCTACTTTGCAGAAAGACCTGGGACTGGATTTTACGCTCTTTAATTCCCGCCTGCATGGTATGCTTGGGTATTACGAAAAGAATACCACCGGCCTGCTGCTGAATTCAACCCTGGCACCCAGTTCTTCTTATGGCAGCGTGATTGCTAATATTGCCAATATAAATAACAAAGGACTGGAACTGGACCTGAGAATGGAAGTGATCAATCATAAAAATTTCCAGTGGACCAGCGCCATCAATATTTCAGGTAACAGGTCATTGGTAAAACATGTAGACTATGAATTTACCAATCCTACTGATGATCCTTCACTGGCCCATTATTACCTGGGTAACAGTATCGTTCAAACAGGGCAACCACTGGGATTATTTTATGGACATGTGTTTGAAGGCATTATTCACAACCAGAAACAACTGGACGATTATAAAAGCAGGTTTACCTACGCGCAATATTTCGCACCTTACCTGGGAATAGGTGATCCTATGTATAAACTGGACAGCACCGGTTATTATGCAAGTGATGTAATAGGGCATGCTGAACCCAAATTTTATGGTGGCTTTACCAATACATTCACTTATAAGAATTTCAGCCTGATTACTTTGCTCACCTTCTCTTATGGAGGGCAACTCCTTTACCTCGCTGATATCCAGAACCAGTATTTTTCTTCATACACCAACAAAGGAGTACGTATCCTGGGCAGATGGACGCCGGAGAATCCTAATGCAGACAGACCCAGACTGATGCTGGGACAGAATGGTAGCTATTATACTGCCAGTAATGAGGTGTATGATGCATCCTATATCAAATTAAAATCCATTACACTCACTTATCAGTTACCTGTAAGAATTACTGCCCGCATGCATATAAAGGATGCCTCCATGTATGCGTCTGCAACAAACCTGTTTACGATCAGCAAGTATCCGGGGCCTGATCCGGAAGTAAGTAACAATCCTTACAGCCTTATTAATGGTAGTAATGATGTAAGCACATTCCCAACAGTAAAGCAGTATAATGTAGGGCTTCGTTTTGGATTTTAATCACTCAAAGAAATTATCATGAAAAGGATCATATATTTATTTATCTGCGTATTGGCAATTTCCTGCAACAAAGACCTGGGTAAACTGCCGGAGAATGCAAAAGTGGATGGGAATACCATCATTAGCCAGTCTACTTCAGAGATTGCATTAAATGGTGTTTACTATCGTTTTGCGAACGTAGATGCCAGTACGAACACAACAGGATGGTTCGAACATGAAGTGCCACCCGGCATGTTTGCCGGGTATCTTGGGTACGGATTTGGTGCAGATCCGGGTGAAGAAAATGATTACAGTAATTCCGGTTATGCAGATGTTCATTGGGCAACTTCCTATTCACTGATCAATGCTGCCAATGGTGTAATTGAAGGAGTGACTGCATTATCTGATAAAATGTTCACTAACAACCGTAAAAATGAGATCCTTGCAGAAGCCCGGTTCATGCGTGCCTACGGACATTTTAAACTGTTGAGTTTCTACGCGCAGTGGTTTGATCTGAGCAGTGCTTACGGTGTATTGTTGCGTGAAAATTTTATAACACTCACCAATATTGCTAAAAAACGTAGTACTGTTGCTGAAAGTTATGCCTCTGTTTTAACAGACCTGGATGATGCCATTGCAAATGCACCTGCTGTAAATAAAAATATTTATGTAACGCGCTGGGCTGCCATGGCATTGAAGATGCGGGTATTAATGAGTCATGCGGAAACAGCAGATTATACAACCGTTATCAGTCTTGCAGACAGTATTATATTAAACAGTGGTTATACACTGGAAAATAATACAAAAGATATTTTCTACACCAAAGCCTTAACCAGTGAAGAAGTAATACTGGGAATACAACCGGAACAGAACCAGGAAACGTACTATTATAATCTCAGTCATCAGTATTATCCTGGTGCTTCCGGTTTGTATGTGGCCAAAGATGAACTCAAAACCCTGTTACAGGATGATCCGCGTAGCAGCTGGATGATAGGCCCTGTTAATGCTTACGGTGGTTATTATTTCCTCAAATATATTGCAGTTGGCAACAATCCTTCTATTGTATCTGAAACAGCCTATGCATTCCGTTTGTCTGAAGTTTACCTGCTGAAAGCAGAAGCAATTGTACGCTCTGGCGGTAGTCTGGCAGATGCCCGTGCCATTCTTAAAACCATCATGGGACATGCCGGTGTAACTGATTTCAGCAGCATAGATAATGCAACCACACAAGACGAAATGCTGATGCAGGTCTATCTCGAAATAACAAGAAACCTCGTTGGTGAAGACGGGCAGGAATGGATGGCATTACTTCGTCTCCCTTTAGCGATCGTACAGCAATTACGCCCTACCATTACAGATAAGATCAGGTATATTTTACCAATACCTCATGTTGAGTTTGTAAGTAATCCGGCTATCGGTGATCAGAACCCCGGTTATCAGAAATAAACATTCACATCAAACACCAATAAAAGTATCATCATGAAAATGTACATTTTTGCTATTCCTCTTGTACTATTGCAACTACATGCAGGGGCACAGGATAAAAAGCCGTTCACATTAACAGGCAATATCAAAGGGTTGAAGGACCGCTATATTTATCTTAGCTATCCGGAAAGTGCAGAAAAATATCATACAGATAGTGTAATAACTAAAAACGGAAACTTTACTTTCAAAGGAGCATTGCAGGAGCCTTCACAAAGTAGCCTGACTTTTGATATCAGGGCACGTATGTATGGAGAAGGTGATATGGTTTCTTTCTTTATGGAACCTGGTAGTATGCAGATAACATCTAAGACCGGTCATTTGAAGGATGCAAAACTGACTGGTTCCAAAGTGCAGGATGAACAATATGTCCTGGATGAAGCCAGGGCTCCCGTTATGAAAAAGCTGGAACCAATATACAAAGCATATGAGGATCTTAACGAGGAATACAGGAAAGGCATGAAGGCTAAGAAATCGGAAGAAGAACTGGCACCCCTCAAAGCAAAATTAGAGAAGCTGAGGGATGATATGGAACCATACCAGGAAGAAATGGGGAAGAAAGATTCGGTATTCATGGACCAGTATCCCAATTCCTATGTGACAGCACAGATGCTTCGTTACAAAATCAGTAACCTCACTTATAAAGAAGCGGAAGCTTATTATGTAAAGATGTCTCCTGAAATGCAGCAAAGCACTAATGGAAAAGAATTGAAGAAAGAGATGGAAGCACTGCTTGCCGGTTCTCCCGGTAGTGTTGCGCACGTTTTTAGTAAAACAGATATCAACGGACAAACATTGAATCTGGACAGTCTGAAAGGCAGGTATGTAATGCTGGATTTCTGGGCAAGCTGGTGTGGCCCTTGCCGTAAAGGTAATCCTCACCTGAAGGAATTATATTCCAAATACAAGGAGAAAGGATTTGAAATTGTGGGCGTATCTGATGATGACAGTAATCCTGCGGCCTGGAAAAAAGCGGTAGCACAGGATGGTATTGGCATCTGGAGGCATGTACTTCGCGGACTGGATTGGGATAAGAGAAGACAGAACCAGCCCAATCCGGAAGATACAAGCGATTATTATGGGATTCATTCTCTTCCTACCAAAATACTGATCGATCCCCAGGGAATGATCATTGGACGTTATGGCGGTGGTGGTGAAGACGATGAGGCCATGAATAGGAAACTGAAAGAGATATTTGGCGCTTAAGGCTTCATGTAACCTTAATCCGTCTATTCGTCAAAGAAATTTTAGCACGAAATTATCCAATGATAGTTTCGTGCTAAATTCTTTTATATGCATACAGCTTCCTGGCGATACCTGTTCCGTTTAATAGCCATTTCAGGCGTACTGTTGTTCTTTCATCCCAAAAACCTGTCCATACGTCAAAGTTATTTTAGCGGATATCCCTTCAGGGATAATTTCACGTTAAAATTTACAAGATGCAACGTCAATCATACCTGGACTGGCTCCGTATTCTCGCTATCCTGGGGGTATTATTCTTTCACTCCGCTATGCCTTACGCCACAGACATGGACTGGCACATCAGGAATAAAGAGACAAGTAACCTATTATTGGAAATGAACGCATGGCTGCACCTGTTCCGTATGCCATTGTTATTTTTCATCTCCGGTACGGTTAGTTATTATATGCTCCAGAACAGGACGGGCAAAGGATTTATAGGGCTACGTTTCACCCGCCTCTTCATCCCGCTTGTATTTGGTATGCTGGTCATCGTTCCTCCACAGGTATACCTGGAACGTTTAACACAGGGCTTCAGGGGCAACTTCTGGCATTTCTATCCCAGCATCTTCACTACAGGTGCTTATCCTAAAGGAAACATGAGCTGGCATCATCTCTGGTTCGTCCTCTATCTACTGATCTATGATATTATTTTTGCGCCTTTATTCGTCTGGATCATCAAAGCAAAAAACAAACCACTGCAATGGATGGCGGAAGGAAAACGGATCTACCTGCTGGCTATTCCCGCTATTATTATCTACAGCAGCATGACTATACAATTCCCTGAAACCAATAACTTAGTGCAGGACTACTGTTATTTCCTATATTGGTTATGCTTCCTGCTGGTGGGATTCATCTGTGTAGCCAATATTAGTTTGATGGACAGCCTGGAAAGAAACCGCCGGTTTTCTTTAATGATCGCATTCACCAGCATCATCGTTATCAATTATATTCGCTGGAATGATATTCAGCCATGGGATACAATAATAAACTGGAAAACAGATCCACGTACCTATATCTTCCTGGCGTTAAGAGTGGTTTGTGCATGGGGCTGGGTGTTCACTGCTATTGGATATGGAAAGAGATACCTTAATAAAAAACATCCGGTATTAAACTATCTGAACCAGGCAGTCTATCCTTTTTATATATTACATCAGACGGTTATTGTCATCCTTACCTATTATGTAGTACAGACAACGGAAACTATCGGAATGAAATATATCTTTACAGTAATTGTTACCTTTTTACTGAGTATGGGGATCTTCCATATCTTTATAAGGCCATATGCTGTTACACGGTTTTTATTTGGTATGAAACCAAAATCAATAAAATGAAGAAATTCTGGAAATATTATTTCCCAACGATATACGGTCTGTTGATATACTTTACCATCCGCCTGTTGCTGGATACGGTAACCGGCATGAAGTTCTGGCACAGACCCTGGCAGCAAAATTGTTTCGAAATATTTGTCTCTGTTTTAATGGGATATGTATTTATCGGGGTACAGCATTGCCTTTACAAATACTTCGATGCAAAATGGCAAAAGGAATTAAGCTACAAAAGAGTTTTAAAAGAATTTGGATATGTTTTCCTTGCTTCATTTATTTTTCAGAATATTTTCATAATGCCGGTAGCCATTTTTACCGATGATGGGGCGCAATGGTATGATGTAGTAGATGTCAACATAATACCAACACTCTATGCCTTCATTTATTATGGTATCAGCAGAAGCAACACTTTCCTGGAAGCCTATGTAAATAATAGATTGCAACTGGAAAAAGTAGTGTCGGATCAGCTACAGGCAGAACTGAAGTTCTTAAAATCACAGTTACATCCTCATTTCATCTTCAATGCCTTAAACACTATCTATTTCCAGATGGATGAAGATGTATCCGCCGCTAAGAGAAGTGTGGAAAGATTCTCCGAACTGCTCCGTTATCAGTTATACGATCAGGAACAGACTGTCCCTGTCAGAAGAGAAATTCAATACCTGGAAAGTTTCATCAGCCTGCAAAAGGTAAGAGCCTCAGAAAAGCTATCTTTAAAAGTAGAATTTGATTCCTTATTAAATGATCAGCAGGTATATCCTTTATTATTCTTTCCACTTGTAGAAAATGCATTTAAATATGTAGGGGGAGATTATAAGATCTGTATCAAAACGTTATTACAGGATGATCATATTGTATTCCAGATAAAAAATGATATCCCTGATAGTATACCTTTGGAAAGGGTAGGAGGGATAGGATTAGAGAACCTGAGAAGAAGACTGGAACTTTTATACCGGGACAAACATACTTTCAATATTAATAAGACGGACAAAGATTTTACAGTAGAGCTAATAATCAAAACAGCATGAAGATAAAATGTATAGTAACAGATGATGAACCTTTTGCAAGAAAGGGATTACAGGGATATATAGAGAAAGTTGATTTCCTGGAACTGACAGGCGTTTGCGAAAATGCCATAGAACTCAATTCCATGTTAAAACAACAAGAGGCGGATGTATTATTCCTGGATATAGAAATGCCCTATATGTCTGGTATAGAGTTGTTGAAAAACCTGACGAACCCACCAAAAGTAATCTTCACTACGGCGTATGAGAAATATGCGATGGAAGGGTATGAATTAGAAGTGCTGGATTATCTTTTAAAACCTATTTCCTTTGAGAGGTTCCTGAAATCTGCCAATAAGATTTATGATTACTTCAAACAGCAGCAGCAGGGAGCTCCTGCCGAAGATTACTTCTTTGTAAAGGCAGATAATAAACTGGAAAAGATCAGCATAGCAGATATTCTTTTCATAGAGGCAATGGAAAACTATATCGCTATTTATATAAAAGACAGAAAGATCATTACACACTTAACATTAAAGATGATACAGGAAAGATTACCAGTGGCTGATTTTGTACAGCCGCATAAATCCTACCTCGTAGCTATGAACAAGATAGATTCTATTGAAGGTAATGTGCTGCATATAGCACAGTTTCAGGTACCCGTATCTAAATATCAGAAAGAGGATCTGCTGATGAAAGTATTAAATAACCGGATGCTTAAAAGATAGATCAGCTACCTACCGCGGCATCCGCATTAATAACACCCCAGCCAAATTTACTGCTCCTGTTATAGGCGTTGCTGGAGCTGCGTACAAGTCTGGACATAATGCTATCCCTGGAATAAGCGGGATACTTACTCCATACCAGGGCTGCTATGGCAGAACAGCTGGCAGTGGCCACAGAGGACCCGCCTACTGTAGAAGGAATATCCCCGCTCATAGCTGTACTAAGCGGGCTACGCCCGGTACTCGTTTTCTCCATCACAATCACAAAATCTACTTTATCTCCTACATGACAATCCGCACACCGTTCCGTAAGATTATCTTTAATCCCCGTAATGGCTACCACCTGTGGTTGGTTAGCGGGGAAGATCACCCCTATAAAACTGGCAAAGAAGGGAGTGGAAGTACCGGCTGCACAGAACATCAGTTTCTGTTTGTTAAACGCATAATTCAGTGCGTCTTTTATCTGCCCTGAACTGAAGATAGTCCCCATGCTCATACTGATGATCTTCACTGCAGGGTCATCTGCGCCTAGTATATACGCATTGGTCACGCCGTTAATCGCCGCAGAGGACAGAATGACTACATTATCCGCTGCATGCACCGCCAGCAGGTTACTGTTATACGCAATCCCGATGGCGTTGCCATCAGTCCCGCGGGGAGCAGCAATCACTCCCGCCATGCTGGTACCATGTCCACAGGGATCGTTGACAGTACCGCCCGAGATGGTCACCTGCTTTTGGATGGTCCTGCCGGAAGAGTAGCCCTGGTTAAATGCCAGGCCCAGGTTCTCCTGTGTGTCGCTTATACCCGTATCAATGAGCATCACCTTTACATTCTGCCCGCTGCTTTTTGCCCAGGCTTCTGCGATATGATGATACCCGTAATTCCAGGATGCTTTAGCCCCCGGTAATAAAGTGGTGTAGTCAGCCCCTGCTACAAGGTCTGTTTTTGGCGTATTATAGCCGCATCCTGAGGCTAAAATGTCTGAAGAGGCCTGGACGTCAGAAACTGCCAGATCGTCCATATAAGCCCCGTAACCGATAGGTTCGGCATATCTTATCAAAGAAGATCCCCGTAAAGCCTTCAAAGTGGCAAAATGACTAATTTTTAAATTTATTACCGGTAAAACCCCTTCTTTAAAAACGATAGCTGCTGATCCTTCATTAGCCATCACCATTGCCAGTACTTTTGTACGGGCTTCCTGCCAGACAGCACTCTTCACATCTATCGTATGGATTTTAGCAGGAAGGTCCGCAAACCCTTCCGGCTGATAACCGATAGACAACACACTATCCGCCTGTATTAACGCACTCCATACCATTGTATCCCCGGCCATTTTCCAGTCGAAGTAATTATGCTGTACTAACTGCTCATGTACAAACTTATTGATATCAGCCTTGGGAATCTCCGAAGAAGGATCAGGGACGGAGATAACATAAGTAGAGGAAATTTTCCTGCAGGATAACAATAACAGACAGGCTACAACCAGTAAAGAGGTTTTCATAACGGGTGTTTTGAGGTGCCTATGGAAGTTAAAGAATACCACTAAACATTAAATAGCAGTTTAAATTTATTCAGTATTGCAACAAAGTTGCAATAATATACTACATTTGTTCCTCACAAATCCGGAAAAGGCCTGCTCCGCTAATCTTAACATATGATGCAAACTAATCGTTTACCAGTAACGGTATTGAGTGGATTCCTCGGTGCCGGTAAGACCACTTTGCTCAATCATGTCCTGCATAACAAAGAAGGCATGAAAGTGGCTGTCATTGTGAATGACATGAGTGAAGTGAACATCGATGCGCAACTCATCAAAAATGAAAACACGCTCAACAGAACAGAAGAACGCCTTGTAGAGATGAGCAATGGCTGCATCTGCTGCACCCTGCGTGAAGACCTGCTAATAGAAGTAGAGAAACTGGCCAAAGAAAAGAAGTTTGATTACCTGTTGATAGAAAGCTCCGGCATCAGCGAACCTTTACCAGTGGCACAGACTTTCACTTATCAGGATGAGGCCAATGGAACAGATCTGAGTAAACTTTCCCGACTGGATACACTTGTTACTGTAGTAGATGGCTTTAATTTCTTAAAAGATTACAGCAGTATTGAAACATTGCAGGACAGACAGGCGACTGATATGGAAGGTGATTACAGGACTATCGTCAACCTGCTCACAGACCAGATAGAATTTGCCAATGTTATCATCCTTAATAAAACCGATTTAATGAACCCAGAAGAAGTAGGCATACTAACGGCGGTGATAAAAAAACTAAACGCCAGCGCCAACATCGTAACATCTTCCTTCGGTAAAGTAGAACTTAAAAATATTCTCAACACCAATCTCTTTGATTTTGAAGAAACCAGTCAGAGTGCCGGATGGATAGAAGAACTCAACAAAACACATCACACACCCGAAACAGAAGAATATGGTATCAGCAGTTTTGTGTATCGCAGTCGCCGTCCTTTTCACCCGGAACGTTTCTGGAATTACCTCAATGATAACTGGCATTCCAATATCATCCGCAGCAAAGGACTGTTCTGGTTAGCTTCCCGTAAAGACGATGCCCTCAACTGGAGCCAGGCAGGTGGCAGCTTAAGAGCAGAACGCGCAGGTGTATGGTGGTGCAGCATGTCCTATAAAGAAAGGATCCGTTATGCTTCCTTCCTGGATAACAAAGAGGAAATTGAAGCAAAATGGGATAAACAATTTGGCGACAGACAAAATGAACTGGTCATCATAGGTAAAGGATTAAATAAAGAAAGTATTATAAGAGAACTGGATGACTGCCTCTGTGATGAAAATGAAATAGCTGCGATGGAAAGAGGAGATACTTTCTACGACGCATTTCCCTGCTGATAAAAATACGCTTAACGCAAACATAACACAACGCTAAATTTTGGCTGTATATTTTCGCACAGCAATACTATTCGCCAACTTTTTGTGTTATAATGAAGAATCTGAATGATGCAGAGCTATTATCGCTGGTAAAAAAGGACGATGAAAAGGCATTTGAGACTTTAGTGTACAGGTATAATATTACCCTGTATAAATTTATATACGCCCGTATCAGGGATGAACATGATACCAAAGACCTCCTCCAGGAGGTCTTTATCTCTTTCTGGAAGAACCGTCAGAATATTATAACTTCAGACCGTATCATTTCTTATTTAACCCGCGCGGCTTATTATGCGGTCATAGACTGGCAGATCCAGCATAAGAAGGTGCTGGCGCGTCAATCCATCTTACTCGAAAAAGACGAACCTGCTACCTTCCCAATAGAAAATCAGCTGATCTCATTGGAACTAAGAGAGAAAGTAGATACAGAAGTGGCAAAGATGAATGATACCATGCGTAAGGTATTTATATCCAGTCGCTGGGAAGCAAAATCCATTCGTGAAGTAGCCGAAGAACATGGCCTTTCAGAACAAACCGTAAAGAATTATATATCTCTTGCCCTTAAAAGAATACGTCTGCGCCTCAATACAGACAACTGGCTGCTTGTTTACATTTCGTTAACATTGTGTTCACAATTCCTTAATGGTACCACCTGCCTGTTTTAAAGACTTTACTGATGAATGCAGACATCATCAGACAAAGCTGCCATATTAGCGCTTTTAAAAAAGTATCGGTCCGGCCAATGCACGCCGGAAGAAATTGCACGCATACACGACTGGTTCTATTCTTTTGAAACAGAAGATGATCCGGAATTTACAGCCGCTGCCAATGAAGCAGCCGCCAATGTAATGGCTACCTTATTCCCCCGCAAGAGGATAAGATATATGCCTCTCCTGCGTGTTGCAGCCATCTTAGTAGTGATCATTACAGGATTACTGTTCTTTTTCAGACCACAGAAACCTGTGCCGGTAACATATGCACATATCGATGTAGATAAAGGGAAACGTAAGAAACTCACCCTGCCGGATGGTACCATCGTTACGCTCAACGCACTCTCTGAATTAGCTATCCCGTCCAACTTTGGAAAAACCAACAGGGAACTGTTCTTAAAAGGAGAGGGGATCTTTGATGTAAAGAGTGATGAAACAAAACCTTTTATCGTACACACCGGTGAACTAAAAACACTGGTACTGGGAACATCCTTTGATATCAAAGCCTATCCGGGCGATGAGGCTATACAGGTAGCTGTATTAACGGGTAAGGTACGCGTGGAAAAGGAACAGGAAGTAGTGGCTGCCGGCATAGAACACAACCAGGTACTTACCTATACCACAAAGGAACATCATATTAAAATAGCGAATGCCGCTGAAATAGCAGACTGGCAGGCTAATAACTACTATTTCGATCAGGCCACTATTCCCGAAATAGCAGACATACTGGAAAGACAATACAATATCAATATTAAATTAATAGGCAGCACCAAAAGAACCTGCCGTTACACATTGCAATTAAAGAATGAATCTATTGAACATGCAATGTCTTTACTCGCCCAGTTATCAGGTATCACATACCACATTAATAATCATGAAATTAAAATTAATACTGCAACATGCGAATAAAAAGTAAAGCGCTCACCTCTATATCACGGCAGTTGCGCCTGCTCCCCGTATTTTTCTTTTGTCATGCGATTTGTTTTGCCAACAGTATGAATGGTCAGAACATCATCATCAATGTAAAGGACACACGTATTAGTTTAGATGTTAAAAAATTACCGCTTAAAGAAGTATTTCTACTTATTGAACAAAAAACAGGCATTTCAATCGGTTATAATACAAGCGCTGTAAATGCCCGCCAACTGGTAAATTATAAAGCTGAAAAGGCTTCCCTGTCTGCGGTTCTTGAACAACTGCTGGAAGACTATGAAGGCTCTGTTAAGCAGGTAGATGATAAGCACATCTTCCTGAAGGTAGCTAAAAAGAAAGTAGCTGTTGTAACGACAGTTACTGCAGCTGTACCGGTAGTTGTAACAGGTGTTGTTACAGATGAAACGAATCAGCCGGTACCTGGTGTAAGTGTGTATGAAAAAGCAACCAAAAAGAACACTACTACTGATGGTTCAGGTAAATACACTATTGTTGTAAGTGCCGGCGATGTACTGGTGTTCACTTTTATTGGTTATGCCCCGCAGGAAGTTACTGTAACAGGAGAATCAACTATCAACATAAAACTGAAAGTACAGAACAGCCAGTTAAGAGAAGTAGTATCTATCGGTTATCAGTCTGTAAGAAAGAGTGATGTAACAGGTGCTATTTCCAGTGTAAAAGCAAGTGAATTGAACCTGTCTTCACCTACCGTAGGACAGGCACTCGTAGGTAAAGTAGCTGGTGTGGTAGTGGCTCAGGTGAGTGGGGCTCCTTATGCCAGTACCAGGATTCGTGTACGTGGTACAGGATCTATAAACGCTTCCTCTAATCCGTTATATGTAGTAGATGGTTATCCTATGGATAACAGTGATATTTACATTAACCCGGAAGATATCGAATCAATAGATATCCTGAAAGATGCTGCTTCTGCTGCTATTTATGGTTCCAGAGCTTCCGGTGGTGTAGTACTGATTACTACTAAACGCGGTAAAAATAATACCAAAGGTAAGTTTGAATATAGTCTTCAGACAGGGATCAACCAGTTAGCGAAGAAAGTGAAATTGCTGAATGCAGATCAGTTCTCCCAGTTAATGGTAGATGCCCGTAACAATACTTACCACGACTTTGTCGTGAATGCCAACAATCCTAACCTTCCCTGGAATGATAATATGTACTCTGATGATAACGCTACCCGTGTGAAAAACGTAGGTAACGCCAACGCAGTACAGGTAGATCCGGATTTTTATGATTTCGCATCTCAGAAAATCATCCATTCTAAATATAATACAGACTGGCAGGACGAATTATACAGAAATGCGGTATTCGCAAGGCATAATCTGTCGTTCTCCGGTGGTAAAGATGATGTACGTTATTATATCAGCGGTGGTTACCAGAACCAGGATGGTATTATACAGAACACAGGTGTAAAGAAAATAAACCTGCGTGCAAACATCGATGGGAAAGTAAACGAAAAGCTGAAAGTAGGAATGAACATTTCTTACACCAATAATCAGAACAGGGAAACAGAAGAAGGCCGTTGGGACCACAATCCTATCATGGCAGCCTTACTGATGTTACCATCGTTCCGTGCATATGATGAGAAAGGTAATATTGCTAAGAATGAAGTAGCCAAATACTCAGCCACGTATGGTTTTAACAGTTTTGAAAACCCACTGGCGCTGGCTAAGGAAATTAATATTACCAGGAATGGCAATAGAGGTACTTATAATGCCTATGCTGTTTATCAGATTCTGCCGGCATTATCTTTCAAAGCCAACCTGGGTATCTCCAACTATTCTGAGAAGTATAACTATTACTATCCTACCAGTCTGAGTGCTGGTGTAAGTGCACCTTATTCAGTAGATGCTAAGAATGCTGCCAATGCAAAAGCAAAGAATACTGTTTACCTGGATAAACTGGGAGAATATACCCTTAACTACAACAAGCAGTTTAATAAACATAAAATAGATGTACTGGCTGGTTATACTGCCCAGAAAACAACCAATGAAATCGTAGGTGTAAAAGCCACCGGATTTGATAATGACCGTATTCAGGATATCAGTGGAAAAGGTGCGGATGCTGCTTTCTTTAGTTTAACAGATGCAGTAAGAACTACTACCACTTTAATATCTTATCTGGCACGTGTGAATTATGCTTATGACAGCAGATATTTCCTGACAGGCTCTTTCCGTACAGATGGTTCTTCCCGTTTTGGTCCTAAGAATAAATGGGGTACTTTCCCTTCCGTTGCCGCAGGATGGAATATCTCTAACGAGTCTTTCTACCATGATTGGCTGGGTCAGCATTCTACCCTTAAATTACGTGCAAGCTGGGGCTTAAGCGGTAATAACAATATCGGTGATTACAATGCCTTACAGGTAATGGCTACAGGAACTTCTGCTGTTGTATTCGGTAATAACGTATACAACACTGCCTATGCAGGTGATATCAAGGATGAGAAACTGGGATGGGAATCTACCTCTCAGTATAATACCGGCCTGGATATCGGATTATTCAATGGCCGTGTAACAGTGATCGCTAACTATTACCTGAGTTATTCTTACAACCTGTTATTTAATCAGCCTATTTCTGCTATCTCAGGATCTAACTCCATGCTGACTAACCTGCGTAATTCAAAAATACGTAACAGGGGTATAGATGTACAGATTGATACAAGGGTGATCGATCATAAAGATTTCCACCTTAACTTCTCCGGTAACATTTCTGTAAACAGAAATAAAGTACTGAATATGGGTGGTGCAAGTACTATTTACACTGCCGGTGCAGAACGTTCTTACAAAACACACGTTACACAGGAAGGACAACCAGTGGGTATGTTCTACGGCTTTAAAGTACTGGGTATAGCTACCGCGGATAATTATAATAAAGTTGCTCCGTCGGCCTCTTCATCCAACCCAATGCATCCAGGTGATCTTTATTTCTACGATAAAACAGGAGAAGGGATAGTAAACGATGCGGATAAAGACATCATAGGTAATCCTTACCCTAAATTCACTTACGGTTTTAACCTGTCTGCTACTTATAAAGAGTTTTATTTCAGTTCTTCCTTTAATGGTTCTTATGGCAACCAGGTACTGGATGGACAGGATTACTACTTATACAATATGGAAGGTTCCGGTAACCAGTATGCGGATGTTGCACAACATTTCCGTTCTGTGTCAGAACCTGGTAACGGAAGAGTGTACCGCCCTTCAAGAGCTGGTACTCAAAGTAACAGCACCCGTTTATCTACCTTCTACTTACAGGATGCTTCTTTCTTCAGATGTACAAATGCTACGCTGGGATATAACTTCAAATTCCGCTTCCTGCAGGATAAACTGGGTATCAGCAAAGCTACTTTGTTTGCCAGTGTAGATAATGCCTTTACTATTACAAAATATAAAGGGTATAATCCTGAAGTTGATTACAACGTAAACAGTACTACCAATTCAAATTTAGCTCCGGGTGTAGACTACGGTATGTATCCATTGGTACGTGCTTATAACGTAGGTGCTAAAATTGCTTTTTAATTCATTCTAATAAGTATCAGAAATGAAAAATAAATTATTCATAATATCGATGTTTGCTGCTGCGGTGGTATTCTCTTCCTGTAACAAGGACCTGCTGGATCAGACAAACCCCAACTCAGCTACCATACATGATTATTATCAGTCAGAGTCGGATGTATTACTGGCTGTAAACGGAGTATATCAGTCATTAAGAAGTGGTAACTGTATCGGTGAAAACAGCGGTTTATTTACAGAAGACCGTGCAGGCAATACCGGTGGTATTGACGTACAATCCAATTCAGGAGAACCTTTTCAGTTTGGTGATTTTTCTATCCTGCCAAGCAATTCTTACCTGAAATCACACTGGACTGCATTATACCAGTCTGTTACCCGTGCAAATGTTGTACTGTCAAATATAGACAATGTGACTTTTGCTAATGCGGATACAAAAGCCGGTTACATTGCTGAAGCAAAGTTCCTCCGTGCCCTGATGTATTTTCATCTGGTACGTAAATGGGGTGATGTTCCTTTGGTGACAAAACAATTAACTTCTACAGAAGTGCCTCTTTATACTTTCCGTGCAAAAGATACAGCCGTGTATGCACAAATCGTGGCAGACCTGAAAGATGTACTGGCTAGTCCTTTACCTAACTTTCAAACAGGCGCTAACCTGGGCCGTGTATCTAAAGCTGCTGCAAATGCGCTGCTCGGACAGGTATACCTGACGAGGGCTGTTACCATCAGCAGCGCTAATAAGAATGAGGACCTGGCGAATGCAAAGACTTATCTGGATGCCTGCTATAACATGCGTTCGTTCAATGCACTCACAGATATTCCTTATGCGGATGTTTTTGACGTATCGAAAAAAACAAACAATCCGGAAGCCATCTTCTCACTGGTATACAAACAGGGAGATATCAACAATTCCTCTTCCATTGCCGCTAACAATCAGGCAGCAGGAGAAACGATCAACTCTCTGAAGGTGATGACAGGTCTTGGTGGAAGTGTAAGACATGATCTGGTAAATGAATACGAAACATCAGATATCCGTAAAGCATTTTCTATTAAGTATGCCAATGCTACTAACGTAAAAGACTGGTTCATTACCAAATACCGTGATACAACTGCTGCTGCAAGTAAATTAGGTTATGGTGGTAATGATTGTCCTGTTATCCGTTATGCAGATGTAATCCTGATGCTGGCAGAAGTAAATATGTACCTGGGTGATAACGCAACCGCTATCAGCTACCTGGATATGGTGCGTGTAAGAGCAGGTTTACCTACCTACGCTGTATCTGTCACAGATGCTGATTACATTGCAAAATACCCTACTCTTAAATTAGCTATCCTGCACGAAAGAAGAGTAGAACTGGCTTTTGAACAGAAATACTGGTTCGATGTGATCAGATTTTTTACAACAGATGAACTGGTCGCTTATTATCATGCAAAAAATCAGCTGGACTTCGGTACTCCTAAGCTGACTAACTTTAATAAGAAAGACCGTTACTTCCCGATTCCTTTAGATGAATATAAACTGGACCCTGTTAAGATGTACCAGAACCAGGGTTATTAATAAAGCATAAATTCTTTTATAACGCCGTAAGTATGATATGCTTACGGCGTTTTTTATGCCCGGATATATAATATGTGAATTTTATATATCTTTGCCCCCATTCTATTCTGTAACCAACTTTATTAAACCATTATATGGGACAAACGAACTTACCTGAATTCTTTAAATGCGATGATTATTTTATCGATGAAAAAGTAGGACTCCTCAAATTTTCAAATGCTTACAAAGTGTATGGCGAACAGGGACAACAAATTGGTAATATCCAGCAGATTGTTCCGGTATGGCATAAAATCCTGCGCCTGTTCATTAGTAAAGCATTATTTCCTTTTGCACTGGATATTAAAGACATGAACGACGTTGTTATAGCAAGTATTCGTCGTGGCTGGACTTTCTGGTTCTCTAAAATCGACATCCTGGATGCTAATGGTGAAAAGATCGGCGGTATCAATCAGAAGTTTAAACTGATGAAACCTTTGTTCCACATTACTAACCAGTATGGAGAAACGATCGCGCAGATTAAAGGCGACTGGAAAGCCTGGAACTTCAGCATTGTAGATTCCAATGAAAAGCCATTAGGCGCCATCACTAAAAAATGGGCGGGTATCCTGAAGGAAGCGTTTACGACTGCCGACAAATACCGCGTAACCATTGAAAAAGATTGCCCGGAAGATGTAAACAAAATAGCCATCGTAGCCGGCGCTATTACCATTGATATGGTACTGAAAGAATCAAAATAAGACTAAAAATAGATAAAAGGCTGACCTGTAGATATTTATATCAACAGATCAGCCTTTTTCAATTTAAACCAATTTACTATCATTCCGGAGATACAACAGTAAACATTATTAGCTACAAACAGGGCGTTTAACCCCCTGTTTATAACCCCTCAAAATGCCCCCTTACTCACACTTCACATATTAAATTTTCTTCCCAACACAATAAAAGGCAGGATTTTGCGTAAGTGTTTCCGTAGGTTACTTAATATTTACCTTTACCTGCTTTGCGTTTTAACAGCCTGGTAATCATTCTATAGTTATTATTGTAAAATTTAATATAATTTTGCGTAATTTTCGTCTTAAATAGTAATTTAGACACTGGTTAAGCTTCCTTTAAAAGACGCCAAGACCTACTGTATTCAATATGAGGCCGATCCTATGTCTTTTTTTAATTATTGTGCAGTTAATTGCGAGAGGGCAGACTGCTGTGCCTCCACCGGCCATTTCACCACCAGCCAGCTCTCAGCCAGCCGCTCCGCCAGCGGATAGTATGAAAGCGAAAAAAGGGAACTTTGAAACCGAATTTAAAATGAAATCCGGTAGTTTTCTCGGCTTTGGACAGGTGAACCTGGGTATGGGAGAGGTAGGATTTAAAGTCGTTGTTTTTTGTGAAAGTAAACAGAGAAGCACCAGGCTGGAATTCCGTATTAACCGCCCCAGAGGTAAAAAGAGCAGGAAAATCGGTACCCTGAAGATCCCCTTTACAGGAGATACCACATATGCCCTGAAATTTGTAGGTAACCCAAAGTATTCCAACGGAGTACACGATGTCTATCTCGTGGCTAAAGGCGGCAGTCCCTTTAGTATTACCGCCATCTCCTTTGAACAGAAATACTGACGACTTTTACTATCTTCACTACTGAATCAAATTAACCACCGGAAATGTCATCTATTACTATCAGTCTGATTCAACCAGATGATAATCAAACTATAGCATACATAGTAAGGAGTGTATTAACCGATTTTGGTCTGAACAGACCAGGTACTGCATTTGCCGATACCGCTTTAGATCATTTATCAGAAATATACAATGTTCCGCGTTCTGTTTACTACGTAGCCCGGGTAGATGGTGAAATTGCCGGAGGAGCCGGTATTTACCCACTGGAAGGTGGGCCTGCACATATCTGCGAGCTGCAGAAAATGTACCTGCTGCCTGCATTCAGAGGTAAAGGAATTGCCCGTACAATCATTGAGAATTGCCTGGATTTCGCCCGTAAAGAAAATTATACCCATTGTTACCTGGAAACGATGCCTGAATTAGTACAGGCCGTTAAATTGTATGAGTATTTTGGTTTTTATCACCTGGATGGGCCTCTCGGCAATACAGGACATTTTACCTGTATTAACTGGATGTTAAAAGAATTATAAATCTTTAATAATTTTTTCTATTTTAGGTGTGTGGTTGACACCACAAGAATTTATCAACCGTTATGAAAGTCAGTTCGTATTGATTCAAAGAATTCTGTAGCGCATTACCTTGTCACATAATAATTACAGCCATATGCTTAGAAAACCCATGCTGTATTGTTAACTATTGACCCATTGCCTCCTATTCTTTAACTATTAAACCACGTTATGATGATTATCCGAAACAAAAGTGTGTAAACTATAGGGATGTTGTTGCATTCCTAATAGATCCAAAATCTATCATGCCGGTAACCAGCTGTTACTGCAGGCATGTCATTTCCTAAAACTGTCAAATTTAACGTATGAAAAATTCAGACCTGTTGAAGGCCCGGCATTCCCATGCCTGGCAGTCAATACCACTGTGCATGAAACTAATTCTACTCTTCTTTGTATGTTGTTTACCTACCGCTCTCTTTGCCCAGGATATTACCTTAAAGGGTAAAGTACTGGATAAGAACAATGAACCTGTTATCGGTGCTACAGTTAAAATAGTAGGTACTCCACGTGGTACCACTACTACTCCCGATGGTTCTTTTACATTAAGCGTACCTGCTACGGCACAGCTAACGGTAAGCGCTATAGGTTTTTTACCGCAAACAATTCCCGTAAAAGGGAATGGGCCGATGAATATTGCACTGGAAGCGGATACTAAAGGCCTTAGCGAAGTGGTGGTAGTAGGTTACGGTGCACAAAAACGCGAAGCCGTTGCAGGTGCCATTGCTACTGTAAAAGGAGCAGACCTCATCAAATCTCCTGCTACTAATTTATCCAACTCTATTGCCGGCCGTATGCCCGGTGTTACTGCTATGCAAAACAGCGGTGAACCTGGTAATGATGGCTCTTCCCTGCGTATCCGTGGTTCCAATACACTTGGTAACAATGATCCCCTTGTTGTTATTGATGGTGTTGCTGCACGTACCGGTGGCCTTGAAAGACTTAATCCTCTGGACATTGAAAGCATCTCTGTACTGAAAGATGCATCTGCTGCTATCTACGGTGCAAGGGCTGCGAACGGGGTTATTCTGGTTACTACCAAACGTGGTAAAAGTGGCAAACCTCAGCTCACTTATTCCTTTAACCAGGGATGGTCTCAGCCCACACATATCCCTGATATGGCGGATGCTTCACAATATGCACAACTGCGTGATGAACTGAGTCTCTATCGTGATGTGCCTGCCAATGAATGGGATGCTGCCTGGAAAGTATACAAACAGAATGGTACCTATACATCTCCTGTTACCAACAAACAATGGGATGTGGCTTTTGGAGAATCAGAAATAGAGAAATATAAAGCAAATAATGATCCCTGGCTGCACCCTAATACCGACTGGTACAAGGCTACTTTCAAAGACTGGTCACCACAATCCAATCATAACTTACAGATTTCCGGTGGTACTGATGCAATGAAATACCTGGCATCTTTCGGTTATCAGTCGCAGGACGCTTACTACAAAAAATCAGCTACCGGTTATGATCAGTACAGTTTACGTGTGAACCTGGACAGCAGGGTAAACAAATACGTGAATGTAAGTGTAGACATCCTGGGCCGCCAGGAATACCGTCATTATCCTACCCGTAGCGCCAGTGATATCTTCCGTATGCTGATGCGTGGCAAACCTACTGAACCTGCCTACTGGCCCAATGGTTTGGCTGGTCCGGATATAGAATACGGTAATAATCCTGTGGTCATCACAACTGACCAGACCGGGTATGATCGCGATAAACGCTACTATGTACAAACCAATGCCCGTTTAGACGTCACCGTTCCCTGGGTAGATGGTTTAAAACTGAGTGGTAACGTGGCTTTCGATAAATACCTCAAACGCACCAAGAAATGGATGACACCCTGGTACCTGTATACCTGGGATAAAAAAACATATGAAGCAGATGGTACCACGCCTTTACTTGTAAAAGGTAAACGTGGTACAGACCAGGCTACACTGGCTCAGGGCGATGAAGACCAGAGTAATATGCTGTTACGCGGATTACTTACTTACGATCATACTTTCGATAAAAAACACACTATCAACCTGGTATTCGGGATAGAACGGGAAACGGTAAATTCTGATAATTTTAATGCTTCCCGTAAGTATTTCACCTCCTCACTGATAGACCAGATGTTTGCCGGTGGTGATCTTGAAAAAGATAATGGCGGTACTGCCTGGGACCGCGCCCGTTTAAATTATTTCGGACGTGCGGCTTATAACTACAAAGAAAAATACCTGGCAGAATTTGTATGGCGTTATGATGGGTCTTACATGTTCCCTGCTTCTTCCCGTTTCGGCTTTTTCCCCGGTATAATGGCCGGATGGCGTATCTCTGAAGAGAACTTCTGGAAGAACAATATCCACGTAGTAAACTACCTGAAACTCCGTGCTTCCTGGGGTAAACTGGGGAATGATCAGATCTATTATGATGATAATGGAGATGGTACGCTCACTTTACAGGAATACCAGTATTATTCCACCTATGGTTTTGGTAGTTATGTTTTTGGAAATAACGTAGTGAAATCATTATACGAAGCCCGTATCCCCAATCCTTATATTACCTGGGAAGTAGCGAATAATTATAACGTTGGGTTGGATGGGTCATTGCTCAATGGTAAACTCTACTTTGAGCTGGATGCATTCATCAATAAACGTACAGGCATCCTGGTGAGAAGGAACGCTTCTATTCCTCAGTATAGTGGTATGACACTACCTGCTGAAAATATCGGTAAGGTGGATAATAAAGGATGGGAATTCCGTATAGGTTATACTGATAAGATCGGCGCTGATTTCCGCTATGATGTAAGTGTGAACGGCGGTTATTCAAAAAACAAGATCATCTTCTGGGATGAAACACCCGGTGCACCTGCCTGGCAACGTTCTACCGGTCAGCCAATGAACACTGCATTGTACTATGAATATGATGGTGTATTCAGAGATTTTGATGCCATCAACAAAAATACAATCGATTACAGTGCATTGACCAACAACCTGCGCCCTGGTGATATGAAGTACAGAGATGTTAACGGGGATGGTAAGATCAATGGAGATGATAAGGTACGTAACGCCAAAAGCACACAACCTAAGTTTACCGGTGGTCTGAATATCAATCTGGGTTACCGCAACTTCGACTTCTCTGTTCTTATGCAGGGAGCCGCTGGCGGTGCTTTACCGATTAATACAGAATCCGGTGAGATCGGCAACTTCACAAAAGACTACTACGATCATCGCTGGAGCCCGGATAACCCAAGCAGTGTAGACCCTCGTGTAAACGACCGTAATGATACTTACTGGTCTACCGGCAACACTTACTGGTTACGCAGCACCAACTACCTGCGTCTGAAGAATCTGGAAATAGGGTATGGACTGGGAGATTTATTTAAGAAAAAAGTGGGGATCAGCAGTTTTAGAGTATATGCCAACTGTCTGAACCTGTTCACGATTGATAACCTGAAAATCCTCGATCCGGAATCTATCAATGGTAACGGTCAGTACTATCCGCAATCAAGGGTCATCAATGCAGGCTTTACATTAACTTTTTAAGTAAGCAAGGTATGAAACAGCTAATCAAAAAAATATACATTGGTCTTACCTGCGCATCACTGCTTACAGCAGGTGCCTGTAAAACTGATTTCCTGAATACAAAGCCATTGGGCGAAGCTACTACAGATGATGTATGGAGTGATCCCGCATTAACAGAAGCATTCGTGAATGAAATATACAATGGCCTCAGCAGTGGTGGTTTCCTGGAAACCATGTTAGCCTCTGCCACAGACGAAACCATGTTCACCCACAACTACGGCCTCAAAAACATGGTAGAAGGTACCATCAGCCCAACTGACGCCGAATATGTTACCAACAGGGGAACATTCCAGTGGGGCGAAATGTACAAGCGTATCCGTGCCTGTAATGTATTCTTTGCCAACGTGAATAAAGTACCGTTTGATAAAGCCATGGTAGGAAGCAGGTTAAGGGGAGAGGTATACTTTCTGCGTGCCTTTTACTATCACCAACTGTTACGCGCATACGGTGGCATACCATTGATTGATTCTATATACACACTGGATAACAACGATTATTCAAAAGCCCGCAATACCTTTGCAGAATGTGTGGACCACATCACGAAGGACTGTGATTCTGCTGCGCGTTATCTGCATGGCACAGAAGGCGTGTCTGTAAAAGGTCGCGCTAATGAAGGCGGTGCACTGGCATTAAAATCACGTATCCTGTTATATGCGGCCAGCGACCTGCACGATCTTCCCACTGCCAAAGCAAAATCTACCATTATAGCAGCGGCAGCAACACCGGAAGTATTGGGTTACCCCAGTGGCGACCGTACGGCACGCTGGCAGAAAGCAAAAGATGCAGCAAAGGCGGTGATAGATCTTGGTGTTTACTCCCTGGCATTTCCAAACCCTGCCAGTGCTACTGAGGCCAGCGCTAATTACCAGGCGATGTTCCTGAAAGATAACAGTGAAAGCATTTTCTCCCGTTATTTTGTGAATGCCAAATCCGAAGCCGGTGGACAGATTGGCTTGTACAATGGCTTAAACGGTTATCATAACTGGTCCGGTAATACACCTACGCAGTTGCTGGTAGACGATTACGAGATGAGTGATGGTACAGCTTTCGACTGGAACAAGACCGGGCAAAAAGCGAATCCATATATCAACCGCGACCCGCGTTTTTATGCTACCATTCTTTATGATGGGGCCAACTGGCGCCAGCGTCCTTCAGATGTAACGGCCAAAGACCCGGCTAATCAGGTGCAGGCAGGCTCTTATGAAGTGTGGGATGCGGATAACCAGAAGGTGGTTCCTAATCCCGGACTGGATACCCGTCAGGGTCCTGTGGAGGACTGGAACGGTAGTTTCACCGGTTACTATATCAAGAAATTCATTGATCCTGCGGTGGACGCACAGTATTTCCGCCAGGAGGTACCTTACCCGTTCTTCCGCTATACGGAAGTGATCCTGAATTATACAGAAGCCTGTATAGAATTGGGTCAGGAAGATGAAGCCCGTACCAACCTGAATGTTATCCGTACCCGTGCCGGTATGCCGGCTGTTACGGCTTCAGGCGCAGCGTTGAAAGCAGCATATCAGCACGAGCGTGAAATTGAGATGGTATTTGAAGAGCAGCGTTTCTTCGATGTACGCCGCTGGATGATAGCCCCAGCTACTGTAGGCCGTTCTCTGAAGGGCATTAATGTGACCGGCAAGCTGAAAGCAGGCAGCAAGGTAACTTTATACAAGTATGATCCTACTAGTTATGACTATACCTACACACCTGTAACACTGGTAAATGAAAACCGGTTATGGCTGGACAAGATGTATTTTATGCCTATACAAAGGGATGAAATGAACCGTAACAGCAAACTGGTACAGAACCCCGGGTTCTGATATCTGGAGAAAAACCGAATGAAGAGATGGCTTGCTATGGCAGGTCATCTCTTTTTCGTGTCTTAAATGCCAGCAGCAGCCTATGTTTTACTCCTGTTTTAACCGTACTAAACTGATCCTCTCCACTCATCAAATAAATAGTAAGCCGACTTGTTTTAAGCCCCTGGTATTTCGTAATTTGGCTTTGGCTTTAATCACAATCTTTATTAATAACCATGTTTATGTACAAAATGAGCAAGATGCTTATGCTGGCTGTTATTGCAACTGCCAGTATTTCAACTTCCTATGCATACACCGGCGGACCAGGCAAACCCGGCACAACTGAAACTCCCGTTAAAACGGATGCAGATAACGCCGGATTGAAACTGCCCACTGGTTTTGGCGCTTTAAGGGCTATTGAGGGTCTCGGACACACCCGTCACATTGCGGTTACTTCTTCCGGGGAAATCTATGTAAAGCTGGACAGGGTCAAAGATGGCAAAGGCATTCTCTTCTTACAGGATACCAACGGTGATGGTAAAATCGACAAACAAACCGGCTTTGGTAATTACGGAGGTACAGGCATTGTTATAAAAGACGGCTACCTGTACGCTTCTTCCAATACGGAAGTATTCCGTTATAAACTGGATGCCAAACAGCATGTGATCAACATGGAGACTCCGGAGAAGATCATCACCGGTTTAATCGACCGTCATCAGCATGAATCCAAATCACTGGCACTGGATAACAACGGTAACATTTATGTGAACATAGGTGCTTACTCCAACTCCTGCCAGGAGAAAGACAGAAGCAAAGGTTCAATGGGGATGAAACCATGTCCGGTGCTGGACTCTGCGGGAGGTATCTGGCAGTTTAAAGCGGATAAGGCAAATCAGACCTATGGCGATGGCGTTCATTATGCCAGCGGTTTACGTAATGTAGTAGGCCTGGATTGGAACCAGCAGCAAAACCAGCTGTTTGTAATGCAGCATGGCCGTGATCAGCTCCATGATCTGTTCCCGGACCTGTACACTGAAAAACAATCTGCTGATTTACCGGCAGAATGTATGTATGCCGTAAAGAAAGGATCTGACTGTGGATGGCCTTATATCTACTATGATCCTGAACAACATAAGAAAATGCTGGCTCCTGAATATGGTGGAGATGGTATCAAAACAGCTGGTGAAGGTGCAGAAGATCCTGTAGTTGCTTTTCCGGCTCATATGGCGCCTAACGGCTTATTATTCTATACAGGTACCCAGTTCCCTGAAAAGTACCGTAATGGGGCTTTTATTGCCTTCCACGGCTCATGGAACCGTACTCCTGAAGACCAGGCAGGTTACTTTGTAGTATTTGTGCCTTTTAAAGATGGTAAGCCTTCCGGTAAATGGGAAGTGTTTGCAGACGGTTTTGCAGGACCGGCCCCGGTTAAATCTCCGGGTCAGGCATTGCACCGCCCATGTGGACTGGCACAGGGCCCTGATGGCTCTCTCTATGTATCTGATGATGTAAAAGGAACAATCTACAGGGTTGTTTATAAGGCTAAGTAAGATGAAGAAAATTTTAATGGCAGGTTTGATGGTAGTCATGGCCATGTCTGCCGAGGCACAGGTAAAGAAACAGGCACCTGCGGGTACAACAGCTTCAATTGCAAGAGGAAAAGTCCTTTATAAGAATATCTGCGCTACCTGCCACCAGGCAGATGCCACAGGTGTTCCCAGGATGAATCCTCCGCTGATTAAAACGAAGTATGTACTGGGTGATAAGACAAAGCTTATTAAGGTATTATTGCTTGGGCTGAATGAGGATGTGGAGATAGAAGGGGAGTATTACTCCAATCCTATGCCTTCACAGGCAACTTTGAAGGATGAGGAAATAGCGGACGTACTTACATTCGTCCGCAATAGCTTCGGTAACAAGGCTCCCGCTATTACCACCGCACAGGTAAAAGCTGTCAGAGCAACTATCAAATAATAATATTTATAAACGGGTCATAGGGCCGCAGGCCCTATAAAACCCTCATAAAAAAATACCCCACACCGAAAGTGTGGGGTATTTTTTTTACCCCCTTCCTACCAATCTCCCCAAACTTTTATTTGATTCAATCAAATACATAGTTGCTTTTATCAAATGTATTTCTAAAATTTGTTGAAAATTAGGGACATGTCAGTGAATCTTGAAGTTGTGCAGGAGGTTAGTGATTTTAATGGGTACTATACAGGGCTGGTTGAGTTGTTAAACCGCCATATATCAGAAAGCAGCATCTCTTTATCCGCGTTACGTGTATTGGTAAAAGTAAGACAGGAAGAAGAAATCACCGCTGGTAAGCTGGTGGAAACACTGGGAATAGATGGAGGATACCTCAGTCGGATGTTAAAAACATTCGAAGGTAACCATCTTGTGTCTAAGCGAAAATCTACCGCGGATGGCCGTACCTGGTTCCTGCAGCTCACCGCAAAAGGGAAAAAGCTCCTGGAAAGCCTGGAAGAGCAATCTAACACGCAAATAAAGGAATTGCTTACCCCTTTGGCAGATGATCAGCAGAAAGGGCTGGCAGCGGCCATGAAAACGATCCGTCATATCCTGTCGGAAGAAAGTCCGCTTAGCAGCAACGATATCACATTCCGCCGGCAGTTATTGCCAGGGGATGCCGGTTATCTCATTTACCTGCACGGTTCCCTCTATGCAAAAGAGGCAGGTTTTAACCTGGCTTTCGAAACCAGTGTGTGCAAAGCCTTCTACGAATTTCTGGAAACCTACAACGCCGCTAAAGATCAGGTATTCCTGGCATTACATGGAACACAGATCATCGGCTCTATTGTGGTATCTGCCTTTTCCAGGTATGTAGTACAGATCAGATGGTACCTGGTACATCCAGATTTCCGTCAGATGGGCTTAGGTAAAAAGCTACTGAATGAGGCATTAGACTTCTGCCGTGAAAAAGGATTCCAGAAAGTATACCTGCTGACGACTAATAAACAGGAAGTCGCTACTAACCTGTTCAAAAAAACCGGTTTCCGTAAAACCGGAGAGAAACAATTAGGCATGTACGGACAACAATTATCCGAAGAACGGTACGATATGGACCTCTGATTGATAGTGACTCAGTGATTACATAATCTTCGCGCCAGATGTTGTTGATCAATAAATACACCTTATCTGACGTGAATATCAGGTGAAGTTAAATTGAAAAATAAATGCTGAACCCATATTCCAAAGCTAAATCAGAGAACTAAACAGTCAGATACAGTGTATTTATGATCAACAACATCTGCAAATCTATGCTGTGATAACATTCCTCTGATTTTCCTATTAATTAGTATATTTGACCAGCTTGCGAAGTTCACGGCAAGCCTGGTACGTTATTGTCCATAATAGCATATGTGCAACTGTAACCCACGATTTATAAATCTCAAAATAACCGGGATTCCTCTACCGGTCATATTTTTTTTCTTAATTAAAAACCCTCTCTATGAAAACTCTCAAAATGACCATCATAGCTATTGCTATGCTCTCAACTCTCTTTGCCCATGCCCAGCGTACAGTTACTTTAATTAATCAGTCGGACCAGGTCATCTGGGTAGGCTTGCAAGGCAAACTGCAGACATCTCCCGGTGTATGGGTACCTGTAAACCCGGAAAACGGCGGGTTCAGACTGGAGGTAGGCGCCAGTAAAACCATCAGCAGCTTCCCGCTAGGCTGGGAAGGCCGTTTCTGGGGCCGTACAGGCTGTAACTTCGATGCCAACGGCAATGGCACCTGCGAAACCGGTAGCTGCGGAAACGGGCTTTATTGCAACGGATTAACCGGTACTCCATCCACGCTGGCGGAGATCAAATTCAACGGCTACCTGAACCAGGATTTTTATGATATCAGCCTGGTAGATGGTTTCAACCTGCCCATGCAGATCCTCCCTGTTCCCGGAACATTTACACCTACTGTTCCCAGTACAAAGTACACGGATAAACCGGCAGGCTGCCCCATAGACCTCAATCTGGGTTGCCCTACAGAATTACAGACCGTGAATTCATCCGGAAAGGTAGTCGGCTGTCTCAGCGCCTGCTCCAAATTCCATTCGGATATCTACTGCTGTACCAATGCCTACAACGATCCTGTCATCTGTAAACCGACTTCCTACTCGCAGTTCTTCAAAGCCGCCTGCCCGGATGCCTACAGTTATGCATACGATGACCAGGCCAGTACATTTGTTTGCACAGGCGCCCAATACCAGGTAATTTTTGGGGGTAACAGCAGTGCAGTAGCCACATTCTACAAAGATTGTAACTATGCAGGTACTGCCGTTGGCCTGGCACCGGGAACGTATACACTCGCACAGCTACAGGCAAAAGGAATTCTGAATAATGATATCTCTTCATTAAGGGTACAAAGCGGCTATACTGTAACGCTATACGCAGATGATAACTTCTCAGGAGCCACTGTCATTAAAACAGCAGATGATGGCTGTCTGGTGGATGATAGTTTTAATGATCTCACCACTTCTCTGAAAATTATCAAAACAACTACCGGAAGCAGTACTTTCATCCAGGCAGAAAACTACAGCTCCATGGCTGGCATTATTACGGAGACCACCACAGATACTGATGGAGGTCAGAATGTAGGCGCTATTGATACCGGCGACTGGCTTGCCTATAACAATATTAACTTTCCCACTACAGGTACTTACAAAGTAGAATACCGTGTAGCCAGTTTAAGCGGTGGTGGCAGGTTATCTATGGATTTAAATGCAGGAAGCATTATACTCGGTTATCTGGATATACCATCTACCGGCAGCTGGCAGAACTGGACAACCATCTCGCACAATGTTACCGTTAACGCTGGTACGTACAACGTAGGCATTTACGCACAGGCAGGAGGATGGAATATCAACTGGTTCCGCATTACAAAAACAGATGGTGCAAGAATAGCGAATACAGAAAAAACACCGGAGAAATTATCGTTATATCCTAATCCTGTACGTGATCAGTTAACATTAAAAGCACCCTTCGATCTCGACAATATAAAAGTTCAAATCACAAATGCAAATGGAATCATAGTTATCAACAAAAAAGTTATTAACAATACAATAAACGTATCCAATTTACCTGCGGGCATTTACTGGCTCACAATCGTAAAAGATGGAAAAAAGCATACGATCTCATTTGTGAAATGACTACAAAGTGACTACAAGAAAAAATAGTCTGTAGTAATAAATGTCTCATAATCAGTAACAACTAAAAAGCGGTCAGGATAGCCTCTACCTGACCGCTATCTCATCTCCCTGAATTCAGCTATTTTTGCGATATTATATTAAATCAGCATAAGACCCCCCGTGCAAAAAGCAACTTTAGGAAAAAATAAAATTCAGATTTTCTTTTTCAACGTAATGGGATTAGCAGTCATTTCTCCCATATTTTTAGGTAGAGTTGAAATAAAAGAAAAATTACCTGTAAGAAAGGAAATAACTCAGGCTGCTCATGAGCCTGAAACCGATACGATCAGCATCTCCATAGTAGGAGATTTAATGGTTGGATCAAGTTATCCATCAACTTATTTTTTACCAAGAGATACCGAAGGAAATATTCTGCAGGCGGCAATGACACTATTGCAATCTACAGATCTTCGTATAGGCAACCTGGAAAGTGCAGTGTCCGACAATGCTCCCTTATACAAGCAGTGTGGGGGTAATCAGTGTTTCGCTTTCCGTACCCCGCTGAAATATGCCCAATTTTATAAAGAAGCCGGCTTCGATTACCTGAACATCTCCAATAATCACTCTTTTGATTTTGGAATGAAAGGAGTTGAGCACACGCTGGATTTCCTGGAAAAGAATAATATCCGTACCAGTGGTGTACCACAACATCCTGTAGATACACTCACCGTCCGCAATACCAAATTTGGCTTTGCCTCTTTTGCTCCGCATAATAATTGTCTTGATTTGAATGATGATTCTCTGGTAAAGGCTACCATTGCAGGACTGCGTCCGCTGTGTGATGTATTGGTTGTCTTTTTTCATGGGGGAGGAGAAGGCGCTTCTAAAAAACATACGCCAAAGGGCAGAGAGATTTTCTTCGGACAGGATCGTGGTGATGTAAGGCATTTTTCTCACATGTGTGTAGACGCCGGAGCCGATCTCGTAATAGGCTCAGGTCCCCATGTAGTAAGGGGAATGGAGTTATATAAGGAGAAATTAATCGCTTATAGTTTAGGTAATTTTGCAACTTATCATCAATTCAATTTAAAATATCCCAATAATATTGCACCTTTGTTGCAAGTAAAAATCACGAACAAAGGAATTTTGGCAGAAAATAAAGTGTTCTCTTTTTTACAGGAAGGAGAGGGAGTTCCTCAGATAGATAGTACAATGGGGGCTTTCAGGTTGATTCGGACATTATCGGAACAGGATTTTGGATTTAAAGAGGTGGGCGCCGGGACTTTGTGGTAAAAATGTGCTCGAATGAAGAAATTAGTAATTTTTATATCTTTCCTTACGCTTTCAACTGCTCAGGCGAAAGAGAAAAAAAAGAATAAGGAGAAAACAAGACACCATATCTCTATCTTCCACAAGAAGAAAAAGAAGGTAGTATCCTTGCCAGCCGCATACTTAGCACCTGATGTAGACACGATCTCTATCAGTGCCAGCGATAGTAACAATATTAATCATATGCTCTCAGTCCTGGAATCTGAGTTGGGCAAACCCTATAGAAGAGGGGCTATTGGTCCTGACAGGTTCGATTGCAGTGGCCTGATTAAATACGGATTCTCACATATAGGATGGATTTTACCCCGCAGGGCTACCGATATCGGGCAGTTGGGACAAACTATTACTACAGCATCCTGTTCTCCCGGAGACCTGCTCTTTTTCTCCGGTCGCAGACGTTCAAAGAAAAAAATAAGTCATGTTGGCTGTGTCTACAAAGTAGAAGACGGTAAAATATTCATGATCCATTCCAGCGATCAGGGCGTGAATATCACTGATATCACCAACAGCCGGTATTACCAGGAAAGGCTGATTTATGCCAAACGTTTATTCGAGGCAGATAGCACTTCTGCCACTATTCCCGCGGAGTTACCCTGCAATTAAATCCATAATTGTGTGTTTTTCCTTATTTTGAGTGCTGATCCCACGGGTCCGAACCAAAAACAATCATATGGATACACAGCAACTGGACATGAACAGGAATGAAGATGCCATGCGCAGGGCACTCAGCACCCTTAAACAACGTTTCGCCGTTATTGAACAGGGCGGAGGCAAAAAGAACCTCGAAAAAGTAAGATTAAAAGGAAAATTAACCCCACGTGAACGTATTGCTTATCTGCTGGATAAAAACACTGATTTTACAGAAATAGGCTCCTTTGCTGCATATGATATGTATGCAGAACATGGTGGTTGCCCCGCGGCAGGTACTGTAGGTGGTATTGGTTATGTAAGCGGCCGTCAGTGTATGATCGTGGCCAACGACATGACTGTCAAAGCCGGGGCCTGGTTCCCGCTCACCGGTAAAAAGAACCTTCGTCTGCAGGAAATAGCGATGGAGAACCGTCTGCCTGTTATCTACCTTGTAGACAGCGCCGGTGTATATCTGCCTATGCAGGATGAGATTTTCCCTGATAAAGAACACTTCGGCCGGATCTTCCGCAACAATGCCCGCATGAGCGCTATGGGAATTACCCAGATAGCCGCTGTTATGGGCAGCTGTGTGGCCGGTGGTGCCTATCTGCCTATTATGAGTGATGAAGTACTGATGGTGGAAGGGAACGGCTCTATATTCCTTGCGGGGCCCTACCTGGTGAAAGCCGCTATAGGGGAAACCGTAGATGCCGAAACGTTAGGAGGAGCAGTTACCCATACAGAGATTTCCGGTATCGCAGATTATAAATTCAAAACAGACGAAGAATGTCTGGACCATATCAAAAAGATCATTGGTAAACTCGGGCATCCAACGGATGCAGGATTTGATCGTATTGCATCAGCACCGCCTGAAAAAGATCCTACAGAGATTTACAGCATCATTCCGGAAGACAGTACCCGTCCTTATGATATGCTGGACGTGATAGGCCGTATTGTAGACCGCTCTGAATTTGATCAGTATAAAGAAGATTACGGTAAAAGTATTCTCTGTGGATATGCCCGCATTGATGGCTGGGCAGTGGGAATTGTAGCTAACCAGCGCAAGATTGTGAAGAGTAAGAAAGGAGAGATGCAGATGGGAGGTGTCATTTATAACGACAGTGCGGATAAAGCGGCCCGTTTTATCATGAACTGCAACCAGAAGAAGATCCCGCTGGTATTCTTACAGGACGTAACAGGGTTTATGGTGGGTAGTCGCAGTGAGCATGCCGGTATTATCAAGGATGGCGCTAAACTGGTGAATGCAGTGGCTAATTCTGTAGTACCTAAGTTTACGGTGATAGTAGGTAACTCTTATGGCGCAGGCAACTATGCGATGTGTGGCAAGGCATATGATCCCCGTTTCATCTATGCATGGCCTAATGCAAAGATAGCGGTAATGGGAGGGGAGCAGGCTGCCAAAACACTGTTACAGATTCAGGTAGCTTCCTTAAAAGCAAAGGGTGAGCTGATCACACCGGAAGAAGAAAATCGTTTGTTAACGGATATTATGGCGCGTTATAATACACAGACTACTCCATACTATGCAGCAGCGCGTTTATGGGTGGATGAGATCATAGACCCTGCGGATACACGTAAAATATTATCCGCCAGTATTACGGCTGCTAATCAGGCGCCGGTAGAAGCTGGTTTTAATTTGGGTGTTTTTCAGGTGTAGATATTATCTTTGCGCGCTATGTCGGAAGTTATTGTTTATACGGATGGTTCTTCGCGCGGAAATCCCGGGCCTGGTGGTTATGGAATAGTGTTGATGTGGAATAGTGTCCGTAAGGAATTATCACAGGGGTATCGCAAGACTACCAACAACCGTATGGAGTTGCTGGCGGTGATTGTTGCGCTGGAAACCCTGAAGAAGGACGGATTGAATGTGCGCATCTTTACAGATAGTGAATATGTAGTAAACAGTGTTGAAAAGGGCTGGTTATGGAACTGGGTAAAGATCGGGTTTAAGGATAAAAAGAATAAAGACCTGTGGCAGCGGTTTATTCCTGCCTATAAAAGGCAACAGGTTAAATTTACCTGGGTGAAGGGGCATGCATCAAATCCTTTAAACAACCGTTGTGATGAATTAGCCACGCAGGCTGCAGATAGTGGAGACTGGCTGGTAGATACCGGCTTTGAGGCATCCGCTTAATAAAAAAATCCCCGGTGTATCATACACCGGGGATTTTTTATATTTAACCATTCGTTTTCTTCTCATTCAGCATTTTGGTAATCTCTTTATTCCTCGCCACCTTGGCATTGGAGAAAGCATTATTACCCGTTTTATCTTTAAGTGCAGGATCTGCCCCCGCGTCCAGTAAGATTTTCACCAGTTCCACATTGGCATTACTTACGGCATACATCAGGGCAGTAGCACCAAAACCATCGTCCAGGTCTACATCTGCACCATGTCTCAGCAGTAATTTCACTACGTCCGCATTTTTATTATAGACAGCAGTAATGATCAGGTTTGCCTCAACAAATCCTTGTTTTATAATGAGGTTTACATCAACACCTCTGTTTATAAAATCCTTCATCGCTATTGTGTCCCCTTTTACGACAGCATCATACATACTGTCATTCATGCTTTGTTGAGCAAATAACATCGACGTAGACATCAGTAATAAAATTACGAGGGCAAGTTTTTTCATTTTAATAGAATTTTTGATCTTGGTTTATAGGTACAGTGATTCGCTAATAGGCAGATTGCTATACATTATTCATTCGTAACCCTTGAGTCCAATTTTAACGCGTGATATTTCCCCTTAAATGAATCTTATATATTTCAAATATATAATTTAATTAATTTATTTTCTAACATTAACAATAATTAACATTGTAATAACGATGTAGGGGAAAGCTGATAATAGAGATTTATCAAAAAAAGAGAAGAATAATAAAAGAGAGGTTAAAAAGGAGCAAGAGATAATCTCCCTTACTCCATATAGCTGTTATACCATTAATTTTTTTCTACAAAACCTTTCAGAGAAGTACCGGTGATGAAAGTCCAGCCTTTTTCGAAACTTGTTTTTGCGAAATCCGGGTTGTTCTGCGGGAATGTTTCCAATCCAACATGGGTTAATTTCAACCTTGTTTTATCACCTTCCGGGAATAATTCCCAGGTTACATAAGAATGTCCTTCATAATCTTTGTATGTCCAGGTATGGGTAAGTTTCCTACCGGGAATTACTTCAGTTACCTTGCATACGTGTGTATACTTTGGACCGTCTTTGCTTCCGCCTGTAAACTCAAACTCAAAACCCACTTCAGGTTTAAATTCATCGAGCTTAAAATACCATTGTTTCATCTGATCATTATCAGTAATGGCTTGCCACACCTTTTCAACAGGTGCATTATAAGTCTGTTCTATTACAAATGGTTCTTGTTTCATCTGCGTTTAGTTTTTTTTATTGGTATGCGATTATCCTCTTCTAAGAATTTTCCTAATGCATCTAATTTGCTGGTCCAGAATTCGCGGTATTGTTCTATCCAGGCAGATACTTCGTTTAGCTGCTTCAGTTGTGCCTCACAATACCTTTCCCGTCCCTGTTGTTTAATCACAATCAGGCCACATTCTGTCAGTATTTTTATATGTTTGGATACGGCAGGTCTGCTGATATCAAAGTGATCAGCGACTGCATTTTGTGTCAATGATTGTCTGGCTACTAAATGGATAATCTCCCTTCTCGTTGGGTCTGCTATAGCCTGAAATACATCTCTTCTCATAATATGAAACCTTTCGGTTACAAATGTAATGAAACCTTTTGGTTACGCAAATAAATCTTGCATAAAGGAAATGTAACATGATAAATTAAATTTGTATGAAAGCTTTGAAATATGTTTTCAACGGATTACATTTGCAGGGCATAATGTTTGTAAACGCCTTGAATCAATTTGACTATTAATCAATTCCGGGGACAAAATTTCGATCATATTTATATTGGACTTCTTTTTATTATTTAGTTAAATCCTTATTACTTATGGAGATATTCTCTCCTGATTATTTATGTAATGCTCTTACCGTTTTGTATTTAATGCCGACTATTAAATAATTTGAATAAACATATTTATATACTATTCCTCTTCCTGGCAGGGGGCTTAAATAGCTATGCCCAGTTACAACGTAGTACCATTTTACATGCTACTGGTGGTAAAGGCGAGATATTGGTTTTCCCAAGAGGTATACAGCAGTCATCCGGGAATGTGTCTTATCTGCTTGCTGCAGATAGCGGGAATACTTTTGCGTTAATCCCCCTTATTAAAGAGGTTAATTATCATAAGCCTAAGGTAGCCGTACTAAGGAAACCATGGCTGACGGTCCACGGTAATGTGATGTACGATCTCTATTACCAGTCAGGTGTTGATACGCCTTATCAGCAGAAAGATGTATACCAGCATACATTAACAACTTACCTGGATATTACAGTAAAAGATCAGTATCCGGTTCGTGTAGCCTTTTCAACTACCAGGGGGAATTCTGCAATGTTCAGAAATATTACAGGACTTAATCTTCAGTATACTAACCGCGATTTCAAAAGTATGCTGCTGAATAAACTACAGAGTTATGATGCAGGGCGTAATCTCCAGTTGCAGGAACTGGAACAGTACAAGGAACAGATGGATGTGAAATCCATGGAGATCTCCAGGCTCAGAGGCTGGTTGTCTTCTCCTGCACAATTACAGCGTATTGTAGAAGAGAGGGAACGGAAATTATATAAGACTCCGCAGGCTCCGTCTTTTGATTCTTTGTCAAAGCCGGATCTCAATGCATTGCTGCATTATAAGAAATTACCTTCAGATACAAATCTGCAGCACTTTGAAGACCAATATGCTGCAAAAAGCAAACAGCTGGATTCTCTTGAGAAAGAATGGAACGGGATGGAGCAGAAATACAGGGAAAAGCAAAAGAAACTGGGAGGCGAAAAAGAGGACCTTACGAGCGCTGTAATGAACAGCAGGAACAATAAAGAACTGGCGGATAAGCTGCACGCAATGGACCTGCCGGATACTGTGCTACCAAAAGGATATAAAACACTGCTGGCAATTAAATCATTTGGTATAGGAAGGACGATGGTAAATTACTCAGAACTGACAGCGAAAGATATCAGTATCCAGGGTGTACAGCTCGAATATAATCCTTCTTATTACGTAGCAGTTGCTACAGGTGTAATAGATTACCGGTTCAGAAATTATATCGTGAACAGTAACCGTCCGAAACAATACCTGAATCTGTTCAGAGTAGGTATTGGTATGAAGGAAGGCAATAACCTGATTTTCACTTATTATACCGGTAAGAAACAGTTGTATAATCTGAATACTTCTGCGGATAGCGCCTCCACTCCGGATTATCATCTGATGGGAATGGCATTGGAAGGACGTTGGCAGCTGACTAAAAATACATACTTCACGGGAGAAGTGGCTAAATCATCCCTTCCTTATTATCGGGAGAATAAACAAAACAGTTTATTCCATTTTAATGACCATTCTAACGAAGCCTATGCTGTAAAGGGATTTTCCTTTATACCTGTTACGGGTACAAGGATCAATGCTGTATACAAGGTGATGGGAGCAGGGTTTCAGTCGTTCAGTATGTATACTACCGGTTCTGCACAAACGGCATGGTCAGTACGGGTGGATCAGCCTTTCTTTAAACAAAAGCTCACCATTACAGCTTCGGTGAGGCAGAATGATTACACCAGTCAGTATCAGCAGGCGGACTACCGTAGTAATACTGTTTTCAAAAGTCTGCAGGCAACACTGCGAATGAAGAAATGGCCGGTGATCTCTGTTGGTTATTTTCCAAGTTCTCAGCTGACCAAACTGAGTGATAATAACTACGTGGAAAATCTATTCTATACCCTGGTAGCTTCCCTCAGTCACTTTTATAAATACCATGGCATCACCATGAATACAATACTGTCGTATACACAGTTCTACAATCGTCAGACGGATAGCGGCTTTGTATACTTTAATACTAAAAATGTACTCCTGAATCATGTGATGTTCCTGGGGCGGCTCACTTTACAGGGTACAGCTTCTGCGGCATTGAACAGCGAATATGAATTGTATGGAGTGGATGGTAATGTACAATATAAGATCAATAGATGGCTGGATGCTGGTGGAGGATTAAAATACAGTCAGCAGACAGTGTACAATATACAGCAGATCGGTTATACCGGTAATGTAAGAATGAATATTCCCCACCTTGGGCAAATAGAACTGATGGCAGACAAAGGGTTTATCCCCGGCGTAAATAAGCGATTGGTTTCAAATAATACAGGCAGAGTTACTTATACTAAAATATTTTAAATGAGACATTTTTTCTGGTTATTATGCCTGCTGTCAGTGCAGGTAATGGGACAAGTGAACATGACAGTGCAGGTGCCACCCACGGGTGTGATGCAAAAAGCACAATTGTGGAATATGTTGCTGGTATCAGCTTCTGCCTCCGCTATCAGCGTGAGGATAGAATTGCGTATTACTGATGCCCACACCAATCAACCGGTGTTGACAGGAATTTCCCGTACAATTATTTTAAACAAAGGGGCTAAACAGATCCAGATAGGTGATGTGATGCCTGTTGCTTACGAATATCTTTCTTCTGTGGCCGACAGAAGTACTAATGGCTTACTTACCGCCGGTACTTACCTCGCCTGTTATAATGTGATCCAGCAAAGCGGAGATGTGGGCAATCTGGTAGCGGAAGACTGTCTGCCTTTCTCTGTTGAACCGGTGAGCCCTCCGTTATTAAATACCCCTGCAGACCAGAGTCTGTCAGAAACGAACTTACCACAGTTCACGTGGTTACCACCTGCTCCGATTACTATTTTCAATGATCTGAACTATGATATGGTACTCGTGGAACTACGTACAGGGCAATCTCCTGCAGAAGCTGTACAGCAGAACATACCTGTTTTCCGCTCTGCGCATAACAGGAATATGTTTGTAAACTATCCGGTATCGGCAGTGGCACTGGATACGGCTAAGCGTTATGCCTGGACAGTCACGGCAAATAATGGTAATCAGTTTGCCGCGCAAACAGACGTATGGACTTTTCGGGTGAAAGGTGTACAACCTGTTAAAACGGAAGTATTATCAGAGGCATATATACAGCTAAGAAAGGGATTAGACGCAACCGTCTTTACCTGTAAGGACATATTACCGTTCAGCTATAATAATGTGGCCGGAGATACGACAATTGGGTACGAGATCATTGCTCAGGATGAGCAGAATGCGGTAAAGAAAACAGGCGTATTAAAACTGAAAGCAGGTGAGAACCTGCTGAATATAAAACCTGGTAATCATTTACTGACCAGCCAACAGCATTACCTGTTACGATTATTCAATTCCAGACAGGAATACTGGTATATGAAATTCATTTATACCGGCGATCAACAATAATAAACGAACGATAAATATAGTACCTGATGATACTGGAACTTGCTGCGAAAGGTAAGAAGACGATAGCTTCTTTAATGCTGGCTTTGCTCTATTTTGAAACAATTATCCCCTCTTATGCACTGGGTGTTGGAAGATCTTCTTTCCCCCGTGTACCAATTATAAGTAGCAGTGTACCTGCAAAAAAAATAGTGGATCCTGTATTCGGTGGTGGTGTTAAATCCGTGCTGGATAATAGCATTAAAGGAAAATTAAAACAGCCGGTGTCTTCTCATGCAGACGATCTTGGTGGTCCTACACAACCGGAAAGCCAGGCTTTCCACTCTGTGAACAGTGATAACATGGTAGACCTGTTCAGCGGAGATTTTAATTATAGCATCCCGTTGATAGATGTAGGTGGATATCCAATTGCACTGGGTTACAGCAGTGGGATCACAATGGATCAGGAAGCCAGCTGGGTAGGATTAGGATGGAATATTAACCCGGGTACGATTACACGTAACCTTCGTGGTTTACCGGACGACTTTAACGGTACAGATACTATCCAGAAGATTTCGGCGATAAAGCCTAATAAAACTATTGGTGTAACAGTAGGTGCCACTGCAGAGTTATTGGGTTACCCGTTGTTGAAGGGAGGACTTAGTGTGGGCGTGCTGCATAATTCTTACAAAGGCTGGGGCCTGGAGTCCGGTATAAATGCCAGTATAAACGTAGGTGCTTCCAGTATGGGTAAATTTACGAGTCAGTTATCGCTGACTAACAGTTCTCAGGATGGAGTTACTGTAGGCGCATCGCTGGATTGTGTTACGAATGAAGAGGACGATAAGGATGGAAAAGGACTGGGCGGGAGTATGGGAGTCGGGTCTACCTTTAATTCAAGATCAGGCATGAAAGCTCTCCAGATTGAGGCAGGGATAAAACAATATGATAACACCGATAATAATACTAAAGCCCGTCCGCTGGATAACAGTGCGACTTTCCGTTCGAAAATCTCCTTTGCATCCCCTACCTATACACCTGGTATAACTTTACCGTTTACGAATACGTTATACAGTTTCAATCTAAAAATAGGTCAGGAAACCAAGGTCTATCATAAAAGTGTTTCGCTTAGCGGATATGTTGCCAAACAGGAGATCAAGGCCGAAGATCAGCGTTCATCATTACCGGCTTACGGATATCTGAATTTCCAGGGGGCTAAGACGAATACTGCTATATTATTGGATTATAACCGGGAAAAAGAAATCCCTTACAGGGAAAAACCAGCGGTACCTAACATCGCCTTACCGTCATATACCTACGACGTATTCGCTATGTCAGGAGAAGGAACGGGAGGTATGTTCCGTGCTTACAGAGGTGATATCGGTTATGTACACGATCATTACATAAAAACCAAAGACCGCACATTGGGCGGAGGACTGGATCTGGCAGTAGGGGATATGGTACATCCTGGTGTAGACATAGGTTTTACCAGCGCTTACACCGAATCAGGCCCCTGGTTATCCTTAAATCCACTGGCAAAGAATATTGCTTTCAAATCTTCCAGTGGAACTTTTGAAGCCAGTTATTTCCGTAACCCCGGAGAAATGACCATCAACTCAAAATCATTTTATGACAATATAGGAGGAGATGACATCGTATCGGTAGCGTTGAACCAGGCAGGTAGCAGTGATCCGAATATCTCCACATCAAACCTGCTGAACCGTTATAACAGCAATAAAGAACTGATTGGTCAGCAGACGCTGTCTGCGCGTAATACAACCAAAGATAAAAGAGATAAAAGAACACAGGTAATTTCTTATCTCAATGCCGCGGAGGCAAGTACTGCGGGACTTACCCAATACATAGAGAATTATAAGGAGAATACTTATAGCCTTAATAACTGTGGCAGTACTTTTCCTACAGAACTGGATGCCGACAAACACGGGTTCTATGGAGAATATTTCAGTGGAACGAGATTCCAGAAATTTCTATATAGCAGAGTAGATACTTTTATAGACTTTCCTAATAAAGGAGCGATCAATGTTGGTAAACCAACTGGTGCCCCTACTTTAAATACCGGTTTTTCTGTTCGCTGGACAGGCCGTCTGAAAGCAGATGTTACCGGTTCATACAAGATTATTACTATCAGTGATGATGGAGTAAGATTATTCCTGAATGATTCTTTGTTTATAGATCAGTTTAATGACCATAAACCACGGGCAGATACTGCGTTTGTAAACCTGGTAGCAGGTGAGGTATATAATGTGAAGATAGAATATTATCAGTCCGGAGGGGATGTATTAATGGCCTTGAAATGGATGTATCCCAGTCAGTCAGTTGTATCCATTCCTGGAAGGAATCTGTACCTGATGCCCTCAAAAGATACATTCGTTGTAGGTGATAGTACAGTATCAAGAGAAAAAAGAGTAAATGATTTCCGCAAGCAAAATCATATTTCAGAGATAGAAGTTTTGAATAAAGATGGCCGCCGCTATGTATATGGTATCCCGGTATATAATTTTGAACAGAAGGAAACAAGCTTCTCTGTAGATGCTAAAGATGGTAATACTGTTGCTGGTTTAGTTAAATATACGCCGGGTGAAGATAACACGGTCAACAATACTAAAGGGAATGACCATTACTTCAGCAGTGAATTGATGCCAGCCTATGCACACTCATTCCTGTTAACAGGAATTCTGTCTCCGGATTATCAGGATTTAACAGGAGATGGTATCAGCAATGATGATCCCGGTAACGCCATCAAATTTAATTATACAAAAATAGCAGGTATTAAGAATCCTTATGCCTGGCGTGTACCAGCAGCAGACAGTGCGAATTATAACGAAGGTCTGAAAACAGACAACCGGGATGATAAAGGTAGTTATGTGTCTGGTGATAAAGAACTCTGGTATCTGAACTCTATCGAGTCTAAAAGTATGATCGCCACCTTTAAGATGAGCGAGCGTAAAGACATGGCCGCTATTAACGAAGATGGTGTACGCCTGGCAGGTCATCCTACACGTAAACTGGATGAGATCAACCTTTATAATAAAGCTGATTTCAAAAAATATAACACCAAAGCGCGTCCTGTAAAAACAGTACACTTTGAATACAGCTACGAGTTGTGTATGGGGGTGAATGGTGTACTCAGCGACTCCGGTAAACTCACCTTAAAGAAAGTATGGTTTACTTACAACGGTAACAATAAGGGGAAGCTGAATCCTTACGTGTTTAACTATAACGCGAAAAATCCAACCTATAACGCAAAATCTTACGATCGCTGGGGGAACTATAAACCATCCTCACAGAATCCATCAGGAGTTTCTAACGCTGATTTTCCATATGCTGTGCAGGACAGCACCCAGGCAGCCCGGAACGCCGCTGCATGGACATTGGATTCGATCATATTACCCTCCGGTGGCCGTATTAAGGTAGATTATGAGAGTGATGATTATGCCTATGTACAGAATAAACGGGCTACTCAGATGTTTACAGTAGCCGGATTCTCTGCAAAAGAACCCACAGACCTGGGTGATATAGGTAATAATCTATACGGACTGGTAGATAATCAGTACATCGCTATTAATGTACCGAAAGCAGTGTCCAGTAAGGAAGAGGTATATGCCCGTTATCTGCAGGGGCTGGAGAAAGTATATTTCCGTTTGTTTGTAAATATGCCATCTGATAAGTTTGGTAGTGGCGGAGAATATGTACCCTGTTATGCGACACTCGATCCTAATAAGTACGGCTACTTTAATAATGGCAATACTATCTGGATTCGTGTAAAGGCGATCAGTCCTTCCGGTGAACTTGATATGGCTACCAGTGTATACAGTCCGCTGGCCAAAGCTGCTATCCAGTACCTGCGTCTCAACCTTCCGTCCAAGGCTTACCCTGGTTCGGATGTAGGAGATGACATCGGACTGGAAGATGCGGTAAAAATACTGTTCTCTCAGGCTGATAATTTGATGAACTCCGTAATGAGTTTTGACCGTAACGCAAGAATCAAACAATGGGCAAGGACCGTGGACGTAGGTCGTACACTTGTACGTTTGAACAGTCCTTATTATAAAAAAATGGGCGGTGGTATCCGTGTCAAAAGAGTGAAGATCTATGATCATTGGGATGCCATGGCCAAACAGCGGGAGTCTGTATATGGTCAGGAATACCAGTATACGACCACCAGATCAGTAAATGGGGTTGATGAAACAATCAGTAGTGGTGTGGCCAGTTATGAACCTATGCTGGGAGGAGAAGAGAACCCCTGGAGACTACCGATTGAGTATCTTGAACAGATAGCTCCATTGGCGCCTATGAATCTGGGTTACACGGAAGCCCCATTGGGAGAATCCTTATTCCCCGGAGCTTCTGTTGGCTATAGCAAAGTAAGGGTGCGTACCATTCATGCAAAGAATGTACGTTCTGCAAATGGATTTACAGAGACCTGCTTTTATACCAGTTACGACTTTCCGACATTGGTCGATATGACTTCACTGGCTGATGGGAAGAAACGTTTCAGACCAGACTTACAGAACTTCCTGAAGATTAACGTTCGTCATTTTATCGGATTGAGCCAGGGCTTCAAAGTGGAGCTCAATGATATGAACGGTAAAATGAAATCACAGGCTACTTATGGAGAAGCTGATTCTCTCGGGTACATCACCTATACCGAAAACTATTACCGTGTAGATAACCAGCAGTCTGAGTTCAAACACCTGAACAGCACCGTTATGACGATTGATCCGAGTGGAGCGATCGACAGCAGTGCTACCATCGGGAAAGATGTAGAGCTGATGATGGATATGCGTGAACAGCATTCAGTGACCAACGCTTATAACCTGAATATCAACCCGGCTCTGTTCTCTTTCTCATTGCCTCCTTTCTGGCTGATACCTACTATCCTCAGCCTGCATCACAGGGAGGAAACATTGTATCATTCAGTGGCAGCAACCAAGGTGATTACCCGTCATGGTATCCTGGACAGTGTATTGTCAGTTGACAAGGGTAGCCAGGTAACTGCGCGTAACCTGTTATATGATGCTGAAACAGGTGATGTGGTATTGTCCAGTACAAGAAATGAATTTAATGATCCACAATATCATTTCAGCTGGCCTTCCGGCTGGACATATGATGGTATGAGTGGTGCCTATAAAAATATCGGTGTAGTCCTGAATGGTGTTAACATTAATCAGGGACGTATCACCAATGGAATAAATGCCAATGATTATTTCGCTGCAGGTGATGAGATCCTGATCGGTTCTAAACAAAAGACCGGTGGTGATGACTGTACTCCTGATATTGCTACATTCCGTGCACCGGCAGTACTTTACGCTATTGATGCCAATGTACTGACAGGTGGTACACCGGACATTTACTTTACAGATCGCGACGGTGCACCATTCACCGGCAATGACATCGCAATGAAGATCATTCGTTCTGGCAGAAGAAACATTGCTGCCGGAGTAGGAGAAGTGACTTTACTGGCTAATCCTCTGGTTAAATCAGGGAATGACTATGCATTGATCTTTGATACAACAAAAGTAATATCAGCGTCAGCCACAGAGTTCAAACAGATATGGAAGGTGGCAGATAAATTTAAATCCGCTACAATGCTGAATTGTGTAGCAGCTCCATATAGTGAATATGCGGGAACGAATGTGGCTGATTGTGGAGTATCTGCTGGTCCCGCTAGTTACGGAAATGAATTCCGTATGGCTACCTTTAAGAGAAGTAATTGTGCTGCAAATTTTGTCACCCATCAGGGTACTGTTTATAAAGTACCTGCTAATAAATATATTTCAACGGTTAGTCAGGCCGCGGCAGATTCTATGGCAGCAAAAGAGATCGCAGACAGCGGGCAGGCATTTGCCAATTTGCATGGTGCCTGTTATCAGTTGTTCTATAGCGCGCAAATGACAAAAGTATTTACTAAGAACGACTGTTCACAATCTGGGACTTATGGCACAACAGTCAGTTTTACATTAGACCCGGGTTATATTACAACTGCGGTTAGCCAGATATACGCAGATTCGATGGCACGAAGAGTACTCAATAGCCGGGGGCAGTTGAATGCCAACAATAATGGTCAGTGTCTTTACTATGGTAAAGCAGATAGCGCGACATATGCCCGGAATAACTGTGGTGCCGGAGGTGCCGGATCTGCGGTTAAGTATGTTGTAGCCAATGGAAAAAACACTTCTCCGATAAGCCAGGCACAGGCAGATTCCCTGTCGCATGCAGACGTACTTAATAACGGACAGGCTTATGCGAATGCAAATGGGAGCTGTACATATAGTAATGCTGACACGAGTGCTACGATATCAAGAAATAACTGTGGTAGTACCGGAACAACTGTTGCAGTCGTTTATTCAGTGCCTGCGGGGACGTTTACTTCTCCGGTTAGTCTGTTAGCTGCGAATGCACTTGCAAAGCAACGTATCATTGATAGCGCACAGACGTATGCCAACCGTGTAGGTGTTTGTACTTATAAGAATGTAGACACGAGTGCTACTATCTCAAGAAATAACTGTGGCACCGGAACAACGGTTGCTGTTATTTATTCAGTGCCAGCAGGAACATTTACTTCTACAGCCAGCCAGTTAGCAGCGAATGCGCTTGCAAAACAACGTATTGTTGATAGCGCGCAAACATATGCCAACCGTGTAGGCGTTTGTACCTATAGTAATATAGACACGAGCGCTTCTATCTCAAGAAATAATTGTGGAACCGGAACAACCGTCGCTGTTACTTATTCAGTGCTGGCTGGGACGTTTACTTCCACGGTGAGCCAGTTAGCAGCGAATGCGCTTGCAAAACAACGTATCATTGATAGTGCTCAGACATACGCCAACCGTGTAGGTGTTTGTACCTATAAAAATATTGATACGAGTGCTACTATATCAAGAAATAACTGTGGCACAGGAACAACTGTTGCCGTTACTTATTCAGTGCCAGTGGGGACGTTTACGTCTACCGTCAGCCAGTTAGCTGCAAATGCGCTTGCAAAGCAACGCATTATTGATAGTGCGCAAACATATGCCAACCGTGTAGGCGTTTGTACCTATAGTAATATAGACACGAGTGCTTCTATCTCAAGAAATAACTGTGGCACCGGAACAACCGTTGCTGTTACTTATTCAGTGCCAGCGGGGACGTTTACATCCACGGTCAGTCAGTTAGCAGCGAATGCGCTTGCAAAGCAACGAATTGTTGATAGTGCACAGACATACGCTAACCGCGTAGGCGTTTGTACTTATAAGAATATAGACACAAGTGCTACAGTATCAAGAAATAACTGTGGCACCGGAACAACCGTTGCAGTTACTTATTCAGTGCCAGCGGGGACGTTTACATCGACGGTCAGTCAGTTAGCAGCGAATGCGCTTGCAAAGCAACGAATTGTTGATAGTGCACAGACATACGCTAACCGCGTAGGCGTTTGTACCTATAAGAATGTTGACACGAGTGCTACTATCTCAAGAAATAACTGTGGCACCGGAACAACAGTCGCAGTTACTTATTCAGTGCCAGCAGGGACGTTTACATCCACGGTCAGTCAGTTAGCCGCGAATGCGCTTGCAAAGCAACGAATTGTTGATAGTGCACAGACATACGCCAACCGTGTAGGTGTTTGTACTTATAAGAATATAGACACAAGTGCTACTATCTCAAGAAATAACTGTGGTACCGGAACAACAGTCGCAGTTACTTATTCAGTGCCAGCAGGGACGTTTACGTCCACGGTCAGTCAGTTAGCAGCGAATGCGCTTGCAAAGCAACGAATTGTTGATAGTGCACAGACATACGCCAATCGTGTAGGCGTTTGTACATATAGTAATATTGACACAAGTGCAACAGTGTCAAGAAATAATTGTGGTTCAACTGGCACTACTACAACAGTCGCTGTTATTTATTCAGTACCAGCGGGGACATTTACTTCTACCGTTAGTCAGTTAGCCGCGAATGCGCTTGCAAAACAACGTATCATAGATAGCGCGCAGACATATGCTAACCGTGTAGGTGTTTGTACTTATTATAATGATTCAACGGGTAAAAAGTTCCTGCCTGTTTGTGCAACAGGATATACAGCCGCGGACTCAGTATGGTATCCCGTAGCAGCTAAAAAATTCAGCTCTACGATCAGTAAGGCTGATGCTAATGCACAAGCGCAAACGGACATTACAACGAATGGACAGGCCTATGCTAATACAAATGGTATCTGTAACCGAACATCAGTAACGTTCATTGTGAAGTTAAAGGCAGGAGCTACAGTTAACACTGCTTATGGTTATGTAACACTTAAGACCTCTGCAGGGGTAACAATTGGGAGTAAGAATTTCGATGGATCAGATATTCTGGGAGGAGGAACTACAGTTTATTCAAGCACAGCTACTTCGTTTACAGTAACGATGAATGCGATGGATTCTTGTTATGCATCAGTAAACGGTAGTGGTTCATATGATATTTATTCTGCGGCAAGGACAGTCAATGCTTCAGGAACAACCATTACTGTAGAAATATGGCATCCGTAATCCCAAACACAACATGTAATGAAACATATGAAAAGATATTTTTTTATACTCATTTACAGCTGCATGATGATAATCATGTTAGCATCCGGCACAGTTGCACATGCACAGGATACAACGTCTTCCTGTGCGTGTAGCTGTGTGAAACCATTCTTTCAGTACCTGATTGCTTCTCATAGGTTATTTACAAAGGAAACAGATCATATTCTGATCTCCACACTTGTGAATGATGCTAACAAAGCAGGATATAATGTATCATACAGCGGTTGTCCGATATTATCTAAAAATATCAACAAGTACTTCTATGCAGTTACAACGGATACCGTAGGTACTGCTTATAAGGCCCGCCTGGGAGATTGTGCGATAGTATTGACTACTACAAATAATCAAAGTGTAGTTTTCAGCAAATTACTAAGTAAGGACTGTGATAATTCCGGGAACGTTTTATTTACGTATAATCTTCCGGTACATAAGATATACAAAGTAAATAAGTCAACTGTTATCACAGCCGTTAATACCGATACGGCATTGTATGCAGAAGTATTGAACAGTACTTTTACTGCTGATACTACTTCTTCCAACATTGTTGCCGCTATTTATGATCATGGTGCCGCGGTATTCCAGGGATATCAGATTAAAACACTGTTTAATACAGAAACTATCGCGATACCAACAGGAGGAGAAGTGATCTCTGCCAAACTTCATCTGTTCGCAAAGCCTGAGGGATTTAATCCTCCTGCTTATCCTAATGCACATAATACCGGCGCTGAGAAATATTACGAGGCCCGCACGTTTATTGCATCCTGCGGCACAAAATGGGATTATACTACAAGTGCACGTGATTTATATTCAATATCTCCCGGGATGGGAATACAGGATATTGTAGCGCCAGATGGGAATTTTGATAATTGGGTATTTGATATGACTCCAAATATGCAGTCAGATCCATGGTTTTATAGATACGGCTTTATGTTAAGTAACTATATATACCTTGATAGTACAGTAGTATATAATACATTTTGTTCTCAAAAATATTCTGATGCAGGTAAACAGCCTTACGTTGATATAACTTATTATCCTAACCCGGATTCTTCAATTGTTGCACAGCTGAAAGTGGATACCTGTTTTTCATGCAGTACGGTTCCATCTTCTATCTGTTACAGCGCAGTAACGGACACCAGTGTAAACATCTTTACATATGGTATTGCTGGTAACTGGCGTCCTTACCGCTCCTATGCTTACTATGGAGATCGCTCGGAAACGGATCCTTCACTTGCGACCAATATACGCCGGGATGGTACAATTAAGGAATACTCCGGCTTCTGGAAGATGGTAAACGGCACCTGGAAACCACAGAGCCAGGACACTGGTCGCTGGGTATGGAACAGTGAGACAACCCTGTTTAACCGCAGAGGTCTGGAGTTGGAGAACAAAGATCCGCTGGGTCGCTTTAATGCCGGTTTATATGGTTATGATGAAAACTTACCCGTAGCCGTTATACAAAACGCCAAATTCCGTGAATCTGCATTTGATGGTTTTGAAGATTATTTCTTCGTAGGTAGTAGTGCTTGTGATGCCAGCTGTGCTGTACCCCGAAGTTTCGATTTCTCTTCTTATAAAAATAACCTGGATAGTACCGAACAGCATACAGGTAAATATAGTCTGCGCATTGCAAAGGATAGTAGTGCGGGGATCAGTGCCAGTATCTTACCGGATACCAGTAATACTTTCGGCCTTTCCTTTACCACAGCAGCAAATAACTGTTTACCAACAGACAGCGTATTAAAAAGTATCAAGGCTGGTAAAGATGCATTATTACCTGGATTCTCTCCGCTTGCTGGTAAGAAGATCGTGATCAGTGCCTGGGTGAAGGAAGCACAGGCATGTATAGGTGATACTTATACAGGCAACCAGATAGGCATCGTGATCGGACGTGCAGCTGGTAATATTACTGTTATTGCAAAACCTCAGGGAGGGATCATAGAAGGATGGCAACGATATGAGCAGGTAGTTGATGTACCCGCAGATGCTACTACATTGTCTATAAACATGCAGGCTACCGGAACAAGCACCGTGTACTTTGATGATCTGAGGATACATCCTTACAATGCCAATATGAAATCATTTGTGTATGACCCGGGAAACCTGAGATTGATGGCAGAACTGGATGAAAATAACTATGCTACAATGTATGAATATGATGATGATGGTACATTGATCCGTTTGAAGAAAGAAACAGAAAGAGGGATCAAAACGATCAGTGAAACAAGAAGTGCTTTATTAAAAGAAGAATAACTATTAACCGATGAAACGTTTTTCATTTTTACTTTTTTGTGTTGTTATTGTCTTTTGCCTGCAATCCGCAGTAGCTCAGACAATACCTGACCTTGAAAAGATGACAGGTATCATGAAACGGCTGCGTGATGGGTACGATAAAGCTCCTCTGTCATTTGATATGAAATATATCTATGCGAATGAACATACTCCCGGAAAAATACTGGATTCGCTGAACGGATGGGTAGAAACAGACGGTACTAATTACCATAGTCTGATGGACAATACCGAAACGATCCATAATGATAAATACAATATTGTATTGTTCAGGGAAGATAAGATCATGTATCTGGCAGGAGCTACGTCCGCTTCCATGCCTGTAGATCCGTTGTTGATGATGGACTCGATACTTACGCAGTCCGGTGCTACCAGCTGTACGATCAGTAAAGCTGGCAAGAATACGGTCATCCGTATCGGATTCAAAGAAGGAGGTTCCTGTAAAAGGATGGAAATGACAATCGATACGGTTGCACACCGTATGTTGTCTATGGAATATGTTGTAAAGACCTCATTACTTACGGAAACGCCTGATGCCAATGATAAGGCGGCAGCGGAAGGGTATGATGAATATGCGATCGTCCGTTCAACCTTTTATAACTATCGTCCTCTGAAACCGGATGCAAGTCGTTTTGATGATAAGACTTTCTTTTACAAAGAAGGGACAGAGTTCAGGACAAAAGAGGCGTATAGTGAGTATAAAATATTTGTAGCAACCCCCAATTTATAAAAAGGATTTTATGCATTTGTTGCTAAAACAGAAATTTAAATGGATCATACTGCTGGTATTGCTGGCAGTAGCAGGTAATAGCCAGGCACAGACGATCACGGTGTTGAAACAATTGCTGGACGGAAGTGAAAACCAGGTAGCAAAAGACTCTTTTGTTACAGTAAAAGACGGCGTTTATTTTGATCCCGCGACACAGAGTAAACTCGATACTCCTTACCAGGTAAAGAATATCATCACTTTCCGGATCAATGAAGCTGCGGTCTTTAAACTGCCCACAGTCTTCACTGCAACAGTGAACGTGCGTATCATTTATACGCGACCGGATTTGGTCGTGGATTCTATTGATAAGCCACTCACGATTAATTATTCTGATACCAGTACTTACACCAGCAGGAGCAGTTTTGTATTTAACAATGCACACAAGGTGACATTAAAAATACTCAGTGTGTCCACCGATGCTACCTCAGATATATTGCCTGTGTTGGTAGTAGAGAATGAGATGGATGTACATCCGGTATACAAATTATCCTGTGTAGGTGATGCACTTAAAAAAATCAGCTTTGATACAGCTTCCGGAGATCAGATCAGGGCTACCTGGGATGTGATAACAGGAGCAGATGTGTACGATCTGGAGTGGACTTATATTGATTCGAGTGCGCTGGCAGACAATAAATATGGCAATCCTGTAGATCCGCTGTTACTGTTTCGCAACAATGCAACCCGTGTTACACTGGCTGATAACTCCTACAACATTCCTTTGATGTATGACAACAAAGGTGTATTGTATTGCAGGGTTAGAGCAGTGCAGGAAAAGAAGAACAATGTGCGTTTTGAAACTGCCTGGAGCTCTGCTGATGCGGGAGGTGAAGGATTGGCCAGTTACAACTTTGACGGGCACGAGCGCTCTTTGAACTGGCAGTCTACCATCAACTTTGCCGAAGAAGGTAAGCGGAAGGTAGTAATGCAGTATTATGATGGTAGTCTGCGTAGCAGGCAAACCGTTACCAAAGACAACAGTACCAATACAATTGTAGTGGGCGAGTCATTGTATGACTACCAGGGGCGTCCTGTGATCCAGGTGATGCCTGCACCTACATTGGGCAACGTGATTAAATATTCCCGCAACTTTAATGCAGCCCTGAATGGTGCTGAATATGATAAAGGCAATTACGATACCTTACTATCTCCTGCAGATTTCCTGACGGCCAGTGCTAACGGAATGGCAACTTCTAGTGGTGCAAACCAATACTATTCACCTGCCAATCCTGATAAGAACAACGGCTTTAATCAGTATATCCCTGATGCCGGAGGTTTTGCTTTCTCAGAAACGTCCTACACCCAGGATAATACGGGCAGGATCAGCAGACAGGGTGGAGTAGGACCTGTTTACAGATTGGGTAGCAATCATGAAGTAAAGTATTCTTATGGTTCTCCCGGTGAAAATGATCTGGATGTATTATTTGGAACAGAGGTTGGGGACAGGTCACATTACTTTAAGAACATGGTGTCTGATGCCAATGGTCAGTATGCGGTGTCCTATCTGGACATGCATGGCCGTACCATTGCCACGGCTCTCGCAGGAACACCGGATAGTGCTAACCTGGAGAACCTGGAATCTAATGTGCCTTTTGAAGTGACAGATACTTTATCAGGCCCTGGCCGTAATATTGTCAGGGATCTGGTACTGGAAAGTCATCAGAGTCAACTGGTAGCAATCGATGCTGATTATCATTTTAAATATGCATTGACCCCTCCGGTATTGCAAAAGAAAGATTGTAATGACAGCACCGTTTGCTATAAAGGATTATATGATTTAGAGATTAAAATTACCGATGATGCTTTCAACCAGCGTCTTGGTGGTAAGCCCTTTGATACGATCCTGCATAACTATACCATAGATACTATCACTGCGGATTGCAGTGCCCCTCAGCCGATGGTTGTCGAATTCATCATTCCTTTAAAACGTGGCAACTACGAGATTACCAAACGCCTCACAATTAGCAGGGATGCAATGGCTTATTACAGGGACAGCATCTTCATGCAGAAGAACCTGTGTACTACCCTGGAACAGTTCATACAGCAACAGCGGACCTTACTGACGAATACTCAGTGTATCCCTGACTGTCAATCCTGTCGCGATAGTGTAGGTACCTGGAATGCTTTTCAAGCGAATTACATGCGCCGTGCGGGCATTACTGCTGATGACTCTACCAGTTATCAGGGAGAAATGAAAACGGCTTATCTGGCCGCTATAGAGGCCTGTGATGGATTGTGTAATCAGGTTTCTGAGATCAATGAGATCCGCAATGCGATGCTGGTAGATGTTACTGCATCTTCTGCCGGTCAGTATGCAAATGCTGAAGATACACTCGACATCTATTCCATCTTCTATCGTAAAGACGAAGATACCCCTGCTCCTTATCAGCGAGACACCATTCATTACCTGGATGCTGCAGGGCATATTGATAGTGTATACAACGAAACGACTAATACATATGTGCTTCCGCAGCAGTTATCCGTAGAGCAGTTTACCTCGAAGTTCAAAGCGTCCTGGGCTGATTCCCTGCTGAAGTTCCATCCGGAATACTGTAAGCTGATTGCTTACGAGCAACAATTTAAATCTGCGATCAACTGGGGCCGCAAATTCGAAGCAGTAGATACTTATGCAGAAGCGAGAGACTCCGGTTATCTGAACCCTACGGCGAATAACGCGTTCAGCCTTCCAATCGTGCTCGCAGGTAAGGATTCGCTGGCCATGAAATCTGGCGAGCAGGCGAAGCTGGAAGCCGTTATGAAAAATTATAACGGACGCACAACGCTTTCTGAGCAAATTTCTATATGGCGCGCAGCTACGATGACATTAAAATGTACTGATTCCAGTACCAATGCAGCCTGTTACGCTAAATACAGCACAGATAGCAGTGCTTTCAGTGAAGCGACTATGTGTACCGGGGATCTGGATATGGCATGGCGTGCTTTCCGTGAGATGTACTTAATGACAAGGACAAACATTATCAATGATGAATTGAAGGTCATGTCCTGTTCCGGATATTCAACATCCGCTTTATTAACCGCAGGAAAACAACTCAACTTCACGAATGTTGATGCCGCCTTAACGCAGAACAACCTGGACTATGTGAAGGGAAGTAGTACTGCGGCTAAAGATTCGGTGAACAAAGCCCTGTCAGACTCTTATGCTGCCAACTGTAAGAGTTATGTGAGTGCATGGCTCAGCCAGTTATCTGCCTGTCAGTTTTACGATACAGCAGTATTGAATACTGTGATCATTCCTAAATTACTGAATGTATGTAAAGAAGGAGCAGACATTGATCATCCTTATGGTGCCAGTACTACCAAACCAGGTAGTACCTATACTTATAAGAGCTTCCAGGATGTGATGAACGAATACAATCAGCAGCTTGGTATTAATGATACAATACGTTGCAATGCTTACCTGATTACAGCTCCGTTGCCTTATGATAAGCAGCGTGCATACGGTGACAATGCATCCTATGCCAAACCAACTGACTGTGAATGTAATAAACTACACACTTTACAGACAGAATACAATGCCTATAAAAAACCGGCAGACAGTACTTTCTCCGCATACATATACAGAACAAGAGGGGTATCATTAAGTACATCCCAGTTAGATTTATTACTGACTTCCTGCAGTGCGTCAAACAGCAGCTGTACTTATTTGGCCACACCAGTTGTGATCCCGGCACTGATTCAATGTAATGTAGCACCTCCGTGTGCTTCCTGCAGTGAGGTAGAAGCTGTGTATACAAGCTTTACTACTGCTTACCCTACCATCATACCAACAAAAGAAGAAACGGATACATTACAGCAGAAAAAGAATGACTTCTTTGCCGCATACATGAACAACCGTTTAGGATACAGCAAGGAAGCCTGGGAATACCTGGCATTCAGAGATACCTGTGCGATTTATACTTCTACAGACAGTTCGATTTGTACGCATCCGAAGAATAAGATGCATAGTTATACGAATGGTGGGAGTGATATCATTTACGATGTTATTGGCACTAGTGACAATGGATATCTCCTGGCTGGTTCTACTATTGGCTCGGATACCCAGGCATATGCCTATCTTATCAAAACTGATTCAGCAGGAAATGTGACATGGGCCAGAAGTTATAAAAGTGCAGGAGCTTCCGATTTTGGAAAAGTAAAAGCAACGTCTGATGGCGGATATATTGCCATTGGTACGGAAGCTAATCTGGGGGATGCGAGAACCCATATTTTTATTGTTAAATTAACCAGTAACGGGAATGTTTCCTGGAGTCGAAGAGTGGGATATAATACAAACAATGGCGAAAATGCTGCGGATATTATTCAATTAAGCGATAGTGGTTATGCATTTCTTGGCAGACATGATGCTGCGAATACCGTGGCTGATTGGCTTGTTGGTGCTTTATCAGTTAATGGAGATGCTCAATGGATAAAAAGAATAGGAAATACTAGTGGGGATATAGCAAGCTCTCTACTTCAGAATAATGATACATTGGTGTTGGTGGGTTGTACGTACACATTAACTCTTCCCCAGAATTTTGATGGTGTGGTAATAAAACTCAACAGATTTACAGGCGCTTTTTATAAAGTGTATCAATTTGACCTGGGTAGTACTCAGAACACATCAAACTATTCAGGATTTATTTATAAAACGCCTACCGGCTATATGCTGAATTTCGCCAATACTGCTCAAACGACGTTTAATAGTGTATTAAATATATCAGAGAGCGGTGATATCATTTCAGCAAAAACACTGTCCAGACCACTGAATGCCGCAGTTACTCAATGGATGCCTGTCACTCCTACAGCTGACGGCGGTTTGATGGCTGTTCAGAATTTCGCTTATGGGTCAAACTCACAGATTAGCTGGCATAAAATAAATTCATCTAATACACTTAAGTGGTCCAACTGGACGATGTCAGACGGAGGTAGTCTGAGTTTAAATAAGATTCTGCAAAGGACAGATGCTGGTTATACCGGGGCAGGGATGTATAACAATAATGCATTGCTGATGTTTACACTTCCTTCAGGAATGGAAGGATGTAGTGATAGTACACTTTATGCCACATACACAACTATTTCTGCATCGGTTATTAAAACCGACACCATGCCGCATAATGATTTGTTGTCAAAGGATAGTGTTACGGCTATTACTATTACACCTGCTACTGTTAATCCAACGCATAAAGTGTTAACTTGTACTACTGGTAGTGACAGTTGTTACAAATTATACAATGGTCCTTTATTATGTGGCAATGCAGCCCCATTATTCCCATCTGCCAGAGTAAATACTACCGACAATTGTACAGACAACGAATTCTTTGCTGTCAGCAAAGGCACTGAGCTTTTCAACTCCTACCGTGATTCTGTCAGGAGCAGCTTTGAAGATGACTACATCAACACTGCCCTGCAGGCTGGGCAAAAAGAAGTCTTCACGGTGCATTACGCCACCAGTGAATACCAGTACACACTTTACTACTACGACCAGGCAGGTAACCTCGTAAAAACAGTTCCACCAGCGGGAGTTGTAATAGACCGCTCAGACAATTGGATAAACCGTGTAAAGGCAGCGAGAGAAGCTGGAGATACATTAACGCCTCCGCATAGGATGTTTACGCAATACAGGTACAATACGCTTGGACAGGTTATTGCGCAGCAATCACCGGATGCAGGCACCAGTAAATTCTGGTATGACCGTTTAGGAAGAGTAGCTGTTTCTCAGAATGCTAAACAGGCATTACTGAATCAATACAGCTATACTACTTATGATATCCTTGGCCGTATCTCTGAAGTAGGAGAGATCACCAGTGCCACAGCCATGACGAAAGAGACCAGCCGTAATGCGACTTCTTTATCCGCATGGATTGATAATGCAACTGCGTCTCGTACACAGATTACCCATACTAACTATGATGTCCCTTACTCTGCAATAGCGCAGTACTATCTTTCCCCTGTAAACCTGCGTAACAGAGTATCATGGTCTGCTATTTACAATACAGCTTTAGATCAGACTAATGGTAAGTATGCTGTTGGTACTTTTTACAGTTATGATGCTCATGGTAACATAGACACCTTGTTACAGGATTATAAACTGGGAGGCATGAGAGATGCCGGTAACCGTTTCAAGAAAATGGTATACAGCTATGATCTGATCAGTGGAAAAATGAATAAGGTTGCCTACCAGTCAGGAGAGAAAGATGCGTTTTACCATCGTTACAGCTACGATGCAGAGAACCGTATTACAAATCTTGAAACCAGTAATGACGACATATACTGGGAAAATGATGCTTACTACCAGTATTATAAACATGGACTACTGGCAAAAACGATCATAGGACAACAGCAGGTGCAAGGGCTGGATTATGCATACACATTACAGGGCTGGCTGAAAGGGGTAAATAGTACCGCAGTAACACCTGTTTTTGATATGGGCCATGATGGCGCTGCCGGAAATATGGTCGCTAAAGATGTGTTTGGGTTTGCATTACATTATTACGGTAACAGAGACTATCAATCTGTCAATAGTACAGTAACACCATTTGCATCTGTCCCTGGATTAAGTTCCTTATTCAACGGTAATATATCTGCCATTAGTCAGTATCTGCCTTCCTTAGGTAATGCCTCGCTGTATTCATATAATTACGACGTTCTTAACAGGCTTAAAAAGATGCGGGTATCCAATGGCTTAAATACCACTACTAATACCTGGACGCCAGTCGCTTTACCTGATTATAAGGAGTCTATCAGTTATGATGCAAATGGCAACATTCTTACCTACAATCGTTATGGTAACAAGGCTGTTCCAAATAAACAAATGGATAGCCTGGGTTACAGCTATAAAACAGGTACAAACAAACTCGATTTCATAAAAGATGATATTGCGGATACTAATTACGATAACGATATTGATAACCAGTCTGCGGGTAACTATGACTATGACGCTATTGGTAATCTTGTAAAAGACAGTGCTGGTAGTATTAGCCATATCAGCTGGAATCTTTACGGCAAAATTGCTACCATTACAAAAACGGATGGTACTGCTATCAGCTATACTTACGATGTGGCTGGTAACCGCGTTAGCAAGACAGTGAATGGTGTTCAGACTTGGTATGTACGCGATGCAACAGGAAATGTGATGAGTGTGTATACTAAAGGAGATAATACCATTAACAGTGGGGCTATTTCACAAATAGAAACGCACCTGTATGGAAGTGTCCGTTTAGGTATTAATACATTGAATACCAATGTGGACACGAGTATAATACGAGAAACAGTTAATTTAGCAGGACTTGGTTCAGGATTTAATATTAATTTTATTCGGGGTAAGAAGTTCTTTGAGTTAAGTAACCATTTAGGTAATGTACTGGCAACAGTATCAGATCGGAAGACCAGCATTTTCTCCGGAAATCTATTTGATCATTACGAAGCAGATATTGTCTCCTCTCAGGAGTATTATTCATTTGGAATGCAGATGCCGGGTAGAGGATTTAGCAGCCCTAAATACCGATATGGGTTTAATGGTAAGGAGAATGATAATGAGGTGAAAGGTGATGGGAATCAGCAGGATTATGGCATGCGGGTGTATGATCCAAGGTTGGGTAAGTTTTTATCAGTGGATCCGTTGACACAGGAATATCCGTGGTATACCCCTTATCAGTTCGCAGGGAATACACCTATTCAGGCAACAGATATTGATGGTGAGGAGGAGATTCATTTTACACTTACGTTTAATAAAACAACGGGATCGGTTTTGGTTAAGACAGGTGAAAGGGATCTATCTCATAAGACCCTTTTTTCTCTTAATAGGCTTTTTGGGGGGAAGGATTCTCAGGGACAACCAAAGAAAGCAATTGTTACCCTTAATAATCAGTTCACATATCATATCTCTGGTCCTGAAAATATGCAGGTTTTTGAGATCTGGAAAAAGTTTCCACAGGCAGAAGTATTTACACAGCTTTTTCCTAGTGATGAGGAGACTGATGGCGCACGTGGGGAAAATCGGCGAACATATTTAGATAATTTTATACATGCGGTTACGTTCGCTTTTGGATTTACTGACTTTAAACCCGTAAGTGTGAAGCCGAGCAAGTATGAGAATCAAAAAGATCCAAATGCCTATAAGGGGGGCAGCGAAATTAGAAAAGAGGCACAAAAAATTTCTAATGGAGGTGGAACACCGAGAGAGCAAAATGGTGTACATACGCAATACCAGGGAAATGAACATCCTGAATGGAGAGACAGTTGGGAATATGAGGTGACTGTACCCAATAATGGTAATACTTTCAGAATCTTAAAACAGGAAATAAGATTGGAAGGTGGTGAAATACGCTATAGGTATGGTTGGACTAAAGACCATTATAAAACTATTTATGAGCTTAAACCAAATGATGTCGTAAATTGAACCCCTCCAGCTAAATAATTTCTTAAAATAAATAATAGTATGTATGGAGTTAATTCCTAACGATTATATAGAATTTTTATATTGGTTGAAAACTGAGACTGAATCCTTTTGGAGTAAGAAACCAAAAGATTCCGCAAATGAATATATATGTAATGAATGGATGTATGACGCGAAATGGATTGGTATGACGGAGAATGAAATTGAGACTGTACAGGATAAGTATTCGATTGTATTTACACCTGAGCATAAGGACTTTTTGCGTATTCTACATACTATAGATCGAAAAACACGCCGTCCTTCTCAAGTTGGAGAATATGTTGAACGTCCTTTTTTTTTAAATTGGTTAACAGATGATCTTGAAATAAAAAACAAAATTAATTTCCCTTATAATACTATAATCAAGGAGGCCATGACGTTTGGTTATTGGTTAGAAAATAGTTGGGGCCCAAAGCCAGAAACACTTGACGAAAGGGAAAGACAATTTAATGAAAGATATAAGACCGCGCCTGAGTTGGTTCCAATACGAGGGCATCGATTTCAGGTAGCGGATATGTCTTTAGAAAAAAGGCCAATTTTGTCTGTTTTGGGGTTTGATATTGTTCTCTATGGCGTTGATTTTCGGGATTTTTTACTGCATGAACTTGCGGATGAACTAGACATATATCATATAGAATATGATGAGGATGGAGAGCCATATTGGAATGTAAACGAAGGGTATGAAAGATATTTCAATGTTTTTGACAAAGAAAAGATTAAAAGCGTGCCCTTTTGGAGAGATTTTATACGCTGATAAAAAGAATGAAAGTTGCTGTTTCTTTAGTCAATTGACTGAATTGAAATCGGGCAGATTAAGCTTGGATTGGGAAGCAATGCAGTCCTCATTGTTAATACTTGATGGAAGTATGTTTGTCATGGGGGCCGCATATTCGCATGGAAAATGATATTGGAAAATTGTGTTTGAAATGAGAAATTGCATGGTGTTAATAGCAGTTTGATTAACAATAAGTATTTGGTCGTTTGAACGTCTAAGCTTTGGTTTAATTGACAGTATAGTTATCGACTTATTTCCTTCTTAACTTAAAAAAATATGAGGGTATGAAATAGTTAGTTTTGACTCAACTAATAGAATAAATTAATAAGGGGAATAAGCGTAGTTGTTATTGGTTACGCTTTTAGCAAGGACGTTTTTCAGTTATTTAACGTACGAAAGCTATGATTTATAAGTACGCTGTTTTAAGAGGTATTTTAGGTGTTGCTATTTTTATCGATGTTGAAGAAATTATAAACCCTGGAATAATTGAAGGGGATCTTCAAATAATAGAAGGTATTTATTTAAGAATAAACGGTTCTCTGCTTTTTTTGTCTCAACTAGATATTGAGAAATATATAAAGAAGGCAATTTTTGAGTTGTCAGAAGTTATTAATCAAAGGTTACACGGTTCTCCGGTTTGTTTTTATATAAAGTCAGTCGAGACTAATCCAGTTCATTTTCAGGAAGAAGGTTTGTATTGTGCAATGAGAGGATGGTTAGCTCAAAACTATGATCTGAAATTAGAACTAGTTGGGGTTGAATATAGTAAAGAAGAAAAACGATTTGTATTCGATATTTAATAACAGTATTGCCCGGTAAAACATATCAATAGAGCAGGAATTATTGCCGGATAATGATTATAACTGAGCTTTACGCGATGCAATATATGTGCCCTTTATAAAGTTGAATAGCTCGACATTGCTCATTAAATATTCATGGTAATACATCTCTGGAAAGTTAAAAAGAAATTACACATTACATTTCCGCCGCATAGGATGTTTACGCAGTACAAGTACAATACGCTTGGTCAGGTTATTGCGCAGCAAACATCGGATGCAGGCACCAGTAAATTCTGGTATGACAGCGGAGAGTTTCTATGAATAACTCCTAAATTTGGGAATCAGTTAGGTCCTGTCCAATATTCAAAGGGTGTTGCTCCATTTTTGGCTCACTATGTTGCTGTGATAAAAGAGGGAAAGGTTTTTGATATAATGACAGGATCAGGGGGGAATACCCTTAAATGATTATAAAGCGATGTTTGAGTACGCTGAAAATATATTATTCGATGTCGTGCCTAAGATAACAGTTAAATAATTGTATGGATAAAACTGTAAAAATATTAGAATGGATAGATGTTCTGGAACATCGTCCTTTAATGATACTATCGGATAAGACGTTCCTTTCGTTACGAGCATATGTGGAAGGTTATGTTGATGGTTTAGGTCTTGCTTATGATATACCTAAATGGTACATATTTATAAGTCTTTGGCTACGAAATAAAGTGGGTAAGACCGGTAATATTCCATGGATAAACCATATTATTTATGATAATGATAAATCTGAGGAGGAATTAAAAATCATAGTATTACAAACATTACGAAGGTTTTTTGAGGAGAATCCGGAATGGTATAATCCAGAAAAATGGATTGATGCACATTAAAAAGGCGTGGCCGAAAGGCTACGCTTTTTTAATTTTAGGTGCGCCCGGCATGTACGCAAACTCTAGGTGAGAGTCCCGAACGCACCTGGATAGTAGGAAGCGTTAACCAATAGCAAGGGTGTCCACCGAGAGGTAGAAGCTGGCGGTAAATTTCTGGCCTGACTTCGAGATGGGTAAAGCCGTCTGTGTCTAATTCATTGGATGGCTCTATTCAGAAGAAGATCGCTGCCGCAATTCAAAAAGCTATTGTTGGTGGAGAGAATCAGATAGGTATAATCAGGTTAACAGAAACTGAAGCTGCTAAGACAGGATATCAATACAAGGAGAAAATCTTAGGAAAGGGCGAAGATATTCGGATGTATGGTAATCCTATGTCGAATGGGCATATTTACTTTGACAAAGTAACGGGACACTAAATTAGCTTCGAATTATGATAGTTGAAATAAGTAAACATGAGTTCACCTTACTTTATACTAAGGCTAAAGAAAAGTATAATAATTGTATAAACGATGAAGACAATGCTTTCCTGGAAGAAGAGGTCTCAGTACCATTAAAAACAATTGAATTAAAAGAGTCCAGTATTAAAGTTGTCTTTTCTTTAGAAGACACGGAGAGATACTTATTGGAGATAACCATAACTTTATGGGATAGATCTAATCAATTAATAGGAAAATACGAGTATATTCAAGATGATGAGGGGAATGGTGTAGATGATAGTTTAGTATTCTACTAGAATTAAAGGTGCCTTATTTTGAAGGACACGAAGTTAAGGTGTTGTCAATAATATTTGCTATATCATAAATAACAGTCCCCGACTACGTAGGCCGGGACTGTTATTTTAAAGCATTACTGTTTGCGACTTGCGATACTTATAAACTAAACAGATTAGGCAGAAAAATTGGGAGATTAGACCAATAATCTTTAAACTAGAGTATTTTATGAAAAAATGTAATATTACAGTAGCAATATACTTGGCGGCTAATTGATTTTCTATGAAATATGCCTGTTTGATTGTTTTTTTAATTGTTATAGGATGTAACAATAGTGTTCAGCCTTCCAATAGTATACATGATAGTATCGCTTTACAAAAGCCTGATACGGCTATTCACAACGTAACAAATGACTCTGAAGGCGAATTCGAAGGGGTAGATTTAAAAAAGGTAAAAGAAGACTGGATAGCCAGTTATAAAGATACTATCACTACTGATACAACGTTTCTGGCAGGAAAGAAAGAAATACACCTCTTTTTGAAAAATTACTGCTTATTTGATAGTTCTTTAGTAATCCCCAAAAAATATGTTGAGTTCTATGGGATGGATAAGTTTGTCTCAAATAATTTTGCTACTTCACTACTGTTGCAGGTGGATGGTAATAATGTAATTGATACCATCATCAATAAATCGACATTCGAGAATGCAATAATAAAGGAAGATTTCATGTATTTATATGATTATGGTGCGCTTGTTTTTAATAGCATTGAGATCCACAATGATCATGTTGACATAATCTATACCATCATTGTTCCACTTTCAGATGTAGGCAGTGTTTTTAAAGCAGAAGTATATTATAACGGTACCGTGGTAACAAAGTATAATTGAGGATATATTTTGATAATTCAAACATTACTAAATGAATAAGTACATCGTATTGATATGTATAATTATTGCCTGCAATACACCTGCAGAAAAAAAACTAAACACTATTGATTATGTTACAGTAGGTAAAATGATGGATACAATCAAGCCTCCCTATGTTATAGACCTCATGAGGAATCACAAGCGGCTCGTGTTCATAGGCTGTGATCACAACAGGGATAGTACCCACCCGCAGTTTAAAGTGATAGAAAAATATTTCAACGATCTTCAACCAGAGCTGGCCTTTAATGAAGGCGGGCAAATTGCCGACAGCATACATTTTACCTCCCTGAACGAAGGGGCCTGCCGGAAAGGCGAAACAGGGGCATTAAAGTACCTGAGCGATAAAGCTGGTATCCATATGATGGACGGTGATGTGGACGACAGTACAGAATATGTTATTACGCTGAAGCAATATCCGCAGGACCAGCTACTGCTTTATTATCTGATGGAACGCCTCGTAATCCCTTACCTATATGGGGCATATGGAAACGGCTCCTTTGAGGAACTATATCATAAAGCCATCGATAAGTGGTTTATAAAAAATGGCTTCCCTATATCCGAAAAACAAAAGTCTCTTGATTATTTAAAACAACTATATCAACACTATACCGGCGTTCCTTTTGAACTGAAGATCACACCTGAAGTGGAAAAATTTGATTACATCAACGGCGGTGATTGCGGATTCTGTGCTATTGGGCGTAGATCAAAAATGATAAGGGATAGCATATTACTTCATAAAATAGATCAGGCTTTAAATAAATATAACCGGGTAATTGTCACTTTCGGACATGGCCATGCCATATCGCTAAAACCTGCTTTAAAACAGATGCTGGATAGCAAATGATTGGTAAAGCCTGCTTCTGGTAGCTTTGCGATGCCTGTTAACAACTTTCACCGCTTAAGACAGGAACAAATACAACGCTTTGAGCTTTATACTCCTGAAAAGGTCCCCTCAAAGCAGCTTACTCTTTAACAGAGGTAAGAAGGTTATTAAACCAATAATTACAACAATGTTGCAAAAGAAGAAGATTTCTTCTATCTTCGCAGCGTGAAAAGAAAGAAAGCAATAATAAAGAAGTTACTGGCCTTCTCCGGGTTGGTGCTTTTTCTTTTCATTCATGTTGCAAAGGCTGTCCATAAACATGATAAGAATGATGTCAAATTCTCAGCAGGAACAAAAGTGCATTTAAGTACTGATTGCCCTGTTTGTGATTACCACATAACAAAAGATGCCGATCTTGTAACAGAAGATTTTATACCTGAAAAAGAAACTCACTTCACCTGTTACCATAACATTTATTTTAGCCGGCTTACTTCCTCAATAGGTCTATCCTACGCTGACCGCGGTCCTCCTGCACAGTCATAAGTCGACCGGGAGCAGAATATCTGCAATTCTCATTTTTTGCGTAAGAATTTGTATCAGTCATCACACTATGCCTGGTAGGTTCATATTATTTCCATAGTGCATTGCCAGGGCGATATAGGATAACTATGATTGCTCAATAACAATGTTAAGGGAGATACTGACCTATCCCGGCAAGCCAGTTAAATTATAATACTCAATCATGAAAATGTCAAAGTTTTTATCCCTATTCCTGCTATTAATTTCAACAACAGTAATTGCACAAAAACCGTTGCGTATCAAAGTGCTTGATTCAGCAACAAAACAACCATTAAGTAACGCCGTTGTAAGGGACAATACGGCAAAAATAACTATACTTACTGACCTGAACGGATCCTTTGACGGCAATATAAGTAGCACGATTACAGTATCATTTATCGGATATACATCTTCAACTTTAACACTGTCGCCTGAAACAAAAGAGATTCTGCTTAATCCTTCTCCTAATACGTTGCAGGATGTGGTCATTACTGCTACGCGTAACGCCATACTGCAGCATGATCTGCCACAAAAAGCAAGTGTCATCACCAGTCAGCAAATTGAAAATACTGTTGCCAAAGATCTTACTGATGTACTGAAAAAGAACACCGGAGTAGATGTCATCCAATATCCTAATATGCTGTCGGGCGTCGGTATTCGTGGTTTTCGGCCTCAGTTTTCCGGTATTAATCAGCGCACCTTGTTACTCATTGACGGCCGTCCTGCCGGTGCTACCAACCTGGCTACAGTCGACCTCACAAATGTGGAACGTATTGAAGTGGTGAAGGGCGCTGCTTCAGCGCTTTATGGCTCGCAAGCTATGGGCGGTGTGTTAAATGTAATTACAAAAAAGAGCAAAGGAGAAATAAGTAAAACATTGTCGGCTGGCTACGGCAGCTATAACACACTCGACCTGAGTTTGCAGGCAGGTGGAAGCCTTTCTTCCCGACTGGATTTTAACGTCGCATTGCGTTACTATGATCAACGTGATGATATCAGATGGGGGAACGACAATTTCTTCCGCAATAAAAAGAATTATACAACCGTCACCGACACTTACCGCGACAAAAACTTCCATGTGGATTCAGTGAAACAACTGAACGATGTTCGCGGTGACGGTATAGTTCGTCCTTATACGTCTTACCAATATTCATTAGGCAGCCTGCGCCTTGGCTATGATATTGCCGAGAACTGGCGCGTAGACGTAGGCACTGACTACTTTGGCGCAGCTAACGTGCTTTCCCCCGGTGATTTCTTTGACGGTACCACCAACCAGGCTTCCAAGAATCCATACCGTTACTCTTCTTATGCTACCATAAGCGGTAAAATAAAGAGCCACAGCCTGACTGGCAAATGGTACTCTTCCAATGAAATGTCTGACTATGTGCCAAAGACATCTGCTTTCGCCACTTCCAAAACAACCACTACCTATAACGGCTTTCAGCTTCAGGATAATTTCCACTACAGGTTTGCTGCTATCACCGTTGGACTGGACCGTAATAAAGCAATTGCCAGATCACAGAGCTTTAATGCTACCACTGCTGCTGAAATAGCACCTTCATCGCCACCTTATGGTATTTATTCTACTGCCGGATTTATTAATATCATGTCCTCCTTTTTTAACGAAAAGCTGATTGTGACTGCCGCCGGCCGCTATGACGGGATTGATTTTGACGTAAAACAAAATCCCTACCTGCTAACATATAAAGCAGCCAAAAGCTCATATGGCGTTTTCAGCCCTGGTCTTGGCATCAAATATAAAAGTCCCCTTGATATCGACCTGCATGCCAGCTACGGAAAGGCTTTTGTTACGCCTGATGCCTTTAATGTCGCTGGTTATTCTGTGGCAGGTCCGGGTGCATCACCTACAGTGACCGGAAAGGTAAACCTGACCACAGGTAACCCTGATTTAAAGCCGGAACGCAGCACGTCCTGGGATGCAGGCATTAGCTACTTTAAAAAGGAGTGGGGGATAGATGTTGATCTCACTTATTTCAGCACTGCCATCAACGACCGTATTACCACCAGTCCAACCACACCAGTTTCCGCACAGCTTACAGCGGAAGGCGATACCGTTGTATCAACTACCACCTATATCAACGCCGACAATTCACACATGCGGGGGCTGGAATTAGGCGCAGCCTTTGATCTGGGCGCATTCAGCAATTATGATTACTCTTTGCGGCTATTCTTCAACACTACCCGGTTTTTCACGCTGGAAGAAATGGTTCGAGACAAGACCTTCACCACAGAAACAGTTTTTCGCACGAAGAATATTACCAATGTAGCAGCCAGCACTACTACCTACGGCCTTGAGTATGCGAAAAATGGTTTAGCCACACGCCTTTCCGGACGTTATGTAGGAAAACGGTACGATACAGACAATACAGATTTAATTAAACGCCCTGAAATTGAATATGCGAAGTTTATGGTACTTGACTTTTCAATCGTGGTACCGGCACGAAAAAAGGATAAAATCATTGTTCAGGTAAATAACCTGACAGATGAAAATTACTACGAAAAACGAGGCTATAATCTGCCAGGCCGGAATTTCAAAATCAGCTATACAGTTTCCTTATAAACATTATAATATGAATCAGATTGCAAACTCTTTTTTATCATCGATCTCCGACATTTTGTTTTATCCTGTATTGATAGCCTTGTTACTTTCTCTTGTATGGATCGTATATCAGACAGGCGTGAGCTTACGAGAGGCATGGCAACGAAGTCGTAACCAGTTTCTTTGGGCGGAAGAAAAACTAAATGCCCTGGAAAAGAAGGCATCTACAGCAAAAGAAAAGGACATTGAGCTGGAAAAAATTATTCAAACTTCCGAAAAGCAGGCAGCCAGCCGGTTGAATCAAACCCGCTTCAGTATCCGGTCCGGACCTACCCTGGGACTGATGGGTACCCTTATTCCAATGGCGGAAGCCCTGTTGGGTTTGTCTAAAGGCAACCTGCCGGCGCTTGCATCCAATTCTTCCACAGCTTTCTCTACAACAGTGCTGGGACTGGCCATCGGACTGATCGCATACACGCTCACAGTGGTGCGGGAACGATGGATACGCAGCGATTTACAAACCATCACCTTCAGGGCAGAGGAACTGCTACGTAACATTAAATAAAACACATTATGCGCTACGTCAAAAATAGAAAGCCCCTGAGTGATACCAGCCATGAGGATGATCCACTCTCCGGTGTGGCCAACCTGTTCGACCTGAGCCTGGTTTTCATTGTGGCTGTGCTGATGGCACTGTTTGCTGTATTTGCCGATCAGGATATTTTAAAGCCTAATAGTGAATGGACAATTACAAAAAAGAACGATAAAGGCGAACTGGAAATCATTACCAAAAAGAACAATGAGATAAAGGTGCAAAAGGTGACAGATAAAAAACTTTCTGGTAAGGGAACACGCTTAGGCATGGCCTATAAACTGGATGATGGCCGTATCGTGTATGTAGAGGACAAATAAATAACTATGAAAAAAACAGTCTTGTTTGCTGCCCTGCTTCTCTGGGTAGCTACTGTGAATGGGCAAAAGGTCCGCATCGCTTTTGTATCGGCCAATTCGGCCTTTCATGTGCCCGAACTGAAGGGTGGTCTTTCTGCAGTAAAGGATACGCTGAACATTTCCCTTTTCGGGTATAACAACAAAGAATTGAAGCCAGTTGATTCACTGAATCCTGCATATTTTGACTTTATCCTGATTGAAAAAAGTGATGTAGCAACCGAAAAATGGTACAACCGCTACAAGGGAATATTGCAAACGAAAAAACTGTACGTCAATACACCACTTGTTTACGATGGCAATGTGAACAGGAACCTGTATCCGGAACTGGGAGACTACATTAAAAACGGTAGTACACTCAATAGCCAGCGACTGTTTCAATACATTGGCAAGCGGTTCTTTAATCTGCCATTTGCTATCTTACCAGTAGTTGAACGACCTAAGATGGCTTATTATCATCCTGATGCACCTTGCCTTTTTTATTCACTTGAGGCGTATGAAAAATGGCACACTGTTAATCCGGATTCGCTAAACATAGGCATCATTTTTTCAAGTTTCAGCTACCTCGAAAAAAACTATGCGCCGGTTGATTCACTTATCCGGTCCATAGAAAGCCGTGGACATAATGCTTATGCCTTAATGCGCAGCGGTACCGGACCAGTGGATAGCATGCTGCAGATAAACGGCGTAACAAAGGTAGATGCTGTGATTATGGTGTTGAGTAGTTTCCGGTTTGCAGATTATGCTGATGGCATCCGGCAATTGCAAAAGGTGAATGTACCATTGCTTAGCGCCTTTAACCATCTCGACTATACACCGGAAGAATGGGAAAAAAGTGTGGATGGCTTTTCGCTGACGATGGGTACTATGCTAACGCCTATGTTCAGGGATGGGATTTTTGAGCCTATGGTGATCAGCGGTGGTTACAAAAACAGTGATGGTAAGCGTACCTATATGCCTATCATGTATCAATTGAACTGGCGGGTGGACAGAGCGCTTGCCTGGGCCCGCCTCCATCGCCTGCAAAACCGCGATAAACGGATGATGATCACCTTTTATAGCGAAGACGGAGGAAAGGCCAATGTAGGTAGCCATCCTGCTAATTATTTTAATGCCCCTGCCAGCCTGGTTAAACTGCTTGACAGCATGAAGCTGCGGGGTTGGAACGTGGGCGAAAAGCCGCTGCCTGACGCAAAGGAGATGGCTCGCCTGCTGGCTTACGAAACCTCAAACGTGGGCAACTGGGCACAGGGTGAAATTGACCGCCGCGTAAAGAACGGCAATGTGATAATGATTCCTGAAAAGCAGTACCGCCAATGGTTTGAAGAGCTACCTGCCGACAAACAAAAGCAAATGACTGATAGCTGGGGGCCGCCACCGGGCAAGGTAATGCTGTACACTGCTCCTGATGGCGAACGGTCCATCATCATCCCGAAGTTGGTTTTTGGCAATGTCTTGCTTGCTCCTAATCCCGACTGGGGCTATTTACAAAACAGCAAGATGCTGTATTCCAATACTAAGCTCCCACCATCTCATCAATACTATGCTTTTTACTGCTGGTTTCAGAAAGTGTACCGGCCGCATGTGCGGTTTAGCATATTCAACAATCTGGAAGTGATGGAGCACAAGTTTGTCGGGCCTTCAAAAAAAGACTGGCTGGGACTGTTGACAGGCGATTATCCTAACATCCACATCGGAATGTTAATGAGCGGTGAAGGCGGCAAGGAAATTATGAGTGATCTGCCCATCACGTATTTTAATACCATTGTGCCTTCAGGGTTGAACCCAAATCTGACAGAGCTGCGGTTAAAGATAAAACAGTTGAACGATCAGGTGGTGCCTGAGTTGAAAGAGGAATTGAAAAAAGGGATTTTAACTGAGAGTAAACGCCTGCAACTGGACCGGCAACTGAAGTTCGATATTGATACCACTCCAATGGATAGCGTATTGATGGCTTTGAAAAATTATTTCTACATCGTGGACATGGGCAATATGCCCAACGGTACTCATACACTGGGCGAAGTACCCGAAGGTGAAACAAGGGTAGCCATGATACGGGCTATGCTTGGGCCGGAATTTGAAGCAATTATAGCTCCTTATTTGCCTGCTGGAAAAGATGACAACATTCTGAAATTATTAAACGATGTGTTACTGAACAAACAAGACTTACACCAGGTACAAATGGCTTATCTGACCGGCGTTTCTGATACCGTAACAAAGCAGTTGCAATTAGCGCTCGAATATCAGCGACGTATTGAGGCATCCAAAAACGAATTAACGCAATATTTAAACGCCTTTGAAGGAAAATACATTACGCCCGGCAGTACTGATGATCCCATCCGCAATCCCAACGCATTGCCCACGGGGCGTAACCCTTACAGCTTTGATGCGGAAACAGCGCCAACCCAGGAAGCCTGGGCCATTGCTCAACGGTTGGGCGATGAATTGATCAGCAATTACCACCGCCGCAACAATGCCTATCCGCGCAAGGTGGGCTTTGTGCTTTGGGCCAGTGAATTATTAAAGAATCATGGTGTGCTGGAAGCAGAAATTTTATACCTGATGGGGACTAGGCCCGTATGGGATAGTAAAAGCAATGTAGTCGGAGTGGAGTTAATTCCTAAAGACTCTCTGCACCGTCCACGCATAGATGTAGTAGCCACCACTTCCGGGGATTACCGCGATGGGTTCCGGGAGAAGGTAGCATTAATTGAAGACGCAGTTAAGTTAGCAGCTGCACTGGATGAAGACGATAATACGGTACGCAAAAACAGTCTGACTTATGCAGAACAGTTAATAAAAGCAGGACGAACAGCAGAAGAAGCCAAACGCATCAGTACTATACGTGTGTTTTCACCGGCGCTGGGAACTTATGCCACCGGCCTGCAAAACGTAACCAAAGCCAATGACACCTGGAAAAGTGACACCGCTTTATCTAATCTCTACATCAATCGCATGGGCCATGCTTATGGTAAGGAAACGCAGGGAGATTATGAACGGGAATTCTTTGTCAGCAACCTGCGTTCGGTAGACGCGGCTGCCTTTTCCCGCTCATCAAACGTTTATGGCTTGCTTGATGCAACACCCGAACCTGTGGCTTTCTTTGGTGGCCTGCAAATGGCAGTTCGTAACAGCAACGGTGGAAGAGATGTGGACATGTACATCAATAACCTGCGGAACCCCAATGGCAGCAGTCTGGAAACGCTCGATGATTTCTATCATAACGAAATGCAGTCCAGAGCTTTTAATCCGAAATGGATTGAAGCTATGATGAAAGAGGAATACAATGGAGCGCATTACATGCAGAACATTACAGAAAACCTGTGGGCATTTAATGTTACCTCACCCAATACAGTGAAGGATAAGGACTGGAATGAAATGAACGATGTGTTCATCAAAGATAAATACGGTTTAGGATTGAATGACTTTTTTGAAAAATCAAATCCCTATGCAAAACAAACAATGCTTTCCACCATGCTGGGGGCAGCGGAAAAAGGCTATTGGAAAGCTGACCAGGAAACGGTGGCTCAATTGTCGAAGGCCCTGGCAGAATCTGTAGCCAAAAACGGGGCCGGATGCAGTTCAGTTATCTGCAATACTACCAGCATCCAACAATATGCAACTAACAGCCTGATGGCCCTGCCTGGTGGTAGTACCCTGGCCAATGATTATCTCAAAGGCATTCGTCAGCAAACACAAGGTATGACAGCAGTACCTGTAGTCACAGGAGCGGCAGCATCTAAAAATGCACCTACCCGTTCGCCTGCAGCCAAACCGGTTAACAATGCAGCGCCTGCAGGTAATACCGTGCAGGGTAATGAAGTAGTGACCACTAGTATTAAAAAGCTACAACAGGATAGCATTGAAGTCATATCCTCTCATAACAAATGGGGTGCTGTTTTAGCATGTTTTGTACTGTTGCTGGTATTGTCTGTGGGATGGTCAGTGCAGGGGAGAAGAGGATAGTGAGTTACTATAGCTTATCTCCTGAATATATCTAAGGTGTATGCAAAAACGCTGCCCGATTCTGCCTTATATGCAGGATAGCCCTTACCATGGAAAGTGCCAGTATAGGAACAGTGAAAAAGGCATAAAAGGTAGATTTATTATAGAAAGAGGGAGGGATTGCCAGTAACAAAGTAGCTGCATACAGTCCCATTACACTTAGCCAGTAGCTATATCCGGGGAAAATCATATCTCCGTCCAGCCATGTATCTGCAAGCATAAAAAGAGATAGGACAAAGAATACTATCATCAATAATAACCTGGGTAAGAGCAGGCATTGAAACACTTTGTGCAGATACATGCGCTGTCCGGATAACCGAAGCATGTCTTTACGTAAGAAACTCTTTAAATGAGCTATCTGCGTGGCTATCCAACGGGTGCGCTGTTTCAATTTCTTCTTCGCGATCGCTACCAGTACATAAACAGAGATAGCGACCCAAATCTGGGTTTTAACTCATTATTTTTCAATCCAGCATAGCAATGCTATAAAAGAATCTGCGGCCAAAGGGCTGATCAATCCCTATCAACAGGTACAATCGGATACTACCATTATGCGTCATGGAGAAAATCCGCAGAGCCAGTGGGATGATCCTGCAGATTTTGAAAAAGTACTTTCTTCTACGGTGAACACAAGTCTCTTCGATCAACTGGATACCAGCACCATTCAATTAATAGAGCAGCGTTTGCTGAAACCTTATCTGAATCCTTCAGATAATATTTGTGTGATGCAGGATAAAAACTACATCGGCGTAAGTGTAGTGAATGTTACTAATTATGCAGACTATGCATATTCTGATCAGAGTGGGTTAAAGGCGCTTGCCGATACGGGTAATCAGTTGCCGGTAGGTTCGGTAGAAACCACCCATGGAGTGATCCGCCTGTTGTGCGATGCGCCATTTCTCTTTATTTCCGGCATTACCGACCGGGAAGGATACTTTGCGGATGATGTGAATGGAACAGATGCAAACGGCAATGTAAAAACAGAAGCGCAGAATTTTACGGCTGCATTTAATATTGGTGTTTGCCTAGGTTATATGATCCCTAAGATGGTGACATTTATAACACAGACACAGGCGAAAACATCGAGAGTGCCGGAAAGTGTTTAAAGAAAAATAAGGCGGGAAAGTAAATAAAAAAGGGCTGTATCGTACTTATGATACAGCCCCTTTTCACGCTAAAGACTGCCAGGAAGAAAGACTGATTAAGTTCAAAATATTCCTGTTAAAACAATCTATCTTCCATCAAACTACACAGTAGTAACCGCGGAATTTTCAGGTAACTGTGCACAACTTTCACGGTACTCCAGCGACAGTTTCGTTAATTGTGCTGCCCATACTATGAACTTTGCCAATATCTCTGCGGCGACTGTACCGGTAATGATTGTAATTATCCGGGTAATTGCTGCAGTTAAGGCAAACCAGCCAGCTGAGATAAAAGAGAATTTTAAGATCGGCCATAAAATCCTTTCACGATGCGTTTCTGTTATGATATCCAAAGCAGATGCAACACCGATTGTTGTGCCTACTAAAGCAGTGATCTTTGCCAGTAGCCTGGCATTCTTGATAATAAGGTTGAAGATTTTAGTAGGGATCTGATTAAACGGAGAGAACGTCGGGAGTGGTAGGAATATACCAAAAAAGCCAACAGTCATCTTAAAGGTAAAACTTATCCACCAGAGTGTACAGTCAGATACTTCCCCCGTTGGACGATCATAAAAAAGGATGTCTCCACGTAAGCTATGGTAAGTGATACTTGTTCTGCCATTTTCATCTACCCTGGTGAAAACTTTCTGTAGCTTTTCATTTGCAGAAAATTCTTTCTCTGCCTGTGCGTATGCTTTTTCAAATGTTTCCCTGAAAGTAGTTTGTTTTTCTTCGTCCAGTTTCAAAAAGCTCACCAGGTCTGTAAACGTTCGTTCTTTGTGAGTCTGTGAGAACAATGCCGGCTGACTGGCAAAACGTACGCCTACCGGATGGGGAAGGGCCGGCTCTTCTACGCCATTGAAATAACTGGCATTGATAGGCATGGTAATGCCCAGCTCTGCTTTTCGCTCTTCCACACCGATCGTTGTAGTGGCCAGTGCATGGGCCGCTCCATCGAGCAGTTGAACAGGATTCCCCATTGTATCGAGCGGTGGCGTAACTGTGAAGTCGAAATTGGCCACCAGTCTTGGATCAGTGATCACATCATTCAACATCCATTGGCGAAGCTCTGCCTGGTCCAGGCATGTTTTCCACAAACGAACGTTTTGAAAATAACCGGTGAAGTGAGAGCCGCCGATAAAAAGTTTCCCCTGATCAAGCTTAGCAACCCCACCTGGAAAATGTTCTGCTGTTTGCAGGTTACCATTCACGTAAAGGCTCATCATCTTTGAATTTTCGTTATAGGTAACGGCAAAGTGATAAAAGCGTCCTTCAGTTATCTCCTCGGTTGAAACGATTTGTTGGCTATCTGAGTTTCGTGAGGCAAGGATGCGGCTTTTTGCTTTATCATATTTGATATTGTATTGCCATTGCAAATCCTTTGTGAATGAAAGTATGTAGGAGTATTCAGCAGTGGCTGATGGGTTCATCCATCCTTCTATGGTGTATGGCTTATTGCCCTCAAAATTATATTCGGGATTGATGCCACAGTCAATCACGCCGTTCTCTGTCAGTTTTACTGAAGGAACGCTGTAAAGGTAATTTGGCTTGGGATCGGGGTACGAAATCGGAATTGAATTACCGGAACGGTCTTCAGTAGGCATTTCCGTAAAGTCCGCCCAAAAACCGAGATTGTATGTTTGATCTTTAGGAGGTGTGATGGCAACTGCATCTTCTACAACTTGAAAAAGATCACGCGCAGACTTCCAGATTACTATACGTGCAATTTGTCCGTGGAAGAAATCCTGGAGATTGCCGTTGAAATCTCTTCTTACCCCAATAAGTGTGCTGCGACTTAGATTTTGAGTAAGCTCGCCTTGCAGTTTTGTGCTGGCTACCTCTTTCCCATCCTGATACAACGTGATTAACTTATTGTTACCATTAAAAGTGAATGCAACCTGGTGCCATTCGTTGAGCGATAAAAGTGTTGGGGATGTTAATTGAGACCACTGGCCATTCTGAAGGCCCACTCCGCAAGTTAAATACCCATTAGTAATTGAGAATACAAATGGCGAGCTGACACCCGTCATATTGGAAAGAATAACACCTGTTTGGGTGGTTGAAAGGATCGTTGCTTCAAAGGTAAAAGCCTGCAGGTTTTTAAATTGGTCAGCTGGAAAATAGGCATAAGCATTGCCATTTAACTGAAGTGCGCTATATCCCCAGCGCATTGTTAATCCAAGATTCATGATAGTTTTTTTGTCCTACTCTGTTATGGCTTTTCGGCTTCGCCCCCTGCTTATTGTCAAGTCAGGCAGACCCGTTTTTGTAGTGCTTGCGGTTGCAACTCAAGAGTTTGATCAGCCGAAGTCTCAATCGGTCAAACGAATTGTATAAAACAATGCTGATTCATTTTGTATTCATTACGCATGTGTGGCAATGAACACTTAAACTGAAGAAGGGATGGATTTGAAACAAGATGTGTTGAACGTTGATAATTCCGGTTCTGTCATTTTTGTATTGTTTTACTGATCATCTTTGAGAATACAAAAGTGGGTTAGTTTATGAGCCCAGGTAAGAGGAGAAATGTGTGTTTTTTAAAACGGGTATAAATACCTGGTTTTTAGAAAACGGGGATTTGTACCTGTTAACGGTAATTGGTTCTGGAGAATGTTCGGAGAGTGTTTGAGGAGAGTTAAAGTATATATCGCTCTTTGGGCACTCATTAACCAGGGTTTGACCAGGGTTTGTTCGGTTCCAGCCGATCAAACCCTTGTTAAACCCTGGTCTGCTACCGGCCTACCAGAGATCTACCTATAGAGACTTATACAACTTACTATAAACAGTCATTATTCAAGCTAAAAACTATGTTAAATCCCGGATCTGTATTGATAAATTACAGGCAATAATTTATCTTTGCAATACAAACTGAAGGAAGGGAAGGAACCTTACCAGTTGTTGAAAAACACCTCCACTTTGTCTCAATTAGCTACGGTTAACCTTGATTTAACGTATGTAGCCCATTTACCCGAAAAATTTAAAAAACAAAAAATATGGCGCGTTTAGATAACGGCATCTTAGGAGGCATGTATGGAGTTATCGGCAATCTGGAAATATATATGCTCAATGGCAAATATATTGCCCGTAGCCGTCGCTGTAAGAGTACAAAACCGCCCTCTGAAAAGCAACTGGCATGCTGGAAAAGAATGGCAGTAGTAATTAAATTTTTAAGTGGTTTTGTCCCATATGTGCAGGTTGGTTTTGCTTATACTGCTGAAAAAAAAGGCTGGAACGGACATAATGCGGCAACCTCATACCAGATTAAACACACACTTACAGGGCAGTATCCCGACTATACCATAGATTATTCAAAAGTACGGCTCACAGAGGGGGCTATGAGTACTGAGAATATTAATGCTGCTGTTATCCAACAGAATAACTCTCTGGTATTTACCTGGACAGCAGATCTGAGTTATAAACATAGCAGTGATCGCGTGATGCTACTCGCATATGCACCCGCATTAAATGAAGCAGTTTATACAGTAGGTGGTGCAAGAAGAATGGATGGTCGCGACGTATTATTATTACCTGATAGTAGCTGGCAGGAAAAAGTGATAGAAATCTACTTCTCATTTGTGAGCGAAAACCGTAAGCAATGTACTAACAGTATATATCTTGGTCAGATATTTACCAGCGTTTACTAAATTAAAAATATGCACTATTCTGATGGCTATGAAAGATCAAATTGTTCTTAGACGATGGTGAATTTTTTCATGTATACCGGATTGTGGTGTTAATGATGGGTCCCCTTGGGAATCCGGTTCCGCTAATGTCCCGAATAGACCTTAGGCGTATGCAAAAAAGCAGCCCGGTTCTGCCGCATATGCAGGATAGCCTTTATCATGGAAAACGCCAGTATAGGAACAGTAAAAAAGGCAAAAAAAGTAGATTTGTTATAGAAGGAGGAAGGAATGGCCAGTATCATTGTTGCTGTGTAAAGCCCCATTACACTCAGCCAGTAACCATATCCAGGGTAAATGAGATCACCATCCAGCCATGTATCTGCAATCATAAAAAGAGACAGGACAAGGAATATCATCATCAATAATAACCGGGGTAAGAGCAGGCATTGAAATACTTTATGCAGATACATGCGCTGCCCGGATAACCGGAGCATGTCTTTACGTAAGAAACTTTTTAGATGCATTACCTGGGTAGCTATCCAACGGGTACGCTGCTTCTCAAATACCTGGGAGCTTTGTACTTTCTCATCGTAAATGTAGGCGTCTTCTATGTATTCTACTACAATGTTTCTTTTTACCAGCTGTACATCTACTTCTTTATCTTCTCCCGGATTATTTTGAATAACAGGGAAGGCAAAGATCGTTTTGATAATATCGAATTCAAATGCCATACCGGAACCTATCAGTGCAGACGAAAGCCCTATCACCCTTTGTCCTTTTCTGAAAATAGTGTTATTCATTTCCTCACTTAGCGAATCGAGAATAGCCACAGGAATATTTTTATTCTTGGCTGTTCTATGGCATTGCACTGCTTTCCAGCCACTATGAAAAGCATGATTGATCTTTTCCAGGCAGTCTTCTGACATAAGATTATCTGCATCGAGGATCAATGCGATATCATGTGTTGGTAGTTCATTAAATGCGGCATTTAATGATTTTGCCTTCATACTTTTATCCAGTACTACTTCAATTATATTAACCGGTAAGGATTTTAGCCGGTTAATTGTTTCTGGTGATAATGAATCTGCAATGACGGTTACGCTGTATTTATCCAAAGGATAAGATTGTAATAGCGCATGTTGAGCCGTATGAACGATTATATTATCTTCTTTGTAAGAAGGAATTAAAACAGCAATGTGTAGCTTTTCAGGATAAGAGGTATACTTGTTTAAAGTACCCCATCTTCCGGCTGCAGCCAGTATGAAAAGATAGCTGATGCTAGTCAGCAGATAGATGAAAAGAGCGATGAATAAAATGTGAAGTGTCATCATGGTGATCTAGTTAACAAATGGGTGTAACAATAAAAGCATAAGGAAGCAAAAAGGATAATATTATCAGCCCCGCAGAGCGATTTTAGAGAATAGAGATTGAACTGTTCATGATAAGGATTTTACGTAATGTAAATGGGCCTTGTCTGATAGGGATGGTGAGAATTATTACGGAAAGCTTAAAACTTAAAACAGATTACTACGGGTTAAATTTCTAACTCTAAAATACAACAAAAACAACTCCCTGAAATTTTATTTATAGTCCGGTTTAGCTCTCCGGAGATTCAATTATCCCGGAAAATAATTATTTTCACGCCTGAGCCGGGGCAAATCCCCGTAACTTTAAAAGAATGACAAAGGAAGAATACAAGGCGGCTTTTGACGAGGAAGATGCAGTAGGGTGGCTTTCTATAGATAAGAAACTGGAGGAAATCTATGGAGATGCAGAGCCAAGGCATTATGCTCCCCCTCTCCATTATGCAGCAGGAGGGGAAGACCCTATTGACGGTTCCAGTATCTACGACAGCGAAAAACAGTCGTTTCACAGGCATATTATCAGTTATGGGATGTCCGAATTATATTATGATCTGGAGAAGATAGATGAGCCTTTCAGTAAATGGGGCTTTGAGTTTACTTTCAGGATCAAGCCTTTTGAAGGGGATAAAGAAGATCCTTTATGGGTGATACAGATGATGAATAACCTGGCTAAATATGTCTATAGCAGCGGTAAATGGTTTGAACCTTATCATTTTATCCCTGCCAATGGCCCTATAAGACTGGATACGGATACAGACATCGTAGGATTGGCATTCGTCCCTGATCCTGAGTTGGGTGTAATACAAACGCCAAATGGAGAGGTTTCTTTCCTGCAAATGGTAGGATTAACATCCAAAGAAACAGAAAGGTTGTTAGCGAGCCCTAAAATAGCCGATGTAGAGAAGCTGATTAATGAGATGAGAGAAACAAATCCACTACTGATTACAGATCTTACAAGAAAGAGTTAAAATACAGACAGTCTCAAAAGTAACTAATACATCTTCGATATGTTTGGGGCAAAACATAAAAGGCTCCGCTAGGAGCCCCGTGTTTGTAGCAAACAAATAAAACAACAAACACAGACTCCGTTAGGAGTCCCCTAAATTTGCTAGTATCAGGGGACTCCTAACGGAGTCAATTATGTAGAAGATAAATTGTTGCTACAAACACGGGGCTCCTAGCGGAGCCTTTTTAGTGTCTGCAAATACTTTTGAGACAGCCTGCAATTATTAGTAGTGCCCAAGTTTAATTACATAATCTTCGCGCCAGATGTTATTGATCGATAAATACACCTTATCTGACGTGAATATTAGGTGAAGTTAAATTGAAAAATAAATTCTGCGCCCATATTCCAAAGCTAAATCAGAGAACTAAACAGTCAGATGCAGTGTATTTATGATCAATAACATCTATTATATATTGCTCTCATTCTGAGGTAAAGGATACCTTGGCCACACATCATCATCAGGTCTGTCCTTTGGCAATGTTCCCAGCAAGCCATAACGTCTTGCATCTATCCACCAATGCCCTTCCATAAACAAAGAATAACGCCTGTTATAGAGTAGTTCTGTCAGCAATGCCGCAGTAGTAATAGCACCCGCATAAGAAGGCAGATTATGTGCCGTACGGATACGGTTTAAGGCTACAATAGCATCCGGAAATGCACCGGTTTGAATCTTAGCTTCCGCATAGATCAGGATCAATTCTTCATTACGGATAATACTGACAGAAGAGTTGAGGGAATTCCAGATAGTAAGGTCCCGGTTGCCGGTTAAACCACTCTGACTGGCAGAGGAAGTACGCAACGCAGTTTTATTGATACGGTCATCACCCGCTATAATATCATTGACAAAAGAAGGATTCGCTACCCTTACTTCACCATTCCCATTGGGGGCCAGGTACATCGTATTGGCAAGATCACCACCATTCGTAGAGAAAGCATGATATACACCCGTAGCAAACGCACCATTCAGGTCGAAGAAGGACTCGTTAAGAGCTGTTAAAGCAGCAGCCCAGTTCTTCCGGTAAGTATATACCCTGGCAGCTAATGCACGGTTAAATTTGATCAACCCGGCAGCATCTTTGAATCCCAAAAAACCATCAGACAAAGGGAACATCACCTCTGATCCGGTAAGGTCCGCTTTACCATCATCCAGGAATTTAAGCACAGAGTCCATCACTACACCAGGATCGGTAATTACCGGGCCTAATGTTGCTCCGGTAGCAACAGGGATACGGGCACCGTTGGAATCCGTCATATTGATGTTGAGTAACAACTGGTAGCCGATCAGCGTTTTTGCAAAGCCGGTAAAGGCTTTCTTTTGCGCATCAGAAGCAATAGCTGTCTGGGTATTCTTGATAGCATCCAGGAGAATGAAACACTGCCTGATTACCTGGTAACGGGACCCCCAGGGATTGGTAATATAGAAAGTGTTATTGTCCAGTCTTTTAGTACCACCGCCTAAAAGATCTGTAGTATAACGGGGTTCTGCACCGGAAAAACGGTAAATCTCTCTGCCGATAACACCGGTACCATCCAGGTAAACAGCCAGGTTATTACGCATCCCGGATTCCGCACCTGTTACCAGGTTAAACAAATCACTCCGGGTAGGATTAGCAGTGATCCCATCAACAACAGGAGTATTCAAACTGTTGATCTCTCCTTTCTGACAGGCACTGAATGATAGCAGTATAATAAAAGCTGCAAAATACTTATTCATATATAATGATTTTAAATTGATCATAAATCTATACCCACATGAAAACTGGCTCTTTTGGATGCAGGGAACGGCGTAACATCCACACCCGTTGATAACCCGTTACTACCACGACTCTGAGCCGTTGTAATCGTATTACTTCCGAAATTGGAAACTTCAGGGTCATAACCAACGTATTTTGTCCAGGTGAAGAAGTTATTGGCAGAAATACCCACCCGTATGCCCTTGATGACATTCGTGTTTTTCAATGGTACATTATAGTATAATCCTATCTCACGGATACGCAGATACGAGGCATCCTGTACATAAATAGAAGCATCTCCTGCACTTGGACGATAAGCACCTGCCTTAGTACCGTTGATAAGATCATCGTAGTCGAAAGAAGTAGCACCAGCATCCGTTAACAACTGTGTAAGGTTGATATTATCACCACCTTTTTTCCAGTGCATCAGGAAACGTAAAGAGAAGTTTTTGTAGATAGTTAATTCATTGAAGAAACTCATCTGGAACTTTGGTTCTGAATTGCCTATTAATTTCAATGCACTGCCAACAGTTCCCTTGATCTGTGTTGCTGGCTGTCCTTCTTCCAGGTAAAAAGTACCCAGTGAGTTACCAAATGCACCAATCGCATATGGAGGGATCAACAGCTTCGTTACTTTGGAACGGTTCTTCCACCAGTTGATAGTAGAACTCCATTTGAAATTGGCGGAGTTAACAGGGATCAGCGTAAGTCCCAGTTCAATACCCTGGTTTTTCAGGTTACCACTGTTCTTCCATTCAGATGCATAACCGGTAGAACCTGGCAATGAATGACGCAACAATACATCATAGATGTTCTTATTGTAATAACTCGCTTCCAGGCTTACCCTTCCACTCAGAATACTTACATCCAACCCCGTTTCAAACTCTGCCTGACGTTCTGGTTTGATGGCAGGATTACCCTGCAGGTTATCTACGAGTATACCGGGATAACCGCCGATATTACTACCCAGCATACCAGTGAATTTACTGCTGTAAGGCGGTACGTTCCCTGATTGTCCATAGGCAGCTCTTATCTTCAGATTTTCTATACCCGCCAGATTCCAGAACTTCATTTTAGCGATGTTCCAGGAGATGGATCCTTTAGGAAATACGTAGTATTTTTTATAATCCCCGTTGTTGGTCGATCTGTCGAAACGTACACCGCCACTTAATGTAATCGCATCTATCAGGGAGAGATCTTCCTGGATGAAGAGACCATTATCACGGTATTTCTGGCGGAACTGATGAGTGGTAGTATTTGCACTGGCATCCAGGTTACTCTGTCCGTAAACCAGGTTGGTGGCTACTGTCAGGATATTATCCATGAAACCTGTTTCCAGGGTAGCACCCGCAGTACTGGTTAAACTGATCTTATCATTAGGTGTAAATGTATTAGCCAGGAAACCACCGATATTGGTATTGAGGTTATTGGTATTACCCTGTATGGAATGTCCCTGCTGACCGTTCTCTTCGAATTGAAGGTCGCGGGGGAATAAAGCCGCTGTTTTGTAGTTGTAATAATCCACGCCACCCCGGCCAATAAACCGGGTAGTTGAACGATCATTCTGCTGTATACGGATATCGAGGTTAGCACCACCCACAAAGCGGTTGGTCTGTTCATTGTTGCGCATCTTATCACGTGTTTCCAGTGGATTGGAAGCAGCGAAAGGGTTACGAGGATATTCTCCCAATGCATTAGGATGCAGTTCCACAAAATCCGGAGTGGAAGATAAGGCCACCCCGTAAGTAACACCGTTGTTATCGTTATTGGTAAGACCCCTGTCGGAAGAGGAGTTGATATAATTGGTAGTAACGCCAAGGGAAATACGATCACTGATTTTATGATCTATATTCAGGCGGACAGAGTTGTTGAAATAACCGGTGTTTTTAACAATGCCTTCTTCCTGACGACGATTGCCGGAAAGATAGAAGGTTGTTTTATCACCACCACCGCTGATGGATAAGCCGGTGTTTAATACCTGCCCGGTTTCCCCGTACATTTCTTTTTCATAGTCGTAGATCTTGCCGGCGCTTTGGGCAGCATTAAACTGTGCTTTATAAGCATCACGTTTTGCCTGTACCGCCGGATCAGGATTGTCGGCAGCACCCGCCAGATCAGCCGCTGTCTCGGCTGTAAACTTGCGTACGCCCATCAGGTGTCTTACTTTTACAAAGCCCAGTTCCTGGTTTACACTCACTTTCGTTTTACCTGATTTTCCTTTTTTAGTGGTGATGATGATTACACCTGCAGCTGCTTTGGCACCATACATGGCCGCTGCTGAAGCACCTTTCAGGATCTCGATGTTTTCAATGTCTTCGGGATTGAGGTCTGCAATACGACTGGAAGGGTTATCCTGGTTATTGGGGTTACCGGCCGTAGCGGCGCCGGAGACATCATTTAAACCGGCAGGAATACTGCTGTTGTTGAAGAAGATCCCATCTACCACATACAAGGGCTGGGAGTTCCCGAATATGGAAGTGATACCCCTCATCTTTACAGAGAAACCACCACCCGGAGCACCGGAGTTCGCAGTAATGAGGGCACCCGGTACTTTACCGCTAAGTGCAGCGTCGAAAGTCTGTGCAGGGGCAACACCATTGAGTTCCCGTCCGGAGATGGTAGCCACGGCATTGGCGAGGTTACTTCGTTTTACATTCGTAGCAAGCCCCGTTACTACTACTTCGTCTAAACGGGCAAAATCTTCTTCTAAAGAAATATTCAGTACAGAAGTCGCTGGAGTCAGCTTTAAGATCACGGTTTTGTACCCGGTATAACTCACCTGAATGGAAGGTGTACCGGCGGGGACGGCCAGTGTATAAGCGCCTGAGGCATCAGAGATAGTACCCTTATTGGTGTTGGGTATCCTGATGGTCACTCCGGGGATAGGTCTGCCATTCACGGCATCCTTGATGTTACCGGAAAGGTTTTGCTGCGCAAATAATGCGAGTGTGCTGCACAGGCAAAGCAGCACCAGCAAGCTGGATTTGGGTAGAAACATAGCTTGTTCGATTTAGAAAAATGATGAATGATAATAAATGCTTACAGCAGCATGATCTTGGTTTTTTGTGGAATATTACTTTGTTGTGGTGTCCTGCAGGTACGGGCAACTTCTGGGTTTCAACAAAAACTCCTGCCAGGATTATTTTTCATTAAGCCGGTCTTGTCATAACGATTTAGCAGATTACGAAAATTTACAAGTATTTCCCTCTTTTTTGTTTGGTTTTAATAAGTTATATTTTCAACTCGATAACTTCTATATAGGCGCAGATTAAATCGGGAAAATAAATTATTTTCACCCCTTGATAATATGAAAGAAGAGGGGATAATAAGCGAAGATACATATGCAGTACGCCTGCAACAGGGCGATGAACTGGCCTTTCGCTATGTCATGGACCGCTACTTCGCCATTATCACCAGCTTTACCAAAAGAATCCTCTCAGACAGAGCAGCTGCCGAAGACATTGCCGAAGAGGCATTCATCAAGTTATGGCAGCATCACGTAAACGTCAGTACTTTCCAGTCGATCAAAGCATTCCTCTACATTACCGCAAAGAATGGCTGTTTAAATCAGCTACGCCAGGAAAAGAATCTGGAACGCCGTCACCAGGACTATACCACCCGTATGGACCAGGAGATGAACTTCATAGAAAATGAGATCATCCGGGCGGAAGTAAAGGCGGAAATCTACAAAGCAGTGTCGCTTTTACCTGAAAAGATGCAGCAGGTATTCCGTTTAGGCTTCATTGAAGGGCTTCCTAACCGCGAAATAGCCCGTTTACTGGGTATCTCTGTCAATACCATCAAAGCACAGAAATCACGTGCTATGGAGCTTGTTAAAGAGAAATTACAGGGAAGAGATATCTACCCCGTTGCTATTATCCTCCTGTCCCTCTTAAATAAATAAAAAAAAGTTGACCCCTGACTAACCCAAAAGGCGTTGGGCTGTGTTTGTATTATATCAGCCATTCGTTTTTATGAAAGAAACAGAGATCGACCAATTACTTTATGTTGCCGCATTGATCAGCAAACAGCGCGCTGGTACTACCCTCAAAGACAGGGATCAGCAGGTACTTAACAACTGGCTGGCAGAGAACCCTGCCAATGTAGAGCTGTTGCATGAAGTGATACAGGTGCTGGACACTCCTGTGGAAGATGAGGCGCTGAAAGCATCTGCCAACCGGGTATATGAAGCGATCGGGTTCATAACACCCCAGGCAAGACCCGTTCACAGGGTACATTTCCTGAGAAACAGGTGGTGGTGGGCTGCTGCCTTACTCATTGGTATTACAACCGTTACTTATCTGACCTATACTCCTGCACCAAAACAACCTATCGCTTTAAAAATCAAGCCGGGCAAAGACGTGGCTATACTCACCCTGGCCGATGGTACTACCATCACGCTGGACAGCGCTTCTAACGGCATTATCAGCCAGCAGGGCAATGTGAGGATCACAAAACTGCCTACAGGGGAACTGGTATACACTCCGGAAGGCAGTAACGTACAGGAAACACTGTACAACACCATGACCACCCCCAAGGGAGGACAGTATAAACTGACCTTGCCGGATGGCTCAAAAGTATGGCTCAATGCCGCCTCTTCCATTACTTACCCGGCAGCATTCGCGGGTAAAGAACGAACCGTAACTATTAAAGGAGAGGTCTATTTTGAAGTAGCAAAGAATGAAAACATGCCTTTTCATGTGAAGGCGAACAATATAACAGTAGACGTATTAGGGACAAGTTTTAATATAATGGCATATGAAGATGAACCAGCCATTAAAACAACACTGATTACCGGTGCCATCAAAGTAAACGGGCATCTGCTTAAACCAGGTCAGCAGGCAGTAAACGAACGGATAACAGATAACGCAGACATAGAAGAGGCCATAGCGTGGAAAAATGGTCTTTTCGAATTCAATCAGCAGTCTATTGTATCTATCATGCAGCAAATCAGCCGCTGGTACGACGTAGATATTCAATACCAGGGGACTATAAAGAGCAAAACATTTACCGGGCAGATTTCGAGATATGCGGACATCACAACGGTATTAAAGATGATGGAGCTAACAGGTGGCATCCATTTTAAAGTATCAGACAGAACAGTAACAGCTATGCCGTAATAATTTATTCTGCCAACAAACCAAAATCAGAACAAAACGATGAAGCCAACGTTTCTTAAGAGGGGGCGGGAAATCCGTATGCTCCTGCCAACCAAAATCAGACTGATCATGAAATTAACATTTCTGATCTTATTCGCAGCCTGTTTACAGGTAAGTGCCAACAGCTATGCGCAAAAGATCACTTTGTCAGAAAAGAATGCATCACTCGAGAAAATCTTCCGTGTCATTAAAGCACAGACAGGGTATTTATTCCTGTTTGACGACCAGCAATTACAATCTGCCAGGAAAGTGACCATTGATGTGAAAGAGGCTTCTATCCAGGCTGTACTGGACCAATGCTTCCAGGACCAGCCGCTTGGTTACCACATCGTAGACAAAACGATCATCGTACAACCTAAAATAGTAGTTAAGCATGGCCCGCGTTTCGTCATTCGTGGTGTCGTGACTGATGAAAGTGGTCTTCCGCTTGAACATGTTACCGTACAGGTGGAAGGGAAAGGCATTGGTATGACAACCACCGAAAAAGGAGAATATGACCTTACAGACCCTAATGTTGATGAAGAAACAATACTGATCTTTTCTTTCATAGGCTATGTTCCTCAAAAAATAAGAATTGGTAACCGCCATACTTTAAACGTAAGGTTGGTACGCGAGAGGAAAGTGCTGGATGAAACCGTGATCATCGGTTATGGTACTACTACCCAGCGTAAAAGCACCGGGGCTATCAGCAGCATTACTTCCAAAGATATCGCTACTCAAACGATAGATAACCCTCTTACCGCCTTACAGGGCCGCGTTTCCGGTGTACAGATCACACAGGATAATGGTTTGCCCGGCGCTGGTGTAAGAGTACAGATACGTGGTCAAAACACGGCTGCGGCAGGTTTCATTCCTTTATACGTGATAGACGGTGTGCCTTTTACCTTATTTAATGGCGGACAACCTACTACTGATGCGCTGAATGCTTATGGTACCAGTGGTGCCAATGGTAATATCAGTCCATTCAGTATGATCGCCCCTGAAGATATTGAGCGCATAGATATCCTCAAAGATGCTGATGCTACTGCTATCTATGGTTCCAGAGGAGCTAACGGTGTAATCCTGATTACTACCAAAAAAGGACGCAAAGGCAAAACATCTCTCAACATTAATGTATCCAATGGAATAGCTAATGTGAATCATTATATACCTATGATGAACACACCCGAATACCTTCAGATGCGTAAGGAAGCATTTGCTCATTCCAATGTTACACCTACTGTTACCAATGCAAAAGATCTGCTGGTATGGGACCAGAATGCTTATACCGACTGGCAGAAATGGGCTGTTGGTGGTACTGCACATTATACGAATGCAGCGGTATCTGTATCCGGTGGAGATGCACAGAACACTTTCCTGTTCAGCTCTGACTACCGTAAACAAGGTACTGTATTCCCTGGCGATTTTGATAACAGCTCTCTTTCCGGCAGACTGAATGCAGGACATAGAAGTCTGGATCAGAAATTCAACATGAACGTAGGCGTGAACTACTCTTTCGCCAAGAACAATCTGCCTCAGACGGATTTAAGTTCACTGTATGATCTGCCACCAAATTATCCTCTCTATAATGCGGATAATTCATTGAACTGGACACGTACCAATCCTTTGGCTCTTCTAAAGAGAAAGTATGATGGCCAAACCACTAACTTTATCAGCTCTGCAGATATCTCTTATAAAATATTATCAAATCTTACCGTCAAAGCAAACCTTGGCTTTACGCAGACTATATTAAAACAAACCGTAGCTGTTCCAGCCAGCTCTCAGAATATTGCGTCTACTGCAACACCTGCTACGATTGCAGCTGCCAATAACCTTACTTCTGCCAATAACGGTAATGATAATTATATCATAGAACCACAGGTAGAATATAGTACTGGTATTAAAGGTGGAAAATTACAGTTACTGGCCGGAACAACTTTCCAGCAAAGTAAAGCGACAGGTATCACCTTATATGGTTCAAATTTCAGCAGTGAATCATTGCTGAATTCCATATCAAGTGCAGGTACTGTTACGGTGAGGTATAATAACTACTCCATCTATAAATACAATGCAGTATTTGCCAGGGCTAATTATAACTGGCACGATAAATACATCGTGGATGGAACTTTCCGCAGAGACGGGTCTTCCCGTTTTGGTCCTAACCACCGCTTCGGGAACTTTGGTGCAGTAGGTGCTGCCTGGTTATTCTCCAAAGAAAAGTTCATGGAGAATATACCTGTCATCAGCTTTGGTAAATTACGCGGTAGCTATGGTTTAACCGGTAATGACCAGATCCCTAATTACCTGTATAGTCCTTTGTATACTTCGGCATGGACAGGATACAATTATCTTGGCACCAATACACTGGTACAAAACAATATTTCCAATCCTGATCTGCACTGGGAAACTACCAAAAAGCTGGACTTTGCACTGGAACTGGGATTATGGGATGATCGTATCCTGTTCAAAACCGACTTTTACCGCAACCGGTCTTCAGACCAGTTAGTGAGTATTGCTTTACCAACTCAGGGTGGGTTCGTTTCTTATACCGGTAACTTCCCTGCAGTGATTCAGAATAAGGGGTGGGAGTTTGAACTGACGACTACCAATATCCAGTCTAAAAATGTGAAATGGACTACTTACCTGAACTTAACCATTAACAGGAATAAGCTGGTATCGTATCCTGGTCTGGCTACCTCCAGTTATAGCACTACGTATGTTGTTGGTCAGCCTATTGATGTACAGTTGTTATATCATTATACTGGAGTAGATCCAACTACAGGTTCACCTACCTTTACTTCCAAAGGTGCCACTCCGCAGTATGCTACCGACAGGATTCCAATGAATGTAGGTCATCCATATTATGGTGGTATTACCAACAATATCTCTTATAAGAATTTTACGCTTGATTTTACATTCCAGTTCAATCATCGCAATGGATTCAGGAATAGTACCCTGACATCGAATTTCTATCCATACGGTTATACGTATACGAACCAGAGTACAGCCATTCTGGACAGATGGAAAACAACAGGGGATAAGGCTTTCTTCCCATCTGCCGGTGTGAATTATGATCAGGCTTATTCTAATCTGGCCAGTTCTGATTATAACTGGGGAGATGCTTCTTTCATCAAATTCAAAACGCTGAGTCTTACTTACAACCTGCCAAAAACATGGTTACAGCATGTACATATGTCTGGTGCTTCTTTGTATGCACAGGGACAGAATCTGTATACCTGGGCTAAACAAAAGTATGTGTATGATCCGGAAACCACCTTGCCTGGAACTGGTTCTGCTTTAGGTGCAGGAAGGTATTCTGCTTTCCCGCAATTACGTACGATGGTAGTAGGTTTGAATCTCTCATTCTAAAAATTAATGAACATGAAGAACTTTGTATATCTGATAATGGCGACGGTAGTATTCTCTTCCTGTGAGAGTTACGTGGATATTGATAAAGCGCCTAATCAGTTACTGATTGCGGATGCTTACAAACAGGATGCTACAGCTACCAGTGCTGTACTGAATATCTATTCTGATGATGTAACGACTTATAGCCTTGCCAACTTTACTTACCTGGGCGGAGTGGAGTCTGATGAAATGTTATACACGCAGGCTACCACTCCTGCAATTACAGAATTTGCACAGGCTGCGGTTTCTATTACCAATGCAAACCTGGTAAATTATCTCTGGTCCTATCCCTATTCCATCATTGCGAAAGCCAACGTGGCTATTAATGGCTTAACAGCTTCCACTACGTTAACGACTACTATTAAAAGTCAGCTGTTGGGTGAAAGTAAGTTCTTCAGAGCATTCACCTATTTCAACCTGGTGAATTATTTTGGAGCTGTACCGTTAGCACTTACAGGAGATCCGTTGAAGGATGGCTATTTGCCAAGAGCTTCAGCGGATTCTGTATGGGCGCAGATCATCAGCGATTTAAAAGATGCTGAAAACCTGTTACCTGCTGCTTATACCGGTACATTAAGGACAAGGGTAAATAAGTATGCAGCGTCTGCCTTACTGGCGCGTGCCTATTTGTATACAAAGGACTATGCGAATGCAGAAGCAGAAGCGTCTAAAGTGATTGGAGCTACTGATATCTCATATACATTGTCTGATGTAAGTACTGCGTTTTTAAATACCAGTAATGAGACGATTTTCCAGATAGCGCCAACCACTTCCTGGAGCAGTTTTCCTTTCATGGGTACTTATTACATTACTTATGGCCAGTTTGTATTGTCTCCTTCTTTAACAGCATCATTTGAAACCGGAGATAAACGTAAAACTTCCTGGACAAGAGACAGCGTAATCACTAAATATAAAATGGCGGGTGGTGAATACAATGTTGTTTTACGCCTGGCAGAACAATACCTTATCAGGGCAGAAGCAAGAGCACAGCTGAATACCAATCTTACCGGAGCACAGACGGACCTTGATTCGGTAAGGGCAAGGGCTGGATTACCAGCTACTACGGCTGCTACACAAACTACCTTACTAACAGCTGTTGCGCAGGAACGTAAAGTAGAATTATTCGGAGAGTATAGTCACCGCTGGTTTGATCTGAAACGTACGAACGAGGCAAATACGGTTATCGGCACATTAAAGCCAACTACCTGGAAGTCCACAGCGGTACTGGCACCTATTCCATCTGCAGAAAGAATAAAAAATGCAGCTTTGACTCAGAACGACGGTTATCCTAAATAAATAAACATATGTCAACGATTAAAATAACCAGCTTTCTATTTGTTAACCTGTCCTTAGCCTTAGCAGGTATGGCGCAGGGCACTTATCAGCTGTCAGGTAAAGTAGATGGTTTAGCCAACGAAAAGATTTACCTGAACAATGATGGAGATAAGATAGATTCCACTTTTGCTAAAAACGGTGTTTTCAGTTTTAAGGGAAAGATCAGTCAGGCTTCGTATTATTCACTGCGTCTGGAAGGAAAAGAATACAGGGCAGTCGGATTCTTTATGGCTCCCGGTAAAACCACTGTAACGGGCCGTGCAGACTCTTTAGGCAAAGCGGTGATCACTGGCAACCCTTACAATAAACAATGGCAGGAATGGCTTGTAACCTGGGGACAGATCACAGCACAGGCAAGACCTATGTACATGCGTCTGGATTCTGCTTCTAAAGGTGGTAAGGTGAAAGAATCTCCGGAAGAAAGGAAGATTTTTGAAGATGGGATGAAATCGCTGGAAGCGCAGACAGCGGTAGCCGTTACTGCTTTCGCTACAAAATATCCGCAGTCTCCGGTATCCCCGTTCATCATCATGGACCGTTTTGTCAGCTATCCTAATCCTGAGATGGAAGCTAAGACCTGGGCATTATTAGGTAAAGAAGCGAAGGGGTCTTTTTATGGGAAGAAGATTGCTGAACATCAGAAAATTGCTTTAAAAACAGCGATTGGTGCAACGCCTGATTTTGCAGTAGCAGATACGTCCGGAAAGACAGTGAAATTATCTTCTTTAAGAGGTAAATATGTACTGGTAGATTTCTGGGCCAGCTGGTGCGGACCTTGTCGTAAAGAGAATCCAAATGTGGTAAAAGCATATCAGCAATATCATGATAAAGGATTTGATATTATGAGTGTATCACTGGATACTAATAAAGATGCCTGGATGAAAGCAGTTGCAAAAGATAATCTTACATGGAATCATGTGAGTGATCTGAAAGGCTGGAAAAGCCCGATTGTAACAGAGTACGGGATACATGCAGTACCTACCAGTTTTTTATTGGATAAAGACGGGAAAGTGATTGCGAAAGATCTTCGTGGAGAGAAACTGGAAGAGAAGTTGAAGGAGTTAATGCAATAAAGTAGTGAATGTTCATAATTAATATTGAGGGTGTATCAAGAGTAACTGATACACCCTCAATATGTTCGCGACAAAACATAAAAGGCTCCGTCAGAAGCCCCGTGTTTGTAGCAAACATATTAAATAACAAAACACAGACTCCGTTAGGAGTCCCCTAAAGTTGCTAATATCAGGGGACTCCTAACGGAGTCTATTATGTAGAATATAGATTTTTACTACAAACACGGGGCTCCTGACGGAGCCTTTTATGTGTTTATTAATATTCTGAGACAGTGTGTTTTCACTTTTATGCCAAGTTTAATTCCCTGGAGCAGAATGATATAATGTGCCACTGAAATTACCTGTTACTATTTTACCACTGACTGTGATTGTATAATTAATTGTGTAGTTATCTCCTGAATGAGAAACATTTACAGTACCGGCAGTAACCCCCGTGATTTCCGTTCCAGCACCAGCTACGTTAGTAACATTGTATCTTACCACAGCACTGGAGAAATTCTTCTTCACATCATAGGCTCCGTTATTCCTTGAAAGGAAATCATACTTAGGATAATTCAGTGTATCAACAAAAATCTGAACAAAGTTTTCTATATAGTCCGGAGCCACACCGATATTGGTGATCTTTAGTCCATCAGTACTATTCCAGTAAGCATAATCCGCAGTATAGACTTTACCATCCAGGGTAAATGAACCACCGTTAACAGTTGATTTATTCTCGTCTTTTTTACAGGAAATAGCAAATAAGCTTACTGCCAGCATAAACAGGGTAATTCTCTTCATAGGTTATTTTTTATTTATTGAAAATCAAAAGGTTTTCCACCCGTAATCAGGTTTTATGTAGGTTTAAATGCAACAGTTCACTCACAGGATATTCCTGTAAGATATGAATAAATATTAATATATCTATAGGTGGTACATAATCTTCGTGTCAGATGTTATTGGTCAATAAATACACCTTATCTGACGTGAATATTAGGTGAAGTTAAATTGAAAAACAAATCCTGCACCCATATTCCAAAGCTAAATAAGAGAGCTAAACAGTCAGATGCAGTGTATTTATGATCAATAACATCTGACATCTTACAGGTTATTGTAGAAGGACTGCATATCGCCAGCCAGCTGATCGTAAATAGGTTTAGTGAATAACATAAAGAGGTCCTGAGGAGGAGGGGGGGGAATATCGGAGCCACCTATCTGGCGTTTGTCTTCTTCGCTGAGCGCTCTTTTATCACCTTTATAAGTACCGAATTCATTCAGCCAGGTATAACTACCCGGAAGACGGTTACTGCGGATGATTTTATTGCTGGCAACATCTACCAGCTGGTAATCCAGGGAGCCTTGTGAAACAACGCTGGTTCTTGTAACGTAGATCGTTGCTCTTACTGTTTCGTATCTGTCGATGAATTTACCGCTGGTATCTTTGTAACTGCCTGTAACGATCTCTTTGGATACATCACGCTTACTTCTGTCCACATAAGTTTGTCCGACTACGAAATCGTAGAAACGCAGTTGCAGGTATTCGTCGGGCTGCAGGTTATTGCTGCGGGCGATACGTTCATCTGTAAACTGAACAAAGCGATTGATGTTGCGTTGTTGCAGGTTGCGGATCAGGATATCTCTGAACTGGTCTGCACTGAACTGAAAGTAGCCAGAGTTGATTTCCAGTTCACTTACTACTACATTAACAACACCTCTGTTGAAAGATTCGTCTCTTAATTCAGCTGAGTTGCGGTAGTTGTTAATTAATTTAAGGGCAGCGACGAATTCATCATAAGCTCTTCTGGCGCTGGCTTTATCTTCCTTTTTTAATAAGGCAACACCTCTGTCGTAGCGTACTTCTGCTGCATTCTCCTGAGCGCCGGTAATGGCGTTACGGTAATCTTTAGGCTTCACCACAGCCAGTGCAGCAGGAGAGGTGTGAATAATATCATAGAGGCTTTGGAGCGAGCGGTATTCCTGTCGTACATATTCCCATTTCAGGGGATTATCTGAGGTCAGGTAACCAGTCACCTTATCTTCGTGCTGGCGTTGGGATTGTGCATATGCCTGGGGAAGCAGTTGCAGGGATGTGGCATGCTCGGGATGCTTTTGTAATTTCTTTACAAATGCCTGTACGGCCTGATCGTAACGGCCTTTATTGTACAGTTTTTCCCCTGACTTACATGACAGAATGAATAGGATAGGTGCTATCAGCAACCAGTAACGGTTTTGCATATATTTCTCGATGTGTGTATAATCGGGCTACTTTATGTATCGTCTCATCTCTCTGTCGTTTTCACGTTCTCTGATACTATCACGTTTATCATGCAGCTTCTTACCTTTACCCAGTCCTATTTCCATTTTCGCATATCCTTTTTCTGAGATAAATATGCGTAATGGGATGATGCTATAGCCTTTCTCTTTTATCTTCATTTCCAGTTTACGTAACTCCCGTTTTGTGAGCAGTAATTTACGTTCCCTGAGTGGATCATGATTATAGAAGGTACCGTGCGTATAAGCCGAGACGTGGAGGCTTTTTACGTACAGTTCTCCATGTGAGAAATAGCAGAAAGCATCATTGAAACTCACCCTGCTGGCGCGGATAGATTTTATCTCTGTACCGGACAATACAAGGCCTGCAATGAATTTATCTTCAATTGCGTATTCAAAGAATGCTGATCTATTTCTTAATTCTGCCATTTTTGGGGACTCCTAACGGAGTCAATTATATTTTATTGAAATTTTTCTACAAACACGGGGCTCCTAAGGGAGCCAAATAATGTTTGTTATAAGTACGGGCTCCCTTAGGAGCCAGTTACTATTAATCAGGTTTCGTTAAGAAACCAGATAATATTTCCTACAAATATGGGCTCCGTTAGGAGCCCCGTGTTTGTAGCAATAACATCATCTATCAAACTCAGACTCCGTTAGGAGTCCCCTGTTTGTAGTATTTTAATTTTTAAACAACACAAGCAGCTCTGCTAACTTGGGTTTCAGTTCTTTACGATCAATGATCAGATCCAGGAAACCGTGTTCCAGTACAAACTCTGCACTCTGGAAACCTTCCGGAAGATCTTTCTTGATGGTTTCCTTGATGATACGCGGACCGGCAAAGCCTATCAGCGCTTTAGGTTCTGATACGTTGAGGTCACCCAGCATCGCGAAAGACGCGGTAACACCACCCGTAGTAGGATCTGTCATCATGGAAATGTACGGTAATTTAGCGTCTGCCAGTTGCGTTAATTTAGCGGATGTTTTAGCCATCTGCATCAATGAGAACGCACTTTCCATCATACGTGCACCACCCGATTTTGAAATGATCATCAGCGGCATTTTGTGCGCGATACAATAATCAATAGAACGGGCGATTTTTTCACCTACCACAGAACCCATAGAACCACCAATGAAGGCAAAGTCCATACAGGCTACCACGAGGTCATTATCCATCACTTTTCCAACACCCACTCTCATGGCATCTTTCAATCCTGATTTCTTCTGGGCTTCAACTAACCTTGCACCATATGGTTTCAGGTCTTTAAAGCCGAGGAAGTCCTTCGGATAGATATTGTCAAAAAGTTCTTCGAATCCATTTTCATCAAAAATGATATCGAAATATTCTGCAGAATTAATACGGTTGTGATAATTACATTTATCACACACATAAAAGTGCTCTTTCAGGTCTCTTACCGTGACGGTTTTTTTGCAGTTAGGACATTTGTGCCACAACCCATCCGGCGCTTCCTTCTTCTCACTTGTAGACGTTTGAATGCCTTGTTTAATGCGCTTAAACCAGCTTGACATATTGTACTATTAGGTTACAAAATAGTTGTGCAAGATACAAATTAAATTAACTTCCAAAGTATCTCATTAGCAATATTATGCTTAAAGTACCTGGGAACCAGTATTTTGTCGGGGAAAGATATATATTTAATTCAAGTAATAGGAGATTTGGCTGATATGAAATAAAGTAAAGCCCTCCGTTTGGGGGAGGGCTTTACTTTAATATTGATTGATAACGAATTACGCGTTTCTGTTGATGCAGTTCAGATCAGCAAATGCTTCTTCCAAACGTTTTACAAAGGTTTCTTCACCTTTGCGCAGCCACACACGTGGATCGTAATATTTCTTGTTTGGTTTTTCAGGTCCTTCAGGATTACCCAGCTGACCCTGCAGGTATGCTTTCTTAGACTCGTAGAAGTCGTGAACGCCTTCCCAGTAAGCCCACTGCATATCTGTATCCAGGTTCATTTTGATTACGCCATAACCCAGTGCTTCAGCGATCTGGTGTTTTGGAGAACCTGAACCACCATGGAATACATAAAACACTGGTTTAGCAGCAGTCTTGAATTTTTCCTGGATGAATTCCTGGCTGTTCTGTAAAATTACAGGGCGTAATTCTACGTTACCCGGAGTATATACACCATGTACGTTACCGAAAGCAGCTGCTACGGTGAAACGGGTACCGATTTTAGACAGTTCTTCGTAAGCGTAAGCTACTTCTTCAGGCTGAGTATACAGCTTGGAGTTGTCGATACCGGAGTTGTCAACACCATCTTCCTCACCACCGGTTACACCCAGTTCGATTTCGATAGACATACCCAGCTTGTTCATGCGCTCGAAGTATTTCAGAGAAGTTTCAATGTTCTCATGGATAGGCTCTTCGGAGAGGTCCAGCATATGGGAACTGTACAGTGGCTGACCGGTTTGCTTTTTGAAAGCTTCACCTGCGTCCAGCAGACCGTCGATCCATGGCAACCATTTCTTGGCAGCATGGTCTGTATGTAATACTACAGGTACACCATAGTATTTAGCTACCTCATGTACGTGTTTTGCACCTGATACACCACCAGCAATATTGGCCTGCAGCTTATCGTTAGGCATTCCTTTACCGGCAAAGAACTGCGCACCGCCGTTAGAAAACTGTATAATTACAGGTGAGTTAACTTTTGCAGCGGTTTCCAGTACTGCGTTAACAGTGTTTGTTCCTACCACATTCACGGCAGGCATTGCGAACGCATTGTTCTTAGCATCATTGTACAGCGCATCCAGCTCTTCGCCGAATAACACGCCAGCTCTGTATTTTCCCATAGCTTACGAATTGTTTTACATTTAAGGACAGCAAATATAAGTACTTAATAGTACTTATTATAGCGTTTAAATAGACTTTTAGAGGAAGGATGATATTATTTCCCTGAAATACGCGGGGGCCTGTAATAATCTGCTTCCATACCAGGAATACATTTCACCATCTACCAGCAGGACCTTAGCCTCCGGTAATATAACCCGTAATTCTGCGATATGTTTATCTTTAAAGGGGTAGGGTTCTGAGGAGAGGAGGATTAAGCGGCAGCCTGTTCCCTGTAGCTGTTCTGGTGTTATAACAGGATACCTGGGCATATCTCCGAAGATATTCTCCAGGCCGCAGGCCCTCATCATTTCATTAATAAAGGTATCTCCACCCGCTACCATCCAGGGATCTTTCCAGATAAAGTAAGCCGCTTTCACAGCCGGTAAAACGGGTAAGGCCCTGAAACCGGCCATTATTTGTATGACTAAATCAACTGCTTTGGGGCTACGCCCTGTAATCACTCCCAGCCAGCGGATCATCTCCGTCGCGTCCCGCAGGTTATGGATATCACTCACCCATACCGGGAATTCTTCCATTAAGGCTTTCACCTGTTCCGGTTCGTTCTCTTCTTTATTAGCGATGATCAGATCCGGTTGCAGGGCACGTATCTTATCTATATGGAATTGTTTAGTGCCACCTATACGGGGTTTTGTCCGGAACCATTCGTCCGGGTGAACACAGAATTTAGTGATACCGGCAACGTCGGCACCAAGATGATATAGTAATTCCGTCTGAGAGGGTACAAGCGATATGATCCGGCGCGGCGGGAAAGGAATAGCTACCCGCCGGCCCAACTGATCAATGTGAATAGGATTAATTTCCAAGAGCCTGTATAATGTCGTATTTGGTAACAATATGATAGTTGCCGCTATCGTCTTTGGTTAAGACTGCACCATTTTCTTTATTAATATAGACAGATAATTTTTCTATTGGCGTATCCATGCGTACTTCCGGGAAGGCGGACTGCATCACCTGTTTCACCTGTGCATCTTTTAAATTGGCATCATCTATCAACCTGATAAACAAACCGTTTTCAGAGATAGCGCCTACTATTTCGTTGTTATGTAATACAGGGATCTGCTCAATATCATATTTCTTCATTTTCAGGATCACATCACTCACTTTGTCTTCCGGCCCAACTGTTACCAGTGGCTGGTTACGGCGGGCATTCACCACATCTTTCACCGTTTTAACATCCAGGAATCCACGTTCCATCATCCACTGGTCATTATATACCTTACCTACATAACGGCTGCCATGATCATGGAAAATCACCACTACCAGGTCGGTAGGTTTCAGTCTGCTTTTCAGCTGCTGTAAACCAGCAATAGCGGAACCAGCGGAGTAACCCACGAAAATGCCTTCTTCTTTGGAGATACGGCGGGCCATGACAGCGCCATCCTTATCCGTTACTTTTTCGAAGTGGTCGATAAGGGCCATGTCGTAGTTCTGGGGAACGAAATCTTCCCCTATACCTTCTGTAATATAAGGATATACCTCACTCATGTCCAGTTCACCGGTTTCATGGAACTTTTTCAGCAGGGAACCGTAACTGTCTATCGCCCAGAGTTGTATATCAGGATTTTTCTCCTTGAGATATTTACCGGTACCGGTAATAGTACCGCCTGTACCTGTTGCCACTACCAGGTGAGTGATCTTTCCATCTGTCTGTTTCCAGATTTCCGGGCCGGTTTGCTCATAATGAGCATCACGGTTAGCCAGGTTATCATACTGGTTCATATAGAAGGAGTTAGGTATTTCCTTTGCCAGCCTGGCTGCTACTGAATAGTAAGAGCGGGGATCTTCCGGTTCCACATTGGTAGGGCAAACGATCACTTCGGCGCCTACGGCTTTCAGTATATCTACCTTTTCTTTGGATTGTTTATCTGTAGTTGCGAAAATACATTTGTAACCTTTGATCACGGCAGCCAGTGCCAGTCCCATACCGGTGTTACCTGAAGTACCTTCTATAATGGTACCGCCTGGTTTTAACTGCCCTTTTTCTTCTGCCACTTCCACCATCTTCAGTGCCATACGGTCTTTAATTGAGTTACCGGGGTTAAAGAATTCTACTTTTGCCAGCACAGGGCAGGGTAATCCGGCAGTAACGCGGTGTAATTTCACTAACGGGGTATTTCCTATTGTTTCAAGGATACTATTGCAAAAATCCATATGATGAGATGTTGAATCCCAGCGAAAATAAGGAAATAAGTTAACTTGAAATAGCTTCGGAACAGTAACAGAACAGGAATAAAACAGGTATTGAAGAGGTTCATCCTCCGTTCATCCTACGTTAAGTAACGTAGGATGAACGGAGGATGAACCTCTTCAATACCTGATCAATAGCCGTATTCTCCTATTTCAATATATAGTCATAAGCCGTATTCTCCTATATTTGCAATATGAGTCAGCGGATTTTTATAACCGGCATAGGGACCGGAGTGGGGAAAACACTAACAGCAGCCTGTATAACAGAGGCGCTGCAGGCTGACTATTGGAAACCCGTGCAAACCGGCCTGAAAGAAGGGACAGATACCGATACCGTACGTGGATTATTATCCAACCCGATATCAGTATGCCACCGCGAAGCGTATTGCCTGGAAGAACCTGCCTCACCACATCTGGCTGCCCGTCTGGAAGAAGTGACCATCAATGTAAAACGTATTATTGAAGTGGCTGAAAGCCTGCAACCTGCTAACCGCCCGCTGGTGATAGAAGGAGCAGGTGGACTGATGGTTCCCCTGAATGAACAAACATTTACGATCGATTTTATACAACAATTACACGCAAAGGTGATCATCGTTGCCCAGAACTACCTGGGTAGTATCAATCACGCACTGTTAACTGCCCGCGTGCTGAAACATAGTGGTATCCCGGTAATGGGATGGGTTTTCAGCGGCGATTATCATAGTAATGAGGAAGAAGTGGTTTCATGGAGCGGGTTCCCGCACCTGGGCCGTATCCCCAGAACGACCCTGGTAGATAAGGCATTTGTGAAAGAACAGGGAGATAAGTTATCTTTGCGGACAATAACATACTTTTAACCTACTTGTTAACAAAAAAGGATATACGAAAACAATACCTGGAAAAACGGCTCAATCTTCCGGATGACCTCTCTACCACGCTAAACAGGCAACTGCTGGAACAATGCAGGCAGCTCGACTTCAGCTCTTTTACCCTGGTTCACATTTTTTTGCCTATTACGGAAAAAAAGGAAGTGGATACCTATGCCCTGGTTGACTGGGCCAGGATTACATGGCCTGATATACAATGGGTATTGTCCAAGTCGGACCTTAGCACCGGCCTGATGGTACACTACCTCTGGGAGCCCGACACCCTGCTGGTAAGCAATAAATATGGTATCCCTGAACCGGAAAACGGTACCCTGATCCCCCCTGCGATGCTTGACCTTATCTTTGTTCCCCTGCTGGCATTTGACCGGAAAGGACATCGTGTAGGATACGGAAAAGGGATGTACGACCGTTTTCTACAGGAATGCAGACCGGATGTCACCACCATCGGGTTGTCCCTGTTTGACCCGGTTGATTCAATTACTGATACAGATACCCTGGACGTGCCACTGGATATGGTGATCACCCCAGGTCTTATCTATCAATTCAAGAAAAAATGATACAATACCTGAAAGTTTTATTATACCCTTTTTCCCTGTTATATGGCCTGGTGATGTGGATCCGGAACCGCTTTTACGATACCAATGTGCTCACGGCGGTGGAGTTTGACCTGCCTGTGATTGCGGTAGGTAACCTTTCCGTAGGTGGTACCGGTAAAACCCCCCATGTGGAACACCTGATCCGGCTGTTGAAAGACAAATACCGTACTGCCACCCTTAGCCGGGGCTATAACCGTCGTACCAACGGTTACCTGCTGGCAGATGCACAAAGTACGGCCGCCCAGCTGGGAGATGAACCGATGCAGTTTCATCAGAAATTCCCTGATATCAGCGTTTGTGTAGGAGAGGAGCGTATGCTGGCCATACCCCAGTTATTGGGAGAACGCCCGGAAACACAGGTGATACTGCTGGATGATGCTTTCCAGCACCGCTCTATCAAACCGGGCATGAATATCCTGATAACGGATTACAGCCGCCGTTTTACAAAAGACCATGTAGTACCCTTTGGCTATCTGCGGGAAGGCCGCAAAGGATATGAAAGGGCTGATTGTATTATTGTTTCGAAATGTCCGCCGGCTTTATCGGAAGCAGAAAAAGCCGCTATCCGCAAGGAGATAAAACCGATGTCCGGTCAGCATCTGTACTTTACCTCTTTGCAGTATGGCACATTATATGACATGTTCAGCGGAGAACCGGTAGATGTGCCGGCAGATACCACCCTGATGCTGGTATGTGGTATTGCCCGCCCTGAACCACTGTTACAGCAGTTAAAAAGTACACACGAACAGGTGTACCTGCTGTCTTTCCCCGATCATTATTACTACGCCGGTCATGATCTGGAAAAGATTAAAAAAGAACTGGGAGACTTACCAGGAGACAAAAAAATGGTGATTACCACCGAAAAAGATGCCGTACGCCTTCATCTGCTCGAAGAACGCCTGAAGGAGTTAGACATACGCATTGCCGTTATGCCGGTAGAAATATCTTTCCTGTTCGGGGAAGCATATTCATTTAATAATTATATTTTTGATTACGTGGAGCAGTTTGGAAGTAACCATGATTAAATGTTACGAGAATGACAAAAAGTAAAAAACCTCAAAAAAGCAGTAGCCCCCAGCATACATTTAAGGGCACTGTACAAATAACCCGTTCGGGTATGTCCTTTGTAATTATAGAAGGACAGGATAAAGATGTAATGGTAAGACAGCAAAACCTGAATACTGCGCTGGATGGAGACGAAGTGACCGTCTCTGTTATTAAACAGGGTAAGAACCAGGGCCGCATGGAAGGTGTGGTAACGGAGATCATTACACGTAAGAAAACAGAATTTACAGGTACACTACAGGTGAATAAAGGCTTTGCCTTCCTGATACTGGATAAATCCCTGTTCATGCCGGACATATATATCCCGGCCAATGTACTGAAGGATGGTAAAACCGGTGATAAAGCACTGGTACATATCGTAAGCTGGGGAGATAAAACCCGCAAACCTGTGGGAGAGATCATTGAATTACTGGATGCCACTAATACCAATGACCTGGCCATGAAGGAGATCCTGATAGAAACAGGGTTCCCGCTCAGCTTTCCGGAAGAAGTGATCAAAGAACTGGCGCTGGTAAAAGAAGATATCAATACAGATGAAATAAAGAAGCGTAAAGACTTCCGTAAAACATTAACATTTACGATAGATCCTGTTGATGCAAAAGATTTTGATGATGCGATATCTATCAAGAAAATGCGCGGTGGATGGTATGAAATCGGTGTACATATTGCAGATGTAAGTCATTATGTATTGCCTGAAACATCCCTGGATAAAGAGGCGTACAAACGTGCCACTTCTGTATATCTGCCGGATCGTGTATCTCCCATGTTACCGGAGAAAATCTCTAATGAACTGTGTTCTCTTCGTCCGCATGAAGATAAACTCACCTTCTCTGCTGTTTTTAAAATGAATGAGAAAGGAGAGATCAAAGAACACTGGATAGGCAGGACCATCATTCACTCTGATCATCGTTTTACTTATGAAGATGTACAGGAAGTGATTGAGAATAAAGCCGGGCAGTATGAAGAAGAAGTGCTGTTGTTAAATACGATTGCACAAACTCTCCGTGCAGAAAGGTTTAAAAATGGTGCTATCAATTTCTCTTCACAGGAAGTGCGCTTTCAACTGGATGAAAATGCGAAGCCAATAGGCATCGTGATCAAAGAAAGTAAAGAAGCACATCAACTGATTGAAGAGTTCATGCTGCTGGCTAACCGCACAGTGGCCGAGTACGTGTTTAACATCAAGATAGGTACTAATCAGCATGTACCTTTCCCATACAGGATCCATGATGCACCTGATGAAGAAAAGCTGAAGGTGTTTGCAGTGTTTGCAAAGAAATTTGGGCATTCGCTGGATGTGAGCGACCTTGATAAATTAGCGTCTTCTTTTAATGAAATGCTGAACTTAGCCAAGGGGAAACCAGAGCAGCATGTACTGGAAACCTTAGGGATCCGTACGATGGCCAAGGCGGTGTATACCACCGATGATATTGGTCACTATGGCCTGGGATTTGAACATTACTGTCACTTCACCTCACCTATACGCCGTTATCCTGATGTGCTGGTACATCGTGTACTGGCAGAATGCCTGGCTCATGATGTACATCCGGACAAGAACATGGAGAGCAAGTGCAAGCATTCTTCTGAAATGGAACGTAAGGCCATGGAAGCAGAAAGAGCGGCTAACAAATACAAGCAGGTGGAATACATGCAGCAGTTCCTCGGTGAGGAATTTGATGGTGTGGTAAGTGGTGTGGCTCACTTTGGTTTCTGGGTAGAGACCGTGGATACCAAATGTGAAGGTTTGGTGAGCATACACAATATGACAGCCAAAGATGAGTTTGTATATGATGAAACGGAGTATGCACTGATTGGACAATATACCGGTAAGAAAATCCGTATCGGGGATAGAGTGAAGATCCGTGTGGTGGCTGCCAACTTAGTGAAGCGCCAGCTGGATTATGATCTGATTGAAGACTGGGGAGATGGGCCTGATGTATCGTCAAGGCCACAGTACCGCCGTAAACCTGCAGATGATACCAGGAGAGGTACCAGCAGGAAACAGTCCGGTGCTAAGAAAGCTTCCGGCGACAGAAGATCTTCAACAGGGGATAGAAAACCATCCGGCGATAGAAGATCATCATCAGGAGAGAGAAAATCATCTTCCGGAGAAAAGAAATCTTCCGGTGGAAGATCAAAACCATCTTCAGGAAAACCTAAAAGAAAAAATGATTAGAAGCTTATGCATTCATTTCAGGAATTAACCGTACAGTTTGGAGAACATTTTGACAAGGAACATTTCCCTGAGCAGCCTAAAAAGCTGTATGAATCTGTAAACCATATTCTTAAAATAGGAGGAAAGCGTATTCGCCCGGTCCTGAGTATCATGGGGAATGAACTCTTTGATAATATACATCCGGATGTATTCCAGGTGGGTATTGCCGTAGAAATGTTCCATAATTTCACCCTGGTACATGACGATATTATGGATAAAGCGCCCCTGCGCCGCAACCATCCTACCGTTCATACCCTGTATGGGGAGTCCACTGCTATACTGGCCGGAGATGTGATGATCATCAATGTTTATGAATACCTGAACAGGGTCCAGCCTCATTATAAACAGAAACTCCTGTCGGCCTTTAACAAGGCTGCCAAGGAAGTTTGCGAAGGCCAGCAGATTGATATGGACTTTGAAGACATGGCGCCTGAGCAGGTGCATTACAATGACTATGTAAATATGATTGCCCTTAAAACGTCTGTACTGCTGGCTGCCAGCTTACAGATGGGCGCCATCATAGGCGGGGGAAGTGAATATAACCAGCAACATATCTATGAGTTCGGGAAGAACATAGGTATTGCCTTCCAGATCCAGGACGATTACCTGGATGCTTTTGGAGATCCTGAAAAGTTCGGTAAACAACAGGGGGGAGATATCCTGGTGAATAAAAAGACTTTCCTGCTGCTGAAAGCCCTGGAAATGTGTAATCCTGCCCAGAAGACCAGACTGAAGGAGTTATTATCTTCTAATCCGGAAGATAAGGTAGCGCAGGTATTACAGCTTTTCCACGACTGTAAAGTAGATGAGTGGGCTGAAAAGGAAAAGGAACGTTTCCAGCAGATTGCTTTTGAGCACCTGGAAGGGATTGCTGTATTATCGGCCCGTAAGAAACCATTAATGGAACTGGCTGGTTATTTACTGAAGAGAGAGCATTAATTTTAATATATTCGCGCATCGCTAAACCTGGAAACGTCATTCACAACTAATTGATATCACCCAATGTCTAAATCGCTTTTTAGAAAAAAATCTATTGCTGTAATATTACAAGATGCACATGATGGTTTAACGGAAGGCCATGGTGGTGGTAGCAAATTACAAAAAGTATTGGGGGTGAAAGATCTCACTGCAATGGGTATTGCAGCGGTGATTGGCGCCGGTATCTTTTCTACGATCGGTGAGGCGTCTTTCCATGGTGGGCCCGGTGTTTCCTTACTCTTCATTATCACCGCAGTTACCTGTGGTTTCTCTGCACTCTGTTATGCCGAATTCGCGTCCCGCGTCCCGGTGTCCGGCAGTGCTTATACTTATTCTTATGTAACATTCGGCGAATTGGCCGCCTGGGTCATTGGCTGGGCGCTGATCCTGGAATATGCCATCGGGAATATTGCCGTGGCGATCTCCTGGAGTGGCTATTTCAATAACCTGCTGGCAGGGATAGGGCTGTCATTGCCTAGCTGGCTGGCCAGCAACTATGATAGCGCCACTGCCGAAATTGTAGCAGCTGCCCCGCATATAGCGGGTGTTCCGGTGATCCTTAATCTGCCTGCTTTTATCATTGTGGTGCTGGTTACTTACCTGGCCTATGTGGGGATACAGGAGAGTAAGCGCAGTGCTAACTTCATGGTAGGGTTGAAGATCCTGGTGATCCTGTTCGTGATTGCGGTAGGTAGTTTTTATGTGAATACCAATAACTGGCACCCTTTTATGCCCAACGGATTCTCCGGGGTGATGAAGGGTGTTTCTGCTGTATTCTTTGCCTATATCGGTTTTGATGCTATCAGTACAACGGCGGAAGAATGTTCTAATCCTCAGCGGGATCTGCCTAAGGGGATGATCTATTCTCTCATTATCTGTACGGTATTATATATTCTCATTGCGCTGGTACTGACAGGGATGGTGTCTTACTCCCAGTTAAAAGTGAATGATCCGCTGGCATTTGTGTTCCAGGCGGTACACCAGAACTGGATAGGGTACATTATCTCTGTAAGTGCAGTGGTAGCAACCACCAGCGTATTGCTGGTATTCCAGATCGGGCAGCCGAGAATCTGGATGAGTATGAGCCGGGATGGTTTATTACCTAAGCGTTTCAGCAAGATCCATCCGCGTTTTAGAACGCCTTCTTTTGCCACTATTATTACCGGTTTCCTGGTAGGTGTTCCGGCTTTGTTCCTGAACCTGACGGTAGTAACAGACCTTACCAGTATCGGTACTTTATTTGCCTTTATACTGGTATGTGGTGGTGTATTGCTGCTGCCTCCCCAGGAGAAAGCAGATCCTAACAACAAGCGTTTTCGTCTCCCTTATATTAATGGCCGGTGGATTGTCCCCGTGATCATTATTGTATTTGCTTACCTGTTCCGTGAACAGCTGCCTCAGAAGTTTTCTTTTGACGGGGGCTGGGAAGTATGGAAGCATAATATTCCCTTCTTTTTCTTTGCCGTTGCGGCAGTTGTATTTTCTGTATTGTCTTTTACACGTAAGCTGTCAATGATCCCGGTGCTGGGGCTGTTAAGCTGTTTTTACCTCATGACTGAGATTGGTTTCAGGAACTGGGTAGTATTCTCTATCTGGCTGATAATGGGTCTGGTCATTTATTTCGGCTATAGTTACCGGAACAGCAAACTGAACCATGTGAAGCGTATCACCATTTGATTTCGGGTGCAGGGCGAAGCCCTGCAAAACCCCTTCATTTTAAAGACTGATTTTGTGTTATGCATTTTTTAATGTATATTCATATTAGCTCTTTAAAATCAAATTTTATGAACCTGCTACAACGAATTGACCGTTGGGGCGAATCACATCATCCTAAGTGGGTCGATGGCATTCGTGTCCTGTTAGGAATTTTTCTGTTCTGGAAAGGGGTAGTTTTCATACAAAATATTGATGTTCTTAAAGCGGTGATCATCCAGAGTCCCGTAATCACGGTACTATCTTTCTGGCTGGCTCATTACATTGTCTTTGCTCATCTGGCAGGTGGTGTTCTCATCACATTCGGTTTATTAACACGAGTTGCCATCATAGCTCAGATCCCCATTCTAATAGGCGCACTTATTTTTGTACATACCCCAACGGGGTTATTTAACGTACATGGAGAAGCCGGCCTTTCTATCCTTGTTCTGCTGTTACTGGTCTTCTTCTTAGTAGAGGGCAGCGGCCCCATTTCTTATGATGGATATATGCGCCGCCACGCGGCATGATGATCTTTACTGGTGGTCAGGATGGCTGGTCTGATGGTCGTCCGGCCACTGGTATTTGTGTATCGTCGCTCATTTTTCATAGATTTGCCAATTCACATTGGGAAATGTTAGTATGAAATACGAGATCGGCGATAAAATTCTATTATTACATTCTAAGGAAGAAGGCACTGTAGTGGATATTATCAATACGGAAATGGTAATGGTAGAAGTTGGTAAGGTGACCTTCCCCGTGTATCTCGACCAGATAGATTTCCCCTATTTTCATCGCTTTACGGCTCCCAAAGCGATAGAACCCACCCGCATCGTCCCGGGATGGGATATTAAACCAGAGAAAAAACAAGAAGTTTTCAAAGAAAGTAAAGGCGTATTCCTGTCTGTTTTACCTGTATTCCAGGTAGAAGGGTATGAGGAGAATGTGCAGGTATTGAAGTTTCACCTGCTGAATGAAACGAATATGGCCTATCGTTTCCTGTTCCAGGTATGGCTGCGCAATAAACTGGAGCTGGAGATCCGTAATGATATTGACCCTTTTAAACACTTTTACCTCTCCGACCTTTTATTTGAATCCCTGAATGATAGTCCGCGACTGGAGTTTACTTTTTATCCGAAGGAAAAGGACGCTACACTGGCACCTGCTTATCAGAAGACCTGGAAGATCAAGCCGAAGCAAATGTTTCAGCAACTGAGTGAATTACAGGCCCGCAGGGACGCTACCCTCAGTTATCCTTTATTTGAGAAATATCCGTTGAAGGAGAAGTCGGCCATCAGTGAATTTGAAACGGGTAATATCGGTTCCCTGGCGGCTACAGGTGTTACTCCCCCTGTACCTGTTGAAGCTCCTTTACAACCAAAATACGAACTGGACCTGCATATAGAAAACCTGTTGACTGAATGGAGAGGATTGAAGAACATTGCGATCCTGGCTATACAGTTGAATGAGTTTCAGCGTTATCTGGACCTTGCCATTTCACATCATCAGCATAGTATGATTGTGATCCACGGATTGGGAAGGGGGAAGCTGAAGGAAGAAATCCATGAAGTACTGAAACAGACGGCGGAAGTAGAACGTTTCGTCAATGAATATCACCCTCGCTACGGCTATGGAGCCACTGAGATATTTTTCAGACATTAGCATCTTAATTCTCTTACTTTTGCACAAACTACAGACCGTGCTATCGCTTTGGGAGTAATCCCGACGAGGAAAGTCCGGACAGCATAGGGCAACGCACCACCTAACGGGTGGGGCCTGGCAACAGGTACAGAAAGTGCCACAGAAAATAACCGCTCTGCAAAGAGTAAGGGTGAAAATGTGGGGTAAGAGCCCACGTTCCGTAATGGTAACATTATAGAAGGGTAAACCTTGCGTGCTGAAACGCCATGTATACGGTCGATTGAGGGCGGCTCGCCCGATGACCGAGGGTAGGCAGATACAGAGGGCGTGTGAACGTCATCGCAGATAAATGATAGCATCACGGGCTTGCCCGTGAACAGAATCCGGCTTACAGGTTTGTAGTTTTATTTTTGTATTATCAGAAAATCAGGTAGTTACTACAGGGTAAATTGGCAGAAGTTGTTGCTTATAAATACACTGCATCTGACTGTTTAGTTCTCTGATTTAGCTTTGGAATATGGGTTCATGATTTGTTTTTCAATTTAACTTCACCTAATATTCACGTCAGATAAGGTGTATTTATAAGCAACAACTTCTGGCGCGAAGATTATGTAATCAAACAGAATCACTACTGGAAATCAGGTTAGTAAACCTGTTCCGGAATCAAGTAATATCTTCGTTAACTAGCTATTAAGCAGCAAATAAAAATGAGGTTAACAGAATTATCATATAAAACAACTGATTGGGAGATTAAGAATCTCGAATTTGATAACGTTAGTTTAATCGTTGGTAAAAATTCGACGGGTAAATCGAAAACATTAAGTGTTGTTGATCTATTGGGCAAAATTATTACCCAAAAGGTAAGTCTGCTGGGTAGGGGTGCCTGGAATGTAACTTTCCTCTCTGAAAAATTCGGAGTTATTAATTACAAGTTTGAAACAGGTTCAACTATCGGAGATCCGCAGGTTGAATATGAAAAAATAACAATAGGTGGTAAGATCTGTCTGGAAAGAAATTCAGAACGAGCAACACTTTTTAGTGAATTAGATAAAACTTTGCAGGAAATCTATCCCCCTGAAGGTAAATTGACAATTCATACTACCCGTGATATAAAGAAATATCCTTACCTGGAAGAAATCGTCAATTGGGCAGAACATTCATACGGGTTTAAATTTGGAATTATAGGGCCTGAATTTCCTCATAATTTAAACTATAACCTGCTGAATGTAATTGATGATATACCTTCTTTATATAAAACATTAAGTGAGGAAAGTCAAGAACGGGTCAGGTGTAACTTAGACAAAATCGGATATAAGATTGATGAGATTGTTTTCGCAGAAGGCAGCCCTATAAACTTCCTGTTTATTAAGGAATCTGATTTAGCAAAAACGCTTGGACACTATCAGCTATCCCAAGGGATGTTTCGTAGCCTCTATATATTGATTTTTATAGAATACCTGCTTTCCCAAAAACAACCTGCCACTATCATTATTGATGATTTGTGTGAAGGACTGGATTATGACAGAGCTACTAAATTAGGCAAACTACTGTTTGATAATTGTATGCAAAATAATATCCAGCTAATTGCAACTTCCAATGATATGTTCCTGATGGATGTAGTCGATTTGAAATATTGGAATCTGTTACAAAGGGAAGGAGGAATTGTTACTGCATTAAATCCTAAAAATCAACCAGATCTGTTTGAAAATTTTCAATTCACGGGTCTGTCTAATTTCGATTTTCTGGCTTCTGATTATATAGCCCAAAAAATTAAGAAATGACGAAAACGGCTATATTTGTTGAAGGACAAACAGAATTGATCTTCGTTAGGGAGCTATTATTGAAAGTATTTGAATATCAGAATATATCACTGGAATGTTTTACACTCTTTACAGATGTAAATTTTCATGCTACAGAATACGCTTTTCCTAATGAACATGCAGATCATTATTTTCAGATAATCAATGTAGGAAGTGATCAAAGTGTTCTTACCAGAATTCTGAAGAGAGAGCCGCAAATGAAAAATGCCGGTTTTGAACGGATCATAGGATTGAGAGATATGTATTCGGGAGAATATAGGAATTTGGTTAAAAATCAGAAGATAGATGACAAGATTAATCAAAAATTCATTGAAGGGCATAGATCACAAATAAAATCAGACAATATCTTCTTTTCTTTTGCCATTATGGAAATAGAAACCTGGCTGTTGGGGTTAAGGAAATCTTTCGAACGGATGGACAACCGGTTAACACCAGCATTTATTCATCAACATTTAGGATTTGATTTAAATGTTGATGATCCGGAGAATATCTTTTTTCATCCGGCGGACAATGTAGAAGAGATATTTAAACTTGTGGGACAAAAATACAGTAAAAGTAAAGGTGATATTAACGCGTTGGTTAGCCACATTGAAAAAGATGATTATTTGGAATTGTTAGGGAGCGATAAGTGTCAGTCTTTTAAGGAGTTTTACGAATATCTGCAAATACCAACCACGTAATAATTTATTTTTCTAACCTATAATAAATCCCTTATGCAACAAAAAGAAGAAAGAACCTGGGGAACACTTGTACATCTTGGTGGGATTATTGGTTCGCTTATTTGGCCCTCAGTTGGTAATATTTTAGGCGCTTTGATTATCTGGCTGGTTAAACGTAATGAGTATACATTCGTTGATGATCAGGGTAAAGAAGCGTTGAACTTCCAGATTACACTTGGTATAGCGAATGCAGTATTAGGTATTATCAGCGCTATCAGTTTAGGCTTCTGGTCGTTTAGTACGATGTTCTTCCACAGAGGAGATTTCGACTTTGCTGATATCACTATTTTCTCTGGTGGGCATGGTTTGCTATTTCTGCTCAATCTTATCTTTTCTATTATTGGCGCAGTGACTGCGAATAAGGGAGAAGCATACAGATATCCGTTGAGCTGGAGAATTGTAAAGTAAGTTTCTTATATAAAAAAAGCTCCTGCAGGTATTCGCTTGCAGGAGCTTTTTTTTGGGTGCAGGGCGAAGCCCTGCAAAACCCCTTTAATCTTTTAGTGGTTATCCTTTTTTAATAGGACTTACCTTAGCTTTTCCTTTTTTAGGAGCCAGGTCGCCTTTAACAGTAGCTGCCAGTTTTAATGCTTCATAAGCATTTACCACGCCACCGGTGATGGACAAATCAGAGAAAGCTACTTTCTCATCTGTATTTGGTTTGATCACTTCTTTGGTACCGTCCGGTAAAGGTGTAGCAGATTTCTCAAGCACATACTTTAACTGTCTGGCACTCAGATCAGGATAATAGGAGAGGACCAGTGCAGCAACACCTGCTACTACAGGAGAGGCCATACTTGTACCACTGGCGCTGCCATATTTATTACCACCAGGAACGGTAGAATAGATCTGTACACCAGGGGCGAACAGGTCTACGCTTTTCTTTCCATAGTTGGAGAAACCGGCAATCTTAGGACCTACTTTACCATTGCTGCTGGCACCTACAGTGATGAAGTTAGCAGGGTGGGTATGGTCTGCGAAATCAGGATTCGGGAAGTTATCCGTAGAGTCGTTGTTGTTACCGTCGTTACCGGCAGCATGCACGAGCAATACTCCTTTTTCATCTGCATATTTAATAGCGGCATCTACCCAGTCTTTATGCGGGGAGAAACCTTTACCAAAACTCATATTGATTACACGGGCGCCGTTGTCTACTGCGTAGCGGATAGCCAGGGCGATGTCTTTATCACGTTCATCTCCGTCCGGTACTGCTTTTACCAGCATAATCTTCACATTATCAGCAATGCCGTCCATGCCAACGCCATTATTCCTTACGGCAGCGATGATACCGGAAACGTGTGTGCCGTGGAAGCCAAACTGGCCCATTACATCGTTATTACCATAGTAACGGTCGTTGATATCATTGATATTATCTCCGATAATCTCAGCGCGTTTATCGGCGGGTTCGCCATCTACCTGGTCTGCTTTACGTTTCAGATCATCTACGTATTCTCCGAGTTCTGACTTGAAATCGGCGTAGGTAATGTCCTGTTCTCCAGTGCTTTTCATCAACCGGGACATAAAGTTCTTCGCCATCATTACACCCTCGTCGGTACTCTGGATACTATCCAGTTTAGCTGTGGTGAAATCTGTTGTATGTAAGTAGCCGGTGAGAAGGTCTTCACATTTCCTCATGTTCTCCTGCAGGGTCAGCATCTTCCTGTAGTTGATCTTGTTTTCCCCTGTAGGTTTTACGTATTTGCCTTTCAGTTTCTGCCAGTAGGCGTATTCTTTGGATTGTTTATCTAAAACGGAATCCGGATTGATATACAGTCTTTTATAACGGTAGTATTCACGGGTCCCTTCATCTGTATCTTCTTTTACACTTTTACCGTCTTTGCCACCCAGGAAGTTCCATCCGTGGATATCATCCACATAACCGTTATTATCGTCATCAATTCCATTACCTGGAATTTCTCCGGGGTTTGTCCATAAAATGGATTTGAGGTCTTCATGGGTAGTATCTATACCTGAGTCTATTACTGCCACTATGACCGGGGTGCTTTTTTTGCCTTTCAGCAGGTCTTTGTAGGCTTTTTCAACACCGGTACCGAAAACACTGTCTGTAGCATAGTTCAGTAACTGCCAGTTTTTGGGAAGAGCTGTTGTACCCTGTCCATAGGATTTGCTAGTTGTAAGTACAGTCACCATCGCAACACCACCTGCCATGACTGCCAGCGCTCTGCTAAATTTCATTAGATTATTTTTTTCTCAATAAGCTGTTTGCAATACGAATACCATATTTGGTTAAAGATATGTAAAATGTAATGTTTGGAGAGGGGCTTTAGTGATAAGCGAGTTAAAACATGGATAATTGAACAAAGTGGGGAGGGTACAGGTTATTAAAGTAGCACAAAAGTTGAATATGAAATTCCAGAAAAAAGTATAATATTTAGTTTTTTGAAGAATACCCGGTAGTCTAGGCTATCAGGCTATTTTTCTCATAAGCATGGTTTCCGTTTAACGAAAAAGCGAGGTTCTCTAGCCTCGCTATTTTTTTGCAAGTATATAACGGAGTAATGTTTAGGTTATTGTGTGAAGAGAAAATTAAAGGGGACTCCTAACGGAGTCAATTAGTGAAGATTGTATGTATTTCTACAAACACGGGACTCCTAACGGAGTCAATTGTGGAGGATAAGGAGACAATGTTTCTACAGACACAAAGCTCCTGATAAAGCTTATCGAATTTTAGCTCCGTTAGGAGCTTCGTGTTTGTAGAAAAACATAATAATCAAACCAGACTCCGTTAGGAGTCCCCTGAAGAAATATTTCTATAGATCAAACTTAATCCCCTGAGCAAGAGGGAGATGTGTTGAGTAATTGATAGTATTGGTTTGCCTGCGCATATAAGCCCTCCAGGCATCAGAACCGCTTTCCCGTCCGCCGCCGGTTTCTTTTTCACCACCAAAAGCACCACCGATTTCTGCACCGGAAGTACCGATGTTTACATTGGCAATACCGCAATCTGAACCTGATTGTGAGAGGAAGAGTTCTGCTTCCCTGAGATTCAGTGTCATAATGGCGGAGGACAAGCCTTGTGGAACATTGTTCTGCATGGCGATCGCCTCTTCCAGTGTTTTGTATTTCATTACGTAGAGGATGGGAGCGAAGGTCTCATGCTGTACGATTTTGAAGTTGTTTTCAACTGCTGCGATACAAGGCTTTACATAACAGCCGGATGTGTAGTTGCTGCCTTCCAGTACACCACCTTCCACCAGGAAGCTGCCGCCCTCGGCCTTTACTTCGGTGATTGCCTGCTGGTACATCTGTACTGCCGCTTTATCAATCAATGGGCCTACGTGGTTGTTTTCATCCAGCGGGTTGCCGATACGCAGCTGCTGGTAAGCTTTTACCAGTTTCTGGGTGAAGGCCTCGTACACACTTTCGTGGATGATTAAACGGCGGGTGCTGGTACAACGCTGACCGGCAGTACCTACGGCGCCAAATACACAACCAATGAGGGACATGTCCAGATCGGCGTTCTCGGAAATGATGATAGCGTTGTTGCCACCCAATTCCAGCAGGGAACGTCCCAGACGGGTACCTACTGCAGCACCAACCGCTTTACCCATGCGGGTAGAACCAGTAGCGGATACTAAAGGAACACGGGTATCGGCCGCCATCCATTCGCCTAATTCACGGCCACCGGTCACGAGGTTACAAACCCCTTCCGGAACGTTGTTATCGCGGAGTACGTCCTGTATAATCAGCTGACATGCAATTGCAGACAGCGGTGTTTTCTCTGATGGTTTCCATACACATACGTTACCGCATACCATAGCCAGCATCGAGTTCCAGCTCCAGACAGCTACGGGGAAGTTAAAGGCAGAGATGATGCCTGTAATGCCCAATGGATGCCATTGCTCGTACATACGATGACCTGGTCTTTCGGAATGCATGGTTAAACCGTATAACTGACGGGATAGTCCTACGGCAAAGTCGCAGATGTCTATCATCTCCTGCACTTCACCATACCCTTCCTGCAGGCTTTTTCCCATTTCATAGGAAACCAGGCGTCCCAGGGCTTCTTTGTTCTTTCTCAGCGCTTCACCTGCCTGTCTTACTACTTCACCACGACGGGGAGCGGGCCATAAGCGCCATTCCTTAAAAGCAGCAGTGGCTTTTTCTATTACGGCATCATAGTCTTTACGACTGGCTGTCTTCACTTTGGAAATCACCTGACCATCTACCGGAGAATCTGCCTGCAGGTAGTCGCCTGTTGCTTCCAACCATACTCTTCCGGTGCTTACGCCGCTGTTTTCCGGCTTTATATTGAGTTGCTGTAAAATATCGTTAATCATTGTAAATCAGAATTAAAGAGCAAATTTAAGAAAGGTTTTGGTGTTATATTGAATATGCTGTTGCTGGTAGTGACTCAATTTGATTACATAATCTTCGCACAAGATGTTGTTTATCGATAAATACACCTTATCTGACGTGAATTTTAGGTGAAGTTAAATTGAAAAACAGATCCTGATCCCATATTCTAAAGCTAAATCAGAGAACTAAGCAGTCAGATGTAGTGTATTTATGATAAACAACATCTGTCAATCAAAGTTGTCATAACTACTATCCCTTCTGAGTAGTCTGTGAGCTGTAAGTGCTTTCGAAGATCTTATCAGCATTGCCTGCTTCAAAGCCTTCACGGCGTTGCTCCCGGGTAATGGAAGATGCAGGCAGGTGTGCGAACTGAGGCAACACCTTACGTTCTGCAAACTCTACATAAGAGCCAGCTATCTGAATTGTTTCATTATTGGCAAAGGTGGCCGGGATCATTCTCGCAACGGTACTGCTTTGTAATAACAGGCCATCAGGGCTGGTTTTTATTTTACCACCTGCATTGTTCAGCACAAAACCCTTCTTTTCCAGAAAGGCATTAAAATCCGCTACGGTATTATATCCTTCGGGGAGATTTTGCAGGCTGATGGTAAAATGGTTCAGGTAATACCGGTTATAGATTACCCAGGCAGCATATTCACTTTCTGCAGCAAGGGTCTGATAATCCTGAATAGTAGGTGTACGCCATAAAGCACTGTGCAGGAAGTTGTCTACTATTACACCGCTGTTCAGGTCCAGCTGATTGGCCGGGTCTGTGATTACTTCGCTGGTGTAACTCGTGATGATAGCCTGTGCCTGTTTACTGAGATCTTTCACCCTTAACTCACTCAGGAAAATACGTGGGTAATGAGGTTCAGGGGGCGCATACCAGAAGGCATCCAGTTTCTTTTCCTTAAAATGGTAGGCGTCTCTTTTAGTGTAACCGTAATGCAGGAAGATCTTCTCGAACGATTGAATACCCAGCTGCGGAACGCCTATTGTCCTAAAGGCAATATGGTCGTTTTCAATGTCTTCTGCGCGCTGAATAATGTTTTCGTGGATCATTGCCTTGATGATGGCAGCTACATCAGGTACACGTTCCTGATAGCGGTGCATCAGGCCGTTCAGAACAAAATCTAACATACAATAATTTTAATATTGTTCATTATCATTGGGGAAATCCTTCGCTTTTACATCGTGGATATATGCCTGAGAGGCTTTTTTGATCTCCTCATATAAATTGAGATATCTGCGAAGAAAACGAGGTTTAAAATCTTTATTGATCCCTAACATATCGTGCATCACCAGTACCTGTCCGTCTACATGTTTACCTGCACCAATACCGATAATCGGGATACGGACGCTTTCTGCTACCTGTTTGGCCAGTGCAGCCGGTATTTTTTCCAGTACGATGGCAAAGCAGCCGGCATCCTGTAATAAGCGGGCATCGTTCAGTAACTTCTGAGCTTCAGCATCTTCTGTGGCACGTACTGCATAGGTTCCGAATTTATTGATGGACTGTGGCGTTAATCCCAGGTGTCCCATAACAGGTACCCCTGCTGAAATGATCCGTTTTACTGATTCCAGGATTTCTTCCCCACCTTCTATTTTCACGCTGTGAGCGCTGGTTTCCTTCATGATACGGATGGCAGAGGCAAGGGCTTCCTTGGAATTACCCTGGTAAGTACCGAAGGGAAGGTCTACCGTTACAAATGCTCTCTTGATAGCTCTTACCACAGAGGCGGCATGATAAATCATGTTATCAAGTGTGATAGGGAGCGTGGTTTCGAATCCTGCCATTACGTTGGCAGCAGAATCTCCTACCAGTAATATATCCATCCCGGCATCGTCAAAAATACGGGCCATGGAGTAATCGTAAGCTGTTATCATGGAGATTTTCTCTCCATCGTCCTTCATTTTCTGCAGAATATGCGTGGTGATCCTCTTAACTTCCTTGTGCGTAGACATCGTATATAATGATTAAAAGCGCGTTAAGGTAGGCATAATCATTAAATCGGGCAAATCAGTCTATTTATTATGGCTAACCTCAGCATAGAGGGACTGGATGAGGCCATCAGCCAGACCTATCTTAGGTACATAGATTTCTGCAGCATCTGCCCAGCGCATTACGTTCACATAGATCTGTAAGGCAGGGACGATCACATCTGCACGGTCTTCCCGCAGGTTGTACAGGTGGATCCTTTCTTCTACGGTAAAACTGCTGAATTCTTTGTAGTAGTCCTTTAATGTTTCCAGCGTAAGTGGCTTACCTTCTTTGCGTTTGGAGAGAGAAAAGACTTTATTGATATTACCGCCGGAACCGATGACAGTAACAGCGTTTAATCCTTTGATCTGTTGTTTGATGGTATCTTTCATGTATTGCCACTGCTCATCGGTGACCTGTTTCTGTAACAGGCGGATGGTGCCGATATTGAAAGATTCTTTGTGTACGAGTGCGTTATTGTTGAACAGGGTTACTTCTGTGCTACCACCGCCTACATCCACATACATGTAGGAACGGCTTTTATCCAGATTTTCTGCCACATGACTTTCGAACAGGAAAGAAGCCTCTTCCTGTCCGGAAATCACTTGAATATCAATGCCTGTCTGTGCTTTTACCTGTTGAAGGATAGCAGCGGAATTGGAAGCATCACGCATGGCTGAGGTAGCACATGCCTTGAGGTGTTTTACCTCATATACTTCCAGTAACAGTTTGTATGCCTGTATAGTTTTAAGCAGGTGATCTGCTCTTTTTTGGGTGATTGTGCCATTGGAGAATACGTCAACTCCCAATCGTAACGGTACTCTCAGAAAGTTGACTTTGGTAAAATCCATTCGTCCCTGACTGTTCGGTGATGCTTCTGAAATAAGCAGTCGGGCAGCGTTGGAACCTATATCAATGGCGGCTAGCTTCATATTTGGTGTTTATTCGGAGTGCAAAAGTAACTAAAAATTACTTGTACTGCTTTTCATGAAGATAGCGGAATATCTCAATCTGAGAGCGTACTTTCTTACTGCCTTCCCGTTTGTATTCGTTGTTCTGATCGTTATCGAGGATACGTGCTTTCACGTTACCGCTCAGCTGGATATCCAGGATATCTTTCAGTTCCTGACGGATATTAGGGTCCAGGATGGGTACGGCTACTTCCACACGGTGATCGAGGTTACGCAGCATCCAGTCGCAGGAAGAAATGTAAATCTTTTCCTGTCCGCCCTGGTGGAAGACGAACACACGTGCATGTTCCAGGTATTCATCTACGATACTGATGGCATGCATATCTTTCTTCCACTTTTTGCTTTCCGTGTAGGCACAACAGATGCCCCTTATTATCAGTTTGATATTCACGCCACTACGGGCGCCTTCATATAAACGGTTAATGAGGTCGGGATCGGAGAGGGAATTCATTTTGAGGATCATGCTGCCACCGTTCTTTTTGTGTTGGGCATTCTTGATCTCTTTATCTACCATGCGGGTAAAGAAGGAGCGCATGCTGTAAGGGCTTACGGGAAGGGTTTTGCAGGCTTCCAGTATTTTTACGTCATGTTTGGGATTTTCCAGGTAACTGAATACCCGGTTAATGTCCGCCATGATGTTACGGTTGGCTGTGAGCAGGCAATGATCGCCGTAAACGCGGGCGGTTTTCTCATTGAGATTACCGGTGCTGACGAATCCGCATTGCACCGTTTTGATACCGATGCGTTTTTTGATAACGCATAGTTTGGCGTGCATTTTCAATCCGGGTATACCGATCAGTACTTTTACGCCTTCATCTTCCAGTCGGGTTTTCCATTCCAGGTTCTCTGCTTCGTTAAAGCGGGCCCTTAATTCCAATGCCACAGTTACCTGTTTTCCATTACGTACGGCATTGGTGAGGGCGTTTACGATGCGGGAGTTTTTGGCCAGTCGGTACGCCGTTATTTTGATACTGATTACGTTTGGATCTATGGCGGCTTCCCTTAAAAGGTCGATGATGGTATCGAAGGAGTGATAGGGCAGGTGCAGCATAACATCCTGTCCCTGAATCACGTGCATTACGCTGGTAGCTTCTGCAAACAGCGGATGGATGAAGCTCTTCCGGGCAGGGTTGATCCTGTCTGTAAATACGGATGAGGGGAAGTCCATGAAATCCTTGAAGTTATGGATCCTGGCACCGGGAATAAGGTTGTCTTTCCTTGACAGGCCCAGGCGGCGCATGAGGTATTCCAGTAACAGGGGATCGATGTCTTTATCGTATACGAAGCGTACGGGTTTTCCCTTGCGCCTCTCTTTAATGCCTTTTTCCAGCTGGTGGATAAGGCTGGTGGAGATATCGTTGTCTATATCCAGTTCTGCATCCCTGGTCACTTTGATGATATGTGAGAGGAATTTATCATAACCGAAGAAGGAGAAGATATGCGGGAGACAGAAGCGCACGAGGTCTTCCATCAGAATGATATCCTGTTCACCTTCTTTAGCCGGTGGTAATATGATAAAACGGGGCAGTACGGAGGTGGGTATTTCTATCAGAGCGAATTTCTGTCTTACGGAATTGTCCTGCCGGGCCAGTACTACGGCCAGGTAGATGGATTTATCGCGTAAGAAGGGGAAGTGCTGGATACTTTCTATCATCAGGGGGATGATATTGGTACGTACTTCCTCGTTGAAGTAGTTCAGTACGAACTTCTGTTGTTCTTTATTGAGATGTTTTTCTGTACGGATGAAGATCCTGTGTTCTTTCAGTTCATCTTCTATACCTTCCCAGATGCGGTCGAATTCACGTTGCTGGTCTATTACCATGCTCTGGATTTCTTCCAGGATCTGTTCCGGGTTTTCTTCCAGGTGCATGCGGGCTGATTTGCCTACGGTCTGCATCCTTTTGAGGGTAGCTACGCGTACGCGGAAGAATTCGTCCAGATTATTGGAGAATATACCGAGGAAGCGGATACGTTCATGCAGGGGTACGCTGGCGTCTGCAGCTTCCTGTAATACTCTTGCGTTGAATGCCAGCCAGCTGATATCCCTTGGGATCATTTTCCTTTTAGCCGGAAGGTGTTTTTTATCTTTCTTTTCCATTGCCTGTTCTTGAGTTATAGCATCAAACGGCTCACTATTTGACAATCGCATGTTATTGGCAATTAACGGTTGTGGTTATACTCTAACTACAACAATACAGATTTTGGATAACATCCAATGTTAAATTTATGATATGTACTAAAGATAAGATAATCTGTTGATAGAGAAGATATAATAGCAGTCTCTTTAAGCAGATATTAAGAATATTGTTATTAAGAAGGTGTATGCTATATTAGGAGATACTAAAAAGGCTCCGTTAGCCCCGTGTTTAGGGGATACTAAAAAGGCTCCGTCAGGAGCCCCGTGTTTGTAGAAATCTAATAAACAACAAAACACAGACTCCGTAGGAGTCCCCTGATATTCGCGACTTAGGGGACTCCTACGGAGTCTATTAAAGGGAAGATTAATGTTTGCTACAAACACGGGGCTCCGTCAGGAGCCTTTTATGTTTTGTCGCAAACATATTGAGAGGGTATCAAAAGTAACTGATACCCCCTCAATATTATGTCCTGTTACAGCATCAAAGTTTAACAACCCTGAATGTGCTTATTTTACTGCCTCCTTCCAGTTTTAGTATGTAAATGCCACCGGGCAGGAAACTGAGATCTTTACTGATCCTTGTTTCATTCTGCCTGATATTCCACTGCCTGAGTACATTACCCTGCAGGTCTAATAGGGTAAGCTGTTTGTAAGACTGGTTATGCAGGTCTATTGTAACAGGGCCGGTAGTGGGATTCGGATATACTGTATTCACGGTAGGTTTACTATCAATTTTCGCTGCAACACCTGTTGTAAGCAGGGTAGTTGTATCGTGCGCACAATTATCTATACTGAACCAGTTGATTTTATAGGTACCGGATATTACATGCAGGCCGGTATAAGTTAATGCCGGTAAAGTAATGGTATCACTGATCGTTTTCCAAACCCCGCCTGTGGACGGCAGACTGATAGTACCGAAGGTCATACCGCTATGCCCCACACTTAAGACTGCCGGTGCCGTTGTTAATACCCGGAAACTGATGGTATAACGACCTGCAACAGGTACATTGAGATTGCTGTATGCAAACCAGTTACCGGCATAGAGATTCGTGAAGTTCTGTCCACCGCCAACATCTGTGCAGGTCTGTAAGTAAGGGCCGGAGGCATAGGAAGAGGCGGTTTCGGCTTCAGTTTTATTATTGACCGTACAGGTATAGGCGGTTACAGCAACAGCCGTTCCGGATACAGTACCTGCGGTAGCGGTAATGGTATAAGTGCCTGGTGCACTACCGGCAGTGAAGATGCCTGTATTGCTGATCACATTACCCGTGCCGGTGACAGTCCAGGTGGGGGTAATGGTGATCACACTATCATACTGGTCGTATCCCTTTGCGGTAAACTGCTGAGCAGCGCCTAGAGGTACGGTAACGGTATCCGCCGGTGTGATGCGGATAGTGGTTAATACAGGCGCCTGTTTCACCTGAACAACGGAACTATCGCTTATACCATCAGCAGTAGCTTTTACTACATAAGTACCGGCAGTCGTACTGCTGAACAGGCCATTTGTACTGATATTAGCTCCAGAGACACTCCATACGGGGGAGATGACCATCTGATTATTGTTGGCATCATACCCTGTAGCGCTGAACTGTTTTGTTTGTCCTGTGTTCAGCATCGCCGTATCCGGTGTAACATTGATGCGGGATAAAGTCACTGAATCTGCATATACAATATTAAGCCAGTTAAAGTTCCAGCCGGACGCATTGGAATATATGCGGATGGTTTTATGCCCGGGTGTAAAGGTGATGGGCAAGCTAGTAACCGTTATCCAGTTCTGCCATCCGCCGCTGGGGGGCAGGGCTACTGTTTGCAGCGTAGTAGTATCATTCATGATTCTGATACTGGTAGCAGTACTAACAGCTACTCTGAATTGTATGCGGTAGCTGGCGGAATCTGGTACGGTAAGGTCATAATCAAACCAGGTACCAGTCCCTATATAACTAACATCTACACCACCGCCTGTATCAGCCGTTGGTTCTGTGCAACATGAGTTGGAGTTATCAAAGTTTTCTGCCTCTATCTTAACGGGTATGGGTTTATAGTTGGTAGCCCGCACAGTTACATTCGCGCTGCCAGAAACGGTTACACCATTTACCGTGGCAGTAGCTGTAACTGTACCAGTTGTATCCAGTGTAGCCAGCCCATTGCTTGTAATCGTATTGCCGTTACCGGTAATGTTCCATATGGGAGTGATGGCCATAACACGACCGTTCTGATCCAGTGCTTTTGCCGTATACTGCTGCGTTTTCCCGGGTACAAAGGAGAGGGTGGCAGGAGAGACGATGATGGTATCAAGCACGGGTGTGCCCAATCCTTTCTGGTAGATGCGCACATAGTCTACTGTCATACTATCCGGCCAGTTAGATTCTGTAATAGCACCACCCATACCGCCGCCGATGGCAACGTTCAGGATTACATGGAACTGCTGATCAAAGGGCCAGTCTTTCCAGTCTGTTTGTGGATTAGCATAAGTATAACATTTAGTGCTGTCGTACGTGAACCGCAAAGAATCGGGTGTCCATTCCAGAGAGTATACATGGAATACGGTATCAACATCAGGAAGGAGAAGGGAAGCTGAAAGATGACCGCCATTCGTCCAGTTATTGTTCTGGGTATGTACAGTGGAGAGTACAGTACCGAAATTATTACCTACATGTTCCATGATATCCAGTTCTCCGCTTTTAGGCCAGGCACCATAAGCACTGGTAGTCGGCATCAGCCAGATAGCGGGCCAGGAGCCACGGGCACGTGGTAACTTTGCTTTTACTTCCACCTTGCCATACAGAAAGTCCATTTTACCCTGTGAAATCAATCGCCCGGACGACCATGGTTCATTGGCATTACCTGTAGGGAAATCCTTTTTGCCTTTAATAATAAGGTTACCATTCTTCACGCGTATGTTATCATGTGTTGTGTCAGTGTATACCTGTTGTTCACCATTGATCCAGCCTTTTGGGCGTGGATCAACCGTCCATTTTGTAGCATCGGGTAAACCATCCGTATTAAATTCATCGTTATAGATCATGGTCCAGTTGGGATTGCCTTCAAATATTACATTGCCCTTTGCGGGGTAAGTGCTGGCATTGGAGTTGACGAGTTCTTGTCCGGATACGGATAATTTAAGTGTAGTACGTGAATAGTTGATGGGTGAGTTACCATGTAATTTAATGTTGGCCATGGTATCGTTTACACGTTGTACATCACAGATAGTAACGCCGGGAGGAAGGTTAGTGCTTGTCCAGTTGGCTTTTGTAAGTGTGGGTTTGAAGACATCGCCATGCACTTTTGCAGGGATGATGGTACCATTTTCCTGCCCCATCAGAATGCGGGTATTGGTTAACGTAATGCCGGTAGGATTAGGTGCCTGTACGAGATCGAAATATAAGATACCAGCCGCCTTTTTCCCATCAATATAATGTACTTCCACCCGGTTGAAATCCGTTCTTTGCTGTACACTCTGGAAATTGAAGGTGGCTTCTTCCCAGTGGTTGATCTGGCTTACCTTATAAGTAAAGTAAACAGCTTTACCGTAATCATTACCCGGTTGCAGCTTAAACATGATCTCATCTTTTGTGCTACAGTACACCAGCATTTTAAATACGCTGCCATTGGAGAGATCAAACGAATCTGTCATGTTACAGCCAGCGCTCATGTACTCAAAACAGCTGGTGTCTTTTGTAAATTTTGCTACATGTGCGCTGGTGTTAAGACCGGTAGGGTCCGGGTTAGGTACGGCAAACTCCACCTTACCGGTAGTGGTTGTTCCGGCGTAGTAGGTCCACCTGCCGGAGCAGGGACCGTTGCCTTCCATATCATCCAGTAAAAGAAATTGTGCGTTGAGTTGATTGCATAGCAATACACCCAGCAACACGAGAAGTGTTGAGATCTTTTTCATAACGGTTTATTTTACAGTGATAGATCAAGGGGAAGTGCCCCTTGTTTTTCATACGTGGTTTAAAAGATTATCGTGGAATAAAAAGTATTGCATCTGCTACCACAACTCCATCCGCACCATCAGTTGAAATCTGCACATAGGAACTCTCCCCGGCAGGTAATGTATAACTGCCCAACTTCACCCATTCTCCGGAGGTTTGCCCTACTACCTGTATGGCAGCGCTTGAGATGGTGACCGGCGTATGCTGTTTACCATCAAACACATCGATGATTGTCTGACTGGTTAAATGCGCCGGTTTGGGAAAGTAAGCATACACATCGTATTGACCCCCTTTGGTAATGGACGGCGTAAATTGTACCGCAGCATTTTTTTCCGCTGTGAGATAGGAGGGGCCGTAACCACCCCAGGTAACGGATTGCCATTTACCAGTGATCTTCACATGCGCTGTATCATCGTTGTCCACCAGTATCTCAGGAGTGCTGCCATCGGCCAGCGGATTGGTACGCAGGGTAGTTTGTAATGCTTTTACATTTATCTGCTGTACACTGCAACCAGCATCAATAGCCATACCTGCTGCAACTGCAGCAGATTGTGCCAGTACCATGAATACGGGTTCCATACGGATAGAACCATAAGCGATATGTGTAGCTGAGAGGCAAACCGGAACAAACAGATTAGCTGCTTCATTTTCTTTAGGAATAATAGCACGGTAAGAAACAGGGTAGGGACCAAAACCGCCCTCTTCTACATTTCCTTCATTCTTTACCATCCCGTTTACTACCTGCCGGTCGCAGTTATGCGAATCCATGGTGTATGCTGCCATTCCTATTCCATCGGCTACTTTTTCCTTTCCCTGGCAATGATGTTGTGTCATTACCAATGCTCCTGTCATCCTGCGTGCTTCACGGATATACAGCTGGTGTGTCCAGTTTCCGTTATCAGTATATTCATCTTTCGGATAACCCCATGCCAGCATCTCTCTGCGGATATTTTCCGGTACGCGGGGATCATGACCAACAAAATACAACAGCCCTTTTGTGTAGTCCGTATGTGCCTGCCAGATAGCCGCGCGTTTTTTATAATCTGCATCCGGATAATCCCAGCTGGCGCCAATCATATCTGTGGAAAAACCGTGTTTATTATTGATGTCGGTTTTGTTATTCGGCATCCTGCTCCAGGCAAAACCATCGTTCAATGATTTCCAGGGTTGTTGCTGCATCAGTCTTATGAGCAGTTCATACTTTGCAGGATCATAGCGGAGAGGTTTTGTAATGGGCACCCTGTTAGCCGGGTTATTGGTAAGGCAGATCCGGAAATTATATGCCTGCACTTTTTTATCGCCACTACCGGCAGGCTGTAAACTACTATGGCTGATTCCCCATAACAGGCCGCTGCTGCTGTCACCCGGTATTTTATAAGGATCAATACCATCCGGGAACTGATGTCCGTCTTTCAGTTGTACGCCATTGAATGTTTCCCCATATTCACTGTTGTCTTCCCGTCCAACCCTGTAAGAAACACCCGCTTTGGCCATCAGGTCTCCTTCATAGGAACAGTCGATGAACATCTTTGCCTGGATGGTACCATTTTCCAATACAATGCTTTTGATCCGGTTACCTGTTTTTAGTACATTAAGCAGGCGATGGCCATACATCACCGTAACGTGTGCCCGTTTGAGGTAGTCCTGAAAAAGAGCTTCCGCTACTTTCGGCTCAAAGGTCCATTGTTCAAATTTGCCGTAGTGACGGCCTATCCTGCGGTAAAAGTCGAGTGCCAGTCCGGAGATAGCATATTTATTCCCAATGTCGGTATATCCCAGTCCACCGCTGCTCATGCCACCAACATGCCGACCCGGTTCTATCAGCAATACTGTTTTTCCCTGTTTACTGGCTGTATAGGCAGCTATTACACCGGCAGAAGTGCCGCCGTAAATGCAGATATCATATTCCGCTGGCAAGGGCGTTTGCGCCTTGCCAGTGAGGAATGTGATCAACAACAACAACAGAATTTTATACCTCATAAATTCGGATTAACTAAAGCGTCGGCACCAGGTATTGGCATCCAGTAATTAGCTTTGGTGATCGGTTGGGCAGGTTGTAAATCTGCAGGATCTTTATCAGCATTGGCAGCCTCCACTTTTTCCAGCCTTACGAGATCAAACCAGCGATTCCATTCTCCTGCAAATTCCCAGGCTCTTTCATTCACGATTGCATCGGCAAAATCAGTACCGGATAAACCAGCTGGAAGGTCTGCCAGTACGGCCCTTGCACGAACCGCATTCACGGCCGCATACGCTTCACCGGAAGGTGTGCCGGTGGCCCTTGCCTGTGCTTCGGCATAGATCAGTAATACATGTGCATAACGGACCATGATAACGGGATTGTTAGACATGTAGGTGGCTTTTGTACCGGATTGTATCGTGAATTTTTTATAATACGGATGTTTTGTAGTGGTTTCCTGCCAGGGGATCGTTACTCCGTTAACAACAAATTCGGTAGAGAAAGTGGCATCTTTCCTGGTACCGGCGGGGAAGTTATTAAAGAAGCGCAGCTCTGAGAAGAAATCACTCCAGCCTCCCTCATTCTCCGGCATGGTTGACAATCCGTAGAATGAGTTGTAGGTAGACCACTGTCCTCTTGTAAAGAGGGTGAACACATCTTCTGTTGTACCTCCTGCAAAGATTTTCAGATAGCCGCCCTGGTAGAGGTCAAAACCATAGGTTGTTTTATTATCGATCACCTCTTTAGCCTTTGCTGCCGCCAGTGCATATTTCGACTGGTCCTTCAGCGGCCATCCGGCTTCTGTAAGGTATACATCTGCCAGTAAAGCTTTCACGGAACCTTTGTTGGGTCTTCCCGGATCACGTTTGGTATTGGGTACCATTTCCTCTGCTTTTGCCAGATCAGCTTCTATCAGTTTGTATACATCAGCAGGTGGACTCTTCGATAATGTAAGATAATCCGGTGAGTAAATCTCAGATGGAATAATAGGAACTTCTCCCCATAACCTGGTGAGCCAGTAATAACAAAGTGCCCGCAGAAAATAGGCTTCACCTGCAATCGTATTGATGGTAGTCTGATTACCATCCAGCACTCCAGTATAGTTATTGATGATGTTAGTGGTCGACTGGATGGTTTTATAACAACCTAACCAGATGGGATTCATTCTGCTATTCAGGGAGGATACATTGAAGCGGTCAAATTCCCTGAATTCTTCTTTGTTAGAACCCGGATGCGTGGTGAGATCATCGCCTCCCATGGTCATAGCAATCTGCGACACCGTGGTAAAACCACTTGTCCAGGGTACCATTAAACTACCGTACGCCCCTGTCAGCGCTGATTCCAGACCAGCCATACTGCTGAGAGCAGCAGCGCCGCCCACCAGACCTTTAGGTTCTTCTGTTAGTTCTTTGCTGCAACCGGCAACTAAGAACAGGCAAACAACTAAGTATATTCTCTTCATGTTCATAGTAATTATCATTAAAAACTAAGTGTTAATCCTCCTGTGATGGTTTTTGCATTAGGATAAGAACCATAATCAATACCCTGACGAATATCACCTGCGGAAGAATTGGCTTCGGGATCTATCCCACTGTAACCGGTGATGGTGAAGAGATTGGTCGCACTGACAAACAATTTTATACCTGCGGTATTCTTCAGCAGAGACTTGGGTATATCATAAGAAAGACTCAGGTTTTTCAGACGAAGGAAATCTGCTTTTTCCAGGAAGCGGGTGCTTTGCGTAAAGTTCCTGTTGGTGGAACTGAATGCAGGAATATTGGATGTTTCATTCACACCAGGAATATACCGGTCCTTTATATCTACCAGTGTAGCTTCCCTGGCATCACCACCATAATACATGGCCGCGGCTTTGTTATAGTTTAATTTATCGAACCCGAAAAGCCCCTGTAAAAGGATGTTCAGAGAGAATGCTTTATAACTGAATGTATTGTTCCAGCCAATGGATGTTTTTGGAATCCCGGTACCGATCACTGCATAATCATCTGCATCTATCACACCATCGTTATCCACATCCTTGTACCTGGAATCACCTGCTTTTGCGCCATATGTAGTAGCCTTATCCTCTCCCGGTTTCCAGGTACCGAGGTAAGTTAAACCCCAGATGGCTCCCAGTGGCTGACCTGGCATGATCACAAACTCTGATTGCGGAGACATACCTCCACCTATTTTACGGTCGTTCGGATCGAAGATCAGTTTTTTACCAGCACCTATAGAAGTGACATTGTTTTTAATAAACGAAACATTGAACCAGCTATTCCAGCGGAAATTACGCTGATCGATCACTGTACCTTCAAGAGAAAATTCCCATCCTTTATTTTGTACAGAGCCAACATTTCTGGTAATGGTATTGCCACCCAGGTATAAAGGCAGCGTTTCATTCAGCAGCAGATCGCGTGTATCCTTAATAAAATAATCAGCTGTAAGTGCAATCCTGCCGTTAAACAATCCCAGATCCAATCCCACATTTTTTTGTTCTGTGGTCTCCCATTTGAGATCGGGATTACCGATATTACCCAGTACGATCCCGGTAAGAAAAGTAGAGTTGGTAAACGATGCGATCCTGTTGGAGTAAGAAGAAAAAGTACTGTAAGGATTGGCACCCTGGCTGCCTGTAAGTCCCCAGCTACCACGCAGTTTCAAATTACTGAGTACGGATATATCCTGCAGGAACGATTCTTTAGACAAGATCCATCCCGCAGAAACAGAAGGGAAATAACTGTATTTATTATTGCCCAGGAATTTGGAAGCACCATCACGTCTTAATGCAGCAGATACCAGGTATTTATCTTTAAATCCATAGTTGACACGGCCTACTAAAGAAAATAAAGCCCATTTGGTATACCCGGAAGAAGGACTGCCAGGGGTACCAAGTGCGAGGTTATTCCATTGAAAAGATTCATAGGTAAGATTGGATGCACCGGCACTGAAGTAGTTGTAGACAGATTGCTGGTATTCTGCTACAGCAGTAATATCCAGCCGGTGTGTATTATTAAACAATCTGCTATAGTTCAGCGTGTTGGTATTCTGTAACCTGATCTCTTTATTGGAACGCAGGCTAGTGGTAGCCGTACCGGAATTGGTCACCTTGCCGGCAAAACTTTTATTCTGATATTCCAGGTAGTTCGCGCCATACTGCAGGTTAAAAGTAAGCCCTGGCAGAATGTCAAACTTAAAGCCACCTATCATGTTAGCAAGCATTCTGTCAGTCACAGCCAGCCTGTCTATTGTGAGTGCAACAGGATTAAAGAAAACGGAGCCGACAGGATCGGAAACAGTATACGTACCATCAGCTTTCCTTACCGGAACGGTTGGAGACCAGGTGATAGCCTGTGCTAAAGGACTACTGGGACCATCAGCGGGGATATCAACATTCTGCGCTGTACTGTAAGAACCGGTAATATTCAGGAAAGCGGATACTCTATTTGAAAGAGCAGCATTAATGTTGGAACGAAGGGTGTAACGTTTGTAACCGGAATTAATGATCACACCATCCTGGTTCAGGTAGTTACCGGAAATAAAATAACCGGACTTGTCATTTCCTCCTGCCAGGCTGAGAAGATATTCCTGACTGGGAGCACGTTTGAAGATCTCATTCTGCCAGTTGGTACCGCCTTTAGCGTAGTAGTCGGCTATCTGCTGATCTGTAAAGGGTTTGGTCGTACCCACCGCTGTTGCATGTGCATTGGCTGTGGTGGCGAAATCACCGGCATTCAGCAGGTCCAGCTTTTTTATCACAGTGGAAGATGATAACCGGGTAGTGAAGTTCACCTTTAATCCACTCTTGCCACCTTTCTTGGTAGTAATGATGATAACGCCGTTAGAACCACGACTCCCGTAAATAGCAGTAGCAGCAGCATCTTTCAGTACCTGTATAGATTCTATATCATCCGGATTAATAGCGAAGAATTCCGCTCCTACAAAACCGTCTACTACATACAATGGGCCATTATCACCATTGATAGAGTTGGCGCCACGGATCCGGATCCTTACACTGCCACCCGGAGAGCCGGCTGCATTGGTAACCTGTACACCTGATGCCCGTCCCTGTAGTACCTGGTCCAGTCTGTTTACCGGTTGGTCCTCAAACTCCCTGGAAGAGATAGATGTGAGGGAACTGGTAATGCTACCTTTCTTTTGTTCGCCATAACCTACTACTACCAGTTCATTGATATTAGAAGTGGATAACTGTAATGTTGCAGCTATTTCAGTTTTACCCTTTACCGGAATCTCTTCTTTATTATAACCCAGGGATGAAATAATCAGTACTGCATTTTCGTCCGGTACACTGATCGTGTATTCCCCTTTGTCATTGGTCACTACTCCTTTAACAGTACCTTTTATCTGTATAGTAACACCGGGAAGTGGTTCTCCTTTGGCATTTGTAATTTTCCCTTTAATCTCTCTTTCGGTTTCAGCTATCAGGGGTGCTGCATCATCCGCTTGTTTACGTTTAACAATGATGATCTTTTCTGTGATGGTATAGGTGAGTGGCTGATTTCGAAAACATGCATCCAGTGCATGTTTCAGGGGAACTTCTTTTAATTGCAATGTTACTTCATGGCCGTGGAATAATTGTTCATCGGTATACAGGAATGAATAACCTGTTTGTTCCCTTATCTCTTTAAAAATTTTATCCAGAGAAGTATTACGTTGAGAAAGGGTAACTGTTTGTGAAAACCCTGCTGCATGTACCTGCATCAAAGCGATAGTCATCAAAAGCACCGTTAGTTTCATAATCAGTAACGTTTTTGCTGATAAGCGTGGAATATTCCCGGCATAACGAATTCGCCTGCTTTGGGAAAAAAGCATCAATTGCATACATTTGTATGGTTTGGGTAAATAATGAAATAATTGCGCTAAACGATTGTAATTTATTAACCTGAATTTTCCGGGAGCGGTACGAACGCTTCCGGTTTTTTTTGCTGAAAACTCAACGTGGAATACAGGGTATAAGGATATTAAGGACTCATTTAAGTATTTTATGGTGATACGATGATTTGTTTTCCGCGTATTTCAAAATGAACTTCACCGGTAAGTTCCAGCGTATGCAGGAGTTGTGATACCTCTGCGTTCCTTGGTATTATACCCCGGAAGTGAGCAGGAACAGGCGCTTTGTATACAACATCCACATCATACCAGCGGGCTATTTGTCTCATGGCAGACTGGATATCATTTCCTTCAAACTGGAATGAACCGTTCTTCCAGGCAACCGCTTCTTCCATATTTACATGATCCAGTATTTCCATTGTACCGTTGCGCTTGTTTAAACTGGCACCCTGACCGGGTTGCAGACGCTTATCATTTACTTTTACGGCACCTTCCAGCAAAGTTGTTTTCACCAGTTCTTCTTCTTCATAAGCCATAATATTGAACCTGGTACCCAACACATCTACTTTCATCAGGCCAGTATTTATGTTCACGCGAAAGGGTAGGGAGGAAGAGTGTGCTACTTCAAAATAGGCTTCCCCGCTAAGTTCTACGTTCCTTTCTTTACCCGTAAAGGCTGTCGGATATTTTAATGAGCTGGCAGCATTCAGCCATACTTTGGTGCCATCCGGCAATTGAAGCTGAAACTGGCCGCCGCGTGGCGTACGCAGCGTATTGTACTGTACCTCAGCATTTGGTGTTCCACCATTATGCGTATACGTGAGGAGGCCGCTGTCTGGTTTAATGATCTGTGTATTGCCCTGTTGTGCGAGTGTGCCGTTTACAGCACTATCCAGCGGAATTTGTGTACCGTCTGCCAGTACGAGTACGGCCCGGTTCCCACCGGGAGTAATAACAGGTTGTGCAGCAGCTATGGGAAGTGGTTGTTTGTGTGGTTGCAACAGCAGATATGCTCCGGCGGAAATGATTAATAAGGCGATGGCGGCCGCAACAGCCATCCATTTGTAAAGTTTCACAGGTCTGCGGGCTGTGACATGATCAGCAGCCAGTATTTTATCAGCAACCTTGTCCCAGTAGGTGGTATCATAAGCGGTATCATCCGGTGGCATTCCCTCCAGTAGTTTTGTTTCTATCTGTTGGGAAATGTTGCCCGCCTGGTCTGCTTTGATCAGGTCTGACAATTCCTGCAATTCATCAGCGGTAGCCGTATGAGCGGCCACCTGCTGAATCAGGTACGCTAAGCGATCTTGGACTTGCAATTGTTATCTTTTTAAACGTGGAACGTATTTTTATCCCCCCCAAATAGTATATCCCTTATTATAACAGACGCGCAAGAATACATTTAGGACCTATCAACCGGAAAATATTTTTTTATAGCTTCAGCAGCCATATTAAAAAGGCCGGTATCAGGTGCCCGGATGCTTCCAGGTATTTGCGGATGGATTGAAGGGACCTCACCAGGGAGTTTTTTACTGTACTGGGAGAAATGAATAGTTTGGCAGCAATCTCCGGAATTTTCAATCCCTGTTCCCGGCTGAGCAGGTAGATCCGTTTAGCCTGTGGAGGTAATTGCTGCACTGCATTACCTATCAGTTGCACCATAGCAGTGTATGCCAGGGTTTCTTCTGTGCTGTTGTCGCTTTCACTATCTGTAGCCATGGTATCCATTGCTTTGTGATGGATTGCCTGGCGGCGCAGATAGGAGAACGACTGGTGAAAAACAATGCGTAAGATCCAGGAGCGCGGGTTCTCTATATCAATCAGCTTGTCGCGGCTGATCCACAATCGTAAAAATGTTTCCTGTATAATATCTTCTGTGATGGAGGCAGTTTTGGTGACATGCATTACAAGCGGGCGCAGTTGGGGAACATATGCATGAAAGAGTTTCCGGAAAGCCGTTTCGTCTCCTTCCGATATCAATTGGAATAGTTCTTTGTCAGTATATATAGGCGCATGCATTCACGGCTAAAATAACAAAAATGAAAGAAGCCGTTCCAAAAATATTGGAAACGGCTTCTTTCATTATATTTTGTAAAACGATCTTACAGACCAAATGCAGCTTTTACTTTATCAACGTAGTCCAGTTTCTCCCATGTAAAGAGTTCCACTTCTACGCTCTTTTCGAGCTTTTTACCTTTGTTAAAAGTTTTGGTAACGATCTTGCTTTCACGACCCATATGACCGTAAGCAGCAGTTTCGCTGTAGATAGGATTGCGGAGTTTCAGGCGTTGTTCGATAGCGTAAGGACGCAGGTCGAAGATCTCTTCAACTTTCTTAGCGATTTCACCGTCTGTCATTTTCACTTTGGCGGTACCGTGAGTATCGATGAACAGGCCGCAAGGCTTGGCAACACCGATAGCGTAGGATACCTGTACCAGTACTTCGTCTGCTAAACCGGCAGCTACCAGGTTTTTAGCGATGTGACGGGTAGCGTATGCAGCGGAGCGGTCTACTTTGGAAGGATCTTTACCGGAGAAAGCACCACCACCGTGAGCGCCTTTACCACCGTAGGTATCTACGATGATCTTACGGCCGGTTAAGCCGGTATCACCGTGAGGACCACCAATTACGAATTTACCGGTAGGGTTGATATGATAGATGATCTTATCACTGAAGAGTTTCTGTAACTCTGGTTTCAGCTGTGCTTTCACACGTGGGATCAGGATCTTGATCATATCGTCCTTGATTTTTGCCAGCATCTTTCCTTCCTCATCGAAATCATCGTGTTGAGTAGAGATAACGATAGCATCAATTCTTATAGGCTGATTATCATCAGAATATTCGATAGTTACCTGTGATTTAGCATCCGGGCGGAGATAGGTGATCTCTTTATTTTCGCGACGGATAGCAGCTAATTCGATCAGCAGTTTGTGTGCGAGATCGAGAGCCAGCGGCATGTAGTTATCCGTTTCACGGGTAGCATAACCAAACATCATACCCTGGTCGCCGGCGCCTTGTTCTTCCGGATTTTTACGTTCAACACCCTGGTTGATATCCGGAGACTGCTCATGAATAGCAGAGAAGATACCGCAGGAGTTGGCTTCAAACATATATTCGCTCTTTGTGTAACCTATCTTACGGATTACCTCACGCGCAATCTCCTGCACATCCAGGTAAGCTTCAGATTTTACTTCTCCGGCTAATACTACCTGACCGGTAGTTACCAGTGTTTCACAAGCAACCTTAGAGGTGGCATCGTAAGCAAGAAAATTATCTATCAGTGCATCGGAGATCTGATCGGCCAACTTATCCGGATGTCCTTCGGATACTGATTCTGAGGTAAATAAATAAGGCATAAAATGATTTACGGCTTTAAGAGTTAGTATGATTTTGCAGTATAATTTACCATTATTTTGCATTTTGGTGGTATGCTTACTGGTAAACCGGCACAAAAATAAGTAATCTAACTATATTCCATCGCTTCTCTAGGGAAAATATTCAGTTTTAACAATTTAAGCATAAAAAAGCGTCCCGGGAAAGTTCCAGGGACGCTGTTATAAAGAAGTTGTGAATTATTACGGATCGTTGATGAGCGTTACTTTCCGAGTAACTGTGCATATAATTGCAGGTAATCTGCGAGATCTTCATTGTTCTCTTTGAAGGGAACGACGATCTTGCCTTTCTCTGCATTTAACTCTTCTGTTAGTTTTGGATCTACTTTGTCGCTGGCAAATACCACGGCATCAGCATATTTAGCGGCGCCTTTATTGAGGGCACTGTTAGTACCTTCTTTATAAGGTTCCAGGTCTTTCTCCTTGATCTGTGTGCTGATGATGGCTTTTTTAATGAAGCCTGCGCCAAGATTTTCTGTAAACGAGTTCTCTTCCATGGAGTACACCACTTTGGAGTGAGCGAATACAGGTTCCTTTTTGTAGGCTGTTTTCAGATATACAGGAATGAGGGAGGTCATCCAGCCGCTGCAATGGATAATGTCTGGCGGCCAGCCAAACTTTTTCACTGTTTCTAAAGCTCCTTTACAGAAGAATACCGCACGTGCTGCATTATCATCGTAGAACTGTCCGCTCTCGTCAGTGAATAAAGCTTTGCGTTTGAAGTAATCTTCATTGTCCAGGAAATAAACCTGCAAGCGGGCGTTTGGCAATGAAGCCACCTTGATAATCAAGGGGTAATCATCTCCTTCAATCACAATGTTAATGCCAGACAGTCTTACCACTTCGTGAAGCCTATGCCTTCTTTCGTTGATAATACCAAACCGCGGCATGATCACCCGCACTTCCAGACCAGACTCATTGGATTTAATTGCCATCTTATTGATCATATTCGCATAATCTGTTAATTCCAGATAAGGCGACATCTCCTGAGCAATAAAAAGAATTCGTTTCTTTGTGGACATCTAATGCTGATATTAATGCAGAAAATTTTAATTTGGTTTGCAAAATTACGGATTTTTAACCGAATAAAGGACAATTTGGCACTTTTAACATCCTTTTAAGCAATTAATTATGTATTTGTTTAAGCAGAAAGATACACTGGACAGGCATTTATCAACAGCACGTAAGAATGGCAAACGCATTGGTTTTGTGCCAACTATGGGAGCTTTACACCAGGGACACCTGTCATTAATTGCAAAGGCAAAAGAAAACTGCGATGTGGTGGTATGTAGTATTTTTGTAAATCCTACACAATTTAATGATCCCGCCGATTTTGAGAAATACCCCATAACAATAGATAATGATATACTACAGTTGACAGACGCCGGTACCGATGTACTATTTCTGCCATCTGTGCAGGAAATGTACCCCGATGGGCTGACTGTGAAAACGCATTATGACTTTGGCCAGCTGGAAACGGTCCTTGAAGGCGCTCACCGTCCCGGACATTTCCAGGGTGTAGGTCAGATCGTACATAAACTCCTTGACCTTGTGAAGCCGGACCAGCTGTTTATGGGACAAAAGGATTTTCAGCAGTGCCTGATCGTGAACCGCTTATTAAAGCTGATTCATTCAAAGGCTGAGTTAGTGATTTGTCCTACTCTCCGTGAACCTGATGGCCTTGCAATGAGTAGCAGGAACATGCGATTGAATCCTGCAGAAAGGCAAAATGCGCTTAACATTTACAAGGCACTTATCTATGTTAAAGATAAGATTCATATTGCATCTTTCTCTGAAATTTTAGGTAATGCGGTTAATCAATTGACAATGAACAAGTTCGATGTTGATTATGTGTCCCTGGTTAGTGTGGAAGAGGACGGTACGGTTACTTTCCCCGGGGAAATGAGTACCAGGCCTTTATACCTGGTTGTTGCAGCTAAGGAAATAAGCAGTGGCGTGAGGTTGATTGACAACATGCAGATGTAATTAATTATTCCGTACCTTTGCGAACGCTTAAAATCCAGCAGGATTACGTTATGCAGATCGAAATATTAAAGTCTAAAATACACCGGGCAGTCATTACAGAAGCTAACCTCCAATATGTAGGAAGCATTACAATCGATGAGGATCTGATGGATGCTGCGAACATGATTGAGTACGAAAAGGTACAGGTAGTAAATGTAAATAATGGCGAACGCCTGGAAACCTATATTATTAAAGGTAAACGTGGTTCAGGAGTTGTTTGTATGAACGGTCCGGCTGCGCGTTTATGTGCTGTAGGTGATATTGTTATCATCATCTCTTACGCTACCATAGACTTTGAAGAAGGCAAAAAGCATACTCCCATTGCCGTTTTTCCAAAAGAAAACAATAAATTGTAAGAACATTAACCCCGTTTAAATCAGACGACTATGCCCAAATTGCTTAAGACAGTTATTAAGTTCATATGCTTTTTGGCCATTGGGCTGGGGTTAATATGGCTGGTGACCAGAAACCAGACTGAAAAGGATAAACTGGACATCATTAACTCCCTGCACAGGGCTAACTACTGGCTGATCATCCCTGTGATGGTGGTTGGTGTTGCCAGTCACTGGTACCGTGCTGTAAGATGGAAGCTCCTGATGGTACCTATCGGTTATAAACCCACTACTCTTAATACATTCTTTGCTGTAATGGTTGGTTACCTCGTGAACCTGGCGATTCCCCGCCTGGGAGAAGTAACCCGTTGCGGTATCGTAGCCCGTTATGAAAAGGTACCTGCGGATAAACTGGTAGGAACCATGATCGCGGAACGTGCGGTAGACCTTCTGTTACTGATTCTCATTATGATAGGTACTGTACTTGTACAGATAGACCTGGTAGGTGCGTTTTTTACGGAACATGTGATGATTCCTATCCAGGAAAAAATTGGTAAGGTGAGCGGTGCCAAGGGCTGGTTGTTGTTACTGGCTGTGGTTGTGGTGATTGGATTGGGCTTGCTGGGCCTCCGTTTGTTATCCCGTTCTAAATTTGGTATTACTATCCGTAATATGGCAAGAGGTGTATGGACTGGCTTTGTGTCTATTGGTAGAATGGAAAAGAAAGGCTGGTTCATCTTTTACTCTGTGCTGATATGGGCGCTGTACTTCTTTATGATGTACCTGGGCTTTATGTGTATGGAAGAAACCCATTACCTGGGTTTAAAGGCTGCACTGGCGGTACTGGCATTTGGCAGTGTGGGCATGATTGTTACTCCGGGTGGAATGGGCGCTTATCAGCTGATCGTACAGAAGACGCTGATGTTGTACGGGGTACTGGAGACTTCTGCGTATGCTTTTGGCTGGATCGTATGGAGTGCTCAGACGGTGTTAGTGATGGTGCTGGGATTTGCCAGTTTAATTGCTTTGCCTATTTATAATAAACCCAAGGTAGTTGTGGCTGATCGGTAGTTTGAATGTTATGAAAGCGTAGATTGCCAGATGTTGTGATCATAAATACACTACATCTGACTGTTTAGTTCTCTGATTTAGCTTTAAAATATGGGTTTAGGATTTGTTTTTCAATTTAACTTCACCTAATATTCACGTCAGATAAGGTGTATTTATTGATCACAACATCTGGCACGAAGATTATGTAATCAAACTGAGGCTCTACCGACAGATCATTAATTGCAATTAACATTGAATTATTTCTATTTTTAGTGTGGGATAATTCAATTCATGTGAACAAAGTATCTTTATTCTTACTGCTTTTTATAGCAAACGGTCTGTTTGCACAGGTTTCTTATGTAAATCCGTTTATTGGTACCGCTAAAAGTAATGTAATTACCAGATGGGGAAGTGAAGGCGGTGTTTACCCTGGTGCGGTAGCACCTAACGGGTTTGTACAGCTTACTCCGCAGACAAGGGCCGCCGGATATGATTATGGTGATCAAAGTATTCTCTTTTTTAGTTGTATTGCGCACTTTAGTGGGTTTCCTTCCGGTTCTTCAGGGGATTTACTGGTGATGCCGGTAAATGGCACATTTAGCCCGCGGCCGTTTTCTCATGGGGATGAAAAAGCTACGCCCGGGTATTATAGCGTGCTTTTCAGGGATAATGGTACGTTGGTGGAAGCCACGGCTACTGAACGTGCGGGGATGTTCCGCTTTACTTTTATGCCTCATGTGCTGCCTCAGATCTTTGTGAGTGATAGTGGATGGTTTAAGGCGGCTGTGACTTTTAATGAGCCTTATCTGAGCAGGGAGAAGGTGGAGAAAGGGTATGTGGTGACTTTTGCTCCTGGTTTTTCAGAGAAGGTGATTTTGCTGAATGTGAGTGCTTCTACGGTGAGTAAGGAGAGTGCGGCACGGAATATAGCGGTTGAATTAAAACCTGGTTTTGATAAGATAAGGGAAGAGACGAGGGCTAAATGGGAGAAGGCTTTATCTGTGGTTACTGTGACGGATACTTCTGTTACGAATAAGACTATCTTTTATACCGCGCTGTATCATTCTTTGTTGATGCCCTGGATTATTTCTGATGTGGATGGGGCTTATCGCGGAGCAGACAGGCAGGTGCATGTTATTAAAGACCGGGTCCAATACGGTGGTTTTTCTCCCTGGGATACTTTCCGTTCTTTACATCCTTTGTTGTGTTTATTGTTTCCTGATAAGCAATCTGAGATGGTGTTATCTATGTTGGATATTTATCAGCAAACCAGGTTCCTTCCTATAGAAACGATGACGGGTAATCACGCTGTACCTATCATTGTAGATTCTTATCTGAAAGGTGTTCCGGGGATAGATAGTTTGCTTGCGTATACTGCTATGAAAAAGAGTATTGGGGATACTCCTCATTTACAACAGGATATGGATGTTTATCAGCAACAGGGGTACATTCCTTTTTCTTATTCGGAGTCTGTTACGCGTACAGTTGAATATGCGTATGATGACTGGGCGCTGGCTCAGTTTGCAGGGAAGGTGATGCATAATGCAGATGATTACAGGGTGTTTAATACCCGTAGTTATAATTATAGGAATCTGTTTCACCCTGCGGATATGTTTATGTTACCGCGTAATGGAAAAGATGTTAAGCTGGAGCCGGGGAATTCCGGTTATAAGGAAGGGGATAAGTGGGTGTATACTTATTTTGTACCGCAGCATCCGCAGGATCTGATTAATCTGCTGGGAGGGGAAGCCTCTTTTATACATCGGCTGGATACTGCGCTGATGCGCAATCAGATCGTTTTTGATAATGAAACAGTTTTCCATCTTCCTTATTTATTTAATGCCGCCCAAGCGGCAGGTAAAACGCAGGAATGGATCGGCAATATTATGCATACCCGCTTTAGTGCAACTCCGGGTGGGTTGCCAGGGAATGATGATCTCGGGTCTACTTCCAGTTGGTATGTATTGAGTGCGATGGGTTTTTATCCGGTAGCTCCGGGACAGCCAGAGTATAGTGTAGGAGTGCCGTTGTTTCAGTCTATGAAATTACACTTACAGAATGGGAAAGAATTTGAGATTAAGCGTAAGGGGAAAGGGAATTATGTTCATTCTCTTGTTGTAGATAATGAACCTTATAATAGTGTGATGTTATCACATGCTACTATTGTAAAAGGAGGGGAATTGGCTTTTGAAATGAGTGATACTGCTGCCTGGAAAATATCAAAGTCAGATGTATCTGGCCGGCCGGATTTCCATATACAGGATTTTAAGGTTTCGAAAAAGATAGTAACACCTGATGAACCTTTTAAAGTGTCATTTACTATTAAGAATAATGGAAGTTTAGGTACTATGCCGGTGAGGATACTGGATAAGGATGGATTGGTGATAGCAGAGAAGAATTGCCTGGTGGATAGTGCGGCTATTGTTAAAGATTCTATCATTTGCAGGTTTTATAAATTAGGGCCTACCCCTGTTTTTGTTGAGGGGAAACAAATCCTGATGACTGTGAAGGCATCGCTGCATGCTATTCCTGCTGATGCGAAGATTACAGAACTTACTTTACAGCCATTGATTCCGAGAGATTCTATACAGCGGATAGCTTTTACAGTACAGAATATTGATGGTAAAAAGAGGAGTTTTGATATTCCTGTGAAAGTGGATAACGAGGTAGTGCATGTAGAGAAAGGGCTTGTATTGCAGCCGGGAGAACACAGAAGGATTACTTTTCCTTTTGTAGTGAAACAAGATGGATGGCATACGGTGAGTGTGAATAAGGCCGGTGGAAAGTTCAGTGTGTATAGTAATCCATTGAATACTGTTTTACTTGATTTATCCTTGAGTAAAGATACTGTTTTGGATAAGTCGGGATTTGGGAATAATGGAGTGATTATAGGGGCTTCTGCCGGTGAGCACTTTTTACTGGGCAAGGATTGCTTTGTAGAAGTACCTAATGCACCCAGTCTTGATGTAATGGGGAATACGCTTACAATGATGGCCTGGGTATATCCTACGGGAGATGACAGAGGTCTGATTGATATGATCACCAAAGGAGATAGCCACGTGTTGCAGACAATGAGCAATAACATGCTGACGTTTTTTGCCGGCGGATGGGGCAGAGGAGATGTAACGGTGCCTGTACCGGATAACTGGAAAGATCACTGGCATCATATCGCAGGAGTTTGTTATGGAGATAGTCTTAAATTGTATATAGACGGGGAACTAAAAGGGACAACTATTGTCTCTGATAATGTAAACCTTTCCGGGATCAATAAGTGGACGTTAGGTAGAAATGAAGAATTCCCTTCTGCAAGGATCTTTAACGGCTATATGGATAAAGTGAAGGTTTTTGCGGCTCCTTTATCTGAAAAAGAGATTAATGAGGTGATGGGGAAAAAGTAAGGTGCCCGATTAAGATTCCCTCACTGCAATTCACAAGCTATTTTATACATAATAAATAAAATATTAGGATATTGTTGTCGCGGATACTATATTTGCGACAACAAAAGAATATGCCTGATGAGAAAATTAGAATTTGCATCCCTTCAAGTTAGGGATCTTGAAATCTCGAAAGAATTTTATACGACAAAACTAGGGTTTGAGGATGCAGGAATACCCAATCCGGCGGCCTGTGTTTTCAGATATAACAAGGGTGAGGCAAGTTTTGCCATTAGAACGCCCATCGCTAACCTGGAAGGAAAAGAACTGGGCATTGGTACCTCGCTCTGGTTCGCAATCGATGGGGAAATAGAGGACCTGCAGGACCAGTTATCAGCAAAGAATGTGACGCTATTGGGTCCAATCCAGGTTACACCTTTCGGGAAAATCCTTATTGCCAAAGATCCCGACGGATATAACATCACCTTTCTTAAGTCCAACTAATCATATCGATATGAACAGGGATACAAAATACTGGATCATCGTGGCATCGAAAGACCATGTCAAAACCGGGATTGCAGAGGGGATTGCCCAGACCTGCCATGGAAAGGTATCGCCTTTGAAAAGGATGCGTAAGGATGATTTCATTATTTATTATTCGGGTAAGCAGACACTGGGAAGACCCGAGGTGTGCCAGGAATTTACCGCTATAGGAAAGGTTACGGATGACGAAATCTATCAGTTCCAGGTATCCGCGGACTTTTGCCCATCAAGACGTAATATTGAATTTTTGCCAGGTAGGGATGTTTCCATTTTACCGTTAATTCCCGGACTGAGTTTTATCCAGAACAAGAAAAGCTGGGGCTATCCATTCCGTTTTGGTTTCTTTGAGATCAACCGGCATGACTTTGAACTGATTTCTTCACAGATGCTACAAAAAGAATATGCCCAGGAAAATTGAATTTCATTTTAAAAAGCCCGAAGACAGTCCGGGTTATCTTCTGGGACAGCTGACCATGTTATGGCAGAGGAAACAAAAGCGTGTCTTAGATCCTTTGGACCTGACGCATACCCAGTTCGCACTGCTCTGTGCACTAGCCTGGTTATCCAGGGAAAGTGATAAGGTTACGCAGGTTGATATAGCCAATCAGGGCAATGCGGACAGGATGATGGTATCAAAGGTATTGAGGACACTGGAAGAGAAGAAATTCATCACCCGCCAAGAGCACCCGACAGATACCAGGGCAAAGACTATCAAACTGACCCCGGATGGAGAAAGGGTACTGCAAAAAGCCATTATCTGTGTAGAAACTGTCGATCTTGATTTTTTTAACAAGTTCGGAACAGATCTAAAGACCTTTAATTCAATGATGGCGGCCCTGATCGAACAGAACAATAAAGAAATATAAACTAGAATTAATAGGATGACCACAATCGGTAGTTAGTGAAAGGACAGCCAGGGTAAGAAGCCGCAACTATTACATCAGATCCTTGTATATTAGCTGTGGTTAATAAAATGAATAGGAACCGGGTTGAATTATCCCACACCATAAATTAAAAGAGCCGTGCAATCATGTGATTATAAAGCTTTTTATAATTATTTAATTATTTCTATATAGATTGCACTATTCTCTTGAAATAGTTTTTACCTTGAGAGTTTAATAAAGGGGACTTACAATATTATAACTTCCTATACCTATACCTAAGATGAATATTTTATATGCATTAGGTGCATTATGCCTTTTTCCAATTACCATCACTGCACAATCTCAAATATTTACACCTGCGGCTGAAAATCAAGTGGGTCTTAAAAGCCTTGCTGATAAATACGAACTACAGTATAATGAGGAAGTTAACAGCCTCCCTTCCAAATACAAAGCTGATTATAAAGAGATTTATAAGTCAAGGTGGGAAAACATCAAGTCTGTATTTGATAGAAAGGAAGTCTATACCTCACAGCCTGCGCAGCAGTACCTGGACGCAGTGGTGCGTGAGATTGTGAAGAGCAATCCTGTATTAAAAGATTATAAGTTAAACTGTTATTTCTCAAGAAGTGGTGTACCCAATGCCAGTTATATTGGGGAAGGCATCATTCTCTTTAATATGGGATTGTTCCATAGACTTGACAATGAGAGTGAGGTGGCATTTATTCTATGCCATGAAATTTCACACTACATTTTAAAGCATAGTGAAAATAGTATAACCAGGTATATTACTACCATGAATTCTTCCGAGGTACAGGAGGAATTGCGCAAGATTAAAAAGACTGATTACGGAAAGCGGGAAGCTATTGAAAAGTTGACAAAAGGAATAACGTTTAATAGTCGCCGGCATAGCAGGGATCATGAAGCACAGGCAGATTCCATGGGGTTGGCGCTACTGCTCAATACCCGCTTTAATCCATCCGGTGCCACTAAAACACTTGCTATACTGGATGATATTGATAAAGATACATTGGACGTAGAGACATGTCTCAGGAAGGAATTAAACGTACCTGGTTATCCGTTTCAGAATAAGTGGATCACTAAAAGTACAGGGCTTTTAGGCGGACAGGCAAAATTGAAAAAGGATGTTAAACTGGAAGACTCGCTCAAAACGCATCCCGATTGTAAAGCACGTATTGCTTTACTGGAACCTATGATAGTGAATGGCTCAGGGAAGCAGGACTACGTAGTTAACAGAGAGAAGTTTGATTCGCTGAGGCAAACATTCAAATATGAGATTGTTGAATACGCGTTTATATCTGATAACTATACTTACAGCTTATATTATACCCTTATGCTGTTGCAGCAATACCGGGAGGATCCTTACCTCGTAACGCAGATAGGTAGGGTGATGAACGGGTGTTTTGCTGCACAGAAATCCCATACGTTGGGGAAATATATAGAACTACCCGCCCCTTATCAGTCGGCTAACTATAATGTTCTGCTACAGTTTATTCAAAACCTGTACGTGGAAGACTTTGCAGCCATCAGTTTTAATTATCTGAAGGAACATGCCACACAACTGAACAGCTATGCTGGTTTTCAGAAAGAATTTAATTTAAGTTCTAAATATATACTCCAGTAATTTTTTAATTTATAACTAAAGATGATCAGACAATTATTCACTGCTGCTTTGTTTGTAAGCATGTTTGCAACAAACATACACGCCCAATCTAAATTGACAGTCGACAAAGTTTACTCTGCCTACCTGCGTAACAGCGGTGCAATTATTGAACAGGGACAAATCAAGGGTTATTTCTACCTGTATCAGAGTGATAAAATTGACAGGCATACAAATGAGTATACCTTACAGATTATAGACGAAAACCTGAACAAAGTACAGGAAATCAAGTTTGAGGACACAAAGAAATTAAGCCTGCTGGAATCAGCATACAACGGAGGCAGCTTATCATTCCTCTTCAAAAATGAAGAAGAAAAGATGCTGCAGATGAAAGTATATGATCTGGATGGGAAATTAAAATATACTTATTCCCGGCCCTATACGAAAAAGACAGATGCCCTGATGACGCAGTATGAAACATTACATACTGACGAAGGCATGAACCAGACAGTATTTAACCTGGGTGATAAAGGATACATTTCCGTACTGCCTTTAAGAGATGGCAGGGAACAGACTTACGAAGTGGATATGTATTCATCAGAAAAAAAGAAACAATGGACATATATACCTGATGGCGACGATCAGAAATATGCTTTTGCAGAATATCTTGGAAGCACTGATAGTCTTGTTATACTGGAAGTAATCAGGAAAAATAAGAGAATGAGTGGTAGTGGTACAGCACACCTGGTAGGTATTAATCCAATGACTAAAAAGAAGCAATTTGACATTGATGATGAGAACGACAAATTTACATTTGTTCCTTCCAGTGTACTACCTGTAAAAGGAGCTGGTAAGTTCATTGCAATGGGTAATTACTTTGATAAAGATGCCAACATTGCAAAGGATGCAAGCAAGGGCCTTGCTATATACGAGATAGACAACAGCGGTACTATACTGAGTAAAACTTATAACAGCTGGGCTGTTGATATAGCTAAACATCTGCCAACGAATACCAAAGGTAAAATCGATAATATCGGCTACCTGTATATTCAAAAAATGATTCCTACATCTAACGGAAAGTTCTTTATTGTAGGAGAGGGGTATAAAAAACAAGCCAGCGCCGGCGGTATTGCCTTAACAGCATTAGGCGCAATGTCCGGTTCTTATGGAAACGCAGGTGTTACTAAAGTTGTAGTAACAGATCTTATAGTAATGGAGTTTGACGGAGGTTATAAGATTAAGGATGCAACCATTTATGACAAAACTAATAATACAGCAGTTGCTGGCCCTATGAGTGACTATGCAAGTCAGCACGCATTGGCAATGTATATCAAAATGACAGGTGGATTTGATTATGAGTTCACTACCGGTAACCCTGAAGATAATAATTTTATAATCTGTTACAGTGATTGGGTAAAGACATCTGACTATAAAGGTGCAACTTTTAACGCTATCCGCTATAACGGTACTAAATTTTCACAAGATAAAATTGAACTGAAATCAAAGGCCAGCAGGATGAAAGTATTACCGGCTAAATCCGGATCTATCATGATTATGGAGTACTTCAAGAAAGATAAAAAGCTTGAATTCAGACTGGAAAAGTTGGGATAATTACATCTTATGATAGTGAAAAAAGGGTGAGGTCATTGGAATTCAGTGTCACTTTAGTCAGGCAAAGGTCGGAGTATTATTCTCCGACCTTTGCCGTTTGAACCATGTTGACGCCTTCACCTGATGGCGGCATCAAATGAGAGGCATCGATGGATTGCAGGGAAATGGAGTTCCCGGGGATTCTTCGGTAAGTCGTATAGGTTAAGCAGGGATTCAACAGGTGGTTAACAGGGGTTAGTTGGGTATAAACCTGTCTAACTCCTGCCTGAATGCTCTTTAAGGGCTGCCTGGCAGCTATTTAGGACATAAGAATCCCCGAACACATATTAGACTATTTGCTAAATTTGTAGTGTTATTAACCCAATTTATGAATAAGTTATGGCACGCTTAAAAAACGGCATTTTAGGAGGCATGACGGGCGTATTAGGCCCCGTCGACAGTTATATACTCAGAGGACAATATGTTGTCCGTTCCCGCCGTCAGAAGAGTAATAAACCACTATCACAAAAGCAGCAGGCATTCCTTGGCAGAATGAAGACGGTCACTAATTTTTTGCATCCCCAGCTTACGGAGGTCATAAACATTGGCTTTGCATATGCTGCTACAGGCAAAATACAAACCGCCAATAATCTGGCTACCTCTTATCTGTATAAAAACGCTATCAGTGGAGAATACCCTGATTACCAGATAGATTATCCAAATGTAAGATTTACAGAAGGTCCCATCAGCACACAGGGTATTAACGCTGCAGTGGTGATAGAAGAGAATCAATTAAGATTCTCCTGGACACCGGACCTGACCTATGCCCGTAACAACGATCACGTGATATTAGTCGCCTACGCTCCATCATTGAATGAAGCAGTCTATACTTTATGTGGTGCTAAAAGGAAAGAAGGTACAGATATATTAAAACTGCCGGACGCCACCTGGAAAGGGATAGCAATAGAAACATATATCGCCTTCAAAGCGGAGAACAGTATGTTATGTAGCAACAGTATTTATCTAGGGCAGATTATCTGAGATAACCGTCCACCAATTACATCATTATGTACTTAACGGCTATACTGGTGAGCCTATACCCGATACAGAATAAATATTTGCCTGAGCCTGGCCAAAGACCTTGACAACTGGCATGCATGAGCCCTTATTACAGGGACTGTAATTAAAAGAAACAGCCTGGGGCATGTTGTTCCAGGCTGTTTCTTTTATCCCTATCTTTAAAGCCAAAATCCCGGCTATGACTTTCGCCGAATTTTTTCACATACTCATCCTATTAGGCTTCTTTCAGGGGTCTATTATGAGCATACTTTTCTTTTTCTCAAAAAAACGATCCCGTCCCAACCGCTTCCTGGGTACTCTTATATTGCTCATGGCCATGGCCTGTCTTAACCTATACCTCTTTGAGTCGCCCTGGTTTACTAATAATCCCATTCTGAACCTGCTGGGTAATATTATTCCCCTGGTTATTATTATGCCTATTGGTCCACTGTTATATTTTTATATCAAAAGCACTATAGATCCAACCTTTAGGATCACCCGAAAGCAGGGCTTACATTTTTTACCAGTGATAATAGATTGTGGTCCGAAACTTACCACTGTAATATATATTACAGGTTTGTTGTCAGGCTTTTTAAAACCTGCCCCCGATTCCTGGGGCCGTTTTATAGATAACTATAACGTCTATGCCGACATTCCCCGCTGGGGTTCCATTACAGTATATCTTTGGTTGTCCGCCAGATATCTCGCAAAGTTAGAACCGGGGAAGAGCCCCCACATCCGGTGGATGCGTCAGTTTATCCGTTTTTTCCTCGTTTTTCAGACTATATGGTTCGTCTTCCTGGTGCCCTACGTGATACCATCGCTGACTGACAGAGTGGTAAATGCCATAGACTGGTACCCGGTATATATTCCTCTGGTAGTTCTGATCTATTGTCTGGGAATAAAAGGTTACCTGATGGTGCCGGAGGAGTTACCGGTTGCGAGGAAAGGTATTACTCCTCCATCCCTTAAGCTGGTAGAGGAAGCTGAACCATTACTGAAGAAAGCTATGGAACAAGATCTCCTTTACCTGAACCCGGAACTTAATCTGGCTCTCTTATCCAGGCATACCGGCCTGCCCCAGAAAACCATTTCATTGGTATTGAACCAGCACTTGCAGAAAAGCTTTAATGAATTTGTGAACGAATACCGGATAAAGGCATTTAAGGAAAATATCCGGCAACTTCAGCAGGACAATCTGACTATTCTGGCCATGGCTTTTGATGCCGGCTTTAATTCGCAAGCTACCTTCCAACGTGCCTTCCGAAGTAATACCGGTATGTCGCCCCGGGAATATATAACCCGGCACCTGGAAAAGCAACCAAAACCGGAAAATGAGTAGTAAAATGTTATTCAAGTCCGGATTTGAGTAGACGTAACAGCCTTAAATAATTTGCTTTGCCGGAAAAAGAAGATGAAACATCACTTGCGCTTTTGTTTGTTATTGCTGTTCCTTGCCGGTAACCAGGTTATTGCCCAGGAAAAATTCTTAACTCTTTCCGGCAGGATAACCGATGCCAGTAGTCATCAACCTATTATTTATGCCAATATCCAGTTGAAAAATGGAAGTATAGGTATCGTCACTAATGCAGAGGGAGCATTTATTTTTAACATAGCGGAAAAATTCTGGCAAGACACGCTCCTGATTTCCAGCATCGGTTATAAGACCATTATGATGTCCCTACCCTCAGGTAGCTTACAGGATATGGATATCTACATGGAACCGTCTATTTACCAGCTCCCGGAAGTATCTGTAAATGTGCGCAACGGTTTTAGTATCCTAAGGCAGATGATCAGCAGTATACCGGAGAATTATGATACGGCTGATATAAGGCTGACTGCCTTTTACAGGGAAAATATCCGCCTGACAGGAGATACGATCAATTTCAATGAATCGGTGCTGGATATTTACAAAACATACCATACCAGCCGGGATCATAAAGACCAGATCCGCATTATCAAAGGCCGGAAAAAGAAGGTGGACTGGAGCAAAGACCCTCAATTGTATTCCTGGATCGGTAACATTACGAATACTGCATATTCCTCCTTAAACGAAGACCTCCAGAAATACCTTGACGCAAAGCATAATATACTGAATGAGCGCAATTTCCGCTACTATACCTGTGACTTCAAAGAAACAATCCGCGAAGGCAACCGCAATCTGCTGGTGTTGTACCTGCAGCCAAAGGAAGATAGCCGCAAAGCGCTGGTACGGGCAAAGCTATATATTGATGAAGCTACCAGGGCCCTGGTAAGAGGTGAACTGGAGACAACTCCAGCCGGGATTGATTATTTGAACCGCCATGAGAAGGGTGGTATCAACTATATGATCATGTCTAAGATCATAAAGGCTAGTCTTGACTTTACAAGACTCTCACTGGTGATCACCTATAAGAAATACCATAACAAAACTTACCTGAGTAGTGTACAGCGTCACTGGGAATGCGTGGTGAACAGTGAAAAAAGAGGAATGAAGGATGTACAATGGACTGGCGATTTTCATCTGCTGGTCACCGATGTGAACAAGGATAGTACGCAACGTTTTGCCTCGGGTATTAGTAAAGACAAGTCATCGATGAACCATGAGATAGGGGATGACAATGATCCGACTTTTTGGGAAAATTATAACATCCTGTTACCTGTTCTGCAGGATTCCCTGAAACAAAAGAAAGAAGCCACTCAGACTTCCTCAACAGCCAGGCCTGTTTCTAATCGCCAAAACGGCTTTACCCGGGCAGATACACTGCGTGGCATGCTTTCGCCCCTTCGTTCCTGTTACGATGTCAGTTTTTACCATCTGGATGTGGATGTAAACCTGGATAGCCATTCTATCCAGGGCAGTAATAAGATCCGTTTTAAGGTAATTGACCCATTCAATCTGATGCAGTTGGACCTGTACGCCAATATGCACATCCAAAAGATCCTTTATGGGGACCAGCAGCTATCATTTACCCGGCAGGATGATGCCGTATTCGTCAGGTTCCCGGCCACATTACCTGCAGGTAGTGAACAAACAATAGCCGTCTATTATGATGGCGTACCACAGGTACCCGACTTTAATATCCCCATGTATGGCGGTGTATTATGGGACAAGGATGAGGAAGGCAACCCCTGGATACAGGTCGTATGCCAGGGATCTGGCGCCAGTTTATGGTGGCCCAACAAGGATCACTTGTCGGATGAACCAGACAGCATGCGTATCTGGATCACAGTGCCTAATGGCTTTACAGAGATATCCAATGGCCGTTTGCAACAGAAAACACCAATAAGCGTTAATAAAACCCGCTATGAATGGCTGGTGAGCTATCCGATCAATAACTATAACGCTACCTTTTGTATAGGTAAATATGCCCATTTTAAGGATGCCTATATCAGTGACCTCGATACACTGTCAATAGACTATTATGTGATGCCTTATAATCTTGAGCGCGGCAAAACAATGTTTGCTCATGTAAAACCAATGTTGGCGTGTTTTGAACAACACTTTGGGAGATACCCCTTTCCCCGTGATGGTTTTACATTGCTCGAAAGTCCTTATCCTATGGAACATCAGAGCGGTGTATGTATAGGAAAGATCAAAGAGGGCATGCGCCTGGACTATTCTCCTTTGGTCTGGCATGAATCTGCACACGAATGGTGGGGCAACTCACTCAGCTGTAAAGACATTGCTGACATGTGGATACATGAGGCATTTGCCACTTATGCGGAAGCACTTATGATGGAATGTGACCAGGGCAAAGCGGCAGGTGTAGCGTACTTAGATACGCAGAAAGACCAGGTAAATAATCGTGAGCCGGTAACCGGCGTATACAATGTAAATCACATACACTATGATATCGGGGATATGTACACCAAAGGCAGCCTGATGTTGAATACATTCCGCTTTGTGTTGGATAACGATACTTTATGGTTTAATCTGCTAAAGGATATACAACAGCATTTCCGTTATCAAACACTTTCATCTGATGAACTGGTAAGTTATATCTGCCTGCGTACGGGAACTGATTATACGTGGTTCTTTGACCAATACCTGAAATATACCAGCCTGCCCAAGCTGGAAATATCACTGAAAGAACGGGGTGATAACCTACAGGTAATGTACCGCTGGCAAACAGATGTACCCGGATTTAAAATGCCTGTAAAGATAACGGTTACCCCGGAACGGTTCAATTTCATCTATCCAACAACTACCTGGCAGATGATCACCCTTAAGCAAATGAAAGAAGAGGATTTTGCAGTGGATGAAGATCATTTTTATATACAGGTAGTATAGAAGACATCATAATAGTTAAATTGGCAAGAGGGCAGTAGATTAAAAGAAATCGGTTATTTTTGATCGAACTATTATAACTCTTCGATTCTAACTAATCACTATGACCTTAAGCAAAATTATTTCCCCTATTATCATTTTTTCCGGTATTGCTGGTTTCTCGGCGTGTAAAACTTATACAATACCAGTTGATAGTTTTAAGCAGCAATTTCAGGGAATGGACAGCGGACATTTGAGACCTGTGACAACACAAAGTCCGTTCGGAGGTCGCAGCAACTATCTGGCTAACCCGATCGATTCTATTGTCTGTGTTGATAAGAATGGTCATCCGGCTGTATTGTTGAATGGACCTGCTATCGAAATAAGGTTCACCTATGAAGACCATAAACATACGGTGTTTTATTTTGACCGTATGACAGTGGATTCTGTTTCAGTTACAGGTGTTACATCACGGATTCTCGGCACTCGTAAAACGATTCCACTCAATTCCATTAAAAAGATTGAAGTTCAGAATGGGCAGAAGAAGTATAGTTATATTCAATAGAGTGAAAGATCCCGGGAAAAACCACATCAGCCAAATTTGAAAGAGTAAGTATGAAAAAATCGGTTAAAATATTATGGACCATAGTGTTTGGGGGAATGGGGCTTTTCATTCTAATGTTATTGCTGATTAATTTCAGGATCATTGGTAACATGCCATCAATTGAAAATTTGGAGAACCGAGGAACTGAGCTGGCATCTGAGGTAAGCGCAGAAGACGGTACTATAGTGGGGAAATATTATCAGAAAGTGCAGGAATGCCTGCTCACCGTGAAATTGGAACGTCATTTTACAAAACAGGAAATTATCGCACTTTATCTCAATACAGCTCTTTTCGGTGACAACGTATATGGTATTGAGAATGCCGCCTGCACCTTCTTTAGTAAAGATGCAGGTCATCTGTCTTTAGAAGAAGCAGCTACACTTATCGGAATGCTGAGAGGTAAGAACTTTTTCGATCCTCGCCATAATCTGAGACGCGCTCTTGATCGCCGTAACGCCGTGATTGAAATGATGGAGAGATATGACTTTATCACCCAGGCGGAAGCCAATGCTTTAGCTTAACGCTTCCCACTATCAAGGCGCGTTCGGGACTTGCATCCTAAAGTTTACGCCCATGCCGGACACACTCCCATTTAAACAACAAGCCGCTCTAAAAGCAGCTTGTTGTTTAAATGGGAGTATTAAAATAACGATGGAAACTGTATACCCTGATCATAGTTGTAAGTTACATTGTTCTTGACCCCAAGAGATTTATAAACTAATAATTCCATTCCAATCCCGCTACCTGGAAGGTAAATATACTAGCCAATTCACTACCCTCGGAACCAATTTCTACTAACATTTTATTTGATTTTTTTAACATTGTTATGATCTCTTTGGGTGAATTAATGTAAAATCCATTCGCTTGACTTTTGTCAGTTGTATTAGGCGTGACATTGAACCGCACGGGCTCATTATTGTCGAAACGTATCCTGACCGTCTTAAAATTTACGTCTAAAGAGCCAGTAGAGGATAGGATTTCAACGGTGGTATTTTTCTTGACATTGTATTTAAGATGTAAGAACAGATAGCCGGTATTGGATACCCATTCGGGGCTTGAGTTATTTGTGGTAGTTGTAGTTGTGGTAGCGTCGAACTTTTTACGATTAATTGTTCTTTTGGTTTGGAACCATGGTTTTTTTTCTTTGATTGTTGTTTTGGTGGTGGTAGTTGATGTTGCCCGATCCCGCCAATAGCCACCGGTAGTTATTCTTTCATCAGAGTAAAGATCGGCGGCATAATAGGTAATTGCCGATGTCATCCGATCTTCATGATTATAATACTTCCAGCTGGAAGTATCGACCGCCTGGGTAATTGCAACCGACGGACTATCGTGCTGATCATTGCTGGATGTCTTAGGTTGCGTTCGGGTTGTTTTGTCTTTGCTGAAGTGTTTATTGCAGTTGCCAATGGCGCCAAGTACAAATAAAATGGCCACAATGGAAATCCAGATTTTCGTTTTTGTCGACATAAATATAGGGATATCTGTTTAACAGAAGGCTAATGTAGTATTTATATATTAAAAATTCATTACGGGATTTAATGCTTTTGGAAAAATGTCGGCGTATCGCAGGAGAGGGAGATATTATCATGCGTCTCTGATATTCAGCAATTAAGATAGTTATGTAACCTGCGTTTTCATGATAGGGCATTCCGGATATGATGGACCGGTCATAGATTTTAAACCGACAAAGAAAACTATGAATGTTCCCGTAAAGAAGTTGTGGTTAATTTAATGAAAAAGCCTCCCGATATTCGAGAGGCTTCTTTTTTTGGTGCCCACTACTGGTAAATTTTCAAACCAAATAATATTGATTATCAATTAGTTATATTCAATTCTGACTGGTGGCTTTTTAGGCTAAGTAATATAGTCAAACTGAAAAATCACTTCCATTTGTCTATATCTAATAGTTTACGACCTGATGGAGATAATTCAGCAATAGGGTAGTACAGAACGATATTTGCAGTCACACTGAAACTAATTTTTACCATATGGTAAATGAACTGCCCACAATTAATTCGAAATTTAACATATGAAAGTGTTCATGGATTACATATTACAGTTTGGGAATCTGAACCAGCAGCAGATAGACCTCATTATGAACAAATCGCAAGAAATTGATTTTCACAAGGATGAGTATTTTTCTGAGGCCGGAAAGATTCCCAGGCAGGTTGGATTTATTCTTGAAGGCGTGTTTCGTTACTGCTATTACAACAACAAAGGTCAAGAGATCACTCATCACTTCGTTGACGAAAACAATTTTCTTTCGGACCAGCAAAAGTTTGAGGCACAAGTAGCGGCTTCCGACTATATACAGGCAGTTACCGACTGCAAGTTGCTTGTTTTTTCAAAGAAAGATTGGGACGAGATAGGAAATATAATTGTTGGCTGGGACAATATTGTAGCTCAGATATTAAAAAAATGCTTATTACAAACGATTGAAAGAAGAAGCCCGTTGGTTTCAGAAGATGCGACCACGCGTTATTTATCGTTCATTGAAAATTTCCCTTCTCTTGTCAATCGTATTCCTCTTTCTCATATCGCTTCTTACCTGGGAATCACACAACAATCATTGAGCAGAATAAGAAAAAATATCCGTTGAAATTACTTTTTACCAAATGGTAAATGGTTTCTGTTTTTAGATACCAACATTTGCATCATATTTAAATGATAAGAAAATGAACAAAAAAGTTGTATTAATTACAGGAACAAATAGCGGGTTTGGATGGCTTACTGCCAATGCCGTTGCTACTTTGGGGCATAAAGTTTATGCTGCTATGAGAGATACCGACGGAAAGAATGCTGATAAAGCAAAGGCCTTAGCACAGGTAGAAAATATAACAGTTCTGAATGTGACACTAACTGACGATGCAAGTGTGAAAGATGCTATTGACACTATTATCGCTGCGGAAGGAACGATTGATGTGTTGGTAAACAATGCAGGTGTTACAATGTTCGGTGTGGCTGAAAGCTCTACACCTGCTGATGTACAGCGTGTCTTTGATGTGAATTTTATTGCGCCATGGAGATTGATGAAATTGGCATTACCATTTATGCGTAAACAATCGGAAGGTTTAATTATTAATGTTTCAAGTGGGTGGGGAAGATTCGCCGCTCCTTTTTCAGCAGTGTATGGTGCTTCAAAATTCGCTTTGGAAGGCTTAAGCGAAGGTTTGCATTATGAATTACGACCATTAGGAGTTGATGTAGCCATTATTCAACCAGGAGCATTTCCTACGGAAATGTCCCAAAAGGTCCAATTGGGCTCTGATACATCAGTTCTTGACGGTTATAAAGTGATAGCTGAATTTCCTGATAAAATGTTTAGTGCGATTGGTCAAATGTTTGAAACAGCAAAACCTGATCCGCAGGATGTTGCAGATGCTGTGGTAAACCTGATCAATTTACCAAAAGGACAAAGGCCATTAAGAACTGTTGTTGACCCCTCCACAGGAGAATTTATTAAAACGGCTAACGACGCTGTTAGAGTTGAATATGCAAAGGTTTTAACAGCATTTGGTATGAAAGATCTCTTAGCGTAAACTATTGCTGTTGTCGTTTAGATTTGTTTTGCATCAAAAGGTTAGTAATCCTTCAAGCATGCGTTAGAAAGGTATAGCGCGTGAGTTGTTGTTATATAGCTTGATCGAAGCGTTTCCAGGTTCCTTCTGAGATCACCTCGATGTTTTCGCCGGTGACTATGATAGCGGTCTGTTCGTCAATGGCGTAGACGGGGCAGGGGAGCATGGAAGCCCAGGTGGGGGCATTGGCTATAGAGGCATTGCGGTGGTTTTCGTTGTTGTAGTGGGGTATGATGGCAAAATCGATGTACCCGGCGCCCCGGGCGGTGATGAATGTTTGGGTGAATGTATCGAACCCGATGGTCTGGCTGGTCAGAGGCTGGGCGATGGTGGCAGGCGGGTTGCTGTAGGTTTCGCCGAAGAGGTTACTGGTGGCGATGGCACCAGCGCTGGTTCCCACATAGACCAGATTATCGAGGGTTGGCAAAAATTCGGATAGGCCTGATTGTTTTAACCAATAGCTGATAAACAGCGGGTCGCCGCCCCACACGAGCAGGGCATCTGCTTCGCGGAGCGCTTGTTGCCAAACTGCTGCACTGATGCTGGGGAGCATGGTCAGCTCCAGTAGTCCTAAGGACTTCCAGCCTAACTGGCACATGGCTGAGCCGAGCTGTCCGTTCATGGCTTTCCAAGCGAATTGCGGGCCGCCGGGAAAGGGGTACATTCCGGTCGGTATGAAGAGCGCGTTGGATTCTTCAATGGGTTTACCTAATAGGTTTATTAGTGCATTCTGGATGCTTTGATTGGCAATGCCGCTGGAGGTTAGTAAGAGCTTCATATGTATCGCAAAGATAAAGAAACGCTAAATTTATGAAGGGGGGCAAGCACGCCAAAAGGAAGGGTGGTTTAAGCCAAAAAAATAAAATAATGGTTTTGCTCTACAACGATTTGAGCTTTGACATTCAAAAAGAAAAAATTGATTCAAAGTAAAAGGGCCTCAAATTCAATGATTTGAGGCCCTTTTACTTCTTGTGCCCCGTACTATTCCCAAAACGACCGAACTCGGATAAACTTCGTGGCTTTCCCTCTTACTTCAAAAGTGCAAATGTACTCTAATACGCACTTAAAGCAGACGGCCCCACCATCATTTTTATCACAGTCTTTTACTGTAGTTACCTTTATTAAGTAAGGTTTTAAGTTACTCATTCTTTATCTGTAATTAGTCCTTTTACGCCAAACTTTCAGTATAAACTTCCACATAGGATTTACTCTTCTACCAATTAACTGTATATGTTTTGCAAAAAATCTTTTAAACTGACCGGACTCCTGCCTAGTAGTTGTTTCACATCACTTTTATTGGTATCGAATTCTCCGTTAGCAATCGCGCCACAGAACCTTGCAATGTACGCTGCATCATCTTCAGAAGCACCGGTCTGTATAAGCCATGCAATATATGAACTTACCTCCGGTTGGTGATAAGTTATGGTTTTTCCGGTAATGCCTGATAGTAGGTCAGCAATCTCCGCGAAGGAGAAAGCGGTTTCTGCAGTGATGAAATATTCTTTGTTTTCATGACCCGGAGTAGTCAGTACAACAGCTATCGCTTCAGCCATTTCTGATATTGGCAAAAAGGGAGTTTTGCCGTCTCCGGCAGGAATGGAAATACCATGATTTAATATATCCCTTCCAGATAGTAAGGGAATCATGTCAGCATACATGGTATTATCCATTAAAGTATAAGGAATGGCTGTTTGTTTTAGATAATCAGCTGTGTATGCATGATATCGAACCTCTTCACCCATTATACTTTGTTGTAAATTTTTCATGTCAAAGCTCGTATAGATAATATGGCCAACACCTGTTTCCTTGGCTGCATTGATCGCATTTTTGTGCTGCTCAAACCTCTTGCCTATATCTGATGAAGAAGATACAAGCACCAGCTTGTCCACGCCCTGGAACGCACTTTTTAAAGACTCAAAATCCTGATAGTCGCCAAGTTTTATTTGAAGTCCTTTTGATTGTAATTCTGCCGATTTGGTTTCATCTCTTACCAATGCAGTAATATCGTTTGGGGCTATACCTCTGTTTAATAATGAATTAATGGTGGCTTTACCTAAATTCCCTGTTGCACCGGTTACTAAAATCATATTTTTTGTTTTAAGATTAATTACTTTCGTTATGTAAAGAAACAAATATTGATTTGGAAAAGTTACCCTTGCTTTTGGTAACAAGACAAAAAGTGGTAACCTAAAAGTGACTAATGGAAAATAAGTTAGACCATGCTGACTGTCCTGTTACAGCAACGATAGCCCTGTTTGGAGGGCGGTGGAAGTTGATAATTTTATATGTGCTTTCCAAAAATACCAGACGTTTTGGCGAAATCCAGGTTAGGGTACCGTCTATCTCAAAAAAGGTGTTAACCGAACAATTGAGAGAGCTTGAAGCTGATGGCTTAATCAGCAGGAAACAGTACAAAGAGCTTCCTCCCCGGGTTGAGTATGCGCTCACTGATTTTGGAAAAAGCCTGTGCCCTTTGTTAATTGATATAGCAGCTTGGCAAAGAAAAAATATTGATAATCTAACTAAGGTAAGATAAAGCTTTCCGATTGAAGGCGTAACCAAAACTCCTAATCAACGTGATTGTGAAGTAGTATTTGAGATAGATAAGGATAATGCTCCCTATGTAAACTTGTTACTCAAGTACATCAACTTGACAGCTCTTTACCTGAGCTACAGGCAGAGATCGATCTGAGGTGTATGCAACTTACCTCAGCTGACCATATTGAATATATCGGAATAAGACAGTCAGGTTTTCTTAAGTGTTCCTCCCTTGAAGATAAACTCAAAGCCCTGTTTCTTCATAAGCTGTAGTAGATATTTAGCAGGTTAACATCCTCGATTTTTAAACTTACACACTTACTGAAATAGTCCCTTGATTATTAATAAATTGCAAATAGTCCTTAAGAAAGATTTGTTATACTGATTCGATCTAGGTATTCATAAGCTTCTCTCTATTTAAGACTCCAAATATTTAAGAAATTATCAAACTGCCCCCGTGTAAGTTTACTTGTATCAATATTATTTTTCTTTGTGAATTCAATAAAATCCCTATTTAGAAAACTATTATTCTTTTGTTTAATTGCTTCTCTCTTTGCTTCTTCATATCCTGCTGATGAATATATTTCGATTATCCCAGTCAAATCTTTATATTCAATCTTGAAAAAAGATGTTCCTAAAATATCAGTCCATATTAATTCAATTACATTGCTATGTCTTAACCATAATAATTCAAGGGAGGAATCTCTTTCTAACGAAAAACAATTTACCCATTTGGTAAATGCCTGAGAGGATCTATCGAATTTCATTCGAACCAAAATATTTATGGCTGGAGCTTCGTAAGCATTTTTTATTATCCAAGATTCATCATCTTGTATTTTGCTTAATGGCAGAATTGAGTTGATTAAAAATAATTGTGGTTGTAACTGAATTTGAGTGTATGATAGTGTTACATTATTGGCCCTGGAGGAAAGATCATGCTCTAGCCTATTGAAAGATTCCGTTATTTCATTTGCACGTATTGTTATAAATCCTATCAAAAGTATGCTGATAAATGTTAAGACAGGATTCAAATAATCTCCAAAGGTGCCAAAATCCCCTTGTAATCCAGACAATCCTCCATGGAATTGGTAAATATATACGCCAATAGCTGCTAAAAAAAGAATTGTGCAGATTGTTAAAATATGAGAAAGTCGAATATTCATTTTGGGGCTTGTTTTAAACTGCGTGATATTATTTATAATGCTTTTTTTGCATAATGTGTTTTCAGAAATGTCCCGAAGGATTTCAATGCTAGATCAACTTTACGTGGCTGTTTAAATTGTTTACAGGCATCTTTGAAAAATGGATGGTATTCATTATGATAATATTCAAGTATTGCAACCTTCTTTTTTGGAATTTCCGAGATTTGTCTACTCTTTAAAAATTGACATGCTCTGTAAACGTGCTGGTCAAAAATTGGGTATATATGAGGAGCAATTATATGGAGCAAAAAAATCTGCCAAATAGCTCCTATTTCCCCAAAATGTGTGGTGAAATATTCGAGTTCAAAGCCTTCTTTCAAATGGTTTATATGGAGGATTTTCTTTTGCATATTTATAACGGAGGCCCTCTTTGTATAATGACCGTTAATCTCCATACCGTTTTTCCAGGCGAACAATTTTCCAATATCACCAGTTGTAAACTGATCTTTATCAATTCTGTCCGTGTAATAATGATCTTTATTTGAAGGAATATTCAAAGAAAACCAGAAAGCGACGAACTCTTTGAAGGTTATTTTTTTTTGTTGTAGCGCGAGTAAAGGTAAAAACATAGGGATAATAAAATTTAGTAATCTAATTGGCCTCTTAAATTGTTAATCTGATATACCAATTATTGGTTTAAGACATGACTTAAAACAACTGGCCCGTATCATTTGCTCTGGCAATGTTATTCCCTAACTGGAAAATCACTTTTCCTTCACCTGGAGTAGTTACATTTGATAATATGGTTTCGCGGTAAGGATAGGTTATTCTGCTATGTTGTGGTGAAATATTTCCATTGGCAATAACATTTTCAATTATAATATCCCAATTTGGAACCTCATTTTCAGCCATTAAATCTGATATTTCTGTTGTTTTATACAATTCTAAATTAGTTCCGCCACCATCTACTAACCCAGGGTTTTTGCCTTCTACAAATGGGAATCTTATACTTCCGCAATCGATTTCTCCGAGCTCTGGATGTAAAACAGTAGAAGTATACCAGATACCGCTTTCGTCACTCCCGCTGCTTTTAATTTCGACCGTGTAAATGCCAGGAATAAAAGGAAAAGGCATTCTTACCCCTATAAAACCGCCCTCATGCTCTGCATTCTCCTCAAAACCACCTTCTGAAATACGAAGATTAGTATTATCTCTTGTTTGCCAGCGGCTAAAAAGTAAACCAAATGAATTTGTTGGAGTATGTCCACCATAAGCATTCGGCCTCATAAGATTAGTTTGAAGTCCTAAGTAGCAGCCTGTGTCATTTAACCATTGGTCATATAGAATCAAATATACTCCAGATAGTGTTGGAGATCCATTACTATCAATAGGAGCAGAAGGTATGTTAAGAGTGAATCTCAGTGAATTAATTCTTTGTCCGAAAGTCCAATTAACTGCTGCTTGGTTTTGGGGTAAAGGAATCATATTAAATGTTTTTTGAAAAATTAATCTCTTAAGACTGTTTAGCGTTTGGTTATAATGGTTCAAATCCCTAACTAACCACTGTAAAATTCCAACAGTTGGATTTAGTGATTATATTGGTGAAATTATAATAAATCAAAAGGTTTAAAAATACCAACTAGTTTGTATTTTCTGATCGTATAAATCTACTTTGTTTACACAGTGACATTTTCTGTATACTAAAAATAGTTTCAGAGTGGCAATACGTGGCATGAATATGATTAGAATGCCTTTTCAGAATTCGAACCAATTTGAACTTGAATAAGAGAGAGTTACGTAAAAGTGAAGTCTATATTAAGAAGTAAAACCCACTCTACGAGTGGGTTTTACTTCTTTCAGTGCCCAGAACAAGAATCGAACCCTCACGCCTTTAGTAAACACAATGAAGATGCGATTCCCTTTCCTTCTATTTATACGTCTGATGAACTATCGCTTTATACTTCGCATACAGCTCTTTTGATAAAACAATTGCATCTCCCTGGGTTGTTACAGGATATAACTCCTTCGCATTTACCCATTTCCATTCCCAATTCTTTATCTGATCATCAAAATAAGTATCATCTACCGGTTTTTTCTGACGCATACAACTGTCTACATAGGCAAAATACTGCTGCCAGCGTGCCCTGTAGAAGTTTTTGAGTAACCCGGCCCATTGCCTGCTGGAATACTCATGTAAAGGACTGTTTTTATCTCCCCAAAGAGTGATCAGATCACGGGCGTTACGCTCGTATAAGGTCTTTTCAGCCGGGTTGGTGCCCCAGCTTTTAGCGTCACTCAGCCATCTGCCTAAAAGAAAGTCCTTACGGGTAGCCAGTAATCTGTCCATATCATCCAGTAAGGTCAGGAACTGCTGACTGTATTTCTTGAAGCTCACGCTGTCATTGCTTTTGTATGCCTTTGCCACCTGCTGCTGCAGGGAGTCTGCATAGTTTGCCAGTACCTGACGTGTAACATCTACTATATCATAGCGGAAGCCATCACTGTTTTTCAGCACATCAGCAGCTTTCTGCAGGTGGTCCCAGGCAGCGAGCATTTCACCGGGTGCATAATCCAGCTGTGTTTTTGTACGGGTAGTGGACGTATTAAAGGTAGGACGGCCGGTAAGGATACTTTCCGGGCCACCTTCCGTAAGGCCACCATTGTACACTGTTTTTCTCAGCACATCCCAGGCCAGGTCAGCGTCGGGGTTCTGCTTACCGTAACGGCGTAATGTGTAGTCTTTGAGCCAGGTATCCAGGTTGATGGGCTGATCCCTCCATACATTCTCCAGCATCAGGGCATACATTACAGGGTTCTGCTCAATGCCTTCCGGTGTGAGGCCGATACCTATCATATTGCGGGCCGCAGGGTTGTGTAATGCATTAGCAGGATCATTTGCCACGTTATTCATTCTGCCATACATACTGATATTACCGCCAAAGTTCAGCAGCATACACCAGATCCATTGTTTACCGTAATAACCATCTGTTTTAATCCATTGAGGAGAGTTTTCACTGTAGAGGTCCAGTACAATCATCTTATCATCCGGAGCCGCAGTGAACAATGCCTTGATTTGTGCAGGATGCCAGAATTCACTCTGGTAATGGAACATCCAGCCCTGCATTACCCATACGGCTGCAGTATCTGCCGCTGCCATAGACTGGTAGATCTTTTTACTGATATTATGTAAGTAAAGAGAATCGTTGGTAGGTGGCAGGTTCTCATTGAAAGTATCTGAAGAATAAAGATGGTCCGTACCGAAGGTGCGAATCTCCTCTTCCATAAATCTTTTACCTATCAATGTAAACATAGAATCTCCGGGATCGAGGATATATACATCATCAAAACCAGCATCCCAGTTGGTCTTCTTTACTTTAGCGTTCGGGAATTTATCCTTGAAAGCGGAAGGCACATGTCCTGTAAAAGCAGGCAGTACGGGTGTCATGCCAAGGGATCTTTCTCTTTCCAGGATCTTCTTCTGCAATTCTTCATGACCTTTCATGAAAGACTGTGGCAGGGGACCACCCCATCCATCGATATTACCCATCCAGAACCAGTTGAAATAACAGGGGCCGCTGAAGAAGTTGCTCAGGTCTTTATCTGTTAAACCTAATCCTTTGTATACCCTGTCCCAAACGGAGTTTTGTCCGGTGATAGCCAGTGGCATATTCACGCCATTGAGTGCCATCCAGTCGATCTCCCATTGCCAGCGGTCCCAGTTCCACCAGCTCATGGTGTAGTTGAACGTGCAATAGTTGAGGTAATAGCGATATTGATAAGGAGTGGTTTTGTGTACTTTTTCCTTTACGACAGGCAGCGGAGAGGGAAGGTTTAAGTTAGTCCCGTTCCAGCTGATATCGCAATGAGCATAGTTTTGCAGGTAGTAATTGAGGGCACTGGCGATGCTGAGTCCATTACTACCTTTCAGCAGGATCATTCCGTTTTTACTTTCCAGTTCAAATACATCTTTCCCTTTTTCCTGTGGAATAAAGCTGGTTTCAAAATGGACAGCATGTTCCTTCAGCACTCTCTTTACAAGGTCTGTGATTGCTTTTTTATCGGGTACTGCCGCAGAGGCAGTGCCGGTAACAAATGCAAGGGCCAGGCTTCCGGCACAAAGGATTTTACGAAATGATAGTTGCATAATTCTAGGCTTCAGTATTAATCTTAAATGTTGCGATGTATTTCAGGCCACTTTTCTCCTGTATATCTTTTGGTACTTTGATGATCAGCTGACCATTGTTCAATGTCCATTTCAGTTTTGCCTTTGTACCTAACAGGGATACTGTTTTGATCTTCTTTACATCCTGTACCGGGAAAGTCACTTCTGCGGGCAGATTCACGGTATCACTGTCGGACAGGAAATAGGCGTATACAGATGGTTGGTTCTTAGCTTTGGTAAAATAGATATTTTTATCAGAATATGGAGCTACTGGTACTGAACCATGTATTCCTTCTCCGTTTATCTTCATCCAGTCGCCGATATCCGCTAAACGTTTATAAGCTTCCGGTGCCCAGTCGCCTTTATCACTTGGTCCGATATTTAACAGCAGGTTACCACCTCTTGAAACGATTTTCACGAGTATCGTTAAGAGTTTCAGAGAAGGTTTGTACTGATCGCGGGAGCTATAACTCCAGGAATCACCCATGGTCATACAGGTTTCCCATGGATAGGGCAGTGGCTTATCGGGGATGGATTGTTCCGGGGTGGTATAGTTTTCAAATTCACCTGGAACTGTCCTGTCTACGACGATGAGTCCTGGTTGGTGTGTGCGGGCCATGCCTACGATTTTCTTCATGTCCAGGCTTTGTTTGCCGTTGGGTCTTACCCAGCCGCCATCCAGCCAGAGGATATCGATGGAACCGTAGTCGGACATCAGTTCTTCTACCTGGTTATAGGTATAGTCGTTGAATTTCTGCCAGCGTTCAGGGAATTTCTTCAGATCGTAGTTGATGTTTTCATCTTTTGGCGGGTAGTAGGACCACCAGAAGTATTCACTGTGCCAGTCGGGTTTAGAAAAATACGCCCCAATCATAAAGCTGTCTTTACGGAAAGCGCTGAAGATCTCTTTTGCCACGTTGCTGCGTGGGTTGGAAGAGAAGGGTGTATTAGGACTGGTGATCTTGTAATCTGTTTGTTTGGTATCGAACATACAGAAGCCGTCGTGATGTTTGGTAGTGAATACTACATAGTTCATACCGGCTGCTTTTGCAGCTTTAGCCCATTTCTCCGGGTTAAAATCTACCGGGTTGAAGGAGTGCTGCAGTTCTTCGTATGCCTTTTTATATCCGAAGTAATCAGCACTGTAAGGGCCTTTACGCACTACCCAGTCAACCGGACAGATGCTCCAGCTTTCTACTTCGTTCCAGATGGTGTAAGTGCCCCAGTGCATGAAAAGACCGAATTTCTGGTCCTGCCATTTATCTAATTTTCTGATTACAAGCGGATCTTTAGGAGCCTGGTAATCGTTTGACATTTCATGCACGCCTTCATTGGCCTGCGCAACCGCAAATTTTACCGGTAATTGCAATGATAAAAGTACCGAACAAACGGCTAATGTTTTTCTCATATATGTACGACCTGTTTAAGTTCTGTAAGATCATTGAATTATTGGGTTTAAGATATGCATATTTTACCTGATACGCATGTCCGTTTAACAGGGAGAATGGATTTTTCTATAAACAGGCGGCTCTCTCAGGAGCCTTTTTCTGCAATAAGGCTGATGATAAATGTATTTACAACCGATATAAGTCCCCTCTAAATAAGGGGGACTGGTATAGGGCTTATAGGGGACTATGAGGGGGCTTATATGGGGCTTATACTACCTGATGAGTAGCTAAAAAGGCGGATAATTTATGGTACACGTACGTACATCTCTATAATCTCCTGATTAACCTGCAAGCCTTCTATTTTCTCAATTCCTTTCTGGATTAAAGTATCCTCTTTTACCTGTAAGTTGAAGGTAAAGTCTTTATCCTCCCATTCCCTGTAATTGCAGTATGTCAGGTGTTCTGTGTAGGTTTCGCCGGATAATGTATATGTACCACTTCCGGTATCGTATACAGCTTTGGTAGAATCTTTACCATGTTGCAGATCGTGTTTGAAAAAGGCAAAGTGGGTATTGTTTAAGATTTTGATCATTTCCTGCCCTTCGACGGGGAAGGTGATAGTGGTATCTTTACCTTTGATCATTTTGGCGGCGAACATACGCCAGGTACCATTTATGGGTGATGATTGTGTAACGGTAACGGTTGTTCTGGTACATGATGTGCAGGCTGCGACAGCAAGAAAGATTAAAGCGTGTATTTTCATAGAGGAAGTTTCACTAAAAATAGTGAATCTCTTTTTAGTATTAAATATAAGGTCCATGTTGGATATGAAATTCTTTAAAATACATCATTAAGTTTTTTCCCATGGCTGATTATTTTGCCATCCGCCAGTTCAATCGTCCGGTCACTGTTCCGGGAAAAATCATTATCATGTGTAACCGCAATAATGGTTTGCCCAAACTCATGGGCTATTTGTTTAAAAATGTCAAATACAATCTGGCTATTCTTACTGTCCAGGTTCCCGGTCGGTTCATCGCACATAATAATTGCAGGATCATTGATCAGTGCCCTGGCTATAGCTACCCGTTGCTGCTGGCCACCACTTAGTTTTGCGGCCGGTTTTAATGCCTGATCCTTAATACCTAAAATCTCCAGCTTGTTGTATGCTCTTTCCTCCACTTCCTTATAGGAATATTTCCCAAGCTTTAATGCCGGGATCATCACGTTTTTCAGGCAGGTAAACTCAGGTAGCAGGTAATGAAACTGGAATATAAATCCAATACTCCTGTTCCTCAATGCAGCTAATTCATTAATTTTCCTCCCGGTTATTATTTCATTATTAATAAATAATTCTCCTTCATAAGAGGTATCCATCGTACTGAGGCAGTAAAGTAATGTTGATTTTCCTGAACCGCTTTTTCCTACTAATGTTAAAAATTCGCCTTTGTATGCTTCGAAACTGATACCGTCTAACACCTTAAACTTAATAGGGGCGTAAAAATATTTTCCTAAAGACCTGGTGCTTAGAATAACTTCTCTATTTTTCATACTCAGATTATTTTCTAAAAATTTCGACCGGATCTACTTTTGCTGCTTTTCTTGCAGGGAAGTACCCGGCGCATAATGTAATAAATAAGCCCAGCACAGTACTTTTTGCAAAAAGAGCAGGTTCAAAATGTATCGGGAAATAACCTACAGGTCCACCCATGTATATAGTGGACATGATCGCAATAAGGACACTCCCAACCATCAGGCCCATTAGTGTACCAATGAATCCCATTATAAGGGCTTCCATCAGGAATATCCTGATTACATCTTTTCCTGCAAACCCGGTTGCTTTTAGAATAGCAATGTCATTTATTTTTTGTGCTATTGTTGAACTAAGGATATTGTATATGCCAAATGCTGCTACAACTAATATGGATAGAGATATAGCACCCATTAATGTGCCTCTTGTCTTTTCTGTAGCTAATACATCTGCATTCGTGGTTTTCCAGTCTTCTACTTTATAGGCCGTTAATTGCTGCAGCATCGCTGCATACTTTTCACTATTGTCAGGATCAGGCACGTTTACGAAAATATCGCTTACGTAAGAAGGCCCTTCTTTTATAAATTGCTGTGCAGCACTGAGATTCATGTAGGATTTTGCATTATCGGTTAAGCTGTTGCCACTGGAATAAATGCCTACGATCTTCATTACTTTTACTACATTGTAAGAGGAGGTTACAGTAATGTTGTCATTAATGCCGAGGTTCAATTTTTCTGCAATACCACTTCCGATGATGATGCCATTGAGGTTGCCTGTCAGTCTGTTCAAATTACCTGCCACTATATATTTCCCTGTTTTGAACATAGCGTCATATTCAAGGATATCTACACCATACCCATTTCCCCGTAGCTGTGCTTTACCCCGGTTATAAAATGCGTCAAAACTCACCTGTGCAATCGCATTCACAACATATGGCTGTTGTTTAATTCTTGACAGCAGTTGTTCCGGATTAATTATTTTTTTTGAGTTTGTTGTAATCTGAGGGTTTATGATAACGGTCGTATGCCCTGAATCCCGGGATGAGATCAGGGGCTGGCTCAACTCGTCGTTTTTATAGATTTTGATATGAGGACTGTTTTTAAACATTTCACCTTTTGAAAAGGTACCAAAGCCTGATGAAAGGGAATTCATAAACAAATATACCCCAACACCAATCGTAACACCTAACGCGGCTACAAATGTTTGCCTTTTCCTGGTAATGATATGGGTAAACGCGATGTCCGTGTTTATGCTTTTTCTCATAAATTATCGTTGTAATTGTGCTCCCGCCTCAGATATATTTGTTTTATTGGCATCCAGGTTGTCAGTAATTAATACCGTATTATCATCTATGCCACTTAATATTTCCACCCATTCATTACTTACAAACTTTGTAACAACTTTTACTTTTTCTTTTTTACCTTCCACCTGTACATATCCTCCGAAGTCAAGGTATCTTCTGGGAATAAGCAGTGCTTTTGCTGTAACAGTCACTACAATATTGCTTTGTAATTGGGTATTGACAATAGTAAAATCTAAACTGTCGGAAAAGATTAATTTACAGATGAAGGATTGGCTGCTCTCATCAAAGGCAGGATAAATTTCCTTTACGCTGCCTTTGTAGATCTTGTCCTTATTGGTGTTCAATTGTATGAATGCTTCCTGTCCAACCTTCACTTTTCCAATATTACCTTCATCAATATTTACTTTGGCATATATATTCCGGGGATTGCCAATTAATGCAATGGTTTCTCCTCTTTTTACATAATCTCCAGGTTTCTTATATACCTTCAAGATTTTCCCCGCTACTACTGCATTTACTTTGTTTTTCCCGGTTACTATTTCGTTTATTTTTTTTGTTGCTTCAGTGCTGATAACCTGTTGATCGGCCTGTTGTTTTAAAATCTTGAAGTTCTCCAAAGCACTTTCATAATTTGACCTTGAAGTTTTATATTGAAGCTCTGCATTATCCAGGTCTATTTTGGCAACACTGTTCTTTTCCCATAATTTTTGATACCGTTGCATATTAATTAAGTCCAGGTCCATTTTCTGTTTGTCGATGATAATGGTATTCTGAGCTTGCTGCAAAGCAGGGGCATTGCTCATTGTGTTTTGATGTGCTATATTATACAATTCAATAGCACTTTCTTCATTAAAGAAGGCTTCTTTATTATTTACAACGGCTAATTCCTGATCGGCATCAACAAGATCTCCTTCTTTAAAAAATACCTGTGTCAGGTAACCATCTGCCTGGGCAGTAAGATCATAGGTAGCATCTGCTTCAAGAATACCGGAGGCAAATACTGTCTCGGTAACGTCTTTCCTGATCGGTTTAGTTTTCTCTGTTTTTTTGCCGCAGGAATAAAAAAGAAAAACAGAAAGTAAGAACGGCATAATCCGAATAAGTTGTGGCTTCATTTTATTCTGTTATTTATATCAATTTTTGTTTTGGCAGCAAGCACAGATACCTGCGATGAAACAAGGGTATAATTGCTGTTTACCATGGCATTATAACTATCGAGAGTTCGCTCGAAACTTACCAGATCTTCCTTATACAGGTCCAGGTATTTCTCATAATTCTCCTTCTTTAGTAAAAATATTTCTTTGTTGGCCGTAGCCTGGCTTACTGCTTTGTTATAGTCTGTATAGAGCTGCTGTATTGTTAATTCTGCCTTTATCTTTTGTTGCTCTGTATTTTTCCTGGCCAGTAAATAGTCATATTTGGCTTTTGTAGTCTCGCTGATGGTAGAAGATGAAGGCATTGGGAGCTTTATTTTAAAACCAAAATAACTGCTGGACATCCATTTCACATCGTTGTCAAAGAGTTTTCCACGCGTATTATTCTGCTGACTGGTATTACTCTGGTAAAAGGAAATTGTTGGATATTTTGTATACTTTTCCTGTTTCCAGGTGGTTAAAGCTATTTTTTCTTTTAGCATGCTGTTGGCTAAAGCGATATTATTGGTTTCAATAGTTGGGTTGAGATCGAATTCAGTTAGCGAAGTTTTATTTACAATCTCTATATCTTCCTGCTCCGGAATATCGCAAAGGATTTTTAGTGCTAAATATTGTTGTTTTATAAGATACCCGATCTGATTTTTGTTTTCTTTGGTAGTTATAAGGTTTATGTTTGCATCATTTACATCCTGCTGCTTTATAAGACCTTCATTCAATTTGTTTTGGGTAATTTTCAATAAGCTATCGGAAATGCTTATGTTTTGAATGGTACTGGCAAGTTCTTCCTGGAGTGATACGATGTTACAGTAAGTGGTAGCAATATTTTCCCAAAGCTCTTTTATTGTGATCTTATTTTCTGAAGTGCTGCTTTCTATATTAAGCTTAGCCAGCTTCAGATTTACCCAACCATTCACGTTAAGCAATTTTAGTTCTATATCCTGGTTAAAACTGGTTACATAAGGAATGCCTGACTTCACTTCTTTATAGGTACCAGCTTCCCCACCAAATGTTTCTGCGGGGAAAAGGGTGACAGGCAATTTGGTATTATGCGTATAGCTAAGTGAGGTATTCCCGGTTGGGTCCGGAATACTAAGGATGGCAGCCAGTTTGGCTTTTTTAGCCTGGTCTATCCGGATATAGCCGGATTGAATAGAAATGCTTTTGGATGTAGAATAACTCAAAAGTGAATCTACAGATGTAAAGATCTTTTGCGATTGAACAGTACCAGTGCAAAAAAGGGATATAATTATCAGCCAAATAATAATCTTCATTTGTTATTTTTTATTCTTGTCAGGTACACAGTCCTGGTTATAAATAGTTTCCTGACGATCATCTTTAACCGATCGTTATCTATTATTGAAATAGTTGCATCTGCTTCCATATCTGCATCAGGAGGCCGCATGGTGCCGGTAAATTTTTGAGAGGCTTTATCGTATTTAAGTTTCTTCAGGACAAGAGTCCCGTTTTTTGAAGGACTATTTTTGTCATTTATTATTTTGCCGTAATAGGCACTATCTGCTGACTGGTATATTTCCATTTCAAGGGGCTTATCCCTGATCTCACTTTTCCAGTTGCCGGTAATATTTCCGGGTGTTTGGCCCAAAGTTGATAATCCATAAAAGAGAAAGGCAGCCACAATGCCAGAATGTTTAACTAATGATTTCATATGCATTTATTGTGGCCCAAAGATTTGGATATATTCTGTATGCTACAATTGATTGTAGCCTGAGATGGACAAAATGGAAACTGAAAGGCATAGCGGAATACTGCGTGGTAAGGCTGCGCAATAATCAAGTGACAGGCAGGGGTTATCTGCCTGTATTAGATAAAAGAGAATCTGAAAAGAGGTTAGTTTAGTGTTGGGAAAGCCATTCTATAAATGAGGAGATCTTTAATTTTCCTACCAGTATCTGATCTTTAAAAGGTACAGAAAGGTTCACTATTATTTTACGGTTGAAATATTGTGTGGCATCCTTTACCGCTTTACGATTTATAAGGAATTGGCGGTTGGCCCTGAAAAATGAGGGAGCAAAAGCTTTTTCAAGATCTTCAAGATTTTCGCTTACAATAAACTTTTCATGGTTAAATGTATAAGCATAGGTATATCTGTTGTCAATAAAAAAAAGCACTATTGCACTGGCTCCCAGCGGGATAATTTTATTGGCTTGCCTGATGATCACTGCATTTTTTTGCGGGGTGACTTTTAATTCAAGAGCATTGAGCTGTTCTTTATATTTTTCATTATTTCTTGAAAATGTTTTTTCAAGTGTAATATATTTTGATAATGCTTTTTCTATAGTGTCCTTGTTAAAGGGTTTTAGAAGGTAATCGATGCCGGTTGTTTCAAAAGCTTCGGAAAAATAACTATTGTAAGCAGTACAAAAAATGATGGGGACCTGGTTCTCCATTTTCTTAAATATCTCAAAACTCAGGCCATCGCCCAATTGGATGTCTGAGAAAATGAGGTCTGTATCTTTGTGGTTTGCAAAGTATTCAATAGCGTCTTCTACTGAATGTAATAATGCGTCAATTTCTATATCTGGTTCTACTTCAAGAATGGTCCTTTTCAAATCCTTGGCAGTAACTTTCTCATCTTCAATAATTACTACTTTCATATAGTATGATTGTTTAACAAGTATACTTTAACACTAAATTCATCTTTGGAGTCAGTGATCTCTATCGCTTTATGTGCAATAATTTTATATCGCTGATTCAGATTTTTCAGCCCTGTGCCTGTAGTATCCACAGCCCTTGCAGGCAATTTATTGTTAGATACCAGAATAGTATCATCCCCCATGTAATTTATCCTGATCCTCAATGGCCTTCTTTCTGTAAATGAGTTATGTTTAATAGCATTCTCTACCAATGTTTGAAGAGCATACGCGGGTATCTGCATGTTGTATATCTCATGCGGAATACTTACATTAAAGATAACAGAACTTTCAAAACGTGTTTTTTGTAAATCAATGTAATCGTTAGTGAATATTAATTCCTGTTCTACGGATACCAGGTCGCAATTATGTACTTCCAGGGAATAGCGCAGAAAATTTGACAGCTTTATTGAATAATTCTCTGCTTCTTCCGGTTCTTCTTTTATCAAGGATTTTAGTACACTAAGTGTATTAAACAGGAAATGAGGTTGGAGCTGTTGTAGTAGTACTTGCTTCTGGGCTTCAAGATTCCTTACTTTAAGCTCCTGGATTTCATTTTCAGCATCCTTGTTTTTTTGAGTGGCTAATATGGAGTTGCAGATGATTAAAATGATGGTGTTGATAGCCAGCAACGAAAAAAATGGATATACCATTAAAATATTCTTTCCAAAAGTCGATTCTCCTTCTGCGATAAAGTCCGGGGCCATCACTATTTTTCTCAAAGTGACAATCATAGTATGGAAAGTAACCACAAAGGCATAACTATAAAGATACCATTTCCAGTTTTTTATTACTCTTGCATACCGGATGATAGAAATATTAATGGTCCAGAATATAAACACATTAATAGTAATGATCAGACCTGCAAATAAGATATATGAGGGTTGGACTTTACTGAATATGTAAAAGGGAGTTACCCCGTATAAAGCAATTATCGGAGATGAAATAATAGCAGTCCTGATGAACCTTTTTAATAAATTTCTATCCATGTTCCTCCAAAATTAAATAATAATGACATTAACATTATGCAACAAAAACACTGTTTAATCAGGTAATTGTCCCACGTTTTACAATGATTGACCCTTTAAGGTAGCATTTTGTCCATTACAGTGATGTTTACATATGTCGTTTTCTGTGTAGGCTATACTTTTGATATATGAATTGAGATGCCTGTAAAAGATGCACAAACAGAAAAACTAATCAAAGATACAGCTATGCGGATTTTCTTCGTGGAGGGGAATATCCATGCCAGGACACAGGCAATAGCAGACGCGGCAGGAGTGAACAGGGGACTTATCTATTACTATTTTAAAAACAGGGAACAACTGTTTGAGGTGGTATTTAGGGAAGCTATATTGCTGGTTGAGAATCGTATAAAAGAGTTGTTTTTTTCAAATAAACTGGAATTCAGAGCGAAAGTGGGACAGTTCATTGAATTTTTCATAGAGAATAATTTAAAGTTTCCTTACCTGGAAATCTTTTTGATTACAGAGGTGAATGGTGGGCATCGTGTGCCTCCCCAGGAGAAAGCACAGTTGACCAGATTAGTTGCAAATATCGAAGATGATCTTGAGCAGGAGATTAGAAAAGGATCAGTGCCTCAGATGTCTGCTAAGCATTTTATGCTTAACCTGATTTCTCTTTGTGCCTATCCTATATTATCAAAGCCACTATTGAAGCAATTTATGCAACTGGATGAAAAGGGATACCTGGCATTGCTGAAGGAAAGAAAGCAACTTATACTCAGGGTACTGTTTCGAGACTAGGGCCGGATATATTTATTGGAGTTAAAGGTACCTGCCGGTACCATTTTTTTTACCTTTTAATTAGCAATAATGCTAAAATAAAACGGCCTATGGGCAAAGGATAGGTCGTTTTTTAGATTATTAAATTAGCAAAAATGATAAATAAAAAATGGAAAGGTATTCGATTTTCACTGCTGTTGGCAACTACATTTTTGCTGGTAAATAAGTTATCAGCGCAAAACGTGTATACACTACAGCAATGTATCGATACATCTTTAAAGAATAGTCTTCAGTTAAAGTCTGATAACTATGATCTGGACAAAACAAAAGCATCTATTGGGGAAGCCTATAGTAGCCTGCTTCCTTCAGTAAACGCCAGTGGCTCTTATCAATATCAGTTCAAAGTACCTGTGCAGGTAGTACCCGCAGATTTATTCGGGGGAATTGCCGGGACTTACCAGGTGGCCCAGTTTAGTGTACCGCAGACTAAATCTGCTTCTGTGGACCTCAGTCAGACAATTTTTAATGCATCCTCACTCATCGCACTTAAAGCAGCGAAGGTGGCTATTAACCTGAACCAGTTGCAGATACAGAGCTCTAAAGAAGATCTCGTTTACAATGTTTCAGCTACTTATTATAATATTCAAACCATATTGAAACAAATTGAACTGATCAGTAAAAACCTGCAGAATACAGAGGAACTATTACTGTCAACAAGTGATCAGTACAAAGCAGGGCTGGCTACTGAAACAGATGTAGACCGGTTAAATGTATCAAGGGATAATAGTAAAGCAGACCTGGAATCCTCCCGTAATAGTCTTGAAAAAGAATACAACCTGCTTAAGTTATTAATGAATATTCCGCTGGAGAATAATATAGCCGTACTTGATTATGACCTGTCAGATAAAGCAATGCCGCTGGAATCACCTGCTTTTGATATCATGAAAAAGACAGATTATCTGCAGGTGCTGGAAAATAAACGTGTAGCAGATCTGGAAAGGAAAAATATTAAAGCCGGTTACCTTCCATCGTTGACACTTAGTGCAAACTATGGTCTGTCAGGATATTATTCTAATGCAGATCCTTTTAAAAATATAAACGATAAGTGGTATTCTTCCTCATATGTCAAACTTGCATTGAGCATTCCCATTTTTGATGGATTCAGCAAGAAGTACAAGATTCAAAGCAAGTCAATTGAAATTAAAAAATATGATGTTCAGGCGGAACAACTGAAGCAACAAAGCTTAAAAAATGTTGCCAATGCCAATGCGGATCTGAAAAGCAATTTCCTGACCCTGCAGAGTAAGCGCAGGAGCCTCGATCTTGCCCAGAAAGTACTTGATGATCTTAAGCTTCAATACCAAAACGGGATTGCGAAGATTACGGATGTCATCAACTCACAAAGTGAGCTGCACACTGCGCAAAGTAATTATATAAATGCTTTGATAAACATTAAACAGGCAGAATTAGATCTTAAAAAGGCACAGGGAACTTTATTGAATTAATAACAAAAATAAAATTTATGCAGATTAATATACGATATGTAATAACCGGTGTAATTATACTTGGGGTGTTAGGTCTTATAGTGGTCAAATTAAGGGGGAATAAGGAAGAGGTGGAGGGAAAAGTATACAGGAAGGACCCCGACCGGAAAGTAACCATTCAGGCAGATACTGTTCATGCTGCACCAATGAATCAAAGTACTTCATTCCTGGGTGCTTTTGCACCTCTCCGGGAGGTAACCATTTCTTCTGAGACTACGGGGAAGGTGGTGTCAGTAAAAATTGAAGAAGGGTCAATGGTAAGCGCAGGGGCTGTAATCGCACAGTTGGATACTGATCTTTTAAGGGCCCAGCTGGCTTCTGCAAAGGCTAATTATGAAAATGCCATTTCAACCCTGAAGCGATATGAAGGAGCCGCGAGTGGCGTTACAAAATTGCAGATGGATAATGCCGGTACACAGGTTTTAGTAAATAAGGCAGAGGTGGAACAATATGAAAAGCAGATAAGGATGTGTACGATTAAAGCTCCGTTCAGTGGTATAATAACATCCAAAAACTTTGAACTGGGAGCAGTAGTAGCAACCGGGTCCCAGATGGCTCAGCTGACTAACATAGACCAGTTAAAACTGGAGGTGAATGTTCCGGAAGGTAATATTTCCAGCTTTGAGAACAGACAGTCTATAACAGTTGTAACGGATGTATATGCTGATAAAACCTTTAATGGTATTGTAGATATGGTAGGGACTAAAGCTGATGCGTCCCATAATTATGTATTGAAGATCCTTGTAAATAATGGCGGGAAGTTATTGAAGGCCGGAATGTATGGCCGTATTCAGCTTACTGAAGCTCTTCAAAGCAATGTTATTTCAGTTCCCCGGTCTGCATTGATAGGATCATCAAAAGAACCTAAAGTTTTTGTTATTGAAAATGGTGTAGCACATGTAAGAGCAATTGAAAGTGGAGAGGGTAACGAGTATAAAGTTGAGGTTAAAGATGGATTAAAACAGGGAGAGATCATTGCTACGGGCGGACTAGTCAATCTCTTTGAAGGGGCTAACGTGTCTATTGCGAAATAATCATCAAAAACAGAATTATGTCAATAACAAAAATAGCTATTAACAGGCCGTCTCTGATCATTGTAATTTTTACGATCCTGATAGGCGGAGGGATGTTTTGTTACACCAAATTGAACTATGAGCTGATGCCGGATATTACCCAACCTACGTTGGTAATATCTACTTCTTATCCTGGTGCGACACCTACCAATGTGGAACAAACCGTGACCAAGAAAATTGAAGATGTGGTGAGTGGTGTGGACAGGTTAAAATCCATGACTTCCCAATCGATGGAAGGAAACTCGGTTATCCAGGCGGAATTTACCATGGGTACTGATATTGATGACAAACAACAGGAACTGCAGCGTAAGATCAATAACATTTTGTCTGATTTGCCGGATGATGTTAAAACACCAGGTATTTCAAAAGTATCACCCAGTGATCAGCCTATTATGCAGTTAACGGCTACTTCATCGATGGACAATGCAAAATTTTATGATATTGTCAAGGACGAGATCAAGCCACAGTTTCAACAGATTGCAGGTGTTGGTGAGATAACCCTGATAGGTGGACAGGAACGTGAGATTCAAATTAATGTTAACAGAGAAAAGCTGGAATATTACGGGATATCTATTGCCCAGGTCATTGACGCAATCAACCGGGGGAACACGGAATTTCCAACAGGAAAAGTAAAGACCAGACAGGAGCAGATGACGGTACGTGTGACGGGGAAATTCACCTCCGTTCCGGAAATTTCAGAACTTGTGGTGGCACAGCCGGCTAGAGGAAGTGTGGTAAAATTGAAGGAAGTAGCCAGTGTCAGTGATATTGTGAAAGATGCCAGTGCTGTAAGCCGTTATAATGATGTAAATGGTATAGGGATACTTATAAAAAAGCAAAACGGAGCAAATGCGGTGGAGATAAGTAAAGAGGTGAAACGGCGGTTAGCACAGTTGCAACAGAAATATTCCGCACAAAATGTGAAATTCACGATTGCTGATGATACAGCAGATTTTACCATGGAGTCGGCGGAGTCTGTAGAGCATGACCTGATCATTGCTATCGTACTTGTAGCTGCGATCATGTTACTTTTCTTACATAGTCTGCGGGATTCATTGATTGTACTTGTGGCTATTCCTGCTTCTCTTTTATCTACTTTTTCTGTGATGTATCTGTTGGGGTATTCTCTTAACCTTATGACATTACTGGCATTATCACTAGTGATAGGGATATTGGTGGATGACTCGATAGTGGTACTGGAAAATATTCACAGGCATTTGCATATGGGTAAGCCGAAACGACAGGCAGCTTTGGATGGAAGAATGGAGATCGGATTTTCAGCGTTGGCTATTACAATGGTAGATGTCGTTGTATTCGGTCCTATAGCATTGGTCAATACCACCATTGCTCCTATGCTCAGGCAATATTCACTTACTATTGTAACGGCAACGCTATTTAGCTTGCTGGTGTGTTATACGCTTACGCCCTGGCTTGCATCAAGGTTTGGCAAAATTACTGTGCTCAATCAGAAGAACTGGATCCATAAGATTTTGATTGGTTTTGAAACGCTTATTGAGAGATTAACAGACTGGTACGCAAATGCACTAAAATGGGTACTTAAACATAAATTGATCCTGACGGCTATTGTAATCAGTCTCTTCATTGGCATTGGCCTGGTAATGAATATGGGAATATTAGGTAGCGAATTAGTAGCCGCGGGGGATCAGGGGAAAATTCAGCTGAAGCTGGAATATGATAAGAATACAACTGTGATACAGAATAATCTCTATACAAAAAGAATAGAAGATTATTTATTGTCCCAACCGGATGTAGTTTCAGTGTTTTCCAATGTAGCCGGACCTTCTACTACAGGGCTTCAATCATCTGCAGCGGTAGGGAGCGAATATAAATCAGAGTTAACTGTTAAGTTAGTTGATAAGAAGTTACGTTCCCTTTCAACGGAACAATATATGATCCGTAAAAGTCATGAACTGGAAGTGAAGTTCCCGGGTGTAAAGGTCCGTTCCAGTGTTGTAGGTATGGTAAGTATGGGGGACCCCATTCAAATTGTGTTAAGTTCTGAGAATTATGACCTGCTGATGAAGACGGCAAATGATCTGAAGCGCCGCATTGATTCCATGCCTGGCACAAACGATATTTCTTTAAGTGTGGAGGATGGCAACCCGCAGGTGGAAGTAAATATTGACAGGGATAAAATGTCACAGCTGGGGCTTGACATTAATACTGTTGGCGCTACTTTGAAAAATGCATATGCTGGAAATACGGATGCGAAGTTCAGGGTAGGTAATAAGGAATATGATATCAATATAAAGTTTGACGACTTTGACAGGCAAAATGTATCTGATGTAGAGAACCTGACTTTTATGAATTCATCAAATCAGCAGGTGAAGCTGTCTCAGTTTGCGACTATTGTACAAGGTAGCGGACCTAGTGTACTGGAAAGAAAGAACAGGAGAACAGCGGTAACTGTTAAGAGCAATGTACTTGGAATAACATCTGGTATAGTGAGTGATATGATTAAAGAATCATTGATAAAAAATCCTATTCCGGCTGCAGTAGATCTTAAATGGAGTGGGGATGCGGAGAAGCAGGATGAATCGATGGGGGCATTAATGATTGCCATGCTTGCAGCGCTTGTGCTGATGTACCTGGTAATGGTAGCGCTTTATGACAGTTTTGTATATCCATTCGTGGTATTGTTTTCTATCCCGGTTTCATTTATTGGTGCCTTCCTGGCATTAAATCTTGCCAAGTCTTCTATGAGTATGTTCACAATGTTGGGCATCATCATGTTATTTGGCCTGGTAGCTAAGAATGCCATCCTGATCGTTGACTTTGCGAATCACCGGAAAGAAGAGGGGGAATCTACCTTTGATGCATTAATTGATGCTGGTAAGACGAGACTTAGGCCGATCCTGATGACGACTGTGGCGATGGTGGCGGGAATGTTTCCCATTGCAATAGCAAAAGGTGCAGGATCTGAATGGAAAAATGGCCTGGGATGGGTGTTGATAGGCGGATTGAGCTCCAGTTTGATATTGACAATATTTGTAGTGCCTATGGTATATTATGTGGTGGATATGGTAAAACTCTGGTGGAAAAATAAGTTTGGACGTACTCATGATGAGACTAACCTCCAGGTAGCCCATCATTAATAAATATTTGAGACCTGTCTTTAGCAGGACATCCGTGGTCTTAGTTGTAGGCTTAAGTATACACCCATGTATTCCTGCATGGGTGTTTTTTTAATACACGATGTAGTAATCTATCCTGCTGTAATCCCTGTTTTTTTTCATGAAGTGCAGCACTTCTTCGCAACGCTCCAATATAATATCATTATAAACAAAAAAAGTAAGTGTAATACTGTTGTCCGTTGTATCAATAGAACTCACATTCTGTATCATTTTAAATGATAGCTGCGCCCGTAAATCTTTGTATATTTTTCTCATATCCCCATTTTCAGATGTTGCTTCAATATAAACAACAGCAGATCCATAATTATAAGCATTTAGATTAATTATGCAGCTGGCCAGTACGATACCTGTTATCGCCTTAATCAAAAGCCTTTGTAACATATAATGGTGAATTATGACAAGATGGATAATCTTACGAAAAGAATTTGTGTTTTAAATGGCAGCTGTAGATACAGCCGCCTTATTTATATTTACACAATATTATATTCGGATGTTGGATTTATTAATGGTTAGTGGCCGGCACAAAGGTTTATATATATCGTGTATGCCGCAATTGAATGTTGGTCAGAATGGACAAATTGGGGGGTGAAAGGGGTGAGGGCATAATCGATACTGCTTAACCGGGCATTTGCCCTTTGAGATTTCATTTTGTCCATTTCAGCTAGGCTTACACATTTTGTTTTCTGTATATACTGCACATTTGATGCATTATCAGAAAATGTCCTTAAATGAAAATTAGAAAAAGGCTTAGCCTTCCTACACTATTACTACTGACGGGTCTTTTTTACAGCGCAAAAATTAATGCCCAGCAACGTTTTACTTTAAGCGGCACAGTAAAAAGTAAAAAAAACGGGGAAACAATTATTGGGGCTACTATAAGACTGCTCAATAAACCGGTTGGTGTTACAACCAATGAATATGGTTTTTATTCGATAACGTTTTCTGCGGGTACTTATAATGTAGAAATAAGCTCCATTGGTATGAAAAACGATACGTTGACCATATCAATGACTAAAGATATTGTACAGAACATTTATTTACTGGAGGAGTCCAAAGGGCTTAAAGAAGTAGTAGTGAGAGGGCAAGCCCGTGGGGGAAGAAGTATAAGCGGCACACAAACCGGTGTTGAAAAATTAAGTACAAAGGAAATAAAAAATATACCGGTGCTACTTGGTGAAAAAGATGTTTTAAAAACCATCCAGTTATTGCCGGGTATTAAGTCTGCCGGTGAGGGCAATTCCGGTTTCTTTGTCCGGGGGGGCTCATCAGATCAAAACCAGATTTTATTAGATGAAGCAAATGTTTACAACGCATCTCATCTGTTAGGTTTTTTCTCCACTTTTAATTCTGATGCAATAAAAGATGTAACTGTATATAAAGGCGGAATGCCGGCACAATATGGCGGTAGGTTATCATCTGTATTAGATATAAAAATGAATGATGGCAATAACCAGGACTACAGCGTCAGTGGTGGTATTGGTCTTATATCAGCAAAGCTTAATGTAGAAGGGCCCATACAAAAGGATAAATCATCATTCCTTATTACGGGACGGCGTACGTATGCAGATGTTTTTTTAAAGGCTTCGCCAGATTCTTCTGTAAACAAAAGCAAATTATATTTCTACGATCTGAACGCCAAAATGAGTTATGAGCTGGGTGATCATGACAGGTTGTATATCAGTGGTTATTTTGGCAAGGATAGATTAGGTTTTGGGGACCAGTTTGGAATTAACTGGGGCAACACTACCGGCACAGTAAGATGGAATCATATTTTTAGTAAGAAACTTTTTTCCAATACCTCTTTGATATACAGCAACTATGATTATGAGTTGAATATAAAATCAGGCTCCAATGATTTTAATGTTTTTTCCCAAATTAAAGACTGGAACCTGAAACAGGATTATCAACTATATGCCGGTACCAAAAACAATGTACGGTTTGGCTGGAGCAGTATTTATCACAGGGTAAGGCCGGGAGAAATAACCTCATCTGATTCATCAAGCGTAAACAGCACACTTCAGCAAAAAAGATATTCATTTGAAAATGCGGTGTATGTCACTAACACCTGGAACGCATCCTCTAAGCTAAATTTTACTTATGGCCTGCGTTTAACGAATTTTCTTGTATTGGGTAAGGGAGATTTCTATAATGTTGATGACAAAGGAGAAATTATTGATACACTTAGCTACAAAAATGGAGAAGTAGTAAAGTCATACTGGAACCTTGAGCCAAGGCTGGCAATCGGTTACCAGTTTAACCACAGTTCATCCGTGAAAGCATCTTATGTACGCAATACACAAAATATGCATCTCATCAGTAATAGTACCAGCAGCACACCTACTGATAAATGGGTAAGCAGCACCAATATTATTAAGCCTGAAATATCTGACCAGGTATCAGTTGGCTATTACAAAAATCTGGCAGAAAACAGATATGAACTGACACTTGAGACATACTATAAAAGCATGCAAAACCAAATTGATTACCGGGATGGGGCAGAGGTATTTACCAATGATGCTATTGAGACACAGTTATTATATGGCAAAGGAAGAGCTTATGGTTTAGAATGCCTGATAAGAAAAAAAACAGGGAAGCTCACAGGCTGGGTAAGTTATACCTTATCAAAAACGGAAAGAAAAATTAATGGCATAAATAACAATCAATGGTATAATGCAAAACAGGACAGGACACATGATATCGCGGTTGTTGGCATTTATGAACTGAACAAAAAATGGACTTTATCAGCTAACTGGATCTACTATACCGGCAATGCCGTTACATTTCCTAATGGTAAATATACAGTTGGTGGTCAAACAGTTTATTATTATACAAACAGGAATGGTTACCGTATGCCTGCTTATCACCGGCTGGATTTTGGCGCAACGAAACAGCTGAAACAACGAAAGAAGTTGAGCACCGAACTTGCTTTCAGCCTCTACAATGTTTATGGAAGAGAAAACGCTTATACCATCACATTCAGGGATAATGAAAATAATCCAAATAAAACTGAGGCTGTGCAGACTTCTCTTTTCCGGTGGGTACCATCTGTTTCTTACAACTTTAAATTTTAATTGCTTCAAATGAAAAGAGTCCTGACTGCCCTGGCGGTAATAGTATCGTGTAGCTCATGCGAAAAAGTAATAGACATTGACTACAATGAAGCAGCAACAAAATATGTGATTGAAGGAGAAGTGTCAAATGATCCTGCTGCAGCAAACACAGTGAAAATTTCACAAACAAAGAAATTTGAAGATGATAATACCTTTGTGGGAATAAGCGGAGCCACAGTTACGATACAGGTGGATAATGGAATAATTTATTCATTACCCGAAACATTAACCGGTATATATAAAACAACTGCTTTTACTGGTACTCCTGGCTCAGTATATAAACTTACGGTAAAGTTAAACGAAACTGTTTTTACTGCTACATCTCAAATGCCCTCTCAGATAGTGCTGATGGATACACTTACTGTTGAGGATCTTTCCATTCGCGGAAGCAACCCTAAAACTATTCAGCCTGATTATCAGGACCCGCCAGGATTGGGAAACAGTTACCGCTTTATTGAATATGCCAACGGAATACAAGTGAAACATGTTTTTGTACAAAATGATGATATCAGCGATGGGCAACACATTACCCGGGCCCTTATTAACGAGGATGGAGACCTGGATACAGGTGATACTGTAAAGGTAGAGATGCTCTGCATAGATGCTAATGTTTATAAATACTGGTATAGTTTAGATCAGGCATCCACCGGTAATAGCATGGTTACACCAGCTAACCCTGTCAGCAATATCAGCGGAGGTGCATTGGGATATTTCAGCGCTCATAGTATAAGTAGTAAAACAATAGTTATTCAGTAATCAAATTAATCGTAGGTGGGGCAGAAGTGAGGAGTGTGCCGGCAGTATGGTATTTTTCCGGGCCGGCCCTCCCACTTTGATTTAAACAATGTAAAATGGCATTTGGAATTAAACAGGTTACTATTGGCGCCTTTTATTGCATGATAACCTTGTGTGTAACCAGATTACATTCGCAAGACAAGGTTAATACAGATAAGGAATGGGAACTTCCTAAATTTGAACGATATGAGAAGACGGTGAAATTCAGCATGGATTCCCTGAAGGTAATTTACAGGCATAGATGGTCTGTTGGTATTTCATTCTGTGGACTATATATGCCGGGGTATACTTCAGCAGAAAAAGATTATAAGACGGGTGTAAATATGCGTAGCAAACATTCGTTCTATATGTTTTCATTTGAATATTACCTTACTAACGTAACAAGAGTTGGAATAGAAGCGGGATGGCAGAAGCTTCCTCAGAAAATTGAATTTGACGAAAGAAGTGCGTATATCAAAGGAGGCGGTGGTATGAATATTCCTGTTTTAGCATATCTGAAGAGAGATCTTTTTGACGGCGCCCTGAACAGAACAGCTGAACATAACCCGCCCTCTCTTTTTATAGTGGCTGCCGTAGGGTTCACCTTTACCAACCTGGTAAAGGTCCGGGGTAACCGGGACGGTATGTCTATTTCATTGTATAAACAAACTCCCTTTACTTCTAAATTGGGAATCGGAGTATTTCAACGGATTGGAAGAGTGATAGGCTCCGAATTTATTTGGAGTTATCAAATTTCAAGTAATTATTCACCATATATTGGTAGTGTGAGTTCTTATAGCGGGTTTAGCTTAGCTGCGAGATTGAGTTTTATGGGTAATGGGAAATTTAATAAAGTAAAGAGGCATATTGATAGTATGTATTAGTCATATTGTCTCGGTTAAAATGTCCATCCCCATTAATTGGCAGTCCTTGATATGATCTTGATATCACTCCATCCGCCGGCTTGTTTGCTGAGCTGTATCTGTGTGACTATTCTTTCTTTCAAGGCTTCTACGTGAGAAATAACACCGATCGTTTTTCCGTTTGCCTGTAGGTTTTCCAGCGCGGAAATTGCGATGTCCAGTGTATCTGCATCCAACGTACCGAAGCCTTCATCTATAAAGAGAGAGTTGATCTGTACTTTATGACTGGCAAGGTCGGAGAGCCCGAGGGCCAGTGCCAGACTGACGAGGAAACTTTCTCCTCCGGAGAGGGTAGTCATGGGGCGGATAACATCTGCCTGGTAACCGTCAACGATCAGTAGTTCAAGATCGTTTTCGTTGCTTTTGAGGATGGTATAGCGATCGCTGAATTTGTTTAAGTGCCTGTTGGCAAGGTCTGTAAGACGGGCTAAGGTGAGGCCCTGGGCGAAACGCCTGAATTTCTTGCCATCTGCAGAGCCGATGAGGTTTGATAACTGTAACCAGCGGTTGAATTCCTTTTTCTGGATATCCAGTTGTGCTGTTATCTCTGCTGATTTCTTCCTTAGTTCATCATCCTTGTCTAAGATCTGTTTTAACTTTCCTATCTGCTGGTTTAATTCATTGATAGCGATGTTGGTTGTTTCCAGCTGAGGCGTTAAAGCGGTTTCGTCTTCAGTGGTTAAAGCTTTCGCCAGTTCTTTTTCACGTGCAGCTTCTGTATTGGTCAGTAATTGTTGTAATAAGGCGATTCTTGACGTTATTTCCTTCTCCAGCTTAGTTATCCCGGCATGTTCGTTTTCATCCAGGAATAGTGCTTTTAATGCAGGAATAGAATCAAACCCCTGTTTACTGAGATTAGCTGATAGTTTGTTTGTTAGCTCTTGTTGGGTTGATTGATAGCTTTCCAGGTCTTTGCTTAGCTGGGCTATTTTTTCTGCTGTTATGTTCAGTTTTTCCCTTTCGGTTTGTAGTGTTTGCTGTGCTTTATCTTTTTTATCCCTGTTGTTTTGCAGGGTAGTGTTTAATATTGTTCTTTCTTTACCCGGGTCTTTATCTGCAAAGAGCGCAAACCTTTCGTCTTTTAGTTTTTTTAATTTTTCCGCTTCCTGTTTCCATTCATTTTCACGGGCGGCTTGTTCTGTTATTTTTTCAGCTAATGAGTGGGTAATGTTTGACAGCATGTTTTCTGCCTGGATCAAATCAAGTTTAAGTTGTTGTTGTTCTTTAGCTGACTGATTGTACTTTTCCCATCTTTGGGAGAGAGCCGTTTCAATGGTATTTATCTGGCTAAACTCAAAGTTAATCTGATAAGGGCTTAGCAGGGTAGTGATATTCTCTGTGAGTGTTGTTTGTTTTGATGATTGCTGGTGCAGCTGGAAGGTGCTTCTCTCTATAGATTCGGAGAGAGCATCTATTCTTTCCTGGTAGCGGGCTTTTGTTCCCTGTTCTGTAGCGAATGACTGCATCAGTGTTGCCAGGTTATCCTGCTCATCGCGGATGAGTTGTTTGGTCTCTCGGATTTTCAGAATATCTGCCTGCAAGGTAGTCTGATATTGCTTACGGGCCTGGATGATCTGAATGAGATCTGTAGTGAGTGTAGGGTTTGTTATATTCAGTTGATCCGGATTGTTATGATTGAACTCATTGATTGTTTCCTGTGATGCAGTAACAAGTTTTACAAGTTCCTCTTTATTTGTCTGGATTTTTACCTGTAGTGTATTTAGTTCTATGTTGTTTTTGTTGTACTGTTCTGTAAGACTCAGTACATGCTGTTGTTGTTTGTTTCTTCTTTCCTCTGCCTCACTCAGTTTGTTTGTATAATTGCCTTCTGCATAAGGGTGGTGAATGGCACCACAGAGCGGGCAGGGTTGTTCTGGCTTCAATTGTAGCCTGTCTGCTTCGTATTTCTGGATACGCTGTTCCAGTTCTACTAACTGCCGTAAGTCTGAGAGTTGCGTTTCTGCGTCACTCTTTTGTGTGCTGAGGAGGGCAAAGGCTGTTTGTTTCTCTGTATAATTATTTTCAAGACCGGTGATGCTTTCTTCCAGTGTCTTTCTTTGTGTTTTGTTGTTGTTGAAAGCTATTGATAGTCTGTATTTGTTTTCAAAGTTGTTTATTTCAGCAGGTAACTGACTCGCTGTTTGTTCCAGTTCTTCAAGCGTCTTGCCGGAAAAGCCACTGATCAATCCTTTGTTTAACTGGTTGATCTGTATTTCCTTTTTATCAATCTCTCCCTGAAATTTAATAATGTTTTTCTCTACTTCTGCGAGCAGTGACTGACCTTTGGTCTTATTCTTCTGAAATTCAGCTAACTCAGTATTCGTACTTGTTATTGCCTGTAAAGTATCACTGAGTTCTTTGTGGTATTGTTTTAAAGCAATTAATTGTTTCTCCAGTGTTATATCCTGCTGATGCGCAACCAGCCATGCATCTAATGTCTGTGTGCGGGACTGCATCTGTTGGAGCTTATCATCATTTTGTTCTTTATCAGTATGCAGGTCATTTACAATAGTTACCAATCGCTGATATTGTATATTGTATTTTTCTTCCTGCTGAGTGGTATGTCTGATATTGGCATCCAGTGTTAATACTTTCTCCAATACGGGTTCAAGGACGGATAAGTCTGACTGGGTATTGGTGACGGACAATTCAGCTGCAGAAAGGTTTTCAGTAGCTGTCTGCACGGCTGTTTTATAAGCGGGTAGTAAACCCTGTTGCGTAGTGAGGGCAAGGGTTGTTTTATCTACCTGACTGGTAATACCCTCTATTTCTACAAGCGCAGGTTTGAAGCTTACAGCTTTTTCATGTTGCCTTAGTCTTTCAAAATCTGGTTGATGGGCTGTTTGTAAAGTAGTTTTCTCTGCGAGTTCTGTATTGTATTGTACCTTTTCTGTTTCCAGTTTTGCAATGCTGCGTAACCAGTTGATTTTCTCCGTCAGAGAAGCCTGTTCTGTTTTAAAAGTCGTTTCACTTTTGCGTTGCTCCTCCAGATGCTCAAGATGTATATTTCTTTCATCCTCTGTTAATAAATCAACACCTTCCAGTTGTAAACGAAGGTTATTCAATTTATTATTCTCTTCCTTTTGTTTTTCGAAAACGAATATGGAAATCTTTGTGTAGATACCTGTATCTGTTACCTTTTCCAGTAACTCACTACGTTCGTTATCACTTGCTTTCAGGAACATGGTGAAATCTCCCTGGCATAATATTACGGAGCGGATAAACTGATTATAATCAAGACCACACAATTCTTTGATCTCCTGTTTCACAGAACCGACAGTATGACCACCCAGGAATGTACCTGTAGCAACTTCAGACAGCTCCATCTTCTCCGGCTGTATTTTACCATTCACATTACCACGACTACGTTTGAGCGACCATTTAGCCCGGTATGCTTTCTCATTTACTTCGAACTCTACTTCGGAATAAGATTCAGCAGTATGACGGGACATAATTTCTTCCACATCACTTTCGTGACGATGTACCTTTCCATACAATGCTACAGTGATAGCATCCAGGATAGTGGTTTTACCTGCACCGGTAGGACCGGTAATAGCAAATAATCCTATTTCTGTAAAAGGAGGCGTATCAAAACGTATTTCATGTACACCTTTCAGTGAATTGAGATTCTGGAACTTTACACTTAATATCTTCATCAGTCTTCCTTTTGTATCATATACTCCAATACTTCTTCGTATGTACTTAACAGCTCGCTGTAGTCTTCTTCTCCAAATTCAGCCTGACATCGTTTCAGGAATACTTCTTTGGGATTGAGATCAGTTAGTTGCAGTGCTTCATCTGTATGTTGTTCCAGTGTTTCTGCGGAATGTTTCTTTATCTGACGAATGAAGAGACGTTCTATAAAATCGTGACTATGTTCTTTGAGTTGTTCTTCAAGATCAGGAATGTAAGCATCTGTTTCCAGCTGTATTTCTACCCATGCCGGATAACTGAATCCTGGATCCGTGACTTTCCTGAGTTTGGTAATGACAGTATCGAGGTCGCCTTTAATGCGGATCAGTTTGCGGGTGCCAGGGACCTCGTATTCTTCTATCTTCAGTAATTTCCCTTTTACAAATTCCAGGATGATGACCTGTTTTGTGTTATCGGATTCTGAAAAGCTGAGAGGGATAGGAGAACCGGAATAGCGGATATGCGCCAGTTTATTCACCATCTGTGGGCGGTGAATATGTCCGAGAGCGATATAATCAAATTCCCGGGGGAAGAGATCGCCGGCTACCTGTCCGAGGTTACCCACGTGAATTTCCTTTTCGCTGTCAGAAGTGCTGGACCCTGCGGCAAAAAGATGGCCTGTCGCGATGACGGGAATACCGGCAGCTTTATAGGCAGTTATATGTTCTGTGAAACGGTTGTAGTGGTTGTAGATGCCCTGTTTGATACGTAATTCCCGCTCTTCAGCTGTTTCGCCCGGGATAGATAAACGAATGTCTTTATCCCGCAGGAAAGGTACTGCACAGATGACAAGCGCAGTTTCCCCGTTTGGATCCTGGATGGGAATGATTTGTTCCGTAAATTCCTCAGGCACACCCCCAATGATGTGTACGTTAAAATATTTCAGCAGGATCCTGGGGGCATTGAGGGTACTGATGGAATCGTGATTTCCCCCGATGATAATAACTTCGCGGCAGCAGGTATCCTTTACTTTCCGGAGGAAGCTGTAGTATTGTTCCAGTGCTGTATTGGAAGGACTGCCACTATCAAATATATCTCCGGCAATAATCAGTACATCGATATGTTGTTCATCGAGTGTGAGTATCAGCCAGTCGAGGTAATCCTGGTGTTCTTCAGTACGCTCGTATTGTTCCAGTCTTTTTCCCAGGTGCCAGTCCGCAGTATGTAATATTTTCATCTTGTCCGAATTCAAAAGGATAACGAATTTCTTATAAAAAACCCATATCCCTTAAAAAATGTTCTCAGTGATGTATGAAAAGGGGGAATAAGCCGGGTATTTTTTCTTAATTTCCGGCTGATGAAAACTCCACGTTTAATGATTATGCTGCTGTGCAGCACCTATATTGCCCATGCACAGATTCCTGTTATGAAAGAAGTAGGGGCCTCTGTAATGCCCGGGGATATAGTACCCGTTAAAGCACCGTTCAAGATGCCTGTGTTTAAAAGACCGGTATTTCCTGCACTGACGGTGAATGTTACAAAGGATATTCAATCTGCTATTGATGATGTTTCCCGTCGCGGTGGTGGTACGGTAAATGTTCCTGCCGGGAAATGGAAAACAGGGCGGATTATTTTAAAGTCCAATGTGAACCTGCATTTACTGGCGGGTGCAGAACTGTGGTTCAGCGGAGAGGTGGAAGATTATTTACCGGTGGTTTTTACGCGTAATGAAGGTATTGAAATGATGTCTTTAGGCGCCTGTATTTATGCGAACGGACAGGAGAATATTGCGGTAACAGGGGAAGGGAAACTGGTAGGGCCGCCACAGGATTGCCCGATACGGAAAAGGGTGATGAGGGATGATGTGATTGAAAAGATAATACCTTATAACATGCCTGTTGCAGAAAGGGTATATGATGGCGCTAACGGAACGGGCATCTTTCTGCCTATGTTCATTGCTCCCATCAATTGTAAAAAGGTGTTTATAGAGGGCATTAGCCTGGAAAATACCCCTTACTGGAACATTGTGCCGGAGTATTGCGATAACGTCATTATTCGCGGTGTAACCGTCAATTCTGTAGGGATACCAAGAGGGGACGGAATGGATATTGAATCTTCCCGGAATGTGCTGATAGAGTATTGTACATTAAGTTGCGGGGATGATTGTTTTACGATGAAGGCAGGAAGGGGTGAAGACGGGCTGCGGGTGAATAAACCTACGGAGAATGTGGTGGTGCGTTATTGCCTGGCCAGGGAAGGTCATGGCGGGATTACAGTGGGTAGTGAAACGGCTGGTATGATCCGCAATTTATATGTGCATGATGTGGTGTTTGAAGATACCGGTGTAGGGATACGTTTTAAAACAAGAAGGCCAAGGGGAGGAGGAGGAGAAAATCTTTATTATGAGCGGATCAGGATGAATCTGAAAGAAGATGCTTTCCGGTGGGATATGCTGGGCAGCAGGGAATATGTGGGAGAGCTGGCCGACCGTTTACCGGTAAGGGAAATTAACAGGCTTACACCGCTTTACAGGAATATTTCAGCGAAGGATATTATCATTGAAAAAGCAAGGACTTTTATTCGTGTGGATGGTATTCCGGAATCTCCTATGACCCATTTCAGTGTAGAGAACGCAGATGTTACCTGTAAGAACATTCTTATCTGCAGGGATGCTACAGGTATCAGTGTTAAAAATACGGTACTGCATTGTGAAGATAGTTTGATTACGATACTTGATACGCGACATCTTCTTTTTGACAATGTCCGATTTATAGTACCTGGAAATAAATTGGTTACATCAATCTCAGGTGCTTTGACGGATCAGCTGGAGTTTAGAAATACTGTTCCGGCAAAGCCGGATAACTGGGAACATAACAAATGGGTAAAGCCCTGAACTATTCTAGTAATGTCAATTGTCTACTAAAATTATAGACTTTTAAATAAATATTGTATTATTGTACTACAACCAATTCAACCCGGGTAGCTTTTACATCCGACTGTTCGTAGCCCTCTAACTTAAAATTTATAATTCGTGAAATGTTAATGCTGTAATCAATCAATAAAAAAGCCGGAACTGTTGGCGCAGTTCCGGCGGGTACTATAAGGCTGTTGGAACATTTTCGATGCCAGTATGTGAATACTGACACAGGCCTCATTTTTTTCATACCAAAGTAAAGATAATGAAAATTGTTATTGCATGGAGTGTGATGCTCCTGCTACCTGCAGTTGTATGGGCACAGGGACCATCTGATACTTCTAAACCTGTTGTACAAAACAACATCTCACTTTCCGGAAGAATTATTGATGCCAGTACGCAGAAACCTATAGAAGGTGCACTGGTACATATTAAAGGGACAACACACGAGGTTACGACCAACCAGGCCGGAGATTTCTTTTTCCTTACAGGACAGAAGGTACCTGTTATCTATTACATTTCTGCATTGGGATATAAGCTGAAAGAATATTATGCTGATCATTCCAATACAGGTAATATTCCGTTGCAGGAACTCAGCACACAATTAAATGATGTTGTAGTGGTGGGTTATGGTACGCAGAAAAGGAAAGACCTTACCAGCGCCATTTCTTCTGTAAAAGCAGCTGAGATATCAGGCATACCCGTAGCTGGCTTTGATGCGCAGTTACAGGGAAAAGCTTCCGGTGTACAGATCAATTCGAACACAGGCGTTCCCGGTGATGGGGTATTTGTAAGGGTACGTGGTACCACTTCTATTAATGCAGGTAACGATCCTCTTTATATTATAGATGGCGTATTCCTGAATAACAGCAGTTTACAGACCGTGAATACCGGTGGCCGTGCTACCTCTCCATTAGCTGATATCAATCCTTCTGATATTGAAAATATCGAAGTGCTGAAAGATGCCAGTGCTACTGCCATCTATGGCTCCCGTGGCGCCAATGGAGTGGTAATCGTTACTACCAGACATGGCAGCTATAATTCAAAAGCAAAACTGAATGTGGATGTTTCCGGTGGTGCTGCCTGGGCACCTAAATTATGGGACCTTACCACTGGCCCGCAACATGCGGAACTGGTGAATGAGTTTTATACAAACTCACTGGCAGATGCTACTGCGGCAGGTGACGCTGTCGGAGTTACAAAGTATACGAACAAGCCGTTCAGGGCACTGACTGATAACCCAACAGGATCTCCTGCTCCCAGGGGGTTGCCGCAGGACCAGAAAACCTATGACCGCCTGCATGAGATCTTTCATACTGCTCCTTTACAGAATTATAACGTGTCACTTTCGGGTGGTAATAAAGAAACCAGGTATTACCTGGGTGGTGGTTATTCTAAACAGGAATCCACTTTACGCCCTATCAATTTTGAGCGTAACAGTTTTAAGCTAAACCTGGACCAAAAGGTAAACGACCGCATCACAGTGGGTACCAGCAACAGTTTCTCCCGCACATTCCGTAAACAGGGACGTTCCGGGGATGGCCCGCAGGGTGGCCTCTTACAGGCGGCATTACATACACCTACCTATCTGCCGGAAGTGAACGCAGATGGCACACCCGCCCGCTGGGCCGGGTTTGACAATGTACAGGTACTGATCAATAACTATGATGTACATACGACCAGTTTACGTTATATCGGTAACCTGTATGTAGACGCAACTATATTACCTGATTTAAAATTCCGGAGTACTGTCAGTATAGACTACAACAACTATAATGAATCTGAATACTGGAATAATAAAACACAGCTGGGAGCATCTCCTACGAACGGACTGGCTACTTCTGCTATTACACAGAACACGTCATGGATCAATGAGCAAACGCTTTCTTACCGTAAGCATATAGGGGAGAAACATTTCTTTGGGATACTGGTGGGTAATACGGTACAAAGTAATACAGAGATACTGACCTCTGCTCAGGGTACAGGCTTCCCTAATAACTCATATAAAGATATTTCTTCTGCGGCTATACGTACTTCCGGTCAGACCTGGACAAAGGGAAATCTGGCCTCTTTCTTTTCCAGGGTTGATTACAATTATGCGGGTAAGTATTACCTGGAAGGAAGTATCAGGGTGGATGGCTCTTCTAAATTCGGGGAAAATAACAAGTGGGGATATTTCCCTGCTGTAAGTGCTTCCTGGAAAATTAAGGAAGAGAATTTCCTGAAAGATGTGGACAAGCTGAGTGATCTGAAATTCAGGGCGAGTTATGGGCTGACAGGTAACCAGACGGGTATCAATGATTTTGCTGCCCGGGGCTTATGGTCCGGCAGTTACGGGTATCCTGACGGGAGTACAGGTGATCAGCCGGGTACAGGGCCACAGCAACTGGCCAATCCTGATCTGAAATGGGAGAGGACAAGTCAGGCTAATGCCGGGTTGGACCTTGGCCTGTTTAATGGCCGTATAAGCCTCAGCGCTGACATTTATTACAAATACACCAGCAATGTACTGTTACAGCTGCCGGTGCCCGGAATAACCGGTTTTAGTACTTATAACAGCAATGCAGGGGAAATCAGTAATAAAGGATATGAGATCGGGTTGAATACTACCAACATTTCTACAAAGTCATTTACCTGGAGCAGTAACCTGAGTATTTCAGGAAATACGAACAGGATAGAGAAGTTACCTACGCCGGTTTACCAGTACAACCGCGACTGGATCATTATGAAACAAGGCTCTCCTATGTACTCTTTCTGGTTGTATGAGCAGAAGGGAGTAGATCCTAAAACAGGCAGTGTCATTTTTGATGGCGAGCAGGAAGGGAAACTTCCGGTGTCTGCCCGTAAGGTGATGGGGAATGCCATGCCTAAATTTTATGGCGGGTTTAATAATACGTTCACGTATAAAGGCTTTGATCTCGGAGTACTCTTTACTTTCCAGTATGGCAATGATGTGTATAATCTCAACCGCTTCTTTGGAGAAGGAGGTGGTACACGTGATGCTAACCGCGTACTGTTTGCGCATCAGTTGAAACGCTGGCAGAAAGCGGGTGATGTAACAGATGTACCAAGATTAACCGCCTATGGCCTGAATTATACAGTAGATCAGAACAGCCGTTTCCTGGAAGATGGGTCTTTTTTAAGATTGAAGTCTTTGTCGCTGGGATATACTGTGCCTAAAGGCATTACTGAAAGATTGCATATTCAGCAGTTACGTGTGTATTTCATAGGCAGTAACCTGTGGCTGCTCACCAAATATACCGGTGCTGATCCTGAATCAAATGTTACCGGGATACAGACGGTACAGGGGCTTGACCTTGGAACACCACCACAGCCGCGTAGTGTACAGTTTGGATTAAATGTTACTCTCTAAATCATCCTAGATGAAATCATATATAGCAATATTATTAATCACTTTGTCTGTTTTGTCCTGCAAGAAATTCCTGGACGTGCAGCCAAAAGATTCTGTGGAAGATGATCAGACGATCACTGATAAAACGTCTGCGACAACAGCATTACGGGGCGTATATCGCCGTTTGGGTGCGGATAATTATTATGGCACGCTGTTCCAGACTTTTGGGTATCTGCCGGGTGATAATATACAATGGACCGGGTCTCAGTCGGTGATACAACAATTCATTACGCATAATATTTCAGCGGATAATGGCAACCTGCAGAGTGTATGGTCTGCTATTTATGCGACTGTGAACGCGGCGAATCATGTGATCACGAAAGTACCTGGTGTGCAGGATGCCACCTTTACTACGGCAGACAGGAATCAGTTAATAGGGGAAGCGTACTTTATACGTGCTCTCTGTTATTTTGATCTGGCACGTACCTGGGGAAATGTACCGGTAACGCTTACCCCTACACTCAGTGCCACAGATAAATCCGGTATAAAGAACAGTACACAGGCACAGGTGTATGCACAGGTGTTAAGAGATCTGAACAGCGCTGATTCTTTGTTAATACCACCGGCAGCACAGAACCCTGTGCGTGCCAATCAGGAGACGGTATGGGCCTTGAAAGCCAGGTATTACCTGTACCAGAACGATTGGGCACAGGCGATTACTTATGCGTCGAAGGTATTGAGTGATGTGAAGTATTATGCTTTGCAGAAACCTTACAGCGCTTTCTTTTTACCTGCCAGTACAGTGGCTACGAAAGAGTCTGTGTTTGAACTTTCCTATAGTGCTACTTATCCCAATACACATAGAAACAGCTGGCAGCCGCCTGCGAATGGGGGAACCCGTCAGTGGGCCCCTAATGATGCGTTCATTACACTGGTGAATGATGCAACGATTGGTGGTAACAGGAATGCACTTGTGGCTAAAACCTCTGCGGGGCTGTGGTATGGCAATTTGTATTACCGGAGCCCGGCTACAGATCCTGCTTATGTGATCCGTATTGCAGAGGTGTATCTGATACGTGCGGAAGCAGAGGCACAGCAGACTTTATTACCTGAGGCACTGGCTGACCTGAATCTGATTCGTGACAGGGCAGGGTTGTTGGCTTCTACGGCGGTTACACAGGCGGATATTTTGCTGGCGATAGAGAATGAAAGAAGGATAGAGTTTGGACTGGAACCCCATCGCTGGTTTGACCTGGTGCGTACAAAACGTGCAGAGGCTGTATTGGGGATTACGAATACCAATAAGTATCTGTTCCCTATACCAGCCAATGAAATTACGTTGTCTAATGGTAGTCTTACGCAAAACCCATAAGCTATGAATACAAAATATGAAAAAGCCATTTTCAGGGTGGTATTTATCTATTTCCTGTTGCAGGCATTGCCGCTAGACTGGAAGTTCTATAGCTACCTGTTTTCTGTTAACTGGCTGCATTTGCAGTACCAGGATATATTTAACCTGGCACATTATACTACACGGTTTTCTATGGGGGAAGTGGGGTATGGAGATTGGGGGATTTTATTGCTGATTGCGGTAGTGGGTGGGATTATATGGAAAACCAATATTGATGATAAGCTGTATTACTGGTTACGGGTGATATTACGATACAGGCTGGCACTGGCTCTGCTGGCCTATGGATTTATTAAGTTCTTCCCTTTACTGGCACCTTATCCTTCTATTAGCCTCTTAAATACTCCTTACGGGCATTTTAACCGCTGGAAGTTATTCTCGTTGAGTTTAGGGATTGTACCTTCTTATGAACTGTTTCTTGGGTTAGTTGAGATTGTCATTGCGTTGTTACTTATCAATAGAAGAACTGCTTCTATTGGCGCTTTTATCTTCCTGATTTTCTGTGGTAATATCTTCATGTCTAACCTGGCATATGAAGGAGGGGATCAGGTGTATAGCTTATTATTGATCACCTTTGCGCTGGTTATCTTCAGCGCAGATCTGGTACGTATCGTACGCCTGCTTATACTGCGGTTGCCCACAGCACCTCCCAGCTTTCAGCCTCTGTATAGAAATAAGGGAATACGGTATGTATTGAAAAGCCTTTTTATCCTGCTGTTTGTAGTGATATATGGCTTTAAAGCAGGAAGTGGTTCTTCTCAATATCCTGTTAAAAAAGGATTACCTGCGGTAGCAGGTTTGTATAATGTATCTGTTTTTAAAGTTAATAATGATACGATTGCTTATTCAGTCACAGATTCATTACGCTGGCAGAATGTGGTGTTTGAAGAATGGAATACGTTGAGTATAAGATCCAACAGACCGGTATCTATAGATTCCAATAATCAGCATGTGCTTTTTTCTGAAGGCTCTAAAAGACTGTATGAGCTGGAAGGTGCCAACTGGCGGCATTATTACAGTTATACTGTTGATTCTGTTAACAGGTTGTTGCTGTTGAAAAACAGGAATCCGCATGATAGCAGTGAAACATGGGTATTGCGTTATAATCGCCCGGATTGGAAACATATTGTCCTTTCTGGTGTGACTCCTCAGAAGGATTCTATATATGTGGTATTAGAAAGGTTGTCAAAGAAATACCTGCTGGAAGAAGCCGCTAAAGGACGTGATAAGAAACTCCGTTTATAATTTAAAAACTAACAGTATGTCTACAACCATACAAGCTAATCCGGAAGAGGTGATAACAGCAGATCAAATACCTGTTGTTAAAAAAGAATGGAAGCCTTATCAGCTTTTACTTTTCAGGATAGCGTTTATCTTTTTTATTGCCATCTCTGTACCTAATACCTGGGCATGGTATGAACAACTGTTTCTGCTTGATTTACGGCATTTAAATTACAGGGATTTGTATGATATTGCCCGTTTCGGATCGGGAATTAATTTTCTTGGTACAAAGATCTTTGGCAGTACATTACTGGGATATGCGAACTGGATTACCACTGCTCTCATTTCTATTGCAGGTGGTGTAATATGGACTTTACTGCAACGTGGCCGTAAGGAGTATAATACACTGTATTACTGGCTGAGGGTGGTCGTGCGTTATCGTGCCGGTATTGGTATTATTGGCTTTGGGTTTACCAAGCTGCTTCCCGTGCAGATGCCTTATCCTTCTCTTGGTATATTAAATACAAATTTCGGAGATCTTACCGCGCAAAAGATTTACTGGTTATCGGTAGGGATTGTCCCCTGGTACCAGGTATTTGCGGGAGTAGTGGAAGTAACGGCAGGTACTTTGTTGTTCTTTCGTAAAACGACTACGCTGGGTGCTATACTATTGTTTGCAGCCCTGGGAGATATTGTATATGTGAACTTTGCTTATGATGGTGGTGTACATGTGTACAGCAGTTATTTTGTATTGTTAGCTGGTTTCTTATTGATTGATGATGTTCCTGCTGTTTATCGTTTGTTAGTAGAGCAACGTTATACTATACCTGTTAATTATTATCCTGTATTTTCTAAAGGATTGCAGTATGCGCGGGTAAGTTTGAAATCTCTGACGATCTTCGTTTTTCTTATCCTGCTGTTTTATCTGCAACTGGTTAACTTCCTCTACGATCCTTACAAACAGCCTGCTGTAGCTGGGGTGAAACAGCTGCGTGGTAATTATAACGTTACTGAGTTTCGTCTTAATAATAAAGTGATTCCTTATTCTCCACAGGATTCTGTGCGTTGGCAGGAAGCTACTTTTGAGAACTGGTCTACACTTACTTTCAGGGTGAATAAACCTTTACCACTGGACTTGTCCAATGGGGGAGGAGATCCGCAACGGGATGTGAACCGTACATTTGAGATTACCGGTCTTGCCGGTGGGCAGCGTGCGTTCCATTATTATGCGGATGAGGTAAATAAAGTGTTGTATCTGGAAGATAAGTACAAACCCATTCCTGACAGGCGTAATAAAACTGCTGGTGCTGGTGGCGATGGTGGAGCAGGTACTGATGATGTTGTGCCGGAAAAGAAAACGCGTAAAGAAAAACCTTTGGACTGGATACCTGCGGAGGCGCGTAAGAATATAGGAGATGAGGCGTTGAAAATTGATGCACGCGCTTTGACTACACGTCGTGCCAGGGATTATGCGGCGGCGCCTCAGAATGAGGTGCGTAAAAGGTTTGTATTGAATTATACGACTACGGATGGTGCGCATGTTATATTGAGGGGTGTGGATGAGAATAAGGATTCTGTGTATATAGTGCTGGACAGAACCGATAAGAAGTATGCGTTAGCACCGAGTAGTTTGCAGGCAGGAAAATATTAGTATGCGGAGAGGATTTTTATTGATGATGATTTTAGCGGCATGTAATCCTGAGCCATCGCGTTTTGGTTTTGGCAGGGCGGCGACTGTGAGGGAAATAGATTCGTTGAATATTTCTATCACTCCTGATGGGAAAGGTTTACCGGTGGGGAGTGGGAATGCTGCTCTTGGACAGGTGCTATATACTTCCAAATGTGCGGCTTGCCATGGTGCGACGGGAACAGAAGTAAGTAATAACCGGTTGGTTGCTGTGTTTGGAGATACGGTGAAGGCAAAGACGATAGGTAATTACTGGCCTTATGCTACTACTGTGTTTGATTATATCCGTCGGGCGATGCCTTATAATTCACCCGGGTCATTGACGAATGAGGAAGTGTATAGCTTAACAGCTTTTCTCCTTTGGAGAAACGGGATTATTGACAGTACTAAGGAGATTAACGCACATAATCTTGCAGCGGTGGTGATGCCAGCGAAGACTTTGTATATAAATGATGATCGCAGAGGAGGGGATGAAATAAGATGAGTAATAAAATACCACGCAGAACATGGTTAAAGGCTGCTGCAGTAACGGCTGTGGCTTCGCTGGTGGGTAATACACGGGCAGAGCCACAGGATCCTACAAAAACGCAGGGCGCATCTCCGGGGAAGCTGGGTAGCCGTTCGCCTTTTGAGCAACCGGAAAAGAAGCCTTCGGATATTTCATCAAGAACGCCCTTGCAGGACCTGTATGGCACTATTACACCATCAGACCTGCACTTTGAAAGGAGTCATGCCGGTGTGCCGGTCATAGATCCTGAGAAATATGAATTACTGATCCATGGAATGGTAGAACGTCCGATGATATTTAGATTAAAGGACCTGAAACGCTTTCCAGCTTTTTCCAGGATCGCTTTTATTGAATGCTCCGGTAATTTCAGAACAGGCAAAACCACCATGACACCACAGGAAATCTGCGGGCTTACCAGTCAGAGTGAATGGACGGGTGTAATGCTCTCTACGCTGTTCCGGGAAGTGGGTGTAAGTCCCAAGGCCAGCTGGTTTCTTGCAGAGGGTTCAGATGCAGCTGTAATGACACGCAGCATTCCGGTAAGTAAAGGTTTGGAAGATGGTATGATCGCTTACGCACAGAATGGAGAGGCGATACGGCCACAGCAGGGATATCCCGCAAGATTATTCCTGCCCGGATGGGAAGGTAATACCAATGTAAAATGGATCAGAAGGATAGAGTTATCTGATCAGCCATTCATGACCAGAGAAGAAACATCAAAATATACAGAAACAGTAAAAGATGGCAAGATCAGGCAGTTTAGTTTTGATATGGATGCGAGGTCTGTCATCACTTATCCTTCTTATCCTCAGCAGGTAGAAAAAGGATGGATAGAAATAAGAGGCATTGCCTGGAGTGGGAGGGGAAAGATAGATAGCGTGGAAGTAAGTACAGATGCCGGAAAAAACTGGACAAAGGCCATTCTGCAGGAACCAGTACTGGACAAGGCCCATACTTATTTCCGTCATTTATGGCGCTGGGATGGACAAACAACAGAGATCATGAGCAGAGCCATAGATGATACCGGTTACCGGCAACCCACATTACAACAGTTAATCAATGCAAGAGGGACCGACATGGGAGGCTATCATGTAAACCCTGTTACTGCATGGGTATTACAACAGGACGGCACAGTATTATTTAAACCAGAGAAATGGAAATAGATGCGATCGTAGTAGGTGCGGGTCCTAACGGACTGGCAGCCGCTATCACTCTTCAACAGGCAGGCTTGCAGGTATTACTTGCAGAAGGTAAAGAAACTATTGGTGGTGGCATGCGCACCGCAGAACTCACATTACCGGGCTTTCATCATGATGTTTGTTCTTCCATTCATCCGATGGCCACTTTATCACCATTTTTTAAATCGCTGCCATTGGCTGTACATGGCTTGTCTCTGATACAACCAACTATAGCAGCCGCTCATCCGTTTGATAATGGACATGCCGCTGTATTAAAACACAGTATAGAAGAAACCGCCGGACTATTAGGCGAAGATGCTGCCGCTTATCTGCAACTGATAAAACCGGTAGTAAATGACTGGCCATATATGGCGGAAGATATACTGGCGCCTTTGCATTTCCCGAAAGCACCGTTCCGGATGCTGCAATTCGGATTAAAAGCTATGAGGACGGCCGATGCTATTGTTAAGCGGTTTAAAACACCGGAAGCAAGGGGATTATGGGCTGGTATGGCGGCACATTCACTGTTGCCTTTCTCTTATACTTCCAGCGCCGCTATAGGGCTTGTATTAAGCACAGCCGCCCATCTGGATGGATGGCCGCTGATACAGGGAGGTTCCCAGGGGCTGGCAGATGCACTGGCCAGTTATTTTATCTCTATTGGTGGTGAAATACGCACCGGTCTTTACGTGGAAAATGTCGATCAGTTACCACCGGCACGCGCCATTCTCTTTGATACAGGGCCTAAGCAATTGCTACAGATTGCAGGTCATCGTTTCTCCTCTTTTTACAAATCACAGCTGAGTAAATACCGCTATGGCCCGGGTGTATTTAAAATCGACTGGGCACTTGACGGCCCTATTCCTTTTACGGCGGAAGAATGCAGACTGGCGGGTACAGTGCATCTTGGTAATACCTATGAAGAAATAGCCTTAGCAGAAAAAGGTAACTGGCAGGGAAAGATTTCGGAGAAACCATATGTATTACTGGCACAGCAAAGTTTGTTTGATATTACAAGAGCGCCGGAAGGCAAACATACTGCCTGGGCTTATTGTCATGTACCGAATGGTGCTGTTGTGGATATGACAGCTATCATAGAGAACCAGGTAGAACGTTTTGCACCTGGTTTTAAGAAGATGATTATTGCGAGACATGTAATGAACCCACAACAAATGCAGGCTTATAACCCTAATTATATCGGGGGCGATATCAATGGCGGGGCGATAGATATCCGGCAATTATTTACACGACCAGCATTACGATGGTCTCCTTATCGTACATCTGCAAAAGGAATTTATTTATGTTCTGCTTCTACACCGCCAGGTGGAGGGGTACATGGAATGTGTGGTTATCATGCAGCAAGGCAGGTACTCAATGATCTTAGTACCTCAGTTTGATAACATAATCTTCGCGCCAGATGTTGTTGGTCAATAAATACACCTTATCTGACGTGAATATCAGGTGAAGTTAAATTGAAAAACAAATGCTGAACCATATTCCAAAGCTAAATCAGAGAACTAAACAGTCAGATGCAGTGTATTTATGACCAACAACATCTGCCAACCTACGCTGTCATAACAAATTTGATCACTTGCTAAGTGATAGATTTTGTTATCTTTATCAAGACTTACCTTATCCCAAATATATATGAGTCTTGCTAAAAATGCTTTCTATAGTGCTGTGCAGCTGTTACCGATAAAAATGTTGCAAAACGGAGGTTTACTACTTCCATACCATCACCTTGTCAGCAATAAGGATGTACCTCATATCAAACATCTCTATCCTTTTAAAAACATTCGTGCTTTTGAACAGGACCTGGATTATTTACTGAAACATTTCACACCGGTTACATTACAGGACGTTATTACAGCTGTTACATCCGGACAACCTTTACCAGCAAGGTCTTTCCTGATTACATTTGATGACGGGCTGCGTGAGATTACAGAAAACATCGCGCCGTTGTTATTAAAGAAAGGTGTACCTGCTGCGTTTTTCCTGAACAGCGCTTTCCTGGATAATAAAGAATTGTTTTATAAATTTAAAGTAAGCCTGATCATTGAGGCTATACAAACAGGTAACCATAGTGCTGCTGCATTGGCCAAACTCAGTACTATACTGGGAAATCAGGAAGAACTGATTCCTGCAATAAAAAGAATCTCTTATCATAACAGGCAACTGGCAGAAGAAGTGGGAGCTGCACTGGAAATATCCTTTACGGATTATCTAAAGCAACAACGTCCGTTCATGACGCTGGATGAAGTGGGAAAGCTGGTGCAGCAAGGGTTTGCGATAGGGGGGCATAGTGTGGATCATCCGTATTACAGTCAGCTTACGCTGGAAGAGCAGCTGACCCAGACAAGAGATTCCGTCAACTTTTTAACCGAACATTTTCATATACCATATCGTGCTTTTGCATTTCCTCATACCGATGCAGGCGTAAGCCGTACTTTTTTCGAAACCATATTAGAAGGACCAGATCCTATAGACGTAATTTTTGGCACAGCAAATCACAAACGGGATATTTCACCGCGCATATTACACCGCTTCAACTGCGAGCGTCCTGCAGTATCAATTGGTGCAGCAGTTAAAGGAATATTGTTATATAACCGTTTACAGGAGCTGAGAAATAAACAAGTAATAGTAAGATAATATTCGAATTATCATTTTTTAACTGGTTGTAGTATCCAACATATTTTTGGCCAGTTCAATATATATTATTAAATTCAATAGATTATTTAATACTTTATATTTGTTTTTTTTATTAAAAAAGGAATATCTATCCTATTTTTGCCACGGACGACAAGAAGACAATAAGGACAATTAGAATTACGAAAACATTAGGTTATTGTAAAACGCTACTAAATTTTAACCAGCATTGAAAAACCAAACTATTGCCAGGCTACTTATATGTGCCGGCGTCCTAATGTGTCTGCTTTGTCCATATCGAAGCAGAGCGCAGGGAGACCAAACAAAGATTACCGTAAACTTAGCCACCGGCGTAACGACCGGTGCATGGCTACACCTACCGGATGATTACAAGACCACATCTACCAGTTACCCACTCATCATTTTTATTCATGGAGTAGGAGAAGGCGGCACAGACGTTAATGCTGTACTGGCTCATGGTGTGCCTAAGATCATTGCGAAGGGTGCGAACATGCAGTTTACTGTAGGCGGAAAATTATTTAAATTCATTACCGTTTCACCTCAAATCCCAAATGGCTGGGCCAGTGAAACTATGATCCAGAATGTACTTGATGATATTAAATCCAGGTACCGTATTGATGATTCACGTATTTATCTGACCGGACTTAGTGCCGGTGGTTATGGTGTCCTGAACTATGTAGCATCAGGCACGAACTATTCAGACAATCTCGCAGCGATTGTGCCCGTATCTACAGCTGCAATTGATGCCAGCAAAGAAGCTGGCCTTTGTGATGTAGCCAGCAGCAACCTGGCCGTATGGTCACTTTGCGGTGGCTCTGATAGTTTCATTGACAATCAGACCACTTACACTACGAAGATTAACAGCTGCAATCCTAAATACAAAGCTATTACTACTACCTATGCAGGTGGAACACATAGTGATAATGTATGGGACAAGGCATATGACGCAACGCATACTTATCAGTCTCCCAATATCTATGAATGGATGCTGCAGTACAGCAGGGCTAATGCAGGTAACACAATTCCTGCACCGATAGCCGCTGCTACTGCCAGCAACATTATACTTCCGGTAAGCAGTACTATCCTGAATGGTTCCGGTTCAAGTGCATCCGGCAGTACTATTGCCAGTTATGCATGGAGCCAGGTATCAGGCCCTTCTACGGCTACTTTCAGCAGCACTTCAGCGGCAACCGTTACTGTCAGTAAACTGATTGCAGGCACTTATGTGTTTAGCCTTACAGTGAAGAATGCGGCAGGTACCAGCGCCAGCACACAGGTGAGTGTGGTCGTATCTGCTGCTGCAGTAATAATTCCTGCTCCTGTTGCAGCGATACTCAATGCCAGCATCGCTATCAAACTGCCGGTAAGCAGTACTACACTGGACGGATCGGGTTCTACCGCATCCGGCAGCACTATCGCCAGTTACACATGGAGCCAGGTTTCCGGTCCTTCTACTGCAACATTAAGCAGCACCAGTACTGCAACTATCACTGCCAGCAATCTGGTGGCTGGTACTTATGTATTCAGTCTTACCGTAAAGAATGCGGCAGGTGGCACGAGCAGCACACAGGCTACCGTAGTAGTAAGTCCGGCAGCAACCACTACACAGCCAGCTACAGGAACCACTGCGTGTGCTTTCTGTAAGTACCTGATTAAACCGGGTGCTGATGGTGGTGCATACATTAATGGTGCAACCATGACGGTGAAACCAGGTGATACTGTTTGTATACAGGCAGGTAACTATTCTTACATGCAGTTCTATAATTTTACCGGTACAGCAGCCAAACCAATTGTATTTATCAATTGTGGCGGACAGGTAAAAATAGGGAACGGCGGTAGTTATGGTTTCATCTTCAATAACGCGAAATACTTTAAGGTGAGCGGTGCCGGTAGCAGCGACAAATATGGTTTCAGTATTAACGGTGTTAGTAAGAGACTGAATGTGGGTGTTGCTATGGGTAAAGGATGTACCGATTACGAAGCAGAAAGGATGGAAATAACAGGTAGTGAAGTGGGGATGATGGCGAAGGTAAATCCTGATTGTGAAACAGCTAACCAGTATCCGTATTTTGCTATCCGCAATGTAAAATTGCATGACCTCTATATTCATGATGTATCAGGAGAAGGTATGTATATTGGGAATACTGCTCCCAATGGTACAGAAGTGACCTGTACAGATGGTACAGTGAAGAATGTACTGCCTCCCCGCATCTATGGCCTCAGAATCTACAATGTAATTACTGCCAATACCGGATGGGATGGTATACAGGTAGCTTCTGCACCACAGGATGTAGAGATTCATGATAATAAAGTCTCCAACTATGGTACTACCAACATGGGTAGCCAGCAGGCAGGGATTATCCTGGGTGGAGAATCCAATGGTAAAGTATATAACAACACTGTCATTAAAGGTACCGGTAATGGTATCGAAGTATTCGGTACCGGCCTTTGTTACGTGTATAATAATATAGTGAGCGATGCAGGATGGGATGGCACCAGTGTCAGACAGGATGCTATATTTATCGATGACAGACCTACCAAGAATAACTATGTGCCATTGCAGGTATATGGTTTCAATAACACCGTAATTAATTCAGGAAGGGATGCTATCCGTTTCCAGAACAGCTTTGGCACAGTAGCTAAAGGCAACCTGTTTTATAATAACCTGCTGGTAACACCAGGATCATTATCATCAAGAGGCACACTTTCTTATCTGTCTTTCGATGCGGGTATGGATTATATTTCTGCAAACAACCTTAATTATGGAGATGTAGCCACCGTTAAATTTGCAGATGCTGCGGGTAAGAACTTCCACCTGGCTTTGGGATCTCCTGTAATAGACAAGGGGAAGGACCTGAGCGCTTATTTCAAATACGACATCGATAATGAAGCAAGACCACAGGGAGCAGGATATGATGTAGGTGCGGATGAATATTCTTCCGGTACCGTAACGAATGTTGCTCCGGTAGCCAGCGCAGGTACTGATATCACCATCACTTTACCTGTTGCCACCGTTACGCTGGATGGTTCCAATTCTACTGATCCTGATGGAACGATTGCTTCTTATGCCTGGACACAGGTATCCGGCCCGGTGACCGCTACTATTACAACCGTTGCTGTTGCGAAACCGGTTATTACCAAACTGGCTACTGCAGGTGCTTATGTTTTTAAGCTGACAGTTACTGATAACAAGGGGGCTACCGCTACAGACCAGGTAACTGTTACTGTAAAAGCAGCTACTGTTGTTGCCAACAAAGCGCCGGTTGCGAGTGCGGGTAGTAATATCACCATTACTTTACCCACTTCCCAGACTACTTTAAACGGTTCCGCTACAGATGCAGACGGTACCATTGCTTCATACGCCTGGACGCAATTGTCTGGCCCGGTTACGTCAACGATTACTTCTGCTACTATTGCCAAACCGACCGTGAGTAAGCTGACTACAGCAGGTACTTATGTGTTCAGACTGATCGTTGCAGATGATAAAGGCGCTAAAGATACCGCACAGGTAAGTGTGATCGTAAAAGCGGCTACTGTTGTTGCCAATAAACCTCCGGTTGCGAGTGCGGGTACTAATATCACCATCACTTTACCAACATCCCAGGCTACTTTAAACGGTTCCGCTACAGATGCAGACGGTACCATTGCTTCATACGCCTGGACGCAATCTTCCGGCCCGGTGACGTCAACGATTACTACTGCTACTATTGCCAAGCCAACCGTGAGTAAGCTGACTACAGCAGGTACTTATGTGTTCAGACTGATCGTTACAGATGATAAAGGCGCTAAAGACACTGCGCAGGTAAGCGTGATTGTAAAAGCGGCGGCCGTTTCGAGCAATAAAGCGCCGGTAGCAAATGCAGGTGCTGACGTAACCATTACCCAGCCACAGAACAATTCCGATGCAACAGGAGCTGCTTCTACTGATCCTGATGGCACTATAACAAGTTACAAATGGACACAGGTATCAGGCCCTTCTACGGCTTCGATCGTAAAACCCACTGCGGTGGCTACCGACCTGAACCAGTTAACAACCGTAGGTACGTATGTGTTCCGGTTAACGGTGACAGACAATAATGGTGCTACATCTACAGATGATAAATCGATTATTGTAAAACCAAATCCGGCCAATGTACTGGTGGCAAATGCAGGTGCTGATCAGACAATCAGTTATCCCAGTACTAACATGGTAACATTGGATGGTTCTTCTTCCTATGCTACAGGTGGATACGTATCTGCCTACAACTGGGTACTGGTGAGTGGCCCTGCCGGTTCAAATATTCTGAATCCAGCAGCACAGCAACCTGTTGTTACTTTTTCCGCAACAGGCACTTATGTGTTCCGTTTAACAGTAACAGATACGTATGGTAATACAGATACAGATGATGTTACCATCATTGTAGGCAATAAAACCGGTGTTGCCGGAGTAACAGTAAGTTTACAGGTTTATCCAAATCCTGCGACTACCACCTTGCATGTAAGACTGACGCTGGCAGAAACAAGCAGGATCATTATTAATATTTACACCAGCACCGGTACTATGAGAGGTACTTATGATCTTGGTACCGTATCAACAGTTTCCAAAGATATAGATGTAAGTAGTTTTTCTTCCGGTATCTATATTATGCAAATCTCTGACGGGAAAACAATGAACCTGTCCAGTAAATTTGTGAAGGCCAATTAATAACCTATGCTACCCGAAAGATCCGCCGGGGTTACCCCGGCTGGATCACTTTCGGAATAATCAGGAGGCTGTCCCGGGTAAACGGGGCAGCCTCTTCTCTGTGACATAGGTTTGAATGGCAGAGTACTTGGTTTTTAATTTCAGGAAGTGTTTTTCATACAGTTCGTATGACAGATATGCTACACCACAGGTAGCAATCAGGCCCGTCAACGGGTACAATATTTCATATACCGCTACATTCGGCGCATGACCAAATACCTTCATGAAAACAATCAGGAGCAACTGGCAAACGGGTGCATGAAAAAGGTAGATACCATAAGAAACCTTTCCCAATACTTTGAGCAGAGGATATTCCAGGTGCAGTATACTATTGGGGGCCACCGCCATCAGCATCAGGTAGCCGAAAAGCGCTGCGTGAATAAAGTGATCGTAATAATACTTACTGAGAATAGGTACTTTGATAACAGATAACATTACAAGAACAGTAATGATCAGCATGAACCATTGTATACCCGGCTTCAGTATGGCGTCGAATAATTTGCTGTAGGATTCCCTGTTGAACAGCATGTATGCAGCAAACATTCCCATCCCGAACAATTCCAGTTTATCAAACAGCAATACGTAGTTGATACCAAACAGCTGCAGTACTGTAAATTTAGCAGGGAAGAAATAAGGCAATACCAGGCAGAGTGTCTTACACAGGAAACCTATGCTTAACATTACCACGAATAACAGCTTCAGTCTTTTCCTGAACAATATCAGTAACAAAGGCCATATCAGGTAGAATTGTTCTTCTATACAAACAGACCATGTTATTTCAAGGATCCCTTTGTTATAAGGGAAAAATGCCAGCTGGATATTTACCGCAAATAATAAAAGGAACAGCAGGTTGGTGAGGATAGTATGACTATCACCGAGTGCGGCTATTCCCAGTTTATGCATGATAAAAGGAGAGAGTACGGTCAGTATAATACCATAGGCAAGATACAAAGGCCATATCCTCAGTATTCTCCTGATATAAAAGTTCTTAAAATTAATTCCCCCCGTTTGATCATTTTCCTTCATCAGCAGATAGCTGATCAGGAATCCGCTGAGTACAAAGAAAAGGTTCACACCTACACGACCTGCGTCTTCCAGGAAATGACTTAAGAAGCGCCAGGAAGATACACCGTCTTCAACTTTGAAATACTGCATATGATGCATGACCACCAGGAAGGCAGCCAGGAATCGTATAGCATCTAAATTTTTAAAATGTACTCTCATTGGGGGGATGTAAAAATTAATATTACTTTTTATACTGAAGCATCCATTCGTAAATGTTCATGCCATATTTCCTGTACGCCGTATCGTATTGTTCTTTCCAGCTGTGATGTGCAAAGCCATCCAGTACTGTTACTTTAGCCAGGTTAGGCTTGTAGGTATTAGTGCTGTCTTTGTAGCGTTCACAATTTTCCAGGAAATGCAGTTCTTCTGTACCCGCCAGATACCAGCAGGGGATATTGGCATCAGCCACCAGTTTGAACTGTGTAAGATTTTTATCGTCAATAGATGCAACTGACATCGGCACTGCTGCAGCGAAACGGGCAGAGAGGGCGGCGTTATCAGTGATTGCCATTACACTTGCCCAGCCACCGGCGCTATAACCTGTAAGATAGATACGGGAACGGTCTATACGGTAGCGTTTCTCCACATCATCCAGCATGCGTCTTATCTCATCCGGTTTTAATCCCCAGTTCGGAGCCTGGGGAGCCACTACTATAAACTTGTATAATTTGCCATCTGCCGGATTTACGGCTTGCATTTTCTCACCGTTGTTAATCCAGTAGGGGATACCTTCCAGTAGCAACTTTTGCAGGTTGTTACCCGATTTGCTTTTTCCGTGCAGAAAAATAATCAACGGGTAATCTTTTTTCGTTTTTGCATATTCATCGGGCAGGGCAAGTAAGGCATGTACTTTACCCCATGCCGTAACATTCACCATAATACTGTCCATATGACGTTGAGCAAATGCAGTGGAGGGAGCCTGCAGCCACCAGATAAAAAGCAGTATTAAAAAAGCACGAATTGTTTTCAACATGATAATCAATTAATCTTAATAATTACTGGGCGATAACATCCTCCAGTCTCACACCGATAATCTCTTCTATTTCCAGTTTAACATTGCTTAAATCCCTTTCCAGTGACAGTTTTTTGTTTCTGTCGTCGTTATAACGCTGAGACGTGCTGGTATACGATTCGTAAGAAATACTACCGCTTGCCAGTTTGGTTTCTGCTGTCTGAAAAGCTGTGTAATCATCTTCAGTGATCTCGTTCTGTAAAGTCAGCATTTCTTTGGTCATCAGGTAATCGTGGTATTTAGAGAGTACCATTGCTTTCACCTGACGTCTTGCTACTTCCTGTTCTGCTGTAGCGATGTCCACATTTTTACGGGCAACTTTTACATCACTGCCTTTACCTACCAGGGAACCTAATGGTACATTGATACCCACGTTCCACAGCGGATAATAGATCTGGTTACGGATATCGGTAGTGCTGCTGCTTTTGTATGTTTTCAGGGTCACCTCATTAAGGTTGGCACTTAATGTTACATAGTTGAGCCAGTTAGCGCCTGCCTTGTGTAATTCGGCTACGGTTTTATCTCTTTCGTAGTCTCTTACTTTTATGGATGGATTGTTGTATGCCAGTTGTACCAGTTTGTTTTTGATATCATCTTGTGTAGCATCTTTCACTGGCTTGGTTGTTTGTGCCTTCAGTCCTAAGGCAGCAATAATTAGCAGAGATGAGCAAATCAAGTTCTTTTTCATGTTGTTGTTGTTTTTAATCTTTTAGCAGACGTTGTTTATGAGGTTTGTTCGAAATTTTTAAGTTTTACGATGACGGCCATTGTGCCATAAAAGAAAAAGGCGCCGGGCAGCTGACCTATTGCCACCTGTGCATATTGTGCGATCATATAGGCAAACAGGCCGGCTACAATGCCCACATAGATCGTCCTTATTTCTTTGGACTTGCTGGCGTAGTAATTACGTACGCCTACCTGCAGCATGGTAAAGAACATGAACAATGTGTATGCGAGACCAATAGGGCCGGTTTCCAGCGCTGCACGCAGATAACCACTATCCGGCGGAAACCCTGCCAGGGGATGCCCCGGATTGTATTGTAATCCTAATACGCCACTGGTAGCTACACCACCACCTAACGGGTGACTGTGCATATAAGGCCGGATCATTTCACGGTTATTGTCACGTACGTTCATCGATTCATCATCAGTGAGCTGGAACGATGTACGTACACGGTTGACGGTATTATTACTGTAAAAAGGACCAAAGATCAATGCCACGAAGAACAGTATAAAACCTGCCATAAAGAGCAGTGTTTTACGGTTGGTGATGGTCATTAATGCGTAGATACAGAGTCCGGCAGGAATGATAAAGTAAGCGGTACGGGTACCGGAATATGCCATACCCAGTGTCATGAATATAATGCCGAATATAAGCAGCCAGCGCCGCTTTGGCCTTTCTTCATTCAGTGCTGCAACTATTCCGTATACGATGCTGATAGCCATCAGGATGCCATAAGCAGTAGGATCGGAGAGGAAGGAAAACTTACGGATCTCACCACCCTGGTAATAGAGTTTGTACCTGATAGGATCACTCATCACCCAGTCGTTTTCAAAACCCAGTAATCCGAACCATTGCTGAAAGCATCCGTATATTCCGGCGAGGATGGAAAGGAATAACCACAGTTTCATAAAATCCTGTACATCTTTTTTAGTGTTAAAGACGTGCAGCCCTACGAAATAGATCATGACGAAATTCAGGAATTTCCTCATGGTGAAAACCCAGCCTGCTACCGAATACATAGATGGATTGAATAGTTCAATCATCAGGAACCCGAAATTAATAATATAGACGTAGGTGATAGGACTGTTGAAGTATTGCCATAAACGTTGTTTATGGATGGTCTTCTTGTAATAAGCGCCTATAAATGTTACCGCAAGCAATACATCCACCACTACACCCGTGGGTACGTCATCATTTGTGAAGCGCTTGAAGTAGAACATGAAGAAGGAAAACACCATTGTGATAATAAATCCCATTCGTGTATTAAACAGGGCTATCAGCGTAAGGGCGGCTCCTATCAGTCCTGCAATGATGATGAATCCAAAGCGGTAATCGCCAAATCCTATTACCAGACTAAATACTACTGCAATCAGTAGCATGACAGCATATGCCAGAGGAGAGTCCAGTAATCTGGCTCCTTTAAACCACTTCGTTTTATGTGAATAAGCTATGCTCATAATATCATCTTGTTTCAGAAAAACACTACTTTCAAAAAAAGGAAGATCATGGTGAGTGCGATGAATGTCAGCACGATGATTTCCAGTATCCGGTCGTCCGAGAATCTGTTGTCTGTCATAATAATGCGTTTTGCAAATGTTTTCCCATTTCAGCTACACAATTCTCCCAGGTGTGGGATAAGGCAAATGTTACCCGTTTTACCCTGATGCTGCTTTGTGTGTCTTCCTGTAATGCAGCGGTGATCCTGCCGATGTACTCTTCACGGTTAGCGCAGAGGTATACGTAAGGCGCAAACATCTGCATGGCGGCGGTATCTGTTGCCACTACCGGTTTACCCAGTGCCAGGTATTCGTCTATTTTGCGCGGGTAGTTCCCGATGGTCATATCGTTGATCACCTGCGGATTGATGCATACGTCAAAACTGTTGATGTAGGCTGGCAGTTGTTCCGGTGGGCGATTACCCGTGAAATGGACATTTGGCAGCTGGTGTAATTTGCTTTTACGGAAGGCCTCATCTTCCGGTCCTACCAGAACAAGGTTCCAGGAGGGCATTTGCGCTGCAATATCTTCCAGCAGGGTAATATCAAGCCTTGCAGCCAGTAACGCCCCTACGTAGCCTATAATGGGCCTTTGTATAGCCTTTACATCTTCAGGTGTTCCCGGTACCGGTGCTTTTAGCCAGTCGAAGTCACAACCCTGTCCTATATCAAAAGACAGTTCGTTATGCTCCTGTGCGTATTGTGCCAGGTAAGCCGAGTTAGCTGTTACGATGGTAGACTTCTTCATCAGTGCTGCTTCCAGCCGGGCCCCATGCTTTTTGAAATAGGGCTGACTGGTAAGTTTATCTCTGATGTAATAGATGGTTTCCTGTACACCATCCAGTAACTCCGGAAAATACACTGCACGGAAAAAGTCGTTATCAATGAAAAGAAGGGTGTCTTTAAATCCCAGTCTTTTTGTTGCCTGGTTGATTTCTTTAGCCAGTCGTTTATTGTTGATATAATTAAAGCGGTCGAATATACCCGGGAAAGGGATCCAGTTGATGGATTCGAGAACGGTCCTCGGGTCCAGTGTCCACAAAGTATCATTCACCGGGTTGATGTCGTTGGCTTTACCATGCAGGCTGTTGAGACGGGTCTGCACCATTTCATCTTTTGGTGTGCGTAGTGCAGAGATCCTGTCGAGCGCACGGTTTACATACAACACACGGTTGTGACGTGACATTTCCAGTGCCATGTTCTTACAGTTGCTGCCGATTTTTATATCCCAGGCCTGTAAGCCTACTACAATAATGTCCCTGTTCCTGATCATCGTGTTTTCCATTTTAAGAAGTAACGTTGCTGAACAACAGATAACATTTCAGGATAGAACTGCAGGCAGTATTTGAATACGTTCAGCAGGTTTACATTCAACTTACGGTAAAGGATCACCTGTGTGATGATGAAACAGATACTGTAGGAAGTCATGGTGCCATAAGCCGCGCCCATTAATCCCATCTGACGGGTAAAATACATGCAGATGAAGATGTTGCAGGCAGCTACTATTGTATTGACAAGAAAGTTTGTTTTAGGTGCACCGATAGAATCCATGATAGTTCCGAACTGTTTGATAAAGGGAAGGAACAGACCATAGAAAATTGTTACCTGCAGGATAGGTACTGCATCCAGGTATTTATGTCCGGCGATGATCGTTATAATCAGTTTGGGCAGGAGCATAATCACGAGACTGGCAGGTATGGCAATACCCAGTATGGAGCCTACTGCTTTTTCGTAGTAGTACTTTACCATCTCCATGTTACCGTCTTCCATCATCTTCGCTGTCTTGGGGAAAAGGATATCTCCCAGTACCTGTGAAGGCACATCCACCAGGTTGGAGATGCGCAGGCAAACACCATACAATGCTACGGCGGAAGTAGACAGGTAAGATGAAATGATAAACTGGTCTGTATTGCGGAAAATGGAAGAGCTGATGTTTGTACCGAATACGAACTTTCCAAAGTGCCATAGTTTTCCTAACCATGCTTTGTTGAGTTTCATATTACGATAGAGGAACTTCCTTGCAAAGAAGGCAGATACCAGTGTGCCGCATAAAAGTCCTGCATCAAAATAACAGATCAGGTAAGTGAGTGAAATGTTACCTATGAACAGGAGATGGAATACAATGAGCAGGAAAGAGATTCCCTGTCTGCTCAGGTAACCCCAGAAGATACCTCTGAAGTCCGCATTCGCGTTCTGTGTCCATTCAAAGTGTGAGAATGGAATGAGCAACAGTAAACCTGGCAGGAAGAGATACATCACCATGGCAAGCGAAGGCGCTTTCAGTAAGATACTTACCGGATGCATAAATACAGCTATCAGCAATCCTATCAGCAGGGTGATGCTGATATTGAGGTAGAGAGCCGCAGATTGTATATGTGGATGTTCCTCTGCCTGATGGCCATTGATATATTTAATCACTGCATTTTTGATCAGTGATTGTCTGACGATTTCGATGATACCCGTGTATACAAGAAACAGATTCCAGACACCCATGTCGGATTTAGTCAGTGAGCGGGTTAATACCAGCACGCTTCCTATACCGAACAGTAGTACTGCGATTTTCTGTAATCCGCTGTATATGCCGGATTTCAGCCAGTAGGTGTATTTTGGGTCACTCATTTTAGTTGGTTCGTACTGTTTTTAATTGCACAGGCCTTTCCAGGCTATACAGCCACCATGCGCCGATGCGCATTGCAAACTTGTATAGCAGTATAGGGATCACTACGGCAAAACACAGGCAGATCAGCAATAATGCCGGTAACCAGGTAAGGCCAAAGACTTTCACAAGTACCATGCGTACCGCAGATGCTACCAGCACATGTGATACATAGATGTACAATGAATGAAAACCAGCAACGCGTAACAGTTTAAAGCTGTCGTAACGTTGCAGGATAAATGAAATATTGATCATGAATGCACATCCCACCAGAGCGATTACTGCAAACAGTAAGGGCTGGTGTTGTTCTACAAACAGGTTATCCTTCATGGCCAGGTTGCTGTACAGGAAGTAATATTGTCCGATTACAAAGAAGGGCAGGAGACAGGCGAATAATTTCCAGGAGCTGTATACCGGGTATTTACTGCTGTCCAGGATCTTATCTGCTACCAGCTCTCCGATAGCGAAGAAGAGGTAGAAGTGACAGATGTCATAGAGAAAACCCAGGTCTATCTGCTTAACGGAAACATAATCGGAGAATATGTACAGTATAAAACCTATGATCAGTTGATGCCAAACTTTGAAGTGCAGTTTTTCCCTTGTAAGTATATAGATCACTGTTACATTAAACAGTGCGTACAGGTACCAGAACTGATCAATCATCCTTGGATATAATATCACATATCCGTAATCTATCCAGCTGCGGTTGGCATTTACATATTTCCCCAACAGCAATTGCAGTGTGATCTGTATAACAGACCATAGCAGGTATGGGTATAAAAGGATACTCACCTTATTGATGATTAAACTTTTCACTCCCCTTTTAGCCAGGCTTTTTGCGATGAATACACCAGACAGAATGAAGAACAGCGGCATCCTGAAACTGTAAAAGATAATGTTCGCATGCTCCAGCCAGCTATACTGAGCCGCTTCTACACCAGAGCGGGATATACCTTCAAAGATATGACGGTATAGTACCAGTATAATGGCAATGCCCCTTGCATAGTCTATCCATGCAAGGCGATTACCTTTAAGATTTGGAAGCGCGGCGCTCATTATATATCGATGTTTTCTGGTTCAACAAAATTGAGGATAGCGCCACCTAATTTCTCATTGAGGTTTTGCAGGAAGATAATAGTTTCCTTATCTGTTTGTTTCACACTGGACCTGGCAGAAATAACAGCGATAATAATTTCTGCATATTTCATCAGTTCCTTACTATCTGAACGATCATTCAACGCAGCACCTTCCATCAGGATATAATCATACTGATGAGTGAGTGTTTTCAGGTATTCCAGCATGTTGCCCGGCTTCAGTATTTCTGAAGGGGTGTATTCTCCGCCTTCGCATCCAATTACAAACACACCAGGCAATGGTGATTCAGTTACCAGTTGTTTGATTGAGTCTGCATGGAAATCTTCTACAGAAGAACTGAATGATTCCAGTACGGGTTGTGCACCGAAATCGCGGGTCAGTGAATTATTTGGAAACTGCGTATCGATAATGAGTACGCTCTTTTTACTGAGGCTTAAACTGTAAGCCAGGGCTTTGATGATAGTAGATTTCCCTTCGCGTGGTTTGGCGCTGGTGAAAAGGAAAATCTTCTTGCCACTGTCTTCCATTTCAAAGCGCAGTTTTCTGAGCAGTTCACGGAATATCGCAGTATTATGTTTTTTCAGATGTGGATCGGTGAAGATCTGTTCCAGCGGAATATGTTTAAAGTGGATGCGATTCACTACACCAAGGAGTTTCAGTTCCAGTACTTTCATGAACTGAGTAGGTGTTTTGATAGAAAGGTCCACATACTCCAGGAAGATGATGGCGATACAACAGAAAACCAGCATGGACATACCTGCCAATGCGATGATGATGAGTCGTTTTGATGGCTCCGGTTCTACGGCAGGCTGACCAAACAGGATCTGATGGAAGTTATCCATTGGTGCGACCTTGTTATTTACAGCGGCATCGTAACGGGATTTGATGCTTTCATATTCCTGTTGTGCCAGTTCCACTTCTTTCTGTAAGGCGAGGTTGTTGGCGCCACGGGAAGCGGCAGCACCCATGCTGCTGTTCAGCTGGCGGATCTTCTGTTCGTAGGCCTCTATATTCTGTGCGCTGCTTTTTACCTGTAGTTCCAGGTCGCTTTTCTTCTGCTGTAAATCAGCCAGTGTGTTACCACCTGTAGCCGTAGTGGGCGCAGCAGAAGCCATTGCAGTGAGCTTTGTTTTATAATCGTTTTTCAGTGTCTGGTACTTAGCGTACAGCGTTGCATCATTACCGCCCTTGTTTACATAATCGGAATAGGCTTCATTCATCTGCGTACGCAGGGTAGTCAGTTCCGTATTCATCGCAGAGGTAGAGGAAGAGGTCTGACTGTTACTCTTACTCATTTCCGACAATCTCGTATTGATCTGCTGTAAAGTAAGCAGTGCACTATTGTTTAAGCTCTTTTCATCTGCCAGCCTGTTCTCAAAGTTACTGATCTGTTCCAGTTTGCTGGAGCTTTCTACGGATACATCGAGGGTACCCATTACTTTAATATTGGCAATCTTGGCATCCAGTTCATCTCTTTTCTGATCTACTAGTTTCTTCAGCGTTTCAATGTTCTGAACGGTTAGCTGGTTTCTGCTGGACTCATAGTTACGCAGGTATTCTGTACATACCTGGTTTACGATATAGGCAGACAGTTCCGGATTGATAGAACGGTATTGAATATCGATAAAGTCCGTACGCTGCACACGGCCTGCATATAATACATAACGCAGTGTTTCCAGATCATACCTGTAGATCTTCAGCAATTCCTGGATCTTTCTTTCTTCCGGGTCGTAAGAGCTAAGCAGTTGTTCTTCGTTGTACTTTTTATTGAGAATGGTAATGGCCTTTGCTCTGTCGAGCTGACGGTAGATGTTATTCTTTTTGTCTTCCACGCTTAGTACACGAAACGCTTTATCCGGATTTTCCAGATCGTGCAGCATCAGGTTATAAGAGGTCATCCCTAAAACACGGGGTGATTTCAGTGCTTCGATCACGTTATTGAATTTCACATCTATCTCATAGATATTGAAACTTTCTTCTTTTAGTTTCACCTGATCACTCATGGTAAAACCGGTAGCAATTTGTGCAACAGATTTGTATAATTTCTCTTGTTCAAGGGTTAACAAAAATGCCGCCAGTACAGCCATTAGTGTACTAATAATAATAAACCATTTTCTTCGCATTAATGATTTAAACAAATAAATCAAGTCCATATTGACGGTTACTTTAAAGTGTAAAATAATCTAATCTGAAAAACCCGAAAAAATCCGGTTTGCACCGGACCTTTTCGGTAAAATTTAAAAATTAATCAATTAAGAATGGTTACCAGTTTTTTATCAGTTTAACAGTTTTCAACAAATTATCTCCTTCCATTACTTTCAGCAGACAAGGTCCACTTGGGATTTGTGAAGTTCCAAGATCCAGTGTTATTCTCTGAGATCCTGATACACCAGGTACTACCTTCGTGTAGATAAGTCTGCCGTTCATATCCAGGATGGAAACGGTTAAGTTTCCGCTGGTTTTACCGCTGTTGTTAAGATCCAGTGTTACCTGGCTGTCGAACGGATTCGGGAATACTCTGGTAATGGTTACATTACTTACTGCATTCTTTAACAGGCCATTTGTCAGTAACGGATTTGCATTTTTAGCCATCAGCAGCGACTGATCAAGCTGGCTGGCTTCCGGTGTGTAAGCCTGTATTACCAGGGCACCGATATAGCCGTAGATAGACGCTCCGCCAGCCATTACTGTAATCAGCACCTCACCATTTGCATCAGGAACTACCTCATTGATCTGCGCGGTATTCATTGTATTATAACCGGCATTCAATGATACTGTAGTTGTATTAATGGTATAGTTGCTGGTCCTGTCACCGCTTCCGTCCCTGCTGGCAAAGAATACGAAGTTGTATCGTTTTGCCAGGTTCAGACCTTTGATGCGTAAGCGACCCTGTTCATTAATATCTACCCAGTAAGTGCTGCGCAGAACGTTATCAGGATAAATACCGGAGTTATTGCCGGTGTTCATACCGAAAGGATTATCGCCGGTGAAAGCTTTGTCGATCACCATCGTCATACCTGTATTGTTCCAGTTGTCATCTTTCAGATCCGGGAATTCAAGTCCCTGAGCAGGTATGGAGTTTGTGTTATTCCATGGAATAGCTGCAGGATCGAAAACGTTACAGTTGATGTACACTGCACTGATGAAGGTAGCAGCAGTAGCTACATTGGTGAAGTCCGATTTAGCAGTGTCTTTCAGTGCACGTACTTTGTAGTAGTAACGTGAATCTGTACCAAGACCCGCATCAGCAAATGTGTTCACGTTATTGGCAACAGTTGCCCGCAGCGTGAAGTTGCTGTTATCAGTAGAACGCCATACTTCAAAGCCTGTTTCGTTGTTTGAGTTGTCCATCCATTTCAGCTGAATGCTGGTCTTGGATGAAGCCACAGCAGTAGCATTACTTGGACTAAGTGGCGTACCATTATCTGTGTAATACTGGATAACAACGGCATTGATATATCCGTAAGCAGCACCAACAGATTGTTTAACGGTGAAGTTGATTGCACCGGTGCTATCTGCAGCAATACCATTTATCTGTACGGTATTGGTGTTGTTATTAGCAGCATTCAGTGTTACAGTGTTGCTGCCAACGGTAAAGTCTGTATTCTTGTTATCATTACCTGTACGGCTGTTAAAGAATACCAGGTTATACCGGTAGGTAGTTGGTAATCCCGTGATGCTTATTCTTCTGGCAGTAGCTTCACTGGTATAGTAGTTTCCTGCAATTGCGTTATCAGGATATACACCACTGTTATTGCCGGTAGTTGCACCAGCTGTGTTGGTACCGGTGAAGGCATCCAGCAACTGGATCTTGAATGGTGTAGCTACACCGATTTCATTCTGCAGATTAGAGATGGCAGCACCCACACCCGGATAAGAGTTAAAGTTATTCCATGGTGCATCAGCAGGCAATGTCTGGTTAAAGTGTACATACACAGAGGTCAGGTTCTTATCCCTTACATACAGGCTGAACGTTCTGGTAGTACTACCACCATTGTTATCATTAACAGTAACATTGATGTTGCTGTATCTGCCTATGTTACCTGCTGCGGGGATGATTTTGATAGTACCTGTACCATCTCCGTTATCTGTCAGTTTAGCAAATGAAGGCAGATTGGTTGTTTTTAAGGTAAGGATATCACCAGCATCATCAGTAGCACGCAGATTGATAGTTACTGTATCGTTATTCTTCATTGTTACTCCTGCAATACTATCCAGTTTAGGATTGTTATTACCGGTAGTAATCGTTACAGTATCAGAGTAAGCGGAAGCTCCATGAGAGTTGATTCCCCTGATAGCGTAGAAGTATTGTTTGTTTGCCTTTGCAGAAGTATCTGTATAAGCAACAGCATTTGCCGGAGCTACAGGAGTCAGCAAAGCATAAGCGCCAGCCCTGACGTCTGCACGGTATATTTCGTAACCTGTTTCGTTAAATGCTACGTCTTTCCAGCTAAGAGCTACACCAGAAGCAGCGCTTTGTACTGCCAGGTTGGTTGGACGGGCAGGAGGGTTGCCATCATCATAACCCACTTTCACTACCATCGCATTGATGTAAGAATATACAGAGCCTGTACCATTCTGCAGATCGATGCTGATTTCGTTATTAGCGTCTGGTGAAACATTATTAATAGCGACTGTATTTGTTTTGTTAGATGCTGCCTGTAATGATACAGTAGTAGTACCAATTGTATAGTTGGTCATACGGTTATCTGTAACATCTCCACGGGAACCGAAGAAGGTGAAGCTGTACTTGCTGGTGCTGTTCAGACCATACAGTTTGAATGTCTGTTTGGTAGTGTTGCTCCAGTAAGCAGTTTTCATCACGTTGTCCGGATATACACCAGTGTTATTACCAGTAGAAGCACCATAGTAGTTGGAACCGTTACCGATAGCAGACCAGTTGCTCACGATCTTGATACCTACAGTGGTAGCCACACCGCTCTGATCCAGCAGGTTCGGGAACAGATCGTTCAGAACAGGCTGTTTGTTGGTGCTGTTCCATGGAGAGCCGGGAGGATATGAACCATCGGAGAAGTTCACATAAATAGTACGGCTTGGATCCACATCCACCACGGTGATGGTGAAGTTTTTGGTATCGATACCACCACGGCCGTCATCAGCCTGTAATGTTACATTGTAAACACCAGCATCGGTATAACCAGGAGCCAGGTTTACTATACCTGTGTTACCTGAAGGAACAAAGGTGGCAAAGGCAGGCAGACCGGTTGTTGTCCAGGTCACTGTTTCTGTGTTCGCGTCTGTAGCAGTAAGGCTTACAGAAGAGGTAGTGTTCTCGTTCAGTGATACATTGGCAACATTGGCGATTACAGGAGAATAGTTATCATTTACTGATAAAGTGAAAGATGTAGTGGCAACACCGCTGTGCTGATCGGTTGCTGTTACAGTGATATTCGGATAGGTACCCTGGTCGGAAACGGCCGGGTTGAATGTCAGTGTAGCAGCACCTGCACCAGTATTTGCGAATGTAGCAAAGGCTGGCAGATTAGTAGCAGCCAATGTGAGTGTTTCTCCGTCAACATCGGTAGCGGTCAGGTTCAGAGACAGTGATGTACCATATCTTACTGAACGGCTTACCAGTTGGGTAAGAACCGGAAGGTTGTTCAGGGTAGTGGTAACATTACCAGGACCGAATATTGAAGTACCACCTGCGTTCTTCGCACGTACTTTATAGAAATAGGTAACATTTGCGAACAGGCTGGAGTCTGTGAAGCTGGCCTGTGCGGTAGCGTTCGCACCTATTGTTGCGTATAGTTTATAGTTACTGCTGTCATTTACAGATCTGAAGATCTCAAACTGTGTTTCATCTGTAGAATTATCATTCCACACCAGCAGGATCTTTGAAGAACTGAGAGGGGTGAGTGCCACCTGTCCGGGACGGTTAGGCACTGCAGGCATTGGCAATGTGGTTGCAAGCATTTTCGGATTTCCGAAAGTACTGTCAGCCATGAGGCGTTTAGTCATACCCGGGCCTGCATAACTGGCAGATAGTGCATAGCTGCCTGTTCCCTGGAAGTATGTTATATAGATCGGGTACCTGCCTTTGGTAAGTGTTTTGGTACCGGAGCGTTCAGTTGTAGCCTGGGCGAAGTTATTATTTACTACAAGGTTGCCTGAAGCAAAGCCACCTATATACAATGCACTTCCATCATCAGAAGCTGTGTAGAAGGTGTAAGTTCCTGTTGCAGGAATATTAATGTATCCAGAGAACTTAAGCGCGTAATTGGTTTCACGGTCTCTTACATCCAGCGTTGTATTACTCACCCAGCCTGTTTTAAGAGGAGTGATGGAGTTGAAGCTAGGCAGAGAAGTCCAGTTACCTGGGTATATTCCATATTGGAATCCACCGCTTTCATTGAAGTTTAAACCGGAATCGCCATACTTATTGATCGCTTTCAGGCGATAATAGTAAGTGGTTTGCGCTACCAGGTTGCTGTCAGTATAAGCAGTTTGATTTGCAGCTACTGTTGCAATGGAAACGAATGGACCGGTAGAACTGGTAGCACGGTAAATCTCAAAACCAGTTTCGTTATTGCTGCTGTCTGCCCAGGTGAGTCCTATCTTATTATAAGATAAAGCTGTTACCAGGAGATTACCGGGAGTTTTAGGCACGGTTGGAATTGCAGGTACTATTTCTTTATAGTAGTCGGCAATGATCTGTGTTTTACTGGTGATACCATTGGCGGTATTCTTCCATGAAACAGTCAAAGCCTGTGTACCTGTACCTTCAAAGAAAGCTATCGCTATCTGGTGCATACCAGCAGTGAGGTAGGTGGTACCTTCTCTGTCCCGTGCACTATGTACACCATCATTATCTACCAATGGGGTAGCTGCTGCATTGTACTTGGTATCAATCCACAGTCTGCTGCCAGCATCTGAATTGGTAACGAAAGTATAATTCCCGGAAACAGGGATACGGATATATCCTTCCCATACGAAGCCGAAGTAATCGTCCTGTGTACGTACGCTAAGATCGGGTATGGCAGAATAACCTGTAGCATCCGGTGTCATTGCATTAAAGTCCGGTAATGTAGTCCATGTACCGGTATAATACCTGTAAGCCAGTCCGTTAATATATGCGCCTGAACTTACCTGGTTGCTGCGTGCTGAAGAATTGCCCGCTGCATCCCTTGCTTTTACCACAAAGGTGTAGATGGTATCATTCTTCAGACCGTAAACGGTGAAGTCGGTAACGTCGTTATCAACAGTATATGATTTAAGACCGTTGACATAGATATCGTATTTGTATACGCCTACATCATCCGTAGATGGTCCCCAATCCAGGGATACTGCAGTAGCCTGAGTACCGGTTACCACAAGGTTGGTCGGTGCTGTTGGTGCTGATGCATCTACCTGTGTTTGTGTATTTGCTTCATTACTTAAAGCAGCCGCGCCGGTGCCATTCACCGCACGTACAACGTAGAAATATTTTGTATTGGCGTTTAGTCCGGCATCTGTATATGTTACCGCATTGGCAGCAGTAATATTCACCAGTGTGTAAGGTCCGCCAGCCGTTAACGAACGGTAGATCTCATAACCGGTTTCATTATACGTAGTATTTGGATTGTCTGTCCAGTCGAGCGTAACCGCCACTTTGGAAATAGCACTTGCAGTGAGTCCTACAGCCGGTGAAGGCGCGTTGGTACCATTGGCAGGTATTACTGTAAAAGGAGCAGAGAACGCGCTGGAACAGCCGTATTGTTCAGTTACTTTCGCCTGGTATTGACCGGGAGTGCTGGCATCCAGTGTTTGTCCGGTACCCAGCGTAGTGGTATCACCTACTTTCTGCCAGAGGTAAGAAGTATATCCTGATGGCAGTGTCAGCGTAACAAATGTTTTACCATCAGTAGCCGGGATTACGTTACTCATTAAACCGGAAACAGTGATAGGAGGTGTTTGAGTAGCCGCCTTTATTTTTACTACTACCGGGGTAGGAGACCATGGAGACCATGTTGTGCCTCTTTTAATTCTTGCATCGTAAGTACCGAAGTCGGTTACCACTAATTCATTTGAATTGGCACCGGGAATGGTTACACCATCCTTGCGCCATTCGTATCCGTCGAAACCTGCTGTGAGGCCCAGTGTGGTATTCACTGTTTCGCCGGGGCAGAATTCATAATGACCATTCTGCGGCCATGGATTTGCTTTATGCTGTCTGGTAAGGTATGGGTAGAAATCTGCTTCAGCCCATGCATTATCCCAGATACCGTGGCCTCCGTTAGGATATATTGTTTCCTTTACGTTAGCACCTGCTGCCAGTGCAGCAGCCATAACGGCTGCTGTGGTGTTCGGGTGAGGATTGTTATCTAATCCGCCCTGGAAGATCCACATCGGGATGTATTTAAATACGTCCACCTGGTCTTTGTATGCGATAGAACATCCACTGATAGGAAGATAACCTGCAACAGTTTTGGGATATGTAAACATGAATTCCCAGGTAGCTGTTCCACCACCGGAAAGACCATTCACGAAGATCCTGTTCTCATCCAGTTTATTACTCTGGATAAGAGTATCGAGTATCTGCTTAACAAACGCATAATGCGGTGCTCCGAAGAAGCCCGTAGTACTTTGTGGTACAAGAATAAATCCATCAAATTTACCATTGTCAACAGCAGCACAGAAGCTGCTGCCACCATGATAAAGAGAATACTCATTATCATAAATACCGCCGCTTTCACCGCGGCCATGGAAAAAGATAAGGATGGGATAAGTCTTACCGTCATTAACACCCTGCTGATATGTTTTGGGAAATTTCAGCCTGAACGGCATGCCGTTGATGTAATAACATTTGTAAGAGTCTTTATTCGTGAAATTCACGGCAGTACGCAGTGTGCGAACCCACTTACTAATAGTACCCCATGCCGGGGTTTCTGGGGGATTATTGGGATTGTATGTTACAACAGCGTCGCCTGAGTTAAAAACCTGGGCGACTGAGGGGCTGCCGAATCCCATGATTAATAATAGACAAAAAGTGTAAAATTTACTCATATAGATAAGCATTACAGTTATAGACTGATGAATAACTTACCCAGTATGTCTGGCGCTCTACGGCACAATAAAAAACGACTTTGCCAACTCAATACTGAGCGGCTTCTCTAAGGAATTCGGTTAAAAAAATCAGGTGTGGTTTTAAAAGAGGATGTGGTAGTGAGGTTAAAATTCGCTGCTAAGGTATTGAAAAAATTAAATTAAGCAAATGTTTTTTAATACATTAACAAATCGTTTGTAATTATTACTTCATACTGCCCGCGATTATTTTTTTTTCGTTTTCGACTGCTTTCCTGCTGCCGTGTAAATAATATCCGATGAAGGTATACCGTACAAACAACTGGTAAGTGGCAAGCGCAACGAGTACCGGTATAATGAAGCAGAGCAAAGGTTTCAGCGGCCCCCATAGCGTCGTGTTCCCCATCCATATCTGTACTGCATCTACAATTGCAACATGTATAAGATACACCCAATAGGAAGCATCTGAAAGGTACCGCATAACAGGTGATTCTGCATTTATATAGCGTAAAAAGACGCCTAAAAAACCTAAAACTAATGTTACTGTCGTTAACGTCATTAACAATTTAATCTGCCAGTCTGCAGTAATTATTGCTTTTCCCGTATTGGGGAAGTAAGCAAAATAGTATACAACTAATGCACAAAATGCGCCCGTTATCATAAATAACAATCCGTATTTTTTTAATGGTGCAAAATACACTTTCATATTACGGTGCAGTAACCAACCGGCATATACAAACAGACCGTAGTATAAAATATAAGATACGCGGGGTTTAAGTCCGGGTGTATATTGTATATACGGTGAGTCGAACAGCATAAGTGTCAGGAAGGAGATAATAAGGAGCAATGGCAGCATCAGCGCTGGTTTGATATGTATTTCCAGATCCTTTACCAGTACGATACGCCACTTTATGATAAAAATCCCTATCACGTAAAACAGCAGCAGGTAATACAGGAACCATAGATGCAGCGGGCCTCTCCAGATAAAAATGTCGTGTATGATAGTCAGAAAGTCATTTGTGGTAAAGTGTGTACCGTGGCCTGTTACCGTATAAAATACATCCGGCAGGTAAGTAAGCGGTAATATGAGGAACAGACCAACGATAAAAGGTACGAGTATGCGCTGTGTACGGTGTTTTATAAATGCAGAAACGCCTATACGGTAATATAGCAGGCGGAAGAAAAAACCTGCAATCAGGTAAAACAGCTGCATTCTGAAGGTATGGATTGAAAAGAAGATCAGGTCGTAATTGCTGCTACGGTACAATGGATCCTGGTACATCCCTTCAAACGGTTTTACCGTATAAGCCATTACAGCATGCAGCACTACGCCGAGGAACATTGCCAGGGCTCTTAGCGCATCCATGCTGGAAATACGGGTAGTATTGGCTGAAGATGACATGGGTAACTATTTAATCATATATTAATATAGGTTGTTTCCCGCTGTGCTTTTTCCCACACGGAGGACTGTTGTTTCCGAAGGTACCTGAAGAAGCCTTCATATATCGCTACATTCATGAATGTAAAATAAAACGGTATATAACAAGGCTTGAATTTTATATTCTTAGCGGCCAGGAACCATCCCCCTAATGCTAACAGGTAGAATCCTATCTGAGCAAAGAAGATGAGACTATAGAACCAGCCGGCAGCGCTGAAAGTCAGTATAGCAGCAGATATCAGCAACAGAGAGAGACTGAGTGGACTCAGTGTCCAGCGAAGCACCCTATGTGATATATACTGGAATGATAACAACGGATAACGGAAAACGTTCAATAAACTTTTCAGCATAACGATAGACTGGAATCCACCGGCGCTGATCCTTACTTTGCGTTTATGTTCTTCTGTAATAGAGGTAGACGGCCTTTCCATGGCATATGCATCAGGCGCATAGGCGATACGGTATCCCTGCTGGTTGATCTTTAATGAAATAATGAAGTCGTCCAGGATAACAGATGTGTCAACCGGGGCAAACAGGCTGGTACGTACAGAGAATAGTTCTCCGGCTGCACCTACGACCGTATAAAAGGCGGCATCCAGTTTTTTCAGCAGGGATTCATATTTCCAGTAAACACCTTCTGTAGCGGCGGCATTATCTCCATCAGTGGTTAATACTTTCTTTTCTCCGGCAACACCTCCGGTCTTTTCATCCCGGTAATGTTTCACAATATTTTTTACGGCGGCGGTATTTAACAAGGTATTTGCATCACAGAAAATAACGAAAGGAGTCCTTACTATTCTCATCGCTCTGTTAATCGCTGCTGTTTTTCCTTTGCGTTCGTATTCGTGTAATAATGTAATGCGCGGATAATTTTGGACAACTTTTTCTGAACCATCTGTGGAACCATCTGTTATAAATATGATCTCCAGTTTTTGTTCGGGGTAGTCCAGTGCTAATGTGTTCTGAATCTTCTGGTCTATGAATGCGTGTTCATTATAAGCTGCAATAATGAGGGTGACAGTGGGCTCAAAGACAGTGTCATCCTGCTTCTCCCGCTGCAGCATGCGCTTACAACGCACTAGTAGTGCTAACAGTAAGCCATATCCGAAGTAGTTGTAAAACAGAATACTAAGACTTATAAAAAATATAATTTTAGACAGTAGCATAATATGTTGGGGGGACATTACAGCAACAAACTTAAATAAGAATTATTATTGCTTCGACAGATGCGTGTACAGAAAACCACTTTTTGATATCGTTCACAGAACAATTCATACCGTTTACGAAGAATTCTTGACCATTTACCAGATTAATAATATTATAAAATAATTATTATTATACTTTTACGCAGGATTTCGAATAAAAGCCATCAAGTATTTAGGGTTACGTTAAGAAAAAAATCTTTCTGATAATTTTCTTGTACTATTCAGGAATAATAAATATTTTTACCTGAGTTTTGATAAGCCCAACATAATCTTTACCATCTCCTCTGAAATTCAGCAAAACCAATTTATCCTGAAAGAACTATCGTTGCAGTATTTGCGTGTTCCCGCAATTCTGGTTACGACGTTCGCACGGTGATAATCACTTTACCTTATCCTCCTGGAAGATCAAGAAAGAACCATTTACCCACTTTGTAACATATTGTTACGAATGGAGAGTTCATGGATTTATTATTTTCTTAAACTGGAGTTAAATGAAGAAGAAGACAATTTTAGTAGTGGATGATAGTGCCCCAATGAGGATTTTACTTGAAGCAATGCTTGGTCATAAATATAAAGTTTTTGCGGCTACAGACGGACTGGTGGCTACTATGTGGTTATCTAACGGAAATATGCCCGACATGATTATTACAGATATACAAATGCCAAATATTGACGGATGGCAGCTGGCAAAGAATTTATCAGGTAATGCATTGTATAGCGATATCCCCATTATAGTATTAACAGGAATGGACTTAAATAATAATACACCTATATATCCAAATGTAGCACGGGTAATGAACAAGCCTTTTGACCCCGTAAGGCTGATTGAGATTGTGGATCAATACCTGATGGCAAGACAGCCTGTGAGTATAGCAGGTTGATTTACGCCCCAGGAGAGAATACAATAACCATTGTGACTAACGTCAATTAAGTAAACCGAACACATATGATATCAAATTTACCCTTAAATCCACCAGAGGCAAGGAGGAAGGCTGAAACGAAGGTCATTTCCCTGTCATCCAGCACTGTTAAGCGGTATAAGCTATGTATCGGCAACAACAGCTATTTCGACAGGCTGGCAGATGTATCAGAAGAATACGTATTTATAGTACAGAATGCTCAGTTATCCCTGAATGTATTGAAAGATCAGTTATATAATGGAATTATTCCTTCCTTCATTATATATACTGTAGACCATCGTTTGTCCGGCCTTAGTAAGTTTAAGAAATTTCTTCGCTCAAATCCTTTACTCGAGTCTGTACCCCTGTTTGTTTATACAGAAACGATTACACACGAAATAAAACAAGGTCTGCGTAAAGTAGGCGGCATTGATGATATTATTACCCCCGATGTTACCCCTGAAGCTTTTGAGGACAAGTTTAATATTGCCAGAAGCATCCGCGAAATGGCACGTAAAGCGGCTAAGAAAGGTCGTATCTACAGACCTGGCCACTACATTAATTATTCTTTCAAACGTGTGCTGGATATCACTATTGCCGGTACTGCGCTCTTATTACTGAGCCCTGTATTCCTGGTGATTGCCGTAATGATAAAGGTGGAATCAAAAGGCCCTGTTTTTTATATATCACATCGTGCAGGTAACCGTTACCGGATCTTTAAGTTTTATAAGTTCCGTACGATGGTACCTGATGCGGACAAGCAGGTTGCACAGATGATGCAGTCTAACCAGTATGATACAAATGGCGCTGGTCCGGTTTTCTTTAAAGTAACTAATGATCCGAGAGTAACCAGTTTGGGTACCTTTTTAAGGAATACCAGTCTGGATGAAATTCCTCAGTTGCTCAACGTAATTCTGGGAGATATGTCGCTGGTAGGTAATCGCCCGCTGCCATTATATGAAGCAGCTACGCTTACTACAGATGATTTTGCGGGTCGCTTTATAGCTCCTGCAGGCATCACCGGATTATGGCAGATCAAGAAACGTGGTAACAAGGATATGAGTGTGAAGGAAAGGATCAGCCTTGATATAAATTATGCTGAAAAGCATTCCGTGCTGTATGATATGTGGATACTGGCAAATACACCAGGTGCCATGCGGCAGAAAAATAATGTATAAAATTTAATCATCACCGAATACTATATGAGTTTCAAGAACCAGACACCATTGGTGTCTATTATTGCCCTGAACTATAACCAGACAACTGTTACGTGCGAGTTCCTGGAGTCTACCAAGAAGTTAACCTATAGCAATTTTGAAACAATTGTTGTTGATAATGGCTCTAAAGTAGATCCTACTCAGCAGATCGAAGCTGGTAATTATCCAAATATCAGGCTGATACTTAGTCCTGTTAATCTTGGATTTACAGGAGGTAATAACCTTGGCATAGAACAAGCCAAAGGGGATTACATCTTCATTGTAAACAATGATACTGAAGTTACGCCAGACCTGATAGAACATTTGTTAAGTCCGTTTTTTGAGGATGCTGCCATTGGTGTAGTATGCCCCAAAATCCGTTTTTATTCTCATCCCAATGTGATCCAGTATGCCGGCTTTCACAAAATGAACCTGCTTACCGGACGTACCTGGGCAGTAGGAAGTAAGGAAGAGGATAAAGGACAACACAATGTTTCCGGTACTACCTGGTGTGCACATGGTGCCGCTATGATGGTGAAACGTGAAGTGATTGAAAAGGTAGGCAGGTTTGCAGATAAATTCTTTATCTATTACGAAGAATCTGACTGGTCCGCACGCATTTTACGTGCAGGATACAAGATCTATTATAATGCAGACGGACTGATTTTCCATAAAGAGTCTATCACTATGGGGAAAGAAAGTCCGGTGAAAGCATACTATCACACGCGCAACCGTATCCTGTATATGCGCAGGAATACGAACAAGCTGCAGCTGACTGCTTTCCTGTTCTTTTTCAGTTTTCTTACATTCCCCAAAGCTGTTCTTACATATGCGATGAAAGGACAGTTCGAACATTTAAAATCATTTATAAGGGGGACTTCCTGGAATCTAACCAATTCAAGTTATTCACCTGTTTAAATAATACACTATGACAAAGATAACATCACTCGTTACCGGCGGAGCCGGATTTATTGGCTCACATGTTGTAAAACATTGTCTTGCACTGGGACATGAAGTTATTGTGCTGGACGATCTGAGCGGCGGATTTGAAGACCACATTCCTGCAGGAGCTGTATTTGTGCAGGGTTCTGTATCTGATGAGAACCTGGTTACAAGCCTGTTTGAAGAATACCGTTTTGATTATGTATATCACCTGGCTGCTTATGCTGCTGAGGGGTTATCACATTTTATCCGCCGGTTCAATTATAACAATAACCTGATCGGTAGTATCAATCTGATCAACGAGTCTATAAAACATAAAGTAAAATGTTTTGTATTCACTTCTTCTATCGCTGTATATGGCGCAGGCCAGTTACCAATGCGTGAGGAAATGACGCCAATGCCGGAAGATCCATACGGTGTATCTAAATACGCTGTAGAACTGGACCTGAAAGCTGCACACGAAATGTTTGGTCTGAACTATGTAGTGTTCCGTCCACATAACGTATACGGCGAAAACCAGAACATTGGTGATAAATACCGTAACGTGATCGGCATCTTCATGAATCAGATCATGCAGAAACAGCCCCTCACTATATTTGGTGATGGTGAACAGACCAGGGCTTTCAGTTATATCGATGATGTAGCTATTCCCATCACGAACAGTGTGAATATTCCTGCTGCTTACAACCAGGTATTTAATATTGGTGCTGATAAACCTTATACCGTGAATGAACTGGTGAAAGTGGTAGGTGATTGCTTCGGTGTTACTCCGGATGTTAAACATCTGCAGGCACGTAATGAAGTAATGCATGCTTATTCCGATCATACAAAAGCACATGGTGTATTTGGAGAAGGAAGTGGTGTGAGTTTACTGGATGGTATCAAACGTATGGCTGCATGGGCTGCTAAAGTTGGCGCACGCAAGAGCAAGGAGTTTGAAAACATCGAGATCTACGAGAAACTGCCTCAGGGCTGGGAAAAGAAACCACAGCCGGAAACAATTCCTGCATAATGCGGAGTGATAAAAAAATAAAGGTATTACAGGCTATCCGCCAGGGTATGGTGGGTGGTGGGGAATCCCATGTACTCAGTCTTGTAAACGCGCTGGATAAGGCTCTTTTTGAACCGGTAGTACTGTCTTTTACAGATGGTCCCATGATCACGCGCTTACAGGAAATGGGCATACGCCATTATGTAATACCCTCTCTCAAGCCTTTTGATGTATCGTGCTGGATGCAGGTGAAATCACTGATCCGGGAAGAAGAAATAGATATTGTACATGCGCACGGGTCCCGTGCCGCAAGCAACCTTTTTCTCCCTGCAAAATTAAGTGGTCGTCCTTTGCTCTATACCATACACGGCTGGTCATTTCATGATGACCAGCCATATCTGCAAAAGCAGTTGAGGGTATGGTCAGAAATGCTGCTTACCAAAGGTACCCGGGCTAATATTTCCGTATCAGCCTCTAACAGGGATACCGGTGTGAAGCATTTTCCGGGCTTTAGATCGACGGTTATTAATAATGGTATAGATCTGGAACGTTTTAATCCGGATGTAACACTGACCGACGTACGAAAAGAACTGAATATTCCGGCACATCATACCGTAGTAGGGTATATCGCCAGGATTACCGTACAGAAAGACCCTATTACGATGGTACATGCCTTTAAGGCAGTACTGGAACAGCAGAAAGATATTACACTGCTGGTAGTAGGAGAGGGCGATATGCAGCAGGAAATGACAGAGACCGCACAGATGCTGGGCATCAGTGATCATGTAGTATTTTGTCCATTCCGCCCGGATGTACCGGAACTGCTACAGGCTATTGATATTTATTGTCTGCCTTCTTTGTGGGAAGGTTTGCCTATAGGCCTGCTGGAAGCAATGGCGATGCGTAAAGCCGTTATTGTTACAGCGGTAGACGGCTCTAAAGAAATTGTAGCCGACGGGCAGAACGGCCTGTTGGTACCAGCCAGAGATCCGGCACAACTGGCTGCTGCAATCATACGCCTGCATGTGGATGTATTGCTGAGGCATTCATTGCAGCAGGCAGCCGCAGAAACAGTGAACCTCCATTATTGTGTACAGGGCATGACCCGTCAGGTGGAAACATTGTACCAGGGCGTGCTGGATCATAAAAATTAAATCATGACAACTACACCTGCTTTAACATACGAATACGACCGGATCGCGGACCGGAAGCGACTGGATTTTATCAGTGACGCTATCAGCGGCAAAGCACAATCCCAGGCTAAAATACTGGATGTAGGTTGCGGCAATGGCGTTATCAGCCGTCATCTCGGTAAACTCGGATTTAATGTGCTGGGTATCGATGTAAGTGAACAAACTATTGAACGCGCCCGCACACTGAATACACTACCGAATGTACAGTTTGAAGTGATCAGCGCTGAACAGCTGGTAGCACAGGGTGATACCTTCGATGCTATCATCTGCAGTGAAGTGCTGGAACATCTCCAGGACCCATCCTCCTTACTGAAAGTATTACATCAATCTCTGAAACCAGACGGATTACTGATCGTAACCGTACCTAATGGCAGCGGACCACGTGAATTGTTTGTGACCCGTCCTGTACTGAAAATGCGTGAGAGCAATAACTGGGCATGGAAAGCAGTGGTGAAGGTAAAAACTGCTCTGGGATATACCGGTACCACCGTACAATCCGCAGCAGATAACCTGGACCATGTGCAGTTCTTCAAAAAATCAGATCTGGAAGTATTATCCTCTGAGAATAATTTCAGAATAGTACGTTTTGGTAAAGCGAATTTTATAGAGGATGTATTTCCTTTCTCTTTTGCTGCCAAAAAAATCCGCAGCCTTCAGTGGCTCGACTGTAAAATTGCAGATGCACTGCCATACCGGTTTACCGGAGGATTCTTTTCAGTTTGGGAAAAAGCTAAATGATTATGCTTACAATTCTATTAGCCATCTTTATAGCTGTACAGCTTTTGCTGGCAGCCTACCTGCTGCAACCGGCTTTTTTATTACTGGTGTATGGTTGTAAAAGAATAGCAGCGCTGTTCGTTAAAAAGCAGGAAACAGATGAATCTGATACTGCTAAGAATTTCTCTTTTGCAGTGATCGTCACTGCCCATAAAAATCTGGAGCTGGTACCCCCGCTTGTTGACTCCGTGCTGAAACAAACTTACCGTCACTTTAAGGTATATGTAGTGGCGGATGGTTGTGAGCAAACTGATATTGGGTATAATAACCACCCGCAGGTAAAAGTACTTGCCCCCGAAGTACCACTCAATGCAAAGATCCGTTCTATTGACTATGCGATCAACAATTTTGATCAGTCGCATGATGCGCTGATCATCCTGGATGCTGATAACCTGGTACATCCGGATTACCTGTCTGTACTGAATAAATATTTCAATAAAGGATACCGCGCTGTACAAACAAATATGCTGGCGAAAAACAACGATAGCATCTATGCAAAACTGGATGCTGCGGGTAACTATTTCAGCAATTTCGTAGACAGGCGTATGCGTATGGAGCTGGGTTTATCTGCCAATATCTGGGGCCTGGGTATCGCTATTGAAACAGCTTTATATAAAGAAGTGATCTATCGTAATTTCCTGGGTGGATTTGATAAAAAGATCCAGGCAGATATTGTTAAGCTGATCCCTCAGCTGGCATATGCAGAAGATGCGATGGTGTACGATGAGAAAATAGATAGCGGAGATGCATTGGAAACACAGCGTACCCGTTGGATCAATGCCTACTTTAAATATTTCAAATACGGCTGGGATGTATTTGCAACAGGACTTAAACGCGGTAACTTTAACCTGCTGTTCTTTGGGTTCAACTTATTACGTCCCCCCTTATTTTTACAGATCAGTGTTGCCGGAATATTTGCATTACTTAATTTCTGGATAGCACCCACTCTTACTATTGCATGGATTGCCATCTTCATCATTTTCCCGCTTTCCTTCCTGGCAATTGTTGCCGTAATGAGTACGGATAAAGGGGTGGTAAAATCCCTGTTATATCTTCCACTTGTTTTTTTAAGACAGATAAGAGCATTCCTGCATATCGGGAGGGCTAACAAGGCATTTCTTCAGACACAGAATAATAAAGTGATTTATATTGAAGACCTCCTGAAGAAATAAGTATCTTTGGGATCACCGCTCCATCTTCTGATGGGGCGGTTTTCATTTATAAGATACTGAACCATGGAACACAAAATTAATCTCGCCTTACAGATCCTACCATCTGTGCCCAGTGAACAGGTATATGCTGTTGTAGATGAAGCCATCGCCGTGATACAGGCATCCGGGCTTAAATACCGTGTATGCCCTTTTGAAACAGTAATAGAGGGCACTTACGAAGAAACCATGGAGGTTGTCCGTAAGGCCCAGGAAGTATGTTTTAAAGCAGGCGCTTCGCAACTGCTGGTATATATTAAAATGCAGATCAAAAAAGATATGGATGTCCATATCGAGGATAAAACCGGCAAATACGACTGATTACGTTTCAATGTCGTTTTAATTTAGCTCCGTTAGGAGCTCCGTGTTTGTAGTAAAAACTAATCTTCTCTTTAATAGACTCCGTAGGAGTCCCCTAAATCGCGAATGTTAGGGGACTCCTACGGAGTCTGTGTTTGTTGTTTATTCGTTTTCTACAAACACGGGGCTCCTAACGGAGCCTATTATGTTTTGTTACAAAATTGGAGCTTAACTAAACGACATTGGAGCGCATTTGCTACCCAAATACCAGGTAAGCAATTCCTAACGTAAAGAAGATATTGAACACCTGTGCGATGATAAACGCCAGTGCAGGCCGTCCATTCTCCATTTTAAAGATATCGGTGAACTTTGTTTCCAGCCCTATGCAGGTGAATGCCAGCGCAAACCAGTATGTCTGTAACTCTTTTAAAGAGCCCTTGGCTGCTGCTACCAGCGGTGTTGGTAATATAAAGGAGAAGAATACGGATGCCAGTACAAAACCCAGTACGAACTTGGGAAAACGTTCCCATATTGTTTTTAATGTAGGCTTTTCGAAGTTCGCTTCCTTGCGGGAATAAGACCAGTAAAGAGAGATCAGAAAAGCTGCCAGCCCCAGTAATACGTTCTGGGAGAATTTCACCAGTGTGGCATATTTCAGGGCTTCTTCACCCAGCATAGTACCTGCTGCTACTACGGCTCCTGATGTATCGATGGTACCACCCAGCCAGGCGCCTGCTACTTTGGGGGACATATGCGCCCATATAGCGATGTAAGGCATGAATAACATCATGGGAATGGCCACTATCAGTACCAGCGAGATGACGTGTGAAAGCTTTTTGTTATCACCTTCAATAGCTCCGGCAGTGGCAATAGCTGCTGATACCCCGCAGATAGATACCGCACTGGATATCATCATACGGAATTCATCATCCAGCCCCAGTTTACGGCATACCCAGAAGCTGAAATACCATACGGTAAATACAACGGCTACGGACTGTACGATACCTAACGCTCCTGCTTCCAGAATATCTTTAAAGATGACGTTGCATCCCAGGAGTATCAGACCGATTTTGATGTATAGTTCTGTTTGAATAGCAGGTTTCATCCAGCCAGGTACTCCGATGAGGTTACTGATCAGTAAACCCAGTATAAGGCTGAACAATACCACCTCAATTCCAAAACTTTTCATGGAACTGTTATTCGCAATCAGCTGTGCTATTAACGTAATGAATATAACGGCAAGGAGAGAAGGGATGAGTTTAAGTAGCTGCGTGTAACCAACCAGCAGTTTTGCAACAAAGAGACTGGCCAATACCCAAAGGAACAGGATACCCATTTGTTTCCAAAGTACAATGTTACCCAATTGGGTACTGAAGGTACCCGCATCCGACCAGACAGTAAATTTAGGCAATAAAGGTTTTAGCCCCAGACATACGAGGCCAATCGTTACAAAAGCAATAATAACTGCGATCCAGTCTTCATGTAGTGGTTTCTTAGGCATGATTTAATCAAAGTATAAGTGACGGTGGTAACGCCCAATATACGCATGATTTTTTATCAATGAAAGAAAATATACCCTATAATGATCGCGCATACTACTCCTACAAAATCGGCTATTAAACCACAGGTAAGTGCGTAACGGGTGTTTTTGATATTTACAGAGCCAAAGTATACGGCCAGTACATAAAAGGTAGTTTCAGTTGATCCCTGGATGATACAGGCAAGGCGTCCCTGGAAGGAATCCACTCCGTAATGTTTCATTACATCTATCATTAATCCGCGGGCAGCACCTCCACTGAAAGTTTTCATGATGCCTACGGGCAGGGCAGGAACGAAGTCGGTATTGAAACCCATCCATGCAAAGAAAGTTCCGATACCGTTCACGACGTAATCCATACAACCGGTATTACGGAATGCACTGATACCTACCAGCATAGCTACCAGGTAAGGGATGATGCAGACGGAAGTTTTGAAACCCTCTTTAGCGCCTTCAATAAATTCTTCATAGGCATTGATCTTTTTGATCATGGCCATGATGAGGAAAGAAGCGATTACGGTAAAAATGAGTAGTCCTCCGGCCAAACCTGTATATAATGCGAACTTTTCAGGAGGGAATATTTTTACACTTTGAGTAAGCAGGTAAATCAAACCGCCAAGAGCACCCACAAATATGAAGAAAGGCAGTCTGAACAGGTTAATACGCTGAAAGATGGCTACCGCTATCATCCCGGATAAAAAAGAGATCAGGGTACCTATCAGAGCAGGAATGAATATATCAGCAGCATTGGCGGCCCCGCTGGCCAGCCGGATGGCGATCACGGAAGTAGGGATAATGGTAATACCCGCCGTATTCAGCACCAGGAACATGATCTGGGCATTGGTGGCCGTTTCCTTCTCAGGATTAATCTCCTGTAGCTCCTTCATAGCCTGCAAACCAAGGGGAGTAGCAGCGTTATCCAGTCCAAGGGCCGTTGCACTGAAGTTCATCAGGATAGAACCCATGGCAGGGTTGTTTTTAGGGATACCCGGAAACAGCATGGAAAAGAAGGGGTTTACGGCTCTGGCAAACGCCTTGATCATACCTGCTTTTTCCCCTACACGCATAATTCCCAGCCAGAAGGTCATGATGCCTGCCAGCCCCAGGGATATTTCCGCCCCGGTTTTGGCGCTATCGAACATACCAGTCATGACGGTAGTAAAGATGGCTGTATCATGAAACACTATCAGGCGAACGAGCGCTACCACAAAAGATATCAGGAAAAAAGCCAGCCATACGTAGTTTAACACCATATATATAAGTTCAGTTACCTTAACTCAAATCTAATCGCAAATATTAAATATTTAAAGTACAATTCCTGATATATATAATATTATCGTTTATAGACCCGCTTCGTGAAAGCGAAAAAAGTATTATCTTCGCGCAAATTTTTTAAAATGGCGTTACAAGCAGGAATTGTTGGATTGCCGAATGTAGGGAAATCGACATTGTTTAATGCGGTAAGCAACAGTGCCAAGGCACAGGCCAGCAATTACCGTTTTTGTACTATAGAACCTAACGTTGGATCGGTAGATGTACCGGATGCACGTTTATATAAACTGGAAGAGCTGGTAAAGCCAAACCGTGTGGTTCCTACTGCTATTGAATTTGTGGATATTGCCGGCCTGGTAAAAGGCGCCAGTAAAGGTGAAGGTCTTGGTAACAAGTTCCTTGGAAATATCCGCGAAGTAGATGCTGTGGTGCATGTGATCCGTTGCTTCGAAGATGATAATATCTTAAGAGAAGAGGGCGCTATTAATCCTGTTAGTGATAAGGAAATCATTGATACCGAACTGCAGCTGAAAGATCTGGAAAGTGTGGAAAGAAAGGTGGCCCGTACTGAAAAGATGGCAAAGACCGGTGGAGATCCAAAGGCTAAAAAAGAGTTTGAAATACTGAAACAGTGCCAGGAGCACCTGGAAAAAGGCCGTAACATCCGTGAACTGGGATTGAGCAAGGAAGACCGTTCTGCTATTGCAGACCTGTTCCTGCTGACTGAAAAACCAGTATTATATGTAGCTAACGTGGATGAAGCATCTATGCACACTGGTAACAAGTACTCAGAACAATTGAAAGAATCTGTGAAAGCGGAAGGTGCGCAGGTGATCATCATGAATAATAACATTGAAGCACAGATCTCCGAAATGGAAGATCCGGCAGATAAGGAACTGTTCCTTTCTGAGTATAAGCTGGAAGAGCCAGGTTTGAACCGTCTGATCCGTTCTGCTTATGACCTGCTGAACCTGATCACTTACTTTACTGCTGGTGTGCAGGAAGTACGTGCCTGGACTATCCAGAGAAACTGGAAAGCACCACAGGCTGCCAGTGTAATTCACTCGGATTTTGAAAAGGGATTTATCAAGGCAGAGGTGATCGCTTACGAAGATTTTGTTAAATATGGTTCAGAAGCCGCTTGTCGTGATAACGGACGTCTGCGTATAGAAGGTAAAGAGTATATTGTGGCAGATGGAGATGTGATGCACTTCCGCTTCAACGTATAAAATAACTAAAGATACTTCAGTGCTTTATGCAGCTGAGGGTTACAACAAATCAGACGTCCCGGGTGTAGTGCCCGGGACGTCGTCTATTTAGGGAAGTTCTTATTTGAATATTTCGTCAAACAGCAGTGATACATAATAAATGCCACCTACTGTCGGATTACCAAAAGATGTCTGGTAATAGTGGTTCAGGATATTAGATCCACCCAGTTTGATAGTAGCTTTTGCTTTAGGCATCTTGTAATTCACCTGTGCATCTATTGTTCCGTAAGCAGATACATTGCCGGTTACAAAACTTGCATTCCATAGAAAAGCATCCTGCCAGCGATACGTTACATTAAACCCGATATTCTTATACACGTTCCTGTTAGCCAGTCCCAGATTAAAACGGTATTTAGGTGTGTTAAAAGAAGAGGCTAATCCTGCGGATTCTTTTGTGATATCATTATAAGATACGTTACCGGACAATGTCCAGTTACTGATCAGGTAATCCAGTCCTAATGCACCACCCTGCGTTACTACATCGGATGGATTGTTCACGTATGTAGCGAAGATATTGGCGCTGTTAAGTGCGGGGTCCTGTGCCAGAGGTTTGGTTGGCTGGATCAATACCAGGTAGGAGAGGAAGTTATTATAAGAACTGTAATAGTAATAAGCATCTATCAACAGCCTGTTTTTTATCAATCCCTTGTACCCGATTTCCCATGCTTTCACACTCTCTGGTCTGAATTTTCCGAAAGTATATGTCTGTAACAAAGCAGGATTACCGGTAGCAGCATATTGTTGCACACTGGCTTGCGTATACCCTTTGTTGTTATACAGGTCGTACTTTGTCAGCATTCCCGGTAAACCTCCTATCAGCCTGGTATTATAACGGATTGGAAGATCTATGTACTGGTCCTGGTTGGTAGGGTTGCGGTAAGCTGTCTGGAAGGATAAACGGATATTATGTTGCGGTGCAACGGTAAATACAGCGGAGATACGAGGCGTAAATCTGCCATCGAAATTCTCGTTCTTATCATAACGTACAGACGCGGTTAATTTGATACGATCGTTCACCAGTTTTTTACCTGCCTGCACAAAACCTCCATATTCATCTATCTTAATTCTTCCGCTGGCATCATCGAAGATGGTACCATCAGAATTTAAAGAATAACGACGATAAGACGCGCCAGCCTGCAGATCAAAGATTTTTACATGATCTGAGAAATTGTAGAATCCTTCATAATGATAAAGGTTTGTTTTATCATTAAACTTAGCGCCATTCCTGCCTGTACCGAAACCGATATAACGGCTGGTGATGGCATCCTTAGCTGTGTTGAAGGTGGCAGAACCTGGCTGTAAACGGGCACGGTCTGCATATCCTCTGGCGATAGCATGCGCTTCTGCATCTGTTTTAACACCTGGTGCACCAGCGAATACGCCGGCTCTTGCCTGGTTGTAGACGGTGGCATATTCTGCAAACCATCCGCCTATAACATTCCCGTTGGCATCTGTAACAGCGCTGGGGTTATAGGTTTCATTCAGCAGGGTGCCGAGTGCAGTAGCATTGTATGCTTCTCCGGAACGTTCCTGTGTAGTGTAACCACGTAAGAAGAAGTTCTTTCCTCTCAGTTCCAGTTTATATTGTCCAAGGTTGAATTTACGCAGGGAGTAACGGTCGGAACCAGTATACACGGTAGTACCGGAACCCCAGTTGCCCTGTACAATCGCTTCTATTTTGTCTGTGATTTTGTAATGTAATGCCAGTCCTGTTTTCAGACTTTTAGTACCATAATCCACCAGGTCTTTTTCATTGTAACCGGTACGTGATACAGATACACCGTTCAGCAAACCAGCGGAAGCGCCAAATTTAGTATTGATTTCATCCCCATATACATTCACTCCATCGTAATTAGGATCTGTAGTATGAGAATAACCGGCTTTCGTTTTCAGGTTCAAACGGTCGAAGTTGGTAGAATCCCGTGCCTGCCAGTCGTCCGCCTGCATATAGCCAAAGTTCACTTTAAAAGCGAAGCGGCCGAATGCTTTGGCATAACGCAACATTACATCGGGAATAAAACCAACGGAGGACTGCTGTACAGTGCCGAGATGATTCATACCCGCTTGTAATTTCACGCTTAGTCCCTGGTATTCAAAAGGATCTTTACTGGTCATGAGTAAAGTACCATTCATGCCACCTGCACCATACAATGCAGAAGAAGCACCAGGTAACAGTTCCACGGAAGCCAGGTCCAGTTCAGAGACCCCAACGATATTACCTACGGAAAAGTTAAGTCCGGGTGCCTGGTTATCCATTCCATCCATCAGCTGGTTGAAACGGGTGTTACCGTTGGTATTAAATCCACGGGTAGTCACCGCACGGAAGCTCAAACTCTGTACGCTGGACTCTACGCCCTTTAAGGAAGGTAACGCATCGTAGAAGCTGGGAGCAGGTGTTTCACGGATGGCGGTGAGGTTCAGCTTTTCAATAGAAACAGGAGAGCTGAGGATACTTTCTGATACACGACTGGCGGCAACAACTACTTCATTGCCAAGTATCTCTGTAGATGCCAATTTTACGCTAACATCCGAGGAGCTGCTGACAGCTACCACCTCATTGGAGAATCCTACAGATGAAAAAATGAGCGTAACAGGAAAAGGACGCGTTGTGTTCAGTTTAAAGTGACCGGCTCCGTCTGTGACGGTACCAGATAAGGTACCTTTGAGGCTGACACTTACACCGGGCATAGGTTCGCCGGTTGCTTTGTTTGTGACTGTGCCCGTGATAGTGTTTTGTTGCTGAGCATTTGAGGTAACAGCAAACAGGGTAAAAAATAATAGAAGGTACAAACTTGATTTTTGTAGGTAATTCCTCATACTGTGGTGATTTTGGTGACCTTATTAGGTAATATAGTACTAAATATAAGCAAAAAAAGTCCACGGCCATGACAGACCGCAGACTTTTCAATATTATATTACCTTTAAGGCTAATCCATCTTCTGACCTACTTTCCTGTAACCCAGGTAGAAGAACAGCGGGAATACCAGCAGTGTTAATACGGTCGCAGTAATCAAGCCACCTATCACCACAATTGCCAGTGGTTTGGATGTTTCAGAACCGATACCTTTTGACAGGGCCGCCGGTAATAAACCGATAGCTGCCATCAAAGCTGTCATCACCACAGGACGTACCCTTGTACGTACCCCGTCGCGGATAGCTACTTCCAGTGTATGCTTGTTGAACTCATGCTTTTTCACCTTCTGCATGTTGTTCTTGAATACAGAGATCAGGATTACCCCATTCTGTATACAGATCCCAAAGAGTGCTATGAAACCGATACCCGCAGAGATACTGAAGTTTGTACCGGAGACCAGTAACGCCGCAATACCACCAATGATAGCAAAAGGTACATTCAGCAATACCATCCCTGCGTCTTTCACATTACCAAACATCACAAACAGGATAAGGAAGATGAGCAACAGACTGATAGGCACCACCTGCGTCAGACGTTTGGTAGCACGTTGCTGGTTTTCAAAGTCACCCGCCCATTGCAGCTCATACCCCTTGGCCAGTTTTACCTGTTTGTCCACCTTCGCCTGTGCTTCTGCTACCGCACTACCCATGTCACGACCACGGATAGAGAACTTCACAGCGGTATAACGCCTGTTATCATCCCTGAAAATAATGCTGGGTCCTGTGAGGGTTCTGATGGTAGCGATGTTCTTGATAGGAACACGCGCACCACGGAGCGTAGGCACCATCAGGTTACTGATAGCTTCAGCGTTGTTACGGTATTGCTCTTCATACCGCAGACGCAGCTGGAATTTACGTTCGCCTTCATAAATCTGTGTTACCGCTTTACCACCAATGGCCATTTCAATGATCGCATTGGCATCGGCAGTAGTAACACCATATAAAGCCATCTTATTTTCATCCAGTTCTATACGCATTTCCGGCTGACCGATATTCTTGATAACACCCAGATCTTCCACACCTTTGATATTCTTCATGATATCATAGATCTCATTCGCTTTACCTTCTGTATAGACGAGGCTATCTCCATACACCTTTACGCAAAGCGATCCTTTCACACCAGATACGGCTTCTTCCACGTTATCCATGATAGGCTGGGAGAAGTTGAGGTTGATACCCGGGAATACGGAGAGTTTCTTCTGCATTTCATCTACGAGTTCCTCTTTTGAGATGCCACTTTTCCATTCTTTCTTAGGATAGATGTCTACATGGAACTCTACGTTATAGAAACCGGTAGCATCTGTACCATCGTTCGGACGACCTGTTTGCGACATCACCTGTTTCACTTCAGGGAAGGAGAGGATAATACGCCGCATCTTATTTGCCAGTGTCTTGGATTCATCCAGTGACACACTCAGCGGACAGGTAGCACGGATGTAGATCGCACCCTCATCTAATTCAGGTAAGAACTCACTACCCAGGTATTTGAACATGAATAAACCAATGACTACTGCAATGCTGGCAAAAATCAAAGAGATACGTTTATGATGATACGTCCAGGTGAACATTTTCATCACCCCGTTGGTAATCCCTTCTACAAAAATGTTGTGTTTTTCCTTCACATTCTTGCGGAGCAGGATACTGCTTAATAACGGGATCAGTGTAAGTGTGAGGATCAATGCACCCAGTAACGCAAAACCTAATGTCCAGGCCAGCGGAGAGAACATCTTACCTTCCACTTTCTCAAAGGAGAATACTGGTAATAAACCGGCAATGATGATCAGTTTAGAGAAGAAGATAGCCTTCCCTAATTCACCACCGGTATTTTTGATGATACCCAGTTTGGACAGCTTGTTAAAGCGTTCCATACCGATTTTGTGCGACTTCTCATCGAGTAGTACGAAGATACCCTCGACCATCACGACGGCACCATCTATGATAATACCAAAGTCGATAGCGCCCATTGACAACAGGTTGGCAGACATCCCCCTCAGTGTCAGACATATAAATGCAAACAAGAGTGCGAGTGGTATTACAATAGCCACGATAACGGTTGTACGCCAGTCGGCCATGAACAGGAACACGATCACCGTTACAAAGATGATCCCTTCCAGCATGTTATGCAGTACCGTATGTGTCGCAAATTCAATCAGGTCACTACGGTTGTAGAACGTATTGATTTTCACATCAGAAGGCAACACCTTTTCATTCAGGTAGGCAATCCTTTCCTGTACACGTTTAATTACCTCACTTGGGTTTTCGCCTTTACGCATTACGATGATCCCTTCCAGTACATCATTCTGTTTATCACGGCCTACCTGTCCGAGACGGGGCAGGGCAGAGACATCCACCTGGGCAATATCTTTTACGAGGATAGGGGTACCATTAATATTATCTACAATGATATTCCCTATTTCTTCCGAGTTGTTGAGTAAGCCGATACCACGTACTACATAGGCCTGTGAGTTATCGACGATCACATCACCCCCCACATTGATATTACTTTTGGAAATAGCGCTGTATACGTCCAGTGGTGTGATATCATAAGAAGCCAGCTTCTGTGGGTTTACGGTGATCTCATATGTTTTCACCTCACCCCCAAAGCTCACCACATCACCTACACCCGGTACATTTAACAGGCGGCGTTCAATCACCCAATCCTGTAATGTTTTTAATTCTCTAACCGTTTTCGTTTTGCTTTCCAGTGTATAACGGAAGATCTCACCTGTAGGACCGGTAGGCGGTTGTACGTCCGGGTCTGCACCATCCGGTACTTCCACATCACGTAACAGGTTATTTACCTGCTGACGGGCAAAAGCATCATCCACATCATCATCGAAAATAACTTTCACTACGGACAGACCGAATACCGTTGTAGAACGAACGGATGATTTCTTCTGTACCGGGTTCATGGCTATTTCAATAGGCACTGTTACAAACTTCTCTACTTCTTCCGCACTTCTGCCAGACCATTGTGTAATGATAGTAATCTGTGTATTGGTAACATCCGGGAATGCTTCAATGGGAATATTCCTGAAAGCGATAACGCCCCATACGATTAATACAACCGTAGCAAACCCTATAAAGAGCCTGTTCTTTAGGGAAAAGGCTATAATACTTTTTATGATTTTTTGCATAAGATTCTGCTTGGCTATTGAACATTTAGAGCATCGTAAATAAATACCTGTGAGCTGGTCACTACCTGGTCTCCGGCCTGTAAACCAGAGATAAAGGCTTTGTCATCAATTCTGCGAAGCACTTTGATTTCGCGTATTTCCAGTTTAGATGCCAGCTTCACCACTACATACTGTTTGCTGTTGTCCATTACGATAGCACTGGCAGGGATACTCAGCAGACTTGCAGAAGGTTTGGTATTTACCTTGATGGTAGCAAACATTTCGGGTTTCAGTTCATTACTGGCATTAGACATGCTGATACGAACTTTCATGGTACGGTTAGCAGGGTCCAGTACATTATATACCTTGTCTATTTTACCGATGTAATCTTTCTCAGGATTAGCCAGTGTGGTTACACGTACTTCATCACCCAAACGGATACTTGAAATGTCTGCCTCATACACGTTAGCGATGATCCATACAGTAGAAAGATCAGCTATGGTGAACAGGTTGGTATTGTTATCCTGACGAACTTCTGAGTTATTGGAAATATTCTTTTCGATCACATAACCGCTGATAGGAGCCGTTAAGGTGTAGGAAGAGCTGTTACCACCGGTGATAGAAGCGACGCTTTTAGCACGGTTCTGTTCAGACACGGCCTTTTTATAATCGATCTGTGCGCTTAAGTAATCCTGTTGAGTAGCCAGGTTACTTTCGAACAGTTCTTTTTTAGTCTCCATGTTTTTCCTGGCAAGGTCTACGCTGGATTCTGCCAGGGAAACATCGTTGGTGATACCGGCAACTTCAGAACTCTGCAGTACGGCCAGTACCTGGCCCTGTTTCACGTAATCACCCATTTCCACCTGAACGGTTTTGATTTTACCACTTACAAGTGCATATACTTTTGCTTCTTTGCTTTCGTTGGGTTCTATTTTACCATTCAGTTTAATAGATTCGGAAGGCTGTTCAAAAGTAGCAGGAGCGGTTTGTACATTCTTGTACAGGCTATCGGAAATAGTCGCGTCGTCTTTAGGCGCTTCAGATGAATGAGTGCCGCAGGCAGTAAGCATATATGCAAAAGCAAGCGGAGCGATATATATAGTGAAAGGTTTCATGATCATTTTTCAGTTATAATTAATTATTGAACAAGGTTTTACCTACAGCAAAATTCAGTGTTTCTATAGCCTGCATACGGTCGTTCTGCAACTGGTTGAGCTGCAAAAGATTTTCTTTATAGGAATCATAGAAATCTGTGAGTTCCAGCAGGCTGATATTCTTTTTCAGGAAGTTGTCTGTAATGTTTTTCAACAGCTGTTCAAAGTCTTTACGGAAACCGGGATCAATAGATTCCAGCATTTTATCCGTATTCAGTGCTTTGGAATAAGCTGTTTGTACCTCATTCTCTACGGTCATCTGTTGTTGCTGTACCTGCAACTTAGTCTGATCAATACCATATTTCGCAGCCTTGATATTACCCTGGTTCCTGTTGAAGAAAGGGAGGTCTATACCTACGGTGAGGAAGGTGGCGTTATTCACGAAACTGCCTCTTTTATCGAAGTCGGCACCCAGGGTGAGGTCTGGTACTGCCACAGCTTTCTGTAGTTTGTAGTTCTGTTCGTTATAGAGCTGACTGTTTTTTGCCAGTGCAAGGTCCTGCCTGTTTTCATAAGCGCTGTCTATCAGGCTTTGCAGGCTGGTTTGTCTTACAGATGGAATGCTGGCCACAACATCTGCCGGCATATCCAGTGCATACCATACATGATTATTCTGCAGTAACAGCTGGATTTCAGCTTCCAGGTCGTTCACCTGGTTCTGCATGGTAGTCCTTTCTGCTTTTAAGCTATATAATAATGAACGGAGACGAACGGCATCTTTCAGTGTAACCAGTCCTTTCGTTTGCAGGTCCTTATAAGTAGCATCCATCTTTTCAAGAGAAGAGATCTGCTCTGCATAAGCGCTCATAGAGTTCTGCAGGAAATAAGCCTGATAAAAGTTACTGCGGAGAGAGAAGCGTAAGGTACGCAGCAGGTCGAAGAAGGAGTTTTCGGCCATAGCAGCATTGGTCTGTGCTATTTTCACCTGTTTGTTCCTTTTACCTGCCAGGGAAATCATTTGTTGAATCCCTACTTCGTACTGGCCTGTACTGTTACTGATATCGAACCATTTTTTCTGGTCCGGGTTGTAGATATTACCACTCAGCTGCAGGTTTGGGTTGTTGTACAACTTCGCCTGTATGATCTGGGCGCGGGCGATAGATACATTGTATTTCTCTGCGAGTAACTGAAGGTTCTTATCCAAAAACTGTTTTTCAGCGTCCTGCAGCGTGATATGCAATGTATCCTGTGCATGTGCCGATATTCCTGTCATCAATATGAACAGGCAGCAGGCAAAGATCTTTGCTACATTCCGGGTGAGGTGTAAAGGTTGAGAATCCCGACTATACATCTATTTTAATTTTTAATACAATTTTAAAGCTGGTGTATACTGATCAAACAATATCTGCATAGATTAGTTCATTAGCTTCTCCGCGGAGCAGCCATCACTGATCAGTTATATAATTGAGTTGATAGAAGTGGAAAATTATACTTCCGGCGGGGGAGTAAGAATGTCGTATGCTACGGAACTTGTTTTTTGCACAGGCAACAGGGGATACGCCACTGCGAGTTCTTTCGTTGTTGGCTCGTTAATGCTACATGCAAGTTGTTCCTTAGGGGAGATATAATAGGAGATACCGGTACTTCCGGTAAAGTAATGAGGCAGATCATCATCCTCATCCTCCCGTGTAATATCCGTATTCCCTAATATCACCTGGTCTACGTATTCAAAGAAAGTATTGATATCGTCTATCTGCCTGCCACGTGCATCATACACATCTTTCTCTTCCACCACAGGGATGAACATAGAAGTGTTGACGTGTATAAAAAGTAATATGTAGGCGATAGTCTTTAACATATAATAACTACACAAATATAGATCGGTAGTATAAGATATCGCTATGGCTTAATGGATTTTAAGACCTTTTTAATCAGATTTTAACGCGGCTGTTTAAGCCAGTCACAGAGGATTTTACCTATTTTTTCGAACTCAATGAGGAAGCCGTCATGCCCGTAAGAAGAGTCAATTTCATGATAGGTTGCATGCGGTAAATGTTGTGAGAGAAACAGTTGTTCTTCAGGCGGACAAAGCAGATCGCTGGTAATTGCGACGATGAAGGAAGGCTGTTTCAGCAGCGCCAGGGTACCTGCAACATCTGTAGTACGGCCACGGGAAATGTTGTGACTGTCCATGGCTTTTGTGAGCAGCCAGTAAGATTGCGCATTAAAGCGTTTCACCAGTTTATCGCCCTGGTAATTAATATAAGAGGTAGCGCGGAAGTTATCGATCTTTTCTTTGTCGGGGTCCGACTGGGTACGTACAAAGGTCTGGTAGTTGCGGTAGGTAAGCATACCGATGGCTCTTGCCGCTTTCAGACCGGTAGCGCCGGCAGAGGCATGATTATCTTTCCATGTGCTGTCTGCTTCAATGGCCAGGCGTTGTGCTGTGTGCACGGCAATGCCCCAGGCACTTTCTGCTGCCCCGGTACTTAAGAGACAGAGACGTCCGATGCGTTCAGGTTCCAGTAATGCCCATTCAAGTGCCTGGTATCCACCCATGGAACCACCTACCAGCAGATGTACCTGTTCTATGCCCAGATGCTGGCGCAGGAGTACATGTGCCTTTACCATATCTCTGATAGTTACCTGCGGAAAGGAAAGATGATAGGGTTGTTTAGTCTGTGGATTGATGGACAGAGGTCCTGAAGAACCATAACAGGAGCCCAGGATATTAGCGCATACGATATAATACTCAGCGGGATCCAGGAATTTACCCGGGCCAACCATTCCAGCCCACCAGTCGGCCACATCAGCGTTGGCAGTCAGTGCATGACAAATCCATATAACATTACTACCGTCTTTGTTAAGCTGGCCGTAAGTGTGATAAGAGATATTCAGTTCGTGCAGTGCATTGCCCGATTCTAATGTAAATTCCTGAATGCTATGAAACTGATGTATTGCCAAATCCCCGAAAAATTTGCGCAAATATAACACAAGAAAGGAGAAAAGGATGTTTTCTCTTCTTATGTTATCTTTGTATGATAAACAATCTGAAATATGAAGATATCACTACAGAGATTAGATGATGCGTTCAATATGGAAGCAGTGGATGAAGCCGGACATAAAGTGCTGATGGATTCTTCCGTTGAAAACGGCGGTAGCAATAATGGAGTAAGACCAATGCAAATGTTGCTGATGGGATTAGGTGGTTGCTCTGCCATAGACGTTGCCATGATCCTTAAAAAGCAACGCCAGGAAGTCAAAGATTTCCGCATCGAAATAGAAGGAGAAAGAGAAAAAGGAAAGGAACCATCCTTATGGGAAAACGCACATGTGGTGTTTCATCTTACAGGAGATATCGATCCGGACAAAGCAGCCCGCGCTGTAGAACTTTCTATGAACAAGTATTGCTCTGTTGCGGAAACACTGCGTGCCGCAGGAGCTAATCTTACCTGGGAAACCAAGGTGAACGCGTAATTACGTTAATTAGGTTGACTTAGTCAATTAATCGGTTTTTCCATTGGTTGACTAAGTCAAATACATAATATACCAACAAATGGATAAAGATCAGTACCGGCCGGAGACCAATGCAGTAAGGATACAGACAGAAAAAACATGGCAGATGGAACATTCCACTCCCTTGTTCCTGACGTCCAGTTTTACATACGACAGTGCAGAAGAAATGCGTGCAACATTTGCAGACGAAACGGATAATAATATATATACCCGTTTCAGCAATCCGAACGTAGATGAATTTGTACAGAAGGTTTGTTCACTGGAAAAAGCAGAAGCAGGTTATGCAACTGCTTCCGGGATGAGTGCCATATTTGCCAGTTTTATGGCCCTGATGAATGCAGGTGATCACCTGATTTCTGCCAGCTCTATCTTCGGCTCTACGCATACCATCATTACGAAGTTCCTGCATAAATGGGGTATAGAATACAGTTATTTCGATATCAATGCCCCGGAAAGTATTGAAGCGCTGATCAGGCCCAATACGAAAATGATCTTCGTAGAAACGCCATCCAATCCCGGACTGGAAATCATCGATATCAGTATTATCGCGGCCATTGCCAATAAACATAATATTATCCTCAATGTAGACAACTGTTTTGCCTCACCGGTATTACAGCGTCCTATTGAAGACGGTGCCCATATCGTTACTCACTCCGCTACCAAATGGATGGACGGACAAGGCCGTGTGCTGGGTGGTGTAGTGGTTGGCAGAAAAGACCTTATCAAAGAGATCCATACTTTCTGCCGTAGTACGGGGCCTGCGATGTCTCCTTTTAATGCATGGGTACTGAGCAAAAGCCTGGAAACCCTGCATATCCGTATGGAGCGTCATTCCCAGAGCGCCTTTACCCTTGCTAAAGCGCTGGAAGGCAATCCTTTACTGCAATGGGTGAAATACCCTATGCTGGAAAGCCATCCACAACATCATATTGCCAAAAAGCAAATGAGCGGCGGCGGCGGTATCGTATGCTTTGAACTGAAAGGCGGCTTACAAAGCGGGGTACGTTTCCTGGACTCCCTAAAGATGCTGACCCTTACGGCTAACCTTGGCGACAGCAGAAGCATTGCTTCTCATCCTTCCAGCACTACTCATGCTAAACTGACAGAAGAAGAGCGTAAAAAGGTGGGTATCACGCCTGGCCTTATACGTATTTCAGTAGGACTGGAGAATGTTCAGGATATACTGGAAGATATTCTTCAAGCCCTTGAAAACAGTAAGTAAACAGTAATTGAACAGGTTCTGACTAGGTCTTGATAAGGTTCATCCTCCGTTTATCCTCCGTTAATTAACGGAGGATAAACGGAGGATGAACCTGTTTTATTCCTTATCAAAGCCTTATCAATCTATATTTTCGGTATCTTTCCTTACCTTTCTATTATGAAATCCTTACCCCGTTTTATACTTATTGTCGTACTCAGCTACCTTGGTGGCATGTTCCTGACATGGTGGACAGTCGCCATCGCCGCATTCCTGGTAGCCGTACTTATTCCTCTTCCGCCACTGCGTTCCTTCTTAAATGGTTTCATCGCAGTATTTCTCTTATGGCTGGCACTGGCCTTTTTCATGGACGTACGGAATGACCATATTCTGGCCAACCGTATGAGTGAGCTGATCCTCAAAGTGAAAAACCCAATCCTGATAGGCGTTATAAGTGCTATGATAGGTGGTATTACTGCCGGCCTGGGTGGATTGTCAGGTAGCTTCCTCCGGTACAAGAAGAGTAAATAATATCAAATCGAGTATGCTTAGATCTGTGCTGGCCATTATTTGTTGCCTGAGTAGTTATTTCTGCCAGGCAGGTGTTATCCGTGGTAAAATTACCAACGAACACAAAGAACCACTGCCATTTGCTACCATTTTAATAAAAGGGACTACCGCAGGTACTACCTCTAATGCTGCAGGACAATACCACCTGGAGTTACCCCCTGGTAGTTATACCATTGTATGCCAGTACATGGGATATAACAGAACGGAAAAACAGGTGACGGTTACCGATGCGGAACAGATCATAGATCTGACCTTATCTCCCCAAAGCATGCAGATCAAAGAGATCGTGATAAAATCGGATGGAGAAGATCCTGCTTATGCCATCATCAGGAATGCCATTAAAAAAAGAAGTTTTTACAGACATCAGGTAGATGAATATACCTGTAACGACTATATCAAAGGCATGTTCAAACTACGGAATGTGCCGGACCGCTTTTTTGGAAAGAAAATAGATAAAGATGACCTGGGCGTGGATTCAACTGGTCAGGGAGTTGTTTTCTTATCAGAATCCCTTACAAAGATTGCCTTCCGTGAACCGGATGACCTGAAAGTAGAAGTGCTCTCATCCCGCCAGAGTGGTGGAGGATTGGGCTTCAGTTTTCCTGCCTTTATAGAATTGTATGATAATAATGTAACTGCGGTATTCTCCCAGTTCAGTAAACGGGGATATATTTCTCCCATAGCAGAAAATGCATTGTCTTTTTATAAATACAGGCTGGAAGGCGTATTCCAGGACGATGGTAAGACCGTCAATAAAATAGCTGTTATCCCAAAAAGGAAATTCGAACCCCTGTTTTCCGGTTATATCTTTATTACAGATGATGACTGGAGGATTCATAGTGCAGACTTGTTGCTAACAAAGGATTATGAGCTGGAACTGATGGATACCCTGCGTATCCGGCAGATCCATGTGCCAGTAAATAATGACGTATGGCGTACTAAAGACCAGGTGATTTACTTTGCTGCCAAACAATTCGGGTTTGATATGACAGGTACTTCTGTAAATGTCTATTCGAATTACAACCTGAAACCGGAGTTGCCTAAGAAATACTTCGACAATACCATTTTGAGATATGATACGGCTTTTGATAAAAAGAAGGTATCCTACTGGGATAGCATCCGTCCTGTACCGCTGGAAAAGGAAGAACTGAAGGATTTCCATGTAAAGGACAGTACTGCGATGGCCAACCGGGATAGCCTGAAATCTTCCCGCCATCTGGATACCCTGCGTAAAAGACAGCCAGGGGTAAAAGTAACCGATTTTCTGTGGAGTGGGGTAAGACATCAGTATTATTTCCAGCGGGATACAGGAATTTATTCGCATCAGCTGGAAATCAAAGGGTTGTTACAGCAACTTGAGTATAATACTGTAGAGGGGCTGGTACTAAGTGTGGAGCCGAGCATCAATTTTAATCTGCCCCGGAAACAACAATTGAAAATATCCCCTTTTATAAGATATGGTTTCAGCAATACCCATCTCAATGCATATGGAGATATTAGCTGGTCAAGAGAAAGCCGGCTGGCGAATCATTATGGCCGTGATGCCTGGACATTGTCCGGCGGGAAAAGGATTTCCCAGTTCAATCATGAAGATCCCATTAGTCCAATTGCGAATGCATTTTATACCCTGTTGCTGAAGGAGAATTATATGAAGCTGTACGAGAACAGGTATGCAGCGCTTTCCTATAAACGCCGGTTTGAATCGGATGCGGTACTTTCCCTGGGAGTAACTTATGAAGACCGCTTTCCTGTAGAGAATACCACCGACTTTGTGATCTTCAAAAATGCACGTAAACAGTTCTTACCCAATCATCCATATGAGCTGGCTGACATTCCGTTTAACAGGAATCAGGCGCTTGTCCTGGACCTGGGATTCTCTTTCCAGCCCGGACAACATTATATCGCATTGCCAGACAGGAAGATACCTGTAGGCTCTAAATACCCGACTTTCAGTGTGGGATACAGTAAAGGCATACCGGATATCGGGGGAAGTGATGCTAACTTCGATAAATGGAAGTTCCACATCAATGACAATATGAATCTCAAGTTGTTCGGTCAGTTTTTCTACAACCTGGGGATAGGAGGGTTTCTCAACAGTAAACAGGTAGATCTGCCTGATTATCAGCACTTCAACGGTAATCAAACGTTTTATAACATGAAGTACCTGAATAGCTTTCAGCTGGCTCCTTATTATAAATACAGTACCGTTGCACCGTTTTATGCCACAGCGAATGTGGAACATCATTTCAACGGATTGCTGACTAACAAGGTACCGTTGTTAAAGCAACTGAAGTGGAACCTGGTGGCAGGGTCCAATGCATTTTATGTCAATAAGGATAATAATTATGTGGAAGTCTTTGCCGGACTTGAAAATATATTCAAGCTGATAAGGGTAGATGTGATTGCCGGATATCAGAGTAAAGATAATACCCGGATCGGGGTCAGGGTCGGCTTCGGCGGATTGTTTGGCGGTATGATCAGATCAAGACCAAATTAATAAACCTTATTATATTTTGGGTGCAGGGCGAAGCCCTGCAAAACTCCTTAATAAAAAAAGGAAGGCCTTATATTCCGGGCCTTCCTTCAACTTCTTCTTATTTTGCTTTTCTTGTCTTGTAGCTTGCTTTCGGATCACGATCGTAAAAATAAGCTAAGATGCGGTATATCCATAAACCTGCTATCAGGTAAACGATGTAAAGAAAAATTGTACTCATAATTAACATTTTTGGGTAACACTATAATTTTGCTTGTCCGAAACCATTAATCCAAAAAGGATGCCAACTTACAAATAATTCATATACAATATAAATCAGATAGTTATAACGGTTCAGATATGAAATTTATTCATTGAACAATTTGTAAGTGCGGCATGTTATAGATATGTTAAACACAATTCAAGCCAGTTTAACGGCTTTATCTATCACACTTTAGTGTTAATCGTAAATGTGACCCTTATGAAAAGAATTGCACTCATCGCATTTATCGTTGGCATACTTATGGCTTCCCTGGCTTATGTTGCCCAACTCTGTGAATGGCAGGATTTACCCGCATTTATGACAATAGGCTTTGCCGGTTATGTACTGATAATCAGTGCAACAGCTTATTATCTTACTTCAATTCTGTACGAATGGTCTAAAGAAACGGAAGCCTGGCAGGGCTGAAATTTTAAGAGATTTTGTTAACTTTGCGGCTTCAACCGGGAGTAAAACCCGGTTAAATTGAAATTTTGCTCACAAGGCAAGTGTTCTTAAAATTTCTATAAGTCAATGGCATTACATAACAGAGTCTCTGCAGACCTGCTAAAACAGCAGCTGGCAGCCGAATCATTCCGGCGCGTTACCACATCATTTTACCAATACGCAAAAATTGAGGATCCAAATGCTTTCCGCGACCAGTTGTATGAACAACTGTTTGCACTGGGCGTATTTGGCCGTATTTACGTGGCACATGAAGGCATCAATGCCCAGGTAAGTATCCCTGAGCATAACTTTGAAGCCTTCAGAAGCTGCCTTTATGACATCTCTTTCCTGAATGGCATCCGCCTGAACATCGCTGTGGATGATGACGGCAAATCTTTCTGGGTGCTGAAAATCAAAGTACGTGAGAAAATAGTGGCTGATGGGATAGAAGATCCCACTTTTGACATGGCCAACAAGGGAAAATATCTTGATGCTGCAGCTTTTAACCAGCTGACAGAAGACCCGGATACCATTGTTGTGGATATGAGGAACCACTATGAGTACGAAGTGGGGCATTTTGAACAGGCCATCGAAGTCCCATCTGATACTTTCCGGGAACAATTGCCTATGGCAGTGGATATGTTGCAGGATAAAAAGGACAAAAACATCGTGATGTACTGTACCGGAGGTATACGTTGCGAGAAAGCGTCTGCCTACATGCTACATAACGGGTTTAAGAATGTATTCCACCTGGAAGGGGGAGTTATAGAATATACGAATAAGGCAAAGGAGCAGGGCTTACCGCTTAAATTCAAAGGGAAGAACTTTGTATTTGACGACAGGCTGGGAGAGCGGATCACTGAAGATGTGATCAGTCAGTGTCACCAGTGTGGTAAACCCTGTGATACACATACCAACTGTAAAAACGATGGTTGTCATCTGCTGTTCATCCAGTGTGATGAATGCGCTGCTGCATATGAAGGCTGTTGTAGTACTGAATGTCAGTCAGTTTTACATTTACCGGAAGAAGAAAGGGCTGAGTTGAGAAAGGGAATTGATAAGGGACAGATGATCTTTAATAAATCCAAACAGCGGATAAGACGCAGGTTGAATGAGGACTAAAATGAAAAAACCGCCCCGCGTTGTTTCTTCTGCGGCGGGGCGGAGTAATTGAGCATGAAAACAGTTCAAACAAATGATACATCTGAATGCGCTGTGTTTGCATGTCCATTCTATCAACCTATATGCGAACTAAATTTAATTATCACTCAGCGCGTTATAAATCTGCTGCTGATGTGCCGATATCACACTCTCGCCTGCATTGAGCCCTTTACTGATGTAGGTAACATCACCTGATGTAGTGTATGTTTCTACTTCCCGCACCTGGATATTGTACTTATCTTTAAATACAAGCACAAAGTTCTTACTGTGATCTTCGATGATGGCGGTTTCAGGAACGGCTACCATATCATCTCCTTCGTCACAGCGAAGTACTACCTTGGTGAACATTTCGGGTTTCAGCGCTTTTCCGGCGAAATCCATTTTTATACTGAGTTGTCCTGTCTGTAATAAAGTATCGGTGAGGGCATGAACGCCATCCACAGTACCATGAAAGATCTTGTTAGGTAAAGAAGCAGTTACTACATCTGCCCTGTATCCTTTTGTTACATGAGATAAATCTGCTGCTGCTACATTCACAACTATATCTGTGCTTTCGTTTTCTGCTACCTTCCCGGAGAAATGGAGTTCCATTAATACAGGTTCTACATCAGCGGTATCTATCCTGATTGTCTTCAACATGGTATCACTTAGTACAAAAGTCTTCTTTGTTACACCACCCTCTACCTGAGGATGCTTACATCCCTGCAGATACATTCCGGAGGCAAATAACAGGCAGAGAAGAAAATTGCAATTCATATATCATGGTAGAATAGGTGCAAAGCTCCGCATTACTACTTAAAGGGGCCTTTAAGGATACTTAAAAAGTGATTAAAATGTTAAACTACTGATAGGTGTGGGGGAGGATAACAGTAAATGTAGTGCCTTTACCAGCTACAGAAGAAACGGAGATATGTCCTTTATGCAGCAGTACGATCTTTTTACAGATGGACAGTCCTAATCCGTGTCCACGGGTCTTCTGCGCATTGGCGCCCCTGTAGAAAGGTTCGAAGATCTTGTTCAGTTCTTCCGGCAGGATACCAATCCCATTGTCAGTAACCTGGATCTGTATGTTATGGGTGAAGAAGTCGATGCTTACATGTGCAGCATTGTCCTTAGAGAACTTAAAAGCATTATCCAGCAGGTTAAAGAATAATACCTTCAGCAGGCTTTCGTTCCCTTCACAGATCAGTTCTGTATCCTGCTCCGGTACTTTGATGAAACGGATATCTACTTTGGGGCCCCGGCTGTTTTCAGATACAGGACTGTGTTTCAGCCGGATCAGGTTACCCATTTCCAGCAGCAGTTCATCTATCCGTACTTTATTAAAAATGAATTTCTGTTGATTCAATTCTGATTGTGCCAGCTGTAACAGTCCGTTACTGAGGTCTGACAGGTTTTCCGCGTCTTCCAGTACAGAGGCCAGGATATCCTGGTAGACTTCTTTTGTTCGTTCCTTGGATAACGTTACCTGCAACTGACTGATGATAGCTGACAAGGGGGTACGCAGTTCGTGGGAAGCATTACTTACAAAGCTTTTTTGCAGGTCAAAAGCATCACTCAGGCGTTGCAGCATGGTGTTGAAATTAGCCCCCAGCTGGGCGATTTCATCTTTCCCCTTAGCGTCTACACTATTCCCCTGTAGATTATTAGCGTTAATGGTTTTCACCTGCCGGACAAGTTTGTCTATGGGCTGTACCATATTCCGGGCAAAGAAATAGCCGATGACGACCAGCAGGATTACGGCTACAATGATCTCTATTATAAGGATACGCTTTAGGTTCTGTAAGTTCTGAAACCCATATTTATCAAAAGAAGAGACGATTACGATAACGGATACACTTCCTTCGGTATAATATACACCTACCAACTCCCCATTGGCCTTTTCATGGCTGAATTCCCCATTCTTTTTAATATAATCCAGCAGGTAACGGGAAGTACGGATAGCCGTGTCTTTCAGGTTAGCGTAGAGCAGGTCGTATGAAGGGTTGTATACCAGGATGGTTTCTTTATAGAGGTCCTGGAAAGTGGTTTTATCCAGCTTACGGAGCAGGTCTATTTTCACTTTATCATCTTCAATGATCACGTTGGCAATAGAACGGGCCCGGTATTCCAGGCGTTCCAGGTATTCTGCCTGGCGTGACTGGGCAGAGAAATAATAAGCAAGAATAGCAAAGGTGTTCAGCAGTACAAATGCTGAAATGGCGTAGGAAAGCGCTATTTTATATTTGATCTTCACTCTTCGGCCAGGAAATATCCCATCCCTGTTTTAGTATGCAGGAGCTTATTGGGAAAGTCTTTATCTATCTTTTTACGGAGAAAGTTCATGTATACTTCTATCACATTGGTACCGGTATCAAAATCGATATCCCATACCTTTTCTGCTATCACCAGTTTGGAGATCACTTTCCCTTTGTGCAGGGCCAGGAATTCAAGTAACTGGTATTCTTTGGCGGTTAAGGGGATCTTTTTACCACCTCTTATTACTTCTTTCTTTTCCCGGTCTATTTCCAGGTCTGCTATCACTATTTTATACTGGGAGTTCTGCTGTACTTCTGATCCTGCGCGTTTGAGGAATACGCGGATACGGGCCAGCAGTTCTCTGAAGTCGAAAGGTTTTACCAGGTAGTCGTCGGCACCTATTTCAAATGCCTGCATTTTATCTTCCATACCACCCAGGGCAGTGAGCATGATAATAGGGATGCGGTTATTCCGGCGGCGGATCACGTCACATACTTCATATCCGTTGCTATGAGGAAGGTTCAGATCGAGGATTACCAGGTCGTAGTTATTGCTGGCACCCAGGCTTTTGCCCATGCGCCCATCGTATGCAACGTCTACTTCAAAGCCATTCTCTTCCAAACCCTTTTTAACGGCATTTGCTACTTTGACTTCATCTTCTACTACCAGTATCTTTTGCATCATTTAGCATTAGCTTTTATCCTACAAACAAAGGACTCTGTTAGGAGCCTGTTATATTTTGATACAAATTCCGCTTAGTTAAGCTCCGTTAGGAGCTCCGTGTTTGTAGCAAAAAATGATCTTCTCTTTATTGACTCCGTAGGAGTCCCCTAAGTCGCGAATATCAGGGGACTCCTACGGAGTCAGTGTTTTGTTGTTTATTACGTTTGCTACAAACACGGGGCTCCTAACGGAGCCAATTAAGTAGCTTTATTATCTTTATTACCCTTCCAGTTCCATTAGCTTCTCGAACGCCTTTTCATATTCCTCATTTGCCTTTTTCAGGTCTCTTCCTATTTGGGCGTATTCAGATTCTACCTGTTGGAAACGTTTTTTATCCGCATATATTTCCGGATTATTCAACGCTTCTTCCAGAGATGCCTTTTTAGTATTTAAAGCTGCCAGTTGCTCTTCCAGTTGCTGGAACTGGCGTTGCTGTTTCTGGATTTCCTTCTTTTTATCTTTATCAATAGCTACTCCTTTAACAGGGGTATTAACTATTGGCGCTGCTTTTACTTCTTTTTTTTTTGACTCATTGCTGTCAGAAGCATTCGCCAGTTGTTTGGCAGCCGCTGCCTGTTGCTTTAAAGTCTCTGCCTGACGTTTTTTAAAGTCTTCCCACTCGGTGTAGGTGCCTTTAAATTCCTTGATCTCTCCATCTACAATCTCCCATATTTTATTAGCCGTCTGACTTACAAAATAACGGTCGTGCGATACGAGAACATAAGTACCATCGAACTTGGACAATGCATCAATCAGCATTTGTACGGAGTTCATATCCAGGTGGTTAGTAGGCTCATCGAGCAGCAGGAAATTCGCCTGGCTGATGATTGTTTTGGCGAGGGCCACACGTGCTTTTTCACCTCCGGAAAGGATACGGATCTTCTTGTACACATCATCCCCTGTGAACAGGAAGCAACCTAACAGGTTACGGAGTTCTACTTCAGAACGTCCGCTACCGCAGTTCTTCAGTTCATCCAGGATTTCACTGTCGAGGTCCAGGCTTTCCAGCTGGTGCTGAGCGTAGAAGCTGGTTACTACGTTATGGCCGGGGATACGTTCGCCTTCCATTTCGTCTGTACCGGCAATCAGGCGCAGCAGGGTAGACTTACCCTTACCATTCGCACCGATCAGCGCTATTTTATCACCACGGCTGATTTCAGCGCGGGCGTTATCCAATATTGTTAAGGAGCCGAATTTCTTGCTTACATCGTTGAGGGTAGCAATGATTTTACCCGGTACTTTATCCGGGGTAAAAGTGATCCTGATTTTGGAAGGACCGCCATCTACCTGTTCGATTTTATCCAGCCTGTCCAGTCTTTTCATCGCACTCTGTGCCTGGGCCGCTTTGGAAGCTTTGGCTTTGAATCGTTCGATAAAACGTTCCTGCTGGCGGATATATTCCTGCTGGTTTTCAAAAGAACGCTGCTGCATTTCGCGGCGCATTTCCTTCTCTATCTCATAATCCTCATAACTACCGGTGTAGTGATGGAGCTGTTGCTGATAGAGTTCCACAATCTTGTTCACCATCCTGTCCAGGAAGTAGCGGTCGTGCGATACAATGATCACCGCTCCATTATAACTCTGCAGGTATTTCTCAAGCCATTCGATAGAAGGAAGGTCAAGGTGGTTGGTAGGTTCATCGAGCATCAGCACATCCGGCTGTTGCAGGATCAGTTTAGCCAGCAGTACGCGCATACGCCATCCACCGGAAAACTGGTTATAGGGACGCTCGAGGTCTGCGGTGCTAAAACCCAGACCTTCAAGCACTTGTGCAGAGCGATGGCGCATATTATAGCCATCCAGTGCTTCAAACTGGTGCAGTTTATCGCTGAATTCAATCAGGAGCGCTTCTTCCTGGTTGTGTTCCAGCTCTTTAGTGATGCGTTCGATGTCTTTTTCGATCTTCTGAGCTTCCTCGAAGGCGGTCATGCCTACTTCCAGGATAGAATCATCGGATTCGAAGCTCAGCAGGTCCTGGTTGAAAAATCCAAGAGAAAGGTTCTTGATCTTGTTCACGCTACCCTTAGAAACAGAGTATTCCCCATTGATAACCCGTAAGATAGTAGACTTCCCGGTACCGTTCATACCTATTAATCCAACACGGTCACCTGGTATAATGTGCCAGGAGGCATTCTCTACAATGGCTCTGGCGCCAAACTCAAAAGTAATATCCTGAAGTGCTATCAGCATTGTCTAAATTAATTGAAAGGTGCAAAGGTAGTGCTTTATCTTTGCCACAAAAAGCGAATATATAATATGAAGGGCATTATTACTATATCATTACTCTTTTATGTACTGATCATGACGGCGTGTAATCAGCCTGCGAAACAGGAACAGCAGGAAAAACAGGGTGATCAGGGAGTGTTACAGGCCCCTTATGCCGCGGAATTCTATGATTCTTTACAGGTGGCTATGGATACCTATTATGACCTGACGCAAGATTTAACGGAAGGAAATATCACTTATGCCGATAAATGGGCCGGATTACTGAAACAGCATATTGATAGCCTGCCCCTGCATACCCTGCAAATGGATTCCAGTCGCCTGGAACTAATGAGGACCAATGCGGGCAGTATCAGTTCAGAACTGGCTGGCATGCAGGGAGAGAAAACCATGGAGAACAAGAGGGCCGCCTTTGAAATGGTATCCGATATGTTGTTCGACCTGGTGAAAACCACCGGTTTAAAGGGTAAAACCGTTTACCGTCAGTACTGCCCGATGGCCTTTAATGACCGGGGAGCTTACTGGATCAGTAAGAGTACAAAGCCTCAAAACCCATATTTTGGAAAGGATATGCTGTCTTGTGTACAGGTAACCGATAGTCTTAAATATTAAATTGGCTGTTGTGTTGATGCAGTATTGCCTGTTAACTTCGCCCTGTGTAACCCAACAGTGTGTAACCCTTATTTTAACAGATGTAAAAAATGCCCATCAATTTACTTAACTTCGCAAGCCAATTTTATAAGCAACGTAAAAGCAAACAACAATAGCTGAAGAATAACAGCTCAACAGTATGATTAACATTACATTTCCGGATGGCGCAGTTCGTCAGTATGAAGCAGGAGTAACTGCAATGGACATTGCCAAATCTATCAGCGAGGGTTTGGCACGAAAAGTTTTGGCAGCAAAAGTAAACGGGCAGGTCACGGACATGGCCCGGCCAATAACAACGGATAGTACCCTGCAATTACTCACCTGGACGGATACGGAAGGTAAATCTACCATGTGGCACTCTTCTGCCCACCTTATGGCAGAAGCCCTGGAATCCCTGTATCCGGGTGTTAAGTTTGGATATGGCCCTGCTATTGAAAACGGTTTCTATTATGATATAGACCTGGGAGACCGCAGCATTTCTGATGAAGATCTGAGAAAGATCGAAACTAAAATGGCTTCCCTGGCTAAGGAAAACAGTGTGTACGAGCGTAAGGAAGTGAGTAAGGAAGATGCACTGAAGTACTTTACCGAAAAAGGCGACCAGTACAAAATTGAAACAATCAACGAATTACAGGACGGTTCTATTTCCTTTTATACACAGGGTAACTTTACCGATCTGTGCCGGGGACCTCATATCCCCAGTACAGGTTTTATAAAAGCAATAAAACTGACCAATATAGCCGGTGCATACTGGCGTGGGAACGAGAAGAACAAGATGCTGACCCGCATTTATGGTATCACTTACCCTAACCAGAAAGAGCTGGATGAATACCTGCACCTGCTGGAAGAGGCTAAGAAACGTGATCACCGTAAACTGGGTAAGGAACTGGAACTATTCGCTTTCTCCGAGAAAGTGGGATTAGGTTTGCCACTGTGGCTGCCAAAAGGAGCTATGTTGCGCGAACGCCTGCAGAGCTTTTTACAGAAGGCCCAGATGGATACCGGTTATCTTCCGGTAGTGACCCCGCATATTGGTAACAAGAACCTGTATATTACTTCAGGACACTACGAAAAGTACGGGAAAGACAGTTTTCAGCCTATTCATACACCTGAAGAAGGTGAGGAGTTCATGCTGAAACCAATGAACTGCCCGCACCATTGCGAAATATACAAAACCAGCCCTAAGAGCTATAAGGATTTACCCGTGCGTTTTGCTGAATTTGGTACCGTTTACCGTTACGAACAGCATGGCGAATTGCATGGTTTAACCCGTGTAAGAGGCTTTACTCAGGACGATGCGCATCTTTTCTGCCGCCCTGATCAGGTAAAGGATGAGTTCTTAAAAGTGATAGACCTGGTATTGTATGTATTTAAAAGTCTGAGCTTTACAGACTTTACCGCACAAATATCTTTAAGAGATAAAGACGACAGAAGTAAGTATATTGGATCGGACGAGAACTGGAACCTGGCAGAACAGGCCATTATCGAATCTGCAGCTGAAAAAGGCCTGAAAACTGTAACTGAGTATGGGGAAGCCGCATTTTACGGTCCTAAGCTCGACTTTATGGTGAAGGATGCGCTGGGTCGTAAATGGCAGTTGGGAACCATACAGGTAGACTACAATCTTCCTGAGCGTTTTGAGCTGGAATACATCGGTGCTGATAATCAGAAGCATCGCCCGGTAATGATCCACCGTGCACCGTTCGGATCACTGGAAAGGTTTATCGCTGTGTTGATAGAGCATTGCGCTGGAAAATTCCCGCTTTGGCTGACACCTACACAGGTTAAAATATTGCCTATCAGTGAGAAGAACCAGGAATATGCAGAAAAAATAGCGAATTTGTTAAAAAATGTGGAAATTCGCGCTGAGATTGACGATCGTAACGAGAAAATAGGGAAAAAGATCAGAGAAACAGAACTGGCTAAAGTACCTTATATGCTGGTATTAGGTGAAAAGGAAGCGGCTGATGAAAAAGTTGCTGTTCGCCGCCAGGCAAAAGGAGATATCGGCACTATGGACCTTGAACAGTTTATTGAACTGGTAAAAGAAGAAGTAGCCAGCAAGAGGCCTTTTGAATAGACGTTCAGAAATACACAGGTTCATAAAATATATTTTTAACTGATTGAACTTTTGTATTTTCGGGTACGTTAATTGCTTGAAGTCCATATTAAAATAAGATAGTTCGTACGATATTAATCTGGTTAAAAGTCAGACATTTATGACTATCGTTAAAGATTATGGACAATTATTAATTTAGTAATTTTATTCTTTTTAATGCCACAAGGACCCAGACCAAGTAGTTTTAACAGGGGAGGAAGAAACCCCAATTTTCGCAGAGAACAGCAACAAGAACATCGTACTAACAGGATGATCCGTGTACCTGAAGTGCGATTAGTTGGAGAGAACATTGAGGTTGGTGTATACCGCACAGAGGAAGCCCTGCATATGGCAGAACAGCAAGGGTTAGACTTAGTAGAAATTTCTCCGAATGCCGTACCTCCCGTATGCCGCATCATAGACTATAATAAATTCCTTTACGAGAAGAAGAAGAAGGAAAAGGATATGAAGGCGAAGGCGCACAAAAGTGAGGTGAAAGAGATTCGCTTTACGCCTAATACGGATGACCATGACTTCGACTTTAAAGCAAAACATGCTGAGAAGTTCCTGAAGGATGGTAATAAAGTAAAAACATACGTACAATTCAAAGGCCGTGCTATCATGTTCAAGGAACGTGGTGAGCTGATCCTGCTGAAGTTCGCTGAAAGGCTGGCTGAAGTAGGTGTACTGGAAGGTATGCCGACCATGGAAGGTAAACGTATGATTGCCATCTTCGCGCCTAAAACCGCTAAGAAGAAGATGGATACCAAAGAAGCGAAGGAAGAACGCCAGGAACGTCAGGAACATCGCCAGGCAGCACGTGAACAGAGAGACGCAGCCAGAGAGCCACGTCCTGCTCCCGCAGCTACTGAAAGCAGACCTGTAGTACCTGCAGCTCCTGCAACGCCGCCGGAAAGCAAACCGGAATAATTCTTAATTACTTGGTGCAATTATATCAAATGGACCCGGAGCATTCGTTCCGGGTTTTCTTTTGTTTTGTTTTTTGGGTGCAGGGCGAAGCCCTGCAAAACCCTTTGTTTTTTTGTAATGGTGCGAAGCACCATCACAAAAAAACTACTATGTAATTATTTTCCTTTTCTTTGTGCATCAATCTAATGTTTTGAAGAGAAAAGAATTGCGTGTCATCTTGATATCGCTGATTGTGAGTTTTATATTAACAGGTACTAAGTTCACGGCCTGGTTCCTTACACACTCAGTTGCTATCCTTTCTGACGCACTGGAATCTATTATCAATGTAGTAGCAGGAGCCTTTGCCTGTTACAGTATTTATCTTACCGGTAAGCCCAAGGACGAGAATCATCCTTACGGACATGGGAAAGTTGAGTTTTTTTCTATTGGTTTTGAAGGAGCAATGATTTTCATTGCAGGCTGTCTGATCTTATTTAAGGCCGGGCAGTATTTCTTTATCCCTGCTCCACTGGAGCATGTGGATAAGGGTATCTGGATTATAGCGGTTACCACTCTGGGCAATCTCTTTCTTGGGATATACCTGATGCGCTATGGCAAACAGACGTCATCTGTTACCATTTCCGGTAATGGACAGCATATTATGACAGATGTGTATAGTAGTGGAGGGTTAGTAGCTGCCTTGTTGCTCATTAATTTCACCGGGTGGACATGGATAGATCCCCTGGCTTCTGCATTACTGGGTACACTGATACTCCGGCAGGGGTATCTGCTGTTACGACGCTCTATATCAGGTCTGATGGATGAAACGGATATGCAGGTGGTAGATCATGTGATCAGTATTATCTCTACTCATCGTCGTCCGCAGTGGATTGATGTACATAATATGCGGGTGCAGCAGTATGGCAATAACTATCATATTGATTGTCATCTCACTATGCCTTATTACCTGAAATTAAATGAAGGACATGAAGAACTTAAGGTGATAGAACAACTTGTAAATACTGAATTTACTTCCGGAGAAACGGAGTTCTTTATTCATATAGATCCCTGTATCCCTGTTTGCTGTCATTATTGTCAGCTGGCGGAATGCCCGGTACGTAAACATGCTTTTACAGGGACCATCCCCTGGACAAGGGAGAATGTTTTACCGAACAGGAAACATGGGGAGTAAATTATTCTTCTCCTTCCTCATCACCATTACCGTGTCCCATAATCGCGCTGATTGGTTTCACGGCATGATAAATATTACGGTTGTATTTATTTCCCAGGATGATAATGGTGGTAGTATCTTTTATAATACGGTAGAATACGGTGTTATTGCCATGCCACCATCCGTTATGGTAAACGATCTCGGTGCTGTCCGGATAAACCATCAGTCGCCAGCCTAATCCATAATTACGGACGCCAGCCTTTTCATGGCTATAAGGGGTATAAGCCGCCTTGATAGTTTCCGGACTGAAGATCTTATCACTATACATGGCCTGGTCCCATTTCAGCATATCCTGTGCGGTACTGTAAATCCCCTTGTCACCGATCACACCATCAAAATAAGTATCCGGTTCAGCCTGACCATTATATTTATGACTCACCGTCTGATGAGGACGAGCCGCTGTAGAAGGATCATATACAAAGGTATTATTCATGCCCAGGGGTTCAAAGAACGTTTGTTGCATGAAGGTGCCGTATTTTTGTCCGCTTACTTTTTCAATTACTGTACCCAGCAGCATAAAGTTGGTATTACAATACTGAAAATGGGTATTGGGCTGATGCTGAACGGGTGGTTTATGCTTTTCCATCAGGGCAATCACATCCTCATTGGTCAGGAATTTATCCTTATCCGGCCATATGCTATCGCAGAAATAAAGGTAATTAGGCAAACCGCTACGGTGTGAAAGGAGCATACGCAGGGTAATGCCCTTATATGGAAAACCGGGAATGTATTTCAATATATTATCGTCCAGGCTCAGTTTCTGTTTTTCGGCCAGCCACATAATGCCCATACCGGTAAATGTTTTGGAAACGGAAGCCATCTGGAAAGAAGAGCTGTCTGTGATGAGAGATTTAGTACGGTAATTCTCCAGGCCATGGTATTGTTCAAAGATGACAACCCCTTTTTTAGCCACTATAATCGATCCGTTAAATCCTCCCCTTAATAGCTGGGTTTGGTAAAAGTTAGCCAGTTCCTGTTGTTGTGCCCTGGTATGAGGCGAGTTCAACACTGCTGTTGTAACCTCATCAGGAACAGTTTTATTAATAGTAGTATCTTGTTTTTTGTTCTTTCCTCTATTATTTGCTGCATTGCTGCTGCATGCGGACACGGCTGAAAATGTAATCCCGGATATAGTTAGTACAATAAGTGCTGCTTTCATTCTGCAAGTTCGATACGATTCGTAGTTATAAGCGTAAGCGTTAAATTTATGACCTAATGACTTGTTACACAAAAAAAAGAGATAGTAAAGTGCAATTTTAAAGGTATTTTAAGTTTTAATGCTTAAAAATTTCAAAAAGTGCCTAAATGAGGGCACATTTTTGACAAAATTAAATTTGACAGCCCAACTGTTTGATTATTGCGTAACATCTTTTAGGTTTGTGACCTGTTTGCCCCTTATATCAATTATTAAGCCAATTGAAAAGTATAGGGAAATATATAAATTATAAGATATGGATCAGCAAAAGTTGACAAGTTATCCGAAGGAGAAGATTAATATTTTATTGTTGGAAAATATCAGTGATGCTGCAGCAGCAGAGTTTACATCGGCTGGATATGCTAACGTAAAAAGATTGTCGGGCGCACTGAACGAGGAGGATCTGATCCGCGAAGTAAAGGATGTACACCTGTTGGGTATCCGTTCCAAAACGCATGTCACCAAAAAAGTACTGGAGGCCGCACAAAAGCTGCAGGCGATTGGGTGTTTTTGTATAGGCACCAACCAGGTAGATCTGAAAAACGCCATGGAACATGGTGTGACCGTATTTAATGCCCCATATTCCAACACCCGTTCTGTAGCGGAACTGGTGATAGGGTTATCGATTATGCTGATACGCCGTATTCCGGACAAGAACGCTGCTGCCCATGAAGGGAAATGGATGAAAGAGGCCAAAGGCAGTTATGAACTGAGAGGCAAATCGCTGGGTATTGTAGGGTATGGTAATATAGGCAGCCAGTTGAGCATCCTTGCGGAAGCAATGGGTATGAACGTGCTTTATTACGATATTGAGACCAAACTGCCATTAGGCAATGCGACACAGGTGAGAACACTGGAAACACTGTTCGAACAGGCAGATATCATTTCCCTGCACGTACCATCTACGGAAGGTACCAATAACATGATCACCAAAGACATCCTGTCTCATGCCAAACACGGGGCTATTTTCATCAATTACGCACGTGGTGAGGTGGTTGACCTGGATGCATTAAAGGATGTACTGGTAAGTGGTCAGTTATCCGGTGCCGCGATAGATGTATTCCCGGTAGAGCCTGAAAAGAATGGTGCTGCATTTACTTCACCTTTACAGAAGTTACCGAACGTGATTTTAACACCACATATCGGGGGAAGTACAGAAGAAGCGCAACACAATATTGGGCTGGATGTAAGCAGTAAAATGCTGAACTACCTGGAAAAAGGAGCCAGCTTTGGTTCTCATACTATTCCGGCTATCAATGTTCCTGCTATTGATCATACACACAGGATCCTGCATATTCACGAGAATGTACCAGGTGTATTGTCTGAAATAAATACGGTGTTATCTAAGAATAAAATCAATATTCTTGGTCAGTATCTGAAGACAAGTGATACTATTGGTTATGTAGTGCTGGATGTGGATACCAAATTATCCAAAGAAGCATTTTCATTACTGAGAGAAGTGAAACATACTATTAAAGCAAGGTTACTGTATTAGTAGCTGATAGCTAAATGAAAAAGGTTGGAAGATAATTCTTCCAACCTTTTTTTATGCTCTTTAATGAGCAAGGCATCCGGAGACGCCTTGCCTGTTTGTATTTCTTATCGGATAACTGTTACTACTCCTTTCACAATAATCGCTGATCCTCCTGTGGTTTTCTTATAGCTCAGCAACCAAACATACGTTCCATTGTCTACAAGCTTTCCTCCGAATCTACCATCCCATCCGGTCTGAGAGTCTTTACTGGTAAAGATCTTCTGACCCCAACGATTGAAAATTTCTAAGTCGTAATCATATACTGTTCCGTAAACCACTGGTTTAAACGTGTCGTTGTTACCATCACCATTCGGCGTGAAGGCATTCGGGAATTGCGGTTTAGTCTCACATTCCTGGAATGTTACAGCTATCTGGTCTGTAGCAGTACCGCAATCATTGTAAACGGTTACTGAGTAATAACCGGATACAGTTACCGGGTAAGTTGGTGTGGTCGCACCATCCTGCCATTTGATACTGTTACCTGTTCCTGCGTTTACAGTCAGGGTGAGTGTCTGACCTTTACACAGTGTGGTGTCATTACCGAGCAACACTGCAGGGATACCTGCTACATTCACATTAACACTATCCATTGTGATCCTGGAACAGAACTTATCCATTACAGAAATGATGTACTTACCCGGCTGCGTGATTTCCTTCACCGGATTAGTGTCTCCATCATTCCAGAGGTAGGAGATAGCATCCGGATTAGATCCGTCTACCACTACACGACCACCGATACAGATGTCTCTGTCTGGACCCAGATCAATGGTGATGGCAGATTTCTCAGATACTTTCACTGTATCACTCACGATACAACCACTGCGCGTTACCGTTACCCAGAAATCTCCTGGTTTGGAAACAACAATTGAATTCGTTGTTTCTCCGCTTAACCATTTCACGGTTCCACCATCTGGTTCTACAGTGAGCATCACTGTTTCATCCGGACAGATAGCGGTATCACTTGTTAAGGTCACATTCGGTGCTGGATTTGTTGTTACAGTTGCTGTATCAGAAGAAGTACAACCACCTAATGTTACATCTACCCAATACATGTTGGACTGGCTTACAGTGATGGAAGCGGTGTTATCACCGGTGTTCCAAACATAAGTAGCACCCTGTACATAGGCATTCAGTTTCACTGTCTGGCCTTCACAGATATTTGTATCCGGGATGTTAACTACCGGCGGTGTATTGATTTTCACCTTGATAGAATCCGTTGTCGAACAACCCGCATTTGTCACTGTTGCAGTGTAAGTAGCTGCACTGGCAACTGTAATCATCTGGGAAGTTTCCCCGGTAGACCAGCGGATAGTGTAAGCCGCGTTGGCAGCACCAGCATCCAGGGTGAGGGTGTTTCCACTACATATTGAAGTGTCATTACCCAGGTTCACCACAGGTTTAGCGGTGTATTGCAGATCGTAAGTCACGGGATCAGATACACAACCCGTTACACCGTCTGTCACTGTGAAGGTAGCTTGAGTAGCACCTTTCAGATCGAACACGTTGCTGGTTTGTGTCAGCGGAGTGGTTACGGCCGTTGCTGGTGTGATACTAACGAGCGTGAATTTAGGTTTGCTTACTTTGTTTTTCAACAGGATGGCAAACTTGGTATTGTTAGAACAGTTGACAGGCAGGGTAGGATCCAGTTCTGGTTTAGGACAAGGATTTACCGTGATGGTCTGTACACGTTCTATTGCCTGGTTACCACAAGCATCTGCAATGGTCCATCTTCTGATGATAGTGTATCCGTTACAGATATCTTTAGTATAAGGATCTTCGGTCATAGTGGCCTTCTTAGGGAAGGTCCCATCGCAATTATCTTTTGCATACAGCGTAGCCGCAATCTGGATAGATTCTCCACAATTCACGGTGATGTCAGCCGGAGCCGGATCGATCACAGGTTTGGTGGTATCTACGACAGTGATTACCTGACGGATCACGGTGCTGTTACCACATTCATCTTTAGCAGTCCAGGTACGGATCAGCTGATAGTTGCTGGCACAAGCACCAGTGATGGTTTGTCTTGTCTGTGTGTAAGCGATTTTCACATTGCTGGTAGCGCTGCAATTATCGGTTGCTTTCAGATTAGTAGGTGGTGCCGGGATAGCATCACAACTGATAGTCGTATCTGCCGGAGGTACTACGGTGAATGTAGGTCTGGTTGTATCCTGTACCACGATCACCTGAGACATGGTGGTAGTGTTACCACAATCGTCTTTGGCGGTCCAGGTACGGGTTAATTTGTAATTATTAGAACAGGTAGTTGACAGGAATTCCTTTTTCTGCCCTACGGTAACAGTAACGACAGCAGTACAGTTGTCGGTAGCGGTGACAGTTGGCAGAGCAGGTACCTTATCGCAATCTACAGTCACATTTGCAGGTGCTGAGATAGAGAATACCGGTCTGGTAGTATCCTGAACAGTAATTGTTTGTCTGAGTATGGTCGTGTTACCACAGTTATCAGTAGCTACCCATTTACGGATGATACGATAGTTCTGTGTGCAGGTGCTTCCTGTAATGGTGGCCAGGGAATCTACAGGCGTCACCGTGATGACACCAGGTGTGCAATTATCTGTAGCGGTGAGGTCTGTTTTAGCAGGTACCTTATCACAATCTACAGTGATGTTTGCAGGCTGTGTCATAGTAAATACAGGTGGTGTTAAGTCTTTCACAGTAACGGTCTGTCTTAAGGTATCACTCACATTACCACAGGCATCAGCGATCACCCATTTGCGGATCAGCAGGTAATTGCTGGTACATGCTCCGGCAATATCCTGTCTTACTTCGATCGGCACAACAGTGAGCATACCAGCGCAATCATCTTTTGCGGTCAGGTTTACAGCTGCAGGTACGGCATCACAATTCACCGTTACGTTAGCAGGAGCGGCAGTGGTGAATACTGGTGCTGTTCTGTCAACCACAGTAATGGTTTGTTGAGCAGAAGTATTTAATCCGCAACGGTCAGTGGCAGTCCATGTACGTCTGATGGTAGTTGTACAGGCATCCACGACTGTCGTAACATCAGTAGATGTATAGGAGAGCGCTTCGCTATTGTACGGCTCATGACTGAAGGTAGGAGTACCAAACAGCGTCGTGTAATCTTTACCCTGTATACAATCAGTAGTGATAGCAGCAGGTACACTTACAACTACAGGTGGTTTGGTGATCAGCTGTAATTTCACCTGGTTGCTGGTATCAGGAGTACATGTACCGGAAGTAACCACACGTTTAAACCAGGTAGTAACAGCGATTACACTAGGAGAATAAGATGTACCGGTTGCAGCTGCAATAGCTGTGTAGTTAATGCTGTCTGTGCTCATTACCCACTGGTAGGTATATGTTCCTTTACCACCACTTACAGCACCACCTGTGAGCGTAGCTGGTGTTTCAGTTGTACACAGTGTTTGGTCAGCGGTAATGGTGTTACCCAGAATCGGACCGAAGTTAGTGAGTGTGACATTGGAAGAGGTCGAACATGTTAAGTTAGAAATGGTCCATGTCAGTGTTGCTGTAACACCGGCAGGTACATTTACTGTCGCATTTGTTTTGTGTATTTCTGTAGCTGCGATGGTCACAGATGCAGGTGACAGAACTGTCCATGTACCAATAGCAGATGGCAGATCAGGAGTATTACCAGCCAGGGTGAAGACAGGATTTCCACACTGTTCCTGAGCCGTACCAGCATCCGCATCTACTGCTTTTTGTGCATTTCTGAGAATAACGGTATCTGTTGAAGTACACGAACCGTTAGTGATAGTCCATACCAGGTAAGCAGAGTCACCGGTGGCAACTGTAACAGCTGATGTTGGACTGGTTGGTGTTGTAATAGTAGCTGTTCCTTTTACCAGTGTCCATGCACCTGTTCCAATACCTGGGCTGTTAGCTGCGAGTGTAAAGTTTGGATCCACACAATGTCCCTGGTCAGGACCAGCAACTGCTGGTATTTTTAGCGAATTGCTCAGGATAATATCATCACTGGTTGTACAAACACCATTTGTGATCGTCCATCTTAAAGTAGCCGTATTACCAGCTTTTACAAAGATGGTAGTTACTTCACTTGAAGGAGTGGTGATAGTTGCTGTTCCTGAAACGATCGTCCATACACCAGCACCGAAAGTAGCTTTGTTGGCTACCATCGTAAACAGTGAATCAGAACAATGAGACAGATCCGGACCAGCTGCTGCATTTGCAGGCTTCATATAGTTAGTCAGAACAACCGTAGAAGAAGAAGCAGTACATGTACCGTTGGAAATAGTCCATTGCAGGGTGGCTGTTTTACCCGCTAATACAAACACAGTACTTGTAGGACTAGTTGGCGTAGTGATAGTAGCCGTACCTGAAACAATGCTCCAAACACCTGTTCCCACTGTTGGCGTGTTAGCTGCCATGGTGAACAGAGAATCAGCACAATGAGATTGAGCAGGACCGGCAACGGATGTTGTTGGTGTAGCGTAGTTAGTTAACACTACATCATCTGTTGTTGTACAGGTTCCGTTGGTGATTGTCCATCTCAGGGTAGCGGTAGCACCGGTAGCAACCGTCACTGCAGAAGTAGCACTCGCTGGTGTGGTGATGGTGGCAGTACCTGATACCACTGTCCATAAGCCTGATCCGGTGGCAGGCGTGTTAGCTGCCATCGTGAAAGCAGGCGTAGCACAATGGTTCTGGTCAGCACCGGCAGCAGCCTGTATATTTTTATAGTTGGTAAGAACGACAGTTGAAGAAGAAGCGGTACATGTACCGTTGGAAATAGTCCACTGCAGAGTAGCCGTGTTGCCTGCTAACACAAAGACAGTACTTGTAGGACTGGCAGGCGTAGTAATGGTAGCAGTACCAGAAACAATAGTCCAAACACCTGTTCCTACAGTTGGCGTATTTGCCGCCATGGTGAACAGAGAGTCATTACAATGTGTCTGAGCAGGACCGGCAACGGATGTTGTTGGTGTAGCGTAGTTAGTCAACACTACATCATCTGTTGTTGTACAGGTTCCGTTGGTGATTGTCCATCTCAGTGTAGCGGTAGCACCATTAGCAACCGTCACTGCAGAAGTAGCACTCGCTGGTGTTGTGATGGTAGCAGCACCTGAAACTAATGTCCATGCACCAGATCCTGTAGCAGGCGTGTTAGCCGCCATTGTGAAAGCAGGCGTAGCACAATGGTTCTGATCAGCACCGGCAGCAGCTTGTATCTTTTTGTTATTTGTCAGTACAACATCGTCTGTTAATACGCAGGCACCGTTAGTGATGGTCCAGCGTAAGGTAGCGGTGTTACCAGCTAACACGAACACAGTACTTGTAGGACTGGCAGGTGTAGTAATGGTAGCGGTACCAGAAAGAATGGTCCATACACCAGCACCTAAACTTGCAGGAGTAGCCGCCATTGTAAACAGGGAGTCTGAGCAATGTGTCTGGTCAGGAGCCGGAGTGATTGGCGTTGGCGCAGCGCTATTGGTCAGAACAACTGTAGAAGAAGAAGCGGTACATGTTCCATTGGAAATAGTCCACTGTAGCGTAGCTGTTTTACCTGATAATACAAAGACAGTCGTAGTAGGACTGGTTGGAGTTGTGATGGTAGCTGTACCTGAAATAATTGTCCATACACCTGTTCCCACAGTTGGCGTATTAGCAGCCATGGTGAACAGAGAATCCGAACAATGTGACTGAGCAGGACCAGCAACAGAGGTTGTTGGTGTAGCGTAGTTAGTTAACACTACATCATCTGTTGTTGTACAGGTTCCGTTGGTAATAGTCCATCTCAGGGTAGCAGTGGCACCAGTAGCCACAGTAACAGCAGAAGTAGCACTTGCTGGAGTAGTGATGGTAGCAGCACCTGAAACTAATGTCCATGCACCTGATCCGGTAGCAGGTGTGTTAGCTGCCATGGTGAAAGCAGGCGTAGCACAATGATTCTGATCAGCACCGGCAGCAGCCTGTATATTTTTATAGTTGGTAAGAACGACAGTTGAAGAAGAAGCGGTACATGTACCATTTGAAATGGTCCATTGCAGGGTAGCTGTGTTACCCGCTAACACAAAGACAGTACTTGTAGGACTGGCAGGTGTTGTAATGGTAGCCGTACCTGAAACAATTGTCCAAATACCTGTTCCCACTGTTGGTGTATTAGCCGCCATAGTGAACAGGGAATCATTACAATGAGATTGAGCAGAACCGGCAACAGAAGTTGTTGGTGTAGTGTAGTTAGTTAACACTACATCATCTGTAGTTGTACATGTTCCATTGGTGATTGTCCATCTCAGTGTAGCGGTAGCACCAGTAGCCACAGTAACAGCAGAAGTAGCACTTGCTGGTGTTGTGATGGTGGCAGCACCTGACACCAATGTCCATGCACCTGATCCTGTAGCAGGCGTATTAGCTGCCATGGTGAAAGCAGGAGTTGCACAATGGTTCTGATCAGCACCGGCAGCCGCCTGTATCTTTTTATAGTTGGTCAGTACGATATCATCATTAGATGTACAAACACCATTTGTGATCGTCCATCTCAGCGTGGCTGTATTACCCGCTAACACGAATACCGTACTTGTAGGACTGGCAGGTGTTGTAATAGTAGCCGTACCAGAAACAATTGTCCAGACACCTGTTCCAACCGTTGGCGTGTTAGCCGCCATGGTGAACAGGGAGTCAGAGCAATGAGACTGATCAACTCCGGCAGCAGCAGCGGCCGGTTTGGTATATACAGTCACTGTTCCGCTTGCGCAGGCAGTATTACCGCAGGTACCTTCTGCTCTCACATAATAAGTAGTGGTAGCGCTGATGCCGTGAACAGCGATAGAAGCACCACTGTCGATAGCTGTACCGCCACATGCTCCTGCATACCATTTCCATTTAGAATCTGCTGTAACACCATCTGCTTTCTTTCCAAGGTCCCCACCTACAACAGTAAGGATGGTAGAACCAGTATCGCAAATACTTGGTGTACCCACGGTAACGCCTGTAGGAGCGGTAGGAGGAGAAGAAACATTTAAAGAGAACGGAATATCTGTAGTACATCCCGGGTTGGCAGTAGATACCGTGAGGATGAAGTTATAAGTATTAGGAGAAGGTAATGTACCTGTAGGATAAGTAACCGTGATAGGCCATGCAAGTGTACCAGTCATTGTTACAAACCCAGGCAGGGCAGGTGTACCTGCTGTCAGTACATAATTAGTAGGTGCTCCCGTGGTTGAAACTGTATCCACATTGAAGGTACCCGCTGAACTACATATAGTAAGAGGTGCTTTCAGTATAGCAGATGGAGGTGCTGTTTTGTGTAAGGTGATAGTAGACACGTTACCAGAGCAGCCTGCAGCATTAGTAATTGCCCATGTTAATACTACATCCTGTATACCAGCAACGGTAACGGTTGTAGTAGGGGAGGTAACATCTGCGATAGTAGCTACACCCGATACCAGTGTCCATACACCGCTTTCTGCAGCAGGACCAGTCAATGTAAGATCCGGTGCAGAAGCTGCCATGGTGAATACATTCGAAGTTCCGCACTGTGTCTGATCCGGACCTGCATCGCTGTAGGTAGGATTGTTCACCAGGGAGAGTGTATCCGTAGAAGTAATCTTACAAGTTCCGTTAGCTGTAGGCTGAGCCGTCCAGCCAATTACCACTGTACTACCATATGGTATACTTACTTTGGTATTCATCTTGGCTGGATTGTAGATCTTGACATAGTCATCGATCGTCTCACCCGCCTGAAGTTCAATACCTGTATAAGACACAAGAGACCAGTAACCGGTTACCCCTGTCTGAGTAGAATCAGGCAGATTGAATACACCAGTTGTGTTTACACTGGAACAATTTATAATCGGCGGGAACTTGATTTTAGGCGGCGTTTGTGTAATGATCACCTTTAAAGGAAGTGATTGTACCGAACAGGTTCCTGACCTCACCATCACGGAGAAAATACTATCCGCTACTGACCCGGGTTGAACCTCAATATCTGTGGCACCATTCCATTCAGGCATTAATGTAGTATCAATAGCAGAACCATGAGAACCACGATACCACCTGATATCTTTACCCGCGAGCGATGCGTTAATTTTGTAATCCACTACATCACCCAGACAGATAGAAGTCGTATCAGGTGTTACATCCACAACGGGTTTAATATCTGTTTTAATGACGGCACTATTTGAATCAACACATGTTCTGCCGCCGCCTTCACCATAATACACATAACCATATACCCAGATAGTAGTGTCCATCGTTAGCGTGACGGATCTTGTTGCACCCGTATATCCGGGAAGGTCCTTCCAGGAGAAAGTATCGAAACCACCTGATGCTTCTAAGTCAACCGCATCCCCCACACAGACCTGACTCTTGGTAAGAGACAGGATAGGCATTGGTAAGATCGTAATTTTAACCGGGCTTGAAGGATTAGCACAACCTAAGGAATCCGGGATCCCTTTATCATATACACGAACACGGAAAAGGTAGTCTGCCGCTACCGTTTTAGTACCTTTTAATTCTCCCGCAGGGATTTTGAGTAAAGAATCCCTGGCTGTACCATAAGGCACATTAAACCATGAGATACCACCATCATCACTCATTTCCCATTGATAAATGGGATGAGTGAAATACCCGGCGGGTAATATAGAAGATGATAATGTATCCGGGGTCCCTTCGCACAATACTTCTTTCAGATTGGTACTATTACCTACCAGGCCAGCCGTAATAATAGGACTACAATAAGTAAAGCTGATATCATCAAGCGCGATATCGTTACCACATCCACCAGGTTTATTATTCAAGATACGTACTAATACATCCGTGACGCCGGCTGGAATAGTAAACTGTCCGCCATAACGCTGCCACTTATAATTAGTGGATGGGAGCATCATTGATACCGCATAGGTTCTGAACTTGGCAAGTACCTGATTTGTATCAGCTGCATTGACCACCTGGAAGGTTACACCTGCATATTGATAAGCGCTGAGGCAAAGGGTTTCAAATGAGTTTTCAATATCAACATTCAGGAACCATGCACTGAAATTATAAACAGAACCACTACATAAGCCGGTTACTTTTTTCTGATACATCTTACTCGGCTTATATGCTGAATTTACAATTAGCATAGCGCCATTTGTATTACCGGTATGATCGGGTTTATCTAACCAGTTACTTTTTTGCTTGGTCGTAGCGCTAATTGCATAATATTCATCCACTAAGTCGCCGGAAGGCTGATATGTGTATTGTACAACGCTGTCAACCGGGTAAGGCCGGCGGGCTACGCCTGTTGCCATTGTACCGAAATCCTCATTGAATCCTGCCATGACAGCATATCCACCATTACAGGTAGAAATTGTACAATCGACGGCTACTATTGTCTGAGTAACACTGGAAGTCAGGGTTTTACCCCCTGAGACATAAGTAATTGATGCCTTAAACGTATAAGTTCCTGGTACCAGAAACTCTATTGTCAGTGATTTTGTATTTACTAATTTGGTAGCCTTAACGGTAGAGGTATTGGCCGAATATAATATATTATAATCTGCGTCTGTTCCACCAGGGGTAGTGATTGTCCATACCGGCAGCTGAACACTGGAAGTAGACCCTCCGCTCAGGGAAGCATTCACACTTGTAAATTTAGCCTGATCGGCAGTACTGGTAGTAGTAGTCATACAGACCGTATCAGGTATGTTCATGTGAACCGTCTGAGCCTGCACCATGCCTATTGCACAGAAAATGCAGAGAATTAATTGCGTTACGAACTTTCTCATTGTCCTGTTATTTATTAAAAAAGTATCGGGTTATGAATATTAAGTACCATATTCATCTCCTGATTTATTGTTTTCACCAATGAAAAGTTCTTCCAAATCCTTATAGGGATGGTGTTTCAGAAGAACTAATGCTTTTCACAGGTTATAGGTTAATTTCTACCGATATGGCTAAAAGTGAGGATATTTTAACATTAAAGGTAGGAATAATATATTAAATGTAAAAGATGTGTATATAATTTAATGTAAATAAGACAATAATATGTCCTGTAACGCACAAGGCGCCCCGGGATTTCCCGGGGCGCCTTGCCTATTTGTATTTTATACTTCTTATCGGATAACGGTTACCACTCCTTTCGCTATAATCGCTGATCCCCCTGTGGTTTTCTTATAGGTCAGCAACCATACGTATGTGCCATTGTCCACAAGCTGGCCTCCGAATCTACCATTCCATCCGGTCTGGGAATCTTTACTGAAGAAGATTTCCTGACCCCAACGGTTGAAAATATGGAATTCGTAATCATATACTGATCCGTTAACCACTGGTTTGAAGGTATCGTTGTTACCATCACCATTCGGTGTGAAGGCGTTCGGGAACTGCGGTTTAGTTTCACATTCTTTAAATGTTACGGCTATCTGGTCTGTAGCAGTACCGCAATCATTGTAGACTGTAACTGAGTAATAACCGGATACAGTTACCGGGTAGGTTGGTGTGGTCGCACCATCCTGCCATTTGATACTGTTACCTGTTCCTGCGTTTACTGTCAGAGTGAGTGTCTGGCCTTTACACAATGTGGTGTCATTACCGAGCAGCACCGCAGGGATACCTGCTACATTCACACTAACACTATCCATTGTGATCCTGGAACAGAACTTATCCATTACAGAGATGATGTACTTACCCGGTTGCGTGATTTCCTTCACCGGATTAGTGTCTCCATCATTCCAGAGGTAGGAGATAGCATCCGGATTAGATCCGTCTACCACTACACGACCACCGATACAAAT
>NZ_FOJF01000001.1:0-141102 GCF_900110995.1 Chitinophaga sp. YR573
GACAGCCCTTTATAATAATCGGTGATATTACCATGTGTGATCATCACTCCTTTAGGATGACCTGTAGTACCCGATGTATAGATTACATAGGCCAGATCTGTTGATGATACTTCTGTTAATACAGGTGGTATTGTCAGTTCTTCCAGTTGAAGATCCACAGAGAATACCGGAACGTTAAACGAGAGTACATCAAACAATCTTTCTGATGTAATCAGCAATACTTTGATACCTGTATCATTGATAATATAATCCTGACGATCGGCAGGAAGTGAAGGATCTATTGGTACATAAGCAGCTCCTGCTTTCAGGATACCCAGTATGGCGATTACTGACCAACTACTGTTTTCCATCATCACTCCTACCAGATCATTAGCCCGCAGATCATAGGTTTGTTTCAGGTAGTGTGCCAGCCAGGTTGAACTGTTATCCAGTTCCTGGTAGCTAAGCTGTGTCTCACCGGAGATCAACGCCACCCTCTCAGGAGAACTAACTACCTGACGAGTAAAAAGAGAAGTTACCGTCTCTGTTTCTTCTGAAACAAATCCATGATTTACCCCTTCCGATAACAGGGCTGCTTCTTCCTCCGGTAACAGCATTTGTAAATGACCTACCGGCTGGCTTTGATCATCGGCTACTGATGACAGCAACTGCAAATAATGATCTTTCAGCCGCTCAATCGTCGCTGGAAGAAAAAGATCCGTACAATAATTTATAGAAATACCAAAGCCTTCTGCTGTTTCTTCTACAAAAAACGTAAGATCGAATTTGGCTATTTTATGATCCAGTGATTCCGGAGCTACTGTAATATCTCCCAGGTCCTGCACTAAAGCCGAATCATTATTATTCAATACAAACAACACCTGAAACAGGGAACTCCGGCTCTTATCCCGCTCCTTCTCTACCCTATCCACCACTTTCTCAAATGGAACCGCGATATGTTCATATGCTTCCAGTGTTGTTGTCCTTACCTGGGATAGTAGTGACCTGAAATCAGGATTGTCTGAAAGGTCGCTACGCAACGCAAGGGTGTTTACAAAAAAGCCGATTAGTGGCTCCAGTTCCTGTTGAGGGCGATGCGCTACTGTTGTTCCTACACAGATGTCCGTTTGATTGCCATAGCGGTATAACAACACCTTGTATACGGCCAGCAGTAGCATAAATGGCGTAACATCCTCCTGTTGCGCCAGTTGTTCCAGCCGCTTACTCAGCTCTTTGCCTACTTTAAAATTCAGCCGGTCGCCCTGGATACTTTGTACCACAGGTCTTGGCAGATCTGAAGGAAGCTGTAGCGGGGTCACTCCTTTCAGTTTCTCTTCCCAGTAGCCCAGCTGCTGATCGAGCAGCTCCCCTGTAAGGTGACTACGCTGCCATAAGGCATAGTCTGCATACTGCAACGGCAATACAGGTAATGCCACTTCGCGATTCTGGTATATTTCACAGAACTCCTGTACTATCAGGGATTCAGACCAACCATCTGAGGCAATATGATGCCTTACCAGCACCAGCAGGTGTTCATCTTCCTGCAACCGGAACAACCGGGCACGTAGCATATGATCTGCGGACAGGTCAAATGGCCGGTCTATTTCGGCGGTTATTGCCGTATGCAGGTCATCAGGGATATTATCTACTATATTCAGGCGCCAGCCACCGGCAGACAAGATCTCCTGATATGGCACTCCATCTTCCACTTTAAATACTGTTCTCAGTGATTCGTGACGATCCACTATCATACGAAAAGCTGTTTCCAGCAAGGATACATCCAGCTGGCCTTTCAATCTGAACAATGCAGGCATATGATAGTGCGTGCTGCCACGCAGCTGGTCAATAAACCACAAACGTTCCTGCGCATATGACAGTGGTATCTTTTCCGGCCGTTCATTGACTAGCACCACCTGAGGTAATACCATGTTCTTTTCCAGTCTGTCAACAAGCGCTGCCAATTCCCGCACTGTCGGACCAGTGAGAAGATCTTTTATTATGATATCGGCCTTCCATTCCCGTCGTATTGCGGATACAACACGCATCGCCAGCAAGGAATGGCCGCCCATTTCATAGAAGTTGTCATCCAGTCCTACTTTTTCCACTTGTAGTATTTCCTGCCATAGTTGTGAAATAGAAATCTCTGCAGGAGTAACCGGTGAAACGTACACTTTTCCGGAGTTATGTTTCATTGAAAATGGGTCCGGTAATCTCTCAACATCTAACTTCCCATTTACCGTAGCCGGGATTTTCGTTATGGCTATAAAAAAGTCAGGAATCATGTAAGCAGGTACTCTGCTCTGTAGGAAAGACTTCCAGTCCTGCGATGTAATATTCTGTGGGGCGATATAGTAAGCTGTGATATGTTTTTCCTCCTTAGCATCCTTTCTGGCCACTACAAAGACCTCTTCCACGCCAGGGAATTGTGAAAGGTGTGTTTTTATCTCACCCATTTCGATACGGTTACCCCTTATCTTTATCTGATCATCTATTCTTCCACCGAATTCCATATCTCCTCCAGGCAGCAAACGGACGATATCTCCTGTTCTATAATATCGCTCTGCAGCCTGGTTAGTCAGTGTGACAAATCTTTGTGCCGTTATCACAGGCTGCTGCCAGTAACCCCGGGCAACGCTACTTCCGCTCAGATACAGTTCACCATAAACGCCAACCGGCAATATGTTTCCGGCCGCATCCAACACACTTACGCCCATATTTGCAATGGGCCGGCCGATAGTTATGCGTTCATCTCCAGGTGATATTTCTTTTACGATGCAACCAACTGTGGCTTCTGTTGGTCCATATTCATTATATATTCTGATTGAAGGGGATAACCTTCTTAAGATGTCTACCTGTGAAGGATGTAGTTCTTCTCCACCAACGATGGCGCACACTATGTTTGCATTTTGCAATCCTGCATCCGCCAGCAGGGAAATATGAGTAGGTGTAAGTTTTATACAGTCTATTTCATTAGATGGGTCGAAACAGTAGCGCAGTTTCTCTGTGATATCGAGGTGTTTATCCAGGCAATATAAAGTCTGGCCTCTTGTCAGTGTAGTAAATATTGCAGTGACTGTCAGGTCGAAAGCCAAACTTGTCAGCAGTGGAAAATTGCCATTGCAGTTGCGGAAATAATAATCATTTGCCCAACTGATATAGTTGTTCAGGTTAGCATGTGATATCTGGCAGCCCTTGGGTTTTCCGGTTGTTCCCGAGGTAAATATCAGATAAGCAGTATCTTCCGGGGCAGGCGTTTTCAGTGGCGGGAAGGATGTGTATCCAGTCGCTCTGATATTTAATTCTTCTACTGTAACAAACAGATCAGCCATCTCTGAACCCATCATCTCTGCCGGGATACTATCATCTGTGATAATAATCCTGCAGCCACTATCCTTTACGATATGTTCCAGGCGTTGCAAGGGATTGCTGCTATCCAGCGGAACATACGCTGCGCCTGAAAAGAGGATACCCAATAATACTGCCGCCACATCATCATCGTTGTTCAGCATTACACCTATGATATCTCCATTTCCGACACCATAAACTGTAGAAAGTATAAAGGCAATACCTTTTACTTTTTCCTCCAATGTCTGATAAGTAATGGATCGCTGGCTGCCTTTTACTGCTATATGACCGGCATACTGTTTAAAACAGTCCAATATCATTCGTGGTACGGTATCTGGGCCCGGAAATCCCATTGCTGTATTGTTATACTCCGAGATGGCAATTCTATCTTTAGTACCAACATGTAAACCGGAAAGTTCCGGGTTCTGCAACCGGTTTTGCAAGTCATCGAGCAGGAAGGTAGCCAATTCCATTCCTGACGGATAGACGAAGATGATCTGCCAGGTATTTTTCTTTCTTAGTATCCTGCATAAGAACGTGCCATTAAACGATGATACGATTTCCATATCCGGATCACCCGTTACATCACAATACTCCAATACAAACCGTATCTGAGGATGTTCCAATAAGGGATTGGCTGGTGCATAGTAATAATCATTCCAGTCGGTGGCCTGTGCAAGCTGTGATCCCGACAGTTCCGTCCATTCGGAGATACTACCGGTGAACCCCGCAGGAAATCGTACCGGATAATACCTGGATAACGGCCCCATGGTAGATTTCAGTTCTTCATAGCAGCGTCCATTTTCCAGGCAAGCGACCTGCAATGGTTCTTCTGCATTGTAACGCGCAATGCTTTGAGCAAAAATTGCGGTAAGCAGTACTTTCACAGATACGTTATAGCTGGCAGCATATTGTTCCAGGGGTAAGTCTTCCAGTATGAGCTTAGTATCTGAGTAGCCCGTTTCTGCCGCAGGGACTCTCCATATGCTATTAACATTGGCATCAGCTACCCATGATCCACTCCAGAACTCCGCAGCATTTTTATTGTCCTCTTCAATCAACTGTGTTTCCCAGTTTGTGTAGTCACTAAACTGTAAAAGATCTTCCTTACTTATCTCAAATATTTGACCAGTCAGAATCGTATTCAGTTCCTTATATAGCAAACTAATGGAATAAGCGTCCAGTATAAGCGGTAACGCTTTAATAATAACCTGAAAACTAAGATCCGGGAGTTGCAGGATCTTTATTGATAATGGTGATGCGAGGCTTAACGTTTCTGTTCTGAAACAGTTATTATTCCGGCCCTGAAGCTGATATACGGTCTGCAACGGTAGTTTTACTCCTTCGCGATACTCAAATCCGGTCCGTAATATATCATGGCGATCGGTAACGGCTGCGAATGCCGTTTCCAATATTTCCATTGTATAGTCACCACTGATAACAGATACAGTGGTTATCTCTGCCGGTTGATCCGCGCAGCACCTGATCAAGTCCAGCGACTGCTGGCCAGACAACTGAAATTGTGCAACAGTCATACGATATTATTAAGAAAATTGATTGATTTATTCATCTCCGGTGGGGTCAATGATAGCGGTTGCTATGAGGCGTTCGCCTTTGTATGAATTTCTTCCGTGTGCCGCCAGCATGTTGTCAAGAAAAAGGATATCGCCCTTCTCATAAGTGAAAGCCACTGTATGTTGCTGATAAGCATTTTTAATGGACAGGTATTCGTCTATACTGATTTCTGTTCCATCGCCGAAGAGGGTATCTGTATGTATGAGATCTTCGGAAACCTTATCGCCGGGGTTCAATCCTAACTCTTCATACCTGGCATATTTGTTGAAAAAAAGTACATGATTAAACCAGGTATCTTCACCTGAAGAAGGATGCTGATATACTGCTTTTTTTACCCATTCTATTTCCAGATGATCATCACCTATAAAGTCATAGTGGATAACATTTTTATTACAGATATCTTTTACTTCTTTGCCGTCTGTTGTCTGAAAAACTTCCTGCCATGACATGCTGATATCCTTTATCAGCCGTCTACGATACATGACCCCTTTTTCTCTGAATTTCTGTACTAATGAAGCGGGGATCGATTTCAGCACCTTACGGGAATCTGCAATGGGTGTTTCTCCTCCCTCTGCGGCAGGCTGCAGGCAGCAGAACAATATCCGCATTCCCCAGGTACGGCTGTAGGAGGATTCATTATGAAGATTAATACGTTCTGCTTTCGGATAGATAGTAGAATTATAAACATTCCGTACACCCGGGTCCAGTTCATGACGAGGTGATGATCTGAACATATAGGACAATGGTTTAGATCCGAAAGCGTTTACGAAATTACCAAAGGTCTCCAATGTAGTAGTATCAAAACCTCTGAACAATACGCCTGCATGTTTGCATAAATCGGCATTAAACTCTGCAGAGTTTTTTTGTACCCATTCTGTAAGGTCAACTCCTTTTAAGCGGGGTTTTATAACCAGGGGCAAGGTAGATTCCAGCGTTTCTTTTATTATGAGTGGCTGACCGCTGACATCTGTTTGGGATCTTGTCTTGATTTGTTTCAGCTTGCTTATATTATCCATGGTGTTATAAATTTAATCCAGCTGCTTCTTCAGCTTTTTAAGGTTTTGGCTTTTCAACATTCTGATCTTCTCTTCCCTGTCTTTTTCCATATCTGCTGTTATCAGTTCTTTTATTACATTCAATTTCTCATGAGGTGATGCTATGACATACTTAATCAGGTAACCCAATTTCTCTACCAGTCCGATCATATATTTCTCATCAAAGTTGTCTTTCCGGTAAGAGATATTTATGCTGACAGCAGAATCATGTTCGGCTATATCAAACCACCAGTCTGCCTTCACTACATGTTCTTCAACCTGAAGTGCTTTGAATTCGAGTCCGGCAGAATGAATATTTTCCATCAGCTGTGTAGGGTTGAGATTAAACCCTACATTAAACCCTCTTCTTTCTCCGTTGCCGTTTTCATTTTCCAGCGCAGCCAGTTTCAGGAATGGGAATTTGCTATGAGCGAGTGCATTAACGGAAGATGTTTTTACGTTTCTGTAAACATCTGTGAAATCGGGATCTGGTGTAATTACGGTTCTTATGATGATGGTATTCAGGAAAAGACCGATCATATCTGTCAGTTCCTGGCGATCGCGCGTGTTAATCGGACAGCCAAAGCTGATATCATCCTGCCCGGTTTCCAGGTATAAGAGTGTTTTCACCAGCGACATTAACATTACAAACATGGTACTCTGATGCAGACGATTGTACATACGCAGTGATTCCAATGTCTGTGGTTCATCTATCCGCAGACTTACAACTTTTGCTTTGTGGTTATCTGATGCCGTCTGTATCAATCCCGGCAATTTCACCAGCGCAGTCCTGCCTGACAGATAGTTCTTCCAGAATAACGCGGTATTCCTTCGATCTTCTTCCTTGTCCTGCTGAAGCAAAGACCATGCATAATCTTTAAATGTAAATAGAGGGGCCGGTAGGGTTGTGATGTCTTCATATAATTCCATCAATTCTTTGAACACTACCTGAAGAGACACCGGATCGGAGATAACGTGATGTGTATTAAAGAGGATAAAGTATTCAGTATCGTTGTTACGGATGAGTGTAAATCTAAGCAACGCTTCTTTTGCAAAATCAAAGGAGATTCCTCTCTCCTGTTCATAGAGGTCTAAAACATCCCTGAGGCTGGCAGGGTTATTACTTCTGTCTATGAAGCGGAAGCCGGCGTCTGCTGTACCGGGAATGAAAACCGGTTCGCCCTGCTTATCATATCCTATTATGGCGCCAAGGATATCATGCCGTACGATCAAAGTCTTAAAGGCAGTTTGTAGTCTGTCCGGATCGAGGCTACCTGTGAGTTGCCATGCGATAGTGGTATTATATGTTTTAGAAATTTCGGCATGCTGAGAAGCCAGCCAAAAGACCTTCTGTATCTCTGTCAGCGGATAATACGTTGTTACAGGTGCGTGTACAAGGCGGTCCTTTTCTGTTCTTCCACGTTCTGCCAGCAGCAGGGCCAGTTTTTCGATGGTAGGATTTTCAAACAGGTCTTTAATAGAAACCGACATTTTCATTTCGTTGCTGATAGCAGCGATGGTCTGGATACCTCTTAATGAATTTCCTCCCAGGTCAAAGAAGCTATCTGATATACTTATTTTCTCCTTTTTCAGTAATGAGGTCCAGATTTCCGTGAGTTGTTCCTCTACCGGATTTCGTGGCGCTACATGATGTCCGACGCTGTACTCTCCGGAAATTCCGGGTAATGCCCGGCGATCTACTTTTCCATTAGGAGTTAATGGCAGTTGTTCCAGCATCATCAGAAAAGCAGGTACCATATAAGCTGGTAGTTTGGCTTTCAGATAATCCCTGAGCGCTTCTTTATTAATGCTTACGCCTGCAGTAACGATGTAACCCACCAATTGTTTATTACCATCCGGATCTTCTTTCGGTGCCACTACACATTGTGCTATTCCGGGCCATTCATGCATCACAGTCTCGATTTCACCTGTTTCTATCCTATGACCATTGATCTTCACCTGGTCATCTATGCGGCCCAGGCATTCCATTTCACCATTCTGTCTCCATTTAGCGAGGTCTCCGGTCCTATAGATCTTTTCGCCTGGTATAAAAGGGTTATCAATAAATCTTTCGGCAGATAACTCCTTTCTATTCAGGTAGCCTTTAGCTACACCATCTCCGCCGATATAGAGTTCTCCTGCCACACCCAGGGGCATCAGTTCCTTCCTTTGATTCAGCACATACAGCTTCGTATTAGCGATAGGAGTTCCTATTGTTATGTCTTCATGAGATACGACGGTTTTGATAGCAGACCAGATGGTTGTTTCCGTAGGTCCATACATGTTATACAGCGGTTTCTTATAATAGCGGAAGAGGTCTTTCACCAATGGTGCCGGCAATACCTCTCCTCCTATCAGCAACGTCTGCAATTGTTGTAACGCCTGTTGTCCTTCGCCGGTCACCAATAATTCCTGTGCAAATGAGGGAGTACATTGCATGTGCGTAACCTGATGCCGGCGTATTAATTCTGCCGGACTCCATTCCTTTCCAAGGCGTGCAGTCATGAGTTGCTGCTGAGCAGTCGTCTGTTTAATAAGTTCCTGTAGTTTCTTCAACTGAGGGAGGTGAGCAAGTGTAGTATCGGTATCAATTCCAAAATCTATAAGACAAGCTATTTCGTTCACACCAATTGCCGACAGATCGCGAATCCCTGCCATACAGCTTTCGGGGGTACCAAACAGTCCGCTCGTACTGAAATAGCGATGGAATCCTATTTCGAGAATTGTATCCAGGTCTTTTTCCAGGTCAAGGCCGGCCTGATCCACTACCGGACGCAGCAAGTCGAGTGATTGAGAGAGATATTTTTTGAATGGTTCTTTCACCACTGCTTCCACCTGTTTAAGATCGTTACCTATGAAGGTGTGCAGCATGAGGGCCACTTTACCTTTTTCAGGATCAAATCCATGTTCTTCCAGGGATTTCCTGTATACTGCTATTTTCTCTTTAAGTTCTTCCTTTGTTTTTCCAAGCAGGTGGGTAAGTACGTTTGCGCCTATAGAACCCGCATACCGGAAGGTTTCATCGCTACCGGCAGCTGTTACCCAAACGGGCAGTGTCTTCTGTACAGGCTTGGGGTGGAGCTGTATATCTATTTCCTTTCCTTCACCATTAATGCGTGTATGTGGATTTCCCTCCCAAAGCCCGCATACGACATTGAGTTTTTCGCGCATGCGCTGATGTCTGTTCAGATGATCTGCCGGCGCAAAAACAAAGTCATTCGGATGCCATCCGGAAGCTACTGACATTTCTACGCGACCTTCCGATATATTGTCTACCATTGACCATTCCTCTGCTACCCTGATCGGGTCGTGCAATGGTAACACCACGCTTCCTGATCTGATCCTGATGTTACGGGTAATGGCTGCTACTGCCGCCGCCGCAACAGAGGGATTTGGAAACTGATCTCCAAAATTGTGAAAATGCCGTTCTGGTATCCAAACTGCGGATAATCCATTGTTGTCTGCAAATTTTGCCCCTTCCAGCAATAAGCGGAATTTATTTTCGGTTGTTACGGCTTCCCGGGCGGCAAAATAAAACAGGCTAAAGTCCATTTCCGCTGCTTCTTTTACCTGTCCCGGGCGGTCCGGCAACAGGATCACTTTATTTCCGCGGGTGATTGTCCAGAACAGTTCCAGTCCGGAAATATCGAAACTGATACTGGTAACGGCCAGCCATGTTTCCTGCCTGTCAGTGGTTGTGAACCGCTGATCTAATCCTTCAAAAAAGTTAATCAGATTTCCATGAGTGATCATCACTCCTTTTGGACGTCCGGTCGATCCGGAAGTATAGATGACGTATGCCAGTGTTTCCTGCGGCAAACTGATAGCAGGTATACTTTTATCCTGTTCTTCCAGACTTCGCATTATTTCCTGATCGTCAAGACAAACAATACCATCTTTATATTCAGGCGGGACTATTGTTTTCGTATTTTCTTTTACGAGGACACAACGGATATCTGCATCAAGCAGCATGTAGCTGATGCGGTCCACCGGATAAACAGGATCAATCGGAATGTACGCGGCGCCGGTCTTGAGGATGCCAAGTAATGCCACCATAATTTCCGCAGACCTTTCAATACATATTGCCACCAGGTCTCCTTTCCCTATGCCTTTGCTGATCAGGAAATGTGCCAGCTGGTTAGTTCTCTCATCCAGTTCCTGATAAGTCAGGGATTCTTCTTCAAAAACAATGGCAGTGTTGTATGGTGTGCGATGTACCTGTGCCGCAAACTGTGACACAACGGTACTATCTGCCGGGTAATCTGTGAGGGTATCATTAAATCCGTACAGCAAGCGATCTCTTTCATTTGGTGTAAGCAATGAAATATCAGCGATGGTTGCCGTTGGTTTATGGATAAGCTGCATCAACACCTGCTCAAAATGATCTCTGATCATTGCCGCATAAAAGCTGTTGAGCAATGTACTATTGAAGGAGAAATCGAATTTAAGTGTACCATCCTGCTCTTGTACCATTATTGTGAACAGGTAGTTATTCTGTTCTTTTAGTACCAGTTTACCGGTATTTAACAGCTTTTCTTCTTCAGTTAAGGTGATTTTCGGATAATTTTCAAAGATGATAATACTATCGAAAAGATCGCCTTTGATGCCTATCCAGCTTTGTATTTCATTCAATGCTGTGTACTGGTATCTACGTGCCTCTGTATGTTCCTTCTGAATATTTCTCAGCCAACCGGTAATCTCTTGCTGTGCTTCCAGCACTATATGCAATGGCAGGTTATTGATATAAAGTCCTATTCTCTGTTCTGCATTATCCATATCTGATGGCCTACCGGAAACCACTGCACCGAAACATACCTGTTCCCGTCCCGTGTAATGGCTTAACAGGATTGCCCACACGCCTTGTATCAGGGTATTAACCGTGATTTGTCCCTGTTGGCAATAGTGTCTTATTTCCTTAGCCAGATCATCTGCTATATCCAATGACAGGTGATCTACTTTCCCATCTCCTTTATTCCTATCTATTTCCGAGATGTTACCTACAAAAGGCAAGAGAGTTTTTTCATGAAAACCTGACATGTATGACTTCCAGAATTGTTCGGCTTCATGTATGTTCATTTTTCCGATATAGCGGATATAGTCAGCATATCTATCTTCCTCACGGGGTAACGGAGCTGCACCAACGGCGTAAGCTGCATAGACTTTCAGGAAGGTAGCTATGAGTGCCGCATTTGACCAGCCATCCAGGATAATATGATAATGCGTCCAAACCATCGTATAATGCTCCGGTGAGGTACGAATGAGCGTTATACGCATCAGTGGCGGTACTTTAAAATCAAAGCCACGCCGGCGATCTGCTTCCAGAAAATCATACAGGGCTGTTTGTTTCTGATCTGCTGCCAATCCTGTATAATCAAGTACTTCAAATGGCAGTTCCACTTTATCATGTACGCATTGTACGGGAACCATCAGTTCATCGGCTATAAAGCTGCTACGCAGGATGGTGTGATGTGCAAGCATGTTTTCCCAGGCAGCTTTAAATGCCGGGACATTCAATTCACCCGGCAGTTCTACCTGTAGTTGTTCAACATATGCATTTCCATCTGTATCGTACAGATGATGGAACAGCATACCTTTCTGCAACGGGCTGAGTCTGTATATGTCTGTAATTGACTGACGTCCCTTCACCGCGAAGAAGCGGGACAATTCCCGGTATCCAACTTCCGGTGCCAGTCCATAGTCTGAGGGCGTAAATTGTCTTTCACCATTATTACAGCAATGTGTAATGATACCGGTAAGATTACTGACAAAATCAGATGCCAGCTTCTCTATGGTGATTGGGAAGAAGTGTAGCTGTGAGTAGCTCCAGTTCAGGGTCAATTCACCTCCTACGACCATACAATTGATATCCAGCCGGGTATTATAAGGCCATGACGAACCGATATTATCTCCTGGTCTTTCTGTTGCAGGATGTAAAAACGGGTGATCCTCCAGTATGTTATCTGTTTGCCCCAGATAGTTAAACAATACATCCCAGGCAGCTCCGGCCAGTTCATCTTTTGCGTTCATATATCGCAGGAGGCCATATCCAAGTCCTTTCTGCGGGATTGTTCTGAGTTGTTCTTTTACAGTGCGGAGCAGGTCTGCTATTGAGCTGTCCGTATCAATTGTCAGCAGCACGGGATACAGGTTTGTAAACCATCCCACAGTATTACTAAGATCTATATTATGTGAGAGGTATTCCCTTCCGTGGTTCTCCATACCTATCACCCATTTTTCCAATCCAAAAACCCGGTGTAAAGTCAATACCAATGCACTTAACAACATGTCATTAATTTCCGTGTTATATGCATTATTGGCTTCTGTAAGCAGGTAGCGGGTCAACGTGCTGTCTAATGTTACGGTGTGTACAGACCTTTCACCGGCCGTCGCCTGTTTGTCAGCATTTTCCGGTTTATCAATCTGAATGGGGCTATACGAAGCTGTTACCTGTTGCCAGAAAGGCAATTGGCTGGTAACGGCAATATCCTGTGCATAGTTGTATAGTGTATCTGCCCATTGCCTGAAAGAGCTTGTTTTAATTCCAGGTGTGGCATTTCCATCCTCTATAAGTATCCGGAGGTGTTCCAGCAGGATGCGCCATGACACGCCGTCTATTACCAGATGATGTATAACCAGGAAGAGCCTGTTATATTTTTCTGCATCTGACGTATGCATTAGTATTACTTTCATAAGCGGCCCCCCGCTAATCCTCAGCGAGTGTTGTGCGGCATTACAAACGGTGTTAATTTCTTCGGTAAGTTCTACCGTTTCAAAGATGGCATCACCTTTATCATACTCTTGTATCCAGTTTCCGTCTTCCAGATTATAAGTAAAGCGCAATGCATCATGATGTACCAGCAATGCATTTAATGCTGTCTCAATCTGCACAGCCGTGATACTTTTGTCAATGCTCAGCAACTGAGACTGATTATAATGTGATTTTTCATCATAAGGCGTCTCCAGGAACCATTGTTGTATGGGAAGTAGTCTTGCTACGCCAGAAAGTATATCCTGTTCAGCGGATGAGATATTCTGTGTTCTCTCGATTTTTGCCGCCAGCGCCTGAATGGTTTGATATTCAAAGATATCCTGCGGGTGGATGTGCCATCCCAATCTGTTTATCCTGCTCACTACCTGTATACTGATAATGGAGTCACCACCCAGATCGAAGAAATTATCGTGTATACCGATGTTGCCTACATGCAATAGTTGTTTCCAGATATCAGACAGTTGTTGTTCGATCTCATTACGTGGCGCCACAAATTCATTCTTTGCAAGTGTTGACACATCGGGATCGGGGAGGTTTTTTCGATCTATTTTTCCACTGGTAGTAAGGGGAAATTCAGTCAGTGGAATGATCAATGCCGGTACCATATAGTCAGGCAATTTGTTCTTCATCCACTCCATGATTTCCTCTTTATCAAAACTATCCTTTGGTACTATATAGGCAATCAACCTTTTATTTCCGGCGCCATCTTCCCTTGCAATTACAGCGGCTTGATTTACACTATCACATTCATTCAACGCCAGTGCTACTTCATCCAGTTCGATACGATACCCCCGTATCTTCACCTGATCATCTATCCTGCCTGCAAATACCAGGTTACCATCGGGAAGCCAGTAAGCAATGTCTCCTGTTTTATACAAACGTTCTGCCGGACTACTACTGAAGGGATCAGCAACAAACTTCTCTGCTGTGAGGTCCGGGCGGTTCAGATAGCCCCTTGCCAGGCCGGTACCACTTACATACAGGTTTCCTTCCACGCCCAACGGTAAGAGGTTCAGATGATCATCAGTTATGTACACTCTCATATTTGACAACGGCCTGCCTACAGGTATCTGCCTGCCGGATGCATCACCGGGATGTACCTTATAAACAGATACACATACAGCGCATTCTGTTGGTCCATAAGCATTAAAATAGTCGCCTATACCTGCATAATGCAATGCATCTGCTGTTACTGCGGATTCTCCAGCAGTAATGATCACCCGCATGAAATCCATGCTGCCACGATCCAGTGTACGGAGATATACCGGCGGGAATGTCGCTACCGTTACCTTCCTGTCCCTTATGTATGTTATAAACCTGTTGCTGTCTGCTATCACGCTTTCTTCCACCAGCACCAATGCGGCACCGCAATAGAAGGCCATAAAAAGCTCAGATACTGCAGCATCAAACGACATGGCAGCAAACTGCAGAACACGATCCTTTTCTGTAATACCAAATTTCCGGATCTGGTCTATGGACATGTTTACATTACTGGTGTGTTCGATCATCACTCCTTTTGGTATGCCTGTTGAGCCGGAAGTATAGATCACATATGCCAGATCACCGGGGCTGATCGTATAATCCCGGCGGTAGTCTTCCGGCATGTTAAAATCATCATACTGAATATCCACAAACACCATTGGCAAATCGAATGACAAGTTGCCAAACATACTGACCGACTCCATGAGGAGTGCTTTCATACCCGTATCACGGATAATAAAGGATTTTCGATCTTCGGGGTAATTAATATCTACCGGTACATAGGCTGCTCCGGCTTTTAATATACCCAGAACAGCAATCACCGCCCAGGGAGACCGATCCATCATAATGCCTACGAGATCATCTGCTTTAAGCCCATATGTATCGCGCAGGAACCAGGCCAGCCTGTTGGCACGTTCATCCAGTTCTTTGTAAGTGATCGTTTCATCTTTAAAAACAAGTGCAGGATGATGAGGAGTGGCTATTACCTGTGCTTCAAATATATCGACGATAGTCTTATCATCCGGAAAGTAAGTCTTTGTATTATTAAAGTCTTCCAGTAGTTGTTGTTCTTCTATCGACGTTAACATGCTGACATCTTTCAAGCGGATGCCGGCATTTGCTATCAATTGCGTGATCACAGTATCGAAATGGCCTTTCATTCTGATAACATGTTCTGCAGGCAGTAGTACTTTGTTATAAGCAAAGTCGATATCCAGCACATCCGTCATACTCACTGACAAGCTTAAAAGATAATTCCGCCGTTCTTCTATGTGCATGTTCCCCACTTTCAGAGGGTGTTGTCCTTCGTCATAAACAGCTTTCGGGTAATTATCAAAAACTACTACTGAATCAAACAGCTCTCCCTTTTGTTGTAACCATTCCTGTATTTCGGTGATAGTGGTGTACTGGAACTGTCTTATATCCGTCTGTTCCTTCTGTATCTTTTTAAGCCAGTCCGCAACCGGTTGATCATGTGGCAATACCGTATGCAAAGGCAGATTATTGATATATAAGCCTACACGTTGTTCTGAGCGTTCCAGTTCTGCCGGCCTGCCGGATACCACAACACCATACATGATGTCGTTCCGGCCGGTATAACGGCTTAACAGTAATGCCCATATGCCCTGTACAAATGTATTAACCGTTATCTGTTGCTGCTGGCAATATTGTTTTATAAGGTTAGTGCGGGTCCCTGGTATCAGCAGGAATTGGTGGGCTGTTTCACCCTCACCCTTGTTACGCATTTGTTCTGATACATTTGTCACAAATGGCAATAATGTTTTTCCGGTAACACCCTGCAGATAGTTTTTCCAATGCCGCTCAGCTTCATATTGATTTGTGCGCGCCATGTAACGCAGATAATCACTGTATTTGTCTTCACGATCTTCTGACAATGCCTGTCCTTTCAGACATGCTTCATAAGCTGTCAGGAATTCTGTCATCAGCACAGCATTAGACCAGCCATCGAGGATAATATGATAGTAGGTCCACACCATTTTATACGCTACATCACTCAGTTTTATCAAGGTAATCCTCATCAATGGCGGCACTTCCAGGTTGAAGCCCTGTTTGAAATCTTCATTCAGGAAGGCGGTTAATCCGGACTGCCGTTCTTCTGCCGGCAAGGCACTAAAATCGAGTAATATAAACGGCCAGGAGATATTTTCATGCACACATTGTACCGGTACTTTAAACGTATCCACCAGAAAACTGCTCCGTAAAACAGTATGTTTTTTAAACAGTACATCCCATGCAGTTTTGAATGCAGGAATATCTATTCCATCCGGCAAGTCGAACTGTATCTGTTCCTTGTAAGATTCGCTGCCTTCATACAGGTAGTGAAAGAGCATGGCCCGCTGTAACGGGCTAAGCCTGTATACCTCTGTAACGGAACTGTTCGCCGCCAGGTAGGTTTGTAATTCCTGAAAGCCGACTTCCGGCGCTAATCCGAAGTCAAACGGTGTATATATTTTGTTTGTCTGTTGTCTGGTATGTGCTATCAGGTTTAACAGACAGCTATTAAAATCATCCGCAATTTTTTCAATGGTTGTTTTATGGAACTGCTGTGCGGCATAACTCCAGTTAACCTGCAATTGTCCATCCTTTACGAGGCAACTGATACTTAGTTTTGCGGGTAGTGGATAGGCAGCATCAACGCTTTCTCCCGTGTTCTCATCAGCAGGCAACAACAAGGCATTATCATGCAGGATATTATCTACCTGTCCGAGGTAATTAAAAAGTATATCCCATCTGACATCTGCCATTGCTTTTCTGATATCTGCATCCGGGTGCAAATAGCGGAGAAGTCCATACTCCAGTCTTTTACCGGGAATCTGCCGCAACTGTTCTTTGGTTTCGCACAACAGGTCAGCCAGCGAGTCATTCGCCGTTGCTTTCAACGCAACCGGATAGAGGCTGGTACACCAGCCTACCAGGTTACTTACATCTGTTCCGTTCAGGTCTCCGCGCCCATGTCCTTCTACGGCCACTACTGTCTGTAACCTGCCTGTAAAGGAATACAATGTGTGGGCTAATGCAGCCAGCAACACGTCATTTATCTCTGTATTGTAAGCCTGGTTAACTTCCTGCAGCAGTGAACGTGTTTCATCTTTGTCCAGTCTTGTATTATGTGTTATGCGAGAGGCAGAGGTTCCCTGTTGATCGGGACTGTCAGCAGGTAAAGGTGTATAAGCAGCCCCCACGGCTTTCCAATAGGATTGACGGGATACCACATCACTGCGCATAGCATGTTCCTTCAATGCCTTTCCCCAGTCGCTGTAAGAGCTTCCTTTTGTCCATACCGGGAGTGGAATTTCCTGCTGTAACGCAGACAGGCAGGTCTGCAAATGATCAAAGAGGATACGCCATGATACGCCATCTACGGCCAGATGATGCACAACGATCAACAACCGGTTATGATTGAAATGGCCGGGCATTTGTATTAATACCAGCCGGATTAATTCGCCAGCTGCGAGGTCTATACTTTTCTGATATTTGTTACATATCTCTGTAATTGTAGTTGCTGCTTCAGATCTTAAGTCCTCTATGTGCAATTTTCCCGCGACGGCACCATATTCCTGTTTCCAGCTTCCATCGGCTTGCAGGAGGTATCGGAAACGCAGTGCATCGTGATGAGCTACTATTGCCTTCACAGCGATACTGAGATGTTCAGCGATGATATGTTTATCAATCTTTAAAAGATGAGATTGATTAAAGTGTGCAGGTACTGAGTAAGGTGTTTCAAGGAACCATTGCTGAATAGGTAACAACAAAGCCTCTCCCTCAGGTATTTCCTGACTGGCTATCGGGCGGTTGTCCGACAACCGATGTGCCAATCCTGCTATAGTCTGGTATTCAAAGATATCCTGCGGGCGAAGTGTAAGCTGTTCTTTTGCAACGCGGCTAACGACCTGTATGCTTATAATAGAATCACCTCCCAGTTCAAAAAAGTTGTCATATATACCTACTTTCCCCACATGGAGTAACTCCTGCCAGATATTAGCCAGTAAGGACTCTGTTTCATTACGTGGTGCTACATAGTCCTTTGTGTGCAGACCATCATTATCCGGTTCGGGCAATGCAGCGTTATCAATTTTTCCATTAGAAGTTAACGGTAAGGCCGGGAGTGTCATAAACACGGACGGCACCATGTATTCGGGCAGCAGGGATTTAAGGTAATCTACTACTGCCTGCCTGTCAAAAGTATCGACAGGTACAATATATGCGACCAGGCGTTTGTTTTCCTGCACATCCTCTTTCAAAACGACGGTGGCTGTAGCGATACCGGGGTAACCATTCAGTACGGCAATAATTTCATCCAGTTCGATACGATATCCCCTCAGTTTTACCTGTTGATCAATTCTACCCTGGTACTCTATGTTACCATCGGGCAGCCATTTAGCCAGGTCTCCTGTTTTATACAGTCTGGTTCCTGCAGCGTTAGTAATGAATCTTTCTGCACTTAGTTCCGGTCTGTTGAGGTAACCACGGGCAACCTGTATCCCTCCAATATAAAGTTCACCTGTTACACCGACCGGCTGTAATTGTCCTTGCGGGTTTAATATGTATAATGCTGTATTGGCTACTGGTTTTCCTATCAATACATTGTCCGCTTTTGCCGGTACCTCCCAGCAGGTGACATCCACAGCCGCCTCTGTAGGACCATAAAGATTAAACAGGGGTATATCCGGCAGCTTTTCATGGAACATGGAGATATGATTCCGTTTTAAGGCTTCTCCACTACACAATACACGTTTCAGGGAGCTACAATCACCTTTTCTGACATCAGGGAGAAACACGCCCAGCATAGAAGGTACAAAGTGTACGGTGGTGACGTGATTTTTTTCAATTACGTTCTTCAGATAAGTGTTATCGCGATGGCCTCCGGGACGGGCAAATACAATACCGGCCCCTGCTATCAATGGCCAGAAGAGTTCCCATACAGAAACATCGAAACTAAAGGTTGTTTTTTGCAGGATCACATCCTCCCCGTTCAGCTGAAAATACTCCTGCGCCCACAGTAGTCTGTTTACAACACCTGCGTGTTCATTGATCACGCCTTTGGGTTTACCGGTTGAGCCGGACGTATAGATAACATACGCCGGATCTGTCTCTGTCAGAATCCTGTACGGTTGTTGTGTTGATTCAAGTTCAATAATATGATCGCCTGCATCAATCTTAATACAATGCTGGTTCTCCAGAGATGCCAACTTTTGCAGACTGTACCTGTCTGTCATTATTATTTTTGCGGCCGTATCTTCCAGGATGTACCGTATCCTGTCTACCGGATATTCCGGGTCGACAGGCACATATGCACCACCGGCTTTCTGGATACCCAACAGCGTTATCATCATGTCCAGTGACCTCTCCATACATACGGCTATGAGATCGCCTGTTTTAATGCCTTGTTTCTGCAAATAATGAGCAAGTGCATTGGCCTTTTCATCCAACCTGTGATAAGTCAGGGAATTCTCTTCAAATAGCACTGCGATCTTTTCAGGTGTATTTATCACCTGCTGTTCAAAAAGATCTATAATGGTTTTATGCCGCGGATAGTTCCTGCCGGTGTTATTAAATTCCCATGTCAGCAAATTCTTTTCTGCCAGGGACAGTATATCGATGTCTTTCAATTTTATGCCGGGGACCGTAACGATCTGTGTCAGTGTCCGTTCAAAATGAGCGCTGATCAAGTCCACATACCAGGGTTCCAGCAGATCGCTGTTATAACTAAAATCGAAGTGCAGGGCCTCTGCCCTGTCAACTGCAATGATCGTCAGCAGATAGTTTGTCTGTTCTGCTACAGCGATATTGTCTATTTTGAGCAGTTGAGCTGTGGATTCGTCTAACAGATCGGGGTAATTCTCAAATACCAGGATACTATCAAAAAGGTCTCCCCTGCTTCCGATCAACCGTTTTATTTCGCTTAGACCAGTATATTGGTAAGTCCGTGCATTATTATGCTCTTTCTGTACCTGTTTCAGCCAATCATTCATATTCGCTCCCTCATCTATCTGGCAGCGCAGTGGCAGGTTATTGATGTAGAGTCCCACCTTATGTTCGGCACCGGGTAAATCGGCTGGCCGGCCTGATACAACTACGCCGAAGTTTACATCCATGTTGCCGGTGTATCTGTTCAACAGCAATGCCCAAACCCCTTGCACCAATGTGTTCATGGTGATCTGCTGCTGCTGACAATACAGGCGGGCATGTCCTATCATATCAGCATTTATCCTTAGATGCCGGTGTTGGATATTGGCATCTGTTTTATTACGTGTCTGATCCGGGATATTACCTGTAAAAGGCAAAAATGTATTACCCGTGAATCCGTCCATATAGGATTTCCAGAATCCGGCAGCTTCCTGTTTATCCAGGCTGTTCACGTATCTCAGGTAATCTGCATAATGATCTACGGGTGAAACCGCCGGCAATTTCCCGTTGGCAAATGCATTATATGCCTGTAAAAATTCGGCTACCAGTACTGCATTAGACCATCCATCGGATATCATATGATGGTGTGTCCATACCATCTTGTAAGTGGTGTTACCCATTTTCACCAATGTCAACCGCATCAATGGCGCTTCACTGATGTTGAATGGGCGTTGCATGTCTGTTTCCAGGAATCCGGCAAAACGGGCGTTCTGCTCTTCCGGACCGTATTCGCTGTAGTCGATTATTTCAAACGGCAGCGTCACCATTTCATGCACACACTGTACAGGTATGCTGAAAACATTTGTAACAATACTGCTGCGCAGGATCGTATGCTGTTGCAGCAGATAATCCCATGTTTGTCTGAAAGCGACTATATCCAATCCTTCCGGGAAGTCAAGTCTCAGTTGTTCTTTATATGCTTTGCCATTGTCACTGTACAGATGGTGAAACAACATACCCTGTTGCAGGGTACTTAGCGGATATATTGCGGTGATCTTATCCCTGGTTCTGGCTGACAGATAAGCGGATAATTCCTTATAGCCTACTTCCGGCGCCAGTCCAAAGTCGGACGGTGTATATGTTCTTAGCTCACACGCCTTACAATGAGTGATCAACGTTGTGAGTGTATCAATAAACGCGTTTGCGAGAGAGCTGATCGTATCCGGCGTATACTGTGCCGGTGCATAGTTCCAATCTACCTGTAGCCTTCCATTGCTGACGATACTATTTACATCCAGTTTTCCGGTGAACGGAAATGACGCGCCGATATTATCCGCGGTGTTGCCAGTTGCGGGTCCTATCAATGCATCTCCGGACACGACATTATCCAGTTGTCCCAGATAGTTGAAAACAAGATCCCAGTGGGTGCCGGTCAATGTATCCGCCTGATGAAGATATTTCAGCAATCCATAACCGATACCTTTCTGCGGAATGCTACGGAGCTGTTCTTTGATGCTGCTGAGGAGGTCTGTTGGTGTAATATTTTCCTGTGTTTCGAGTAACACAGGATAGATATTGGTAAACCAACCCACGGTACCGGTGATGTCAGTAATACCAGGAATGGATTGCCTGCCATGTCCTTCCAATCCGATCACGACACGGGACATCCCCATCTGTTCCTGTAATGTGAGAGCCAGTGCGCTCAACAGCACATCGTTTATTTCTGTACCATATGCATGATGTATCTCGTGGAGTAGTGAGGTGGTCAGGATACTGCTCAATTCTACCCGATGTGTATGTCTTTCCGCTGCTGTTGTTATGAGGTTGTCGCTACCCTTTATATCTACCGGCAACGCCTTGTATGCGGCTGTTACCGATTGCCAGTAAGGCAGTTGATCCACTACTACCGGATTCTGCGCATACACGGTGAGTGCGCTGGTCCATTCCCTGTAAGAATTGGTTTTCCTGCCAGGTGATGTCTCCAGATTCTTTAATAAGCTATTGAGTTGTTCCAGCAGGATACGCCATGATACGCCATCGACTGCCAGATGGTGGATAACGATGAATAAGCGGTTATGATCATCGTGATCAGGCATATGCAACAAGACTGTTTTTATCAGGATACCTTTTTCGATATTAAGGCTTTGCTGATAGTGCCGGCAAGTGCTGCTGATCAATTCTTCCAGCTTGTCCGGAGTGGTCTGTTGCAACTGCTCTTCAAAAAATATTTCTGTTTGCTCCCCGTATTCCTGGCTCCAGTTCCCTTCTTCATACCGGTAGCAGAAGCGGAGTGCGTCATGATGTAAGATCAGGGTATTTACTGCTGTCGCTATATGGGAAGCCGATATATATTTGGGGATTGTCAATAACTGAGACTGATTGTAATGTGACCTGCCTGGGTAGTCAATGTCCAGGAACCGGTGCTGTATGGGTGCCAGTCCGGCTTTTCCCTTTAAGATTTCCTGTTCACCCGCAGTGAGTATAGAATGCTGTTTCAGCTTCAATGATAGTCCGGCGATGGTCTGACATTCGAAGATGTGTTGTGGTTGCAATGTAAGTCCGTGTCTGTTGGCACGGCTCACAACCTGTATACTAATAATTGAATCTCCTCCCAGTTCAAAAAAATTATCGTGTATGCCTATATGTGGTATATGCAGGAGTTCCTGCCAGATGTCGGCCAGTATCTGTTCCGTCTCATTCCCTGGTGCAACATAGCTATTGGAAGTACGCACTGAAAAATCAGGGGCCGGCAATGCCTTCTTGTCTACTTTACCATTAGACGTAAGCGGGAGTGCTGTTATTTCCATCACTATTGCCGGTACCATGTAAGTTGGAAGTCGCTCTCTCAGGAAGTCAAGCAGTACTTCTTTTTCATAGCTTTCGTCAGGCACTATATAAGCGATCAGTCTTTCCTCTTTTACAACTACTATACCCTGTTTTACTTTACCTGAGCTGTTGAGTATGGCTGTTATTTCAGCAGGTTCTACACGATATCCGCGGATTTTTACCTGGTCGTCTATCCTGCCAATGAAGCGGATGTTGCCATCCGGTAATTTTTTCACACGGTCACCTGTACGGTATAAACGTCCCTTGTTATGTGGATCGAAATAATCGACAATAAATTTTTCAGCGGTAAGATCGGGTCTGTTGAGGTATCCTTTCGCCACTCCCTCTCCACCTATCAGCAACTCTCCACTAACACCCACCGGACACAAGGCACCGTCGCGGTCGACGATATATATAGTGCTGTTGGAGAATGGCTGTCCGATAGGAACGGTATGATATTCCTGCTGTGGTTCTGTCTGATACAATAATTTGCCTATAGTCGTTTCCGTTGGACCATAGTGGTTAATGACCTCCAATTCCGGTCTGGCGGCACGTATTGCCTGCATCATCCGGCCTGTTAATACTTCTCCTCCGAAGATAATCATCCGGGCAGGTAACAGTAGTTTGTCCTCATATCCCAGTGAGTTCCATAATGACGGTACTATTTTGATACAATCGACAATGTTTTCTCTGAAATAACCGTGTAAATAGGCTGCAGAAGTCAGGTTATTTTTGGTGAACATATGCAGTGTTCCACCGGAGAGCATAGCACTGAACAATACTGTATTTCCAAGATCGGTAGCAATGGTGGACATCAGGCCAAATGACCGGCAGGCTGTTATACCAGTGTGGGCAAACAGACCATATACATAATCTAATATGTTGCCGGATGAGATAAGTACACCTTTCGGCTGGCCGGTAGAGCCTGAGGTATATATGACATACATCAGATCTTCAGGCGACTGTGATAAGACAGGTTTATGGAATGCGCTCCAATCATCGTCTGTATCAATCTCTACGAGGCAGAGTGTATCGAAGCCCTTCAGCACCTGACAGGCTTTGTTAGTAACGGCAACGAGTGCTTTTGTATCTTTTAGCAGATAACTGATCCTTTCCTTCGGATAATCAGGATCAACAGGTACGTATGCCGCACCTGCTTTCAATATACCGAGTATACCTGTGATGGTATGTTCCAGACCTCCATCGAGGCATAACAATACCAGGTCTCCTTGTGAGACGCCCACGGAATGCAGGTAGCCCGCGAGTTGATCCGAGCACTGTTGTAATTCATAGAAAGTAATGCTCTTTCCTTCAAAGATAATTGCAATGGCGTCTGGTGTACGTTGTACCTGTTCGTCAAAAATCGCTGTAAAGTGTTTATCGCGGGGATAATTAACTGTACTACGATTACCTGTGTTTAACAGCCATCGTTCTTCCTCAGCTGACAACATAGATAACTGGCTTATTTTCTTTTCCGGAGTTACCACTACTGCTGCCAGTAGTTTTTCAAAATGAGATGCCAGGGATATGATGGTTTGTGGCAGGAAGAGATCACTACAGTACTGTATATGTATCTGTAGCCCACTTGCCTGTTCTGTAATGTTGACACTGAGGTCGAACCGGGCAAACTGTTGTTCATAATGTTCTACGGCAAAGTCGACTTCACCGATCTGCGTTGCAGTAATATTCTCGTTGTTCTGGAGTGCAAAGAGTACCTGAAACAGGGGTGTTTGATTCAATCTTCTTTCCTTTTCGACCCTGTCCACCACCTTTTCAAAAGGGACATCCTGATGCGCATATGCATCCAATGCTGTTTGTTTTATCCGGGCGAGTAGTTCTGTGAATGAGGGATCTCCACCCAGATCACTTCTTAATACCAGTGTATTTACAAAAAAACCTATGAGTGGCTCTATCTCTTTTTGTCCTCTGTTAGCTACCGGTGTTCCTACACTGATATCCTGTTGTCCGGTGTATTTGTATAAGAGTAGTTTGAATACACCCAGCAGCAACATGAACAAAGTAACCCCTTCCTGCCTGGACAAATCCTTCAGTTCACGGGTAAGTCCGATAGCTGTTTTAAAAGTATACTCTTTACCACGGGTGCTTCTGATTGCAGGTCTTGGGAAGTCAGTGGGAACTTCTAATGGGACGAGGTCTTGCAGGCGTTCTTCCCAATACCTCAGTTTAGATTCCAGTACCGCTCCGGTGATATATTCACGTTGCCATATGGCATAATCGGCATACTGAATTTTTAGTTCAGGCAATGCAGGCGGGCGTCCCTCTTTTGCCGCCTGATATAGTTCCATCAGTTCTTTTACCAGTATCGGCATTGACCAACCATCAGCAATAATGTGATGCATTACAAGCACGAGCAAATATGCTGAGGGAGCCTGTTTTATTAAGCAGGCACGCAACAATGCCCCTGAGGAGAGGTCAAATGGCTGTTGTGATATGGCCGTGATAAAATCCTGTACGGATCCCGTATATTCTTCTGTTACCTGTAAGTTCAACCATCCAGGCTGCGTTATGTACTGATATACTTTATCCTCTTTTTGTCTGATGCCGGAACGCAATACTTCATGCCGGTTGATTACTGCTAAAAATGCCTGCTCCAGTAATACTGGTTCGAACGGACCCTGTAACCGTACTACGACCGGCAAATGATAATGTAAGCTACCTTCTATCTGGTCTATGAGCCATAGGCGTTCCTGAGAGAATGATACGGGGATCAGTTCCGGTCTTTCTTTTTTTGTAATGCTGAAGACAGCCATACTACTATCCCGTTCGCTTATAAATTTCGCCAGGTCGGCGATAGTTGTCCTGGCGAACAATTCTTTTACAGGAACGTCTGCGTTCAGATCATTTCTTAAGGTTGCGGCCACACGATTGATCAGTAATGAATTTCCTCCCAGGTCGAAAAAGTCGTCAGTAATACCGATGTCCGTGACACCCAGTATGTTCTGCCATATGCTGACCAGTTGTTGTTCCAGGCTGTTGCGTGGTGATACATACAATCGTCTGATCGCATCCTCCTGTCCTACATCGGGCAGCACCTTTCTGTCAACTTTTCCGTTCGGGGTAACAGGGAGTTTGCTGAGCCGGACAAAAAATGAAGGCAGCATATGGGCAGGCAGCACTTTCGAGAGTTCTTCCCGTATCTGTACTTTGTTGATATTTCCGCTGCTGACATAATAAGCGACGAGTATTTTCTCTTTATTCATTTCCTTCACTGCCACTGCCGTCTGCAAAATATCTATTGGCAATGCGAGCATGGCCTGTTCTATTTCACCCGGTTCTATGCGGTACCCCCTGATCTTTACCTGTTCATCTTTTCTTCCGATGAATCCGATGTTACCATCCGGGAGCCATTTGGCAATATCGCCGGTATCGTACATAGGATCTCCTATACTGAAAACATCCGGTACAAATTTCTGCGCAGTCAGTTCCGGGTTGTTAAGATATCCTTTGGCCACACCAATCCCGCTTACAAAAAGCCGGCCTTCTACTCCAACAGGAACAGGTTGCAGGTCATCATCCAGTATATATACCGCCAGGTTGGCTATGGGTTTGCCAATCGGGATGGCGATACGGTTAGCATCGTCCGGAGTCACCCGGTAGGTGGATACACAAACGGCACACTCAGTGGGGCCATAGGCATTGTAATATTCCATTCTTTCCGACAATTGAACGGCACGTGCTGTGTGTGCTGCCTCACCGGCGGATATGATGCACCTGATACCTGCGAGATCCGTGTTATCCAGCAGATCCAGGTAACTCGGGGGTAAAGTCACCACCGTGGCTTTATTAGTACTGATAAAATCCGCAAACGCTTTTCTATCTTTCAACACCTGATCACCCGGGATCAGTAGTGTTGCACCACTGTATAAGGCCATCATGATCTCTGATACTGTGGCATCGAATGATATGGAAGCAAACCAAACTACTTTATCCTGATTTGTAATGTTAAATATCCTGATCTGGTCGACAGACATGTTCACACTGCTGTGATGTGCTACCATCACTCCTTTCGGATGTCCTGTGGAACCGGATGTATAGATTACGTAAGCCAGTTGGTCCGGGGCAACCTGTATGCCGGGATTAGTATCCGGTTGCTCCGATATAGTCTGCCTATCGGGATTGATGATCGTTACATTTGTTTCCGGGTATTCGCCAATCAGTATATTCAGTGAGCTGTTACGAATGATGTATTGTATCCTGTCTTCAGGGTATTGCGGGTCAATTGGCAGCCAGGCTGCACCCATCTTCAATACAGCCAGTATGGCGATCAATGCGCGGTCCGACTTTGGCAGCAATATACCGATCACCTCATCCGGCCGGATGGTATGATGAGAGAGTATATAGTTTGCAAGTCTGTTGGCTTCCCTGTTCAACATGTCGTAGCTCATGGTGTTGTTTTCGTATACCAGAGCAACGGCATAAGGGTCTGCCACTACGCGTGCTTCAAACATGTCTTTGATCGTACGGTCTACCGGAAAAATGCGTTTTGTGTCATTGAAGTCATATATGATCTGGTTACGTTCCTGCGGTGACAACAGAGGGATCGTATTTACCGGGATGTTCGTATGTGCTTCCAGGTTGCATATGCAGTTTCGCCAATTTTCAAGAAAATGTTCTGCTACCAGTTTCTCTGTAAATCCAGCTGCAAATGTTATGCTTGCAGTGAATACACCATCCTCATTTTTGTCGAGATGTAACTGGAAGTTACTTTTCATTGTATTGTACTCCCTGGCTGCAGTATAGAGAAATCCAAAAGGTGTAACATCTTCGAACCTGCGTCCGTCCAGACGTTTCTCCAGTGAGGCCGGATCGTAAATGATGTAGTTATAAACCTGTTGTACTTCTGTTTTAACATTCTGCAGGAATTGTTTCAATGTGAGATCTCTTTCTACGGGGAGATCGAACAATACTGAATTACTGGTGTAATGTCCGTTTCTTTCGAAATGATCCACAGAAAATACTGTCGTATTGTTATATGGAAAATATCGCTTCAACAACAGTGCGTATATCGCCAGGGCGACGGTATATTCTGATAAGTATTTACCAGCAGTGATTTTGCTGAAATACGTTATATCCACATCCCGGAAGGATATTCCGGTGGTATAAAAGACAGTGTCGGAGCCGGTTCCCGCAACAACGGTTTTTTCTTTCAGCTTATGCGCCCAGAAGTCTTCGGCTAATGCATGCTGTATATTGTCAATCATTTTACTTTCAACTTGAATATTATTGGAAATACGACTGGCTATATGCTTCCGTTTTACAGAATGCACAGCAATCTATGCCATGAACGACCAGTGTTGTTCAGGCAACTATATTTTGTGTACTAAAAAAGGCGGTGGTAAAAATGATAAAGTGCAGTATCTACGAGGAGCGACAATTGGCATTACAAACATTTAGGCAACAATTTCCTGTGGTAGTGTTACTAGGATATTTCTCTTCAATAAATTCACTCTGATCAATATCTTTTCTTTCCCTTTTATTCCGATTACTTCTGCGGCCAGGTCCTTTAATGCCCCATGAGTGATGGTGACCTGACGACCAGGTGAGAACTGTTCGTCGGTTATCTCATAAGTTGTACGCTGACGTTCAATAAGGCGTATGTTATTCACTACTGCTTCATTGACCTTTGCTATTTGTTTCCCAAACTTCACGTAATAAAGGAAGCCTTCTACTTTCATGACTTCATAATACTTCATTACATCATCCAGGAAAACAAAGAGATAAGAAGGGAACATTGGAACTTCAACATATCTTTTTTTTCCGCCCCAAATACGTAGTGTACAATTCATCGGTAAAAAAGATGTGATACTCTTAAGGTCAAGGGTCGTGGCCACTTTCCGCTCATATCGTGGCCTGGTATAAACGACATACCATCCGGGAGGAAAACTGTTCATTCAAGGGTTATTTAATAGTAAAATTTCATGAATAGGTGCTCCTTGCGGGTCAACCGGGTTGACATAGATTATTTATCTTTCCCAAATTAACGTTAGAAAATAACAGCGTAGATTAAATATGATTGTGGCAACATTTCGAGGGCCGGGATATTCAATGGTATAGCTATCGCTACAACTAGCCTCCCTCATGTAGCAGTTGAATTTTTGTTGAACTTCGTCCCATATTAGGTTTTATTAGGTTAACCCGAGATTCTCTGGCTGTAAATTTTGTATTAATTTTCTCAAAAAAGACGAACAAATTACGGTTAACGTTCTGTAATATAAAAACATTAAACTATTTCTCAAAAAAAAATTCACGGCCTCCTCAAATAAGTTCGAAGACGAAGCATACTTCTTCGGGTACGATTCCCTGTAAGGACTTTACTTAAGACAGCAACAACTGAATATAGCGATCAAAGGCACTCTGTGTAACAATATAAAATACCCTTGTTCTTTATCCAACGGAAAAGAACAAGGGGCAATTTGTATAATAAATAATTTTACTATATGCCAGGATTTAACAATATTCCTCAAATATGGAAACTAAATCAGCTGCAAGCGCACGTGCATCACGCCCTTCTATTCTGTGCTTGGGGATAAAGTAAACCAACTCATTATCTTTAAAAAGGGCAATGGAAGGAGATGACGGTGGAATATCTGCTATGTGTGAACGAAATCGGGCTGTTGCCTCTAAATCCTGCCCTGCAAATATAGTGGCAATCCTATCAGGTTTTTTTTCCTGCTCCAACGCAATCCTGACTCCCGGGCGAGCCATACCGGCAGCACAACCACAAACACTATTGATTACTATTAAAGTAGTACCTGACATTTTCATTATAGTATCGACATCTTCGGGCTTCAGTAGTTCCTGAACACCTAAGCTTGTCAATTCTTCCCTAAAGGGTTTTATTAATAGAGGTGAATACGGCATGATTTTTTTTTTGAGGGTAAGAAAATTGGTTAGAATTAAATCAAAAATCGCCTTTTTGTATCAGAAAAACAGTTAACTACAAGTTAATGATTTTACGATTTATGATTGACCTCAAGCTTTATATAAAATGCTATCAGACGGCCGGTTTAGAATCCTTCTTTGAATCTATTATATTACATTCACATAGTGATCCTTATTCAAATTAAAATGGGGCAACGTTATGGAAAATCATACTATTATTTTAGCACCCATGTTATATCTCAAAGACCTGGCCAGCGCTATTGACTTTTACAAAAATGCATTTGATGCCATTGAACAATGGCATGTGAGTAATCCGGACGGTAGTATACATGTTGCAGAAATGACCATTGGAACTGCATTATTCCGCATGCATGAAGAAGTAGGCAGAGATAACAATCTCAGTCCTGAAACAGTGGAAGGTACTACAGTTGTCATGGGGTTATTGGTTCCTGATCCGGATGCAGTTGCTGCAAAAGCGGAAGCCGCTGGTGGTACTGTACTAAATCCCGTAAGGGATTATGAATATGGCTACCGGCAGGGTACAGTAAAAGACCCCTTTGGGCATCACTGGTTAATTGAAAAGAAATCGGCCTTGCCACCATTAGGGTCACAATAAAAGGTTGTACTATATTTTCCTGTTATTCTAAACTAAAGTTTAATGTTATGAGTAATTTTATGATGGCCGCCATAGAAGAGGCATTAAAGGGTCTTGATGAAGGTGGTATTCCTATAGGATCTGTACTGGTACATAAGAACAATATTATTGGGCGCGGGCATAATCGAAGGGTACAAAAAAATAGTGTTATCCTTCATGCGGAAATGGACGCGCTCGAAAATGCAGGCAGGCTTACAGCCGCTACTTACAAGGACTGTATATTATATACAACATTATCCCCCTGCCCTATGTGTTCTGGCGCCATATTGCTATATGGTATCCCAAAGATCGTGATCGGTGAAAATCAAACATTCATGGGCTCAGAAAGTCTGCTTAAAGCAAACAATCTGGAAGTGATCGTAGAAAATAACAGGGAATGTATTGAGATGATGCAACAGTTCATTCTGAAACATCCGGATCTTTGGAATGAGGATATTGGTAAATAAACTGTTTTAACGATCGAATCATTTTTTTATAATAAAATGTATCTCATGCGGTGTCATTGGATAAAATTACTTTCAATGACTTCTCTTTTTCCGCATGTGCAAAAGTCTCATATGCCTGTAATATCTCTGTTAACCTGAATCTGTGTGTAATCAATAGCAAGGGATCCAGTTTTTTAGACATAACCGTCTTTAGCAGCAGTGGTGTTGTAACGGTATCCACCAATCTTGTGGTTATCGTGACGTTCTTTGACCACAGGCTTTCCAAATGCAGGCTGACAGATTTCCCATGTACGCCTACATTGGCGATATGGCCGCCAGGTGCAATAATTGCCTGACATACTTCGAACGTAGCGGGAATACCCACCGCTTCAATAGCGGTATCTACCCCCCTGTTACCTGTAATGGCCATAACTTCTTCAATGATATTTTGTCCCGTACTGTTAATCGTATGTGTTGCCCCGAATCTTTTAGCTACCTGCAGCCGGTTGTTATCCAGATCTATCATTATAATAGCAGCCGGTGAATAGAATTGTGCAGTCAGGAGGCTGGCCAGTCCTATTGGTCCTGCTCCTACAATGGCAACGGTATCCCCTGGTTTTATCTGTCCGTTCAACACTCCGCATTCATAACCGGTAGGGAGTATATCGCTTAGCATTACGAGCGCTTCCTCATTTGCTCCTTCAGGTATATGATAAAGGCTGGTGTCTGCATAGGGGATTCTGACGTATTCTGCCTGTGTGCCATCTATCAGGTGTCCCAGTATCCAGCCACCGTTTTCACAATGGGAATACATCCCTTTACGGCAATATTCACACTTTCCGCAGGAAGTGATACAGGATATCAGCACATGGTCCCCTATTTTGAAATTAGCTACATTACTCCCGGTTGCTTCTATGACACCTACCCCCTCGTGTCCAAGAATGCGGCCATCAGTCACTTCAGGTACATCACCCTTGAGAATATGAAGGTCCGTTCCACAAATCGTTGTCTTGAGTATTTTTACAATGGCATCTGTAGGAGCTTTAATCTCCGGTTTGGGCTTTTCTTCGAATGACTTATTACCGGGCCCATGATATACTAATGCTTTCATATCTTTTTTATTCAAAGTTAAGTTTGGTCCGGCATCAGAAAAATGACGAAAGGGAGTAAAAGCAATGATCCTTATCAGTTTATTTGTAGCAGCAAGCTTGCGAAGATGATTTTCATACCGGCCACTTTTCAGAAAGTTGGCTATCGCTTCCTGCGTAATAGTAGAAGAGGATATGGCATGGACCAGTTTCAGTTTCGGGATTTGCTCTTTGTAAGCGCTAATTTAATGCTGGATATCGCCGGTACTTATATCCATAGCCTGGAAGTAGATGGGAAAATGATCAGCAGTAAGAAAATGGTGTTCACAAATAAATACAAGAGATTTTCGATGACCCTGAGAATCGTGTAAATGAAAAATCTCTTCATCAGATATCCGTTATAAATTACTTTTGAGTTCTTCTATTGAAAAAGAAAATATGGTTCCGGGATGAAATTTTAATTACAAAATCTCGGAGCCATGTTTACAAAAGTACCGCAACACAGCGATTTTTGGAGATATTCAATTATGTGTTTTACCCAAATGCATGTCGACATTTCCTTATTGAAAAGATGACAATGACTCCTGAAATATCCCTCATTATATAGTAGGTTAAAACGAAAACCGATGCCTTGTGAGTGGCGGCGGCGGCGGAGGAGGAGGAGGTGGTGGTGGAGGTGGAGGAGGTGGTGGTGGTGGTGCTGCTGCTGGTGGAATTGGTGCTGGATTAGTAACGACATCAGGCCCCGGAGGAAGTGGTGCGGGATTAGTAACGACTTCAGGCCCCGGAGGAAGTGGTGCGGGATTAGTAACGACTTCAGGTCCCGTAGGTATTGGGCTTGGTGTAGGGGTAGGTGTAGGTGTAGGTGTAGGGGTTGGGGTTGGCGACGGTGTGGGTGTTGGGACAGTAACGTCAGTAGATACAGATCTTGATACAGGAGCTTTTGAAATTGATTGCGTAGAATGGGAAGAAGTCGCAACAGAACGATTTGAGAGAGATTTTGAGATAGGTGTAGAATAGCGAAAAACGTATATACCTTTCCCTTTACCAGTATCAATGGTTTTACAGCTTTGAATCAATGCAATAAAAAGAAGTAGGAAAATCAACCTTCCAGACTTATTTTTTTTCATATTTGTGCTTTTTTAAAACATTAAAAGAATATCCGATTGACATTGCGCATCTTAGTTTTCCTAACTGATAGTCTGTAATTTCCAGGCTAAAATTAAGAGGTACCCCTATCAGATATGCAATGTTCGATGAAATGCCGGTACTTATATCATATCCCGTCCATTCCGCAATAATGTTTGTTTTAAGGAGAACAGGAGTTGCAATACTCAGAAATGGATTAAAATGTCCACTGCTGGTGGGAGTAAAATCCTTATCCTTTCGGAATAAGCCATTGCCTGCTCCAGCCGTTATGGCTATATAGCTGAATGGCTTACCCAATTTCTTACTGCTGAATCCCAAAAAAACAGTTCCTGCACCATAGAAGCTTCTCTGGGCGGAAATTTCATGATACGTTTCACCCAAATATGTGATGTTACAGATACCAGCTTTTAGGAATACCGAATTAAAAATTAATTTACTAATCTCTACATTCACCCCTGATTCCCCCAGATTATTTCTAGTCCCACGAGTGTTGGAAAGGCCACTTATACTGAGAGATGCGCCAAGTCCTACATAATTTAAGGGGTCCCCTAGTCCTATATAAACTCCTGCATTGGCATCTGGTTTCCTTCCTGCCCTCGTTTTATGTTGTCCTGCTATACCAATTCCGATAGTACCTAAATATCCTCCTAAACCAGTAGGGTTTTCCAGGGATATCCCTGCAATACTCGTAGTATCCTTCTGCCCAAAGCAAGAAGAAGCGAGAATATCAAACATGAATAAACAAAGCAGAAAAAGATTCTTCATGAGATGAGATTGGAAATATTGAGGGCATTTTTATGATCTTACAAAAAATAATAATTGAATCCGCGTTTCCCCGGCTTTATAACTATGAAATTACGATACCTGAAGTTGATTGACAATACAAAGTAGTTTGTATTTCTAGGTGCGTAAATCGATTGCAGGATTAGCATAAATCTGTAAAGGGTCTCGATTGAGACCCTTTACCTTTGTTTAATGAACAGGCCCGTTAATCTCCTGTTGTTGATATCTGTGACATTCATGTCTGAAAGCGAAGCGCATCAGCAGGATATTGGCAGATATAAATAATACGATGGCCAGTATTGCAGCTATTTTACTCAGGGTGGCCAATACAGGTTTCCTGGAAAATCCTCCGAAAATATATCCGATAATAAATATCATACAAACAGCAAACAGTATCCGTATGATGATAATAAATGCGAGTCCCATATGTTTATTGATTTAATAGTGTCATATTCTCTTTTCTCCCCCAATGAGGATGGATATCGTCAGATGCCTGTTGTAATTGTGCCAGGCTTTCATTCGCCAGTTGTTTAGCCAGGTTTTTATCTCCTCCCCACATTTTTGGTGTGTTATATTTTACCCATGCCTCTACATATAAAACACGTGGATTATGTGGGTTCAATCCTTTTGCCAGTTCCAGGAAATGCTGGGACAACATCCCATACTTCCGGCCGTAGGTCATTGGATTGATAAATACCTTTGTACGGTAGACCATGCTCATGATGGTATACAATTCCGACAATTCATTCTTTTGAGTGATGGAGTCCAGTAAAGACTTCGCTTTCAATGCCTGTTCTTCGCCCTGTTTACTATAAGGTTCTATTCTCTCACCATCGTCCTGGTAAAGAAACCCGATTTTTGCATTGCAGAAAGCTGCATAGTAGTAGGGCAGCCAGTCTTTACCCGCAACAGCCATTGCAGAAAACTCTTTTTCCAATGATTCATAATCTTTCACTGTTGCAGCTTTATCCAGTCTGCTTACTGCCTGCTGTAGCCCGGGCGTCTGGGCGAAATTGCTGTAGTGCAATAGTAATAGCACTAACATGGAGATCATTGTTTTCTTCATTTGTATTGATTTTTTTTGTTAAAGATTTTCATTCAGGAAATCATCTGTGCGGTCTATACCCAGGCTCATGAATACACCTATATAAAAACTTCTGGTAGCGGGTAAGGTTATAGGTACCTTATTGAGACCATCATAACTATAGTTATAACCGAATACCTGTTGTGTACCCAGCAAATTATTGATACCAAAAGCACATCCGGAGAAGTCCTGCCATTTCCCCTTTTTGAAAAAGCGGGTCAGGTAATATACGTGCAGGTTCATTACATTATAAGGACGGGTAGTCCCATTGGTATAGTGAGGGTCATAATACGGCCGGCCGGCAGCAACTGCATAAGAGACATTCACACCGGTATTGATAGCCGAAAACATTTTTTTAATGGCAATAGTAGCTGTGTGTGGTGATGTAAAAGAAGGCCTTAGTGCATATGGATAATCAAGAAAGTTCCTTTTAGTATCCAGATAAGTATAAGTGATCCAGTAATCAAGATCTTTGATTGATTTTTTATCCCGCCAGAAAAATTCAATTCCTTTTGCATATCCATCTCCATTATTATTGATGGTAGGGTAAGTCTTTACAAGTTTGTTGTACTGCTTGTAATAGGCTTCCACTCTAAAGAATCTGTTGTTCTTTCTTTTTGTATAGTTCAGTACATAATGTGTAGCGTTTGTGAAATTCAGATTCCTGTTTTGATATAGAAATTCATTTAGTGGTTCCTGGTAAAAAATACCATATGCCAGATTGAACTGAGCACCATCCTGTAACCGGTATGCGAGACTAATTCTGGGTGCTATGACCATTTTATCTAACAGGGACGAATATTCCAGACGGGCACCTGCTTTGGCCGCCAGGTTATCAGTCAGGCAGATATCCCCTTCTGCAAAAACAGCAGTCAGTTGATCTGTTAATAAACCCTTATCATTTGAGTAAAAATGTTCTGCACCAACATGTAAAAAGGAATGAGTGAATACTATCCTGGCCTGTGCAAAGTAAGTATTGATAAGATTATTGAAAGATTTATCACTGAAGGGAACATATGGTATGGTGATCACCGTTCCTGTTGCATCCAGGAGCTGGCTGACCGTTTTATCCTGATTGTAACTGAATGCAATACCTGCATCTATTTTCCAATCATGAGGCAGGAGATCCCGGTAACTAAGATTGCTATAGATATTTTTTCCTTTCAGTTGGTATCTTGTCCGTAATATATTGCTATCAATATCAGGATTAGTCATACCGACATCACTGTATGACCAGTTTGTATATAGTTTCAGCATACCAGTTTTGCTGGTTTTGATCCTCATGTTTGCATCACCCTGCAGGTATGCTGGTCCGCTAAAGTAATCCGGTTGCTGGTGTATGATTGAATTGTAAAATGACTGGTTACTATAGTTCAGGTTGACCCCATAACTACTCCTGTTATTCTTTGCAAGCTGTTGCCATCCAGCTCCGATATTAGCCGGGAAAATATTGAACCTGGCAGAAGATTTATCAGGCAGGTCTACACTTTCCAGGATGAGGGCACTGCTCATCGCCTGTCCGTACAATGCAGAATATCCACCTGAACTGAACAGGATCCCTTTAAATAAGAATGGATTAATCCGTGCATATTGGCGAAGACCTGGTATACCTGGGTAATTGGGATTTTTAAGCAATGTACCATCCACAAATTGTTTGGTTTCGTCACTGGTACCACCCCGGACAAACAAACCATCCTGTTCCCCTATCTGCTGTGCCCCTGGAAGCGCACGTAATGCCTGTGTAAGATCTGCATTATTACCTGCTACAGTTACGGCGTCCATGGGCGTTAAAGAGGCCCCCTTAGCCTTATCACTGGCATCAAATGATCCGGCACTGACATTAACCTCATTCAGGGTATGCGTATCATGTCTGAGAATAAGGTTGAGCACACTATCCAGCATGATCTCTTTTTTAAGAGGTCTGTATCCAATGCAGGAAACGGTCAGGATTTTTTTTCCTGTGCCTGTTATTGCGATGTTGAAATATCCTGCACTGTCTGTTTGAGTTCCTGTTCCATTGATGGAGACAGATGCTGATGGAACAGCTATCCCTTTATCATTTTTAACCAGCCCACTGATCGTTTGCTGCGCTTCAGCTATCTGAGATAGTAACAAGAGCAGTACTGCATATTTTTTCATCACCTGTGGTATTTACAGGCAAAACTACATGCAGATGAAAGCTTGTTTTTCGGAGAGTAGACAAGGCGGGGAAATGATACGACTAAATATTGAGCATCCGTGTCACATTTTCTTTATAGAATTCGCTGACAGGTATTTCCTGATCGCCGATCATGATCAGGTCTCTTTTAACGGCAGTAATTTTCCGGGCGGCAACAAGGAAAGATTTATGAGTGCGGATAAAAGCCGGTGGCGGTAGTTTTTCTTCCATTGCTTTGATGGTCATTCGTGTGACTACAGGCTTGTTGGAGGATGACAGGTGTATTTTGATATAGTCTTTGAGTCCTTCAATATATGTGATGTTTGCCACTTCGATTTTTACCTGTGCATATTCTACATATACAAAGAAGTCCTGCGGTTCTTTATTCCGTAAGTTAAATAATTCAAGTGCATGGTTACAGGCTTTCAGAAACCGGTCAAAGCTAAAAGGCTTCAGGAGATAGTCCACTACCTGTAGTTCGAATCCTTCCATGGCATATCGTTCATAGGCTGTCACCAGTATCACCATCGGAGGTTGTGGTAATGATCTTAAAAATTGCAGTCCATTTAACCGGGGCATCTGGATATCCAGGAAGATGAGGTCTACTTGTTCATTTTGCATCACTTCTATAGCTTCCATTGCATTTTTACATGTTTTGATGAGTTGCAGAAAAGGGATCTGCCGGATGTTATCTTCCAGTAGTTCCCGCACCAGCAGTTCATCATCTATGGCAATACAACGTATCATGTCAACATCAAAGTTAAGGTAACATGAAATAAGTTATCATCTTCTCTGATCAATAACGTATGCTTATCTTTATATAATAACTCCAGACGGGACTTCACATTCGTTAATCCAATACCGGAGTTCTCATCTTTCTCATTTTCCCGATCGAACCTGTTTGTTACATTAAAGGTAAGCTGCCCGTTCTTTACAGATAATTGAATGTTTATCTGCGCTACACCATGTTTGAACGCGTTTTCCACAAAGGGGATCAGTAACATGGGTTCGATGGCTTCTTCTTCCAACTCTATTACCGTATTAATAACTATTTCACTACCAAAACGCAACTTCTGTAGCTCTATATAACTTTGCAGGTATTCGATCTCTTTTGTTAGCGGCACTTTCTTTCCCTGGGTATCATATAACATATAACGCATCAGGTCTGAGAGCATGATCAGCGAAGACTCCAACTGATCTGATTTCTTCCTGGCCAGTGATACCAGGTTAGTAAGGACGTTAAACAGGAAATGTGGGCTGATCTGTGAGCGGAGGAACTTGAGTTCGGTAGAAAGCTGTTCTGTTCGTCTTTGCTCCTGTGCTTTCTCATACCGGATCTTATTCACGACCCTGCGGTAGATGATACTGATAACGAATATTCCTACCGAAGGAGCAAAGATGAATTTATAAGCAGTAACATCTTTTAATACATCCGGGAACCAGTACGCGAGTATGTGGTATTTCAACCAGAATGAAGTTATCAGCAACAGGATAGCTGTAGGAATGTACAACCACCATCTATTGATCAACCTGGGATAAAAAAAGAAGGCATTGCTGTAAAAAATGCCCATATGAATCAAGCCTGAGATCGTAAAGAACAATCCGGGTATGGGACCGATTTTATAATCATTAGAGACGATATATGGAAGCAGCAATAATATGCTCCATATTGATACGTGAATAAGGCCGTATTTGTTTTTTAGTACTTTCATCTGCCGGGTATTACGAAAGTACCATTTTAATGGTTATTTGTTTGAGAGTGTAGACAAGATGGAAGTTTGTGTATACCAAATAATCGGTAAATTACACTGTCTCAAAGATGCCTTTGTACGATTCGTCCAAATTAACATTTCTTACGCAACATGCGGATTTAACCTTGCTCTTTCCAGGTGATCTAATACTCAGAATTAAGAAAATTGTAGTTATATGAGAATAATATCCTGCCTTTTATTTAGTATTTCACTGACGTTTTTCACAGGTAGAACACTGGCACAAACTCCTTCTAACAGTTGGGCTGTAGTGCCGGTAACAGCAGATGGAATGTTAAATGAATGGAAAACACCGCTGAGATATTTTGATGACAGAACCCATCTTGCTTACGAGATATCTAACGACTTGACTAACCTGTATGTGGCTGTCAGCACAATGGACGAAGCTACACAGGTGAGCATCATGCGGACGGGTATAAGTCTGGGTGTAAATATAAAAGGTAAGAAGAAAATAAATACTGCCGTGACCTATCCACTGATAGATGGGAAAGTCCTTTTTGCGCAACGGAGGCATAGCGGGGATGGGCGTCCGTCCAGTCAAATGCCTGAAGATGTCTATGACCAGCTGCGTCCTCATATGGGGAATGCCGGCGTAAAAGGAATTATTGGAGTAGAAGATGGAACTATAGATGTAACACAGCATAGAACAGGCATTATTGCCGCACTCTCTTTTGGCAATGATACATTGAATGTGGAATTCGTAATCCCTTTGTCAAAACTTGGATTAACACCTGATTATACGAAGGAGGTTGCTTATAGTATTACGGTGAATGAGGATGTTCCCGGTGGCATGGGCAATAATAACAGAGGCCCCAGAATGGGCGGCGTTGGACTAGGAGTAGGTATGGGTGGCGGTAGCATGGGTGGCGTAGGTGGCGGTTTTGGTGTGAATTTGGGCAGTTTTGGAGGACGCAGGGGTATGGATGGCGGAGGAAGGAATAAGGACAATACAGTAAGGGTAAAACAGTTGTTGGCAAAGCAAGAGAAAATGTAATATTCCCTGTTGTAATGATGTGCTTCTTTTCAAATTAGCATCTATTATTTGTACATAATCCTTTAATAAAATAAGAAGGCCGTCTCTTTTTGGAAGACGGCCTTCTTATTTTACTTACCAAAGACCATTTTAAACCTGATGGCAGGATCATCATGTTCAGTGGGGTTGAAGACGTGTAATAAGTAGTATTTACCCTGCACCCAGTCCTGTACAGCGTTGTCGTAGAAAGGGCTGCCGGGGTTGCCGCTCTGGCCACCGGGATAAATGCCATAGGCTTCCGTTTTATCGGAGAGTTGCACTACCATACGCCAGGAAGGGCCATGCGTTTGTTTGGTGGCGTTGACTATGTGACGGCCACCGCCAGTGGGCAGGTGCATAGCACTGAAAGCGGGAAGGCTACGTGTGAGATGACGGATGTCTGTGCCACGGTAACGCCCCCACTCCAGTATTTTTTGAGAATCAAGTATCTGAACGCTGTCAGTTGTGATTTTGAAGGCCTGATTAACTAAGGAGGATAGTGTTTCTTTTTCTGGCGTTTCGATGTTGTCGATGAAATGCATAGACGAGTCGCGGATCAACCAGAGGAGAGTGGTTTTCTCCCAGGGCATCTGCAATGCCATTTTAGTGCCGAGATCATCATTCCAGATGAGGTTCATCAACTGGTCCCAGAAAATGTAGAATATAGTGGCTCCTTTGCTGTCTGGCGAGTTTTGAAGGTTCCAGTCAGAGAGGAGTTTGAAATATGGTTTTTCAGAAGGAGAAACAGAGGTGAGGTGCTTTTTAAGCAGGGGCACTGCTGCACGGGCGAAAAGGTTCATATTGTCGTTCTGAAGCTGCATCATGTCCTGGACAGTGATTTGATTGGCAGCAGAGAGGACTTCATTGATACGCTTGCCACGGAACAAGTCGTAGTCACCGATATAGTTGTATGGATAAGTGCTGTCGGCAGGATGCTGATTGGCTGAACTGACGAAAGCACGCTCCGGGTTGTGCATGTGCGGGTTCTGGTCCATGGGGATGTATCCCTGCCAGGCGAAGGTGCTGTCACTGCCAGGCATGATGAACTTGCCCTGGTCTTTCCAGCGGAGGGGATACTGCCCGTTGTGCCAGATCGCGATGTCGCCCTGTTTAGTGGCGAATACGAAGTTTTGTGCAGGGCAGGCGTAGTGTTTCAATGCGGCGAGGTAATCGTCGTAATTATGGGCCTTATCAAGCAGCAGGAAGGTGCGTAACTCATTGGATGGGTCGAGCGCCTTCCAGTGCATGGCGAGGTACTGGCCGCCAGCGGTAGTATCCGGGAAGGTGTTATCAAAGAGGACTGGCCCCCAGACGGTGTAAGCGACAGTATCATAGTAGGGTTTGCTGTCGCGGATGGATATTTTCTCGATGCGTTCTGTAGCGTCGTGGTATTGACCGTTGAAGAGGTATTGCTTGTGGCCGTTACGGAACTGCATCTGGTAGTAGTCTTTCACATCTTCTTCGCCGTTGGTGACACCCCAGGCGATGTGGTCGTTGAAACCGATGATTACACCAGGGGCACCGGGTAAAGAAGCACCGTATACGTTCATCTCCGGTGTATGGATCTGCACTTCGTACCAGAGGGAAGGGAGACTCAGGTTTAAGTGAGGATCGCTGCAGAGGATGGGTGCGCCGGAGCGCGTTTTGGAGCCGGCGACAGCCCAGTTATTACTCCCGTTGTCAGGGTCCGGCTTGTCTTCTTTGAAGTTGAGCAGCTTGCCTGCCAGTCGGATGATACTGTCTGGTGGTGGGGTTGCTTTCACTGTAGCAGGATCGAAATGGGTGCCAGCAGGGACGATCGGGTCTATGCTGTCACCGAAATCGGGGTACATGAGGTCGAAGTCGGATTTGCTGAAGAGACGACGGGCGTTTGTGTATTCCAGGTCATTGGCAGCACCGGCAAGGTCCTGGGCCATTAGTTTGAGTAATAGTCCGGAGTTGAGCGGTGTCCAGGGTTCTGGTTTATAGTTGAGTAGTTTGTATTCTATGGGTAGTTCGGCGGTGGTCAGGCTGTTGATATAAGCGTTGACACCGGCCGTATATGATTCGATAGCGGTTTTGGTGGTGGGGTCTGCTTCCATTTCCTTGAGAGCCAGTTCTGCAGCGTAGATCATTCCTTTTCTGCGTTGCATCCGGTCGTAGTTCAACATTTTGCTGCCGAGGATTTCAGAGAGGCGGCCGGAGGCGGCGAAGATTTGCAGCTCCATTTGCCAGAGGCGGTCACGGGCATGCATATATCCTTCTACGTAGTAGGCATCTGCGTCGTTTTCTGCGAAGATATGAGGCACCATCCTGTCATCCAGCCAGACTTCCGTTTTCCCTTTTAAGCCAGGGAGATCCAGTTGTTCATTATAGTCTTTGCTGATAGGCGTGGCATTTTGCCAGAAACCTTCCTGTGGGCTAAGGAGTCTGCCTAAAGGAGGGAGTGAACCCCATTTGTTGTCCAGCGTTACAATAAATCCGATCGTAATGGCCGCCGTAATGGCGAAGGGAATGAGTCTCATAGCTAAAAATGATGATCAGCTAATATACATAATAATGTGTTAACCCAAGATTTCAGGAACGTAATATAGCTATCAACTGATCAACTTCTTCTGTTGTATTATAACTATGCAACACAATTCTAAGACGCTCTTTACCCCTGGGGACAGTAGGATGCATGATCGCCCTTACATCCAGGTTAGCATCCTGTAATTTAGCAGCCAGTTGCCGGATTACTTCATTACCAGGAGCAAGCACCACCTGTATCGGCGTTTCACTAGGCAGAGCGTTTAAGCCTGCATGTTGGAATTGAGAGATCAAAGAAGATAAATGCTGACGGGCACTGTTCATATAAGGAAACAGATCATAACTAGCCATGATAGCAGCTATAGCAGTATGTGGTAACGCAGTTGTATAAATAAAAGACCGGGAGAAATTAATGAGATAATTACGCAAATGAGCAGAACCCAGTACCACCGCTCCATGACAACCAACTGCTTTCCCAAAAGTATGAACCCGCGCAAAACACTGTAAGTTAAGATGCTGTACCAGCCCCTCTCCTTTCTCGCCAACCACACCTGTAGCATGCGCTTCATCCACAATCAAATGCGCATTAAATTTATCACAAAGAGCAGAAAAATCAGCCAAAGGCGCTATATCCCCATCCATAGAATACACAGACTCTACCGCCACAAAGATATTCCCCTCCGCATGTTTTAATTTCTTTTGCAAATCGTGTACATCATTGTGGGCAAAGGAAAAAGCCTGGGCTTTGGATAAACGGATACCATCACGGATAGACGCATGGATCAACTGATCATAAATAATAGTATCCCCTTTCTGAGGAACACTGGAAAACAACCCGATATTGGCATCATAGCCGGAGTTATATATCAACGCAGCAGGAGACTGATGGAAAGCAGCCAGCATACTCTCCGCCTCTTCTATCCACACATAGTTACCCGCCAGTAAACGGGATCCCGTACTGCCATGCATAAACGGCCTTGCCTGTAGTAAAGTATGCACCGCTTCCTGCATAGCAGCACTGCGGGCCAGTCCAAGGTAATCATTAGAACAAAAGTCGGTCATTCCGGGAGCAGGTATCCTTAACTCACGAAACGCATGTTGTTCCTTACGCAATGATAAATGCTTTAAAAGAAAATCTTCCTTCATCACACAAAGCTAAGTAACTTTGCGAAATGAGTAAGGTATCCATATTAGGCCTCCAGTTACCTACTGATCCACGCTGGGTGAACCTGGCAGAGATTTCCCTGGAAGAAGTACTGACAGATCATGCTTTTTGTGAACAGAAAGCAGCTACTTCCTGCATTTCCCTTATTCAGCGCTATCCGGATAAAAGTATGCTGGTAGAGGAACTGGCTCCTATCGTTACCGAAGAATGGGGGCATTTCCGGCAGGTATTAGCCGAAATGAAAAAACGCGGGTATACCTTAGGAAAACAAAGAAAAGACGTTTATGTGAATGCCTTAATGCTCCATCAGAATAAAGGGGGCGATCCGGCATCTGTACTACTGGACAGGCTGCTTATTTTTGCCCTGATAGAAGCAAGAAGCTGCGAAAGGTTCAGGTTATTGAGCGAAGGACTGGAAGATGATTATCTCCGTGAGTTCTACCGCAAATTCATGATATCGGAAGCAGGGCATTACCGGCTGTTTATAGATCTGGCAAATGAATATTTACCAGAAGAAAGAGTAAAGACCCGTTGGGCGGAATGGCTGAAAATAGAAGCAGAAATCATCACCGGACTGGAAGTTCGCGGCGACAGAATGCACTAAAAATTAAACCCGATATTCACATACACCCTCAACCGCCCATCCTGGTCGGAATGCATTACCGAACCTTCAATCGGCCCCATAAAAGTAGAATACCCCATCGTCAACCCATAACCGGTAAGGTGTTTGTACTTCTCAGAAACACTACCGGAGAAGTCATATAACGCTCCTCCTACCTTAGGGATAGCAAAGATATTTCGCGTCAGCTCATATTGCCAGGCCAGTTGCACCGTAGCAGCACTGGATGTAACTACCTCTCCTTCTAAAAGTCCTATAAAGGGTAACTGGTTACGCATCACGTTATTCAATCCGCCGATCATAAAGGCATTAATAGGCCCCTGGTTATGATTGAAGTTAATACCACTGCCACCCGTAAACTGTAAAGAGCTTTTATAACTAAGCAGGAAGTTATACTTCACCTGTATCAAAGCCCGCTGATAATCATTAAAAGACAGATCGGAATTATCTAGCGGCACTTCAACGCCATCATGGAAAATACGGTATCCCGGATGCTGATTATAAATCCAGCCGGTTTCAGCATGCAGGTCTATACCACTGCGCGGATATATTTTCCTGTCCAGGGAGTTCATCCCGAAATAAAAATAAGAGTTAAGCTGATTACCATTACCACGCACTACCTCATTTCCTGCATACCTGGGATTGACATTCAGGAACTCCCAGCGGGTCCCTAAACCTATCGCCATAATACTGCTGAAAGTATACTGCATGTGAATGTCCGTATTTATATATCTGCTGTGGTATTGGTCTTTAGCATTAAAATTTTCATACAAAGTCATCGCATTATCCTCATAATTAAGACCCAAACCCAGACCGAAATTCCGCTTAGGCCCAAGATATTTGAAATACGCTGCTTCCAGACGGGGATTCTCACTGATAGCTACGGTAAGGTATGCACGGGAGTTAGGTACGATAAAATTCCTTTGGGTGATATTGACAATCGCACTGGCATTGGTAAAACTATTATACTGCAAGGCGAACTTTACATACGTAAGCTGATTCTCTTCCACATAAATATGCATGCTGTTCCTGTTATCTGTTTCAGGATGCAGCTCGTATGTAATCATCTTATAAAAACGGGTACCAAATACATTTAATACCGATTCTTTAATCTGCTCCGCCGTATAACAACCACCTGGTTGCAGCCCTAATCTCCCCCTGAAAAAATTCTCATCGGAATGCACTAACCCATCCACCTGGATGGTAGTCAGTTCGATATCAGGTGTAAAAGGTAACCTGTTTTTCTCCGGTGGAGGCGTAGGATATAATGCGTTCAGAGAATCGGCCAGGTGTTTGAAAATGGGATACATCTCCGCTCCTTTACGCCTTCCTGTTTCAATGAGAGAATCAACACTGTTGAAACTGGCGGCGGAATAGTTTTCCAGGTCGTGGTGAATATAAATATCACATTGTGCTCTTTCTTTAGGGTAATCATCCGCATCTTTATAAAAGCCTAACTGGTAAAGGATATCTAATGGAGTGATCAACTGCTCTGCTTTTCTTAATCCCCCTGCCACATTAGATCCTATCACAATATCGGCTCCCATTTCTTTAGCGGTAATCACAGGGAAGTTACGCACCACTCCTCCATCTACCAGTTTCTTATTCCCTATTTTAACCGCAGTAAAGATGGAAGGGATAGCCATACTGGCACGGATAGCCGTTACAATATTCCCGGAATCCAGGGTAACGATTTCACCGGTAGTCACATCTGTGGCTATACATTTAAAAGGAATATTGAATTTAGAGAAGTCTCTCTGATTTTTCATAGGCCAGCAAAGCCGCGCCAGTTCCAGCCATAACTGTTCTCCTGAGATCACACCGGAAGCCAGTTTAGGCTTTCCATATTCAAAAGGGATTTCGATAATGTATTTATTGTACTCCGGTTTTTCCTCATAAGAGATATCCGTAAGTACAGGTTGATTGGAGAAGAGATTGTTCCAGTCCAGTTTTTTAGCCATCCGCGCAATACTATCCCCGGAATACCCCATGGCATACAATGCTCCTACGATACTGCCCATACTGGTACCGGTAACATAATCTATTTTCAGTCCGGCACTGTCCAATGCCTCCAGGATACCGATATGTGCCAGTCCTTTCGCTCCTCCTCCACTTAATGTTAAGCCGATTTTGGGCCGTACCTGTGCCTGAAGCAGCACAGGATAGATAAATCCCAATAACAAACAAAATAAAGCCCGTCTTATGCGCATAAAGTCCCTTGTTGTGATGCCTGTCATTAAAGTTAATGAATGAAAATGTTCTAATACTATAATATTTGTATGTTTTTTACTATATTATGCCACTTTTCCAATTTCCATATATGAAAGACAACAAAGTACAAAGCATCTGGCAGGTAATCCTTGCCTCTTCGGCAGGTACACTCATCGAATGGTATGATTTTTATATCTTCGGGAGCCTTGCATTTATTATCTCTGAAAAATTCTTCCCCCCCAGTAACCCCGGACTAGCATACATTGCTACCCTGGCTACTTTTGCGGTCGGATTTATTGTGCGTCCTTTCGGAGCAATTGTTTTTGGACGTCTCGGAGATATTACCGGTCGTAAACACACCTTCCTGCTTACTTTGCTGATCATGGGCGGGTCTACGTTTGCCATCGGACTGGTTCCCGGTTATCATAGTATCGGTTATTTAGCGCCTGTTATTGTACTGGTACTAAGATTATTACAGGGATTAGCCCTGGGTGGTGAATACGGTGGCGCTGCTACTTATGTGGCAGAACATTCTCCACATGATAAACGCGGGTATTATACCAGCTTTATACAAACCACGGCTACCTTAGGATTGTTCATCTCCCTGGCCGTGATACTCATTACACGTACCAGCATGACACCGGAAAGTTTTAACAGCTGGGGATGGCGTATCCCTTTCCTGTTATCTGTCCTCCTGGTGATCATGTCTTATTATATACGTATCCGTCTGAAGGAATCTCCTTTGTTTACGCAATTAAAGGAATCCGGACAAACATCCAAAAATCCTATTAAAGAGAGTTTTGGTAAGAAAGAAAATCTTAAACTGGTACTACTGGCACTGTTTGGAGCAGCCATGGGTCAAGGTGTAATTTGGTATACCGGTCAGTTCTACGCACTATCTTTCTTACAGAAAACCATGCGGATAGAGTTTATCCAATCTAATGTAATCATTGCGATTGCATTATTACTGGGCGCTCCTTTCTTTATTTATTTCGGTAAGTTATCTGATAAAATAGGACGTAAAAAGATTATGATGACAGGGATGCTGATCGCCGCCCTGGCCTACTACCCTATTTATGCGGGCATGGATTACATTGCAGACCTTAGCAAAAAAACAGAAAATACCGGGCAATATGCTATAGAGAACAATATCAGCCGGAATAAGGATATGCAGAATATTGAACGCACGATTAAAACCAGGGTGTTCACTGACGGGACTAAAGAATTAGAAACGATTACCACGATAGATGGGAAAGTGGAATCTAAAAAAGAAGTGGTAGTAAGTACGAAGAACGTAATCCTGCTGATATTACTGGTATTTATACAGGTGTTTTTCGTAACAATGGTGTACGGCCCCATTGCAGCATTTTTAGTAGAGCTTTTCCCTACACGCATCAGGTATACTTCCATGTCCTTACCTTATCATATTGGGAATGGAGTTTTCGGGGGATTATTGCCTACTATTTCTACCATACTCGTTACAGAAACGAATAATCACTTGGCCGGACTGATTTATCCTATCGGGATCGCATTGCTATGCTTTGTGATAGGTGTGGTATATATAAAGGACTATATGATCAATAAAGATTAAAATAAGCTGATTCTTTTTCCAGCCTGAGATAAGGGTGCTGTTCCAACAGTACCCTTGTTTTTTTAGCATAGGTTTGTAGAAACTGTTGATGCTGCGGGCTTTTCGGGTTAAAAGGCCGGTGTAACATGGCCCGCTGAAGATCTTCAATAGCGGGGAGTAGTTTTTGCCCTTCGGGCGATAAACAGCTATTGGTAAAATGCTCCCATACATAATTGATAGCTGCCTCATTGGGATGTACTAAATCATCTTTATAAAACCGGTAATCCCTTAAATCATCTAACACCAGTTCGTAAGCCGGGAAGTAAAATAAGCGGTTAAATTTATTTACAAGATGATGAACGGCCTGTAACAATACTGCCTTACTTAAATTGTTCTCCACTACCCCATCGCGGACGTAACGCACCGGGCTGACAGTAAACATGATCTTTATGTTCTTATTTCTAAAGAACAGGCGGTGCATCATGTTATCCAGGGCGGTGATAACGTCTTGCGGAGAAAGGAGTTTTTTATTAAATGATGATGATGGCACTTTATGGCAGTTTCCTACCATCCGGTTATTGTCTTTTAATGTGTAAGCGTGGGCAGAGCCGAAAGTGATGAATAGCCAGTCGGCCTTTTCGATTCTTTCCGCAGCGGCAGAGGCAGCGGTGTTGATGTTTAACAGGGTTTCTTCAGCAGATAAAGCGGAGAAACGGCTGTGATGGTCCCAGCTATGCCATAGGTCATTGTGCAGGAATAAGTCTTCCGTAGTATATTGTTTACCATCCAGGTAACGCTGTAAGGCTTCGGTGATGCTGATGGGGTTATATAAGATCCCATGAGGGTTTACCTGTGCATCGAAATGAAACTGTTGCAGTCGCGCTCCTATTTCTTCTGCAAAACAAGACCCCATCAGGAGTAACTGATCAGGATATTGTATCGGCGTTGAAATCGGTTCTACCGGAAAAGTAAGGCGAAAGTTGTTCATCATATAAAAATACGTTCTGCTATCTCCTGGGCTGCCGTTAATGCAGATATATCCAGTTTCAGTGCTTCATGCTGCCTCACGCAATAGTCCAGCAGGTTTTCAGTAGCCAGGTTCCCCACCAGCTCGTCCTTGGCCATAGGGCAACCACCGATACCTTTGATAGCACTATCAAAGCGACGGCATCCCTGTTCATAAGCCGCCGCTACCTTCTCTTCCCAGTTATACGGAGCAGAATGGAAATGCGCCCCGAATTCTACTGCAGGATAAGCAGGTATCAGGCTGGCAAATAAGCGGGTAATGACATCAGGAGTAGCTACGCCTACCGTATCCGCCAGGGAAATGGTATGGATGTTCATCTTTACCAGTTCATCCACCCATTGCAAAGCAACGGCTTCATCATAAGGGTCTCCGTAAGGATTACCGAAACCCATAGAGATATACACCACCAGCTGTTTGCTGTTCTTGATGCACAATTCCTGGAGACTGTCTACCAGTTCCATGGAATCGGCGATCGTTTTATTGGTATTCCTTAACTGGAATGTTTCCGAGATAGAGAAAGGATAACCCAGGTAATCTATTTCATCGAATACTACGGCTTCTTCCGCCCCACGCTGATTGGCCACGATAGCCAGCAGTTTACTTCTGGAATCTGCCCGTTTAAGACGGGGAATCACCAAAGCAGTATCTGCCATCTGCGGGATGGCTTTAGGAGATACAAAACTGCCACAGTCGAGGGTATCAAAACCTACCTTCAGCAAAGCGTTGAGGTAACTGATTTTATCTTCCGTGCTAATGTGGCTATGCCAGCCCTGCATAGCATCGCGTGGACATTCGATGAGTTTCATGTATGAAATGATTTAAATACCTCTCTGCTTCATAGCCTCGTACAGGATAATACCGGCAGCTACAGATACGTTGAAAGATTCAAAGTTGCCGCTCATAGGTATATGAAACAGGTGATCCGATGCTTTTAGCAAAGCAGGATACACACCCTTATCCTCAGAACCCATAATAATAGCTACAGGCTCCTGGAACGGACAATCATACAACTTCATTTCCGCTTCCATTTCACTGGCGATCACCTTGATACCATTCAGGTGCAGGGTATCTATGGCTTTCAGCAGGCTGTTCACCCGACATACGGAAATCTTCTCCAGTGCCCCAGCCGATGATTTAATCGCTTCTTCGTTGAGGGCAGCAATGCCTTTGTCGGGTATGATAATAGCCTGTGCACCGCAACAAACAGCACTACGGGCAATAGCCCCTATATTGCGTACATCCGTGATACTGTCCAGGATAAGGAACAGGGGTACTTGTCCCTGGTCGGTTACATGGGAGATCACGTCCTGTAAATCGAGATAATTAATGTGGCCGGTGATGGCAATCACGCCCTGGTGATTAAAGGAAGTTAACCCGTTGAGTTTCTCCGCAGGTACACTATTGATGGGGATATTATTCTCTGCAGCTAATTGCTGGATCAGCGGGACAATATCTCCGCTGGCGCCACGTAACATATAAATACGCTCAATCGCCTTGCCCGATTTGATAGCCTCTACTACGGGCTGACGGCCAATTACCATTGATGATGCTTTCGGCCTTGGCGCATGCTGCCGGGCCCCGGCAGACTTAAATCTTCTTTGTTCCATTGGCGCAAAGATAACGCTAAATCAAATCTCTCCTTCCAGCAGCATCAGTTTTACCTTCTGGATGGCTGCAATAGAGAGTGAGTCCGTGATTTCATGGTCCTTTACCATCTGGTAAGCGGTATCAAAAGGGATTTTTTTGATGAATAACTGCTCGGTTTCTTCCGGCTCAGCCGCACGCTGTTCCAGCTGACGGGCCAGGTACACCACGCCGGCTTCATCAGAAACGGAGTTGGAAAGGTGGATACGGACAATGGGCTGCCAGCTTTGGGCAACCAGACCGGTTTCTTCCAACAACTCCCTTTTAGCAGTATCCAGGGTATCTTCTCCCAGGGGACCACCACCTTCAGGAATTTCCCAGCTAAACTGTTCCAGGGGAAAACGGTACTGCCCTACCAGGTAAATATTGTGGGCTTCGTCCAGGGCCACTACCCCAACCGCTGCATTCTTGAAATGTACGACTCCGTATATCCCAGGACCACCAGCCGGGTTCAGTACCTGATGTTCTGTAACACTGATCCAGTTATTATCGTATTTCTTATCACTGGAGAGGATAGTCCAGGGGTTGTGTCTGATGTCCATGCTACAAATATAAAAAAATAACCGCCTCCGGAATTAACCGGAGACGGTGTCAACCAGATGTACGGCGGTAAATACCTTTGTTCATCATACCTAAATCTAAATCGTATCTTTTGTAATTACTTTCAATTGTTGAAGATGATGTTTAAAATGTACCACATAGTCGGTCACCAGGAACAATAATGTTACCGGTTCGCGATCACTTATCTTACACTTATTCTGGAGCTTAGTCGCTGGTATAGTTCGTATAGTTATCGACAGGTGCTTATTAAACACCGCCCAAAGTTTTATTAAATCCTGCCAGCCCATATGCTGCCATGCTTGTCCCCTAGTCCAAAAATCCTGATCATATCCAGGTATTTCCAGCAAAGATATTTGTTGTGATCTTATAAAACGAGTGTTATTATTAATTCCTGAGTCAATCAGATGCCCAATGATCTCTTTTGCGCTCCACTTACCTCTCTCCGGACGCTCTGCTGCAGCGGATTCAGGCACTTGTTGCAGTAGCGGAAAAATTTCTTCCACAATTTTTAATAATTCATCCGCAGCGGCATAATGTACGTTCTCTTCTTCTCTAGAGATCTCCATTTTTATATTACTCCGCTGATACCTTTCCGCTTCCAGGGGAATCTCCCGGAAGCCCAGACTAGTATATAAACTAATGGCAGGTACCAGTTTGGTATTGGAGTACAGGATAACTTTTTTGAATCCCATCTCCCATGCCAGTTCTATAATATGTTTAGCCAGCTCCCTTCCTACTCCTTTGCCCTGATAGTCTTCATCTACTGCCATCTTGGTCATTTCCACCGATTCGTCGTCTATTTTTTTCAGGGCTACGGTACCGGCTATATTGGAACCAATGGCTGCAAAGATGATAGTACCTCCTGTATCGATAATATACTTGTCTGCATGTTCCAGCACATCCACGTCCACAGGCTCCAGCGTAAAGTATTTTCTTATCCAGTGTTTGTTCAATCTTTCAAAATCCGGCAAATACTCCGGAGAATATGTTAAGATTTTCATGCTACTTGTTTGTTACGGCTTACTGCCAGTTTTACAATATATACCCCTATTAGTGTAACCAGACTGGAAACCGCTGTGATCCAGTTGATATGCTCTTTCAGGATAAGCCATCCCAGCAATACGGCTACTATCGGATTGATATAGGCGTATACGGAAGCCAGTGATGGAGGCAGGTTATTCAGCACAAATACGTACGCGGAATATCCCAGTATAGATCCTATAAAGATCAGGTACAGCAGGCTGCCCCATAGTTCGATGCCTTCACCGGATGAAGGGAACGGATGCCCCATCAGTAATGCCGTGATGACCATCACGATACCACTGAATAACATCTGGAAACCTGCTCCATACAGAAAGTTCACCTTCAGCGCCCAGCGGGTGGTGAGTACCGAACCTAATGCCCAGCTTACGCAGGCGATTAATGTAAGGATGATGCCCAAACGGAATTCCGGGTTCATCAGACTGGCCAGGTAATCATAGAAGATCCCACCTACTCCCAGGAAACCTATCAGCATACCCACCAGCAGCAGAAGCGACAAACGGCTTCTCTCCACCAGGAAGTAACTGAAAATGGTGATCCAGATAGGCACTGTTGCAACAATAATTGCACATAAACCACTGGGTATATATTGCATGGCCCAGGTAATGAGGCCATTACTAAGACATAACATCATTACACCGATCACGAATAAACGTGACAAGACAATTTTATCAGGCAGCTTAAATCCTTTCAATAAAAAGAAAGCTGTTAATAAGAGGCCTGCTGTTGTCTGACGAATACCCGCCAGCATTAAACCATGCGTATGCCGAACACCTATTCTGGATGCCAGGTAAGTGGTACCCCAGAAAAAACTCACTATTATTAACGCTACATATGCTTTTTTCATATACTCATTGTTGTATTGTAAACGAAGGAAGTATTAAAGTTTTTTATCTGCTGTAAGTGTGTGAGATCATGTTGAAGCAAAGGATTCACAAGCGGTCAGATTTAAGACCTCAAAATTGGGACAATTAACGCAGATAAAACAGATTCAGTTTTGTGTTTTTCGACCAGATCAGATTTAGATGTTAGAACAACAGATTACTCCCGTATTTATGTTTCATCTCATGTTCCAGCAACCATCTCTTTCTCCATATACCACCACCATAACCTGTTAAAGAGCCATCACTGCCAATTACCCGATGACAGGGGACCACAATGGCCAGGTTGTTCTTACCATTGGTAGTACCAACGGCCCGGATACTACCGGGATTATTGATCCGTTTTGCAAGTGTGAGATAAGAAATAGTATGTGCATAGGGAATGGCTGTCAGTTGTTGCCACACTGTTTGTTGAAACGCAGTACCTGTTTGTTCCATGGGAAAAGTGAAGACTCGCAGACTACCAGCGAAATATGCTTCCAGCTCTTCTGTACAAAGGCGGAAAATATCAGGGAGAGGGCCCTGTTCGGGGATAATACCTTCTTTAAAAGACAATACATTAATAGCAGTGGCAGTACCACGCAGGGTTAAAGGGCCAACGGGAGAAGGAATGATATGGGTATATGTTTCCATCATTCAACTAAATTACAAAAAACAGATGCATTTTCTGTATTTTTGACCAGATCAGATAATTTTTTACTTATGTTAAAAACAGCAGAACATCTTTATCTTCAGATAGCTGACAAGCTGGAACTACTGATTTCCAAAGAAGTATTAAAAACGGGAGATAAACTGCCCTCTGTACGCACCATGAGTGAAGAACAGGGTGTGAGCATGAGTACTGCCTTCCAGGCATATTATCACCTGGAAGGGAAAGGACTGATAGAATCCAGGCCTAAATCAGGCTATTACGTGATCTTTTGCGCACGTCGCCTGCCGGAGATGCCCCAGAAATGTGAGGCGGTTAAAAAGCCGGAAGAAGTGACCGTGCATGATATGATCTCCAAAATGTTTGTGCAGGCTTCCAATAATGAAATACTGAAGTTTTCTTCTGCAGTGCCACTGGCATCCCTGTTACCTACCGCCAAGTTATCCAAAGCCATGATACAGGCCCTGCGGAATACAGATGGGGCAGGCCTTGGATACGAATCCACGCAGGGTAATGAACACCTGCGCAGGCAGATAGCACGTATGTCTATCCTATGGGGTGGCGCCGTGACCGAAGAGGATGTGATCACCACTTCAGGATGTATAGATGCACTGCACCTCTGCCTCTCCGCAACTACACAACCGGGAGATACCATCGCGATTGAAAGTCCGGCCTATTTCGGTACCCTGCAACTGGCAGAAAGCCTGGGCTTAAAAGTACTGGAAGTTCCTACTCATCCTGCTACGGGTGTGGACCTGGAATACCTGGATAAAGCCATTCCGCGCTTTAAGGTCAAAGCCTGTGTATTCGTAACTAATTTCAATAATCCATTAGGCGGCTGTATGCCGGATTCACATAAACAGGAACTGGTACGACTACTGGAGAAATATGATATTCCGCTGATAGAAGATGATATATACGGAGATATGTATTTTGGAAAAGAAAGACCATCAGTATGTAAGACGTTTGATAAGAACGGACTGGTACTGTTATGTAATTCCTTCTCCAAAGCACTGGCGCCGGGATTTCGTGTAGGGTGGGCGCTCCCTGGTCGTTATAAAGACAAAGTACTGCAATTGAAACGTACCCGCTCTATTTCCTGTGCTTCTTTGCCAGGTGCTGCTATCGCTCATTTTTTAGAGAATGACCGCTACGAGCATCATCTGAGGAATACACGTAAATCCCTGCATACACAATATTTACGGCATTTACAGGCAGTAACGGATTACTTCCCGGAAGATATCTGTATCACCCGTCCGCAGGGCGGTTTTGTACTCTGGATAGAGTTAAACAAAAAGATCAATACGTTTGAACTATATGACCAGGCATTAAAACATAAAATATCTTTTGCTCCCGGCCGCATCTTTTCTTTACAGGAAAGATATGGCAACTGCCTGCGTATCAGTTATGGTAATCCCTGGAGTAAACCAGTGGAAGATGGTATTAAAACGATCGGACGATTAATTAAAAAGATGAGTTAAGCTGTTTTCCGGTAGTTAAATATTGCCCATCCATTCAGTATTACTGCAAATGCTATTTCTATCAGCAAGGGGATTTTGATATCACTGAACCCACTGCCTTTTAGAATGATCATCCTCATTACATCTATAAAATAGGTGACAGGTGATAACCTGGCTATTACTTTCCCCCATACCGGCATATTATCTACAGAAATAAATAATCCGCTCATCAGGATAAAAATGATGATGAAGAAAAACGCCACAAACATCGCCTGTAGCTGTGTATCACTGTAAGTAGATATCAATAGTCCAAAGCCCAGCAAAGCTACCAGGTAGACAGACAGGAAGCCGTACAATAAGAATAAGTTCCCTACGGGGATGATACCATATACCAATCGTGCTATCAGCAGTCCTATCGTAAAATCTATCATTCCGATAATCCAGAAAGGGATCATCTTTCCCATGATAAACTCCCATTTTTTTACAGGTGTTACATTGATCTGCTCTATCGTTCCTACCTCTTTCTCTTTTACAATATTTAATGCCGCAATAAAACCACATACCATTGTTACCAGTATCACCAATATCCCCGGTACCATGTAAATACGGTAATTCAGATAAGGGTTGAACCAATCCGAAGAACGGATATCGATCCCGGTATTTGCTTGCTGCGGGAGTAACTTCATTCTTATCTCACTGTTAAAATCTGCTAAGATGGTATTGAGATAAGAGCTGCCTAATCCTGCTTTGGTACCATTGATAGCATCAGCTGCCAGGTAAATGGGTTCCGCTCCTTCCTTGATTAACTGCTCTTCGAAATTTGCCGGTATTTCTATGATGATATCTGCTTCTTCACTTTCAATCTGTTTCATCGCTTCGGGAAAAGAAGCAGCGTTACCTGTGATATGAAAATATCCAGAAGAACCTATTTTAGACAGTAATTGTTGAGAATAACTGGAATGATCATGATCTATGACTGCCAGGTTGATGTTCTTTACATCAAAATTAGCGGCCAGTGGCATTATCAGCAACTGGATCACCGGCATGATAAAGATGACAGGCAGTAAACCTTTATCCCGGAAGATCTGTTTAAACTCCTTCTCCAACAGAAATCTTAATGTTCTCATGCCAAACGGATTTTAAAACGTTTAATACTGATAGTAAGCAGTGTGACAGTCATACCTGCCAATACCAGTGTTTGTTTCCAGACAGCCCAGAATCCCAGACCTTTTAACATCACCGCTTTTACAATGAAATAATACCAGCGGGATGGAATGAAATAAGAGATGATCCGCAAAGGCAGGGGCATATTTTCCAGGGGGAAGATAAAGCCCGTAAAGAGGATCGTAGGCAGCATCATTCCCATCATCGATATCAGCATAGCTGTTTGCTGAGATTGTGTCACAGAAGAGATTAAAAGGCCCAAAGAAAGGCAACTGATAATGAACAACGTGCTTTCCGCAAATAATAACAACAGACTACCTCTGATGGGTACGTCTAAAACGAATACACTCAGTAATATGATCAGGATGAAATCCACTAATGATAAAACGAGGTAGGGTACCGCCTTTGCCAGTACTACATAAGTAGGATTAAAGGGAGATACCAGTAGTATTTCCATGGTGCCATTTTCCTTTTCACGGACGATGGACACGGATGTTAGTGTGGTACAGATGATCATCAGTACCAGGGCTATTACACCAGGTACGAAGTTCATGGAGCCGTTCAGCGCAGGGTTGTACAACATTCTTGTAACCGGTATTATCTGGTAAGGCTGTGCTGACGGCGGCTGTATGATAGATGTTAAGTAGTTGGTTAATGTCTTGGCAGTATTGGGATCAGATGCATCTGCGATAATCTGGATGCGTTTTTCGTTTTCAAAATCTGCCGGGAACACGACTGCACAGCGGATATTCCCTTTTTTGAAAGCCGCTTCCATATCTTCTCCCGGTTCTATATCGAAGTATGAACTGGCATTGATCTTTGCTATCAGTTGTTCTGATGCAGCATCCTTTGCCTGATCTACCACGATGATTTTTGCATTCTTTACCTCTGTAGTCAATGCATAACCGAATAACAAAATCTGCATGATAGGTAATCCGAACAGGATCAGCAATGTTCTTCTGTCTCTAAATACGTGGTAAAACTCTTTTCTGACAAATACCAGGAATTGTTTCATGGGTGTTAGTTTAATCGGCTGAACGTTTAGCGCCTCTTGCCAATGCATAAAATACTTCGTCCATTGTCTCCGCCTTGTATTGCTGTTTCAGGTTGGCAGGTGTATCCAATGCATCTATACGTCCATCTACCATGATGGAAATACGGTTGCAGTATTCTGCTTCATCCATGTAATGTGTGGTGACGAAGATGGTGATACCACTGTCTGCAGCATCGTATATTAAATCCCAGAACTGTCTGCGGGTAACAGGATCTACGCCTCCGGTAGGTTCATCCAGGAAGACTATTTTAGGCTGATGGATGATAGCGACGGAGAAAGCCAGCTTTTGTTTCCAGCCTAATGGCAGTTCTCCTACCAGTTTCTTTGATTCACTATGCAGACCCAGTTTATTGATCAGCCCCTCTCCTTTTTCTTTTAACTCTGCATTTGTTAATCCGTAGATCCCACCATAGAAACGGATATTTTCTTTTACGGTCAGGTTCTCGTAGAGAGAGAATTTCTGGCTCATATATCCTATGTTTTTCTTGATGGATTCCTGTTTGGTAAATACATCGTAACCGGCTACGGTAGCTTCTCCTGAACTCGGGAAAGATAATCCGCAGAGCATACGCATGGCGGTGGTTTTACCGGCGCCATTGGCACCCAGGAAACCGAATATCTCTCCAGTGTTCACCTCAAAGGAGATATTGTCTACAGCGATAAAATCACCGAATCGTTTTGTCAATCCTTTACAGGTAATTGCTTTTTCATTCATGCTTTAAGAGTAATCTGATAAAACAATCTTCAACACCGGGTGCTACTTTTTTTATGACAACATCCGTATGTTCCTTTACATAACCTGCTAGTGCATTTTCGCTGATACCTGATACATGCAGGTATTCCCCGAAGGCATAACAGCTACCATAGGCACGTAACTCTTTTAGCAGCTGATGCATATTCCCGGATTTCACCGCATACAACTCATCCGGGTAAGCCTGTTTAATAGCTGCGGGCGTATCTATAGATAAAATACTGCCGCTTTGCATCAACGCAATTCTCTCACAGAGATCTGCTTCGTCCATATAAGGAGTAGAGACTACGATAGTGATACCCTGTTGTTTTAAACGTTGCAGCATTTCCCAGAATTCCTTTCGTGACACCGCATCTACACCAGTAGTAGGTTCATCCAGGAACAGTACTTCAGGGCGATGAATAAGTGCGCAGCAGAGCGCCAGCTTCTGTTTCATCCCACCAGATAATTTGCCCGCCCTTCTTGTTTTGAAAGGGGCTATCTGTTCATAGATATCCTTTATCAGTGAATAGTTCTCTGTGACAGTGGTGCCAAATAAAGTAGCAAAAAACTCTAAATTTTCTTCTATCGTTAAATCCTGGTATAAAGAAAATTTACCGGGCATATATCCCACCCGTTTTCTTATCTCCCTATAGTCTTTTACTACATCATATCCATCTACTGTAGCCACACCAGAATCTGCCAGTAATAAAGTAGTGAGGATGCGGAAGATCGTAGATTTACCTGCCCCGTCGGGGCCTATCAATCCAAACAGTTCTCCACGTTTTACAGAGAAAGAGAGCTCTTTTACGGCAACAGTTTCCCCGTATGTTTTTGTAATATTATTCAGCGTAACAGCGTCAGAACTTTGTTGTGGCATACATCCCTATTTTAAGATAACCATCATTCGGTACTCTTATTTTGATTGCGTATACCAGGTTGGCGCGTTCGTCTTTTGTCTGGATACTTTTAGGAGTAAACTCCGATTTATCCGCTACCTGGTAGATCACCCCTTTGTATGTTTTAGTATCTGTGGTCACCTGTACGGTTTGCCCCAGTTTAATCAGTGGCAGTTGCCCTCCCGTGATATAGGCTTTTAATGTCAGCGTATCCAGGTCAGCTATTTTATACAATGCTTTACCGGTAGCTGTCATTTCTCCTTCCAGGGCGTAACGGGCTAACACAGTACCTGAAAGAGGATTGACGATCACTCCTTTCCTGATCTGGTCATCATATTGCGCCATGGCTTTTTCCAGCGGAGTTTTCTCACTCAGCACACTGCGGTTCTGGGTAGCTACATTGGTAGAGCTGACCGTTAACTGCTGCCTTGTAACATTCATTGATTGCTGCAACTGATCTACCTGTGCATTGATATCATCCAGTTGTTTAGGTGTAGCAGCATCTGCTTTCACCAGGTTCACCGTTCTTTGTTGTTCATGCAGCAGTTGTTTCATCTGCGCTTCCTGCACAGCCAGTTGTTTCTTCACCAGCAGCAGTTGTGGCTGCACATCAGTCGTCTTTTCACCCAAGGCCATAATGGATGCCTTTACCTGTTCTTTCTGCAGGGTGATGCCTGTTACATCAATCTGCCCAACCACAGCTCCTTTATGTAAAGTATCCCCTTCTTTCACTATAAAAGAAAGCAGTTGTCCGTTCTGTTGTGCAGACACGATCACTTCGTCTGCTTCAAAATAACCGGAGGCATCCCCTTCATCCTTTTTACCCGTACAGGAAGCCAGGAGCAGGAGCATAATAGATAATGTGTGTTTCATATGCGATTAATTACCGGAAGTGTTTTTACTGTTGTATTGTATCTGTAGCAACTGGATTTCATGTAATACCAGGTTTTGCCTTGCCTGGTTCTCTGCGTTCACCTGACTGATATAATCATGAGAGGTGATGACACCGTTTTCTAACTGTGCCACGGCAGCGTTTTTAACAGAAGTACGCAAAGCAATGATCTGCTGATCCTGCGAGATCATATCGTCGTATTGTTGTGCATTCACCTGCTGCTGTGTTAACGTTAAGCGGGTATTAAAAAGGAATGTTTCCTTTTGTACGTCCAGGTCCTGGCGATTGATACGCAATGTCTGCTTATTATTATGGAGTGTATACAGGCTGTTCAAAGACCAGCTGAGACGAAGGCCGCCCATACCGAATACACCAAAACTGTTGTCTACAATATTATAGGTAGGTCGTCCATAACCACCTTGCACAAACGCACTTATTTTAGGCAGGTAGTTCGACTTCAACTGTTTTTCCTGGATCTCATAAGTTTGTTGCTGACGAGCATATAAACTGAGTTCCGGCCGTTTGATATCTGTAGGGATATTTATAGCAGCGGGCTTCACTAAAGTAGTAACAGGCTGATTGATGAACAGGGCCAGCATCTGCATATATCCATTTTTAGTAGCCGTCAGTTGTGTACCTGTCTGCTCTACATTCAGCAATTCGGCTTTCAGTTCATCTGCACTGCTTCTCAGCGCGGTACCATTATCCACCGCTCCCTGCATTTTATGGATCCCACTTTCAATATCCGTTCTGCGAAGATCATTCTGCCGCAGTTGTTCCTCTGATAAAAGAATACCGAAGAATAACTGGCTTACCCTGTCTTTGACAGCATAAAGGTTTACTTCCAGCTGTTGCTCCTGGGTGGCGGTAGCTGCTTTACTTAGTTCATTCTGATAGCGGATACTGCCACCATCGTATAGGGTCTGACTGATCTCCGCCTGTACCTTATACTGGTCCTTACTTAATTGAGGGACACCGGGCAGCGGAAAATGCACTACATCCGACTGATAAGTAGCCTGCCCGGAGAAAGACAGCTGCGGCAGGTATCCTTTCGCCGCATTCTCCACAGAATAGGCCCCTGATTTGTTAATTAACTCCCGCTGTTTGATAAGCGGGTAGTTTTTAGTGGCCAGTTCATAACACCTGTCCAGGGTAAGTGGTTCCTGTGCCAATGCCTGTGTACTATATAACAGGCATATCCAAACGAGATATCTCATAATACTAACTGTTTAATCTAACCATATGGTTAATTACCAGGCAAAAAAATATTCTATACTTTAATCCATGCAAAAATTACTTCTGTTATCACCTTTTTCCTGTCTTCCATCAGTATATTATACTGTACACTATCCAGTTGAAAAATACCCTGTGCCAGTGGCCGGGCTACAAAGGGGAAAATGCAGAGTGATAAGATATTCAGGAGCAGTTGTATAGGACTCACTTCTTTAATCTGTCCCTGTTTACCTGCTTCTACAATTTCCTTCAGAAACAACAATATATTAGGAAAGTTCCCCATTGTTTTCAGCCGTTGTATAAACATTTCCGGTTGCTGGTTGATCTCATTCAGCACAAACATGGGCAGATAGGGCGCATCAATCACACCATCTATATAACTCTCCACAATAGCCGGAATTTTCTCCAGCATTGGCATCGGCTGGTTGAGTACTGCACTCAGGCGACCTAACACCTTACCTATTGCCTCATTAAATACGATCTCAAATAGTTTATCCTTACTACGGTAGTAATAGTGCAACATGGCTTTATTGATCCCGGCTTCGTCTGCAATGTCCTGCATACGTGCACCAGCCAGCCCGCGTTTAACAAATATCTTCTTGGCCGCTTCAATAATCAGTTCCTCTGTATTTCTCTCTTGTGCCATTGCAACTAATTGATTTAACCATTTGGTTAATGCAAAGGTAATGGATTAACTCAATTTTCCAAAAAAGACGGATAAATATTTCATCATCTCTTTATTGATGGTCAATTGTACGGTGCGGCCGGTCTTATCATAGATAAGGACCCCACTATCGACCAGGATCTTTATATGATGGGAAACTGTTGGCTGGGATAACCCGGTTAACTCAGTTATTGCACAACATTGAATAGCTGTTTGTTGCGCTGCTGCCAGCAGTATAGATAAGCGGTGCTTGTCCGCTATAGCATTTGCCGCCTTTTCTACCATTGCTGCATCCATATGGTAAAAATATAAAATTTTATACTTCATCCCATGTTTGTGTAATAATTGGCTGATATACAACCAGAAAATACATTTATACGTATATAAAATAATATTCGTGAGCCAACCATGAAGAGTTTCAGACATGCGCATTTGCAGTTGTCCTTTAACAGCAGAGAGCCTATTTACCAGCAGATCAAAACGTACATTATCAATGAAATACAACGGGGAAGACTACTTCCGGGCGTATTGCTACCGGGTACCCGCATCCTGGCCCAGCAGCTGAAAGTGAACCGGAATACCATTATTACGGTGTACGAACAGCTCACGGCACAGGGATGGCTGTCCTCTCAATATAAGAGTGGGACCAGGGTAAGTGATTCCATACCTTCCGGAAAACAACTGGAAAAGCCGGCCCTCATCAACATTGATTTTCCTGTTTTTGATTTTAAAATGACACATCCCCATTCCAGGGGCGGTTTTGAGATTACGTTCGACGACGGACTGCCGGATGTAAAGCTGATGCCCGTCACGGATATTACCCGGGAATGCCGGCGCCTGCTGCAACAATATTCCAACCAACAGCTTTATCAGTATAGCAGTGAACGGGGTAACGAGAAATTACTGACGGAGATCAATGTTATATTAAATAATGACCGGGGCCTTGCTATGACCACGGCGAACATTTGTGTTACTCACGGACACCAGGATGCCATTTATCTGACAGCCCGGACTTTATTACGGCAGGGGGATCATGTGGCGGTGGAATATCCTGGTTACCAGCCAGCCTGGAATGCTTTTACACAGGCAGGTGCACAACTTCACCATATTCCTGTAGATCATGCAGGGATCAGTATCGACCATCTGGAAGAGCTGTGCAAGAAACAGACATTGAAAGCGCTGTATATCACTCCTCATCATCAGTACCCTACGACTGTAACGCTTTCGACAGAACGCCGTAAACAGTTATTGGTTTTGAGTGAGCTTTATCATTTCATGATTATTGAAGATGATTACGATCATGAATATCATTTTAATAAAGAACGGATATTACCTGTGGCGGGAATGCAGCAGGCAGGTAATGTCATTTATATAGGCACTCTCTGTAATGAGTTTCCATTGAGTTTTGTTTGCGGTTCTGCTGCATTTATTCATTCTCTGGCAGCTTATTATTCAGTGACCCATCAACAGGAACATAACATACTGGAACTGGCTATCGCCAGCCTTTTAGCTTCGGGAGATATCAGAAGACACCAGCAGTATAGCCGTAACATTTACCAGCAAAAGATGGAACTGGCGGCCAGTGTTATTCCTTTTACCAAACCTTCAGGTGGCCTGGCAATCTGGCTGGAACTGCCTTTGGTAAACACTCCGGCAGAGATATTACAGAAGATACAGTCAGGCGGCATGAACATTGTGAATCCTGCACGTTATTATAATGCGTCACATCGTGGCGCTATGGGTATACGTGTGGGTTATGCTTCTCTGGAAGAGAAGGAGATCTTAAATGGATTGGAAAAACTGGGGAAGATATTAAGATAGAGAAGAGTGATACATGCAATCCAGCTGTAGCTCTGAAGATAATAAACGCTTTTGCAGGAACAGACATTCATGCTGCCGTTTCTTATTTCCACTATAGTGTGCACAGTTATAACACATCCTCTGTACACCACCTTTATCAGGTGTTATTAATCCGGCGATAATTGAATATACCGACTGATACAGGAGCTTTTTTTCCTGAGCAGGCTTATTATTCAGCAGATGTTCTATCTGCCCCATATATTCTCCTGCCTTTTGCAACATTTCTGTTCCTGTGGGAGTTAATACCAGCGAAAAGCTGCGACGGTCGCGTTTATCGTTATGCATTTCCAGCAGTCCTTTTGTTACCATTGAGCCTACGGCATCGCTGATAGTAGGACGGCTTACCTGTAATTCAGCTGCAATGTGAGCGGCTTTGTTTACTGTTGGTGAATGATATCCTACAAAAAGCAGGATCTGTAACTGTAGAGGGGTGATACCTAAAAGCCTGGCCTGTTCCCACTGCATCGCTTTCAGCATATCACTGAGTCGTTGCAGGGACAACACCAGCCTTGCATCAAGGTCTGTCAGTTGTTGTTCCGGACTAAAATTCGTTTTCCTGTTCATTGTTCAGCCCACAAAAGTACACCGGCCCGTTTACCCCTGCCAGTACCAGATGATTATTTTTTACCCCTTTTCTGGACTACCCTGCTGTATATCCTTTTTCCTTATCTTTATTGGCAATCGCCCCGGCATAAGACACATTACTGTAATCAGCATCAATTAATTTCACGTATAAATACGCTATTTTTTCAGCAATAGTACCCGGCACCATACCGGCCATATCAGCTAATTTGCACACTTATTCAACAATAAAACCACAATCATTTATTATGAACCGCAATGTTATCGTACCCCTCTTCCTTATTGTGTTCCTTACACAATGTACCCCCCAGCGGGATTATAAAATTCCCCTGGACCCCGTAAAAGCAAGCCGGCACGTAATTTCCATACAAGAAGCTGAACAACTGAAGAATGGTTTCCAACAGGCGAAAAAAGAACTGCGCCGCCAGATACCGGGCAATTACCTGGACAGCGCCTTTAACCTGCCGGATGCAGAGATGTTTAACCGGGATGCTATTGCTGCCCTGCTGAATGCCAAAGGCGCTAAAAACCTGCGTATTTATCTGGGCAGGGATGAAAAAGGACAGGTAAGGTTTGTATTACTACCGGCAGATGCTGAAGGCAGAGATATTCTTACCACCCTTGTTCCGGGACCAAGAGCTGTAAGCGTACCGGGTATTTCGAGCGCTACTGCCCGTGATGGTGCCCAGGCCATGGAAAGTGGTCAACGCTGTCCTCCGATGTGTCAAACTACACAAGATAAATGAATACAATAAGTGCTTTCCTGATAAGCCAGACTGTTCTTATACCGTTATTGATAGGGCTGATCCGCTTCAACAGGACTGTTGCCAGCTTTCAGCCCTTTCTTTTACTACTGGCACTGGCTTTTATTTCAGAAACGATCGGTTTTATCTGTATCCGCGTGCTGGATGCAAGTAATGCCGCACCGTTCAATTTGTACGGACTGGCAGAATCCATGGTGATCCTCTACCAGTTTTATGTATGGGGCTTCCTCAAAAGAAAGCGCGTTTTGTTTATTGTACTAGTGAGCGGCATCAGCTCCGTGTGGATCACAGAAAACCTGATTTTCAATAAGATAGAATCATTTAGCCCTGTTTTCAGGGTGTCATACGCCTTCGTAATAGTCTTACTCAGTATTAATGAGATCAATTTTATGATTGTGCGGGATAACAAGAATCTCCTCAAAAACTCCCGTTTCCTTGTCTGCCTGGGGTTTATCACCTTTTTTATCTACCAGATTATCTACGAAGCCTCATACTTTGTAGGGACAGATAATTCAGCATTGCTTTTAAAGATCGTTTCAATGTTTAATTCTATCAATGCTTTCGTAAATTTGATCTATGCTATAGCCGTTCTCTACATTCCGGTTAAAGAAGAATACTACTTTAACAAACATTTTGATGCATAGCAGATAGCGTTAATACCCCATGATTGATAAAATATTCTATACGACTGTCTTCATCTCATTGCTGATTGCTATCATCATCATATTTTTCGTGGTGTCTATCATCCTGTATCACCGCAAGTATATACAGCTGCAACGGGAACGCATAGTAGCAGAAATCACTATCCTGGAAAATGAACGCAAACGGATGGCGGCAGATCTGCACGATAGCATGGGTCCTCTCCTCTCTACTATCAAACTGAATATCCATAGTATTCATGTTACTGACGAACCGGATAAACATATTATTGAAAAATCGGGGAAGTATATTGATGAAGTAATCCAAAGCCTGCGGCAGATCTCTCATAACCTGTTACCAGCTACCCTGGAGCGTAAAGGATTAACAGAAGCCCTGCATGAATTTATCAGACAGATATCTGATAAACAATTACTGGATATTCATTTTCGTACATCCGGTAATATTGACATTCCCCCCAACAGGGAAATCCACGTTTTCAGGATCATACAGGAGATTACTCATAATACGCTGAAACATGCGAAAGCCACTCAGATGCAGATAGTTCTGAGCCGGGAAAACGGTTTTTTCCTGGTGCTGATAAAGGAAAACGGGATAGGGTTTGATGTTAAAAAAGTAAAGGCAGAATCTACCGGACTGGGAATGAAAAGCCTGGCCATACGCACGGATATCCTCAATGGTTCTATCTCTATAGACTCTACACCAGGCCAGGGGACCAACTATTTCATTAAAATACCCGTTGAATAATGTATATTTATGGCCAATAATTTATTGAGAGCCACTTCATACCCCCAAGATTAAACTTACATGAATCACGACATCCGATTAGTGATCGCTGACGATCATGAAATTTTCCGTGATGGACTAGCATTAATGCTTTCCAGGCAACCGAATATTGCGCTTGTCGGACAGGCAGGCAATGGCCGCGAACTACTCGAATTACTGGATACCGTGGAAGCAGATGTGATCATGACGGACCTGAAAATGCCATTAATGGATGGCATTACCGCTACCCGTGCTTTATTACAGAAAGATGCCAGCGCTAAGATCATCGCCTTGTCCATGTTTGATGAAGAGGAGCTGATAGTGGAAATGCTGGAAGCGGGCGCTAAAGGTTACCTGCTGAAAAATGCAGATAAACAGGAGATTATAGAAGCCATTACCTGCGTGTACCAGGACAATATATTCTATTGCCGCCAGACCTCTGCCAGACTGGCCGCCATGATCGTGAAAAGCCGTTTCAACCCTTCAAAAGATGCTGTCCCTGCTTTTACGGAACGGGAAACAGAGATCATCCGCCTGATATGCCAGCAGCTTACTGCCCAGCAGATAGGAGATAAAATCTTCCTTAGTAAACGTACGGTGGAAGGTCACCGTACCCGGATCCTTGAAAAAATGAATGTCCGGAATACCGCTGGTGTAGTGGTATTTGCGCTTAAACACAATCTTATCAGTGAAGCCGAACTACTTTAGGCTATAAATCATGAAATCCCCTGCTTATCTTTGCCTTCATGACACGTATTGCCCTTATCCGTCATGGAAGTACCGCATGGAACAAAGAAGGTAGAATGCAGGGAAGCACCGATATCCCCCTTGATGCAGAAGGTATCCTTCAGGCCCGGAAATTAGGCTTGCGCCTCTCCGACGAACACTGGGACCTCGTATATAGCAGTCACTTATCCCGCGCCAGACAAACCGGTGAAATTATTGCTGCCCATTTGAAGATTGACAATTTTTTCCAGGATGAACGCCTGCGGGAAGTATCCGGAGGGCAAACAGAAGGCACTTCTGAGGAAGAGAGGATCGTTAAATGGGGACCTGATTGGCGGCAACTGGAACTGGGCATGGAAACAGAAGCAGCGGTTTGTGACAGAGGGCTTGCTTTTATAGACGATTTACTGGAAGCGCATGCGGGAAAACATATTCTGATTGTGAGTCATGGTAGTTTTATACGCCATCTGCTACGGAAACTGGCCCCTTCCCTGACTATTACGGAGCATCTTAAAAACACTTCTGTTACCCGGTTTACTATTAAAGACAACCTGTGGGATTGTGAATTATATAATTGCACTAAACATCTGGTATAAGTTTTTCTTTACTCCTTAAAAACGCTGCCCCACCTTTTGTGAGACAGCGTTCATTCTACTAGGGATCCGGGATAGTATTATAATTTGTCAGGCTACTGCTTAGTAAGAATTTCCTCGGTAACACGCCATCCGGTGCCTCCCAGGTATCCATATCTTACATAAAAAGTGCCGGTTGCCGGATCATATGTATTATTACATAGCGCAGAACTGCTCCATCCTGCCGTATAACCAGGGTTCGTACTTGGCAATCCATCGGTGAACATGGTATACGGTGCTCCACCAGCTCCTGCGGCGGCTGTGATCGTTAAAGCATTGGTAGCATCATCTACTGTGATAAGTGCCGTATATCCTGAACCACCTAAGTCCCCCAGTGAAACAGTTATACTATTAGATCCTGCAGTTTTCACATCTTTGGTAGCGCTGAGCGCACGCGGTGAAGACGGATGATAAAAATATCCTGTTGAACTATATGTACCGTCATATTTGTTCTTTACGCTCAGAAATACCAGGATAGTATCAAGATCAGACAATGCTGTTATACCGGTACCAGTCACTGATAATGTGAATGCCAATGCATATTTATGCGTTACGTCCCACTTTGAACCATCCAGTGCAATAGAGAACTCTCTGGCAAAATCGCCGGAGCTGAATGTCAGATCATATCCTGTGCTGTTTGCTACAAAAGAAGAATTTGTCAGTGTGTATAAACTGTCTGGCAACGCTTCAAAAGTTGTGCTGTTTGTTGTATTATAAGTGTCGATCAGTTCCGGGAGACTGGTCAGCTTAACAACAGTGGCCGTTTTCAGGCTCTGTGAACTGTTCGCGTCTTTTCGCACACTGAAAAGGCCTATTGTATCGACGGTAGTAAAAGGAGTAAAATAGAGCGCGTTTTGAGGCGCTTCCAGGAACTTAATGAATGTATCACCTTCTGTTCCGAGATCTTTGACATTATCCTTCAGGCAGGATGTGAGCAATAAAGTACCCAGTACAAAGACAACAGCTATATGAATGCTTTTATATTTCATCATTTTCTTCATTTAGTAATAAATAAAAAGGATCATTGATCCCACCATATTTTAGAATCCTGGGAATCCCCTCCGCTTAATCTGGCTGCTGCTGCTGTGACGTTATCACTATTGCTGCTATACTCAGAGGAAGCATAAGTATATCTCCTGGGAATTTCCTTCGAAGTATTGGTGGCAGCAACAGCAGGAGTCAGCGCGGGGTATCCGGTTCTTCTCCATTCTGCCCATCCTTCATTACCATTAGGATAAGTAGCGATATATCTTTGAATAGCGATTTGTTGAAGATTTGCGCCAGTTCCCTGTGCTGCGCTGAAAGCAACGGCAGATTGTGTGAAATAGGAAGCCGCCGGAGCACTCAGGCCCCACTGTTCGAAAGACAAATTGATACCGTTCTGATACAGCGTCAGGGCAGTTTCTGTTGTCCAGCCTCTGTCTGCAGCTTCTGCTCTTGCCAGGGCTATCTGTGAAGCAGTAACAAACGTTACCACACCGCCCGCAGCAGGTCTGTAACTTTCGGCCAATATACGGGCCCAACCAGTATTGGCGTTCGCCCATGTTTCTATATCCGTACGCGCTAATCCATAAGGTACTCCTGTGGTAGAGCTGCCATATGCATCCTGCCTGCCATCACTGAGAGAGCCTAGTAAACTTACCATTGGCGCACTTTCACCAACATCTTTCCGGCCATCATATAAATTATACCAGGGACTTTTGTACCCGTCGCCAGGATAGGTAAGAGAAAAATTCTCCGCATTTAAAGTGATATATCCGGCAGCATCTGCTAATGCGGCCTTAAATTGGGTAGCAGCAAAATCTGAAGCAGCAGGATATTTTTTAGTTAACCGTAAAGCCATCATCATCCTGATGGAATTAGCCAGTTTTTTCCATGAAGCAACATCACCGCTATAGACGATATCTCCTGTAATAAGGGAGGTACCGGCATCGAATTGTGTGATAGCGTCTGTGAGTTCCTGGATACAGCCTTTGTAAATCTCCTCCTGGGTATCATATACCGGTGTACCGTTCCCCTTCAGTGCTCCACTATAAGGAAGATCGCCCCATCTGTCTGTAAGATTCCAGTAAATATATGCCTTCAGGATCCTGGCCACAGCATTTTCATTGTTGCTGGTATTGGTATTAATAATATTCTGAAGGTCTTCCAGGTCGGAGGAATAATAACCTGCAAAGGAAGCTATTAAACTGGAGCTGGCATAAAGACCAGTGCCGGGATATTGCGTTTCTGAAAAATACTGGCAGAAAAGTCCGCCAGCAGTACTGGTAGCATAGTTGGCGCCAAGATCTACTTCTACGCCGGTCAGCAAAGCACCTACCAGTGGTGTGGTAGTTGAACCCGGGTCCACATTTGTATTTCCGAAATCGCTTAGTTTATTGCAGGACGCCACCATGATCACCAATGGCACTGCACTTATTATATTCTTTATATGTTGTCTCATGGATAATTAAGTTTTACGGTCAGCAATAATTAGAAGCTTACTTTCAGGTTAAGACCCAGTCCACGGGTGCCTGGCAACTGGCCTTGTTCACCACTTATATAACTAACCTCTGCCGGATCCAGATCTTTTGTTTGTGCATACAGCAGCAGTGCATTTCTCACAACCAACGAAAGCGTAGCAGTTCTGATATATTTTTTTGCAGTGCCTTTAAAAGGGATCTGGTATCCAAGGGAAACCTCACGCAGTTTTATAAAAGTCAGATCATATACATACTCATCAAATGTTGAGTGACTGTACAGACCCTGGTAATAAGCCTGTGAGCTTATATACATTTCTTTGTCCTTTCCGTCAGCATCTACACCTTTCACGTGTACACCACCACCCTGAGCAAGGGGATCACGTACAGATTTGCCCTGATCATTCACAGCAGCAGTTCTGGCTGTAAGACCAGAATAAGATCCCCACATATCAGACAAGGAAAAGAATTTACCACCTGCCTGATAATCAATATTCACATTCAGCAGGAAGTTTTTATACTGAAAAGTATTCTGAACACCACCCGTAAATCTGGGTAATACACTTCCGAAATATTTAAATTCACTCGCATAGCTACCATCGTCATTCACTACAGGTTTACCTTTTATGCGCTTAATACCACTTCCGTAAAGCTGCCCCCATTCCATACCTTCCGTATGCAGCACATAAGGTGTAGATGTGCTCCAGATAGTACTAACCGAATTAGTGGAAGTTACACCGGTAGCTATCTTTGCGACCTTGTTTTCCAACAGGTATGCCCAGGTGGCATTAACTTCCCACTTGAGGTTCTTTGTTGAAATAGGTCTGCCATTCAATGTGATGTCAATACCTTTTTTGGTTATTTTTCCTGTGTTCGTCAGTTTGGAAGTAAATCCACTGGCTCCATTGATAGTAACGGAAGTAGGAATATCGTTCTCTGTACCATCCCAATAAGTGACAGAAGTTCCTACCCTGTTATTCAGGAATCTCAGCTCTAATCCTATTTCTTTCATCGTTTTAACAGAACCATGGATACTTGAATCTACCAAAGCATCTGGTGTGTACATGGTGATGTTACCATTCCATTGATAAGTGCCCGGAGAATAAGTAAACCCTGGATAACGGTAAGCACCGAAGGTAGTGGTACTAACCCCTAAAGCCTGCGGTACCTCACCCCATGACGCGCGAAGTTTACCAAAACTCAGGAACGGTACTTTTACTAAATCACTGAATATAAAAGAGGCTCCGACTGATTTTGACAATACGGAATTATTATTCGGTGGCAGTGTGGAATACCAGTCTTTACGCAGTGTAAAATCTGCAAACAAATAGTTTTTATATCCTACACTTCCCAATCCATAGAGCGCGTGATATGCTTCCGCAGTTCTTCCATTGAAGACAGTTGGTGTACTCTTGGAATTAGAGATAGAATAAAGGTTTGCAACGGTCAGTCCATCTACTGTGCTGGCTCCGTTTGATTTAAACACATATTTGAAAAAATCACTACCTGCTGTTGCATCTACCTGGAACTGGCCGATCTTTTTAGTGTATGCTGCGGAGAATTCGACATTACTTCTGTTTGCATAAGTATTAGCGGTTGCATAAGAGGCCTTCACACCTGTCTGGGTTGCGCTGCTTTGCAATGCAGATGAAACGATTGTTTCATACCAGGTAGTATTCTGCTGTTTACGGTAAGTACCTTTTATAGATATATCATTAGTCGGTTTATAGGCTAATGATATATCTCCATACAGCCGGTCATTTTGTGATACGGGTTGGATCTGATTAAAATAGTTGTAAAAGTTATACCAATAATTACCACCCAGGAATGTAAGTTCATCGGCAGAAGAGGCATAAGTAGTAGGATCGTTATGGTTCCAGCTGGCATAAATGCCGGAAGGTGTTTTCAGGTTCTGCAATTCTTTCATGATACCCATATTCAGATCCCTATGAAACCAGGAGTTAAAGGAGCCTGAAGACTGGTTGGCATAACCCTGATTAAACTGTCCGTTTGTTTTGGTATTGATATAATTGAGACTCGCAGTAGCTACAAAATGTTCGTTGAGATCCATTGTAGAATTAAAGTTCAGCGTATTTTTCTGCTGACTTGAATTTGGAATCAGACCCTTTATAGCAACATTCCCATAAGAAAGACGCAGGTTGATATCCTTGCTTGACTTTGAAACGCTTATTGAGTTATTCAGGGTAGTACCTGTATTCCAGAAATCCCTGGTGTTATTGGGCTGAGGTGTGAGGGAAGCCGTTTTATAAGAATATTTAGTTCCGCCATACCATGCATACCAGGGAATATATTCCTGTCCTGTCATACGAGGTCCCCAGCTGGCATCATCGGAATAGTTATGATAATACTTTCCGCTAAGCGCCTGCCAGTCTGTGGGCTGGCCTTCCTGCCATGTATATTTGATAAGATCGGCAGAGTTACCACCAGCATATGAGTTTTGGTAATGTGGTACTACATAAACTTTATCTACGGTAGCGCCGATGTTCACATCAACACCAATTCCACCCTCTGCACGTTTACTTTTTTTAGTAGTCATAACGATAGCGCCGTTTGCACCCTGGCTTCCAAACTGCGCAGCAGCAGCAGGTCCCTGCAATACGGTAACGTTTTCGATATCGTCCATATTTATGTCATTGGGGCTCGGCAAAATGGTACCATCAACAACATAAAGAATGTCCTGATCTCCGCCCAGGCCACTGGTACCACGAAGTCTTACAGTACCTGTAGTACCCAGCATAGCAGAAGACTGGCTTCTAACCTGTATACCTGCTACTTTACCTGCCAACGCATTGTTCAGGTCAGTCTGGCGGATAACGTTCAATTGTTCTCCACCGACAATCTGCGCACTGTATGAGGTACTTCTTGATGACCTTTTCATGTCGTATGCACCTGTTACAACAACTTCTTTCAATGCTTTGTCATCTGTTGATAATACTATTGATACATTATCAGCAGCGGGTATTTCTTTTTTAGTATACCCGATTGCAGAAATAATCAGTACATCTCCTTCTTTCACTTTAATGCTAAAGCTTCCCTCAGGATCAGATACTGTTCCTGTTGAAGTTCCTTTCAACTGGATCGTAGCAAATGGGACAGGGCTTCCGCTCCCATCTGTAAGTTTTCCGGTAATTTTTTTTGTTTGCCCATAAGTCATAGTGCTGATGAGCACCTGCAATGCGAATAGCAGTGAGGCGAATTGTTTCATGCATGTTGATTTTGATTGAAAAAATAGATTGCCCTATCCCCTGGTTGTACAGGCAATTGCAACAGTTGGTTTGTAGCGTTTGTAAGACAAAGCATTCCCCTTACCATCACTATAACGGTGATGGATATATGGCAAAGCATTCCCCGTATCATCTCCGGAACGGTGATGACCTATAGTTTTACAATAGTAATTGCGGTTTTAATACAAGGCAAAGGAATACCAGATCCGGAACGGTTTGCCGTATGGATTCATTTGTTCACCGATAATAAAACAATGCTTACTGTAGGGAAATTTTTGTAATGCGCTTGTGAATGTACCCTTATGTACCTGATGATTGTTTAATCAATAGGTATATAATCTTTTTCGCTATACTTCCTGTTTGCCGGATGAATAAGACTTGCACAGGTCTTTCCCTCTTGAAGGGCGGTGTAGATAGTTGCTCTCATTTGTTACGATTTGGTTGATGACAAGATTTCATTGTTAAACGAACGATTTACTAATATTGGTTGACCATAAATATCCTGATCTGAAAAGTATTTACAACTGTCTTGCAGTGTTGTAATACGTACTTGTTTGCCAGATAGATTTATCTGGCAGGTAAGTTTGTTGTAGTCATTAAAATTTACGCTGATAACGTTCCATTATCTGTACGATACAATGCTTACTTCATATTGTTCACTCATTATTGCCCCGCAAATGGAAAGGTGTTTTTACGGCTCTCTGGCATACTAATTTATCACTGTCTGTTACAATAGTTATCTGTCCTCTAAAGTTGTTGGTTGCATTCTCACAAGCATGATAAAATTACGTAATTAATCAATAACTTGATAAGATTACCCTTTTCTTATCTAGTAAAATCTATAAAACGGATATATTTCTCGACTATTCTGCGAAAACGTACCATAAAAACGTGATTTAATATCCTTTGGGATGCTGTTTCAAAGCCTTGTATTCCTCCCTACCAGGTCCTGATATCTGTGGAAATCCTATATCCCTTCGTCATGGAACCCTCATTCCTTCGGCACTCTTTCATCATTCCTATATCGTTTGGATATAGGAATGCCGGTAGAATGATATAGGAGTGATATAGGAGTGATGAAGGAATGATGATAGAATGCCAGTACCAGCGCCTATTTTACCCCTGTTTTATGCCTTTACATGTGGGCATAGGGAAACAGGGCCGAAATTGGCCTATACAGGTTCATTTAAGCTGTTTGCGACATAATACGAAGGCAAGCCTACAGACCTCGCCATTTCGCCTAAAAACGACTATTGAGAAGGTGTTTTGGGTGGTTACTGATAAAAAAGGGGCCAGCCCCGTAAGGCCAGCCCCCTGTCTAAATAGATTTATAACAGTTGTAAGGATTAAAATTTAAGACTAATACTACCAATGAAACGGGCAGGGTTCTGAGGCGTCAGTCGCACAGACCATGCTTTTTCGCTGGTCAGGTTATCTACCTTAAATCCTATACGGAACTTGCTGTGTTCGTAAAAAACTGATGCATCCAGCAGCGTATAGGAAGGAATGATCACTTTAGCTGTTTTGGTGTTCGTCTGGAAAGAGGCGCTACCTGCGTTACCGCCAAAGCCTGCACCGAATCCTTTCAACGCACCCTTGGAAATGTGGTAGCTGATCCAGAAGTTCAACGTCTTATCAGGGCCGGATAATGCTGGCCTTAATCCCAGGATAGAAGAGTCTCCATGTGTGTATTTGCTGTCGTTATAAGCATAACCGGCAACAATGTTCAGGCCTTTCACAGGGTTAGCTGTCAGTTCGAGTTCCACACCTTTACTCTGCTGTGTAGCATCCTGGATGGAATAGCTGGCATCGTCCGGATCTGTTCTTAAAACATTCTTCACACGGATATCGTAATAGCTGATGGTACCAACCAGTTTATGGTCCCATACATCCGCTTTAATACCCCCTTCAGCCTGGTTACCCTGTTCGGGTTTGAATGTATTACCATTTTTATCTGATCCTCCCCTGTTAAAGAAGCCATTCATATAACTTCCAAATACAGAGAGTTTATCTTTATACAGTTCGTATACCAATCCCAGTTTAGGAGATAAAGCCGTCTGGTCATAAGCACCGGTAGTGATGGCAGTAGTCATATTATATACACCCTGACTATGGTAGCGGTCTACACGTAAGCTCAGCATCGCCATCAGATTATTCGTGATGTTGATGACATCAGAAGCATAAGCAGCATAGGTATTGTCTCCGTTATTTTCCACACGGGGAACGGCTGTAGGCGCCAGGGCCAGTGAATCTACTTTACTCTGACTTAACCTGTAACCTTTACCCGGATTGATGAAATTAACAGCAGGAGCATTTACTGTTACCCTGTCGAATGAATTGGAGTTATTGTAATAATCCAATCCTACTACTAACCTATTACGGAAAGGACCGATTTTAAAATCTCCTATAAAGTTCTGTTGTATATCAGTAGCGATAAAGCTGGTATTACCTACTATTACCTGTGGGCGGATAGTAGTATCAGAAGCGCCTGTTAGCGCAGTGATGTAACCGTCGATTGTAGAACGTGCACGGGAAACCACTGTCTGGGAAGTCCATTTATCGGAGATCTTATAGTTCACCTGTGCGAAAATGTTCATCATCTGTGTCTGGTAAGCAATATCATTGCTTATGAACATACGATTATAAGGGAACTTCATGTCTGCAATAGACTGTATTTTGTTGCTCTTGGTGTACGGGTTGAAACGTACTACAGAAGTCCCTTTTGCCTGTCCAAATTCTACATCCAGCAATAATGAAAGGCGGTCTGTGATCTGGTAAGAGAAACTGGGCGCCAGACTAAGACTACGGGTGAAACCCATATCCTGGAAGCTCTTTTCAAAAGTGGTAGCGCCATTCAACCTGAATAACATCGTTTTTTCTTTGTTAACAGGTGTATTCACATCTACAGTAAGGCGGTTGTAGTTCCAGCTACCAGCCAAAAAAGCTACTTCCCCACCGAAAGCGTTATAAGGCTTTTTGGTAACACGGTTGTACAATCCGCCATAACTGCTGGATACATTTGTACCGAATAAGGTAGCAGAGGGCCCTTTGATGGCTTCTACCCTTTCCAGGTTGGCATTATCAATAAAAGAAAAGGCAGCGCCCGCCACACCATTTCTTGCATTAGGTTCTGTTTCAAAACCACGGGAACGGAAAGTAACCCTGCCCTGGTTAGCCAACATCGGAATACCGGCACCGGGCACATTTTTAGAGACACTTCCCAGATCCACAGCCATTTGTTCCTCAATCAATTCCTTTGGAACAATGTTGTATACCTGTGGGTTCTCCAGGTTCTTTAAAGGCAGACGGCTTACGTAAATACTTTCCTTTTTGGAAAATTTATTCGTAGTCCCTACTATTCTTACTTCCTGTAAGGCCCGGATATTTTCTTTTGTCAGCTGGTAATCGAGTATGGTTGTTTGTCCGGCAACAACCTCTACCGTCTGGTCATTTTCCTTAGCACCCAGCATCTGGATCCTTAAAGTGTATTTACCAGGAGCGATATCTGTGAACTCATATTCTCCTTCATTGTTGGTAAGCGTTTCTTTCTTTAACTCGACTAATGATATTGAAACAAGTTCTAATGGTAATTTATCTACTGAAGTGATATGACCTGTAACTTTCCCTGTATTTGATTGTCCCTGAGATATAAGAGGAAGACTAAAAAGTGCCACCAGAACAGCACTGATTAAAAATCTTGGCATGTACGAATTTTTTGCAAAGGTAGCATACGTTTGCGCGGAGCGTTTATCGATTCGGGAATTTATAAGGGGTCATTTACTGATTCGGGAATTTTTTATATAAAAAAGATGCTCTGCAAACACTTGCAGAGCATCTGTCATGATTATTTATTCTTCAAATCCTGGAAATCTGCGAATGCCGGATCCTCTGCCAGAACCCGTCTTACTATTTTATACGCGTCCTCTTCTCTTCCCAGTTTAATCAGGATTCTCACCTGTGTATCGTATACAAAATACTGACTTCCATCTTCTACATATTGTACTGCTTTTTCAATGATGTTCAATGCTTCTTCCAGCTCTTTTGTGTTTTGCGCAATCTCCATCATCTGCCAGGCAACAGAGTTAGCTGTGATACGCGTCACCTCTTTATGGAATTTACCCATATCAGTGAAATGCCAGATCATGACCGGGATCATACTTAATGTTTTTAATCCCTGCTGAATAGCATCCTGGTTACTTTTTAATAATTTCTCCTTAGAGAAGGTGGCTTTATGGAAAGTATTGAGATAGTTGTATGCCCAGGTTTTACCATAGTTGGCATAGAGCAGGTTATATTCATCCACTACTTTTCCCGAGCTGAAATAGCCCAGTGCAGCATCATATACTTTTAATGATTTATGCAGCTTTTTAGGGTCATCCTTTGCATTCATTAACGCATTGGCTTCTGTCATCAGCTTATTCATCTCTTTCCACAATACCACTTCTTCACTCTTATCTTCATCATTGTCAGGGCGGTTATCACGGAAATCGATGGAACAGTCAGGTAACTTTTTAGCGATGTCCAGTCTTTGTCTTACAGAGAATTTATTATATCGCAGGTTCAGTATTTGCAGTCCTGTGAGTTCAAATAAATCTGCCGGTAAGTCTGTGAGGCCATTAAAGGACAGGTCCAGTACTTTCAGGTTTTTGAGATTACCGATGCCTTCTAAATATTCCGGTGTAAGATTCGGACGTACTATACCTTTTCTTCCATCTCCCCAAACCGCATTAGGTACTATGCTAAGATGAGATTCGAACTCTTTAAAACGTTCCGGATCATGCGCCAGGTTCTCTTTTATCTCAGCAAAAAGATCTTTTTTGATAAAGGCTTCTTTACGTTCACCGTGTCTGTCGATATATAACTGTTCCAGGCTAGGAATGGTGAAAAACGATTTCAGCAGACTCTGTTTAGGATTAGGGCGGGTGGTGTAGGATATCAATCCATCACCATGCAGGATTTTCAGGTTTTTCAACTTTGATAAATCCGGTAATTTATCCAGGTAACATAGGCTGGCATCGAGGTTCAGTTCTTCCAGGTTGTGTAAGTTCAGGATACTATCGGGAATTGTTCTGAATGAATTACTACCTAATAATAAACGTTTGAGAGAAGGTATTTTTGTTAATACCTCCGGAAAATCTATAGGCGCAGACTTGCAACACTGGTACATTTCAATCTCTTCCAGGTTCTTCAATTCACTTAACCCAGCCGGTAATTTATCCAGATTTTCTAGATAGTTGTAGGTCAATTTCTCCAGGCTTTGCAGTTTACCTATGTTCTCCGGTAAAACGAAGTCCTGATGTTCTTCTTCTCCTTCAGGTGTACCAAAATTACCGGAGACATCCAGTATGCGTAATTTAGGGAGTTCTGCGAATTCTTCGGGTAATTCATGCAGACCACATTTTTCCAGGTACAGTTCTTCCAGGTTAATCATGTTTTTGATTTCCGGAGGCAGTGTACCGATGGGATTGTCATTGAATATTAATTTGCGGATAGAAGTCATCCTGGTGAGGAATTTCGGAAATTCCTTCAGGTTTTTATCAGAGAGGTCCAGTTCTGTGATTTCTCCTTTTTCGCCGGCAGCCATTTGCTGCAGTTCTTCCTGTAGTATTAAACGGGCAGGTTTAGCGCCTTTCTTAAGTGGTGATTTTCCGGTTTTGAGTAGTTCTATGAAATTAGCCTGACTAAATTCTTTCTTTTCATTAAATACTGTGGATACAAATACACGTTCAAAATCTTTTTCAGTGTAATCATATTCGAAGAAATCATTATCGTCTCCATAATAATTAATCAAAACGGCACTTTCAGCAGTAATTTGAGAATCATGGTCAGAGTTGAGCAGGTAGGGAACACGGGTGGTACCTCCAATAACAATACTACCATGGTTGTAGTTACCATCAAAAGCATATTTTATATCAGCATCGCCGGTGATGAAGATACACTCATCATAACTTTTCAATACATCACATTTTACATCCCCTAATACCAGTAAGTAAGGAAAACTGTCATTAGCAGGATGTATAGTACCTGCTACGGTGAGTGACCCATTTACCAGGATTAAAGTATCCCCTACCTCTGTTTTTTGTCCCAGTACTTTTAAGGTATTTGCGGCCCAGGCCTGGTTGAGGTCTCCCTTTATAAAGCTATCCCCTTCTAAAAGGATTACTTTGGCAAAGTTCATATCGCCGAAGGGTTCATATTCGCTGAGATCAAAGCGTTCATCTGCTTCTTTATTGGAGATGAGCTGAGGTATTGTTTCTGTACCCGGGGTACTTCCTTCTGCTGCCTGTATATCGTTGATCAGGATTTGTTTGCCTTGTTCAAGGTATTCTATAATACTGTCTATTGACAGATCTCCGTCTGCTTCCAGCAGTTCCGGGATGATGATCTCTGCTACTTCATCACGGGTATAGTCGGGCGATTCCATTCCATTTGATTGATAATCAATGGTAGTACCTTGTATATCTCCACCTACTTCCAGGTTAAAATAGAATCCGTTGAGCAGGAATTTGGTGTCTATATCTCCTCCGATACTGAGATATCCCCCATCATCACCGTACATCGTAAGAATACCGTTTTTTGCCTGTACATTGCCTCTTATTTCCAATGTAGCACAACCGTCAACGATGATGCCATTTACTTCCAGGTTACCGGTTATCAGCAGAAAATTGCCACTGCCTTCTGAGCTCACTCTCAGGTTACCATCAATCTTTACGTTACCATCTATGACCACGTTGAAAGGGTGCTCTTCTTCATATAATACTCTGTCAGAGGTATAATGCAGGTTTTCGCCTTTTATCAGGCGAACAGGTACATCAGCAGCAAAATCTCCGAAGGGCATATCAAAGGTGGGGGCATACAGTTCTTCGAATTCTTTCCAGGAAATCATGGTATGACCTGGTTGCTTTTGTATCTCTTTATACCCTTTTTTAGTCTTTTCAGCTACCAGTTTATTATATTCCTTTTGGGCTTTTTCAGGGGTTTCAAATTGATTTTCAGTGACTTTCCCTTCAACACCGATCTTACCGTAACGGGTTTTTACGATGAGGGTATCAAGGGTGATCTCCCAGAATTTAGTTTCAAGTTCGAAGTACTGTGTCATAAGATTATATATAGTAAAGCATTATAATTTATGACTCAAAAGTAAAGCTTCAAAGCAGATGTAGTTTATTTTGGTCTACTACAAATACTCTACATGGGAGTAAAAAAGCACTCTACAAATGCTATACAATGTCTTATAACACAGATTATCAATCTATTATTCATTTTTTCCCTTCCAGCCACACAACATGCTGCCTTGAAATATTCGGCTGCCCGATAATGTCTTTATAGAGTTCTGGTTTACGTGCACTTTTATACCGATGCCCTCCTGCTCTCTCTAATTTATCATCCGTAATTACGGCAATGGCAATGTCGTTACCAAGATGAGTACATTCTGCTATTACATCCCCATAAGGATCAATGATCATGGAACACCCGTTTTTCAACTGGTCATCATCCATCCCTATAGGATTGGAAAAGACGGCATAGATGGCATTGTCATATGCCCTTGCAGGTAACCATTTCATCAGCCATTCCCTGCCTTTAAGGCCATTAAATTCAATACGTAATGAAGTAGGATCATTTTCCCTGTTTGCCCAGAGAAGAGGGTCTACAAAACCGGCACCAGGACGGGATGAAGGGGTACACATCGTTACATGAGGCATGAAGATGATCTCTGCACCTAATAATGTGGTGGCTCTTACATTTTCAATGATATTATTATCATAGCAAATCAGAATGCCACATTTCCAGCCATACAAATCAAAAACAACATATTTATCTCCCGGGGTAATATGCGGATTAATGAAAGGATGTATTTTCCGGTATTTAGCTATCAGGCCATTTTTATCTACACAAACATATGCCTTGAAGACCTTATCTTCTTCCTTTTCGAATAGCCCCGCAAGAATAACAATGTTGAATTCCCGGGCAATTGAGATGAGTTGCCGGATACCGGGGCCATCAGGAATATATTCTGCCAGGTCGAAAAGAGCAGGTTTAGATAAATGCCGGGCAAATGTATACCCGGTGATGGAACATTCGTGAAAAGCAATTACATCTGCTCCTGCGGCAGCGGCCTTTGCAGAAAGTTCTCTTATAATGGAAAGATTATAATTTTTGTCACCACTGCTGTTTTCAAATTGTGCTGTAGCAATTTTTATCTTTTTCATATACCAAAGGTATAAGAAGAGAATTACCGGGAATTGTACAAACCCGACACGCTGTCAGATCTGAATAAAATTCACCGCCAGTAGATTAGCAGCCGAGATGTATTTACCAGGCGTGATACCTACCTGTTTTCTGAATTCACGGATTAAATGCGCCTGATCATAATAACCACATTCATAGGCCAGCTTAGTCAGATTGGTATCAGATGATTTATTGCGTAGTAATTTTAGAAAATATTGTAATCTTATTGTACCGGCAAAATTCTTTGGAGAAATCCCTATATTTTCCCTGAATTTCCTTTCCAGCAACCTTTCACCTATTTGCATATGCCCTGTTAATTGTCCCATCGAAATCAATCCATGATGCTGATAAACAACATTCACTGCTTTTTCAATAATGACATCCGGTGTTTTATGCAGTTTTTTAATCAGGAACTTTTCGATAAGACTAATTCTATCCAGGTTATTATTTGCATGCAGGATGCTTTCTTCCAGGATATTTACTTCGCTACCCCAAAGGTCTTGTAAACTGATAATGGTATCAGTAAGTTCATGAGCAGGAATATTAAGCAGAGAATAAGCGCCATAAGGCTGAAAAACAACTACCAGTATCCCGATACGTCCATTTGAAATAACATTGTGAAACTTGCTTATCTGCCCGTAAACAAAACTGCGGGGATGTTTAATCTGTAAAGGACCATCAATAAAAGGATCTCCAAAATGAAAGGTCATCCCGGAATTGCCATCAGGAAAAAACCTGTGATCTGTCGCAACATTCGTATCACTTTCTAATATCAGAAAGTGTTTAACAATATTGGATAAAACAGGAGAAGGCAATAGTTGCATACCATAAATTTACTTTAACTGTAGCAATAATGAACAAATCGTCCATCATTTCCGACATTCTATCCAACCGCTAAACCTATTACAAAGCTTAATTTTATACTATGAAAAATGTTATGGAGATAGGAATAGATAGTTTCGCTGCCAGGTTTAGTGAAAATGCCGGCACAGCCATTAGTGACAAAGATGCGATGGTACAATTGCTCGAAAGAATTGAACATGCAGATCATTCAAACCTTGATATATTCGGTATCGGAGAGCATCACCGGAAGGGCTTTCTTGATTCTGCCCCTACGCTTATTCTTGCTGCCGCCGCGGCCCGTACCAAACGTATAAAACTTACCAGTGCGGTTACAGTACTCAGCGCAATCGATCCGGTAAGAGCATTCCAGAACTTTGCCACGCTGGACCTGATTTCCAATGGCCGGGCTGAGATGGTGGTGGGAAGAGGCTCGTTTACAGATGCTTTCCCTTTATTTGGCTATAGCCTTCAGGATTATGATGAGCTTTTTACAGAGAAACTGGATCTTTTGCTGAAGATCCGTGAGAATGAGTTTGTCACCTGGTCTGGTAAGTTCAGGCCCGCGTTGAAAAACCAGCCTGTATATCCAAGACCTTTACAGGACCCCTTCCCTGTCTGGTTAGGTGTAGGTGGTACCCCTCAATCATTTGTTCGTGCAGGAATGCTGGGTCTGCCACTGATGGTGGCTATCATTGGTGGGGAAACACACCGTTTTCGTCCGTTAATAGATCTTTACAGAGAGGCTGGATTAAAAGCAGGGCATTCTCCTGAAAAATTAAAAGTAGGATTACATTCATTAGGTTATGTAGCCAATACCACAGAAGAAGCTATTGATGGTTTTTATCCGGGTTATGCAGCAAGTATGACTAATATCGGGAAAGAACGTGGCTGGCCACCGATGACCAAACAAAGATTTCTTGACCAGATGGGGCCCAAAGGGGCTTTGCTGGTGGGAAGTGTTGAAGAAGTAGCGGAAAAAGTTCTTCGTCATGCCGATGCACTTGGAGGTATTTCCAGACTTACTTTCCAGATGGATAGTGCAGCATTAACTCACGAGAAGCTAATGGAATCCATAGGGTTGATAGGTACACGATTGAAACCATTAATATTATAACACATCCAGATGGTATTCCTGTATCAAAGGTGGATTTTCAGGCGTTAGCGTAAAGCTTACTTTGATGTTCGCCTTTTCGCCTTTGATAATAAAATAACCTCTTAATTGATTTTCTGGTACTACATCAGAGATCGTAATTGTTTTACCGGCTTTAGCAAATGCTTCCTCAGTTGCTATTTTTAATTTATCAGGAAAATAGTCCATGAAGAAGTTATCGGCAAATATGCCACTTTGTTTGGCCTTGCTCCAATCGGCAATTACTTTCAGGAGATCATTTTTACGCTGGTCTAATATATCAGATGCAGGCAATGCTCTTGGTTTTATTCCAGACAGGGCAAGCAGTGTATCCAATGCAGCGGAATTGGGATAGCTGGCGCGGGCATACGTTAAATTGGCAAATGAGACCACTCCTACCCCGTAATCCGGCAAGATGTTCCAGTTACTGCCAAAGCCAGGCAACCCGCCTGTATGACCTATATAAACGCGATTTTCGCAATCCTTTGCCCAACGCAGACCGTAAGCATAAGCGCTTACATTGGGGCAGGGGCGACCGGTAGTCGTTTTCGCATTAGCAGATAAATAGCTCAGGTCCCAGGGATATTGCATTTCGCGGATGGAACTCCTTTTAACCGGACTCGTTTCTGCATCATCACTTGCTGGCCAGGCATCCATATGTACAGCAATGTATCTGCTGAAATCCTCGATACTGGTAATAAGTCCGCCCATAGCACCGTAAGCGCCATCATGTAACAGGGGCTGCTCTACCCATTCATTATCCAGCCAGCGGTAACCTAGTGCCAGCTGATTTTTAGGTACATCTGCATATTCCCAGTAGGTATGCGTCATGCCCAGCGGTTTCAGGATATTATCATTGATATACTGCTCATAAGTTTTGCCTGATACTTTTTTAATGATATAGCCCAGAGTAGCGAAACCAAGGTTGCTGTATTCATATCCCGTACCTGGATTATTTGAAAAGGAAACACCCTTTTTGTAAATGGCTAACAGTTCATCATCACTAACTGCCAGTTGCCTGTCGCCCCAGGGATTATCTTCCGGGTAACCAGCGGTGTGGGTAAGCAGATGTCTTAAGGTGATGAGCGTTGCATCCTTAGTTAAGTAATGCGTATTCTTCATTTCGGGGATGTAGAGATAAGCAGGGTCATCCAGTTTTAACTTACCCTCATCCCGCAATTTCAATATGGCCATAGCAGCCAGACTTTTAGTCATGGAGGCTATGCGAAAATCAGATTTGGAAGTGGCCGGAGTTTTAGCCTTGATATCCGTATAACCAAAACTACCGGTATGTACCAGTTTACCATCTACAATAATACCATATACCAGGCCCGGGAAATGGTTCTGCGCTGCATAATCTTTATAAATCTGATCGATTACAGGATAAGTAGCTTCTATCTTCTTTAACCTGTCAGGATCTGTGAATTTTGCAGGTTTGTAGTTTTGGGCCAGCGTGATACTACAGCAGGTAGTTAATAATATGGTATGAAAGGATTTCAGGATCATGTTACATATTTACGAAAAATTTCCCTGAAACTATAGCATCATCTTTTTTAATATCTTGTGAACAACAACAAACAAACAAACAATGATATGTTGAGTCTTGCAGACATACACATCAGAAGAGAATTATTACCAGGAGACCTGGGGTACATAGCCTATATACATGGACTATTATATGCCCGGGAATTAGGATATGGTTTGAATTTTGAAGCCTATGTGCTTGGCGGGTTACAGGAGTTTGCCCGCCAGTATGATACAGAAAAAGACCGTGTCTGGATTTGCTCACATAACGAAAAGATCATTGGGTTTTTAGTCGGGGTTCATCGCCATGATATTGTGCAGTTCCGGTATTTCATTTTCCTGCCGGAGTACCGGGGTATTGGATTAGGTAAAGTGCTGATGAACGAATTTATCGCATACATGAAAGAAAGCGGATGTAATAAAGCTTATTTATGGACAACCAATGAGCAACAGGCAGCCATCTCTCTTTACATCAGATATGGATTTAAACTTACTGAAGAAAAAAAATCACATGCATTTGATAAGGAACTGACAGAATTAAGATATGATTTAGAATTATAAATAGAAAAGACCTGTTAGGTCTTTTCTATTTATTGATTGCTTTGGTTATAATACCTTAATTATGTACCACCTGATGAACACTCACATTATCAGAAGAAGACCCTGTAATATAAATCGTATAAATTTTACCGGCCACCAAAGTACCTGCATCGAAACTACCAATACTGGTTTTCAGGGCAGTATCATAAATCTGTAAAGAGAGGGCTCCTGAATCAATATCCTGGTAGCTGCTTGGAAGGTCTCTTACCAGATTTGTTACCAGGTTGTTACCGGCCCCATTTTTAATATTAATATTGACAGGTATCCCATTGCTGAAATCGAGGAACTTAACCCTTGCCTTCCCACTAGCCGGAGCTGAAAGATTATCCTGATAAAATTTAACTCTTGCATTTGACCCCTCTCCTGCCAGATAAACGGTATAAGTCAGATCTCTGAAGATCCACAATTCTCCTGATGCAAAATTGGAAGACGATCCTTCAGTTCTGAATTGGGCCACCATTCTTGATCCGGCACTGGTATTGATATAATCGGACGACTCTGTATAATCAAGTCCGCCGCTAATCAGTACATTATTGGCAAGGATGAAACTCATTCCTGTAGAATTGGGGGAAGCATTCACCACTTTCAGGTTAACACTTCCGCCCTCATCTACATCGTTTTTCTCGCAGGATGAAATGGATATAGCTAATGATAAAATCGTTAGTCCAGAGAACAGGTTCTTCAATAATGGTTTTAATTCCATGATATTAGTTTTAATTTTTTAAAACATATGCCGGACAATGGTCAGTTGTCACGGCATATATTGTTTACATATATTTTACCTTTATTTCTATCTTATTTTCAGCGGCACTTTTTACGTCTACCTTAAAATCATCAAATGATGGCTTACTCATTTTAGTCATATAGAAGTTTGAAAAGCCAAATCCTTCTTTTGGTATCCCAACCAGGTTCTTGTCAATAACTCCATTCTTATTTTCATCATCCAGCAGTGTTATACCATAAGTACCGGCTTCCAGTGTGCAGTTCAATACAACTGTTCCATCGAGAACATCTTTCTTTTCAAATACAAATTTTTTGTAAGGTTTCTGATCATCGTAGGTCTTATTGTCTTTAAATACATTAAGAACGATTTGACCTTTATCAGATTTGATACCTGTAATCTTTACCTGGATGTTTTGGGCGAAAGCAGCGGATACATTCAGCATAACCAGCAGGCCAAACATGATGCCAGTGCAGAAGAGGATTGTTTTTTTCATTGTTGTACATTTAAAAGTTATGCAACGAAAGTAATTGGATGCCACATTTTGTCATACACAGAACTTAATCAAACGGACAAAACTATCAACGGAGCGGAAATTTCAGGATGTAAAACAAAAAACACCGGCACAAGAATATGCCGGTGTATACTTAACCTACAACTGTTACACTGTTTGTAACTAAAATATTTAATGCGCTCCGCCTATATTCACACTTTCTCCTTTTTTAATTTTTGCCAGAAATACCAGCGGAAGGATAACGGCACAGATGATACCAATCATCATAAAACCTTCTCCATAGGCTAATATCGATGATTGCACATTTAATGATCCTTCCATCATACCCATCGCCATTTTATGGGCCTGTTCGGCTGAATTTCCCTGAGCTGTAAACTGGTTCGTCAGGGCTATCATTCTTTCATTAGAGGCCGGATTGTAAAACGATAAGTTTGTCATCAGGTCTGCCCGGTGTGCAGCAATTCTCCTTGTCACATATGTATTAATGATAGCCAGACCTACCGAGCCTCCCAGTAACTGGAGCATATTTGAAAGACCGGAAGCCTGACTGATATCTTTTCCTTTTAATCCTGCAAGCGTCAGACTTGCTGCTGGTACGAATATGAAACCGAATCCCAGGCCACGTACCAGCTGGGGCCATAACATATCCCACTCTCCGGCGGCCGGTGTTGTCAGACCATAGGTGAAATATTCATAAGCAATCACGGCTCCAAATCCGAAAAGCAGCAGTATTTTAGGACTGATCCCCTTTTTTATCAATGCACCATTTACGCCCATCAACATACCTGTAAGGAAAGCGGAGGGCAGGATAAGCAACCCTGTTCTTGTGGCATTCCATCCTAAGAAACCCTGTACAAATACCGGATAAAGGAATACCGAACAGTAAATACTTAACCCGAACGCAAACCTTAATGCAGAACCAACTGCCACGTTTCTGAAGCGTAATATGCGAAGGTCTACCACAGGATTTTTAGCTTTGAGTTCCCGTACAATAAAAAGAACGATACTTGTTACTGCCAGAATAAAGAAAATAATAATGAAGTTACTGGCAAACCAGTCTTTTCTTTCCCCTTCTTCCAATACCATCTGCAAACTGCCGATACCAACAATTAAAGCCAGTATACCCAGGTAATCGATTTTTCCCTGCAATTTATTCTTTGCACCTTTTATGAATTTCCAGGAAAGGATAGCTGCTGTAATCCCGATAGGTACATTGATATAAAAGATCCAGCTCCAGGAAAAGTTATCTGTCAGATAACCTCCCAGGACAGGGCCAAGAGTTGGCCCCATTACAATACCTGCGCCGAAAATTCCATTTGCTTTATCCAGTTCTTCCGGTGGGAATGTTTCAACCAGTACCGTCTGTGCTGTTGCCAGTAATGCTCCTCCCCCTATGCCCTGTATAAAGCGCCAGAATACGAGCGTCCAGATAGAGCCGGAGAAACCACACATGAAAGAGGCAACAGTAAACAGGATGATGGATGCGGTGAAATAATTCCTTCTGCCAAAGATATCTGCCAGAAAGCCTGTCAGGGGGATAATGATGATATTGGAGATAGCATAGGCAGTAATTACCCAGGCCGTTTCCTCTACAGTTGCACCAAGGTTACCCGCGATCTGCCGGGTAGCCACGTTAACGATAGAAGTATCAATAAGCTCCATGATAGCACAGGTAATTACGGTGATGGTGATCAGCCATTTACGTGCCCCCACTTCATAAGTGGGTTTTAACTCAGCAATTGCTTCCATCATTAATTGGTTTTAACTTTTACGTACACACTCATGCCTGCACGTAACTGGTAATTAGGGCTTTCATTATCTGCCATCGTTATTTTTACAGGGATACGCTGTGTAACTTTTACGAAGTTACCGGTAGCGTTATCGGCTGGAAGGAATGAAAACCTGGCGCCTGTTGCCTGAGAGAGTGATTCTACTTTTCCGGTAAAGGTAGTGTCCGGATAAGCGTCTACCTCTATATCCACCTTTTGTCCGGTACGCATTTTCTGTGTTTGTGTTTCCTTAAAGTTGGCCATTACCCAGAATTTCTTATTGTTGGCGATGGCCATTAAAGGAGTACCAGTGGCCACTACCTGTCCTATCTGTACATTTTTCTTAGATACGATACCATTTACCGGAGCCACTATCGTGCAATAAGAAAGTTGCAATTTTGCTGCTTCGAGTTTAGTCCTTGCCTCTTTCACTGCCAGTTCTGCCAGCCCGATATTCTCCTGCGTACCTGATACCTGGGTACGTGTATTTTCTACCTGCAGTTTGCTTGCATCAATCTGCTTAACCAGAGCATCCCGCTGGCCGATAGCTGCTTGTAATTTAGCATCTGCATCCGCTTTATCAGCTTTTACCTGATCGAATTGCTGTTGTGTAGTGGATTTTTGCTGTAGTAACTGCGAGTAGCGTTCATAATTCTTATCTGCTACGGCTAATCTTGCTTTCGCCGCCTCAATCGCCGCAGTTGCAGAAGACATAGTGGCCGATACAGCATAGGAGTTGGCTGTCATATTGGAGACATTTACATTAGCAGAGGCAGTATTGATGCCAGCTACCTTTACATTCCGTAAAGCCTGCAACAAACCAATTTCTGCCTGTTCTACAGCTATCCTGAAAGTGGCATCGTCCAGTATTACCAGTGTATCCCCTGCCTTCACCAGTTCATTATCGTTCACGCGGATCTCTGTTACGGTGCTATAAATCTTCGGGATCACCGGGCTGATATCAGCTTCAAGTTGCGCGTTATCGGTCCCTTCACCGGAGCAACCAATCATAAATACTGAAATAGAAAAAGAAAGTAAGAGCGTATTGATAGTGTTCATATAATTTGATTTTGACTATTTAGCGGTTTCACCTGTTGACTTGATCAATTTTCTGTAAGAGAGTTCTGCATTGGCTTTAGCAGACGCAAAGTTTAGCTGAGCCTGCAGCAACCGGGTATTAGCATCCAGAAAATCCGTTGGCGTAGTTGTCTGCGCATTCAGTTTATTTTGTTCAACCCTGAAGTTTTCTGTAGCCTGATCTACTTCTGTTTGAGCCAGACTCATTTTATCGAGGGTCTTTTTATACTCGAGATAATTCCTGTTTACTTCTGACTGGATATTCTCCTTTGTTTGTTGCAGCGTGCTGTTTAGCTGTGCCAACCCAAGTTTGCTTTCACTTACCACTGAACGGTTTGTATAAAGGGAGGATATTCTCCACGACAGACTGGCGCCGGCATAAGCGGAGTAGTCGAACTTGCCTACACTGGGAATAACGCGCTGGTTGGGCCTGTCGTAATTATAATGACCCACCAGGCTTAATGTGGGGAAGTAATCTGCTCTTGCTGATTTTATCCTGTATTCAGCCGCTTCAGTTCTCCATTTAAAGCCCCTTAAGTCGGGTCTTTTAGATAATGCAGCCTCCTCATAAGCCGACAGTGGTTCGATGGCTGCTACGGGATGCAGATACTCATCAGGGATATCGATGATGGTGGAGACGTCGATGCCTGTTGCGAGGCAGAGATTATAATTAAGGCTTCCTGCCAGGCTGGAGATATCCGCAAGGTTTGAACGGAGTGTAGTGATCGAGAGATCAATTTTCAGCACATCATTGGCCAATACGATTCCCTGTACACGAAATGTTTCCAGATCATCACGTTTCTTGCCCAACGTTTCAATATTCGCCATGATGATCTTCTGAGAAGCATTGGCATTATATAGATTAAACCATAAGTCTGTAACTGTATGGTCCAGCTCCAGTATACTTTTGTCATAATCTGCTCTTACTGCCTCTGCTTCTGTTTTTAAAGCCTTTTTCCCCGAGCTTACCTTTCCACCGCTGTACAGTAGCTGAGTAAGGTGTACAGAGTTGTACGACTGGTCCAGTATCTGCGGATTTAACACAAATGAACCATTGGGAAGACTGATGGAAAAGGGCTCAATGTTATTACTCATGCGCTGGTATGACGCATTCAGGCTCACCTGGGGTAAGGCGTTACCGGATACCTGTTTAACCCTTTCCCGGGCCATACGGTATTGCAGGCTATCAGCATTAAGCTGGCTGCTATGCTTACGCGCCAGCATAATTGCTTCCTGTAAAGGTAAGGGCCTCACCTGCTGCGAATAACCAGACATAGGAAGAGCCATGAGCAACGGTATGAACCGTGCAGTCACATTTTTTAAAGAGAACATTTGATGCTGTTGATTTAGACCATAGCAATAACTATGGTATTCCAGTGAAAATATTAGAACTTTACAATTGCAGAACAAAAGTAAGCAATGTTTACTAAAAAGTAATCATTGTTTACCAAATTTATTATTTTTACAAAAAAATGATATGAAAATCGAGGATAGAATTAGAGAATATGAAAAGGATTATGATAGAAACTGGCAGCGTCTGATTTTTCTTTTAAGAAAACACCTGGATATATGGAGTCATAAGCACATTAAGCCTTACTGGGGACAAATGAAGTTATCCTACATGCCGGTAATCTGTAATATTACGGTAGATGGAGGGAGTACAGCCATGGATATTGCACGGAAATCTATGATCGTAAAACAAACAATGAGCCGTACACTAAAGGAGCTGGAGGAAAAAGGGATGATAGCAAGTAAAACAAATAAAAATGATAAGAGAAGCGAATACCTTGAATTATCAGATAGCGGGAAGCAATTGATCCTTGATGCCAATATTGAATCAGCAAAGTTGCTGGACACTTATAAAGAGCTGGTAGGAGAAAAGAATCTTGACATTACAATTGAAGTTATTAATAAGATCATTGCATATCATGAAAGCTTGAATATAGCTGAGGATGAACATTTCGGTGATTAAAAGGGAAACATTCCGGCCCGGAATATTTCCCTTTTTTTTATTATTTGAGCTGGTGGTTTAGCATCCAGTTGATACCAAATTTATCAGTAAATGCAGCGAAGTAAGCTCCCCAGAACATATCTTCCAAAGGCATGGTAACTATACCACCTGCAGAAAGTGCATTAAATAATCTTTGGGTTTCCTCTCTTGAATCAGGCTCCAGGTTTATATGCATATTATTCCCAAGTTCCAGTTTGAAACCCATGCTTTCAGGTGAATCAGTCGCCATTAATACATGACCTGCCATGATGGTCAGTTCTGCATGGATAATGAGTTTTTTATCTGCCTCACTCATTGGTGGAATTTCTTTAGGCATCTCTATATCACCGAATCTTCTTAAACCTACACCTGTAAATTCTCCATTAAAAACTTCTTTGTAAAAGTTGAATGCTTCCTCTGTTTTCCCCGGGAAATTCAGATACGTAGTGACTCTTGCGTTATTATCTTTCTTCAGTTCTTTCCTGATTTTAAACTGTGTACTTAAGTAGTGATCCAGATTGCTTAAAGCTGCATTGAATCCTTCCTGTAAGCCCATGTTAATGATCATTTCCAGATCAGCTTCTTTATCAAAAGTGATTTCAACTCTTACAGTTGTATTATCATCCGTTTCACTAAATTCTTTACTCCAGTGCATAGTTGGGAAATCCAGGTTTTCATTCCCTACTTCATCGCAAAAATGAACTGAGTTGGTGATGCTCTTTAAGCGTCCGATTTTTTTATAGTTTTCTTTACACCAGGTGTTCCTATCACCTTCTGGTCCTACCATGCAGTACAGCCAGTAACCACCTTCCCTGAAATCCATTGTCTTTGTTTCAGCCCTGTAAGGTTTAGGCGCCCACCATTGGTCAAGCATTTCACTTTCTGTCCAGGCCCTCCAGACGTGTTCCAACTGAGCATCAAATGCCCTTACAACGGTCAGTTTCTTCTTTTGTAAATCCTTTGTAAAGACTGTTTCCCTGTTTATCATGGTTTTTTATTTTTAAGGTTACCCAATAAATTGTCAAGTTGATCAAAGCGATTTTCCCAAAGGGTGCGGAATTGTAATTTGCAACCATTCAGTTGCAAATATATATGCAACTAATCGATTGCGCAAAATTATTTTTAAAATATGCTGCCGGATTCACCCGTTTGCGTCAAACGTGTGTAGTTAACTTAATCATGAAACAAAGCATCATAATGAAAATATTCTTAGCAGCTATGATCGTCGCAGCCTGCAGCAAAAGTAGTCTGCCTGCGGAAGTTAACACTATCAACAAGCACCATACTTACTATGTATCTCCAACTGGCAACAATGCCAACGCAGGTACACTAACAGCCCCCCTGAAGTCCATTACAACAGCGCTGAGCAAAGTTGTGGCAGGGGATACTGTAATCGCCAGAGGAGGAACTTATTATGAACAGATCACATTTCCCCGCTCAGGTGCAGCAGACAACTGGATCACATTGAAAGCATATCCCGGTGAAAAGCCCCTGATAGACGGCAGTAATATTTTAGTAACAGGCTGGCTGGCTCTTGTGACCATCAGCAATGCCAGGTATATTTCAATAGAGGGGTTCGATATATGTAACCTGATTTCCTCCGCTTTCAACACAGACCCTGAGGGTATTGCAATTAATGGTGACTCACATCATATTACCATAAAGAATTGCAATATCTACAATATAAAAAGCAGCGCTTCACTGAAAGACTGGCGTAGCGGTCATGCAATACTGGTGATTGGCAATGGCACTATAGCTATTACCAAACTGGTCATCACCGGCTGTTCGGTACATGATACACAAACCGGAACCAGTGAGAATATTACACTGGCAGGGAATATTGACAGTTTCACAATCAGCCATAATAAGATATACCATACTGAAAACATAGGGATCATCATTGCTGGTGGAGATGGTCTGAATCCTAAAGGTGATGTGGCTACTAACTACGCCCGCAATGGGGTAATAAGTGATAACGAACTATATAACATTTCGATGAGCAATAGCGTGGATATATGGGGCGCCGGTAATTATGGCGCCATTGCTATCTACGTTTGCGGAGGGGCAGGTGTTGTAATAGAAAGGAATATAGTGCGTGACAGCGACCGTGGTATCGGACTGGTGAGTGAAAGCAATATCTATCCTACAAAAACGACCATCGTAAGAAACAACTTCGTGTACAACTGCTGGCGGACAGGCATTTATATGGGAGATTATCTGAACTATACTTCCGGTGGCACATATGACTGCTACGTAGTGAATAATACCCTGTTTCAGAATGATAGTGCTATTGGCGCTTTCGGTGAAATAGAAGGAGAGATCCGGCTTACTGAACGATGTTTTAACAATGTGATCCGTAATAATATCGTATATGCAAGCCCTGTAGATGTATTCATTCACAAATACACAAACACAGGATCAGGAAATATCATAGATAATAACCTTTATTATACTACCGGTACACCGCAATGGATCTGGAACAGCACCAATGATACACCAATAACAGATTTTCATTCCTGGCAGGTTACCAGCGGAACAGATGCTACTTCCACCAACGGAGCAGATCCTTTACTAGTGAGTATAGCAACACCCGATCTCCATATACAGGCATCCTCTCCTGCTAAAAACACCGGATTTGTAATTAGTACTGCGATAAATGGCACATTGGATATTGATGGTAATACCCGTATTAAGAATAATATGATCAGTAAAGGAGCACAGCAATAAATTAAAAAGGGAAACATAAAATTTATGTTTCCCTTTTTAATTTATTGTAGCGTTAAACTACTTCTTATTTATAGTATAACGGGCTACATATCCTCCTCCCGGTACCAGTTGCAGAGAAATGACATCCTGTGGTGTACAGGAAGTATCCTCCACTTTCACTGCCGCGCTGCTGTCCACATCATCCTTTACAACAGACACCTTATAATTTGATGCTTTCAGGAAACTGAGCGGGATCCTTAACGTTTGTGGCTGAGTGCCATTCATGATAGCCAGGAACCAGGTATCTCCCTTACGCCGGGCAAAAGCCGCCAGTTGTCCTATTCCGGATTGTGGTAACACAATAGTTTCATCCCAGTTGGCAGGAATATGCCGGATCATGTCTGCGGCCGGATTCTCCAGGATATGCTGCGGCTGTGCAGCATATGTAAGCAATGGGGCACTCAGGATAGCTGCGCTGGCTATCTGATGGGCCCAGGTAGTATTCTTCCTGCGTTCTCCAAAATGGACTACTGTATATTCTGCGGGTCCGGCCAGTAAACGTGTGAAAGGTATCGTAGTTTCATGTGTGGCCCTGTCTGCCAGTTTGCTGGCTTCCATACCTTTTACGGCTTCCCTTGTTAGTTCATTAGGCCAGGTCCTGGCCAGACCTGTAGGCTTATTGGCTCCATGAAAATCTGTCAAAAGATGGTATTCCGCTGTTTCTCTCAGAATAGCTGTATACAGGTCCACCACCTCTTTAGCTTCATGATCAAAAAAATCGATTTTTACTCCTGCTATACCCAGGTCATGACATCGTTTAAAAAAAGCAAGGCGTACGTTTTTATCCCGCAGGTATTTGGAATGCTTCCATACCCAAATACTTACATGCTGCCTTTTACCATCATTCACCACATCCCTGATCTGTTCATCACTCCATTTTTCCCAAAAGCCTTCCAGGATATTGTGCTCAAAACCCAAAGCAGCCGCTTTTGCTGAAAAGTCCTTTATTACTTCAGGTGTGCCTTCTCCCCCACCGTCCAGGTACTTCCATACTGCACGCCCAGGCCTGATCCAATCTGTTTGTACTCCTTTAGGGAAGAGTTTGGGATCAGGAGGCGGACAAAGATCATGTACCATATCATTGTTCACCATGGCATTCAGATCTGCACCAATCATCACTACCCTCCAGGGAGTTGTAATAGTACCACTGACAGCCGCTGGTTTTGATAAACGGATAACATCTTCTTCGCTGTAGCGTAACTTGTAAGGATATGAAACCGGCTGCTGATGTGCCAGACGCAGCACCAGACCGCGATTCCCATCTGCTTCCAGCGCCATACCACTATAGTTCACAAGATTAGCTTCTGTAATAGCAGCATAAATGCCCTGCGGTAATTTTAAAGTGGCTGGCGGTGCTACCCATTCTCCTTTCTGCAATGCTGAAATCTCTTTTTTTGCATGAACACTTTCATAATGCATCACCAGGTCGTGATACCATATCTCAGTACCTGTTGGAATATTAAATACTGTTGCTTCGTCAGGGACACGCAGTTTTCCTGCAACACCTGGGACTACTGTCCGGAAAGCAATGCCGTCATTGAATACCCGTACATCCAATGTATACTGCTGCATGGCAATACTTGCACCATTACAATTATTGGTGGCCCATGCATGTACGCCCATCCAGGGATAACGTTCATTGATCGTATAACGTTTAACCGTACCGGTTTTTACCCCATCTGTGAGTATTTTATCATCAACAGATAAGATCATAGGTGATCTTTCAATAACCGGCTCATTTCTGAAGGTAACTGTATATTGTAACTGATGATCAGAGATAAATAATCTGAACCGGATTTGTCCGTCAGGACTAGCAACTACTGTGGTATCGGCAGCAAAAGCTTTTGAAATGAAGAGCATTAAGTAAACAAACATTTGCTTTTTCATACGTGTTTTTTATTTTATCGTAATAATGCTGCTGCACACCATAGTACGGGTGCCTGTCCATGCATATCACCGGTAATACGTTTACGGTCCAGGTAATACTGACGGTCATTTTTCTTATTGGTGCCTTCGCATACTTCCCGGATATCACCGTTGTCATCAATGTAAGTTATCAGTGCCAGCCATCCCTTACGCGCTGCAGGTCCATAGACAGCAGCATCAAGCCATCCCTGTTTTACCCCGGTGATCATCGCAAATGTGAACATACCTGTACAGGAAGTTTCCTGCCATGAAGCCGGATCATCAATCAGCTGCCGCCACATACCATCGGCTGCCTGGCACTTAAGTAATGTAGCCATCATCTTTTTGTATCCCTGCATGATGCGGGGCCTGTCGGGGTTATCTGACGGTAATGAGCGTAACAATTCACTCATGCCTGCTGCCATCCAGCCATCACCCCTTCCCCAGAAAAAGGGCACATCAGGTGCATGATAAAATAGTCCGTTAGGTTGTTGTAATGAGTCCAGATAAACCACCATTTCTTTCGCAGCACGATCAATATACTGCCGGTTACCTGTAGCGCGATAGGCCTGCGCCTGCACTGCTGTGATCATAAACATATCATCTATCCACAAACGGGTTTGCCAGGTAAGTCCCTGCTTAGCATAAATAGCAGATTCCGGCTTTACGTGTGCCCCTTCGGGTGTTCCCCATTGTTTATCTGCAATTGCCTTTCCCATATCCAGGTAGCGCTGCTCTTTCAGTTGCTGATACAGCTCTAAAGGCACAGCCCCGAAAACGGCATGATCTACATGATCTGAAGGTGGTACCAAAGCCGCTTCTGCCCCGAAAAGAGGGTCGAAACGTTTGGCCAGTTTGCCTGTAAGGGCCTTATCTCCGCTTGCTTTGGCAAATGACAATGCTCCATACCATGCACATACTTCCGGATATGTAATAACAGAAGGTGGTGTTGCCCTGCCAAAATTGGGATGCGGAGAGTCAAGGAAATGGTTGGCCACCTTTTTCCCGATCTCTTCCGGCGAACTACCTTTGGGAAAATGTTTCAGTGTACCGGATTGTGCATTGACAATACCGTAATTAAGAATCATCATAAAAATCATCAGGCGTTTCATGCTATTGTTTTAATGGATTATAGATCATTTACCAAAGTGGGTTCTGCGGATATACGGGACCGGTAGTCGTCGCATCTATCTGCGTTTGTGGAATAGGCCGGAGTACATGTTTATCCTGTATGTTGGCCTGTGCATCTGTATTATGTAATCTTATCCGGCTGAGTAACTTCCCTGTTCTTACCAGGTCCAGCCATCTCACTAATTCCCCGCATAACTCCCGGGAACGTTCATCCAGGATATAATCCAGACTGAGGTCGGATGCCTGTATTTCCATAGCCTGCGGGTCACCGGACGGGTATGCTGCCCTTCTCCGGACGGCATTGATATAAGGCACCGCATCTGCCGGACGGCCATCCATAAATGCAGCTTCCGCTGCTATCAGGTATGTATCCGCCAGCCGGTAAACAATGATGGGTCTTATAGAAGGCGCATTCATATCGGAGCGTTTGGTATCAAAATATTTGATTAATGTTGGCGCTAATGTGGGTACATATTTGCTGGGTGGAATAACCTGGTAAGGGGTAGCTTTTATCTGAGCATCAGGCACTTCATGACCGGGCATAAATATAGCGGTATCTCCCGGTTTAAATTTGGGCTGACCCGGCTGTGCACTGGCCGGAGCACCCGGTGGCAATGGATTTGGCCAAGTAGGAATTAACTTCAGGCTATTACAGATCCATGCCGTTTGAAAGGTTTTATTATACCGGGTATCATTCACTCTTTCTGCAAATGCAGTATCTGTTAACCAACGGGTAGGAATAACGCGTATGTAGGGGCGCCCATAAAAAACATCCCGCTGCATACCTGGCTGGTTCTCATATTGCGGCACCCATAAATGGCATAACAGATTATCCATATCCCGGTTATCCTGCTTGGGAGAACCATTATATGCCAGGTTCGATGTATGCTGTATACTCCATAATACTTCCATATTAGCCTCATTCCCTTCCTGGAATACTTTTCCGAAATCAGGCAATAACCCCAGTCCTGATGAGGCGCTGCTATTGATCAGTGCTGTGGCTGTGGCATAAGCATTCCTGTAATCATCCGCTTTTTTTGCAGAAGAACCGGCCCTTGCCAGATACACTTTGGCCAGCAGATGCATGGCTGCTGCCGCAGTAGCTCTGCCAGGTTGTACACCGGCAGTGAGAGGACTTGCCGGAAGAACTGCAATAGCGGCATTCAGATCTTCAATAATAAAATCATACACATCGGCCATCGGAGCACGGGTAGCAGATGTAGTGGGAGTACTCTGGAAGTTTTTATTCAATGTAACATCTCCCCAGAACTGTACGAGTATAAAATAATAATTCGCACGCAGAAACTTTGCTTCTCCCACCATCCTCTTTTTGAGCAGAGAATCCATCCCGCTTATTCCCGGTGCATTATCCACCAAACCATTACAGGTATTAATATAGGTATAACAATATTTCCAGACGTTAGCTACATTACCGGCTGATGGTGTATAATTACTGGTATAACCATTCAGCTCCGTGTTACCATCAACTCCCTTTTTAAATTCATCCGTTCCGGCCACCGTCAGGGTATAAAAATCCTGTGGGCCCCAGATCCAGCGGTTACCAGCATAGGCGGCATTTAAACCGGCATCAAAACCCTGTGCGGTAGTAAAAAATTCCGGGGTGAGAATAGACATCGGGTTTTCGATTAACTTTTTCCCGCAACCGGAAAACAACCCTGTTACAAACAGGAAAATGATTATTTTTTTCATAACACGGTGTTTAATCATTCATATTATAAAGACATGTTGATACCAAATATCATAGACCAGGTACCCGGAGTATCCACATTCATATACCCCTGGTTACTGGTACCTGAACCAGACCCCATGGCCGTTTCAGGATCTATCCCTTTATATTTGTTCCTGTATGGTGAAAAAAGAATGAATGGGTTCTGTGCAGTGGCATATACCCTCAGAGAACCAATACCTAACCGTTTCACGACTGCCGGTTCCAGGTTATAACCCAGGCCTATACTCCTGATCTTCAGATAACTGCCATCAAAATAACTTAGCAGGGCACTGTTTGGTGTATTGGTATTTGCATGGTTAGGTTTGGGATAGAAATTTTCACCACTCCCCGGTGTCCAGTAATCCACATCCAGGTTATTATAATTGCTCTGATAAGTGTTGATAAAACTACTGCTCTGGTGCATTCTGCTCACGATAGTTCCGCCTATTCTTGCAAATGCTACTATCGTCAGATCAAATCCTTTAAAAGTAAAACGGTTGGTAATACCTCCCTCCCATTTGGGTTGGTTGGATCCCAGGATTACACGGTCATCTGCGTTAATAACAGAATCTCCGTTGGTATCTGCCTGCCTGATCTGGCCAATAACGGAACCGGAACCGGTGACCGTCAGTCCATATCTTTTAGCCAGTAAAGAATCACCTTTTGTATTTTGCCAGATTCCCTGCTTTTTATAATCGAAGATGGCTCCTATGGGTTGTCCTACAAACCAGTTATTGGTAATATCCCGCTTAACATTATTCGCCAGCTGGGTTATTTTTCCACGATTGATAAAAACATTCAGATCGGTCGTCCAGCCAAATCCGTTCCCTTTATGCTGAATGTTTACTGTGCTGAGATGTAACTCTATCCCTTTGTTCGATGTCTTCCCCACATTGGTCACTATCGCATTGGGGATACCGGATGTAGGCGGTAATGTTTGTGGTAATAACAGAGATCTGGTAGCCTGCTGATAAACATCTACAGAACCCGCAACACGATTCTCCCAGAAGCCAAAATCAACCCCTGCATTCAGGGTAGAAGTATACTCCCAGGTAAGTGCAGGATTAGCCACATTTGTAGGATAAGCTCCGGTTACATTTGTAGATCCGTAATTATAGGTGAGGGCTGATAAAGCACCCAGTGTCTGGTAAGGAGAAATAGCTGTATTACCAACGGTACCATATCCTGCTCTTAATTTCAGATCTGAAATAGTATGGTTGGATTTCAGGAAAGATTCTTTGTAAAGGTTCCATGCCACTGCTACGGATGGGAACACATGGTATTTATTTCCCGGTGCCAGACGGGAAGAACCATCAGCACGCAGGGTTAGTGTAAGTAAATATCTTTCATCATAATTATAGTTAATCCTCGCCATATAAGAGAGAATATCCCATTTTTCGTATGTACCCTTTCCGTTAAGATTTGATGAATACTGTGGATTATAATATTGCAGGAAATCTGCAAGGATAGTATTATTATTAAACTCATTGTTTTGAGATTGTGACTCCTGCAAACTATACAATCCTGTAAAGTTGATCTTATGCTTTTCTGCAATGGTCTTCTCGTACAGCAGTAAATTCTCGAGGGTATAATTGAGTGAAAAAGCAGTTTTATTGCTGGATGTATTTAAAGTACCCTGATTGTATGTTGTTTTGCTGGCATAGAAATTACCATATACATCACTTCTTATTTCTGCACCGGCATTCAACCTGTATTTTAATCCTTTAGCCAGGTTAACTTCTGTATATAAAGTAGTAAAGGTGCCAAATCTTTTACGTGTTTCCACTGCTGCACCGGGTAAAAGATCCGCTAGTGGATTCCATACCTGGCTGGCTGTACCCGGCACATATGCATTCATCAATGCTCCGGTACTGTCATATGGAGATACCAGCGGATTTGCACGCAGTACCTGTCCCATCGGATTCGCGTTCTCTCCACTGGTAATAGAATAAGTATTCAGCGTATTAATACCAACCTTTACTGATTTTCCCAATTGCTGATCAATGTTGGCTTTCACTGAAAAACGTTCAAAAGATTGCCCCGGATAAATACCTGTTTCTTTATAATATCCACCGGATACCGCATATTGTGTAGTTTCCGATCCGCCGGTAACTCCCAGCTGATGATTGGTTGTCAGCCCCGTTTTATAGATCAGCTTTTGCCAGTCTGTACTGCGGCCCGTTTTAATTCCCTGTACTTCTTCCTGACTGAAACTGCCATTGGTGTAAAAAGCAGGATCATCCAGTCCGGTATATTTCCCGGGAGTTTCATTAATAAGCGCCCATTTTTTAAACGTGGTGAATTCCGATCCATTCATCACATCATATTCCCCCATATTTTTAACAAATCCCGCATAGGCACTATAGGTGATAACCGGTTTACCCAACCGTCCTCTCCTTGTACTTACAAGGATCACCCCATTAGCGCCTCTTGAGCCATATATAGCCGTAGCAGAAGCATCCTTTAATACTTCTACGGACACTACATCATCCGGGTTAAGGTCATTAATATCACCGTTAAAAGGGATCCCATCTACAATAAACAACGGGTCGTTGGTCGCGTTGACAGACCTTGTACCTCTTATCAGTATTTTAGGCTTTGTACCAGGTTTGCTGTTACCTCCGTTCTTCTGTACATCTATGCCTGCTCCCTTTCCCTGTAATGCCTGACTTAAATTAGCGACAGGCACATCCCTTAATGCCTGTTCCTTTATAGAAACAATAGAACCCGTTACATCTGATTTCTTTTGTGTGCCATACCCCACCACTATCACTTCATTCAGACTTTTTTTATCCAGTTGTAACGGGATCACCAGGTTTGTCTGATTTTCATTTCCAATTTTGATTTCCTTACGTAAGTATCCAGTAAAAGATATTCTGAGTGTAGCATTCGGAGAAACATTAATATTGAACTTCCCCGTAGTTTGGGTGGTGGTTCCTTTCGTGGCACCTTTCACCAGTATTACAGCACCAGGAAGAGGTTCTCCCTGCTCATTGGTAACAATTCCTTTTATAGCTATAGCAGTGTCATTTACTGATTGCCGGGCATATAAGCTGCCTGAGAAAAAAAATAAATAGTGAAGTATTACAATCCCCCATATCCCTGAATATATCAGATATTTCATAACGTATTTTTTAAATGTTACAATAAAGAATCCCAGTCCAAACGTATATTGGTTAAGGGTTGAGCAGTATTTATCTTAATGCAAACGATTGCATAATCAGGGCAATAAAATCCCATTTCATTTATTGTATAAATGAACCGGGAAGAGTCTATGCAAACGATTGCATTTTAATGCAATAAAAAATGACTGTTGTTGAATCTTTAACCTTAGTAATTAATAATTGAATCTTTAAAAGAGATAGTCTGATGCTTATGGATCTGGGTACAGTCAATTTTCATAAAAAAGCTTCTTAGCATGCTAAGCTTTCACGTGGAAACTGTTTTAAAGTTAATCAAAAAAGCTGCTATACAACTTGTTTAATTTTACCAATTACTTGTACTTTTTTCTCATTCTGACCTGCCACGCTATTGCAGTATAAGGTATTAGGTTAGCGTTTAATGTATCTCATCTATAAACACCTTTTTTATGGCATTTAAATATCCATAGCCGAAAACATTATCAGGTTGCAGGTAACTGGTTTCCGTCCATTCATTCCAACTGTTTATAGTAATCAGGGGAACCTGCTTTGGATGTGCATCTGCATATGCTTTAGCCATACGTAACCCCTTTTCAAAGTTATCCGGCGTATTATTTTTCACCACAGCGCTATGCCCTGTACGCGGACTATTATCCCATCCTACACTAATGTGAGGATAGTAAATAAAATCAAACGTGGTATCTATACGTGCCCATTCCTTTTTTACTCCATCAAGAATATTCAGATAGTCATCATCCACATTCGCGAAATGGCAAAACTGATAATGAGTGGCACTTGTAAAGCCTAATTTTTTAACAAATGCATTCTCAGGATTTTTCGTTTTACTACCATCAAAACCACTGTGATTCATATTGATTGACCACATTGTGAGTTGTAGTTCCAATCCGGGGAAACCGGCCTTTTTTGTTTCTTCCTTAAACCATTTTAACGCATCAGCAGCTTCTTCTATCCCTCCCAGCCCGTCTATAAGCTGTGGCATATCGTAGATCATAAAAACAGGCTTCCCATCTATCTTATAATATTGCGGTAGTTTAAAATACTTTTCAATGTTTCGCCTGCATATTTTTTCAAATTCTGCCCTGCTCACTTTACCCGTCCAGATAACATTATTTTCATTAAACTTATTTAAGCGGGTATCCCAGGTGTTGACAACATCATGGTTTGCCCACATAAGGTAAAACTTCATTTGATTAGTATTGTCGGCTTTCAGGAACCCATTATCAAGTGTGGTTTCCATAAAAGCTCTGCCATCGTACCAATACCAGTCGAAAATGAATACGTTTACACCATGTTTTACAGCCTGGTTGATTTCCATCGACATAACAGATGGATCTGCCTCGTTAATGGGACCCCATAATGGCTTTCTGTTCCAATAATGACCCGGGAACCTCTCCTGCATGTTCAGCACAGTTTCCCATTCCCCATTACCTGCTGGCCAGAAAGGACGCAATCTTGGGTCATCACTGGCATAAGCCGGATATAAAAAAGCGGCGATATCATACGTTTTTTTTGCTGTAGCTATTTTCGTTTGGCCGAAAGAGATCTGGTTTCCAATCAACCAGAGCGTTAACAATAACAATTGAGGGTGTTTATTCATGTTGTACTTGATTAGTCCAAATGTAATAATTGACAGATGATTAAATACCAGAATAATATGAAAGGTTATCTAGCAAGGAAGTTTTTATTTGCTTATTATAAGTACACTTATTATATTTGCACTTATAAAATAATAAATATGTGGACAAAATCGCACTCCGTCGTTACAAAAGATGTAACTAAAGAACAAATGTGGAAATTATTTGCCGATGTAAACAACTGGCATACCTGGGATGAAGGCATTGAATTCGCTCAAATGGAAGGGACCTTTGAGAAAGGCAATCATTTTATGCTAAAACCTAAAGGAGGCCCCAAAGTAAAAGTGGAACTGCTTGAAACAGTAGTTAACAAAAGCTTTCTTGATGTTACAAAATTCCCTTTGGCCAAAATGTATGATAACCATACTTTTGAAGAGACAACAGACGGCCTGAAAATTACCAATACTATTTCAGTAAAAGGTCCTTTGTCCTTTATCTGGATTAAACTCGTGGCTCAAAACATAGTGAACGCATTACCTGTTGATATGAAGAAGCAAATCGAAACTGCCAGTAAATATTGACTATTATGATGAAGAAACCCGACAAGGCTTTTAGTGTAAAAGCAGCAGAAGACAGCTCCGGATTTTTGCTCTGGCAGGTAACAACGCTCTGGCAAAGAGGTATCAAAAAAGCGCTGGAAGATATTAATATTACACATCCGCAATTTGTATTGCTGGCAAGTTTATTATGGTTGTCCAAACAAAAAGACAGCGTAACACAGATCGACTTGTCGCAACATAGCAAAATAGATCCTATGACCACCTCTACGGTCATAAGGACCCTCCAGCAAAAAAAAATGGTACAACGGCAGGAGCATCATACAGATACCCGCGCAAAGACAATTACACTTACTGAAACGGGAATAAAAGTCACCCGGCAGGCTATAAAGATTATTGAAAAATTTGATGGAGCCTTTTTCTCCTCATTGGCAAGCAAAACAGCCAATTTTAACAGTGAGCTGCTCCTTCTCCTCACTGATAATGGTGAGTAATGATTATTTAACCGGTTCACGAGGGCAGTTTCTTCCATAGATAATCCTTTATATTTCTCTTCATCAAAATCCCATAATGACAACCCTATGTCAGTAATATTCAGTTTTTAGATAAAAATATTATTTTCGCGATACGTTATCTCACAACAAAGACCCATCAAATCAAAAAAAATTTACTGCAATGGAAAATAATACAAGAAAAGTATGGTTCATCACAGGCGCATCTGCAGGCTTTGGAAAATCATTTGCTGAATATGCCATTCAACAGGGTTACCAGGTAGTGGTTACTGCAAGGCGTTTGGATAAACTGGAAAGCATCAAAGCGCTTGCGCCCGACCAGGTAGAAGCATTACGGATGGATGTCAATAATAACACCGAAGTATCTCAGGCAGTAACATCGGCAGTGAGTCGCTTTGGCCGTGTTGATGTACTCATTAATAACGCGGGTTATGGTATTGTAGGTGCTGTGGAAGAAACACCCGAAGATGAATTACGGGCACAAATGGAAACAAATTTTTTTGGTGCGGTAAGTGTAACCCGTGCGTTGCTTCCCCTATTCAGACAACAGCAATCAGGAGCGATAGTGAACATCAGCAGTCTGGGTGGGCAGTTATCCGTTCCCGGGTTCGGTGCTTACTCTGCCTCAAAATTTGCACTGGAAGGCATTTCAGAGGCTTTGGCTGCCGAACTGGCTCCCCTGGGAATAAAAGTATTGATTGTAGAACCAGGTCAGTTCAAAACTGAATTAGCAGGTGCTGCCATGAGGTATATGCCGGAGTTAGCTGCTTACAAAGATACTGTTGGGCCAACAAGAAATTTTGCCCAAACGATGCACGGCACACAGGAAGGCGATCCATTCAAAGCTGCTGCCGCTATAGACAAAGCACTGCTTGCCGCAAACACTCCGTTAAGACTGCAATTAGGTGAGGATGCAGTTAATGCCATTAAGCAGCACAGTGAAAACCTTTTAAAAGATCTTGCCGCCTGGGAACAGGTAGCTGTTGATACTAAATTGAACGGTTCATCGGCAAAATTGCTTCATTAACTCCACCTGATCTGATGTAACTCTTGTTTTATCGTAAGCCAGATACAATACATTCTCTATGGGTATCCTACCACGCCAGATTACCTTGAGGTCATCATCCAACAGGTAATCTGCCGCTATTGTCAAAGCAGAACAGTGTTTCAGTGATTTTAAGATCAGATTCATGTCTGGTATTACACAGTATGGTTTAATAACCAGACGTTTGTAAAAGTTCTTTTGCCAGAACCTGCGTATGATAGCAAGATCTATGGTATACGCAAACCAGGGCTGTGATAACAACCATGCTTCTCCGCTCTCCCAATTTTCTTCACTAACGTAATTATCAAATTCAGTGGTGTCAATTGTTTTACTACCAGCGATGATAAAAATCTCTTGCCGGACAGGTTCAAAAACAAGGTTCTTATAATCGGTCAACTTAGTAGCGACCACAAAATCCAATGTACCTTTGTGCAACCTGCCAAGTAACTCTTTGGTGCGCCCAAAGGACAAAATAAGATTCGGTTCAATCGCGCCTATATTTTCTGATAATACGGCCTGAAAATACTCCTGCACAGTACCCAGCCGGATGATGGGCAACTGTTTTTTAAAGCCGGCAGCATTGAAATTCTCCTCCACTTTCTCCAACTTTTCCAATGGCTCAACTACCTGTGTATAAAACAGCTTACCATAATCTGTAGGTACTATCCTCGGCTTCCGTTCAAATAATGTCTTTCCAACATGTGCCTCCAATAAAGAGATATGCTGACTCACATTCGGCTGTGATATAAACAAAGCCTTTGATGCAGCAGTTAGTGATCCTGTTTGATAGACGGCTTTAAATGTTCTGTACCACTCCAGGTTTACCATACAATAAATATTTTTATGACCGCCTATAAATTAAGCTATTTTATTTATATATCTCTACAGCGGAAATTTGTCTTCAAATAATAATAAAATGGAAATTTTACCACAGGTACAGGAAGTACTGACTTACATGCAGTCAGTTAATGTTACGCATATCGAGGACAAGTTACAGGCTTCAAGAGTATTCTATGAAAAGTTGATACCTCTTGCAGGAGAGCAGGAAGCCGTATTTGAAGTCGAAGACAAAACCATCGAATTTACTGACCGAAAAATTAACATCAGGATTTACAGACCTGATAACAAAAAGACATTACCGGCAGTAGTCTATTTTCATGGCGGCGGGTTCTTCAAAGGAGGTATTGAAACACATGACCGTCCTTTACGGCAGCTTGCTAATTTATCAGGGGTAGTCATTATTTCTGTTGATTACAGGCTTGCTCCTGAATACCCGTTTCCTCATGGTTTGAATGATTGTACCGACACAACAGAATGGATCATAAACCATGCAGAAGAACTGGGTATAGATAGCCATTGTATCGCTGTAGCCGGAGATAGCGCCGGAGGTACATTAGCTACTGCTGTAGCAGGAAAGCTGAATAACATTTTATGTCAGATACTCATATACCCCGCTACTGACTCATCTCTTGCAACTCCCTCCTGGTCTACGTTTGCAGAAGGCCCTATTTTAACCTTAAAGAGTGCTATTGAGTTATGGGAGTATTATACAGAAGATAAAATCAAGGCAGCACCAATATTCAACGATGATCTGTCTGGCATGCCTGATACGTTCATTATAACAGCAGAATATGACCCACTGCGGGATGAGGCTATGGACTATGCCAAAAAGCTTCGCCATGCATACGTGCAGGTAACCGAAAAGCTTTACCCCAAAATGCCACATGGTTTCTTCCAGATGGGAGGCATAATAGATCAGGGCAGAGAGGCAATTGAAACTGTAGCTAAATATATCAGATATAAATTAGTAAAATAAGGAGGTTTTGATCATAACAGAATTCAGGCTTATTGGATAAAATAAATTCAATTTAATAAAGAGTCATTTGATGAGAGAATATTTTAAAATGCCTCTAATAATTACGGAAAGGAATATTCTCTAATAAAAAGATCCGTAATCCGGATCCAATTCTTTAACATTTAATCTGTAAATTGAACGCTATCAAATAATCTTAAATTCATGAATAATCTTCCTATTATACGTTCTTCAGGCTGGGAAGCTACAGACGCTGCCGCAGCACGTATTAGCTATGAGCAGATTAAAGCTGTAATCAGTAAACGTAAGCCGGAGGTTATAATACAGATAAATGATGTGAAGGCACCTACGCAAGCTGAGTTAAGAGGTTTGTATGTGCGTGAATTGTTCACACTCTATTCCATGATTCTTGAACTCATGCGATCCGGCAATCAATGGATTGCTATGAATGTTCATCAGAATTATCATACACGAAATGTAGATTCAGGTGTAATAACTATTGAAGAAGATGAGGTAGACATACTGACTTATCATTTGAATCCACAGATCTTTATATTCCCATGGGTTGATAATACTCTCAATAATCCATGGACACCCTGGGACTGGAAAATTCCTATTATCAGTGATGACCAGGATGATACCAATTATTTTTATGAGCCAGATACTCAAAGGCTTATTGTTCATGAGGGTAGCAATCCTTTGAGTATCTGTTTTTATGGATTTGAACCACTGCTAATTGCAGGGTTGAATTTCTTTGAAACGATATAACTATTTATAATTCAGGTTTCAAAATGATACTGCCTGTTGTTTTCCTTGATTCCATATCCGCATGAGCTGCAATTGCCTGTCTTAATGAATAAATGAATGACTGTTCTCGTTCAAATATACCATTCCTTAACAAACTGAATATTTCAGGCATCCCCTTTCCGCTTTTGTCCTGATAAAGTGGGTAGTCATTGAGCGCATCATGTGCAAATTTGATTTTTCTTTGCATCAGCAGGTCTTCGTCTACATCAGGCATACCGGAAGGCCATCCATATAATACGGCACTTCCGCCATCTTTAACTACAGTTAACGATTTCTCAAAAGTAGCCTTGCCGGTGCCATCGTACACAACGTCAACACCTTTACCCCCGGTGTACTGGTTAACGGCACCAATAAAATCCTCAGACCCCAGATCAATAACCTGATTGAAGCCGCGTCTTAAGGCTAACTCCTTTTTGACTGCACTTCCGACAGTTCCGATGACTGTAGCCCCCAACGCCCTGACCCATTGGCTCAACAGAGTTCCCACCCCGCCTGTCATGGCATGAATCAAAACAACCTCACCGGGTTTAACCTTATGGCTCTGCTTAATCAGCATGTGAGCGGTAAGACCTTTTATCATGACAGCAGCAGCCTGTTCAAAGGATATATCTTCCGGCAGTTTAAATATTTCATTGGTGTTAATGATTCTTCTTTCGGCATAGGCCCCAACCGATGCGTAATAGGCTACGCGGTCGCCTACAGTGAAATCTTTAACGCCTGTTCCAACCTCTTCAATGATACCTGAAGCTTCAAAACCAATGGGTGCAGGATATTGACTCGCCGGAAAAGTTCCATTTCTGAAAAATACATCCAAAAAGTTTACCCCTATGGCTTTTTGGGCAATCAGCACTTCATCAGGACCTGGCTGCTGAAGCGTTATATTTTGATATTTCAATACGTCCGGTGCTCCCGGTTGTTCGATAAGAACGATACCGCTTTGTTTACTGTTGTTCATTGAATTAACTTTGTTTGAGTTACTAATATGTACCGGGTGCAAAGCTAATGAGCTCAGTCTTGTAATAGTGGTGACTTCCCCGCAGGGAAGTACTTCCCTCAAAGAGATTATTTAAATTTGGAGAATGGTTGACAAACTGAAAAATGGAAAAATATCCGATGACTGTAAACGCCACTTTAAAGCGATAAATGATACGTTGTACATTTTGAATGGTAAATGGAGAGTGATGATAGTAGCTTGTCTGGCATCAGGTAAAAAACGTTATCTCGAACTTCAGCGCATAGTTGAAGGCATAGGACCCAAAATGCTTTCGAAAGAACTGAACAAGCTGGAATTAAATGGCCTGATCACCAGGTCCCCGCTGGAAACCAAGCCGGCTACGGTTGAGTATGAACTTACCGAGTATGCCCGGTCACTTAAACCACTCACAGATGAAATGGCTGCCTGGGGTAAACAGCACCGGGAGAAAGTCATTAAAGAAATGACTGCAAAGTAGCCCCCATCTGACATTAATCATCTAGAGAACTTTGGGCCTGACAACGCTAGCATTAATAGACAAATAAAGTATATTTAGGATTCAAGTAACCAGGAACATATATCTTTCGAAATTGTAACCATGTTCAAATTTTAAGCTGATTATGAAGTTCCATAAACATATACCGGCCTATCCTTTATCTGATTACATTCAGCATATCGTGTATGTTAGTGGTTCAAACTCCTCCATCCCATATATCAAAGAGCTTCCGGATAAAGGTGTCAATCTGGTCATTGAGCTGCAGGAAAAAAACATCAATACTGCATTCCTCGACACTGATCTGAAAGAGAAAAGGGTCATGAAAAATGCGTGGATATCAGGTATACAAACACAGGCTATTTTATATCAAAACAAACAGGATTCAAGTATTCTCAGTGTACGCTTCACTACCGGTGGTTTTTATGCACTGACAAAGATCCCTATAACAGCCATAAATACTGTTTGTCTGGAGGCCGAATTGCTTTTAGGTAATTCCTTTAAGAACTTATACGAAAAACTTATTAATACAGATGATATCCCGCAGTTGTTTGGACATATTGAAAGCTATTTCCTGCGATACACCAGCGATCTCCGTTTCGAAGATTCTCTGGTGAAATTTATTGATAAGAACATTGAAAAACCCATTGATTGGCTAATAAAGAAATCCGGTTATTCCCAAAAACATGTCATACATATCGTCAAACAACATACTGGTTTTTCAACCAAATACCTGCAAAGGCTCCATAGGTTTCAAAAGGTGATCAGGGATATTCAAACCTTTAAGGGGAAGACAGACTGGTTGGCGCTTGTTAATGAGTATGATTATTATGATCAGGCACATTTTGTCAAAGAGTTTACCCGGTTTACCGGCATCAAACCAACACAATATTTATTATCACAAATGGAAATGGAAGAAAATCATCTTGTTGCAGATATGATTTTACAACCTCCTGCTAACCCTTAGATCAGGGGTAGGTAAATTTTTTACAATGGGGTTAGGCGGGAGGCAGCTAAATTTGTGTAAACAAAAAGATAACCCAAATGACACCTTTTAAAATAGAAGTACCCCAGGAAGTATTAAACGATCTATCTGTAAGATTAAAACAGACGCGCTGGACTGATGAACCGGAAAACGCTGGCTGAAATTATGGTACCAACCCAACCTATTTACGTGAACTGGTAGATCATTGGCAGAATGAGTACGATTGGAGAACACAGGAAACCTATCTGAATAAATTTCCTCAGTTTAAAACAGAAATAGATGGTATTACTGTGCATTTTATATATGTTAAAGGAAAATCTAAGAATGCCAAACCACTGATCTTAACGCATGGCTGGCCCGATAGCTTCTACAGGTTTCATAAAGTAATCCCTATACTTACTGATCCCGAAAGCCATGGCGGCAATGCCGATGAAGCTTTTGACCTTGTCATCCCCTCAATACCTGGTTTTGGGTTTTCGGATAAAGTTCCCCAAAGCAGTGACCAAACTGCCCGTTTATGGGCCAGGCTGATGACAGAGGTATTAGGATACCAAACGTTCTTTGCCGCGGGAGGGGATATTGGTTCAACAATCAGCAAATCATTGGCCAATCAGTATCCTTCACTGGTATCTGCTATTCATATAACGGATGTTGGCTATCCAAACGGACAAGAAGATTGGTCAACGATGTCAGCGCCGGAGCAAGAGTTTGGCCGCTTTATCCAACAATGGTTCTTTGCCGAAGGAGCTTTTAACCTTATTCAGACAACAAAGCCTCAAACATTAGGTTACGGCTTAAATGATTCCCCTGTGGGATTAGCATCCTGGATAATTGAAAAGTTCCATGGTTGGTCCGGCAAACCTGAAAATATAGACGATCACTACTCGAAAGATGAACTGATCACTAATATCATGATATATTGGATTACGCAAACCATTAATACCTCTATCCGTACATATGCAGAGGAAGGTAAGGTAGCCTGGACAGCAGGACTTAAATCAGACATGAAGGTCGAAGTTCCTACCGGCGTATCCTTGTTCCCGGGAGAGGCCCCTTTTCCAATAGAATGGGTCAACAGGAAAGTGAATGTGCAACGATTTAATATCATAGAAAAAGGCAGTCATTTTGCAGCATTGAATGTGCCTGATCTATATGCAAAAGAACTTAGAGATTTCTTTCATAGCATATCCTGAATATATTAAAAAGAATGAGTGGTTGGCTATACAGCATCACTCATTCTTTTTTGTTAAGCGACAATGAATATACGCATATGAAATTTTTGACACTGCCCCCCTCAGATGTACCTGATAAAAAAAATCTGTAATAAATCAGGAGTTGTCTTTACTAAGATATCAAAATGAATTCAACATATGAAAAAGACACTCCTATTTCAGATTTTAGCTATTACAGCCTTTTCATTTATACTGATATCAGGCTACTCCCAAAGTATTTCTAATCCTGCCTTTCAAGTGAAAGTGACCGGAAAAGGACAGCCTATGTTATTTATTCCGGGCGCCACCTGCAGTGGCGATGAATGGCAGGCTACAGTTGCACATTATGCTAAAAATTATGAATGCCATGTTTTTACGCTTGCAGGCTACGCAGGTGCTGTACCATTAGCGGAAGGTCCTTATCTGGATACGTTTAAATCATCTCTGATCTCCTATATTAAAAACAAAAACTTACATCATGTAGTGATGATTGGTCATTCAATTGGTGGTTTTTTGTCGCTCTGGATAGCATCAGAATTACGGGACCGACTGGAGAAATTAATTATAGTGGATGCATTGCCTTTCTATGCAGGTGTAATTAATCCCAACGCCCAGAGTGGGTTCAACAAGGATCAGGCCCAATCTATGCTGACGGCTTATAATAATATGAACGATCAACAATTGAAAACGTATCAACTGGGGATAGCCCGTACGCTTTGCGCAGATTCAACGAAGTGGGACATGATCGCCGAATGGGGCGCCAAATCCGATCGCAAAACAATGGCTTACACTCTGAATGAGATGATGGGTAATGACTTGCGTGAGGGAATTGCATCAATCAAAGTACCGGTATTGGTTTTAGCTGCCTATAAGTATTCAGCTCAGTATCCTCAGTTTACCAGTGAATACGTCGAAGCTACCTTTAAAAAGCAATATGAGAAGTGTGAAACATGCATTATTCACGTTAGTCCATCTGCAAGGCATTTTCTGCTATATGACTCTCCTGAATGGTTTTTAAACGAAATTGATACTTTTATCCAAAAGCTATAAACCCAGTCTGCCGTGCCAAATATCAACCAGAAACAGGAGGCTTTCTTTAATGAACTGGTGAAAGCCAATCATGCAAGCATTCTCCGGATTTGCAGGGCATATCTTTATGAAGCTTCTCAGGCCGATGACCTCTATCAGGAAATTCTTTACCAGATATGGAAGAGTATACAAAGCTTTAAAGAGCAGGCAAAGATAAGTACCTGGATATACCGGATAGCAGTGAACACCGCTATTAATTTTAACTTAAAAAACAAACGGCATCAGCACCAATCGATGCCCGATTTATTCTCAATGCCCTATGAGGAGACCCTTTCTCAAAAACAGGAACAGGAGGCGAAGTTGGATAAACTACGCTATTGCATCAGCCAGTTGGAAGCCCAGGACCGCCTGATCATTTCCCTGGTGTTAGAAAACAAGAGTTATAAGGAAATTGCCGAGATCACTGGTATAAGCATGACCAATACAGGTGTAAAAATTAGCCGTATTAAAACCCGCTTACTTGATTTAATGGAAAACTTAAAACCATGAACAGTTTCGAAGATATTCAGAAAAACTGGCTCTCGCAGCCGGTAAATGATGTGGTTCAGCCAACAGAGATACAATTCGTACAAAATAAATGGCAAAAGCAACAGCGTAAAGTATTGCTTGCCAATCTGGCAATGAGTTTTGGCTTTCTGATAGCACTGATAACTATCGGATGGGTCTTCTTTGCTTTCCGTCATCAGTACCGATGGCCATTTGAGGTAAGCATCGCTGTCATCTATTGCCTCCTAATAATATTTCTCATCGTCTCATGGAGAAGCTATGGCTTTAAAAAAGAAAGTCTGGAAGTATCGAGTGTTGACTTTATTCACTACCAGATCAGTAAGTTACACTGGCAGCGTAAAGTTCTGACAACCTACGTGTGGATTTACTGTGTGCTTTTATGGCTTGCTTTAAGCCTTTATACAGTGGAGATCACAAGGCGGGCTTCGATTTTATTTACGTTGACGGCTCTGGGAATCACCACAGCTTATTTAACGGGTATTGCACTATGGAGCTGGTTTCGAAAAACAAAAAAACAGCTTCGCCAAATTGATGAGATCATATATGATCTGAAGCAATTACATGATTCGCTCAATAAAACCTAAACAACCGTAAAGCCATTACATCAAAAGATGTAATGGCTTTACCTCTTATCCAGTCTGGAATCAGTTTTTTTGATTTTTGAACCCGCTTAGTTTTCTTTAAGGATCTTAGGCAAGTTTTTCCAAAAAGTACCAACCTTTGCCATATCTTAGAGAACCCATACAATTAACCTAAATTCCCAATAATGAAACTATTCGTTTTACCATTACTCCTGTTAATTCAGTTAACCATTTATGCTCAAACCGACAAAGAAAAAATACTACAGGTGGAAAAGAACCTGGTCGGCACGATACAATTAACCGGCGAAACGCCCTGGACGATAGCTGAACGAATGGCTCATTACAAAATACCCGGGCTAAGTATAGCCGTTATACAGAATTATAAGCTAATCTGGGCAAAAGGTTATGGTTGGGCAAATGATAGTTTGAAAGTACCAGTTACAACACAAACACTTTTCCAGGCAGCCTCTATCAGTAAATCCCTGAATGGGGTAGGTATACTCAAACTGGTACAGGATAAAAAACTGGACTTGTATACGGATATCAATACTTACCTCACCAGCTGGCACTTCCCTTATGACAGCCTGGCTAAAGGGAAAAAGATCACCGTGGCCAACCTGTTAAGCCATACCGCAGGATTGACAGTACATGGTTTTGCAGGCTACAGGCAAGGAACTCCCTTACCGACGGTAATACAGATTCTGGATGGTGTGAAACCGGCAAATTCGGCACCTGTACGTTCTATGTATGAACCTGGCATAAAATCGGAATATTCAGGCGGTGGCACCACGATATCCCAGCTGATTGTAATGGATGTAACACATCTGCCGTATGCTGATTACATGAAAAAAGAAGTATTACAGCCCTTAGGCATGACTGCCAGCACCTTTTCCCAACCACCTGTGGATATTAATCCGGGACTCCTGGCTACCGGTTATCGTGGAGATGGGAAACCAGTAGAGGGAAATTACCATATCTATCCCGAAGAAGCTCCTGCAGGCTTATGGACAAATCCAACTGACCTCGCAAAATATATCATCGAAACACAGCTGGCTTATGAAGGCAAATCTGCCAAAGTGTTAAACCAGGCAACAACCACACTCAGACTAACACCTTACCTCGATAAAAGCGCGGCTTTAGGTGTATTTATTGACCTTGATAGTACCGGATACTTTGAGCATGGAGGTGCGAATGAAGGATTTCGCTGCCAGTATTACGGAAGCCTGAAAGACGGGAATGGCGTAGTGGTGATGGTGAACTCTGACAACAGTAGCATTTTACCGGAAGTGATAAATAGCGTCTCAAAGGTCTATGGATTTAAAGGATTGTATCATTCCACCATTAAAGAATCAGTGACTGTACCAGATTCAGTACTACAAACCTATATTGGACAATATGCGCTGTCCCCTACTTTTATTATAACAATTTACAAAGAAGGTAAAGTGATATATGCGCAAGCCACCAGACAGGGGAGCTTTGAAATGGTCCCCGAAACGCAGACTAAGTTTTTTCCAAGAGAATTTCCCGCATACCTGGAGTTCACAAAAGACACCACAGGTAAAGTAAATGCCTTAATACTTTATCAAAACGGGCAACAGCAGGAAGCAAAAAAGATCAAATAGAACAGCTTATACTTCTATAGGAAGTATGGTTAAACAGCATACGAAAAGGTTGGAGACAGGCTTATCCTCCCATAAGTCAAAATGTTTGCAGACGTTTAAAAAATCATTCCTTGATTTGCTTACAAGCTTCAGGGGTTTGCATACATGCGCGCGATTTGGCTTACCGACCTTTGGATCATGGAAATAAAACAAATAGCATTGGGCAGCCAGGGTTTGGTTCTGCCGCTGATCGGCCTGGGTTGTATGGGCATGACGGGTTTTGAAGAGGCGCATATGTATGGTCCTGCGGATGAGCAGGAAGCCATCGCGACGATCCAACGTTCGCTTGAGTTGGGCGGTAATTTTTTAGATACTGCCGATCTGTACGGACCGCTGAAGAATGAGCAGTTGATCGCTAAAGCGATCAGAGGTAAACGTGATCAGTATATTTTGGCGAGCAAGTTTGGCTGGGAGATCGATGATAACAATAAGGTAACCTGGGCCATCAATGGTAAGAAAGATTATGTAAAGAAATCTTTGGAGCGTTCGCTCAAAAATCTGAATACGGATTACATCGATCTGTATTACCTGCACCGCCTGGATAAAAATACGCCGATCGAGGAAACGGTTGAGGCGATGGCTGAGCTGGTTCAAGAAGGGAAAGTGGGTTATATCGGTTTGTCGGAAGTTTCGTCTGAAACGGTTAAGCGGGCGCATGCCGTGCACCCGATCACTGCCGTACAAAGCGAGTACTCTTTGTTCGAGCGGACGGTGGAAGAACGTGGAGTTTTGGCAACCTTAAAGGAGCTGGGTATTGGTTTTGTAGCTTACTCACCGCTGGGCCGTGGATTCTTATCCGGACAGATCAAAAGCATCGATGACCTGCCTGAGAATGATTTCCGCAGGGCAATCCCGCGTTTCCAGGGCGTACAGTTCGACAAGAATATTGAATTGGTGAAAGCTATCGAAGTAATGGCTGAAGCCAGGCATGTCACTTCTTCACAACTGGCTTTGGCCTGGATCATGAGCAAAGGCATCCTGCCGATCCCGGGAACGAAACGCCGGAAGTACCTGGAGCAAAACATTGCGGCAACAACTATCGTATTAACTCAGGCGGATCTATCACAACTGGAAAGCATCGTGCCTTTAGGTACGGATACCGGCGCGCCTTATGATGAATTCAGTATGGGCTTAATTGATTAATTTTGTTTATGAACGCCATTAACTCCATATCGGAATTTCACCGTTTGCTGTCCTTAACGGAACCTCGCCACCCGCTGGTGAGCGTGATCAATCTGGCGGAAAGTGTTTTTTTGGAAGACGAGATCTGGAAAGGTTTCGTTAACCGCTTTTATTGCGTGGCGCTCAAACGTGAAGCCAAAGGCAAGATCAGGTACGGACAGCAGCATTATGATTACGATAAAGGAGTATTGAGTTTTACCGCGCCTAACCAGGTGCAACAACTGGACCTGCAAAATATGGAATGCGGGTCCGGTTATCTCCTGATCTTTCACCCGGACTTCCTGTTACAGCATACTCTGGCGAACAGCATTCATCACTACGGTTTTTTCGATTACGCGGTTAACGAAGCGCTGCACCTGTCGGCCGAGGAAGAAGATGACCTGATCATGATCCTCCATAAAATTGATAAGGAGTGCCAGCATATCGATAAGCATACCCAGGAGATCATTCTGACGCAGATCGAGAGCCTGCTAAAATACTCCAACCGTTTTTATGAGCGGCAATTTTTGACCCGCAAGAATAATAATTCAGCGCTGCTGACCAGGTTCGGGCAGTTGATCGATGACTACTTCAACAGCGACGTACAGAGCTTGCTCACGGTACAATATATTGCTGCGCGGATGAACCTGTCGCCGAACTACCTGAGTGACCTGCTTCGGATTCATACCGGGCAGAACACACAGCAGCATATTCATGAAAAACTGATCGCGAAAGCTAAAGAAAAACTTTCCACGACCAGTCTTTCGGTCAGCGAGATCGCCTATGCCTTGGGCTTTGAGCACGCGCAATCCTTTAGCACGCTTTTCAAAAAGAAGACGAATTTATCACCGCTGGAATTTCGTCAGGCTTTTAACTGATTACCAGGTACAAACTGTGTCCTGGTAATCAATACGCATTTCATAATTTATTTGCTCAGCAACCGCCTTTGCGGGGGACACGTTTAAAAATTACTTTATTATCTCGTTCTACATATTCGCCCGATACTATTGGGTATGCATACTTGGGCGCGCACGATACGTAATGGCTTCTTATAATTATCTTGTCGTTAACTTTCAGGCTATGCAATTGCTCAAGTTGAGACTTTTCCGGTTCAAATCTTACAATGTAATCGACACCATTAATACTGGCCATCACACCGAAACCTAATCTTGATCCTGGCGGAAGAGAAAGAGAGGTTATAACAGCCTCCATATTGGTAAAATCACTTATATGCTTCCTTATTTTAGCAACACCGGCATACACTTTTTTACCTGCGGGAGACGCTTCCCATTTTTTGAACTTTACACCCTCAGGGGTAGCCTCCCATTTTTTCCGTTCGGCTTCCCTTTCAGTAGCTGAGAGGGGTTTTGGGGTTGGCCTTTTAGAAGTTTCATTTTTAATTTCGCGATTAGCAAATACTAGTCCGCTTACCACAACCAGCGGTAAGATCAGCGCATAAATAACTTTTTTCATGTTTTTTGTAGATTTAATTAACATAGATCTATCTGCTGATAAATCAGATCCGTTTAAAGCATTTTTTTTATTTTTCATATCCTTTTAAAGTTGATGCAACAAAAATACTTTGATATGTTTCAGCCGGAGGAACTTGCATTGTAAATAAAAATGTAACCTTTGTAAATAAATTGTAAATGGTATGTTTTATGGCCGAAATCTACTTTCCGGGAGACGCGAGTACCTGTGGGGAGTGATATTACTCTCGTTTATCTCTGTGATTTGCGCGGCATTCATTATGACCGGCAGTGACGATTTTGATATCGCCAGGAGAGAAGTTTTGCTTCGGAGGATAGGAGATGAACTACTCACCCAGTCGGGCGACAGTAAATCAAGGGTTCTTCCGGTAAAAAAGATCGCGAAAAATGAGTACCAGATCAGGTTTGAGAATGAGCTTACTTTTCAACCGGACTCGCTGGTGAATACTACCCGGCGTTTGTTGGCCAAAGACCCTCTCGCAAGTGATTATGTAGTTAACGTTCTGAATTGTGGCAACTCCAGTGTAGCCTATGGATACGCTATATCCAACAATAAAAAAGATGATATTGTAGCTTGTAGAGGAAGGGTGCAACCCAAAGGATGTTACATGGTCAACATTAAATTTAAACCGACAGGAATAAATACAGCAAATGGGTATCTTCTGGGCTGCCTGTCGGTTTTAGCATTTGTTGGTTTTATTTTTTTCAGATCGGTTAAACCGCGAATCGCCGCGCCTGTGGCTCAAAATCCTGGCATTTTAACTTTGGGCCCGGTGTTGTTCGATGCGAAGAATCGGCAATTGACAATAAATGGGAAAACCATAGACCTGACTGGAACTGAAACACGTCTGCTGCTTATTTTTGCGTTGTCTCCTAACCAGACTATAGAGAGAAGCCGGCTGCAAAAAGAGATATGGGAGGATGAAGGTGTTATTGTAGGGCGTAGCCTGGATATGTTCATATCAAAATTGAGGAAAAAACTGGAATTTGATCCGAATATCAAAATTGCTGTTGTACGCGGCAAAGGATATAAGCTTGAGATTAGCTCTTAAGAACAATCTCCTCGTCAAAACTGATCTTATTAGATTTCAATTTGGCATTTGTAAACTTATCGTGAACTACTGATACTGTATCATTAAAGAATTACCCTTACCGGGATCGAACCAAAAACAACGCTTTCCGGGCGGCAAAGCCATATTAGATATTCACTAAAACTAAGACCCTCTGTACGCAATGTAAATAGGGGTTGTATGCTACAAGGGACAACTTTCGAACCTGTTCACGGATGATTTATCTAACATTTGCCAATGTATGAGTGAAATTTTTCGCTCAACTTATTATTGACAATTATGATATATCTATTAATTCAATAATTTTGTTGTCAAGGAATTTGAATATTGATTTCCCCTTTAATTCGATTTTATGCCCCTTTTGGGGTCCGTTAGGCAAGTCAGTGGCTAAAGTTGCAGAATAGTCTATTTCCGTCGTTTCATTATTATGATGCATCGCTGTTAATTTTTGTGACCTGCTACGATACAGCTATGCCTAAGTATATAAAATTTCCTTTTAAATACATGAAGCATTATAATAAAAGAACCATTTTTTTTATTGTCACCATTGTCGTTTTGCTGGTTACGCCCCCATTTTCTTTTGCTCAAAGGATATGGAATGATCAATCGGAAATGTTATTGCAACTCCGGAAAAGCAAAGCAGATACAGGCCGGGTGCATGTTTTGCTAAAACTGGGCCGATATTATTTACTCAGGGAATATTACGTGTACAAAACCGGAAATCCATGGACACAGCTTGATAGCGCTAACTGGTTTGCAACCCAGGCCCTTCATCTTAGTGAGGCATTAAAATATGAAAATGGGAAAAATGAAGCTATTTTATTAAAGGGAGATGCCTTTATTAGAAAAAATGAAATAAAACCTGCACTTAACCTGTTAGGTACGATACAGGATTCAACGCGTTTTCGTTTGTTGATCATATTGGGTCGCCATTATCTGTTTCATAAATCCGGATTCAGTAAACAGAACTTAGACAGCTCAATAATTTTCCTAGAGCAAGCAAGTAAAATAGCACCTGTTTATTTGTCTGCAAAATGGCTACCTGAACTTACACATATCAAGGCAATGATTAGCTTTATTACCGAAGGTTTGCAGCCAAGCAAAAAGCTATACCAGGAAACAATTGATAAAATAAGCATGCCTGGTAATGAAGAAAGAGAAGCTCTTTTGTGGTATGAGCTGGCAATGCTGATTCCGTTACGCGAGAATACTGGAATAACCAGGTTGTATTGTTTTGAGAAAATGCGCTCGCTTTATAAAAAAAGTGGTAACCAGGAAAGAGAAGCATTTGTTTTAAAGACGATTGCTGATATACATATGGTGAATGGCAGGTTAACCCAGACGGAAACAGCGCTACTGAACTCACTGGATCTTTACAAAGCAATCGGTTATCGGGACCTGCATTATATTTATGATCTGCTGGCTGTTACATACCGCCACAAAGGCGATTTCAATAAGTGTATTTTTTATGGGTTAAAGGCAATAGAAAGTATTGAAGCCACAAATGATTCCACTTCATCCCTTACTTTTTACAGTCGCCTTGCCAATATGTACAGGGAAATAGGGCAACCAGACAAAAGCGTGGAGTGGTATTCAAAAACGCTCAATAACCGGGTATTTAATGATAGCGACAATTTTTATAAATTCAGGGATGCGGGTTTCTTTGCAAGGGAACTTATAAAAATAAACAGGGAGAAGGAAGCACTCGCCTATATTCTTGACATCAACGCTAAGAACAAACCTATCGGAGTGGACGCAGAAATATGTCTGGTAGGTTCATTAGCCTACTGTTACCATGCTGTGAAGCAGGATCCACAGGCCGAAAAGTATTATCTTAAATTAATAAATCTGGCAGGGCTTCTGCAAGAAAATAATGAAATAACCACTGATGTCTATTACGAGATAGGGCAGTATTTTATCAGTAAGCAGCAATACAGAAAAGCGATTGACTATTTGCAAAAGGCACTTAGCGCTGCGGAAATCAGGAATTCATATGCACTAATGAAAGATGTTCACCTGATGCTCTTCAAAGGTGATTCCGGTGTAGGGAATTACACTTCCGCTATACAACATTTATTAAAGCACAAGCAATTAAGCGATTCTCTCTTAAATGAAACCAAGCACTGGCAAATAGAAGAATTACAGGTTCAATTTGAAACTGCTAAAAAGGAAAAGGATATTAAACTGCTTAATAACCAAAACCAACTGCAGCGTATTAGTATTGAGCAGACTAATAAAACAAAGAACATAACCCTGGCCTATGTGGCACTACTGCTGATCATTGTGGGCCTGCTATTTAACCGTTATCTGATAAAACAAAGAAACAATCGCCAGCTCAGGGCGAATCAGAAGGAACTGGATCAGAAAAATATATTTTTAGAAAAGCTGACTACAGAACAGGATAAATTGCTCAAAGAAAAAGAATGGTTGATCAAAGAGGTACACCACCGGGTTAAGAACAACCTTCAGATGGTAACCGGCTTACTGTATGCGCAATCCATGTATCTTGAGGATGATAAAGCCCGGCTTGCGGTAAATGACAGTCTGCGGCGGATGCAGGCAATATCAATGATCCACCAGAAGCTCTACAAGGATGACAATACGTCAACCATTTCGATGCCCGTTTATATCAAAGACCTGGTGCGTTACCTGCATGAAAGTTTTGATGCTAATAATCAGATAACTTTTGAACAAACGATCGCTTCGGCAGATCTTGATGTATCGCAGGCAATCCCCCTGGGATTGATCATTACGGAAAGTATTGTCAATGCTATCAAGTATGCCTTCCTGAATGATCAGAAAGGCGTCGTAAGCATTCATTTACAATATGAGGGTACCGATCAATTATTACTGAAAATATCGGACAATGGTATTGGGTTACCGGCAGGACTTGATACCGGTAAACACCATTCACTCGGGCTGGATCTGATGCAGGGGCTTACCAGGCAGCTAAAAGGAAACTTTTATATTGAAAACAATAAAGGCGTACACATAACGGTGAAGTTTCCAATCTTAATTAAATGAGCTTAGCAACAATATAAATATGAATATCAAAATACTGATTGTAGAAGATGAATTTATTGTGGGAAATGCGCTCCGTTTAGCAGTGGAGAACGGTGGTTATAGTGTAACAGGTATAATGGCTTCCGTTGAAGAGGCTGAAGAAAATATCCGGAGCCAACAGCCGGACCTTGTACTGCTCGATATTCGATTAGAAGGAGCAAGTTCAGGTATAGACCTGGCCCGGAAACTGAGGTCCGAAAATATTCCTTTCATTTATTTGTCTGCACATTCAAGCCAGAAAATACTGGAAGAAGCAAAGACTACCGAGCCTTATGGATTTCTCGTAAAGCCATTCAGGGAAAAAGATCTGCTGGTAGCGTTGGAAATTGCCCTATATCGCCACCGCCATAGCCTGGAGGCTCAACTCAGGCAGGAAGATTTTTTGCAAAAGCAGTTAGCAGCAATAAGCAATGAAACTACAACAGCTGAACAAAAGTTACTGAAGATCGCCCGTTTGTTACAATCATATATCCCATTTGATCTTATTTCCGTAGGACCAAGGCCATTTGATGTTGCGCAATTCAATGATACAACCTATTTACGCATCGGGTTTGATGAGTACCAGTTTATTCGTGAACAAGAATTAACAACAATTACCGGTTTAACTAAAGACGAGTTTTCCTGCATTATTAAGAACAGTCACACAGATACAGACGCGATCATTTACAGAGATGAATTGAATGATCCTTCACTGCAAAAAATATGGTTTGATTTCTTTAATTGTCAGGCTTACCTGGTTTTCCCTGTGACTGTAAGGAACGGTTCAGCGGTTCACTACTTTTTTTATAGTCGTCAGCGCGCTATTTACACGGAGAAGCACATTGCTTTACTGGGTCGTTTAAAGATATATTTGACAGAACTGGCAGAGAAAATGACGCATACAGCGCGTACAATCGATCAACCCGGTTCCACTAACAAAGAACCTGGTGAAGCTGCAAATCACCCCGAATTTCAGGGTATTATTGGCAATCACCCGCTTTTACTGACCACATTGGATCTTACCACGCGGATCGCCCCCTATAATACGTCGGTCCTGATACTCGGTGAAAGCGGAACCGGAAAAGAAAAAGTAGCCTATTATATTCATGCGCTGTCACAAAGAACAAAGGGGCCATTCGTAAAAGTAAACTGTGCTGCCATTCCAACCACATTGATAGAATCGGAATTATTTGGCCATGAGAAGGGAGCATTTACCGGCGCCATAGAAAAAAGAAAGGGCAGATTTGAACAAGCCGATGGAGGCACTATTTTTTTAGATGAGATTGGAGAATTGCCGCTGGATATGCAGGTTAAATTACTCCGTGTTTTACAGGAAAAAGAAATTTCATCTGTAGGCAGCAGTTCATCTGTAAAAGTGAATGTTAGAATTGTGGCCGCTACCAACCGAAACCTGGAAAAAGAAGTAGCAGAAGGAAATTTCCGGCTTGATCTCTATTATCGACTCAATGTTTTTCCCATAACCTTGCCACCTTTACGGGAACGGAAAACTGATATTGAAGCGCTGGCACTTTTTTTTGCAAACAGGTTTTGCCAGGAATTCAATAAGCCATTCGAGGGTATTACAGCTTCCATGATGGAAGAAATGCGTGCCTACAACTGGCCGGGGAATATTCGGGAGTTGGAGAATATTATAGAGCAGTCTGTTATCCTTAACGATGGCAAATCAAAACTGGAATTAATGCGAAGCCTTACAATGGTGGCTCCTGCGGTAGCCGGTGAAATAAATATCGAAACACTGGAGGATGTAAAACACGTTCAGAAGGAAACAGAAAGAGCTTATCTTATTTCGATCTTAAAAAGAACGAATGGTCGTATACGCGGAACAAATGGCGCAGCGGAAATATTGAATATCAAACCAACCACGCTGGAAGCAAAAATAGCAAAGCTGAATATTAAGAGACAGGATTTTATCCATCCCACAGAAAATCCATAAAAGATCTACTCCAATATTTTTAGACTTCGTGCAGCCGGCTCCAAAAAAATTGGAGTTGGCTGATTGTCATTATTGGTAGGTTCCCGTCATTGTAATCGTTCTAAGGATTTAATTTTCAAATAATTGCAAAACCGAAAAATCCTGTTCTTACTATTCATATTAAATGGCATATAAATGGTGTCCCTCAAGGTTAGTTGTCACTTTGAAAAATTAAAAGTAATTCCATAGACCTGATAACATGGACAGATTGAGGTTACACATTGAAGAAATAACACCCGTTAACGATGAAGAATTTGAATTCATCAAATCGTTCTTTACATTAAAAAAAGTACGCAAGAACCAATACCTGATACAGGAAGGGGAAGACGTCAAATACGAATACCTGGTACTCTCTGGTACATATAAGGTATTTTATGCCGACGATCAGGGAAGGGAATATGTTTGCATGTTCGCCCAGGAGAACTGGTGGATGTCTGACTATAATTCCTATTTTAACCAAAAGCCGGCAAGCATGTACCTTGAATGTTTAGTGCCAGGTGAAGTATTATGCCTCAGCCTTTATGGCAGGGAAAAACTGGCTGCGGAGCTGCACAAAATGGAACATTTTTTCAGGATGAAAATGACCAGGGGGTTTATTGCCCTGCAGCTACGGATCAAAATGTTGCTGTGCAATACACCACAAAAACGATATGAAGAATTTGCAAAATTGTATCCCGTCTTAATACAACAAATACCTAAAAAAATGATCGCCGAATTTCTCGGCTTGCGCCGCGAAACCTTAAGCCGGTTATATACTAACAATAAATAAGACCTTAGAATCGACTATTATATTATGAGGGTGTATCAACGCTGATACACCCTCATTTTTTTAATCAACTCCTGCTGTATCCCTGTCAATAGTGAGTCTAATCACTTGGCAATAGTGAGTCTAATCACTCCAAAAAAGTGAGCAGATGTCTTCGTGGCCCTCTGTTACGATTGTAATTTTATCTTACAAAAGTTGTTAAACAAATAATACATAACCATCCTATATCATCACATCAGAAATTTAAAGTGTATGTCACATCTAACATCTCCCCAAAAAGGTTTCAGGATCCATCTGATCGTTTTCTTATTGACCACACCGGTCATCTGGATCGTGTGGTATTTGACCGACAGAAGTTATCCATGGCCTTTATGGTCAACACCAGCATGGGCAATAGGCGTACTGTTTCATTACCTGGGCGTTTTTGTTTTTAAAAATCAAAGCACATCTAAAAGCTAATATCATGGATCAGCAACAAAAAACAGTAAGACGTATCGTAACCGGTCATAGCGCAGACGGGAAAGCAATTATCGTGTCAGATGCTTCACCAGACCAAACGTATATGATTGGCGGACCAAACGGCGCCAGGTTTCATGAAGTATGGAATACCAGGCAGTCACCAGCGCTGATTGATCCTGTTTCCGGCGAGCTGGAAGAAACTAGTCTGGTACTGGGGCCTCCTAAAAATGGCACACGTATCAGGGTGATTGATTTCCCGCCAGAAGGGGAAGAGATCCGAAATCTTACCAAAGAAGAAGCGGGTTCACACTTTAAAGCAATGGGCGGTGAAGCAGCTTCGAAAGCAGGCCAGGACGCACCGCATCCTTTGATGCACCGAACGGCGACGATTGATTATGGTATTGTGCTGGAGGGAGAAATGACATTGATAGTTGATCAGGGCGAAGTAAGCATCAAAGCCGGCGACATTATCATTCAACGTGGCACCAACCATGCCTGGGCAAACCGGTCGGGACAGCCTTGTCGCATGGCTTTTATCCTTATCGACGGTGCATTCACCAATGAACTTCTTTAAAACATAAAAACAGCATCATGCGTTTACAACCGTTGCCACCCCATACGCTTAGTCCCGAACTTCGCTATGTACACGACGAGATCGCTAATTTGATAACCAGCAGCCAGGGGCCGGTAGTGATGATGAATGGTGAGGGCGCACTGTTAGGTCCGTTTCCGCCCATGTTACATTTTCCACAATTTGGTATACCTGCGCTAACATTTTTGAAGTCGTTGGATAACCACGCAACACTTCCGAAAACAGTGCGTGAAGTGGCCATCCTTACGATAGGCGGCGCCTTTGGTTCCCGCTTTGAGCTATATGCGCATGAGATTATGGGGGCGGTATTTGGGCTTTCAGCCGGTATTATCGCATCATTGGCAGCCGGTGGTCGCCCGGAAGGTTTAAACGAGGAGCAGGCGATTGCACATGACGTAGCATCGGCATTGGTTAAAGGCCATGTTGTTCCAGCTTCAACCTATAATCAGGCTGTCAAGGTACTTGGGCGGAATGAAACCGGAGAGCTCATCTTTCTCATCAGCGGCTATTGCCTCATTGCAACGGTATTAAATGGATTTGACATGCCTGCGCCTGAGAATAACGGATAGGATAAAGAATGCCCTCGCGGTAACAATAGCCAAAATATGACAGAGATCAATAAATTCAATGCGGTAATTATAGGAAGCGGGCTGGGTGGTTTAACAGCCGGCGCCACATTAGCCAAATTGGGAAAGAAGGTGCTGGTCCTTGAGCAGCACTATATACCTGGGGGATGCGCCACCAACTTCAAGCGCAAGGATTTTATCATGGAAGTAGGGTTACATGAAATGAACGGCTTTCATGACAAAGATATCAAAGCTGAAGTATTCAAGTTGCTTGACGTAAACGAGTTTATACAATTCGTTCAGGTCCCTGAGTTCTTTCATGTCACCTCTACCTCTGCGGCTACCACATTCACCTTTCCACACGGCACAGCATGCGCACAACAGGCTCTGATCGAAAAATTTCCGCACGAGGCAAAAGGCATTCAGGCTTTTTTCAGACTAATGACCAATGTGCTGGATGAAATTTACCGGATGCCCAAAGAAAAGTGGAAGATGACACTGATCTATCCCTTTATCCCTGTTTTGTACTCAAATGTTTTTAAGTCAATAAAGCTAAGCTGCGGTGAGTGGCTCGACAAACACATCACCGATGAACAGCTTAAACTGGTGCTTACTACCAATGTTTTGTATTATGGTGATGATCCGTACAATTTATCGTTGCTGTATTTTGCTATTGCACAGGCTGGCTATATAACAGGTGGCGGTTATTATATAAAGGGCGGCTCACAAAAGCTTTCCGATTACCTTACTTACTTTATAGAAAAAAATGGCGGACAGGTAATGGCAGGCAAGAAAGCAGAAAATATTCTGGTTGAAAATGGAAGGGCTACCGGTGTGCAGTACCGCGATGCTTTCAATGATTCGCTGGAACCTGTAACCATTTATGCAGATGCTATTGTAGTGAACGCGGCTATACCACATGTTATAAAGATGCTACCCGAACCCTACAGACAATCGTTGAAAGACAAAACGAAAAAACTGGAAGCATCCTGTTCGCTTATTTCAATTTACATGGGTTTCGATATTGACCTGAAGCAATTTGGGGTGCAACATTATTCCACCTTCATTCAGGGCGAAGGTATCAACCAGCTGAAAGACATCAAAGCAAACAACATTGGAGACTGGGGTAATAAATCTTTTGTATTTGTCGATTACAGCCAGGTCGACTCCGGTATTACGCCTGCGGGAAAAAGCTTTGGCGTGATCTGCGCAGCCGATTATTTATCGGAGTGGGAAGGATTGGATGAAGTGGCTTATAAAAACAAAAAAGAACAGGTTGCACAGCTCTTTTTAAAAAGACTGGAAACCTATTACCCCGGTATTCTTGAGCATATCATTTTTTATGAAGTAGGCACCGCTAAAACTATTCAGCGATATACACTTAATCCCAAAGGCACGCCTTATGGCTATGCACAGAGTCCCTCACAGTCAGGTGTGAAGAGAATTCCTGCAAGCTCTCCTGTTAAAAATATGTATTTCGCATCTGCATGGTCTTTTCCCGGCGGCGGATTCACCGGGTCGATCTCTGGCGGCTATTGGGCTGCCATGTCTATGAATGACAGGATCAAATGGCAAACCTATAACAAACAGCTACAGGAGGATAGCAGGATCGTTAAACTATTGGCAACGCAGGTAATCGCGGAGAACAGCATAGAGCTAACCTTTGAGAAACCACCAGGATTTTACCATAAGCCAGGACAGTATGCCATTCTTCGCCTGAATAAACCAAAGAAAATCGAACTGGACCTGCCCTTTCGTTCACTTTCTATTGTCTCTCATCCCGACGAACCAAGCCTTCGGTTTGCCATGAGAGTGAGCGAAAGCAGTTTTAAACACTCCTGTTTACAAATGGAGATAGATGAGGAGGCCACCATCTTTGGTCCTTGCGGTAATTTTCTGTTGAAACCAGGCATGGGGCACATCGTATTTCTTATTTGTGGCATCGGTATAACGCCCGTTCTTCCTATGTTAAAGGAACTGGAAAAAAAACAATTTAAAAGCAAGATCTATCTTTTCAATTCTAATAGAACAATAGCATCCGCAGCATATCAACGGGAACTGGAAAATGCAAAAATAAAAAATTACACCTATCTGCCGGTCATCACTTCAACCAGCAAGAGGATCGATATTGATCTGCTAAAATATCATTTGAATGACCTGTTACAATATGATTATTACTTAGTGGGTACTTCTCCCTTCCTGACTTCTATGAAGCAGTTATTGACCCGGGAAGGGGTTTCCATTGACAAAATAAAGATGGACGACTTCGGCTAACCAGAATCAGGCATTATTATTACCCTCATTCTCATTGCCCCATATATAAACACAAACAAAAAAATAAACAATGAAAGAAACAATCTCCCTGCTGCTGACAACAGTATTCGCGATCTCCACACTTGCGTACTGCAAAAAAAATGAAGATAATGCTATCGGCACCCCCAGGACATATGTACTGGTACATGGGGCATGGCAGGCACCATACGTTTGGGATGCAGTACGTACTGACCTGGTAAATAAAGGCAACAAAGTAATTGTTGTTGAACTTCCTGGGCATGGCAGCGACAAAACGCCACCGCACACCCTGAGTCTGGATGTTTACCGGGATAAAGTGATGGAAGCCATTGCTACAGTAAATGAAAAAGTTATTCTGGTTGGACACAGCATGGGTGGCATGGTAATCACTGCGGTGGCAGAGAAGATCCCTTCCAAAATCAGCCAACTGGTTTACATTGGTGCTTTTCTGCCAGCATCGGGACAAACGTTGGCTGATCTGACAGCCACTGATCCTGGTTCTAAACTGGGCGCCTCATTAATTTCCTCTTCCGACCAGTTGACGCTCGATGTAAAGGCCGATAGTCTTACCTGGCTTTTTATCAATGATGGTACGCCCGCTGTTAAACAACAGGTAATTGACAATTATCGTGCAGAGCCAGCCATTCCGCTTTCCAATAAGGTTACGTTGACCGATGCTGCTTTTGGCGCTGTTAAAAAAGTATATATCAAAACGCTGAAGGATATTGTTATTTCACCAACCCTGCAGGACAACATGATAGCTGCAGCACACATTACCACCGTTCTTACAGTAAATACCAGTCACTCGCCATTTCTGTCCCAACCCCATGAAGTGTCAAAGCTATTGCTCAGTATAGCAAAATAACAACGGGTACGGCCAATGCTTCACATCATTGGCCGTGATTCAAATCACACTTTATTAGTGATCTGCTTACTTCCCCAAGAATATATACTCAGCTAATTTTGAATTGGCAATTTCTTCATGCACATTAAAACAAAAATGAAATGAGGGCAAATGCATGGCTATCTGACATTAACAGTGTACTTGTATTGATAACAGTTCTTCTGATAAGCACTTCATATACAAAGGCACAAAATGTAAGTAAGATGAAAAAGAAAATTCTATTTGTAGTAACCAGTCATGATAAAAAAGGGAATACTGGTGAAGGAACAGGATTCTATTTATCAGAAGTGGCCCATCCCTGGGAGGTGCTTACGAATGCGGGATATGACATTGATTTTGTTAGTCCCCAGGGAGGAGAAGCACCTGTGGATGGTCTCAACCTGGGTGATGCTGCCAATAAAAAATTCTGGAACGATGCTGTTTACAAGGAGAGAATTGAAAAAACACGAAAACCCTCTGAAATCAATCCTGTGCAATATGTTGCCATTCACTATGCCGGTGGCCATGGTGCTATGTGGGATTTTGCAGACAATACAGCGTTAGCTGCTATTGCTGCAAAGATCTATGAGAACGGTGGCATAGTAAGTGCCGTTTGTCATGGTCCGGCAGGACTTGTCAATATCAGGCTTTCCAATGGCCGATACCTGGTTGACGGTAAAAAAATAAATGCCTTTACCAACGAAGAAGAAGTGGCTGTTAAACTTGACAAGGTTGTTCCCTTCCTGCTGGAATCGAAATTAATGGAGCGGGGAGCCATATTTGAAAAATCAGGTCTTTGGCAATCACATGTTGTAACGGACCAACGCGTGGTTACAGGCCAGAACCCGCAATCGGCAAAGGCTGTTGGAGAAGCCGTATTGTCAGCATTACAACAGCAACAGGCTGTGGCCAGGCTTACCCGTTATGAAGTAAAACCCGAATACCAGGACCAATTCAAAAAAGCAATTAGGGATTACGTATCGTATGCTATCGATATTGAAAGCAATATTATGGCAGAAGCGTATTATGAAAGGGAAAATCCTTCCATACTTTGGATAACAGAACGGTGGGTGAGTATTGAAGAATGGTTGAAAGCAAAAAGTAATACCCAATCACAGGCGGTGAGTCGTTTAGCAGAAATGGCTTTGCAGACGCCGATAAAAAGTATCTCTATAAAAGACCTGGAAACCCTTTCAAAACAACAATGGCGTAAAACAGCTAATATAGCAGACAGTCAGCTTACCATTATGCTGTTTGTAGATGCAAAAGCAGGAACACAGCAGCGCTTTAAAGATGTTTATCATGTAGCAATGCCACAATTCAGAAGTGAACCCGGCGTCATTACTTATCAACTGTCAGAATTGGAAGAAGACGATACACAGTTTGTAACGTATGAAAAATTCAGAAGTAATGCGGCTTTTCAATACCACCTTAATTTCCCGCCCATTCGACCGGTGATCGATTACCTCAATTCAAGTATCAAAAAGCAACCGTTTCAGAATGGGCTTCATAACCTTATTGAATTTGCTCCACTTATTCGTCAATAGCATCAGGCACATTCAAAGGCAATCATTAACTATAAAATTTAAAGAATGAAACCATTTAATCATGTTATTGTAGCAGGTATACTGACTATACTCACGACAAGTGCAAAAGCGCAGGTAAAAGTAAAAACTGAACATATGAATACAGTAAACGTAAACGAACTGGAAATTATCAATCAATTATCAACACAATCGGCAGTTGTAAACATGCCTGTATCAAAATTATTAAATGCACCAGGCAACGAAGCATTAAGAGCATTCTTCTTTACCCCGGTAAAAAACAGTTCGGCATTGAAAGGCAAGAAGATAGCGGTGCTTGTGGCAGACGGTTTCGAGGAAATTGAATTAACAGGGCCGGTATGGTATTTCAGAGAGTTGGGAGCAACCGTTGATATAGTGGCGCCTAAGTACAACCCGGCTCCCGAACGATACGGGCTTGCTTATCCGGAAATGTCAAAAAAACACGTCATGGCAATACAATACCTGCAGCCCGTAGGTTGGATAAAATTTGATCGTACGGCTGACCAGATTCAAGTCGCTGACTATGATGCCGTATTTATTCCCGGCGGCGCCTGGAATCCGGATAACCTTCGGGCTGATAAAGATGTGATCAGATTTGTTCAGGAATTTAACAGATCCGGGAAACTAATAGCAGCTATTTGTCATGCACCTGTTGTATTGGCGTCTGCAGATATCATCAAAGGGAAAAAACTTACCGGCTACTGGAATATACAAAGTGACCTGAAAAATGCCGGCGCTACTGTGTTAGAACAACCGGTAGTTACTGATGGCAATTTGGTTACCAGCAGACACCCTATTGATGTAGCCGATTTTTCCAGAGCGGTAGAAAACTGGTTGATTAAAAAATAGCTATACTCCTTAAATTACCGGATCTGAGCTTGCTATTGATGGTGGCTATATTGCACAGTAGTACCGAATCTCGATCTCATGCAAAATATTAAAGGCCTCCAGATTCCACATCTGAAGACCTTTAATATTTTGCAAAACTTCTCAGTTCTTTAGCGGGCTGTAGGGGACAAGTTTCGAACCAGTTTATAGATGATTTATCTAAAACTCAAACTTTTATTGGTGTAATAAAATTAAAAACTGGTATAAGCCAGATAGCCATCGAATTTCATATACATCTCAGGGGGGCTTTGGTCTGATATTGAAACACCTGAGATACAAGAGTAGATATGCCTTAGTTTTAAAAAAAGGATTTGATTTCAATAGTTTCTCTTAAGGAAATTTTGACAACAATAGCTTGATATTGCCTAAAACAAGTTCAGGCTCCTCAAGTTGAATATAATGTCCGGAATTTACTGTAGTAATATGCGTAAAGTCCGTCAATCCAACCTTAAGGGATTCTATAGACTCGTAACGTAATTGCATATCTGTTGCATCGTGATTTGCATCAATTTTCATACTTGTTATTGCAATAACCGGAACGTCAGGCAAATTAGGTAATCCCTCCATGTATTTAAAATCCTCAATTAATTGCAGGGTTTCTGAAGCTATACCTGAATATGCACCATAAGCAGTTTTAAAAGCATTATAAGAGGAATCTATCAGGCCTTGCGAAGGACAACCGTACTTTTCATGAGAAGTATCAACAAATAGTAAACCCGCAACTTTTTTAGGATTCTTTATAGCATAATCTCTAATAATAAAGCCTCCTAATGAATGTCCAACAAGTAATACTTTTCTGCCGTTTGCAAATTTATCCACCACTGTTCCAAGCTCACTTGTTAATTTATTGATATCCCTGGGTTCAGTGTTAAATCCTGATTTTCCATAACCAGCTCTATCATATAGCAGAACATCAGCGTTTAAAAAAGTAGATATGGATAGAATCTCTGTGGATTTTCCGGTGCTGTACCAGGCCGTATGATCGTTCCCAAGACCTGATTCAAAAACAACTAAGTATTTTGATTGCTTTGATACCGTGTACGTCATCAATTTATGAGTTCCCAGTTCTACTGAAGTTCCTGGGTATTCAAGAGTATCAACTTTTTTATGGCAGGAGACGAGAGAGACAGCCGAAATAGTAATTATTAAAAGGTATAATAGTCTAATTATACTGGCTTTGTTCAGATTTAAACTTTCTGGTATTTTTTTACAGCTCATTATTACTTTTTTAGGATTTTAAGTAAATTCAAGACAAACATCAGCATTACTTAGCATCCTAAAGTTCTGATTTATGAATCCGAACCTATTTTCAAAGAATCAAAACATAATAACAACGGTTACTCCGGGGGGCGAATGGCTTTTTTAAATTCAGATGGAGTCTGATTGGTAATTTTCTTGAAAGTAGTGTTGAAGACTGTTTTGGAATTGAAACCAACTTCAAAAGCAATTCCCATCAAACTTAAATGTTCCATGTTAGGATCCCGAATCATTCTTTTTGCTTCTTCTACCCGATACCTATTAATAAATTGATAAAAATTTTCATTACAGCCGTTATTTATGATGTAAGAAAGCAGATGAGATGAAATATCCAATTGGGAAGCCAGTTTAAATAGGCTCAATTCAGCATCCAAAAAAGGCTTTTTATCCTCCATTACTTGAATTAACATGGATTTCATTTCTTTCAATTCATCATCAGAGATCAGTTTTTTTCGGGGTCCTTCCAAATTGGCATTTTCAATTACAATGGCTTCAATTTCTTTCTTTTCCTGTTTATTAAGCTGAAAAACTTCTTTTTGTTTTAAAGAGAAATAGGCAATAAAAAAAATCGCGCCGAGATAAATCAGACTAGCGAAATTGTCAAAAAAGATATTGTTTTTTGCTAGTTTAAAAAAAATATCAGGTAACCAAAGACCAGTTATGATCAATACACAAACCACCACTTGCTTTAACCATTTCAAGTTGATAGCATCCATATTTGAAGTATAGAGAACCAAATTCTTTTGATAGGCGGTGATTTTCCTATAGGACATAATACCATAAGAAATAACCTGAAAACAAAAAACTACGTTAAAAACAGTAATGACTACAACGGCATTTTTTTTATCAGTATCTGTAAGTGGTTGTTTTGCCTCAATCAATAGTGATAGCAAGAGTAAGACTAATATTATAAAAGCAAATACAAAATGAAAATTATCTCTTACGCGCCATTTTCTGTCGGGTTTGACAAAATGAGCCACACTAAAATAAAAAACCGGGGCTACAATTAAATCCGTTATACCCAGAAAATCATTTATGGGCATTCTCGTTTTCAAAAACTCAGTTTTTTCCAATAGATCATTAAACTGAATAAGGAAAACACATAAGATGAAGGAGCCAAACCATCGATTAACCCTGCTATTTACCTTATTAAGATTTGCAAAGATTAAAAATGCCAGTAATAAAGTTGGTCCCGCAACAAGGGAACTGACTAGTTGCTCCATCAAAATAATTTTTTAAGACTATATATAAGGATAAAATTACCTAGCGTTTTGACATTAATCCGAGATATTCACTTGATTACGATTTAGTGCTGTGAAATTGGAGAGTGCTTGTTTGGATCAGAGAAAAGGGGAATTCCAAGTGAAACTCAATGTGACTAAAAAGGCCTTCAAATCTTTCGATTTGAAGGCCTTTAACTTGCGGAGAAAGAGGGATTCGAACCCCCGGAACAATGTCCAGATCTCCTGATATAGTTAATCAATTGATTTATAAGAACTTTCCAGTGCGTCAAATAAATAATAAATAGTTCGAATTAATTAAAATGTTTGACCTTTTGTTTGACTATTTCGAAGAGCTTTTTAAGCTACCTGGCTTTTCTAACAGGCTTTCATTACATATAAGTATTACCATAATCCACTACTATATTGATCGTTTTTCCTTCTTCCACCTTTACTATCTCAATATCAATCCCAGAATATTCTGATATTACGGGATAATTTTCTAAATAACCATTAGTAATTTTTAGCTTTGTGGCAAAGCTATTTGTAATCAATTTCCCAAATAAGTCTATGGCCATCTTATCTAAATTTTTCTTATCTCCATCAATTTTAGAACTTAGTTTCCTTATATCTTTTTTAGACATCTTTGAACCATCGCTATTGTTAGATATTAGTAATTCCTGTTCATAAGCCACATTTTTTTCTTTAAATTCTTTAATGGATTCTTCCAATCCTTTGTAATCATATAATTCAACCTTCTCTAAATAATCTTTATAAAGCAGGGACATCATCAAATTATCGTAACAGTTTTTCTTTACTGTTTTTGATATTGTCATAAGAACGTATTTTCCTTTTTCTAAGCCTTCATAAACAAAATCTCCATTTACATCACAAACCGTTTTTTGACTGAACTTACCATCAACCTGGTATAGGTAAATGTCACAGCCACCATCTGGCCGATTGCCTAAAAAATCATTATACTTCCAGAATACATTGCCCTTGATAGAGCTTGTCTGACAAAATGATAAAACTGGAATAAATAGCAAAAAAGCAATAAATAATTTATTCATAGATTGGAGTATTACAACTAATGGAAAGTAATTAAGAATGAATAGTGATACACTTTTTAAGCTCTTGTGCTAAATATCTTTTCGAAATGATGCTGAATATATCGTATGAGGCATTATAACCGTTAAATACTGCAGGATTCCTTTTAATAATCTTTGTGCGTCCAACTTCCAGACCGGTATTTGAATTAATTATCCTGATATATCCTTGATATGACCTTTTGAAACTTACTACATTATATTCTCCATCAATCAGAAGTTGTACTGTATAATCAGATTTTAACGAATCAACAGCAATTTTGTACCCTTCAAACTTTATTTTTTGTTCTACATGCTCATTACTGCGAGTATCCTTGCCGGATACAAAAAATGATTGAGCATAAGACATGAAACTATAAAAAAGGAATAGTGGAATTAATAAGTTCTTCATACGTTTTGGTGTTAATGTATTTTATTTTAATATTATTTATTACAAATATTCGATTAATAAAAATAAAGTAAATAACAAACGCTTAACAAAAATTTAACTGTATTTTAATACTATTGTATTACAATCCTTTGGGGAATATGTTTGTTGTAAGCCACCCTATGCAGGTCCTTCCAAACACTATCAATTTATTTTCAAACCTTTATGCGCACTACGTAGTAACACTGCGTAACAACGCTATATTATTGCAGCAAACACCACGACATGAAAAAGAGAAGCAAGAAAAAGCAGCTAGTTAATGTTTCCCCTTATCCTCAGATTCCAGATCTCGCCATGCTATCATGGTATCGCGATCCATTTCGTCCATTACCTTCTCAATTGGAATCCCCAACCGTTCAGACTCAGACTTTGCCAAACGCTGATACAACATCTTAATTATAGCCCTTTCTCTATTAACTGGATCTCCTGAACTAGCAGGTTTAATTATGCCTGCAAGTTCATCTTGAAAATATGTTTTAAGTACATCTATATGTTGTTGTGTAACGGTGCCGCTTTCTCCAGTTAAAGTCGAGAAGTAGTTAGAATTATACCCCATCCTTTTAGCTATATCCTCATTTCGCAATCTTATGCCACCCTCCTTAGATCTACTTTTAATGGTTTTAACAAGTTCTTTGTACTGTTCTTTAAGTTTCATTTAACAAAATGTAACATGGATTGAATAATTTCTAAATTATCAGAAAATCTGTGTTTTATGTGTTTTTATCAGAAAATCTGTGTTAGATTTGTATCAACAAAAGGATAAACAAATGTCTAACGCAAATATAGCAGAATTAAAGGTAAAGTTGACACCAGGTGAAAGGCGGAGGTTGAAAACGAAGGTAACTGGACACGGTACTATGATTTCTGCTGCAATTGCGGCTAATGTAAGTAGGCATACGATTTACAATGCTATTGCTGGTAAGAATTTACAAGTGGATATAGCGAATAAGATACGCACATTTTTAGGTGATAAAATCGTGCAGAATGACACAGCAGGAATTATCTGAATTAAGGATAGAGTTATTGACACTCCGGAAGACTGTCGAGAAGGCCCTTGGTAAGGTGGAGGAGTTTATTTCTGCTCCACCGGCCAGGAACCTAAGGAGGAAGAAGCAGGAGGATATAATTTCTGATATCCGGATTCGGGCAATTACTGGTAAATACAAGTACACTTCTAAGAAAGAAAAATAAGTCTCTAAAAATTAAAGCAAAGGCACATGCTGAAAACTTCGCTGAAGTTTCAGGGTAGAATCTTTTTGCCAAATAATTAATAACTATTCAATATTCAGTTATGTCAAACATTGTCTCTACATCACCTTCTTTTGTTTCAAATGCTATTGTATTTGAAGAAAACAGAGGCTATACACAAGCAATTGTGTGCGGACAATTTGTTCGCCTTCTTACAAAGAAGCACATATTTGGCTGGTCCAGGTTGCGCGCTTCTCAGGAAGTTATTGCTCTTCCTGAGAAGGAAAGAGTTGCCTTCTATAATCCGGCACTCGAAGAGTCTCATGTTATTGAGGGTAATAACTGGTATTGGTAGTCTTATTCTTTCACCTTCTTTATACACTTCACGATGAACACGATATCCACTTTTCTGACACAGACCTACGTACCTGGGATTCCGAATTATATGGTAGCCATGGCACCGGTGGTTATTGGACTAGCAATACTCACACTTACCAGGGGGGGGCTGATTCGTCACTTCATTAACTACGGAAAGTGATCCGGGGAATTGTTCCATGGCTAGGCTGCGCAGTGTTGCTCGTATTTTCCGGCGCCCTGATGGTCATTGCCTGGTGTCAACTAACTATCACGATCTATAAGGCATGTCAATCCTTAATTGACACAATTCACGCGTTATGTCAAACACTATCATATTAACTCAGACTGAAAGGGCAGAAACGGTCTTTACACGGGAGGTAGCAATTCCTTCTTATTATAAAGACTCTTTGCTTTCCTTTAGGTATGTGGCAATAATTAATGAGAAAACAGCAGTAACGGTTTCCTTACAACAGGATTATACCAACATCGTTATTTGCACTCCAGACACTCTATATAATATTGATAGAATGGTAGAAGTGGATAAGATGGAGTTCTTCAATGTTCATACTGAATGCATGGAGCGGATTAAAATATTCAATTCACACCTTATAAAATCATTGTGATGTTCTACATATTAATTCCCGCATGGATTATCGCCATCGCATGGTTTGTGATTATGATACTTCCGAAGAACGTTTCGATAAATAAGCTTCCATAACCGGGCTTTGATCCCATCGCCTGGGATAAACTTTCAATCTCATGATCATGGCACATATCATTAATAATCTACTGGATCTTCTCTGGCTTTTGATCGGAGGAATATCAGTAGTGGTCCTGATAGCAATCTTTGTTCCTTGGAAGTTCATCTATGAGCTGATATTGTTTACTCTGGTTGTGATATGGTTTGCTATTATGTTCTATGTAACAGAAGGTTGGAAGGCATTGAAGAAGAGAATCCGGAAGCGTCACCGGTGGATTGAAATGAGTGATCAGAATGATTTATTTATCTGAAAAATTGTATGCTATGATTTATTTGGCGAGTGCATTGGTATTATCAGCAGGATTGTTCATCACATTGATGTTACAGACTAAAGCTGAAGCAATTGAATCACGTTCAAAAGCAGATTCAAATGAGCCTAATATTTTGTTTCATAATCGTAGGGTTAGCATTGAGGAAATGCTCTCCGAAATCGCTCATGAAATGTCATGAAAGGGGTTATTAGGGCAACGAGGGGTAAGAGCGTAGTAGAATACTATTATCATACAAAGGAAGAGGCCCGTAACCTGGTTGAGGAACTGACAAAATACAGGAAAGCTATAATTGAATTTATTCCTGAATTGAGTCAAGATTTCTCTGAAATCTTTCCAGGAGGATATAATCCGGAAATAGCCGAATCAATATTCAAATCACGTTGCAAGATAATTCATTATGAAGAGAGAGTACATACAGGAGAAGGTGCGCATCAAGAACAGAGACGACGCTGCACTCCGTGTCATTGGCTTATTGTTGTTTGTCACGTTGTTGATCGCTCCATTTTTGCTACGGCACTTCAGAAAGTAATATAAGATTGGGGTTTGATTATACAATAGAGATATAGGTTAAAGAAAGCATACAGCAGGTATCCACCTGCTGTCTCACTACAGAAGTTCTTTGAATTAAAAATATTGATTGCCAGCCTTTGTATGAGATCGCGAAGGGATTGAAGTGTGGCGTGGCAATCATTTTATTGAAACAGGTGGCCGGTACGCGGAGTGTAAAAAAGGCGTCCAGATATGAATAACCCGGCCAAACTTTTTGTATCAGTTTTTCATAACGTGGAATTTTGGGATAACACCGGCTCCTTTTCAGGAGCTGGTTATTCTTCTGAGGAGAACAGCACTAAGCTGACAATTATATGAAATAAGTTAGTACAGGCCACGAGACTTTTGAGATTAATACCCTTTTCAAAGTTGAGTATTATAGCCGGAAGGTCTGCCGGCGCACCGGGGGAATAACATGAGTGGCTAATGTAGAGGAACGTAAGCCTTGACGCTGGTTCGATTCCGGCTTCCTCCACAAGTTGTTTTAAAAGAGGACGGTCATATCCAAATGAGAAACAGACACCGGATTTAAACACTGCACGCGGTAAACGGATCGCGCCGATAAAAGGGAGAAATGCAGTTATCACTTCTCAATCTAAAAAATGAAGTACAGAGAACTTCAACCATGCGATATACCGCATGCCATCGGAGACGAACCCGATGAAACAATAGGAAATATTAAATAATGAAAAGTAACTATTGGGAAATCCATATCAGGCTCGATGCAAAAAGTATTGGGCCTGATATTAAAAATCAATTATCAACCTCTAACATATTTTAAAATGGAAAATTTACAAGGCAAATCAAACTCGGACCTGCGCTACATCATCCGCTTCACTGATAAGCGCAATGAAGCCGGGGAACAGCTGCTGAAGCAATCACCTTCAAATGAGGACCTGCGCTACATCATCCGCTTCACTGATAAGCGCAATGAAGCCGGGGAACAGCTGCTGAAGCAATCACCTTCAAATGAGGACCTGCGCTACATCATCGAATACACTGATAAGCGCAATGAAGCCGGGGAACAGCTGCTGAAGCAATCACCTTCAAATGAGGACCTGCGCTACATCATCGAATACACTGATAAGCGCAATGAAGCCTGGGAACAGCTGCTGAAGCAATCACCTTCAAATGAGGACCTGCGCTACATCATCGAATACACTGATAAGCGCAATGAAGCCTGGGAACAGCTGCTGAAGCAATCACCTTCAAATGAGGACCTGCGCTACATCATCCGC